>CAVZOV010000001.1:0-375831 GCA_963776985.1 uncultured Solirubrobacterales bacterium
AGTTCCAGCTTGCCGTCTCGCAGCTTGCGCATGTTCTTGAGGTCTTCATTCATCATGCGGATCGCTCGAGCGTGTCGTAGCAGTCGCCTGTGCCAACGGTCTGCCTTCCAGTGCACACCGATGACCTCATCCATATAGCCGCGAGGCTTCCTTGGCGGGTCGTAGACAACGGTCTCGCGGCACGGCCCGCGCCAGCCGTATGCAACGTAGAGCTTCGGCCGAGCGTAGAACTGATCTCCACGCCAGTCGATATGGGCAATCCGCTCATACGGGATGCGACCGACCACGAAGACCTTCTCTGCACCGGCGACCGCATCTCGAACTCGTGTCGCCTTTCCTCGCTTGATGACCGCAAACTCGATGGCGATGAAGACCTCTAGCCCACGATCGTGAAGCCCCTTAACCTCGTACTTCATCCACTGTGGATGACGCAGCGCGAAACGCCGCGTGTCAGGCTTTCCATAGGCGTCGTCGTGTCCTAGACGGACGACGACCACCTCTGGAACTCCACCATCATCTGGCCATTCCAGATGCTTTCGCAGTTCCTCCTGCCTGCCTTCGCGGTACTTGAGCACCGCAACACGGTCCTTCCGGCCGAACCTACGCTTAGCCCACGCTAGACAGCGTGCGGCAAGGGTTAGCTCGGCGCCAGAAACCGGCAAATCGACATCCTCCACATTGGACCAGTTTAGGACCCGCAGCGTGAATGGCAGGGATCGCGCAGAACAGGGCGTCGACGCATCGCGACGCCCAAGTCCTGGAGCGCTGCTCTCGCTGACCGGTCGCTCTCCAGACCGAGGCGACGGGACTGCGCGGATCGCAGCTTGGGACGTACATCAGACGAGCCCAACGGCGGGCACACCGCCACGAGCGCATGGCTTGCTTGCCGACAAGGTTTGCCCGTCCGTCACGGCGCGCGCCGTCTGACGGTGGGGACTATCCGGCTGATTGACCGTATAGGCGCAGTGTGATGCGTTCGGCGCCGCGACCTACGGGAGCTACCACAGCGCTCTGTACTGTGGCGCGGATGAGCGCGCGCTGCTCATCTTGGGAGAGCTTCTCCCAATCGTCGGCCGCGTTGATCGTTAGCTCCGCCTGGGGCGCCATCTGATCGAGCCGGGCTTGCGCATCGTCGCGCGCCGTGCGAAGCTCAGCGAGGCGTTCCACGGCAACGGGCTCATCCCCAAGCCCGGCCGACGTGAAGGATCGCAGGGCGGCGTCTAGCTCGGCTTGCGCGCGGTCGCGCTCCCGGATCGCCTGCTGGGCGTTCTCGGCCGCACTCGCGCGTCCCTCCACGTCGCTTACGGCGTCACGGACGGCCGCGCTGACGACATCCTCAGCGATGCGGGCGGAGATGGTGACGTGACGAGCACAGTCACTCGTGCTGGGGCAGCGGTAGATCGGATAGTCGTCCTGCTTCGGGAGCTTCATCGCACCGAGCCGTGCACCGCAGGAACCACAGCGCAGAATCCCGAGCCGCGCGAGCAGCCGGTCCGAGCTGGGCCGCGGCCCGCGTGGGATCACCATCCGCTGGACCCGAGTCCACAACTCGCGGTCGATGATCGGCTCGTGCGCGGTGAGGTTGACCAGCTTCCCAAAGTGGATCTCGCCGAGATAGATGCGGCTGGCGAGCATGACCTGCACACCACGATGAGAGCGCTCGACGCTGTGGGACTTGAGCATCTTCCGTATCTGCGTAATGGACTCGCCGTCGGCGCGCATCTTGAACGCCCGCCGGACGATCGGGACCTCATTCGGATTCGGGCTCAGCGTGCCGTTGCTGCGGTCGTAGCCGAGCGGGACTCGCGCCCACGGCGTGGCGCCACGAGCAACCGCGCGGGCTTGCGCCCCGGCGGTGCGTTCGGTCGTGGTGCGGCGCTGGTACTCGTTGACCGCGCCGAGCAGCGTCCCGGAAAGCCACTGGCCGGCGCTGCCATTGGTGACCTGACCGACATCGACCGCGAGCACCTGACCGCCGCTAGCCTCGACGCGCTCGATCAGCTCGCCTTGGACCTTCAGGCTGCGACAGAGCCTGTCGAAGTATGCGGCCACCACGACCTGGGCCTCGCCAGCCTCGACGCGCTCGACCGCCGTCCGCAGGCCCTCACGCTTCGCTAGCGGTGTCCCGCCGCTCACGTCCAGCTCGGGGATGACATCCAGCAGATTCAGGCCATCGCGCTCGCACTCGACTTCGATGCGCTGGCGCTGCTCGTCGGGACTGGCGAAGCTCTCGCCGTCACGGCCCGCCACGCGGGACACGCGGACGATGCCGATTGCTCGGCGTTGAGGTCTGCCATGCTTTGGGTCCTCGGAGCTTGCCATGTTGACTCCCTGATCTTGACTATGCAGAAACGCTACCACCTCACAACCTTCGGCTGCCAGATGAACGAGCACGACTCCGAGCGGATGAAGGGGATGCTCGAGTCGCTCGGCTACGACGAGGCGCCTGAGCGCTCGGAGGCCGACCTGATCCTGTTCAACACGTGCTCGATCCGCGAGACGGCCGACAGCCGCTTCGTCGCGCACCTGGGGGAGGCCAAGCGCCTGAAGCGCGAACAGCCCGAGCGGGTCGTGGGGGTTGGAGGCTGCTGGGCGCAGTCGGTCAAGGAGGAGGTGTTCGAGCGCTTCCCGTTCGTGGACGTGGCGTTCGGACCCGGGCAGACGCACAAGCTGGCCGAGTTCTTGACGAGCGACTCGCTCACCGCTCAGGGGTACTTCGAGTTCGAGGGCTTCACCGGCCACCTGCCGGCCAAGCGCGCGCGGCCGTTCCAGGGCTGGCTGCAGATCAGCGTCGGCTGCAACTGCCGCTGCTCCTACTGCATCGTGCCGAGCACACGCGGGCGCGAGGTGTCGCGCCCGCTCGATGAGCTTGTGGCCGAGGTGCAAGGCATGGCGGACGACGGCGTGCGCGAGGTCACGCTGCTCGGCCAGAACGTCAACTCCTATGGGCGCGACCTGCGAGTCGAGGGCAAATCGGAGACGTTCGCCAACCTACTGCGCCGGCTCGATGCGATCGACGGGATCGACCGCATCCGCTACACGAGCCCGCACCCGAAGGACATGAAGGAGGACGTGATCCGCGCGCATGCCGAGCTTGCCAGCGTGTGCGAGCACATCCACCTGCCGCTGCAATCGGGGTCGAGCCGCATCCTCAAGGCGATGCGCCGCACGTATGACCGCGAGCGCTACCTGGATCGCGTGGCGCTGATCCGCGAGCACGTGCCCGACGCGGCGATCACGACCGACATCATCGTCGGCTTCCCGGGGGAGACCGAGGATGATTTCGAGCAGACGCTGCAGGTGGCCGAGCAGGTCCGCTATGACAGCGCGTTCACGTTCATCTTCTCGCCGCGTCGTGGCACCGAGGCGGCCGAGATGACCGAGGGCCTCGTGCCGCACCCCGTCAAGGTGGAGCGGATGGAACGGCTCGTGGAGGTGGTGCAGCGTGGTGCCCTTGAGCGCGCCCAGCGCTTCGTGGGTCGGACACTGGAGGTGCTGGTCGAAGGCCCTTCGCGCACCGATCCCGAGCGCATGCGCGGACGTACGCGCCACAACAAGGTCGTCAACTTCGCGGGCCTTGCCGCGCCCGGCGAGCTGACGCACGTGCAGATCACCAAGGCCACCAGCCAGACGCTCTCCGGCGAGGAGAGCCTCGTGGCCCGCGCGACTCAGGCATAGACAACCCCGTCGGAGTGCCACCCCGACCGCGCCTGATGGCGAGGACTGGCGTATCGAGGAGATGGAGGACTCGTGCCCGCCGAGGCGAACATACGTTCTCATAGTTCCGTCCGAAGCGACCCATACATTCTCAGCACCAATTTTTTCGACAGGAGGACAAGACGATGCCCGTGACCGATGAGGAGAAGGCCGCAAAGGCGCGCGACGCGGCCCTGCAGGGGGCGCTCGGGCAGATCGAGCGCGAGTTCGGCAAGGGCTCTGTAATGCGCATGGGTGACGAGGGTGCCCAGGTGCGTGTGGATGCGATCCCGACCGGTGCGCTGTCGCTGGATCTGGCGCTTGGAATCGGAGGCGTGCCCAAGGGGCGCATCGTGGAGGTGTTCGGCCCGGAGTCCTCCGGTAAGACGACGCTGATCTACCACGTGCTTGCCGAAGCCCAGAGGCTCGGGGGAGTGTGCGCGTTCATCGATGCCGAGCACGCGATGGACCCGCTGTATGCCAAGGAGATCGGCGTCGACATCGATGAGCTGCTCGTCTCCCAGCCCGACTACGGCGAGCAGGCGCTTGAGATCGCCGACATGCTTGTGCGCTCGGGCGCCGTGGACGTCGTGGCGATCGACTCGGTCGCCGCGCTGACCCCGCGTGTGGAGCTGGAGGGTCAGATGGGCGACCAGACCGTCGGCGCGCAAGCGCGCATGATGAGCCAGGCGATGCGCAAGATCGCCGGCAACCTGAACCGCACCGGCACGCTCTGCATCCTCACCAACCAGATCCGCGAAAAGGTGGGCGTCATGTTCGGCTCGCCGGAGACGCAGCCAGGCGGGCGCGCGCTGAAGTTCTATGCCTCCCAGCGACTTGACATCCGTCGCATCGAGACACTCAAGGACGGCACCGAGGCGGTGGGCAACCGCGTGCGCGTGAAGGTCGTCAAGAACAAGCTCGCCGCGCCCTTCCGCCAGGCCGAGTTCGACATCGAGTTCGGCAAGGGCATCTCGACCTCCGGCTGCCTCGTGGACCTCGGGATCGAGCACGGCATCGTCACGAAGTCCGGCTCGTTCTTCTCCTACGGCAACGAGCGCCTCGGCCAGGGTCGCGGTAACGCCAAGGCATACCTCGATCAGAACCCAGCCATCGCGGGGGAGATCGAGCGCAAGGTGTACGCCGCACTGGGGATCGGAGCCGACAAGGTCAGGCCGATCCAGGGCACCGAGACGCCGCTGACGGTAGCCCCGGAGCCAGTGGAGAGCGAGACGCAAGCGGCTGCCTGACGGCCGCTGGGCGGCGCGATACTGCGTCCTCGGTCGCTCGCGTACCTAGTACGCCACGCTCCCTGTGTCCTTGTCTGGCTTGCCCATCGACCGTCAGGCGGAACTCCTCCCGGGCGATTGGTATGCCGCCCGGGAGGCTCTATCGCTGTGCCCTCACGGGCGTCGCTGCGACTACTGGCTGGTCGCTCCCGCTGGAGGACCGCCTCCATAGGCCGAGCCCGAGTTCGAACCGGAACCCGAGCTTGACCCGGATGAGCCCGACTTGCTGCCCATGTTCGGGCAGGGATGCCCGCTGGACCCTTGCTGGGGAGCCGTCTGCGTCTTGGGCGTGGTGGTCGTCGTGGACGGCGTCGTCGCCGTGCCATTGGTGGACTGGGTGGTTGTGCTCGTCGTGGAGTTCGGAGAAGCCGCGGCGCCGGCGATGCCGGCCACCGCTCCGCCCGTGGCGAGAGCGCCGACGACGAGCCCTACTCGAATGATGCCTGTCCTTTTCATACGCGAACCTCCATTGGGTGGGTGCGGGGTATGCACACATCCTGGGACCCGTCCCTAAGGCAAAGACAACGCGACGGCTAAGACCAAGCGAAGGACTTTGTAGGAGGCATTCTTATGATGCCCGCACGGCGCGGCAACGAAACCAGGTGCGTCTCGTCCTAGGTTTTAGCCCTGTGGCCGTCGGCCAGGTCGTAGGCGATCTTGTCGCTGCCTGACTTGCGCGTGACGGTCGCGGACAGCTCGGGCGCGAGGCCTGCGAACGCGGAGCCGAGGCGAAGCGACACCGGCGCGACATCCACCTCGCCGCGATTGCGCTCGATCGCGCTCACCACGGCCTTCGCGACGTCCTCCGGGCTGCGCGTGCCCACACCTCGGGGCAGCTCGACCTTGGCGGCGGCAAACATGCCCGCTTCGCGAATGAAGCCAGGGAAGACCGTCGAGACACCCACGCCCGTGCCGTGCAGCTCGGCGCGCATCGCGCCCGCGAAGCCGCGCAAACCGAACTTGGTGGCGTTGTAGATCGAGCTGCCCGCCGTTGCCGCCTTGCCCGACAGCGAGGACATGAACAGGAGGTGGCCACTACCGCGCCTCACCATCTCGGGCACAAGCGCGTGCGCCATCGCGATCGGAGCGCGCAGGTTGACGTCCAGCGAGCGATCGATCTCATCCATCGTGAGCGAGTCCAGCTTGCCGCTGCCCGGCAGCGCCGCGTTGGCAATGAGAATGTCAAGCTCGCCGGCCTCTGAGAGCAGGCGATCGACCTCCGCGGGCTCGCTCAGGTCAACCGCCAGGGCCCGTGCGCCAAGCTCGGCCGCCAGCGGCTCCAGCACATCCACGCGCCGGCCCGTGAGGATCAGCTGCGCGCCCTTGGCCGACAATGCCCGCGCGATCGCGTGCCCGAGGCCGCCCGTCGCGCCGGTGAGCAGCACCTTGGAACCGGAAATCTCCATGAGCTGACAGCCTACGCGAATGTCCGTGCGCGCGCAGGGAGCGTCATCTCATCCGTCTCACGAGGCCGGAGCCGCAACACAGGCGCCGGACGCGTCAGCGCGCGCGCCGAAGGTGATCGCCCTGTTCGGGCCGACCGGGATCGGCAAGACCGCGGTGGCGGTCGCGCTCGCCCGCCGGCTGCGCGCGTCAAGGGGCACAGACGAGTGCGGCGAGCATCCGGTGGCGATATCCGCCGACGCGCTGCAGGTGTACCAGGGCATCGAGACGCTCACCGGCGTGGCCACAGCAGCCGAGCGGCAGGAGCTGGAGCACCGGCTCGTGTCGTTCCTGCCGATCGACGCGAGCTTCAGCGCCGGACAGTACGCCGAGCTGGCGCACGCGGAGATAGACGATGCGCTCGCCGAAGGCCGCCGGCCGATCGTCGTGGGAGGGACCGGGCTGTATCTGCGCGCGGCGCTGTGCGATCTGGATCTACGTCCTCCCCCGCCCGAAGGGGCACGCGAGCGCTGGACCGCCGAGCTTGAACGCTATGGGGCGCCCGCACTGCACGCACGACTCGCCCAGCGCGCCCCATGGGCGGCAGCAGAGATCGACCCGAACGACCGCCAGCGCATCGTACGTTCGCTGGAGCTGCTCGACGCGGGCGAGCTGGAGCCCCCCAGCGGGCCGTCGCAGCTGTGGACAGAGGAGATGCGCCGCCCCACGCTGCTGGTCGGGCTGACGATGGAGCGCTCAGCACTGTACGCGCGCATCGACGCGCGCGTGGAGGCGATGCTGACTGAGGGCGTACGCGAGGAGGTCTCGCGCGCGCACGCCGCCGGCGCGAGCGCCACGGCCCGCAAGGCCCTCGGTTTCGATGATCTGCTGGCGGGCAATGTGGAGGCGATGAAGCGCCACACCCGCAATTACGCACGCCGCCAGCTCACGTGGATGCGCAAGCTTGCGGGAGTGCGGACGATAGACCTCACCGATCTCTCACCGGAGCAGGTCGCGGGGGAGATCGTGGCGATGAGCGCCTAGACTCTCGCGCCGCATGAACACTCGCACTCGACAACGATCCTTGTTCGCCACGACTGCAGTCGCGAACAGAGCATCCCATTCACGAGGCAGCGTATGAGATTCGAGAAGTGGCAGGCACTCGGCAACGACTACATGATCGTCGAGCACGCCGAGTTGCCATTTGAGCTGACGCCCGCGCGCATCCGCAAGCTGTGCGCCGGGCACTTCGGCGTGTTCGCCGACGGCGTGTTGCTGCTCGCGCCCTGCGAGGACCCGCGCTTCGTCGCGAGCCTGCGTATCTACAACCCCGACGGCTCGGAGGCCGAGCTGTCGGGCAACGGCGCGCGCGAGGCGATCCTCTACCTGCGCCGGCGCGGCTGGACCGACGAGGATGTCTTCTCGATCCAGACCGCCGCGGGAGAAGATCCGCCCCACGATCACGGGCCCCGACACCTGTCGGGTCGATATGGGCCACGCACGGCTCAGCTCCAAGGACTTCCCGGACGGTCCCGAGGATGGCACCGGCGAACTGGTCGCCGATGGGCGCGCCTGGAGCTTTCGGCACGTGTCGATCGGCAATCCCCAGTGCGCGATCCACGTCGAGGATCTGGCGACGCTGCGGGCACTCGACCTGCCGTCGATCGGACCGGCAATCGAAGCTCACGAGCTATTTCCCAACCGCACGAACGTGTCGTGGTACACCCAGGTCGAGCCCGGCACGATCCGCGCGCGCATCTTCGAGCGTGGGGTGGGGGAGACGCTGTCCTCGGGCACAGGCGCCACGGGAGCCGCCGTCGCTCA
This sequence comes from uncultured Solirubrobacterales bacterium, assembly GCA_963776985.1. Classification (GTDB taxonomy): domain Bacteria; phylum Actinomycetota; class Thermoleophilia; order Solirubrobacterales; family Solirubrobacteraceae; genus Palsa-744. Next base: position 8,193 of record CAVZOV010000001.1, read on the forward strand.
CGTGCTGAGCGGCCACGCTGGCGCCGCCACGACGATATCCAGCGGCGCCCAGCCCACGGAGTCGATTACGGTCAACCTCGACGGGGGCCAGTTGAATGTGGGGGTAGGAGAGGATCTGCACATCGAGTTGACCGGCTGGGCACGACCCGTGTTCGCGGGACAACTGAGCGAGGAGTTTGTAGGAGAGCTGATCGACACCGACGAAGGAGCCGCATGAAACCCAGTGAGCGCTTGAGCCGCATCCCGCCGTATCTGTTCGCCGAACTCGAGCGCAAGATCGCCGCCAAGAAGGCTGCGGGTGTGGACGTGATCAGCCTTGGCATCGGCGACCCCGACCGGCCCACGCCGGCGCTGATCGTGGAGGCGATGCAGGAGGCCGTGACAGAGCCCGAGACGCACCGCTACCCCTCCAATCGCGGGCGCCAGGATTTCCGTCAAGCGTTCAGCGATTTCTACGCGCGCCGCTTCGACGTGACGCTCGACCCCGACAGCGAGATCATCCCCGCGATCGGTGCCAAGGAGGCGATCTTCAACCTCAACCTCGCGTTCCTGGACCAGGGCGACGTGGCGCTCGCCTCCGACCCTGGCTATCCGGTGTACACAGGCGGCCCACTGATGGCAGGCGGCGAGCCAATCGTGATGCCGCTGCTACCCGCGCTCGGCTTCGTGCCCGACCTCGACGCGATCGACGAACAGACCGCCAGCCGCGCGAAGCTGATGTTCCTCAACTACCCCAACAACCCAACCGGCGCGATCGTGCCGCCCGGATTCTTCGAGCTGGTCGTGGACTTCGCCAAGACCTACGAGATCCTGGTCGTGCACGACAACGCCTACAGCGAGACCACCTACGACGGCTACCGCGCGCCCTCCTTCCTGCAGACGCCGGGCGCCAAGGACGTCGGCGTCGAGGTGTTCTCACTATCCAAGGGCTACAACATGACCGGCTGGCGCTGCGCGGCGGTGCTCGGCAATGCCGAGGCGATCGAGCACTACTGGCGCCTGAAGACCAATATCGACTCGGGTCTGTTCGAGGCGATCCAGCTCGCGGGGATCGCGGCGCTCTCGCCCGACACCGACGCCGAGGTGGCCTCGATGAACGAGCTGTATCGCATCCGTCGCGACCTCGTGTGCGACGCGCTCGCCAAGGCCGGCGTGCACGTCACCCCGCCCCGGGGCACGATCTACGTATGGGCACCGGTCCCCGCGGGCTTCGACAGCTCCGTCGCCTACTGCGAGCACGTGCTGGAGCAGGCCGCCGTCGTCGTCTCCCCGGGCAGTGCCTATGGGCCGAGCGGTGAGGGCTGGTTTCGCATCGCGCTGACCACACCCGACGAGCAATTGGCGGAGGCGGTCGAGCGTTTGGCTGCGCTGGGGAGCTGATCTAAGGGCCCGCGAGCCCTACACTCGGAGTGGATGAGCCAACCCACTCAGCGCGCCCGCCAGCGCGCGTTCTGCATCGGCGCGCTGCCAGACGAGGAGAACCTCGATGAGTTGCGCGAGCTGCTGCGCACCGCGGGCGTGGAAGCGGTGGGGGAGACGATCCAACGCCGCGAGCAACCCCACCCGAACACGTATTTGGGGCCGGGCAAGGTGCGCGAAGCCAAGGAGGCGGCACTCGCCTGCGACGCGAACGTGATCGCCTGCGACGACGAGCTGAGCGCCCGCCAAGAGCGCAACCTGGAGCAGGCGCTCGGGATGCCCGTCGTCGACCGCACCACCGTGATCCTCGACATCTTCGCCACCCACGCATCGAGCGCCGAGGGCAAGCTGCAGGTCGAGCTTGCCCAGCTGGAGTACAACCTCGCACGCATGAGGGGCCTGTGGACGCACCTGGAGCGCCTCGGTGGCGGCATCGGCACGCGCGGACCGGGCGAGACGCAGATCGAGACCGACCGGCGCTTGGCCCGCAACCGCATCGCCGCGCTGCGCCGGCGCCTGGAGCACGTGAAGAGCACGCGCACGGTGATGCGCGCCGAGCGCGAGCGCGCGGCCCTGCCCAACATCGCGCTCGTCGGCTACACAAACGCGGGCAAGAGCACGCTGCTGAATGCGCTTACCGGCGCCGAGGTGGGGGTGCGCGACCGCCTCTTCCACACGCTCGACCCGAGCACCCGCACGATGCGCATCGACGGACGCGCCCACCTATTGACCGACACCGTCGGCTTCATCCGCAAGCTTCCCCACCAGGTGGTCGACGCGTTCGGCGCGACCCTGCAGGAGACACGCATGGCCGACCTGCTGCTGCATGTGCTCGACGCCTCCGCGCCCGAGCACGACCAGATCGCGATGCGCAGGGCCGTGGAGCAAGTGCTGGAGGAGATCGGTGCGGGGGATCGTCCGCGCGTACTCGTGCTCAACAAGATCGACCTGCTCGACGAGGACGCGCTGGAGGAGCTGCGCCTAACCCATCCCGACACGGTGCTTCTCAGCGCTGAGAGCGACGCCGGCCTGACCGAGCTGGAGCAGCGGATCGAGCAGGAGCTGCGCCACACTCTGCGCCCGATGCAGCTGCTCGTGCCCTACTCGCAGGGGGGCTCGCTTGCCGAGTTGCACGACGTCGCCGGAGACCTGCGCCGCCAGGATACCCCCGAGGGCGTGCTGGTGCGGGCGCTCGTGCCCGCCAGGCTGGCCGAGCGCTACGCGAAGTTCGTCGTCACAAATGGCTCAGCGGTCGCCAACGGCTCAGCGATCGTCGCCACTTCCTGAAAGCACTCCGCGTTCCTGGCGTGAAAAGAGCTTCTCCAGGTTCTGCTTGGCGATGTCATCCAAGCTGAGGTCCAGCTCGCTTGCGATTTGCGCGACGTACCAGAGCACGTCGCCAAGCTCCTTGGACATCGCCGCCCTGCGCTCGTCGCTGACCTTGCCGGCATCGTCGCGAATCGCCTTCTTGGCGTGCTCGGCGACCTCTCCAGCCTCGCCCGCCAATCCCAATGTCGGGTATGCGAGCCATGCCTCACGCGGATACTCGGCCGTGCGTCGCGATTCGCGTTGATACTCAGATAGGTCCATGCCGTGGATCCTACGCTGCCGCGAGCCCAGCGGCGCGACGGGCGCTGTCGTGAGCAGCTCGCTCGAAAGCATCGTCGAGCGGTGTGAGCATGTCCAGCTGAACGCCGAGCGCTGTCGCGATCAGCCAGTCGGCAAACCAGGTGTTCTTAGGCAACAGCGGACCGTGTAGATAAGTGCCGATCGTGTTTGCGGCCCTCGCGCCCTCGAAGCTGCTGTGGCCGTCGTTGCCATGGCCTTTGAGCACACGTCCGAGCGGTTTCGCGGATGGGCCGAGGTGGGTGCGCCCGCCATGGTTCTCAAAGCCTGCAAGCACGCGCTTCTCTCCGTCGAGGTCCACCTCGATTGCCACGTTGCCGATCAACCGCTGACCCGGCTCGCGCACCGTACGCACGTCGAGCAGACCGACGCCCTGCAGCTGCTCCTCACCGAGCGCATATGACTCGCCGAGCAGCTGATAGCCGCCACACACGCCAAGCACGAGAGCGTCGCGCGATACGGCCTCATGCAGCGCCTCGCGCTTGCCAGCCACCAGGTCCTCAGCGCATAGTTGCTGATCTCGGTCCTGACCGCCACCGATGTAATAGATGTCGTGGGCGGCGCCGTCCAGCGGATCGCCGAGACCACTGCCACTCAGCTGAAAGTCGATCCCACGCCATTCGCAGCGGCGTTGCAACACGAACAGGTTGCCGCGATCCGCGTAGATGTTCATCAGGTCGGGATACAGCGCACACACCCGCAAGGTATTTCCACCGCTCGCGCTTATTGCCATGAGCTGCTCGCCTCCCCACGCACTACGAGCGTGTCGCGAAGCGCCAGCATCGCGGTGTATGTCGGAAGAACGTGCAGGGGCGGCTTGCCGCCCTCATCCAAATAATCGCCAGCCGCACTGTCGAGCGCCTGCTCCAGATCCTCCACCACCGCGATCCGCTCTGACTCGATACCGGCGTACTTCAGGCGCAGCGCAAGCTCGGGTGCGCGTGTGCCCGAACAGGTCGCCCTGCGCACGCGTCCCGCGAGCAACTCGAAGTCGGCGTCCCAAATCCACGACACGTCACGGCCGTCCGCGATCTTGTCGTTGAGCACGCCTAGCAAGTCGTGATTGCCGGGCTCGAGCGCAAGCGTGCGCAGCACCTCGTTTGCGCCGGCCGGATTCTTGACGAGCATGATCCTTGTCTCGCGTCCAGCAACGGTGACCGTCTCGGCGCGGCCGAAGGCGGCCCTAGTGTTCTCAAGGCCGGTGACGATCTCGGCCAACGGGATTCTCCATTGCCACGGCGAGCGCTGCGGCGGCCAGCGCGTTATAAACGTTATAAAGGCCGGGCAGCGCAAGTTTCACCTCAGCCTCGCCCTCAGGCGTGCACAGCTGGAAGCGCGCGGAGCGCACCCCTTCGAGCGTCACCGAGCGAGCGAGCACGGTGGGGGAGGGACGTCGCTGCCCGCACGAGGGGCAGTGGTAGTGACCGAGATGGCCGAGATAAATGGCGTCGAACGCGTAGGGAGCACCGCAGCGACGACAGTGCTTAGCGTCGGCAGCGTGCGCCATACCGTCGAGCGCCAGCGAGTCGTCCTGCACTCCGAAATACACGACATCGGCGCGCTCGCGCCCAAGGTCGGCAACGAGTGGATCGTCGGCGTTGCACACCAGACGCGCTCCGCCGGCCACGCCGCCCGCCTTTACGGCCGCCGCCCACCGCTCGGCGATCGTGTCCAGCTCGCCATAGCGATCGAGCTGGTCGCGAAACAGGTTGCCGAGTACCACCACGCGCGGATGCAGCTGCGCGGCGAGCCGGTCGAGCCACAGCTCGTCGACCTCGAACAACCCCAGCTCGCCAGCGATCGTGCCGCGCCGGCCGGCCGCGCCCATCAACGTCGAGGCGATCCCGCCCTCCATGTTGGCGCCCGCCTGGTTGTGCACGAGCGTGACGCCCGCATGCTCGAAGATGCTCGCGGCCATCGCGGCCGTGGTGGTCTTGCCGTTGGTGGCAGACACGATCGCGCTGCCCCTGGGCAGACGTGCGGCCAGCGAGCCGATCGCGCCGGAGTCCATGCGTATCAACAGCTTGCCCGGCAGGCTGGTGCCACCGCCGCCGCGCAAGCGAGACACTGCGCCGACACCCCGCGCGAGCGCGAGCTTCGGCCCGAGCAGTGCGCTCATATCGCCGCCGCGGCGGTGCCGGTGGGCACGAACGCGTCGGCGCCCGCCTCGCCCGCTGGCACAAGCACCCGTACAGCGCCCGCCAGCGCTATGACACGCACCGGCAGCTCGCCGATCGGGTCGCCGTCGGCATACATCGTGAACGGGCGGTCAGCGCTGATCGTCACCTCGCGCGCGCGAAAGGACCTCACGCTGGGCTCACGCACGTGCGTTCCACTGAACACCTTCGGCAGGATTCGCGTCAGGAACCGCAGCTTGCCGACACTTTCGAGCACCACCACGTCCAGCAGGCCGTCGTCGAGCAGTGCGTCCGGCGCCGCGCGCATCCCGCCACCATAGGTCTTCGAGTTGCAGGCACCGACCGTATAGCCGGCGAAGTTGTGGCGCTCTCGCCGCGAGTCACTCGTCTGCCCCTCGACATCAGGAGTATCCGAATGGACGAGCTCAATCTCAAAGCGCGCCGGGCGCCAGAACAGCAGCGTGCGCAGCGCCCCATACGCGTACACGAGCGCGCCAAGCCAAGCCGGAGCCTCGTTGGCGATTCGGTTGGCTTCGCTATCGAAGCCAACGCTCGCAATGCCCACGAACGCGCGGGTGGGGGAGTCGGCCGACGCTTGACAGACCAAGCCGAGATCCATCGGCCGCGCGATGCCGTTCGCAATCGTCGCGCACGCCAGCACCGGGTCGGCGGAAATCCCCAGCACTCGCGCCAGATCGTTGCCGCGCCCTCCCGGCAGCACGCCGATCAGCGCGCCCGGGGTCTCGCGTAGCGCGTCCGCAACCGCTCCGATGAGTCCGTCGCCACTGAGGCACACGACCGTCTCACCCGCGAGCGCCGCCGCCCGCGCCAACTCGCGCGCGTGATCGAGATCGCGGGTCAGCTCACAGTGGACGTTCAGCCCGTGCCCTTCGAGGGCTCGCAGCACGTCGGGCAGCACTCTGGCGGCTTTTCCACCGCCCGCGGAGGGGTTCACGATCAGGCATATCGGCGCGGTCACCTCGCAAGCCTATTCGGATCGCGAGTGTTGGGAATCGCAAAAGGGATGCTTAAGAAGCGGCGAACATCGCACGCGGCGACAGGCCGCGCAACTATGCTGCGCGGATGTTTGCCGCTTCGCGCAAGGCACACGGCCTGCTGAGTGGCTCGCTCCTCGCAACCGCAGTCCTTGGCTTGGCCGCGTGCGGGTCGAGCACGGGGGGGAGCCTGCGCGCCGCCACGGCACACGCCTCCAGCGGGAAATCGGTGGTGGCCGCCGCGAGCGACTCGACATCCTCGACACACGGCTGCCGCGCCGCAAAAGCGCCCACACCACGGGGTGCGCAGCAGATCCCGAAGCCGACGCTGAAGCTCGACCCGGCAAAGACCTATGTGGTGACGTTGACCACCAACTGCGGCACGATCGCGATCCGGCTCGACGTGCGTCAAGCACCGGCGACCACCGCGTCATTCGCCTATCTGGTCAAACGCGGCTTCTACGACGACCTCACTTTTCACCGTGTCGCCGCGAACTTCGTGATCCAGGGTGGCGATCCCAATGGCGACGGCTCCGGTGGACCCGGCTACACGATCGTCGAACCGCCGCCGAGCAATCTGCGCTACACGCTGGGAACAGTCGCGATGGCCAAGACCGCAACCGACCCGTCGGGCACATCGGGTAGCCAGTTCTTCATTGTCACGACCGCAAACGCCGCGCTGCCGCCACAGTACGCGCTGGTCGGAAACGTCATCGGCAGTCTCGCCGGAGTCGAAACGATCGCAAAGCTGCCGACCGACCCGCCGCAGGACGGCGCACCGACCAAGCCCGTCGTGATCCGCGGCGCGACGCTGTCGGCGAGCTAGGACTTCTTGGCGGACGGCGCCGTCGCGGCGGCGCGATCACGGCGCCGACGACCGACTGTCGCGGCAATGGCCAAGCCGGCGATCGCGACGAACAGCCCGAGCAGCACACCCGGCGCGAGCCCCAACCCACCGAAGGGCAGGGCAATCAGCTCCACCACACCGAGGCCGAGAGCCAACAGCAGGAGGATCAGAGCGATGATCAGCAAGATGCCGCGTATGCGCCGGAGAATGCCTGCGCTCGCCGGGGGGATCAGCAACCCCATCGCGCGCAGTGCCAGCATCTGGCGACCGGTCGGGGGGGTCTGACCGAGCCGCTCGACCGCCTCCTTCAAGTCGCCCGCACGCCGTTCCGCGAGCGCCAGCGACGCGTCCGCCATGCGCCTCAGCTGCATTCTTTCCTGCGGGCGCGCGGCTGCTATCGCACGCTGGAAATACGCGCGCGCCTGCTCCGCGTCGAAGCGCTCGGACGCGCGCGCACCAAGTATCGCGAGCGCCGCGGACTTGTACTTCGTCTCAGCCTCCAGCTCTTCGTCGCTGCGCTGCTCGAGCGCCTGGATCGCCTGCTGGGCGCCACGCTGTTCGATCCGTACCTGTCGTTGCTTGGGGGGCATCGCCCGACCATTCTATGGAGACGGCGCGCCAAGGGCTCGCGCGGCGCACGGCAAGCGCTATTCTCGCTTCTCGCCGCCACGCGGCTCACTCGCAACCCATGCGCCGAATTCCCTCGCATATCCGACTAATGGCCGTGTTGGTCGCGCTGTGCTTCGCTGCGCAGCCACTCGCGGCGAGCACGGCCTGGGGAGCGGCAGGGAGCACGAGCCTGTCGAGCGCGCAGAAGGCCGAACTCGACAAGCAGGTCCAGGAACAACTCGCCAAGGACGAGGCGAACGGGAGCACGGGATCGTCAAGCTTGACGGGCGGAGCTTCCTCAGCGGCAGGAGCGGCGCTGGGGGGAGCCGGATCAGCAGGCAGTGGCCTTGGCGGCTCCTCCGAAGCCTTCTCGAACCTGACCCAGCAATCCCAGCCCGAAGAAGAAGAACTCGCTGCCAAAACGGCCAGCAGCGCCTCCTCGACCTCCTCCAGCGGGATCTCGACCAGCGTGCTGGTGCCGATCTTCATCGCCGGTTTGCTACTTCTTGGCGGGATAGCGTTTCTGATCCTGCGTGACGCGCGCAGCGTGGCACCAGCCGGAGAGATGCTGAGCGGCAACTCCGCGCAGGAGCGGGCGGCCAGGCAGCGCAAGCGTCGCGCTAAGGCCAAGGCCGCTCGTCAGCAGCGCAAGCGCAACCGCTGAGCGGCGCTGGCCGATCGGCGAGCGCATCTTGGTCGCCGATCGGTCTGCGTCCTACCGATCGGAGATCGATGGGATCTCCGATCGGCCAGCACGCGTGCTAAGCACGCCACAGCGAATTGCCTGTGCCCCGAAGGGGTACGTACTTGTCTCGCTTGCTCAGACGCCTGCGATTAACGGCGAGGCAGCTCGCGCGCGATCGCGCGAGTCTTGCCGACACGTATCCGTCCGGGAGCGTCGAGGGAGGGAGATCCGTGAGGGCCGCGACGCGGACGATGGGGCGTCGGCCTTCGTGGGTGGGGGTCCTTGGTCGTGCTGCCCTGAAGGACCTTGCTGCCGCCGTCGTCCCCAGAGTCCGAGCGACCGTCCTCATCAACGATCTTCGCACTGTCAGTGCGCAGGGTCACCCACAGCATGACCGACGCCATCACGACCTTGCCGAACCCCAGCACTCCGATCACGATCCACAGCGACATCTCTAAGCTCGATGCTACTACCCGCCGAGGCTGGCGTCACGCGAAACGCATGCCTTGCGACAGAGCGCCGGTGGGCTCGATCGTGGGGTGAGGACCGTTCAGGCCCTCACCCCACGAAAAGCACCGCGCCTGCTTGAGCGCCGGGTGATCAGCCGCCGACGGTCGCCTGGATCGTGAGCGTTCCGATCGCCTCGCCGGTCGTGAACGCATTGCTGGCGAACTGGTTGAGGAATTGGGCGCCCGTCGCGGTAAGCGACAGCGCCGCGTTCGCAAGCGTAAGCGTTCCCGCGCCCGAGGTCGGTTTGACGCCTTTGAGGCTAACCGTGGCGAACGGGAATGTAGGCGGACTGACGTTTGCCGAGGTGAAGCTCAGCGTCGGCGCCGAGTTCAACACGACCGACGGTTCAGAGACAGTCGAGTTGCTTTCCGAGCTGAACAGTCCGGGCACCGAGAAGCTCGTGGAGAACGTGACGCCGCCACCGGTCCTCACCGAGCCCAAGCCCGTCGAGGGGTTGAGCGTGCCGCCGGAGATCGAAAACACGACGCCCGATGCCAGCGCGCCCGTAGCCGGACTCACAATCGTCGTCGCCACTTTGTCTTTTTCAAGCGTCTGCACGGCCGTCGCGCTGAACGTCAGCGTCTCGCTGCCGCCGGTGACTGTGACGTTCTTCGCCGACCCTTTTTTCGCGGCGTGTTTCTTCTTGGCTTTCTTCTTAGCTTTGCCTTTTTTCGCCTTCTTGCTGAGGTGCGCCGGCGCCGCGCCGGCAAACGGCGCGCTCAGCGTCGCCGCGACGGCGAATGCAAGCAACGAGACCGTCGCCATGAGGACGACCTTCGCACGGACGAGTCGGATCATTCTGATGCTCCTTGTTAAGTATTCGCCGGGCGCTCAACCGAGCCACCCGGTGCCGTCGACTGTGGTGTGGACTTTTGGGTCGGCGAATGCTAGCCGACGGGGGATCTGGCCGGTGTGGGTGTAGGACGACACGAAGCTCGTCCTGAGCAGGCGTGAGTTCGGCGTAGGGTAGGCACTCGGATATCGGGCGAAGCGAGAGCACCGTATGCGTCAGGTTGGGGTGCTTTCGCGGTCGCGCTCTTGTAGATATGGCGCTAGGTACTTGGCGGCGATCTTGCTCGGGGGCGACCATGTGGGTGTGTCGGTGATCTCCGAGCTGAATCCGTGTCCTCCGGTGATGTGAGCGGTGAGGTATTGGGGCTTCCCGTTCGTCAACAGAATGCCGTGGATCACGGGGTTGAAGCGCTGGGGCGTCACCGATGCCCCAGCCAGCGCCGCGATCGACTGCGCAACAATGTCGGCCTGCTGCGAGCCGACGCCGCCGTGCTTGATGGGAAAGTCGGTCGCATCGCCGGCGGCGTAGACGTGCTCGACATCCGGAACCCGGCAGTACGGGTCCACCCGGATGAAGCCGTGATCGCCCAGCGGGATGCCGCGCACCTCGGGTCCGAAGAGTTCGGGGAGCGCGATCACTCGATCCACCTCGAGGTGTCGGTCACCTGGGTTGATCACGACCTCGCGGGCGTTGGGAACCTCGGCGTATGCGGAGGTGATCGTCTCGATGCTCGCACGGGCGAGGAGCTCGGCTATGGAACTGCTCGCCGACGCGCCAAAGATCGCTAGCGGGCCGTCCTCTGGAGTGACAATCGTCGTCTTCAGATCTATACCCATGTCATACGCGCGTCCGGCTGTCATCAGCGCGAACTCGTACAACGGCAGCGGCCAAGCCATGCGGCCGGGCGCAACAAACGCCAGCTTGTGGATGAAGCCGCCCTCGACATCCTGGATAAGCCCGTGCATGGTCTCGTCCAGATCGCGGTCGTCGATCGTCAGGGCGTGCTTGTAGCGTTTGCTGATGCTCGCGCCCAGCGCGAGGACGAGCGCGTCGTACTCGATCGCCTCGTCGGCCTTCGTGTGGATCCTCCGCCCGACCGGGTCGATCCAGCCAAGTTCGCCGTGCAGAAGCCTCGCCCCGGCATCGCGCACGATCGGGGCAAGTGGATAGCGGTGGGCCACACCATGAGCGAATGGCTCGCGGACGACCATCGGCCGGTACACGAACTCTGTGTTGGGCGCTATCACCGTCACATCGGTTAGGTCGCGCCCAAGATCGGCCAGGGCCAGCGCGGTCTCGAGTGCGGCCACTCCGCCACCTACGATGACCACGCGAAGCTGGTCGGAATGTGAGCCCTTCGCGGTCTCAGCCTGTGAAGCGCCAGCCATGACTACTTACCTACCGGCGTCGCCGTTTTGGGCATTGCCGCCTTTGTCGGCCTTGCTGCTTTTGGATGGCCTCAGGACTGGTGTATTCGGCATCTCGTCGCTCGTGCCGATGAGGATCGAGAGCAGGTCGCTGATTCGCTGCACGCGACCAAGGCGGTCGGGAAGCGGGAGGCCGGATTGGATCGTGTAGTGGTTGCGACGTCCGTTGCGCTCTCGCGTGATATAGCCGCCGTCGGTCAGCTCCGTGACGATCCGGTGGGCGGCCCGTTCGGTGATTCCGACTCGCTCGCTGATCTCTCGTAGGAGCACGCCTGGATCGTGGGCGATGCAGGCGAGGACCTGGGCGTGGTTCGTCAGGAACTTCCAGCGGTGAGTGGTGGCCTCGGTCATAGACAGAGACTAGCGTATCTAGACTCCTGTTTCCTGGAAATAGAATTCCTAGATTTAGATTTCATGATATGTTGTTCAAGTCCGCGGTGCTCTTCAGGTCGCTGGCGCTCATGCGCACACCCCAACGAAATGAGGTTCACCGTGCCCAGTTCAGTAATGCCACCTCCATCGCCCTCGACCGTCGGTAACAGCGTCCCGCCGCTCGAAACTGCCGATCCTGTTGCCAATGGACAACTCCAGCCCTCGCCGCGTTCTCAGTCGCCACGTAGCCCACTACTGGCGAAGCTCACCGGCCTGACCTCGATCGCGATGGTCGCCGCACTAGGCATCATGGTCGTCGGGATCGTCGCTGTCGTCGGAGGCAGCTATGACAAGAAGGTTGTCCGCGACCAACTCGTCCCACAGAAGATCTTCTTCCCTGCCGCTGGCAGCCCCGAGCTGCTACCCGGTGTGAAGCAGTACGCAGGTCAGCAACTCACCACCGGTAGCCAGGCCAAGGCGTACGCCAACAACTTCATCAACGTCCACCTTTCCAAGATCGCGGGTGGACAGACCTATGCGCAGGTCAGTACGGCAGCCCTCGCCGCGCCGACCAACGCAAAGCTGGCCGAAGAGAAGGCAACCCTCTTCCAAGGCGAGACCCTGCGCGGCCTGCTCCTAAACGCCTGGGGATGGTCACTGGTCGGCACCATCGCCACCCTCGCCGGATGGATACTCATAGCGCTGGGAGCAATCCTGTTCCTGCTCCCGCTGGCCAACTGGCAGGTGAACCTCAGAGGCCGAGGCACCGCGACGGCCGGTGCATGATGAAGGCTCTCGTTTACCACGGTCCCGGCCAGCGCGGCTGGGACACCGTGGATGACCCCACGATCATCGATCAGACCGACATCGTCGTGCGAATCGACACCTCGACGATCTGTGGCAGCGACCTGCACATTCTCAAGGGCGACGTGCCCGAGACGACTCCAGGCACGGTGCTCGGGCACGAGGCCGTCGGCACCGTGCAGGAGATCGGCTCGAGTGTGAGCACTCTTGCGGTTGGCGACCGCGTGCTGATGTCCTGCATAAGCTCCTGCGGGCGCTGCCGTTTCTGCAAGGAAGCCCGTTACGGACAATGCCTCGGTGGCGGCGGCTGGGTCTTCGGGCACCTGATCAACGGGTTGCAGGCTGAGTACGCAAGGGTGCCGTTTGCCGAGAACTCCGTCTACAAGGTCCCCGAGCAGCTCGGCGACGAGCAGGTTCTGTTCCTATCCGACATCCTGCCGACGGCCTATGAGGTAGGTGTCCTGAACGGAAAAGTCTCGCCCGGCGACGTTGTGGCGGTGGTCGGCGCCGGCCCGATCGGTCTCGCGGCGATGCTCACCGCAAGTCTGTACACGCCAGGGCAGATCGTTGCGATCGACCTCGCCGACGGTCGACTCGAGAGCGCTCGGCGTTTCGGAGCCGACGCCACGATCAACAACGGGCGCGAGGATGCCCTCGCTCAAATCATGGAGCTCACCGACGGCATGGGCGCAGACGTCGCGTTCGAGGCCGTCGGCGTACCCGCCACGTTCGAGCTGGCGACTGAACTGATCCGACCTGGAGGACGGGTCGCGAACATCGGCGTGCACGGCCATTCCGCGACACTCCACCTCAAGAGACTTTGGACCCGCGACGTCACGATCACCACTGGTCTCGTGGACACCCGGACGATCCCGCGGCTGATGAGCATTGTGGCAAGCGGCCGTCTCGACCCAACGGTGTTCGCAACACATCACGTTGCACTCGAGGACACGATGGGCGCCTATGACACGTTCGCCGACGCCACTAACACAGGTGCACTCAAGGTCGTACTCAATGGCACCGAGAGTGCCCGTAGTTCCGAGGCACTCGTCGGTGCTACTTCAGCCGGATGACGCCACTGCAAGACAATTCATCGGCCACGACCCGGATGCCGCCAGATCAGGAAAGCGCGTCCGGACAGGCGATGCACAAGTTCCGCCATAGCCGCGCACCCAAGCTGGCCGACGAGCGCGACGGTCTAAACCTTGATCCACCGTTGTGATGTGAGGGCGTTGGCGTGGGCGGTGATCGCGTCGGCGAGGGGACCGTTGTTGTCTGGCTGGGCCGCGGAGCGGTCCGTTGGTTGGCTGTGAGGTGTTGGAGGGGCCGTTGAGGGTCGTGTCCCGATGGGGTTCGGGCAGGCCGGGGCTGGCAGCGTGGCAGCAATCGGTGTCGCGGGGCTTGCCCAGGGTCAGGCTGGTGGTGGGAGCGCGCGCAGGCGGGCGAGTGCGGCGAGGAAGTCATCGGCCCAGGGCCAGCGGACGGGCATTCGTAGTGTGACGCGGCGTCCGTGGCGGGCGAGTCGTCCGGGGAGCGCGAGTAGTCGGCGGCGTAGCGTGCGCGCGGTCCTGGTCGTGGCGTTGGGCAGGGCGATCGTCTGTGTCCAGCGCAGCAGGTTGTGTGCGAGTGCGGCGATTACCGTCCACGCGGCGTTGGCGTTGAACTGCCCGGAGGGAAAGTGCGCCAGGGCCTGGTCCTTGAGATCGCGGATAGCGAGCTCGACGACGGCGTGTTGGCGATGCTCGGCCTCGACCACGGCGAGCGCGTCGCCGCGGTTCGTCGCGAACGGGTAGTGATCCCAGACGGGCAGCAACTCGCCCTGCTGGGTCAAGCGCCGGACGCGGCGCACGATCAGCCGCCAGTCACCGAGTGTGGTCTCGGCGATCTGCGCGATCGACGTCTCTGGGTAGTCCTCCAAGGTGACCCATGCGTCTTCATCGATCGCCTCGATAGCGGCGCGGACATGTGGCTGCATGCGCACGCCGATCGAGAACTTCCAGCCCGCCTGATCGAGCCTGGTGAACGTCTTCTTGTTCCAGAACCCCGAGTCGGCCCGCAGCAGCCGCTCGCCCGTCGCGCCGGCCCGGTTGACACGCGCGATCAGCTCGTCGCAGAAGCGCAGCATCCCGCGCGATGTGTTCGCCGACCCGTGACGCAGACGGATGTGCAGCACCTCACCGGTATCGGCGCGCGTAGCGACGATCGGGTGATAACCGCGCTTGTGGGTGTAGCCGAAGCCGATGCCCTGCTTGGCATAGCCATAAACCTCGCCGACGAAGCTGTCAGCGTCGATCACCAGCCGCTCCTCGCCAGGTCCGCCGCCCGCAGCCCACGCGCGCCTGATCGTCTGGTCGAGCACGCGGTCGAGCTGGCGAACATGCCCGAACGTGAACGCACGCAGAAACGTCCCCAACGTCGAAGGTGCCGCTACGCCATGGCCGAGCACCACGCCGGTCTGCCCGGAGCGCAACACATCGCAGTCCTCGATGCAGTCCGCGCCGAGCACCATCGCCGAGACCAGACTCATCACCTTCCTGCCCGGGTTCGCGCCACCAGCACGATCGCCGAGATCGACCGCGTCATCAACGACTTGTTCGATCCCCAGCCGCGCTGCGAGCAGCGCCGGGAGCATCACACCAGCGTTCGCGACCGCCCGCTCATCATCGAACACGACCCTCGAAACGTCCGCCAGACCCTTCACCATGATGGTGACCTCCTGGTGCAGGCCCGCCGTCGCCCGACACGACAGCTTTCTGCCTGCTCAGGAGGTCATTAAATCCCAGCCCCGGACGGCACCCCACCCAACAACGGTGGATCAAGGCTAAACGATCGGATCGCGAGCTTCATCGCCCAGACCGTGGGCTCGATGTGGATGTTCTATTTCAGCATCATCTCCTTCGCGATCTGGATGGCCGGCCTCGGGGCCACGGTCGCGGGCGACCGCTACCCCTTCAATCTCATGCTGCTCGCTGTCGGTGGGATCATGCAGTGGCTCGCGATGATTGCGATTCTCGTAGCGCAGAACGCTCAGGGGAGCGTTCAAGACAAGCAAGTCGAGCACCTCCACGATCTGGGCATGACCACCCACCGTCTGGTCGTCGAGAACACCGCGCTGACAAAGGCGATCCACGACCATTTCATTGCAGCCGACACCGAAAGCCCGCCCGCTCGATAGTGAGCAGGAGCCCTGCATCCACGAGATGGCACCCAGCGTCCGAGTGGAGACCGAGTGCTGCATCGCCTCGCAAGACATGCAAGCGTCTCCGAAGGCACCGAGGTCCCTACTGCTCCAGACGGGCAGAGCTAACTCGCTCAGTGGCCTCTGAACTCGCCGGCTAGGCCGGCGACGATCCAGACGAGCACCCCCGCCCCGAGGAGACGACGGAACCAGTTGACCCCGACCACCGCCTCCTCCCACGCCCATACGGCAAGGCCGATTGTGAAGACGGCGCGACCGACATCGTGTGCGGTGCCAACGGCCTCGGCCGCCAGTCCCCACCCCGCGAACGCGAGCAGCAGCGACAGGTTCGGGAACTGCGCAATGGGAAAGCGTCGCGGCCAGCCCACCTGGCCACGACGCCAAAGCTCAGCAACAGTCACTGCGCTCATGTTCGCAGGCCGAAGGCCGGTAGCCAGTTTGGAGCCGCTCCCACGTTGGCGGAGGAGCAACACTCTCGGTAGACCCCACACTCGCCACTGCTTCGTCTGGTGGGTGTCGCGCAAAGGTGCGAGGGGCGCCTGGATGGTAGCCGTGGTCGGGGCTCGCGCTCGGCCCGCTGGCGGAGTTAGTCCCGTCTGGGGGCCGTTTCAGGCGGCCTGGGCGGCCAGGTGGTGCTTGTGGAGCTTCATCAGGTTATGTGCGTGGCGGTAATTAGGCGCCATTCGGAGCGTGCGGCGGATCTGCCTCGCCTGTGGAACTGGTTGATGCGCCGGTTGTGCTTGGTTTGTGCGAACACGGGCTCGACCATCGCCTTGCGTTTTCGGTAAAGCCCGCCGCCGTGGTCGTCGGCGAGCACGATCTGATGCTCATTCACCGCGGCCTGCGTGTTGTAACCCTGGGTGGCTTCTGCTGAGCGGCGATCACCCGGTAGGCAACATCCTCGACACACTTGCGCTCGATCCCACGCGACGAGCGTTCACCCCGCGCATACGCGTAGAGCAACAGCGAGACCATCATCGACGGCTCGAACGCCGCCCGGCCCCAGCCATCCTCGCGGTAGAAGCCATAGAACGCGGCCAGGTTCATCTCCTGAATCGACGCCAACACGAACCACGCCAAGGTGCTCTTCCGGCAGCCAATCACGCGGGTCCGGCGGCAACAAGAACACCTGCTCACGATCACACGCCAAAAAGTTCATAGCCATACCCAGAAGTGTCTTAACCCGCTCGGACAGATCGGGAGTTTGCGCGACACCCACGAGTGGAAGCGGGCGTGCGGTAGTAGGTTCGATTTCGGTGCTGACTTGGTCGGGCCCGGCGCCCCGGCGACGCTGTCACACGACCTGCGGCTTACGGATCATCACGAGTCCTGAGAGGTGATCCTCTACGGGCACCCCGGCCGACCCACGGCGGCGAGGCGCTAGAGTAGTGCTACTGGTCGAGCGTCCGTTCAACCAAGACAGTGTCGCGCGTTTCCGTAGTCGTTGCCTCGCAGCACCCTCCGCGCCTGGAACAGAGATGGCCAGGAACCGTGAAGTGGTTCAACGACGACTATGGCTTCGGATTCATCACGCCGGATGACCGCCAGCAAGGGGACGCGCTCGGAACTCCACAACAAGGGACGGACAGACATGGCCTCGAGCAGCAAGAAGAAGACCACGATGGCAAAGCTCACACGTGAAAACAGGCTCCGCGAGCGTCGGCTAGACAAGCAGGCCAAGAAGGACGCGCGCAAGCAGGCGCCGGCACATCACCCAGACTGGCCCGGTGACACGCTTACCTCAACGACCGGTACCGGGCGGCCTGCACTCGAAACTGCCGTTCAGGCGCTCGCGGACGTCTGAACCCACCTAGCGCACTCCACGCACGCGGCCGCAGGGCAGCAAACCCGTGGTTTGTTGCGGACCCAGAAAGGGATAGCATGGATAGTCGAGCTGACCCTGCGGGCAGGACTTCAGCCTCAGAAGCCCGAAAGCCACGAAAGCGCGATCGCGCCGAGGCGCGGAGCTTGAGGCCATGATCGAAACCCCCGGGGCCTAGCTCAATGTTCCATGCGCGTCGGGTGCTCATGCCCTCTTCCTCTCGCGCGACACCTCCTATGAGGGTCAGGAGGTTCTCGGCAATGCAGACGCAGCCAATGCAGAGGCAACCTATCGTGGACGGAGCGCTCCCGCCAGAGCCGACGCTCCTCATGCCAGCAGTGGCGCCCCGGCGCTCGGCGCGTCGTGCAACCGCGCGTCGCGCCAGCAATCGTCGCGCCACTGCGCGTGAGCGCAAGGACCACATCGCCGGACGCATCTTTGACTACGTCAAGGAGCACCCGCAAAGTACTACCGGCGATATGGCCAAGGGACTGAACGCCAACCGCGGCACGATCGCCGCAGAGGTCTCGCACATGGTGAGGGCCGGCGAGATCACCAAGGGGAGGGCGGCCAAGTAACCATCGCACACGCTCTCAGCGACCGAGCGGAGCCCACGGCGTCCAACTAGATGTCATATGAAGCGCAGTTAGACCTCGTGGTTTCCAATGTGAAACATAGTTTCCCCCGTTACGAGACGGCCGCTACCCGTTGGTTGCTGTTGAACCGCACGGCCGCTGCCTTGAGGCCAAGAGCGAGAGCGCCTAAAGCTGCGCCCGCTAGTCGTCCATAGCACGCGTCTCGTCTCCGGCCGACGACGCGCCTGCTTTTGGCGAGGAGGAGGTCGCTCTGCGTGGCGTCGGGTGAGTCCTGCTCTCGCTTCAGCGCGAGTTTGGGGCGCTCCGCAGCGACGCTTAGCGCCGGACTTGTTGCCGCTCGTTCGGAGCTGTCCGGGTTTCAGCGCGGCTGGTCGAAGATCTCGCTGAGCTGGACGCCGCGCTGGACGCGCTCGCCTTCGAGGAGCCCGAGGTCGATCAGGAGGCCGTCGTCCAGCGGATGTGGGAGGCGCTGTCCGGCGCGATCAAGGACGCAGCCGGCGACGTCCAGATGCTCAACGCCGCGCTGCGCGAGCACTTCGATCGCATCTTCCTGGAGAACGACGGACGAGGCAACATCGCGGCCGAGGCGTTCCTCTCCCCCGCCGCGCTCGCCCGAACCGCCAAGGTCATCGGCGACATTGACGTTGCCGACATCCCGCTACCGAAGCTCCTGCTAGGCGCCGGCGAGCAGCTGACTACCTAGCCACAAGCGGAGGGCATCCCCTCCGAGCACAACAGAACGGTGCCAACGTTCGCTCGGAGGGGACAGGTTCATCCGCTCCAGCCTTGGCACTCGCCCTAGAGGCGCAAGCAGTTTACACTCCGCACGATGGGGTCGGAAGTGTTTGTGGGACGTGAATGGATCTCCGTGGTCGAGAGCGACACGGAGATCATGGACGCGCTCGAAGCCATCGAGAAGCGTGGCAGCACTACGCGGCTACGGGATCGGTGGGTGCTGCTCACGCTCGCTGGCGAGCAGCGCCACATGAAGATTGCCCCGGGCGTCATACACGGCATCCGAGAGTTGCGGGGCCAAACATAAGGACAAGGGAGGATCACGATGGGGATGTTGTTCAGGATGTTTGCTCCGAAACCGCTCAAGAAGGCTCGGCGACTGACGCACCCGGTTAGCATGGTCACGCCTCGGGCTGTCAAGCAGGTCAAGATGACAGCCGTGAACACCGCGAACCCGGTCGGTGGTGTAAAGCGGGCGGCGAAGCGCGCTACCGTCAAAAAGGTTCGCGGCGTGTAGCCTAAGCCTCGCGGTCAATCTTGCGCGTTATTGCCCACATGCGGGGCTTTATCCGCTCCTGCATGACGCGCTCACACTCAGCTGGACCGAGCTGAGCCTCGAGTTCATCACGCACATCGAACAGAGGCAGGATCGTTGCCTCGGCCCACTGATTCCAGGCCGTCCCACAGCGCGTGTACAAACTAAGTCCTTCGTCCGTAAGCTCGCCCGCCTTCGCGCGCACAAGCGTTCGCTGAGCACCCTCGGTGAGTCGGCCGTAGGCCCATGCCACCATGTATGCTGTGGCATATCGGCTGTGCGTATCGGTGACGACCTCGTATTCGTCGAGCAGGGTCGCACAAAACGCATCCCAGACAAGAAAGGGCTCGTCTTCGCCGAACAGGGGTGCCTTCGCCATGTCGAACGGGAGCCTGTCCACCTCTGGAACACTACAGGGACCGAAGTCCCGCCAGGCCGGTGATCCTGCCTAATCGGGCGCCGCAGAATCGCCTTCTAACGGCTCTTCCGCTCGAGGCCTGTTGATCTATCGACTGGCCCGCGAAGATGTCGCTCGATGACCCCAGATGCCACTGTATGCAGGCGATGGGCCGATCCGCCAGCGCCTGGACACGCCGAACTCCACGGAGACGTCCGGTGGCCGACCAAAGCCCTTCTGTCTACGACGTGGTGCTCGACGCCTTCAGCGCGGTAACGACCTCGCTACCACTGTCCCCTTCCGCACAGCCGCCTGGACTTGTGTGGCCGCGGCTTGCACTGCCGCAGGGATGGAAGCTCTTGCGGCGGACGCGCACCATGAACAAGGCCTCCAGCTTTCCCGGAGCGGTTCACACCGCCTACACCCAACGAGGGGTGATCGGTGCCTAGAAAGCTCGCATGGCCTTCAGCACGACGTCGCGAAATTCTTCGAACTCCCCTTGTTGAGCACGGGCGAACAGGAGGGAGTTCTCGTCCCTGGCCGCATTTTCCGTCGCGAACCCGTATTCGGACTTCTTCTCGATGCCGCCGCCAACGGTGAACTGGATAAAGCCCTTGCTCCACCAGCCAGGTTGCTTGAACTGGACCGCCGAGAGGTGCCTGAGCGGTATCTGCTTTTCGTTCCTTGTAACCGGGCCCCCATACCGCGTGTGCGCGATCGTCAACATCCGTCCGTCGAACCTGACGAATCCGCTCCGGCTTTTCGCTTCGACGGATCCCGGCGATGGATCGCTCATCCGAGCAAGCTTACTTCAGCCGTCTTCGCCGAAGAGTTCCGCGAGACCGACCGAGTCTTCGTCCGCATGAAGGACTCGAACGACGAGCCCGCGCTCGCGTATGAACACCTTGAACTCGGCGACGAGCGCCCCGCGCTCCGCTTCGCCCGCCTCGAGCGCCCTGGCGAGAAGGTCCTCGGCCTCAGCCGGCACATGTCGTGCCTCGGCGCGCCGTCGGCCCTCGTAGAGCCATTCGGCGCGCTCCGCCCTGTCCTTGCACGGGCGGCGCTTCGGGCTGCGCCTCTTCGGCGTAAGGCAAGGCTCGCCGACGGCGGCGCCGCAGGAGCGGTCCGTCATCCACTCGATCAAGGGACGACAGGCGACCACCGTCTCGTCGATCTCGTCACCGTGCCTGTCGCGGAACACTGGTCGATTATGTCCGGATCCGGCCGTGTTCACGGAAACGGCGGGACCCGTTAGGGGCCGCGATGCCGGTGACACCCAGCGACAACCTCCGTCAGTGCTGGCAGTTAGGACACCAGTACGTCGCTCGGTTGTTCTCCCACTGTCCCCGCTGCCGAATATGCCAATCGCTAACGCAGCCCTGTTCTCGGAGCCGGGTGCGCCGGCTTCTCGCTGCTCTTTTCTTCACCGGGCAGACGTGTTGACTGTGCGCCCAGTCGGTCTCCCTCAGCGCGGAAAGCAGGCGCTGCCCGCGTGGCTTGCGAGACGCCTGAGTCGGACGACGCTGAATAGTCTCGCGGGGGAATGATGTTCAAGTGCGCGCTCTCGGCGGTGTGGAGCGGGTTAGGACCCTGGAAGCTCGACGTTCTCGAATGCTAGGACTTCGGCGAGCTTGTCGAAGTGCGTGTCGCGGTGGAGCACCGCAACGCCGCCGTGTTCAGCGGCTGCTGCGGCGATCAGCGCATCGGTCAGCGGCACGCGGTGATACCCGTCGCCATGTTCGGCCAGCTCGCCAATCGCGCTCATCGCGGCGTCGGCAACGGCGCGATCGTTGCGCAGGATTCGCAACGCATCGAGTTCTGTCTCCAGCGCGATGTACTCGGAGGTGCTGCGAGCGGAGTACAGGATCTCCATCCGCACGATCGGGGTAGTCCATAGCCGCTCGTCGGCTACCGCTGCCCTGATCAATTCGGCGAACTCACCAGGGAGCGAGGAGAACCGCCACCACGCTGAAGTGTCGGCGATGAACGGCGCATCGCTCCCCAGCAGCTCGACAGCGTCCACCGTAGGTCGCTTACGACTCGTCGCCCGTCAGCTGCTCGATGTGCTCAAGCGTATCCCGATCCAGCCCATCCGGGCTGAACATGCGCTCAGCGAGCCGCTGCAAGCGCTCGGCGCGCTCTGCATCGTTCAGCGCGGGGATCTCGGCGGTCGGGGTGGTGCTCAGAACCGAATGTTTCACGATCCCAGGGTAGCGCCTGAGCACGACGAGAACTGGATTGGCGAGGCATGTTGGGAGTTGCCCGGCGGGCTGGTAGAGCAGCGAGAACTATCCGCTGTTCGATCCCGAGGAGGATCCCATGACTATCTCTGCTGTTCTTGATTCCGCTGGGCGGCGTCGCTCACCCGCGACCTTGCCCGGCTTTCACGCAGGCCGTCCGCCCCACAACAAGGGAATGCACTACCCGGCCGACCCGCCGACCGTCGAGGAGATCATCGCCGTGATGCGCCAGGCCGACGATAACCGTCACGGCTGGCGGCTGCGTGCGTTGATCGTTGTGCTCTGGCGTGGCGGGCTACGCATCCAGGAGGCCCTCGCGCTCGCCGAGCCCGACCTTGACCCTCGCCGCGGGTCGTTGCTCGTGCGTCACGGCAAGGGTGGCCGCCGCCGCGAGATCGGGATGGACGCCTGGGGATGGGAACAACTACGCCCCTGGCTGACCTCCCGTCGCGACCTGCCTGTCGGGCCACTGTTCTGCGTCATTGACGGTCCGACCCGCGGGCGCCCTTGGTCGAGCGCCGCCGTGCGCGTCGAGCTTCGCCGGCTCGCCAGCCAAGCAGGGGTACGACGCCGGTTCGCGCCACACCAGCTACGTCATGCTCATGCGGTCGAACTCGCCCGGGAGGGAGTACCGCTGAACATCATCCAACGCCAACTCGGCCACGCGAACCTCGGAACGACATCGGTCTACCTTCAGGGCATCGACACCGAGGAGATCATCGCCGCCGTCCACACAAGACGCGCCCCGATGATGTCCGCCACCGCCGGCCTGCGCCTCTAAGGCTCCGACTTCCACAGGGCGGGAGCCCCCAAAGCGCTCCCGCCCGAACCAGGGCGACCCAGACCCCCATCCGCTCGCCCCTCGTCCTAAGCAGCAACGCCATCAGCGCCGACGCTGGCTACCGCTCGCCAAGGGAAAGCAAGGGCCGCGGCCCTGCAATTGGCGACGAGCAGGTCGGGTCGATGTTGGCGGCGCGGTTGTCTGTGCCGAGCGTCACGCTGCCCACTGGCTGTCTCTGGAAAAAACTTCATCAGGGCCCTTGACTTCAAGCGCTTGAGGTATGTCAAGGTAGCCTCATGACGACTCTCACCATCCAAGATGTTTCCCGGCGCAGCGGGCTAAGCGGGCCGACACTGCGCTATTACGAGGAGATCGGGCTGATCGGTCCGATCGCCCGCGACCCGAGCAGCAGCCACCGCCGCTATCGCGAGCAGGATCTCGACACGTTGCAGGTGCTGGCGTGTCTGCGCGCGATGGGTGTCGGGATTGAGGAGATGCGCACCTACCAGGCCAACCGCAAGCTTGGGCACGCCAAGGCGGGTGAGCAGCGCGATCTGCTGCTGCAGCACGCCAAGCGGGTCGAGGCCGAAATCAAGACGCTGCGCATGCATCTCAACTACCTAAGGGCGAAGGCCGCACTCTGGGACGCCCGCAGCCGTGAGGATGCGGACGCGGAAGCTGAGGCGAACTCGCAGGTACAGAAAGTGCTCCCACGACTGGAGGAGGCGATGCTCGGATGAGCTCCAAAGTGTTGGTAACAGGCGGGTCCGGATATCTGGGCACGCAGCTGATCGCGGCGTTGCTGCGGGATGGGCGTGATGTGCGCGCGACGGTGCGCTCCCTGGATGCTGAGGAGGCTGTGCGCGCGGCCGTGCGCCGCGGTGATGTGGACGGCACCGGCATCGAGCTGGTGGCAGCAGATCTCAGCTCCGACGACGGCTGGCCGGCCGCCCTTGAGGGTGTGGAGGAGGTCCACCACGTCGCCTCGCCGATCCCGTCCGCTCAGCCCAAGGACCCGGACGAGCTGATCGTCCCCGCTCGCGAGGGCACGGTGCGTGTGCTGAAGGCAGCGCGGGACGCCGGCGCGCGCAGGGTCGTGCTGACCTCCTCGTTCGCAGCGGTGGGGTACTCGCCCAAGGCAGTCCGCGACTACAGCGAGGAGGACTGGACCGACCCCGACACGCCAGGATTGCCCGCCTACCCGCGCTCCAAGGCGATCGCCGAGCGTGCCGCCTGGGACTTCATCGAGTCCGAAGGAGGCGACACTCAACTGGTGGTCGTGAACCCGACATTCATCGCCGGCCCGTCGCTGGTGTCGGCACTGCGCTCTACGCTGACCTACTTCAAGACGATCATCGAGGGCACCATGCCGGCGCTGCCACGCCAGCGCTTCGGCGTCGTCGACGTGCGCGACGTTGCCGACGCGCACGTCATGGCGATGGTCACTCCTGCCGCCGCCGGGAAGCGCTACCTGCTCTTGGCGGACGGCCCGACGATCACCTGGCTGGGGCTGGCACAGATCCTCCGCGACCACCTCGGGCCTGCAGGCGAGCACATCACAACCGATGAGGCGCCCGGCGAGGAGCCGTCGCCGCTGACAATCCACAACGACCGCGCCAAGCAGGAGCTCGGCTGGCAACCACGCCCGGCCGAGACCACGATCATCGAGACCGCCGAGAGCCTGCGCGACCTCGGCCTGCTGGAGGGATGAGTCTGTGCGTCGCCCCTGCTTTCGTCCAGAGCAGCAGTGAGATTCGCTAACTGCTGGGTTGCCGCCGAGAGGGCAATGGTTGGAACCCCGCTCCTGGCGGATCTGAGGTCCATCCGGGAGGTAAGTCCTGCTCCTGGGCCACCCGGTTGCCCGTTGGCAGGATCATGAACGTTTTGCGGTACGGCGGCGACTCGGGTTTCTGACTGTCATCGCCCGTGAGATCACCGCGAAGTCATCTTGTGGGATCTCGAATAGGCCGAACCGGAACATGTTCCTCCCCCAGCGGCGCTTGTCCTTGATGAAGCTGAGCTGGTCGATCAGCGGTCTAATCGGTGCCTCAATGCTCTTGACGAACTCGATGTTGCGCCGCCAGGGTGTGAACCCCGGCGCCTGTTCCACCTGGTAGAGCTCTTCGTCGAGGACCCGACCTATTCCCGTGAAGGCCTGCACCGGCTCGCCGTCTCGCAGGCCCGTCTTGGGCGAGTAGTAGACCAGCCAGTCATCAGCCTTCAGCCGCTTGAGCCCGGAAGACTTGCCGTGGCCTGCCTGGGTGAATCCGCCCTTTACGCTCAGCTGCACGTGGTCTCGGCTGATCGTGCTCACCCAGTACGTCTGTTCGGGCGGGCCGAGCGCGGTCGCGCAGATGCTTAGTTGGCGGTGCAGCTGCTCGCGCTCGGCGTCACTGAGCGTCGCGATCATGCGTTGCTCGATTGCTGCGACGGTCGAGGAAGCCTTGCGTAGGCGGGTGCGCCCCTCGGCCGTGAGGGCGTAGCGTTGGCTGCGGCCTTCGCCTACGGCGCTCACGAGTCCGCTCGCTTGTAGGCCGGTGAGGAGCTGGTGCATCGCTTGTCGGCTGACGAACGCGTCGCGCGCCAGGTCTGCGTTTGAGATGCGCGGACGCGCCGCGAGGATCTCAAGACAGGCGTACTGCGACACGCTGAGTCCGTAGTCGCGCAGCTCCCCGTCCATCGTCGAGTGCAGGGCGTGTTGGGCGCGCTTGAGGGCGTAGCCCACGGATTGATCGATATCGACTTGGCTCACGTCAAGATCTTGACATAGTATAGTACGTCAAGACCTTGACAATTTCAAAGGAAGGAACTCCCTATGTCTACCGTGGCAGGCCCCGATTTCATTGCCCTCCAGGTCCGCGACATCGAGCGTGCCGCCGAGTTCTACGAACGCGAGCTGGGGCTCACGCGCGCACCCGGACCTCCGCACGCCGTCGTGTTCGCCACCCAGCCAATCGCGTTTGCGGTCAGAGACCCGCTGCCAGGAACCGATCTCGACAGTGGACAGCCCGGCCTCGGCGTGGCGCTATGGCTGCGGGCAGAGGACGCCCAAGCCCTTCATGACCGACTCGTCCAGCACGACGTGACGATCCTGACTGAGCCGATCGATGGCCCCTTCGGCCGGACGTTCACGCTCAGAGACCCGGACGGCTACGCCATCACGATCCACGATAAAGGCTGACGAACTCAGCCCACACCACACTGAACGCGGCGGCTTCCATACCTTGCACGGGAAGCAGGAGCACTGGAGGTAACCGGCCTCGCCCCCGCATCGGACGAACACGAGCACGGACGCGCGTCGACCTGGAGAGTGCCGCATTGCTCCGCGTAAGCAGTCGTCTGACTGCCTTCAGCCGGCGCGCTCGCGGCTCGTCTCGAGCAGGAGTGTGAGCTGGGCGCTCCTTTGAGACGCGTGGATAACACGCAAAGCGAGGGCCGGCTCTTCCTGGGTAGCACCGCGCGGTAGTTCAACGGCGGGTCGATGCAGCCGCTATCGCCTGTGAGAAATTACGCGCCGCCGCACAGAGACTGCTCCTGCTGGACGAGAGCGGCCCGGCGACTTGCGTCCGAGAGACCCGAGGGGCAAGCGGTGGCTGGCGCGTCGAGGCCGGCTGAGTTGCGTGGGTTGCAGCCGGCGCTAGCCGTCGTGTGGTTGGAGCATGGGGAGTAGCGCGAGGTTGACCAGGCGCCGGACGGAGTGTGGGTCTTCGAGTGTGATGGTTCCGTCGCGGGTGAGTAGGAGTGAGATCGCGAGGCGTGCGATGATTTCGGCGACACCGTCGAGGTCTTCTGTTGCGGCGCGACCGGCGTTGACTTCGGCTTGGAGTCGATTGGCGATGAGTGACCGGTAGAGCTTGAGCACGGGTCCGCCGTCGAGGGTGAGTGGCGGTAGCAGGACCTCGGGTTCGCTGCGTAGGAGCCGGTCGAATAGTGGGTGGCCGCGCACGTAGCGCCCGGCGAACTCGAACCCGGCGACGAGTCGGTCCTCCAGCGTTTCCGCGCCTTCCCAGAGGAGGTCGAGTTCTTGCATTCCGCGGTGGACCTCGCGTGCGATGACGACCTCGACGAGACGCTGCTTGCTTGCGAACCGGCGGAAAACGGTCATTCGCGAGACACCGGCGCGGCGGGCGATGTCTTCCATCGAGGTGCGGCGGATGCCGTGCTCGGCGAACTCATCGAGCGCCGCTGCGGCGACGCGGTCAAAGAGCGCGTCCTCGCCCACGACGGGAGCCGCCTCGAGGAGTTCGGCTATTGCCACCATTGGATACCATGTTACTCTATTCCGCACTGGGTAACTAGAGAGGATGTGGCTCATGGGCCAAACACTTACCGACGTGCCTCGACTGCGACGTCCGGCGGTCGTCAATGCCGCTCAGTATTGGCTTGCACCAGAGCAGTTCGCGCGTCACTGTCAGCGGCTCGGCGATCGTTTCCTGGTGCCGATGCCGGGGACGGGGCCGTGGCTGTGCCTGACCGATCCCGAGGACATCAAGCGCATCTTTACGGCCGACACCGATGTGCTTCGTCTCGGGGCGGCGCTGGCAAAGGTATCCGCGCACCATCTCTTCCTCGGTCCCACGGGACTCACGAACATCGACGGAGCCGAGCACATGCGCAGGCGACGAACGCAGCTCCCCCCGTTCCACGGCGACGCGTTGAGCGGCTACCACGAGACGATGCAGCGCAAGACCGAAGAGGTTCTCGCACGCTGGCCCTACGGGCATCCCACTCCTTCCCAGCCGCACATGGAAACGATCAGCCTCGAGGTGATCATGGCCACCGTGTTCGGGGTCACCGACCCCGCGCGCGTTGGACGGTTGCGCTCAGCGACGCTCGCGCTGCTTGCCGAGGGCCACTCGCGACGGTTCTTCCTGCAGACGATGATCGCGACCAGCCGGCAGAACGGATGGGACAAACCGTTCCCGCGAGTCCGCCGCGCGATCGACGCGGTCGACGGGATCGTGCTCGAAGAGATCGCCCAGCGCCGCAACAGCGATCAACTCGACGGCCAGGACGTGCTCGGAATGTTCCTACGCACACCCGATAGCCAAGGCCGCCTGATGAGCGACGAGGAGATCTGCGACGCGATGCGCACGCTGCTGCTCGGCGGTCATGACACCACCGCTTCTACCCTGACATGGGTTCTCGAGCGGGTCACTCGCTACCCCGATGCACTAGCCCGCCTGCAAACCGCCGCGCTCGACGGAGACGACGACTACCTCGACGCGGTCATCAAGGAGGCAATGCGCTTGCGCCCAGCCTTCCCGCTCACCGCGCGACTCGCAACCGAGCCGTTCGAACTACCCGGACTGACGATCCCGAGCGGCACCATGATCGCCCCCTACATAACGCTCCTGCACCGCCGCCCAGAAGCTCTACCCCGACCCACTCGCCTTCCGCCCCGAGCGTTT
This sequence comes from uncultured Solirubrobacterales bacterium, assembly GCA_963776985.1. Lineage (GTDB taxonomy): Bacteria > Actinomycetota > Thermoleophilia > Solirubrobacterales > Solirubrobacteraceae > Palsa-744. The sequence continues at coordinate 36,134 of CAVZOV010000001.1, forward strand.
CCTAAACACCCGCGCCGGCACCTACACCTGGATCCCCTTCGGCGGCGGACCCAGACGATGCATCGGCGCCGCCTTCTCCCTCACCGAGGCGCGAATCGTGCTCAGGACCATCGTGCGCCACGCCCGCCTGGAACCTTCCCACCCGCGTGCAGAGCGAGTTGCCCACCGCAACGTATTCGTCGTGCCCGCGCGCGGCGGACGCATCACACTCCAGCCCCGCACACCCGACACCAACCAACGACACCTCACCCCGCGCTCGCATGCACAAGTCACCTAGCCACAATCGCCTTACGTCCGCTTGCCAGGCCAAGCGGGCATCCGCACGAGGCCCGCGCAGACAACCGGATCGGACGAAACAAAGTCGCCCGCACTGACGCGAGTTCGCGCCTGTTTCGCCCGGGGCAGCGACCGTATCCAGCGCACTCGATACGTGCGCGAACTCGCGCAAGACCACTTAGCCGCGCCGAGCAGGCATCGGTGAAGCTCGGACAGGCAGACCTCGAGGCCAACAGCCCTCGCCCTCAACAATCGGCGGTGTCATTCTGGTGTCGCGACGCCGGTTCGTCTCCGTATCGCATCGGTTTCATTCTGCTGTCGTCTTACACACGGGCAGGGCCCGTTTTGAGTCTGCTTTCCACCTAGGTTTACATAAGATAGATTATCGAGCACTCGTTCTATGGCGTTGCGGGCCGCAACGAACCGTGCGGCGTCTCATTCATGTGAGACAGGAATCTCACTCATCTGAGACAGCTTTGTCTCATCCATGTGGGACTGGGCGACGGCGTTTCCGTCTCATCCATGTGAGACTGGCGTGTTCGAGGTCGCGGCTCCCGGATGTCGCCCATCGACGCCTACTGCGGCTCTCAGCAGCGCCGATCGAGCGGCGTCATCTTGTCGAGCAACATGCGTTGGTAGCGGATGACACTGCGCGGCGTTAGCCGCGTATGCGCACAAAGCTGCTGCAGCCGTCGCCGGTGCGCGCGCTTGAGCGCGATGTCGACGTCGGGTATCTGAACGCCGGCGCTCAGTCGAGCCTCCTGGACCTCCCTCTGCACCAGGGCTAGATTCGGGTTTCGCGTTAGCGGCGAGATCAGGCGCGGCGACTCGTTGTTCAGCGCTTCGACAGCGTCGATGGCTTGCTGGCTGACTGGCCAGGGCGTCTTAGCGGCGACGGTCTTCTGCGCGAGGATCGCAAAGGACCTACCGCCAGTGTCTCGGGCGAAGTCAGCGATGCCGAGGCGTGCGATCTGTCGCAGGCTGGCTGGGGTCTCGTGGAGCATGCAGATCGCGAGGCTGCAGACGGCCCCGCGCTTCAGTGCATGTCGTCGAAGTCGAACGATCTCCTCGTCTGTTAGGTATTCGACGGGCCCATGTACAGCGGCGATGCCGTCGATCGACGCGATGCGCAAGCCGCTTGCCGGGTTCGATTCGACGATCCCCTCCTTCATGAGGTGTACGTAGAAGGCGCGGATCGCCGCGCGGCGGACGTGAATGGTGGCGCTCGCATAGCTGCGAACCTCATCGGCAAGGAAGCGTTCGAGGTCCGGGGTCTGCGCCGTGATGAGGTCGAGCTCGTTCCGCTGCGCCCACCTCGTCAAGCGCTCGAGGCTGGCCAGGTAGACCTCTTGGGTGCGCGGGCTCTTGCCGGCAAGGTACGCTTGGAAGTTCGCGCTCAGGCCTGTGGCTGGAGGTGCCATGGTCGCGGTTCGACGTAGCTGGCCATGTAGTGGGTGGGATCGAAAAGGAATTGACTGAAACGTAGGTGGTCGCTGGCGGCGATGAGCCCTTCGTGGACGCTCGTTGCGGACGTCGCGGTCAGCCGCGCGGCTGCTGCTCGCTCGGAGCCGCTCAGCCGCGCGAGCGGTATGGCTCTGGATGGGCTGAGCCGCAGCAGCCGCCTCGCGCGGGCCGACGTGGACCTGCTCGGCGTGCGCCTGCGCTGGCAGCACGCTTCCGGGTGCACCTGCTCGCAGGCGCTCACCGGTGACGTGGGGCGTTTCCTCGGCGGCGACCCTGCGGGCGTGGTGCAAGTGCGCGACAGCGGCGGCGAGGCCCAGTCGCTTCCGGCAGTGTGCCTGGCGGTTCACGCCAACAGGTTCATGATGGCCAAGTACATCGCCAGCCAGACACGCCAGGGCCAGCGGACTGTCGCCGAGGCGCTCAAGAAGGCCGCCGACGAGTTCGGTGACACGCCCAAGCGCTGGAAGAACCTCGGCGCCACCGTCCCCTGGCTCGGCAAGCTCATCCTCTTCGACGGTGTGACCGCGACCCTCGGAGCACCGCTGGGAGTGCCCGTCGCGACAAGCACGGCCAACCAGACCGCGCCCGTGCTGCTGCCCTCAATCCCTGATGGCAACCTCAACTTCCGCTACGGGGCCCAGGAACTTCACGCCAACGCTGCCCTGGGGCTCAAGCGCCACGGGCCGTACGACGAGGACCAGAACCGCAGCGACACCTTGCGCGCCGTCATCGTCGCACAGAAGGCGTTCGCCGGCTCAGCTCGAAAGCTGGAGCAAATACTCATGCGCGGCCTCGGAAGGTTTGAGGGTGTCAAGGAGCGCTACCACCTCCACGCGTTCGAGGTGTCGGTGGAGGTGTTCGACTAGCCGACGCCCGACGGATACGTGAATGCGGTCCTGGCCGCTTCCCGGACCAGTCCCGACGCCGTGTTCTACATCACCAAGCGCGACTTCCGCTACTCCCCCCGCGGGCAGAACCCGTATCTGGCGGCGAAGGCAGCCCTGCTGTCAGCCAACGTCCCAAACCAGGCAGTAACTATTGACGTCTTGAGCCGCCCGGAGGGCGAGTTGCAGTGGAGCGCGGACTCGGTCGGTCTCGCGCTTTACGCCAAGGCGGGCAACATCCCATTCGTTCTGCACGACCCGTCCGGCGTCCGTGAGCTGGTGCTCGGCGTTGGGCGAGCCGATGTGTTCGACCCCGAGCAGGGCGGCCGTCGCCAGCGCTTTGGCGCATCGGTCGCCATTCGCCAGGATGGCGATTTTCTGTTCTCCGGGAGCACGACCCCGGTCAACACCGACGAGGATTACGAGGCTCACCTGACGCGCCTGTTGGAGGGGAGCATCGACCGGTATACCACCGAGCAGGGCGCGAGCCCGGAGCGCTTGGTGATCTACGTCTTCAAGCGCACTGGCCGTAGGGAGCTGTCCGCCATGACCAACGCCATCGGTGACCGCGACATCGAGTTCGCCCTGCTTCACGTCAACCGCGACTCCCCGCTGTGGCTTGTCGAGCGCGCGGGCAACAACATCAAGCCGCCGCCGCGCGGCACAATGGTCGCGCTCAGCGACCCGGACCGGCTGCTGATCACCGGAGACCCACGTAAGCCCGGCGGAGCACATCCTCTGCGGCTTACGCTCGACCGAAACTCCACGTACACCGATATGGACCGACTTGTGCGTCAGGCCTACGGCTTCACGAAGACCTCGTACCGCGGCTTCCAGCAGACCCGGGAACCGTCGCCCATCCTGTTTGGGCGGCTGTTGGCCGAGAAGGTCTCTCAACTCGTTCCCTACGGCTTCAGTCCCGCGTCGGCAGCCGGCCCGCTAGGAGATACGCCCTGGTTTCTGTGATGGCCCGCCCATTGCAACCGAGTCCTGACGCCCAAGCCACCGTCCTTGGGGTCGTTCAGCGCGCCCAGGAGCGGCTGCCCGAGCGTGACGCCTCGCTCGCAGACCGGCTGTTCGTGTTGGAGTGCGCGGCACGTGGCGGGCGCGCAGTCCTTCCAACGGTCGAGCGCTATCGGCCGGCACTGCGCGAAGCCGAGTGGTGGCTCGATGAGATTCTGGGAGCCAGATGTGCCCCACGCCGCCGTCGTCGGCCAGGCCCTCAGTGCTGCCAATGCTCTCGAAGTTGACCCGCCGTCCAACTGGCCAGACTTGCTCGGCGAGGCCATCACAGCGCTGGAGCGCCGTAGGCAGGGACGATTCGGCATCGGAGGTGACCCATCCCTGCTGGCGGTTGTGCTGCGCGGCCTTGACGCCGCACACATGCGCGCACCCGAGTGGCTGCTCACCGATGCGGCGGACGTCCTCAACCAGCGCCGCTCATCTGAAGCGACCGCTGAGTTCGCTGACGCTCTGGCACGCCACCGGTCCGGACAGCCGCTGGTCGCGAACGCCGTGGCCGCCGCGTTCCGGGCCGACAAATGGACGGACGCGGACGCTCCGTACGCGCGTTGGTGGCTCGCCAGTCGCCGCAAGGAGGTGGACCATCAGCTCAGCGCACGCGCCATCGACGACGCTCGACTACAGGCTCTCGCCGTCGCAGACCCTCTCAACGGCAAGGCCGCCGCGATGGTGCTCGAGGCCGCCGCACGGGCGTCGGGTGAACTAATCATCACCTCGGCCGCCACCCTCAGCGCAGACCGCAGCCGCAAGGACCGGCGGATGCTGGCCGAACTCGCCGGGTACCGCGGCGCGTTCTTGTCGATGATATGGGTTGCTGGGCTCATCTTTGTGCATCGTTTGGCGTATGCCGCGGCCTCCGTCGTCTCCGCCACATCCGCCCACCCCTACCGGCAAACCATCGTCGGCGTCCTCATCGCCCTGTTGGTGTTCACGGTGGCCGAGTCATGCGGCGCGATCGCCAAGGCCTACGGGCGCGACCAGCCACGGTGGGCCACAGGGATCGAGTTCGCCGGAGCAACCGCGGCGGGCATCATCGCTGCCACTGTCTCATAGCCCTCTCATGACCTCTGAACTGCAGACCCCCCCTACACTTCAGGGATCGTGTCGACACATCCTGCGAGCCAGAGCGAACCCGAGCACTTGGAGTTCCCGATCGAGGAGCTGCTGCGCCGCGCGCATCCGCTGCCCGATCACGATGAGATGGTGATCGAGGATCTCAGCGAAGAGGAGGGCGAGGCCTTCCTCGCAGCTGTCCAGTCGTGACCGCACCCGGATCGCGCAGCGCGATCGTGATCGATACCGATGTCTTCAGCGCTGACCTGGTCCCGACGTCACGGTTGGCTGAAAGCTACGCGCCGATCATCACCGGCCGGCCGGCGTTCATCTCCTTCCAGACGGCTACGGAGCTGCGCTACGGGGCGATCCGCCGCGGCTGGGGCGAGGCCCGGATGCTGAAGCTCGAGAGCAAGATCCGGCGCGCGGAGGTTATCCATACCGGCCCCGAGCTCGTGGCGATCTGTGCCCAGATGCGTGCCGATTGCGCCGCGATCGGTCACGCTCTCGCGCAGCGCGAGCACAACGCCGACCACTGGATCGCCGCGACCGCAATCCGTCTCGGGATCCCGCTCGTCTCCAACGACACAATCTTCAAGGCCGTACCCGGCCTCACACTCGAATCGCTCGCGTAAGACGGCCGCCGCCGAGCGGAAAACGCAGCGAGCATCCTCACGGGTCCCTCTCGGTCCCGTCGGTCTCACATAGATGGGACGTCGCGGTCTCACATGAATGGGACTGGGCAGTCTCAGATCGGCGGGACGCCGCATCTCGTCCATATGAGACCGGAATCTCACCGATTTGAGACCGATCCGTCTCATCCCGCCCGGCGGTAGCAGATGTGCGTCGCCAGTGGGGAATGAAGGACCTCGGCGGGCTCGAACTCGAACTCGGCGATGCCGTTGAATATCCCCTCGCCAGACCCGAGCAGAACGGGGACGATGTCGAGCCAGAGCTCGTCGATGACGCCCGCTAGCAGCGCTTGGCGGACGGTCGAGGCGCCGCCCGCGATGTCGACGCCGTCTGCGCCGGCAGTCTCGCGGGCCTGTGTGTAGGCTGCCTCGAAGCCATCGGTCACGAAGTGAAACGTGGTCCCGCCCTCCATCTCGATCGGCGCGTGAGAGTGATGGGTTAGGACAAACACGGGCGCGTGATAGGGCGGCTCGGGGCCCCACCAGCCCGACCACTCATCGTCCCACTCGCCGCGAATCGGACCGAACATGTTGCGGCCCATGACGTAGGCGCCACGAGGGCGCAACAGACGGCGCTCGGCGGTGGCGTCCGCCTCGTTAGCGCGCTCGTCGCCAAGGTGCCAGCCGTGAAGCTCGCGGCCCCGCTTGCCGAGCGGGTCTTCGCGGCTTTGATCCTGCCCGGCGACGAAGCCGTCGAGGGAGATCGACATGTGGCAGGTGGTGTCAGCCATTACTCTCCTTCCAAACTGATCGTGATTGCTGCGCCTTCCAAAACGCCCGCGCTCATCATCCTCTATGAGATTGTGAATCACGTCAGCGCCGCGCGCCGCGTCGATGCACGCGCACGCGAACCCGACGAGACGCTTGTCCTCGACGGCGGCGCAGCCGCTCAGATCGCGGTAACGCCGCGGAAAGCCGGCCGACAACCAGAGTCTCACATGAGTGGGATTCGGCCAGGAGCCGACGCCGACGGATACGCGGCTGCCGCGAGCGTCATCAGACACTCCGCTCCGCCTGAGAACGCGAGCCACGACGCTCGGAACGCGACGGCCAAGATCTCGATTTGTCGCTCAGGCGGTGATCCCCCGGATGTCGAGTTTGGCGACCAGCTCGGGGTCGTTGAACACGTCGATCGCTACCGCACGGTCACCGACGACTGTGAAAGCGAGCACCGCGAACGGCTGCTCGCCGTCGAACGCGACCACGCCGGCGGCGCCGTTGACCAGCGCCGGGCGAACATAAGGCGCAAATCGCCGGGCTGTCATCGCCCCTCGCGCGACTCGCGCGGCGCCGTGCAGCTCGAGGGGCTCGCCGTCGCGGCGGTGGGCGCGGAGCACCACATCTGGGTCGAGGACCGCCACCAGCGCCTCGAGGTCGCCCTCCCGGGCGGCCACAAAGTAGGCGTCGACGACTGCCTGCTGGCGAGGGAGATCTGGGTCCGGCGCCGGGGCGGCGTCGCGCACGCGGCTGCGGGCACGGCTGGCGAGCTGGCGGGTCGCCTGGGGTGAGCGGTCGACCATCGCGGCGATCTCGTCGAACGGCACGGCGAACATGTCGTGCAGCACGAACGCGAGCCGCTCGGCTGGGCTGAGCGTGTCGAGCACGACCTGCAGCGCGATGCCGACTGAGTCCGCTAGCAGCGCTTCGTGCTCGGGATCGGTCCCGACCGCCGGGTTGTCGATGATCGGCTCTGGCCGCAAGCTGTCGAGCGGCTGCTCGCCACGGCTCCGTCGCGACCGGAGCATGTTCAGGCAGATCCGAGCGACAACCGTCGTCAGCCATCGCTCGAGGCTGTCGATCTGCTCGGCGTCAGTTCGCTGCAGCCGTAGCCACGCCTCTTGGACGGCGTCCTCTGACTCGGTGACAGAACCGAGAATCCGGTAGGCGACCGCACGCAGCTGGGACCGCTGGTGATCGAATCGGTTGGCCAGCTCGAGTTCGTCCATCGCGGTCACAACGTCGGGGGCTCGCGGGTCATATCGAATGGACCCACAAACGCCACTCTATGTGACAGGAGACACCCGATGGCACGCATCCAGGGAGTATCGAAGGCAACGGCCGGGCCGCTGGTCAGGCTCGTCTACACGTTCGGACCGCGGATGATGAAGAAGCTGACCGGCCGCGAGCCGCAGAGCGGCAATGGCCTGGAGCCGATGGAGCTCTGGGCCTACCAGCCGAAGATGATGATGGGGATGGGCAGGTTCAACCAGGCGGTGCGCAAGGGGAAGTCCGTCGATGAGCGGCTCAAGAACCTGGTCGAGCTGAAGGGTGCGCAAATGATCGGGTGCGAGTTCTGTGTCGATCTCGGCTCGCAGATCTGCCGCAACTCCGGTTTGTCCGACGAGGAGCTGCTCGCTCTGCCGCGCTACCGCCAGAGCGACCTGTTCCCCGAACGCGAGAAGCTGGCGCTCGATTACACGGTCGCGGTGATGCGCACGCCGGTCGAAGTCACCGACGAGCTGTTCGCGCAGCTGAAGGAGCACTTCAGCGACGAGCAGCTGGTCGAGATCACCGCGCTGCTGACGCTAGTCAACCTCGACCGATTCAACGCCGCCTTCGGGATCGGCTCGGCCGGATTTAGCGAGGGAATGGTCTGCGTGCCGCCGGACCGTCCCGCCACCAGCCCCGCTCTGACGCACGCATAGAGGCCTGTCCGACCAGCGCGACGCCGCTACTCTGTCAGTCGAGTCTCACATGGATAGGACGATCACATCTCAGATGCATGGGACTGGGCCGTCTCAGATCGGCGGGACGCCGCATGTGCGGCGTCTCATCCATGTGAGACAGGAATCTCCACTCATGTGACACCGTGGGTCTGATCGAGCTACTGACTGACGCTGAGCATGTGCAGGGCCTTCCCTACCACCCGCGCGGCCGAGCAAGCAGCCTCGAAGGGCACGTTCGGCCGAAGGCGGATCGGTAGTTGGCCCGCGTGGCGCGAGGCCGGTCCCGACCGCGTTGAGCGCGAAACCGTCGCCCAACTGCGCGCGCTCGAGAGGACGGCTGGCTCGAGATCGAGGATTTCAAGCGCACGGTCCGACACTTCTTCGCCCTCACAACCGCCGAGACCAACGGGCGCCTCGGCCGTAACAAACTGGCGTCGAGGTGTTCGCTCGCGGTTGCGCGCCCTGATAGACCAGCCGCTCGCTGCGCAAACAGCGCGGCGAGCGACCCGCTCGTCGCCACGTTTGCCTCCGTCGGCGACGGCCAGCGCGCCTTTGCGCGGACCTCCCTGCAATCCGCGGAACGGATGCAATTCGCCGCCATGCGAGAGATGCGCGCCGCGGCCGGACAGCAGGTCTCGGGCGTGCGGACCCAGGCCGGCTGATATGGGTGGTGGTTGTCAAGTTGGCTGGGGGTGATTGGAGTCTCTGGGGTGTGGGGCTTGGTGTATTGGGGCTGTGGTTCGGTGTGCGGGTGGCGGTCGGGGCTGCGAGTGCAGTCAGGCTGATATGTGAGGGCTGGGTACCTCAAGACGGTTCTTCGCTGCGCCTGGGCCGCTGTCTAGAAACGAGCGCGCCAACCGGGGCTGGTGCTCATAGCCGGATCGCGGGTCCCGTGTGACGCGGCGCCGGCCGCCACCCCCACACCGAACGGGATGTGCGTTGGGGGTCAGTCGGGTTGTTGGGCGATCTCCCAGACGAAGCACGCGAGCTTCTCGAGAGTGTCCGACCTTCTGTGTGTGAGTTGGGTGGTGGTTAGTTGGGTAGTCGGTCTCCGAAGTGGATCTTGAGGCCTCTGAGTGCTGCTGTCCAGTTGAATGCTTGTTGCCACTTGCCCTCGGCTCGTTGGATGGCGAGGTAGATGAGCTTGGTGGCTGCTTGCTCGTCGGGGAAGTGTCCTCTGGTCTTGATTGCCTTTCTGATTTGTCGGTTGAGGTTCTCGATGCTGTTTGTGGTGTAGACGGCTTTGCGGAGGTCGGCTGGGAACGCGAGGAACGGTGTGATGTTCTCCCAGCGTGCGCGCCATGATTCGGCGATCATGGGGTACTTCTCGCCCCACTTTTCGTCGAAGTGTTGCAAGGCTGCTTCGGCGGCCTCGACGTTCACGGCACGGTAGATCGGCTTCAGGTCGCTGGCGACGCGCTTGCGCTCGGTGTAGGAGACGTAGCGCATCGACGAGCGGATTTGGTGAACGATGCAGCTTTGAACCCATGCTTTGGGGAACACTGCTTCGATCGCGTCGGGGAACCCGTTCAGCCCGTCGACGCAGCAAACCAAGACGTCTCCGACGCCGCGCTGGTGCAGGTCTTTCAGGACGGCGAGCCAGAACTTCGCGCCCTCGGTGTCTTGCCACCAGATCCCGAGGACCTCGCGTTCGCCCTCGACGCTGACGCCGATCGCGAGATAGCAAGCCCGGTTTTGGACGGAGCGGTCTTCGCGGACCTTGACCATCAGGCAGTCGAAATACGCGATCGGGTAGACCCGCTCCAAAGGCCGGGTGCGCCACGCCTGCACGTCCTCGAGGATCGCGTCGGTGACGCGGCTGATCGTGTCTCTGCCGACATTCACGCCATAGAGATCGCGCAGGTGGCTTTCGATGTCACGGACGCTCATTCCGCCCGCGTAGAGGCCGAGAATCTTCTCGTCCAGCCCCGCCAGCCGCGTCTGGCGCTTGCCGACCAATTGCGGTTCGAAGGTTCCGGCGCGGTCCCTCGGGGTATTCGGTCTGTACCGTCTTGGGGGTCGACCCGTTGCGATGATTCCCGGCGCCGTCCGGGGGCGCCTGTCCAAGCGGATAGCCCAGATGCTCGCTCAGCTCCGCGCCGAGCGCCGTCTCGATCACACGGCCCGCTAGCCGGCTAAGCCTTGATCCACCGTTGTGATGTGAGGGCGTTGGCGTGGGCGGTGATCGCGTCGGCGAGGGGACCGTTGTTGTCTGGCTGGGCCGCGGAGCGGTCCGTTGGTTGGCTGTGAGGTGTTGGAGGGGCCGTTGAGGGTCGTGTCCCGATGGGGTTCGGGCAGGCCGGGGCTGGCAGCGTGGCAGCAATCGGTGTCGCGGGGCTTGCCCAGGGTCAGGCTGGTGGTGGGAGCGCGCGCAGGCGGGCGAGTGCGGCGAGGAAGTCATCGGCCCAGGGCCAGCGGACGGGCATTCGTAGTGTGACGCGGCGTCCGTGGCGGGCGAGTCGTCCGGGGAGCGCGAGTAGTCGGCGGCGTAGCGTGCGCGCGGTCCTGGTCGTGGCGTTGGGCAGGGCGATCGTCTGTGTCCAGCGCAGCAGGTTGTGTGCGAGTGCGGCGATTACCGTCCACGCGGCGTTGGCGTTGAACTGCCCGGAGGGAAAGTGCGCCAGGGCCTGGTCCTTGAGATCGCGGATAGCGAGCTCGACGACGGCGTGTTGGCGATGCTCGGCCTCGACCACGGCGAGCGCGTCGCCGCGGTTCGTCGCGAACGGGTAGTGATCCCAGACGGGCAGCAACTCGCCCTGCTGGGTCAAGCGCCGGACGCGGCGCACGATCAGCCGCCAGTCACCGAGTGTGGTCTCGGCGATCTGCGCGATCGACGTCTCTGGGTAGTCCTCCAAGGTGACCCATGCGTCTTCATCGATCGCCTCGATAGCGGCGCGGACATGTGGCTGCATGCGCACGCCGATCGAGAACTTCCAGCCCGCCTGATCGAGCCTGGTGAACGTCTTCTTGTTCCAGAACCCCGAGTCGGCCCGCAGCAGCCGCTCGCCCGTCGCGCCGGCCCGGTTGACACGCGCGATCAGCTCGTCGCAGAAGCGCAGCATCCCGCGCGATGTGTTCGCCGACCCGTGACGCAGACGGATGTGCAGCACCTCACCGGTATCGGCGCGCGTAGCGACGATCGGGTGATAACCGCGCTTGTGGGTGTAGCCGAAGCCGACGCCCTGCTTGGCATAGCCATAAACCTCGCCGACGAAGCTGTCAGCGTCGATCACCAGCCGCTCCTCGCCAGGTCCGCCGCCCGCAGCCCACGCGCGCCTGATCGTCTGGTCGAGCACGCGGTCGAGCTGGCGAACATGCCCGAACGTGAACGCACGCAGAAACGTCCCCAACGTCGAAGGTGCCGCTACGCCATGGCCGAGCACCACGCCGGTCTGCCCGGAGCGCAACACATCGCAGTCCTCGATGCAGTCCGCGCCGAGCACCATCGCCGAGACCAGACTCATCACCTTCCTGCCCGGGTTCGCGGCACCAGCACGATCGCCGAGATCGACCGCGTCATCAACGACTTGTTCGATCCCCAGCCGCGCTGCGAGCAGCGCCGGGAGCATCACACCAGCGTTCGCGACCGCCCGCTCATCATCGAACACGACCCTCGAAACGTCCGCCAGACCCTTCACCATGATGGTGACCTCCTGGTGCAGGCCCGCCGTCGCCCGACACGACAGCTTTCTGCCTGCTCAGGAGGTCATTTAAATCCCAGCCCCGGACGGCACCCCACCCAACAACGGTGGATCAAGGCTAAGGAAACCGCCAGGGCCCGTGATCTCCTCAGGCTCCAGGCCCTTCAACGCGTCCTGGAGCTCCTCCGCGGGCAACAAGCCCGCCAAACGATCAACAACATCCTCGCCAGCCGCCAGCTGCTCACCAGCCGCCTTCGTGCTCGCCTTGGACTTCATGGTCTGCGTACTCATCAAGGGGTCCTTTCCAGCCGGTAGCGGCCCGCCACCAAGCCCGATCGATCACCCCCAACCACACACAGAACATCGGACAGACCCTGCGCTTCTTCGCGCGTGAGCTGTCGAGGTGCGACCAGCGACGATGCAGCCGCAGCTGGGCCCGCCACGCTGCCTCGATAGCTGCGGGCGGCTGATCCTTCTGGCGGCGCTTCAGCGTCAGCGACACACTCGGCGCCCGGCGGTAGTGCCAGGCCGCCTCGACGAGCAGTCTGCGGGCATGGCTGGATCCGGCTTTCGTGATCGATCCCTGCCGGCGCTTGGTCCCCGAGGAGTGCTCGGAAGGGACGAGCCCGAGGTAACTCGCGAGATGCTTGGGGTGCGCAAACGCCGTGATCTCCCCGATCTCGGCGACCAGTCCGACCGCGGTCAGCGTGTCGATGCCGCGCAGGCAGCGCAGCCGCGCGACCGTTGGCGCCCACGAGCCATGGGTGGACTGCCCGAGGATCAGCCCGTCCAGCCGCTCGCGCCTGGCGAGCAGCACCTCGTGATGGGCGAGATACTCACCGAAGACGACCTCCAGCAAAGGCTGCTCGAAGCGAACCTTGCCCAGCCACTGCAGGTGACGCTGAGCCCACGCCTCACCAGGCCCCGTCCAGATCATGCCGTGGCGCAAAAGCAGCTTGCCGATGCGGTGGCGGGCGCGCATCAGATCGCCTCGCAGATCCTCACGGGCACGCACCAAATCACACAACGCCTCCAGCTCAGGCGCCGGCACCAGCACCGGACACAGCTGGCCGGCCGCGTGCAGCCTCGCGAGCTTCAACGCATCGCGCGTGTCGGTCTTGATCCGATCACCGGGCTGGCGCGGGATCGCACCCGGCGCGCAGACCATCAGCTCAACACCAGCAGCCCTCGCCGCCCGCGCCAGCTCGAACCCTGTCGAGCCGGCCTCAGACCGCTCGCACCTGGCCCGGAAGGGACTGCAACCACTCGATCGCTGCCGCTGAGGACCCCGGCAGCTGCGCCTTCCACACCTCACCCGACCCCAGCTGCACAGCCGCAGCAGCCGTCTTTCGCGCATGCACATCAAGCCCAGCGAAACAGATACCTTCAACCATCTCGACGCTCCCTTTCCATCGATGCGGTAACCAGCCCGCGACACACGACGCGCAGGAGCGTCGACGATCTCAGCTCAAGACCAACACAGACGCCCACCCATACTGTCTAGTTGTCCTGCCCGGGTAGGTTGTGAGCGCGGTTGGTTGGTGGGTTGCCTTTGAGTGCTGAGTGGGGCCTGCGCGTGTTGTGGTAGTCGAGCCAGTGTGGCAGGGCTCGGTTGCGGGCGGTGCTGTTCTTGTAGCGCACGCCCTTGGCCCACTCGCGCTCCATTGTCTGGTGGAAACGCTCGACCTTGCCGTTCCACTGCGGCGTGTACGGCGGCGTCACGATGTGCACAATCGCGTGCGCTTCTAGCAGCGACCGGAGGGTTTTGTTTCTCCTGTATGCCCACGCGCCGTCGGTCATCAGCCGTCGGGGAGCGATCCCTTGCGTTTGAAACCATGCGAGTGCGCGTTCGGTGAAACTGGTCACGGTCGGCGCCTTCTCATCAGCTGACATGGAGCAAAATGTCAAGGCCCTGCGCGGGTTGGCGCTGAGCGGTTCGAGCGTGGGGTGGCGGGCGTCCCGTGGCAGCGACGGTGGATCAGACTGACATTCGCGGGTTGGTGCCGCATGACTGGTATCCGTCGGGAGCTGCCTCGGTCTAGCGTCGCGGGTCGCCGGCGAGCCGACGCCGCATAGGTGAAGCGAGGATTCTCCTTCTGGGAGGGAGCGCCCGCCACCCCACGCTCGAGCACGATCGTGTTCTCTTTAGCCTTGATCCACCGTTGTTGGGTGGGGTGCCGTCCGGGGCTGGGATTTAAATGACCTCCTGAGCAGGCAGAAAGCTGTCGTGTCGGGCGACGGCGGGCCTGCACCAGGAGGTCACCATCATGGTGAAGGGTCTGGCGGACGTTTCGAGGGTCGTGTTCGATGATGAGCGGGCGGTCGCGAACGCTGGTGTGATGCTCCCGGCGCTGCTCGCAGCGCGGCTGGGGATCGAACAAGTCGTTGATGACGCGGTCGATCTCGGCGATCGTGCTGGTGGCGCGAACCCGGGCAGGAAGGTGATGAGTCTGGTCTCGGCGATGGTGCTCGGCGCGGACTGCATCGAGGACTGCGATGTGTTGCGCTCCGGGCAGACCGGCGTGGTGCTCGGCCATGGCGTAGCGGCACCTTCGACGTTGGGGACGTTTCTGCGTGCGTTCACGTTCGGGCATGTTCGCCAGCTCGACCGCGTGCTCGACCAGACGATCAGGCACGCGTGGGCTGCGGGCGGCGGACCTGGCGAGGAGCGGCTGGTGATCGACGCTGACAGCTTCGTCGGCGAGGTTTATGGCTATGCCAAGCAGGGCGTCGGCTTCGGCTACACCCACAAGCGCGGTTATCACCCGATCGTCGCTACGCGCGCCGATACCGGTGAGGTGCTGCACATCCGTCTGCGTCACGGGTCGGCGAACACATCGCGCGGGATGCTGCGCTTCTGCGACGAGCTGATCGCGCGTGTCAACCGGGCCGGCGCGACGGGCGAGCGGCTGCTGCGGGCCGACTCGGGGTTCTGGAACAAGAAGACGTTCACCAGGCTCGATCAGGCGGGCTGGAAGTTCTCGATCGGCGTGCGCATGCAGCCACACGTCCGCGCCGCTATCGAGGCGATCGATGAAGACGCATGGGTCACCTTGGAGGACTACCCAGAGACGTCGATCGCGCAGATCGCCGAGACCACACTCGGTGACTGGCGGCTGATCGTGCGCCGCGTCCGGCGCTTGACCCAGCAGGGCGAGTTGCTGCCCGTCTGGGATCACTACCCGTTCGCGACGAACCGCGGCGACGCGCTCGCCGTGGTCGAGGCCGAGCATCGCCAACACGCCGTCGTCGAGCTCGCTATCCGCGATCTCAAGGACCAGGCCCTGGCGCACTTTCCCTCCGGGCAGTTCAACGCCAACGCCGCGTGGACGGTAATCGCCGCACTCGCACACAACCTGCTGCGCTGGACACAGACGATCGCCCTGCCCAACGCCACGACCAGGACCGCGCGCACGCTACGCCGCCGACTACTCGCGCTCCCCGGACGACTCGCCCGCCACGGACGCCGCGTCACACTACGAATGCCCGTCCGCTGGCCCTGGGCCGATGACTTCCTCGCCGCACTCGCCCGCCTGCGCGCGCTCCCACCACCAGCCTGACCCTGGGCAAGCCCCGCGACACCGATTGCTGGCACGCTGCCAGCCCCGGCCTGCCCGAACCCCATCGGGACACGACCCTCAACGGCCCCTCCAACACCTCACAGCCAACCAACGGACCGCTCCGCGGCCCAGCCAGACAACAACGGTCCCCTCGCCGACGCGATCACCGCCCACGCCAACGCCCTCACATCACAACGGTGGATCAAGGTTTAGCGAGTCCGTAGTGGCTGCTCGGTGGCGATCGCCCACACGAACCCGGCGAGTTCCCGTGCGCAGGCGACAACAATCTTCTGGTGGGGCTTACCACGGCCTGCCATCCTTGCCCACCTTCGATGAAGTCGTTGTTGGCAGCGCCACGCATGCTCGAGGACCTGGGGGTCCTGGTCACGTTGGCGGCGCGCGAGTTCATAGCCGACCGTCGGGCGCCGCCGCCCGTTCCACGCTGACTCGACGAGCAGCCGCCTGGCGTGCGCTGAGCCGGCCTTGGTGATCGAGCCCTGCCTGCGACTCTCCCCGGAGGAGCGCTCTGAGGGGACCAGCCCGACGAAACTCATGAACTGCTCGGCGGTCTTGAACCTGCTGAAGTCCCCGGCCTCGGCGACCAGTCCGATCGCTGTCAGGGTGTCGATCCCGCGCATGCAGCGCAGCCTGGCGATCAGCTCGCGGTGGGGCCCCTCGCCGGCAAGACGGTGAAGCTCTGCCTGCAAGCTCTCGATGCGCCGGTCGATCTGGTCAACAGCGAACAGGTAGTCATCGAAGGCCTGCTGCTGGCCCGGGAGCTGGAACGCTTGGCGTCCAAGCCACGCGCGCCGTGTGGTGCCCCAGCACGTCGTCGGCATCGTCCGCTCGTGACGCAGACAGAACTTCCCCAGCCGGTGGCGGGCACGCATCCTGTCCAAACGCGCATCCTCGCGCGCCCGGACGAGATCGCGCAACGCCTCATGCTCGGGTGTCGGGATGAAGATCTCCGTCAAAAGTCCAGCGGCATGCAGTCCCGCCAGCCGCCGAGCGTCACGCTTATCGGTCTTCACCCGGTCACCAGGGCGCGAGGGCACCAGCCCAGGCGCGACGATCACGCTGTCGACTCCGGCCGCGACCAGCGCGCGATGCAAGCCGAACCCGGTCGGGCCGGCCTCCTGGCAGACCCGTGCGCCTGGCCACGCCCGGACCTCTCTGAGCAGCTGCTCGTGGTCATAGCCAAGCGTTCGCTCGCGCAACACCTCACCATCACGCACCGCCGCCAGCCTCACAGACGACTTGTGCACGTCCAACCCGACTACGACTGCCCTGCGATCCTCTGACATGGTCGGCGACCTCCGTATGTGGCTCGGCCGGGATCAAACCCGGCAACCCACGCAAATGCGCAGGCCGCCGGCCATCCTCACCGAGCACCCGGACCAACCCGGCCGCTCCATCCTGTCTAGCAGCTCGCCGTAGACCAGCCGGGAATGATCGTCGACGATCGCGTGGAAATAGTCGTGTCCGAGCCGTCTTGCCCAGTCTTTGCTTGATCGGCGGCGATCACCGGTTATCCCGTGACCTGGCCGGCGGAATCTGGGATAGCGCTTGATGTCCATGTGCAGCAGGTCCCCAGGACACGGCCACTCATAGCGGCGAGCCTCCTCGCGCGGTGCTCTCGGCGCTCGTGAGATGCCGTGGCGACGCAAGATCGCGTGAACCGTCGAATGAGCGACGCCGGTCTCCCCGGCGATCAGACGTGGCCCCAACCCGTGCGTCTGCGCTCCTCGCAAACACGCCGCTCGACGTCCTCCGGGGTGCGGTTCGGTGAACGGTGGGGACGACTGGAGCGATCAAGCGCCCATCGTCCATCAGCGCGCTCCTGAACACCCGCCTCAAGAAACCGGCGCTTCCAATGATGCGCGGTGGCGGGCGCAACAGCCAACCGTGCCGCCGCCGCTCTCTCCGAGCAGCTTTCCTCCAGCATCAAACGCACCAACGCGACCCGACCCGCAGGTCCGAGCTTGCCCCTAACGTGCTGACCCATCCGGGCCCTCCTTTGCTTTGGATCCCTGGCAGGACACAAAGCCTCAGGAGCGGCCCGGACACCAACCGCTCACAACCTCCCTAGGCAGGACACCTAGACGGACCACAGGGCCTGGGTGGGTGACAGGTGGGCGGCGCGTAGGGCGGGGATCAACCCGGCGACCGCGCCGATGATGAGGGATGCGGCGATGCCGCCAACCCAGGCTTCGGTGGGGATGACGGCGACCCAGTGTTTGGTGTAGGCGTACGCGACGGTGGACACGGCGCCGAGCGCGACCCCGACGGCGCCACCGAGCAGACCGAGCAGAATCGCCTCTGAAAGGAACTGTCCGCGGATTTGACCGCGGGTCGCACCGAGCGCCCGTCTGAGACCGATCTCGGAGCGGCGCTCCAAGACACTGATGATCATGATGTTCGCAACCCCAACCGCGCCCACCAGAAGGGCGACGGCGCCGAGGCCGAGGAACAGACCGTTGAGCGCGCTCTTGGCGTCAGCTTGGGCGACAAGAGCGTCGGATGGCTGGCTGACGTTGACCCCGCTGGGGTTCTCAGGGTTGGCGGTCGCGGCAAGAAGGTTGTCGACCGCGTTGACTCGGTCTGTTTCGGCGCGGAGGTAGATGGTGGAGGGATGCCCATCGAACCCCAGGTAATTCTCTGCCGCGGGATAGCCGACCAGGACGGAGTTGTCGATGCTGGAGGCGAGCACGGCCGGTTTGAGGATGCCGACCACGTAGAACCATTGGCCGCCCACCCAGATCCGCTCGGCGGCGTAGATGCGGTCGATCCCGAGCAGTTGAGCGGTGACGGCGCCGAGGACGGCGACTGGCTCTTGGGCGGTGGCGGCGTTGAGGTAATGGCCTTGGGCGACGGTAGTGGCGAGAACCGGGAGGAGGTCAAGGGATGCAGCTTGGACGGTCAGGCCGTTGGTTTCGACCGCGGGGATGTAAGGGTTGCGGAAGGCGTTGGCGCCGCCGACAGCCCCGGTGCTCTGCACCTGCTGGACACCGCTGATACGGCCGATCATGCCCGGCGCCGTGATCGGCAGCTCGGCGGTGCCGCCGGTGAGACTCTGCCCGTTGCTGACGGTGAGCAGGTTGGTGCCAAGCTGGTTGATCTCGTCGAGCAGGCCGGCCTGGGAGGAGGCCGACAGGCCAAGCACGGCGACGATAGCGGCCACGCCGATTGCGATACCGAGCACGGACAGCCCGGCCCGCAGCTTGCGGGTGCGCAGCCCGACGGTGGAGAGCCGGATCAGGTCGGCGAGCGGTAGATGTCTCCGGGTCAAGGTGGCGGCGGAGGTCACCGCGGCTCCTCGCTGGCGGGCGAACCGGACGCTGTCTGCGCTGCGTGGGTGAGCGGTTGAGCGCAAGGTCGGAGGCGGGGATCGGTGCCGTCGGCGGGACCGGTGTCGGCCACGATCCGGCCGTCGAGGATCTCGACCTTGCGGCGCATCCGCTCGGCAATCGCGTGGTCGTGGGTGATGACCACGATCGTCGAGCCGGCCTGGTGGAGCTGGTCGATCAGGGCCAGGATCGACTGCCCGGTCACCTGGTCGAGGTTCCCCGTCGGCTCGTCAGCAAGCACGATGGCGGGCCGGCCGACCAGAAGCTCGGGCGATCGCGACCCGTTGGCGTTGCCCGCCGGAGAGCTGGGTGGGACGGGCATTGGGGCGCTCCGCCAGGCCGACCAGCTCCAGGGCCTTGAGGGCGCGCTCGCGGCGCTGGGCGAGGGGGATGCCTGCGTAGAGGAGCCCGTCAGCGACATTGTCCAACACGGTGGAGTGCTCGGCCAGGAAGAACTGCTGGAAGATGAACCCGATCCGGGTCGCCCGCAGGTAGGCCACGTCCTCGTCGGCCATCGTTGCCACATCGAGGCCGGTGATCCGCACCCGCCCGCTGGTGGGCCGGTCGAGGGTGCCCATCAGTTGCAGCAAGGTGGTCTTGCCCGACCCCGAGGGGCCGACGATCCCGACCAGCTCCCCCTGGCCGATAGTGAGGTTCACCTCGCGCAGGGCCTGGACGGGCGACTCGCCGGGATAGCTCTTGGTTACCTCGTCCACATCAAGGACAGGGACCCCTGCGATCGCGAAGCCGTTGCCGGCCGTGACCGCATTGCTGTTTGGCGTGAGTGGCGAAGTGGAGGTCACGTCGTCGGGACCACCACTTCTTGACCGGCGGCCAGCGCCGAGGCGGTGACCTGCACCAGCCCTTCGGCATCGTCGAACAGTCCGAGCGAGACCGGCACGAGATGGTTGCGCTCGCCTGCGGCGACGACCTCGACGGCGTAGCCCTCGGCGGACTGGGCCAGCAGCGCGGTCACCGGCACCACCAAGGCGTTGGACACGCTGGCGGTGATGATACCGACCTGCACCGGGGCCTGATCCCATGTGCCAGTAGCGGCCGGGTCAGAGAGGGTGACGCCCACGGTGATGGTCGGTGTGCTGCTCCCCGAGCCGTTTGACGAGCAGGTGTCCGTTTCCGGCGCGGCGGAACTGGACCCCGACCCGCCAGACCCCGAGCTCGACGGGCAGGCGGCGACCGCCCCCACCGAGGAGACGATCCCTGGTGTGGTCCGATTGTTTGGCAGGGTGATGCTCACCTTGTCCCCCACCCCCATCGTCGTCTGCTCTGAGGCGCTCAGCGCCACCTGCACCTCGCGGGTGGTCGAGGTGCCCTGCAGCACCGTCTCGCCGGCCTGGGTGCTGCCCCCGAGCTGCGCCGACACGCTCGTCACCCGCACCGCGGTGGGCTCGAGCACCACCTGGCCGAGAGTCAGCGTACCGTTCTGCGTCGCCCCCACGACGGCCTGGAGCTTCTGCACGGCCGTGATGGTGGCCGGCCCGAAGGAGGCGGACTTTGGACTGAGCTGAGCTCGGGTCCCGTAGCCGAGCGCGACCAGATCCGCGTTGAGCTCGCCCACGTCGGGGCCGCTCTCCCCGGCCGACAGGGTCCGATAGGCAGGTGTCGAGCCATACAGCAACACCACCGGGTGATCGTTGACCCGGTAGAGCACTTGTCCCTGCGAAACAACCTGCCCGACCGCGGGCAGGTTGGTGTATATCCCGCGGGCCTGGTTGATCACGGAGTACGGCGAGCCATCCGGCTGCGCCCGATAGGTCAGAGTCCCCGCCTGGGAGACCATCGCCGAGAGCGCCCGCCGTTCCACCTTCACGGTGTCCACCGGCGACTGCTGCGTAGCCGGGACCTGTTGCTTCGGACCGGACATGACGAGCACGCCGCCGGTGACGACTAGGGCAATCAGAACAGCCGCTGCGACCCGCGCCCACGTCTTCCGCCTCACCGCGTGACCCCAGCTGCGGCTGCCACATCGCTGCACTTCTGCATCGCGGCGTGGAGAATGCTCATACCACCGGGCTCGGCGGCGGATGGGATTCGATTCGTGTCGACGAGGGGCCCATTTGGGATGGGGTCCGGGAAGTCCTTCACCCCGTTGGCGCGGATGCACTGGGCGAACCTGAGCGCCGCCTGCTGCTGCTGGGGGCTCCGCGCGCTGCCCATAAATCCAGCTGGCTCTAGGTCCTTACACGCGCTGATGGCCTGCTTGAACGCCGGGGTATTCGGGTCTAGCGACGAGCCGTTCACTATCCCATCGATGGTGAACTCGCCCGACGCGCCCGGGTCTGGGAAGTCGCTGACACCTTTGCTGCGCATGCACTCGGCGAACTTCACCGCCTTCTGAGCATTGACGGCGGTGTTGTTGGCGCCCCTGCTCTCGGCAGGTGCGCTTGAACCGCACGCGCTGATCAGGGCGACCATCGCGATCAGGGCAAGAGCGGTCGGCGGCCATCGTTTTCTACGCATGTGTTCTCCTGCGGGTAGTAGTTGGTTCGTTCACATCAAGGCTGTGCCGAGACGCGACCGGGAGCGAGTAGCAACTGCCGGCGATGTCTGTGAGCGTCTCGTCCTCGGCCACCAGGCGCAGGTCTCGTGCGCACTGGGAGCGCCGGGGCGATCGGGAACGGCGCGCCGCGGTCCATGCTGGTTGCCTGGAGGTCACGCCACTATTCAACGCATCCGGGTGTTGCCGGCACGTATCGGTTTTTCGATACGCCGACGATATGTTCCAGCTCGTAGCATCAGAGCGTGCGCGTGCTGATCGTCGAGGACGAGCCCTACATGGCAGAAGCGATCCGCGATGGCCTACGCCTGCAAGCGATCGCCGCGGACATCGCCGGTGACGGCGACACCGCTCTGGAGCTGCTGAGCATCAACGCCTACGACATCGCCGTCCTCGACCGCGACATCCCCGGGCCCTCCGGCGACAAGATCGCCCAGCGCATCGTCACCTCCGCCAACGGCATGCCGATCCTGATGCTCACCGCTGCCGACCGTCTCGACGACAAGATCTCCGGGTTCGAGCTCGGCGCCGACGACTACCTCACCAAGCCGTTCGAGCTCCAAGAGCTCGTGCTCCGACTCAGAGCGCTCGACCGCAGGCGCGCCCACAACAGACCGCCTGTGCGAGAGATCGCAGGCCTGCGTCTGGATCCATTCCGCCGCGAGGTCTACCGCGACGACCGCTACGTCGCGCTCACCCGCAAGCAGTTCGCCGTGCTCGAGGTTCTTGTCGTCGCCGAAGGCGGTGTCGTCAGCGCCGAGGAACTCCTAGAGCGAGCGTGGGATGAGAACGCCACCCGTTCACCAACGCCGTGCGCATCACTATCTCGGCACTGCGCAAACGCCTCGGCGAACCCTCGATCATCGCCACCGTGGCCGGCGTCGGGTACCGCATCGACACTCGACAAGACACCGGGTGTGAGGGAGGAGACTGTGGATAGAGACCCTGGTTTGAGTGCTCGTCTCAAGCTCACCCTCAGCTACGCCGCCTTCCTCATGCTCGCGGGCGCTTTGCTGCTCGCCGCCGTGTGGGTGTTCCTCCTGCGTTACGTCCCCCAACACGCGCTCATCGTCCCCGGAAGCACCGGAAGCACCGACATTCATGGCGTCTTTCCCGTCCGATCCAACCTCCTGCACGTTTTCGCTCCGAGGGCAGCCGCGGTGTTGGCGTTCCTGCTGGTGTTCGGCCTCCTGGGAGGGTGGTTTCTCGCCGGCCGGATGCTCGCGCCCCTGACTCGCATCACAGACGCCACCCGCATGGCCGCAGCTGGATCACTCGCCCACCGAATCCAGCTACCGGGCCGCAGAGACGAGTTCCGCGAACTGGCCGACGCCTTTGATGCCATGCTCGCGCGGCTGGAAGCGCACGTCGCGGAGCAGCAGCGATTCGCGGCCAACGCCTCC
This sequence comes from uncultured Solirubrobacterales bacterium, assembly GCA_963776985.1. Taxonomy (GTDB): domain Bacteria; phylum Actinomycetota; class Thermoleophilia; order Solirubrobacterales; family Solirubrobacteraceae; genus Palsa-744. The sequence goes on from CAVZOV010000001.1 coordinate 58,658, forward strand.
CACGAGCTGTGCACCCCGCTGGCGGTCACACAGACCCTCCTCGACGTGGCCCGCAACGATCCGAACCGCGACGACGACGAACTCGTCGAGCGCCTCCAAGCCGTCAACACCCGAGCGATCGACCTCACCGAGGCATTGCTCCTCCTCAGCCGCGCCGGCCAGCGCTCCTTCATCCGAGAGGACATCGACCTGTCCCTTATGGCGGAGGAAGCCACCGAAACACTCCTCCCCCTCGCAGAAGAGCGCGGCGTCGCCATCGAGACCTCCGTCGAGATGACACCCACCATCGGCTCGCGCGCCCTCCTGCTGCAGTTGAGCACGAACCTCGTTCACAATGCGATCGTCCACAACCTCCCTGACCAAGGCACCGTCTGGGTCTCGACCAGCGCTCGTCCCGACATCGTGGAGTTCACGGTAGAGAACACGGGCGAGCTGCTCGCGCCACAGATGGTGGCCAAGCTTGCCGAGCCATTTCTTCGTGGCGACGAACGCGTCCGCGCCGACCACGCAGGCGTCGGACTAGGGCTGGCAATCGTCAAGAGCATCACCCAGGCACACGATGCCACACTCACCCTTTCCCCCCGGGCGACTGGCGGGCTCCGCGTCACGGTCCAACTAGCCGCCGCGCCACCGCACACCGGCGGTCCTCAACGATAGCCGTTAACCCCCGCGCGAGCACGAATGCGGGGGCTCAGGCGCCTCGCTGCCTTGCACCCGCTCCTCGCCAAATACGAAACCCTACGTCGGCCAGGCGATACTCAGCGAAGTAGCGTGGCGACAGATCAAGCGCCTTGGCGATCAACGCGATTGTCGCTGCCGAGGGCGGATCGATCCCATTACTGAGGCCGCGCCGGCGATGTCAAAGGCAGCCTGTCAACGACTGGCGGTCAGTCACCTGGCAGCGCGTAGATCAGATGGGCGACCCGCGCTTGATCAGGTAGTGGCCTGTACGCCGCGCCCGGGACCATGAGACGGTGAAGCGCCCCGCACGCAGCTAGCTGCTCGAGCAGATCCCCCGGGGTTGCGATCAGCAACCCGAACGGTTCTGGGAGTGGGACTGCACTCAGGTGGCACGCTTCATCGCCGAGCATCTCCCGCCTGCGCCCGACTAACGGCTACGGCCGACCATGCGACCGTCGTCGCGCGGCCGCCGTCACGCAACTCGCCGCCAAACGCGGGGCATCGAGACGCTGCTCGCCGCCGGCTTGGCCGGAATCATCCTCGCGCTGGCCGGCACGCCACTGGCCTGACGGGACCGACCAGGCTGCGGCTCGCTCCGCCGGCCGGTCGCGCGACAGAGACGAGTCTCATATGGATGAGACGCCTGCCAACGGTCGTGACGCGCGTCGTGAGTTTCGCGCGTCCCGGGCGTCCCGTTGGCATTCAGCCGGCAGGTTCGACGAGTGGCAGGAAGATCTCATCGACGATCTCTTCAAGCGTCTCGCTGGTTGGCGCCCGGTCGCTGAGGATCAGCTCGTGGCGGATCAGGTCGAGCGGGAGTCGCGCGACGCGATCGGGGACGTGGTCTCGTGCCTCGCCGCGAGCGACTGCGCGCGTGAGGATCTGTCCCACGACCTCCCCGCCGCCGCGGGCGAGCTGGTCGATGATCTCGTGTGACGCGTCGTCGGCGATCAGGTCGTTCAGGAGGCCAGTGACAGTCGAGGGGCCGATGTCTGAGATCCGTCGCGCCGCTCGCTGCATGATGCTGAGCACGTCCTCTCGCAGGCTACCGGTGTCCGGGATTCGCCCACGGCCGATCGGCTGCTGGTGGCTGAGCGCCGCAATTACGAACTCGTGCCGGCTGGGCCAGCGGCGGTAGATCACCGCGCGGCTCGTGCTGGCCCGGTCGGCGACTCCCTCCATCGTCAGCTTGGCGTAGCCGACCTCCTGGAGCTCGGCCCACGCGGCGTCGAGCAGTGCGGTCTCGAGCGCCGCGCCGCGGCGGCGGGTGGCCACCGGGCGGTCTGCGGATGTGGGCTGAGAGACGGTCACAAAGGAACCTATAAGAGACGCCTTGCATCTTAGCGGATGGTGTGCTTAGATACGATCTGTCCCTTACATCCGATCTGAAAGGTCCACCATGCTGCTCGTCATCCGCTCTCGCTTCCCCCGCATCGCCAACGTCCTGAGCTTCGTCTCCGGCGTGATCTTCCTGGCCATCGGCATCGCCGTCGGCGCCTCGCCGACCGTCCTCATCCTCGGCGGCGGCAGCTCGGTCTTGCTGAGCGCCGTGCGCTATTTCGGCAAGCGCCACCCGCGGCTCGTCGCCGGCCGCGGCACCGCCTCCGCGCGGTGAGCGACCACCGAGTGGTGGTGCCCGGCGGGGAGATCTACTACCGCTCGCAGGGCTCCGGTCCGCCGCTGGTCCTGATCGGCGGCGGACCGAGCAACGCCGACACCCTCGCGGCGCTGGCCGGTGAGCTGGCCCCCAGCCACACGGTCATCACCTACGACCGCCGCGGGTACTCACGGAGCCGGATCGACGATCGCTCGCAGCCGGCCACCATGTCTCTGCACGCCAACGATGTCCGGGCCGTGATCGACGACCTTGGCGCCGGATCCGTATCGGCGTTTGCCACCAGTGTCGGGGCCCTGATCGGCCTCGAGCTCGCCGGGGCCGATCCCCGGCCGGTAGCCCGGCTCGTCGTCCACGAGCCGCCGCTCGGTCAGCTCGTGCCCGCCGAGGACCGAGCTTCGTTCGACATCGAGCTCGACCAAGACGACGCCGGCACGGCGCTCAACCGGATCGCCGAGAGCATCGGCCTCAACCGCGGGCTGTCACTGACCGGCGCCGACGACCGGCCCGAGGTCCGTCACGACGATGTCGAGCTCTTCATCCGCCGCGATGTCCCCGCGATCGCCGACTACCGGCTCGACCTCGAGCGCGTCGTCTCGGTCGCGGAGCGGATTGTCGTCACCGCGAGCGAGGAGGGACGCGACTTCTACCCCCACCGCTGCGCCGTGGCGCTGGCCGCCGCGCTCAGCACAACGCTGATCGAGCTTCCCGGCAACCACGCCGCGATGATCAGCCAGCCAGCCGAGTTCGCCGCACGTCTCACACCACTCATGCGCTAGACCAAGCTGATCAAGCGTCTCGGCGAGCAGATCGACCTAATGCGAGACCCTACGCCTGCCAGCCGTACTCGTACTAGACAGGATGGAGCGGCCGGGTTGGTCCGGGTGCTCGGTGAGGATGGCCGGCGGCCTGCGCATTTGCGTGGGTTGCCGGGTTTGATCCCGGCCGAGCCACATACGGAGGTCGCCGACCATGTCAGAGGATCGCAGGGCAGTCGTAGTCGGGTTGGACGTGCACAAGTCGTCTGTGAGGCTGGCGGCGGTGCGTGATGGTGAGGTGTTGCGCGAGCGAACGCTTGGCTATGACCACGAGCAGCTGCTCAGAGAGGTCCGGGCGTGGCCAGGCGCACGGGTCTGCCAGGAGGCCGGCCCGACCGGGTTCGGCTTGCATCGCGCGCTGGTCGCGGCCGGAGTCGACAGCGTGATCGTCGCGCCTGGGCTGGTGCCCTCGCGCCCTGGTGACCGGGTGAAGACCGATAAGCGTGACGCTCGGCGGCTGGCGGGACTGCATGCCGCTGGACTTTTGACGGAGATCTTCATCCCGACACCCGAGCATGAGGCGTTGCGCGATCTCGTCCGGGCGCGCGAGGATGCGCGTTTGGACAGGATGCGTGCCCGCCACCGGCTGGGGAAGTTCTGTCTGCGTCACGAGCGGACGATGCCGACGACGTGCTGGGGCACCACACGGCGCGCGTGGCTTGGACGCCAAGCGTTCCAGCTCCCGGGCCAGCAGCAGGCCTTCGATGACTACCTGTTCGCTGTTGACCAGATCGACCGGCGCATCGAGAGCTTGCAGGCAGAGCTTCACCGTCTTGCCGGCGAGGGGCCCCACCGCGAGCTGATCGCCAGGCTGCGCTGCATGCGCGGGATCGACACCCTGACAGCGATCGGACTGGTCGCCGAGGCCGGGGACTTCAGCAGGTTCAAGACCGCCGAGCAGTTCATGAGTTTCGTCGGGCTGGTCCCCTCAGAGCGCTCCTCCGGGGAGAGTCGCAGGCAGGGCTCGATCACCAAGGCCGGCTCAGCGCACGCCAGGCGGCTGCTCGTCGAGTCAGCGTGGAACGGGCGGCGGCGCCCGACGGTCGGCTATGAACTCGCGCGCCGCCAACGTGACCAGGACCCCCAGGTCCTCGAGCATGCGTGGCGCTGCCAACAACGACTGCATCGAAGGTGGGCAAGGATGGCAGGCCGCGGTAAGCCCCACCAGAAGATTGTTGTCGCCTGCGCACGGGAACTCGCCGGGTTCGTGTGGGCGATCGCCACCGAGCAGCCACTACGGACTCGCTAAAGAGAACACGATCGTGCTCGAGCGTGGGGTGGCGGGCGCTCCCTCCCAGAAGGAGAATCCTCGCTTCACCTATGCGGCGTCGGCTCGCCGGCGACCCGCGACGCTAGACCGAGGCAGCTCCCGACGGATACCAGTCATGCGGCACCAACCCGCGAATGTCAGTCTGATCCACCGTCGCTGCCCCGGGACGCCCGCCACCCCACGCTCGAACCGCTCAGCGCCAACCCGCGCAGGGCCTTGACATTTTGCTCCATGTCAGGTGAGGGAGCTTCGCGAAAGCGACGCCGGTCTCATATGGATGAGACGCCTGGAGTCTCACATGAGCGAGATTGGGCTGTCTCACATCGGTGAGACGCCGCACATATGCGGCGTCTCATTCATATGAGAACGGAATCTCAATCACGTGAGACAACCACGTCTTATCCAGATGAGACAGGGGCAGGCAGCATTGCGCGTCGGCGAGCGCGTGCCTTGACAGTTATGTCGGACCATCGAGCCCTTCACGCCGCGGTCTGCAGGACACTGTCCTCTACGTCGGAGGGTCAGCGTCGAGCGCAGTGCCCGCGGCGGCGTACACCGGCTTGCGGTTGAGACGTTTTCGCTGGAAGTCCTCAGCCAGGAGCGTGCCCACCTCCCCAAGCAGCACCCGCCGGTCGCATCCCCGACGCGCCAACAGCCTGACGGTGGCGCCCAACAGGCGCGGCGGGGTGAAGACTTGCGAGGGCCGCGACCGGTGGCTGTAGAACAGATCCAGGAACGTACCTATTTTGTCCTGCTCCAGCAGTCGCCTCTCAATCTCAGTTACCACCGCGGGCGTCGACCCAGCCTTCCCCATATCGGTCGCGAGCCAGTAGTGCTCGGCCGCGTCCTTGTCTCGCCAGCTGCCCCAGGCAGCCATCGCACTGTCGATGTCCTCTCCGGGACCATCCAGCGCGGCTGCGATCGCGGGGACGAGCGCGTCGACCTGCCGGAACGCGTCCTGTATGCCCTGACCGGGTGTTGGGTCCTTGAAGTTGCCCGCGTCGCCGAGGAGCACCCAGCCGGGGCCGGAGGCCTCTCGGAAGAACCCCTCCCAGCGCAGCATCCCAAAGAACTTCCCGCTCCGCCGCGCGCCCGTGAGCGCCTGCGCGACGGGCCGGCAGCTGCATGCGTACTCCATGAAGTTGCCCTCCAGATCCTCCCGGAAACGAGGGAGATCGACCAGATCGGGGATCAGGATGACCTGATAGAGGCCGCTGTCGGCGGGCGTCGCGATCACCATCCGGTTGCCCCACCGGTGGAACACAAATGCCGGATCGGGGTCGGGCCCGACTCCCTCGAAGAAGGACCAATAGAGGAATCGCTCGTTCGGCGTGAGGTTGTACTTGCGAGCCCCGACAAGGCTTGCGATCGTCGAGTTGCGACCGTCGGCGCCGACAACCAGCCGTGCCCGGAGCGTCCTCTCCGAGCCGTTCTGTGCGACCCGCACGCCAGCCACTCGACCCCGATCCTTGAGGAGTCCTGTCACCTTGCTGTCCATGCGCAGATCGGCGCCCGCCTCCACGGCGCTCTGCGCCAGGATCGGATCGAGCAGCAGCCGACGCACCGATGCTGTACCGCCGACGTCGCCCGCATGCAGCTGAATCGGGGTCACGAACTCGAGGTCCTCCGCGCGCAGGTCGACGCGGTCGACGAATGGCGCGCCGGTCGCGCGTATCTTCTCGATCACCCCGAGGCGGTCCAGGAACGTCAGCGCCTGGGCCTCGAAGATGTGCGTCGAGAGGGTGTCGCTCGGAAAGCTGGCCTGCTCCACGAGCGCGACCTTGACGCCCCGGCGTGCGAGCAGCGCCGCCAGCGGCGACCCCGAGCAGCGCGCACCCACGACGATCACATCGAATTCCTGGCTCATGCGTCCTCCGATCTCTCTGTTGGCTGCGAGGCCTGGGCCTCGTTGCTAGCGAGACTGACCGGCGGAAACCTGCAGTACATCTGCCAGATGGCGTATTCGAGCCGGCAGCAGTGGCGTATTCGGCGCGAGGGCTGCCGGCTCGGTGGAGCTAGAGCTCTCTTCGCGCCGCTTGCGCTGCGAGCTCGGCGCGCGATGAGACGGCAAGCTTGGCGAACACATGTGACAGGTGAGCCTGGACGGTACGGGGCGAGATGAACAGGCGCTCGCCGATCTGCGGGTTGGTCAGGCCCTCGGCGACGAGCTGCACGACTCGCAGCTCCGCCGGGCTCAGGCTCTCCCAACCGCGCAGCGGCCGCTTGCGCTCTCCGCGGCCGCGCTCGGCGTAGGCGACCGCATCATCGAGCGAGGTCGAGGCGCCCGCGGACCACGCCGCTGCGAAGGCCTCCTCGCCGAGTGCCTCGCGCAGCGCGCTGAGCCTCGGCTTCGTAGCCTGGCTGGCGCACCGGGAAGCGCACGCAGCCCATGGCGGCGCGAATGCCATCTGCCGCACCGAGCAACCGGACTGCCTGCTCTGCGTTCTGCAGCTCGCGGACGAGCGCCGCGAGCGACTCCAGCACGTCCGCGACGCCACCCGGGTCGCCGGCGTCATGGAAGGCGCGCAGCGCCTCGTGCAGCAGATCCTCGGCTGCGGAGACCTCGCCGGCGCCGCGTGCGAGCTGGGCCTGCGTCTCGAGCGCGGCCCCGATCGCCAGCGGGTTCCCGCTCTCGCGCGCGACGAGCACCGCTTCTTCGATCACGGTCACGGCCGGCGCCGTCTCTCCGCGCGCCAGCTGGGCGGCGGCTGTGATGAGCAGCGCGGGGACGGTGTAAGAGGCATAATTGCTGGCCCGGGTGGCCGGCAGCGCCTCACTCATCAGCGCCTCCGCGCGCTCCAGCTCGCCGGTGGCGTACTCCAGCAGTCCCAGCTGCCACTGCATCAATGGCGTGGCGTCGTGGGCCATGCTCACGCCCAAGGCAATCGACTCCTCGATGTGCGCCCGCGCCGCCGCCCACTCCCCAGTGCGGATCTTGGTGAAGCCGAGGAACCCGAGATCGACCATCGCGAACAGCGGGTCGCCGAGCGAACGCGACTGGGCGAGCGCCTCCTCCAACATCGCCTCCGCCTCGGCGAAGCTACACCGCAGCGCCGCGTTCAGTCCGAGCCAGGTGAGCGACTCGCGGATACCGAGCAGGTTGCCCGCCGCACGCGATACCGCCAGGGCGTCTTCGAGCAGCGCAGGCGCGGCCTTCAGCCGCCCAGCGACCGTTGAAAGAAAGCCGGCTCCATAGAGCCCGTCGGCCAGAAACCAGGCGTCCCCGAGCGGGCGGGTGATGGCGATGCTCTCCTCGAGTACGGGCATCGCCGCCTCCGGCTCCAGCGAGATCAGCGCCCACCCCAGCAGGTCGAGCGCTCGACCCACCGTGCGCTCGTCGCCCACTTCACGGCCAATCGCGTAGGCGTTCAGTCCTTTGGGCTTTACATAACAAGGTTTGGTTGGCTGGGCGGCGAACGTGGTTGGTGTGGAGCGGTCTGAGGCTGAGGCGGTTTATGACTCGGGGCGTGAGGCGTGTGTGGAGTTCTTGATGCGGTTGGAGCAACGGTTGCGCGCGGTCGAGCAGAAGGTGGCTCCCACTTCGCGTAATAGCTCCTCGCCACCGTCGGCTGATGCTCCGAAGACTCGTCAGCAGCGTCGGGCGGAGGCGCGGGAGAAAGCTAAGGATTTGGCTCGCGAGGACGCCAAGCAGCGTAAGGCGGGCGGTCAGCCCGGTCATCCGGGCGTGGGGCGAGAGCTGCTGTCTGAGGACCAGATGAGTGAGATCGTTGATCATTACCCCGAGGAGTGCTCCGGGTGCGGGCGGGAGTTCACCGATGCTGAGAAGGTCCCGCGTCATGGGCCCGGCCGCCATCAGGTTGCCGAGCTGCCACCAACGACGGTTGTGTATGTCGAGCATCGCACCCATCGGTTGCGGTGCTCGGGATGCGCTAAGCGGACTCGCGCAGTTCTCGGGACGATTGGCGAGTCGGCGTTCGGGCCGTGGTTGCAGGCGGCGGTGGTGGCGTTGACGGCGCGTAACCGGATCTCGCGGCGGGACATGAGCGAGCTTGCCTGGGAGCTGTTCGGGGTGCGGGTCTCGGTCGGCGCGATCGATCAGATCTGTCAGCGCACCTCAGGGCTGCTCGCCGGCCCGCACGAGCGTCTCACGAGCCAGGTGCTGGGCTCTGGCGCGGTAAACGTCGATGAGACCGGCTGGTTCCTTGCCGGAGATAACCGCACGATGTGGACTGCTACGACTGCGCAGGCGGCGATCTTCCGGATCGTTGAGGATCGCCACCGCGACCGGCTCGAAGCGCTGCTCGGCAACGATTTTCACGGGATCGTGACCTCGGACCGGTGGTGGGCGTACGACCTCCTGAACCCCGAGCAGCGACAAGCCTGTTGGAGTCACCTGCAACGGGACTTCCGGTTCCACAGCGAAGGGTTGGCCGCCCAGCAGCAGTTCGGAGAAGCCGGCCTCGCGCTCACCCGCCGACTGTTTGAGGTCTGGCACGCGTTCGCCGAGCACCGAGATCGCCGTTGGCTGACACGCGAGATGAAACCGGTCATGGCCGATCTCCGCAAGCTGCTCGAGCATGCCGCCAACGGCAGCAAACGCCACCGCCTGCACCGCCGATTCGCGAACAACCTTCTGAAGATTTGGCCCGCGCTCTGGACGTTCGTGACGATCGACGGCGTCACCCCGACGAACAACGCTGCCGAGCGCGCGCTCCGCGGACCGGTGATCCACCGCAAGCTCTCCCACGGCAACCAATCCGATGACGGCGAGCGATTCACCGAACGGTCCCTCTCCGCCTCAGTGACCTGCCGCCTCCAACACCGCTCCCTGCTCGCCTACCTCCGCGAACTACTCACCGCCCACCAACACGGCGGTGCCCTCCCCGCCCTCCTCTGACCCGCAGCCCCCGGGAACCCAAAGGACTGAACGGCTACCCAATCGCGAGCGCCTCCTCGGCAAAGCGCCGCGTCGCCTCCCAGTCGGTAGCGATCGTCCCGATGTGGCCTACAGCAACCAGCGCCTTCGCCCGAGGGAGCCCGCTAGCACCCTCCCCGGCGAGCGCTAACTCGAGGTGCCCCCGGCCCTCGCGCCAATGGCCACGCGCCTCGAAGAACAACCACAGCGCAGCGGCGAGGCGCAGAGCCTCATCGATGCGCCCAGCATCGACCGCCCATCCGAGTGCGCCGCGGAAGTTGTCGAGCTCTGTCGTGAGCGGCTGCAGCCATTGCTCAAGGCGCGCCCCGTACAGGTCCGGCTCTGCGAACTCGGCTAGCCGCAGGTGGTAGTCGAGGTGCTGGTTGCGCACGAGCGCAGCCTCGGCGGCGTCGCTGAGCTTCTGCCGCGCGTAGGCACGGACGGTCTCCAGCAGCGCGTAGCGAGTCTTGCTGCCCTGTTCCTCGACCTGCACCAGCGACTTGTCAACGAGGCTCGCCAGCAGGTCGAGGATCTCAACGACCTCCAGGCCACCGCCGGCGCAAACCGCCTCAACCCCATCGAGCGTCCAGCCCCCGGCGAAGACAGAAATGCGCCGGAAGAGCGTTTGCTCGGACGCGCTGAGCAGGTCGTGGCTCCAGTCGACCGACGCCTCAAGGGTGCGCTGCCGGGGCATCGCCGTGCGTGAGCCCCCTGTCAGCAGCACGAACCGCTCGCGCATCGCCTCGGCGATCTCCTGCGGCGTCAGCAGTCGCACGCGTGCCGCCGCCAGCTCGATCGCCAGGGGGATTCCGTCCAGGCGCCGACAGATCGTCGCCACTGCCTGTGCGTTCGCGTCCACCAGAGCGAAATTCGGTCGCGCCTGTCGCGCGCGGTCGCAGAACAGTTGGATCGCTTCGACTTCCGCGAGCTCGGCTCCTGCCAGCTTGTCTTGCGGAACCTGCAGCGAGGGAATCCGCCAGCTCTGCTCTCCCTCGACCCCGATCGACTCGCGGCTCGTCGCCAGAATGACAACACCGGGACACGCCGCGAGCAGCGTAGCCGCCAACTCGGCGCACGCGCCCAGCAGGTGCTCGCAGTTGTCGAGTGCGATCAACAGCCGGCGCTCGGCGAGCTGCGCCGTCAGCGTGTCGGCCACCGGCTGTGACGGGAACTCGCGAATCGAAAGCGCGCTTGCAACCTCGCTGGCCACCAGCGCCGAATCGCTGATTGGCGCCAGATCCACCCACCACACACCATCAGGGTGATCGTCAAGCGTCTCGGCGGCCACCTGCAGGGCCAGCCGCGTCTTCCCGCTCCCACCCGCTCCGGTCAGAGTGAGCAGGCGCGATCGGCCGAGCAGCTCACGAACCTCTGCGATCTCGGCCTCGCGGCCAACGAAGCTGGTGAGCTGGACGGGCAGGTTGTTTGGGAGAGCTGACAGCGAGCGCAGCGCCGGGAAGTCGTCCTGTAGATCCGCATGGCACAGCTGGTACACCTGCTCCGGCCGCGCCAGATCGCGCAGCCGATGCGCACCGAGGTCACGGACGCTGACCCCGTCGGGCAGCCCGCCTGCCACCAGCTCATACGTCGAGCGCGACAGCAGCGTCTGGCCCCCATACCCGATCGCCCGCAGCCGAGCACAGCGATGGATCGAGGGACCTGTGTAGTTACGCGGATCGCGCAACACCGCGTCCCCGGTGTGCAATGCGACACGCACTCGTAGATCCACGCCCTCAGGCCACGGCTCGCTTCTTAGCGCCCGCTGCAGATCGAGTGCGCACGCAACCGCATCCGACGCTCGCACGAACACGGCGACCGCACTATCACCCTCACCCTGCTCCTCTGGACGCACCCCGCCACGCGCCTGCGCGACCTCGGCGAGCAGGTCGTGACAGCGCGCCATCACCCCCGCCATCACCTCGCCCCACTCCTCCCACAACAAGGTCGAGCGCTCAACATCGGTCAGCAAGAACGTCACCGTCCCAGTCGGGACGATCGCCACGGCATCCTGGTCAACTCTGCCCACCGGAATCATGATCGCCTCGTCCATCATCCCAAGCCTGCCGTGCCGTACGGTGGACTACATCGGCCAAATGGCCTATTCGCCGTCAGAGCCGGTCCCGACCGGCGACGCCCGCTCGCTTCGACCGACCCCTGTCCGTGCCCGCGTCGCGGCCCGAATGCTTTCCCTGTCTCACATGTATGAGACGCCAGCGGTCTCATATGAGTGAGATTGGGTTGTCTCAGATCGGTGAGACGCCACAACATATGCGGCGTCTGCGGTGTCGCATCGATATGCGACTGGATTCTCAGTCATATGCGACCGCTCTCGTGCTTAGTGGCTCGCATCACACACGTCAGACCCGGTTGTCGTCCCGCAGCGAGCGTGTGCGCGGATCAGTCCAGGCGCTCGTTCAGTCGCGAATGCGGCGCGCGGACGGCTGATGAGGTGATGGCCGGCGTCATCGCTCGCCGCGAGGGCGGCGATGGCTGGCTGGCGGTGTTCCTGGAGTTCTGGACTCACGTTCTTCGCCATCCCGAGCACCGCGAGCGCTTCGCCGAGATCCACGTCCGGGTAATAGATTTTGCAGCAGCACGGATCCAGCAGTTCGCCGTCGATCGGCAGATCGAGCTGCCGATCGACGCGCGCCAGCTGGCGATCGGCATGTTCGCGCTCGGCAACGGCGTCGGCCTCGAGCGGCTGACCGCTCCGGACATCGTCGAGCCCGACCTAGCGCTGCAGATGCAGCGGTTCCTGCGCGCCGGCCTGCTGGCCCAGACAGAGGGCCACTCATGACACGGCTCGACTATCACCGCCGGCGCGCCGTTGACATCGCTCGCACACTGAGCCACGCCCGCGAGCTACAGCGGCGCGAGCGATGGCCGCACGCGGCACTCGACCGTCACCGCCAGCAGCGCCTGCAGCAACTCGTGCACCACGCCGCAAGCCACTCGCCGCTGTGGCGCGAGCGCCTGGCGGGGGCGCTGCGCGAGCCGGTCGAGCTGGCGAAGCTGCCGGTGCTCGACAAGCAGACGCTGATGGAGCGCTTCGATGAGCTCATCTGCGACCGGCGCCTCTCGCGCGCCGCGCTGCTCACACGCCTGGACGGCATCGAGCGCGACGAGCTGTACCTGGGCGAGTACCGAGCGATGGCCTCCAGCGGCTCCAGCGGGCGCAAGGGGCTGTTCGTGTACGACCGTGACGGTTGGGTCGGGATCCTCGCGCAGCTGGCCCGCGCCAACGCGATCATCGGCCTTCCGGGCCTGCGGCTGCCGCGACTGCGCTCCGCGGGCATTGGCGGTGGCTCGGCAACCCACATGTCGCGCCGGATCGCAGATACGCTCGCCGGCGCCACCCGCCTGTGCTCGCTGCCGGCAACGCTGCCACTGGATGAGATCGTCTCAGCACTCAACGAGTTCCAGCCGGACTGCCTGAGCGCCTATCCGTCGATCGCGGCGCTGCTCGCCGAGGAACAGGCGAGCGGCTCGCTGCGCATCGCGCCGCGCTGGGTGTCGACCTCGGGCGAGCTGTGTAGTGCCCAGACCGCCGAGCGGATCGGCGCGGCGTTCGGGGTGCGCCCGGCGAACCAGTACGCGACGACCGAGGGACTGTGGGGCTGCTCGTGCGAGCACGGCCAGCTGCACCTGTTCGACGACATGACGCTGGTCGAGAACGTCGACAGCGATGGGCGTCCAGCGCCACCCGGCACACCCGGCACGCGGCTGCTGGTCACCAACCTGTTCAACCGCGTCCAGCCGCTGATCCGCTTCGAGATCGCCGACGTCATCACCGTCAACCCCGAACCATGCGCCTGCGGGCGCTCACTACTGCGGCTCGCGGCGATCGAGGGGCGCGCCGATGACGTGCTGTGGCTGTCCGGCGCCGGCGGACCGGTCGCTGCGCATCCGCTGCAGTTCGCGGCGCTGACCTCCGACCGCAACGTGCGCGAGTTCCAGATCTGCCAAGAGGGCGAGCTGCTGCGCGTGCCGGTCGTGCTCGCCCAGCACGCCGACTCGACGCGGGCGATCCTCAGGATCCACGATGCGCTCACCGCAAACCTGAGGAGGCTGGGGGTCGCGGAGCCTCGCATCGAGGTGCAACCGTGCGCCGCCCTGCAGCGGCCGGCGTCCGGGAAGCTCAGGCTCGTGATCGCCGATCCGGCCCATCAAGTCGAACACGCCCGGGGTCACTGAGATGGCCGCCGCCGCTGAGCATCCCATCCAACGGAGCAGCACTGCTTCACCGAGCCGAATGCCGCCTGGCCCGCACACGCCGCGCCTACTGCAGCGCTGGCAGGTCGCCGATGACCTCTTCGGCTTCATGGAGTCGTGCCTGGCGCACTACGGCGAGACGTTCACGATCCGTCCCTACCCGGCGAAGGCGTTCGTCGTCGCCACCGCACCGGAGCAGATCAAGGAGATCCTGTTCGACCGGGAGCGCTTCGCCGGCGGTTCGACCAACAGCCTGATCGCTCCGCTAGTGGGCGAGCGCTCTGTGATTCTGGCCGCCGGCGATGAGCACATGCGCAAGCGCAAGCTGCTGTTGCCGCCTTTTCACGGCCAGCAGGTCGCGCGCTGGTCGCAGCAGATCACGGATATCGCGACACGCGAGCTACAAGCGCTTCCCGTCGGCAGGCCGATCCCGCTGCGCCCGGCGATGCAGCGGATCACCTTCAACGTGATCTGCCGGCTGGTGTTCGGCATGGAGGACCCCGCCAGGATCGACGAGTTCAACACCGCGATCAAGAGGCTCTACGACCTACACCCCGACGTACTCCAGCTGGATCAACCAGGTCGAGCGATGGTTCGCCTACCTCACAGACGATCTGCTACGTCGCTCAGATCACCGCAGCGTCCACGCGTTGGAGAAAGATATCCGCGACTGGGTCAACAAATGGAACGAAAGCCCCAAGCCATTCATCTGGACCAAGACCGCAGAGCAAACCCTAGACTCCATCTCACGACTTCTACAACGAATTAACGGCGCGGGACACTAGGTAACCGTTCAGTTGGTTTGGGGGACATAACTCCGCTCCGTCGAATATCAGGGCGTGGACCGCGCCGAAGCCGAGGCGATCTATGACGCTGGACGCGAGGCTGTCGTTGAAGTCCTGTTGGCGGTGGATCGCCGGATCGAGCAGCTGGAGTCTCATGTCGCGCGCCAAGACGAGCGGATCGCAAAGCTCGAGCGCCGGCTGAACCGTTCCTCGAAGAACAGCTCACATCCTCCGAGCGCAGATGGGCCAAGCGCTCCGGCTCGCAGCAAGGACCTCTCGGGACGGCCACGGGGTGCACAGGCCGGCCATGAGGGCAAGGGGCGACCGCTGTTGCCGGCGTGGGCGGTGGATGACGTGGTCGAGCACTGGCCAAGGCGCTGCTCCTGCGGTCACGTGTTCGCTGAGGCTGAGCATGTGCCGGTCGGCGATCCGCAGCGCCATCAGGTCGAGGAGCTGCCGGTCATCACGGTCAACGTCACAGAGCACCGTGCCCAGCGAGTTCGTTGTCCGGGCTGCGGAGAGCACACGAGGGCAGAGTCCCACGCGAGGTCTCGCGCAGCTCCTTCGGCCCTCGCCTTGAAGCTGCGATCACAACGCTCTCGGTCAGGAACCGAATCTCCCGCCGTGATCTGGTCGAGCTGGCAGAGCAGCTGTTCGGCTCGCGGATCTCCACCGGCACGGTTGACGCGATCCTCGCGCGCGCCAGCGAAGCGCTCTCAGATCCCCATGCCGATCTGCTCGAGCGCCTGCGCTCTGCTCATGCCGTGAACATGGATGAGACCGGCTGGCGGACCGCCGGTGAGCGTCGTGCCCTGTGGGGAGTCTTTGACGAGCGCCATGCCTATCTTCACGTCGCCACAGCTCGGCACGAGGACCACGCGAAGGAGCTGCTTGGCGGACACCAAGGCGATCGTCACCTCTGATCGCTGGTGGGCCTACTCCCATCTGCCCCTCCAACGTCGCCAGCTCTGCTGGGCTCATTTGAAACGGGACTTCGCCGCCCACGCCGAGGGCCTCGGCGCAGAGAAGGAGTTCGGCGAACGGAGTCTTGCAGCTCTGCGACCGCGTCTTCTGGGCCTCAGAGGTCTTCAAGCACACCAGCGATCGAAGGGCCCTCGAACTCACCGTCCGGCTCCTACAGCGGGAATACAAGCCGGTCATCCGTGGCTATGCGGCGAAACGTGCGCGCAACCGCCACTGCCGCGGGATGGCCCGCAACCTCCTGAAGGCGTGGCCGGCACTATGGACGTTCGCCAAGCACCCTGGTGTCGAACCGACCAACAACCACGCCGAGCGGGCCCTCAGAAGCGCCGTCATCCACCGCAAGCTCTCCCACGGCAACCAATCCGATGACGGCGAGCGATTCACCGAACGGTCCCTCTCCGCCTCAGTGACCTGCCGCCTCCAACACCGCTCCCTGCTCGCCTACCTCCGCGAACTACTCACCGCCCACCAACACGGCGGTGCCCTCCCCGCCCTCCTCTGACCCGCAGCCCCCGGGAACCCAAAGGACTGAACGGCTACCGAACTAGCTTGTTTTGCAGGCAAAAACCAAACTGACCCACTACCCGCTGATTGGTGGTAGGTCAGTTTGGCCACATATGCGGCGTCCCGTCCATATGAGACCGGTTTTGTCTCATCTATGTGAGACTTGTCCCGCGGAAATCCCATTCATGTGAGACTGGACTGGTGAGATCGCCGTGCCTGACGTGGGTCCTGCGGTCTGGTAGTTGGCGCTGTGCGTATGGCCCGACTTTCGGTGGTTAGACGCCAGCTGGTAGCGCAGGAGGGGACTGACTGGGGCCAGCTCAGCGGACGGCGTCGGCCCAGTCGCGCAGGCGGCCCGCGAACTGTGGCGTCGCTGCGCTCACCTCGACGACCGCATCGGCCGGGACGTTCGCCCTCTGCGCTGCAGCCAAGATCGCGTCGGGCGACGGCGCCTCGTAGAGGCAATAGGTGCGTCGACGGTCGGCGCTCAGAAACGAGAACAGCCAGCGGACTCCCTCGTCACTGTTGACCTCCTCGATCAGCTCGACATCGGCGTCCGTGAGGTCAAGCTGATCGGCGAAGCTGCGCTCGATCACATAAAGGGCCATCGGCTGATCGTAGCGGGGATCTCCGCTCATCCTGAGGCGAGCCCCTGTCGGTGGGCGTAGGACGCGGCCTCGGTGCGGTTCGCGCAATCGGTCTTGCGCAGGATGTTTCGGATGTGGTTGGCCGCGGTGTGTTCGCTGATCGTCAGCTCTTGGCCGATCTCGCGGTTGCTGAGCCCTCTGGCGACCAGCTTGAGGATCTGCGCCTCACGTGGGGAGAGCCCGCCTGGGAGCACGTCCGAGGTGGGCACGCCGAGCAGGCGGATCTTGCCGAGCAGTCCTTCCATGCCACTCCGCTCGGCCAAGCCGGCGGCCTCTCCGAGCAGGGCCTGCGCGCGGTCGCGGGCCCTGCTCCCTCGTCCGAGCAGAAAGCGCCCGTACTCGTACGCTGTGTGAGCCACCCAGGTCGACGCCCCCATCCGCCTGTTCTGCTCCATCGCATGCTCGAAATGCTCCTCGGCGCGCACCGGCTCTCCCAGCAGCACGGCGAGCATGCCAAGATAACGATCAGCGGCTCCGTAGCAGGCGACCAGGTGACCGATCATCACATTGGTTCCCGCGAGCGACTCCAGCTCGGGATAGACGATCGCCGCCATCCCCTCATCGTTGACAGCGGCAGAGGCATCGGTCAGGTAGGTGAGCGTAGCCAGCCACAGCGATGCCTGGTAGCCGTCGATGCCCTCGTCGGCGAGCCTCGTGAGTTCGCGCTTGGCCTCGCGCACCATGCCCAGCTCGGCGAGAACCACGGCGAGGCCGGGACGCCATGGGCCCTCGCGCTCGGCCTCGCCCGCAAGGATCCTGATTACCGGCGCGAGTTCTGCCAGGCGACCTTGCTCGCGGCGAACGCCGAACATCTGGATGCCGTGAGTGCCCGATGCGTCGCGACCGGTCAGCAGCTGGCTCCAATCGTGCGAGCGCGCCGCCATCGCCTCGGCGTCCGCGAGGTTCCCGTCACAGAGAGCGATCGCGGACCCGTAGTGCTCGGCCACGTGATTCATGAACGGCTGCGCTGTGCGCTGGGCCATCTCACGCAGGACAACGATCTCTGCTCTGGCGGACTCGAGGTCGCCAAGAGCGACGAAGGTCGGTACGCGCCAGGCCATCGCCTCCGTGTGGGTCTCGGCGTCCCCCAGCTCCCCCGCCAGATCCCTCGCCTCGGTCAACATCGAGAGGATCTCCTCCAGCGGGGTGGTGCCGCGCGCCCAGTAGGAACGAACCAGCACCTTCGTGAGCCCCGCGCGGTCCTCGTGTCGCCTGGCCAGCGCGACGGCGTTTTCGCGCACAAGCGCCCCACGCTCGCGCTCACCCTCGAAGTCGAGCGCCCGCGCGAGTCCCGCCAGCAGTCCGATCCGCAGCTCTTCGCTCTCCTGGTCCACGGCCGCAAGCGCCTCTTCGAGCAGCTCGACCGTGTCCCGTCGCATTATTCCGGGACGCCAGCAAGCATCCTCGTAGCCGATCGCCGCGCGGGCGAGCAGCTCCGCGCTGTCCAGCGCACGGGCAATCTCTGCCGCCGACGCGAAGGCCTCCAGCGCGTCTGTCGCGTTGCCCGCCCGATGGCTGGCAGCGCCCAGCTCGAGCAGAACGCCGGCGCGCTCGGGCTCGCCCTGGATCCCGATCTCGATCGCGGTACGCAGCCGCATCGCAGCGTCGTCGAAGGCGAGCGCTGCGCTCGCCGCACGCGCTGCACGCAGGTTGTAGTCGATCGCCCGCTCGGCCCCGCCAAGCGGGGCGGCCGCGCCGAAGTGGTGGGCGAGGTCCGCGAGTGCGCGGTCGGAACCCGTATCGGCGCTCTCCAGGGCTTCCCCTACGCGGAGATGGAGCTCGGCCCGCCGCAGCCGCGAGAGCCGGTCGTAGAGCGCCCGCCGCACGATCTCGTGCGTAAAGCGGCAGGCCAGTCGCTGGGAGGGTAGCTCCTCGATCATTCCGCTGCCCACCGCCTCCTCGAAAGAGGCCAGCAGCTCGGGCTCGGCAAGCTCGGCGGCGCGCCGGACCGGCTCCAGCTCGAACTCCGGCCCGGCGGTGGCGGCAAGCTCGAGCAGGTCGATGGTTCTCGGGGCCAGGCGCGATAGCCGCTGGCTGACTACCTCGCGAACGCTTTCGGGCGTGCCGAGTTCGGCCAGTGGCCGAGTTACACTGACCCGACCACCCGCAATCTCGACTATGCCCGTCTCGAGCAGAGCACGCCAGAGCTCGCAGACGAGGAAAGCGTTACCCCCGGTGAGATCATGGATCGTGGTTGCAAGCTCGCGTAGCTCGGGATCGGGGCCGCTTCCGGCGGCACGGCTAACCAGGTCAGAGATCTCTGCCCCAGAGAGCCCCTCCAGACGCATACGCACAACATCGTCGGAGCGGCGCAGGTCGGCAAGCGTCTCCGAGAAGCTCCCCCGGCACGTCGGACTCGCTGTCGCGGAAGGTGGCGAGGATCAGCAGGCGGGCGCTCCAGGCTGAGCGCGCCAGATGCCGCAGGAGCAGAAGCGTCGCTGCGTCCGCCCAATGCCCGTCCTCGAGCACGAGCAGTATCGGTCTTGTGCGGCTAACGTTCGCAAGCAGCTCGGCGACCGCCGTGTGGAGGCGATGGCGCTCCGTATCGGGATCGGCCTCGACCGGTCCCGCCAACCCGTCGAAGACGGCGGGCAGATCGGGCAGCAGCCGGGTCAACTCGCCGCCACCGGCGCCGAGCGCAGGGCGCAGCTCTGTCACCTCGGTTACCCGCACCAGGCGTTCGAGCGCCTCGACGAACGGCCCGTACGGCGTCCGCACCACCGCGTCGCAGGCGCCGTAGAGAACGAGTGCCCCTTCCATCGCGACCTGGCCGGCGAACTCGCGCGCCAAGCGGCTCTTCCCCGCGCCCGGCTCGCCCGCGAGCAGCGCGACGCGACGCCGCTCGCCTTCCGCTCGCGGCATCAGGGTTCTGAGCTTCTCCAGCTCGCCTGCACGCCCGACGAACGGAGAGGTCGAGATCGGGCGCAGCGAACCCGGAAGCTCCAGGATCTCTGGGTCCATGAAAAGACGATAGTCAGTCTTGACCATCCGACCGAGGCTCGTTCGATGTCGCGGCGCTCGAATTGGGTCAGGTCAGGTCATGACGGAGGAATTCGCGCGCTTTAGTGTCGACCGAGACGAGTTGAGAGCACCGGCTAAGGAGGAACGCATGAACACCACCAACGCTTTGATGCAGACGGCCCGCAGCGGAATGCCCGGATTCCAGGGACGACTTGAAGCCCCCGGGGACCCCGGCTACGACACGGCCCGCAAGGTCTACAACGCGATGATCGACCGGCACCCTGCGCTGATCGCGAGTTGCACTGACTCCGGCGACGTCGCGAAGGTCGTCTCGTTCGCCGGCGACCACGAGCTTTTGCTCGCCGTGCGCGGCGGCGCCCATAACGGTGCCGGGCTGGGAACGTGCGACGACGGAATCGTGCTCGATCTCTCGGGCCTGAAGGGCGTCGAAGTGGACCCCGGCGCTCGGACGGCGAGGGTCGGCGGTGGCTGCACCTGGGGCGAAGTGGACGCTGCGACCAACGAGCACGGCCTGGCGACACCGAGCGGGATCATCTCGACCACCGGCGTCGGTGGTCTCACACTGGGTGGCGGCCTTGGGCATCTGACCCGCAAGTGCGGCCTCACGATCGACAACCTGCTCGAGGCTGAGGTCGTGCTCGCAAGCGGCGCCACAGTTCGCGCCGCCGCGGACGAGCATCCCGACCTCTACTGGGCGATCCGGGGCGGTGGCGGCAACTTCGGCGTCATCACGTCTTTCCTGTTCAGGCTGCACGAGGTAGGAACGGTCGTCGGCGGCCCAACCTTCTGGCCGGTCGAGCTGGGCGCCGAGGTGCTCGCCGCCTACCGCGACTTCCTGCCGGACGCCCCGCGCGAGCTGGGCGGCTTCTTCGCCTTCACATCGGTCCCGCCGGCGCCGCCCTTCCCCGAGGAGCTCCATCTTCGTAAGGTCTGCGGGGTCGTCTGGTGTTATGTGGGCGCTCCCGAGGACGCCGCCGGGGCGATGGCCCCGCTGCTGGACGCCCTGCCGGAGCCCTTGCTGCACGCAGTTCAGCCGATGCCCTTCCCCGCTCTCCAGGGCGCCTTCGACCCCGTTTATCCTGCCGGAGACCAGTGGTACTGGCGCGCTGATTTCGTCAAGGAGATACCCGACGCTGCCGTCGAGGCGCACGCCAAGTTCGGTGCTGAAATGCCGACATGGCAGTCGACGATGCACCTGTACCCGATCGACGGAGCTGCCCACGACGTCGGCCCATCCGACACCCCATGGAGCTACCGCGATGCGGTCTGGGGCTCGGTCTTCGCCGGTGTCGATCACGACCCCGCCAATGCCGAGGTTATCCGCCGCTGGTGCGTCGACTACTTCGAGGCGCTCCACCCCCACTCCGCCGGCGGTGCGTATGTGAACATGATGATGGACGAGGGCGAGGAGCGGGTGCGGGCAAGCTACGGCCACAACTACGATCGGCTGGCGCAGATCAAGGGCACCTACGACCCGGCCAACCGCTTCCGGGTGAACCAGAACATTCGTCCCGCGAGCACGCCGGCTGCGCCTTCGCCGCGGGCCGCATCTGATGCGCGGACGGTCGGCACAGACTGATCGTCATGCCCCTCTATATGGACCGCCACGATCTCCCAGACGCGACCGCTGCCGACCTCGCAGCCGCGCACATGCGCGATCTCGAGGTTCAGGACGGATTCGGCGTGCGCTTCGTCACCTACTGGTTCGAAGAGGGCGCTGAGAGTGGCTTTTGCCTGGTTGAGGGTCCGAACGAGGACGCCGTTGAGGCAGCCCATCGAGCAGCCCATGGGCTGCTCCCGTCGAACGTCATCGAGGTCGATCAGGCCGTCGTGCGTGGCTTCTTCGGCCGGCTCAATACCCATCCTCCTGGTGAGCCATACACAGAAAGCGCTTTCCGGGCCATCCTCTTCACCGACATGGTCGACTCCACTCGTCTTACCCAGCAATTGGGAGACCGTGCAGCGATGAGGTTTCTACGGGTACACGACTCGGTCGTGCGCGCTGTTCTGGCACGCTTCGGCGGCAGCGAGGTCAAGCACACCGGCGACGGGATCATGGCCATATTCACGTCGGCCTTCCAGGCGGTCTCCGCGGCGATGCAAATCCAGCGGTCGCTGGAGGAGCACGACGAACCGGCGCAGGGACACCTGCACGTGCGCGTCGGGGTGGCGGCCGGGGAGCCCGTCACCGAGCAAAACGATCTCTTTGGCGCGGCGGTGCAGCAGGCGGCGCGATTGTGCGCTTGCGCTCAGCCGGATTGCATCGTCGTTTCCTCCGGGGTGCATGATCTCTGTCGCGGCAAGGGAATCAGGTTCTCCGACGGCGGCCCCATCGCCGTGAAGGGCTTCGACGAGCCGATCGGGCACTTCGAGGTCGAGTGGCGCGATTGAGCGTCAGGACTTCGCGGCCGGTGAAGCCCTCTAATGGAGGCCCGCCACGCCTTGGAGGCACTCGAGGACTCCGCGTACGTGGACTTCTCGTCTACCAAGGAGTTCCGGCCAAATGATCAAACACATCACGGGGCGGGCGGCGTACCACACCTAAGGAGCCTGTTCTTAGCCAGCACGTTCTGCCTGGTGTCGCGCCTAGCGTTCGCCCCTGCTTTGTGCTTGAAGCGGGTCCACCCGACCCTTCGCGCGGGCGTCTACTTGCCGCGGCACTCTCTCGGTGAACCCGGGCGATCTCACATGGATGGGACGTGACGGTCTCACATGAGTGAGATTGGGCTGTCTCACATCGGCAGGACGCCGCATGCTGCGTCTCGTCCATGTGAGACAGCGTAATCCCGCCGATCTGAGGCGACGAACTCGTCGATCGTCGCCTGTACTTCCACCTGAAGGTTTGCGCTCAACGCGAAAAGAGCCAAGTCGTCTGGCTGAAGATGCCGCCCTTGCGAAACCCCAGGCCACGCACGGGCTGCACCCGGAACACGATCACGCGGCCTTCGCCGAGTCCCCGATGCGTGAAAGCGCCGTCGTGCACCACGTAATCCCACATCCCGGTCCCGTACTTGGCCGCGAACGCGGCAGCGATCGGCTCAAGCTCGGCGTCGACCGTCACCTGCTCAGCCTTGCCCTCAAGTACCACGTCGAAGGCTCCGTCGACGAGGTCGCTACCCCCCGTCGTCAGCACGCACGACGGGTTCCCGGCAAGATTCTTCGCCTTGCGCTCATCGGGCCCAGTGCAGAACCAGATCGCCTCGCCGTGCCACACAGCGATCAGTGGTGTGACGTGCGGCCTGCCATCCGGACGGACCGTTGACAGCCAAAACGTGTCCGCGGCGATGACGTGCTCCACTCCCACTGACCACGGCGTCGGCGTCGCGTCCGGTTGACTAAAGCCGTGGATCTCGGCAGTCACGTCGTCACGCGATGTGTTCATCAGATGCTCCCTTAATGTCCATAGCTAGGCGCCGCCATCCTATCCGAGCGTCGCTTCATGCCACGGTTTGTCGCATCGGTGTCGTTCCGGTGACGTCTTACAGACGGGAGTCGTTCGCCGCCTTACCTACCCCGACCTAAAATTTCGAGCAGAACCCAAGCCCTGATGGCGGACAAGGAGGACCAAAGTGACCCAGGCAAATGCCGCCCAACTAAAAGCCGAGCTCGATGCCGGGGAGGAGATCCTGCGTAGGGCAACGCTCGCCCGCCTCGCCTACGACGGAGTCGACGGCACGCCGCGCGTGATCCCGATCGGCTTCCTCTGGACCGGCCAGGCGGTGGTCGTCGCCACGCATCCGACCGCGCCGAAGTTCGCGGCGCTCCGCGCCCGGCCGCGGGTGGCGCTAACGATCGACACCCCGAGCCCGGCGCGCTCCCTGCTGCTGCGCGGCGAGGCCGAGATCGAAGTCGTCGACGGCCCGGTGCCGGAGTACCTCGAGGCAGCGGCGAAGTCGATGGAGGGCAAGGAGCTCGCCGCCTTCGAAGAGGCCTGCCGCGAAACCTACGACCGGATGGCGCGGATCAGCATCGTCCCCGACTGGGCGCGTTACTTCGACTTCGGCGCGGGCCGCTTCCCTGGCTTCCTCCGCGAGTTGACCTCCAAGGACTGAGGCGCGAGCAGTCGGCCTCCTCCCAGCGCCAGTCGTTTTTCGGACCGACGCCCCGGCTGCTGACTCGCGAACTCGCCGAGCAGGCAGACATCATCGTGACGATGGGCTGCGGCGATGTCTGCGCACCCCTTCAGCTCGATGACCTTCGCGTCGAGGATCGTCACGACCACGTAGGCGATCCCGTCGTCAAGTGGACGCTCGTTGTTAGTAAGGGCCTGGAAGCCGTCCTTTATGCGGGTCCGCGGAGTGCTGAGGCGTTCAGGCGCACGTAGTCGAGTGGCAGGCACACGCCAGCTAGGACCGCCTCCGCGAATCGCTCACGGCGCTCCTCAGGCAGGCGCTCGAAGTGCGCCGCGAGGATCGAAGTGCGCACGAAGGTATCGACATCATTGGGATATGTAGGGCGCTCCTGCAGCCAGCAGCGAACGTCGCTGAAGCCGGCTTCCCCGAGGCGCCGTTCGGTCTCTCTCGGGCCCGCGAAGATCCACGGCGACCAGTCCAATAGCTCCGGAGCCAACTCGCGCGCGGCCTCCTGGATCGCGTCGCGAACACGATCGATGTTGCCTTCTCCGCCGCACTGGATCTCGAGCACGCCGCCTGGCCGCAGCGCCTGGGCCAGCCGTGAAAAGAGGAGGTCGTGGTCTGAGACCCAGTGCAGTGTCGCTGTCGAGACGATCGCATCGACCGGCTCCTCTAGATCGAGATCCAAGACGCTCTGACACCACACCTGTGCGTGCTCGCCGAGGCGCTCGCGCGCGAGCGCCACCATATCCGCAGAGGCGTCGATGGCCAGCACCCGGCCATCGGGCACCAGCGCAAGCAGCGCCTCTGTGACGCGCCCGGTTCCGCAGCCGACATCCAGCACCGTCGCGTCGGCGGCGATGCCCGCAAGGCGCGCGAGTACCTCTGACGCCCACGACTGCTGGGGCTCAGAGGTTCGGTCATACGTGTCTGCGTCCCAGGGGGTGCCCACCACAGCCACCTCAGGCTATCGGGGAGAGCGATCGAGAACCTCGCAGAACTCGTTGCGTCTCACCCATATGCCTTCACGCAGCGTCAGTGACGGCCGATCTCTCAATTCGATCGCCGCGAGTAGGACTCGATCATCTCCAGGACGATCTTTTCCGCTTGGGGGCGGCTGAGTTGCATGTCGAGTCGCAGTTGCTTCCACACCAGCACGTCGGTCGCGATCACGAGGGCTGTGAGCCGTCGCTCTCTGGACGCACGCGGCAGGCCCGCGAGGAGTGACTGGAAGACTCTGTTTGCCCAGTCGCGGTGGTAGGCCCTCCCCTTGTCCGTTAGGTTGCGGATGGCGGGGATGCGGTCCTCTTGGGAGAGCATGCGTAGGATCGCCGTTCCGTGCACCTCGTAGTGGTCGAACACGTTGGCGATCGCGTCGGGCACGTGATCGACTGGAGCGGCGTTGCGGCGCTCCATCTCGCGCATGCCCCACCACTTGTATGCGGCGGTGAGTAGCTCGTCTTTGGAGTGAAACCGGGCGAGGAGCGTCTGTTCGGTGACGCCCGCGTCGGCGGCGATCTCGCGCAGGCGGACGTCCTCGTAGGGTCGTGTGCCGAAGTGCTCCCAGGCCGCGGCGAGCAGCCGTTCGCCGGTCGCGGCAGCGGCGTCGGCTCGCGCGGACATCCGATATTGGCGTGTTGTGGTGGAGTCGCTCGACGCTTTCATCTTGGTAGGGCTAAGATGAAGTATATGCGAGTCTTCCAGACTCTCCTGGCGTTCAGCGGCAATGCTCCACCGCAGCTGGCGCTCACACGGGAGCTAGTCGAGCGGGGCCATGAGGTGCGCGTCGTGGCCCACAGCGCCGCGCGCGAGCGGATCGAGCAGACTGGGGCTGAGTTCGTCGCGATTCGCGGGTGGCTTCCGGACCTCGACATCACGCATCCGGAGACCGACCCGATACGCGACTGGGAGGCGCGTACGCCGCTTGGCGCCGCGAAACGGATGCGCGACGCTCCAATCGCACCGCTGCGGGACGCGACACGGGAGAACGTCGAAATGCTCAGCGACTGGAGCGCCGACGTGATCGTGTTCGATTGGCTTTTCATCGCCGCGGCAGTCGCCGCCGAGCACGCGGGCATACCCGCGGTCGCGCTCGTTCACTGCCCGTATCCCTTTCCAGTTCGCGGCGCGCCACCGCTGTTCAGCGGCCTGAAGCCGATGGCGGGTCCGGTGGGTGCTACGCGCGACCGCTTGCTCAATGCCATGACCACGCCGCTTCTCGGCAGCCGGGCTGCCGGTGCTCAACGATGTCCGTGCCGAGCATGGGCTTACGCCGCTTGAGGACTGGAACGACCAGGTCCGCGGCGTGCGGGCGATCTACGTGATGACCGCCCCGGAGCTCGACTTCTCGAGCAAAGCCCAGCTCCCCGCGAATGTCCATTACGTGGGCCCCGCGTTCGAGCCATTCGAGAAGGAGTGGGAGTCACCGTGGCCTTCAGAGAACGCCGATCCGCTGGTGCTGATCAGCTTCAGCACGAGCTACATGAACCAGCGGGCGCTCGCCCAACGTGTCCTCGACGCCGTGGCGGGGCTGCGCGTCCGAGCGCTGCTCACGGCCGGGCCCGCGCTCGACCCGAGTCAGCTCCGTATCCCCGGCAACGCGCGCAGTGTGGCTTTTGTCTCGCATCGAACCGTTCTTCCACACGCGGCGCTCGTCATCACCCACGCGGGCTGGCAAACGGTCAACGCCGCCCTCGCCGATGGCGTTCCGCTCGTCTGCATTCCCGATGGTCGCGACCAGCCGGATAACGCCGCCCGCGTGGTCGTCGCGCACGCCGGCGTGAGAGTCGGCAAGAAAAGTTCCCCCGAGAAGCTGCGCGGCGTGATCTCCCAAGCCCTCGAGGACCGGTCGATCAAACAGGGCGCCCGCGCGATGGCCGGCGCCCTCGCCCGCAGCAACGGTGCGACCGTCATCGCCAACGAGCTGGAGCGCCTCCAGGTACACAACGCCGTGCAGTGACCGGTCGGGTTTTAGATCGTAGGCGGCTATCACGCCCGCACCGACGCATACGTCTCACTCGCCGTCAGCGCCATCGCAATAGCCGCCGGCGCCCCGATCCTTGACCCTATCGTCGGCCTCGCCATGACCGCCGTGATCCTGCGCATCACCCAAGCGAACTCTGGCTCACGGTGCACGGCCATCCCCACACCTAACCTCAAACTCTCGCCAGTCTCATATGCGAGAGGCGGGCGTTAGCCTACGAAATTCCTCGAAGAAATCTCAGCGGAGCGTGTCGGATCGAGGCAGCGGCGTTCGTTGTAAGGGTGAGAGGCACTCACGAGGGGCGGCCCGAACCAAAGGAGATGATGCGAGATGCAATACCTGGTTTCTGTGATCCACAATAAGACCGACCTCGCCAGCCCGGATGAGGATGCTGCGATCGACGTGTTCAACGACCGGCTTCATGCGGAGGGTCACTGGGTCTTCGCCGGCGGTCTCGGCGTGCCCGACAACGCCACTGTCATCGACAACCGGGGCGAGGAACCGGTCTTCACCGACGGGCCGTTCCTGGAGTCGAAGGAGTTCCTCGTCGGCTTCTGGATCATTGAGGCCCCAGACCTCGACGTCGCGCTGAAGCTCGCCGCCGAGGGATCGAAGGCCTGCAACCGGAAGATCGAGGTGCGGCCGTTCCTGTGAGCCCGATCGACGTCCGAGCGACGATTATCCAAGCCCACCACGATGAGTGGGCGCGGGTAATCGCCACCCTGACAAAGCGGTTCGGTGACCTCGACATCGCCGAGGAGGCAGCGGCCGAGGCGTTCGCGACCGCCATCGAGCGGTGGCCAGCCGACGGCCTACCGCCCAACCCCGGCGCCTGGCTGACCACCACCGCCACCCGCAAGGCCATCGACCGGATCCGACGCGAGAACAAACGCGAGAACAAGCACAAGGAGGCCCGGATGTTGTACGACAACGTGCACGGCGACGCTCCGGCCGACCCGCCCGAGCCTGTGGGCGTCATCGACGACGAGTGGCTGCGGCTGATCTTCACCTGCTGTCACCCTGCGCTCACGATGCAAACTCGCGTGGCGCTGACGCTGCGCATGGTCGGTGGTCTGACCGTGGCCGAGATCGCCCGTGCCTTCCTGGTGGCGGAGACCGCGATGGGGCGGCGGATCACGCGCGCGAAGGCCAAGATCAAGGCAGCTTGCATCCCCTATCGCGTGCCGTCCGCGGAGGATCTCCCGGCACGCGTCTCCGGCGTACTCGCCGTCCTCTTCCTTGTCTTCAACGAGGGCTATCTGGCGACCGGCCACCACACCGATCCCCTACGTCACGACCTGACCGCCGAGGCGATCCGGCTCACTCGCCTGATCCGTGCCCTCATGCCGGATGACGGTGAGGTGGCCGGCCTGCTGGCGCTGATGCTCCTCGCTGAGGCCCGCCGCACCGCCCGGATTTCGGCGAGCGGCGAACTGGTCGCGCTCGACGAGCAGGACCGTGGGTCCTGGGACCGCGAACTGATCGCCGAGGGCCACGCCCTGGTCCGCGCGCGCCTCGCCTCCGGCCAGGCGCCTGGGCGCTACCAGATCCTCGCCGCGATCAACGCCGTCCACACCGACGTCCGCGACGTCCGCGACACCGACTGGTCGCAGGTCATCGCACTCTACGACCAGCTGGTCCGCCTCGACCCCTCCCCGATCGTGCGGCTCAACCGAGCGATCGCAATCGCCGAGTTCGACGGCCCGGAGGTCGCGCTGGCCGAGGTTGACGGTCTGCCGCTGGAGGACTACCACGCCTTCCACGCCACCCAGGCCGACCTGCTGCGCCGGCTGGGCCGCAGCGAGGAGTCGCGGGCAGCCTACGACCGGGCCATCGAGCTGGCCGGCAACACCGCCGAGACGGCGTACCTCATCCGTCGCCGCGACCAGCTGGGGTAGCGCCCGCGGATCGGTAACGCGAACCCAAACGCGCTAGTGGTAGCGGTCGAAGTCTGCCGGCCATGGCAACGGGAACAGGTGCCGGTAGGACCGCGCGTCGGCGATCACGTTGGCGAAGGACGGTCGGTGCGCCAGCGCCCGGTAATAGCGCGTCAGCTGCGGATGCTCGTCCTCACTCCATGGGTGAATTGCCAGGGCGTAGAACAGGCCCGGTGCGGCGGCGCAGTCGGCGATCGTAAACGTATCGCCGGCTAGGAACTCGTGCTGGGTGAGCTGCGCCTCGAGCATGCCGTAGGCCATGTCGAGCCGACCACGCGCGCGGGCGACAGCGCGCTGGTCGAAGCGCTCTTCGACCGTGTCGAGGACGATCGACTGGACAGCGTCGGAGATGTACTGGTCGCAGATGCGGTCCCACTTGCGGGCTTCGAGCGAAGGCACCAACTGCGCACCGGCGACGTGCTCGATGATGATCGACGTCTCGCCTATGATCTCCTCGCCGTCGCGTAGCACCGGGATCGACGCCGGCGGCCACAGCTCGGCCAGCTCGGTGCGGTCGAAGTCGCGCTGTTCCTCGAGGACGTCGTAGGCGACGCCCTGCTCGCTCAGCGCGATCAGGACCTTCTGGCAGTAGAGCGCGAATGGGTGCTCGTAGAGGGTGTAGCGCATCGGGATACTCCTCGTGGTCGGGGTGTTCACACTTTATGATCGGAGCCGTCGGCGAGTTCTCGACATCGACGTGAGGTCGATCTGCTTGGGCGCGGAGTAGCGCTGCTTGGGAGTGCTCGTGGTACGGGGCGCGCATCCTCATGCCCGAGCGTGGAAGCCCCCGGAATGACCGACCTGGCAAGATAGTCACCGATCCCGAGGGCAATCGGATCGAGCTGTGGCAGCCCGCCTGAGGTGCTCGCGCTCCTAGATATTGCCCCTAGCTGGATACGCCAGCACCGTCGAGTACCACCGGCTGATCCGGTTTGCTTTGGAAGACGCCCGCACACGAGGTCTCGCAGTGCTGCCGTTCTGTCCGTTCGTCAAAGCATTCACCGAACGTCATCGGGAGTTCGAGGCACTGGTTCCCGACATCTACAGGGAGCAGTTCGGCTTGTGAACGCAGCGGAGGAGTCCGAATTCGACAAAGAACCCCGTCGCGGCCGCGAGATCGTCAACCGCGATACCCACGTGCTCCATGCGTTGGATCGCCATGCACCCGACTGCAGCGACAGCCTCGGGCTCGGCGATCGATACCGAACTCGCGCACGTTCGATACTGGCGCGGGTACATGACCACCGGTAACTCACGTCCAAACGAAAGCGAAGGAGCCACCATGCACGATCAAGCGAACACCGGCCGGCAGTCCAAATCCGACACCGGACAGGCAACCGTCCCGGTCGTCGTAGACCGGGCAACGTTTCAGGCCGAGCTGGAGGCCCTGCGCGTCCAAGAGAAGGCGCACACCCGCAAAGGCGACGCGATCGCCGCCGCCCGTCGCAGGCTCCCGATGGTGGAAGTCGACGCCACGACCACGCTGATCGGGCCGGACGGGCCGGTCCCGCTGCTGGACGTGTTCGAGGGCCGCCGACAATTGATCGCCTACTACTTCATGTGGTACCCCGGCCAGCCCGCCCCCGAGCAGTGCGAGGGCTGCACCCGCTACACCACGCAGATCGGCGATCTGTCCTACCTGCATGACCGCGACATCACCTACGCCACGCTCTGCCAGGGCCCCTATGAGGAGAGTGTCCGCTACCGCGACTTCATGGGCTGGACGATGCCGTGGTATTCAGCCCAACAGTCGCTCGAGACGCTGCTGACCGGGCGCCGGATCGGCATGTACCACCTGGTCTGTTACCTACGGGACGGCAACCGCGTGTTTGAGACCTACTGGACCAACGGCCGCGGCGTCGAGGCGATGGACTACAGCTATGGGCTGATGGATCTGACCGCGTACGGACGCCAGGAGACCTGGGAGGACTCTCCAGCAGGCTGGCCGCGACGAGGCGAACACAACTACCGCACCAACGGACGGCCGATTGCGCAGTGGTCCCGTCTCGAAGCTGGACACCCCGACGACCTCGGACCTGCAGCTCGTTGAGGCCACAACATATTTGCGGCTAGGCGTTGAGCGTGCCGGTGGTCCTCGCGGCGCTCGAGAGGATCGTCTGGGCGACCAGTCGCGGGTCATCGAGCATCGGGATGTGCCCCACGTCATCGAGCACGATGAAGTCCGCTCCCGGGATCAGCTCACACGCATGTGAGCGGTAGGCCTCGAGCGGGAAGATGCGATCCTCGGCTGACCACGCCAGGGTGATCGGGCATGGTGCTGGGTCCAGAGGGGTTTGCCGTGCGTCGCTCTCGAACAGATCGCCGCTTATCTGACAGCCGATCACATCGTCGATGAGTGACAGGAACGCGGTCCGGCTGACTCGCTCCCCATGCAGAGCGCTGTTGCGCAAGGCAAAACGCCTGACGTGTCTGGAGCGAGCAACCAGCGGAGCGATTCTGCGTGAACGCTGAATGTCACGCACCGCCCTCTTGAGAGTCGCCCGGACGCGCTGCCCGTCAGTTTCACTGCCCCACGCGCCCGCCGGAGAAAGCGCACAAACAGTGAGTGCCCGTCCACGACGGGCAAGCTCAAGCGCCACCCAGCCGCCCAGCGAGTTACCTGCCAGATGTGCCTTTGAGAGCCCCAACTCGTCCAGCAGCCGCTCGAGGTCATCCACGAGATACTCGACGCTCGCCGGTCTACGGCTAGCGAGCTGACCGCCATTGTGTCCCAACATGGTCGGGACGATCACATCGTGCTGGCCTGAGAGCAGTCCGACAACATTGCCCCAAATACGCTCACTGCAGAGAATGCCATGCAGCAGAACAAGTGGCTCACCTGACCCCTGACGCAGCACTAGCGGAGCATACTAGACAGGATGGAGCGGCCGGGTTGGTCCGGGTGCTCGGTGAGGATGGCCGGCGGCCTGCGCATTTGCGTGGGTTGCCGGGTTTGATCCCGGCCGAGCCACATACGGAGGTCGCCGACCATGTCAGAGGATCGCAGGGCAGTCGTAGTCGGGTTGGACGTGCACAAGTCGTCTGTGAGGCTGGCGGCGGTGCGTGATGGTGAGGTGTTGCGCGAGCGAACGCTTGGCTATGACCACGAGCAGCTGCTCAGAGAGGTCCGGGCGTGGCCAGGCGCACGGGTCTGCCAGGAGGCCGGCCCGACCGGGTTCGGCTTGCATCGCGCGCTGGTCGCGGCCGGAGTCGACAGCGTGATCGTCGCGCCTGGGCTGGTGCCCTCGCGCCCTGGTGACCGGGTGAAGACCGATAAGCGTGACGCTCGGCGGCTGGCGGGACTGCATGCCGCTGGACTTTTGACGGAGATCTTCATCCCGACACCCGAGCATGAGGCGTTGCGCGATCTCGTCCGGGCGCGCGAGGATGCGCGTTTGGACAGGATGCGTGCCCGCCACCGGCTGGGGAAGTTCTGTCTGCGTCACGAGCGGACGATGCCGACGACGTGCTGGGGCACCACACGGCGCGCGTGGCTTGGACGCCAAGCGTTCCAGCTCCCGGGCCAGCAGCAGGCCTTCGATGACTACCTGTTCGCTGTTGACCAGATCGACCGGCGCATCGAGAGCTTGCAGGCAGAGCTTCACCGTCTTGCCGGCGAGGGGCCCCACCGCGAGCTGATCGCCAGGCTGCGCTGCATGCGCGGGATCGACACCCTGACAGCGATCGGACTGGTCGCCGAGGCCGGGGACTTCAGCAGGTTCAAGACCGCCGAGCAGTTCATGAGTTTCGTCGGGCTGGTCCCCTCAGAGCGCTCCTCCGGGGAGAGTCGCAGGCAGGGCTCGATCACCAAGGCCGGCTCAGCGCACGCCAGGCGGCTGCTCGTCGAGTCAGCGTGGAACGGGCGGCGGCGCCCGACGGTCGGCTATGAACTCGCGCGCCGCCAACGTGACCAGGACCCCCAGGTCCTCGAGCATGCGTGGCGCTGCCAACAACGACTGCATCGAAGGTGGGCAAGGATGGCAGGCCGCGGTAAGCCCCACCAGAAGATTGTTGTCGCCTGCGCACGGGAACTCGCCGGGTTCGTGTGGGCGATCGCCACCGAGCAGCCACTACGGACTCGCTAAAGAGAACACGATCGTGCTCGAGCGTGGGGTGGCGGGCGCTCCCTCCCAGAAGGAGAATCCTCGCTTCACCTATGCGGCGTCGGCTCGCCGGCGACCCGCGACGCTAGACCGAGGCAGCTCCCGACGGATACCAGTCATGCGGCACCAACCCGCGAATGTCAGTCTGATCCACCGTCGCTGCCCCGGGACGCCCGCCACCCCACGCTCGAACCGCTCAGCGCCAACCCGCGCAGGGCCTTGACATTTTGCTCCATGTCAGGTGATTGATTCTGCGGGTTTTATGCGCAGTAGTTGACGAGTGCGCGGTTTTGCTTGGGAGAGCAGAGCGCGATTGCTCTGGGTGTGCCATCGGGTGCGAAGATCGCGTGCAGGCAGAACCCCCAGAACAGACGAGAATGGCTCGCGCAATACCCATAGTCGGCAGCTATCGTCGAGCGCTGAGCGCTTGACGATCTCGCGGCTTCTGGCGCACTCCGCCGGGGTGCTATATCGACGAGCAGCAGGTCGTCGTGGAAGCCGGGGCTCTGGCTAGCGAAGACCTCCATTGGCCACTCCAGCGTCTCGGGCAGGGAGATCCTCAGCCGTGACATAAACGGCAGTAAGCAGCAGGTCGAGAGCGGCGTCCATCGAGGCCCAATCGGGTCGGCGCTGGGTAATGAGTACCGCCGACTTCAACTCTGCTGCCCTAAAAACCTCCGAAAACCACGACCCCCACCGCGGAATCAATTACCTAGGGCAAGTGCCGCACGAAATCGGCGAGGGGTGCCCGCTCGGGCACATGCTGTTCCTGGCGAGGGTGGCCGAGGTGGAGCAGCCCAATCGGGGTCTCGAGGGCGTCGAGTTCGAGCACCTCTCGGCCGGCAGGTGAGTCGAGGAGCGGCAGGGTCCGCCAGTAGCCGGCGAGCCCCGCCCCATGGGCGGCGAGTAGCACCAGGTAGGCAGCGACCGCGCTCGCGAGCAGATCCTCCGTCTGCTGAGCGCTGTCACCGTGCGTGTAGACCGATGCAACAACAAGCGTGGGCGCCCGATCGAGCTTGCTTGCCGAACCGGGGGCGGTGTTCTCGGCGATCCCCTTGAGCCGCTCGACCGTGCTGGGACCGAGCACCCGAAAACGCCAAGGGTTGGTGAGGTGGTGGTTCGGAGCCCAGCGGGCCAGCTCGAACAGCTGTTCTAGCAACTCCGGCGCCACCGGCTCTGGGGCGAATACCTTGTGGGTACGCCTGGTTCGGATTGCGTGCTCAAGCTCCATACTCCAGCGAACGTATCCGATCAAGCCGCAACAGGACGCGCCTACTGGAAATAGTGTCCTTGGTCGAGGTCTGCAATGAGCCCTGGGTAGGTCGGCTGCCACCCGAGCAGCTCGCGGGTCAGCGCGCTTGAGACTGGGCTGTCGGCCGCAAGGAAGCCTGCCAACCAGGCGAAGTGCTCACCTGCATCCTCGGACGAGATTGAGACCACCGGGAGGTTGAGATGCCGGCCGATCACATCGGCGATGCCGCGGATCGGCACGCCCTCCTCGGCCGCCGCGTGCAACGTCGATCCCGGCGGTGCCTGCTCCAGCGCGAGACCGAACAGTCGAGCGGAATCGAAGCGATGCACGGCGGCCCAGCGGTTGGTCCCGTCGCCGATGTAGCCGGAGAGGCCCTTCTCGCGGGCGATGCCAACCAGGGTCGCGATGAAGCCGTTGTCGCCGTCGCCATGGTTGGTCGGGGGGAGTCGCACAACCGACGAGCGGACGCCGCGGGAGGCGAGGGAAAGCGTGTACTCGGCAGTGGCCCACCGAGTCCGCGGACCTCCACCCCATGCGGCCACAGCCGGGTTAGAGTCATGTCCGTCTTGCTCGGTCGCCACGCGCCCCGGTGCGACTCCGAGCGTCCCGGAGGCAATGAGAAGCGGTCGATCGGAACCTGCCAGCGTCTCGCCGAGAGCCTCGACGGCGAGGCGATCCGCGTCGGCGGCGCCCTGGAAGTCTCCCGAGAAAGCGAGGTCGTGCTTGAACGCAAGGTGGATCACGCCATCTGACGCGCCAGCCGCATCCCGCAGACTGTCGAGATCGTCAAGAGTGCCGCGATGCACCTCTGCCCCGGCGGCGGTGAGGACATCGGCCGAGGCGTCCGAGCGGGCGAGCCCGATGACCTGGTGGCCCGCGCCGAGAAGCTCGGGAACGACGGCGGAACCAATCCAGCCTGACGCGCCAGTGACGAATACACGCATGAGAAAACCTCCAAGTGGACGTTTGATGTCAGTTGCTGCCATCAGCGTAGCACTCGATGTCAGCCGCTGCCATCAGATAGGATTGGGTTATGGGTCGATGGGAGCCAAACGCGCGCGGCCGGCTCGTGCAGGCGGCATTCGCGCTTTACGGCGAGCGTGGGTTCGAGCAGACCACGGTGGCGGAGATCGCCGAGCGGGCCGGATTGACCGAGCGAACGTTCTTCCGGCACTTCGCCGACAAGCGCGAGGTTCTGTTCGCAGGCGCCGACACGTTGCGGGAGTTGCTGGTCAACACGGTCGCCAAAGCGCCGGAGTCACTGGCACCGATCGACGTGGCCGCCGCGGGTCTCCAGGCCGCCGGCGCCCGCATTCAAGAGGGAGGGGAACTCGCACGGCAGCGCCAGGCCATCATTACCACGAGCATGGAGCTTCAAGAGCGCGAGCTGATCAAGCTCGCATCGCTCGCTTCGGCACTTGCCGAGGCGTTGCGCCGGCGCGGCGTCAACGATCCAGCCGCGAGTCTGACCGCCGAGGCAGGGATCGCCGTCTTCAAAGTCGCGTTTGAACGTTGGGTCGAGCAACCCAACGAGCAAGATTTGCCGCGACTCATCCGCGCGTCGCTCGCCGAGCTAAAAGCCGTTACCGCGGGCCGATAGCCGCTCAGTCTCACATCCGATGAAGGTCCGACTGCTCCTAACGCAAGCGAAACACGGGATGCTTGGGCGCGACGCTAAGCATCTCCTGCTCTGAGGAGTCTGGGCCGACGCCATCGAAGAATGCGCCCACCTCGAACTTCCAGCGCTTTAGGTAGGCACGTAGGACGAGTGGCTTTTCTTCGTCTGGGAGCTCTATGGCTGTGAACGGCTCGCTGCGAGAGCCCACGAGCAGCTTCCCCTCCCCCGCGACTCGCAGGTTGCGCGCCCACTGGGTGTCTCCGCGCGGCGCGACCAGGTAGCGCTCACCGTCGAACGTCAACAGGTTCACGGGGGTACGCCGGGGCTCGCCGGTCTTGCGCCCTCGCACCTCGAGCACGCGCGAGCCGAACAGGCTGATCCCGAGCCGGGTCAAGCCAGCCACGAGCGGGTTGAACACGTGGCTGGTGAACCAGCCGGGGCGCTTGCGCTCGAAGTGAGCCCTTGCGGACGCGTCTGCTTGCATGAGACCGAAGGCTACTCCCGAGCGCCGGTCAGGGCCTCGAGCGTCAGCTCGCTCTCGATTGCCGCGCGTACAGCCTCTAGCGCGGCGCCGCGCGCACGCAACTTGGTCGCGGCATGCGCCGCCTGATTGAGTTCGGCCAGCTCGGCGGCCGCCTGCAGGCTGACCACCTCAAGTTCGGAGGCGGGCACCACCCGGTCCAGGAAACCGGCCTCCACCGCCTCTTGGGGGCTATGCATGACGGCGCCAACGACGCTGCGATCAAAGGCGGCGGGAGTAAGCCGCTGACGAGCCAGCTCGACCGCAAACCAAGGCACCGTCAATCCGATCTTGACCTCGTTCAATCCGATCCGAAACGGTCCTTCCGTTCCGATTCTCACATCCGCGGCCAAGGGCAGGAAGCTGCCAGCGGCAATCGCGTGCCCGCTGCAGGCCACGAGCACAGGCGTCGCGAAAGAGAGCACACGCTCGGCCAAGGTCGCGCCGAGCCGCAGCATCTCCACCACCGCCTCGCCGTCTCCCGACGAAAACACCTTCAGGTCGAAGCCGGCCGAGAAGTAGCCTTCGCGTCCGGTCAAAATGACAACCGCGCCGTCTTCTTCGGCTCGATCGAAAGCCCTATGGATCGCTTTGAGCGTTTCGATCGAGAAGGCGTTGACCTTGCCATCGTCGATCGCGATCGTCGCGATGCGCCCCTCGAGCTTGTAGGTGGTCGGTTCGCTCATCGTCATCTCCTAGCGCGTCAAAGCCTACAGCGGCGAATCCTTTGAGCGCCGGCCGTCCTCTCATCTGCTGTGCAATCGAACGAACCGAGAGGACCGCATGACGATCACAGCTGACGTATCAGCGGGAATGAATACGGAGGTTTTCCGCCACCGCCGACCGTACGCTCTACAGCTCAAAACGCGCGGTAGGAACTCTTCGTGATCGTAAAGCCATGATGTGAGCGATTCGTGCAGCGAACGGCCCTGGCGCTGATCGTGCACTTCACAGCGATCGGTCCTACTTCCCACTTGCTTCGGCTTTTGAGCTTCACCGCGTGGCTGCCGACGAACGAGTCTTGGCTGAGCCGTGCGCGCATTGGATGGCCTGTAGACCCGAGAAAGACGAAGCCCGGGTCGCCGATCCCTTGTCCTTTCGGAGGCGCAGGGACCGACCTCGCGCTACAGAGCAACTGCATGGGGGGCGAGTTGAGCGGGTGGATCGCAACACCACAGATGACATTTCCACCCAACACGCTCCACAGTTGCGCACCCGAGGTCGAGGCTTGCGCCGAAGCACACGAACCCAACACACCCAACACACCCACCACGAGCAGCAATCTCAGTCGATACACCCTCACATCATCTCATGCTCGGAACGTGGGCCGCCTGTCTGTAGGTTGTTCGGTCCATAAGGCAAGACCATTAATTGGGTGACCAAACAGATCAGGAATCGAGAAACGCCGGTCACCGAGCCGCAGCTAGAGTGCGACCTATGAACAAGGTCACGAAGACGAACACGCGGTCGCCTGTGCCGCACTCTGCCGACAGCCACGAGTCGATCCGCGTGCATGGCGCGCGCGTGAACAACCTCAAGGACATCAGCGTCGAGATCCCCAAGCGCCGGCTGACGGCATTCACCGGCGTCTCCGGATCGGGCAAGAGCTCGCTGGTGTTCGGCACGATCGCCGCGGAGTCCCAGCGGCTGATCAACGAGACCTACAGCGCCTTCGTGCAAGGTTTTATGCCGACGCAGGCGCGGCCCGAGGTCGATGTGCTCGAAGGGCTGACGACGGCGATCATCGTCGACCAGGAGCGGATGGGTGCCGATGCTCGCTCCACGGTCGGCACCGCCACCGACGCGGGCGCGATGCTGCGCATTCTCTTCAGCCGGCTCGGCAAGCCGAGCATCGGCTCACCTCAGGCGTTCTCCTTCAACGTCGCTTCGATTTCGGGCGCTGGGGCGGTCACGTTCGAACGCGGTGGCCGCACGACCAAAGAGAAGCGAAGCTTCAGCATCCTCGGTGGCCAGTGCCCTCGCTGCGAGGGCAGGGGCTCGGTCAATGACATCGACCTCACTCAGCTCTACGACGACAGCAAGTCGCTCAAAGACGGTGCACTGACGATCCCCGGCTACAGCATGGACGGCTGGTACGGGCGGATTTTCATGGGCTGCGGTTTCTTCGACCCAGACAAGCCGATCAAGAAGTTCACCAAGAAAGAGCTCAATGATCTCCTCCACAAGGAGCCGACCAAGATCAAGGTCGACGGCGTCAACCTGACCTATGAGGGCCTGATCCCACGGATTCAGAAGTCGATGCTCGCCAAGGACGTCGACTCGCTGCAGCCGCACGTCCGCGCCTTCGTGGAGCGAGCTGTCACTTTCACCACCTGTCCCGAGTGCGACGGGACCCGGCTCAGCGCGCAGGCGCGCTCGTCGAAGATCAAGGGGATCGACATCGCCGAGGCCTGCGCAATGCAGATCAGCGACCTCGCCACATGGGTGAGCAAACTCGAGAACAAGTCGGTCGCGCCGCTGCTCGAGGCGCTCAGGGCGACGCTCGACTCCTTCGTGGACATTGGGCTGGGCTACCTATCGCTCGAGCGGCCCTCGGGCACGCTGTCGGGCGGCGAGGCTCAGCGCGTCAAGATGATCCGCCAGCTGGGCTCCTCGCTCACCGACGTCACCTACGTCTTTGACGAGCCGACGATTGGGCTGCACCCCCACGACATCCAGCGGATGAACGAGCTGCTGCTGCAGCTGCGCGACAAGGGCAACACAGTGCTTGTCGTGGAGCACAAGCCAGAGGCGATCGCGATCGCCGAGCACGTCGTTGACCTCGGCCCTGGCGCCGGCACGGAGGGCGGCAAGGTGGTGTTTGAGGGCACTGTCGAGGGACTACGCGCCAGTGGCACGCTCACCGGACGGCACCTGGACGATCGCGCCTCCTTGAAGCCCTCGGTGCGGACGCCGGAGGGAATGCTCGAGGTCCGCAAAGCCAGCACCCACAACCTGCAAGATGTCGACGTCGACATTCCGCTCGGCGTGCTGGTCGTCATCACTGGCGTGGCCGGCTCGGGCAAGAGTTCGCTGATCGATGGCTCGATTGTCAATTCCCGCCCGCCCCGGGACGGCGTCGTCTCGGTCGACCAGGCAGCAATCAAGGGCTCGCGCCGCAGCAACCCGGCGACGTACACCGGACTGCTCGACCCGATCCGCAAGGCATTCGCGAAGGAGAACGGAGTGAAGCCGGCGCTGTTCAGCGCCAACTCCGAGGGCGCCTGCCCCAATTGCAACGGCGCCGGCGTGATCTACACCGATCTGGCGATGATGGCCGGTGTCGCCGCTCCTTGCGAGGTATGCGAGGGCAAGCGTTTCCAGGCCGAAGTGCTCGAGTACAAGTTCGGTGGCAAGGACATCAGTGAGGTGCTCGCGATGCCTGTGGCGGAGGCGACCGAGTTCTTCGGTTCCGGCAAGGCGGAGACGCCGGCAGCGCACAAGATCCTCGACCGGCTCGCCGACGTCGGGCTAGGCTACCTCAGCCTCGGCCAGCCCCTCCCCACGCTGTCCGGTGGCGAGCGGCAGCGGCTCAAGCTGGCCACCCGCATGGCCGAGAAGGGCGATGTCTACGTCCTTGACGAGCCGACCACCGGCCTGCACCTCGCCGACGTCGAGCAGCTGCTCAGCCTGCTCGACCGGCTCGTTGACTCCGGCAAGTCGGTGATCGTGATCGAGCACCACCAGGCGGTCATGGCGCATGCCGACTGGATCGTCGACCTCGGCCCCGGCGCCGGTCATGACGGTGGGCGGATCGTCTTTGAGGGCATACCGGCCGAGCTCGTCGCCGATCGCTCCACCCTCACCGGCGAGCACCTCGCGGCTTACGTCAGCGCCTGACCGAGGCCCTCGCGGACGCCGTGAGGCGGAATGAGATTCGGCCGTCTCAAACCGGCGGCGGCGGTGCGCAGCGAAGTGCATGCGGTTGCAGCCTCGGCCTGATCGAGAGTGAGTGCTGGCTACGCGAACGCCGCCCCCGGGTGCGCAACGGTGCCGGGGATCTCTCTCCCAGGCACGGGAGCGACCAGGATCGGGGCGCATGACGCCGTTTCGCTGACGCTCACGGTTTGTTGCGTGATGCACGCCACCTCTGCCCCGATATTCCCTTGAAAGCCGAGGGTGAGCCTGTATTGGCCGACCGGAGTCCCGAGCGGCACGATCAGCGCCCGCGTCCGATCGGTGGACCATAGGATCTCGATGTCCTTGAGTCCCCTTGCTCGCGTGCCAACGCCTTCGAGCGTTGTCCACTGCCACATCCGCCGCCACGGCAGTGGCTCCGGAGAGCAGAGCAGCAAGGCCACAATCCGCTCGTCGTCGTCCTCGGTGAGCAGCGACAGCTCAGTGTCGGGAGGTGGTTGGACCTTTGCGGAGCTGACCAAACCGGGCTGTCCCAGCTCGGCGACGAGGCCGTCAAACGTCTGTGCCGTCGAGCTGGCGAACGCATCCCAAGCAGCCTCGGTCGCGGTGCGCTGAGTGGCCAGCGCCTGCTCCCCGTTGCCGCTGCCCGGGTCCGACAGCGCAGCGGACTGGTTGACGTCGAACAGCGCTTCGAAGCGACCGAGCGCCGCGGCGAGCTGTTCGCGCGCGGTGAGATACGCGCCGCGGGCACCGATGCGGGCCGCCTCCGCGCTTGCGCTCAATAGCCACGTCTGTGCGTCCACACCGCCCGGCACGCTATAGCGCCTGACCGGTGTCCCCGCGCTGCCTTCTGTTTGGGCGACAACGTTCGCGAGCTGATCGCCAAATGTCGCGTAGCGAGACGTCGTGAACTGCACTCGCTGCAACGTTGTGAGCGCATCCTCCTCGGCGAGATACCGCTTCAGCGCTGCGAGCGCGGAGATCGCGTCACTCGCGGCGAATACCGTCGCGAGTGAGTTCGCGCCCGCAGTGCCCGCGGCCGCCACGCTGCCACGATCGTTCCCGCGAACACGCACCGGCCCTGCTACGACATCGACCGTGTAGCGCGTCTGGGGCACAAGCGGCGCGAACCACAGGGCTCGAGCCTCGACCGCGGCGGCAAGCTCGGCAAGCTCGTGGGCTATGGCCGAGTGCATACCCGGGTTCACCGCAAACCCCGATCCGATCGCGGCCGGCTGCAGCTGTAGCCCGGCGTTGGCGATTGCTGCCCGCAGGGCCGGCATGGCCAAGGTATCCACGCCCGTTGCGAGGCGCGTGTCGGGTAGGGCGTCGATCGTCGCCTGCGCAGCGGCGATGGATGAAGCCGAAACGCTCTCCTCCTCCCCACCGGTCGGGATCGATAGCGCCCTTGCGAAGGCTGTTGGTAGCGCGACTGGATGCGCGACTGGACCTTTGGCCACACCGGTAGACGAAGGCTGCGGCTCGGCAAGCGTCGCGGGCAGTGGAACATCACTCGCGGCGGCAACGATGGCACTCTGCGGGTATGCGGAGGGCACATGCGTGGCAAGCGATAGCAGCAACGTTTGGCGTTGGTTACGGTCGGCGCAGCGCAGGTGCACGGCCGGTGGCAGATTCGAGCTTGCGTAGTCGTACGGCTCGGCGTTGCTCAGGAACGTGGCATACAGCGCGTTGACATACGTCTCGGTGAACTCGACGTTGAGGTCGTATGCGTAGTATGCGGCGACGTCGCCGTCGCCCGGCCACGACCATTGCGTATAGGTGAGAAGATCGTTGAGTCGCCCGCCCGTGGGGAAACAGTTGGCGGGACTGTCGGCCGCTTCGGCAAGCGTCGGGGCCGGCGGCCGACGATACGGGAGCGGGTTGGTGAAGCCGCCGCTGAGCGGCGGAGGACCGATCGTCGCCGTGGCCGGGCCGCTGGCGCACTGAAAATAGGAGAACTCGATCACCGGATCGCCGTCTAGGACCGACTGGTAGTCGATGCCGTTGGTGCCGTCCACCCGACCCGCTTCGATCCGCGTGACCGTCTTCAGCGCGTACAATGCCGGCGCGAGCGGGAGGATCGGCATATCGATGTCGGGGGTCCGGTAGGCGATGCTCGTGAGATACAGCGAACCCCCGGAAAAGGGCAGTTCGATCTCGCTCACCGGCTCAGCGGTGGGATCGAACGCCAGCGTGTAGATCGACGTGCCAGCGTCCTGCGCGGTGCTCGTCGGTGTGAGCGTCTGACCGTCGCCGGTGAGGACAGGCGCGGTGTAGGGAAACTCCCCGCCCTGTACGATCACGCCCGTTAGGCCGGTCAGCACAATAGCCGAGGGGAATGCGATCGTCATACTCGTCTCGCTCTCGGCCTTGAACATGAGGCCGGTCGGCGCACCGGCGGTGGGCGCCGCGATTGTGACCGGCGATGCGCCCGGACTCGTGCTGAACCGGAGTCCCTGTTCGGTGAAGCTACTCCCGAGCGTGGTTGGCGCGCCACCCCAGGAAACGGTGAAGTCCTCGCCTTCCAGGACCGTGTAGGGAGCGACCTTCAGCACCGTACCGGCGACGGGTATGTGCTTTGTCGGATCGGGAGCGACCCAGGCGCCCGCGAGACCCAGTGGCGCGCTGACGCTCGGCGCGGACATCGGCGTTGCCGCGAGGAGCTGCCAGGTCTCGCCGCTGTCGTCGTAGCGGTAGAGGGCTACTTGCACCAGCGAATGGTGAATGCACCATTGCACGACGGGCGGGCGGGCGTCGATTTTCGACATGTCATCGGGACCGATCGTCGAGGACGATGGCGGTAACACTTCGACTAGCTCCGAGGGCGGCGGCGTAGAGCCCGCGAAACCGGCAAGATCAGCGACCGGGTGGGCGAAGCTGAGCGCGAAGTGACTGTCCTGGGGCACGAGCGGCGCGCGGGCCAGGGTTTCCGGTGCGAGGTCGGGAACCACGCTCGAGGCATCGGTGGCGAGATCGGCGCCCGGATACAGCGAAGACCAGTAACCACTCGGCTTGGCGGCGAGTATCCCGGGTGTGCCGGGCAAAGCGGGGGCCGGCGGATCGTAGACGACCGTGTCCGCGACACTCAGAGCGTTGACGCTCACACCCGCGCGATGTGCGAGCAGCTCATAGCGATCTGTGGCGCCGTGGTCGATGAGCGTCGCGCTCACAGTGCTCAGCGCTAGTGGCGCGGGCGGCGGAGGTCCGTTTTCACCCCAAGAGAGCGAGACGGAGCCGCCGACGTTCGGCAGCGGCCACGGCAGTTCGAGTTCGACTGACAGCGAGCCATATACCCACCACGGGTCGGGGGCCGTCGCCTCGATCAGCGCGTCGGCGGTGATACCGAGGCCGATGCCGAATGCTTCGAGATGCACCTCCCCGTGAAGCTCGACGCCTGCCGCGAGCTGCAGCGGCGACCATTGAATCGCCGCCGTCGCGGCCAGATACGCGTCGATCGAGGCACTCAGCGGCCCGAATGACCATGAATTTCGGTAGCCCGTCCAGATGCCCGCGACGAGCCCGCTGTCGCTGACCAGGAAATACAGGTCCGTCTCGAACAGGTCGAGCACGCGTGCGCTCACGCGCTGCTCGTGCGGTGGCTTGCCGATCGCCAGGTACCACACACCCTCGCCCGGGTCTGCATAGAGTTCGCCCGTCGCCTGTACGTCGAGCACCACGGGGATCGAGTAGTGCGCTTCGATGACCATGTCGAACGTGTCGGCGTTGCCGTCGTAGGTCGCCATCGCCTCGAAGTTCGCGCTTTCCGCGGGCCCGCCGATGCGTTTGGAGAGGATGTTTGCCTTGCCGATCAGCATCATCACCGGGCCAGGCAGGATCAAGATGAAGGAGATCGACGCCGAAGCCGTGAAGCCGTCGTCCTGAGTGCCGATGACCGCTCCCGCGCCGAGCGCGAACGCTCCGGGGACGGGATTCAGCCACTTCATGGCGTCCGTGGCCGTGTAGTCCGCTTCGCCGGTGCCGCCCTGCAGATCGGGCGCGCCGGTAAGGTCGGGCGTGCCGGCGGCCGGCCCACTCGCCACGGTCGGGTACTTGAACCAGTCCCACCAAGATGCACTGCCGATGTTCGGGCTCAGGTTGCTTGCGAACATGCCGGACAGTCCGTACAGCGCGACGTCAGCGAACAGCGGAATGCCGACAGGCAACTCGGCATCCAGCGCGAGAAAGAAAGCCGACTGCCCTTTGAAGGTACCGACGATGAACTGCGCATCCACTTCCAGGTCGCCGGCCGCTTGGATCGTGACGTCCACGCCCCCCGCGAACAGGTCGAGCGGCGTTTCTATGTTTGCAGGCAGACCGATGGTGCTCGGGTCTTCCCCCGCGCCCAGGTGCAGGTGGTCGATCTCGCCGCTGAAGGAGAGCACGTCCGGGATTTCGAAGTCGACCGACACGCCGCTGAAGGAGACTGCACCCGTATCGATGTTCACCTTCAGGCCGCGCACCGAACCGCCGAGCGGGACTCCTTCGACGAGGTTGACATCGCCGTCGAAGCCGATCCACCGTCCGCTGCTGTCGGCGCCGAAGCCCAGGCGCTGCAGCGCTACGTGGAAGCCAAAGTAGTCGATCGCCGCCTGGCTCGGCAGGTCGATCCACCCACCCTTGAGTGTCACATTGCCTTTGGAGTCGATCGAGAGACCGCGCAGCTCCACCTCGGGCCAGTCGATGCCGACCGTGTCCAGCGCGATCGAGCCAGTCAGCGTGAGTCGCCACACGCCGTCAGACTCGCGTTCGACCTCGAGCGTTGCGATCTCCAGGTCGATGCTCGTTTCGGCGGGTAGGTCGTAGTGCAACTTGACGAGGCCGTCGGGCGTCATCTTGGCGGGGTCGCTCTGCTGCGCGGCGAGCGTTACCGCCAGCGAGCCGTCGGCGCGCACGGCCACCTCC
Source organism: uncultured Solirubrobacterales bacterium (assembly GCA_963776985.1). Classification (GTDB taxonomy): domain Bacteria; phylum Actinomycetota; class Thermoleophilia; order Solirubrobacterales; family Solirubrobacteraceae; genus Palsa-744. The sequence continues at coordinate 103,278 of CAVZOV010000001.1, forward strand.
ACGTCGACCGTCTGATGTTCTTCGGCGGCGTTTGTGAAGTACGGGACCGTCAGCCGCCCGGCGATGTTCGTGGAGACGAAGGCGCCTTGGGAGAGCGTGAGGTCGAAGGCGGTGAGCGCGACGGTGAAATCGCCGAACAATGACGCCGACAGTCCTTCCGGCGGTATATCGTCGATGTGCAGACGTCCGCCGATACCGCCCGCGGTCGTCAGATTGTCCAGTGCGACCAACGGCGCTTCGGGCATCTGAACGGCGAGCGAGATCCCCTTGCCGTCGCTAAAGGAGAGCACTTCTAAGCCGAGTGCCGCATTTGCCTGTTCCACGATCACGGCGATCGCGGCGTCAGCGAGGAGCCCGATAGGTGTGAGGGCGTCGGCCATGACCGGTTCTCTAGGCCGCCAGCGCCGTCCCGATTGCGCGTAGCTCCTGGGCGATCTGGTACAGAGTGTTGGTGGCGTCGGCGATCGAGGGGATATCGCTCAGTAGTAAGCCGAGCATTTCGAAGAACTGGCTGCCCGATTGCAATGCACCGGTAACACTCGGACCCCCCGGCAGCAAGCTCTGCGCTGTGGACAGGGCATTTTGCAGCGAGCTGAGCACGGTCGTAGCCTCGGTACCGGCGCCGGTCGCGGCGGAGGAGAGTTCTTCCAGCTTGCCGGCAATCAGCTCGAGTGCTTGCGCCGCGTCGTCGAGCGCGGTGTTGATGTCGCCGGCAACTGTTTTGATCGCTTCGCCTATACCCTCGCCAACGCCGTCGAGCGCGGTGAAAAGCGCGCTCACGGCGGTAAGTGCCTCCGAGGGCGTCGCGCTCTCTCCCGGCGGTATGTTCGGACCGCTTGCCGGCTTGGCAAGAACCGCCAGTTCAGTCTCGAGTGTGCTCAGCGGATTGGTCATGTCAAAGGCTCCTTCGTCGGCTCGGGTTACGGAATGCTCATGCCGGCACGAGCGCCGGCACGGCGAACGGCTTCGACGGCATCGATTGGTTGCCGGCAATGTCGATGGCCACCAGCACGTATGTCGGCGATTCGCCTGAAGCAACCGCTGTCCATGAGGGTGCGGCGTTCGGATCGGCAGGCTTGCTCGGGCTCGAAGCGGGGATCGTGCCGTCGACGAAAGCGGCCCTCAATACCGGCAGCGCTCCGATCGTCCTGACCGCGCCGGCGTAGTTGGCCACCACAACCACCGCCACGCCACGTCCAAGACCGAGCCGAAGTCCGACCACGCGCGAGGTGGCCGGGTTCGTCGAGATGTCGCTGAGGAGTTGCGCTGTGCCGCCCGACCCCGGTGTCCAATAGTTGAACGCGGCGGGCTGACTTTCGGGCGTACGCGGATCGAACTCCGCGAGGCGGTACACGCCGAGGATCTCATCCGGCGCTGGTCCTGGCGGCAGCGCGACCTCCCCCATGTCGCTTCCGTCATAGTCGCGTGCGAACGCGCGCGGGTCGTTGACGACCCCGATCAGGCGGGGATCTCCCGCGCCAGGTGTGAGCGAAAGTGGATTCCACATACCCGGAGTCAGCTGCGCTAGCGCGAGTGTCGAGGGATCCGCGGGATGAACGGGATCGGGGCCGAACCAGCGCAGGTCTTCCAGCTCGCTTGGCTCGCGGGAGCGATACACCAGGTAACCGGCGATGTCCGGACTCCCGTCGAGCGCCCAGGCGACGATCAGCGCACCGCTCGAGGGCTGCGGAGTCACCTTGTAGAGGACCGGCGCGCGCGAGGGACGGACAGTGCGGGTGTAGATGGGCCCGACGCTGGGCGTGGGACCGCTGCGCGAACCGGCGCTGTTGATCGCGAGCAGCCCATACATGTTGCGTCCGAACCCGTTGCCGTTGACGGTGTCTTCGAGCGTCGGGCTTTCCGGCGCGATCGCCTTGCCCACTTGCGCGAACGCACGTCCGTTACCCGAAACGTCGGCGAGCGCACGCAACTCGTCGTCGAGTAGGCCGCCGTAGAAATGTTCGATGAAGGCGCGCTGTCCAGCTGGATCTGTGAGTACGCTCGACTCGTCGAGATTGCTCGAGAGTCGGTTGTTATAGGTCAGGAGCCAGTCCGGTAGAGCGCCGATCCAGCCCTGCAGATCCGCTCGCCCGGCAATTGCCGGGTTGGGGTCCAGCAGACCGGCGCTACGACGGCGTTGAACGTCGGCGACAAATAGCGAATGCGCGGGTGCGCGCTCGAGCAGGTAACCGGAGACACCTGGGAGAGCGCTCAGCCCGAATGGCAGCGAGTAAGAGGCATCGCCGTTGTAATCGGCAGCTTCGTAGTACAGGTGATGGACTATGTGGCTGGGCGTCGGCTGTACCACCGCCGTCGGAGATGGCGGCGTCAACCGCTGGGCGGCGACGAACGTGACCCGATTGGAGGACGGCTCGGGACGGCTGGCGCCGGTGTTTGGGTCGACGATCTGCTCGTTGGCGTCGAACGTGCTCGCCCGCGAAACGGCGACGCTTGCGGTGCCTGTCGCGGTGGGCTGTCCGATCGGCACGCGCAGCGGCACACTGACGGTGAGCGGAATGCTCACACCACTGACCAGGTAGGCGGGCTGGCCCACGAAAGCTCCGGGATTGCTGACCACGCGGGAAACGCGGCCGCCGAGGAGTGTCGCCACCACGCTACCGGGCTGTACGTTGGCCGAGCTGTCCACGGGACCGGGCCGTACCGCGAAGCGCTCGCTGACGATGTTGCCGTCCTCCAATATCCCGGTCAACGTGAGCGAGGATGAAGGATCGGATGCTTCGAGCGTTGTCAACGGCGGATCGGTGATCGCGTAGGTGCAGCCGCGCGCCGGGTCGGGCACGAGCGCTGTCAGCGTGAGCGCATCGACGCTCGCGGCTGGAATCGCAAAGTCGCTCGTGACCAGCACCGCGGAGGATGCGTCGAGCACACTCAAGCGTGCGCTGCGCGCGTCGGGGTAGGCGAGCAGCGCGCTCGCCGGCCAGGAGACAAGGACGCTCAGCATCCCGCCGACCCAGGCGGTCGGGTTCGCCGGGTTCTCGGCCACACCCCCGCCGGCCAGACCGTTGTCGAAGGTGCTCTGTGCGCCACCGAGCGTGAGTAGCCGCAACGTGGGTGCGGCGGCGATGCGTTCTACGCCGCGGGCATCGCTCCATGCGCTGTAGGCGCCGAGCTGACCGAACAGGCCGAAACCGGCTGTGCGGTGCTGGTAGCCAGTACTCGGATCTGGTAGACCGGCGTCGACAAAGCGCAGGCTGGTTGCGGGTGTCGGCACTAGCGGGGAATCCGACGGCGTCGGCTGGGGCGTTGCCGCGATCATGCGCGGGATCGAGGTGGGCGCAGATTCCTCTCCGTCTGTCCTCTGCGCCAGGTATCCGACCGTGCGCAGCGGTCGTGGCAACGCCATCGGGTCTGCGACCGGATCGCCACTCTGTTCGGCTGCGTCCAGCGGTGGCGAAGCCCACTGCACGTCGAAGTAGGAGCGCTCGAGGATCGATGGGCCGGACGGGCTGACTTGCGACGTACGTCGCCGAAACCACGTCACCGGCTTCGAGGGAGCCGCCGGTGCGACCATCGCGCCCGGTGCATGCACGATCGCGTAACGCACGCCCACGTGCGCGCCGGCCACCGGCGAGCTGAGTAGGTCTCCGACGACGACAATGCTCCCGGCGCCGGCGCTCGTGGCGATGACGATCTCATCGATCGGATGCACCATCGGTTCGGGCGCGGCAAGCCCACGCCACTGCAGCGAGCCGCCAGAGAAGGCGACGCTGGCCACCTCGGTGCCGCTCGACCGCGCTGTGAGCTTGCCCTCTCCGGCGATGCCGATCGCGATCTCCGCGACTGGCGCGGAGAGGCGCACGCCGCAAACTGCGATATCGCTTGGCAGCGGCGGGAACGGGAAGTTCGGAGGCTTTGCTTCGGCCGCGAGTAGCGCTTGCGGGCGTGCACCGGGGGTCAGCGGCTCCACGGCGCTGACCATTGCTGCCATCACTCCGGAGGGCACTCCCGTGAGCGTCGCCGGCGGCGCTGTCGAAGCGTTGTTGCTCTGCCACGCGTAAAGACGGCTTGCGGCGGGATCGGCCGCGATCTTCATGCCGTCGAAGAGCGCGTCGCCGCGCGCAAGCGCACCAGCAGGAGCGCTCCCTGGGCTGCGCACGACCGGGGGTACGATCGTGGGCCACACGCCGACGATGCAATAGTCGTAGTGCTCGTTTGGATTGGCTTCCTTATCGAGGAAGTACAGGCCGAGCACTCTCGCCATGTATGGGTTGAGCGCCGCCAGTTGCAGCTGGGAGACGAGACGCAGCGATAGCTGTGGCGCGTTGGCGCCGTCGAGCGATTCCTGCAGCTCAACCGCATAATTGGGAGTGTTCGGCCATCCTCGCACGAGGCGCACGCACTCCTCTCTCAACAGCTTGAAGTTCTGGCGCTCGGCGGCGGAACTCATACCGTCGAGCAGATCCAGTCCGGTCAACCGCTTCGCGCACTCCTGCATGTCGCGCGCCAGTAGGACGGGTTCGGGATGTGTGCTCGGATCGAGCGCGCCGTCGTAGCGGGCCGGCCAATTCGAGCGCGTCACAGGCAGCGTGAACGGCTCACCCCACACTCGCCAGCCACGCTTGTCAGGTGGATCCCACCCGGGCTTGCCCGAGTTCCAGCCAGTGCCCCCAACCGTGGTCGTGCCGGGGTTGCCCTGCGAGCCCCAACCGGGCTTACCGCCATCGGTTTCGCTCGGTCCACACTCGCAACAGCAGCACGCGATCGACGTCGAGACTGCACTCGCTCGCTCGCCGGCGCAGCGGCCACATTCGCCACACCGTTCGTGGGAGGTGGTGTCGTCGCCCGTAGACACGAGGTTGCCAAGGCCATCCGGGTTCGGTTGACTCGCTGGCTGCGCATCAAGTGCTTCGCCAACGGCGACCGGGGGATCGATCGGTCCACGCTTCTCGCCATTCGCCTCGCGCCGGGCGAGCCAGAACGCTCCGGGAGGGAAGCCAAGCTCCGGGGCAAAGGACCAGCGCAGGTGAGTCCCGACCTGCATCGACTGACCGTCGAAGGTCGCCTCGGATCCGTTCGCGTATGCGGCTTGCAGTCCCAGCACTGAGAGCGGCAACTTGGCCCCCTTTTGTACCGACCGCGCGTGCGGCCGGGCGTTCTATGCGGGCAAGTATCTGCCAACGATGCTCACGTGTCAACCTATTCTTTGGAATTTTTCTTACAACGCGCATTTCACGTGCCAGCTTGCCGGCGACTAGCATGACGGCTCCCTTTCATTCAAACGGAGGCTGAGATGGCAGGCACTGGTGGCGCAGACGCAAGCGGCGAGGGCGATGGCGAGCAGGTCGACCCGAGGGCGCGACTCATGCAGGAAGTGGCGAGTGAGATGGACGCCATCGAAGCCGAATTCGGCGACGACTACCAGATCGGCCGCGTCATCACCGTCGTCGAGGTGATCCGGCCCAACCAGGAGGTAAACCTGCGTGTCAGAGCCGGACAGCTTCCCTGGGTCACCCTTGGGATGCTTCGCTTCGCCCAGAAGGTGTTGGAGAACCAGATCCAGGGCCCTGAGTAGTGCGTTTGCCGAGTTCGCCCACGTCGCGCCGCAGAGGGCATCTCTCGCGCCGCAGCAGCGTCAGCTCCGCAAAGCAAACAGCGGCCAGCGGCCGGGGACTCCCTTCAGCTCGCGAAAGCCGCGATCTTCGAACGCGAACGAACCGCCGACCACCGTTCCGAACACGGTGCCCGAGACGAGTACCTCGCTGGGGCCGGCGAGCGCGCTGACTCGCGAAGCGATGTGAACGGCCATTCCCCCCACGTCCTCGCCGATCGACTCGCACTCGCCCGTGTGTATGCCGACGCGGATCTCGATCGACAGCTCGCGTGCGGCGAGAACAATCGCCTGCGCGCAGCGCAGCGCCCGCGAAGGCGGTCCCGCAAATACCGCGAGGAACCCGTCCCCGACGGTCTTGATCTCGCGACCGCCAAAGCGGGCGAGCTGCTCGCGCAGCTGTGCGTAGTGATCGGCGAGCAGGTCGCGCCAGCGAGTGTCTCCCAGCGCGGCGGCCCGCGCGGTCGCTTCGACGATGTCAGTGAACATCACGGTGAGCAGTACACGCGACACCTCGCCGCCACCGCGCGCGCCGGTCAGGAACTCCTCGATCTCCTCTACGATCGCATCGCTGTCGCCCACGAACGGCAGCGAATCGACGCCGTCCAACTCGACGTGTCGCGCACCCGCTATGTGCTCGGCTAGGTAGCGCGAGTGCCGCGGGTCCCAGGCAGTATCCCCGGAGCGGTGCATCACCAACGTTGGCACGTGGATACGTGGGAGTGCGTCGCGCACGTCCAGATCGGCGGCGGCATTCAACAGGTTGCGGGCGTCGCTCGGGCTTGCGGCTAGGCGTTGTAGACGAGCAAACCACGTTGCCAGCGCCGGGTCCTCCGCCATCGAGGGCGCCATGACCGCAAGCCCAGGGCCTCCGGGCTCACCCCATGCGGCGACCGTCTCCTCGGTCCACCGGGCACGATCCTCGCGTGGCATCGCCCACTCGTAGTCCTCCGCCCAAGAGGTACGTGCGACCGACGCGTACATGATGAGTGCACCGACGCGATCCGGTCGCTCGGCGGCAAGCAGAGCGCCTATGGGTCCGCCCAAACCGTAGGTGAACAGCGCGGCTCGCTCGCTGCCGGCCGCGTCCAGTACCGCGAGCGCGTCGCGGGCCTCCTGCTCAAGGGTGTGCGCCTGCCCAACACCGTCGGATAGGCCACTGCCACGGCGGTCGAACAGGATCAGTCGCCCGAAGACCGAAAGACGCTCTAGGAACCGGCGCATGGCGGATGCGTCCCAGAGCTGCTCGATTTGCGAGATCCAGCCAGGGAGAAACAGCAGGTCGAGCATCCCCTCCCCCGCGACCTGGTAAGCGATGGTTGCCTCGCCACTACGCGCGTAACGAGTGGTCGGCACCATCATTGCCCTAGAGCCTACTTCGGCGTCGCCGGCGCGGCCAACTACACGAGCCTGGCGAGATGCCAAACTGTCGCCGATGAGCAAGCAAACGCTGAGCGGCGGCTGCCTGTGCGGCGGGGTGCGCTTTGAGTTGACCGAGACACCGTCCACAGCCGGCTACTGCCACTGCACCCGCTGCCAGCACAGAACGGGCACGGCCTCTTCGGTGCAAGCACGGATCGACGGGCGAACCCTGCGAATATTGCAAGGCGAGGAGCTGCTCAAGGGGTGGCGTCATCCTGACGGTGGCGCCGAGAAGCTGTTTTGTAGCGAATGCGGCGGGCACCTGTTCAGTCGCTATCCGGAGGACGAGCGCCAGATGAGTGTCCGCCTGGGCGCGTTCGACAGCGACCCGGGCATTCGTCCGACCTGGCGGGCGTTCGTCGCCTACGCGCCGGAGTGGGAGCCGATCCCCGAGGACGGACTGGCGCGTTTCCCCGAGGCAAAGCCGCGCTGACGCGCTGAGCGACTCGCGCAACGCGGGCACACACCGGCCGGCGCGGGCGCACCGCGCCGGGGGCCCTCCGAGGCGCGCGACGTCCCGACCCCCTCTTAGCCTGGATCCACCGCGTGGTTTGGTGTTTGGTGGCGATGGGTGTTTTTGGGGGTGCGGCGAGGTCTGATTGTGCGTGTGTGGGCGTGGGTGGCGGCGGGCGAGGCTTTAATGGGGTGCGTCGGGGTGTTTTCTGGCAGGGCAAGATTGCCGGTGTCGGCGCGAGGTGCGTGATGGTCAGCGAGTTCGGCGGACGGCGGTTAGGTCGCTGCGGGTAGTGCGCGAATGCGGGCGAGCGCGCTGGTGAAGTCGTGTTGCCATGGCCAGCGAGCGGGAAGGTGAAGCGTCCATTGACGCCCTGTGCGGGTCAGCCGGCCGGGGATCTGGAGCAGCCGGCGGCGCATGGTGCGCGCGACGCGGACGGTCTCGCCGGAGAGCCCGATCGCATTGGTCCAGCGCAATAGGTTGTGTGCGATGGCGGCGATCACTGTCCAGGCGCTGTTCGCGTTGAACTGGCCGGAGGGGAAGTGCGCCAAGGCTTGGTCCTTCAGGTCGCGGATCGTGAGCTCCACGACAGCGTGTTGGCGGTGCTCGGCCTCCACGACCTCGAAGGGGTCGACGCGGTTGGTGATGAACGGGAAATATCGCCAGTCTGGCCACAGTTCTGCTTGCGGGCCGATGAGCCGGGTGCGGCGCACGATCAGCCGTCGTCCGTGACTGGTTGTCTCGGCGATCTGCGCTTCACCGTCTTGGGAGTAGTCCTCCAAGGACTGCCACGCCTTCTCGGGGATCGCTTTGATCGCCTCGGGGACCCAGAACTGCATGCGCACACTGATCGAATAGGACCATCCGGCGTCCTGGAGCCTCGCGATCAGCTTGCTGTTCCAGAACCCAGAGTCGGCTCGCAGAAGCTTCTCGCCGCTAGCGCCTGCCCGTGTCACGCGCGCGATCAGCTCCTCGGTGAAGCGCACAACACCGCGCTGGGTGTTTGCCTGTCCCTTGCGCAGCCGAACGTGCAGGACCTCGCCTGTCCCGGATCTGGAGGCGAGCAGCGGATGGTATCCGCGCTGTTTGGTGTAACCGAAACCGACACCCTCCTTCTTATAACCGTAGGCCTGGCCGATAAAGCTGTCCACGTCAACGATCAGCCGCTCGGCGCCCGGACCAGCACCCGCCCTCCACGCACGCACCAGCGCGTGATCCAGTACTCGGTCGAGCTGGCGCACATGCCCGAAAGTGAACGCCCGCAAAAACGTTCCGAGTGTCGAGGGCGCCGGCAGCCAACCACCCAACAATCGGCGCGTGCGACCCGCTCGCAACACATCACAATCATCGATCGAATCGGCGCCAAGCAGCATCGCGAACACGAGCGCCATCACCTTGCGCCCCGGATTCGCAGCGCCCGGAATATCACGCCGAAGCCCCACGAACCGACCAACCAACCCCTCAATCCCAAGCCGGTCGGCCAACGTCGCGACCAGCGCGATACCCGCGTCTGAGACCACGCGATCATCGTCAAAGACGACACGCACCCCGTCCAGTCCGACCCGCTCGTCATCCTGCACCATACGAGTGACCTCCTGACCCCGGGCCGCGACAGCCGCAATCTGTCGCTACCAAGCCCGATTCAGGAGGTCATTCAACCCTCACCACCGGACAACACCGGTGGATCCAGGCTTAGAGTCTCTGCGGATGACCCACCATCCCGAGCACGAGCAAGCGGCCGTGCAACGGCGCACAACGCTCGTTTCGATCGCGGCGGCGGGCCTGCTCGTGGTACTCAAGCTCGGAACCGGCCTCGCGACCGGCAGCCTGGGGCTGATCTCCTCCGGCGTGGAGTCAAGCGGCGATGTGGTGGCCGCGATCCTCACGTTCTTCGCGGTCAGGCTGGGCCGCCGCCCCGCCGACCCAGAGCATCCCTACGGTCATAGCCGCGCAGAGAACCTGGGCGCGCTTGGCGAGGCTGGGCTGCTACTCGCAGGTGGTTTGATCGTGAGCGCCGAGGCGATCATGCACCTGATCGACGCGGGTGCCCCGCCGAACACACACTGGTACGTGTTCGCGGTAATCGCGGTCGCACTGGTGGTGGACGCAAGCCGCACTGTGGTCTCGGCACGCACCGCCCGGCGCTACGGTAGCGCCGCGTTGCGCGCCAACGCCTTTCATTTCGCGGGCGACATGGTGGGCTCGCTGGCGGTGCTCGTCGGGCTGCTTCTGGTGCGAGCCGGTTTTGCCCAAGCCGATTCGATTGCGGCGCTGATCGTCGCCGCGATCGTGCTCGCAGCGGCCGCCCGACTGATCCAGGAGAACGCCAACGTGCTGATGGACCGCACTCCAGCCGAGGCGATGGAGGCGGCGGAACGCGCGATCGCGGGCCTGGCGCCCGATGTCGAACTGTTGCGCTTGCGCTTGCGCGAGTCGGCCGGTCGCTATTTTGCCGACGTTGTCGCGGCGGTTGCGCCCGGTGAGGCGGTGATCGAGGGGCACCGCGCCGCGAGTCTGGTCGAGGCGGCCGTCGAGGGAGCACTGCCGGGTTGCGACGTGGTCGTTCACGTCGAGCCTCGTCGTAGCGGCCTCGAGCTTCGCGACCATGTGCTCTCGATCGCCCTCGCCGAGCCGCTGGTGAGAGAAACCCACGATGTGAGGATCTTCGAGGAGGATGGGTCGCTGAGCGTGTCGCTGCACCTCAAGTTCCCGGCTGAGCTGGACCTGCGGACCGCAAGCGCGGTGGCCGAGCGTGTAGAGCAGGCGATTCGTGCGAGGCCCGGTGTCGTCAACGTGCAAACCCACCTGGAGCCGCTGGAGCAGACGCTCGTAGGTAACGCATCCGACGGGCGCGCCGACGCCGCGGCGACAGAGGAGATCCGAAGGGTGGTGCGCAAGCGCACGGGCGACGAGGCGCGGTCGGTGAGGCTGCTCTCCACCGATGCTGGGCGTATCGTGCTTCTCACGATCGGCGTTAACAGCGAGGCCTCGCTCGTCGATGCCCACCTGCTCGCGGGCGAGCTTGAGGACACGCTGCGCCGGGAGCTGGCGAACATTGCCGATGTGGTCGTTCACACCGAACCGTCGACCGGAGCCCACAGTTCCGAGAGATAGGATCGATTCGCTGCTCCGGACTTGACAGCGATCGCGTATATAGGTAATTTTACGCTGCCGGGTGAGATTTGCTTCTGTTCGTGCCATCCCCGAGGATGTGGCCGAGGAAGGGACCCGACGCCAGTTGCGCGCGCCGGTGCCGCCGGCGTCAACCACCCACGGACGCAGGAGGACACCCGATGAACCAGTTCCCGGGCGAGGGCGGCGAACAGCCCGTCCCCGCGACGCAGCTCACGCCAGAGCAGTTGCTGGCACTAGCCGCGCTGTCAGGAAACATCAACGTAGAGATAGAAGTAGGAGGCAAGAAATACAAGCTCACAGTCGTAGTACCGACATCGCCCACGAGCCCGTATACGTTCTTGCTGAACGAAGTGAAGGGCACCGTCGAGCAGAAGCTCGCCGACTTTCAGCTGCTCGATGACAAAAACTTCTCGATCGAGGTCAACATCCCCACGATCGACGCTGGCGGCACGAAGATCAAGGGCGGCTTCCTGATCAAGATGACGCCCTGAGCGAGGCACGCCGATGGCGGGCGTGGCACTCGAATTCGCCGGCTGGAATGGCTGGCAGATCCCGGGACCGCTGCCGATCGGCCTCAACGACGTCGGGCTGCGACTCGCCGTCGACGCGCAGAGATCGTTTTTAGGCCGCGCGAGCGGGCGCCTGAGGATCGGCAGCGGCAGCGAAGCGGGGGCGATCCGTCTGCTATTGGCATTGCCCTACGATGCGACCGCGTTCGAACTCTCCTACGAGCCGAGCGACGAGCAGATGCCGACCGTCGGCGCGCTGGTGTCCTACATCTCCGGCGGCTGGACTCTGCCGGGCCCGGTTGGAGATTTCGCCCGCGCAATCGAGATCAAGGCATTCGCGGTCAGGGTCGGCAATGTCAACGAAGTACAGGTCGCGGTGGCCGCGCAGCCCGACAAGGTATGGCCGCTGGTACGTGAGGACCCTCGCTTCACCCTCAGCAATGTGTTCCTCGAACTCGCGATCGCCTCCAACCGCTCGCCGGCAGGACAACTGGGAGCGACACTCAAAATCGGCGATGGATACATCCCCCTGGTGGTCGCGCTGCAGGGCTCCTGGACCACGTTCACGATCTCGCTGGAACCCAAACCAAAGCGGTCTCCGACGCTGCCGAGCGTCGGAGACATCGCCAACCTGATCGGAGATGACTGGGGAAAAGCGCTTCCGCGCGAGATCGCCGACCTCGGGGCGAACACCGACTTGCGCGTGTTCAGCTTCGGCCGCCTGCAGGACGGGTGGTTAGTGGAAGTGGCGATCGGAACCCAGGACGGCTGGTTATACACGCCGATACCCGGCTTCGACGGCGTGATCTTCACAAAGGCCGCGATCGCGTTCATCAAGCCCACGAGCGGAGCCGCCACTGGGAAGGCGGCGCTGGACACAACCGTGTTCGGGATCTTCCTGCACTTCTACTTGACCGTTCCGCAGGGAGTGTTGTTAGCGGAAATCGAAAGCGGGCGGCTCAACCTCGGCGCGCTGTGCGAATACGTAATTGGCACCATCGCACCCGACTGGCTGGCGAGCATCGGCCTGTTAGCCGTCACCTTGGCGCTGGAATGGCGCGAGCGCATTTACACGCTCTCCGCACTGCTGGTCCGCGACATCGAACTGCTGGACAAAAGCTCGCTGCGTAACGCATCGATCAAGGGCGTCATCGCCCCATCGGGCAAGAAGGTGTGCATCGCCGCCGAGTGGGTACCCGCCGGTGCCGAGAAAGGAATCAAAGGGGAACTCTGCTACCCGTTCACGTGCTTCTACCCGACGGGCTCCTCAGATTGCGTCAAATTCCCACCCAAACAGGAGCCGCCGAATCCCAACCCCGACAAAACCCCGACCGACGAGGCTGTGGGACGTCTGGTCGGGGCGGTCATAGTGGCGGCCGGCGTTGCCGCGGCCGTGATGACCGCCGCCGCCTACGGCGCGTCGGCAACGCAAACAGTGGCGGCGGTTGTTCAGGCCCAAGGAGCCGCCGTCAATGTTGAGCAGCTCGCGGTCTCGGTACGCAAAGCCTATAACTTCACGGGACAGCCCTCGAAGTATCTGAACGACTTCCTCAAGGGCTTCCCGAGAGCCCGTCAGCCTATACCGAGACTTGATATGGCGGCGAGGATAATGCGCGGCGGCGAATTCTCTCCGATCGAGTCCGCGCCCGCACTGCGCGGGGAGTATGCATCGAGCGCCACGCCGGAGGCAATGGTGGGCGCTCTGCGGAGCGCGTGGGCGGACACGATCCAAGCACCGACGATGACGCGTGCGCTCGCGGCCGCAAAGTACGAGCCGATCCCCTGCGCCGCACCGATCCAGCGCTCCTACCGGTTGAACACCCTCGACTTCGCCACGGCGTTTCTCACGGCGGGCTTTTCCCCGGCGCTCCCGCCCGCCACGCTCGCGGCCTGCATGCGAACCGCCGGCTTCGGCGCGAGCGACGCGATCGCGGGGATCGGCCGTGGCTTCCCGACGCTGCCCACCGACCAGCTTGTGTCGGCTCTTGCCAACGTCGGGTATGGACCTGCCGAGGTGGCGCCCGCACTACTGCGCTCACCCTACGGCCCCAGCGTCGCGACCGCGATCGCGATGAGTGCCACCCTCGTACGGGCCTACGGGCGCTTGAGCATCGAAGCGATGCTGTTCGCGCTCGCAGCGTGCCCGTTCCAGGCATACGCGGCGCTGCCGGCCACGCTCCGCGCCTGCCCTCCGACCCCACCGTGGCCGTGGCCGCGCGTCGCGCTTGCGCTGATTCGGCCCTACCCCGGCATCGATCCGCCGGCGCTGGCGGTCGCGTTCGCGGCGTGCGGGCTGAACTCGTCGCAGATCGGCGAAGCCGTGCGGGCTGTGTACCCGAACCTGCCCGACGTCGCGTTGCGCCAGGTGCTCAGCGCCGTGACGATCCCGACGTTCGCGGCGGTGCTCGCCGAAGCCGACCAGCAGCGCACGCGGGGAGCGAGCGCCGCGCACGCCGCCGTCCAGCTTCAGGCACGCTGGCCAAAACTTACGATCTACTCGCTCGTCGCCACGATCGGCGCGGTGTATCGGCCGTCGCTCGATGAGCTTGCGCTGGCCACGATCGCGGCTTCGCCGACCCGCTCGCCCATCAACGACCAGGTGGCGCTGCTTCTGAGTGCCCCGACCGCGACGAGCCCCGCGGCGCTCGCGGGCGCGTATCTGCGGGCCCTCGTCAGCGTGGGCGCCGATACGTCGGCGGTAGGTATCGCGATGGGACTCGTCACCGCCTTTGGCGTCCTCGGCCGTTCGCTGGACGCGGTGGCAACGATGCAGGCACTCCACGCCGGATATGCGAGCGCCGGCCTGGCACTGGAGCCCGCCGACGCGGTGGAAGCCGTCAACGTCGCGCTGCGGGCCAATGTGCTCGAAGCGATGCAAGCGCTCGTGGCCACCTACACGAGCCCGCCGATCGACCCCGGCACGTGCGCGCTGGCCGTCGCGACCGGGTTGCACAACCTCGATCCGCGGAGTGTGGTGGTATCGCTGGTGGCGGTGTTCGGACTCAAGCTCTGCCCCACCGCGACGGGCGCACTCGCGCTGGCGATGTGGCGCGGCGGCTTCACGCTTCAGACGACCCTCTCGGTACTGCCGCAGACGATGAAGGGCTGGAGCAACCGCGACGCCATCACGACCAGGGCAGTGTTCGTCGAAGCGACATGGTGGGTTGCCTATATACAACGGGTGGAGCAGAGACTTGACATCGTGCAGGTCGCGATCGTGCTGATATCCAGGTTCCGCGAGCTGTGGACCTTGCGCGTCGTGGAAATCCTCAGCGCGGCGTTCGTGCTGGTGGCGCCCAACACGGCGGCCACGCCGATCGCGACCGCGCTGAGGGCGATCGGGACGATGTACCCGGAAGCCCTGAAGGCGCTGCAGACGTTCTTTGGCAATGCCTGGGCTGCAAAGAACACCGAGGAAGTGCAGCGTGTATATGGCGGCGGCGTTCCCGCGTGAACTCCTGGCGCGCGCGATGCGCGTGCTGCTTGGCGACCACCGGCAACCGCGGCAGTCCGTCGCGACTGGGCTATAACGTCCAGCACATGGCCGACCACGACAACGGAATCGAAGTCGAGCGCCTCGTGAAGGTGTTCAAGGGCGACGTGCGCGCCGTCGACGGCATCGACCTGCAGGTCGCGCCCGGGGAGATATACGGCTTTCTCGGACCCAACGGTGCGGGCAAGTCCACGACCGTGCTGGTGCTAACGACGCTATTGCCGCCCACGTCGGGCAGCGCACGCGTCGCGGGCCTCGACGTGGTGCACCAGGGCGCTGAGGTCAGGCGCGCGATCGGCGCATCGCTACAGGAGTCGGCGCTCGACCCATTCCTCACCGGCCGCGAGCACATGAAGCTGCAGAGCGCCCTGCACGGCGTGCCCAAGGGAGCGCGCGAAGAGCGCGGCAACGAACTGCTGGCGCGCGTCGGCCTGACAGAAGCCGCCGACCGTAAGGTGAACGGGTATTCCGGCGGCATGAAGCGTCGCCTGGACCTCGCACTCGCCCTGCTGCACCGCCCGCGACTGCTGTTCCTCGACGAGCCCACCACCGGCCTCGACCCGCAGAGCCGCGCCGCGCTATGGGATGAGGTGCGCCGCCTTGCCGGGGAGGGCGTGACCGTGTTCCTCACCACGCAATACCTGGAGGAGGCGGACGTGCTCGCCGACCGCGTCGGCATCATCGACCACGGCAAGATCGTCGCCGAGGGCACTCCCACCGAGTTGAAGGCACAGATCGGCCGCCAAACGGTCGAGGCGATCCCCCAGGATCCCGCCGATCGCGAGCGTCTGGCGGGTGTGTTTCACCGCTTCGGCGAGCAGACAGCCGCTTCGGCCGGCGGCGTCGCCGCACAGCTAGCCGAGGGAGCGGGCGATCTCGCGGAGATCGTGCGCGTGCTCGACTCCGAGGGCATCGCGGTCGCCGATCTGCGCCTACACTCCCCCACGCTTGACGATGTGTTTCTCGCCAAGACGGGCCGCTCGCTCGAGGGTGCAGCCGAGCACGAGGACGATCAGAGCGCGAGCGATTCTTCCGCCGAGCCCGTCACGGCGTGAGCACGACTCTCACAGTGCAGATCGGGGCGCTCGCACGGCGCTCGATGCTAAAGACCCTGCGCCAGCCCTTTCAGATGTTCCCGATCGTGTTCTTCCCCGCGATGCTGCTCGCTGTCAACGCCAGTGGCCTGCAGGCGGCGACCCACCTACCGGGCTTCCCCACGCACTCCTATGTGACTTTCGCGATCGCCGTGGCGTTCATCCAGGGCAGCATGTTCTCGCTCATCAATACCGGCACCAACCTCGCCGAGGACATCGAGAGCGGCTTCTTTCACCGCCTCGCGCTCACGCCGATGCGCCGACTCTCGCTGATCGGCGGACTGCTCGTCGGCGTCGCGGCGCTCGGCGCGCTGCAATCGGCGATCTACATCCTGCTTGGCGCAGTCGCGGGCGCCCACCTGGCAGCCGGCGCGTGGGGTGTGCCCGTGCTGATCGCATTGGGAGCGCTGGCGGCGACAGCATTCGGCGCACTCGGTTGCGTGGCGGCGCTGCGCACCGGCTCGGGCGAGGTCGTACAGGGTCTCTTTCCCCTGTTCTTCGTGTTCATCTTCCTGTCCTCCAGCAACCTGCCGCGCAACCTGCTCAGCAAAGGCTGGTTTCACGCGGTCGCAACCTGGAACCCGATCTCCTATCTGATCGAGGGCTTTCGCAGCCTGTATGTGCTCGGTTGGGACAGCACCGCGCTGGTACGCGGCTTCGCGGTTGCGATCGGCCTGCTGATTGTCGGCCTCGCGCTGGTGGTCGTAACGCTACGCGGGAGGATGCAGCGCACATGAGCGCAGAGACCGAGAACGCTGGCATCTGGGGCGTTTCGCGCGCGATCGCATGGCGCAGCCTGCACACCTACGTACGCCGCCCCGACCTGTTCATCCCCTCGATCGTGTTTCCGCTCGTGTTCTTCGCGAGCTTCGCCGGCGGGCTCACCGCGCTGGGAAACATCCCCGGCTTCACCTTCCCGGCCGGCTACACCGCCTTTCAGTTCGTGTTCGTGATGTTGCAGGCGGCGATGTTCTCAGGGCTGTTCACCGGGTTCACGATCGCTTTCGATTTCGAAAGCGGCTTCGCACGCCGCCTGATGCTGGCTGCCGGCGATCGACGCGGAATCGTGCTTGGCTATGTGTTCGTGGCGCTCTCACGCGCCGCGATCACGCTCAGTGTGGTGACGGTGGTGGCGCTCATCTCGGGAATGCAGATGACCGGTGACGGCGTCGATCTGTTTGGCCTGTATGGCCTGGCGGCGCTGCTTGTGCTCGTCGGCTACGGCTGGGCGGCGGGGGTGGCCTTTCGCTTCCGCTCGATCCAGGCCGGCCCACTGATGCAAACGCCCGTGTTCCTGATCCTGTTCCTGGCGCCGGTGTATGTGCCGCTGGCGCTGCTGAAAGGTTGGATTCACACCGTTGCGAGCGTCAACCCGGCGACCGCTTTCCTCGGCGCCGGGCGTGGGCTGATCTCCGGTGCGCTCGACCACACCCTGCTCGCCTTCGCGTGCGCGGTCGCACTCATCCTCGTGTTTGCCGTCTGGACGCTCGCCGGTCTGCGCGCCGCCGAGCGCTCAGCCTAGATGATTGATTCCGCGGTTGGGGCTGTGGTTTTCGGAGGTTTTTGAGGCAGCAGGGTCGAAGTCGGCGGTACTCAATAACCAGCCGCCGACCCAAGGGAGGGCCTCGATGGACGCCGACCTCGACCTGCTGCTAACCGCTGTTTATGTCACAGCTGACGATCTCCTGCCCGAACAGGCTAAGAACGCCAGACGTAGCGTCACAGACGCGGAGGTCGTAACGCTCTGCGTCGCCCAAGCGATCATGGGAATACCCTCTGACCGACGGTTCTTGGCGGTTGCGTCCAAGCGTCTGGGGCACTTGTTTCCGAGGCTTCCCGGGCAGCCTGGGTATTTCAAGCGCCGCCGAAAGCTGGCCGAGACGCTTGAGTGGCTGATAGAGGTCTTCGCCAGCCAGAGCCCCGGCTTCCACGACGATCTGCTGCTCGTAGATAGCACCCCTGTGGAGTGCGCTCGCAGCCGTGAGACCGTCAAGCGCTCGGCGCTCGCTGACGCTGCTGACTATGGGTACTGCGCGAGTCACTCCCGTCTGTTCTGGGGATTCAGGTTGCACGCGATCTTCGCCCCGGACGGAACACCCCGGGCGCTCGCGCTCTGCTCCCCCAAGCAAGGTGAGCGCGATGTCGCGCTGAAGCTCCTCGAGCGCTGCCGCCGCGATGGCCGCGTGACCCTGATCGGCGATAAGGGCTACGCCGGAGCAGAGTTCGCAAGCCAAGTCAGTGACCTGGACGCCGTGATCATTCGGCCCCGACGCAAGGACGAGCCCGGAAAGGGTCCCCATCTCGCGCCGATCCGCCAACGCATCGAGAGCATCTTCTGGACCTGCAAGGACATCCTCACCCTTGAGCGCCACGGCGCCAGGACGCTCCCCGGCCTCAGGGAGCGAATCCTGCAACGCCTACTCACCCTCGCAGCCGCCATCTCTCTAAACCACCAGCTAGGACGCCCCAGCCGAGCACTCGTCAACTACGCCGCCTAAAAAACCGCGGAATCAATCATCTAGTCGAGTCACCGAGCCCGCCTTCCCCGCCGACCGACACTTCCGGCGGACCTTCGATCGGTGTGCCTTCGATCGGCGGCGCCGATTCGGCTTCGACGCGTTTGCGCCGCTGTTCGGTGGCCTTCAACGCTGCCACTTCGGCCGTGTTGAAATAGTCCGCCAGCCCACGCTTGTGGGCGTTGTACAGGCGGGTTGGCAGCGGCCCTCGCAGTTCCTCGCGAACCGCTCGCGCCAAGCGCGCGCTGAGCTTCTCCTCCAGCGCACTGGAGCCGGCCTGATTGCTCAACTCCATGCGCCCCGCGGGCGTGCTGTAGTCGTACAGCTCCGCTTCCTGTCCGGCCGCCAGCGGCTTGATGCTTTCCGCATCGAAGTTCGAGTAGGTGGCGTACTTTGCCGCCTGAGTGCGCAGTGCGGCGACGTGCAGCGGCGCGCCGGCCGCGTACGGCTCGATCGCGAACTCGGTGACGGTCTCATCGGTGGCGTGCAGCACATACGGGCGCCCGGGAGCCGCGGGGTCGCCGAGCATCGCAGCCACGTCATGGCGGGCGGCGATATGCGAGTAGTGGCTGTCCTTGCGCCAGTCTGGAGAATCGGTCGCGATATCGAGCAACAGCGGCGCGACATCGACGCTCGAGGTGAGCCCGGTGCGGACCTGACCCTCGGCCTTGACGAGCGCTCCGCGCGGGTCGCTCACGATCAGCGGCACTCGAATCGCCTCCTCATACGCGCTTGCCCCCTTGCCGCGCATCCCATGCGAGGCGCCATACTCGCCGTGGTCTGAGGTGAACACAACGACCGTGTTGGCCGCCACCTCGGGCTGGCTCGCAAGCGTGGCGAGCACCGCTCCAACGTGCGCGTCGACCTCCCCCAGCAGCTTCAGATAGAGGTTCAGGAAGGGAAGCCACGTTTCTGTGACTTCCGCGCCGCTATACGGCACCTTGCCGAAGGACTGCTGCGCGGTTTCCTGTAGCGAGCGCTGCAGCATCGGCTTGCCGCGAGCGGCCATTTCTTCGGGTGTCTCGAAGTTGGGCGGCAGCACGCCGACGAGGCTCGACGCGCTCGCCTCCGCGGCGAAGCGGCTGCTCCAGCGATACCACCACGCGATGTCGTGCGGGTTCACGAACGACACCGTCGTGCACCAGGGCGAATGCTTGGGCGCGCGCGAAAACCACTGTTCGAACTGGGAGAGGATGTGCGGGTCCACACGCCAGCCCTGCCCCGGCGCCCCGTCGGGCGAGGGGAACGTGCCCCCAGCGAAGCCATACGGTTCGAGCGCTCCCGCGTCCTCCTGCGTTTCCCACAGGTTGTCGCCGTGCGTCAGGTGCCACTTGCCATACCAGTAGGTCTTGTAGTCCTGCTCGCGCAGCATCGTCCCCCACGTCGGAAAACCAGGGTCTAGCGTGCTCCCGCCCGTGATCATGCAGCCCGTCTGATGCGTGTAAAGGCCAGTGAGCAGCGCGGCCCGGGAGGGGGTGCAGTCGTTGGAGGCGGTGTAGTGATTGACAAAGGACGCGCCCCGGCTCGCCAGGCCCATGATGTTCGGGATCGCCGCCGCCGCGGTCGCGCCCGCGGAAAACCACTGCGGCGTGCGCATCTGATCGACCATGACCACGAGGATGTTCGGGGGGCGTCGCTTGGCCGGCACGCGCGTCTTCTTGGCGGCGCCCGCGACGGACTGCCCCCCGCCGCCCGTGCCGCCCGCGTGGCGGGTCGAGGGCGAGCGCCCTGCGGCCGCACTGGCTTGCGGCATGACCTGTTTGGCGGCCAGGTCGGCAAGTGCCGCACCGCCACCCGCGAGCGCACCGCCTGCGAGCAGCCCGCTCTTCAGCAGCGTGCGCCGGTCGATCAGCCGCGCGGACTTGCGCGGCTCGGCGTCGTCGCGAAGACGATCGTCACGTGGCCGGCCCAGGGACAGCCCATCCTCGCGCGAGCTGGGCTCGCTCGACTCGGCGTCTGGCTGCTTTTGGTCTTGCTCTGACATCGGTTTCGCGAAAGCCCTCCTCCGTGGGGCAAGCCTGTGCCGTGAACGCTATCCGCCCCAGTGTTGACTGCGGTAGGCGATTTGTTGGGCCACCTTTATCGGCGCCGCTCCTCGCTGAGCGGCGTGCCGTGCTCGTCGGCGGCCTGCGCCGGCGGCCACGGACCGAGCCAATCGTCGCGCGCACCGTCCATCGTAAGCACCGCGCCCGAGAAGAAGTCGCCAGCTGGAGAGGCCAGGTAGGCGATCAGCCACGCAAACTCACGCTCGGTGCCCATCCGTCCCAATGGGATCGTGTCGGCGATCCGCTGCACGATCGCGGCGGGATACTTCCTCAGCAGTGTCTCCGTTTCGAACTGTCCGGCGGCCAGCGCCAGCAGGCGAATGCCAAAGCGCGCCCACTCCACCGAGAGCGTGCGCATCAGGTTCTCGACGGCCGCACGTGCGGCACCGGAGTGAGCCATGCCGGGCATCCCGTTGTGCGGGGAGAGCGTCACGCTGAACACCTTGCCGCCCCGGCCGGAGGGGATCATCGCCTTGGTGGCCACGGCGTGCGTGACGAGCCACGTCCCCTCGACGTTGAGCCGCATCACGGTGCGAAAGCCCTTCGGAGTGATCGACTCCGCCGGTGCGAGAAACTGCCCGCCGGCGTTGTTGACGAGCAAATCGATCCGCTCGTGGCGCTCCAGCGCCCGCTCGACCATCGCATCGACCTGCTGCTCCTCGCGGATGTCGCACACGTGCGCTTCGATCAGCCCGCGCGAGCAGGCGGCGGCGGTATCCAGCAGCGGCTGCTCGCGCCGTCCACAGACGACCACTCGCGCCCCACAGCGGGCCAGCTCCAGCGCCGTCTCGCGCCCGAGTCCGCTGCCGCCGCCGGTCACCAGCGCAACCTGACCGTCCAGCAGCAGGGGGTCGAACAGAAGCGAGCGCTGCTCGGCAGGCGGATCGGTGCTCATCGCCGGGGAGATTAGGGCACGACGCGGCCCTCATCCGCGCCCTCACGCGCACATCGTCCGCCGCTCACAGGCACTTCCGCGGACATCAGAGGGCCGACTTTGGGTCTCGGCGACCCATCCATCGTGTTCA
Organism: uncultured Solirubrobacterales bacterium; assembly: GCA_963776985.1. Lineage (GTDB taxonomy): Bacteria > Actinomycetota > Thermoleophilia > Solirubrobacterales > Solirubrobacteraceae > Palsa-744. Next base: position 124,540 of record CAVZOV010000001.1, read on the forward strand.
GAGCGGCCAAGCACGCCCCCCAAATCCTAATAAAGAGGCCAGTATCGACCGATGACTGGTATTGAAGCCCGCGAACGGGTAGAGCAATAGTGCGCCCACCCCGGACCTTATCGCGTTCTCGCGGGTTACTGCTTTCGTGGGAAGGTGGCTGTGGCCAGGATGTCGAACCACGTCCAACGGAAGAGTCCAACAAGAATGATTGACAACGCAACTATCGCGGCGTATAATCCCGACTCCAAGCATCGGATTACGAGGATGGCGCCCTTCCCCAGCGCCAGCTCCCTCGACATTTCCAACTAGAGAGACGCTCATGCCAGACCCCATTAAGAAGCCCGCCCCCACAATCGATATGACGGCCGACAGCTTCATCCCGGAGTCCGTCGACCAGCTGCTCGCGCACTCGCGCCGCTACCCCCTGCTCACGCCCGAACAGGAGATCGAGCTTGCCCAGGAGATCGAGCGCGGCGACCTGCGCGCCAAGGAAAAGCTCATCAACTCCAACCTGAGGCTGGTCGCCTCAAACGCCCGCCGCTACCAGAACCAGGGATTGCCACTGGCAGACCTCGTGCAGGAGGGTATGCTCGGACTCATCAGGGCCAGCGAGAAGTTCGACTGGCGCAAGGGATTCCGCTTCTCCACATACGCCACCCTGTGGATCAGACAAGCCATCCAGCGCGGCCTGGAGAACTCCGGCCGCACGATCCGCCTGCCCGTTCATGTAGCGCAGCGCTCCCGTAAGGTCGGGCGCGTCGAGCGCGAGCTGTCGGTCCGCCTCGGTCGCGAGCCCACGCTCGAGGAGCTTGCCGAGGAGACAGGCTTGCCGATCGAGCAGGTCGAAGAGGTGCGCCACCAGCGCGCGGCGCTCGTCTCGCTCGACCAGCAGGTCGGCGACGACGGCGACACAGCCCTTGGCGACCTGTTGCCTTCCGACGCCGAGGCGCCCGAGGACACTGCCTGGGACAACGAGCGCGAGCGGATCGTGCATAGCGCGATCGCCAAGCTGCCCGACACCGAGCGCACCGTTCTGACGTTGCGCTTCGGCACCGGGCGCGAGGAGCCGCAAACGCTCACCGCGATCGGCAAGCGTCTCGGATTCTCAGCCGAGCGAGCCTCCCAGCTCGAGCAGCGGGCGCTGAAGAAGCTCGCCGAGTCGCCCGAGCTGGCCGCGCTGCGCGAGGCCGCCTGACAACCTCCTGAGCCCCCGTCGGCCGACATGAGGTCGGCCGACGGGTGTTGCTCAACACTCTGAAGGACGGCAGCGCTCGCGCATCGCTTGCGTGACCGGCGCCAGACCGGTGCCGCCTATTTGACCGTGAGCGTGCCTTCCATGCCGGCCATACGATGGCCCGGCACCGAGCAGAAGAACTTGTAGGTGCCCGGCTTGAGGTCGAGCGTCAACGTCTTGGTGCCACCCTGAAAGGTAGGGGTCGCACCGAGGATCTTGTGTGCGGAGGATTCGATCGTCATGTTGTGGGCCAGTGGCGACTTGTTGGTGAAATCGATCGACACTTTCCCCGCTTTGGCGGTGAGCGAGGTTGTGCTGAATTTCAGCTGACCTTCGGAGTTCGCTTCGAGGCTGAGGGCACCTGCGGGAGCGGGCGCCGCGGTGGTCGACTGGGTGGCTATGGATGCGGTCGTCGATGGAGTGCTGAGCGGCGCCGACGCCGAGGAGCTGGTGGTGCTCGAGCCACCCCCACAGCCGGCGAGCGCGAACGCCCCAAGCGCAAGCGCCATCAGCGAAACGGCCACGGCGCTTCGGGTCTTCCCTGTTGCGTAATCTGCGGTACGGGCTGTAAGGGGCCTCACGAGTCTCCTCCGTCGGGTTGGGGTCACACCACGTTATGACACTTCCCGGTCTGAATCCTTCCCAGTTGCTATGACAACATCTCACACGCACAACGCTCGTGCATGCATGACACGCACAGGTTTTCACGCGCGCAAGCACGTTCAGGCGCGCAAGCGAATGTAAGGAGGAGCCAATGGACAAGTCATTGTGGGAGCGCACCGTCGAGCTGACGATCGCCGTCGGCGAACGCATCCTCGCGCCGGTCGAGCGGTTCATCGGCAAGCGCTCGCTCGTGGGCGACGCGACCTTCTTCCCCACCGAGCGCTTTTCCTGGATCGAGCACGTCGAGGCCAACTGGCAAACGATCCGCGAGGAGCTACAGGGCGTCCTGGCCGACCGCGAGGCGCTGCCCAATTTTCAGGACATCTCCAAGGATCAGATCGAGATCACCGACGACGACGACTGGAAGACCTACTTCCTCTACGGCTACGGCTTCGCGGCCGCGCTCGGCGTGCAGACGTGCCCGAAGACGGCGGCGCTGATGCGCGAAATCCCGGGCATGACGACCGCCATGTTCTCGATCCTCTCCCCCCACAAGCACATCCTCGACCACCGCGGCCCCTACAAGGGGGTGCTGCGCTACCACCTCGGCCTGATCGTGCCACGCGATGCCGAGCAGTGCCGCATCCGCGTGGGCGATGACATCCGCCACTGGGAAGAGGGCAAGAGCCTGATGTTCGACGACACCTTCAACCACGAGGTGTGGAACGACACCGAGGAGACGCGCGTGGTGCTGTTCGTGGACGTGCTTCGCCCGCTGCCCTCCCCGTGGGGGCGGATCAACCAGTTGATCGTCAAGGCGATCGGCTACTCGCCGTTCGTGCTCGACGCCAAGCGCAACCAGGAAGCCTGGGAAAAGCGGTTTCTTGAGCGCCGGAGAGCGGGCGCAAGCTTCTCCTCAGATGTTGGAGACGTTCAGGCCGGTGCCCTGCAGCAATGAATTCGCGTGGGCGTTCAACACCGTGAACTCGCCCGTCAGGATCAATAGCCCGAGTGCGATCATCACCGCGCCGCCAACCCCCACGATCACTGGAAAGTGGCGTTTGACGACCGCCAGCGCGCCGCTCATGCGCTCGAACGCGAGCGCGATCAAAAGGAACGGGATCGCCAGGCCCGCCGAGTAGAACGCGAGCAGCAGCGCCCCGTGCGCGGCGGAGTCCGACACCGCCGCCTGCGTGAGGATCGCGCCGAGCGTGATGCTCGTGCACGGCGTCCACGCGATCGCGAACGCCGCGCCCGCCAGCAGCGGCCCGCCGCGTCCGGCGAGCCTCGTCAGCGACTCGGAGTGCCACTGGAAGTTGAGCGCGTCCACGAACGGCGTCGCCAGAAACATTGCTCCCATCGCAACGATCAGCACGCCGCCCACGATCCGTAGCGTGCCGATGTGGCCATTCAGCAGCGAGCCGACCTGCGTCGCTGTGAGTCCGAGCAGGATGAAGATAAGCGAAAAGCTCGCGATGAACAGGAGGCTCGGCACGAGCACCCGCCGCGTGCCGGCGTGCTTGATGTCTGCCGGCGCCACCCCGATGACCGTCGAGAGGTAGCCCGGCACCAGCGGCAGCACGCACGGCGAGAGGAACGACACCAGCCCGGCGGCAACCGCGACCGGAATGCCGACGCCGGTAGCGGTGTCGGACACCTGTGCGGCGGCGAGTATCGGCTCGTGGATCATGGCCAGGCGGTTGGCTGCGGCGGCGCCGGGGATCCAGCGGACGATTCGGGCTCGGACGACTCTGGCTCAGAAGACGCGGACTGGGGCAACGCTGGCTCAGGCAGCACGGGCTCGGGCGACGCCGGCTCAGGCAGCACGGGCTCGGGCGACGCAGACAGAGACGATGTGTACGAGGCAGGCAACTCGAGCGTCGCACGCAATTCCGCGACTTCCCGCTCCAGTTTGGCAACACGCTCGCGCAGATCGTCCGGCTGCTCGACGACGCGCGAGGAGGGACTCGAGGCCGCGAAAGGCGGGGAAGCCGCCATTGCGGGCGCTCCGTTGCTCGCCACGCCTCCGTTGTCGCTCTCGCTCTCGCCCAGCAGCTGGGTGTAGCGATCCTCCTTCTGGCCGGGGCGACGCCCCAACTGGGACACGAGGTCGCGCTCGATTAGGGCCGTGAGCGTCGCCTGCACCTCATGGATCCCACTGAACGCGTGGATGCGCTCTCCGCGCTGCTTCAGCTCACCCGGTGTTTGCGGACCGCGTAGCATCAGCACGCACATGACGGCCTGCTCGGCACTCGACATCGGCAGCGCTTCGGCGAGCAGGTGGCGATACTTCGCTGCTCGGCTTGCCCCCGCAAGGCGCGTGTAGCCGCGGCGCTCCAGGCGATGCAGCGCGTCGCGCACGATCGCGTCGTCGTACTGCACGACCGGCTCGCGATTGGTCGACTGGTTGCACGCCAGGCGCAGCGAGTTCAGCGATAGCGGGTAGTGGTCGGGCGTGGTGCGCTGCTTCTCCAGCAGGCAGCCGAGCACGCGTATCTCGGTGGCGGACAGATCCATCGACCCACCATCCTACGATCCGGCGGCACCAGACGCCACCATCGGCGCTTGCCCTACGACGGCACGGCCCCGCTCGCCTACGGGCCCACCGTCCAGCGGAGTGCGGCGGCTGCCCACACTAGAATCGGAGCCGTGAGCCTTTCCCCAGCGCGCCCGCGGTGAGCCACCAGCCTTTCGCCGAGGGACACGGGCGCATGGGCGGGCGCGGCTCGGCGCCCAAGCAGCGCCCCGAGGATATTCCCGACAGGCAGGTTTCGCTCAGGCGTATCGGGCGACTGTTCGTCCCCTACCGCGTGCGCCTGAGCGCCTTGCTGAGTCTGATCGTGGTCGGTTCGATCCTCAGCGTCGCATCTCCCTTCCTGCTGCGCGAAGCGGTCGACAAGGGCATCGTCGGCCACGACCTCGAACTGCTCAGCTGGATGGTCGCGGGCATGGTCGCACTGGCGATCATCAACGGTGTCATCAGCGTCGCGCAGACGTGGATATCCAACCAGGTCGGCCAGCGCGTGATGCACGATCTGCGCGCCGCCGTGTACGCCCACTTGCAGCGGATGTCGCTCGCCTTCTTCACGCGCACGCGCTCGGGCGAGGTGCAGGCGCGCATCGCCTATGACATCGGCGGCATCGACGATGTCGTCACAAGCACCGCCACCTCGACGGTCTCGACGGTCGCCACCGTCATCGCGACGGTCACGGCGATGTTCGCACTCAGCTGGCAGCTGACGCTGTTCTCGCTGATCCTGCTGCCGTTCTTCGTGTGGCTGACGCGACGCGTCGGCAACGAGCGCCGCCGCATCCAGTCGGTGCGCCAGGGCCGTCTCGCTGACATGTCCACGCTGGTCGAGGAGTCGCTGTCGGTGTCGGGCATCCTGCTCGGCAAGACGATGGGCCGCTCAGCCGAGCTGACCAACCGTTTCACGGGCGAGTCGAGCGAGCTGGCCGACCTGGAGGTGCGCGCGCGTATGGCGGGGCGTTGGCGCATGGCTTCGGTGCAGATGAGCTTCGCGATCATGCCCGCAGCCGTGTATTGGTTTGCCGGCTACAGCAGCGTGCATGGCAACGCGGTCATCTCGATCGGCACCGTGGTCGCGTTCACGACGCTGCAAACGCGACTGTTGTTCCCGATGCAACAGCTGCTGTCGGTGGGCCTTGAAGTGCAGACCTCGCTCGCCCTGTTCGGTCGTATCTTCGAGTATCTAGACCTGCCCGTGGACATCGAAGAGCGGCCCACCGCGAGCGCGTTGCGGGATGTGCGCGGCGATGTGAGCCTTCGCGACGTGTGCTTCCGCTATGCGCCCGAGGCCCCCTGGACGCTGCAGGGCATCTCCGCGGAGATTCCCGCCGGCACACGCACGGCGCTCGTCGGGGAGACCGGCTCGGGCAAGACCACGCTCGCCTATCTCGTCGCGCGCCTGTACGAGCCCCAGCAGGGCGAGGTGTGCATCGACGGGCACAACATCCGCGACGTCACGCTGCAATCGCTCGCGGGCACCGTCGGGCTTGTCTCCCAGGAGACCTACCTGTTTCACTCCTCGATCCGCGAGAACCTGCGCTTCGCCTGCCCTGAGGCGACTGACGAGCAGATCGAAGACGCCGCCCGAGCCGCACAGATCCACGAGCTGATCTCCTCGCTGCCCGAGGGCTACGACACACCTGTGGGCGAGCGCGGATATCGTTTCTCAGGCGGTGAGAAGCAGCGCATCGCAATCGCGCGCACGGTGCTGCGCAACCCACCGGTGCTGATCCTAGATGAGGCGACCTCCGCGCTCGATACCGAGACAGAGCGCGCGGTGCAACTAGCGCTTGACGACCTCTCCCGCGGACGCACCACGATCGCGATCGCCCATCGCCTCTCCACGATCCGCGACGCCGAGCAGATCCTCGTGCTCGACGGCGGCAAGATCGTCGAGCGCGGCAACCATGAGGAGCTGCTCGAGCTGGGCGAACGCTATGCCGCGCTACTGCGCGGGGCGGTCGTGGAGGACGCACTCCCACCGGCGCCTGACTCCTCGGCGGCGCTCGCCTGAGCCGCTTGCCAGACGCCTACGCCGCGTTCGCCTGGGCCGACTCGCTCAGCTCGATCAGCACCTTCGAGAGCTGTCCCCCCTGCCAGGCGATGGGCGAGCTGCCGGGCTGCTCCACGACGAGCCTGGCGCCCGGGATCGCGTTCGCGTAGCGCTCGCCGACAGCCAGCGGATGGGTGGGGTCGGCCTCGTCGCGACTGGCGATCACAACGGTTGGGACTCCGATCGAGCGCAGCTCCTCCCAGCTCTCGAATGGCCGCGAGCGCGGGACCGCTTGTAGCGCGTCAGCCACGGCGAGCGGATGGTCGTGCGCGGCGAGCCGCTGGCGCAACACGGTCGCAACGGTCTCCCTGAAGCGCTCGGGCACGGCATCGAGGTCGTAGGCGGCCACGAAGCCCTCCACTCCCCCCTCTCTCAGTCCCCTCGCGAGTCGGTCCCACGATGCATATGCATCGCCATCGCCGTGCGTGTCCGGGTCAAACGCCGGCGTGATCAGCCCGAGCGCGAGCACCCTGGCGGGATGCTCGAGCGCGAAGCGCAGCACGGTCTGCGCGCCCATCGAGGCGCCAGCCAGCACCGCCCGCTCGATATTGAGCCGATCGAGCACAGCAGCAAGATCCTGGGCAAGCAGCTTGTAGGTGTACGCGTCCGGCGTCGGCGCCGGCATCGAGTGGCCGTGCCCGCGCGCGTCGTAGGCAACCGCGCGATGGCCTGAGCGCTCCAGCGCCCTCGACCCCATCGTGACGTAGCGACGCGTCGAGGTGAGCCCGTGCAACAGCACGATTGGCGTGCCTGCCCCCGTTTGCTCCGTCGCAAGGCGCACCTCGCCGGGAGCGGTGACGGTCAGTTGCTCTGGGACCGCCACCGTGCCGTGCTAGACATGCAGCGCGGCGTGCTCGCGCAGCAGCTGCGCGGTGTGGTCGGGCTGCTCCAAGAAGAACATGTGAGCGATGCCGTCGAGTATCTCGAGGCGCGCATCGGGGATCAGCCCGGCGATCATGTGGCCGTTCTGGACGGGGAGCAGCTCGTCGAGCGTGCCGTGCACCACCAGCGTCGGTGTGCGTATGTCGGGCAGCCTCGCGCTTGTGTCGTGACCGGCAATGGCTTGCATCTGGCGCATGATGACCTCCACCGGCAGGCCGTAGCGCATCCCGGTCGCACGGAACCTCGCCCACGCGTCCTCCTCGGCCGCGAAGCTCGGCGACACGTTCACCTCCCACGCCGCGCGGATCGCCCGTTCGCGGTCGCCCGAGGTCATCGCCTCGGCAAGCTTCTTCATCACGCCTTCGCTGGTGAGCGCACTGCCGCTGCCACCGCAGTAGGTACAGCCGAGCGTCAGCGAACGCACGCGATCGGGCTTTGCGAGCACCAGCTCCTGGGCGATCATGCCTCCCATCGAGATGCCCATCACGTGGGCGGAGTCGATCTCGAGTGCGCCCAGCAGTCCTGCGGCATCCTCGGCGAGGTCAGCGATCGTGAACGGCTGACCGGTGCGCGTGGAGTCGCCGGCGTCGCGGTGGTCGTAGACGATCGTGTCGAAGTCGCGCCCGAGCTGCTCGAGCAGCGACTCGCCCCAGTGGTGCTTGGTGCCGCTCATCCCCATGATCAGCAACAGCGGCGGACCCTCGCCGGCGCGGTCGTAGCTCAACTCGATTTCCCCGGCCTTCGCGAGCGGCATCGTGGGAGGAAGCGTACACGGGCACGCGAGCAATAGTGTCCGAGCGCAGCGGCGCAGGAGCCTTAGCGCCTACCGGGGTGGGCGCTAAACCGGCAGCTCGAGCTGGCCCGCGGCGGGCGCGCCGGCCTCGACTCCGCTCCCTGCCGTGCCGGGCAGACCAGCGCCGCTGAGCCCCGCGACACGCACGCCCAAAAGGCGCACGGGGCGCGGCGGGGCGTACTGCTCGAGCAGCGCTAGCGCAACGCGCGTGACCTGCTCGGCGTCGCTGGTCGGCTCGCTGAGCGTGTGCGCACGTGTGACCGTGGAGAAGTCGTCGAGGCGCACCTTGATCCCGATCGTACGCCCGCGCCGACCGCGTGCGGCGAGGCTCGCGCACAGCTGAGCGGCCATTTGGCTCAGCCAGTCGCGCAGCTCCAGCGGGTCGCGCACATCGTGGTCGAACGTGCGCTCGCGCGACTCGGAGACGACCTTGCGCTCTTCGGAGACCTGCCCGTCGTGTTCGAAGCGTGCGCGGCGGCGAAGTTCGCGCCCGTTGTTGGGCCCGAAGCGCTGCACCAGCAACTCCTCTGATGCATTGGCCAAGGCGTGCAGTGTGGTCAGACCCATCTCGGCCAGGCGCTCGGCGGTCTTCGGCCCGATCCCCGGCACGAGCGAAGGCGGCGATCCGGCAAAGCGCACGCATGCCTGCTCGCGTGTGAGCACCAGAAAGCCCGCGGGCTTCTCGGCGTCGGAGGCAACCTTCGCGACCAGCTTGTTGGGACCGATCCCCACCGAGCACACAAGCATGGTCGCGTCCCTGATGTCGGCCACGATCCGGCGCATCGCCGCGCGCGGCGAATACAGCCCGCTCAGGTCGAGATACGCCTCGTCAAGCCCCACCACCTCCACGCGCTCCACGTGCGAGCGTACGACCTCCATCATCCGCCGCGACACCTCCCGGTAATGGGTGTGGTCGGTGGGCAGGAACACGGCCTGTGGGCACAGTCGCCGCGCACGAGCGGCGGGCATCGCCGAGCCGACGCCAAAGCGGCGTGCCTCATAGCTCGCGGTCGTAACAACCGCACGTGGCCCCGTGCCCGCCACAACCACAGGCAGCCCCCGCAGCTCGGGACGGCGGTTCAGCTCAACCGACACGAAAAACGCGTCGGCATCGAGATGCGCGGTACTCAGCTGACCTGCCTCATCGCCCATCGTCAGTCGAATCTAGCGGCGCTTGCGGCGGAGGCAGGAGTGCGCAAACAGCTCTCGCGGCACCCCGACCCAGACCTTCGTGACCGCGACACCACCTTACGCGTCACGTGGTGGAGGGACGAGGACACAGCCAACTCCTCATTGTATGTGGGTTGCATGTTATGATGCACTCAAGCATGGGAACACTCGTTCAGATACGTGACGTACCCGAGAACGTGCATCACACGCTCAAGGCCCGCGCGGCCGCATCTGGGGTTTCCTTCTCCGAGTATCTGCGTTCCGTGCTTGCACGTAGTGCGTCCCGGCCAACACCGGCCGAACTCTCAGCACGCATCGCGGCTCGCGGTTCGGTTGAGCCCACCGAATCGAGCGTGCTCGCCGTCCGCTCGATTCGCGACCACGGCGAGTGACGATTCTCGACACCTCGGCTGTCGTCGACTTCCTCTTGGGCATCGGCGTCGCGAAGCAGGTCGAAGCCCTGATGAGCACGGAGGGCGAGCTCGCGGCTCCCGACCTACTGATCTTCGAGACGCTCGCCGTCTTGCGCCGAGAGGCCATGCGGGGAGAACTCGCCGAGGGTCGCGCGGCCGGTGCTCTCGAAGACCTCGGCGATCTACCGATTGAGCTGTTTCCCTCGATGCCCCTCCGCCGGCGTGCGTGGGCAATGCGGCACAACCTCACGGCGGCCGATGCTCTGTTTGTAGCCCTCGCCGAACAGTTGGACGAGTCTCTCGCCACGAAGGACGCCTCGCTCGCGGCCGAGGCCTCCAAGCATTCGCATGTCGAGGTCGTGCGACTCGAGGACGTGTAGAAGCGTACCTACGCTGCTGTCGGCGCCGGCGTCTCGCCCGCCTCAAACGCCATGCCCCCAACGAGTAGCCCCGCCCCGAGATGGGCTCCGAGCACCGGGCCGACCTGGGTACAGAACAGCGGCTCGCTCGCAAAGATCGCTTTGCCCTCGCCAACCATCTGCTCAGCGTCGCTCTCGGACTGTGCGTGCTGGACGAACCAATCGGTGGCGCCTCGCTCCCGCAGCTCGTGCAGGTAGGCGACCATCCGCTCAAACGCGCGCTTGCGCGTGCGTACTCGCCCGACGGGCGCGATCTCGGTGCCGAACGTGAGGATCGGCTTGACCTTCAGGGCAGTCCCAACCATCGCCTGCGCGGCGCCGATGCGCCCGCCGCGGTGCAGGTATTCCAGGGTGTCCAGGCAGAACCAGATGTCGAGGCCCGCGCGGGCTTGAGCGACCGCGGCCACAACTTCCTCAAGCGTCGCCCCGCGCGCGGCGACTCTGGAGGCGGCGATCGTCAGGCAACCGAGACCGCCCGCTCCCGTCTGGCCGTCCACCACCTCCACGCGCCCGGGATGTCCCGCCTCAGCCGCGACTCGCGCCGCCTCGCGCGCGCTCTCACACGTGCCAGACAGGCCGCTGGCGATGTGGATCGAGACGATGTCGCGGCCCGCGTGCAGCAACGGCTCGTACACGGCGAGAAAGTCTCCGACCGATGGTTGGGAAGTCGTGGGCAGCCCGGGAGAGTCGTGCAGGCGCGTGTAGAACGCGTCGAGGTCGGTGTACTCGCGCTCGGGGCGCAAATCGCCGTCCCAGCCGACATACAGGCTGACCTGGGCGATCTGCCACTGCTCGATCAGCGCGGGCGAGAGATAGGTGGTGCTGTCGGTGACGACGGCGACACCGCGCGCCGCGTCGCCCTCCAGAGAGGCTGGTGTTGGCGTCTGCGGAGCTGGGCCGTCCGGCACGATGCGCCGAATTTACAGTGAGCGACGGCGACGTGGCCGCTCGGTATGCGCGCTCAGGCCGTAGCGTCGATGTTCAAACGCACGTAATCGACGATCACGAGCTGCCCGATCTCAGCCATCGTCTCGTCCATGAAGCGCTCGCGCAACTCCTCGGGCAAGCGCTGAACGTGCGGGCCGAGCACGATTGTCGAGAGGAACTCGCGCGGATGCTCCGGTTCGCGCGGCGCCGGGGTGAGCCAGCACTCGGCCTCGGCAAAGCCGGCCGATAGCAATCGATCGCGAGTCTCCTGGGCTCCCGCGTAATTCCACGGCGGATGCCACTCGGCGAAATGCTCGGCGTAGGGCTCGCGCGAGAGCAGCGGCGCGACCTTGCCGCGCAGGATGGTGATGTTGCCCTCTCCTCCGCATTGGGCCACGAGCTTGCCTCCGGGGCGCAGGGCAGCGCGCAAACGCGCGAACAGGCGCTCGTGGTCGGCGATCCAGTGGAAGGTGGCGGTCGAGAGGATCGCGTCGAGCGGCTCCTGGAGTTCCAGCTCGAGCAGATCGGCGATGCGCACGTCGAAATCGGGACCCAGCCGCTTTCTGGCCGCCTCCACCATCGAGGGCGACTGATCGACCGCGATCACGCGCCCGCGCGGCACTCGCTCGGCGAGTGCTTGGGCAATGCGCCCCGAGCCGCAGCCGGCGTCGAGCACGACCTCGTCGCCCTCCAGCGGCAAGCGCTCCAGCACTTCCAACCCGAGCGCCTCCATCGTGCCGGATATCCGGTCGTAGCTGGCGCCGTCCCAATCGCGTACCGCTGGCATACGCGCGTACGTTATCACGTATGCGCGAGGATCTCCGCGAGCCGTGCGCGCTGACGCTTGGCGCCGCCGAGCAGCGCGGCGTCCACGAGCGCGCGCTTGTACAGCCAGTGCACGTCTGCCTCCCAGGTGAAGCCGATGCCGCCATGTGCCTGGATCGCGGAGGCCGTGACCTCGACGCCGGCCTGCGAGGCCGCGGCCTTGGCCATCGCCGCCGCCTCCCCCAACCGCTGCGGATCGGCGTCCGCGGCCCACGAGGCGAACGCGGTCGTAGCGCGTGCCTTCTCGGTGTCGAGCAGCATTTGCGCGCAGCGATGCGACACCGCCTGGTAGGAACCGACGGGCACACCGAACTGCTTGCGCTCCTTCACGTACTCGACGGTCATCGCGAGCGCACGATCGCACACGCCGACAAGCTCGGATGCGACCGCCACGAGCGCACGGTCGATGCCGCCGGCAACGTCGCCCGCCAAGGGCTCGCCGGCGTCAGCTCGAGCGCGAACGTGCCCGGCTGGTCGCGTCGGGTCGATCGAGTCGCAGGGCTCGATCTCAACCTCATCGCTGCTGAGCACGCGCGCGCCGTCGTCTTCAAGCAGCACCACCAGCCCCGCGTCGGGCGCTCCCACGACCAACTCGGCGACGCCCTCGCACGCCGCGCCAAGCGCGCCCAGCGTCTCGCCACTTGCCAAGCTGGGGAGCAAGCGCGCGCGCTGCTCCTCAGAGCCGGCCAGCTCGACCACGGTCGCCGCGAGCACCGTCGGCAACAGTGGGACGGGCGCGACGGCGCGGCCCAGCTCCTCGCACAGGATCGACAGCTCCACGCGACCGAGCCCCTGCCCGCCATAGCGCTCGGCGACCGCGATCCCGGGCCAGCCCAGCTCGCACAGCTCGCGCCACAGCCGCTCGTCGACGCGTCCCGCCTCGGCGTGCTCGCGCACCCGCTCAGGACGTGCGCGCTCCGCGAGCAGCTCACGCGCGGTGCGCTGAATTTCTCGCTGGTCAGTGCTCAGGCCGAAGTCCATCAGCCGCGCCTCTCCGCACACGCGAATGTGCCCGGGCCAACTATGACCCCGGGTACGCCCCGGCGGAGCGGAGCGGAGCCCATCCCAATACACATCACCTAAACGACCGCCTTCAAGCGCGGCAATCCCAGCACGCGCTCGGCGACGATGTTCTTCAGCACCTCGGTGGTGCCGCCCTCGATCGTGTTGCCGCGCGCGCGCAACAGCTCATAGCTCCAGTTGGTGCCGGCGACCAATGCCTCGGGACCCACGATCTCAGCCGCCAGCTCGGTCAGGCGCTGATTGGTGTCCGACCACAGCCACTTCACGAGCGACCCCTCCGGGCCAGGCTGGCCGTAGCGCTCGATGTCGGTCAGCCCCTTCCAGGCGAGCAGCCGGATCGACTCGCAGCGCACGTGCAGGTCGGCGAGCGCATCGGCATGCAAAGCGTTCTGGAGCAGCCCGCGCTCGCGGGCGAGGGCGATCGTGTCGTCGAGCAGCTGGCGCAGGCGCACCTGCAGCGCGAAGCCGAGCCCGGCGCGCTCGTTCATGAGCGTGGTGAGCGCCACCTTCCAACCGTTGCCCACGCCCCCCACCACGTTCTCTTCGGGAATGCGGGCCTCTTCGATGAACAGCTCGTTGAACTCCGCCTCGCCGGTGATCTGGCGCAGTGGGCGCACCTGCACCGCATCCTGCTCCATGTCCATCAGGAAGTAGGTGAGGCCCTTGTGCTTGGGCACCTCGCCGTCGGTGCGCGCGAGGAGCATGCACCACTTGGAGTACTGCGCGCTGCTCGTCCACACCTTCTGGCCGCTGACCACCCAATCGCCGCCGTCCTTCACCGCGCGGGTCTTCAACGACGCGAGATCCGAGCCGGCGTCGGGCTCTGAGAAGCCCTGGCACCAGAATCTCCTCGGCGGAGAGAATCGGCGCGAGGTGGCGCTCCTTCTGGCGGTCGCTGCCCCACACCATCAGCGTCGGCCCGCCGAGCAACAGGCCGAGCACATTCGCCGGCAGTGGCACGCGCGCGCGGCCCAGCTCCTCGAAGTAGATCGCGGACTCGGTCAGGGACGCGCCCCTGCCGCCGTACTCAGCCGGCCACGCCGGCGCGGCCCAGCCAGCGTCATACAGCTTGCGCTGCCAGTCCCTGCGCCACGCGTAGTGGGCGTCTTCGCCGCCCTCGCTCGGTTCGGGCGCCGGCGGGTTATCCGCGAGCCAAGCGCGCAGCTCTTCGCGAAACGCGCGCTCGCGCTCGCTGAAGGTCAGGTCCACAGCCGCTCTCGGGCGCCGGCGCGCGTATCGCTCACGAGCGCATATTCAACTACGGTCATGCACCACAAGCTGCTCGACCTCAAGGCGCGCGACTTTCAGCTCGCCGATGTCGAGCCTGCCGACAGCGGCGCGCTTGATCGCCAACCGCCGGATCGCAAGCACCCCGATCGCCACCGCACCGAGCGCCAGCGCGCCGAGGGCGAGCGAGCCGATCGACACGGCACCCGATGCCAACGCGGCGCGGCGACGCGCCTTGCGGCTACCCCGCCGGGCGTGTTTGAGCTTGCGCACCATGCGCGCAAAGCGCACCGCGACCATCGCCGTGGCGACCGCTTTGCGGCGCGCGGTCCTGCTCGGACGGTCGCGCTTGCGGCTTCTTTGTAGCGTGGGCTTGCTCATCTGCTCTAGGCAAGGCTAGCGCGTACTCCACACCTCGCCCACACCTTCGAAGTCGAGTGCGCGCTTGGTCGCTTCGGTGAGGTCGAATTCGCGACCTTCGACATACGGGCCACGATCCACCACGGGCACTTGCACCGAGCGCCCGTCGTAGCGCAGCGTCACGAGCGTGCCGCACGGCAGCGTCTTGTTCGCGACGCCCATCGTCGCGCTCGTCAACTGCCCGCCGCAAGCGAGCGTGCCGCCACCTCCGTACCAGGAGGCGAGGGTGAGGCGATAGGACCTCAGATGCCCGACATAGCGACGAACGCCGGTGTTGCTGGAGTCGCCCGCGAACAGCACCCGCACGGGCTCGCTCAGCAGGCGATGCGGGGTGTAGCGCAACGTGAAGCGCCCGCGCGCGCCGGTGAGCGTCTGCGCGATGCTCCGCCAGCCGTGGCGAGCGAGGCGCTGTAGGTACACAACGCGGCGGCTCAGCGCCGGGCGCAGCGCGCCAGTGACGGTCGCCGCACTGCCGTCGAGTACGTTCAGGCGCTCTCGGCGAATACTCAGTTTCACATTCAGCGGTGCGGGAGCAGACGCTTCGGGTGCGAACAACGGCGCGACTGAGACGTCAGCCGACGTTACGGGAATTCCCGTTATGAGGGGTAGCAAGGATTCTCCTTGTGTATCCGCCTACGGGGTTAGCTGTCGGGCTCACGTCCCGCCGGCAGCACGCGTCCATACGCACTCCGGTCGGTCGTTACAGCCGCATCAGCGGCCGATTCGCCCCATCCAGACCGTTAAAGAGACAGGCCTGGCAATGGGTCCCCCGCTCGCTTCCATCCACGGAAACGACTCGGCTGGGTTAGGCAATCAGAGGCACGCTAACGGACGATTGAAGACAAATAGTGTGAGTAAGCTCACACTATTTGTAGATATGCCAAAATGGACAAAAGCGCAGTCAGTAACTTTTTTGTCCGCCAGGCGTACCCAAACCGGACGCGCATCGAGCGGTGCGTCAGCTACCTCAGCTACTCATCCTCACCGCGCCCAGCGGCGCCGAGCCGATTGAGCATCATCGTCTCGGCCATGCGCAAGAGCCCGATCGTCGTGTGCGGACGCGCTTCGCTGGAGCGCACCGACACGTCTGAGCCGTGCGGCCCAAGCACCTCGACGATCGTGCAGACGTTGCCGATCTCGCAGTCCTCGCCGTAGCGTCCTTCGAGCGCCTCCATCTGCGCCGCAACGACCTGCCCGATCTTGGATTGGTCGAATGTCATGCTCCGAACACTGTACCCGACCCCGTTCGAGGCGTCCGAATAGGATGAGCGAATGCCCATCGAGCCGCCCTACTCCAACTTCGAGCACGAGATCTACGCGACCGGGATGCTCGCCGGACGCAAGCCGGCCCGCCCCCTGGACTGGCGCGAGTTGGAGCGCGACGCTTACGCGATGCTCTCGCGCGGGCCGCGCGGATATATACAGGGCGGCGCGGGGCGCGGACACACGATCAGGGCCAATCGCGAGGCGTTCGATCTGTGGCGGATCGTGCCGCGGATGCTCAGGGACGTCTCGGAGCGAAGCCTCCAGCGCACGGTGCTGGGGACGAAGCTGCCAGCACCGGTGCTGCTGGCGCCGATCGGGGTGCAGACGGTGGCGCACGCCGAGGGCGAGCTTGCCTGCGCACGCGCGGCCGCGCACGTTGGGGTGCCGCTGATCGCGAGCACCGCCGCGTCGCACACGATCGAGCAGATCGCCGACGCCGCCGGTGCTCAGCCCTGCTGGTATCAGCTGTATTGGCCGCGCGATCGCGAGCTGGCGCGCAGCTTCATCGCTCGCGCCGAGCAAGCCGGATACACAGCGATCGTGGTGACGCTCGACACGTGGCTGCTGGGCTGGCGCCCGGCCGACCTGAGCGAGGGCTTCCTGCCGTTCCTGCGCGGCGAGGGCAACATCAACTACCTGCAGGACCCTGTGTTTCGCGCGGCACTGCCAAAGCCTCCGGAGGAGGACCTGCCGAGCGCCGTGGCGTACTGGGCGTGGCAGTTTTCAAACCCGTCGGTGACATGGGCCGACCTCCAGTTCCTGCGCGAGTGCACGAAATTGCCGATCGTGCTGAAGGGGATTCAAAGTGCCGAGGATGCGCTGCTCGCGGTCGAGCATGGAATCGAGGGAATCATCGTGTCCAACCACGGTGGACGCCAGGTGGACGGCGCGATCGGCTCGCTGCAGGCGCTGCCAGGCGTGGTGGAGGCGGTTGGCGAGCGCACCGAGGTGCTGTTCGACAGCGGCATCCGTAGCGGCTCTGACGCGTTGAAGGCGCTGGCGCTCGGCGCCCGCGCGGTGTGCCTGGGCCGCCCGTACGTGTGGGGGCTCGCACTCGGCGGCGAGCAGGGCGTGGTCGAGGTGCTGCGCGCGTTGCTCGCCGAGCTTGACCTCAACATGGCGCTGTCGGGTCACTCCTCGATCGACGAGGTCGGCATGCACACGCTCGTGGCCAACCCTTGAACGGCTCGACGTTGACGCGCTGGCCCAGACCCGCGACAATCGATAGCGATGGCTAACCCCGACCGCCTCACAGGCCTCGACTCGGCGTTCCTGCACCTGGAGGATCACGGCTCCGCGCACATGCACGTGGCGTCGGTGATGGTGTTCGAGGGCAAGGCGCCGCCGTATGAAGAGTTTGTGGAGCACATTCTCTCGCGGCTGCACCTGGTGCCGCGCTATCGCCAGCGGCTTGCGTTCGTGCCGTTCGGCCAGGGGCGTCCGGTGTGGACGGACGATCCGCACTTCAACCCGCGCTACCACATCCGCCACACGGGGCTGCCGCGTCCCGAAGACGAGACCGAGCTGAAGCAATTGGCGGGACGACTGTTCTCTCAGCGCCTGGACCGCTCCAAGCCGCTGTGGGAGATGTGGCTCGTGCAGCACATGGCCGGCGAACGGTTTGCGCTGATCGCAAAGACTCACCATGCGCTCGTGGACGGGATCTCCGGCGTTGACATCACGACCGTGCTGTTCGACCTGGAGGCAGAGCCGGCGGGCGCTCCGCGTCCTCCCGCGCCGTGGGTTCCGCGGCCGCTGCCGGGGCAGGCCAAGCTGCTGGCCGACGCGCTGGTGGAGCGCTCGACGGTGCCGGCGGAGATGGTCAGAGGCGCCCGCGCGGTGCTGCGCACTCCTCGCCGCGCACTCGCTCGCGCCAAGGACGCTGTCGTCGGCGTGGGTGCGACCACGCTCGCTGGGATCAACGCACCGGCGCCGCCGAGCCCGTTCAACGTGGACATCACCGCGCACCGGCGCTACACGTGGGTGGACGCGGACCTGGCACAGTTCAAGGCGATCAAGGACCGGCTCGGGGGCACGCTCAACGACGTGGTGCTGGCGGCGGTGAGCCTCGCGCTCGGACACCACATGCGCGCGCAGGGGTATGACACCGAAGGACTGGTGCTGAAGGCGATGGTGCCGGTGTCGATCCGCGCGGACATCGAGCGCGGCGCGCTCGGCAACAAGGTGGCGGCGATGTGGGCGCCGCTGCCGGTGGGGATCGTGGATCCGGCCGAGTGTCTGGCCGAGGTGCGCTTGGAGATGGACGACCTCAAGCACTCCGGGCAGGCGGTGGGCGCGGAGGCGCTGACGAATCTCGCGGGGTTTGCTCCGCCCACGATCCTCAGCCAGGCCGCCCGGCTGCAGGCGCGCCAGCGCTTCTTCAACGTGGTTGTGACGAACGTGCCGGGGCCGCAGTTCCCGCTGTATCTGCTCGGCCATCGCTTGCAGGCGCTGTATCCGGTTGTGCCGCTCGCGCGCCGCCAGGCGCTGGGGATCGCGGTGATGAGCTATGACGGGCAGCTCGGGTTTGGGTTGCTCGCCGACTACGACGCGCTGCCGGAGCTGGAGACGGTGGCGCGCGAGCTGGAGCGCGCGATCGCCGGTCTGGCGGGCGCGGCCGGGCTGGGCGGACCACGCGCTGCGCGCCGCTCCGGCTCGCCTCGCGCTGGCCGCAAGCGAGCGGCGGCGGCGCGATAGTGCTGAGGGTCCCGGGCGCCCGGTGGCGATGAGGCCGGGCTTGCGGCTGGCTCTCTGTCAGATCAACGCGACCGTCGGCGACCTGGACGGTAACGCGACGCTGATAGCGAACGGAATCGAAGCGGCCAAGCGCGAGGGCGCACAGCTGGTGCTGTTCCCGGAGCTTGCGCTGACGGGGTATCCGCCCGAGGACCTGCTGCTGCGCGAGCATTTTCTCACCGACACCGGGAACCGCCTGCACGAGCTGGCGGCGCACGCCGAGGGGATCGTGGCGATCGTGGGCTTTCCGGAGCGCATCTCGGGCGCGCGGCGGCGTCCCGCCCCGGGCACGACGGGGCCGATCGCGGCCGTGCTGCACAACTCGGCGGCCGTGCTCTCCGACGGCGCGGTGAGCAGTGTGTATCGCAAGGTGCACCTGCCCAACTACGGCGTGTTTGACGAGCAGCGCTATTTCAGGGCTGGCGAGCCGAACGGGACGACGATCGAGGTCGGCGAGCACACGGTTGGGCTGACCGTGTGCGAGGACCTGTGGGTGGCGGGCGCGCCGGGCGCGGCGGAGGCGGCGAGCGGCGCGAAGCTGATCGCGAACATCTCCGCCTCGCCATATCACGCGGGCAAGGGGGCCGAGCGCGAGCGACTGTTCGCCGAGCGTGCGCGCGAGACGGGCGCGCATGTGGCCTTTTGCGCGATGGTGGGCGGCCAGGACGAGCTGGTGTTCGACGGGCACTCGTTCGTGCTCGACCCGACGGGGAAGACGATCGGGCGTGCCGCGCAGTTCGAGCAGGACATGCTCGTGTGCGATCTGGCGCTTGATTTTTTGGGGGGGATGGGTCGTTCCCAGGTTCCGGACACGCTCTCGCCGCAGCGAGAGCGAGATGCGACCCCCACGCCCGCCCACGCCACTGGCACACTCTCGCCTGTCGCACAACAGGCCGCCACGGCGCAAAGCCCGGCGAGCCTGCGCGCAGCCATCTCTCCCTCCGCACAACCCGCCGCCCCGGCGCACACCGGAGTGTCTCTGCGCACGCCGATCGCCCCGATCGAGCGCGAGATATACGAGGCACTGCGGCTCGGGCTGCGCGACTACGTGCAGAAGAACGGGTTCGCGGCGGTCGTACTGGGCCTCTCGGGCGGGATCGACTCTGCCCTCGTGGCATGTCTGGCGGCCGATGCGCTCGGCGCGGAGCGCGTCAACGTCGCGGTGATGCCATCTCCCTACTCCTCCACCGCTACACAGGACGACGCGCGCGCGCTCGCGAAGGCACTGGGCGCGAAGACGCACGAGTATGCGATCCAATCGACGATGGACGCCTACATGCAAACACTGAGGCCCGACTTCGAGGGACTAGCGCCCGACCTAACGGAGGAGAACCTGCAGGCGCGCATCCGCGGCAACCTGCTGATGGCGCTGTCGAACAAGTTTGGCTGGCTGGTGCTGACGACCGGGAACAAGTCGGAGATGTCGGTTGGGTATACGACGCTGTATGGCGACCTGGCGGGCGGGTTTGCGGTTATCAAGGACGTGCCGAAGACGCTCGTGTACCGGCTGGCACGCTGGCGCAACGAGCCCGAGGCCGCACGGGCGCTCGCCGGGGAGCCGGCTGGCACGCCTGCGTCTCACGCGCCGGCCGCGGGCACGGCGTGCGACGACGCTCCCTCCGCCCCCACTCCCGCGAGCGTGCCGATTCCCCCCTCGATCATCGAGCGCGCACCCTCGGCGGAGCTGCGCGAGGACCAGACCGACCAGGACTCGCTGCCGCCCTACGACGTGCTCGACCGCATTTTGCACGGGTATGTCGAGCTGGACCGCAGCCGCGAGCAGCTGATCGCCGAAGGGCTGCCCGCCGAATATGTGAGGCAGGCGGCACGACTCGTGGACCTGGCCGAGTACAAGCGCCGCCAGGCACCGCCGGGCATCAAGATCACCGAGCGCGCGTTTGGCCGAGATCGGCGAATGCCAATCACCAACGCCTACCAACGCGGCCGATGAGCTGCTGGCCGATCTATAGATCGGTGCTGCGTCCGCGGTCGCTCGCGTGCCTTGCACGCCACGCGGGTGGGTGGGCCTTTCGATTCCTTGCCTCGCTTGCCCCTCGACCGCGTTGGAGGCCCGAGATGATTCCGCTGGTCATCGTGGTTGCACTGTGCGGGCTCGTGTTGAGTTCTTGCGGCAACACGCTGCAGGACGAGCCGATCGGGTCAAAGCCGCTTGAGAGCGTGCTGGTCGAAAGCCGCTTCCCCGTGTACTGGGCGGGGCTGAAGTTTGCCGGGCTGCCGATCAGCGGCGTCAGCATCGATCCCAGCGAGGCCGTGTCGATCCGCTATGGGGACTGCGCGACGGGCGGCCAGTACATATGCGTGACGCCGATCTCGATCGTGACCTCGCCCGATAACAGCTTCGTGCCGGGAGGCGCCGGCGCGACGCCCGCGCCGCGAACCAGGGGTCTCGCCGTCAGCAGCTCGCGCGGCGGACGCACGCTCGCGCTCGCGACGGGCAAGGTGGTGGTGAGCGTGTATGGCAAGACCGCACTGCTCGCCCGCGAGGCGCTTGCGAGGATCGCGCCGCTAAACGAACCCGGCCAGCCGCTGGAAGCGCTGCCCGCGCCGCTGCCGGACACCGGCTTCAATCGCATGCCGCTGCCGGGCCAGGTACCCCCGGGCGTGGGCGTGCCGCGCGGCCCGGCCTAGCACCCTCCCACCCGCACCCTACGAACCCCAACCACGCAGCGCTGGTTCGCTACCGGCGCTGATGGCGTCAGACCTGCAGCGGTCGCACGGCGATCGTCATGCGCGTGAGCGCACACGTGCGGCCGTCGTCGTCGGTGAACGTCACGTCCCACACCCAGGTTGTGCGGCCGCGATGGCGGCGCACGGCGTGGGCGTGCACCGTGCCCTCGGTGATGGGTCGTAGGAAGCTCGTGCTGTTGGACAGACCCATCGCGACATGGCCTTCGTCGAGCACTGTCATACCGGTGGCCAGCGACGCGAGCGACTCGGCCAGCGACGCGTATACGCCGCCGTGCACGAGACCGGCGGGCTGCTTTAGCTCATCGCGAACGACGACCTGGGCACGCGCGTCGGTTTCGCTCATCTCCACGTACTCGATGCCGTAGAGGCGGTCGAAACCGCGCAGGATGCCGTTGAGGTCCGCGACGGGTGGGATGGTCATCGGGCGGCCACGATAGCCTACGATCCGCCGCTGGCGTCTGAAAGCACACGATGCCTTACGATCCGCAGCCGGCATGAGACCGGGCGCAATGCCCACGCAAGCCTCCCGATGACCGACTTCGACCGACTGCCACCCGACCAGCGCGCCGTGCTGTCGCTCCTGCTGGAGCGCGGCCAGAGCTATGGCGAGGTGGCTGACATGCTGGCGATCCCAGAGCGCGCGGTGCGCGAACGCGCGCACGCCGCATTGGACGCGCTCGCCGAGGAGCCGGCGAGCGGCAGGCGAAGCGCGTTCCTTGGCGAGCCATCCGGCGGATCCACCTCGCGACGCGGGAGTGCTGAGAGGAGCGCTCCGGCTGAGAGGAGCGCTCCAGAATCCTCTCGCTCGCGCACGTCCGCCAGGCCGGCCAGCGATCGTCCTTCGCCGAGCGAGCCACGGGTGCGATCGGCACCGGCGGGCTCGCGGCGTGGCGGCCTGTTGCTGCTCGGCGGCATCGCGGTCGCGATCGTGGTTGCCGTGATCGTCATCGTTGCCAGTGGGAGCAAAGGATCGAGCCCCACCGCGACGACGTCGAAGAGCGCATCCAGCACCGCGTCCAAGACCTCCTCCACGGCCGGGTCAAGCGCCGGTAAGCCCAAGCTCGACAAGACGATCACGCTGACGGCGGGCGAACCGGACCTGAAAGCGAACGGCCTTGCGTACGTGCTCTCGGAGGGCAATAGGCGCGCGTTCTATGTGGCAGCACAGGGGCTGCCACCCTCCTCGGGCTTCTTTTATGCCGTGTGGTTGTACAACTCGCCCACCAACTCCACCCCGCTTGGCAAGGCCCCGATCGTCGGCTCCAACGGCCGCATGGAAGGCGGCGGCCCGCTACCGAGCAACGCGGGCAGCTATGGCAAGTTGATCATCACGCGCGAGACCAGCAGCGCGCCCAAAGAACCCGGGCCGATCGTGCTGACCGGCAACTTCGCGCTGCACTAAGCGCGACGCCTCGCTGACGACGCGACATTCGCCCGACCTCGCGCGCGACGGATGTCAGGGAACGAGCTTCCCGGGGTTCATGATCCCCGCCGGATCAAGCTCAGCCTTCAAGGCTCGCAATGCGCGCACGCCGGCGTCGCCGACCTCGCGCGCCATCCACGGCGCATGGTCGCGTCCGACCGCGTGGTGGTGGGTGATCGTGCCGCCCCCGTCGAGGATCGCCTCGCTCGCGGCCGTCTTGACGGCGCGCCATTGCGCAACCTCATCTCCCCGCTGCTGAGCCGCCAGGAACGTGAAGTACAGCGAGGCACCCGTCTCGTACAGGTGCGATACGTGGCACATCGCAAGCCCGGGCGTGCCGCACGCGCGCAGCGCGCCCTCGATCGCATCGCACACGCGCGCGTGCAGCGCGGCGAGACTCGACCAGCGCGTGGCGGTCTCGAGCGTCTCCACGATCGCGCCGTGGGTGAGCAGCTCGTCGCGCAGGTAGGGCGCGCTGAAGCGCGAGGCGAGCCAGGCCCTACCGGGAGAGCGCCCGACGCGCAGTCCGCCGGCAGCACGCACGATCTCAGCGGCGCCCGCGCGACGCGCGCCGACCTGCTTCGGGGTGCCCTCGAAGCCGAGGATCGCAAGACAGCCACCGCCGTAGCCGCGCGCTCCCAGGTAGGCGCGTCCGAGCCGGCCCTTCGCTCCGCCCGATCCGGCGAGCGCGAGTGACATGCGCGTCTCAGCCTCGTCGGAGAGCCGCGCCACCTCAGGAGCACAGCCGGCCTGGGCAAGCTCTCGAAAAGCATTGATGCCCGCCCCGAAGCTCTCGAAGAAAACGCCTTCGTACACCTGCTCGGCCGGTGCCGGGCGAACCCGCAGGCAGAGCTGGTCGATGACGCCGAGCGTGCCCTCGGAGCCGACCACGATTTCACGCACTCCGGGGCCAGCGGCACTCGCTGGGACCGCAGGCAACTCAACTATGCCTGTCGGCGCCACCATGCTCAGGCCTGCCACCATCCGCTCGAAGCGCCCGTACCCGGTCGATGCCTGCCCGGCGGAACGCGTGGCGGCACAGCCGCCGAGCGACACGTACTCGAAGGACTGCGGGAAGTGCCCGAGCGTGAGCCCCCTGCTCGCGAGCCAGCGCTCCAGCTCGCGCGCCCGGGCACCTGCCTCGACGCAAACCAGGCGCGACTGCTCATCGAGGCTGAGCACGCTTGACATGCGACCCATGTCGAGCGCGACGACGGCGCGGTGCTCGCCCCGTAGCGGCTCGACCCCGCCGACGACGCTCGTGCCACCGCCGAACGGCACGACGGCAAGCGACTCGCGCTCGCACGCCGCGAGCAGTGCACGCAGGTGTTCGCGCGAGGACGGGTACAGCACCGCATCGGGCGCGCCGTGTGGCTCACCGGCGCGCAACCGCACAAGATCGGGATAGCCCTTGCCGGCGGCGTGCAGCACGCGCTCGGCGTGCTCGTCGCGCACGCACTCCGCGCCGAGCATGTCGCGTAGCTCATCGAGCACCGCGGGCGGGATCGCGGAGGGCTCGATCCGCACCCGCTCCAGCGCCACGGGCGGTCGCGGGCTGCCCTCCACGCCCACGATGTCGCGCAGGAACGCGAGCGCGTGCGGCGGCAGGCCGGGCGGATGCTCCGGGCTGCCCCATCCCCACCAGCGCATCCGCTCGATTGACGCGCGGGCCAAACTTGTGCCGCGCTCGGCGGCACGAGTGCCCGGTTGGCGGGCGCCACCGCCTGGCGCGAGGTGTCGTGGGGTGTTCACTGCGAGCCTCCACCGACGATGCGCTCCAGCCCGTCAAGCGCTTCCTCGATCGTGGAGTGCGCGGCGCGGCGCACGAGTCTCCCACCGAGACGCGCAAGCACCCCCTGTAGCGACTGGCGCAGCTCGATCGTCACAACCGTCGCGTCGCCCTCGCCCTCCCGCTCGCTGGCGCTGGCCTCGGCGATGGCGATCTCCGTCTCGGCGCTCTTGAGCACGCGCGCAAACGGCGTGCCTTCGATCTGCTGGGCCCACACCACGCGCCGCTCCGCCACGACGTCCAGCAGCTTGAAGTCGGCGCGCACCATTTTGCCTTTTTCGCTCATCAACACCTGCGTGAAGTCCTCCTCGCCGACGGCCTCGACCCGCTGCACGCGCGGCCACCAGCGCGGCAGGTGGTGGGGGTCGCCGACCACGTCCCACAGCTGTCCCGGCGAGGCGGCGAACGTGCGGGTGCGCTGCGCTGTGGGCATTCAGTCCTCGTACACCAGCAGCGCGTGAGCCTCGTGGGGGCGCAGCCGCGCACGCCCTCCCAGCTGCGCCAGCTCGATCAGGAAGCCGCAACCTACGACCTCTCCGCCAAGTGCTCCCACCAGCTCGCACAGCGCCTTCGCGGTGCCGCCGGTGGCGAGCAGGTCGTCGTGTACCAACACGCGCGCGCCGGCACCCACCGCATCGCTGTGCAGTTCGAGGCTGTCGCGGCCGTACTCCAGCTCGTATTCGGCGCTGACCGTGTCGTATGGCAACTTGCCGGGCTTGCGCGCCAGGGCGAAACCGGCGCCGAGCGCGAGCGCGAGCGCCGGCCCGAGCAGAAATCCGCGCGCCTCGGCTGCCAGCACACAATTCACATCAAGTGGGCGCGCATAGTCGGCCAAGCCGCTCACCGCGGTCTCGAGCGCTTTGGGATCCGCCATCAGCGGCGTTATGTCCTTGAACACGATCCCCGGCTTGGGGAAATCGGGGATATCCCGGATCAGCGCTCGCAGCTCGTCATTCGAAGGCATCGAGCCGTCGGTCCGTGGATGCGATGAGTCGAACTCGAGCGGAGGCGTACTGGTAGTACCTCGAGCATCGAGGGCGACTCAGCACGCCACGGACCGGCCTCCTCATCGAACTATCTTGCGCAAATCGCGGACGAGCAACAGGTGCTTCAGGTGTGTTGTCACCGCCGCGAGGTTCTCCAGGGCGTCGACGGCGTCCTTGCGCCGCTCAGGGTTGCGCGAGCGCAGCGCCGGCGCCAGGATCTGCTGCAGGAGGCTCGCCTCGCGATCGGCTGAGGAGCGGAACACGCGCAGGTTGCGCCCGCCCACGCCGTAGCGCGCAAGCTCGGACACGGCGCCGATGATCTCCCGCTCGGTCTCGTCGAAATAGCGCGCACCACCGCGCATCTCGCCCTTCACCACGCCGTACTCTTCCAGCTCGCGTACGAGCTTCGCGTCGGCGCTCGTGTCCTCCAGCACGTCTTCCAGCGAATACAGCGCGCCGGTCTCCTCGCGCACGCTGACGCTGCTGTGCCACGCGCGCTTGCCCTCGCGTCCGGGGCGCGGTACCTGTGTGTCGCCGGTGCGCCCCGCGGCAAGCTCTTGGCGGATGACCCGCAGCGGCAGGAACTCGTCGCGTTGCATGCGTAGGATCGTGCGCAACCTCGCCACGTCGCTCTGCGCGTAGAGCCGGTAGCCGCCGGGTGTGCGCCGCGGGTTCAGCAGCTTCTGATCCTCCAGGTAGCGGATCTTGGAGATCGAGATGTCGGGGAACTCCTGCACCAGCGCCTTGCACACTGCGCCGATCGTGAGCGACTTCTGGCGCGCGGAGGCGCCGTTTGCCTCCTCCGACGCCTCAGCCGTTGCGCCGGCAACAGCAGCTTCGCTTTTGGAGGGGGTATGCGAGGCGGTCGCCATCAGCGCGCGTGATACGTGAGCTTGTACTTGCCGATCTGCAGCTCATCGCCCTCCTCCAGGCGATGGGACTCGATCCGCGAGCGATTCACGTAGGTGCCGTTGAGCGAGCCGCAATCGTCCAGGTACCACGCGTCGCCGCGATGCACGAGCAGCGCGTGGTCGCGCGAGACGGTTACGTCGTCGAGAAACACGCTGGAGTCCGGACGACGACCGATCGTCATGCGCTCGCGATCCACAGGAAAGCTCTCGCCCGCTCGACCGCCGCCGGTGCGAATCACAAGCGCCGGGCCGCGCGCGGTCACCTCGTCGATCTCCACAGGCACCAGCTCGCCCGCCTCGTCGATCCGATAGGTCGCGGTCGCCGGCTCGCCCGAGGCGCCCTCGCCTCGCGGCAGCAGCGCGCCGCAGCGCTGGCAATAGTTCGCGCCCTCGTCGCTGAGGAAGCCGCACTCGGGGCAGTGCAAGGCCATGTCGCCTCCTCGCCCCTAGCCCTCGTCTACCGAGGCTCCGCCTCCACGGCTCGCAAGGATGTCTGTCAGACGTTGCACGTCGTCACCAGAGATCGCCATCTCGCCCTCCTTGTGCTGCTCGCGCAGGCGCGACACCAGCTCCGCGCGCAGGATGTCGATCTTGCCGTGCAAGATGCGGCGCTTGTAGGAGATCTCCATCTCCTCATCGGTGAGCTGGCGGATGACATCCTTCAGCTCACTGTCGGTCATCAAGCCTAGGTCGGGAAACGTGTCCATAGCGAGCGATCTCCTCTTGCGCAAGGATGCTGGGCTTACAGCGATCGGGACAGGCGCGCCGCACGCGACGCTGCCTGGCCTGCGCACGATTATAGACCAAAAGGTAAAGTTGAGCTTGAGAGTGATGGAGACGGCCACGCAGCGGTTGCGACCGACCACGAGCCAGACAGCGGCGCGGCGGTTGCGACCGATCCAGAGCATGACCGCCGCGAGCAGGATCGCGCTTGTGCTGGTGCTCGCGATCATCGTTGCCGGCGGCGTTGCCCGCAACACGGCGATCGGCACCAACACGCACCTCTCCGCGGATGAGAACGGCTATGTCGGCAACGCCAACCGCATCCTCGCCGACGAACGCTATGCCACCTTCAAGTGGCCGCCCGGAACCTCGATCGCCTTCGCGATCGCCACCCGGCTCTCCGGTCACCACTCGCTCAAGCTCACCACGCACGCGAGCGGCCCCGCCCAATACACGCAGCTGGTTGCCGGCACCCTCACGCTCGCGCTCGTGGCGCTGCTCGCATGGGTGTTCGCGGGACCATGGGCGAGCGTGCTCGCAACCGCGTTGGTGGCAAGCTACGAGCCGCTGATCGAGGCGACGCGCACGTTCCTCTCAGAGCCGACGGGCGCGCTCGTGCTGATGGCCGCGATCGCCTCGGCGACATTTGCGCGCTCGTGCTATGGCAAGCGCAACGAGCTGTTGTGGCTGTTCGGGGCGGGCGTGATCGGCGGCATCACCTGCCTCACGCGCAGCGACATGGCGCTCGGCATGGGCGTGATCGCGCTCGCGCTCGCGCTCGCCGGACGATCGGGCTGGCGCACCGGCCTGCTGCGCGGCGGCGTGTATCTGGTGGCGCTGATGCTCACGCTCTCACCCTGGCTGTGGTACGCCTCGCACGAGGAGGGCCGCTTCGTGCCGCTCACGACCGCTGGCCCGGACGCGTTCTTCATCGGCAGCTACCTGCCGGGCAAGGGCGAGCTGGTACCGACCGAGGAGAAGCTCGCACCCGCAGTGTGCCGTCACTTTCCCCAGGATTGTGGACGCTATTGGCAGCAGTCCTCCGCGCCTGTGTTCCGTCTGATCGAAGCGCGCCATCCCGGCATGTCCGAGAACGCCGCGGTCAACGAAGAAAACCTCAACAACGTCCGCAAATACGCGCTCGGCAAACCGGCGGCGTTCGCCTCGATGCTGTGGTCGAAGTTCTGGAAGATGTGGACGGTCGCGTGGACTGGCGGCAACGGCACCTACCACCCCGACACGAGCCCCACCCAGCACAAGCTCTACTTGATCTTCGCCGTGATCGGGCTGCTGGCCGGCACGATTCTCACGCGCCGCTTCGTGCTTGTGATCAGCACCGGCGCACTGCTTGCGATCTCGGCCTTCGCGACGCCGTTCAACGACCAGCCGCGCTACAACGTCAGCCTGATGGCGCTGCTGCTGTGCAGCGGCACGATCGGGGCGTTCCTTGCAGGCGAACGGCTGCTGGCTATGTGGCGAGCCCGTGCAACCGCGCCCGCTGTGCCGAGCGCACACGCGGCAAGCTAGACACCGACGCCGGCACTCAACCTGCGCTTCCCAAGTGCATTTGCGAAAGCTAGCCGCTCGCCCTGGCCCGGAGCTGCTCGCGTCCCGAGCGCACGTACAGCACGCTCGCCCAGAGCGCGAGGACGAGTCCGATGTAGAGCAGCACCTCGGCGAACGTGTCGAGGCCGCACATCGCGAAGAACAGCGCTCCCATCAGCGGCGCCACGCCCACGCGCCCGGGCCAGTTGATGCGCAGCTCGATGCCCCGCTTCAGCCCGTAGCGCCCGAGCGCCACCATCGCCAGCTCGCGCGCCACCAGCACCGCCAGCGCCCAGCGTGGCAGTAGGTCGAAGCGCCAGCACACGACCACGCCGCTGACGACCAGCAAACGATCGGTGACCGGGTCCATCAAGGCGCCAAGGCGGCTGTACTGGCCGGTGACGCGCGCGGCGATCCCGTCTGCGTAGTCGCCCCAGCCGATCACCGCGAACAGGATCGCGTTGAGTGCGTCCACGCCATCGTCGCTTGAAAGAGCCACCACGAGAAACACGGGAATCAGCGCGAGTCGCACGAAGCCGATCATGTTGGGGATCGTCCATGGTCGCAGCGGCGCTCCAGAGAGCGTTTGTGGTGGCGGTGGCCCTGAGCGATCCAGGCCGACCAGGCGACGGACGGTAAGCCGAGTCCCGGACACGGTTACCTGATCCGGCGCTCGCTCATGCACCGTGTGCTGACCGGTCGCTCGTTCACGGCTCGGCCGCTCACCTGACCCGCCACCAGGCTCGTCCGGCGATCCCTCTCCGGGCTCTACGGGGTGTTCTGGCACAGCTTGTCCAGCGCCCGCAGCAGCTCCCCCGAATCGCCGCCGAGCGGCAAGGGCGGCCCGTCCTCGCGCCCGCGCCGCAGCTGCACCTCGATCTCGCCCGACTCCAGGCTGCGCCGCCCGACGGTCAATCGCACCGGGCACCCCAGCAGCTCGGCGTCGGCGAACTTCTCCCCCGGGCCGGCCTCACGGTCGTCATACAGCACGTCCACCCCGCCGGCCACGAGCGTCTCATACAACGCGTCGGCCGCATCGCGCTCGGGTGTGCCGGGGCGGCCCACGGCCACCAGGTGCACCGCGAACGGAGCTAGCGCTTTGGGCCAGGAGATGCCGTGCTCGTCGGCGAACTGCTCAACCGCCGCGGCCACGACGCGCGCCGGGCCGATCCCGTAGGAGCCCATCCAGATCGGCAGCTCGGCTCCGTGCTCGTCGATGTAGGTGGCGCTGAGCGGCTCGGAGTAGCGCGTGCCCAGCTTGAAGATGTTGCCGATCTCGATCGCCGGCTCGACGGTCAGGGCTTCGCCGCCGCGGGTGTAGCCGCCGTCGGCGGTCCGCTGCACCTCGGGGCTGACCTTGGCCACCTCGACGTTCGCGGCATACCCCTCCCCCAGCACAACCTCGTCCTCGCCCGCCGGACATGGCGCCATGTACTCGTGCGCGCCGAGTCCGCCCATCATGCCAACATCGGACTCCACGCGATAGAAGCGCAGGCCCGTGCGCTGCATGATGCGGTCATACGCGCCCACGTGCAGCGCGTAGCGCTCCTCCAGGCCGGCCTGGTCGCGGTCGAAGCTATAGGAGTCCTTCATCACGAACTCTCGTGTGCGCAGCACCCCGGCGCGCGGTCGCGGCTCGTCGCGCTCCTTGACCTGGAAGTGGTAGAGAATCAGCGGCAGATCGCGGTAAGAGTCGATCGTCTGCGCTGCGTGGAATGTAACTGCCTCCTCGTGAGTCATCGCCAGCACCAGCTCCGAACCCTTGCGGTCCTGAAGCTTGAACAGCTCCTCAATCGCCAGCCGCCCGGTCTTGCGCCACGGCTCTGCCGGTTGCAACACCGGCATCAGCATCTCCCGCCCGCCGATCGCATCGATCTCCTCGCGAATAATCTGTACGACGCGCTGGTGCACGCGCCATCCCGCCGGCAGCCACGTCCAAATGCCCGTCCCCATCTGCCTGACCAGCCCGGCGCGCACCATCAGCTTGTGCGAAATCGCCTCGGCATCGGCGGGGGCCTGCTTCTCTGTGGGCAACAGGTACTCGGTCAGTCTGGTCATGGCGTGTTCGGCATCCTACGCGTGATCCCGCTCCCGCATCGTGTTGCGCGACGCCCAAGCCGGGTAGCCCAAAAAATAGAAGTCGTGCGCGCACACCACTCGGTCACGCCTCGGGCGCGATGGCGCGCTATGAATTACATGCACCACGTCCCCAACCGAAGGAGCCCCGATGGCCTACTCCGTACCGCCGCTTCCCTACGCGTATGACGCACTCGAGCCGCACATCGACAAGCTGACGATGGAAATCCATCACGACAAGCACCATCAGGCCTACGTGGACAAGGTCAACGCGGCCCTCGAGGGCACGCCGCTGGCTGACAAGCCGATCGAGGACGTGCTCAAGGACCTCTCGCAGGTGCCGGCCGACAAGCGCACCGCCGTGCAGAACAACGGCGGCGGCCACTACAACCACTCGCTCTTCTGGGAGTCGATGTCACCAATAGGAGCCCACCCACCCGGCGAGCCCGACGGCGCGCTGGCCGACGCGATCACCGCGGCATTCGGCTCGTTTGGCGACTTCCAGACCGCGCTGAAGACGGCCGGCATCAACCAGTTCGGCTCCGGCTGGTCGTGGCTGGTGCACAACGGCTCATCGCTTGCGATCGTTGGCACGCCCAACCAGGACAACCCGATCTCGATGGGCAGCACGCCGCTGCTTGGCGTGGACGTGTGGGAGCACGCCTACTACCTGAAGTACCAGAACAAGCGGCCCGACTACCTGGATGCTTGGTGGAACACGGTCGACTGGAGCGTGGTGGCCGAGCGCTTCAGCGCAGCGAGCTGAGCGCACGCGCGGCGCGCGGATCGAACAAGTAGGCGGTCCGCGCGCCGCCGAGGTCGCCGGCTCGAGTCACGGTCGCGCGCGCTGCGCCCCGTCGACCATCCCGACCGACTTCACCGACCGATGCCGCGCACCGTGGCGTTCTCTTGGTGTTCGGCCTGAATCTGGTCGTAGATCTCGGTTCGGTGCACCGGAATTGCCTGGGGCGC
Source organism: uncultured Solirubrobacterales bacterium (assembly GCA_963776985.1). GTDB lineage: Bacteria > Actinomycetota > Thermoleophilia > Solirubrobacterales > Solirubrobacteraceae > Palsa-744. The sequence goes on from CAVZOV010000001.1 coordinate 156,186, forward strand.
CTGGATGCCCAGGCGCACCTTCGTGCCATCGTTCGACAGCACCGTGACCTCGATGTCATCGCCGATCATGATGCTCTGCCTGCTCTTCCGCGTCAGAACGAGCACAAGCAACCCCTTCGACCCTCCGACCAGATCCGGCCACTAGGTCCAAGGTCAGCGCGTCGATCACAAGCTTGGAACACAGACACCCCTTGCGCTGTTCATCATCTTGTATGAGAATAGCCCTGATAGAGAATAGCGCTGGAATTCAGATCTGGAGCCGCTAAATTCGTATACGCCCGTAGCTCTGCAGTGAACCACCATGGTGTTCAGGAACCCTCTCATGCCGTTGCCCTCCAAAGGCCGCCCTGCTCTTTGGTTGGTCGTGTCGCTCGCGTTCGCCGTCTCGCTTGTGTTCGCCGGCATCCTCTTCGCCGCCAGCGCCCAAGCGCAGGAAGCAAGCGCACCCGAAGCAACCACGGAAGCACCGGTCGGCGAAGCGACGCCAGAAAGCGGTGCACCTCCCGAGCAAACAACGCCACCCGCCGGCGAACAGGGCCCGTCCACAGGCGAACAAGTCCCACCAGCAACCGAACAAACGCCGCCCGCCTCTGAAGAAGCCGACGCCCCGGTGCAACAACCGCAGCCTTCAGGCGAACACGAACAACCACCGTCAGCCACCGAAGAACCCGTCTCCTCCACCGAACCGACACCACCGGCCGCCGAAAGCCCTCCTCCCACTACCGAATCAACGCCACCGGCCGCCGAAGACCCTCCCCCCACCAACGAACCAACGTCACCTGTAACCGAGCAGACCCCTCCCACAGGCGAACAAGCGCCGTCCACCGCCGAAGAAGCTCCCCCCGCTCACGAACAGGAGACCACCGAAAAACAGGCCGGCAAGTCGGGTGAGGAAGCGAGCTTCGGAAGAGCCGACAACCGAAGGGACCGGGGACTCGCAGACGCCCACCGATTCGCAGACGCCCACCGGCACTTCGGGGTCGGACCACAAAGAACTGGCAAACGAAGTCCTACCCGCGTCCTCGACCCCCACGCCGGCTCCCGACGCCTCCACGGCAACGCCCGTCATCTCGATGCTCGCTGGGGAAAGCCAGGCGGCGGCCACACCGGAATCGGCGACCAGCTCAGCACGCCGACAGGCCCGGCAGATAAGCCGCGAGCTCGCCGCGTTCGGCGCATCGATGATCGCAACAGGCTCAGTCGGTCGCTGGCTGGACACGCCGGGAACGTCGTCGGTCTCCACGATCGCCTTCGCCACCATCGACGCATCGCCGGCGGCGGTGATCGCGACAGCTGCGCTCGCCCACGATCGGGACGATGATTCGGTGATCGAGAGTCATACTCCCGGCCCCGGACCCGCACCGGGCGGCGCGGGCGGCGGGTCAGCAGCGGGAGCAAGCTCGGGCGCCGCCTCCTCGGCGTCGTTCATCCTCACGGACTCTCTGCTCCATTCAGCTCCCAGTGTGATGCTGCGGTTGTGCGTATCCCAGCCATCGTGGCGCACTTCGTTCTTCGCTCTGATCCCCGAGCGACCGGGCTAGCTCCTCACTCGGTCTCTCAGCGCCAAGCGGCCCCGGATCACCGGATCCCGGCCGATTTGGCTATCGGTTCGAAGATCTTTGAAAGGAGCTGTACTCGCTATGAAACCTCATCTGACATCGTCGGCGACGACGGCGATAACCAACCACTCGGGCAGCCCTCACGCGGCGGCGGAGGCGCTCGCGCATCAGGTCAGCGTCGACGATCGTGCCGGTCGGGTGCCGGCCGTGCACGCGCGTCCACACCTGGCCCTCGCGAGCGCGCCCGTATGGAAGCACAAGCTGGTCCTGACGGGAACGCTGGACCACCGCACGGCGGTCGAGCTCGAAGACGAGATCGAGTGTCTGTGCGAAGAAGGCGTAACGATCCTCACCCTCGACCTGCGTCAGCTCGACGCGATCGACTCGGTCGGGGCCATGACGATTGCAAGCCGCGGCGCGGCGTGCAAGACGCGAGGACGCGACTTCGCCGTGGTCCCCGGCTCGCCCGTCGTCCACCGCGCACTGGTCGAGGCCGGCGCGGAGGGCCTACTCGCGGGCGATCCGGGGGAGACGGACGTCCTCCATCTCGCCACCAGGACCTCGTACAACTCGCCCCGAGACACGTCGACCGTGATGATCAACAACCTGTGACCGCCACTACGGGGCGGTGCGCGCACCGCCCCGGCAGGTCGCCGTGGCCCTCACTAACCGCGGTTGAAGCGCCGACCGGCGACCGGAGATGTCGCCTCGTCGAGCGTGACATCGCCATTCAAAGTGCCTTTGCCACTCGCCGCGCCGACCGGCTCACCCTCTGAGGCGCCGGCGAGCATCGACTCGAGCACCGCATCCGCCTCGGTTTCCTGCTCGGCGGTCGCTGCCTCGAGCGCAGCCAATTTCTCTGGGGTCATCGCCGTGGCATCCTCGTTGGCGGCCAGCCACTCGCGCGCCTCCGCGGCGGCGCGCTCGTCGCGCGTCACCGTCTTGCCGGCGGCGTAGTAGCGGTCGATCTCCTTGAACAGCTCGTCCACCAGCTGCTCGGTGGGCACCTTCTTCAGGGGCTCGCCCTTGGAGTAGATCATGCCCATGTCCTTCGCGCCGGTGATGCCGAAGTCCGCGTGGCGGGCCTCGCCGATCCCGTTCACCGCGCAGCCCAGCACCGACACCTCGATCGGGTCCTCATACGCCTCCAAGCGCTGCTCCACTTCGGCAACGACGGTGTCCATGTCGAACTGCAGGCGCCCACAGGTCGGGCAGGCGATTAGCACGGGCCCCTTCTCGCGCAGCTTCAGCGCCTTGAGGATCTCCCAGGCTACCTTCACCTCCTCCTCGGCATGGAAGGTGGATAGCGAGATCCTGATCGTGTCACCGATGCCGTCCGCCAACAGCGTGCCCAGGCCCACAGCCGACTTCAGCGAGCCCGACCACTTCGTGCCGGCCTCGGTCACACCGAGGTGCAGCGGATAGGGAATGCGCTGCGCCAGCATCCGGTTGGAGGCGATCGTGTTCGGCACCGACGTGGACTTCATCGACACCTTGAAGTTGTGGAAATCGAGGCGCTCCATCAGCTCGACTGTCTCCACGGCCGCGGTCACCAGCGCCTCGACGGGGTTCTCGTACTCCAGCTCGCGCAGGTGCTTGGGCAGCGAGCCGCTGTTGACCCCCACGCGCAGCGGCGTGCCAGTCTGCTTGGCCAGCGCGATCACCTCGGCGACCTTCTCCGGACCGCCGATGTTGCCGGGGTTCAGCCGCACGCAGTGCGCGCCAGCTTCGATCGCCTTCAGCGCCAGCGTGTGGTTGAAGTGGATGTCGGCGATCACCGGGATCGGCGACTGCTTCACGATCTGCTTCAGCGCCTCGGCGTCCTGCTCGCGCGGCACCGCCACTCGCACGATGTCAGCGCCGGCATCGGCCACTTTGAGGATCTGCTCCATCGTGGCCGCGAGGTTCGCGGTCTCGGTCTTGGTCATCGTCTGCACGGCCACGGGTGCCCCACCGCCGATCGGCACGGGCCCGACATGGATCTGACGCTCGGAGGCCATACAAACATTGTAAGTGCCAACCCGCCGCGTCCGTGAACGTCTTGTTGTGCGTGTCGCGAGTGGCCTAATCTCACATGCGCGTGCGCCGACCAACCCAACCACTCGCGATGCTCTCCTCACGGACCCCATCACCGTCCTCCGACGTCTACGCCACCGCCCGCGGCCCGCTGGCGCGGCTCGCCTCCCCGCTGGCCGCCCGCGCCCGCACCAGGCGCCACGAGCGCTTCTTCGCGCTCCTGCGGCTCGAGCCCGGCGCGCGTGTGCTCGATGTCGGCTGTGGCGCACTCGGCTTGCGCGCGCTCGAGCCCGAGCTGGACATCACCGGCGTGGACCTCGCCGAGCGGCCCGACTACCCGGGGCCGTTCGTACATGCCGATGCAGCGGCAGGCCTGCCCTTCGCCGATGACGACTTCGACCTCGTGTACAGCTCCAGCGTGATCGAGCACGTCCCTCCAGCGCGACGCGAGGCGTTCGCGAGCGAAGTGCGCCGCGTGGGTCGTGGCTGGTTCGTGCAGACACCGGCTCTCTCCTTCCCGATCGAGCCACATGCACTGTTGCCGTTCGCCCACTGGCTGCCGACGGCATTGCGCCGCCCTTACTGGCGACTGGGCGCCGCCGGCGACTGGGAGGACATCTCACTACTCTCGCGGCGCGAGCTGGAGGCATTGTTCGAAGCGGCCTTGCCCGAGCGTGTCGGACCGCTGGTCAAGAGCTGGGTGTGTGTGCGGCCACCAGCAGGAGGTACCGCTAGCGCACGCTAGCCACCCAGGTGAATGATGTCGTTGTGGACACCGTTCACGACCAGGAAAAGCAGCAGCACAATCCCAACCGAGCTGAAGCGCCACATCGCTGTCAACGATACGCGTCGTCCGCGCAGCTTCTCAGCCACCGCCCAAAGCACGTGTCCACCGTCCAACGGCAGGAATGGGAACAAGTTGATGACAGCCAGCGCCAGCGAAACGAAGCCGAGGAACACGAGCGCATAGCCCGGCCCCGCAACGACAGCTTCCTGGGCGATCTCGGTGATCCCCACGATGCTGTGGAATTCTTTACGCACCTTTGAGCTGGTAAACGCCTTGCCGATGTTCGTGAGCATCGTCGTGGTCGTGCCCCACATCTCCGACAGCGCCGTGCCTGCCGCGGAGAAGACGCCGAAGGACTTGGCGGTGTAGCCGAAGTCGAAGCCGACGAGCATGCGCCCCACGGACTTGCTGTAGCGCGGATAGGTCGATACGGTCAGTACACGGCCGGCGCGCCGAATTGTGATCTTCACGGGCGTCCGCGCATGGCAACCGTCAGTCGGGGTGCCGGCGCAGCGATGGGCGGCGATCGCCTTCGTGGCCGCGAGCACCGTCACGGGATGGCCATCGACGGCAAGGATCTTGTCGCCCCGCCTCAGAACACCGTCTGCGGGCTCGCCCTTCTCGATCGCCTGCACCGAGGTGGTCGGAACGACCGTTTCCGTCTTCGGGTTCAGGTTCGACAGCGTGACAGCGCCGCTGAGGCTGCCGCTGACCAAGACCGCCCAGAACAGCAGAAACGCGATCAGTAGGTTCACGCCGGGTCCGGCCAGGATCACGACGATCCGCTTCCAAGGCGGCTGGTTGTAGTAGGCACGAGCGGCCACCTCCGGCGACAGCGTCTTGATCTCCTCAGGATTCATCCCGGTGATCTTCACGTAGCCCCCAGCGGGAATCGCGCCGATCATGTATTCGGTCTCACCGCGCTTGATCCCGGCGATCTTCGGCGGGAAGAACAGCGAAAAGCGCTCCACGCGCATGCCCACGGCCTTGGCCACGGCGAAGTGGCCCAGCTCGTGCAACACGATCAGCGCCATGATCCCGAGGATGGTCAGCACCCAGCTCATGGGGTCAGTGTGGCAGGCGCGTGGCTAGTGACCCGCCACTAGCGATTCGCGACGCCCACCGCGTTCACGACCTGCTCAGCAGTATCGCGGGCTTCCCGGTCTGCCTCGTATAGCGACTCAAACGCGCGAACCGGCACGCCGGGCAATACGTCAAGCGTGCGTTCGATCACCTCGGCGATACCTAGGAACGGCAGGCGTCCGGCGAGGAAGGAGTGCACCGCGATCTCGTTGGCCGCGTTGAGCACGCATGGCGCTGTGCCGCCGGCCTCGGCGGCTTCACGGGCGAGGCGCAGGCATGGGAAAGCGTCGATATCTACGGGTTCGAACGTCAGCGCGCCAACCTGTACGAGGTCAAGCGGCACGATCGGCAACTCCACGCTAGTAGCGTCGTGCAGCGCGTAGGAGATCGCGATGCGCATGTCCTTCGGCCCGATATGGGCGAGCATCGCTCCGTCTGTGAGTTGTATAAGCCCGTGAATCAGCGACTGCGGATGCACGACCACGTCGATGTTCTCGTAGGGGGTGCCGAAGAGGTGATGGGCCTCCATCAGCTCGAGGCCCTTGTTCATCAGCGTCGCCGAGTCGATCGTGATCTTGCCGCCCATCGCCCACGTCGGGTGGGCGAGCGCTTGCTCGACGCTCACGGCGACGAGCTGCTCGCGTGAGCGCCCTCGAAACGGACCACCGCTGGCGGTGATCGTGAGACGCTCGACGCTCCCCGCTGACTGGCCTGAGAGCAACTGGTGAAGTGCTGTGTGCTCGGAGTCCACGGGCACGATCTGTGCGCCCGTAGCTTCGGCAAGCGCCACCACCAGCTCGCCGCCAACCACGAGCGACTCCTTATTGGCGAGCGCGAGGTCGATGCCCTCCCCGAGCGTCGCCACAGTCGGACCCAAGCCGGCGGAGCCGACAAGCGCATTGAGCACAAGCTCGGCGCCCGACTCGACGACAAGGCGCACAAGACCCTCCGCGCCACCCAGCACTTCGCCCTCGGGCCATGCGTCGGCGGCAAAGCTGGCCGCCTGCTCGTCGGCCAGTGCGATCCGGCTCACGCGATGCGCGCGCGCCTGCTCCACCAGCGCCTCCCACGAGCGCTCGGCGGAGAGGCCCACAAGCTCCAGCTCCTCGCTGCGCCCGAGCACATCGAGCGCCTGCGTGCCGATCGAGCCGGTGGAGCCGAGTATAAGCAGGCGCTTGGCGGCGCTAGACATATGCCAACCAAATGTAGTACCCGACTACCGCCGTGAACAACACCGCGTCGAGCCGGTCGAGCAGCCCTCCATGGGCCCCAAGCAGGCTGCCTGTGTCCTTGGCACCGGCCTGGCGCTTGACGAACGACTCGAACAGGTCGCCGATCGGCGCGAACACACCGACGCCGACGCCGAGCACGAGCGCGTGCGTGCCGGGCAGCCAACTTTGGTAGCGACCGGCGAACCACACGGCGAGCACCGAGCAGGCCACGCCCGCGATCAGGCCCTCGATGGTCTTGTTGGGCGAGATGCTCGGCGCGAGTGGTCGTTTGCCGAACAGGCGCCCGCCGAGATATGCGCCGGTGTCGCCGAGGAAGGTGCCCACGAGCACATCGATGACGATGCCCTCGCCGTGCGGCAGTTCGCGCAACAGCACCGCGTGGGCGAGCGCGAAGCCGATCCAGTACACGCCGAGCAGTGTGAGTGCCATGCCGCCGACGCTCGGGCGCCTCTGGGTGAGCGTGAATCCGAACAGCACGGGGAGCGCGGCGCTCGCTGCGAGCAGCACGCGCGCCTGGCTGCCGTGCAGAGCTGCCACGATCAGGCCGGCAAGCACCACGAACCCGGCGAGCCGCACCGGTCGGGCACGCCCGTAGATGCCATACAGCTCGTGCATGCACACGCAACCGAGCGCGAACACCCCGAGCGCGAACACGGTGCCGCCCTCGATCACGAGAAACAGCGCCAGCGCGATCAACGGCAGCGCGAACAGGATGCGCGAACCGATGTCGGAGCCCCCCACGCTGGTCGAGCTACCGGCGCGAGCCGGGGCGCGAGAAAAGCTCATCGCGCTCAGCGCCCGCCGAAGCGGCGGCGGCGCTCGGAGAACTCGGCGAGCGTCTGCTCCAGCGCCTCACGCGAGAAGTCGGGCCACAGCTCGTCGCGAAACACAAGCTCGCTGTAGGCAGACTGCCACAGCAGGTAGTTGGAGAGGCGCCGCTCGCCGCTGGTGCGAACGATCAGATCGGGGTCGTGCATCTCCGGCGCATATAGGTGCTTACGAAACTCCTCCTCGCCGCCACCTTCATACGCGCTGGCCGCGTCGAGGATCTCGGCACGCCCGCCATAGTTGAACGCCACGAACATGGTGATTCGCTCGTTGGCGTCTGTGAGCTTTTCGGCCCACCTCATGCCCTCCAGCAGGTCGGGATGGATGCCCTCGCGGCGACCGACGAAGCGCAACCGCACCCCCTCTTCGTGCAATTCGGGCGTCTCGGCCGCGATGCGACTGCTGAGCATCTCCAGCAGGCCGCGTACCTCCTCGGCGGGGCGCGACCAGTTCTCGGTGGAGAAGGAGTACACCGTCAGCTCCTTCACGCCAAGATCCACCGCGTCGCGCAGACGAGCCTTGACGTTGTCCGCACCGGCCCTGTGGCCCTCGTTGACCTGTAACCCGCGGGCGTGTGCCCAGCGACCGTTGCCGTCGGTGATAATCGCGACGTAGCGAGCATGGGCGGGAGCGCTGCCCTCGATGGCCTGGGGCTGATCCAGCGACTGGTCGCTCATCGAGACCCGCTGCATTCTGGTGCCCCTTGGAAACTCGCCACGGCGCTTCTGACTCGGGCTCTAGTGACCATCACACCTCGAGGATCTCCTCCTCCTTGGCCTTCAGCACCGCGTCAAGATCGCCAATGCGACCGTCGGTGAGCTTCTGTAGCTCCACCTCGGCGCGGTGCTCGTCGTCGGATCCGGCCTCCCCTTCCGACTTGCAGGTCGCGCAGCTGCTGCATCGTGTCGCGACGGACGTTGCGGATCGCGATGCGTCCCTCCTCGGCGAGATTGCGCACCACCTTGACAAGCTCCTTGCGGCGCTCTTCGGTCAGCTCGGGCACGACCAGGCGGATGAGGTTGCCGTCGTTGGATGGGTTGAGTCCGACGTCCGACTCGTTGATCGCCTTCTCGATCGTCTTGATAGACGACTTGTCGTATGGCTGCACCGTGATCAGGCGAGCCTCTGGCGCGGAGATCGTGGCCAGCTGGTTGAGTGGGGTTTGCGCGCCGTAATAGTCGACCACCACGCGCTCCAGGAGAGCGGGACTGGCGCGCCCTGTGCGGACGGAGCCGAACTCGTGCTGGGTGGACTCGAGCGACTTGGCCATGCGCTCGCGCGCGTCCTCGAGCAGGACATCGATCGTCTCAGCGGTCATCGCCGGCTCCTCTCGTTGAAGTCATCATGTGCTCACCAGCGTCCCCACGCGAGCACCAGCCACGATCCTGGGAATGTTGGTCTCATCGTCCATGTTGAACACGTTCAGCGGCATCGAGTTCTCCATGCACAGCGCCAGCGCGGTGGAGTCCATCACACGCAATCGTCGCTCGATCGCTTCCATGTGGGTGATGCGCGGGATGAACTGTGCAGCCGGGTCGAGCGCCGGATCGGCACTGTAGACACCCTCGACGCCGTTCTTGGCCATCAGGATGATCTCAGCGTGGATCTCCGCGGCGCGCAGCGCGGCGGCCGTGTCGGTCGTGAAGAACGGGTTGCCGGTGCCGGCGGCGAAAATCACCACGCGCCCCTTCTCCAGGTGGCGCATGGCGCGGCGACGGATGTAGGGCTCGGCCACCTCTGAGATGCCAAGCGCCGACTGCACACGTGTGTTCGTGCCCGCCCGCTCGAGCGCGTCCTGCAGTGGCAGCGCGTTGAGCACGGTCGCGAGCATCCCCATGTAGTCGGCGGTGGAGCGATCCATGCCCTCTGCCACTCCGGTCATGCCACGGAAGATGTTGCCCGCTCCAACCACGATCGCAACCTCCACGCCCTGGTCGCGCACGGCGGAAACTTGACGCGCGACCGCGGCTACGCGCTCGGGGTCGGTGCCGTAGTCAAGCGTACCCATCAGGGCCTCCCCGGAGAGCTTCAGCAGTACGCGTTTGAAGGCGGGTGCGCCCATCGACGCCAGAGCCTACCCGGTGGAGGGCTACTGGCCCACGGCGAAACGCACGAAGCGCCTTACTACAAGGTTCTCGCCCGTCTTGACCGTTAGCTCGTCGCGCAACTGCTGCACAGTCTTGCCCTCGAACTTGGGGTTGTGCATCTCCTGCTCGAGCAGCACGATCGTCTGGTACCACGAGTCGAGCTTGCCCGCGACGATCTTCTCGCGAATGTTCTCGGGCTTCTCGGCGGCCTCCTGCTCGTAGATGCGGGCCTCCGCGTCGCGCGCCTCGACGGGTACGTCCTCGCGGCTGACATACGCCACGGTTGGGGTGGCGGCGATTTGCATGGCGATGTCGCGAGCGAAGGACACGAAATCCTCGTTGGTGGCGACGAAGTCGGTGTTGCAATCGACCTCGATCAGCACACCGACCTTCGCGCCAGCGTGAATGTATGCCTGCACGGTGCCCTCGCTGGCGGTGCGCTCGCCGAGATCCTGGATCTTCTTGCCCTGCTTCAGACGCAGAATCTCGATCGCCTTCTCGATGTCGTTCTCGGATTCGGCAAGAGCCTTCTTGCAGTCCATCATCCCCGCGCCGGTGCGCTCGCGCAGCGCCTTCACGTCCTTGGCGGAGATCTCAACGGTGCTCACGATGCACTCTCCTGTGTGGCGGGTGTCTCCTGCTCGCTCGCGGAGGGAGTCTCGACGGGGCCGTCTGTGGACGGTGCCTCGGCGGGAGCGTCCGCTGACGGTGCCTCGGCGAGGTGCCTGGCGGGCGGAGTCTCGGCGGGCGGAGTCTCCGCTACAGCAGGCTCTGCCACGGGTTCTGCGGGCGGAGTTGGAGCGGGCGGAGTTGGAGCGGGCGGAATGAAGCGGGCGGGACAGGCGGGGCGGGCGCCGCCGGTGCGGCCGGTGCCGTGACAGCCTCGGCTGGAGCGGTGGCTTGCGCCTGAACGGCCTCGGGCGTAGTGGCGGCCGACGGTTGCTCGGCGGCACTGGCCGCAGCCTGTGCCTTGGCCGCGGCGGCTGCAGCGGCAGCGGCCTGCTTCTCGGCCGCCTCCTTGGCCGCCTGCTCCTCGGCCTCGCGCTTGGCCTGTTCCTCAGCTTCGCGACGCGCGCGCTCCTCAGCCTCGCGGCGGGCCTGCTCGACGCGTTCCTGGCGTGCCTTCTCCTCCTCGGCACGGAACACCGCGTGGGCTTGCGCGACCACGTCGCCGATCGCTTTGGCGATCAGCGCACAGGAGCGCATCGCGTCGTCGTTGCCGGGCACGACGTAGTCGATGCCGTCGGGATCGCAGTTGGTGTCGACCAGGCCTATGACCGGGATGCGCAAACGCTGTGCTTCACGCACGGCGATCGCCTCGGTTTTCAGGTCGATCACGAAGATCGCGTTGGGGGTGCGCTGCATATTCTTCACGCCCCCGAGGTTGGCACGGAGCTTTGCGAGGTCGGCCTGCGCGGCCATCCGCTCGCGCGTGGGCAGCAGCGCGAGCTGACCCTCTGTCTCGTAGCGTTCGAGGTCGTGCAGGCGCCGAATGCGCTGATTGATGGTTTGGAAGTTCGTCAGCAGACCACCGAGCCAGCGGTGGTTGACGTAGGGCATGTCGGCCGCCTCGGCGACCTCCTTGATCGCGTCGCGGGCCTGCTTCTTGGTGCCGACGAACAGCACGGTGCCACCGCGCTGGGCGACCTGGGCGGCGAATTCCTGCGCTTGACGCAAGAGCACGGCCGTCTTCAGCAGGTCGATGATGTAGATGCCGTTGCGCTCGCCGTAGATGAAGCGGCGCATCTTGGGGTTCCAGCGGCGCGTCTGGTGACCGAAATGAACTCCGGCCTCCAGCAGGTCCGCGATTCCTACTTCGCTCACGGGTACTCCCTTATGTATGTTGCTTTTAGTCCGAACGGTGCGTCGCGGACCCGAGCACGCTGAGCGCGTTGCTCGGGCAGGGCCGCGTTGCGCAATCGCACGGCTTTGCTTTGAGTTGGCTAGGACAGCTCAGTCTATCGCCCCGCGGCGGCTTCGGCGCGTGCAAGCGCTTGGCGCAAGTCCCGCGGCAGCGGCGAGTCGATCTCGATCGGCTCGCCGCTCAGCGGATGTGGAAACGCCAGGCGGGTTGCGTGCAGGAACTGGCGCCGCAGACCGAGCAAGCCGGGAGTGCCGTACTCGGGATCGCCGCACACCGGATGCCCGATCGCCTGCAGGTGAACGCGTATCTGGTGGGTGCGGCCCGTGTCCAGGTGCAGGCGTAGGAGCGAGAAGTCCCCGAGCGAGCGATCGAGCGTGAAGTGGGTGCGGGCTTCGCGACTGCCCGTACCGCCGACTGCCATGCGCGTGCGGATGCGCGGGTGGCGACCGATCGGCGCCTCGATCGTGCCCGTGCGAGCGGGCGGCAGCCCCTCGACCAGCGCGACATATTCGCGCTCGATCAAGCGCTTGCGCAACGCGTCCTGAAGCAGCCGATGCGCCTCCTCGGTGCGGGCGACGACGAGCAGGCCGGAAGTGTCGCGATCGAGTCTGTGCACGATCCCTGCTCGCTCGGGCTCCCCCCCACCGGCAATGCCGGCCAAGAGCTGGGAGAGCGTGCCCTCGCGGTGGCCGCGAGCGGGATGTACGACCAGGCCCGCCGGCTTGTCCACCACGAGCAGGTGCTCGTCCTGGTAGGCAATCGTCAGCTCGGACGTCGCTTGGGACACCTCGGGCTCGCCAGGCGTTTCAGACGCCTTCGAGGTCCCGTCTTCCTCGCCGCTTGAGCCCGACGCCCGGCGTGTCATTCCGGCCTCTCCACGACATACAGCAGCACCAGCACGCCGATCGTGATCGAGGCATCGGCGAGATTGAACGGCGGCCAGCCGAGCGGGAACTTGACGAAATCGGTGACCGACCCGACGCGCAGGCGGTCGAGGATGTTGCCGAGCGCCCCCCCGAGCAGCATTCCGGTCGGCAGCCAGATCAGCGGCTTGTCGCGATGGCGCGCGAAGTAAACGAGCAGCACGACCAGGGCGAGGCCGACAAGCACCGTCACGACGACATGGTGGCCCGGCAGGAAACCGAACGCGACCCCCTGGTTGCGCGTGTCGACGAGCTGAATGCCAGGCAGCACGCCGCGCGTTTCCCCGGGCACGATCCAGGCGCGCACGGCCGCCTTGGAGAGCTGATCGGCAACAACCACGGCAATCGTCACGAGCGCCGCCCACAGCCATGCTGGCGCGGCGCCGAGGGCACCCCCAAAGGACAAGCGGCCGGCGGCACGCCCGGTCGAACCCACCGCGGTCAACCGTGAATCAGGCTGACGAGCAGATTGCCCACGATCGACAGCACGATTATCGCCACGATCGGGCTGAAGTCGAACGAGCCGATCATCGGGACGAAGCGCCGAAAGATGCGCAGGTACGGTTCGCACACGTCCCGCAAAAAGGTGAGCACGGCGTCCGAGGCGCGCGAGTAGGGCGGTTTGACGCCGAACGCGAACAGCAGCTGCAGCACGATGTGGAGGATTATCAGCAGCGTGTAGACGTAGATCAGCGTCGAGAGGTACCCCGCGATTTCGGTGCGCGCCGTGGCGAGCACGAGAATCATTTGTCGAGCACCGAATCGAGCGCACCGTCGAACGCCGCTCGCAACCCGCCCCGCTCCAGGGCGGCCAGTCCACGAGCGGTGATGCCTCCCGGCGAGGCGACCTCGCGGCGCACCGCGAGCGTGTCGTAGTCGCGGCGGCGCAACAGCTCGGCGGTGCCGGCGAGCGTCTCGGTCACAAGCGCGGATGCCTGGGCAGGCGCGATACCACGCCGCACGCCGGCATCGACCTGCGCCTCGACCACCAGGGCAACGTAGGCGGGCGCGCACGACATCAGGCCCATGGCGACGTCGACGAGCGTGTCGTCGAGCGATACGAGCATCCCCAGCGAGCCGAACAGCTCCTCCACTTCGCGGTCCAGCGTCACGTCCTGCTCCTCGTCGGCCGCGCGAACCACCGCGCCTCTGCGCACCTCGACAGGTAGCGAGGGAAGGAAGCGATAGACGGGTCGATCCGGGTAGGCCTGCTTGAGCGTCGCCAGCGGCACGGCCGCGAGGATCGAAGCGACGGCCTTGGCATGCGGAGCCAGCTCGCGAGCGACAGCGTCCAGTTGGGCGGGCTTGTGGCAGAGCACGAGCAGATCGGCCCGCTTGGCCACCTCGGCGCTTGAGGGCAGGGCCTCTCCCCCGGTCTCGGCCGCCAGCGACTGCGCACGCTCGGCGAGCGGGTCGAAGCAGAGCACGGGCTGGCCCCACCCGCGTGCCATCGCGCGCGCCATGTTGCCGCAGCCGATTAGACCGATATTCATAGGGCAGTGAGGCTACCGACCAGCGCGGCAACTAGCTTTGGTTGAAGAAACCCTTTTCGATCAACCGGGCGCGCTCCTCGGCGGAGATCTCTACGTTGCGCGGCGTCAGCATGAACACCTTGTCGGCGATCCGCTGCATACCACCGTCGAGCGCGTAGGTGAGGCCGCTGGCGAAGTCGATCAGGCGCTTTGACAGGTCGGTGTCGGCACCCTGCAGGTTGAGGATCACGGGAATCGAGTCCTTGAACTTGTCGGCGATCTGCTGGGCGTCGTTGAAGGACTTGGGGATCACCAGGTGTACGCGCACGTCGCCGTTGCCGTTGCCACGGCCGACGGGCCGCAGCACCGTCGCGGAGCGCGCGCGAGGCTCGTCCTCGGGAAATATCTCGTCGAACTCGTCGCGGCGACGACGCGGGGAGAGCCGGCGCACGTTGGGCCGCTCGCGGTAGCGATCTGCGATCTCCTCCTCGTGCGGTTCCTCTTCGTAGTCGTCGCGATACTCCTCGGCCAAGCCGAAGTACACGAGTGCGCGATGCCAGGAGTCTCGAAATGCCATACGTAGAGGGCGTTTTCGGTGAAAGCGGGCGTTTCCCTGCACGTGCCGAGCATCCACTCGTACGTGCGAGGAGGCGCCGAACCGCGTTCTCCGCCTCTAAGCGTACAACCGCGTGCCGATTCTCACGATCGTGGCGCCCTCCTGCACCGCCACGGCGAAGTCCTGGGTGGTGCCCATCGACAGCTCGTGCAGGCCGTGCTCGCCAGCCAACTCGCGCAGCTGGCGAAACCAGGGACGGCTCAACTCGGGGTCCTCGGCGAGCGGCGGCATCGTCATCAGGCCCGCTACGGGCACAGGCGAGCGTGCGATGAATGCGCTCAGGCGCTCCGGAGCGATGCCCGCCTTGGCTGGGTCGCCGGCAAGGTTGACCTCGACCAGCACGCGCAGGTCGGGACGCGCCCGGTCGAGATGGCGCTCGAGCGCCGCCAGCGCCGAGTCGCTTGCCAGCGAGTGGATCAGGCGCACGTGCGGCACGATCGCGCGCACGTGTTTGCTCTGCAGCGCCCCGATGAAGTCCCATTCGAACAGGTCGTCGCAGGCGGCGGCCTTCGCTTGTAGATCCTGGGCGCGATTCTCCCCCACGAGCACGATGCCCGCCTCCGCTAGGACCGGCAGCTCTCCAACCGGCACATACTTGCCCGCCGCGAGCACATCCACCTCGCCCGGGTCTCGCCCGGCAAGTTCGGCGGCATCGGCGATCTCCGCACGCACCGCCGCGAGGTTGGCCCGTACCCGCCCGGCCCGCAGGCCCGCGATCAGCTCAACCATGCAACGGCGCCCTGACGTCCGGCCCGCTCGCCTTCGCGGCGGTAGGAGAAGTAGCGCTCGTCGCAGATCGTGCACGCGGGAACGTCGCTTACCCGCGCGACTCCGGCGGCAAGCAGCCGCTCGCGGGCGATCGCACGCAGATCGATCTTGCGACCGTCGCGATGGGCCCCATCGAAGGCCGCGTGCACCTCCTCGCCGACCTCATAGCAACACGCCCCGGCACACGGACCTACCAACGCAACGATGTCTCCGCCCCCGCCGACCTCGTGCAGAGCGAGCACGCCCTCCTCGAGCACTCCGCCGGCAAGCCCGCGCCAGCCGGCGTGCAGCGCCGCCACGGCGCCATCGGCGCCGAGCACGACCGGAATACAGTCGGCGGTGAACACCATCGCCGCCACCCCGCTCGCCGCGACCGCGTGGCCGTCCGCTTCGAACGTGGGCTGGCACGCGCTGTCCCGCGACACGCTCGACGTCGCCCCGTCGGCGAACACGCGTCCCACAACGGTGCCATGCACCTGATAGCCGCGCACGAGTCGCCGCACACCGAGCGATTCGCGCAAGCGCTCGCGCGCGCTCAGGCCGTGCTCTGCGTGCTCGCCGCCGACACTTGAGAGGTTGCCGTGCGCCCGCGCGGTGAACAGCGCTCGGCCGCCTCCCGGGAGCTGCGCGATTTCGCCGTCGAGCGCTGTGGACGTGGACGCGCTCATGGCGCCGCCCGCCGCCCGTAGCACGAGCCGTCTTCGAGCATGGTCGCGCGGGAGACGCTCATATGCTCGCTTCGAGCGCTGCTTGCAGCTCGGTGTCGCGACCAGGCTCGATGCGTTCTTCGATCAGCAGCTTGTAGGACTCTTCCAGGCGCACCCCCACCTCCGGGCCCTCTGGCACCCCGGCGGCGATCAGATCCTCGCCGCTGATCTCAAGCGTGATGTGGCGGCGATCGCGCAGCCACTCTTCGATCATGCGCCGTCCGTAGGAGTCCGGGCCGGTTTCCATGTCGTGTATCGCGGCGGCGAGCGCGAGCGACTCGACGGGCATGCCGAGCATTAGCTCGAGCAGATCCGCGGTCGTGTCGGCACCGCCGATCTGGTCGGTCACAACCGTGGCGCACACCCCCACGCCAAAGGCACGACGCGCCTCGCCTGCAGGCAGCTCCAGCTCGTGCAGGAAGCCGCGCATCGTCGGCTCGGTGTCTTCCTCGCTCAGACGCCACGACAGCTCCAGCATGAGCGCTCCTGCGAGTAGCACCCGCAGCGAACCGTCGCTTGGGAGTATGCGCAGGGCGGTGCGCACCACATGCTCGTCGAAGCTCACGCCCGGCTGCCACGCGGTGAGGACACCCATACGGTCAAGCTCGGCGAGCGGCGCCACAGGGTCGGGTTCGGCGAGCGCCAGCCGCAGCTCCGCACCGAGACGCTCGCTTGAGACGCTGTGCAGCGCGCCGCCCTCGATCGCGGTGCTCGCCAGCTCGGCGGTGTGGGGATCGACCTCGAAGCCCAGGCGGACCGCATAGCGAGCGAGCCGCAAGATGCGCGTGGGGTCGTCGGTGAAGCTCGCGTCGTGCAACACCCGCAGGCGCCGCGCGGCGAGATCCTCCAGCGCGCCCGGCGCGGCTCGCACCTGCCCACGACGCTCGGGGTCGAGCGCGACGGCGATTGCGTTGACGGTGAAGTCTCGGCGCGCAAGATCCTCCTCGGGCGTGCCGCCTCGCACGTCGGGCAGCGCGCCCGGCGAGGCATAGCTCTCGGCACGCACCGTCGCCAGATCGATGTTCGCCTCCGCTCCTCGCACGAGCGCGGTGCCGAAACGCTCGTGCAGCGTCACCTGCCCGTCCAGCCGTGCGGCAAGCGCGCTCGCAAGCTGCTCCACGTCGGAGCGCACGATCGCGTCCAGCTCACGGGGAGTGCGGGCGAGCACGATGTCGCGCACCGCTCCGCCGACCACCTCGACGCCACCTTCGTGCTGCTCGGCGACGGCCAGCAACTCGGGACCACCCGCAAGCTCGTGCAGGCTCGCCACTATCGCCTGGCCGTCGAGGATCGCGCTCCCGGGACGACCGGTCGCCTCGCCTCCCGGCACGCCGCGTTGCTCGCTGCCGCCGCTCATTTCGTTGTCGGTCGTCGTCATGGCGCCTCCCGATGTTTGACTACCGCTGACTATTTTTCTTCCTGCTGAAGCTCACCGCTCATCCGATGCGCACAGGGATACCGGCCTGTGCGAGGTGGGCCTTGGCTTGGGCGATGGTGTGGCGGTTGTAGTGGAATATCGACGCACACAACACCGCGTCGGCGCCGGCTTGCAGCGCCTGCACGAGGTGGTCCAGCTCGCCCGCACCGCCGGAGGCGATCACCGGCACGTCCACTGCCTCGCTGACGGCGGCGATCAGCGGCAGGTCATAGCCGTCGCTGGTGCCGTCGCGGTCCATGCTAGTGAGCAATATCTCACCTGCTCCACGGCCCGTGCCCTCGCGCGCCCACTGCACCGCGTCGCGACCGGTGGGCGTGCGCCCGCCCGCCACATATGCCTGCCAGCGATCGCTTTCGCCATCGACGGCCTTGGCGTCGATGGCGAGCACCACGCACTGTGCGCCGAACACCTCGGCCAGCTCGTCGATCAGCTCGGGACGCGCGAGCGCCGCGGAATTGACCGACACCTTGTCGGCGCCGGCATCGAGCACCGCCTGGGCGTCGGCCACCGAGCGGATGCCGCCACCGATCGTGAACGGCACGAACACGTCGTCGGCGGTGCTGCGCGCGAGCCCCGCAATCGTCTCGCGCCGCTCGTGCGTGGCGGTGATGTCGAGGAACACCAGCTCGTCGGCGCCTTCGCGGTCGTAGTGGGCAGCAAGCTCCACAGGGTCGCCGGCGTCGCGGATGTCGAGGAATTCGACGCCCTTCACGACACGACCCCCGTCGACATCCAAGCACGGGATCACACGCTTGTAGTGCACGTGCTCACGGTAGCGCGCATTCACGCGCTTTTGATTCATGCCCAGCGAATATCTCAACTCTTCAACATGTCGGCGCCTGGCCGGCTGAGTGAGCTAGGCGCGGGCGTCGTCGAGCACCGCAAGCGCCTCAGGGATCGTGAAGCGCTGCTCATACAACGCCTTGCCCACGATCACGCCCGCGAGATTCGGCGCCTTCAGGCGCGCGAGCCCCTCCAGGTCGGCGAGCTTGCCGATACCGCCGGAATAGACGAAGCTGCCGCCCACCACCGCCGCCACGCCGGCCACTTCCTTCAGGTCGGGGCCCTCGAGCATTCCGTCGCGGTCGACGTTGGTATACACAAGCTCGAGCGCGCCCCGCTCGGCGAGCGCGGCGATGGCATCCTTGGGGCCGCTCTCAACGGTCTCGGTCCAGCCGGCGGTGGAGACCAGACCGCCGCGCACATCGACCGACACGAGCACCCGCTTGGGCCACTGCGCGAGCGCACGCTCCAGCAGCGTTGGGCTGGTGAACGCGGCGGTGCCGAGGATGACACGCTCGGCACCCGCTTCGAAAGCGGTCTCGATCGACTTCAGCGAGCGCAGGCCACCGCCAAACTGGACGGGCACACCGAGGTTGCTCGCGATGCGCTCCAGCTCTTCGAGATTGACGGGCTCGCCCGTGCGAGCGCCGTCGAGATCGACCACGTGCAGCTGGCGCGCCCCGGAGGCCACCCACCCGCGCGCGGCCGACAGAGGGTCCTCGTCGTACACCTTCTTGGCATCGAAGTCGCCCTTGACGAGCCGCACGGCCTTGCCGCCGAGAATGTCTATGGCGGGGTAGAGCTTCACGAGCGCACCGGGACGGCGGCGGTGGCACAGATGCGCGCGAAGTTCGCGAGCAGGCGCAGCCCGGCGGCACTGGACTTCTCGGGATGGAACTGCACGCCGTAGAAGCAGTCGTGGGCGACGACGCTGGCGAAGGGCGCGCCGTAGCTTGAAACCCCGAGAATATCCCGCGGCTCACCTGGCACTGGCGCGAAGGAGTGCACGTGGTAGAAGGCGCAGCGCTCGGGCAACCCCTCGGTAAGGGGAGATCCCGTGGCGAAGCTCACCTCGTTCCAGCCGATGTGCGGAAGCTTCAAGTTTCCGTGCTCCAGCTGGCGTACTTCGCCGGCGATCAATCCGAGCCCGGCCGTACCGCCCTGCTCGGTGGAGCGCTCGAAGGCGAGCTGCATTCCCAGGCAGATGCCAAGCACAGGCACACCGCTCTGCACGCGCTCGCGCAACAGCTCATCCAAGCCAAGCTCGCGCAGATTCGCCATCCCCCGCGGGAACGCGCCCACGCCCGGCACAACCAGTCCCGCGGCCGCGCGCAGCTGCTCAGGGTCGCGCGCGACCGCAACGCTCGCGCCGATGTGCTCAAACGCCTTCTCCACGGAGCGGCGGTTGCCCATGCCGTAGTCGACCACGGCAATCTCGACCGGCTCCTCAAGCAACCTGGTGGCACGTGTGTCGTTGGTCGCGAGTGTCATGAGGTGAGCGTGCCCTTCGTGCTCGGCACGCCCGTCTCGGTCGGGTCGAGTGCGACCGCCTGGCGAAGCGCGCGCGCGAACGCCTTGAACAGGGCCTCGATCATGTGGTGGGCGTTGGTGCCAGCCTGCACCTCCAGGTGGAGGGTTAGCTTGGCCGAGTTGGCGAGCGCCCTGAAGAACTCCTCGGTCAGCTCGTGGTCAAAGCCCCCGGTGGCGCCAGGTGGCAGCTCCGCGCTGAACAGCGTGAATGGCCGTCCGGAGATATCTATGGTGCAGCTTGCCCGCGCCTCATCCATGGGTACGACCCCATATCCATACCTATAGATGCCCGCTCTGTCTCCGAGCGCGCTGTCGAGCGCCTGGCCGAGCACGATCGCGGTGTCCTCGGCCGTGTGGTGGGCACCGGTTTGCAGGTCGCCACTGACCCGCACATCCAGGTCCAGGCGCGCGTGGCGGGCAAGCAGGTCGAGCATGTGGTCGAGGAAGCCGACACCGGTGGTGCGCATGCCCTGCCCGCTGCCATCCAGCGCGAGCGACACGCGCACGTCGGTCTCCCCGGTCTTGCGCTCGATCGTGGCCTCGCGACTCATGAGCCCTCATTCTCGCGCACACGAGCCTCCATCGAGCGCGCGTGCCACTCAAAGCCCTCAGCGCGCGCGATCGGCGCACCCGCCTTGGCCAACTTCCTAGCGCCATCGGGGTCTATTCTGACTTCCGACATACGACGACGAAAGTGTCTCGGCGAGAGACCTGAGCTGAACCTGGCGGCCCCTGCCGTGGGCAGGATGTGGTTGGAGCCGGCGACGTAGTCGCTGAAGGCTGTCGCCGATGCCTCCCCCACCAGCAGACAGCCCGCCGAGCGCACCTGTGGCGCCAGCTGTTCCGCCTCGGCACCGATGAGCTGTAGGTGCTCGGGTGCGAAGGAGTTGGCAAATTCGAGCGCTGCCGGCATGTCGGCAACCTCAACTAGCACACAACTCGCCAGAGCTTCGGTGGGGCTGTCGCGTAGAAGGCTCCGAAGAACATCTTGCAAGCGGTCAAGGACCTCACTTGAAGGGGACACTGCCACCACCAAACTCGCGGGCCCATGCTCAGACTGAGCCAGCAAGTCGAGCGCGGCCGTGCGCGGGTTGGCATCCTCGCCAAGCACCACTATGAGATCGCTGGGGCCAGCAAATCCATCGATGCCGACAATGCCGGCAACCTCGCGCTTGGCTTCCTGCACCCATAGGTTGCCCGGCCCAACAATTACGTCCACGCGGCCAACTGTCGACGTACCAAACGCAAGCGCGGCGATTGCGTGCGCGCCGCCCATGCGGTACACACGCTCCACCCCCAGCAGTCGGCAGGTACCTAGAATCGCCGGATGGATCTCTCCATCTGGTCCTGGCGGGGAGCAGACGGCGACATCGAGCACACCCGCGGCACGTGCCGTGACGACGCCCATCACCGCCGTGCTCGGATACGGCGCCATACCACCCGGTACGTATACAGCGGCGCTCTGCACGGGAACTTCTCGCAGCGTCACGCTCTGACCCTGCGCGAGTAGCACCTTCACATCTTTGGCCAGACCGGCGCTCGCGACCTCTGCGACATTGGTAATTGCCACCTGCAACCCAGCCACCATGTCGAGCGGCAGTTGCTGGATTGCCTCGTCCAGTCGCTCTGGCTCGACCTGGAGCAGCAGTGGCTGCGCCCCGCCAGTGTCGTACTGCTGTATGAGTTCAAGTAGGGCGCTGTCACCATCGTTCTTGACCTTGATCACAATCTCTCTGACCTTGCGTGCAAGGTCAGGCGGATTGGGCACAATCTGGCGCAACTGCCCCACCACTGCTTTTGGTCCGCCTGCCTCTCGCAGCCGCCCCGCGCTCCACCGTTCAACCTGCACGCAAACGCTCCAGCAGCTTGTCGATCTCGCGTGCGCGCAGCTTGTGCGACACGGGGTTGGCGATTAGGCGGGCAGTGCACTCCACGATCTCCTCGCGCACGACCAGGTCGTGTTCGCGCAGCGTCGTGCCGGTGGCGGTGAGGTCGACGATCGCCTCGACCATTCCGGTCAGCGGCGCCAGCTCGACCGAGCCCTTGACCTCGACAATCTCGGCTTGGCGGCCGGTCTCCTCCAGGTGGCGTTCGGCGATGCGTGGGTACTTGGTGGCCACGCGCATCACGCCAAGCCGTCTGAGCGCCTCGGAGGCCGGGTCGGGACCAGCCTTGCTGGCAAGCACCATCGTGCAACGGCCATAGCCGAGGTCGAGCAGCTCATACACCTCGCGCCCGCCCTCGCCACGCACGGCTGCCTGCTCGAGCAGCACGTCCTTGCCGGTGATGCCGATGTCGGCGGCACCAGACTCGACGTAGGTGGGCACGTCGGAGGGTCGCATCGTGATCACACCGATGTCCTCGAACAGCAGCTTGCGGTCGTTGGAGCGCAGCTCGGAGGTGTCGAGGCCGAGACCGCTGAGCAGATCGACCGTCTCGCCGAACAGGGCGCCGCGCGGCACGGCGATCGTGAGCCCGTTCGTTGGGCCCTGAGGGGCGCCCACACTCCCCTCCCGACCGGACAGACCGTTCACCGAGTCAGGCGTGTCGTCGGCGGCGGTCACAGCGACGCTCCCGTTCCGCGCTCCTCGCCCATCAGGGCGATGTGCAGGCGATCGACGCCGAGCGCGAAGCCGACGGCAGGCAGCGGCCGACCGAAGCGGCCGAGCAGCTCGTCGTAGCGGCCCCCTCCCCCTATGGGCGTGCCGAGCGCGGGGTCGTATACCTCGAACACGGCGCCCGTGTAGTAGCCGATGCTGCGTACCAGGCCGAGGTCGAAGATCACCCGCTCGGCTACGTCCGGCGTTAGCAGCTCGTGCACTTCACGCATGTTCGCCACCGCGTCCGTGACAACGCCTCCGGTGGCGTCGAGCAACTCCGGTCCACCGCGGCGTTGGGGCACGCTTAAGAGCAACTCTCGATCCGCATCGACCAGGCCCAGCCGCGACAGCTCCTCGTCCAGCCGGACGAAGTCGCGATCGGCGAGCGCTTCGAGCAGGCGTGGGCGCGCCTGCTCGGGGACACCGACTCCAGCCATCAACGACGGGAACAGCGAAGCGTCGCCAAGGCCGATGCGGTAGCCCTCGAGGCCGACCGTGTCGAGCGCCGCGCAAAGCACGCCGAGCGCCTCGGCAGTGCCCTGTGGCGCGGATGCGCCGATCAGCTCGATCCCCGCTTGCAACAGCTCGCGCGGCTGTCCACGCTGCGGACGCACACCGCGATAGCAGTGGGCCAGGTAGCAGAAGCGCAGGGGCGGCTCTTCGGTGGGATAGCGGGTGGCGACCACGCGCGCGATCGGCACCGTCATGTCCGAGCGCAGCACGAGCGCCGCGCCGGACTCGTCGAAAACGCGATAGGCGGGCTTGGCCTCGGCCATATCGGCACGGGCGAGCACCGACTCGTACTCGAGCGCCGGCGTGTAGACCTCGCCGTAGCCGTGGCGCTCGAATACACCGCGCAGCGCGTCGGTGATGGCGCGCACCTCGCGTGTCTCGTCGGGGAGCACGTCGCGGGTGCCACTAGGGATCGGATGGATCACGGGGTTGCCATTCAAGCGGACGATGGCGATGGGACGCGGCGCGGTGGGCACCGGGGACTCGCCGCGCGCCGCGAACACGGGCGCGCACGCACCTGTGCCTATACGTGTACCGGCTCTGTTGCGACTCGCTCGATGCGCGCGCCAAGCTCGCGCAGGCGCTCGTCGATGCGCTCGTAGCCGCGGTCGATCTGACGGATATTGCCGATCTCGCTACGCCCATCCGCACATAGGGCGGCGAGCAGCATCGCCATGCCGGCGCGGATGTCGGGCGACTCGACGCGCTCGCCGCGCAGCCGGCGAGGCCCGGTGACGATCGCGCGGTGCGGATCGCACATGACGATGTCGGCGCCCATCAGGATCAGCTTGTCGGCGAAGATCAGACGATTCTCGAACATCCACTCGTGCACGAGAATCGACCCTTCCGCCTGGGTGGCGAGCGCGACGGCGATCGATGTCAGATCGGCCGGGAAGGCGGGCCACGGTCCGTCTTGAATCTTGCCCTTGTAGTCGCCGACGTCGGACTGGACAACCAATTTTTGGGATCCGGGCACGATTACGTCGTTGCCATCGAGCACTGTGCACAACCCGAGACGCTCAAACACGAGGCGGATCATGCGAAGGTCGGCGGGAACGGTGTCCTTGATGCGCAGCTCCCCCCCTGTGACACCGGCGAGCGCCATGAAGCTGCCGATCTCGATGTGGTCGGGGGCGACACGATGCTCGCAACCGTGCAGACGCTTGGCGCCGCCGACGGCAAGCAGGTTGGAGCCGATGCCCTGGATGTCGGCGCCCATCTTGACGAGCATCCGTGCGAGGTCCTGCACGTGGGGCTCGCATGCGGCGTTGCCGATGACGGTGGTGCCGGGCGTGAATGCGGCCGCGAGCAGGGCGTTCTCGGTGGCCATCACCGATGGCTCGTCCATGAACACGTCGCTGGGGCGCAGTCCTCCGGGGGCTGTCAAAACGATCTCGCGGTTGCACTCCACGGTGGCCCCCATCGCGCGGAACGCGTCGAGGTGCGGGTCCAGGCGGCGGCGGCCGATCACGTCGCCACCCGGCGGCGGCATCACGGCGCTACCGAAGCGCGCAAGCAGGGGGCCAGCCAGCAGGAAGGAGGCTCGGATCTGCTCGGCAAGCTCAGGGTCGATTTCGACGTGGGCGACGTCGGCGGCGCACAGTGCAACCTCGTTGGCACCGCGCCATTCGACGGACACGCCGAGCGCCTTTAGGATCGCGAGCATCGCATCGACGTCACGGATGCGGGGCACGTTGTGCACGATCACCTCGTCCTCCGTGAGCAGGCAGGCGGCGAGGATGGGCAGGGCGCCGTTCTTGTTACCGGCCGCGATCATCGTGCCGGAGAGCGGGGCGCCGCCTTCGATGACGAACTTCTCCATAAGCTGAATGCGCCGCCGAGGAGCCCGCTCGGGCTGCTGGACGAAGCGCTTGGCAAGCGTAACAGCCATGTCGATAACTAGTTCGAGCAGCACCGCCTGAGCCCTGCCGAGACCGCCGTATGAACGGCGGTGCGAGACACGTCGGCCCGCACCCGCGACGCCGCTGCCCTCGCGCCTGCATTCAGCCAGAACCCGGCACCGCGCCCCTGCCACCGCCCGAGACGATCGCCAGACGATAGCCCGTACGCGCCGTTGGACCAGCTCTTGCAGCTACCGATCGGCACGCGACCTCGCAATTTTCATTGCAACGCCGCGACCCACTATCCCGCATAACCAAGCCATTTAAGGGCCGTCAATACGCACCTATACGCACACAAACACCTGTTCGCTTCCGTGCTGTCCGACGGCGGGGCTACTGTACGAACACATGTTCTGTTCATCGCACAAACCCGTAGCGCCGCCGCGGCTGGTGCGCTCGCTGCAGCTGGTGCGCGCATTCTTGTTGCTTGAGGACGATGATGCTCTCGACTGGGAGGTCGAGCAAGACGCGCGCACCGAGTGGCCGGAGCGCTCCGGGATCGCCTGGAGCGACTCGGATAACCGTGCGGCGGATGGCGAGCAGGCGCATCCGCACAGGATGGGATTGCGGAGCCGGCTCGGTGCGCGGCGCCCGGGAATAGTGGTGGCGGCGGAACAGGTGTGCCTGTGTCCTGTCGGCGGGCGAGCTCGCGCCGGAGTGTCGCGCGGTTCCCCCTCGCCGGAGCGATCTTGCGCGGATGGTGCGCGCGGGGTGGGGTCGTCAAGAAACCCCCAGTAACGAACGGCCTGGTCACGAGGGCCATAGCAACACCACGAGCCGCCCAGTGGGCGGCTCGTGTGCGTAAATAAACCGGCGGCGTCCTACTCTCCCAGGCCCTTGCGAGCCAAGTACCATCGGCGCTGAGGGGCTTAACTTCTCTGTTCGGAATGGGAAGAGGTGTTTCCCCCTCGCCAAGGCCACCGGAAAAACGTGAGAGACCACGCGTCTCGGGGTCCTTCAAAACTACACAGCGCCACAACGAGTACCACTCCTAGGCATGCACTGCCTAGGAATCAAAAAAATCCGTCAAGCCCTCGACCCATTAGTACCGGTCTCCTACGGACGTTACCGTCCTTCCAGATCCGGCCTATCAACCTGGTGGTCTACCAGGGGTCTTACTCCCTCTAGGGGATGGGAGAACTCATCTTGAGGCCGGCTTCCCGCTTAGATGCTTTCAGCGGTTATCCGATCCACACGTAGCTAGTCTGCTATGCCCTTGGCAGGACAACAGATACACCAGAGGTGCGTTCATCCCGGTCCTCTCGTACTAGGGACAAATCCTCTCAATTCTCCAACGCCCACGGCAGATAGGGACCGAACTGTCTCACGACGTTCTGAACCCAGCTCGCGTACCGCTTTAATGGGCGAACAGCCCAACCCTTGGGAGCGACTTCACCCCCAGGATGCGACGAGCCGACATCGAGGTGCCAAACCGGGCCGTCGATGTGGACTCTTGGGCCCGATAAGCCTGTTATCCCCGGAGTACCTTTTATCCGTTGAGCGACGGCACTTCCACTTGCTACCGCCGGATCACTAAGACCTACTTTCGTACCTGCTCGACCTGTCGGTCTCGCAGTCAAGCTCCCTTGCTACCTTTGCGCTCTACGCACGATTTCCGACCGTGCTGAGGGAACCTTTGCGCGCCTCCGTTACATTTTGGGAGGCGACCGCCCCAGTCAAACTACCCGCCTGGAACTGTCCAGCACCCGGATTCACGGAATGCTGTTAGAAACCCAATACACCAAGGGTGGTATCTCAAAGTTGGCTCCACGCAAGCCGCAGCCTGCGCTTCAAAGCCTCCCACCTATTCTGAGCGAAATGCACCGAATTCCAATACCAGGTTGTAGTAAAGGTTCACGGGGTCTTTCCGTCTAGCCGCGGGTACTCGGCATCTTCACCGAGACTGCAATTTCACCGAGCCCATCGTTGAGACAGCGCTGAAGTCGTTACGCCATTCGTGCAGGTCGGAACTTCACGTGATCTCTCGTTATCCGAGAGCGCAGACTATCCCTTCACCTCATCAAGCACCCTTAGACACTCTCACTGCGATAAACCGCCTTGTCGCGATCTACCGTGCACCAGCGAGTACTAACTGTCATAGACGCCAAAACTACGATGAGGGCCGGCGTATTGCGCATCACATAGATTTCCGGACTCTCCGGAGCGTGACACGCCTCTCCTTTCGGATCAGTCGTTAGGGGGTCACTAGGACTTCCCTCGGGATTGCCCTTTGTCAACGTCGACATGAGGGTTTCCCCGATATGAGCCGGTTCTCGATCGCCTCTCGCGAGGCGGTGGGGCAAGTTGGTACTTACCCGACAAGGAATTTCGCTACCTTAGGCACATTTGTTACGTTTCCTTGCGGAAACGGCTAGGTCGTTTCTTGTTCCGCCTAGCTCTCTACGTCGCCGTAGAGGTCGGACCATATCTTCACACCCACTCAAGGGCGTGTTCAGCGTATGGCCTCTGAGGATTCTGTCAAGCACTTCGTCAATCGGCCTACGACGTTGCTTGCCCTCCTGGTTCATCGCATATGCGATTTCCACGATGGTTGCCAACCCTGCGGGCCGGCGGTGCAAGCCACGCTCAAAAAGATACATCGCATCTTCAAAGAGCGCCATGTCGTCACGTCTCGACGAAAAACGCATATACCGTCGCATAAACGGCAGCAAATGCGCAGAAATGTTCTTACGCGAATTGATCGCAAATGTGAGTACATCAGGATTACCTGGCTTAGGCCAGATCCTGCCGCACTCGAACACCTCTTGAGTCATCTCGAGGAGCTCACGTCTTCTCCGGTGTTGATACACAAAAAACTCCGGTTGGACGTAGAAACCTAGGGAGCGAGTAGGGTGCTTCTTTACAGAAATACACCAACTACCCTCACCCTCCACGACGCCGGCTATAAACCAGCGTTGCGCCTCGAAGCTCGACAGTCTTTCCTGCTGATTGTCCGCACCCGTCACATTTTCACTCTAACGCTCGGTTCGGACGGAACTTTGCGCACGAGTAGTGCGGGATACTCGGATGTCCCAGCATATAGCTGAATTTTACAACAGCCTCTAAATTGACCGTTATAGTTACGGCCGCCGTTTACCGGGGCTTAGCTTCGCTGCTTCGGGTCAAGCCCTAACAACTCCACGTAACCTTCCGGCACCGGGCAGGCGTCAGCCCCTATACGTCGTCTTACGACTTAGCAGAGACCTGTGTTTTTGGTAAACAGTCGCTTCAGCCTATTCACTGCGGCCCCCTCGGGCTGTGCTCGCGAAGAGCCTTCACCCTACTGGGGCGCCCCTTATCCCGAAGTTACGGGGCAATTTTGCCGAGTTCCTTAACGATGGTTATCTCGATCACCTTAGTATTCTCTACTTGCCCACCTGTGTCGGTTTTGGTACGGGCACGCGCTTCCTCCCTAGAGGCTTTTCTTGGAGGTATGGCGTTGGGGAGTCGCCGGCTTAGTGCCAGCTCACATCGCACCTCAGGTTATGCGGCCCCGCATTTAACATGGGCCACCCCTACATGCTTGTCCCAGGACAACCATCGCCTGGGTTCCCTTAGCCTTCCTCGTCCCCCCATCGGTCAAACGGAAGTTACGTGGTACAGGAATATCAACCTGTTGGCCATCGACTACGCCTTTCGGCCTCGTCTTAGGTCCCGACTAACCCTGGGCAGACGAACTTTACCCAGGAATCCTTAGGCAATCGGTGGAAAGGATTCTCACCTTTCTTTCGTTACTTATGCCGGCATTCTCACTTCCCATGCCTCCACGGCTGGCTTACGCCGCCGCTTTACTGGCATGGGAACGCTCTCCTACCGCGTGATCGGTCCGAAGACCTCACACACCCGCAGCTTCGGTGACTAGCTTGAGCCCCGTTACATTGTCCGCGCTCGAACACTTGACCAGTGAGCTGTTACGCACTCTTTCAAGGATGGCTGCCTCTAAGCCAACCTCCTGGTTGTCTATGCACTCGAACATCGTTTCCCACTTAGCTAGTACTTAGGGACCTTAGCTGGCGGTCTGGGCTGTTTCCCTTTTGACGCTGAAGTTTATCCCCCAGCAACTGACTCCCGGAGTAGACGTAATGGTCTTCGGAGTTTGCCTGAAATCGGTAACCTGGTAGGGCCCCTTATCCAAACAGTGCTCTACGGCCACTACGTAATTTATCCGAGGCTATACCTAAATATATTTCGGAGAGAACCAGATATCACTGAGCTTGATTAGCCTTTCACTCCGATCCACAGGTCATCCGCCCAGTTTTCAACCTAGGTCGGTTCGGCCCTCCACGAGGTCTTACCCCCGCTTCAGCCTGCCCATGGATAGCTCGCTCAGTTTCGGGTATACCGCCTACGACTATGTCGCCCTATTAGGACTCGCTTTCGCTACGGCTCCGCTCATCGCTTAACCTTGCCGCAGACGAGTAACTCGCCGGCTCGTTATGCAAAAAGCACGCGGTCACAGAACAAGTCTGCTCCCACCGCTTGTAGGCGCGCGGTTTCAGGTACTATTTCACTCCCCTTCCGGGGTACTTTTCACCTTTCCCTCACGGTACTAGTCCGCTATCGGTCACCAAGGAGTACTTAGCCTTGGAGGGTGGTCCCCCCAGGTTCAGTCCGCGTTTCACGGGCGCGGACTTACTCAGGAACGTCTGACAGAAGATCATGCAGTTTCGTCTACGGGACGATTGCCCTCTATGGTGCGTGGTTCCACACGCTTCGACTACCACATGATTTTGTAACTCCTGCCGGGTCGGACACTACCCGGAACAAACGCCCTACAACCCCCAGCAGACAACGCATGTCCGCTTACATCTGCCGGGTTTGGGCTGATCCCTTTTCGCTCGCCACTACTCAGGGAGTCTCTTTTGATTTTCTTTCCTCGGGGTACTGAGATGTTTCACTTCCCCCGCTTGTCTTCGCCCGGTCTATGTGTTCAACCGGGGATAACGCCGCATTACCAGCGCTGGGTTTCCCCATTCGGGAATCCACGGGTTATAGGCTATTCAGCGCCTAACCGTGGCTTATCGCAGCCGTTCACGCCCTTCATCGACTCTTGGTGCCAAGGCATCCACCATGCGCCCTTACTATC
This sequence comes from uncultured Solirubrobacterales bacterium, assembly GCA_963776985.1. GTDB lineage: Bacteria > Actinomycetota > Thermoleophilia > Solirubrobacterales > Solirubrobacteraceae > Palsa-744. The sequence continues at coordinate 185,979 of CAVZOV010000001.1, forward strand.
TTGACGGTGATCTGACCGATTTCGATCACACCCCCTTGCGGGAATGTGGGCTCCATCGGTCCGGTGATACCCGTTATTCAGCCGCCGCTTATCGATGGCGGCTGATGTGGCTTCTGTGCAGTTTTCAAGGACCGTCGAGAGGCGTATAACGCCGGCCAGCGCTGGGTTCATGCGGGCGCGCTCATTGCGCGTCTGCCCCACCACCGGCGGACGCCGGTCTCTCAAAACTCAACAGCATGCTGGCATCGTTGCGGACTTGCCTCGCGCGGCCTCCAAGTAGTCAGGAGTCCTCGCGCTGCGTGTCCATCCAGCCAGGTTCGGTCGACATGCTAGGCCCGAATGCACAGTCACCGGCAGGATCTCATGACTCTCAAGGAGCCAAGGACCTAACGGCCGTTTCACTCGGGGCACAATTAGTGCTCCCTAGAAAGGAGGTGATCCAGCCGCAGCTTCCGCTACGGCTACCTTGTTACGACTTCACCCCAGTCACGAGCCCCACCTTCGACGGCTTCCTCCCTTGCGGGTTAGACCACCGGCTTCGGGTGTTGCTCACTCCCGTGGTGTGACGGGCGGTGTGTACAAGGCCCGGGAACGTATTCACCGCGGCAATGCTGATCCGCGATTACTAGCAACTCCGCCTTCATGCAGGCGAGTTTCAGCCTGCAATCCGAACCGAGACGCACTTTAAGGGATTCGCTCCACCTCGCGGTATCGCAGCCCTCTGTATGCGCCAATGTAGCACGTGTGTAGCCCTGGACATAAGGGGCATGATGACTTGACGTCATCCCCACCTTCCTCCGGTTTGTCACCGGCAGTCTCGCATGAGTCCCCAACTAAATGCTGGCAACATGCGACGGGGGTTGCGCTCGTTGCGGGACTTAACCCAACATCTCACGACACGAGCTGACGACAGCCATGCACCACCTGTGAACCTGCCCCGAAGGGAAGCCATGTTTCCATGGCGGTCAGGCACATGTCAAGCCCAGGTAAGGTTCTTCGCGTCGCGTCGAATTAAACCACATGCTCCGCTGCTTGTGCGGGCCCCCGTCAATTCCTTTGAGTTTTAGCCTTGCGGCCGTACTCCCCAGGCGGGCAACTTAATGCGTTAGCTTCGACACAGGGGGAGTCGACACCCCCCACATCTAGTTGCCATCGTTTACAGCGTGGACTACCAGGGTATCTAATCCTGTTTGCTCCCCACGCTTTCGCGTCTCAGCGTCAGTATCGTCCCAGCGAGCTGCCTTCGCCATTGGTGTTCCTCCTGATATCTGCGCATTTCACCGCTACACCAGGAATTCCACTCGCCCCTTCCGAACTCTAGCCCGACAGTATCCACCGGCATTCCAGGGTTGAGCCCTGGACTTTCACAGCGGACTTATCGGGCCGCCTACACGCTCTTTACGCCCAATGATTCCGGACAACGCTTGCACCCTACGTATTACCGCGGCTGCTGGCACGTAGTTAGCCGGTGCTTCTTGTGAAGGTACCGTCACCCCACGCGGCTATTCACCGATGAGGCTTCGTCCCAACTGAAAGGGGTTTACAACCCGAAAGCCGTCTTCCCCCACGCGGCGTTGCTGCGTCACGCTTTCGCGCATTGCGCAAGATTCCCCACTGCTGCCTCCCGTAGGAGTCTGGGCCGTGTCTCAGTCCCAGTGTGGCTGATCGTCCTCTCAGACCAGCTACCCATCGATGCCTTGGTGAGCCGTTACCTCACCAACAAGCTAATGGGCCGCGGGCTCATCTCGATGCGGAGGCCGAAGCTTCCTTTCCCCTTGCGGGCACATCCGGTATTAGCCCGAGTTTCCTCGGGTTGTCCCGGTCATCGAGGCAGATAACCCACGTGTTACTCACCCGTTCGCGGCTCTGCCCCAGGGCAAGCCCTGGTTCGTCGCTCCACTTGCATGTGTTAAGCACGCCGCCAGCGTTCGTCCTGAGCCAGGATCAAACTCTCCGTGAAGAACTTCACGAAAAGCTGTCATAGGTGATAGGGACCCATACACCGTGGCCCCCTCTATGACGGGTTTCACTTCTCTACTTGACTCTTTGCCGTCACCGAGTACGCCGAAGCGCTCCCGTGACGGGTCGAACCTGGACGCACACCACGATCGATTCTCGATCATAGGTGCGCATGCTGTTGAGTTTTCAAAGACCGACGTAGCCTCTTCGAGAGGACTTCTCGCTAGAGGAGACCGTTCAGCCCACGCCCGAGGGCGCTTGTAGGCCGACCGTACAGTATAGCGCTCTTCCCAAGACCGTGTGGTGAGCGTCACCCACCGCCTCGGTCGCAGAGCCGAGCTGCTGTGCCCGGGCACTATAGGGCATCGCGACGACGGACGTCTGCGGCGCGCCCGTGGCAAGCACGCACGCCACCGAGTCGGCGCCCCCTCCCGCGAGTCCTAATCGGCCCGTAGCCTGCGGAAGCGGCGCTTGCCCACACGCAAAACGGCCCCGTCCAGGCGCTCGGCGGCGAGGTCGTGCTCACCGGCGGCAAGCGATTGCTCGTCGAGCGACACGCCGCCCTGGTCGATCAAACGACGGGCCTCCGAGCGCGACATATCAAACGCATCCGCCATCAGCCCGGGTAGATGTGCCGTTCCGTCCGGTGTCTGGAACACGAGCTCCTCCATCTCCTCAGGCGCGCCACGCTGCACGAACACGCGATCGAACGCCTGCTCCGCCACGAGTGCCTGCTCGGGCGAATACAACCAAGCCACGATCTCTCGCGCAAGAGCGCGCTTTGCCTCGCGCGGCTCAAGCGTCACGTCGAGTTCCTTGCCGAGTAGCAGGCTGTAGTAGTCGCCCATCGCCTCGTCGGGGATGCTCATCGTCTTGCCATACATGTCCGCCGGCTCGTCGGTCACGCCGATGTGGTTGCCGAGCGACTTCGACATCTTCCTCGTGCCGTCAGTGCCGACGAGGATCGGCATCGTCATGATCGCCTGCTCGGGCTGCCCGTAGGCGCGCTGCACATCACGGCCGAGCAACAGGTTGAACTTCTGGTCGGTGCCCCCTAGCTCTATGTCCGCACGCACCGCCACCGAGTCATAGCCCTGGAGCAGTGGATACAGCAACTCGAGCATCGAAATCGATTCCGAGGCCGCCCAGCGTTTGGCGAAGTCTTCGCGCTCGAGTATCTGCGCCACCGTGGTGGTGCGCACCAACGCCAGCAGATCGACCATCGGCATGTCCAACCACTCGCCATTGCGTCGTACCTCCACGCGCTCTGGCGAGCCGTCGAGGATCTTAAGCGCCTGCTCTTGGAAGGTGGCCGCGTTAGCTTCGATCTCAGCCGAGGACAGCATCGGACGCAGGGTCGAGCGACCCGAGGGATCGCCGACGCGCGCTGTGTAGTCGCCGACGATCAGCACCACGAGGTGGCCGGCGTCCTGAAACTCGCGCAGCTTGCGCAGCACGACCGCGTGGCCCAGGTGGATGTCGGGCGCGGTCGGGTCGATGCCGAGCTTGACGCGCAACGGACGGTCCTGTGACGCGGCGCCGGCCAGCTTCTCGGCAAGCGTACCCAGCGGCAGACTGTCGACGGCGTTGGCGCTGAGCAGCGCCGCCGCCTGATGAGCATTCGGCATGGGCGCCAATGCTAGACTCTCGCGTCCCGGTGGAGCTAGCCGCATTGCCTGCCGGCGGCCGGCCGCGCTTGAAGAGGGTTCGCTTTGTGCTGATCCTCTTGGCCGTCCTGCTGCTCGGCCTCATCTCGTTCGTGTTCGGCATATTCTTGGCCGTCGCGTCCGACCTGCCGTCGCTCACGCGGTTCTCGCAGCTGAAGAACGCGCAGAGTTCGGTGCTCCTGGACGACATGGGCAAGCCGATCGGCGTCGTCAGCGAAAAGGATCGCGTGATCGTCACGCCCGCGGAGATTCCGCCGATCGTCAAGGAGGCGGTGATCTCGATCGAGGACAAGCGCTTCATGACCAACAGTGGCGTCGACGTGCGCGGTATCGCACGCGCGTTCGTCCAGGACGTCATCCACAAAGGCACCGTGCAGGGCGCCTCCACGATCGAGCAGCAGTTCATCAAGAATGCCCTGCAGGCACAGTCGCACCGCACGATCTTCGAGAAGCTGCGCGAGGCGGCTCTCGCCTACCAGCTTTCGCGTAAGTGGTCGAAGGAAAAGATCATCACCGCCTATCTCAACACGATCTACTTCGGCAACGGCGCCTACGGGATCGAGTCGGCCGCGCAGACCTATTTCGGCTCCCAACCGCGCCACGTGGGCTGTGGCACCCCTAGCCACAAGCTGTGCGTGCAGGAAGTGCAGCCCGCCGAAGCGGCACTGCTCGCCGGGATTATTCAATCCCCGACGGACTACGACCCGGCAAACCATCCCCTGGCTGCCAAGGCGCGCCGCGATGTCGTGCTCGAACAGATGTTCCAGCAGGGCTACATATCCAAGCCCGTGTACGACAGCAGCGTCAACCAGGCGCTTCCGTCCCCACAGGAAATCGGCACGCCCCAGCAGCCATTGGTGGAAGGAGTGGACGTCGGCTACTTCACCAGCTGGGCACAGCAGCAGGCGATCGAACGGTATGGCGCGCCGCGTGTGTTCGATGGCGGGCTGCGCATCGAGACGACGCTCGACCTCGAACTTCAGCGCTCGGCCGAACAGGCGATCAGCGGCTACCTTGCCTATCCGGCGGGCCCCAGTGCGGCGCTGGTCGCGATCGAAAACTCAACCGGTGAGGTGCGCGCGATGGTGGGGGGTCGCAACTACGACGAAACCCCGTTCAACCTCGCCACCGAGGGCGAGCGCCAACCCGGCTCCTCCTTCAAGGCGTTCGACTTGGCTGCGGCCCTGGAGGACGGCATCTCACCCGAATCGGAGTGGACCTCCAAGGAAAAGGTGTTCTACGTACGGGGACCGCACGGCGTCGAAAAGTTCGTGGTGCACAACGACGAAGGCGCCTACACCGGTGAGAACAGCTTGACCAACGCCACCGCCTACTCCGATAACTCGATCTATGCCGAAGTCGGCTTGAAGGTCGGCACGACCCGTATCGCCGACCTCGCCCACGAGATGGGCATCACGACGCCGCTGTCGACCAACCCCGCGATGACAATCGGCGGGTTGACCGTCGGCGTGACGCCGCTTGACATGGCCCACGCGTATGAGACGATCGCCCACGGCGGCGATCGCGTGAGCGGCTCGCTCGTGTCGGGACTACAACCGGTTGGCATCCAGGAAGTCAGCTCCGGTGGGCAGTTGCTCTCCGACGGTCACCATCACGACCGCAATGCGGTAATCCTCAAGCGTGTATTGCCGCCGGAAGTGGCCAGCACAGAGACCTCGGTGCTGGAGACGGTGCTCGAGTACGGCACCGCCAGGGGCGCGGCGCTCGGCCAGTTCGCGGCCGGCAAGACCGGTACAACCTCCAACTATGGGGACGCGTGGTTCGTCGGCTGGGACCACAAGTACACCGTCGCCGTGTGGGTCGGCTATCCGAACGGCCTCGTGCCGATGACAACCGACTACGACGGGGGTCCCGTGCTCGGCGGCACGTTCCCCGCACTGATCTGGCACAACTTCATGGTGTCCGCGATGCAGGTCGAAGCGGAACGAGCGCAGCGCACGAGCAGCGCCGCGCAAGCAAGCACGGATCGACGAATCCCCAGCTCGAAACGACCTCGAGCGGCGAAAGCGCCACCACTCCGCCACCTGCCGCGAGCAAGCACGCAGGCGGGAGCGGCGAAGCCCAGGGCGCGGAACCCACCACACATGCCAACGGGACCGGCGCCAAGGAACCGACGGGCGGGGCACCCCATGCCGAACAAACCCCTGCCGGCGCACCTGCTTCCCCCGCTCCGGAAACGCCCGCTCCCCAAACGCCGGCGCCCGCCGCGCCCACACCGGAAGCGCCGGCGAGTTCCAAATCTGCTGCACCGGCGCCACTGGCGGCGTGAGCCCGGGTGGCTGACCCCTCGCGCGCTACACCACGAGAGGCGTATCCGCCTCCACGACCGGCCGTGGGCGCGACACGTGCAGGCTACCTGCAGCGCAAAACCGCCAGGGCAACTCCACCGCCTTGCTTATACCTATACGCATGCCGACGACCACGGGCATCGTGCGACCGCCGTCGCCCGCACGAATAGAAACCGGACCGTCGAGCAGGCTGGTGGCGTTCTCTGAAAGCTCCACCCCCAGTGCCTGCGTGAGCTTGCCGGGCCCGGAGCAGAGATCCAGGTCGCGCACACCGCCGCGACGCGAGCGCATCAGCTCGATCCCGCTGAGCGGCTCGAGCGCCCGGATCAGCACAGCGGCCGCGACGCCCGCGGGCTCACACACGGCGTTCAGCAGCGCGTGAATGCCGTATGAGCGATACACATATGCAAGCCCGGGATCGCCAAACAGCGTGCGCGTGCGCGGCGTGAGGCCGATGAACGCGTGGCAGGCCGGCTCGCTCTCGTGGTATGCCTCGGTCTCGACGATCCTCCCGGACACTCCGTGGTGTTCGACCACACAGCCGATCAGCTCGCGCGCAACCTCGAGCACAGGCCGCGCGTAGAAGTCAGCTGTGAGCCTCATTCGCAAGCGCAGTGCGCGCCAGCTCCAGTTGCTCGCGCACGCGCGCGAGTGACGTCCCCCCCATCGACACCTTCGATTCGAGCCAGGAGTCGCGCGCAAGCACCTTGTAGTACTCCTCGGCGGCCTCGCCGTCGCCAAGCAGCTCGCTCTGCGCAGCCAGCTCGGCCGGAGTCAACTCGGACAGCTCGCGTGAGCTATCAACGGCTGTGCGCACGAGTGCCGCGACGACCCCGTGCGCTTCGCGGAATGGCATCCCGCGCCGCACGAGCAGGTCGGCCACGTCTGTCGCGGCGATCATCTCGTCCCCAGCCGCGGCCGCGAGCCGCTCTCGGTCGAAGCTGACGCCGGCGATCATCCCGCGCGCGGCGGCGAGCGCCAGCTCGATCGTGTCGGCGGCGTCGAAGAGATGCTCCTTGTCCTCCTGCAGATCCTTGTTGTAGGTGAGCGGCAGCGCGTGCATCACGCCGTGTAGCCCGCTCAGATGCGAGACGACGCGGGGAGCCTTCGCGCGCAACAGCTCGGCCGCGTCCGGGTTCTTCTTCTGGGGCATGATCGAGGAGCCTGAACTCCACGCGTCGGGCAGCTCGCAGAAGCCAAACTCGGCGCTCGACCACAGCACAAGCTCGGCTCCGAGCCGGGAGAGGTGTGTGGCGCAGGTCGCGGCGGCTCCCAGGTAGTCAAGCGCGAAGTCGCGATTGGACACCGCGTCGATCGAGTTGGGCGCGGGCTCCGCGAAGCCCAGCTCGCGCGCCACCATCTCGCGGTCGGTGTCGAAGTTGACCCCGGCCAGGGCGCCCGCGCCAAGCGGCAGCCGCCCGCATTGGCGCTCGGCGAACGCGAACCGTTCGCGGTCGCGCGCGAGCATCCAGAAGTAGGCGAGCAGGTGGTGGCCGAGATATACAGGCTGGGCGCGTTGCAGGTGGGTGTAGCCGGGCAGCGGCCAGTCCAGGTGCTGCTCGGCTCGCTCCAGCAGCACCTCCATCAAGCCCATGAGCAGTTCTCCGGCCACGCGCGCCCGCTCGCGTGTATATAGAGAGAGATCGGTCGCGACCTGATCGTTGCGCGAGCGCGCGGTATGCAGCTTGCCGCCGACGGGCCCGGCGATCTCGATCAGGCGTCGCTCGATCGCCATGTGGATGTCTTCGTCGCCGTCGACAAACTCGAAGCGCGCCTCCTCGAGCTCCCGGCGCACCTGCTCAAGGCCCTCCAGCAGCGCGTCCAGATCCCCTTCGGAGAGGATGCCCCGCGCGGCCAGCATTCTCGCGTGCGCGCGCGAGCCGGCGATGTCCTGTGGCCACAGGCGCCGGTCGAAGCCCAGCGAGGTGTTCATCCGCGCGAAGTCGGGATGCTGGGGCTCGTGGAAGCGGGACATATCGGCTCGCAGTGTATGGGCTACCGTCGGTGCCTTCCGGCACGGTGCCGCGAGCGGGGCGCGGGCGATCCCTGCCACTGGAGTCATCGCGCACCGTCGGGCAGGCGCGAAGCGCGGGGAGTCGGAGACACTCGCGCGTGAGATCCAAAGCGCTTTCCAGTGCCACGGTCCGTATCCGACATGGGTTGGAAGAACCGAATATGCCCGCAAAACAGACACTGTGACTGGACTGTCTCAGTGTCACAGGTAATGACCATCACATCGCCGCAACCGTGCGAACAACGTCAATCTTGACAAGCGCCCGTGTCCGCGATAGAGAGGCACGACAACCAACTCGTGAGCGCACGACGGAACGCCCGGGTGGCCGACACTCAACCGGGCGTCCCTGCGCGCCCAATACCCATCTACTAATGTTCAAGATCATCTCTACTATCAGGACTCGGGGAACGTGGTGGGTGTGAGACGGAGCGTGGTCGTGGCCCTGGCGGTTGGACTAACCCTGACGGGCATCGCGATAGTCGCAGTACTGGCTCATTCGCCGCTCACGGTGGTCGGGTCGAACAGGGTTCCTGGCACCGACTACATCGAACTCACCAACAAGGGCAAGCTCACCAGCTGCCAGCCTTCCGGGACGATTCCCCAAGGCGTCTCGGCGGTCAGGATTGGGATGGAAGGCGTCTTCTTCGCCCCGGCGGTAACCGTCGAGGTATCGAAGGGCTCGCACCGGCTGACAGAAGGACACGTGAACGCCGGCGGCGTATCGGCACCGACCGTGACCATCCACGTCAAACGCCTCGGCAGTGCCGTGAGCGGCGCGCGGATCTGCATGATGGTCGGACCGGCGCTCGAGGCGATCCGCTACTACGGAGTCCCGAATCGTTCCCCCGCCCCCGGCTCCAATGAACTCCAGCAGGCGATGCTGCGCATCGAGTACATGCGCCCGAGCGGCAAGTCGTGGTCGTCGTTCGTGTCGCCGATCGCCTACCACCTGGGTCTCGGTCGCGCTCCCAGCGGAACCTGGGTCGCGTTCCTTGCACTGCTGCTCGCGATCGTGGTCGTGGTAATCGCCTCGCGACTGACGCTCGAGGAGCTGGGATGAGACGCCCTATGAGCAACCCCACCACCCAGCAACCAAAGGTTGCCCTATGAGCAAGCGAAGCACCGCAAAGACACGCCAGCAGACCTCCACCGCGCCGCCGCCCAAGCCACGCGTTGGCACCCGGGAGTTCAGGCGACGAGCCGATTCGCTCGCGGGCCGCGGCAGGCGAGCGCGGGCCAACCGGCAGCTGCCCGACTGGAGTGCGGCGAATCTGCTCGCGGACGCTCGGCACACGCTGCGTAGGATCCCGCGCGCAGCGTGGCTCTGTGCGCTCGTCGCGTGTGTCAACGCGGCGTGCTGGTCGATCGTAATGCCACCCTTTCAGGTCACCGACGAGCCGTCGCACTTCGCCTATGTCCAGCAACTGGCCGAGAACGCCAAACTTCCGGTAGCGGGCAACGTGATTCTCTCGCCTGAACAGACGGCTGTGGTGCACGACATCCACCAGTACGAAGTTCGCGAGGCTCCTGAAGCTCGCACGATCTCGACCGCCGCCGAGCAGCGACAACTCCAGGATGACCTCAATCGGCACCTGTCCCGTCGCGGCAACGGCGCTGTCGGCGGAGCGCATTCGGACCCGCCGCTCTTTTACATGCTCGAGACGATTCCCTACGGACTCGCCTCGGCCGGCACGCTGCTCGATCAGTTGGAGGCGATGCGCTTGCTGAGCGCGCTGATGGCGGGGTTCACGGCACTGTTCGCTTTCCTGTTCATACGCGAGACACTTCCCGAGTTCAGGTGGGCGTGGACGGTCGGCGGCCTCTGTGTCGCGCTAGCGCCCATGCTCGGATTCATATCCGGCGGCGTGAATCCGGACTCGATGCTGGCGGCCGTCTCGGCGGCAAGCTTCTATGCCCTTGCGCGCGCGTTCCGGCGCGGGTTCACCCGCAAGCTCGCGATCGCGATGGGCGCGCTGGTCGCCGTCGGCTTCCTGACGAAGATCAACTTCCTGGGCTTGGTGCCAGGCATCGCAATCGGCATGGTCGTGCTCACGTTCCGTGCAGCGCGCACCCAGGGACGAACGGCGTATGGCTCGCTTGCGATCGCCGCAGGAATCGCCTCCGCACCGGTTTTCCTGTTCCTCATCGTCAATCTGCTCTCCGGCAACCCCGCGCTCGGGATCGTCTCAAGCACCCTGAAACTCGGCGGCGTACATGGCTCGATACTCACCAAGATCAGCTACATATGGCAGTTCTATCTCCCGCGCCTGCCGGGGATGACCAACTATTTCCCCGGTCTCAGCACGACGCGTGACCTGTGGTTCGATCGCGGGGTCGGCTTCTACGGCTGGCTCGACACGACGTTCCCCACCTGGGTCGACAACCTCGCGCTCGTCATAGTGGCGATACTTGCGGCGCTCTGTGTTCGCTCCCTGGCGGTTTGCCGGGCAGCCCTGCGCGCCCGCTTCGCCGAGATTTGCGTCTACGCGGCGATGGCCATCGGACTGCTCATGCTGATCGGGCTCAGCTCCTACGTCGACTCCTCCGAAGGACTGTTCGCCGACCCTCGCTACCTGCTCCCGCTGATTTCACTGCTCGGCGCGGGACTGGCGCTCGCGGCGCGCGCCGCTGGGCGCCGTTGGGGACCGGCCCTCGGCGTGCTCATCATCGTGCTGTTCATGGCCCACAACATTTTCAGCCAGCTGCTGGTTCTCGGTCGCTACTACGCCTGAGCTGTCAATGCGCCCGCCACCACGGCGACCGACGGACATGTCGCTCAAGCTCCGATGGCCCTCAATAGACGGAGCAGTACATGCCGGTAGCACTCCATACCGGGGTTGACCCAGCCCGGCATCCCAGTGTCGATCAATTGGGTCTGTATGCCTCCTAAGAACTTCTCCAAAACACGAAAGTCAGAGACACTTCGTGTAATCTGAACCGAATGGCGCCACGCGAGCAAGCGCCGCCACTGCGCGAACAATGAAACCCAGGCACGTGCCTTTTCTGCAAGCCAGCCCTCGCGAATCGCCCGAATCGCGACCGCGAACTCGACGAGCGCGAGTGCCGGCGCGAGTAGTACAAGTGTGCGCAGGCGCAGATTGCTCAGTAGCGCCCACGCTCGATTTCGCTCAAGATAGAACCACTTATGGGCGCCTTTGTCGAACTCGTAGTCGTGCGTAACGACGGCTTCTGGGCAGTAGCGCACGCGCAGGCCAGCCAGCCGCATCCGCCACGCCAGATCGGTGTCATCGACATACATGAAGAAGTGAGGGCACAGTCCGCCGACATCCAGGAACGCTTGGCGACGAACGAGCAGTGCGGCGCCAGACACAGCCGCCGTGTCGCGGGCGGGGCCGCGCTCGCGCGGCTTGCCATAGCCGCCCGACCACGAGATGCCGAGGATGTTGACCGGGTTCTCCCCCGCGTTGATCCGACCGTCGGGGAGCAGCACTTGCGCGCCCACGAGCGCGACGTCGGCACCGTCCACCGCCTCCAGCAGTCGTTCGATGCAATCCCCACGCGCGACAGCGTCAGGGTTCAGACAGAAGAGCCAATCGCCGCGTGCTTCGCGCGCCGCGAGGTTGACGGCACGGGTGTAGCCGAGGTTGACTCCCGGCCGCAGGACCCTCACGTTCGTGCGGAGCGGGCGGCCCGCAAGCGCCTCGGCGCTCGCTCCCCGCGGATCGTTGTCGACCACCAACACCTCGACCGGCGCCAGCGACTGGTCCGCCAGGCTCGCTATCGCGCGCTCACACGCCCTCGGGTCGGCGAAGGCCACCACTACCGCTGTGATCGGTACACCCATAGCGACTACGAAGTATGCGCAGGAACGTCCACCGAGCACCTGGTCGCTCACCGGCGAGCAGCGTGTGAAACCGCGCGAGCGCCCAGACGATGAGCCCCGCATCTTTATATCTCGCGGTCGTCCCCGCATATAACGAGTCGGCGACGATTGTCGAGGTAATCGAAGCGCTTCGACAACACGCGCCGGAATTCGACACGCTGGTTGTCGACGACGGCTCCACCGACGACACGCACGTGCTTGCTGCGGGCGCCGGCGCCAAGGTGCTCAAGCTGCCCTTCAACGTCGGTATCGGCGGTGCTGTTCAAACCGGATTCGTGTACGCGCGCGAGCACGACTACGACTACCTGGCCCAAGTAGACGGAGACGGGCAGCACGACTCCACGGAACTGGCGCGCCTGATCGAAACGATGCGCGAGGAATCGGCCGACATGGTGTGCGGATCGCGATTCTTGACCGAGGACTATCGCTATCCGGCGCCGATCAGCCGCCGCACCGGCATCCACATCTTCGCCTTCCTGTTGTCCCGCCTGGTCGGTATGCGCGTCAGCGACCCAACTTCTGGCTTTCGGCTCTACAACCGCCGCGCGATCCAGCTCTTCGCACACCACTATCCGCACGACTACCCCGAGGTGGAGGCGGTGCTGCTGCTGCACTATCACCACTTGCGAATGCGCGAGACCCCGGTCCGAATGTACACGCGTGGCGGCGGCACCTCCTCGATTACCACCGGCAAGTCCGCCTACTACATGTTCAAGGTCCTGCTGGCGTTGTTTGTCGGGCTCGGGCGCAGGCGCCCACTGATCGACTTCAGCGAGAACGCCACGGGCGGACCCGTGATTTGATTCGACGTGCAGGCGCGTATCCAGCTTGTGGCAATCCTTGGCACGGCGGCACTGCTGCTGACCGTGCTCGAGATGGTGCGGCGCCGGCGGCTGCTGGAGCGCTACGCCCTGCTGTGGGTGCTCTCCGCCGTGGTGCTACTGGCGCTTGCGATCTGGAGCAACGCACTGGCGAAGATCAGCCACGCGATCGGCGTCATCTACCCGCCAAATGCCCTGTTCTTCATCGCGATCGCCTTCATTCTCCTGCTACTGCTGCACTTCTCCTCGGCCGTTTCGCGACTCGGACATCAGAGCGAGATGCTCGCGCAACGCCAGGCACTGCTTGATGAGCGATTGCGACGTCAGGAAGGACTGAGCGAGGAATCTGAGCCACTGGAGCTGTCCTCGACGCTGTCGCCCGCTCGCCACAACGCAGCCTGCAAGGCAAGCTCGACGCGAGCCGGCAACGGTCTGGAGCCCCACCAGTAGCGGTAGAGAAGACGCCCGGCCACACCGAGGCTTGACTCGTGCGCCAACCGTCGCCGTTCCGAGCGCCCGTAGAGCCCCGCGTGCTTGCGGCGTATCTGGCGAAAGCTCGCGTGGTAGTGCGGTCGCGCGCCGGCGTGGCGCCCGAAGCCGTGGCGCCGGTAGAGAAGCGTCACCTCCTCCACGCGCCGCCCACGCCAGCCGCGCTCGAGCGCGCCAAGCCAGAACTCCCAGTCCTCATAGCCCGCGAACGCGGGATCGAAGCCGCCGACGTCCTCGAACAGCTCGCGGCGAACGAGAGCTGTGGCGCCGATGTTGTGGCGATACAACAGCCGGTATGGATCGTAAGGCGGCAGCTTCACGACTCCATCCCATGCCCCGAAGAAGCGCATGAGCCCATATGCGAAGCCGAGCGCTGGCTCGGCCTCAAGCGGGCCGCGCAGTCGCGCCAACGCGTCCTCGGCGAGGCGATCGTCGGCGTCGAGAATCAGCGCATACGGAGTCTGAACATTTTGCAAGCCCGTGTTTCGGGCCGTGGCGACACCCGCGTTTGCCTGGCGTATGAGCTTCACCCTCGCGGGCAGTCGCTCCAGCTCCGCGAGCGTACGGGCATCGGTCGAGCCGTCATCGACGACGATCACCCTCGGCTCGCCACCCTGCTGGCAGAGCGCGCTCTCGACACTCTCGCGCAGGAAGGCGCCGTAGTCAAAGCAGGCGACGACCACGGTGATGTCGTCATTCACGAGCCGTGGGCCCCACCCAGTGCCCGCAGGATACGCCCGACATGGGCGTCCCAGCTGTAGTTCTCACTGGCCTCACCCAATGCGGCCTGGCCGAGTCGCGCTCGCAGCAGCTCGTCCTCGAGCAGTCGCACGACCGCGCTCGCGGCGGCCGACACGTCGCCCGGCGCCGTCAGCAAAGCGGTGTGGCCATCCCTCAGCACCTCGCCGATCTGGTCGAGATCGGAGGCGACGATCGCGCGCCCGAGGCCCATGTATTCGAACAGCTTCGTCGGCGAACCGAAGAAGGCCGTTCCGTCGGGGTTGGGCACGTGTGGCGATACACAAACCTCGCAACAGGCGAGCAGCCGCACGGCCTGGGGATGGGACACGACGCCGGTCAACCTCACGCGATCGGAGAGTCCGCGCCGCTCGATGTCGGCGGCGACCTCTGCGCGGAGCGGCCCGTCGCCGACGAGCACCCAGCGCACCTCCTCAAGGCGAGCGGCGACCCGCTCGATCAGCTCGGGGAGCAGCCTTACACCGTGCCACAGCCCGAACGTGCCCACGAAGCCGACCGTCGGCGCCGCCGGCAATTTCTCGCGCGAGCGCCACTCGCTCGGAGTGAGGGCGCGCGCCTGCGCAAGCTCATCTACATCCACTCCGTTCGGATTCACCAACACCCGCTCCGGATCGATTCCCATCTCGAGAAGTTGATCCTTCAGCGGCCGTGAGACGACGACGATCAGCGAAGCGTCGAGCAGATTGCGCCGCTCGAGCGCTCCCAGGGTTCCCGCCAGCGGCACGCGACCGCTACCCCAGTGACGTTCGGTCCATATCTCCGAGCCGTTGAACTCGAGCACGAGCGGAACGTCGAGTGCTCGTGCCAACTCGAGTCCCGCGTAGGAGCCGAGCGCATAGCGCTGGTAGACGAAGTCGGCGGGCGTGCTCGCGGCCGCCTGGAGAAGCGCCTGCCCGTGGCCGACGAGCGTCAGCCAGTGCACGAGCTGCAGGATGTGTCGCGGCGGCACCTGCACGCAGCGCGCGTCGCGCACGCCCTCCGGTCGCTCGGGGGCGAACACGTTTACCTCCAAACCGGCGGCCGCGAACCCGTTGATGACGCCTGCCGTATGGGTCGCCGCTCCGCCAACCTGCGCCCCGAGCCAGCGCAGCGACGGCTCGGCACGCAGGTATGTGACTCGGCGTGCCTCGCCACGCGGACGCGCAGGCAACGAGAAGGACGTTGCCGCAACTCGCCGCGCACGCGCATACCAACGTACGCTGCGCCCTATTTCCACTGGCAGAGCGCGCGCGAGCGCCGCTGCCGCCCGTGCGCGCGTCGCGCCGATCCCGGCGCTACGGACGCCTTGACGGGAGCGCGTCTCGACACGGCTCGCACGCCCGAGCGAGGCGAGCGCCAGCGCGCCGGCCTGCACGCCGTTGAGCGCCCTGTCGTCTCTCAGCACAAGCAGCTCGCTGATGCCCGGATCGCGCAGCAGGCGCGCGAGTAACGCCGGCTCGCGCACCATCGCCGCAAATTCACCCAACGTCACGACGCGTTCACCCAGAGCCGGCTCGACCGTCGGTCCCTGAAAGCGGAGGTCGAGCGTCAATCGCATCGGAGCATGAAACCATACGAACTATGCGGCGCCTACTTCTGGTCACACACCGCTCGGTCGAGCAGGCGGGCGGACCGGCCGCGCGCTGGCGTGCCTTCCGACACTATCTACCCGAACACGGCTGGCAGGTTGACGTGCTCAGTGCCGCCGAGCACGTCGGTGCCTCGGAGTTCGACGAGCGACTCGGCACGCTCGGTAGCAACGCGCGCCGCCGTGATGGCGCGCGCCGCTCAGCTAAGCCAGCCCGCCTTCCGGCTCGTGGGAGTTCGCCCAGACGCACTGCCGCTTTCGACGCTGTGGATCGCACGTGGCGCGCTGCTTGTCAAGCGACATATCGAGCACAACCCGCCCGACGTGGTGCTGGCAACCGGACCGCCGATCGCCGGCCCGATCGCGGCGCGCATCGGGATCGCCGCGTACATGGGCGTCCGTAGGCGTGTGCCGCTCGTGGTGGAGCTGCGTGACCTGTGGGCGGGCAATCCCGCGTTTGACCTGGGCGGGTCGGTTCTGCCGAGGATCGAGCAGTGGTTGCTCGACGGAGCACGCCGGGTGGTCGCTTGTACACCCGAGGCTGTTTCCGACTTGCGCATGCGCCACCCCGGGATCAGCGAGCAGGTCGTGGAGATCCCCAACGGGTTCGATCCGGAAATCGGACTCGCGAGAACTGGCGCAACCGAGCACGCACCAGCCGAGAGTGTCGCGGAGAAAAATCACACACGTCTGCGCCTGGTGCGCATGCACGACTCGAAGCGGACCCTCACCCTTTTGCACTCCGGCACACTCACGCCGGCGCGCCCGCTCGCGCCACTCATCCAAGCGCTGGAGGACCCACGCATCGCCGGAAGCTTTCGCCTGGTGCTGCACGGCTACCTCTCACCGACGTCCCGAGCGGAAGTCGAGTCGGCACGACAGGGCAGCGGTGTGCCGATCGAGGTGCTCCCGCCCTCCCCGTGGCTGGATGCGGTCGATCGCATAGCGAGCGCCGACGCGGGGCTGATCACACAGGCTCGCGCCGCCGGCGACGAGACGGCCGTCGCGAGCAAGATCTACGAGTACCTGGCACTGAACAAGCCGGTCCTCTGCATCACCGACGGCGGCGCGAGCGAGGCGCTGCTGCGCCGCCTGGAGGTGGATGAGTTGTGCGCGCGCCTTGACATACCGGAGACGATCGTCGCGGCACTGGCGCGTCTGCGTGCGGGCACATATCGCCTGCTCGCCCCTGAGCGCCTGCGACCCTACAGCCGCCGTGCGCTCGCGGACCGCATGGCTGGGCTCTTGGAGGACGTTGCCAGCGACGGTTGAAGAGCATCGCCACGTACCGCCGAGCCCGCCACTCGCACAACCACAGAGCCACGATCGCTATCTCCCGGGCCCATCATCGCGCGCTAGCGCGAAGGCGTCAGCCATCTGCGCGCCGAGCACGTCAACGATCCGCTCGGCCGCGTGACCGTCCCACAGCGGGGGTACGCGATTCGAGCGTTCTCGCACCCGCGCGAGCAGCTCGGGCGCCTCACGGATACGCTCGGGTGCGAGTCCCAGCAGCATGTTCGTGCCCATGCTCTCGGTGATCGGCCGCTCGGTGTTCGCGCGCAACGTCAGGCAGGGCACGCCCAGGAACGTTGTCTCCTCCTGAATCCCGCCAGAGTCGGTTAGCACCCCCGCCGCGCCGGCGATCAGCGAGAGAAACTCCAGGTAGCCGATTGGCTCGAGCAGCGCGAGGCCTGGCGTCCCCGCCAACGTCGGATCTTCGACGGCCAGCCGCGCGCGGGTGCGCGGATGCACCGGGAAGACGATCGGCATCTGCGCGGCGACGGCGCGCAGCGCCTCAGCCGCGACGGCCAACAGCGGCCCGTCCACGAGCGCGGGGCGGTGCAGAGTCACGAGCAGGTACTCGCCCGCCGCCAGACCGTGGCGAGTCGGAGCGTCCTGCGCGTCGATTCGCTCGCGCATCGCCACCAGCGTGTCGATCATAGTGTTTCCGACATAGTGGATTGTCCGCTCCTCTCGACCCTGGGCGAGCAGGTGCTCGCGCGCCTCGGGCGAGTGCGTGAAGAGGAGGTCCGACACGGCGTCTGTCAACACGCGGTTTATCTCCTCTGGCATCGTGCGATCGAAGGAACGCAATCCTGCCTCGACGTGGGCGATCGGCAGGCCGAGCTTGCTGGCGACCAGAGCGGCGGCGAGCGTCGAGTTCACGTCGCCAGGCACCAGCACCGTGTCGGGCCGCTCCTCGAGCAACACCGGCTCGAGGCATTCCATGACTCTGGCGGTCTGCAGTGCGTGCGTGCCCGAGCCCACGCCAAGGCGATGGTCGGGCTCCCCCACGCCCAACTCCTCAAAGAAGATCTCAGACATCGCCTCGTCGTAGTGCTGGCCGGTGTGAACGAGCACGTGGTCGAATTCATCGCGGCGACGCTCCAGTGCGCCAACGATCGGCGCGACCTTCATGAAGTTGGGTCGAGTGCCAACAACCGAGAGGATCTTTCGCCGGGAATCCATGCGGCGGAGATCATAAGAGAGCACAGCTTGCTTTCCAAAACCTCAATAAGTCCCAAGAGTCGTAATCTCTAACCGTAATGTCAGCCATCTCGATCCGGGAGCTTCGATGAAGCAGGTCGTGCTTCGGGGCGGCAGCCCGCTGGTGGCCGAGGTGCCGGCGCCCTCGCCGCGACCGGGCCGCGTGCTCGTGGCCAACCTCGCGTCGGTGATCTCCAGTGGAACCGAGCGCGCGGCCGTCTCCGAGGGGGGCGGGTCGCTGCCGATGCGGGCGGTCCGCAATCCCGACCTGGTGCTGCTCACGCTTCGCCACGCTCGCGAGCACGGTATCCGCGAGACGGTCGAGCTGGTGCGAAACGCCGTCGCCGACGACACGGTGCTCGGCTACGCCTCGGCTGGCATTGTGCTGGACACCGGCGGCATTGCCGACTTCACCGTGGGCCAAGCCGTCGCGTGCGCGGGCGCGGGCCTGGCCAACCATGCCGAGGTGGTGTCGGTTCCCGGGAATCTCCTCGCGGCGGTGCCGGAGGGCGTGCAGCCGCGAGACGGCCGCCTTCACCACGCTCGGCGCGATCGCGATGCAGGGCGTGCGCCGCGCGGAGACCGCGCTGGGCGAGCGCCTGGTGGTGATCGGTCTGGGCCTGCTCGGCCTGCTCACGGTTCAGATCCTGCGTGCCGCGGGCGCAATCGTGGTCGGCGTCGAGCCGGACCAGCGACGACGCGAGCTTGCACTACGGCTCGGCGCCGAGCTGGCCCTCACACCGGATGAGGCCGTGGCGCGCGTGCACGAGTGGAGTGGCGGGCTCGGGGCCGACACTGCGATCGTCACGGCAGCCTCTTCCTCCAGTGCGATCGTCAACGACGCGGTCGCGATGGTGCGCCGCAAGGGACGCGTCGTGCCACTGGGGGACGTCGGCTTGAACTTCGATCGTGCCGGGCTCTACCAGCGCGAGGCGGACGTGCTGATCTCGACCTCCTATGGCCCGGGACGCTACGACCCGATCTATGAGGAGGCTGGCGTGGACTACCCGCCCGCATATGTGCGCTGGACGGAGAACCGCAACATGCAGGAGTTTCTGCGCTTGCTCGCGGCGCGTCTGGTAACCGTCGAGCCGCTGATCGGACTCGAATTGCCCGTCGAGCGCGCCGATGAGGCGTATGCGGCGCTGCGCTCACAATCGCCGCCACTTGCCGCGATCCTGCGCTACCCGAGCGCGCACGAGCGCGCCGCGTCACAAACTGAGTCGGTGCACGTGCAGCCGACACGCCGTCCACGGTCTACGAACTCACGCCTGGTGCGCGTGGGTGTGGTCGGACCCGGCTCATTCCTGCGCGCCGTGCACCTGCCGAACCTGCGCTCCGACGGGGCGGCTCGGATCGTCGCCGTGGCCGCGCGTCGCGGAACCGTTGCCACCGATGTTGCCCGCGCGGCGGGCGGCGATTGCGAGGCCCTCACCGACTGGCACGCAGTGGTGGAGCACCCCGACGTCGATCTGGTGCTGATCGGCACTCGGCACGACTCCCACGCCGAGATCGCGGCCGCCGCGCTGAACGCTGGCAAGGCGGTATTCGTCGAGAAGCCGCTCGGACTCACACGCGAGCAGATCGACGAGGTTTGGAGCGCGGGCGGTGGCGAGGCCGCTCCACTGACGATCGGCTTCAACCGGCCGCTGGCACCGCTCTCACAACAGCTGCACCAGCAACTCACGCGCGTAGATGGACCGCTTCAGCTCATCATCCGCGTCAATGCGCCCCTGCCGCCCGAGCACTGGCTCAACGACCCACACCAGGGCGGCGGGCGCATCCTCGGCGAGGGGTGTCACTTCTTCGACTACGCCAACTGGCTGTGCGGTGTGCCCTTGAGCGTGAGCGCCACCGCGGCGCGAGCGCCGACAGGCGCGCAGACGGTGCAGAGCGCGAGCGTGACAATCGGATACGAGGACGGCTCCGTCGCGAGCGTGCAGTATTCGGGCCTGGGGCCGGCGACGATGCCAAAGGAGAGGATCGAAGTGCTGAGCGGTGGGCGGGCGTGGGTGCTGGACGACTTCAAGAGCCTTACCTCATTCGATGCGGCCGGCTCGCGAACGCTCGAGACGGGCAGCGGCGATAAGGGGCACGCCGCGCTCATGACCCGTGCACTGGGGGCAAGCAGAGGGGAAAATCGATTCGTGCCGGGCATCCGCGCCGCCTATCTCGCGCAGAGCGTCGCGCTCAGCGCAAACGAAGCTATCGCTTCAGGAACCGTAGTTCAGGCGTCTGCGCCTTCCACCCGGGCGGGGTAGCTCGACCGGGCCTAGCGCACGGATCGCGCGCCAAGCACGACCGCGCACGAAAGCAAGCGCTCGATACGACGGCAGCGTGGCACGATCGGCCCAGCGCGCGGGCACAAGATGCTGCGTAGCGCGTGGGCGCTCGCGCGCTGCCACGGCGACAACGCGCGAGTACCAGAACGAGGTGCAGTACAGGTCATACGAGCGTGCCAGATACCGCGCGTCGCGCTCGCGCTCGACCTCATCGGCGAGCGTCGGTTCCTCGATCAGACATTGCAGCGCATATGGGAATCGCACATTGGTCATCGGATCGAGCACATGAGCGGAGCGGTCGGGAAGCGTTATCTCGATCGTCGCATGGGACTCTGAAAGGCGCGGTCCGTGTCCAGCCGGATGGCCTTGTGCGATCGTTGTGACCCAGCGAGGGTTGTAGCCCTCGCGCACCAGGGCCTCCCCCAGCACCAGCGTCATGCCGACGGCTTGCCCATAGCCACCGCGAAGCACCTCCACTGGATCGGAGCTGTCCGCGGGGCGTGTCGGATCGAGACGTTTGTGAGTCCAGCGGCGCAGCGCATCGACACGCTCCACGTGCGCAAGCGGCGCGGCACGTCGCCAGGCCCGCACGTAGAGCATCCGATCCTGCGCCGGCGGACGAGGCGCGTCACCAAGCGGGTAGGTGTCGATCTCCTCGACGGAGATATCGACAAACCCGGCGTGCCGCAGTCGCTCGCGAACATCTGCCGGGGAGGTCTTCCACGTGTCACGCTCGCCGACCCCGCCGGCGCTATATGCGTCGGGCGGGATCGCGGCAACGAGCACGCCTCCTTCGCCGAGCACACGTCGAGCCTCGGCGAGCGTGGCGTCGACGTCGAGAACGCGCCGGAGCGAGTCCTCGGCGTAGACACAGTCAAACGCGCCGTCGGGAAACGGCAACTCGTCGAAGTTTGCCGCCGCGAAGCCCACACGATCGTTGGAGTAAAGCTCCTGCGCGGCGTCCACGACACCCTTGCCGCGGTCAACGCCGACGACTCGCATCCAGGGATATTCTGAGGCGATACGGGCGGATCCCGCGCCCTGCCCGCAACCGAGGTCGAGCAGACGCGCGCGGTCAAGCGGAATCCTGGCTCGCGAGCGACGAGCCTGTGCGCTATCGGCCCTGCCGGATGATCCGTGCTGCTCGTCAAGCTCAGCGCCAGATGAGGCCGTGAGCGCGGGCTCGGGCGTGCCGGCTGCTCGCGCCCTACGCACCGCCCCTCCACGATCGCTCGCGACGCTGGAGGCAAAGTGACTCTCCAGCTGTTCACGGGCAAGCCCCGCCATCTCCGACAGGCGCACGACTTCGACCCCCGCCTCGCGTAGAACACGAAGCTGGGAGCGAATCGCGGTTATGTTCAGGTCGGCCTTGGAGTGTCCGACGGCGACATAGAAGTCGTCCTGCACGATTCGCGGCTCGGGATAGGACGACGCAGCGAGCGCGTGGGCAACCCGGCGTGGGAGCACGCGATTAACCAGCGGACCGCGTGCACGCATCATCCGGTAGCCGTCCGCGGCAAGGTCGCGGCCCCTGGCCAGCACGCGCTCCAACTCGATGCTTCCTCCCGCGGTTCGCTCGGCCTCGATCGTGGCGAGCAGTCGCTCGCCGAAGCGGACGCCTTCCTCGGCATCGAACGTCCAGCGATCGTTGCGCCCGAACGTCGCGACCGGCAGCTCGACGATACCCCGCTCCGCGGGTGGTGCCTGTAGTTGCGGATCCGCATGGCTGGCAAACCACGGCTGGTGGGTGTCGACGAGATGACTGTAATGGTGATACTGGCCAGGCTGGCGTCCGCCGTGGTACACCGAGCTGTCGCACCACATGCTGTTTGCCCGCAGCGCGTCGGCGATCCTCCGGAACGGTTGCGCCTCATAGCCGCCGGCGCGGAAAGCAAAGGCTTCGTAGCCCCGGTCGACCGGCTGCAGGATCTCCTCGAGCGTCCGCTTCAGCGACCCGATCAGCCCGATCAGGTCCGGATGGTCATCAGTGCGCGTCAGCGTCTCGTTCCAGGCGTAGCTCCCATCTTCAAGCCGCGCTCCCAGCTCGGGCAACCAGTTGGGGTGAAGGTGCATCTGCACACCATGACCGCGTCGTATCGCCTCGCGCCATTGCGCCTCCATGCGCGCGGCGATCTCGGGCTGCTGTTCACGTAGAAAAGCGTGCTCGCCCATCTCGGCGAAGATCGTGATGCAGGCATCCTCGGCCTCGCAGGCATCCATCAGGGCGTCGGTCGGAGCGAACACATCGGCCTCCCAGTCGATCCGCCGACCGGCGGGTACCGGCTGCCAGGTCTCGTAGTCGAGCGTAAGCACGGCAAGGCGTCGCCGGCGACGAGCGAGCAGCATCAGATGGTCGCTGTCGAGCAGCTGCTCAACTTCGATCACGAACTCGCGTTCGACCAGCGTGCGCATCTCTGAGGGAGTCGGATATTCCTCTCCGCCGGGGCTGTAGGCGGCGATGAACGCAAGCCCGTCTAATCGCAGGTGCTCGGCGATCCAGCGCAGCGAGGCGCGCTTGCTCTGCTCGTCGAGGTAATACAAAGCGTCGCTGAAGACGATCACGTCGAAACGTTCTCGGTCTGCGCGTGTGCGCTGGAGCGCTTGGATCGACCCTTGCTCGAAGTCGATGAAGGGATATCGCTCGGCGCCCTTGGCGATCGCGATCTCGCTCAACTCGATGCCATGCAGCCGTTCGAAATCGGGCCGCAGACGCGCGAGCATCGCGCCGAGCCCACAGCCGATGTCCAGCACACTGCCGTGTGCCCGAGCCTGCGCTCGAATCGAATTGACGTACAGGTCATATCGATCGGAATCGGCTTGACCGATGCTCCATGGGTCCTCTTCGTTTATGTACTTGGCCTCGCAATCGAGTTCCACCCTGACGCGTCGCCCGATCGTGAGCCGTCTTTCACCAAGAGACATATCTCCCCGTTACCCCTCCCGATGCGGTTTTCCAGCATGGATAGCTGCACTTACAAAGTTTAGTATAATCAGACTTTTCCATCTGATCAATCTGGTCCGCACGGGGCCCAGCCGTCCGGTACTGGACAGACAGATTCCACCAATGCTCGTTGCGGCATTATATTCCCCTACGTCTCCACTCAGCGACTCAATTAGGTACAAAGTCTGATATTTGGGACGACTTTGCATTCTCTATAGCAATTACCCGCTTATGTAACCACCGAACCCCGCTCGCGCGACAGCGAAGCGACGCCTACGCCCGCCGCAGAGCCAACCGCAAAAGCGAGCTGGTACCGGCGAGCGTGGGTCGCAGTCGCCCCCACCCGCCAAGCTCGCGGGCAAACCGACGTAGGTGCAGCACGAGCACGATCGCGTAGGCAAGCGTGGAGGCGATCGAGGCCACAGCGGTGCCGTGACCGGGCAGCAAAGCGATGTCGATCGCCAGGTTCACGGCCAGTCCGGGCACCCAAATCATCACAAGCTCGCGTGGCATCCCGTTCGCCGCGAAGTGATAGGCGATCACGGTCAACAGCCCGAGGCAGTACACGCCCGGCAGCAGCCACAAGAACAGCGAGATCGCCGGATGGTAGGCGGCGCCGAACAGCAGCGTTATCACCGGGTCCGCCAACGGTGCGGCGATCACGCACACGAGCAGATAGCCGACCGCGACGAGCTGGAACACACTGAGGCTCAACTCGCGATCGCCCGAGCGTCGCGCGACACGCGCGAACAGGTTGACCGACACCGACACGGGCAGTAGATACAGCGCGTCGGCAAGCGCCACGGCAATCGAGTACTGGCCGGCGGCCCTTGCCCCCTGTATGCCATTTACGAGCAGCAGGTCGATTCGAATCAACATGTAGGAGAGAAGCGTCACCACGTAGGCCCGCGCTCCATAACCGACCATGCGCCGCACCAGCGGCCGATCCAAGGGCCGCAGGAGGCGGCCATGGTGGCGCATCGCCGCCATGAACACGAACAATGCGAGCAGTTGCGGCACGACCATCAGCGAGAGCGCGAGCAGCACCCCGCCCCCGGCCAGCGGCAGCACCGTGAGAAGCAGCAACACCGTGAGGGCAGCGGCGCCCACCTCGACGCCGTTGTAGAGCACGATGCGGCCGTCGGCGAGCAGGATGCTCTGCAGGAACAGCGAGCTGAGCATGATCGGCACCGCCAGCATCCCGACCGCAAGTTCGGGCCAGCCGACATCCGCCGAACGCGCCTGGCGCCAACACCTTCAGCAGAATGCCCGCGAGTGCCATCAGCGGTCCGACGATGCCCGCCAGCCATAGCGAGTTGGCTGCGATGCTCGCGCGTATGTGCGGTTCGCGCGCGACAAAATAAGGGTTGGCCGAGGCGATACCGAACGTGCCGAGTTGCGCGAGCACTGTCATCAGCGCGTAGACCGAGGCGAGCGAGCCGCGGCCGGCCGGTCCAAGCGAGCGCGCCACGATCACCGTCGTCGTAGCTCCGAGGAACAGCACGCACAGCTTCGAGCCGAGCATCAACAGCACGTCGCCACGCAATCCTCGCTCGACCACCCCTGACCCCGCCGGTCCTGGCTCTGGCGCCTCGCCGCACAAGCCACCGTCGGCTGGCAGCCCCTCCGCCGACTGTCGCTCTGCGTGGAAGCGTTGCGGCATTCGGATTATGATGACGCTCTCACTCGAGCACCGTCGAAGGCTCCCATCCGGGCGCCACCGAACGGTGGACCAACCCCCGGTACGGGTGTGCCATGTGTGGTATCTGCGGAGTACTGGCCTTCAACGACAGCTTCGACCACAGCGAGCGCACCGTGCGCTCGATGCGCGACACGATGGTCCATCGCGGACCCGACGACGCGGGGGTGTGGCACTCGCCCAAAGGCCGCGTAGCGCTCGGTCATCGGCGCCTTTCGATCGTGGATGTTTCTCACTCTGGGCACCAACCGATGTGCAACGAGGACGCCAGCGTGTGGGTGAGCCTTCAACGGTGAGATATACAACCACGGCGAACTGCGCGCCGAACTGGAAGCGCGCGGTCACACCTATCGCTCGCGTTGCGACACCGAGACGATCGTTCACCTCTACGAGCAGGAGGGCGAGCGCTGCGTGGAGCTGCTCGACGGCATGTTCGCGCTCGCGATCTGGGACGAGCGTCGCCGCGAGCTGTTTCTCGCGCGCGACCGGCTGGGAAAGAAGCCGTTGTACTGGAGTAGAACGCCCGCGGGCCTGGTGTTCGCCTCGGAGATCAAGGCGCTGTTGCGCCACCCGGCGATCAGCCCCGACCTGGACGTCGAGGCGTTTTGCGACTACCTCACGTTCGTGTGCACGCCGGCGCCCTCGACGATGTTCGCCGGCATCGAGAAGCTCGCGCCGGCCGAGCGTATGACGGTGAACGCGCGCGGCGAGGCTCGCGGTGACATCTACTGGACACCAATGTCGCGCGCAAACGACCGAAGCGCTCGCTGGTGCCGGCGAGCACGAGCTGGGCGAGCGCCTGCTGGAGTTGCTGCGCGGCTCGATCGCCAAGCGCATGATGAGCGACGTTCCCTTCGGAGTGTTTCTATCCGGGGGCGTGGACAGCTCGACCAACGTGGCGCTGATGAGCGAGCTGATGTCCCAGCCGGTACGGACGTTCTCGGTCGCGTTTGCCGAGCACGAGCGCTACAACGAGCTGGACTACGCGCGCCAGATCGCCAAGCGCTTCAAAACCGATCATCACGAGGTGACTGATCGACGTCGATGATCTCGTGTCGTTCCTGCCGGAGATGGTGCACCATCAGGACGAGCCGATCGCCGACTGGGTGTGCGTGCCGCTGTACTACGTCTCCAAGCTCGCACGCGACTCGGGCACGATCGTGGTGCAGGTCGGCGAGGGCTCGGACGAGCTGTTTCACGGCTACCAGAACTACATCGACGCGGTGGCGCCGGAGAAAGCGCTACTGGGAGCCGTTCCAGCGCGTGCCGGCGCCCCTCCGCGACGCTGATCGCCGACTCGGCGCTGGCGCTCGCGCGCCACTCCGGTCGCGGCACCTTCCACGCCCAGTACGTGGCCGACGCGGCCGCTGGGCGCCTGCCCTTCTGGGGCGGGGCGATTTGCTACACGGGCGAGCTGAAGCGCGAGATCCTCACCGCCAACGGCAAGCATCCCGACGCCTACCGGGTCGTGCGGCGCCTGTGGGAGCAGGCCGAGCACGACAGCCCACACGCCGATCTGCTGCAGAAGATGAGCTACCTGGAGCTGAAGCAGCGCCTTGCCGAGCTGCTGTTGATGCGCGTCGACAAGATGACGATGGCCACCTCGGTGGAGGCGCGCGTGCCGTTTCTGGATCGCGAGCTGGTCGAGTTCGCGCTCGCGCTGCCGATGGAGATGAAGGTTCGCGACGGGGTCGGCAAGTGGCTGCTCAAGCACACCGTCGAGGGGCTGCTGCCTAGCGAGATCGTGTATCGACCCAAGCAGGGCTTCGGCGCACCGGTGGCGGAGTGGTTTCGCGGCGAGCTGGGCACGCGCGCGCAGCGGGAGATTCGTGAGTCCTCACTGGCCGAGCGCGGACTGCTCGACTACGGGCGCGTCGATGAGCTATGGGCGGCACACCGCGCGGGCCGCGCCAACTGGAGCTTTCAATTGTGGAATCTCTACAACGTCAGCGCGTGGCACGACCACTGGGTGGCGGGACGCTCGTGAGCGCCACGACGAGCCGCGCACTCGCATGGGGCGCGCTGTGGGCCGCGATCGGCGCGCTGGCGCTGTACGTGCTCGCGCCGAATCCGTGGCCGATCCAGTCCTCGCGCGCAACGGAATTGCAAGCGTCGCTCACGGTGCTCGACCACGGCGGCCCGGCCCTGCTCGGGTACGAGCCAGGCACGCACGTGCCCTACGCGATCGGCTACTCCGACGATCAGGGCATCTATGCGATCGTGCCGCCGCTCAGCCACTGGCTCGGCGCGTCGAACCCGCTGACGGTGCTGCGCTGGATGTGGATCGTCGCGTGGGCCTTGACGCTGCTGTTCAGCGCTGTCCTCTTCGGGGCACTGTTTCGCTCCAGCTGGGCGGCGCTGCTGGCCCCGCCGACGCTGCTCGTGTGCATCCTCTCCTTCGGCTTCGGCGACATCTACTGGGTCGCGGCGTGGGTCGTCGTGACGTTCATGCCACCGCTGATCCTGCTCGCACGCAGGCGCCCGCGCCTGGGCTGGCTGGCACTCATAGCGATCGCGCTGTTCGCGGGCGTGGTCACGGCGATTCGCAGCGACGCGGGACTGCCTGTAGCGCTCGCGGCAGCCGCGGTCGCGGCCGTGGCCGGCCCGAGGCGCTGGTTGCGCCTGGCGACGGTCGCGGCGGTAGTGCTCGCCTACCTCGTGCCAACGTCGATCGCGCTGCCGGCGATCCGCGCGCACCGCGACAGTCGCGTCGGTGTGAACCTGAGCGCGAACACACCCACCTCCCATCCACTGTGGCACTCGCTCTATATCGGCCTTGGGTACACCTCGAACCGCTACGGCATCCACTACGCCGACGGTTACGGGGCCGCGGCCGCCCAGGAGGCGGACCCGGGCGTGCGCTACCTGTCCCCCGCCTACTCCAGCGCGCTGCACCGGCAGGTCGATGCCCTGATCGAACACGATCCCGGGTTCGTGGCCAAGGCCGAGGCGCAGAAGGCGGCGGTGGAGCTGTCCCACGCGGCGCGCTACATCCTGCTGCTCGCGCTGCTGTTGCCGGCCGCGTTCACGGCACGCGGTGCGGCGTGCTTGCGCGCGCGAGAGCTTGCTCTGTACCTGCCCGCGCTGCTGATCGGTGCGCTGCCGGCAGTCGTGGCGATACCGATCCGCGACTACGAACTGACGCTGCTCGCCACACTCGGCTCGCTTGGCCTGCTGGCGATCGGCTCGGCCGCCGCACGCGTGGAGGGACAGTGGCAAACGGCGCCCGCCAGGGGTGCGAAAAAGGCGCGACCGACGCTGCGCGAGATGCTCGGCGCCTGGCCGCTGCGCGCGACGCTGCAAACGCTGCTCGTGGCGGTCGTGATTCTCGCGCCGACGTTCCTCCTCGCGCACCACCTCGAAGCCGAGCACGAAAGTTGGGACCGCAGCGAACGCAACCCGCCAAAAGTGGTGCTTGCCGCCGCCACACTCGCCCCAACCGTCATCGCCACCCACACCGTCGCCGCCCGCACAACCTGCGTCCTCACCGCCGCCCACGCACTCGCCGCCCACGCCCCAGCGGCCCACAGCGGTTGTGCACCCACCCCTATCCCAACCGTCACCCCGCCGCAAGACGCGTGAAACGGCTGCGCGACGGACTCGCCGCCTGGCGGCGCCTGGGCCCGCGCAGCGGCACGGCCGCGGCCGCCCGCGCCCTGTACGCGCCGGTAGGCGGCAGACTGCGCGGCGCGCACTTGCGCATACGCCCGTTGCGCGTGAGCGCCCGACAGTTGGCGCGCGCACTGGACGGCGCCGATCCGCAGAGCGCCCTGCGCGAGCGAGCCCTCCCTGCCCTGCCGACGGTCGCCGCCTGGGAGCGCCAGCTCGACCAGCTCGACAGCCTCGAGCGCGCGCGCGTAAGGGCCCGGGCGGAGAACGTGCTCGCACACCGTTTCAACCTGCTCGGCTCGGGCCCCGTCGATCTTGGCGAGCAGATCGACTGGCAACGAGACTTCAAGTCCGACCGGCGCTGGCCCCAATGCCACATTTCGCGCGTACCGATCGTGCTCGGCGGTGGCTCGGACATCAAGCTGCCGTGGGAGCTGTCGCGCTGCCAGCACCTGCCGCTGCTGGCAGCCGCCCACCGGATCAGCGGCGAGCGCAGCTTCCTGGACGAGCTGGGCGCCCAGCTGATGTCGTTCATCGCGGCCAACCCGGTCGAGTTCGGCGCCCCCTGGTCGTGCACGATGGACACGGCCATACGAGCGGCCAACTGGACGGCGGCGTTGTGCATGGCGATGCCGGCCGCGCACGACGCCGTGTGGCTGCAGCCGGCGCTCGCGAGCCTGCTGGCACACTGCCGCTTCGTTCGCTCCCACCTGGAGTGGGGTGAGGTGCGCGGCAACCATTACTTGTCAAACGTCGTCGGCCTGCTCCTAGCCTGCGCACCGTTCTCAAGCAGCGAGGAGGGTCGTGCGTGGGCGAGCTGGGCGACAGACGAGCTGGAGCGGGAGATGGCCCACCAGGTGCGCCGCGACGGCTGCGACCACGAGGCATCGATCCCCTACCACCGACTTGTTTGCGAGCTGTTCGTGTGCGGCACACAGGCCGCTGACGCGCTCTGCCCGAACACGCTCTCGCGCGACTACCGCGAGCGGCTGGAGCGGATGCTTGGGTTCGTCAGCGACTACACCCGCCCCGACGGGCTGGCACCGCAGATCGGCGACGCCGACGATGGTCGCTTCCTGCCACTGGGCGACTATGGGGCCGACCCACGCGACCATCGCCACCTGCACGTCCAGGCGGGCAGGCGCCCGCGCGCCGGCCGCAGCCACGCCGCCTACCCCGATGGCGGTTGGTATGCGATGCGCCACGGGGAGCTGTGGGCAATCGTGCGCTGCGGTGACGTGGGGCTCGGCGGGATCGGCGCCCACGCCCACAACGACCAGCTGTCCTTCGAGCTGGCACTCGGAAACCAGCCGCTGATCGTGGACCCCGGCTCCTACGTGTACACCGCCGACGCGCAGGCGCGCAACGCGTTTCGAGCCACACGGGCGCATAGCACGCTGAGCGTCGGCGGTGCCGAGCAGAGCCGCCTGCGCGAGGACTACCTGTTCGCGCTCGCCGAAGAAGCGCACGCACGGCGGCTGCGCTTCGAGGCCGACGGCCCGACCGCCCTCTTTGAAGGCGAGCACCGCGGCTTTCGCGAGCTGGGACGTGAGGTCTGCCACCGTCGCCGACTGCGCTTCGACGCTCGCAACAACGTCGTGGGGATCGTGGACAAGGTGCTCGGCGCGCAGGGCGAGGAGCTGCTGTGGAGTTTTCCGTTGGCGCCCGGAGGCGTGGCGAGCGCGGAGGGCTCGCGGGCGCTTGCGAGCTTTCCCGGCGCGCAGCTACTGGTCGAGGCCGAGGGAGCCGAGCTGGCTGTGGAGAGCGGTTGGCTATCGCCCTCCTATGGGGTGCGCGTGCCGACGCAGGTGTTGCGCGCCCGGCGCATCGCCGAGTCAGGCGAAGACACGACGCGCTTCACTCTGAGGGCTCGACCAGGTCCTCAAGCTCGAGCGCCTCGAGCATGATGCGCAAATCGCCGTCGCCGATGCCGCCGCCGCGACGCTCGGCCTCGAGCACCCATTCGAACATGATCACAAACGCGAGCGGCGTGTCGAGATCGTCGGCGAGTGCGTCGCGGAAAGCCTCGACGTGGTGGCGCATGTCAAGCGGGCTCGGCTGGTCGGACTCGAGCGTGGCGATCACGTCGCGCAGGCGCCGCACGTTGCGCGCGCCCGTCTTCAGGCCGACGATCGCGTCGCCTAGCGGCAGCGAGTAGTGCGTGCCGAGCAGGTACATCGCGACCGCGGCGTGGCCGAACTCCTTCAGCGCGTCGCTGAGCGCGATCCGCTCGCCGCGCGGGACGTGCTGCCATTCGCTGTCGTCGCGGCCGCCGCCGAAGCACACGTTGACCCAGCGCTCCACGTCGGAGCGCGGCACCTCTAGCAGGCTCATCTCCGGGTCCGAGGACTCCGAGGAATCCCCGCTGTGCTCGCGCCCGCCCGGCGGCTCGGGCTCTTCGGAGAGTTCGTACATGGTGTCCTTATCCGAGGGCGAGTCGAACAGGAACTTCGTGCCGAAGCCTTCCCGCTGCAGGAAGCGCTCGAGGAAGCTGAACAGCATCAGCGGGCGCGTGGAGCCCACGTCGACCGAGGCACCGGCTGCGATCGGCGCGGTGCGTACCTCGACCCTGATGGCGTCGCCCGCGGTCACCGGCACGAGCTGGCCGCTGAGCGAATCGTAAAGTCGAATCTCACGCACGGCGTAAGACTATAGGTATTTGGCCTCGCAACTGAAAATCCTCTCACCGCGGTGAATTATTCGATTCTCTGAAGCGTCGAGCTGCATCGGAATTTAGACCGACGCCGAGGTGCGCGTCTTGTTCAGGTCAGAGACAACCCGACGTCGGTCGGCCTGGAGGGGCCAAGTGGTTCTCTATCAGGTTCCACCGCGTAAGGCAAGCAAATCCAAAAAGTGTTTCTTACTCCTCGACTGACGCATGCCTCCGAACACCAGCCGGGCGCCGCGAGTTTGGATGTGACGCGGAGCATGGGCGCGCCCACTTGCGGCGCGAGTTTGACTGGGATCGTTGGAAGTTTGGACATGGAAGTGAAAAGTACGCACAGGCGTGCACCCAAACGTACAAATGCGCATAGCAAGGATCTCCCAAAGGGCCCGCTCGTTCGGTATGCTGAACGCTAACTTCTTCGCATCTCATGACAACCAACCTTTTTGATTATTTCGAGGAAGTAGAGGACGAGAATGGCGCCCATGCGCCATGGGCAGCGCGTGCGCCCAGAATCCCCAACGGGCGTTTCGACGTGAAGCTCGTGCCGCGCTCTCCGAACTGGCAGAGCGATCCCATATCGCTGAAGGCACTCGAGCGGATCGAAGCGCAACCGTGGGCGGACACTCTCACGCGCAAGGACGACGGCGTCGAGCTGCGACTCGCAGACACTTGGATCGAGACCACCGGCGCGGCGCTCGAGGCCGGAGGAGGCGACGAAGCCGAGCTTGTGGACTTGGCGCGAGGAGACCGCTTCGCGGTCCAGTTCTGGGATGCGAACGCAACCAAGGCGCTGCACGTCGGGCACCTGCGCAATCTCGCGCTCGGCAATTCGCTTGCGGCGGCGCTTGAACAGGGCGGCGGCGCGGTCGAGCGGCGCAGCATCATCTCCGACGCCGGGCGCAGCATGGGCGAGGCGATGGCGGGAATCGTTCGCAGCGGCCACCACGCCGCGGCGTGGCCCGACGGCGACCAGAAGAGCGATCACTTCGTCGGACTCTGCTACGCCGACTACGTATCGAGCGGTGGCTTTGCCGAGGAAGGCCCCGAGGAGCGCGAGGACTCGCTCACGCGCGAGCTGCGGATGCGCAACGACGCCGCGGACGAGCTGCTCAAACGGGTGCTGCAGGGCGACGCCGAGGCACTCGAGCTGTGGTTCAAGACGCGCGCGTGGGTGATCGCCGGTCAGCGCAAGACGCTCGCGCGCCTGGGTGTGGCGTTCGATCGCGTGTTCTTCGAGTCGGACTTTCTCGACGACGGCACCGATCTGACGGAACGGGGATTGCGCGAGGGCACGCTGCGCCGCCGCGAGGACGGCGTCGTGTGTATGCGACGGGCGTCGAGCACCTTGAGGAAATGCCGCTGCTGCGCGCCGACGGTCAGACGACGCAGCACATGCGCGCGGTGTCCTACTGGATGGGCGCGCCGGACCTTGAGGGCGTCACGACGCTTCAGATCTGCGGCACCGAGTGGGTGTCGCACGCGACGTGTATACGCAAGCTGATGACCGAGTTGACGCCGGCGGAGAATGGCGCGCTGCATCGCGGCGTCCACCCCACGCACGACATCTTCCACGGGATGGTCGCCCAGCAGAAGCGCGCGGTCAGCTCGAGCGAGGAGGGCGGTCTGTTGATCGACGATCTGATCGAGTGGATCGAGACAGCGGATCGACGCGACCCGCAGGCGCGCGAGGTGCGCCGCGCCCATCCCGCCCCTGAACGGATCCCGGCGCAGGTGGCGCTCGGCTGGTTCCTGCCCTACCCAGTGACGCCGCGCGTGGACTTCGATACCGAGCAAGCTGCTGGCGAGCGCGAGAGCCTCGGTTGGGATCTCGTGCGCGCGCGTGCACATAACGGCCAACTGGCCACACCACCTGGCCTAGCGCCCGGCGGAGGACGCCGACTATCGCTGCGCGGTCGTGCAGTCGGAGATATACCGTCGCCACCTGCGCCTCGCGGTCGAGCGCTACGACGTCACCCCGCTCGCGCTGTATCTGCGCCATCTGACGCGCTGGTACATGGAGCAAGCCGCGCTCCAGCCACGTCGAACGCGTGATCCACACGCTGCTCGATCGCAGCGCGCGGGGCCTTGGATTGGAGGCGGGGCGATGAGGATCGCCCGCCCTGCGTCGACCCGTGCGCCTCGAGAGCCCGCGAGGAGGACCGCGGCCATGAGCACCCTGCTCGTCGACAACTACGACTCCTACACCTACAACGTCTTCCACCTGCTCGCGGCCGTCAGCGGCGAGGAGCCGATCGTCGTGCAGAACGACATGGTGTCGTGGAAGGCACTGTCGCGCTGGGACTTCGATGCGATCGTGCTCTCCCCCGGTCCGGGCCGCCCGGAGCGCTGGCACGACTTCGGCGTGTGCGCTGACATCCTGCGCTCGGCCGAGGTGCCGGTGCTGGGCGTGTGTCTCGGCCACCAGGGCCTCGGGCACGTGCTCAAAGCCACCGTTACCTACGCTCCGACGGTGATGCACGGTCGCCTCAGCGAGGTGCGCCACACGGGCGAGGGCCTGTTCGCCGGCATACCCCAGGACTTCAAAGTGGTGCGCTACCACTCGCTTGCGGTGACCGGCTCGCTCGGGGTCGAGGGCCGCGAGATCGCCTGGACCAACGACGGCGTGACGATGGGCATCGAACACGCGACGCGACCGATGTGGGGGGTGCAATTTCACCCCGAGTCGATCTCCACCGAGCAGGGACACAGGCTGGTCGAGAACTTCTACGCGCTAGCGGCCGAACGCAGGCCGCCGCGCCGCCGGCGCCTGAACCGCCCAAGCGTGCCGCCAAGACGTTGTCGCAAGCGCGCGAGCGGCGGCTCGCCGCCGACGCTCAGGGTGCGAAGCTTCGAGGGACAGGCGCCGACGGAGCCATTGTTCGAAGCGCTCTTCGGCGAGTGCGAGCACGCGTTCTGGCTCGACAGCGGCGGCGCCCCGAGCGCACTCGCGCAGTGCTCCTACCTGGGGACCACAAGCGGCCCGGATTGGGCGGTGTTCGAATACGACGTGGAGCAGGGTGCCGTTATGCGCCATGACGCGAGTGGGGATTTTAAGGAGAATGGGTCGATCTTTCAGGTACTCGACCGCGAGTTGGTCGAGCGTGGGCTGGAGTCCCCGGAGAGCCCGCCGCGCGGACTGATCGGCGGGTTCGTCGGTTATCTGGGCTATGAGTGCAAGGGCGATTGCGGTGCAACCAACGCCCATGTCTCCGACATGCCCGACGCGACGGTGATGTTCGCCAATCGTGTGATCGCGGTCGATCACGTGTCCGGGCGCACCCATGTGCTCTCACTCGGCGCGGACGAGGACCCTGAGGCCGAGCAGTGGATGGAGCGGGCGGAGAGCGCGGTGGTAAACGCCATGTCCGGACCGCCCCCCGATATGACGAGCGACCGGCACGACCCCAAAATCCCCAAACACGCAGGTCGTCTTCAAAGTGGGCAGAGGACGCGAGCAGTACCTCGCGGATATCGCACGTTGCCAGAGCGCACTGGCGGCCGGTGAGTCCTATGAGGTGTGTCTGACCGACCAGATCCACACCGACGCCGCACCTGACCCGTGGGAGCTGTATCGGGGACTGCGACGCTCGAACCCGGCGCCGTTTGCCGCGTATTTGAAGCTGGGCGACCATGCGATCGTCAGCTCCTCGCCCGAGCGTTTTCTCTCGGTCGATCGCGACCGCCGCGTGATGGCCCGCCCGATCAAGGGCACCGCGCCACGCTCGGCCGACCCGACCGAGGACGAGGCGACGCGCAGGGAGTTGCAAGAGGACGAAAAGACGTTCGCCGAGCACCTGATGATCGTGGATCTCTTGCGCAACGATCTCGGTCGCGTGTGCGAAGTGGATTCGGTGCGGGTGCCGGAGCTGATGGTGATCGAGCGCTACGCGACCGTTCACCAGATGATCTCCAACGTCGTCGGCGTGCTCGACGCGGGGCGCTCATCGGTGGACTGTGTGCGCGCGTGCTTCCCGGGCGGGTCGATGACGGGCGCACCGAAGCTGCGCACGATGGAGATAATCGATGACATCGAGCGCGAGGCGCGCGGTGTGTATTCGGGTGCGATCGGATATTTCGGAGTCGATGGGGTCGTGGACCTCAGCATCGTGATCCGTACGATCGTGATAAGGCCCCACCCACCCGATGGGAGCGCCAAAACCACGACGATCGGCGCGGGCGGGGCGATCGTGATGCAATCCGACCCCGAGGAGGAGTTCGAGGAGATATTGCTGAAGGCGCGCGCGCCGATGGCGGCAATCGCCAAGGCTGTTAGCGGCAGCGACTCGCCCGAGGCGTGGACAGTGCAATTGGAGCCGCAATTCGCGGGGACGGCGTTGTAAGGGACGACCGCGCGCGGCCACGAGAGGAGAGGGAGATGATCTCATGAGCGAACTGAGCCCGATCGAGCCCGACGCCGAGGAGGGGTGGGAAGTGGGCTGGGACATACGCGAGGCCACACACGCCGACGTGCCCGCGGCCGCTGCCGGGATCAACCAGCTGCTCGAGGAACTCGGCGGCAAAGCGGGCGACCTGGAGCAGCTGGAACGTGTCGCGCACGCCCTTGTTGACGACGGCAGCGCCGGCGTGCTGCTGGTGGCGGAAAACCTCAACGAAATCGTGGGGGTGCTCGGCGTCAGCTGGCAGATCGCGATCCGCATCCCGGGCCGCTACGGGCTGATCCAGGAGATGTGGGTGCACCCCGCATTTCGCGGCATGACGATGGGCGGCGATCTGATCGTCGCCCTGTTCGACATCGCCCGCGGCCAGGGGGTGCGGCGATTGGAGGTGGGTTTGCCAACCGAGCGCTACCCGCACCTCGACGCCACCGAGGCTTTTTATGTGAACAACGGTTTCACAACGATCGGAACGCGCATGAGGAGGCTACTGTGAGCAACGTCATCCAGCTGCCCAACCGGACGACGCGAGCGCCGCGACTCGTGATGGTGGAGCAGCGCATGGACGCGAGCGTCGGCGACTCGGCGCCATTCATCCTCGATCGCCACGGGCAGAAGATGGAGGGCCACGACGATCGTCGCCGCACCGAGGAGCTGCGCGAGGGCTTGACGCGCCACGAAGGCGTGCACCCCGACATCGCCGACGCCGAGGACGAGTACGTGGAACGCGTGCTCTCAGAGCTGCACGAGCCCAGCTACCTGGACGCGCTGCGCAGCGTGGACTGGCAGGAGCCGACGATGATGCCCGAGTGGGCGCCGCCGGGCCTGCCGGCCGACAGCCCCGTGTGGGCGGGCGTCGTGGACACCGCCTTCGAGGGCGTGCGCACGGCGGTGACAGCCGCCCAGCGTGTGGTGAACGGCGCGCAGTTCTCCTACGCGCTGTGCCGCCCCCCCGGCCATCACGCCGGCCCGGCGTGGCTCGGCGGGTACTGTTATCTGAACACGGCCGCGGCGGCCGCATACACGCTGTGCGACGGCGGTTTCGAGCACGTGGCGATCATCGACCTCGATTTCCACTTCCCAACCGGCACCTCGGCGATCGTGGCGCCGCTTGAGAACGTGAGCCTGGGGTCGCTGCATGCCTCGACCACCACGGAGGTGCCGTGGCGGCACGTGCAGCCGCGCGAGCGCGAGGCGTTCGTCGAATTCTCCAGTCCGCCGAAGCCCGACCCGTATCTCGACGCGATGAACGACGTGATCGATGAGCTGACATGTAGCAACCAGGATTCGACCGCGCTCGTGCTGTCGCTCGGCTATGACATCGTCGCCAGCGACCCGCACGGCTCGTGGGAGTTCTCGCAGGTGATATTTATGGAGATCGGCGAAGAGCTGGCGATGCGTGGGCTGCCGGTGTGCGTTGTGCAGGAGGGCGGGTATGCGCTGAAGGCACTCGCCAACTGCAGCCACGCGTTCGCGGCGGGCATCCTGATGGAGGATGACGAGTGAGCCCTGAGCCAACCGAGCCGGCAACCCGCGACGGAGCAGCCCAGGCGGAGGGGACGGGTCTGGAGCCGTTCCGCCGTCGCCTCGACTTCCTCGACGGGGAGATAGCGCGGCTACTCGGCGAGCGCTTCGAGGTGTGCCGCGAAGTGGCCCATCACAAGCGCGAGTACGACATCCCGATGATGCAGCCCGAGCGCGTGATCGAGGTGCGCGAACGCTACCTGGCGCGCGGGGCGGAAGTCGACCTGCCCGCTGCAGTTCACAGCCGCGCTGTTCGAGCTGTTGATCGAGGCTACGTGCGCGATGGAGGACGAACTGATAGCCAACCCCGTCCCAGTGCACCAGCCGGGGCTCGAACCCGGATCACCGGATTTTAAGTCCGGTCCTTTCACCGCTTAAGGTACTGGTGCCAGTGGCCGCGACGACAATACCATATCTTCTGATAGGTAGCAGCAATCGGGAGAAGCTCCCACCCGGCCCGAGAATGCCAGCGACGCTGCAGGCCGTGGCGTGGGCGCGTAGGCCGTTGCCGTTCCTGGAGCGGTGTCAGAAACATTTTGGTGACATCTTCACCATCCGCGTAAAGCATGCCGGCACGTGGGTCATTTTGGCCGATCCCGAGGACGTGAAGAAGGTGTTCACCGCCGACCACGCCGTGCTCGGCGTGGGGCTCGCCAATTCGATCCTCGGGCCGCTGCTCGGGCCGCGCTCGGTGATGCTCCTGGAGGAGCCCGAGCACGTCAGGCGTCGCAAGCTGATGCTGCCCCCCTTCCACGGCGAGCGCATGCGCGGGTACAGCGAGACGATGGCGGAGATCGCCCGGCGCGAGGCTGCCACCTGGCCGATGGGCGAGCCGTTTGAGCTGTGGCCAAGGATGCAGGAGATAACGCTCGAGTCGATCATGCGCGTGACGTTCGGGCCAGTGGACAGCGACAGTCTGCGCGATCTACGCACCTCGCTGCGCCGTCTAACGAATTGGATGAACGATCCGCGCCGGCTCAACCTGCTCGCGGCCGCCGGCCCGACCCGTTTTGCCGGCAACAGCGACTACCGCGAAATGATGGACCCGGTCGAGCGGGGCGTGCTCGCCGAGGTACGACGCCGCCAGCGCGACCCCGGGTGCACGGACGGCTCTGATATCGCCGCAATGCTCGCCGAGGCCCGCTATGAGGATGGCGCACCGATGACAGAGCAGGACCTGCGCGACGAACTGGTGACGCTGCTCACCGACGGGCCCACGTCGAGCCTGCTGTCGTGGGCGTTCGAGCGCCTGCTGCGCTACCCCGAGCAGTGCGTGCGCTTGCGGGCCGGAGATAGATCGCGGCGAGGACGACTCATATCTCGACGCGGTCGCGAAGGAGACGATGCGGCTGTGCCCGGCCGCGCCAATCGTGGTGCGCAAGCTGCTGCAGCCGATGCGTCTCGGCGGCTATACGATCCCGGCCGGGACGACAGTCGCGCCCTGCGTACATCTGGTGCACCGCCGACCGGACGTGTATCCCGAACCGCTGCGCTTCAGGCCCGAGCGGTTCCTCGAGCGGGTGGATGGGAACTCAATCAACACATACACGTGGATTCCCTTCGGCGGCGGCGTACGCCGCTGTCTCGCCGCTCCTTATGCGCAGCTACTTATGAAGCAAGTGATCGCGACCATCGTGAGCGAGGTCAATCTACAGCCGGCCGAGCGAAGATCGGAGCGAGCGCGAAAGAGCGCGATCGCGTTCGTCCCCCATCGCCACGCCAGTGTCATTTTGACGCGTCGTGGTTATAATCGGACTCAAACCAACCCTTGGGAGGGAACGTCATGTTACACCTACAGCTCATAGCTCTGGGTCTCACGGCTGGCGCGCTCGTGGTATCCGGCTGCGGCGGCTCGTCGAAAACGGGGTCGACCGCTTCGGTCGCCGCCGCGACCAGCACCACAACGGAAACGACGGCGACTACACCGACAGTCACCGCGGCAACCGTGAAGGTCGCCACCGGCACGCCGCTCACGCGCACCACGCTGATTGCCAAGGGCGACGCTATCTGCGCACGCACCAATACAAAGCTCTCGGCCATGTCAGTCACTGGCGAAGCTGCCTTCAGGCGCGCGCTCCCACAAGTCGCGATCTACGACAGCACTGAGTCCAACGAACTCAGCAAGCTCGTGCCTCCCCCGTCCCTTGCAAGCGACTGGACGCGGATAATCAACGCCGCTCACCTTTACAGCGAATACGTCAATCGGATCGCCGGGTCCGCGTCGGCGTCGGCAAGCAGCTACGACTCCATCGGCGTGCCGCTGACTCACACCGCCGAGGGTGTGCACAGGCAAATGGCGATCTTGGCTGGTCAAGTCGGCTTCAAGCACTGCTCACGGACTGGCTGATCGGCCGCGCGGATCGCGCCAGAGCGAGCACGTACACGATCGCTCATCACCGATGAGACCTTGGATCGCGATACTCGTGGCCCTCACGCTCGGCCTGACTGCGCTCGCGTGCGGCTCGAGCAAAGACGCGACCACGACCACCGGCGGCAGTGCGTCGGTGACCGCCTATTTCCCTCATGACAAACTCGATCGCGACAACGACACTGACCACAACGACGACGACGCACGCTACCTGAACTACGGACACGCCGCCAACCCGGCGGAACTGCGCGAAGCGCTGGCGCTTGTTAGACACTACTATGCCGCCGCGGTCGCCGAGAACGGCTCCGAGGCATGTATCCTGCTGGCTCCGATCATCGCCGAAACCGTCGTGGAAAAATATGGCACCTCACCAGCGGTGACCGGCAACACCTGCGCCATCGTGATGTCAAAGCTCTTCGCGAACCGTCACGCCATGCTGGCCACCGAGAACGCGACCCTCAGGATCCCCGAGATACGGGTGCAGGGAAAGAAAGGTTTGGCGATCCTCGAATTCCCAACGATACCCGAAGTGCGCAAGCTCACCCTGCGTCGCGTCAACGGCGCCTGGAGAGTCCAAGACCTGCTCGACACGATCCTGGAATAGCAAACCTATTATCGATAGTGGCGATCTGGTGCGAAAGATGAGACATTTACTCACGCTGCTCGCCACGGTGCTGCTCAGCCTTACGATGATCGCGTGTGGAGCGAGTAAGCCCACGTACTCGACCACGCAACGATCGCATGGCTCGACGGTGAGCACAACCCAGCCCCACGGCTACTCCAAAAATGACGGCGACGAAGATTTCGACGATACGGCGAAATACCACGGAAGCCCCGCAAACGACGATCAAGCGCTGCTGGCCAGCTATGGGTCCAGAGCAAGTCCCGCCGTAGCACGGGCTGTAACGAGCCTCGTCAAGCGCTACTACGCGGCATCCGCCGCGGGCAACGGAACCGTGGCGTGCTCGCTGCTCACCGCAAGCCTCGCCGGCGGACTTGCGGCCAGTCAAGGCCAGCCCGGCCATGACGGCGATCATAAGTGCGCTGCGGCGATGTCGGTACTGCTCGCACAGCAGCATCAGAGCCTACTCGGCGAGGACGTAGCCACCATGGCCGTGACCACGGTGCGCACAAAAGGGAGCCTTGGGTTGGCCGTGCTCGCCTTCAAAACAGCACCCGAAAGCGAGATCGTGCTCGAACGCGAAGGTCATCTGTGGAAGATCGACGCGCTGTTTAGCGGCTACATGACGTGAGCCACGAGGCATCTCATAATCCCACATACCAGAACTCAGTCAAGTAATGTCCGACCTCGGCAAGAATGTTTCCGACTTCCAGTCACTGCCATAAAACGAGATCTGCAATAACGGCGAAACACACCCATCAAAACAAACTCCACGCCAAAGACAAAACCACATTACACACCACCAACCCTACCAACGATCTTACCACCCGTCACCCCCGTCACGCCCGTCACACTCCTACGATCCCTAACTTTAGCCTTGATTTTTTAGCCTTCCCCTTCTTGACCTTTACACACTTCCCCTTCTTGTTCTTAACATAGCCCTTCCTGCACTTAACTATCTTCTTTACAACCTTGCCAGACGCTGGTTCTTTGACCACATTACCCATACCAGTAAACGTGAAACTCGAAGGCGTCGAATCCACTGGTGGGCTCGGCGGTGTAGAACAAGCATCGCCTTCGCATTCCACCGCACGAGACACAGGACCAGGATAACCACCATCCACTCGTGCATCATAAACATTGCCTTCACCAATACTACCTTCAATACCATGATCAAGCGGCGACAACAACGAACGCGAATAGAAAAACACATCCCGGCCTTCATCAGCCACACCCAACAACAAATTCAAATACCCACCACGACCATCAGTAATCAAAGACAAACAACCCTCAACCACACCACAACCATCCACACCACCAGCACGCCACTCATACACATCTGTAGAAGGTGACGTATGTCCACCAACATTAATATATTCACCAGTCCTACCATTTTCCGCGTTATATTCGGCTTGGATTTCCCCATCCACATCCTGGGGCACCAATTCCGAAATAGTCGTAAAGAACGCAAACTCACCATTCTCAGACACAGCAGTAAAATCAGGTAGCCCTCCGTTTATCTCAGGCAAACCCTCCGAATCACCCAACCACGCGTCCTGGCTCGGTTCGGGATCAAAAGACGACACACATGAAACACACTCAACCACATGTTCTACATCATCATAACGATACGCCTGCCCGCCACCCCCACCACTCTGAGGGTTCCAAAAGGTATAGTCCGGATGCGCAAACGCGCCACCTTCCACCGGCGCAAAACGCACAGGAATACCAAGCAACGAAGATTCATGTTCTTCCGCCAAAACCCCAGCCGGCTCCGATTCGGACGCTAGCGAAACAGTATTATACCCGACCAATTCACCATTACCACTCCTCAACAGCAGGCTCGTGCCTTCCGCATCAGCGGCGACAAACGTATACGGACCGATATCCACAGTTTCCGTACCATTCACCCTCATATACAAATGTGTCGCTTCTGAGGAACAATCCCCGTGAGGCACCGCTTCAAAAAATACACGTGAACCATCCACCGACACACTGTGAGAACTACTCGTGTT
Source organism: uncultured Solirubrobacterales bacterium (assembly GCA_963776985.1). Classification (GTDB taxonomy): domain Bacteria; phylum Actinomycetota; class Thermoleophilia; order Solirubrobacterales; family Solirubrobacteraceae; genus Palsa-744. The sequence goes on from CAVZOV010000001.1 coordinate 228,017, forward strand.
ATGTTTACCTTCAGGGTCTTCGTCACCCCGTACCATTTTAGCGCCACATGAACCGATTGTCACGATTTCACTACCAGAACCAGTAACGTTCAACTGTTGCAGATGGCCCCCCAGAGTATATTCATACAAGTCCAACCCATTTTTGGTTCCTGTTTCATACCCCAACAGTTCATGATCACCAGTTCCCAACACAAGCTTTGAAAAACTGCCGTTAGCGGCTACCCACCCACTGGCTTCTTCTCCTTCTTTCACATCTTCGCGTGGGACCGACGCCACCTTCTGATAGGGACTTCCCATTGGACCGACCTTGTATTCCACCTCAGGTGACTTGCTCAATTGCGACGGAGAATAAACAGATTCAAAACCGATCTGCGTCAAGTCAGCACTATAAACCTGCGGCACAACACTACTAATACCAGTTTCCGGCTGCGGTGCTCCCGCGGTCATCGACCAACTAGTATCACCCCGGGTAAATAGGTAAGGACTCCCTCCTGAGTCTGTGGAGGACCCATAACTGACCTCCGGCGCTTCAAGCACCGCATGTTCACCGTCTTCACCAACAACCACAGCGGACACGATACCACCACGATAATGAAAAGGTTCCTGCGCGGCGCCTTGTTCCACAGGAGTCAACTGCTCATACGCACGACAATCAGGAAGACTCGAGGACAACCCCGTACGAAAAACTTGATTCGGACAAGCACTATTTTCGCCGGTAACAGGTGCGACAGGCACCATCAACTCTTGTTCCCCACCAACCACAGACATACTACCCGGAAGATTACTTTCCGCGACCAGCCTAAAACGATATCCTTCGCCCTGCCGCAAATCAGGAGCCTCAATACCTATCACCTGCGGAGCCTCACCAAAACCAATCGCTTCATGGGACGTTTCTTCGGCACCAGACCAACCGTGTTCCCTAAAACTAGAATCCGTCACATACTGAAACCAATAATGAGTAATATAAGATTCACCACCATGCTGAACCGTCGATACAGTCACACTGCTAGCGGGAGCAGACGGAGTCAGCTCTCCCCCATTAGCTTCGATCAACGGTTGCGCAGTCCCAGCATCACTACCGCCAAAAAGCACCGTATAGGGACCACCATCCACCCCCTCCACTTCCACAGGAGGAGCCCCTTCAAGATTATTGAGCGCTTCCTGCACACTACCAGACCCTATCGCCGGAGCATCATACGAAATCAGCCCAGTCGTATGACCATCAAAGGTCAACGTAAAAGACCCACCCGTAGCACCACTCAACACGATCGACTGTTCCTCAGACGTCGGCACACTTTTAGGATTCACCGTACCCAACAAGTCCAACGATTCCCCAACCAACCGATGCACCAAAAACGTATCAACAGCAGGCGGACCCTCAGTTTCAAACAACGACACACCACTAGCGGCACAACCAGCACGATTCTCCGCAGACAACCGCACACAATACGAAGTCGACGCCCCCAGCGCCTTCAAACCTACTCCAATAGCCACACCACCAAAATAAGACGTATCAGCAGCCTGCGCCTGCGAAATCACACCTTCACCACCAGGAACCAACGTCCAACCAGACGGTTTCGAACAAAGAATAGGCGAGGGACATGAACCAGACACACGCAACATATATTCAAACCGCCACAAAGTTTCAAACCCATCCGGCGCGACCAACCCAGCGAGATGCGCAGAACCACCAGTCACATTACGAACCGCGAGCGACGGTTCACGTGGCTTTTCAGTACCGGTCCTAAACGTTTCGCGTTCCTCCACACCACCAGCATGATACTTCGTCTGATAAACAGTACCTTCCTTGTTCAGTCAACTTTATACGTACATAATACGTCGTTTCCGCCAACAAACCAGTAACACTGGCGCTTACTTTCCCATAATCTTCAATAGCAGTTATCTTGCCCGTAGCATCAGAGCTAAACGGCGTCCACGATTTAGATGTTTCTGACGGAGCATGACCATTTTCCGGAAAAGAATATTCGAACGCATATTCCGTTTCAGCACCATTAGTCTCAATCTTAGCCGACGCAACCGCACCTTCATCCGAGACTTCTCCTACTTGAAAGATGGGCCATCCAAGCGCTTCAGTTGTGCCTCCCTTTGGTATTTCCGGTGTCAAGATCGGGAGAGTCTTGAACGGTACGATCCTGGACGCAGGTTCCAGTTCACCTTTACCATTTACTTTACTATCGGCGTTCGTCGCAGTAAAGCGCGCGTCATAGCATGTATCAGGTTCCAATAAACGCAACTGTATGGGCGCCGCCGCGCCTTCCCCCTGATCGGCCATCCCAATGTACACCTCGCTAATCTCGGGTTGGTTCCGCCAGTATTTCCTCTTCGTTGGCAACCGACCACCCCTTAGTGGGAACAGAATGTTCGCATTCAGCAGACGTAAGGACACATCGAGAACCTTTGTTTTCGCATTCCACCGGAGCAAATTCGGCCTTCCACTTCGTAGGCAAGCGTTTCACTCCTCAACGTAATGAGGATCGTGACTCGCGTCGAGTGAACTTGCAACGCTACCGGCGGTTCCGGCCATTCAGGTGGGCCCGCCGCCAGCACCGAGGAAGCCGCCACGAACAACCAAACAGACACGAGCAGGACAATCCCCGCCAGGACAGCGACCCGCCGTCCCACGACGTCATACCGCTGATACTCAGCGCTCAGAAAGAAACACTTCGACTGCCCATGACCGCTAGCACGCAGCAACCTGGACAAACCACACACGCCGACGCACTACAGAAACCAATGCAACCCTCCTAAATAAAGGCCAAGCACGACGCTCTTTGCTTCCGTGGCAACTTGAGGAGTAAGGAGGAGTAAGGAGGAGTAAGGCACTCTTCTGACGCTTTTACACCGAGAGCATATACAACACACCGCAGGCCAAACAACCACTCGCCCCACAGCCTGCCCGATACTCGCACAAACTAAAACCCAAGTCCAGCAGTGTTTCCCACTCTGCCCGAAAGTGTTCTGACTCCTCTCCACCTTCCTACGGCGCGGAGAGTTTCTTAGGTGTGGCAATGAGGCGCTCATAAGCGCCTCTAGGACCGAGCGGTCAGTCCGATTAGGGCAGACCCACGCCGACGCGTCACAGAACCATCAAAACCCTTCCTGGTTACAACGACAGAACAGGCCAACCACCAACCATTGTCATAAGATGCCCGAGCGGGCAGACTGCCCGCTCGGGCATGGCGAACAACTACAACGTCACGTCACAATACAGATACTTGCTATCGCGTCGTCCTATTTCAGAAACCGTCAAAGGACCGGCTAAAGATGTCACGATCACACCCGACCCTTCGACAAGACCGGTTTCTTCGTTATTACCAGTACATAACGCTAATTTGAGTTCCATTAATGTTGTAAACGCGTCAGAGAATATAGCTTCAACGCCTGTCATCACTGTTTTGGCTTCAGCCGCAGCTTCAGGAGAGGTACATTCTTCTGAGGCTTTAATGCCAAGGTCTGTACATTCAACGTACCAACCGACGGTAGACCCAGGAGAAGTAAATAAGATCACGAAGTTGGATTCACCTCCGATTTCCCATAACTCCAGCAAAGTTAACCATGGTAGGTGTACCGCCCACACCTTACTCGTTTCGCAGTTTAAGTCGTTAGAGCATAATAGTGCAAGTTCATTTAAAGGGATTGGGTCGATAAGTAAATCTTCTAAATTTAAAAGTTCAGTAATATCGTCCGCACCATTGGGACCGATATCACCATCCAGATACCGGAACATAACACACCTGCGTTTCCTACGACCGGTGCTTTTATATTTTCCAGTAACAGTTCGCCACCTGATTCGACTAACATCGTTTCGGAAATTCCTACCAGATTTTCTAACCATTCTGCTAATAAGAACGTGACGGCTGCTGACGCGGTCGACGCCAGAGCCAGCGCGCTCAACGCCAAGACGGCTAGGATCGCGACCCCAACTCCTGTAAAACGAAAGCGTTTCATAACTCAAATAACCTTTCCCTCGTACGGGACCCGGTTGCGCCCCCTTCCGAGGCCTTGGATCAGGTCGGGCCGAGCACTCGTCCGTGGTCAGAGAGCGACAGTCCAACCCCTATACACGCGGATCAACATACCGCTCATCCACGGCATCCCCATTGTCCCCCATACCATAATTTAAGTCCAGTAATGTTTCGACCTCAGATGAGAATGTTTCCGACTTCCAGGTGCTGCCACGAAGCATAAGATCTACAGTACTGCCACAGCGTCAAAGCCCGCTCGGCGAGAACATAGCCACCACGGCCGTGCCTCTGTGCACGCCAAGGGAAACCTCGGGTTGGCCGTGCTCGCCTTCAAAACAGCACCCGAAAAGCGGAATCATGCTCAAACGTACAGGCCAAGTGTGGAAGATCGACGCACTCTTCGGCGGCTAGATGACGTGAGCCGGCATACATCGGCACAGTGATACCCACGATAGGCCGCCGACGCGTGGCCTCCGGATCAGGCCGTAGGCCACCGAACGTCACGCGTATCCTATATCAGGACATAACCAACACTATCAATAACATCACCTCTATTCAGATACCGTCAGGAACCACCTAATGAACTTACTGTTATAACTAAGCCAGTGGCGACACCAGCTTCTTTCTTATTCCCACTACAAAGCGTTAATTTAAGTACCATTAATTCTGTGAACGTGTCGCTGAAGGTCACATTGAGTCCTTCAGCGATATTACTTGCTTCGGCTGCAACTTCAGGGGTGGCGCATTCTTCTGAAACTTTTATGCCGAGGTCCGAACATTCAATATACCAGCCGATATTACCGCCGCTGGCGTGTGGCTTATATAAGATAACGAAACCACTTGCAGTACCTTCTTCCATAACTCCAGCAAAGATAACCACGGCAGGTTTGCAGCCCACAATTTGCTCGATTCACAATTTAACAGATTAGTGCATAAAAGCGCTAATTCGACTAAGGGCGTAGCGTTGATGAGTGCTTTTGGTGTTTCTAAATTTAACAGTTCCGTGATATCGTCCGCACCATCAACGCCGATATCTCCATCGAAAGTACCACTACACTTGACTCCTGCATTTCCAATGATCGGCGCTTTTGTATCTTCCAGCTCCAGTTCACCGGTCGTTTCGACTAATATCGTTTCACCAATACCTATGGCGTTTTCTAAGAATTCTGCTAATAAGAACGTTACAACTGCTGAAGCAGTCGACGTTAGAGCCATCGCGCTCAACGCGAGGACCAGCGAGAATCGCGACCCCCACACCTGCAAAACGAAAGCGTTTCATAACTTGAATAACCTTTCCCTCGCACGAGACCCGGTTGAGCCCCTTCCGAGGCCTTGGATCAGGCTGGGCCGAGCACTCGTCCATGGTCAGAGAGAGCGGCAGTCCAACCCCTATACACAACACACCGCAGGCCAACATAACGCTCACCCACGACACATCTCACAGTCCCAAATACCGGTTAATTCCAGTAATGTTCCGACTCTCGCCCGAATGCTCTGACTTAGTTACCTTGACAGGGCGCTAGAGTTACGGTGCGGCGGGGGGCGCTCCGACGGGTATGGAAGTGGGGCGATCTGCGTCATCTTCCATGCTCCGTCTTCGTTTGCATCGGCGTATGATGGCTGCATGTAATCCGTGTCTGCGTGCCGAATCCACAGCACTCCTCGTTTCTCATTTTTTCTTGTGTTTGTGTTTTGTTTTTGTTTTGTGTTTGGTGTGTGGGCAGTTTGTGGTGGTGATGGTGGTGGTTGTGTGTGTTTCCGTTCCGTTTGTGCCGCGTACGCCGCGGGCATCGTTAGTTTTGTGGTGCAGAGGTTTCCGTTTGCTGCTAGTGCGCTGTCTGGTCCTTGTGGGAGTGTGAGTTCTGAGTTTGCGACTGGTTGGTCTGTACGGCGTTGAATGTGCTGCTTGTGATTCCTTGCTTGTTGATGAATGTTTCGGCGTGTAGGTCTATGGTGATGTTGTAGCCTTGTAGGACGACGACTAGTTCGGGGAACTTAGCGCCGCCGTGACTGACGAAATAGGCTGGTCCTTCCAATGGTACGGGCAGTATTGGCGTGATCGCTTTTGCGTGACCAACGATCGACGCTTTAGGGCACAATGCTGGGTTAGTGTTGAACGTACGGTCAGCACACGCCTTTTGTAGTGTTGTCAGCCGGGACGGTAGCTGCCTTGGCAGATCCACCTTGACCTTCGCGATGTTAGCCTGCGTGCCTTGCGGCTTGTTGGGATACGTCAGTTTGACGGTCAGGCTCGCACCATTTGCTCTGCTGGTCTTCCCCGACGCTGTAGCCTTTAGGGTTGGTTTGAAGGCTAGGCTTGCGCAGTCGGCGGCCTGGAAAGGACTGGTGGTGTTCACGGTGTCCTGGTCGGCGGGGACAGCATAGTCAGAGCCTGAACCGGTGACGGCGAGCGTGATCGATTGTGGCATGCAGTTCGTGGGGTTCAGTATGAACTTGGGACGTTCCATATAGACGTGAATGTTGCGGACGTGTACCACGATGCCATCGATGATGTGCGGGATGGGATCGGATTGCGCTCCACTGATTTCTACCTGTGCTGTCAGTGGGTTGATGTCCAGCGCGAAACGTATCACTACGGTCCCGAGGTCAAACGGACCTACCTTCGCGCTCGTGATCGATACTATTGACAGTGGCGCGCCGTTGTACGGACCGGCCAGATAGACCTTTCCTGGGTTCTGTGCAAGGACGGTACCAACGCCGGCTTCTACGATCGTGCGCCCGATTTCACTCGAGGCTGGACACGAAGGTTCAGCCTCCTCCTGTGCACCTGTGACCTGCTTCGCCGCTTCGATATCAGCATTTGGACAGAACGGGATACCACTTAGGTTCCCTGTCAGGCCTGGTGGTAGTGTCGTTGAGAATTTGACTAGTTCTTGTTCGCCGTCTTCGCGGGTGAGACGCAAATAGAATGGACTGTAGGAACCACCATCATTGTTCTGTGTACCAGAGACCACCTGTGGTTTAAACGGTAGAACACCACCAGAGGGACACGCACCTTCGCGCACACCCTGAGTGATCTGAAACGGATAGGACACTAGTCGCGGCTGTTCGCCTTCTGCGGCTGACCATGGTGTCAATACCGCCTGTGTAGTGTAGGTACCACACTCTGGTGGGCTGACCAATGGTGCCGTAGCACCGGGACGGAACTTTAGCGTGAACCTACTGAACGGTTGCTGAGGAGTATTTTCAAAAGTGGTCGTGAGCTGGCCGGTGACGGGGTTCGGTTCGATCTTTCCAGCAACTTTTATCAAAATACCGCGCTGTGGATCCTTCGCTACAACATACAACGCCAACAACGATCCACCAGGATGCTGGGTAGTCCCAAACGCAGGCATGTTGTTGTAGGGAGTGGCGATATAGACGGCACCCACGATCTTTTCCGCGAGTACCGGCGTTTCTATTTCAATAGAACCGATCTTAGATTCTTCAGGACACCCAGCACCAGGCGGTGAGGAAAACGTTTCTGAAGCATACTGTTCCGGTGTGCATGCCCCCAGGCCGGCCGCCAAAGATGGGTTGGCTGTCACGCCTTCCGGTAGCGCGACGGTAGTGTCGCGTAGGTTAGAGGTTGAGATCGTGAACGGGTTTTCCCATGATTGAGGCACTATCAGCGAAACGTTCAGGCCGGTCGGTGTTTCGGCTGAGAGGGTGCTTGGCTTCACTTCGATCGACGGTTCAAACGGTACGCGATCACACCCGGTGATAGGACCAGTTTCGGTAGTGGCGCTAGACCATTCCGCTTGTGATTCCTTTGGTTCCTCCCAAGACTCCGCACGGACAGCCGCGGTGAACGGTCCGGTACAGTTTGTTGGGTTGGACAAGAATGGCTTGACGGGGATACGCGCTTCCTGGGGACCACCAAGTTCGTTATGGCACACAGGGGGGCGTTCCCCGCCGGTACCGCACACAGCACCACGTTCCGCGTTATGTTCAGCGGCTGCGGGAATACCCCACAACGTGACCGTGATGTCGTGAGCTTCACCGACCTTCGGGACGTTAGAAGTCACCGCGGTCAAACCCTCATCCGTGGGGCGTACCACGGCCTGCGATATCAACGTGAACAAGCCGACGGCGTTATAGCCAACCTCGGCGGTCGTACCAAAATTATTGACTTCCATGTTATACACCGGGAATGTGACCAGCTCCGGCGTGTTTTTCACGACGAAAATTTCGCTGGTGATCTGCCCGACCTGGCTCGCGACAGGACAATCGGGCAAATACCCTTCGGGCGCTATCGGATTCTTTGCGAGCAGCTGAGCCTCCGTGCACGTCGGCACAGCAGTATTACTAGCATCAAAACCAGTCGGGAATTCATTCACGACAGAACGAAGATCATTAAACGTCGACCCGTCGGGTTCATGACCGAAATTAAATGACATAGCCCAATTCGAATGCGCGCCGGCCTGTTCAGACCCCGACACGAAATGAAACGAACCAGGTTCAATACCAAAAGGCACACTACTAGGCGCCGCGCCAGCACCAACAGGAAACACAAACAAAAACAACAAACACCCCACCAACAAAGCAAACCCAAAAGACCCCACAAAACCCTTCCAGCTACACCAACCAAGCACACCCACCAAAAACAAGCCCCAAACCAAAGACAAGACTATAATAACACCCCACATCACACACCACCAACCCTACCAACAGTCTTACCCTTCACATTCCCACGACCCCTAGCCTTGACCTTAGCCTTCCTCTTCCTGACCTTTACACACTTCCCCTTCTTGTTCTTAGCATAACCCTTCCTGCACTTCACCGACTTCTTCACAACTTTACGAGACGCGGGTTCTTTGACCACATTACCCATACCAGTAAACGTGAAACTCGAAGGCGTCGAATCCACTGGTGGGCTCGGCGGTGTAGAACAAGCATCGCCTTCGCATTCCACCGCACGAGACACAGGACCAGGATAACCACCATCCACCCGCGCATCATAAACATTACCTTCACCAATACTACCTTCAATACCATGATCAAGCGGCGACAACAACGAACGCGAATAGAAAAACACATCCCGACCTTCATCAGCCACACCCAACAACAAATTCAAATACCCACCACGACCATCAGTAATCAAAGACAAACAACCCTCAACCACACCACAACCATCGACACCACCAGCACGCCACTCATACACATCCGTCGACGGAGACGCATGACCACCAACATTAATATATTCACCTTTATTGCCGTTTTCTCCATCATATTCGGCTGGGATTTCCCCATCCACATCCTGAGGCACCAATTCAGAAATAGTCGTAAAGAACGCAAACTCACCATTCTCAGACACAGCAGTAAAATCAGGCAAACCACCATTCACCTCAGGCAAACCCTCCAAATCACCCAACCACGCGTCTTGCTTCGGTTCAGGATCAAAAGACGACACACACGAAACACACTCAACCACATGATCCACACCATCATAACGAAACGCCTGCCCGCCATTAACCGCAGTAGTGGGATTCCAAAACATATAATGAGGATGAGCAAACGCGTCACCTTCAACCGGTGCAAACCGCGCAGGAATACCAAGCAACGACAATTCATGTTCTTCCGCCAAAGCCCCAGCCGGCTCAGATTCGAACGTTAACGAGACAGTACTATATCCAACCATTTCACCACTGCCATCCTTCAGCAACAGGCTCGTACCTGTTGGATCAGCAGCCACAAACGTATACGGGCCGATATCAATCGTTTCCGTACCACTCACCCTCATATACAAATGGCTCACTTCCGAAGAGCAATTCTTGCCAGGCACCGCTTCAAAAAACACACGCGAACCATCCACCGACACACTATGAGAACTACTCGAGTTATGTTTAGCTTCCGGGTCTTCCTCACCCAGTACCATCTTGGCGCCACACGAGCCGATAGTCACAGTTTCATTACCAGCGCCAGTAACGTTCAACTGTTCCAGACTACCCCCAGGAGCGTATTCATACAAATCCAACCCACTTCTCGTTCCTGTTTCATAACCCAACAATTCATGATCACCAGTCCCCAACACCAGCTTTGAGAAATCGCCGTTAGCGGCCACCCAACCATTAGCTCTTTCTCCTTCTTTCACATCTTCGCGTGGGACCGACGCGACCTTCTGATATGGACCTCCCAACGGACCGACCTTGTATTCTATTTCAGGCGACTTACTCAACTGCGACGGAGAATAAGCAGATTCAAAACCAATCTGCGTCAAGTCAGCACTATACACCTGCGGAACAACACTACTAATACCCGCTTCCGGTTGTGGGGCCCCTGCAGTCATTAACCAACCAGTATCACCCCGGGTAAACAGGTAGGGGCTCCCTCCCGAGTCTGTCGATGACCCGTAACTGACCTCCGGCGCTTCAAGTACCGCATGTTCACCATCTTCACCAGGAATCGCTGCCGACACGATACCACCACTATAATGAAACGGTTCCTGAGCAGCACCCTGTTCAACAGGAGTCAACTGCTCATACGCACGACAATCAGAAAGGCTCGCGGACAAACCAGTACGAAAAGCCTGATTCGGACAAACGTCGCTTTGGCTACCCGACGGCGCGATAGGCACAATCAACTCTTGTCCGCCACCAACCACAGACGTGCTACCCGAAAGATTACTTTCAGCGACCAGCCTAAAATGATACCCTTCACCCTGCCTCAAATCACGAACCCCAATACCTATCACCTGCGGACCATTACCAAAACCAATCGCTTCACCGGGTGTTTCTTCGGCACCGAGCCAACCATGTTCCCCAAAACCGGTATCCGTAACATACTGAAACCAATAATGAGTATTATAAGATTCGCCACCCTGTTGAACCGTCGATACAGTCACACTACTAGCGGGAGCAGACGGAGTCAGTTCTCCCCCATTAGCTTCGATCAACGGTTGCGCAGTCCCAACATCACCACCATCAAAAAACACCGTATAAGGACCACCATCCACCCCCTCCACTTCCACAGGAGGAGCCCCTTCAAGATTATTGAGCGCTTCCTGCACACTACCAGACCCGATCGCCGGTGCATCGTACACAATCGGCCCAGTCACATGACCATCAAAAGTCAACGTGAAAGACCCACCCGTAGCACCACTCACCACGATCGACTGTTCCTCAGACGTCGGCACGTTTTTAGGATTCACCGTACCCAACAAATCCAACGATTCACCAACCAACCGATGCACCAAAAAAGTATCAACAGCAGGCGGACCCTCAGTTTCAAATACGGACACACTACTAGCCGCACAACCAGCATGATTTTCCACCGACAACCGCACACAATACGAAGTCGACGCACTCGAAGTCGACGCACTCAACCCCTTCATGCCCGCGCCAATGGTCACACCAGCAAAATAAGAGGTATCGGCTGCCTGCGTCTGCGAAATTATACCTTCACTACCAGGAACCAACGTCCAACCAGACGGTTTCGAACAAACAATAGGCGACGGACAGTGACCAGACACAGGCAACATATATTCAAACCGCCACGAAGTTTCAGACCCATCCGGCGCGACCACCCCCGCAAGATGCGCAGAACCACCAGTCACATTACGAACCACAAGCGACGGTTCACGCGGCTTTTCAGTACCAGTCCTAAACGTTTCACGTTCTTCCACACCACCGGCATGATACTTTGTCTGATAAACAGGTTCCACACCAGGATGACTCATCTTTACACGCACATAATAAGTCGTTTCCGCCAACAAACCAGTAACACTGGCGCTTACTTTCCCATAATCTTCAATAGCAGTTATCTTGCCCGTAGCACCAGAGCTAAACGGCGTCCACGATTTAGATTCACGTGAAGGGGCATGACCATTTTCCGGAAGAGAATATTGAAACGTATATTCCGTTTCAGCACCATTAGTCTCAATCTTAGCCGACGCAGCAGCACCTACATCCGACACTTCTCCCACTTCAAAAATAGGCCATCCCAATTCTTCGGCTGGACCACCACTTGGAATTTCCGGCGCTCCAACTGGGAGTGTCTTAAATGGCACGATCCTGATCGCAGGTTCGAGTTCACCTTTACCATTCACTTTACTATCGGCGTTCGTCGCCGCGAAACGTGCATCATAACACGTACCAGGCTCCAGTAAGCGCAACTGTATGGGCGCCGCCGCGCCTTCCCCCGGATCGGCCATACCGATGTACACCTCGCCAGTCGGGGTTTGCCCAGCCGGTACTTCCTCTTCGTTGGCGACCGACCATTTCGTGGATTCCGTGGGTTCATGACCACATTCTATTGGAGCGTATTCCGCCCTCCATTTCGTCGTAAGCGTTTCACTCCCCAACGTAATCAGGATCGTCACCCGCGTAGAATGAACGTGCAACACTACCGGCGGTTCCGGCCATTCAGGAGGACCAGCAGCCAACACCGGCGCAGCCACCACGAGCAGACAAACAGAGACAAGCAGAACCACTGCCAGCATAGCGACCGCCCGCCCCACGACAGCACACCGCCGGCAATTGACCAGCAACGACCCAAGTCGATTATTCATTGCTCGCCCCTCCATTAGCTATGATCTAAACGGACCAGGACACACGTGTTAACCGGCGGTCACAGCCCAGGTGCCTTCCACCGAGATGGTACCCTGCGCCGCGCTGAAAACCTTGACCGCGAATCCAATATCACCTCTGGTTCCAAACTGAATGGGTTCCGCCGCCAAGCCACCAGGAACAAAAGCATTGTCTTCACCAGTCACAAACACACACAGATTACCTTCTTCAGCGCCAGGTTCACCACTGTTGCCAGTGCAACCAGGCGGAGTAGATTCACCTTCTTTGACATAATGGACAGTGGTACCTTCACTCAACGGAAGAGCAAAGCTCACAGCTGTCTCAGCATGACCCGTTTTGGAGTTAGGAAACCCTTCTTCGCCGTACCCACTTGCGGCAAACGCACCTACCAACGTCTTGCCCTTAGGAAGCGACTGTGTACCTTCCTTACCCTTTTCTCCATTACAGACATAGGTCGTACCGCTCGCCGACTTAAGTTCCAAGCCACCTTCCTTGCATTCTTTGCCCGTATACTTGACACTGGTGACACCGATACCGTTCGTTCCTGCTTCACCTTTTTCACCCTTAGATGCCACACCAGCAGGCCCCTGCGACCCCGCAGGACCAGCTGGACCTTGCGGACCGACAGGACCAGCATGACCGGCAGGACCAACCTTGCCCTTCAACTGAGCAAGCACACTGGGCTTGATCTGCTTGGTCGACGTGATCAAAAATTTACCAGCCGCATACGCCCCACCACTCATCGCAAAGACCAACACAACAACCATCATAATGTGCGTAAGCGACACACGCCGACTTATCACAGAAAACATCAAAATCCTCCCCAATCAAAACCGCTGGACACACCAACCAACCACTAATTGCCATCATACGATGCCCGGGCGAACTACCGCCCGCCCGGGCATCCACAAACAACTATAACGTCACATTACGTTACAATCACAATGTCGATAATCGTTTTATTCAGAAATCGTCAAGGGACCAGCTAACGACGTCACTGTTACACCTGACCCGGTGACAATACCCGTTTCTGCTTTATTACCGCTACAGAGTGCTAATTTGAGTCCCATTAATGTCGTGAACGTGTCGCTGAAGGTCCCTTGAACACCTCCGGTGACGTTACTTTGCTTCTGCTACGGCTTCTGGAGTGGGGCATTCTTCTGTGGCTTTTATGCCAAGGTCTGTACATTCGACGTACCAGCCGACATTACCGCCACCGGTGTGTGGCGTAAGTAAAGTAGCGAAGCCGTTTTCGGCGCCAATTTCCCATAACACCAACAAAGTTAACCATGGTAGATTTACAGCCCACACCCTGCTCGATTCACAGTTTAATACATTAGAACATAACAGTGCCAATTCAGTTAACGCAGTAGCATTAATGAGTGCTTTTGGTGTTTCTAAATTTAACAGTTCTGTGACATCGTCGGCACCGTCAGGGCCGATATCTCCATCGAGAATGCCGCTACACTTGACTGCAGCATTCCCAACGATCGGCGCTTTTGTATTTTCCAGCGTCAGTTCGCCGCTCGTTTCGACTAATATCGTTTCACCAATACCTACAGTGTTTTCTAAGAATTCTGCTAATAAGAACGTGACAGCTGAAGCGGTCGACGCCAGAGCCATCGCGCTCAACGCGAGGACCGCGAGAATCGCGACCCCCACACCTGCAAAACGAAAGCGTTTCATAACTTGAATAACCTTTCCCTCGTACGAGACCCGGTTGAGCCCCTTCCGAGGCCTTGGATCAGGCTGGGCCGGGCACTCGTCCATGGTCAGAGAGAGCGGCAGTCCAACCCCTATACACAACACACCGCGGGCCAAACAACCTCTTGACCCACGGCTTGCCCACATGCTCGCACAAACCCAAACCCAAATCCAGCGGTGTTTCCCACTCTGCCCCAAAATGTTTCTGACTTCCGTTACCTTGACAGTGCGCTAGAGTTACGGTGCGGCGGGGGCGCTCCGACGGGTATGGAAGTAGGGCGATCTGCGTCATCTTCCATGCTCCGTCTTCGTTTGCATCGGCATTACGTACTTTTCCGCGTTTGGCTCGTAGAAGAGAGCAAACGCGGTCTTCGCCTCGATTCGCAGCGCCGCCAAACCGTTCGTGAGCGTGTCGACGTTAGGATGATGGCTGCATGTAATCCGTGTCTGCGTGCCGAATCTACAGCACTCCTCGTTTCTCATTTTTTCTTGTGTTCGTGTTTTGTTTGTGTTTGGTGTGTGGGCAGTTTGTCGTGGTGATGGTGGTGGTTGTGTGTGTTTCTGTGCCGCTTTGTGCAGTGTATGCTGTGGGCATTGTTAGCTTTGTGGTGCAGAGGTTTCCGTTTGCTGCTAGTGCGCTGTCTGGTCCTTGTGGGAGTGTGAGTTCGAAGTTTGCGACTGGTTAGTCTGGTACGGCGTTGAATGTGCTGCTTGTGATTCCTTGCTTGTTGATGAATGTTTCGCCGTGTAGGTCTATGGTGATGTTGTAGCCCTGTAGGACAGCGACTAGTTCGGGGAACTTAGCGCCACCGTGACTGACGAAATAGGCTGGCCCTTCCAATGGTACGGGCAGTATTGGTGACCGCAGTGCACGTGAAAGGAAACCTCGGGTTGGCCGTGGTCGCTTCAAAACAGCACCCGAAAGCGAGATCATGCTCGAACGCGAAGGCCATGTGTGGAAGATCGACGCGCTGTTTAGCGGCTACATGACGTTGACGGGGTCTCTTTGAAGTGGGTCGGGCTGGGTGTGTTGTCGTGTTTCCTGTAATGGGATGGGAGGATGGACAGGATCATGAAGCGCCGCGGGCATGCCCCGGAGTGCGCTGTTAGGAAGATCAGGGAGGGCGAAAGGCTGTTGAACGAGGGATAGGATCTCGTTGAGGTGCTACGCCACTTGGAAGTCTCAGAGGCGATGTTCAACAGGTGGCGAGTGGTCTATGGTGGGATGAAGGCTGATGAGGCCAAGCGCTTGAAGACGCTCGAGGCTGAGAACCAGCGGTTGAAGAAGCTGGTCGCTGAGCAGGCGTTGGATATCGACATGTTCAAGGAGTTGGCTGAGGGTAAATTCTGACCCCGGAGCGCCGTCGCAGAGCGGTTGTGGTTCTGCAGGAGCGTTTCGGGGTTTCACAGCGCCGTGCGTGCCGTGTGGTCGGTCAACATCGCTCGACGCAGCGCAAGCAGCCACGACCGCTCAGCATCGATGAGCAGCGTTTGGTGGCCCGCCTGCGCGAGATCGCCGGCGATCACCCGCGCTGGGGATGGAAGACCGCGCATCAGATCCTGCTGCGCGAAGGCTGGAGGCTCAACCACAAGCGCACCCGTCGGGTCTGGCGCCAGGAGGGCCTGAGACGGCCCGTGAGGACCCGCAAGCGCCGCCGGGTAGGTCAGGGTCAGAAGCAACGGTTGCGCGCTGCCCACGCCGGTCACGTGTGGGCGATCGACTTTATGTTCGATGAGACCTCTGACCGGCGCAGGCTCAAGTTGTGCAACATCGTTGATGAGTACACCCGCGAGGCGTTGGCGATCAGGGTCGACCGGACCTGCACCGCTGAGGACCTCGTCGGCGTTATCCAGGACCTGGTGCTTACCCGCGGCGCACCTGAATATCTCCGAGCGGACAACGGTCCCGAGATGATCGCGTGGGCGCTACGCGACTACTGTCGCCTCGCCGGCACCAAGACCGCATACATCGAGCCCGGCAGCCCGTGGGAGAACCCCTACGTCGAGTCGTTCAACGGCCGGCTGCGAGACGAGCTGCTGAACATCGAGGAGCTCGGGTCACTCACCGAGGCGAAGCTCATCATCGAGGACTGGCGAATCGAGTACAACACCTAGTTCCGTCCACATTCAGCACTGGGCGGGCTCACACCCACCGAATACGCGGACACCGTTACCGACAACAAACAACCAGACCACGCATAGTCCCTGGACCACCTACAAGATTCCCGTCAACGTGAGCCGGCATACATCGGCACAGCGATAACCCACGACAGGCGATGACACGTGGCGTCCGGATCAGGCCGTAGGCCACCAGACGCCACGCATACCTACATCACGACATAATTGCTGTTGGCAACATCCTCATTCAGAAACAGTTAGAGGGCCAGCTAACGAAGTCACGATCACCCCTGATCCCGTTAATATAGCCGTTTCTTCTTTATTACCACTACATAGGCCTAATTTTAGTTCCATTAATGTCGTGAACGCATCAGAATCTATTACTTCAACACCCGACGGTACATTCCTCGCTTCTGCGGCGCTTTCGGGGGCAGTACATTCTTCAGATGCTTTTATACCAAGATCCGTGCATTCTATATACCAGCCTGGGACTTTACCAGCGTTTGGCACAACTAAGATAACGAAACCGCTTTCGCTAGCCTCTTCCCATAACTCTAGCTGACCTAACCAAGGTAGACCCACTGGCCACACTCTGCTGGATTCGCAATTTAACACGTTTGAGCATAATTCGGCGCGTTCCTCTAACGGAGTAAAGTTGACAAGTTCTTTGGATAAACTTAACGCTTCCGTAACTTCGCCCGCACCATTAACTCCGATACCCCCATCAAGGATACCACTACACTTGATTGCCGCGTTTCCAACGATCGGTGCTTTTGTATTTTCCAGCGTCAAGTTCGCCGGTACCTTCGACTAATATCGTTTCACCAATACCTACGGTGTTTTCTAAGCATTCCGCTAATAAGAACGTAACGGCGGCGGAAGCCACGGACGCTACGGTCATCGCGCTCAACGCAAGTGCCGCAAGCACCGTCACTCCTACACCTACAATATGAGAACGTTTCATAAGACGATCATGCCTTTCCCTCATCCGAGGCTCCGTTGAGCCCCTTCCGAGGCTTAGATCAGGTTGGGCGAGCACTCGTCCACGGTCAGAGGGCGGCAGTCCAACCCCTATACATCGCGGGTCAACATAACGCTCACCCACGACACATCTTATAGTCCCAAATACCAGAACTAAAGTCTAGTCTTGTTTTCGATTCCGGGCAAGGATGTTTCTGACTCCAAGCCACCACCCAGAGCATGCCTGCATCGCTGAATGATCGTGTCCATCCGTCCGTTCCATCACGGAAAACGTGACCGCACACTCAGCCTCGCTCACTCTATAGGCGCAACTCAACGCAATAAGAGAACGACACGCGTGGCGCCTGAGCCAGGCACAAACCAGACCGGACGCCACGCATATCCTATATCACGACATAACCAACACTATCAATAACATCACCTCTATTCAGACACCGTCAAAGGACCAGCTAACGATGTTACCGTCACACCTGACCCGGTGATAATACCCGTTTCTTCTTTATTACCACTACAGGTCGCTAATTTGAGGCCCATTAATTCAGTGAACGGGTCAGAGAATGTACCTTCAACACCTCCGGTCACATTCTTTGCTTCTGCTACAGCTTCGGCAGTGAGGCATTCTTCTGAGGCTTTTATGCCAAGGTCTGTGCATTCGACATACCAGCCGACATTACCGCCACCGGTGTGTGGCATAAGTAAAGTAGCAAAACCGTTTTCACTACCAATTTCCCATAACACCAACAAAGTTAACCATGGTAGATTTACAGCCCACAACCTGCTCGATTCACAGTTTAATATATTAGAACATAACAGTGCTAATTCAGTTAACGCTGTAGCGTTAATAAGTGCTTTTGGTGTTTCTAAATTTAACAGTTCCGTGATATCCTCCGCACCATCAGGGCCGATATCTCCATCGAGAATACCACTACACTTGATTCCTGCATTTCCAACGATCGGTGCTTTCGTATTTTCCAGCGTCAGTTCGCCGCTCGTTTCGACTAATATCGTTTCACCAATACCTACAGTGTTTTCTAAGAATTCTGCTAATAAGAACGTGACGGCTGAAGCGGTCGACGCTAGAGCCATCGCGCTCAACGCGAGGACCGCGAGAATCGCGACCCCCACACCTGCAAAACGAAAGCGTTTCATAACTTGAATAACCTTTCCCTCGTACGAGACCCGGTTGAGCCCCTTCCGAGGCCTTGGATCAGGCTGGGCCGAGCACTCGTCCATGGTCAGAGAGAGCGGCAGTCCAACCCCTATACACAACACACCGCAGGCCAACATAATGCTCACCCACGACACATCCCACAGTCCCAAATACCAGAACTTAAGTCCAGTAATGTTCCGACTCTGCCTCAAAATGTTTCTGACTTCCGTTACCTTGCCGGGGCGCTGGAGTTATGGTGCGGTGGTGGGCGCTCCGAGGGGGTATGGAAGTGGGGCGATCTGCGTCATCTTCCATGCTGCGTCTTCGTTTTGCATCGGCATTACGTACTTTTCCACTTTTGGTCCGTAGAAGAGGGCGAACGCGGTCTTCGCCTCGATTCGCAGAGCCGCCAACCCGTTCGTGAGCGTGTCGACGCGTTCGGTCCCATGATCGTTTATGAGCGCCGCGAGGACCGGCCCGCACCCGTCGGACGCGCTCTCAGATCGCTTGGAGAATGCTTCGAGTTGTCGGCGCGTCGGGCGCGCTAGATAGTCGCATGCCTTTGACCATTCGCCCTTTGCTCGCGCGTGCATGTACGCGGCTAGTTCGGTGAGCGCGAGCTGTCGCTGTGAAGGATCCGCTTCCTGTCCGAAACGTGGGATGCTGTTGTCGCCTCTGGGCACAGTAAAGCCAGCGGCACCACGACTCGAGGCTTGTCGAGTGGCGGATCCTGAGCCTGGTGGCGAAGATGGTGCTCTACCGACTATTGGCCTGCCCGGAACGGTGATCGCACCACCAGCAGTAGTTGCTATTGCTACTGAAGCACTGTCAGTCGAACTCTCAGCAGACCTACTGCTGCCGCATGCTGCCTGACCTAGAGATGAGAGAGCGAGTGTTAGTATGATGGCTGCATGTAATCCGTGTCTGCGTGCCGAATCCACAGCACTCCTCGTTTCTCATTTTTTCTTGTGTTTGTGTTTTGTTTTTGTTTTGTGTTTGGTGTGTGGGCAGTTTGTGGTGGTGATGGTGGTGGTTGTGTGTGTTTCTGTTCCGTTTTGTGCGGTGTATGCTGTGGGCATCGTTAGTTTTGTGGTGCAGAGGTTTCCGTTTGCTGCTAGTGCGCTGTCTGGTCCTTGTGGGAGTGTGAGTTCGAAGTTTGCGACTGGTTGGTCTGGTACGGCGTTGAATGTGCTGCTTGTGATTCCTTGCTTGTCGACGAATGTTTCGGCGTGTAGGTCTATGGTGATGTTGTAGCCTTGTAGGACGACGACTAGTTCGGGGAACTTAGCGCCGCCGTGACTGACGAAATAGGCTGGTCCTTCCAATGGTACGGGCAGTAATCGCGCCATCGCTTTTGCGTGACCAACGATCGACGCTTTAGGGCACAATGCTGGGTTAGTGTTGAACGTACGGTCAGCACACGCCTTTTGTAGTGTTGTCAGCCGGGACGGTAGCTGCCTTGGCAGATCCACCTTGACCTTCGCGATGTTAGCCTGTGTGCCTTGCGGCTTGTTGGGATACGTCAGTTTGACGGTCAGGCTCGCACCATTTGCTCTGCTGGCCTGCCCCACGCTGTAGCCTTTAGGGTTGGTTTGAAGGCTAGGCTTGCGCAGTCGGCGGCCTGGAAAGGACTGGTGGTGTTCACGGTGTCCTGGTCGGCGGGGACAGCATAGTCAGAGCCTGAACCGGTGACGGCGAGCGTGATCGATTGTGGCATGCAGTTCGTGGGGTTCAGTATGAACTTGGGACGTTCCATATAGACGTGAATGTTGCGGACGTGTACCACGATGCCATCGATGATGTGCGGATGGATCGGATTGCGCTCCACTGATTTCTACCTGTGCTGTCAGTGGGTTGATGTCCAGCGCGAAACGTATCACTACGGTCCCGAGGTCGAAACGGACCTACCTTCGCGCTCGTGCATCGATACTATTGAGAGATGCGCCGTTGTACGGACCGGCCAGATAGACCTTTCCTGGGTTCTGTGCAAGGACGTAGTTAACACTGGCTTCACGATCGTGCGCCCGATTTCACTCGAGGCTGGACACGAAGGTTCAGCCTCCTCCTGAGCACCTGTAACCTGCTTCGCCGCTTCGATATCAGCATTTGGACAGAACGGGATACCACTTAGGTTCCCTGTCAGGCCTGGTGGTAGTGTCGTTGAGAATTTGACGAGTTTCTTGTTCGCCGTCTTCGCGGGTGAGACGCAAATAGAATGGACTGTAGGAACCACCATCATTGTTCTGTGTACGGATACGACCGGCTCAAACGGTAGAACACCACCAGAAGGACACGCACCTTCGCGCACACCCTGAGTGATCTGAAACGGATAGGACACTAGTCGCGGCTGTTCGCCTTCCGCGGCTGACCATGGTGTCAATGCCGCCTGTGTAGTGTAGGTACCACACTCTGGTGGGCTGACCAAGGTGCCGTAGCACCGGACGGAACTTTAGCGTGAACCTACTGAACGGTTGTCAGGAGTATTTTCAAAAGTGGTCGTGAGCTGGCCGGTGACTGGGTTCGGTTCATCTTTCCAGCAACTTTTATCAAAATACCGCGCTGTGGATCCTTCGCTACAACATACAACGCCAACAACGATCCACCAGGATGCGGGCAGTTCGAAACGCAGGCATGTTGTTGTAGGGAGTGGCGATATAGACGGCACCCACGATCTTTTCGCCAGTACCGGCGTTTCTATTTCAAATAACCGATCTTAGATTCTTCAGGACACCCAGCACCAGGCGGTGAGGAAAACGTTTCTGAAGCATACTGTTCCGGTGTGCATGCCCCCAGGCCGGCCGCCAAAGATGGGTTGGCTGTCACGCCTTCCGGTAGCGCGACGGTAGGTCGCGTAGGTTAGAGGTTGAGATCGTGAACGGGTTTTCCCATGATTGAGGCACGATCCAGGACGTTCAGGCCGGTCGGTGTTTCGGCTGAGAGGGTGCTTGGCTTCACTTCGATCGACGGTTCAAACGGTACGCGATCACACCCGGTGATAGGACCAGTTTTCGGTAGTGGCGCTAGACCATTCAGCTTGTGATTCCTTTCGTTCCTCCCACGACTCCGCACTGGACAGTCGCGGTGAACGGTCCGGTACAGTTTGTTGGGTTGGACAAGAATGGTCGACGGGGATACGCGCTTCCTGGGGACCACCAAGTTCGTTATGGCACACAGGGGGGCGTTCCCGCCCGTACCGCACACTGCACCACGTTCCGCGTTATGTTCAGCGGCTGCGGGAATACCCCACAACGTGACCGTGATGTCGTGTCTTCACCACCTTCGGGACGTTAGAAGTCACCGCGGTCAAGCCCTCGTCCGTGGGGCGTACTACGGCCTGCGATATCAACGTGACAAGCTTATCGCGTCATAGCCAACCTCAGCGGTCGTACCAAAATTATTGACTTCCATGTTATACACCGGGAACGTGACCAGCTCCGGAGTACTTTTCACGACGAAGACTTCGCTGGTGATCTGCCCGACCTGGCTCGCGACAGGACAATCAGGCAAATACCCTTCGGGCGCTATCGGGTTCGTGAGCAACTGCGCCTCCGTACACGTCGGCACAGCAAGTATTACTAGCATCAAAACCAGTCGGGAATTCATTTACGACTGAACGAAGATCATTAAACGTCGACCCGTCGGGTTCATGACCGAAATTAACTGGACATAGCCCAATTCGAATGCGCGCCGGCCTGTTCAGACCCCGACACGAAATGAAACGAACCAGGTTCGATACCAAAAGGCACACTGACGCAGGCGCCGCGCCAGCACCAACAGGAAACACAAACAAAAACAACAAACACCCCAACAACAATACAAACCCAAAAGACCCCCGTGACAAAACCCTTCCAGCTACACCAACCAAGACAACCACCAAAAACAAGCTCCACACCAAAGACAAGATTATAATAACACCCCACATCACACACCACCAACCCTACCAACAACCTCACCCTTCGCATATTTCCCACGACCCTTAGCCTTGACCTTGTGCCTTCTTCCGCGACCTTTACACACTTCCCCTTCTTGTTCTTAGCATAACCCTTCTTGCACTTTACCTATTTTCTCCACAACTTTACCAGACGCGGGTTCTTTTCTACCACATTACCCATACCAGTAAACGTGAACGGCGTCGAATCCACTGGGCGGGGGCTCGGTGGCGTAGAACAAGCATCGCCTTCGCATTCCACCGCACGAGACACAGGACCAGGATAACCACCATCCACCCGCGCATCATAAACATTACCTTCACCAATACGACCTTCAATACCATGATCAAGCGGCGACAACAACGAACGCGAATAGAAAAACACGTCCCAACCTTGACTAACGCTCTACCGCAACAACAAATTCAAATACCCACCACGACCATCAGTGATCAAAGACAAACAACCCTCAACCACACCACAACCATCAACACCACCAGCACGCCACTCATACACATCCGTCGAAGGCGACGAATGACCACCAACATTAACATATGTACCTCCAGTTTTATTCTGCCCATTATATTCGGCCGGGATTTCCCCATCCACATCCTGAGGCACCAATTCAGAAATAGTCGTAAAGAACGCAAACTCTACCATTCTCAGACACAGCCGTGAAATCAGGCAAACCACCATTCACCTCGGGCAAACCCTCCAAATCACCCAACCACGCGTCTTGCTTCGGTTCAGGATCAAAAGACGACACACACGAAACACACGGACCACATGATCCACACCATCATAACGAAACGCCTGCCCCACCAACCGCAGCAGTAGGATTCCAAAACATATAATGAGGATGAGCAAACGCGTCACCTTCAACCGGTGCAAACCGCGCAGGAATACCAGTACTCAACAAGTTCCACGTTCTTCCGCCAAAACCCCAGCCGGCTCAGATTCAAACGTTAACGAGACAGTACTATACCCAACCATTTCACCACCACTATTCCTCAACAAGTAGGCTCGAGCCTTCCGCATCAGCAGCCACAAACGTATAGGGGCCGATATCAACCGTTTCCGTACCTATTCACCCTCATATACAAATGGCTCACTTCCGAAGAGCAATTCTTGCCAGGCACCGCTTCAAAAAACACACGCGAACCATCCACCGACACACTATGAGAACTACTCGAGTTGTGTTTAGCTTCCGGGTCTTCCTCACCCAGTACCATCTTTGCGCCACACGAGCCGATAGTCACAGTTTCATTACCAGCGCCAGTAACGTTCAACTGTTCCAGACGACCCCCAGGAGCGTATTCATACAAATCCAACCCACTTCTCGTTCCTGTTTCATAACCCAACAATTCATGATCACCAGTCCCCAACACCAGCTTTGAGAAATCGCCGTTAGCGGCCACCCGACCGGCTTCTTCTCTCTTCTTTCACATCTTCACGTGGAACAGACGCCACCATCTGATAGGGACCACCCAACGGACCAACCTTATATTCCACTTCAGGCGACTTACTCAACTGCGACGGAGAATAAGCAGATTCAAAACCAATCTGCGTCAAGTCAGCACTGTACACTTGCGGAACAACACTATGAATACCCGCTTCCGGTTGTGGGGCCCCTGCAGTCATTAACCAACCAGTATCACCCCGGGTAAACAGGTAGGGGCTCCCTCCCGAAGCTCTCGTCCATGACCCATAATTGACCTCCGGCGCTTCAAGTACCGCATGTTCACCATCTTCACCAGGAATCGCTGCCGACACGATACCGCCATTATAATGAAAAGGTTCCTGAGCAGCACCCTGTTCAACAGGAGTCAACTGCTCATACGCACGACAATCAGAAAGGCTCGCGGACAAACCAGTACGAAAAGCCTGATTCGGACAAACGTCGCTTTGGCTACCCGACGGCGCGATAGGCACAATCAATTCTTGTCCGCCACCAACCACAGACGTGCTACCCGAAAGATTACTTTCGGCGACCAGCCTAAAATGATACCCTTCACCCTGCCTCAAATCACTAACCCCAATACCTATCACCTGCGGACCATTACCAAAACCAATCGCTTCACCGGGTGTTTCTTCGGCACCGAGCCAACCATGTTCCCCAAAACCGGTATCCGTAACATACTGAAACCAATAATGAGTATTATAAGATTCACCGCCCTGTTGAACCGTCGATACAGTCACACTACTAGCGGGAGCAGACGGAGTCAGATTTCCCCGATCAGCTTCGATCAGCGGGTCGTGCGGTCCAACATCACCACCGCCGAAAAACACCGTATAAGGACCACCATCCACCCCCTCCACTTCCACAGGAGGCGCACCCTCAAGATTCTTGAGCGCTTCCTGCACACTACCAGACCCAATCGCCGGCGCATCATACGAAATCGGCCCAGTCGCATGATCATCAAAAGTCAACGTGAAAGAGCCACCGTTGCACCACTGACCGACACCAACTGTTCCCACGCTCTCGGTATATTTTAGGATTCACCGTACCCAACAAATCCAACGATTCACCAACCAACCGATGCACCAAAAACGTATCAACAGCAGGCGGACCCTCAGTTTCAAACGACGACACACTACTAGCCGCACAACCAGCATGATTTTCCGCCGACAACCGCACACAATACGACGTCGATGCACTGACGTCGATGCACTCAACCCCTTCAAACTCGCACCAATAGTCACACCAGCAAAATAAGACGTATCAGCAGCCTGAGCCTGCGAAATTATACCTTCACCACCAGGAACCAACGTCCGACCAGTAGACGGTTTCGAACAAACAATAGGCGACAGACAAGAACCAGACCCAGACAACATATATTCAAACCGCCACGAAGTTTCAGACCCATCCGGCGCGACCACCCCCGCAAGATGCGCAGAACCACCAGTCACATTACGAACCGAAAGCGACGGTGGGCGCGGCTTTTCAGTACCAGTCGTAAACGTTTCGCTTTCTTCCGCACCACCCGCATGATACTTTGTCTGATAAACCGGTCCCGCACCGGGATGACTCATCTTTACACGCACATAATAAGTCGTTTCCGCAGACAATCCTGTCACGCTCGCGCTGACTTTTCTATAATCTTCAGTCGCGATTATCTTACCTGTAGCACCAGAACTAAACGGCGTCCACGATTTAGATATTTCTGACGGGGTATGACCGTTTTCCGGAAGAGAGTATTGAAACGTATATTCCGTTTCAGCACCATTAGTCTCAATCTTAGCCGACGCAACAGCACCTTCATCCGACACTTCCCCTACTGCACCTTCATCCGACACTTCCCCTACTTCAAAAATAGGCCATCCCAGTTCTTCAGCTGGACCGCCCTTTGGAATTTCAGGCGCTCCAATCGGGAGTGTCTTAAATGGCACGATCCTGATAGCGACCGTCCGCCCCACGACAGCCCACCGCCGGCAATTGACCAGCAACGGTCCAAGTCGATTATTCATTGCTCGCCCCTCCAGTAGCTATGATCTAAATGGACCAGGACACATGTTAACCGGCGGTCACAGCCCAGGTGCCTTCTACCGAGATGGTACCCTGCGCCGCGCTGAAAACCTTGACCGCGAATCCAATATCACCTCTGGTTCCAAACTGAATGGGTTCCGCCGCCAAGCCACCAGGAACAAAAGCATTGTCTTCACCAGTCACAAACACACACAGGTTACCTTCTTCAGCGCCAGGTTCACCACTGTTGCCAGTGCAACCAGGCGGGGTAGATTCACCTTCTTTGACATAATGGACAGTGGTACCTTCACTCAGCGGAAGAGCAAAGCTCACAGCTGTCTCAGCATGACCCGTTTTGGAGTTAGGAAACCCTTCTTCGCCGTACCCACTTGCGGCAAACGCACCTACCAACGTCTTGCCCTTGGGAAGCGTTTGTGTACCTTCCTTACCTTTTTCTCCATTACAGACATAGGTAGTACCGCTCGCCGACTTAAGTTCCAAGCCACCTTCCTTGCATTCTTTGCCCGTATACTTGGCACTGGTGACACCGATGCCGTTCGTGCCTGCTTCACCTTTTTCACCCTTAGATGCCACACCAGCAGGTCCCTGCGACCCGCGGGACCAGCTGGACCTTGGGGCCCGGCAGGACCAGCATGACCGGCAGGACCAACCTTGCCCTTCAATTGAGCAAGCACACTGGGCTTGATCTGCTTGGTCGATGTGATCAAAAATTTACCTGCCGCGTACGCCCCACCACTCATCGCAAAGACCAACACAACAACCATCATAATGTTCGTAAGCGACACACGCCGACTTATCACAGAAAACATCAAAACCCTCCCCAATCAAAACCACTGGACACACCAACCAACCATTAACCGTCACCATATGATGCCCGGGCGAACAGTCGCCCGCCGGGCATCCACAAACAACTATAACGTCACAACAATATAAACACTACTGTCAGATCATCGTCCTATTCAGAAACCGTCAAAGGACCAGCTAACGACGTCACCGTCACACCTGACCCGGTGACAACACCCGTTTCTTCTTTATTACCACTACAGAGCGCTAATTTGAGTCCCATTAATTCAGTGAACGGGTCAGAGAATGTACCTTCAGCACCTCCGGTCGCATTCTTTGCTTCTGCTACGGCTTCGGCAGTGGTGCATTCTTCTGAGGCTTTTATGCCGAGGTCTGTGCATTCGACATACCAGCCGACATTACCGCCGCCGGTGTGTGGCGTAAGTAAAGTAGCGAAGCCGTTTTCACTACCAATTTCCCATAACACCAACAAAGTTAACCATGGTAGATTTACCGCCCACACCCTGCTCGATTCACAGTTTAATACATTCGAACATAACAGCGCTAATTCAGTTTACGCAGTAGCATTAACGAGTATGCTTTTCGGTGTTTTCGCAACGCTACATGGTTCCGTGACATCGTCCGCACCGTCAGGGCCGATATCTCCATCGAGAATGCCGCTACATTTGACTGCGGCATTTCCAACGATCGGCGCTTTTGTATTTTCCAGCGTCAGTTCGCCGCTCGTTTCGACTGAATATCGTTTCACGAATACCTACAGTGTTTTCTAAGAATTCTGCTAATAAGAACGTGACAGCTGAAGCGGTCGACGCCAGAGCCATCGCGCTCAACGCGAGAACCGCGAGAACCGCGACCCCCACACCTGCAAAACGAAAGCGTTTCATAACTTGAATAACCTTTCCCTCGTACGAGACCCGGTTGAGCCCCTTCCGAGGCCTTGGATCAGGCTGGGCCGGGCACTCGTCCATGGTCAGAGAGAGCGGCAGTCCAACCCCTATACACAACACACCGCGGGCCAAACAACCTCTTGACCCACGGCTTGCCCACATGCTCGCACAAACCCAAACCCAAATCCAGCGGTGTTTCCCACTCTGGCCCAAAATGTTTCTGACTCCCCTCTGCCGACGCCTGTACGAGCAACAAATCGAAATGCTGGATGGCTTGCTAGCATTCGACTCAATGAGCGTGGTTACGGGCACAACCATGAGGCTCAAGAGCGCGAGACGATCGCTCGCGCTGCCGGTGGCTGTACTACTCGCCACCGGCATCTGTGCCTGCGGGAGCGGCAAATCCTCCACCACGGACTCTCGCGTTTCCACAAGCACCGCGGCTGCGGTGATGTCCTCATCTGAAACGGCCCGACTGCTCAGGACCGATGCCGACAAAGACAACGACTTTGAAGCGGGCTACGACGACAGGAACAATAGCTCCGTGCTGACCTATGGTCACCCCGCAAGCCCATCCGTCCACAGAGCGATTGTCTCGCTACTCGAGCGCTACTACAAGCTGGCGTTGGCGCGGGAAGGCGCAAAGGCGTGCGCGCTGCTCTACGCGACGCTGGCAGAAGGGGTGGCCGAAGACTATGGCTCCTTTGCGGGACCCGTCTACATGCGTGGCAATAACTGTCCGACGGTCATGACGAAGCTGTTCATCCACTACCACCCTGTGCTCGCGATCGAGCTGCCGAAGTTCAAAGTGAGGTGGATGGGGCTGGAAGAACACTATGGCCGGGCCGTCCTCAGCTTTGGGCGACTGCCCGAACGCGAAATCCGCCTCGCACGCGAAGGCCACACCTGGAAGGTCGACACGCTGCTTGACGGCGAACTGTCATAGACGGCGCTACACGGCTCCATTGTCCAGCGGCACCTCCATGCTCCACGCACCGTGTTCGCGGTGCACGATCAGTTGCTCTCGCGCGTCGCCGTGAACGGCGCGAACGCCACCCCGCGCTTGCCTCGTACGTCGACGAGGGTGATTCGAAAGTTCGCCATGTCCTCGACCAGTTCGCGATGGCGCAACCTGAACAGCTTTGACATGATCTGTGCGCAGCTGTCGCCCCGCAGCGATGGTGAGCCGCGTCCGCGGCTGTGGCGTTCCACCAGCGTTTCGGCCGTGATGGGATCGAGCATCGAGCACGCCACTGCTCCGTTGCCGGCGACCGCCGCCGTGTAATAGCGACGAATGAAAGCCACGATCGCCCGTCTTTCGGCGGGGCTGGCGGACGGTCCGTATTTCGAGTTGGCGTCGTTGTCGCTGTCGTACGAGCCCTACCGAACACGTCGATGTCCCCGTCTTCGTCATGTTCGACACGTCCCGACGGTGTTCTGGGGACTCTCCCGGCGCGGCCGGCACTCGACCCATCCCGCGAGGAGCCACACCCGGTGGCGCCGCTCGCAAACAGTGCGACCGTGCACAGGAGCATCCCCGCCAGTCTGCTCAGGAAAGCGCGACGGCGAGCAGGCTGTCCAGCTTCCATGTCGCTCTCCTTCGCGCCTTGCTTCGACATAGCCAGCGGGCAGCGAACTCCATTCAAGCAGCGCGCGAGCTTGATTGCCGTTGATGTGCACGAGCGCCACCTTAGGGCGCAGCTGAAGCTGCGTGTGGAAGTGCTCGAACACGCGCGAGAGCACGGCCTGGCATGTATGGGCGCCGTTCAGGTAGCGCGGTCCCGGCGCTCGACCGTATTCTTCCGCCACCGATTCGCCCAGCGCGAAGAACAGTAGCCCGCAGGCCCTCTCGCCCTGCTCCGCGGCGGCCGCCGCGTAGTAAGAGCCGACCAGCGCCGCGACCACGCGCTCGTCAGTCGCGTCGGCCGCGTGACCGAAGCCGCTCACGATCATGGCTGAGCCCGTGGTGGCTTTGCTCGAGGACCCGCCGCATCCACCCAGGCCCACGGCGAGCAGGGCGAGCGCCGCCAGCGCGAGCGATAGTTTGAGCCGAGCGCCCACGTGCCTCATTCCACCCCCACCGGGCGTTCAACGTCGAGCAGCAGGTCCAGCTTCCAGGCTCCGCGTTCGCGATGGGCCAGCAAGTAGTGAGTTGGCTTCATCCCGGCAAAGCCGAACCGCACGGACGCGAGGCTGAACGCGACGCGCACCGCCGCGACTCCACGGTCGTGCCGTCGCTCAACCGGTTGTGCAGTTGCGTGAAGAGCTTACTCAGAACCTCCGCGCACGTGTCGCCGTGCAGGTTGGGCGAGCCGCTCGTGCCACCGTATGCTTCGACCAGCGATTCCGCGAAAGGGGAGTACAACAGCCCGCACCCCGCCGCGCCGTCCTCATGGGCTGCCGCCGCGTAGTAGCGCTCCACCAGCACCGTCACGAGTCGTGCGTCTGTGGCATCGGCGGGATGTCCGAACACTTCGTGCTCGTTGTCCGGTTCGTTGCCGTATTTGTCGGAGTCCTGGTCCGCGTCCTCTGTGACTTCGATCGCCGGCAGCTTCTGTCGCCTAGCGCTGTCGCCCGCCGATCCCCCCGACGCTGAATCGCGCCCGCCGCCACACGCGCCAAGGCCGACGCACACCAGTGCAGCGGACCAGCAACGCGAGCGACGTTCGCACCGCGCGAGCGGAGCGTCCCTTGAACTCCACTTGACGGGTCGGACATAACGATGAGAAGATAATCCGAATCCCTCCGGAAAGCGGCGAATAGCTCTAGGCGCGTGCGCTCGTGTGTCCGTGCGCGCCAGAGGAGACCTCTACACCACCGGGCAGAGTCCGCCGTCGAGGTTGATGGCGCTGCCCGTTATGTAAGAGGCGCGCTCTGAGAGCAGGAACGACGCGAGGCTCGCGTACTCGTGGGGGTGGCCGACCCGGCCGAGCGGGATGCCTGAACTCGAGACCATCCGCTCGTAGTATTCCTGTGGCGTGATCCCCGCCTCCGCGGCGTAGCGTTCGAGCTGTCCGCTTTCGATCACGCCGATCAAGACCGCGTTGACGCGAATGCCCTCCGGGGCCAGCTCTCTCGAGAGCGCCTTTGTGAGCGCGAGCCCGGCGGCGCGCGAAACCGACGTCGGCGTGGTGAGCGCATCGGGGACCTTGCCCGATATGGCAAGCGTGTTCACCACGGCGCCCCTGCTCTCCCGTAGGGCGGGCAGCGCAAGGCGCGTGAGCCGCACAGCCGCCATCAGCTTCAGCCCGAGATCGTTCTCCCACGTCGCGTCGTCGTGATCGGCAAACGCGCCGGCGGCAAGCGCGCCCGCGTTGTTGACCACGCCGTCGATGCGTCCCCAGCGCGAAACCGAGGAATCCACGAAGCGCTCGAGATCCTCGACGCGCGTGACATCGCCGGCAAAGCCGAACACGTCTCCCCCCACCTCCCGCAACGCCCCGGAGGTGATCGCAAGCCTATCGGCTCCACGTGCCATCAATGCGACACCGCGTGCGCCTTCCTCGACCAGCTGCGCGGCGAGCGCCTTGCCGAGGCCGCTCGAGCCGCCGGTGATTAGAAAGACCTTCTCTTGCAGCAGCAGATCCATCGGGCGGAGACGCTACATGCCCTCTGGCGTGCGCCCGTCGTGCCCGATATAGCCGTCCTTGCCACCGGCGCACACGTAGATGGTGTCGCCCGGCCCAAGGATGCGGATTTTGCGTACGGTCGCGGCATCCACACGAGCGAACGTGCCCTCATTCAGACGATGACTCGTACCGTCGCCGAACTCCATCTCGATCGCGCCGCGATGGACGAAGTACAGCTCCTCCTGGAGGTCGTGGTAATGCCATTTCGTTTCATAACCCTCCGGGCGAACGAGCGCGTTGACGCCGAACGCGGTGACACCCAGCTCTTTGCGCACTTTGCGAAATCCATAGCCCTCGCCGATCGCGTCGAGATGGCCGATGGCGTAGCCCTCCCCCACGACCAATCCCTCCCGCTCGGAACTCAAGACTCCACCCCGTGCGAGGCTGGCTCGGGCTCGTCCGAGAACAGCCAGGGGATGCGGTGGCCGATCAGCTCACCGTCATAGCGCCTGCGCCGTCCATACACCACCCAGGTCGTGTCCACCTCGCCATAGCGCTCGAACACCCGCAAGCGGTCGGCATACTGCTCGGCGTATTCGGCCAGCGTCACGCCGGCGTCGTACTTTCCAGCCAACAGTTCGCGCGCGACGATCGGGTTGGCCAGCTCCTGCACGACTGTCTCCCACTGCGTCAGGTCGGGATAGCCGAGCGCGGCCGCAACCACGCCTAGCGATCTGGGCTCCCGCACATCTGAGCGCACAAGCAGCGCCATTTCCTTCGCCGGGTAGATGAACGTGTCGAGCACGAACACCTCCTGGCGGTAGCGCTCGGTGATCCTATGCACGTCGGGATGAGCGCTGCACTGAACTAGGTAGGAATTCGGCTCGTCGTGGACACGCTCGAGACCCTGGTCGAAGTCCGCAACCAGCTCCACACGCGCATCCTCGATGCCCTGGAATTCCAGGTAGCGCAGCAGGGCGTTTTCATGACAGGTCCCAGTGGGACCGAGCGTGATGAAGGTCGGATCGGACACAAATCGATGTTACCGAACGCGACCGTTTAACGAACATCGTGAAAGCGCACATCGCCTGCTTCGGCGAAACCTCCAGCTCGACTGCCACCGCGACGGGCGAAGTGGCCCGGGCCGGAGCGCCTTGGGGAAGCGCTCCGGCCGCCGGGCCTTGCCCATTCGATCCCTTGGTTGGCAGGGGCCGTGGGAATTCTTATCACAGATTTGCAGCGCCTTCCAGTTCGAATTCGTCCGTTACCCCGGCAATCCGATTGCGCGAACACTCCTACTGACGGCGCCTCGCGTGTTTTGCCTGCATACGCGCCGTTTCTACCTGAGACACCGGCGGCGGCGCGAAGTCGGAAACAATTTCGCTAAACAAATGTTCGAACGCCCACCGCGCGGACGCGGTGCCAGCGGTGTCTCGGAGCGCTCGCTCAGCGTCCGATAGCCGCGCGCAACGCCTGCGCAACGCGCTGCACCCGCTGCTCGTCGAGCCCCGGGTAGAACGGCAGCGCCAGCGAGCGTGCCGCCACGTCCTCGCACACCGGGAATTCTCCGAGGCGGTGGCCGAAGCGCTCGCGATAGAAGCTCATCAGGTGAATCGCCGGCAGGTAGGGCTTGCTCTGGATGCCACGCGCCGCGAGCGCGCGTACGGTCTCGTCGCGGTCGACCCCGTGTGGCAGCTGCACGACGAACACAAACCACCCGCGCCGCTCGCCATCGCGATCCTTGCAGGGCAGCTCCAAGCCCTCGATATCGCCCAACGCCTCGCGGTAGCTGTCGGCGAGCATCTCGCGGACCTGCAGCATCCCCTCCAGGCGCTCAAGCTGGGCGAGCCCCACTGCGCAGGCGATGTCCGACAGGCGATAGTTGAACCCGAGCCGATCGTGGTCGAGCCAGCCCATGTCGGGTGCGCGCCCCTGGTTGCGCTCGGAGTCGATTCGCGCCTTCGCCGCCTCCGAGGCGAGTGAGATCATTCCCCCCTCGCCCGTGGTGAGTTGCTTGTTCGCATAGAACCCGAATACCGCTGGATTGCCGCGGCCGCCGACGGGCGTGCCGTCGCCGTGCGTGGCGCCGAGCGCCTCGCAGGCGTCCTCGACGATCCCGAGGCGGTGCCGCGCGGCTATCGCCTCGAAAGCGTCCATGTCGGCTGGGTAACCAAAGATGTGCACGGGAAGCAGCGCTCGCGTGCGCTCGGTCACGGCCGCCTCGGCGGCCTGTGGGTCGAGGTTGAGCGTGAGCGGATCGATGTCGGCGAAAACCGGGCGTGCGCGCTCGTACAGCGCCACATTGGCCGAGGCCACGAACGAGAACGGGCTGGTGATGACCTCATCGCCATCGCTCACCCCCACGCAGCGAAGCGCAAGATGAAGCCCGGCGGTGCCGCTGGACACGGCGCAAGCAAATGGAGCGCTGAGGACCGCGGCAAAGCGCCGCTCGAACTCAGGCACGCGCGGCCCGAGCGAAAGCTGCCCGGAGCGCAGAACCTCGCCCACCAGCTTCTCCTCAAGCGCCCCAACCACCGGCTGCGCCAGCGGTATGACCTCCTCGCTAGTCAACGACGCTCGGCACTTCGTTCTGGATCGCAACCGCCAGCGAGTCCACGAGCGCGTCCCAGGATGCCTCGATCACGTTGCGCGAAACGCCGATCGAGCCCCACTCGCGCTGTCCGTCCGACGCGTCGATCAGCACGCGGGTGACAGCCCGCGTGCCAGTCGCCTCGTCGAGGATGCGCACCTTGAAGTTGACCAAATGCACGTCGCGCAGATGCGGATAGATGGTCTCGAGCGCCTGACGCAGCGCTTTGTCGAGCGCGTTGACCGGCCCGGAGCCCTCGGCTGTACAGATGAATTCGTTCTCCTCAGGTCCCGGTGGGGCGATGATCTTGATCGTGGCCTCCGATTCGACTTCGCCGTCGAACCGCTTCTCGACGATCACCCGCCACGAGATGAGCATGAAAAGCTCCTTGTAGATGCCCGTCTCTTGGCGCATCAGCAACTCGAAGGAGCCGTCGGCGGCCTCGAACTGGAAACCCTCGTGCTCCAGCTCCTTGACGCGCTCGACGGTGCGAGCCGCCGCCTCATCGCTCAGCTCGATGCCGGCGTTGGCGGCCTTCTCGATCACGGTGCCGCGACCGGCAAGCTCGGAGATCAGCACGTCGCGCGTGTTGCCCACAAGCTCCGGATCGATGTGCTCGAAGGTGGCGGCGTCGGCACGGATGCCCGCGGCGTGCAGACCAGCCTTGTGGGCGAAAGCATGCTTGCCGACGTACGGCTGTGACGCGTGTGGAGGACGGTTGAGCAGCTCGTCCACGAGATGTGCGGTCTCGGTCAGGCGCGCCAACCGCTCGGGGGGTAGCACCTCGTAGCCCATCTTCAGCTGCAGGTCTGCGAGGATCGTGACGAGGTTCGCGTTGCCGGTGCGCTCGCCGATGCCGTTGATCGTGCCCTGCACCTGGGTGGCGCCCGCTTCCACGGCAAGCAGCGTGTTGGCGACCGCGCAGCCGCCGTCGTCGTGCGTGTGGATACCGAGCGCTACGTCCGGCAGCTCGACGCGCACGGCCTCCACCACCGCCCGCAGGCGCGTGGGCAGCGTGCCGCCGTTGGTGTCACACAACACGACCCGCTCAGCTCCCGCGCCGGCGGCCGCGCGCAGCGTCTGCAGCGCATAGCCCGAGTCCAGCTCGTAGCCATCGAAGAAATGCTCGGCGTCGAACAGCACGCGCTTGCCGCGCGCATGCAGAAACGCGATCGACTCGGCGATCATCGCGAGGTTCTCCTCACGCGAGACGCGCACGACCTTCTCCACGTGCAGCGGCGAACTCTTGCCGACGAGCGTGCAAATCGGGGCGAACGACTCCGCCAGGACGAGCAGGCCCTCGTCCTCCTCGGCGCTACTCTCGCGCCGGCGGGTCATGCCGAAAGCGACGATCTCAGCGTCACTCGGCGGTTCCTCGGCCAGCAACTCGAAGAAGGCAAGCTCCTTCGGGTTCGACGCCGGGAAGCCAGCCTCGATCATGTGCACCCCGAGCGCGTCCAGCGCGTGCACGACGCGCAGCTTCTCCCTGGCCGTGAGGCTCATGCCGCCGCCACCCATGCCGTCGCGCAGGGTGGCGTCGTAGGCCTCTACATGAGCCATCAGCCGGTGGGAGTCCCCCCAAGGGGGACAGCCGGCGTCAATGGGGCAGTCGCGCTGCCGTTCTCCGCGCTCGCGTCGATCGGATCGAGCCATTCGCGGTAGCGCTGGGAGCGGCCGTGGATCGCGTCGTCGAACGCACGCTGCAAAAGGCTCGTGACCTCGCCCGGCCTGCCGTTGCCGATCATGTGATCGTCCACCTCCACCACCGGCACCAGCTCAGCCGCCGTACCGGACATGAACACCTCATCCGCCATGTAGGTCTCAGCGCGCGCGATGTTGCGCTCCACGACCGTGTAGCCGAGATCGGAGGCAAGCTGCATCACCGAGCGGCGCGTGATTCCGTCGAGGATCGAGTTGTGGTGGCCGGGCGTGACGATCTCCCCGCTGGTGACGATGTAGATGTTCTCCCCGGTGCCCTCGCACACGTGGCCGGCCTCGTCGAGCAGAATCGCCTCCTGATAGCCGGCCTTCAGCGACTCGATCTTGGCGAGCACGTTGTTGAGGTATTGGCCGGAGGCCTTCGCGTGCGGGATCAGCGAGTCGGGGCTGATGCGCCGCCACGAGGACACCTTCGCGCGGATGCCGTTGCGCATCCCCTCCTCACCAAGGTAGGTGCCCCACTCCCAGCAGGCGATCGTCACATCCACCGGCGCCTCCATCGGGTTCAGGCCCATCGAGCCGTAGCCGCGATAGACGATCGGGCGGATGTAGCAGGAGCTGAGTTTGTTGCGTGCCACCAGCTCGCGCGTGGCAGCCTGCAGCTCCTGCGCGCTGTAGGGCACGGGCATGTAGTACAGCTCGGC
Source organism: uncultured Solirubrobacterales bacterium (assembly GCA_963776985.1). GTDB lineage: Bacteria > Actinomycetota > Thermoleophilia > Solirubrobacterales > Solirubrobacteraceae > Palsa-744. The sequence continues at coordinate 264,110 of CAVZOV010000001.1, forward strand.
GGAGCGCAAGAGCCGCTCCATGTGCTCGGCGTTGCGGAACACGGCCGGGCCAATCTCGGTGTCGTAGCAGCGAACCCCCTCGAACACGCCCGTGCCGTAGTGCAGGCCGTGCGTGAGAACGTGGACCTTGGCGTCCTCCCAGGCGAGGAACTCTCCATTCATCCATATGAACTCGCTTGTGTCCACTTTCTCGTCTCCTGGTTAGAGCTGCTCCAGCACCGCGCGCGTCGCCTCGGCCGTACCGGCCGTCCCCCCGAGGTCGGGGGTGCGCAGGCCGCGCTCGAGTGCCTGTTCAACAGCCGATTCTACAGCGGCGGCCTCGCCTTCCAAATCGAGCCCGTGGCGCAGCATCAGCGCCGCGGAGAGAAACATCGCCAACGGGTTGGCGATCCCGCGGCCGGCGATGTCGGGGGCCGAGCCGTGAACGGGCTCGAACAGACCGGGGCCATCGGCCCCCAATGACGCACTTGGCAGCATCCCGATCGATCCCGTGATCATCGCCGCCTCGTCGCTGAGGATGTCGCCGAACATGTTCTCGGTGAGGATCGTGTCGAAGTGGCGCGGCGCCGCGACAAGCTGCATGGCGGCGTTGTCAACAAGCACGTGCTCCAGCTCGATGTGGGGAAACTCGGCTGAGTGCACCTCCATGACCACCTCGCGCCACAGCCGCGAGGTCTCAAGCACATTGGCCTTATCGACGCTTGACACCTTTGCCCGTGCGGCACCGAAGGCCGTACGCGCGATCCGCGCGATCTCCTCGCGCGAGTAGGCGCAGAGGTCGGAGGCATAGTCCTCAGAGCGGGTCTTCTCTCCAAAATAGATCCCGCCGGTCAGCTCGCGCACGACCAGCAGGTCGGTCCCCTCGATTCGCTCTCGCCGCAGGGGCGATGCGTCATATAGAGCGGGCAGCGGCTTGACCGGACGCAGGTTGGCGTACAGCCCGAGCGCCTTGCGCAGTCCGAGCAGGCCCTGCTCGGGTCGCGGGGCGTGCGGGTCGGTGCTGTCCCACTTCGGCCCGCCCACGGCCGCCAGCAACACCGCGTCGGCACCGCGGCAGGCCGCGAGCGTCTCATCTGTGAGAGCAGTACCGTGCAGGTCGATCGAGGCACCGCCGAACGGGTGCGACTCGAAGGCGAAATCGCCTACCGCGCGCAGGATCTCCAAGGTGGGCGCGAGGATCTCAGGGCCGATCCCGTCGCCCGGCAATGTGACGATCCTGTGTGTCATCGCTCCCCCTCTGTAGTGGCCCGCGCTTGGCGCGAGGGCCGCGGCGGCGACCCGCCGCCAACTGTATCCATGACGGCTATGGCAGCTGCACACCGAAGGGCTGCGCTATCCACCAGGAACCGTGGCGCCGGTCCAGCAGGATGTCGCTGGCCGGCATCTTGCGAGAGCTGAACACGACTTGCGCCGTCTCGCCGTGGACGCGTACCTCGACCACGTCGATCGCTTCCGTGAGTTCCGCGCGATAGCGCCGCAGCAGCAATCCCAACACAGCCTGGCAGCTCTTGCCGTCCTTTGTGTAGGAGGAGCCGCTGCCCGTGCCATAGGATTCGGCGACCGAGGCCGCGAAGCTCGGCAGGAGCAGACGGCACGCGGCCGCGCCATCGTCGGCGGCGGCCGCCGCGTAGTAGCGCTTGACGATGGCAGAGATCCTCGCCTGCTCGCTCGCGCTGGGCGCGTGCCCATAGGCGAACGTGGCGCGATCGTCGGCATCGGGAAACTTGTAGCTGCCGGGAGTGGGATAGTCGGAATCTTCGTCTTCCGGGTCGATGTCGCCGTTGCCATCGGTGTCCCCCGGATTGTCCGCATCGCCGTCGCCTCTCACGCTCTGTCCCGGCGGGATCGCACTGGTGGTGATCGTGCCCCGCTCTTCTTTGGGCGAACGCGAAGTGTCGATACCAGTAATCGTCGAGGTGGCGATCCTGGTCGTGCGCGATTTCGTGGCGCTGCCGCACCCGCCCGTGCCCAGTGCCAGCACGACGCAACTCGCAAGCGTAAGCAGCGCGGAGGGCAACCGCCGCGGGAGCTGCCGTTTGTGCGTCGCGATCCGAGTCAGGCGCTCGACCATGGTCAATGTTCTTATTATTCATACCTGGTGGAGAATTGGTTGGCAGCACGGGCGTCTCCGCGTGCCACTCGCTCCCACGCACGTCCCCTACAACGCGGTCGTCGGCGAGGCCGCCCAGCCACTCGCGCGCTCGTGCTCAAACGCCGAGATGTCCTGCTCGCGCGTGAGCGTCACGCCGATGTCATCGAGCCCGTTGAGCAGCCGCCGGCGGATCTCGTGGTCGATCTCGAACGGCACTTCGCGCTCTGAGAAGCGCACCTCCTGGGCGTCGAGGTCCACGGCGCCTTCGCCCGCATGGGCCAGGGCACGGCAGTCCTCCTCGCTCAGCACGACCGGGAGCAGCCCGATCTTCGTGCAGTTGGAGTAGAAGATGTCGGCGAAGCTCGGCGCCACGATCGCGCGAAAGCCGTAGTCCTGAAGGCCCCACGGCGCGTGCTCGCGCGAGGAGCCGCAGCCGAAGTTGCGCCCCGCCACAAGAATCGGATTGGCGGGCAGATCCCAGCCGGGCTCCTTCGCCCAGTCGTAGAAGAGGTATTGACCGAAGCCTGTGCGCTCCACCCGCTTGAGAAACTGCTTGGGCATGATCTGATCGGTGTCGACGTCAGCGCGGTCCAGGTGGGAGACCGTGCCCTCGATTGTGTGTATCGGCTCCATGCTCAACTCCAGTTCCTGATGTCCGTGAAATGACCCTCGATCGCCGCGGCGGCGGCCATCTGCGGTGAGACGAGATGTGTGCGCCCCCCGCGTCCCTGGCGGCCCTCGAAGTTGCGGTTTGAGGTCGAGGCGCAGCGCTCGCCCGGAGCGAGGATGTCGGGGTTCATGCCCAGGCACATCGAGCAGCCCGCCACGCGCCAGTCAAAGCCGGCGTCGCGGAACACACGATCCAGTCCCTCGGCCTCGGCCTGCGCCTTGACCTGCTGGGAGCCGGGCACAACCATCGCGTTGACGTGCGGAGCGACTTTGCGCCCGGCGACCACCTCGGCGGCGGCACGCAGATCGCCGATGCGCGAATTGGTGCACGAGCCGATGAACACGCGGTCAAGCGCAATCTGCTCAATTGGGGTACCGGGCTCAAGTGCCATGTAGGCAAGCGCGCGTTCGGTCGCCTCACGGTCGGCGGGACTGTCGAATTCCTCGGGCGAGGGCACCTTCGCGCCGACCGACGCCACCATGCCCGGCGTCGTGCCCCAGGTCACCTGCGGTGAGAGCGCGGCGGCATCGACGACGACGTCGCTGTCATACCAGGCACCCTCGTCGCTCGGCAGCGAGCGCCAGCGCTCGATTGCCGCGTCAAGCTCCGCACCCGTGGGGGCGCCGGGGCGGCCGTGCGGCCGCTCGCCGGGATCGGTGAACCAGGCGAAGGTCGTCTCATCTGGGGCGATCATGCCCGCGCGTCCGCCGGCCTCGATCGTCATGTTGCAGACGGTCATGCGGCCCTCCATGCCCAGCGCCTGGATGGCGGGGCCGACGTACTCGACCACGTGCCCGGTGGCGCCGCCGACGCCGATCTGCCCGATCGTGCCAAGGATCAAATCCTTGGCGGTGACGCCGAAGCCGAGCGCGCCCTCATAGCGGATGCGCATCGAGCGCGGCCTGTGCTGCACCATGCACTGCGTCGCCAGCACGTGCTCGACCTCGCTCGTGCCGATCCCAAACGCCAACGCCCCGAACGCACCATGCGTGGCGGTGTGGGAGTCGCCGCACACAATCGTCGCGCCCGGCTGGGTGACGCCCAGCTCCGGGCCGATCACGTGCACGATCCCCTGGCGGTCAGAGCCGAGCGAGTAGACGGGCACGCCGAACTCGGCACAGTTGCGCTCCAGCGTTTCCACCTGCACGCGCGAGAGCGCGTCCTTGATGCGAGCGGCGACGGGCGTGCCGTCGGTGGGCGTGTTGTGGTCGGCGGTCGCCAGCGTGCGGTCCGCCCGGCGCACCCCGCGCCCGGCCAAGCGCAAACCCTCAAACGCCTGCGGGCTCGTCACCTCGTGCACGAGGTGCAGGTCGATGTACAGCAGGCCCGAGTCGGGCGAGCCGACCTCGTGCGCCTCCCAGATCTTCTCGAACATGGACTTCGGCATGACTCTCCTAACTGCGTCTCAGACCGGCACTGACAACCGCTAGAAAGGCAGCCGTCTCGTCGGTGGGGTTCTCGAAATGATGGGGCAGGTCGGCGTCGAAGGTCACACAGTCGCCGGCGGCAAGCTCGTAGCGCTGCCCATCGCACACGAGCACGACCGCGCCCTGCTCGACGAGCGTCGTCTCACGGCTGCCGGGCTCGTGCATCGGCGGATCGTCCGGCGCGCCGGTGGCACCCCCCGGCGCGAGCGTGTGGCGCGATAGTTCCGAGCGCTGCCCGGGCCGCGCGGCCGTCAACACCTCGAAGCGGTGGCCGCGCTTGGCGTTGCCCCCACCCCCGCGCTCGTCCGCGCGCACGATCGTGACCGAGCCGCCCTCGTCCAGGCGCAGCAGCTGAGAGAGGCGCAAATCAAGGCCCGAGGCGATCCGCGCGGCCACGGTCAAAGTGGGGCTCGTCTCCCCCCGCTCGACCTGCGAGAGCATCGGCGCGCTGACACCGCTGCGCTCAGCCAGGTCCCGCAACGACAACGAGGTGGCCTCGCGCAGCGCCTTTACGCGCACGCCGATTACGGCGGAGTCGAATGCCTCCCAGCCGGCGTCGGAACCGGTGTCCTTGGCGCGCGAACGTGTCTTTACAGCCGACATACGAGCGTACGTTATCACAAACATCTCTCACGCTACGCGTCCCCTGAGTGTGTGCGGACCGAGGGAACGAACCGATCCCATCCCAAAAATCGCTACCCGTAATAGCGCGCGATGACCTGTAGCTGACCGAACAGATCGTTGGCGATCACCAGTACGAGGATCGCCGCACCGACGGCCGGGCCCCAACGACGCCCAGCGCCGCGCGAGGCCAGCGCGAGCACCGCACCCCACAGACCCGCCAGCGGCAGCAGGTAGCGCGCGTCGGTGAATTCCGCCGCCGCACTGGGGTACACGAGATAGCTCGACGCGCCGATCAGCGTGAGCAGGCCGAGCGTCATGACCGCGTAGGTGGCAAGCTCCGCCGCGCGCGCCCGCGGCAGCGGCCATGCGCGCGCCAGCTCGCGCACGCACAGGACGCCGATTGCCACGACCGGGATCGCCGCCACGCTGTACACCCAGCCCGGGAATGTCGTATCGCCCCACCCATACAACCCGATCACGTCCCTGAACCAGACCTGGCGCGGGATCGAGATGCCGCTGAAATCGTTGTGCATCCACGGCAGCCGCGGCAGGTAGAACTGCCAGATGTAGCCCAGCTCCGCGGAGATCGAGCGCCGAGCGCTCGTCAGGCTCGACGTACCACCAGACACGAGCCCGAACAGCGAGTGGTGGGAGAGCACGTTGACGGCCCCATACAGCACGCCCGGGGAGATCGCGACCGCCAGCGCCGGCGCCAGCATCCGGTAGTAGGCACTCGCGCCAGCGGTGCGAGCCTCGCGGCGCGCGAGCAGGATCAGCCCGAGCACCACTCCCGGCACCAGGCCCGCGAAGTTCAGCTTCGTCACGATGCCCGTCGCGCTCAGCGCGCCGAGCACGAGCGCCGAGCGCTGCGTGAGCCCCTGGCGAAACGCGCGCGCCAGGCAATAGAACACGACCGCCGACACCGCGATCAGCAGCGCGTCGGGGTTGACCGAGCTTGAGGAGTAGCCGAGCAGCGGCCCCAACGCCACCCCGAGCCCCCCAATGGTCCACGCCCAGCGCTGCTCCGGCAGCGCCTCGCGCAGAAACAGAAACACGAACAGCCCAGTTACCCCAGCGAGCAGCGCGCTCAGCAATCTCATCAGCGTTAGCTGGGTGAGAATCGACCCGCCCGAGCCGAGCACGTAGGGGATCGCCTGTAGCGCGTAATACAGCGGCGGCTCGGAGCTGGCCACGCCGGCGCCGCCGGGGCCGGCCCGCGACAGCGGCTGGGCCAAGTCGCTTTCGAGCTTTTCCTGCTGGGCGGTCGAGAAGATCGTGTGGTTGGCCGGGCGAAAGCGCACTTCGGCGTGATGCAGATCGCTCAGCGCAACCTGCTCTTCCTGGGAATATTCGCTTTCCGGAGAGGACGGCAGGCGCCCCGTCTCGACCAGCTGCTGCACGTAGGCGAAGTGATCGGGCTCATCGAGCGCGAGAAACGGCGGCGTTATCAGCGACCAGCACACCGCGTTGAGCAGCGCCACCAGCGCGCACAGCCAGGCAGCGCGTGGCACGCGCGCGAGCACCGCGCGCGCCGCCGCAAGCGCGTCATGCGCCCGCGAGGACGCTGAGGTGCGCACCCGCGTGGGGGCCGGTGCCTGCTTGCGCGGCGTGCGTGTGCGCGTCCTGCTCACCGCAACTCCCTCACGGCCAACCACGACCCGACAGCCAGCGTGGCGCCCATCAGCAGCGCCACCAGCAGCGCAATCCAGGTGCCGCTTGGGGAGCGTCCGAGGCCCATGTGGCGCGCGACTGTGCGCAGCATCGACCACCACGAGCTGCTGCCCGAGCGCAGGTATTCGACCGTGAAGCGGCCCGGCAGCACACCCCCGGCGAGGTAGCGCGCGGCCACCGCGACACTCGTGCGCGAGCCGCCGACCTGCACCTTTTCCGGGGCCGCGCCGAGCTTGAAGCAGACGCGCGCGCCGGCGACCGCGCGAGCCTGCGGTTTGATCGGCACGGTGATCGCGCCCGCGGTCCAGCCGGCGCCCGCGACGCCGCGGGCCAGCACGCGCGAGCCCGACAGCGCCGTGACCGTCACGCGGGGCCCCGCGTTGGCCACGAGCGTGAGGCGTATCGCCGAGGCGCCCGCCGGCAGCACTTCGCCGCTTTGACAGGCGCCAACGCCGCCGCCGATTTCGCGGATCGGTTCGTTGGCGGGCGTGCCGTTCGCGCGAACCACCACGGTCGGCGAACCCGCCAGCGTCACGACCAGGCCGACCGCCACGAGCGCGAGCCCAGCCGCGAGCACGCAGGCCGCGCGCGTCATGCGCCGTTAGGAGCTTGCGTGTCTGACCCGATTTGAGAGAGAGGAGCGAGCCATCCCGTTTCGGTTAGAGCAAGCGTCCTCCACATAGCCGAATCGTACATATACGGTGGTAAACACGCCTCTCCCGAGGACGCGAATCTTCCTGCCTGTCCCCATTAGAGGACAGGCGGGGACTTTAGGGCTGGCCTTTATGCAGCTGGCTCGGGCAATCCCACCCCGCGCTCGCCCTCACGCGCACGCAGCACACCGATCGACACCGCGCGCACGTACGCGCGTGCGGCCGCCTCGATGATGTCGGTGGACACGCCCTGGCCGGCGCCGGTCTGTCCCTGCACCTCGACCACGACCGACACCTCGCCCAGCGCGTCCTGGCCCTCGGTGACGGCGTCGACACGGAACTCGCGCAGCGCGGCATCGACGCCCGTGGCGGCGTTGATCGCCTTGAAGATCGCATCGACCGGACCGTCGCCCGAGGACTCGCCGGTCTTGACCGTGCGTGCCCCCTCCTGCGACGTGCCGTCCTCGACGCTGACGTTCACACGCGCCATCGGCGGGCCCGCCGAGGAGGCAGCGACCTCGAAGTCGACAAACGCGTAAGTCGCGACCTCGTCGCTGCCGCGCAACTCCTCGGCAACCAGCGCCTCCAGGTCCATCGCGGTCACCTGCTTCTTGCGGTCGGCGATCTCCTTGAAGCGCTTGAAGGCCGTGTTCAGCGCCTGGCCCTCGACCTTGAAGCCCATCTCCTCCAATGCTGCGCGCAGCGCGTGGCGGCCAGAGTGCTTGCCCAGCACGATCGCGTTGCTCTGCAGGCCGACGGTGGTGGCGTCCATGATCTCATAGGTGGCGCGCTCCTTCAGCACGCCGTCCTGATGGATGCCGGCCTCGTGCGCGAACGCGTTGCGCCCGACGATCGCCTTGTTGGGCTGCACCGGATAGCCGGTCAAACGCGAAACCAGCCGCGAGGTGCGTGCGATCTCCGTCGTCTGCACGCCCGTCCACAAACCCAGGGCGGGCTCGCGCGTGTGCAGCAACATCACGATCTCCTCCAGCGACGCGTTGCCGGCGCGCTCGCCGATGCCGTTGATCGCACACTCCACCTGGCGACAGCCGGCACGGACTCCCGCCAGCGAATTGGCGACCGCCAGGCCCAGGTCGTCGTGGCAGTGAACCGATACGACCACGTCATGCAGGCCGGGCACCAGCCGGTACAGCTGCGCGAACATCGCGGCGTACTCCTCGGGCATCGTGTAGCCGACTGTGTCGGGCACATTTATGGTGGTGGCGCCCTCATCCAGGGCAATCTGGATGACCTCCGCCATGTAGGAAACATCCGAGCGCGAACCGTCCTCTGGAGAGAACTCGACGTCCTCGCACAGCTCGCGCGCGTGCGCGACGGCCGCGCGCACCTGGCCCTTGACGTCCTCGCGCGTGGTTTGCAGCTTGCGCTCGATGTGGATGTCGCTGGTCGCGATGAACGTGTGGATGCGCGGCCGCTCGCAGTCGCGCACCGCCTCCCACGCTGCCTCGATGTCCTGCGCGGAGGTGCGCGCCAGCGCGCAGATAACGGGGCCACTGACCTCACGTGCGATCGCCTGCACCGCCTCGAAGTCGCCGGGCGAGGAGATCGGAAAACCCGCCTCGACGACGTCCACGCCCAACCGCGCCAGCTGCTGGGCGATCTCCAGCTTCTCCTGCTTGTTCAACGCGATCCCCGGCGACTGCTCTCCGTCGCGCAGAGTCGTGTCGAACACCCTCACACGGTCGCGCTCGTCTCTTCTCGATGCTGTGCTCATGTCCTCACTTCTCCAGTTCTCTCGCTTTGACTCTTCTCCTTTGGTATGCGGCTACGCGGCCGCCACGCGCTATTCCCCCCGAGGGGGGAGCAGGAGAAGCGCAAGCGAGAACTGGAACGACATTGGGAGCAGCGTAGCAGTCGAGCCGGGTGGCCTACAAGCCTCGCTCGCCGTTCGTGCGCCTGACGAACATCGCCGACACAAAGCGCCGCGCGCCACTCACTGAGCGTCCGGAACCAGCACGACCTTGCCGATGTTGCGCCGCTTGGTGAGCACTTCCTGCGCGGCGCCCACCTCCCTGAATTCGAACGTAGACTCGATCACAGGTTGGATCGTGCCGTCCTCCATCAGCTCGCGCAGCGGGTCGATCCACGGTTGCAATGTTTCGCGGGCCTTCCACAGCGTGAGCATGTTCAACCCGATCACGGCCTTGGATTCGGACATTAGCTTCAGCGATGAGAAGCGCGGGGTGCGCGCGAGCGTGCGCAGCGCGACGAGCGGTTTGCGTTTACCACCGGAGACGACGCCAGAGACACCGAAAGCGATCAACCGCCCACCCGGGCGCAGCATTTCATAGCTGCGGCGCAGGCTCGAGCCGCCGAGCGGGTCGAGGATCACATCGAGGTCCGCCACGCCGCCTTTCTTGGTGGCCTGCTCATAGGTGAGGATGTAGTCGGCGCCAAGTGGAGCGAGGCGATGGTGCTTGAAGGGCGAGGCGGTGCCGTAGATCTCGCTCGCGCCGAAGCGCCGTGCGATCTGTACCGCGGCGGTGCCAACGCCGCCACCGACGGAGTGGATCAGGACCCGCTCGCCCGCCTGCACTTTGCCGTAGCCGACGAGCGCGGCCCACGCGGTGGCGTAGTTGACCGGGATCGCGGCGCCCTCCTCGAAGGACAGCCGCTCGGGCAGCACCACGCAATCGCACTCGGGCACGGTCACCTGAGTGGCGTAACCACCGAACATCGTGCCCGCGATCACGCGCTGACCGTGCGTCAGCTCCTCCACGCCGTCGCCGACCCCGATGACGGTGCCGGCCACCTCGTAGCCAACCACGCAGGGCGGCTTCGGCGCGTCCGGGTAGAGGCCGATGCGCGCCATGACGTCGGCAAAGTTGACACCGCACGCAGCGACGTCGATGCGCACCCAGCCTGGCCGTAGCGCGGGGTCGGGCCGCTCAACCGTTCTGAGCACGCCCTGTCCACCGTGCTTGGCGATCTCGATCGCCTGCATAGCGTATGAGATTACTCCATCAATTAGGACAACGTCAGCGTCAGCTCAGCGCGACGCTCCAACCGGCGACGAAGCCAACGCTTGCGACGATCTCGTCGACCACCTCGCCCGGCACCTGCGCGTCGGTCGTGACGACCATTGCCGCCAGCCGTTGCTCATCGTGGTCGGGGGTGTGCCCGACAGCTGCGGAGGAGATGTTGATGCCGTGTGCGCCGAAGCTCGTGCCGACGCGGCCGATCATGCCGGGGAGGTCGGCGTAGCGGAACACGCACACGTGCGGCGTCAGCTCGATCGTCAGGCGCCGGCCCTGCACCTCGACCAGGTGCGGCACGCGGTTGGGGCCGATGCCGGTGCCCGCGACCGCCACCCGCTCATCGCCGGCGATCACGGTGACGCGGATCAACTCGTTGAAGTCCTGCGCCTCGGACACCGACTTCTCCTCCACGACGATGCCGCGCTGCTGGGCCATGCTCGGCGCGTTGACGAGGTTGACCTGCTCCTCCGTGCGACCCTCCAGCGCCCCGCCAATGACCGCGAGCGTGAGCAGACGCGTGTCGAAGTCCGCGATGCGACCCATGAAGGCCGCCTCGATGCGCTCCACCGAGCTGCCCTCGGCGAGCGCCATCGCCAGGCGCCCCAAACGCCGCGCGAGCGGCAGGAACGGTCCGAGCACCTCCATGTCCTCCGCCCCAACCGCGGGGATGTTGACCGCTGTGGAGACAACGCCGCCGGTGAGCGCCGCGACAACCTGCTCGGCGCTCTGATAGCCGGCGCGATCGGTCGCCTCGGCGGTCGAGGCACCGAGGTGCGGCGTGACCACCACCTGGGGGTAGCCCTGAAACAGGGGATAGTCGGTGATTGGCTCGGAGGGAAACACATCGAGCGCCGCACCGCCGACCTTGCCGGAATCGAGCGCGTCCTTGAGCGCGGCGTCGTCGATCAGCCCGCCGCGCGCGACGTTGAGCACGCGCACACCGTCGCGCATCTTCGCGAACGCCTCCGCGTCGATCCAGCCGGCCGTCTCGGGCGTCTTGGGCAGATGGATCGTGATGAAGTCGGCCTGCGCGTAGATCTCCTCGCTGTTCTCCGCCTTCTCGACCCCCAGCTCGCGGTAGCGCTCGGCGCTGACATACGGGTCGAAAGCGAGCACGCGCATCCCAAAGCCGCGTGCACGCGCGGCCACAAGCTGGCCGATGCGCCCAAAGCCGAGGATGCCGAGCGTCTTCTCGTACAGCTCGACGCCTGAGAACTTCGAGCGCTCCCACTTGCCGCTGGTGAGCGACGCGTACGCCTGGGGAATGTTGCGGGCGAGCGCGAGCAGCAGCGCCATCGTGTGCTCGGCAGCCGTGACGACATTCGATTGCGGCGCGTTGGCGACGACGATGCCCCGACGCGTGGCGGCTTCCACGTCCACGTTGTCCACACCAACGCCGGCGCGACCGATCACACGCAGGTTGGTGGCCTGCTCGATCAGCTCGGCCGTCATCTTCGTGGCCGAGCGGATCAGGATGCCGTGATAGGCGCCGATCTTCTCGGCCAACTGCTCATCCGACCAGTCGATGCCGAGATCGACATCGAAGTGCTCCTGCAGCAATTTGACGCCGGAGTCGCCAACCTTCTCCTTGACGAGCACCTTCAACCGTTCGTCACTCATTGTGCGCTCCTCTCTACTACCCAGTCGATACACGCTGTGAGGGCGCGCACGTCGTCGGGCTCGACCGCCGGGAACATGCCGACGCGCAGCTGATTGCGCCCCAGCTTGCGGTAGGGCTCGACGTCCACGATGCCATTGGCGCGCAGCGTCCTGGCGACCCCGGCGGCGTCGACGCGCTCGTCGAAGTCGATCGTGCCCACGACCAGCGAGCGGTTGGCGGGCGCGCTCACGAACGGCGTGGCGTAATCGCTGCGCTCGGCCCACTCATACAGGTGCGTAGAGGACTCGGTGGTGCGCGCCACACACCAGTCCAGGCCGCCGCCGTCGAGCATCCAGCGGATCTGGTCGGCAAGTAGGAACAGGGTTGCCACGGCCGGGGTGTTGTAGGTCTGGTCCTTGGTCGAGTTTTCGATCGCAATCGGCAGCGATAGCGACGCGGGCGTAAAGCGACCTGAGGAGCCAATCCGCGAAATCCGCTCCAGCGCGGCGGGGCTGAGCAGCACCGCCCATAGCCCCCCATCGCCGGCAAAGCACTTCTGCGGCGCGAAGTAGTAGGCGTCGGCCTGGGACATATCGACGGGAAGGCCGCCCGCGCCGGAGGTGGCGTCGATCAGCACGAGCGCCTCACCTGCCCCGGCCCCGCCATGGGGTGCCCCAGCCGGGCGCAGCACGGGGGCCATCACACCCGTGGAGGTCTCGTTGTGGGCCCACGCGATCGCGTCCACCGCGCCGCCGTCCCGCGCAAGCGCCGCTTCGAGCTGCTCTGCCCCGGGCGCGCTGCCGGGCTCGGCCTTCACGACCACCGGATCCTCCAGAAAAGGCGCCTCGCTGGTGACGGTCGCGAACTTCTGGGAGAACTCGCCAAAGCTAAGGTGAAGCGCTTGCTGCTCGATCAACCCGAACGCGGCGGCGTCCCAGAAAGCGGTGGCCCCGCCGTTACCGAGCGCGACCTCATAGCCATCGGGCAGCGAGAACAGCTCGCGCAACCCCGCGCGAATCTCCCCCACAAGGTTCTTGACGGGCTTCTGACGATGCGATGTGCCCATCGGCACCGCGCCGCTTGCCAAGCGCTGGAGCGCCTCGGGGCGTACCTTCGAAGGACCGCAGCCGAAGCGCCCGTCAGCGGGCTTCAGATCGGCGGGGATTACGAGTTGGGTGTCCTGCGCTTGGGAGTTCGGCGTCATGGGGCGTCCTCGCGGAGTGTCGATGATCGAAGGATGCCCAGGCGCGCGGCGATGGTGCTCGTCGCTCCCCGGTGGTGAACTCCACCTAGTGCGCCAGTCGCGACGAGGAAGGCGAGTGTAGCGAACCGACTCGCCGCGGGCCACTCATCCGGCCCGAAGGGCCGTGGAGCACAGCTCCATTCAACACGATCCGGCCCGAGGGATTGTGGAGCACGCCTCTCACTCGACACGATCCGGCCCGAAGGGCGGATGGGTGGCTAAAAGGAGGTTTTGATCCAGGCCATGTGCGAGCGCAGCTCGCCGCCCACGTGCTCGACCTGCGTGTCGGCCTGCTCGGCGCGCATCCGCTTGAAGTTCTCCTGCCCGGCGCGGTTCTCGGCAATCCACTCGCGCGCGAAGTCGCCGTCCTGGATCTCCTTGAGGATCTGACGCATCGCGGCGCGTGTCTCCTCGGTGATGACGCGCTTGCCGCGCGTATAGTCGCCGTACTCGGCCGTGTTGGAGATCGAGTAGCGCATCCCCGCGAGTCCCTTCTCATACATCAGATCCACGATCAGCTTCAGCTCGTGCATGCACTCGAAATAGGCCATCTCCGGGTCATAGCCGGCGTCCACCAGTGTTTGAAAACCGGCCTGCACCAGCTCTGAGGCGCCACCGCACAGCACGGCCTGCTCGCCGAACAGGTCGGTCTCGGTCTCATCCTTGAAAGTCGTCTCGATCACGCCGCCGCGCGTGCAGCCGATGCCCTTCGCGTAGGCGAGCGCCAACGCGCGCGCGTTGCCGGTGGCATCCTGGGCGACCGCGATCAGGCCGGGCACGCCACTGCCCTCTGTGAACTGGCGGCGCACCAAGTGACCGGGGCCCTTGGGGGCGACCATCGCCACGTCGACGCCGGGGGGCGGCTCGACCTCCTTGTAATGGATCGAGAAGCCGTGGCCGAACAGCAGCAGGTTGCCGGCGGCGATCCCGTCGCCGATCTCGCCCCATACCTGGCGGTGCAGCTCGTCGGGCACCAGCATCATCACGAGGTCCCCGCGACTGGCGGCCTCCACGGGCGAGAGCACCTCGAGCCCTTCCTCGCGAGCCTTCCCCGCCGAGGCGGAATCCTCGCGCAGGCCGACAACGACGCTGACGCCGGAGTCCTTCAAGTTCAGTGCGTGGGCATGACCTTGGGAGCCATAGCCGATGATCGCGACGGTCTTGCTGGCCGAAACGGGGATGCGAGCCGAAGGCGAGTGTCCCCCGGCTTCGGTAAGGAGCGTTAGGTCTGCATCGTCGTCATAGAGCATGGCGGGAGGTTATCCGACCGGCCGTTGAGGAGGCCGGTCCGTGGATGGGATGCGCCGCACCCGAGCGCAGGCGTACTGGTTGTACGGCGAGCATCGGGGGGCAGCACGCCGCGGAACGGTCTCCTCACGCAGTTCCTACCCCGCAGAGCGCGCGCATCGGAATTTCAATCGAGCCGTCCGGCTCGACGAAGCGCTTCAGGCGCGCGGCGAGGCCGGCGCGGATTTCGGCGATCTCCGGCTCGGGACGGCCGAGCACCGCATCGTGGAAAGTGCGTGCGATATCGAGCGTCGTCTCCCAAAAGTCGTCGAAGCTCTCCGCGCGTTGGATCAGGTCCACGTGCTCCACCCACACCTCGTCGAAGCCGGCGCGCTCAATCAGGTCGTGCACCTGCTGTCTGTCGCCAAGCGCGAACGGCCCCGGCGCACCCTCCGGCGGCGGCTCGATCAACCCGCGCTCCAACAGCTCGGCGGCAGGGAACTGCGCCCAGGGGTTGCTCTCGATCGCGTCCCACACCGCGAGTGCCACATGGCCTTCCGGGCGCAGCACGCGTCGCGTCTCCGCAAGCGCGGCAGCGGGATCGGCCATCAGCATGTAGCCCCAGCGGCAAAACACGATGTCCACGCTCGCCACGGGCAGATCGATCCATTCCGCGTTGAGCACCTGAAACTCGACGTTCGTAAGGTTTAGCTCGCCCGCTCGCTTGCGCGCACCGTCGAGCATCGCGTCGGCCTGATCGCTGGTGATAACACCGCCGACGGGCGCAACCATCTCGGCCGCGAGAAAGCCCGTCTCCCCCAGCCCAGCCGCCAGCTCCAGCACGCGCTGTCCCGGCTGCGGATCGGCCGCGTCGATCATCCAGTGCGACACCGGCGCGGAGAGATCGCGCAGCGTCGCCTGGCGCGCCACCCAGCCCGAGGCGGCCTCTTCCCAGTGGGCGAGGCTCGCTTCGCGATGCGCACGCGCGGCGGCACTCTTACGGGCGCGGGCCGCGTCGCTCGCGCGCTCGTTGTCGCGTTCCTCCTCCGGCTGAACGGTGCTCATCTCGGCGTCCCAGCGGCGCCCATCACACAATCCCAACAGTGCCCATTACACAGGTCAAACGGTGCATGTTTCACAGTTCCGAAGATGCCCATTACACACCTCCCTCATAGATCCCGTCGCAACAGCTTGCCAGAGCGCGTCCGTGGGAGCGGCGCCGAGGCGAACTCGACCCGCTTCGGCACCTTATACGGGGCCAGCCGCGCGGAGCAGTGCTCGCGCAGGGCGCCCTCCTCCACGGTCGCTTGTGCGGCCAGCACGACGATCGCTGTAACCGCCTCCCCCCAGCGCTCGTCCGCCCGTCCCAGCACCGCCGCCTCGAGCACGGCGGGGTGCGCTTCGAGCACCGCCTCCACCTCGCTCGGCGCGACGTTCTCCCCTCCGGTGACGATCGTGTCGGCCTTGCGCCCGCTCACGTGCAGAAAGCCGGCAGCGTCGATACGGCCGAGATCGCCGGTGTGCAAGCGACCGTCGGCAGACTTCGAGCCAGGTGCCACGGTCGGGCCGGCGAGCACGATCTCCCCGTCGGGCGCGACCTCGACGCGCGTGCAAAACAGCGGCACGCCCGCGCCGATCTCGTGCGAGGGCTGTGTATTCGTAGGGCCTGGCGGCGGCGCCTCCCCAGCCGAACCGACACCCACCTCGGCCAAGGCCGCAAGTGGGGCAGTGGCCGCCTGCGAGCAGCACTCGGTGAGGCCATACGTCTCCACGACCGGCACACCCGCCGCGCGTGCACGCTTGGCAAGCGCGGCCGGGACGGGACCGCCACCGGTGAGCGCGCAGCGCAGGTACGGGGGGTCGCACAGGCCGGCGTCCAGCAGTCGCGCGAGCGTGGTCGAGACGAGCGACACGAGCGTGACTCGATCGCTTTGCAGTGCACCAAGCACAGCCTCAGTGTCGAAGCGCTCGTGGACAACGGCGGTAGTCGCGTAGATCGCACTGCGCAGCAGGATCGACGAGCCGCCCACGTGCGACACGGGCAGCGCGCACAGCCAGCGCTCTCGCGGATCGACCCCAAGCGCCACCGCCGAGCCGAGTGCGCTCCATAGGAAATTGCCGTAGGTCAACTCGATCGGCCGCGGGGCCGAGGTCGTGCCGGATGTGTGGATCACCGCGCACACAGCGTCGAGGTCGTGGAAGACGCGAGGCGCCTCGGCGGCCAGACCAGCACTATCACGTCTACTCGCGCGGGCGTTCTCGTGGGCGCCGTCGCCGGCGCCTAGCGGCTCCTCGACAACCAAGCACGCGCCTTCCACGATCCGCTCGCGCTCGGCAGTCGTGAGACGCAAGTCCACCGGCACCGCGACCGCACCCAGCAACATGCACGCGTGCAGGGCCCGCGCGAAGGCGATGCCTGGCGCCAGCGCGATCGCGACGCGCTCCCCAGGACGCACTCCACGCTCGCTCAGCTCGGCCGCGCCCGCGCGCGCCGAGTGCCACAGCTCGCCATAGGACACGCACGCATCCGGGGTTTGGAGCGCGGTAAGCGTCGGCGCCGAGATAGCGGCGCGCTGCAGCCATGCTTCGACCTGCATCGCCACAGGCTAGCTCTCAGCCTCCAAGGGAGCCGGATGGACCAACCTACTCATGGACAACAGCTAGCCTTCGCGTTGAATCGTTGGCGCGCGCACCGTGCGGGCGCCAACCCACAGCTACGGACGGGAGCGTTGAGGAACCTTGGCCACCACGTGGATTGCAGCCGGCAGCTACACCGACATCCGCTATGAGAAGTCGGCCCAAGCAGAGGCGCAGGACGACCATCCAGCGCCCCGCATCGCAAAGATCACAATCAACCGCCCAGAGGTCAGAAACGCTTTCCGCCCACTGACGGTCGTGGAGATTTCCCAGGCCCTGGAAGCGGCACGTGAGGACAGCGAGGTAGGCGCGATCGTGCTCTGCGGCGAGGGTCCCCTGGCGTTCTGCTCTGGCGGCGATCAGCGCGTACGCGGCGATTCCGGGTACCTCGCCGAGGACGAGGCAGGAAAGGCAGGAATCGGTCGCTTTCACGTCACCGACCTGCACGTTCAGATTCGGCGACTACCAAAGCCGGTCGTGGCAATGGTCGCCGGGTACGCGATCGGTGGCGGACAGGTACTGCAGCTCGTGTGCGACCTTACGATCGCGGCCGACAACGCGCGCTTCGGGCAGACCGGCCCACGCGTGGGCTCCTTCGACGGCGGCTTCGGCGCCGGACTGCTGGCGAACATGGTTGGCGTCAAGAAGGCCAAGGAGATCTGGTTTCTGTGCCGCCAGTACGACGCGCAGCAGGCACTGGAGATGGGGCTTATCAATACCGTGGTGCCGCTCGAGCGCTTGGAGGAGGAGACGGTCCAATGGTGTCGCGAGATGCTTCAGCTCTCGCCGTTTGCGCTGCGGCTGCTGAAGGCGAGCTTCAACGCGGCCGAGGATGGGCTTGCGGGCATCCAGCAGCTCGCCCACGACGCCAACCTGCTGTTCTACGGCAGCGAGGAGGCGCGCGAGGGGCGCGAGGCCTACAAGCAAAAGCGCGAGCCCGACTTCGCGCGCTTTCCCCGCCGCGCATGACCCCACAACGCACAGTCGCCGCGCAGGCCCACGCCGGGCCACCACGCGCGAAAACGTCGAGCACGGTGCACATATGGGTGATGGCCGCACGCGTGCGCACTTTGCCGGCGGCGATCGCGCCGGTGCTCGTGGGCACTTCGCTCGCGCTCGGCGACGGACACTTCCGTCCGCTCGCGTTCGTGGCGGCGCTGCTCGGCGCCGTGTTCATCCAGGTCGGCACCAACCTCTCAAACGACTACTCCGATGCGCGTCGAGGCGCAGACACAGACGATCGGCTCGGCCCGGTGCGAGTGACAGCCGGCGGGCTCGTGCCCCCCAACACGGTGCTGCTTGCCACCTACGTCACGTTCGGGCTCGCCGTGCTGTGCGGCGTATATCTCGTCGCGGTAGCCGGCTGGGAGCTGATCGCGGTCGGCGCGGCGTCGATCCTCGCGGGCGTGCTCTACACCGGCGGCCCACGACCCTACGGCTATGAGGGCCTCGGCGAGCTGTTCGTGTTCCTGTTCTTCGGCATCGTGGCGGTGAGCGGGTCATATTTCGTGCAGGTGCAGCAGCTGCCATGGCAGGCGTTCGCGTGCGCGGTGCCCGTCGGCTTGCTGGCGAGCGCGATCCTGGTCGTCAACAACGTGCGCGACCTGGAGACAGACCGCCGCGCCGGCAAGCGCACGCTCGCGGTGCGCCTCGGCCGCTCGCGCACACGCGCCCTCTACACGGCGATGGTGGCGGGCGCGTTCGTGCTCGTGCCGCTGCCGTGGCTACTCGGCTCGATGACCGCGTGGCTGCTGTTGCCATGGCTTGCGATCCCGCTCGCGGTGCCGCTGGTGAAGGTGGTCCGCACGCGCGTGGACGGCCCGTCGCTGAACGGCGCGCTGGCGAAGACCGGAGCGCTGCAGCTCGTGTTCTGTCTGCTGTTCGCCGCCGGAATCCTCGCCAGCGGCGGGATCGGGTCATAGCGCGGGGCGTCGAGGAGCGATGAGACTCGGCGTACAGCGCCATCGCCTGCGCCTGCGCCAACCGCTTGCAAGCTCCTACGGAGACGTGAGCGAGCGCGAGCTGTTGACGGTCTCCCTCACCGACGAGGACGGCGTGACCGGTTATGGGGAAGCAGCGCCACTGCAACCCTACGACGGGATCAGCATCGCGCGCGTGGAGCGGGCGCTGGAGCGCTACCGCCCGATATTGGAGCGCTCGACCGGCACGAACGGAGCTGAGATCGTGGACGCGTGCCGACGCGCCGAGGATCTGCCCGAGGCGTTCGCCGCGATCGACCTCGCCCTGTGGGATCGCGCCGGACGTCGCGCTGGACGGCCGGTGGCCGCGCTGTTGACCGACACCCCAGCGCCGAGCGTGGCGGTGAACGCGACGCTCTCGGCACTCGACCGCGTGGGAGCGGCCAAGCAGGCAGCGCGCGCGGTGGAGCAAGGGTTCGACTGCTTGAAGGTGAAGGTCGGCAGCGGCGACGACGCGGGACGCATCGCGGCGGTGAGAGCGGCGGCCGGGCCACACGCCGCATTGCGCGTGGACGCCAATGGCGCGTGGAGCGTGGAGCAGGCGGTGCGCGCCATCGACGTGCTCTCCCCCGCCGGCCTGGAGCTGGTCGAGGAGCCTGTACACGGCCTGGCGCGCGTACGCGAAGTGCGCGAGCGCGTGGCGGTACGCGTGGCGATCGACGAGACCGCCGCCGAGCACGGCGCGCTGACCGCCGGCGTCGCCGACGCCGTGTGCCTGAAGATCGCGCGCTGCGGGGGCATCTCCGGCCTGCTCGCCGCCGCGTCGCTCGTGCGCGCCTCCGGCGCGGAGGCATACGTCGCCTCGACGCTCGACGGGCCGTTGGGGATCGCAGCCGCGCTGCACGCGGCCGCCGCGCTCGCCTCGCGCGGGCCGCTGCCCGCCTGCGGCCTGGCCACGCTTGCGATGTTCGAGGGGATCGGCGACCCGCTTGCCGCGGTGGACGGGGCGATCGGCGTGCCGGATGGTCCAGGGCTCGGCGTCGAGCCTCTTTAGAACCGCCTGCTTTGAGACAGGTTCTCAGAGAGATTTAGACAGGTTTACATAAAGTTATTAATCTCTGATACCCTCCTGAACCTTCGAGGAGAGGAAGGGGTCACGATGTCCGCGGTCTGGTCGCGCAAACTTGCAGCTCGATCCGCAGTATGGGTATCGATGTCAGTGCTATGCCTGACGGTATCTGCCGCTTTGGCGGGCTCTGCGTCCGCTGCCGAATCGCCGCCACTCGGGGGCCCGCTCACCCCCGTCCTCAGCGTGCAGGGCGAGACCGTGCAGTGGGCGCCGATCGGCAGTGAAAACTCCTATGAGATCGCGATCTCAACCGCACCACGCGGCGCCACCGGACGCACCACCAAGTACCTGACCATTCCCCGCAGTACAAGTGAACCACAGTCCTACACACCAACCCTCAAACCCGGACAGACAGCCTACGTGGGAGTGAGCGCCGACGGCGGACTCACCTGGTCAGCCCAGGAGGCCACCATCACTGCGGCAAGCACGCCGGTAACAGTTGAAGAAACACCTCCCGTCAAAGAAGAAGCACCCCCTGTCAAAGAAACACCTCCCATCAAAGAAGTTCCCGTCAAAGTGGAAGAAATCCCTGTCACGACTCCGACAACCCCTGTGCTCAGCGTAAAAGGGGACACCATCTCATGGACCGCTGTACCCGGGGTTACCCAATACACTCTGGCTACGATCCTCGACCCCAACACCACGCGGAGCACCACCTACACGGTCGTAAGCGGAACGAGCTACACGCCCCCGGCCATGCCAGGCCAGACGGTCAACTACGGACTGTCCGCAAGCGTTCCCGGCACAGCTCCATGGGCCCAAGAGGTCACGATCGTCTATCCACCGACTTCCACGAGCGGGTCCGAAGGCGGATCGACAGGTGGGGGCACCGGCGGGTCCGGCGGCGAATCCAGCGGGGAATCCAAAGGCGGGACCACGAGTGGGATCAAAGGCAAGATCATTGGCACCAACGACGGAGCGGGTTGGGGAGAAGTGCCCGCCAAGACGATCATTGCCGGCCATATCACTTGGAACCGCGTGGAAATCGGCGCCCAGTGGAACACGGTTCCGGCCTCTCTTAGCGACGGGTTCAAGGTGCTCGCGATTGTGGGCAACATCGCAGACGGAACCCCGCTGTCTCAGACCGAACCAAGCAAATGGGGCGCCGAAGTGGTAAGCCAGATCCAAGCCAACCCGGGGATCTCGATCGCCGAAGCCGGCAACGAGGTGTACTTCAAGGGCGGCGTCGCAAATCCGGTGCAGTACGGAAAGATGTATCTCGCCGCGGTGGACGCGATGCAGACTGCGGGCATTCACATCCCACTCCTGTTCAACATGTGGGGCGACTATTCCTCACCGAGCGGCTTCTCGAGCGATTCCAGCGGTGGCGGCTGGTTGCGCGACGCCGTCAAAGGGGTGCCCGGTCTCGCCGCCGCGATCCTCGCCAACGGCCTGAGCACCCACCCCTACGGGTCACTCGGTGAAAACTACGAGGACGAGGCCGGTGTCAACGCCGTCGCAGCCCAGGAAGCCATTGCCCAGGATGTGCTCGGCTCGATCCCACCGTTCTACATCACCGAGTTCGGCTACGACATGAGCAAATGTGGCGCTTTCAACGGCGCCTGCTCAGAACAGGAACAGGCCACCAAGATGCGCGCGGCCTATGAAGTGTTCCTCTCCGATGCGCACGTCGCCGGCATCTGGTGGTTCGAATCCCACGACGACGGCGAAGGCAAGTTCGGCTTCATGAACGGCAACAACACGACACGACCGTCGTTCGACGTGCTTTCTTCGATCGCGAAGGAACAGGGTCAGTAGAGCCCTCCGCGCACGAGTCGCCTCGCGGCCACACGCGTGGACTCAGTCTCAGTCTGTCAAGGGGCGATGGCTTCAGCTACCGCCTGTGGGTTCGGCTCAGCCGATCGCATCGGCCACGGCCTCCGGCACCTCGTAGGGAAGGCCGTGGCCTCCAGGAATGAGCACGAAGCGCACGTCGGGAAGCTTGGCGGCCATGCGCTCCCCCAGCTCGCGGAACTTGAGGTCGCGGGTGCCGACGAGGATGACGGCCGGCATGCTCAACTCGCCCAGGCGCTCCCACAGCGGCTGCATCTGTCCCGTTCCGATTCCGCGCAGCGCGGCGGCGACGCTGTGGGGACGGTTGCGCGACTGATCGGCACGCGCGCGCATCCCAACCTCGGGCGGGTCTTCGGCGAACATCGCCTGCGAGCGCCAGCGATCGACGAAATCCTCGATCGTGCCAGCTTGCACTTCGTCGGCGAGGCGGTGGTCGGCCTCGCTGCGCCGCGCGCGCTCCTCCGGATCGGCGATGCCCGCCGTCGTGGAGATCAGCACGAGCCGCTGCACCCGCTCTGGAGCGGCGAGTGCGATGTGCAGAGCGATGCGCCCACCCATCGAATAGCCCGCCAGCACGAAGCGCTCGGGGGCACGTTCCAGCACGCTCTGCACGCATCCATCGAACGTCAGCGGGCGCGGCGCGTCGAGCAGCTCGCCGTGCCCTGGGAGGTCAAGCGCGACGGGGCAATAGCGTTCTGGCGACAAATGCTCGCAAACCCCGTCCCACGCCCGATGCGTGCCGGCGAATCCGTGCAGCAGGACGACGTTCTCGGCTTTGGCAGTCAAGCGGCCAACGCCGCCGCGAGATCGCCCGGAGCCAGGTGCGCTGGCGGCCACGTCAACGTCAACTCGGCTTCGCGCTCGAGCGTCCACCGGACGTTCATCAAGATGAGGCCAATCACCTTGCCGGCTTCGTCGTATTCGACGTTATGCCCCTCCTGCGTCGCAAACGCGGTGGCAGGCTTGCGCGGCCGACCGACGCTCAGATAGAGAACGTCGCCACGGTCATCGTAGTGCCAGTGATCGAACTCGATGCCGGAGATGTTGATCTTCATAGTCACTCCCTTGGATCGTTACGCTGGACGAAAGCAGTGACGATCCATGCAGGGTAATCGTTGAAGTCTACGACAACTCGCAACCATCGATTTGGCTCGAAGTGGCGTAGAAAGAACTGCTCTCGTCCGGAAACGGGGTCCTCGGCGTGAAAATCTGGAAGGGACACCGTTCCGAGGATTGTCTCGACGTGATCGAGTAGCCATGAACGCCCGAGCGCAAGGTGTAGATGCGATCCAGCGTCAAACACGACTGCTCGGCCGTCTTGGGTGGTCGTTTGGTATTTGTCCACGCCCCCTTTTCCGACGGTTGCGCATACGCGGGACAGTCGTGCAGGAAGCGAGATAGCGTTAGGCGCACTCCACCCGACCCGACCATGACCTCCGCTACCGACACCTACCGACTGCTCGGCGCCTTCGTCGACGAGCTGGCGCGCTGCGGGATGCGCGACGCGTGCACCTCGCCGGGGTCGCGCTGCACCCCACTCGTGCTGAGCCTCGCCCGCGAGCAACGCTTGCGCTGCCACTCGCACATCGACGAGCGTTGCTCGGGGTTCTTCGCGCTGGGGTTGGCAAAGGCGTCTGAGTTGCCGGTGGCGATCGCGTGCACGTCGGGCACGGCCGTCGCCGAGCTGTTGCCCGCGGTCGTCGAGGCACACGAGGCACGGGTGCCGCTGATCGTGCTGAGCGCCGACCGCCCGCCGGAGCTACGCGATGTCGGCGCCGGGCAGACGATCGACCAGCTGAAGCTGTTTGGCGGTTTTGCCAAGTGGTTTTTCGAGGTGGGCACGCACGAGGCAAGCGACGAGCGTGTCCGCTGGATGCGCACGCTCGCATGTCGTGCCTACTGGACCGCACTGGAGGGCCGGCCGGGCGTGGTGCACTTGAACTTCCCGTTGCGCGAGCCGCTTGTGTGTGAGCAGGCTCCGCCGCCTGCAGGCGAGGGACGGGCAGATGCGCGGCCCTTCGTTAGCCGTCGCGCGCAAGCGTCCGATCCAAATCTGGCGGCGGCGACACTGCGCGAGCGGATCGGCTCGTCTCGACGCGGAGTGCTGGTGGTGGGCCGCCACGAGCGCCACACGCCCCTCGGGCAGGCCGCCGCACGGTTCTGCGAGCTCGTTGGCTGGCCGTTGCTGGCCGATCCGATGTCAGGCGCCCGGCGCGGGGATGCCGCGATAGCCCAATACGACGCGCTGCTGCGCGATCCCGTGTTCGCACGCGAGCACGGGCCCGAGATCGTTATCAGAGTCGGCGATCTACCTGTGTCCAAGCCCTTGCGCGTGTGGCTGGCGGATCTAGCCGACACTCCCCAGATCGCACTCGACCCGGAGCAGGCGTGGCAGGACCCCGCGAGTGCCGTGTTCGAGTGGCTGACGGCCGAGCCGGCGGCAACACTCGAGGCGCTGAGCCGAACATGGCACGACGAGACACCGGCAAAGGGTGGCTTGAGCGCCGCCAACCAGGATGGCGGAGGCAGCGACTGGTTGGCCGGCTGGCGTACCGCCGACGAGCGCGCGGCGGAGGCGATCCTGGGCACGCTCGCCGCGAGCGGACTGAGCGAGCCCGTGGTGGCCGCCGAGCTTGGCGTGCTGCTACCGGAGGAGGCGACGCTATTCGTGGCCTCCTCGATGCCGGTACGCGACATCGAGACCTTCTGGCCAGTGCGACCCGACCCCCCACGTGTTCTGTGCAATCGCGGCGCAAACGGAATCGACGGCACAGTCTCAAGCGCGCTCGGCGCCGCAGCCGCGAGCCGCGCCCCCACCGTGCTGCTGATCGGCGACGTAGCGCTTGCGTACGACCTCAGCGCGCTACTCGCCGCCCGTCGCCTGGATCTGAAGCTGACGATCGTGCTGCTCAACAACGAAGGCGGCGGGATCTTCGACTTCCTGCCGGTCGCGGGCGCCGCAACGGAGCGCGACATCTACACCGAGCACATCGCCACGCCGACAGGCCTGGATTTCGCGAGCGCGGCCGCGCTGTACGGGCTGGGTCACGAGACGGTCGCCGATGTCGCCGGCTTCCGCGCGGCACTGGAGCGAGCGCTCACCGCATCCGAATCGAGCATCGTCGAAACGCGAACTCGGCGCGAGGTCAACGTCGAGCTGCATCGCGACGTGTGGAGCGCTGTTTCCGGCTCGATCAGCCAGTAAGCAAAGGAAGCAGCGCCTGCAACTTGGTCTCCGTCTCCACCAGCTCGGTAGGAGGATCGGAGCCGCGCACGATGCCGTTGCCGGCGTAGCAGTGGGCAACGTTGCCGCGCAACAAAGCACAGCGCAAAGCAACACAGAACTCGCCGTCTCCGGCGGCGTCGGTCCAGCCGACGGGACCGGTGTACCAACCACGGTCGAGACCCTCAAGCGCCGGTATCAGCTCAAGCGCCGGCGCCGCGGGCTCGCCGCCGATGGCGGGCGTCGGATGAAGCAGGCCCGCCAGCTCGATCGCCTCGACCGGTGCGGCCAGCTGTGCGCGGATTGGGGTGGCGAGGTGTTGGATGTTGGCGATCCGCACGAGCGTCGGCTCGGGTGCGGCGGCGACCCAAACCGCATAGCGGTTGAGTGTGCGCTCGATGCGCCGTGCCACGATCGCGTGCTCCTCGCGGTAGCTCTCGTCGCGCATCAACCGCTCACCCAGGTGCGCGTCGACGGCAGGGTCTGCGCTGCGCCGCGTCGAGCCGGCGAGCGCGATCGTGCTGACGCGCTGACCCTCGCGGCGTACGAGCAGCTCGGGGCTGGCGGCGATCAGGGTCGCCTCGCCACGGCCGACACAGAACACGAAGCAGGACGGGAAGGCGTCGCGCAGGACCCCGAACAGAGCCGCCGGGTCATAGTCGTCCGGCGCGTGCACATGTACCTCGCGGGCGAGCACGATCTTCTGGATGCGCCCCGCGCGAATCGTCTCGACGGCGCGCGCGACAGCCGCCTCGTAGTGCTCGGGGGGCATACCGCTGGATACCCGAAAGCGCCCAGTCGGAGCGGGGTCAAGCAGCGGCAGTGGCGGGTCGGATAGCTCGCCGAGCCTGCGCGTGAGGCCAGCTAGCAGCCCCTCGGCGGTGTCGTCGGGTTGCGCGAGCGCCGCCAGCGTGAGTCGCACGCGCAGCTCACCGCCGCGCGTCTCGCGCACGAGCGCAACCTCGGGCACGACCAGCGAAGCCGGCTCGAAGCCGCTCCATGCGTGCGATGCGCCGCCGTCGGGCTCGAAGGCAAAGCCCCCGACCGCGATCGGGCCGCCCCCGTCGGGCTCGCCGGGCGAGTCGGCGACCGCCGCCGTGGAGAGCGCGCGCCAGCGGTCGGCGACCTCGGCGAAACGGTCGGGACCTCGGTCCTCGAGCGTCACGACCGCGCCAAGCCCGGCGAGTGCCGAGCATCCGCGGTCGGGCTGCTCGAAGACGAACCAGGGCTCGCCCGCGCGTCGCGACGCGCACACGACCGCGGCCGGATCAACATCGGCGGGCAGCGCGAGCGTGATCGTCGCCAGTGTCGGGCTTCCGGAGCGACGCGTACGCTGCAACGCAAGCTCCAACCGCGCGCGCAGGCTTTCGCGGTCTGACTCTGTCAGCGCGAAGGGAGAGCGCTCGCCGGTCCGCAGCGTCACGCGCTCAGCATCCCAAGCGGCCCGGTGGCGCCGAGCGACGTCCTGGATGCCCGATATCCCTCTCGATAGACCCTGTCCCCACTATGTCTCGCCCCTACCGCGCGCGATTGCAATCTCCCCCGTGCGCATCATCTCGATCAGGCCGAACGGTCGCACCATGCTCTCGAACGCCTCGACCTTCTCGGTGGTGCCGGTGACCTCGACGATGACCGAGCGCTTGGTGACGTCCACAACCTTGCCCCTGAATATCTCGGCGATTTGCATCAGCTCGCCGCGCTGGGCGCCGTCGGCTGAGATCTTGAACAGCGCCAGCTCGCGCGCGACCGTGTCGGTCGGCTCGAGATCGCGGATCTTCAGAACGTTGATGAGCTTGTGCAGCTGCTTTGTGACCTGGTCGATCGGGTGGATCGCCCCGTCGACAGTGAGCGTGACACGCGAGATATGATCGTCGTCGGTAGGACCGACTGTGAGCGTGTCGATGTTGAAGCCACGGCGCGCGAACAGACCGGCGATGCGGGTGAGCACGCCGGACTTGTTCTCCACCAGAATCGAGAGAACGTGCTTGCGTCCGGAGCGCAGGTTGCCCGAGGCTTGCAGCCCCTCCAGGCTCAGCGGTTCCTTGGTGGCCGAGTCGCTCACAGCGCTCACCCCACCATCTCGCGGGCGGCCTGCCCTGCCGGGATCATCGGGTAGGTGTTCTCCTCGCGCGTGACCTTCACGTCGACCACGACGGGGCCCTCGGTGGCGATCGCGCGCTTCATGTCGTCCACCAGCGTGTTCTTGTCCTCGAAGCGCATGCCCGTCGCGCCATAGGCCTCGGCGAGCTTGACGAAATCCGGGTAGTCGCCGGTCTCGACGTGGCTGTAGCGCCCATCCCAGAACAGCTCCTGCCATTGACGCACCATGCCGAGATAGCCGTTGTTCATGATGAACACCTTGATCGGGATTTTCTCCTGCGCGCAGGTGGCCAGCTCCTGGGCGTTCATTTGCACCGAGCCGTCGCCGGCGATACAGCACACGGTGCGATCGGGGCAGCCGACAGCCGCGCCCATCGCCGCGGGCAGACCGAAGCCCATCGTGCCGAGCCCACCGGAGTTGATCCAGCGCCGTGGCGCGGGGAAGTCGTAGTACTGGGCGGCCCACATCTGGTGCTGGCCGACATCGCTCGTGACGATCGCCTCGCCGCCCGTGGCCTCGTGCAGCGCCTTGATCATGTATTGCGGCTTGATCTCGTTGTCGGCTGAGTCCTCGAAGGTGAGCGGGTATTTCTCGCGCCAGCCTTCGATCCGCTCCCACCACTCGCCCAAGCGCTCGCTCGGTGCGCTCAGCGCACGATACTCGACCAGCAGCTTGGCGAGCACGTGCTTGGCGTCGCCCACGATCGGGATGTGGGCGGGGATGTTCTTCGATATCTCGGCCGGGTCGACGTCGATGTGGATGAACTTCGCGTTGGGCGCGAACTCCGAGAGCTTGCCCGTCACGCGATCGTCGAAGCGGGCGCCCACGGCGCAGATCAGGTCGGCCTCGTCCATCGCGTAGTTGGCGGCACGCGTGCCGTGCATGCCGAGCATCCCCAGCCACTGTGGGTGCGGAGGGCTGGTGGGTCCTCCATCCATGCGAGCCGGGAAAGCGCCGAGCCCCATCAGCGTGCAGGTCACGGGGAAGCGGTCGCTGGTGGCGAACTCGACCAGCTCTGCGCCCGCGTTTGCGTTGACGACGCCGCCGCCCGCGTAGATCACAGGACGATGGGCAGCCGCGAGCGCCTTGGCGGCCTGGCGGATCTGCTTCTGGTTGCCTTCCACCGTCGGCTGGTAGCCGGGCAGGCGCACGTCGGCAACCGGCTCGTAGGGAATCTCCGCCCGTGAGAGGTCCTGTGGGATGTCGACCAGCACCGGCCCCGGGCGGCCGCTGCGTGCCAGGAAGAACGCCTCGTGGATCGCGCGCGGGATTTCCAGCGGGTCCTGGATCATGAAGGAGTGCTTGACGATCGGCATCGTGATCCCGATCGTGTCGGCCTCCTGAAAGCCGTCGGTGCCGAGTAGCTCGGTACGCACCTGGCCGGTGATGAACACGACCGGCACGGAGTCCATCATCGCGTCGCAGATCGGCGTGATCAGGTTGGTCGCGCCCGGTCCGCTCGTGGCAAACGCCACGCCGACCTTACCCGTGGCCTTGGCGTAGCCCTCGGCGGCATGGCCACCGCCGGCCTCGTGGCGCACCAGGATGTGGCGCAGGCCACCGTCGACGAAGGCGTCGTAGGTTGGGAGATTGGCGCCACCGGGCAAGCCGAAGACGACATCCACGCCCTCCGCCTTCAAGCATTCCATCACTGCGTCAACTGCACGCATTGCACCGACCTCCTTTCCTTCTGTATATGGGTTGCCGAGATGGCGAGGACGTCGGCTGTCCCCGCGCTCGATAAAGGCCAGTGTACCAGCGGGTTTTCGCCCAGTGACAGCGCAGTCCTGCTCGCAAAGCAGTTGCTTGAACCGCACCCTTGCCCCTCCTCCGAGCCACTAGCGGTCCGAGGACCAAGTCAGGCAAGGACGCAGGGAGCGTGGCGTGCTATGCACGCGAGCGACCGAAGACGCCGCCTGACGCCGGTCATCGGACCGCTAGGAGCTGCCGATTAGGATGCCGATCGCCAGCACGATCGCGCCGGCGAGCGTGACCACGATCAGCGACGAGCGCAACGACACCTCCAGGAAGCGCTGGCGCACCCAGGCGATCACGAACAGCTCGACCGCCACGACGCTGCCAGCGATCATCAGCGCCTCGTGGGTGTCGGCGATCAGGAACGGCAGCGTGTGGAAAATGCCGCCGAGCGCGGTCATGCCGCCGGTGATCGTGCCGCGCACGATCGGCGAGCCGCGACCCGTCGTCTCGCCCGTGTCCGACAGCGCCTCTGATATGCCCATGCTGATACCGGCGCCAAGCGCGGTCGATAGGCCGACCACGAACGCGGTATGGGAATTCGAGGAGACCGCCGCGGCGAAGATCGGCGCGATCGAAGAGACGGTGCCGTCGATCATGCCCACGAGCGCCGGCTGCACGACGCGCAGCACGAACGAGCGCTCGTTCTCGAAGCCGGCGCGATGGATCAGCCGTGCGATCGGTGACTCGCGAGCCTGCTCGGGGGGACGCTGCGCGAGGACGGACATGCCTCACAGCGTATGCGAACTTTCGTCTTAGGGCAGCCGAAATCCGCTTAGGCAAGCCGAAGTTGGGGCTAGCGCGCGTGCGCTGCCATGTCCCGCTCGGCAGCTTCTGAGGCGAGCACGTGCTCGGGGAACTCCAACTCCTCGCCGCAGCGTGTGCACAGCGCGTCGTACACCTTCGTCACGCGCCCACATTTCGGGCACTGCCGGCGCGGCTCGTCGCGCTCGAAGCGATAGGCGATCGCGGTCAGCAACCCGATGAACGGGACGACCGCCGAGATCAAGAACCACAGCATGAACGAGCTGCCCTTGATCTTGCCGACGATCCCGCCCGCGAGGCCAAAGCAGAAGGCGATTAGCAGATAGGCCATCGGAGCGAAAGTGCGGCCACCGGCGCGGCGCCGCTAGAAGAGGACGCGGTAGGCCCAGATGAGAGCGATAACCGCGAGGATCAACACCAGGGGACCGGCGATCGCAAGCGCGATGCCGATCACGATCTTCAGCAGCACATACGCCGCGAGCAGCAATATCAGCCCCGCGACAATCGTGCGACCAACTGGTCGAGACGAGGAACCGCTGGGTGGTTGCTGACTCATGCTGTACAGGTTAGACCAATCGGGGGACAAGCATCGCGCCTCTTTTGAACACCTGGCTCCAGACGTTGTGCGCGAGCGCAGGCGTACTGGTTCTACGTCGAGCATCGCGCGCAGCGTCTGGGGCGCCGCCGGGCAGGCTCAGAAACCCTGCCCGGCGGCGCCTGTCACCGTGAGGAGGGGACTCTCGGTGAGGCTTGGCCCTACTTGGCCCTTGTTTCCGTCCGCTTAGCTAGGACACCCGTGGCGCATTCCCCGAACACGGCGCCGGGGGACGATCCAGCCCGTGGGAGCGTCCAACGCTGGTGAGTCGGTAGCGTCGGATGCGCAGTCCCTGACCTGGAACGTCCGCAGCGTCCTCTGGCAGCAGGAGAAACCGCCGAGGAGGAGTTGCCATCGAGTTTGAGATCGGCCTGTTCATGGGACACATATTGACCGTGGACGGGCCCACTGCCTTTGGCCTATCGTCCAAAATGTCGCGCTGGCGTGTGTTCGGAGTGCCGAAATCCCGCAGCTGGCAGCACAATTCGCCCTATTGGATCAAGGGCGCGATTTCGCGCCGTCGCATCAGATACCGAGCTGCTCGCCGACCAGCCGTGTGACCTCGCCGCCGTCGGCGCGACCCTTGGTTTCGCGCATCACGTAGCCCACGATCGGCCCGATCGCCTTGGCGTTGCCGGCCTTCACACGCTCGGCCGCGTCGGCATTGGCTGCCAGCGCGGCGGCGACGACGGCCGCGAGAGCGTCTCCTCCGTCCATCGCGGACAGGCCCTCGGCCTCGATTATCGCTACCGGATCTCCCCCCTCGGCCACCAGGCGATCGAGCACCTGGCGCGCGGCTCCCACACTCACCTGCTTGGCGCCAACCATCCCCGAGAGCATGGCCAACGCAGCTGGGGTGACACGAGAATCGGCCGGGCTCTGGCCATCGTCCAAGCGGGCGAGCAGGTCGGCGAGGACCCAATTGGCGAGCGCCTGCGGCGCCGGCGCCGGATCGACCTCCGCCGCGAGTGCTTGCTCGAAGTAGTCGCCCAGCTCACCCTCGAATGCGAGCCGGCGTGCGCTCTCCTCACTCAGGCCGAGTTGGCGCAAGCGTTGCGCACGCGCGGCCGGCAGCTCGGGCATCGCGGCAGCGGCGTCGTCGAGCATCTGCTGGTCAACTGCCACCGGCACGAGGTCGGGCTCTGGGAAGTAGCGGTAGTCGTGTGCCTGCTCCTTGGAGCGAAGCGAGGTGATTCTGCCGCTGTCGGGGTCGTAATGGAGCGTCTCCTGCTCCACTCGACCACCACTCCTCATGATGTCTTCCTGGCGGGCGATCTCCGCGCGGATGCCACGTTCGATGAAGCGGAAGGAGTTCATGTTCTTCAGCTCTGTCTTGGTGCCAAGCTCCCGCGTGCCGGCGGGTCGCACCGAGATGTTGGCGTCGCAGCGCAGCGAGCCCTCCTCCATGTTCACGTCCGAGACGCCAAGCTGGCGCATGGTGGTGCGCAACAGGCGCAGCCACTCCCCCGCCTGCTCGGCGGAGCGCAGGTCGGGCTCGGTGACGATCTCCGCTAGCGGGGTGCCGCCGCGGTTGAAGTCCACGATCGAGGCATCGGAGGCGTGGATGCGCCCGCTCTCGCCGACGTGCACGAGCTTGGCCGCGTCCTCCTCCAGGTGCACGCGATGGATGCGCACCTCGGCGAGCTGACCGCCCAGGCACAGGGGCTCGTCGTACTGGGAGATCTGGTAGCCCTTGGGCAGGTCGGGATAGAAGTAGTTCTTGCGATGAAAGATCGAGCGCGGCGCCAGCTGCGAGCCGACCGCGAGGCCGATCATCAGGCCGAAATGGATGGCGCGGGCGTTGGCGACCGGCAGCGCGCCGGGCAGTCCGAGGCAGACCGGGCAGGTGTGCGTGTTGGGGGGATCGCCGAAGGACAGCTCACACCCGCAGAACATCTTCGTGCGTGTGGCCAGCTGGATGTGAATCTCCAGGCCGATCACCGGCTCGAAGTCGGTCATGCGCCCGCTCCCGCGGATCCTCCGTCATGAGGAACCGGCCCACCGCCACCAGCGCCGGCCACGCGTGCCGGCGTTGGGTCGAACGCCAGCTCCCGCTCGATCGCGTAGGCAGCGTCGAGCAGCTTGTTCTCGCTGAAGGCCGGCCCGGCGAGTTGCAGTCCGACGGGGAGACCCTCGCTCAGACCACACGGGATCGAGATCGCGGGGATGCCGGCAAGTGACATCGGCACTGTGCAGAAGTCGCTGAGATACATCGCGAGCGGGTCGCCGGTGCGCGAGCCGAGCGGGAAGGCGACGCTCGGGCTGGTGGGGGTGACGACGAAGTCGACGCGCTCGAACACCGAGCGGAAGTCCTCCACGATCTTCGTGCGCACGCGCTGTGCGCGCCCGTAGTAGGCGTCGTAGTAGCCGGAGGAGAGCGCATAGGTACCGAGCATGATGCGGCGCTTGACCTCGGCGCCGAAGCCGTCGTGGCGCGTGCGCGTGTACATGCCGAGCAGGTCGTTGGGGTGGGCGGGATCGTCAACCCGCAGGCCGTAGCGAACCCCGTCGAAGCGCGCGAGGTTCGAGGAGGCCTCGGCCGGCGCGATCACGTAGTAGGCGGAGAGCGCATGGGGAGCGTGCGGGAGGCTCACCTGCTCGATCTCGGCGCCCAGCCCCTCGGCGCGGCGAAGCGCCGCCATGAAGCTGTCGAGCACACCCGCTTCGATGCCCTCGCCGCTCAACTCCCGCGGCACACCGAGCCGCACGCCCGCAAGGCTCTCGGCGCTCGGCAGCTCGATCTCGTGCGGGAAGCTGAGCGAAGTCGCGTCGCGCTTGTCGCGGCCGATCATGTGGCGCAGCATCAGGGCCGCGTCGGTGACGTCGCGCGTGAGCGGCCCGGCCTGGTCCAGGGAGGAGGCGAAGGCGATCATGCCGTAGCGCGAAGCGGCGCCGTAGGTGGGCTTCATGCCGACGATCCCGCACAGCGCGGCGGGCTGGCGGATCGAGCCGCCGGTGTCGGTGCCAAGCGCCCATGGCACCAGGCCGGCCGCCACGGCGGCGGCGCTGCCGCCGGAGGAGCCGCCGGGCACGCGCGTGCGATCCCACGGGTTGAGCACCGGCCCGAAGGCGGAGTTCTCATTGGAGGAGCCCATCGCGAACTCGTCCTGGTTGGTCTTTGCCAGCAGCGTGGCGCCGGCCACCCGCAGGCGCTCGACGACCGTGGCGGTGTAGGGCGGTCGGTAGCCCTCGAGAATGCGCGAGCCCGACTGTGATGGCACTCCCTCGGTGCAGAACAGGTCCTTCACGGCGAGCGGCACGCCACCCAGCGGCGAGCCGGGCGGCGGCGCGGGCGCCTCGCCATCGCCGACCCAGGTGAAGCAGTTCAGCTCCTCCGCAGCGGCGCGCGCGCGATATACGTCGAGCAGCTCATGCGCGGCGATCTCCCCCGCGGCAAGCTCGCGCGCGGCCGCAGCGGCGCTCAGCTCCGATAGATCGGCGCTCATGCTTGCGGGCTCGGGACCAGGAATCCGTCGCCGCTGACGTCCGGAGCCTGTGCGAACACGACCTCGCGCGGCAGCGACTTGCATGGCTCGTCGGCGCGCAGGCGCCCGGTGACCTCCGCGACATGCGTGGTTGGCGCCACACCGTCGAGATCCAGCTCGCCGATCTTGGCCACGTGGTCGAGCACGACCGATAGCTCGCGCGCCATCGGCTCGATCTCATCCTCGCTCAGCTGTAGGCGCGCCAGGCGCGCGACGTGCAGCACTTCATCGCGGTCGATCATGGACGGCACATTCTACGCGGCGAGTTTGCGCGGCTCCGGCGTGGCGGGTGGGTAGCGCGAGGTGCGTTCGTCGCGCATCGACTGCCACGAGCCGGCGAGGATCAGCACAGCACCGAGCAACGCGAGCCAGGCGCCCGCACACAGCATGTTGGCACCGTCGGGCCGCTCGAGCACACGCACAAGCGCCGCGATCACGCCGAGAACGCCAAACAGGGTGCTCCACACGGCGGCCGCGACAGGCAGCGCGGTCGATCGCTCGGTGAGCGTGGTCAATACCAGCGCGAGCGCTGCCAGCGCCGCGAGCATCACGAGGACGACCGCCGGGCCGAACGTGCTCCACGCGCTGAGCTTGCCTTCGACGTTTTCATACCAAGGGAGCGTGAGCGCGACGATCACACACACCGCGCCCGCAAGCGCCGCCAGCTCTCCCAAACGCAGCCGCGTGAGCTTCACCTGGTCTCCTTTGTCAGCTGTTCACTCGCCCTGACCGTGTTGGCCAGCAGCATCGCGATCGTCATCGGCCCCACTCCTCCTGGCACCGGCGTGATCGCACTGGCGACTTCGCGAGCGGCCTCGAAGTCGACGTCGCCCACGAGCCCGCTCTTCGTGCCCGCCTGCTCGGGGGTCAGGCGGTTCATACCAACGTCGATCACGACTGCGCCCGGCTTGATGAAATCGCGCTCGATCAGTCGCGCACGGCCGACAGCCGCGATCAGGATGTCCGCGCGCGCGCAGACCTCACGCAGGTCGTGCGTGCGCGAATGACACACCGTGACTGTGGCGTTCGCCTCCAGGAGCAGCTGCGCCATCGGCTTGCCAAACAGGTTCGAGCGCCCCACCACGACCGCCTCGGCTCCTTCAAGCTTGACCTCGACACTCGCGAGCAGCGTCATGACCCCGCTCGGCGTACACGGACGCAGGCCCGGGCGCCCGAGCGAGAGCAGGCCCGCGTTGACCGGGGTGAGCCCGTCGACGTCCTTGCGCGGGTCGATCAGGCCGGTCAGCGCAGGGCCGTCGAGATGATCGGGCAGCGGCAGTTGCAGCAACACACCGCTAACGGCGGGGTCGTCGTTCAGCGCCTGCAACCGCCCCGCCACCTGCTCATGCGTGGCGTCCGCCGGCAGCCGTTCGTCATAGGGCGTCATCCCGACCTCGGCGCACGCGCGCTGCTTGCCGCCCACGTAGACGGCCGACGCGGGGTCCTCGCCGACCAGCACTGTCGCAAGGCCCGGCGGCTGCGCGCCGCTCTCCACCAGCTCGGCGACATCGCGCGCGACCTCTGCCCGCACGCGCGCGGCGATTGCCTTGCCGTCGATGATCGTGGCCGTCACAGATTGGATCGTATGGAATTCAGCGGCGCGACACGGGAGCGTAGTCGGCCATCAGCTTGCGCTCTGAGCCATCGCCCGCGAAGCGCACCACGATGATGCCGTCCGCCTCAACGCCAGTGACCACGCCCTCGCCGAATGCGGCGTGCACGATGTCATCGCCGAGGCGATAGGACGCGGTCGGGACGGCCGAGCGCGATGCGGAGGCCCAATCGCCGCCGCCCCCGCGAGCGCCCGCGCTGGCAAAGCCGCCAGTCCCCGCACCGATCCCCGCACCCACGCGCGCACCGCCCGGACGCGGCGCGGGCAGATCCTCACGCTGGCATAGCTCGGCGGGGATCTCATCCAGGAAGCGGCTCGGGAGCGCGAATGTGGAGGCGCCGAACACCGAGCGCCGCCGCGCGTGGGTCAGGTACAGCTCACGCATAGCGCGGGTCACGGCCACATAGAACAGCCGGCGCTCCTCCTCGATGCCACCTTCATCGAGCGCCCGCTGATGGGGAAACACGCCCTCCTCGCAACCGGCGACGAACACGATCGGGTACTCAAGACCCTTGGCGTTGTGCAATGTCATCAACGTCACCAGCCCCTCGTCGTCCTTGCGCGAGTCGCCGTCGGCCTTCAGCGCGATCTCCTGCAGGAACTGCTCGAGCGTGTCGCCCTCGGCCGAGTTGTTGGCGTCGAACTCGTGTGCCACCTCGACCAGCTGCTGCAGGTTTTCGATGCGACCCTGCGCCTCGAACGCCTTTTCGCCCTGGCCGACCGACTCCGCTTCGAGCGCTTCCACGTAGCCGCTGCGAGCAAGCACCGCCTCCATCATGTCGCCCACGGGAATGCCGTCGGCGGCAAGGGTGGCGAGGTCCTCCATCGTCATCATGAAACGTCCGAGCGACTTGATCGCCGCGGCACCGAGCCCGGGGATGCGATCTGCGGCCACTGCCACTTCCCACACCGACTGCCCGACGCTCGCCGAGTGGGCGACGATCCGCGACAGCGAGGTCTGACCCAGCCCCCTGCGAGGAGAGTTGGCGACACGCTGGAAGCTGACGACATCGAACGGGTTGGCGATCCAGGCGAGATAGGCAACCGCATCCTTGATCTCCGCGCGCTCGTAGAACTTGGTGCCGCCGATCACCTGGTAGGCGATTTCGCGACGCACGAGCGTGTCCTCGATCACGCGCGACATCGCGTTGGTGCGATAGAAGATCGCGATCTCGGCACGAGAGGCGCCCTCGTCCACGAGCCGCTCGGCCTCGCCCACGACGAAGCGCGCCTCGGCGTGCTCGTCCTCCAGGCCATGCACCCGCACGGGGCTGCCCTGCCCGTTCTCGCTCCACAGGCGCTTGGCGATGCCGCCACGGTTGTTTGCGATCACCGCGTTGGCGGCGGAGAGAATCGTTTGCGTGGAGCGGTAGTTCTGCTCGAGCTTGACCACGCGCGCGTCGGGGAAGTCCTCGGTAAAATCCAAGATATTGGATACGTCGGCTCCACGGAATGAATAGATCGACTGGCTGTCGTCGCCCACTACCGCCAAGTTGCGGTGCCCGGGGATGTTCACGCGCTCCCCACGCGTGGGCTTAGCGCGGCCACCCCCGACGAGCAACTGCAGCAGCCGGTACTGCGCGTGGTTGGTGTCCTGGTACTCGTCCACCAGCACGTGCTTGAAGCTCTGCGCGTAGTGGGTGCGCACGTCCTCGAACAGCTCCAGCAGATTCACAGTGCGAAACAGCAGGTCGTCGAAGTCCATCGCGTTCATGCGCAACAGCTCGCTCTCATACAGCTGGTACACCTCGGCCAGCACCTGCTCAAACGGCGAGCCGATCGCCTGCGCGCAGTCCGACGCGGCAAGCAGTTTGTTCTTGGCCTGGGAGATCTGGCTTTGAATCGCCGCCGGGGCAAAGCGCTTCGGGTCAACGCCGACCTCCTCGATGCAGCGCTTGACCATCCGCCGCGAGTCGGCCTGGTCGTAGATCGTGAAGCGCGAGGTGTAGCCCAGGCGCTCGGCGTGTGCACGCATGATGCGCGCACAGGCGGCATGAAAGGTCATCAGCCACATGCGTCGCATGCTGCCTCCGAGCAAGTGTTCGACGCGCCCGCGCATCTCCTGGGCGGCCTTGTTCGTGAACGTGATCGCAAGGATCTCGCTCGGGTGAGCCTGCTCGGTGAAGATCAGAAACGCCACGCGATGGGTGAGCACGCGCGTCTTGCCGCTGCCCGCGCCCGCGAGGATCAGCAAGGGCCCCTCCCCGTGGGTCACCGCCTCGCGCTGGGGCTCGTTGAGGCCCGCAAGCAGCGCCTCGACGCGCTCGGAGTGCTCGGCCTGGGGCTCGGAGGGTGCCTCGGAGCGGTCGCTTTCGGCCATCCCCGGCAGCATAGAAGCGGAGCCGGCAGCGAACCGACGCCCCGCGCTTGCCGCCCACGCGCAGCTACTCACGCTTTGGGCGCGTAACGTTCCTCTCGTGGGGATCGCAGAGGAAGTGCGGGCATGTTGTGCTCAGATCGCCGGCGATGCGCGCTGGGTGCGGATCGACCTCGACGCGGCCGCCGAGGTCGCACCAACACCCGCGCCCCAGCTCGACCCTGAGCGCCACTACCTGGAGGGCGAGGCGGCCGACGTGGCCGACTACATGCTCGCGCTCGATACGATCAACTTCGGCTCGGGCTGGTTTCCGACACTGCGCAAGCGCACCGCCGACGGCAAGCCCGTGAGCGGGTACTTCACGGTGTCGTGGGCACTTGCCGACCATGTGCGTGCCCACGGTCCGCCGACCTTCAGGTGGCTGTCACAGGTGAGCACCATCGAGATCGCGGCGATCCTTGGCCAGCGCCCGGATCACGAGCTGATGAGCCTGTATGCACAGGCACTGCGCGCGCTTGGGCGCTTCCTGGCGGAGCGGCCCGTCGGCCCGGCCCGCAGGCCGAGTCGGGCACTCGACCTGGTCACAGAGGCCGGCGGCTCGGCGCAGCGACTGGCCGAGATGCTGGCACACGGGATGGCGATGTTCGACGACCGCGGCTTTTACAAGCGTGCACAGATCGTGCCCAACGATCTGGCGCTCGCCGGCGTGGCCGAGTTCGCCGACCTCGACCGCCTCACGATCTTCGCCGACAACCTCGTGCCGCATGTACTGCGCTGCGACGGCGTGCTCGTGTATGACGAGGC
Source organism: uncultured Solirubrobacterales bacterium (assembly GCA_963776985.1). Taxonomy (GTDB): domain Bacteria; phylum Actinomycetota; class Thermoleophilia; order Solirubrobacterales; family Solirubrobacteraceae; genus Palsa-744. Next base: position 302,452 of record CAVZOV010000001.1, read on the forward strand.
GCTGGCGAGCCACATCGACAAAGGCGGGCGGCTCCCGCTGGGGGGCCCCGAGCGTGAGATTCGCGCGTGCGCGGTGCACGCCTGCGAGTTGATCTCAAAGCGCACCGGCGTGCCCGCGCGAGCGATCGACACATGGCTGTGGACGCGTGGTCAGGCGAGTGGGCGGGGAATTCAATACAAGTCGCGCCCACGGCACCGCTGCCGGACTGTGTTCTACTAACTTCGCCTTACCCTCCCAACCAAGCCGCGCCGTGCCTACCCTCAGTCGGCTCGCCAAAGCTACGGCCGTGCTCGCCCAGGTACCCGCCGGACTCGCCTAGCCCCCGGCCGGGTTGGGACCCTTCACCGGACGCAACGGTCGAACCTCGGCGGGCGGACCGGCCTCCTCGCCTGACAGCTCGGATACGGCCCGCTCGAGTGCACCGATGCGACTCGCCAAACCCTGGATCGCCTCGGCGATTGGGTCGGGGAGATGAATCCAGTCGGCGTCGGGTCCCTCCGGGCGGCGACCGTCTACGCGCACCGGATGACCGGGGTTGCCGACGACGGTGGAGTTGGGCGGCACGTCGGTGATGACGACGCTATTGGCCCCGATCTTTGCGCCGTGGCCGATCGTGATCGGGCCGAGCAGCTTGGCGCCGGAGCCGATCGTGACGTTGTCCTGCACGGTTGGGTGGCGCTTGCCGGTGGCAAAGCCCGTGCCGCCGAGCGTGACTCCCTGATAGAGGGTGACGTTGTCGCCGATCTCGGCTGTCTCGCCGATCACCACACCAGAGCCGTGGTCGATGAACAGGCCCGTGCCGATGCCGGCGGCCGGATGGATCTCAACGCCTGTGAACGCCCGTGAGCAGAAGGAAATCGCTCGCGGCAGCAGCGGAATGTTCAGCAACTCCAGCGCATGCGCCACGCGATAGGCGAGCACCGCCTGGATACCGGGCCAGGTCGCGACGATCTCGGCGGGCGCCACTCCGCAGGCCGCCGGATCGCGATCGCGTGCCATCTCAACGTCGCGGCGAAGCTCGCGTGCAACTCGCCTGACCGTGTCGATCCCGACCATGGGGAGAGCGTAGCGCCCCTACGAGGGTGCGAAGAATGCCTGGGAGATGTAGCGCTCGCCCGAGTCGGGCATGATCGTGACGATCCGCTTGCCCTTGGATTCGGGGCGCTGCGCCACTTGCAAGCTCGCCCACAGGGCCGCGCCACAGGAGATGCCGGCGAGCAGCCCCTCCCGCTTGGCGCAGCGCCAGGCGGTTTGGATCGCGTCGTCGTCGGACACGGGGATCACTTCGTCGATCAGCTCACGGTTCAGCACGGACGGCACGAAGCCGGCGCCGATGCCCTGGATGCGGTGCGGCCCGGGCGGCGCACCGGAGAGGACCGCGGAGTTCTGTGGCTCGACCGCGACGATCCGCAGCCCCGGGTTGCGCTGGCGCAGGTATTCGCCGGCGCCGGTAATCGTGCCACCGGTGCCGACACCTGCAACGAGCACATCGACACGCCCGTCCAGCGCATGCTCGATCTCCGGGCCGGTGGTACGCCGATGAGCCTCGGGGTTGGCCGGGTTTGAGAACTGGTCGGGCAGGAACACGTCGGGGTCGCGCGCCATCTCGCGCGCCGCCTGCACCGCCTCGCTCATGCCGCCGAGCGACTCGGTGATCCGCACGCTCGCCCCGTATAGCTTCAGCAGTATCTCCCGCTCGCGGCTCATTCCCTGTGGCAGCGTCAGCACGAGGTCATAGCCCTTGGCGGCACACACGAACGCGAGCGCAATGCCCGTATTGCCGCTGGTGGCCTCGACGATCGTGGTGCGACCCGGCTCGATCGCGCCCTCGGCCTCGGCCGCCTCGATCATCGCCACGCCGATCCTGTCCTTGACGCTGCCTCCAGGGTTGAACACCTCGAGCTTGGCATACAACTCGACGCCGGCCTGCTCAGCGGCGGCGCCTTCGAGCATCCGCTTCAAGCGAATCAGCGGCGTTCCACCCACGAGCCCCGCAATGTTGATCGGGATTGACCCCATATGTCCCCGACAATAGTGGCTTGGGTCAAATGTGGTACATGCTCGCGCCCGCCTCGCGCGCTTCACGCTCGATCACATCGGCAATCGTGGTAGCGGCGAGCACGTCGCGCGCGGCCCTGGAAGCATCGGCGAACACCCCCTTCGCGTCGCGGCCAAGCGGACCGTCGAGCAGCTCGACGATCTCCAGCACGCTCACCTCTGAGGGGTCGCGAGCGAAGCGATAACCGCCCTTGACTCCACGCTGAGAGCTGATCACGCCGGCGCGGCGCAGCACCGCGAATAGCTGCTCCAAAAACTGCACCGGCATTTCGCGACGGCGCGCGAGTTCGCCGATCGGCACCGGATCCGTGCCGCTCGCACGACCCAGCTCGGCAAGCGCCGCCACGGCATAGGGGGACTTGCTCGTAATCGAGATCATCGCGGGTAGCCGCGATGCTACGCAACTGGCCGGACCCGCGACGCCGCGAGCCTCGCTACAACCAGCCCCGCTCGGTGGCGATCAACACGGCCTGGGCGCGATCCACCGCACCGAGCTTGCCGTAGATGTTGTGCAGGTGCGTGCGCACGGTGCTGGTGGAGAGCGTCAGCTCGTGGGCGATCTGCTTGTAAACCTTGCCCTCGGCGAGCCGCTGCAACACGCCCAGCTCGCGGCCGGACAGCGGACAGGGATCGACCATGCGCTGGCGCTGAGCGGTGGAGTTCGGCAGCTCGTACATAACGCGGCGCAGCTCCTCCGGCCCGAGCCCGAGCGTACGCGCGACCGAGAGCATCTCGGCCGGCGCGACGGGCGCGCCGTGGGCGTAGTGGGCGAGCATGTCGGCGAGGCGCACGAACGCGGCCTCGCCGGTGGCGTCGGGATTGTGGTGGCGCTCGATCGTCGTCGCGATGCTCGGCGGCAATCCCCAGCGACGCGCGAGCACCCCGCCGACCAGCGCGTGGTCGACGCCCAGCTCGCGCCGTTCCTGGTGAATGCGCTTCTCCGGCGTTAACCCGTCTCTCTTGACTTGGGCGACATAGCCGGGGTAGGCGTGCATCAGCACGAGCTTGCCGACGTCGTGTAGGAGACTCGTGACGGTCAGCCGATCGCGATGCTCATAGCCGACCTCGGCGGCAAGCCGATCGGCGGTGTGCTGCGTGGCAAGCGCGTGTAGGCGAAAGCGCTCGGGCTCGGCGTCCCAGCCTTTGGAGCGCTCGAAGAAGTCGAACGTGCGCACTCGGTTGGCGATTGACTGCACCGCCTGTGGCGTGAGCCGCTCCACGGCTGCCACGACCGTCTCGACGCGCTCCGCGGAAGCCTTTCCCACATTGGCGAGGCGCATCACCGCGATGATCAGCGCGACGTCGGACTCCACCGCCGTGACGATGTCGGCGGTGGCGACGTTGTCCTTGGAGATGACCGATAGCAGGCGGGTGCGGGACTCCGACAGCGCGGGGAACGCGTCGAGTGCCTCGAAGGCGAGCATCAAGCGTCGCCCGTGACCCTCGTTCTGGTGGCGCTCGCCCGAAGCGCCCGATGTGGGGTTGCGCTCGAGCACAAGCGTCCGGGGGACCCCGTCGCTTCCGTGCGTTGGCTTTGTCACTGTTGCTTGCGTGCCCATGACACCTTCTTGACGTGGGCGGCATCCGAGCCGTCCCATGTGGTCGCCATGGGGTCCTATCGGCAACTACAAGCGCATTGTTGAGCGCTGCCTGCGGCCGGCCCAACACTGCTCTCGACCCACGAGCCGCGCGGCGCTCTCTGGCTGCCCGGGAGCGCGCCGGTCTCCTCAGCCGGCGAGCACCAGGTCGATGCGGCGCAGGGTCTCCTCGCGACCGAGCAGTGCGACGCTCTCGAAGATGCCCGGCGAGATCGTGGTGCCCGCGATCGCGACGCGCACGGGCTGGTAGACCTCGCGCGGCTTGACGGCATGCTGCTCGACGATGCCCGCGAGCACGTCCTGAATGCAGGCGACGTCGAAGCTGTCGGTCGCGGAGAGCTGGGTACGCGCGTCGCCGAGCACGGCGCGCCCCTGCTCCCCCAGCCAGCGCTCGCGCGCGGTGCCCTCAGGCGCGATCTCGGAGAAGAAGAAGCGCGATAGCGGCCAGAAGTCGGCGAGCGTTTGGATCTTCTCCTGGCTGATCTCAACGGCACCTTCGAGCAGCTCGTGGTCGGCCTCGGCGGCGCGTGCGGCAGCGGGATCGCTGGCGCGCAGATATTCGAGCACACGCTCTGCCAGCTCGGATACGGGCAGCTCGCGAACATAGATCCCATCCAGCCAGCGCAGCTTGGCCTCGTCAAAGCGCGCAGGGTTGCGACTGACGCGCTGTAGCTCGAAGCGCTCGACCAGCTCCTCGGTGGACATCACGGTCGCGTCGTCGCCCGACCCCCAGCCGAGCAGGGCGAGGTAGTTGCGCACTGCCTCGGGCAGGTAGCCGGCGTCGCGCAGCTCCTGCACGGAGGCGGCACCGTGGCGCTTTGAGAGCTTCTTGCCGTCGGGGCCGTGCAGCAGCGGCAGATGCGCGTAGATCGGCTCGGGCGCGTCGGCGCCGAAGCCGGAAGCTCTGGCCGCCTGCAGCACGAGCAGCTGCTTGGGGGTGTTCGAGAGGTGGTCCTCGCCGCGGACCACGTGCGTGATGTGAGCGTCGAGATCGTCGATCGCGACCGCGAAGTTGTAGAGCACCGAGCCGTCGGCGCGCGCGATCACGGGATCGTCGAGATGGACGTGTTCGAAGGTGGTGTCGCCGCGAATCGCGTCGTGCACGACGGTCGCCCCCCCTTCCGGCACATGCAGGCGCACCGCGCCGTCGTGCTCGTGCTCGCCGCGGAAGCCCCGCTCGGCTCCGTGCAGCTGCTTGTATGCGGCAACGTCGGCGGCGGTGGCGTTCGAGCGGTAGGCGTGTCCGCTGTCGAGCAGCGCTTGCAGCGCTTGCTGATGGCGGTCGGCTCGCTCGGTTTGGAAGACCGGCCCCTCGTCCCAGTCAAGCTCCAGCCAGCGCAGCGCGTCAAGGATCTGCTCCACGTTCTCGGGGGTGGAGCGCTCACGGTCGGTGTCCTCGATGCGCAACAGCAGCTTGCCGCCGTTGTGGCGGGCGAGCAGCCAGTTGAACAGGGCTGTGCGAGCGCCACCGATGTGCAGCGCGCCGGTGGGCGATGGTGCGAAGCGAACTCTCATAGGATCTTGCGCCATGCTAGTAGCAGCGGGCGCTCGCGCGAAATCTGGGGCAGGGCTCGGCGCGTGCTGATCGGCGCTCACGTTTCCCCGGCGGGCGGTTTGGCCAACGCAATCGAGCGGGGTCTTGAGCGCGATTGCCGCGCGATTCAGATCTTCAACCAGTCGCCGCGCATGTGGCGACCGACCGCTTTCCGCGAGCGCGACGTGGAGGCGTTTCGCGAGGCGATGGCGGCCAGCCAGATCGACGCGGTGTTGATCCATGCCGTGTATCTGCTCAATTGCGCAAGCGACGATCCGGACATCCGCGAGAAGTCGCTGCTGTCTCTGACCCAGTCGCTGCGAGTGGGACACGACATCGGCGCACATGGTGTGGTGCTGCACCCCGGCTCGGCCAAGACAGGCGATCCGGCCGCCGCGATCGAGCGGGCCGGGGAGACGATCCGCGAGGCGCTCGCCGAAAGCGAGGGATGCCCGCTTCACCTGGAGAACACCGCCGGCGCGGGCGGCACGCTGGGACGCTCGATCGACGAGCTGGCGACGCTGCTCGAGGCCGCCGGCGGTGAGCCGCGACTCGGACTGTGTCTCGATTCCTGCCACCTGTTTGCCTCCGGCTATGACATCCGCTCGCACGCCGGCATGGACGCGCTCACGAGTGAGATCTCCGAGAAGATCGGATTGGAGCGTGTCGGCTCGCTGCACCTCAACGACTCGCAAACGCCGCTCGGCTCCAATCGCGACCGTCACGCGAACGTTGGCGAGGGGGAGCTGGGCGAGCAGGGTTGTGTCGCGTTCCTGGCGGCGCCGGAGCTGCAGGATCTGCCGTGCATTCTCGAGACCCCCGGAGTGAACCGCTCGGGCGCGACCCGCGAGGAGGTGCAGCTGGCGATGAAGCTGCACGAGCGCGGTGTGCGGGAGCGTAAGAGGAGTAAGAGGAGGCGCTAAGCGGTGGCGGCGAGCGCTGTCACGGGCGCCAGCGCTGCTTCTAGCTCCGCGCGAACTCCCGGGGTGTGCTGGACTCGGTAGGACTCGCCGAGGCGCAGGATGCGCAGGCCGGCGCTGGTCATCATCTCGAGCACAACCTCGGCTGGGCCGCGATGGGACTCGATGATGTCCTTCACGTCCTCGATCGCACTCGCGGGCAGGTGGGCGGCGTGCACTTGCAGGCGCACGGGCTTGGCGGCGGCGGCCTGCGCCATCGAGCTTGCCTTTGCGGCGCTGTTGGCCTGATCGATCTCCTGCTCGCTAGGGGCGAAGCGCTCGACCGATTGCACGACCACGCATGTCTTGCCGGCCTCCTTGTGGTCGACGCGACCGCGGATCAACACGACCTGATCGACGGCCAGCGCGGCCTCGTGCTCGGCGAGCGCCTTGCCGAACACGAGGATCTCCACGGCGCCCTCGAGATCGTCGAGCGTGGCGAACATCATGTGATCGCCGTTGCGAGTGCGGATGCGCTTTGACTCGGTGATGATGCCGCCGACGGTCACCCAATCCTTGTCGCGCCGGTCGGCCAGAGCGGCGAGCGAGCAGTCCGCGCGCGTGCGCAGCGCCTCGCGCATCGGCTTCAGCGGGTGTGCGGAGATGAACAGGCCGATTGCTTCCTTCTCCACGGCGAGCAGCTCCGGTTGGTCGAACTCCTCGCTGGGGATCGGCGGATGGCTCAGCTTGAGCAGTCCCGCTCCCGGCGCGGCCTCGCCGGAGGAGGGCGCCGCTGGCGCCAGGTCGAAGATCGAGCCCTGCCCGACAAGCGCGTCCTGCTGGGCCTTCTGGCCGGAGGATTGGGCGGCTTCGAGCACGGCGAGCATTCCCTTGCGCGGGGCGCCAGTCGAGCCGAGCGCTCCGCACTTGATCAGCGCGTCGATCGCCTTCTTGTTGACGGCACGGCTGTCCACCCGCTCGCAGAAATCCCACAATGAGGCGAACTCGCCACCCTCCTCGCGGGCTTGCTTGATCGCCTCCACTGCCTGGTAGCCGACGCCCTTGACCGCGTCGAGACCGAAGCGAATGTTGCCCTCCACGACGGTGAACTCGTGGTCTGAGAGGTTGACATCCGGTGGCAGGATCTCGATGCCCATCTCCTCGCAACGGGCGACGAAGAAAGGCACCTTGTCCTTGGTGGACATGACCGAGGAGATCAGCGCCGCCATGTACTCGGGGGTGTGGTTGGCCTTCAGCCAGGCCGTGCGGTAGGCGATCAGGGCATAGCAGGCGGCGTGTGACTTGTTGAATGAGTAGTCGGCCGATTTTTCGTTGGTCTGCCACAGCAGATCGATCGTTTGCGGGCTCGTGTCTGAGGCCTTGCAGCCTTCCACGAACTCGGGCTTCAGGGCGGCCATCGCCTGGCGGTTCTTCTTGCCGATCGCCTTGCGCAGATCGTCGGCCTTGGCACCGGAGAAGCCCGCGATCTCCTTGGAGATCTGCATCGCCTGCTCCTGGTAGAGGATCACTCCCATGGAGGACTCGAGGATCGGGCGCAGGCGCTCGTCGGGGTAGGAGATCGCTTGCGGGTTGTGCTTGCCCCTCGCGTACACCGGGATCTGGTCCATCGCGCCCGGGCGGTATAGGGCGTTGAGTGCGACCAGGTCGTTGAACTCGTCGGGGCGCACCTTCTTCAGCGCATCGCGCATCCCCTCGGACTCGAACTGGAACACGCCGATCGAGTCGCCGCGGGCGAGCATTTCATACGTGCGGGCGTCGTCGAGCGGCAGCTTGGACATGTCGAGCCGCCCCCCACCCTGCCCATCGGCGTCGCGGCTGGAGCGCTCGATGATGTCGAGGGCGTCCTCGATCACGTCGAGGTTGCGCAGCCCGAGGAAGTCCATCTTGAGCAGGCCGATTTCCTCGATCGGCTTCATTGAGAACTGGGTGACGGTGCGGTAAGTGCGCTCTCCGTTCTCCCCCGTGCCGGCGTCGGCGAGCTGCAGCGGCACGATGTCGGTGAGCGGACGGTCGGCGATGACCACGGCGGCGGCGTGGATCGAGGAGTTGCGCACGATCCCCTCAAGGCCCTTGGCGACGTCGACGATGCGGCGCGCGTCGGGCTCCTCGTCGTATGCCTTGCGCAACGGTTCGCCGGATTTCAGGCAGTCCTCGAACGATGGCGCGCGGCCCATGATCGGGTCGGGGATCAGCTTCGCCAGGCGGTCACCGGAGCCGTAGTCGTAGCCGAGCACGCGCGCGGCGTCGCGGGTGGCGGCGCGCGGGAACATCTTGCCGAACGTGACGATCTGCGCGACCGACTCGCGCCCGTACTTCTCGGTGACGTAGCGCATCACGCGCTCGCGCCCGCGCACGGAGAAGTCGATGTCGATATCGGGCATAGATACACGCTCGGGGTTCAGGAAGCGCTCGAACAGCAGGTCGTAGCGCAGCGGGTCCACGTCGGTGATGGCCAGGCAGTAGGAGACGATCGAGCCAGCCGCCGAGCCACGACCGGGGCCTACCGCGATGCCGTTCTCCTTGGCGAACTTGACGAAGTCCCAGACGATCAGGAAGTAGGCGTTGAAGCCCATCCGGTCGATCACCCCAAGCTCCATGTCCATGCGCTCGAGCGCCTCCGCGGGCGGCGGGTCGCCATAGCGGACATTCAGCCCGAGCCGTACCTGCTCGCGCAGGTAGTCACGCTCGGAGACGCCCTCGGGGGTGGGGTATTTGGGGATCAGCTGCTTGTCCAGCTCGAGCGCTACCGAGCAGCGCTCGGCGATCTCAAGCGTGCTTGCAATCGCCTCCGGCCACTCCGCGAAGGCGCTTACCATCTCGGCGCTGTCGCGCAGGTAGAACTCGTTGGTCTCGAAGGTCATCTTCGGTGCCGCCAGCGTGCTCTTGGTTTGCACGCACAACAGCGCCGTGTGATGGTCGTAGTCCTCGCGGCGCAGGTAGTGCACGTCGCCGGTGCCGACGAGGCTGCCACCCATCTCGCGTGCGATCTTGACGATGCCCTCGTTGCACTTGTCCTGCTCTGAGAGACCGTTCTTCTGAACCTCGAAGTAGACGTTGTCCTGCCCGAAGACGCGCACGAGATCGTCGGCGTGCGCTCGCGCGTCGTCCGGACGATCGTCCAGCAGCCGTTGACAGAAGCGCGACGCGAGGCAGCCGGTGAGCGCGACAATGCCCTCAGAGCGCCGCTCGATCTGAGCGAGGTCGACGGTGGGCTTGCCTCTGTTCAGCCCTTCCAGAAAGCCCGCGGAGGACAGCTGCACGAGGTTGCGATAGCCGGTGTCGTTGTGGGCCAGCAGCGTGAGGTGGTTGCGCTCGATGCGCGTCCCGGGGCTCTTCGTTTTGGCTGCCTCGTGATCGTCGACGAGGTATATCTCGCATCCGAAGATCGGCTTCACACCGTGCTTCGTGCACGCCTTGTGAAGCTCGACCATGCCGTTCATCACGCCGTGATCGGTGAGCCCGAGCGCGGGTTGGCCGAACTCGGCGGCGCGCCGGGCAAGCGCATCGATCCCGCAGGCTCCGTCGAGCAGCGAGTACTCGGAGTGAACGTGCAGATGGGCGCAGGAAGGGGTGCTCACCGAGGCTGGATGCTAACCGCCGGGGCGGCGGAGCAAGCTCGCGAGCGGAGCGCCCTCAGGAGGTCGCGGCGGATAGGCCCTGAGCGCGGGCCGTCCACTGCAGAAACATGTCCACTGAGGTCGCGTCGCCGAGCACCGTCGCGCGATGCTCGGATGGTGCCTGAGTGCCCGCGAGCAGGCACACGAGCGCGTGCGCGCTGAGTGAGATCGTGGCTATCGGCTGCCCGGCGGGGGTGCGGCTGACGAGGATCGGCTCGCCGTCGCACACACGGATGTAGATGACAATTCCCTCGGCGTCCTGAATGTCGAAGGCCAGCTCGAAGCGCCGCCCTGTGGTCCAGGTGGGGTCGATCGCCTCCGCCATCGCAAGCAGCAGCAGGCCCGGCCAGATGTCCACTTCGCCGGCCGCCAGGTCGGCGAGCGCGATCGGCTGACGACGCGTCTTCAGCAGCTCGCGCGCGCGACTTTTGCCTTTGCGAATGCGCAGGCCACGATGCCTGCGCGTCGTACCACCGGCGGCAAGCTCGCTGAAGGCCGCGACCGAGCCCTCCAGTGAGAACTCCACGGCGCCGCGGGGTTCTCTGGATATGACCGCGCTGGCGGGATCGAGCGCCACATAGAAGGAGCCAAGCTCGGCGATCTTGATCTCATAGTTGAGCTGACCCTCGATGACCTGTCGCTGGGCGGGCAGCAGCTCGATCACAAGTTCGGCCGCGAGCTTCGCGTCGCGTTGCGCGGCGAGCCCGCGAATCGCGGGAGCGAGCCACGAGACCCGCTTCTCTGGCACAGAAAGCAGGCGGGTTTGCAATGCGACCGGCTCGGAGGTGACGACTTTGGTGCTGAGCGTGCCATTCGGGCCGAGGCCGCCGAGCGGGGACTCTACGACCGGCGACTCGTGCCTGTGGATTCCACCGAGACCGACATCATGTGCCGCGGACTCCTCGGCCACCGGCTCCGTCGCGGGCGGCTCCTCGGCGCCTGCCTCCTCGCTGGCCGGCTCCTCGCCGACTGGCTCCTCTATCGCCGGCTCCTCCTCGACGAGCAGCTCCTCGACGAGCGGCTCCTCGACGAGCGGCTCCTCGATTGCGGCCGACTCCCCTTCGACGGCTGGCTCCTCAACGGCCGTGTCCTCGATAAGCGGCTCCGCGACGGCCGGCGGCTCCTGCGCGATGACCGACGCCTCGACAAGCGGCTCGGCAACCGGTGGCTCCTCGGCGGCCGGCTCCGCTGCCGCAGGCTCCTCGACGGGCCTGTAGCCCGTGTAATTGCCCGCCGCAGGCGTCTCGGCTGGCGGCGTTTTCGCGGGCACATAACCACTGACCGCCGGCTCGACTCTCGCCTCCTCGACGGCTGGCTCATCCGCCGGCGTCGGCTCGACAGCGGCAGGCTCCCGTGCCGGCGGCTCGACCGGGAGCGACTCGACGGCCGGCGCGAACTCCACGACCGGCTCGGGCGCCAACGGGCCCTCCACTGGCTGGACGATTACTTGCGAGCGCTCCACGGGCGCCTGTGCCACCTCGGGCGGCGCGGGCGCCTCCGCTACTTCGGCCTCCTTGACCTCCGCGACGCGGGTACGCAGGCGTTCGACGGCCGCGACCAGCGCGTCGGCCATCTCGCGGCGATGGGTCGCCTCACGCTCGGACTCCGGCACGCTCGTGTGCTCCAGCAGGGTGGCGCTTGGGGGCTCGGCGGCGAGCTGCGCGCGCAGGTCGTCCGCGGTACGGGTCAGCTCGAAGCGCAGATCCTCCATGCGAGCGCCCATCGCGGTCAGCTCGCGCACGTATGTCTCGCGCTCCCACACGACCTGCTGCTGAAGCTCCTCGCGCAGCGCGCTCAGCTCGCGCTCAAAGCCGCTGCGCAACCCGGCGGCGACGTCCATCAGCTCGCGCACGATCGGCACCAGGCGCGCATCGCGCTCGCGCAACTGCGCCAGCTCGGCGTCCAGCTCGCGCACGTGGCGCTCGGTCTCCTCGAGGCGACCGCCCAGCTCCTGGATCTCGGCGTGCATCTCGCGCTGCAGGCGCTCGCTGCGCTGCTCGGCCTCGACGCGCAGCTGCTGCTCGACGAACTCGCGCTGCTTGACGTTGCGCACGTCGGATTCGCGTTCGCTGAGCTGCCCGGCGATACGCTCGCGCTCGCGCCCGACCTCCTCCAAGCGCCGCTCCAGCGCCGCCAGGTGCGTCTCGAGGTTGCGCACCACTGCCTCGGCGGCGTCGGCCCGGCGGATGACGGCGGGGTCGGCGTGACGCGCGCGACGCTCGGCCAGGACGTTCGCGGCCGCGTCGGACTGCGGACCCACCTCAGGAGTCTCGCTCTCCTCGATCATCATTGGTTGGGACCCTAGAGGTGGCTCCGGACGGTCCCGCCGATGCGGGCTGGCGCTACTCGTTGCGAAGACGCCAGGCCATGCGCGACTGCAGCGACCACAGCTCGATGAAACCGGGCGAGGCGCTCTGGGAAAAGAGCCCGCCCGACTCGCCGAAGGAGGCGAGCGACTGGTCGTACACCGCGTGCGGCGAGGAGCGCGTGACGACGCGCGCATGGCCCTTGTAGAGCTTCAGACCGATCGTGCCGCTGACCTGGGAGTTGACGCTGTCCATGTAGGCGTCGAGGTCGGCGCGCAACGGCTCCCACCACAGGCCGGCATAGACGAGGTAAGCCCACTGGCGGTCGAGGCCCGCCTTGAACTGGTTCTGGTGGATCGTGCAAACAAGCTTCTCCAGGTCCTGGTGGGCGGGCAGCAGAATCGCGGCGGCAGGCGCCTCGTAGATGTCGCGCACCTTCAGGCCGACAATGCGGTCCTCGATGTGATCGACGATGCCGACGCCGTGGCGGGACGCGATCTCGGCGGCGCGTTCGAGCAGGTCCACCAGCCCGAGCCGCTCTCCGTTCAAGCCGACGGGCACACCGCGCTCGAACTCGACCTCTACGATCTCGGACTCGTCGGGCGCCAGCTCTGGGCGCGTGACGAGCTGGAAGACGTCGTCCTCGGGGGCATGATCCAGCTCCTCGATCCAACGTCCCTCCGAGGAGCGACCCCACAAGTTGTCATCGATCGAATACGGGGCCACCTCTGTCCCACCCTTGACCGGAATGCCATGCTCACGTGCATAGGCGATCTCCTCCTCGCGGCCCATCTGCCAGGAGCGCACCGGCGCGATCGTCTTTAGCTCAGGGGCCAGCGTGGCTACCGTGGCCTCGATTCGCACCTGGTCGTTGCCCTTGCCGGTACAGCCGTGGGCGATTGTGTCGCAGCCGGAGCGGCGCGCGTACTCGACGGCGAGCTTGGCGATCAGGGGCCGGCCGAGCGCTGTGAACAGCGGGTAGCCGCCACCGTAGAGCGCGTTGGCCTTGATCGCGGGAACTATGTACTCGCGCGCGAACTCCTCGCGAGCGTCCACGACGTGACATTCAAGCGCCCCCAAGCGCAGCGCCTTCTCGGAGATCACCTCGTAGTCCTCGCCGGGCTGGCCAAGGTTGACAGTCAGGCACACCACCTCGGCTTCGTAGGAGTCCTGAATCCACTTGAGCATTACGCTCGTGTCGAGACCGCCGGAATACAGCAGCAGCACACGATGCACGTTCTCAGGGTCCGCCTCATAGGAGGCGGTGGGTGACGGGAAGCTGTGGGTGGAGTCGCTCACGGCGCGGAACCTTATCCGGCGAGGGCCCGGCCGAGGCGGGCGAGCCCCTCCTCGATCTCCTCGGGGGAGATCCTCAGCGGCGGTAGCAGTCGCACCGTGGAGGGCCCGGTGGCGTTCGCGACCAGGCGTTGCTCAAGCAGCGCACGGCTGACCACCTCCGGCGCGGAGGTATCAAGCTCGCAGGCAAGCATCAGGCCGCGACCTCGCACGGCGAGTACGTGCGGCAGTTGCGATAGTCCCTCGGCCAGGCGCTCGCCGAGCGCGCGCACGGAGGCGAGCAGCGTGGGATCGTCGGTCGCTCCGAGCGCGGCCAGCGCCGCGGCCGCCACAGTGGGCCCGCCTGCGAAAGTGGAGCCGTGATCGCCGGGCGCCAACACGTCGGCCAAGCGCGGTCCGGTGATGAGCGCGCCGATCGGCAGGCCGCCGCCGAGCGCCTTGGCGCTGGTGAGCGCATCGGGAACGACACCGGTTTGCTCGTATGCCCATAGCGTGCCGGTACGACCCATGCCGGTTTGGATCTCGTCGAACACGAGCGCCGCACCATGCTCGTCGCAGGCGGCGCGCGCGGTTTGCAGCAGTTCCTCGCTCATCACGTTGACACCGCTCTCGCCCTGTATGGGCTCCAGCAGCACGGCAGCAGTGCGCTCGTTCACCACGGCATGGAGCGCGTCAGGCTCGGGCGCGACGGCCCTGAAGCCGGGGACCAACGGCGCGAACGGCGCCTGCTTGGACTCCTGCGGCGTGGCCGACAGCGCGCCGTAAGTGCGCCCGTGGAAGGCGTTGTGCACGACCACGATGTCACCGGCGGGCTTGGCCTTGCGTGCAAGCTTGATCGCCGCCTCGTTCGCCTCGGCGCCGGAGTTGCAGAAATACACCTTGCCGCCGAGGCTCGACGCCGACAGGCGCTCGGCGAGGCGCATCGCGGGCTCGGTGTAGAACAGGTTGCTGGTGTGCATCAGCGTGCCTACCTGCTCACGCACGGCCGCCACGACAGCGGGGTGGCAGTGACCGAGGCTCGTGACCGAGATGCCGCACAGGAAGTCGAGATAGCGCTCGCCCTCACTGTCCCACAACCACGAGCCCTCGCCGCGCACGAACTCGACCGGGAAGCGCGCGTAGGAGGGAATCACACTGTCGCGCTCGATCTCTTGCAAGGCGCTCAAAGTCATCTTGTCGTTTGGGATGGATTGGCGTGCCCGGCGTTACCATGCGCCCAAGGTACGGCGGTTGCGGCGCCGCTCAAGATCGCCTGGGGGCGCGTTCGGGACGTGTTTAGACGGCCATTGGACAGAGTAGCCGGCACTAGGATGCGGCCTCGATCTTGGTGCCGATCCCAGCATCGGTGAATAGCTCCAGCAGCAGCGAGTGGGGAATGCGCCCGTCGATGATGTGCGCAGAGGTGACGCCCTGATCGATCGCCTCCACGCAAGCGGCTAGCTTCGGGCGCATCCCGCCCTGCAGCCCGGCGATGCGCGCCGTGACCTCGGCGGTGCTCGCCTGGCCGATCAACGATGCCGGGTCCTCGGCGTCGGCAAGCCAGCCGGCGACGTCGGTTAGGAACACGACCTTCTGCGCGCCGAGCGCGCCCGCCACCGCACCGGCGGCCTCGTCGGCATTGACGTTGTAGGAGTTGCCCTCGCGGTCGGCGCCAACAGAGGCGATCACGGGGATGTAGTCGCGCGCGATGTGATGGAGCACGTCGACGTTGACGTGCTCGATCGTACCGACGAAGCCGATGTCCTCCCCGGCGGGGCCCTCGCGGCGCGCGACCTTGAAGAGCGAGCCGTCGTCCCCGCACAGCCCCACGGCCGGCTGCCCGTGGCGGCCGAGCCGCAGCACGATTTCCTTGTTGACCTTGCCGACGAGCACCATCTTGGCGACCTCGACGGTCGCCGGATCGGACACGCGCAGCCCGCCGACGAACTCGACCGGCAGGCCGAGGCGCTGCATGTAGGCGGTGATGTCGGGGCCGCCGCCATGCACGACGATCGGGTTCAGCCCGACATACTTGAGCAGCACCACGTCGCGCGCGAACTCCTCACGCAACGCCTCGTCCTCCATCGCCGCGCCGCCATACTTGATGACGACGGTCTTGCCGTGAAACTCCCTGATGTAGGGGAGCGCCTCAAGAAGTGTGGCTACATCGCGCATGGCAGCTTCCCCTCAGGTGGTGTAATCGGCGTTGATGGTCACGTACTCGTGCGAGAGGTCGGAGAAGAACACCTCGGTTTCCGCGCCGTCGCCAGGCAGGGTGATGTCGTACTCGATTTCCCGGCCCTGCACGGCCTCGGCGAGCGCGGTCTGGTCATACTCGATCGCGGCGCCGGCCGAGCACACCTGAATGCCCTCGATGTGCACGTCGAGCGGCAGGTGGCCGCCGCCGGGTGGGTGGGTGTCCCAGTCGGCACCGAGTGCACCGCCGAGCGCCTGCACGATGCGTCCCCAGTTGGGATCGGCGCCGTGCAGCGCGGCCTTCACAAGCGGCGAGTTGGCGACCGCGCGCGCGGCGATCTCAAGACGGGCGTCCTCGCCGCCGCGCACAACCACCCGCGCGATCCGCCCGGCACCCTCGCCGTCGGCCACCATCAGGATCGCGAGCTGGCGCATCAGCGCGTCGAGCGCCTCGCCGAAGCGCAGCTCGTCCTCGCTCTCGGGTGCGATCGCCACGCCGCTCGCCCCCGAGCAGATCAGCGCGGCGGTGTCATTGGTGGAGAGCTGACCGTCCACAGTGCAGCGGTCGAACGAGCGCTTGAGGCACACCGACAGCAGCAGCTCGGCCGTCTCGGGGGCAAGCTGTGCGTCGGTCTCCACGAAGCAGAACATCGTGGCGAAGCGCGGTGAGATCATGCCAGCGCCCTTGCACTGCGCGCTCAACCGCACCTCGCCCGAGGGCAGCGAGACGGCGAGATTGGCGCGCTTCTCGAAGGCGTCGGTGGTTTGGATCGCCTGCTGGAAGCTGGTGTCGCCCGGTTGGGAGAGCTGGCGGCTCGCGTCGAGTATCCCGCGCAACATGTTCTCGACTGGCAGATAGTCGCTGATACCGCCGGTCGAGCCGAGCAGCACCTCGGAGGGGTCGATCCCGAGCGCCATCGCAGCCGCGCCCTGCGTCTTGGCGGCGTCTTCCATACCCCGTTTGCCGGTGGCGGCATTGGCGCAACCCGAGTTCGCGAGGATCGCGCGCAGGGCTGACAACGTGCAGCGCTCGCGGCTGAGCATCACCGGCGCGGCCGGAGTGGCGGTGTCGGCAAAGCGCGCGGCGGATGAAACCCCACCCACCCCGGGGGCATCGCAAACGAGCAGCCCGACGTCGGGGTTGCCGCTCGGCTTGATCCCGCACGCCACCCCAGCGGCGCGGAATCCTGAGGGCAGGCCGGCGTCCGGACTAAGTTCGCGCACATGTGCGGGCGCGTCCACCCAGCGTGATCCGAAGAATGGATGCGGCGGCCCCGCGGCCGCCTGGTCGCCGCGTATGTCGGTACCCGCGCTCACGAAGTCTCCACAAAGCCGACATGGACACGCAGGGCAAGCCAGACAAGGACGCAGGGAGCGTGGCGTGCTTGGCACGCGAGCGACCGAGGACGCAGTATGGCGCCGCCATGCGTGTTCATGTCAATCCCGTCGCCTCGGCGAAGCCGAACATCAGGTTCAGGTTCTGCACGGCCTGAGAGGAGGTGCCCTTCCATAGGTTGTCGATCGCCGACAGCACAACGACCTTGCCCGTGTGCTCGCTGACCCTCACGTGCAACCGGCAAATGTTTGTTTCACGCACGTCGCGCACCTCCGCCGGGTCGGGCGCCAGCTCGACAAACGGCTCGCCCGCATAGGCGTCCTCGTACATGACGTCCAGCTCGTCCTGCTCGATCGGCCGCGTCGGCGTCACGTAGCAGTCGACCAGCTCACCCTGGTCGAGCGGCACGAGATGCGGAGTGAACTGCACCCGCAGGCCCGGATGGTTGGGGTCCAAGTCGTCAAGCTGCTGCTCGATCTCGGGCGTGTGGCGGTGATGGACGATGTTGTAGGGAAGGATGTTCTCGCCGCTGTTGGAGAAGTGTGTCTGCCACGTCGCCGAGCGGCCCGCGCCGGAGAGCCCCTGCTTGGCGTCGATCACGAGGTCGGCAATCAGCCCGGCGCGAGCGAGCGGGGCGAGGCCGAGCAGCGACGCCGTCGGGTAGCAACCGGGAGTCGCCACCAGATCGGCGGCTGCGATCGCCTCGCGGTGAAGCTCCGGCAACCCATAGGAGGCGTCTTCCAGCAACTCCGGGTGCGGATGCGGGCCATACCAGCGCTCATAGGTCGAAAGCTCCGAGAGGCGGAAGTCGGCGCTGAGATCCACCACGCGCACGCCGCGCGCTCGCAGCGCGGCGACGACGGGGGCCGAGGCGGCATGGGGATAGGCGACGATCGCTGCGTCCACGTCGGCGTGACGGTCTAGATCCAGCTCCTGCAGCTCAAGCGGCACGCGATAGCGCGGGTACAGCCGGTCCAAGCGCTGCCCGGCATCGGCGCGTGCCGTGACCGTTTGCAGGTCGAACTCGGGATGGCGCCAGAGCAGGTGCGCGGCCAGCGCTCCGGCGAAGCCGGTCGCACCGGCGACAAGCGCTCTAGGCACGCAGCTCACCTCCAAGCGCCGCCAGCGCGGCGACGATCCGCTCGCGCACGGGCGCGACGTCCTCGTCTGAGAGCGTGCGGTCGGGCGCCCTGAAGGACAGCGACAGCGCCAGCGAGCGCCTGCCCTCCCCAACCTGCGGGCCACTGTACACGTCAAACACGCCGACATCGTCGAGCAGCGTGCCGCCAGCTTCGCGCACCGCTTCGAGCACGCGCTCGGCGGGAACCTCCGCGTCGAGCACGACCGCGAGGTCCTGGCGCAACGCGGGGTAGGAGATCGCATCGCGATATGGGCGCTCGGCGTCCGCCAGCTCGAGCAGCCGGTCGAGCTGAAGCTCCATCGCGGCCGCGCCCTCGATGTCCCACTCGCGCGTGACCAGCGGGTGAAGCTCCCCGAGCCAGCCGAGCGACTCGCCCGCACCCAGCACCTCCGCGCAGCGACCGGGGTGCAGGAACGGCTGCTGGCCGATCGGCGATCCCTTCGATTGCCGATCGGTGGGCCGGCAGGAAAGCTCCACACGCAGCGCGGCGCCGAGCGCTTCGAGCACACCCTTGATCGCGAACAGATCCGCCCGCGGTGGATCGGGCGCACCCCACGTCGGTGGCACAACACGCCCACTGAGCAGCACCGCAAGCGATTGGCTCTCGCTCACTCCGGTTTCGCAGGCGTTGCCGCCACCGGCCGCTCTGTCGTCCGCGAGAACGAACCTCCTCCCAATCTCAAAAATGCCGAGGTCCGCCATGCCGCGCGCTGAGTTGTGGCCGGCCACATCCAGCAGCGAGCCCAAAAGGGTCGTGCGCAGCAGCGACTGGTCCTCCGACAGCGGGTTTTCGAGCACGGGTGCACGCCGTCGCGGGTCCTCCGCCGGGAGGCGCAGCTTGTCGTGCAGGGTCGGCGCGGTGAACGTCCAGCCGACCGCCTCGTAAAGGCCACGGCCGACGAGCGCATCGGCCGCACGGCGGCGCAATCGTTGGGTTGGCGACAGTCGGCCATAGGCGCCACGGCGCGCGGGCAGCGTCGCCGGCAGCGCGGCGAGTCCGTTGATGCGCGCCACCTCCTCGATCAGGTCGGCCTCGCGCGTGACGTCCTGGCGACGCACGGGCGGCACTGTCACCTCGAGTGCGCCTTGCTGATCCCCACTCGCCTGCCCCGCGGATGGGGTGGTCTTCCCCCCAGATGGGGGGCCAGCTTCAGCGACGCCGAAGTCGAGCGCGCGCAGGATCTCAGCCTGGCGCGCTCTCGCCACTGGCATTCCGAGGATCTCCCGCACGCGCCGCTCGCGCAAGCGAACCGTTGATCTGGATCCCCACCCACCCGTCGGCTCGGGGCCGACGTCGATCGTGCCGGGCAACACGCTCGCGCCGCACAGCTCGATCATCAGGCGCGTGGCGAGCGCTTGCGCGTAGGCGCACTGCTCGGGCGCTAGCCCCTTCTCAAAGCGCGAGGACGCCTCGCTACGCAGACCCAGCGCCCACGAGGTCCTGTGGATGTTGGGCCCACTCCAGTTGGCTACCTCCATCAGCACGCGTGTCGTACCGGCATGCACCTCAGAGCGCTCGCCGCCCATGATGCCCGCAATCGAGGTTGGCCCCTGCGCGTCGTCGATCACGACCATCTCATCGTCGAGTGTGCGGGTTTGACCGTCGAGCGTCAGCACTTGCTCGCCCTCGCGGGCGCGCCTGACTGTGAGCTTCGCGCCCGCGACGCGGTCGAGGTCGAAGGCGTGCAGCGGCTGCGCGCACAGGAGCATCGCGTAGTTGGTGATGTCCACCACGTTGTTGATCGGCCGCTGCCCTGCTGCCGAGAGGCGCGCCTTCAACCATGGCGGTGAGGGTCCGACCGTGACTTTCTCAAACGCTCGCGCGGTGAAGCGCTGACACAGGTCGGGGCACTCGACCGCGACCTCGGCGACAGCGAGCGGGCCGGAGCTGCCGGCGTCCTCGAGCCACGGCTCGGCAGCGAGCGGCGCACCGGTCGCGGCATGCAGCTCGCGTGCCACCCCATACACGCCGAGGCAGTCCGGCCGGTTTGGCGTTATCTCAAGCTCCAGCACATCGGTGGAGATCGCGAGCACGTCAGCCAGTGCCGTGCCGGGGGCAAGCTCCGCGTCAAGCGTCAGCTCGTCGAGCACCATGATGCCGCTGTGGTCGTTGTCGATCTGAAGCTCCTCGGCGGAGAGGATCATCCCGCTCGAGGGCACCCCGCGCAGCTTCGCCGCCTTGATCTTCGTGCCGTCCGGCATCCTCGCGCCGGGCAGCGCGACCGCGACGGTCTGTCTGGCCGCCACATTGGGCGCGCCACACACGATCCCGGCGGGTTCGCCCTCCCCCACGTCCACCGTGCACACTTTCAGGCGGTCGGCATCGGGGTGCGGCTCGACGCTCAGCACGCGACCCACGACGAAGCGCTCGGTCGCGGGCACGCCATGGTGGAGGATCGTCTCGACCTTCGTGCCGGTCATCGTCAGGCGCTCCTCGATCGCGGCGGTGTCGAGTTCCGGATCGCAATATTCGAGCAGCCAGTTCAGGGGAACCTTCATCCGAATTGCTCCAGAAAACGCAAATCATTTTCGTAATAGAGGCGCAGGTCGGGGATGCCGTGCTTGAGCATCGCGATCCGCTCGACACCCATCCCCCACGCGTACCCGCGCACCTTCTCGGGGTCATATCCGGGCGCATTGCGCTCGGTGGTTGGCACGTAGGAGTACACGTTCGGATCGACCTCGCCGGCACCCAGCACCTCGAGCCACCCCTCGCCCTTGCAGAGCGGGCAGCGCGAGCCGTCTTTCATGAAGCCCTCACCAGAGCAGTGAAAGCAGGACACGTCCACCTCGACGCTCGGCTCGGTGAAGGGGAAGAAGTGTGGACGCAAGCGCACGTCGCGCTCCTCGCCGAACACGGTGCGCGCGAACGCCAGCAGCGTGCCCTTCAGGTCGGCGAGCGTGATGTCCTCATCCACCGCGAGCCCCTCGATCTGGTGAAACTGGGGTGTGTGAGTGGCGTCGCTGTCTGGCCGGTACACGCGCCCGGGGATCACCACATACAGGGGCGGCGGGTGCGCCTCCATCGCGCGCACCTGCATCGGCGATGTGTGGGTGCGCAACACGACCCCGTCGGACACATAGAACGTGTCGGTGCGCGCCCGTGCGGGATGCGTGGGCGAGTGGTTGAGCGCGTCGAAGTTGTAGTGCACCGTCTCCACCTCCTGGCCCTCCATCACGGTGAAGCCGAGCCCGAGGAAGATGTCTTCCAGCTCGCGCATCGTGGCGGTCAGCACGTGCAGCCTGCCCACCGGCTGGGGCGGAGTGCCGGGGAGCGTCACATCCAGCGTGTCGCTCGCCAACCGTGCGTCCAGCTCGCCGGCGCTGAGCTGAGCGGCGCGCGCCTCGATCAGCTGCTCGAGCGCGCGGCGCGCAACGTTTGCGGCGCGGCCGACCGCCCCCCGCTGCTCGGGCTCGAGCGAGGCTACGCCGCGCAGCATTTGCGGCAGCTCGGCCTTGCGCCCGAGATAGCGCACCCGTAGCTCCTCAACCGCCTCGCTGCTGGAGGCCGCCTCGATCTCCCGCTGTGCTGCTGCGCGCAGCTCCTCAATCCGCTCGATCATGTTGGCGGCACCCTAGAGGGTGGCGCAGCCGGCCGCAGGCCGGTTGGCCGAACCGGGGATTCGGGCCGAAGGCTCGTGTCTCCCGGCTTCGGTCGGGCCCCTCTATCGGTCAATCGATTCGAGCGACGTGTCGTCTCGTATAGCGCCACGGTCGCCGCCATCGCCGCGTTCAGCGACTCCGAGACGATCGGGATGTGAGCAACCGTGTCGCATGCGTTCACCGCCTCCGGCGGCAACCCCTCGCGCTCGGCACCCACGAGCAGCGTTAGCACGGGTGGCGAGTCCACCTCCGTGTCCTCGCCACCGGCGCCGGGCGCAACGACGCTCGTGGCGCTCCAGATCGGCTCGCCCGCGCCGGCCACGAGCGCAACGCGCCTGCCGGGCAGCTCGCCGACGTCGCCCACGCGCGCAAGCGCGACCTCGAAGATCGCGCCCATACTGGCCCGCACCGCCTTCGGGGAGTGCGGGTCGGCGCAGCCGGGCCCCAGCGCGACGCACGCCGCGCCGAAGGCAAGCGCGCCACGCAGCACGGTGCCGACGTTGCCGGGGTCGGACACACCCCAAAGGCACACGCACAACGGGCCGGTTGGCGCCGCGAAGCGCTGCTTGTACACGCCGATCGCGCGGGTGCCCGAGCCGAGCGTGGACACGCTTGCCATCACGTTCGGCTCCACGTCGCTGAAGCCCGACCCGCCGATCGCGGTGCCCGCGACGCGATAGCCCGCGACCACGGGCCGGCCCGCGGCGATGGCGGCCGCGATGAGATCCTCGCCCTCGGCTACGAACAGCCCGCTGCGCTCGCGCTCGCGCCGGCGCCGCAGCTTGCGCAGTTGCTTGAGGCGGGGGTTGTCTTGTGAAGTGATTGCGGTCATAAAAAAAGGCGCCGGTCCCGAAGGAGCAGCGCCCGAGAGGTTCACATTGCCGGTTGCCGGGTCAGGCAGCCGACGCCTCGCGGGCGGTCTCGGCAAAACGTCGGAAGGTGTCGGCGTCGCGCACGGCGATGTCGGCCAGCACCTTGCGGTCCAGCTCGACGCCGGCGAGCGAGAGCCCGTGCATGAACTGCGAGTAGCTCATCCCGTTCTGGCGTGCGGCGGCGTTGATACGCGTGATCCACAGCCTGCGGAAGTCGCGCTTGCGGTTGCGCCTGTCGCGGTAGGCGTAGGCGTCCGCCTTCATCAGCGCCTCCTTGGCGCGTCTGTAGTTGGAGTGCGCCTCGCCGCGGAAGCCCTTCGTCAGCTCGAGTGTTGCCTTGCGCTTCTTGCGCGCTGCGACAGACCGCTTTACGCGTGTCATTTGCCCACTCCGAGCAGCCGCTTCACGCGTGGCGTGTCGTGGTCGGAGAGGATCACCGGTTTGGCGAGCGTGCGCTTGCGCTTCGGCGACTTCTTCTCGAGAATGTGGCTCGAATAGGAGTGCCTGGCCCGCACCTTGCCGGAGCCGGTCACCTTGAAGCGCTTCTTCGCGCCGCTGTGTGTCTTCATCTTGGGCATAGGAATCGAAGATCGAGGGTCCCGGCTCGCCGACCTACGGTCGTCTGCGCCACCCTCGAAGCGATGATTATGACACGGCGCCGTCTGAAGCGCCGTTCTGGTTCTCAGCGACCGGTACGACGCTGTCGGGTACGCCGTTCTGGGTAGCGTCATCGCCGTCCACTTTGCCCGCGAGCACGGCCTTGGAGGGCCCAAGCATCATCGTCATGTTGCGCCCGTCCTGGGTGGGACGTTGCTCGACGACGCCGAGTGCCGCCAGCTCCTCGGCCAGGCGATCGAGGATCATCACGCCGCGCTCGGGATGGGTGACCTCGCGGCCGCGGAACATGATCGTGATCTTGACCTTGTCCTTGTGGCGCAGGAAGCGTTCGACGTGGTGCTTCTTGGTGTCGTAGTCGTGCTCGGCGATCTTCGGACGGAACTTGATCTCGCGGATCGTGATCTGCTGCTGGTGCTTGCGCGCCTGCTTTACCTTCTGCGCCTGCTCGTACTTGTACTTGGAGTAGTCGAGCACCCGGCAGACGGGCGGTTTGGCCTCCGGCGCGACCTCCACGAGATCGAGGTCGCGTTCTTGAGCGAACTTGACCGCGTCGGGGGTCTTCATCATCCCGACCTGGTTGCCCTCGTCGTCGATCACGCGCACCTCAGGCACGCGGATGCGCTCGTTGATCCTCGTCTGGTCCCGCTCGGGGGGCCGGCGGTCGAACCTGCGGGGAACGGCCACTAGCTTGTGGGGGTGCGCGTCAAGTTGAGACTACGCGCTGCGCCGTGAATGGATTCCGAGCTTCAAGGCGGCCGAGTATAGCGGGCGTGGCGCGCCGCGCAAGGACTTCTCGCTGACTCGACATTCGACTGTTCCTAACTCGCGTGCTCGTGCTCGCCGCGCGCACGCGCCTCGCTGAGGAGATTCTCCACCAGCTCGCCGACGGCCACGCTGCCGAGCACGGGCTGTGCCCGCGGTGCCCCGCCGCCGCGATGGCGCAGCGAGACGCTGTCGCTCTCGGCCTCGCGATCGCCGACGATCAGCATGTTCGGGATCTTGCGCAGCTCGGCCTCACGGATCTTGCGCCCGATCGACTCGCCGCGATCGTCGCACTCGACGCGCAAGCCGGCCGCCCGCAAGCGCTCACGCACGCTCTCGGCGTAATCGTTCAGGCGCTCGGAGATCGGCAGCACGATCGCCTGTACCGGCGCGAGCCACAATGGAAACTCGCCCCCATAGTGCTCGATCATGATGCCGATGAAGCGCTCGTAGGAGCCGAACAGCGCCCGGTGGATCATCACGGGCTGGTGCTCGGCGTTGTCGGCGCCGGTGTAGCTGAGCCCGAAGCGCTCAGGCATGTTGTAGTCGAGCTGCACGGTGCCAAGCTGCCAGGAGCGCCCGAGCGAGTCGGTCATGTGCATGTCGATCTTCGGTCCGTAGAAGGCACCGTCGCCCGGGTTCAGCTCGTAGTCGAGGCCCTGTGAGTCGAGCGCACCCGAGAGCGCTTCCTCGGCGCGATCCCACAGCTCGTCTGAGCCCACACGCTGCTCAGGCCGCGTCGATAGCTCCAGGCGCACGTCGAAGTCGAACAGGCGATAGGTGGCGAAAGCGAACTCCAGACAGCCCGCCACCTCCTCCTGGACCTGCTCCTCGGTACAGAAGATGTGGGCGTCGTCCTGTGCGAAGTGCCTCGCGCGCAACAGCCCGTGCAGCACGCCCGAGGCCTCGTTGCGATGAAGCAGTCCCGGCTCTGAGTAGCGCACGGGCAGGTCGCGATAGGAGTGGCGGCTGCTATTGAACAGGTGGGCGTGCCCGGGGCAGTTCATCGGCTTGACGCCCATCTCGCGCTCCTCGACCTGCACGGTGAACATGTTCTCCCTGTACTTGCCCCAGTGCCCGGAGATCTTCCATAGCTCGGCGTCGTAGATCAGCGGAGTCTTGACCTCGCTGTAGCCGCGCTCTGAGCCCATCTCGCGTGAGAGCGAGACGAGCGCGTTGTACATGCTCGTGCCGGCTGGCAACCAGAACGCGGCACCGGGTGAGACGTCGGAGAAGTGAAACAAGCCCAGCTCGCGTCCGAGCTTGCGATGGTCGCGCTGGGCGGCCTGCTCCAGGCGCTCAAGGTACTCGCTCAGCTGAGCCTTGGTGTGAAAGGCGGTGCCGTAGATACGGGTCAACATCTTGCGTTTGGAGTCCCCACGCCAGTAGGCGCCGGCAACCGATTGCAGCTTGAAAGCGCCGACGGTCTTGGTGCTGGGGGCGTGCGGGCCGCGACACAGATCGGTGAATGGCCCGTTGGTATAAAGCGAGACGCTCTGGAGCGGCTGCTCGACAGGCGCGCCCTTGAGGAGATCGTCGATCAGCTCGACCTTGTAGTCCTGGTTCTCTGCCACGAACTGCTCGCGCGCGCTCTGCACCGAGACGTCCTCGCGCACGAACGTCTCCCCCGCCTTCACGTGCTCAGCCATCCTCGCTTCGATTGCGGGGAAGTCCTGATCGGAGATGGAGACACCCTCGGGGAACTCGAAGTCGTAGTAGAAGCCGTTGTCGATCGACGGGCCGATTGAGATCTTCACTCCCGGCCACAGCTCCATCACGGCGCTTGCGAGCACGTGCGCCGCGTCGTGGCGGATCAGCGCAAGCGACTCCTCACCGCTCTTGGCGGTGATGATCGAAATCTGTGCCCCTCCCGGAAGAGGCCTCGCGAGGTCCCGAACCTCCGGGGCCTGATCTGTCTCGGTACGGGTCACCTCGACTGCCAGCGCTGCTTTGGCGAGACCCGGCCCAATCGCGGCCGCCGCATCGGCGCCGGTGGCGCCGTCTGCAAGCTCCAGCGACTTGCCGTCGGGAAGTGTGACTGTCAAGGACATCTGGCCACGGAGGCTACCCCGCAGCGAGCCAGAGGGCATCGTCACCGAGCGCTATGCGGCGCGCACTGCCTTCCCCCACCAACTCCACCAGCGCGCTCTCCGCACCCACCCGGTCGGGGGCGTCGTTGCCGCGCGTCATGATCGCCGCCACCTCTTGGGTCACGAGCCCCTCAGGGAAGCGTTGCAGAGCGTCGAGCGGGCTCTCCGGCGGCGGCTCGCGCTCGAGCGTCGGATCGAGATTGGCGATCAGCACGTCGTAGGCCTCAACAGGCTGAAAACCGCCGCCCTCAAGCGTTCGCTCTCCCGCACGCAGGATCAGCGATGGGGCGGTGTAGCGCACGGGGCCATCGCTCTGGGCGGCCTTACCCTGGAACTCGGTGGGGCCGCCGGCGGCGGTACGCGCGAGCGCGCGATCGGCCTCGTATGCCGCACTCACCTGCTCGTCGTCGAGCGCGCCCACGATCGCCTCGACGTCCAATCCGCTTACGCGCTCGAGCGCTGTTGCGATATCGCGCGCGTCGTCAAGCACGAGCGTGCTGGTGAACTGGGCGAACTGCAACGCCCTGAACACCTCGTATTCGCGCCCGGGGTCGAGCAGGCGTGTTGCCACGATCGTGCGACACATCCGCGCGGTGGCCGTGACGCGCGCGCGGGGAGCGGTCGCGAACGGCATGCCGAAGCGGCGGAAGCGCATATAGCCGTGAGCCGCCCGCACCGGGGTGTATCCACGGCTCGTGTACTGCTCGGCGCTCTCGGTGAGGCCGATCGTCACCAGGCGCCAATGCAGCTGTGTGCCGTAGCGCCAGTGCAACACCGCGAGCGCGGGGCTCGCCGAATAGGCCCAGGGGCAGCCGGGATCGGTGAAGTGGGTGACCTCGATGACGCTCATACGAGCACGCCTTTGCGGAAGCTGCTTGATTCGGCGATCCCTGTGCCCATCCCGGGAGTGTATGAAGCCCACCGAAACTCCCGGGAGCGGTCGCTGCGCACGCGCTCTCGAGCGGGCTCGAGCAAGTCTTCGAGTGTTCTTCCCAGAATGCGCTTTCCTGAGTGGAGATGAGTCGAACGCTCACTCGCAGACAGTTGTTGCGCTCCGCCGGAGTCGGAGCGGTTGGGCTCGGCCTGAGCGGGGTGCTGGGCGGAGATCGTCGCCAGCGCTCTGACGCCGCCCAACCCGGGACCGCCCAAGCCACCCACATGGCACACACGACCGGACTTGCGCATCCCTTCGCTGACGGTCACCAGCAGCCAGCCGGGAGCCTCCAGCGATCCGATCTTCATCGCGCCCTACAACATTCCGGTCGGCCAGGTGGGCGCGGTGATCGTCGCCGCCGACGGCCAGCCGATCTGGGAGAACCCGCTGGAAGGCAAGGTCACGACCAACTTCCGCGTGCAGTCCTATAAGGGCGAGCCGGTGCTCACCTGGTGGGAGGGCCTGATCGAATACGGCCACGGCGTCGGCGAATACGTGATCGCGGACTCCAGCTACCGCACCGTGCGCCGAGTGCAGGCCGCGCGCGGGCTGCACGGCGATCTGCACGAGTTCGTGATCACTCCACGCAACACGGCACTGCTGACGAGCTATGTGATCACCGGCGCCGACCTATCTTCAGTCGGCGGCCCTCGCAAAGGCACGATCCAAGACGCGATCTTCCAGGAGATAGACCTGGCCAGCGGCGAGGTGCTGATCGAGTGGCACAGTCTCGATCGCATACCGCTGCGGGAGTCCTACGCGCCGGTCGAAGCCGCCAACTGGGACTTCTTTCACATCAACTCGGTCGACCTCGACAGCGACGGCAACCTGCTCATCTCCGGGCGCAGCACCCACACCGTCTACAAGCTCGACCGCAAAGGCACGATCCTGTGGCGTCTGGGTGGCAAGCACAGCGACTTCGAGATGGCGCCGGGCAGCAACTTCGCCTGGCAGCACGATGCGCGCCGTCAAGCGGATGGAACGCTGACGATCTTCGACAACGGCGCGACTCCCGCCGTGGAGAAGCTCTCGCGCGGACTGATCCTCGATGTGGACGAGCAAGCGATGACGGCAACGCTGCTGCGTCAATACACCCACCCGAAGATCCTCACGGGCAGCCAGGGCAACATGCAGCTGCTGGAAGGAGGCAACGTGTTCATCGGCTGGGGAGAAGTGCCGCGCGTGTCTGAATTCGAGCGTTCCGGCCGGCTCGTGTTCGACGCGGTGCTCGGCGCGAAGTATCAGTCCTACCGGGCCTTTCGCCTGCCGTGGAGCGGCCTGCCCGCTGAAGCCCCGGCGATCGCCGTGAGCCAGCACGGCCGGGGGCTGATAACCGCGTATGCCAGCTGGAATGGAGCGACGGGCGTAAGCACCTGGCAGCTGCTCGCGGGCGCGCAGGCAAGCGAACTGGCGCCGATCGCGAGTACCCGCTCCGTCGGCTTTGAGAGCGCCCTGCACGGCACCGCGAGCGGGCCGCTGTTCGCCGTGCGCGCACTCGACGTCACGGGTGCCCCGCTGGGACAGTCGCCGACCGTGAGCGTGGCCTGAGGGCCGTTGCCGGACGGTTGTGCGGCCACGGGTGCGGCGTGCACGCCCGGCATCGGGCGACGCGGCGCCGCTCCCTAGAGTGTCGGGCATGGGTGACTTCCAAGAGGACGAGCGCGCACGGGCAGCCACGCACGGTGAGCCGGCAATCTCGCTGCGCGGCGTGGTCAAGCGCTATGGCGAGATCGTGGCGGTGAACGGCCTCGACCTCGAGGTCTCGCCTGGCATCTGCTTCGGGCTGCTGGGCCCAAACGGCGCGGGCAAGTCCACGACAATGCGAATGCTCACCGCGCAAACGCTCGCCGACGAGGGCGAGCTGTCGGTGCTCGGCTATCGGCTGCCGCGCGAATCCAAGCAGTCGCGCCTGGAGATGGGCGTGGTGCCGCAGCTGGACAACCTCGATGTGGAGCTGACCTGTCGGCAAATCCTGACCGTGTATGCGCGCCTGTATCGCGTGGCGCGCGGTGAGCGCCCGGCGGCCGTGCAGCGCGCGCTTGAGATCGCCAACCTGGTGGCACGCGCGGACACGATCGTGAAGGACCTCTCCGGCGGGATGCGCCGGCGCCTACTGGTCGCTCGAGGCCTGATCCATAGCCCGCGACTGGTTCTGCTCGACGAGCCGACGGTGGGACTCGACCCACAGGTGCGCCAGGAGCTGTGGTCGCTGATCGACGAGCTGCGATCGAGCGGCGTGACGGCGCTGATGAGCACCCATTACATCGAGGAGGCCGAGCGGCTCGCCGACACCGTTGCCGTGATGGACCACGGCAGGGTCGTCGCGCAGGGCACGCCCGCGGAGCTGGTGAGGCGGCACGCGGGCGAGCAGGTGGTCGAGGTGTACGGGACGCCGGCGCACATCGCCCAGATCAGCGAGCTGGCCGCCGAGAACGGCTGGTCGAGCCGGCGCAGCGGGCCGGCCGTGGCGATCATGCACGCCGAGACGCTCGACGGGGCGGCGCCGGAGGGAGTGCGCCGCCCGGCCAACCTCGAGGATGCGTTCGTGGCGCTAACCGGAGAGGAGATCGAATGAGCGCGCACGGCGAGCAGCGCCGTATTCGCCGGCTTGAACCGGCAGCGCTGGCGGGCGTGATGAGCCGCGACATCGCGATCTTCGGGCGCTACTGGAAGGCGACCACGTTCTCCTCGATCGTGCAGCCGACGATCTACCTGCTCGCGTTCGGGCTGGGCTTCGGCTCGCTCGTGCCACACGTTGTGGGCGTGAAGTACGTCCAGTATGTGGCGACCGGCGTGGTGGCAACCGCGGTGCTGTTCTCCTCGGCGTTTCCGGGCATGTTCAACACGTTCATCCGCTGGCAGTTCCAGCGCACCTACGACGCGGTGCTCGCCGCCCCGGTCGACGTGGAGGAGCTGATAACCGCGGAGATGCTGTGGATCTCGATCCGGGCGGGCGTGTATGGGCTGGCGCCGCTACTGGTGGGGATCGCGTTCGGGCTGAAACCAAACGCGGGCATGCTGCTGGTGCCGCTGATCGGGTTCGTCACCGGCTTCGGCTTCGCCGGGTTCGGCGTGACCGTGGCGGCGGTGGCGAAGACGATCGACAACTTCAACTACATAACCAGCGCGGTGCTCACACCGATGTTCCTCGTCGCGGGCACGTTCTTCCCGATCTCAACGCTACCGGCCGCGCTGCGCGCGATCGCGAAGATCAACCCGCTGTATTACTGCGTGCAGCTCGTGCGCGACGCGTCGCTGGGGCACCTCGGCCCGCACGATCTCGCATACATGGCGGTGCTGATCGGGTTCGGCCTGGCGATGTGGCGGATCGCGATCTGGCGGCTCGGCGCGCGCTTGATCGACTGAGCGCTTCACATCAAATATTGAGGGGACCTTGGCGCATGCGCCAAGGTCAGCAGGGCCGCATGCGGCCCTGCTTCGGGCCGTACATGTACGGCCCGATCGGGGTCGCACATGTGCGACCCCGCCGGACGGCACATGTGCCGTCCGGGACAAATGTCGATCGACCTCTCGCGTGAGGCCCGACTTGCCAGCAGACCAGGGCAGCACGTACTATCACCGGCATGAGCACACAAGGCTACGCGGCGCCGGTCTCCTCGGCGCAAGCGCAGGGTCTGTTCGGTCGAGTGATGGGACTCGTCGCGGTGACGGTCGGGTTCGCCACCCTCGGTGTCTACATAGCCCGCGAAATGGGCGGTGCCGGTTGGTTCATCGCCTGGATCCTCGCCCTCGGTTGCCTGGTGGGACTCAATGTGGCCAACGCTCGTGGCCTGCACAGCCTCGCGTTGACGCTCCTGTTTGCCTTCGGTCTGTTGCTGGGCGCAAGCATCGCCACGACTGTCAACTACTACTCGACCACCGACCCAACCGCGGTGCGCCAGGCACTCGGGGCGACCGCCCTGTTCGTGGGTGGTCTTGGCGCCGGTGGCTATGCGATCCGCCGCGACCTCTCCTTTCTCTATCGCACGCTCTTCTTCCTGCTGCTCGGCCTGATCGTGGCCGGGATCGTCTTGATCTTCGTGCGCATCCCAGCGCTCTATACCGTCTATGCGCTACTGGGACTGGTGATCTTCGGGCTGTACACAGTCGTGGATTTCAACCGCTTGCGACGAGCCGGCACGGGCGAAGCGATACCGCTGGCGGCCGGCATCTTTCTCGACATCGTGAACGTGTTCCTGTTGTTCTTGCGGTTGTTTGCCAGATCCTCGTAGGCTGTTGGTGTGAACAAGGCGCATGCCGTCCTCTGCTCGTCCGGCTGGTGGGCTCGCACTGTGGAGCGCGAGCTGCTGCCGTGGGGACTGGCCGACGTGGACCTGGGCGAGGACGCGCTCGAGATCGGACCAGGGTTCGGCGCCACGACCCGCGTGCTCGCCCGTCGCCCCGGCTCGCTGACCGTCGTTGAGCTGTCTGGGAGCTATTGCAAGCACCTGCGGCAAACGCTCGGCGAGGACGTCGAGATAGTGCAGGCCGACGCGACGAACATGCCGTTCGCCAACGGCCGCTTCTCGAGCGTGGTGTGCTTCACGATGCTCCACCACGTGCCATCGCGCGCTCTGCAGGAACGGCTGCTGAGCGAGGTCCGCAGGGTGCTGCGGCCCGGCGGCGTATTCGCCGGCACCGACAGTCTTGGCACGGGCAGAGCTTTCAAGCTGCTGCACATCCGCGACACCCTGGTACCCGTCAACCCAGATGAGCTGCCCGCACGCCTGGAACACGCCGGCCTGGTCGAGACGAGCGTCGAGGCGGGCGGTCGCTCGTTTCGTTTTCGCGCGCGCAAGCCACTCCCCGACACGATGGCGCCGCTGCCGGGCGGGACCGTCGCGATAGCCGGGTAAGCGCCGCGCGCTGTCGAGTGTCCTGCCGACGCTCCGCTACGCTCGCGTCGTGACGCCCGAGGAACTCGCCAACCTCGCACACCTGCGCCGCGCCCGCGATCTGATGGACCGCGAGTACGCGCGCCCGCTCGACGTCGCCGCACTTGCCCGCGCCGCGCTGATGTCCAGCGCACACTTCTCGCGACAGTTCCGCGCGACGTACGGAGAGACACCCTACGCCTACCTGATGACGCGCCGAATCGAGCGAGCCAAGGCGCTGCTGCGCCACCGCGAGCTGTCGATCACCGAGGTCTGCATGGCGGTCGGGTGTACATCGCTCGGGTCGTTCAGCGCCCGCTTCACCGAGCTGGTGGGCGAAACGCCAACGGCCTACCGGGCCCATGACCACAGTGCGCTCGCGGGCGTGCCGGGCTGCGTCGCCAAAGATCTCACCCGCCCGAGCCGCAGACGGAGCACGGTGGAACCGAGCAGGATCAAAGAAACGCGCTGGGCGCTGACTCCCTAGTGTGGGGGGCATGAACCTATCTCTATCCACATGCTTCGTCCTAGTCCATGACCCCGACAACGCACTGGCCTTCTACCGCGATGTGCTCGGCCTCGAACTGCGCAACGACGTCGCTCGCGGCGACTACCGCTGGATCACCGTCGGCGCCGCCTCCCAGCCCGACGTCGCGATCGTCCTCACCAACTACCTCAACGGCAGCCCCGCCGACAGCGACGCGCTCGCCGCCCTCCTCGCCAAGGGCGCCCTCAACGGCGTGCACTTCCAAACCGACGACCTCGACGCCAGCTTCGAGCAGCTGAGCGCCTCAGGCGCCGAGATCGTGCAGGAGCCGACCGACCAGCCGTGGGGCACACGGGATTGCGCTGTGCGTGACCCCTCCGGCAACATGGTGCGCATCGACCAGCCGCCTGCCGGGTGATCGTTACTCAAGCCAGTGGCCCACGCGCCTCACACTTTCCGGTGGGATCGACCTCTTTGTGCTGGGTGGCTTGTTCGTTAGACGCGGTTCGAGCTACGAAACCCACCTGCGGTGAGCTTCAGTTGCCCTCTCCGACGGCCTGCAGCACCCCTTCGCCGCGCTTGGTGAGCTGCCAGGCTCGGGGCATGCCCTTCGCGGGTCCGACTCCGGTGTCGTGGATCAGCTCATAGCGTTGTAGGCGGTTAAGCAACTTCGATGTCTGTCCCTCATCGCTGATGCCGGCGGCTTGCGCGATCTGCTTGCTTGACGCGCCGGGGTGCGCCGCGATCGATGAGAGTACGAGTGCGGTGCGGTAGGTGAGGCGTATCGGCAGGTCTTTGAAAGGATCGGACGGTAGTCGCGGCGTGACGCGCTCGGGGATGCTTACGGGTCGTGCCAGCTCCTTCTGTGCGGCAGCCGCTCCAAGATAGGGTTGGGCGATCATCGCCATCAAAGGACCAGCAAGCTCAACCAGCGCTCGCTGCTCACCGTCGAGCATGCGGGCATGGATCACGCTGAACACGGCACCAACGGTGCCCTCAGCGGTCAACGGTGATGGTTCTCTACCGAGCTTGCTCAGCAAGCGTCCTTGGTCGATGACGGCGATGACCTGTGCGAGCACACGCCGGCGGGCCTCCAGTGTCTTTGCTCCGGCGGCGAGCGCCCCCACGACCAACAAGCGCGCCATACCAGACTCATAATCAAGAAACGACAACAGTCCCGTAAGCCCTGCTCTGACCCTGTCAGCCCACTTCTCCTGTCCCTCCGTGGCCCGTTGAACTGCTTGTGTGGCCTGCTCGACGGCCTCTTCGAACGCGGCAAGCAGGCATCCTTCACGGTCTTCGAAAATGTCATGGAACGTACGACGAGACATTCCCGCCCGCTCAGCGACCAATGCTGCAGTCAACCCATGTACTCCACGCTCATACACAAGTTCAGTGGTCGCGGTGAGCAAGCGCCGGCGCTGCATCTCAACAACATGCGAGCCCTGACGCCCCGCACGATCAACCCGCCCGTTCCCATCGGGTGAGAAGCGTGTATTAGTGCGCGATCGCACCGTGCACCATCCTGCCCTTCTCTGTCCCGACCCCTCCATTGTTGGAGGACATGACTACCACACCCCTATTTCTTCTTCGCTTTGGCTCGCGTTTTCTTCTTGGTCTTCTTACTGGCCTTCTTAGCCTTGGGACAACCCGTGGCGCTGATCGGCGTGTTCTGATGGATCACCGCACCGTCTTGACCCGTGAACGCCGTCGGCATTACGAGTTTGCTCTTGCATAGGTTCCCGTTTGCGGCGAGAGCTGAGTATTTGCCTTGGGGCAAGCTCAGTTCGAAGCTTGCGATTGGAACGTCGGGTACGTTCTTGAACGTGCTGCTCGTGATGTTCGTTTTGTTGTTGATGAACGTACTACCGACGAGGTCTACGGTCACTCCGTAGCCCTGCAGTACCGCGATCAGGCTTGGGAATTCTTCCCCGGCATGCGATACGAAGTACGTGGGTCCTTCGATCGGGACCGGTAGGACCGGTGTGATCGCCTTCGCGTGACCCACGATCGATGCTGCCGGACAGTTAGCCGGGTTAGCTTCGAACACCTTCGCCGTACACGCCTTCTGTAGCGTCGTGAGCCTTGACGGGAGCTGCTTGGGCAAGTCCACCTTCACCGAGGCTATGTTCGATTGTGAGGATGCCTGGTTCGCTCCGAGATTGCCTATGGGGTAGACGATCTTCGCGGTCAGGCTCGCCCCGTTCGCTCGTGATGTTTTTCCACTAGTGGACACTGAGAAATTCGGTTTGAACGCGAGGCTGCGACACGACCCCATCTGGAAATGACTCGATACTGGTGCTGTTGCTCCTTCAAAGCTATAAGCGGTGCCCGAGAAGCTCATGGGATTGCAACTCGTTGGGTTGAACATGAATTCCGGCCGGTCGATGACAGCATCGATCTCGCGAATATCCGTCGGGATACCCTTCACAGTCTTCGGGAACGCCGTCGTTGAAATCGTCAACTGCGAAGTATGGGGGTCCACTTCGATCTTCGCCCGCACCACTTCAGTACCGAGGTTGAACGGGCCAGCCACTATCGGCACCGCGATAGACAAGCCGAACGGAGCACCCTCATACGGTCCCGTCAGATAGATCGGGGCCGGTGGAGCACCAGGCTCAGGCAACACAAACGGGTACGGGCCAGGACCTACCTCGGCGACCGTGTGCCCGATCTGTGATGCCGCAGAACACGTTCCTGTGGCTGCTTGTGGTTCCCCACAGAGTGGGACCTTGGCGATCATGCCCAGTAGGCCCTCTGGGGTCTTGAACTGTAGTTTTTCGATGTGCTGCTGCCCATCGTTACGCGACAGCAACATCGTGAAATCCGTATACCCCGCAGCCTGATCGGTCGTGGCACCGGCGGTCATCGTCGGCGCGAACGGTAGTGGTCCCGTACAGTTAGCGGTGCTACTGCCGCCCGGTCCTGCCGTGATCTGGAAGTTGCTTTCCGAGAACGCATCCGCAGTCAACGGGGTACTCCACGGCGTGAAGTCCGCCGCCGCCGTATACACCCCACAGAACTGTGGTGTCACCAGCGCCGCTTGCGCACCACCGCTGAAGCTCAACACGAATTCGTTCAGCGGCGCGTCCGGGGTTCCCGGATCTTGCGGGGTGCCCTTGAATGTGGTCGTTATCTGACCCGTCTGTTCATTCAAGTGGACGGTGCCGATCAGCTTCAAAAAGACGCCTTCACCTTCGGCGGCCACCAGCAACTGTAGGTTCGGGGGATTGGATTGCAGGACGTAGACGTTGCCTTTCAATCGTCCTGGCAATAGTGGTGTCGATATTTCGTCGGTCCCGACCTTCGATGCTGAGGGGCAGGATGGTGGGCCGTCCATCGTTTCCTTTTCGGCTTCGGGTCCACCGATGTTCTCTTGCCATGATTGGCATGCGGCTAGGCCTGTTGCTTGTCCTGGGTTGATCGCGACGCCTTCAGGCAACACGACCGTCGTTTCCTTCAAGCCGGGGGTGGCGAGCCCTTCAGGGTTCAGGCCTTGGGGGACCTTGACGGTCGTCGATAGGCCGGCAGGAGTGTCTGAGAAGCTTGTGTCCGGAGCGAGGCTTATGAAAGGTTGGAAATGCTTGAGCTTTTCACAACCAGTGATCCCCACCGGATCATCCTCACTGTTATGCATGAGGAAGCTTATTGGTGGTCCGTTCAAGCTTTCGTTTTCCCAGGTGCCTATCTCTTCGAGGCTGAACACTAGTGGTGCACCGCATGATGTTGGTAGCGTCAATAGTGGTTTGTCTTCGGCGCCCGTACCGTGTTCTCCTGGTACGCCCCAGATCGTTGTCGTGTTGAACACGACCTTGCGTTGGGGAATGTTCGCGTGCTCGGTGATGCCGTAGTCCCCGCCGCTACGTATGCGCGCATCCACGAACACGTTGATACCGTTGAAATCGAAGCCGAACTCTGCCGCGACACCCGGAGGCGGCACGAGATTATATACCGACTCACCCAACAGTCCCGCGCCTGACACTGCCGGATAGTTTTCACCGATCATAGTATCAGACGGGCATTCGAAACCATCGAACTGGCTACGCTTACACTTAGGTACAGCACCAGGTTCACCAACGATCCCGGGCGGAATATTAACATTCAAGAACCGCGGTTCGCCACCACTAGGCTTTTCCTGACCGCCACCAACACCTGTACTGTTCGTAGCGAAAGCTACCGTCAGCTCGTATGGGTGCGAACCCGCCTGCGTATCGACTGTGCCGTCTGCGTTTGTGACCCATGCGTCAGCGTTAGCGAAACCCAACGGTGCCGGACCCACACCATAATGCACCGGGACAGTCGCATTGGCGACACCCAACGCTCCACCACCACTCACCGTCACACGATCAGGTTCACTCGACGGATCCGCTGACATACGCACAGGAATCCGGATTATATCCGGAAGTCCACCGATCCCAATTGGTGCCAACTGACATGTAACAACTGCGCCTTCCGAGCATTCTTTAGGCAATATTGTCGACTGTTTTTCGTATACCACTTCGTTGATAGCTTCCAATCCCGCAGGCAGCCTATCCGTTACGGTTGGGCCTTCGCTTCCCTGAGCGCCACCAAGATTATACACGTACAAGATCAGCAGCCCCTCGCCACCAGGCGGTAGATTCGTCGGGGCGAAACGCCCAATCGCCTCATAGCCAGGAGCCGGAGCATCACTCAACGCGACCGACACAAACACGAACATCAAACCGCAAGCCATGAGAATGGACAGCACAGAACGCTTGAACATGATTATTTCCTCCCCTTCACGACTATCCCCGAACCCTTACGCGCCTTCCCTATTGGCCCGTAACGTTTTCTGGCTTGCGCTTCACACGATGCTCGCTTACGCTTCGGCTTCTTACGACACTGTTTCAAAGCATCAGCCAGCTTCTGTGCACGCGATAGCGACTTCGCCTTAGCTTTGACCACAGGAGCAGTGGGTGCCGCGAAGTTCCCGACACCATTGAACGTGACGCTCGGTGGCGTCGCGAACGTCGGTGGTGGTGAAGGCACACCCTGACAACCAGAACCCGTACACAATGGCGGAGAAATAGGTTTCACGCCATCAACCTTTACGTCGTAAAGATCGAACGCTTCATTCTGATCTTCAGGAACCAACTGTGCACGCGTCGCTAGAAACACATCATTCCCGGTTTCACTCGCCCCTATCAACCACGAATCCGATTCGCTAGTGCCACCCGAGAGCAGGAACACGCACCCACCATTAACACCAGTACCGGTCGTGCAGGTACCGGAGCCTTCTCGCTCCCACTCATACACATTCTGCTTACCATCAGTGGCCTGTGGCACAAGTGGGGTAACTGGGGGTTGTCCAGGTAGGGCACCACCGCTATCAAAGAACACGCGATCACCATCTTCGCTGATCCACTGCGGCATATAAGAATCATCCCAACTGATCGGCAAATAACCCGAAGCTCCTTCACGAGTCGAACCGCACGACGCACAAAACAAGCTATTCGACCCAGCCTCATACACATACACCTCATCATTACCCCCGGTCGGATAACCATGCGGATAACCAGGCACACTCAACGACTGGCTCGACATGAACACAACACTGCCACCACTACCAGTAACCCACGACGTCCGCTGACCCAAACCAGACTGCCAATCACCAAAGAAGTAAGATCCCCCAAAACTGGGAATGCTTGAGAATGGTTGAACTTCACCACCGTCACTCCCCGAAAGCGTACCAACAAATATTGGTGCGGAACCATCACGCCACAGGTACAGGTTGGGTTCGCCTTCCACGGCTTTTGCGCCCTCACCGCTCGCTCCAGCAAGAACGCCCTTTGCGACGAAATACACGCTCTCGCCATTGTTACTCACGCCGAGCACACCCAACACACCAGCACCAGAACCAGCCACGGTTTCCCGCGACGCCTGGTTGGCTTCGGGTTCAGCGTCGAAACGGTAAAGCCCTTCGCCTTCGGTATAAAACGCATAGCGACCTTCCGCCGCAGACGCCCAGTACTGAGCTTCGCCACTAGACACCAGTACCGTACAAGCATCCCCAGCCACACTACACCTGCCATTCACCACCGGACTCTGCGGCTCCCCAGGATTCACACGCAAATAAAGACCCGTCGGCCTTCTACTATCTTCGAGACTAGACCAGTAGACGCGATTACCGTCCGCAGAAATCGCACCACCAAAAGCAGGCGGGTTGGCCCCAGGTTTACTAAGTGGCGGGCCACCGAACGTCGCACCAGACACTACTTTACCTTCAGGTGACACGTCAACCAGGCTCAAATGACCCCCGATCGAGTCGTACAAGTAATTCTCCCTTTCACCTTTGGCGATTTCGGTCTTTACGTCATTCTCAAGTTCACTTTCGAGCACACCCCCACCACTAAGCAACGAGTCATTCACCTCAAAGAATAGATCATTGAAGTCTACTGCCCCACCCGCAAATACGGCCTGATATCCTTGGCCAGTCCCCAACTGGTCGACATTAGCGCCAAACCCACCTTCCCCTGTTGGTCGACTTGGTATTACTGCCTTCGTAAAGAGCGGCCTATAAACATTTTCGCTTGTCGTACGAGCATAGAGCACGTTATAACCACCACCAAGAGCTTCTTCTGATAGCGGATGGTCTTCGGGTTCAGCTGGTGTACCAGACTGAAGCACCCCAACCGACAAATCACTCGAAAACCCCTGATACTTCGTGCTGAAGACGCCAGCAGGTTGAATACTGTTAGTTACCCAACCGCCATCTGCGAGATGTTTAGCCAGGAACTGGCTACCAATGCCTCGACCTGCTTCTCCGTTACCTCCACCCGAAGTCGCATCACCCTCATACGCCACGGCAGACCCATCGGTCGCAACCTGAAACAGCTTAAACGTAGCAGTACCTTCACTGACACTTGCTTCTTCGGCAAACGGCACGTAAACGTTTGCATCCTCGTTCTCTGGCGGCGTTACCATTTCAAACACACGATCGTCCGGCAGGCCCTGGCTACCCACAGCGGCGGTTTCGCCCGTCGTAAACGTCGAGTCAGGGGACTGTTCGGTGTCGATACTGTTTGTCGCGATGATCCGATAGTGGTACTCGCTGTTGGGTGCCAGCCCAGTCAATTGTGCTTGGATGCTGGCTGGCCCGTGTTGAGCGCTGATGCTCGCTTCAGGCGTACTAGCCCCGTACGTGTTGGTGGGACCGTACTCCACGAGATATGTCGTGGCTTCCCCGTGCGGATAAATCTCAGCACTGACAGTCGCACCGGTCGAAGTGATGTTCGTGACCGATGCTCCGGTGATTGTGGGTGCCTGATGCCCGGTCTGTAGCGACACTTCGTTGCCCTGCACCTGTTCGCCGAACACGTTCGTCTCGACCAAACAGAACGTATATGTCTCGTTCGGTTCGAGTTCCTGCGCTTCCGCAGACACGTGCGCTTGTCTAGCTTCAGTGACTTCGGTTGCAGCCGTGCTTGGCTGTGGAGGCTGCTGCTTGCCTTCTTCTTCTTCGCCCTGCGAGATCTTCGGAACCCGACAAGTACCGTTCGTGTTGTAATCGAACTGGTAACTCAACCCACCTACGGTGCCACCGGGACTCAACTCCCCTTCAAACATTGCTGACGTCGCGGTCACCGCTGTTGCCGGTTCAGTCGTCATGGGAGCTTCAAGCAATGACGACGTCGTAAACGTCGCCGGGGTGCTGACGGCGTGTTCGCCTTTGATTCCGTTGCGAACTAGCAGGCACACCATGTATTCGGTGTCCGGCGATAGGCCCTGAAGCGTTTCGCTCACCGCTTCTTTGCCTGCGCCCAACGAGATCCCGGGCGACGCTGGAGCTTTGCCTTCCCCCACACACCCCGTATTGCCCTGCTTGTAGAGGAATTCATACGTACCCACTTCGTACGTGCCCGGAGCACCTTCAACACCGGGATTCAGAACACCATGGACCACAGCAGTCGTGGGAGGAGCAAGTGCTTCCACCGATACTTCCGGTGTTTCAGGAGCCGCCGCAAGCGCGGGCACCGTACTCCAAGCAAACCAGCCGACCATTACACAGCAGACAGCGATGACCGGTAGGACCGGTTTACGAGCACCCATCAACAATCCCCTCCTCTAAAGAGCCCACACGACGCCGACCCGCGTGCGGGCAGCACAAAACCACCACGAACACAAGAGCCCGTAGCGGCAGAAGCACAAGAAGCTATAAGCGCGCCTACAGCACGCGAGAAACCAAGCCGAGCCCTACGCCCAGCAGTGCCAGCGGTATGACCGCGGCGAAGGGACCTAGCCCTTAGGCGTCGATGATCCCAGAGAGAGAGAGAGAGAGAGAGAGAGACGCGTCAGCGTCGCTGACGCGTCCTATAACGGACCCGCCAAGACCACACGGACTCTCAAACACGTTATTCCCCAAAGAAAACACGCTGGATACAACCCTCTCTCAGTTGCGACCCGGTCCCTCTCCCAAGGTCCCAGTAAGCGCTCAAGTCGACACGAACACCGACCCAAACCAGTCTTATGTCTACACCCACACCCCAAACCAGGGCACAGGAACAATGGGCAAGATACACGACGACTAACACTTTGTCAACCCCGCATGCGCAAAGCTCGCTTCAGACCGCCTGTGCCCGCTCTCTGCCTCTGGGCAGACGACACGGCGCGGACAGCTCTATCGCTACCGCCGCGGGGATCCGTGCGCGCTGGATCCCCGCAAGATCATCGGCTCCCAGACCAACCTGGCGCCAGAACACGCCCGAAGACGCGTCCCGGCCCCTCGGCTCCTAGAGGGCATGCGCCTACAACCAGCCCCTACTTCTTCTTCTTGGCCTTGCTGTGCTCGTGCTTAGCCTTCTTCTTGCCGATCTTCTTGAGCTTTGGGCAGCCCGTGACGCTGATCGGCGTGGTCTGATGGATCACCGCACCGTCCTGGCCCGTGAACGCCGTCGGCATCACGAGTTTGGTCTTGCAGAGGTTCCCGTTCGCTGCGAGTGCTGAGTACTTGCCTTGCGGCAAGCCTAGTTCGAAGCTTGCGATCGGGACGTCGGGCACGTTCTTGAACGTACTGCTCGTGATGTTCGTTTTGTTGTTGATGAACGTACTACCGACAAGGTCTACAGTCACGCCGTAACCTTGGAGCACGGCGATCAGGCTCGGGAATTCTTCCCCAGCATGGCTCACGAAATACGTAGGCCCTTCGATCGGGACCGGCAGCACCGGTGTGATCGCCTTCGCGTGACCCACGATCGACGCCGCTGGACAGTTCGCGGGATTAGCTTCGAACACCTTCGCCGTACACGCCTTCTGCAACGTCGTCAACCTCGACGGTAGCTGCTTGGGCAGATCCACCTTCACCGACGCGATGTTCGACTGCGAGGATGCCTGGTTTGCACCGAGGTTGCCTGTGGGATACACGATCTTCGCCGTCAAGCTCGCGCCATTCGCACGTGATGTTTTCCCACTGGTCGACACCGAGAAGTTCGGTTTGAACGTGAGGCTGCGACATGATCCCATTTGGAAGTGGCTTGATACTGGTGCTGTTGCTCCTTCGAAGCTGTAGGCGGTGCCTGAGAAGCTCATTGGGTTGCAGCTTGTTGGGTTGAACATGAATTCTGGCCTGTCGATCACAGCGTCGATCTCGCGAATATCGGTCGGTATCCCCTTCACGGTCTTCGGGAACGCCGTCGTACTGATAGTCAACTGGCTGGTGTGCGGGTCTACTTCGATCTTCGCCCGGACCACTTCGGTACCCAGGTTGAATGGGCCAGCGACGATCGGCACCGCTATCGACAAGCCGAACGGGGCACCCTCGTATGGTCCGGTCAAGTAGATCGGAGCGGGTGGAGCACCAGGCTCAGGCAATACGAACGGGTATGGGCCAGGACCGACCTCAGCGACCGTATGCCCGATCTGCGAAGCGGCAGAACAGGTTCCTTGTGCTGCTTGTGGTTCCCCACATAGGGGGACCTTGGTGATCATGCCCAATAGTCCCTCTGGTGTCTTGAACTGTAGTTTTTCGATGTGCTGCTGACCATCATTACGCGACAAGAGCATCGTGAAATCCGTATAGCCAGCCGCCTGATCGGTCGTCGCACCCGCAGTCATCGTCGGTGCGAACGGCAAGGGGCCCGTACAGTTGGCCGCACTGCTGCCGCCTGGTCCCGCCGTGATCTGGAAGTTGCTTTCCGACAGCGCATCCGCTGTCAACGGACTACTCCACGGTATGAAGTCCGCTGTCGCGGTATACACGCCACAGAACTGCGGCGTCACGAGCGCCGCTTGTGCACCACCACTGAAACTCAACACGAATTCGTTGAGCGGAGCGTCAGGGGTTCCCGGGTCTTGCGGAGTGCCCTTGAACGTCGTCGTTATCTGGCCCGTCTGTTCATTCAGATGGACGGTGCCGATCAGCTTCAGAAAGACGCCTTCGCCTTCAGCCGCGACCAACAATTGCAGGTTCGGCGGATTGGATTGCAGGACATACACGTTGCCTTTCAAACGCCCTGGTAGCAACGGTGTTGAGATTTCGTCGGTACCCACCTTCGACGCCGCGGGACACGACGGCGGTCCGTCCATGGTTTCCTTTTCGGCTTCAGGCCCACCAATGTTCTCCTGCCACGGCTGGCA
This sequence comes from uncultured Solirubrobacterales bacterium, assembly GCA_963776985.1. GTDB lineage: Bacteria > Actinomycetota > Thermoleophilia > Solirubrobacterales > Solirubrobacteraceae > Palsa-744. The sequence goes on from CAVZOV010000001.1 coordinate 345,267, forward strand.
CGCCACCAACCCGGTCGCCTGTCCCGGGTTGATCGCCACGCCTTCAGGCAACACGACCGTCGTTTCCTTCAAGCCCGGCGTCGCCAAGCCTTCAGGATTCAATCCCTGTGGGACCTTGACGATCGTGGATAGGCCTGCTGGGGTGTCTGAGAAGCTTGTATCCGGAGCGAGGCTTATGAACGGCTGGAAATGCTTGAGCTTTTCACAACCAGTGATCCCCACCGGATCATCTTCACTGTTATGCATGAGGAAGCTTATTGGTGGTCCGTTCAGGCTTTCGTTTTCCCACGTACCCAACTCTTCGAGACTGAACTGTGGTGGCGCACCGCATGATGTTGGCAGCGTCAACAGTGGCTTATCTTCGGCACCCGTACCACGTTCACCCGGGTTACCCCAGATCGTTGTCGTGTTGAACACGACCTTGCGTTGAGGAATGTTTGCGTGCTCCGTGATGCCGTAATCCCCACCGCTGCGTATACGCGCATCGATGAACACGGAGATGCCATTGAAAGTGAAGGCGAACTCCGCCGCGACACCAGGCGGCGGCACAAGATTAAACACTTCTTGAGTTACCAGTCCCGCACCTGACACTGACGGATAGTTTTCACCGATCTTAGTATTTCCCGGACATTCTTCGCCTTCAAACTGTCTGCGTGTACACTTCGGTACAGCACCGGGTTCACCAACGATCCCCGGCGGAATATTAACGTTCAAGAATCGTGGTTCGCCACCACTTGGTTTTTCATGACCGCCACCGGCGCCCGTACTGTTCGTAGCAAAAGCTACCGTTAGCTCGTACGGATGCGAACCCGCCTGCGTATCTACCGTACCATCAACATTTGTAGCCCACGCGTCCGCGTTAGCGAAACCCAACGGTGCCGGCTCCACACCATAATGCACCGGGACAGTAGCATTGGCGACGTCCAGTGCTCCACCACCGCTCACCGTCACACGATCAGGTTCATTCGACGGGCTCGCTGACACACGCACAGGAATTTTGAGTATAACTGGCAATCCGCCGATCCCGATTGGTGCCAACTGGCATGTAACCACTGTCCCCGCTGAGCACCCTGCCGGCAATACCGCTTCATCGACCACTTCGTTGACGGCTTCCACTCCTCTCGGAAGCCTATCCGTCACTGTCGGGCCTTTGCCCCCCGTGGCCCCACCAAGATTATACACGTACAAGATCAGAAGCCCGTCGCCACCAGGCGGTAGATTCGTCGGTGCGAAACGCCCAATCGCCTCATAGCCAGGAGCCGGAGCATCACCCGACGCGCCCGACACAAGCACAAACATCAAACCGCAAGCCATGAGAATGGACAGCATAGAACGCTTCAACATGATTATTTCCTCTCCTTCACTACTGTCCCCGAACCCGTACGCGCTTTCTCTATTGGCCCATAATGTTCCCTTGCCCGCGCTTCACACGATGCACGCTTATGTTTCGGCTTCTTACGACACTCTTTCAAAGCATCAGCCAGCTTCTGTGCACGCGATAGCGACTTCGTCTTCGCTTTGACCACAGGGACCGTTGGCGCCGCAAAGTTCCCGACACCATTGAACGTGACGCTTGGTGGTGTCGCGAAAGTCGGTGGCGGCGCCGGCACACCCTGACAACCAGAACCCGTGCATTGCGGAGGAGTTATCGGTTTTACGCCGTCCACTCTCACGTCGTAAAGATCGAACGCTTCGTTCTGATCTTCAGGGACCAGTTGTGCTCGCGTCGTTAGAAACACGTCGTTACCGGTTTCACTTGCGCCTATCAGCCACGAAGCGGATTCGCTAGTACCACCCGAGAGCAGGAATACACACCCACCATTCACACCAGAACCAGGCGTACAGGTACCGGAGCCTTCTCGCTCCCACTCATACACATTCTGCTTACCATCAGTAGCCTGCGCCACCAACGATGTGCCGCTATCAAAGAACACACGATCACCGTCTTCGCTGATCCACTGCGGCATATAAGAATCATCCCAACTAATCGGCAAATACCCCGAAGCGCCTCCACGAGTCGAACCGCATGAGACACAAAACGAACTATTCGACCCAGCCTCATACACATAAACCTCATCATTACCTCCGGTCGGATACCCATGCGGATAGCCAGACACACTCAACGACTGGTCTGACACGAAAACGACACTCCCACCACTACCAGTAACCCGTGACGTACGCTGACCCAAGCCAGCCTGCCAATCACCATAAAAATAACCACCGCTCGCGTTAAGACTAGCGATATTGGAGAACGGTTCAACTTCACTACCATCCCCGTCCGAAAGGGTACCAATAAATACTGGTGCGGCACCGTCACGCCAGAGGTACAAGTTAGGTTCGCCTTCCACAGGCTCTATGCCCTCGCTGCTCGCTCCAGCAAGAACACCCTTCGCGACGAAATACGCACTCCCGCCGTCGTTACTCACACCAAGCACACCCACCACACCGGCACTATGCCCAGCCACGGTTTCCCGCGATACCTGCTCGGCTTCGGGTTCAGCGTTGAAACGGTAAAGTCCTTCGCCTTCAGTATAAAACGCGTATCGACCATCCGCCCCGGACGCCCAATACTGCGCTTCACCACCAGACACCTGAACTGTGCATGCATCCCCAGACACACTGCACCGACCATTCACGACAGGGCTCTGCGGCTCGCCAGGATCCTCGCGCAGGTAGAAACCAGTAGGCCGCTCCCCAGCAATTTTGCCTTCGCCGTACAACGTTTCAATGCTCGACCAATACACGCGATTACCATCCGCAGAGATCGCATTACCAAAAGCAGGCGGGTTATGTTTAGGTTCATTTAGCGGCGGACCGCCGAATGTCGCACCCGGCACCACTCTACCTTCAGGCGACACGTCAACCAAGCTCAAATGACCCCCAATCGAGTCATACAGATAATTCTCGTTTTCGCCTTTAGCGATCTCGGTCTTTACATCATCTTTGAGTTCCGTTTCAAACACACCACTACCGCCTAGCAAAGCATCGTTTGCCTCAAACAAAAGGTCACTAAAACCATCTGAACCGCCCGCAAAGACAGGTTCATTTTCGCTGCCCAAGTGCTGATCGACGCCGCCATTGTCGCCAAACACGTCTTTACCATCCGCGGGTCGGTTAGGTAGCACAGCCTTCGTAAATAGCGGTCTATAAGCATTTTCGCTTGTAGCACGCGCATAAAGCACGGTGTAACCACCATCAAGGGCTTCATTTGATAGCGGAAGGTCTTCGGGTTCGGTATAGCCTTCCGAACGAAGTACCCCAACAGACAAATCACTCGAAAACCCCTGATAGTTCGTGCTAAAGACTCCCGCGGGCTGAATACTTTTGGTCACCCAGCCACCATCTGCGAGATGTTTAGCCAAAAACTGGCTGCCAACACCTCGGCCAGCCGAATTACCTCCACCCGACGTCGCATCACCGATATATGCCACGGCAGACCCATCGGTGGCGACCTGGAACAAATAGAATGAACCGACACCTTCACCGACAGACCCTTCGGTCGACGCAAACGGCACATAAACATTTGCATCCTCGTTATCCGGTGGCGTTACCATTTCAAACGCACGATCGTCCGGCAGGCCCTGACTACCCACAGCACCCGTTTCACCCGTCGTAAACGTCGCATCAGAAGACTGTTCGCTACCGGTACTGTTTGTCGCGATGATTCGGAAGTGATATTCGCTGTTGGGCGCCAGCCCCGTCAACTGTGTTTGGATATTGGCTGGCCCGTGTTGCGCACTGATACTCGCTCCAGATGTACTTGACCCGTACGTGTTGCTCAGACCGTACTCCACGAGATACGTCGTGACTTCGCCGTGCGGATAGATTTCGGCGCTGACCGTCGCACCCGTCGAAGTGGTGTTCGTGACCGATGCTCCCGTGATTGTGGGGGCCTGGTGCCCCGTCTGTAGCGACACTTCGTTGCCCTGCGCTTGTTCGCCGAACGTGTTAGTCTCGACCAGACAGAACGTGTATGTCTCGTTCGGTTCAAGTTCTGTGGCTTCGACCCCATGAACCAACAGCTGCCTGGCTTCCGTGACTTCAACGGACGCTGTGCTCTTCCCGCCGGTGCATGTGCCGTTAGTGTTGTAGTCCAGCTGGTAGCTCAAAGCGCCGGTGGCACCACCGGGGTTCAGCTCGCCTTCAAACGCGACCGTCGTCGCTGTGACCGTGCTCGCGGGTTCCCTCAGCACAGGAGCTTCAAGCAATGACGACGTCATGAACGTCGCCGGGGCACTGATGGCCTGTTCGCCTTTGATCCCGTCGCGAACCAGCAGGCACACCGAGTATTGCGTGTCAGGTGAGAGGCCCTGGAGCGTTTCGCTGACGGTTTCTTTACCAGCACCCAACGAGATGCCGGGTGACGCGGGTGCTTTGCTTTCCCCCACACACCCTGTGGTGCCCTGCTTGTAGAGAAATTCATACGTACCGAGTTCATACGTACCAGGAGCACCTTCAACACCAGGGTTCAGAACCCCATGAACCACAGCCGTCGTGGGCGGAACAAGGGCTTCCACCGACACTTCCGGTGTTTCGGGAGCAGCAGCCAGCGCTGGCACACAGGCCCAAACAAGCAAGCCCGCCAATGCACAACACGCTACGACGACCGCTACGAACGGTTTGTGGATGCTCATTAGGCGTTTCTCCCCCTGAAAGTGTTTAGGCGTGATCCACTCGTGTTCTGTGCTGTGTTTGTGCATCACGCGACTGTCCTGTCCCGATCGATGTACATACCCCTGCCCAAACCCTCTTGAATGCTCATAGCCCTTAGCTCCCTCTGGAAGGCTCGACCGCATCGACGACCATGCGACCAGCACTGGTCAAATGCCACGAGTTGGGCTCACCCTTCACGTGTCCAGCACCATCGTTGGTGAGCAAGCCGGCGCGCTGCAAACGCGCCAACAACTTCGACATCTGACCCTGATCAGAAACACCAGCCACATCACCCAACTGCCGGTTAGAAGCACCAGGATTGCCTGAGGCCGCCTCCAATACCACGAGCGTGCGAAATGTCACCCGCAAACCGAGATCACGAAACGGAAAAACACCACCGTCATGGGCACCATTCGTGGCGCGTGGGGTGGGTAGTGCTCGCGCCAACTCCCTGCTCGCGGCCGCCTTACCGAGATACGGCAACACGATCATGCTCATAAGCGACCCCCTTAGAGCCATCAACGACTCCCGCTTCCCGTTGCCTCCTCGCTGAGCGTTCGCGATCGGCGACACACCCACCGGCAGGGTCGGATTGGCGGCCAGGCGTGCGTAGAGGATCGAGAGGACCGCACCAACCACACCCTCGGCACTCAACACCGGCGGACCAGAACCACCCGTCTCGCCACGACCATCATCGACAATCCCAATCAAGCGGGCGAGCAGATTGTTGCGACGCTCAAGCACCCGCGGACCCGCCACGAGAGACTCAACAACAGTCAACCGACCAAGACCAGGATCCTCGTCAAAGAAGCCCAGCAGCTCTGTCAGACCAGCCCTGATCCGATCGTGCCACTCACGCTCGCCCTCAAATGCCGGCACGACAACCGCCGCGATGCGTGCGAGCGCGTCATCGAACGCCGCTAGAAAACACGCTTCGCGATCGGCGAACAAGTCATAGAACGTGCGCCGCGACACACCAGAGCGCTCAACCACATGCGCGACACTCACCTCCCCAGCCCCATACTCAAGGACGGTGTCCACCATCGCCGAGACGATCCGCGCACGCTGGAGCTGAACGAGATGCTCACGCCCCAACCCACCGCGCACAGGCCGCGAGGATTCCCTAACACGAGCAGCCATCACGACCCCACCCACACACTGGGCCGGGCGGGCCCCTGGGCGCCGAGAGAGAAGGCCCCCAGGAGCGCACCCGAACATGCCAAGACACGAGCCGCAACGCAACCACGCATCCCGCGTGTGGGAGAACACGACAAGCCAAAACACGCGCGATAAGCGCGCGAGCGCCCTAGAGGACGCGAGGAATCAAGCCGGGCCTTGAACCCGGCGGGCCGCGGGACTGCCCCGCAGCGAAGACAGCTATGCCCTAGAAGGCAGCTGTCCCAGAGAGAGAGAGAGAGAGAGAGAGAGACGCGTCAGCGACGCTGACGCGTCCTATAACAGACCCATCAAAGCGACACGGACTCTCAACTGCGCTATTCCCCAAAGCAAACACGCAAACAACTCTTTCCCTGTAAACGACCCGGTCCCTCTCCCAAGGCACCCCGTCAAACCAGTGGATCGTCGACCACGAAGACCGACCCAAACCCAATCTTATGTTTTAGCCCCCACACCCACACGAGCACAGGAACGAGAAGCACTGTACACAACACGCAACCACATGTCAAGCCCCGCACGACAAGGAGCACCGTCAACTACACAGACGCAACCACCGGCTCGAGGTTCCCAGCAAGGATCTCCAAGTGCTCAAGCCGCGACCACGCCTCACGCCGCAGCAAAGACCCAGGCTGGGCATCTCGCCCAGGGTCTGCTCGCTGGGCCTCAGGTTCGGTGAGAGGGGTTGGGCGGAGCGGCGGGCCACTGGTGTGGACATGTCGGATTATTCTTGTGTCATGCAAGCGCCTCTTTTGGTCGCCGTCGCGCAGCCACGGTGTGTAGCGAAGGACATGCACAGCAACGCACGGGCGCATGCCGAGCTGATCCGCGGGGCGCGAGCGCGGGTTGTCATCTTCCCTGAGCTGTCGCTGACTGGCTATGAGCTTGATGCAGATCCGATCGCGCTCGACGATTGCGTTCTGGACACCATCGTCCAGGCCTGTGAGGAAACGCAGAGCATCGCGCTTGTGGGAGCGCCGATCCGCGGCTTAGGATCCAGGGCTTACATCGGTTTGCTGCACGTCAGCGCGACGGGCGTCACCGTCGCATACCGCAAGTGCTTTCTCGGTGGCGAGGAGCCGGCCCACTTCTTGCCGGGCGACGGGCCTGTCGTGATCGAGGTCGACGGCTGGCGTGTCGGATTGGGGATCTGCAAGGACACAGGCGTCGAGCAGCACATCAGCGAGACTGCCGCCCTCAATGTCGACGTCTATCTCGCCGGCCTGGTCCACCTCCCAACCGAGCTGAAGATCCAAGAACAGCGAGCACGACGAATCGCCCAGACATGTAACTCCTACGTCGGCTTTGCCAGCTTTGCCGACGCGACGGGCGGTGGCTTTGATCATACAGCTGGCGTCTCGTCGCTCTGGAGCCCCGCCGGATCTGCGATCGCCCGCGCCGGCACGGGCCCCGACGACTTCGCTTGCGCGACGCTGATCCACATATAACACCTCCAACCGCCCAATCAGACTGCGTCACAAAACGTAGCCACGTCGCCAATTAGTCCGGTGGTCGGTGGCGGTGCGCACCTCACAACGCCTGTGCCACGACAATCGCGTCCAGCGCAGCAGTTGGCCGAAGGATGACACAGCATTGAGGCGAGGGGATCCGAGCCGGCGAGCGGTGCTCCAGTCGCGAATATCTCGATCGGAGCGCGTCGGGTCGTCATGCTCGATCCGGCCGCCAACGGCCGCCCTCGATCTCGCTGATATCGGGCGCGCCGAAGAGCCTGCTGCCGAGACGCTCCATCACGAGGTCGGCAGCTGCTGAGACGCTGTATTGGTGAGGCGGTTCGGCGGTCAACTGGTCCAGGTCGGCTGCGAAGTCAGGGTTCTCGAGCTTGTCGGCGAGATTCGCGCAGAACTCGCGGTAGTTGAACAGGCCCTCCCCCATGTAGTGCGCGAGGCCATCGATCACCAACTGCTCGCTGATGCTCAAGTCGTTGAGGACGTGCCACAGATCGAATAGGTCCCGACCCTTGCGGCGCTGGTAGAGCGCGCGGAGCTTCGTCGCCATCAACTCCTCGATCTTGAACGTGCCCACGCTCGCTTCGCCTGACCACCAACGAGAATCCACCGCGTACGGCAGCGTGATACGCGGCAGGAAGGAATCGGTCTCCGCGATGTTCGTCTCGATCTTGATCCTGATGCGTCCCGGCCCACCGGTTGCCTGCGCATCGAAGACGATATGAACCATCTGGCCGCTTTGAGTTGTGCCGTGCTCCACGAGCCCAACACCGAGAGCGACCTCTCGCAGGGCTGTGAGGTAGGGCTTGATGCCCGAGTGTGTACGTCGGACATAGTCGAGGTCTTCGGAGTAGCGCAGCGGCTCGGGGAGGTGCAGCTTGTTCAAGCAGGTCCCGCCCCGAAGCGCAAGCTCACCACCGAGCAGCTCGTGACCGGCGATCTCGACGACCAGTCGCGAGAGCACGAGGTCCTGCTCGATCTGGATTTGCGTGGGCCACGGTGCGCGGGAGATCCACTCGTTCAGATATGCCTGCGTGATCACAGGTCGGGCTCCACCGCGACGTTCATACGGACCCTCCACGCGGGATCGGCGCGCCCCCGCCTCGGACCCGATGCCACGAGCAGGTCGGGCTCCCCTTGATCCAGCCGCGCCGCCAGGCGCAGCGGGCCAAGATCCTGACAGGTGCCGTAGCGCTCCACCAACCATCCGGTGCGCCGCGCAAGCGCACGACCGTGGCGCGCGGCCAGGGTCGCGAGCGCTGAGCCGTCAAGCTCACCGATCTCAGCAAGGATCGTCGCGACGTTGCTGATCCCGCCGCTCGCGCGAGGCTCGCGTGTGAGATCGACGATGGTTGCCTCACGCGAGGACACGGGGATCGAGCCCGTGTGGACGCTTACGATCTCCGTCGGCGTGTCTACCACATGCGTGCTCGTGTAGAAGGACAGGCGCACGCGCCCGATCGCCCGGTCAAGCACTCTCGCGTCGGCCATCGCCTGGAAGACCTGAGGAGCCTGGTGGGAAGCCCCGTGATACGCCGCAGCCGAGAGCAGCGCAACGTAGTAGCGGTGCCCGAGATGGCGCATCAGATCGTCGACGAACCACTCGGCCGGGACCACACCCCAGGAGCGATACTCCGGCGGGACCACCACATAGAGGCCTCGCGTCGGCGAGAAGACCCGCCTCTGTCTGCGCAGGCGCTGCAGGCCGCTCGTGACCGCCGCGTAGCTCAGGCCCGTCAGCTCCCCGATTTCCTCAAGCGACGCGCTGTAGCGCCCACGCGAGATCAAAAGGTCCGGTAGATCATGAATCGAGATATTATTCATGGTTTGCATATGTATCAATATAGCGTATATCGATGTTTACATGCAGTTATATACATTCTTATTTGTATGGTGCCGCATCAAAAGCGCATAAAACACCATGCTAATGCAGATATTGATTCTAGGTTTGATCTGGCCCGAGGCCGCGAGACGGGTCGCGAAGGTGTGGCGCAGGTCGTAAAACTTGACCTCTCGTACCCCAGCGGCTCGACAGGCTGCCTTGAAGCGCTTGGTGACCTTTGAGCGATCGAGCGGCGAGCCGGTCTGCGGATGGGCGAACACGGAATCGACGTCGCCGCGGTACTCGGTGCGCTATTGACCAGCGGTCGAGCTCGCCCGCGAGACAGTCGGCCATCGGCACCGAGCGGCGCGTGGAGAGGTCGGACTTGCCGTCGGTCGAGTGCTCGCCACGCACAAACGTGTTGCGCACACGGATGCGCTGCGCGGCCCAATCGACATCGCGCCAGCGCAACCCGAGCAGCTCCGACTGGCGTAGGTGTAGGAAAGCCCCCGTGAAACCGAGCAAGCCAACGCCCGTCACCCGCGACGTGTGCTGGGAGGGCGAGGCCCCAGACGCAGATGCCTCCAAGGAGGCGGGCTACCGAGCCTGGGGATCAGAAGTACGGCGAGAGCAAGCAGCCCGTCTCGGCGCTTGTAAAGATCACGCCTCTCGACTGATCCAGCCTCGCCCGGCCAACTCGCCAGCGCTGGCCGCCCGCGACTGCTCCGTGGCTTGGCTTTCCCGACGACGAGCCTCCTCGGTGTGGGCCAATCGTCGTCTGTCCTACGGACCGTCCCCCGTTTCGGGAGCAGGTTGCTCCCGAAATGCTCCCGAAAGCTCTGAGACAGGACGATTCAGACCGGGTACGGCGTGCACCCAGTTGCACCCAGAATTAGCATAATTTGCAGGCTATTTTGCGTGCTCCCGCACGCCCCTGCATCTTGCGTCTTTTAGTCGGGGAGACAGGATTTGAACCTGCGACCGCCCGGCCCCCAGCCTGAGCGTTCTGGTGTTTCTGAGTGCTCGTGGCCCGTGTTTACTGGGTTTCAGTGCTTCTGAGTGCTTCTGAGTTGCGCTCACTTTGGACCCCAAATTGGACCCCAGAACCATAAGTCTTGACTTCTACAAGTTATAGTTTATACTTGCGGGGTGTGGGAAGTCGAGTACACCGACACGTTTGGATCGTGGTGGGATGGGCTCACCGAGGACGAGCAGGAGCGCGTCACCGCCGCGGTCGAGCTGCTTGAGCAGGGCGGCCCTGCGCTGGGACGACCTCTCGTGGACACCCTCAAGGGCTCGCGCCATCCGAACATGAAGGAGCTACGCCCCCACGGCGGACACATGCGCGTGCTGTTCGCCTTCGACCCCCGCCGTATGGCGATCCTGCTCATAGGCGGCGACAAGCGCCACCGCTGGAGCAGCTGGTACGCCGAGGCAATTCCAGCCGCCGACACGCTCTACGACCAACATCTCCAAGAACTTCGCAACGAAGGAGCAATCCCATGACCACCAAGACCACAAAGAACCGCAAAGGATTCGACGAGCTACGCAAGCAGATCGACACCAACCCGGCACGCCGCGCAAAGGTCGATGAACACAAGACCACAATGCTCAGCGAACTACGTCGCAAGCTCGACCTCACACAAGCCATCGTCGCCGACCGACTAGACGTCACCCAAGAGAACATCTCCCAGATCGAGTGCGGAGAGGCCGACGTGCGGCTATCCACGCTCAGCCGATACGTCGAGGCTCTCGGTGGACACCTCGAGGTTCAAGCCGCATTCCCAGAAGAGACCGTCGCACTCAACGTAGGAACAGCCGCGACGATGAAGCGCCGGCGAACCCGACAGAGATCCGCACCCGCAGCCAAGGCACCTCGCATCTCCAACGCCACAAGAGCAAAGAAAACGCCAGCAGCAAGCGACGCCTGAGTTTTGTATAGGTCGGCGACATCTGCTCGCGATGCAGCCGTTCTAGTTCGTGGCTCTTTTTCCAACGTCGCTGTAGATCCGGACGCCGATCACTACGGCAGCTGCCGTTAGAGGACCAACGGCAGCAGAGTCTTCGACGACGCCGTAGACCAGCCCGCCCAGCGCGATCAAGACGAATGCTAAGCTCATCGGAAGCTTTCGTGCCCGCGCGGGCAATGGCACTCGGTTCACCTTGACAACGGAAGCGCTTTCTCGATTGAGCGCTTGGGCGACGGCTGGGACATCGCAGACGTGACGAGTTGCCTCTAGACGTTCGGGTCCCGTGCCCTCGGGGGACTGCTCGATAGCCCGAGCCTCGAAGAGCTGAGCCGGTGGCGGATTACGATGCCTCTGACGGCCCCAGTTATCGGCGTCGCGGGCGGCTTCGGGTCCAAACACCGGATGACCTGCTCGGGCGCCCCTCTCGACTCAGGTCACGATCTCTCTCACTGGGTCGCCGGTCTTAACGAAGCTCTTGGACTCGTCGAGATCTTCCCAAGTCGACTCGTCCGTCTTGAGCGTCTCGTATCTCGTTTGATACCGAGGCGGTTCGAACTGCTTGGCGAGGCTGGATGCACCGGCGAACAGACCACCTGACCCACCAACGTTAATTCGTTTACTGCGGAACGTGCGCGCAATCGCCAACTGCTCGGCCACCCTTGTCACCTCAACTGACACCTTTGGACGATCAATTCCCCCCAAGCTCTTCCCTGTATCAGGGTCCTCGATGTCTTCTAGCTTTGGGTCGAGCACTTCGAACTTCATACCGCGCTCGACGCCGTGCTTGGAGCCGCGGTTGATAACGAGCTCGCGTGCAGTGAGGATCTTGGCCACTCGTCCTTCGATCGGTGCGCGACCACCCTCGGGCACGTCCACCGAAGACTCTAGCTGCGCCTCCGGCGTCTCGTCAGTTTCCATAATTCTCACCTCGCTCCACCGCCGCGACCTCATCGGGAACAAATTCGCGCCAGTCCTCGATGGCGTCGACCACAGTGTTGATCTGAGCTTTGATTTGGATCTCAAGCATGTCCTGTGCCTGAGCGACCTCGGCTAGCGAAACGCTCCCAGCGTTCTCTTCGGCCCTGTCAATCATGTACGTGCGCTGGACGTTTAGCGCACCCCCGAGGCTTCCGAGTCCAGCTGCCAGATTGGCAAGGCGTCGACGGCGCCCTTGGCGACAGGACGCAAGACATCTGCGGCCGCAGCGCGTGCCGACTGGCGACCAAAAGAAAGGATGCTGCGACGCCGACTGCGAGGAAGATGAACTGGACCAGATTGTTTTCGCGCGCCGAGTTCGTCGCAGTCGATGTTTCGGAGACCATCACTACGTACAGCACGACGAAAACGATCACCGTCAGGCTCGTCCACAAAAACGGTCGTATGTTTACCGAGCCCAAGCGGCTCGCCACCGCTTGCCTCAGGCCGCCACCGCTGTTCCCCCGAACTCGCCACGGCCGAAGGCTAGCGCACAACCACGAGACTTCGTCCGCGTGGTTCCATCAGGGACTCGGTTGCCCGTTGACGGTGTAAAGCGTGGGCGCGTAATGTCCCGCGTAAGCTAGAAAGGAATGTCCTCGTCCACTGCGACTGGCGCAGGCTCAGGCTGGGAGAGGTCATCGATGCCCTGAAGTATTTCCGCAGCAGCGTCAGGCGCCGGTCTTCCTCCAGGCAACACGGCGTCGCGCACCTGTGAATTGGCCGTAGACGCCCTCGTTACTTCCTCAGCCATTGCAGGCGTCCAGGCCGAGGCGCTCATCGCCTCTAGGAGTGGGAACACATCGATAGTGTTTCGGTAACTGTCGCTGTTCGCATACCGTCGCGCGATCGCGGTCGCCAGAATGCCGGCGGTGTTCGGATTCCGCGCGAGGGCGTCGAATACGGCGTGGGCAACCTCGTACGGCGAGCTGCTATTCGGTTCCGGCGAGACAGTGATCGCTTGGTACTGGCCCATAAACCCGTGCGGATCGATGCCGACCTTTACGGGCACGACGAGCACTCTACGTGCGATGGCGAAGCCCACCTCTTGGTCGCACCACTTACTCTTCAGAAAGTCAGGCGTTAGGAGAGCCATTAGCGCATCGCACGTCCGCAGCGCTGACTCGATCTCGTCCTGCCATTTGCGCGTCGGCTCAATGTCTTCATGAGCGACGAACGCGTCGACTCCCCATGGGCGTAGCTGCCCGCTGACCCTGGACGCGGGACCCTTGAAGATAGTCGGGTGACTGATGAATAGCCGAAAGGTTCCGGCCGCCCACGCTCGGGTCGCCCCCTCCTCGCCAGCCGGCACGTCGGCGTCGTCGGGGAACAGATGCCGGTGAAGCTCTGCAAGTTGCGCATCGGAACCCTGCTCAAGCTGTTCGACGGCGTAGCCGTATGCGCTCTCGTACTCGGGGTCGTAACCCGTCGCCGAGAACTCATAGGCGCGAAGCGTGAGACCGAGATCGATGTACGACTCGCCCTCAAGTCCGCGGCCTAGCTTCTTGATCAACGCGAGTCGCTCGCCACGCTCCATGTAGAGCGCGAGTGTAACGACCCGAGATAGCGAATCCCGCTCTGCGTTGCCCGCAAACACTACGCTCCGACACACGCCATCGGCTTGCTAAAGCGGCTCGGCGTCAGCTGTGAGGCCTGCGCTGCTGGCCTTCGCCCCGACACCCTCCCAACCGCCCGATAAGAGTTCTTATGCGCACCGATCTCCGACCGACCCGGCGAAACTGACCAAATCCGGAACCAGCGACCACCCGGTCCTCCAAACCAAATCGCACTGTTCGTCGGACTTTGGACCCCAAATTGGACCCCAAGCCCAAAACTAGTTGACGTGCCTATATAGGTTGTGAACGGTTGAGGAGGCATCCGGGTCTCGTCCCAGGCTGTGGGTCTGCGAGAACTCATGAGACTGGGAGGACCCGGATGCAGATCCACGGTAGAGCGAAGCTCGGACCGGCTGGACGCTTGGCGCTGTGCGAGGCAGTTGAGAGCGGTATGACGTTCAGGCAGGCCGCGGCGCTGCTGAATGTCTCGCCGGCTACCGCGCATCGGTGGTGGCATCGATACCGTGTCGCTTCTGCGCAGAAGCGACATTCGTTGGCGTGGGCAACCGACCGATCGAGTCGACCTCATCGCTCTCCCGGGCTGCTTGATGCGGCCAGCCAGGAGCGGATCTGCGAGGCACGGCAGCGCACTGGTTGGGGACCGCGTCTCATTGCCGGCGAGACGGTGATCGCGCACTCGACAGTCTGGAAGGTGCTTCACCGTCACGGTCTCTCACGGCGCCCAACCCAGCCGCGGGACCTCGCTCGCCGATACGAGTGGCCGTGCCCCGGTGACCTGCTGCACATGGACACAGCCCGCTATGCCCGTTTTGAGCGCCCGGGGCATCGCGTCACAGGAGACCGCTCGCAGCGCAACCGCCAATGGATGAATCAGGGCACGAGGGTAGGCTATGACTTCGCGCACGCGATCGTCGATGACCACACGCGCCTGGCCTACGTCGAGCTGCACAGCGACGAGTGCGCTGGGACTGTCACGGCGTTCGTCACCCGAGCCTTGGACTGGTTTGCAGCGCAAGGCATCGACGTCAAGCGGCTGATGAGCGACAACGCATGGAGCTACACCCGCAACCGCTCCCTACGCGAGCTACTTATCGCCAGAGAGATCAAGCACCTGCGCACGAAGCCCTACCGGCCCCAGACCAACGGCAAGGTTGAGCGTTTCCACCAGACGATGGCCAGAGAGTGGGCCTACGGCCTCGGCTACCACTCACACCACCACCGCAACCAGGCCCTGCCACACTGGCTAGAGCACTACAACACGCGCAGACCACACAGCGCCATCGAGAACCGGCCACCCATCAGCCGCGTTCACAACCTCCGTGGGCAAGACATCGGTTCCTGACCGAGAGCGTTGTGATCGCAGCTTCAAGGCGAGGGCCGAAGGAGCTGCGCGAGACCTCGCGTGGGAGCCTGCCCTCGTGTGCTCTCCGCAGCCCGGACAACGAACTCGCTGGGCACGGTGCTCTGTGACGTTGACCGTGATGACCGGCAGCTCCTCGACCTGATGGCGCTGCGGATCGCCGACCGGCACATGCTCAGCCTCAGCGAACACGTGACCGCAGGAGCAGCGCCTTGGCCAGTGCTCGACCACGTCATCCACCGCCCACGCCGGCAACAGCGGTCGCCCCTTGCCCTCATGGCCGGCCTGTGCGCCCCGTGGCCGTCCCGAGAGGTCCTTGCTGCGAGCCGGAGCGCTTGGCCCATCTGCGCTCGGAGGATGTGAGCTGTTCTTCGAGGAACGGTTCAGCCGGCGCTCGAGCTTTGCGATCCGCTCGTCTTGGCGCGCGACATGAGACTCCAGCTGCTCGATCCGGCGATCCATCGCCAACAGGACTTCAACGACAGCCTCGCGTCCAGCGTCATAGATCGCCTCGGCTTCGGCGCGGTCCACGCCCTGATATTCGACGGAGCGGAGTTATGTCCCCCAAACCAACTGAACGGTTACCAAAAGCAGCCAATTTGGAGGGATTTTCTGATCGGGGAGACAGGTCCATCGGACGCGAACCGGCCTGTCGCTGCCGGGCGTCGCGGGGCCTCCGGCTGTAGTCAAGCTGTGGAACGTGTTCAAATGTGCGGGCGAGCAGGCACTGCGACCCACTCCGTGGAGTCGATGTCCCTGACCTCCGAATGGGGTCGCAATCGCTCAAAGAAGATGGCCAGCACATCACCCTGACCCGTCGCAGAAGGCGCGAGTATGCCCTCGCGACCGCAGTAGTGGGCGCATTCTCCGATCTCGCGACATCGCATTGGGTCCTCCGCAGCGAGCGCGCTGTTACTCAGGTCAAGGCGTTCACGCACCTGCGAGACACGCAGGTCGAGCAGCGCGCAGAGATCCACCTCGTAGTGATACATCCGCCGGGGCAGGAAGTCCTCAGGCGTGCGGGACTGACGCTCAGCGAGGCGGTAGAACTCGCGTACTGTCGTCTCCCGCTCCAGTGCGAGGTAGAGGACCGAGAAACTATCTGACGGATTCCAGCGACCACCGTGCAGCCTTGCGCCTGCCCCTGAGAGGGGATGACGCCCAGCAGCGACATGCCGGAAAGCGTCCCCGTGAAAGCTCGTCTCGGGTAGCGCGTCAATCCGCGCGAGCAGCTCACTGTCGATCACGCGAGTTCAGCCGCGCCTATCAGACGAATACGCCCTCGGCCATAGCATCGATCGCCGCGAGCACGCGACGGAATTCGCCGGCCCGCAGAAGCTCGATCGGCTTGTGGTGATCGAAGGAAGGATTCGGTGTGAATAGCCAGTCATGTGCCGGCTGGGGACGCAGCACTCCAGAGAGCTGCTCAAGGACGGCGATCAACTCCAGCAACCGCTCTCGTGCATCGGGACGGGGAGCAGTTTCGCGGGAAAGCCAGCGAGAGACGGTACGTGGGTTGGTTTGCAGCATCCGTGCCAGGTCAGCTTGGTCAAGCTCGATCTGCCCACTAGCCCTTTCCAATCTGTCCGCCAAGTCCACCACGCCATGCCGTCCTTTTGTCGTCTAGTCTGTCACGTAGTATGACACGCCAATGGCACCTATCCTAATGTCAAGCTCGGACCTCTTCCCTGCGCCAGCCTATCTTCCGCGCGTAGGCCGACACGATGGACGCGCAATCGAGGAGGCTCTCGCAGGTGCGACCCTGTTCGATCCCGGCGTGCGTCTCGACGCCGCTGTCATCGAGGCGACCTACGCCACGGAGGACACGCCGCTGCTCAAGCGGCTGCGTGAGAGCGGCATCCCACAGTTGATCGATCCACAGACACTCCGCTTCATCGGTGAGCGCTACCTAACAGTGTCCCAGTTCGAGCGTTTGCCATACCGCCCATCCGCACCGATCACCGCCGAGACATTCACGGCTGCGCAAGCACAGACACTCGCGCACGGGGTCATGAGCTTCCAGCAGCAAGCGGGTGCGAGCTTCTATCTCGCCGCCGGCCTGCCCTACGCCGACGATGGTTTTGCGCATTGGGTCGCACACAACGACGCCCTGATATCCGCTTCGTGCGCCGCCAATGGCGGCTCCGAGCACGATCGCCTGCCCATATTTGCGCTTGTTGCGCCCGGCCGTCATGCGCTCGCGCACCCGGAGGCGATCATGAACCGCCTCGCCGACTATCCGATAGACGGCGTCTACGTGCATCCGCTGCGGCTCAATCCCGTAAAGGATTCGGTCGAGAAGCTGATCCAGTACACAAAGCTGTTGCTTGGCCTGCGTGAGATGGGCCTGCACGTCATAGCCGCGCGCTGCGGCGCATTCGGACTTGTGCTCGGCGCGCTCGGAGTCAGCGCTTTCGACTCAGGGCTATGCCAGGCCGAGGCCTGTGACGTGGCTGCTCAGAACCGTGCCCCCACTGAGCGGGAAATGAACAAGCAGAGCGCAACCGCTGGTCCTGGGCGACGGATTTACCTTGAGGCACTGAAGACAACCGTTAAGGCAGCCGACGCGGAGGCGATCCTCGCCAATCGCACGTTGCGACACCGCTTCGCATGCACGCTCGGATGCTGCCGCAATGTTGGCTTTGAGAGTCTCCCCGACCGCCGCCGCCAGCACTACTTGTGGGTTCGGGATCATGAGATTGGGGAGCTACGCGCACGCCCGACGAAATCAATGCGCATCGAGTTCGTATTTGAGCAGCTACGCGAGGCACACGAGAACGCCCAGCTCATCCGCCGCATCCTGCTCGGTGAGGGCACGAGTACCCCGGATTTCAAACACATCGAGCGCTGGATGGCAGTCATCGCGCGTGAGCGCAATATTTCTGCCGCTGCTTGAAAGCTGCGACGATCACGAGGCAGAATAGACAACCCAACCAGCCGATAGAGCCGACAGTGTTCGCGACTAGTACAACCGGTATGTAGTCGCGTCGGCTTCGCCTGTGTTCACACTTTTTGAACTTAGTCGGGGAGACAGGTCCCTCTACCGCGTACCGGCCCGTAGCTGCCTGGCTCCCGCTGCGCCCGGCTGTAGTCTGACTGTGGCCTATCGAGAAGCACTTGGGCGCAAGGGCATGACTCGATGCTCGATTTCCTCCGAGCCCCAGCCGCGTGTGGCCAATAGATCCAGAAGACGCTCGAACGAGCCTGGTGACATGTTTGGCACTTCCCTGTCAAGCCACGCCTGAGTTATTCGAGCAGGGATGCTCTCTGCGTTTACCCCATCATCACGAACCGCTTCATGAGTGTCGGCCTCGACGGGAACCCACAGCTCGACCCTCGCACCGATCCCGGCATACGCAGTGGCGATTCGTTGCCCAAGTTCAGCCGGGGCGTCGGCTAGCAGGAAGTAGGGCGATCGTCGTAGACCCCTTCGTATCTGCCTGTGCGACTGGCTGGCGGCAGGCAGCTCCCACTCGCCGAAGATCTGCGTCTGCCGCATCCTAGTCGCGAGGACATCGCGACGGTCTCCAGCGGACACGATAACAACCAAGACACGCTCGTCCTTCCCAGACGCCCGACGGAAATGCGTGCCTCCTACGGTCTCGACGCCCGAATCGCCCCGTGACTGAGACTGAAACGTGCTTGATCTTGGGCGCAGACGGTTCATGGACCGATGCCGCGAGCCCTTTGGTGTCACGGCGTTCAGCGTCACATTTTCCGCTGTGTTGACAGGGTGCGCGATGTTGAAGGCGGTTCGCTTGGCCTTTCGGACAGAGCGGGGAGTCGCTGCATTAACTGCAGTTCCTACGGGATGTTTGACGACTGCGTTGACTCTCCTTACAGATCGCGGCGTCGCTCGCCGCACTGCCTTTTTCATGAGTCCCATCTACGTAGCCTTCCGCCCGAACTCAAACATCTCGCCATTGATCCCCTAGCCAACAATGACAGCGCGCCTCCAACCCGACCGATGGAGCCTACTAGGAGACTCTTCGGCGCAGAGGCGCAAGATCGCCCTGGTCGTGGCCGTCGAGGGCAGTCAGGATGCGGGCTCTGGCTGCTCGCTCGGAGGGGTGCCCGTAGGTGCTCATCACGAGCGCGCCGCCGTCGGTGTGGCCGAGCTGCACGGCAACGTCGGCCGGGCTGAGCCCCAGTTCGAGCAGGTAGGTAGCAGCGAAGTGACGCAGCTCGTAGAAGGCCATCCTCGGGCGGTCGAAGGCGGATCTGACGGGCGACCAGAGCCACGAGAACGACGAGGCCCATAGCTGCTGCCCGTTCAGGCCGGGAAAGACGAGCTGTTGGCCCTCGAACTTGGGTGCGTTGGCGACGGCATCTCGCGCGATTCGCGGGTAGACGATCTCGCGTGCTCTGCCGTTCTTGGTAGGACCAACCGTGCGCGTCTTGGAGTCGGCGCTGCATCGAATGTTGATCGTGTCCTCGCCTACGTCGTCCAGCTTCAGAGCGAACAGCTCGCCGGGCCTGATCCCGGTGTAGGCGGCGAAGGTGACTATCGCCGCCATCGTGGCCCCGTATGCGCCGTGGCACGAGCGAGCTGTCTTGGCAAGCTGATTCACGTCATGCGCCGTGAGCCAGTCGGACGAAAGATCGCGTCTGCCACGGGTACGCTCGATGCCAAGACCGGCGAATGGGTTCGTCGTGATGATGCCGTCGCGGGTCGCGTCTCATGAGCCGGGGGATTTGATGTTGCGGGCGTAGCCTCCGCTTTGACCCTGACAAAGTCGAAGATGGAGGTACGCCCGCATGGAGAAGGTAGCCCCGAGCGAGAGGTTTCGCCAAGAGCTGGATGAGGTGCTGGCCGGTGTCGGGGAGGAGCGAGACCCGATTGAGACGGTCGGGCGGCTGGGAGCACGGCTGATCTTGCAGCAGGTGCTCGAGGACGAGGTGACGGAGTTTCTCGGCCGCCGGCGCTATGAGCGCGCTGAGGAGACTGTCAGTCACCGCAATGGCCACGAACCCAGGACGGTGAAGACGACGAGCGGCTCGGTGGCGTTGGAGCGTCCGCGGGTGCGCAACGCGAGCAAGCTGGGATTCGAGAGCAGGGTGCTCGGCAAGGGCGTCACGCGAACGCACGCATTGGAGTCCCTCGTGATCAGCTCGTTCTTGCGGGGGCTGTCCACTCGTGATGTAGAGGCCGCGCTTCAGGAAGTCTTCGAGGACCCAATCGCGTCGAAGGCGACGGTTTCCCGGATCTGTGAGGACACCGGGAGCGATACCGCCAGTGGTGCCGGCGGCGCCTTGAGCAGCACGACATCGTCTACTGCTTCTTGGACGCGATCTACCTGAAGGTGCACCCCGACGACACACCGGCGGAGGGCATCCTGGTGTGCTGGGGCGTGACGCTTGAGGGCCGCAAGATCCTCCTCGGATTGGCTCTCGGGAGCCGCGAGAGCTACGACAGCTGGCTCGCCTTCGGCCGGGACATGATCGCCCGCGGCCTCAGGGCGCCAGCGCTCGTGATCGCCGACGGGGCACCCGGGATCTGGAGGGCTGTCCGGGAGCTCTGGCCCTACGCGCTGGAGCAACGCTGCACCGTCCACGCGCTGAGGAACGTCACGGGCAAGCTCCCCGAGCGCCACCATCAGGAGGTCAAGGCGCGCTGGTGGAAAGCATTCGACGACGCCAGCTCCCCGGGCGAGGCAACCCGCGAGCTGCAGGGCATCATCGTCGACTACAAGACGGCATACCCCTCGGCGATGGCCGTCATCGAAGCGGATCTGCCGGCGCTCGTCACCCACCTGCGGTTCCCGTCCGCTCACCGCAAGCGAATCAGGACCACAAATCTCCTGGAGAGAACATTCGTGGAGGTCCGCCGGCGAACGAAGGTGATCGGCCGGTTCCCCGGCGAGACATCCGCCCTCTCCCTCATATGGGCCGTGCTGGAACTCTCCTCACGCGGCTGGCGCGGCGTGAAGATGAACCCCAAGACCGTCGCCGAAATCGAGCGACTACGCCGCCAACTACGCGACACCACGACCGCTCCACCAGCAACGACGAACACCCAGGAGGTGATCGCCGCATAACATCCACTCAAGCGGAGCTACCCCCAAACGAATTCACCCGGGGAATGAGACGCGACCGCGAGACTCGATTCGCCCGCTTCTTGAGGTTGCTGTTTGGAGCGACGGAACCAAGCCATATCCAAGTCCGATGAAGTAGTCAAGAACCGACTAGCAACGCTCTTGCGCTACCGCTTCGATTAGTTGATACCGGAAGCCTTACGCCTCTTAGACGATGAGGCGGCAGCGACCGTAGCGACGTGGCCACGTCTAGCGCCACGCGCCGCGGTGATCGGACCGTCATCGACTAGCTGGACTCGCTTACCGAGTGGCCGCAACAGCGCCGTGATCGTCGCGTAGGTGGGGTTGCTCGCGCCGGTCTCGATACGCGATATCTCGCTCTGAGGAACGCCTGAGAGCTTCGCCAACTCCCGCTGAGAGAGCTTGCCCTCCCTGCGGCTCTCGATGAGCTGACTGGCAAGACTGAACTCCTCGCGGAACTGCTCCAGCTCACGGACGGCCTGGGAACCTTCGTCCTGGGCCTCCTCCTCGATATCGGCGATCAGGTGGCTGAAGTCGGCGGACATAGTTGATGGGTTATACCACATCGTGCTCTCGCAAGAGAGTCATCGCTTTCTCCGCGTCGTACGCCTCTTGCGCTGGTCGAGCCTCGGACGCACGCCACGACGCCAGGCGCAAACGCGCGATCTCGATCTCGCGCTGCTGCCGCCGTGAGGCAGGGCTCTTGCCCTTGTCGTAGCCGTGCAGGACCAAGGATCTTGCGATCTCCATAGGCGTGGCAGAAGACCCGCAGGACGATCTTCTCGGCGATCTCGTCGTCAGGCTTGACGGTACGGTCGACGCGGAACTCGAACAGCCCTTGCCCAAGCTGGCGACCCCACGACCTCTCCCCCACGACCTGGACACCATGACGCTGAAGAACCTCGTTCATCGCCATCCCGAGCGCCCGCCGCTTGGTCGGGCTCAGGTCCTCCTTGATCCACCGCAGAGCGGGCATTTCGCCCGCGTCGTCAGCATAGAACTCGATCTCGTAAGGCGGGGGATCGCTGGGGCTCATCTCACAGCCTCGGATGACACATCGGGAGACGACGCCTGCGCAGGCCCGCGAACGCCTCGTTGACCATCTGCACCTCGCGCTCGGACGGCGCGTAGTGGGCGTAGATCTGCGTCGTCTTGCTGTCGGCGTGCCCGAGGAACTCCTGAATCGTCCGCAGCGGCTGCCCCGATGCGGCCAGGCGCGTGGCGAACGTGTGGCGCAGGTCGTGGAACTTGATCTCGCGCACCCCAGCTGCACGGCACGCCGCCTTGAAGCGCTTCGTAACCTTGGAGCGGTCGAGGGGCGAGCCGGTCTGCGGGTGGGCGAACACGAGATCACCGTCGCCGTGGTACTCCGTGCGCTGCGACCAGCGGTCAAGCTCTCTGGCGAGGCGGTCGGCCATCGGCACCGACCGGCGTGTGGAGAGGTCGGACTTGCCGTCGGTCGAGTGCTCGCCTCGCACGAACGTGTTGCGAACACGGATGCGCTGAGCCGACCAGTCCACATCGCGCCAGCGCAGCCCGAGTAGCTCCGACTGTCGCAGGCCGGTCATCGCAGCGGCCAGGACCACGACGCGCAGGACTGGGCCGAGAACGTCCGGTGGTGGTGGCGGCGCGGGACCGCGCCTGCCTCGGCGGCTTGGCGCGGGCGTGCGGACGACAACTTCGTCGGGGATGGCCCGCAACACGGCGTCAAGCTCGTCGAGCGTGAGGAACTGGAGATCGGGGTTGGCGTCCCCATTGCGACGGCGACCAGGCCGCGAGGCACGTCGCACTGGGTTCTCGCGTATCCATCCTCGCTCGATGGCGTGCTCGAGGATCGAGTGCAGGAAGCTCACGACATTACGGATCGTCTTGGGAGACAGGCCGTCGGCAAGCATCGCGCTTGCGACGGCCTCGACGTGAGCGGTGGTGACGCTGGTGACTGCCAGCGCGCCAAGACGAGGCGAGATGTGGACGCGCTGCATCGACTCGCAGCCCTCCAAGTAGGAGCGTCGAGCACCGCCAATACGGAGGTCCTGTCGCAGCGAGTCGCCGACCTCATCAACCTTGGGGCTCTGCACCCCGCGTGCGGGCTTGGGGGCTCGCTCCTCGGCGTCCTGTATGCGTCGAAGCTCTCGCTCGGCCTGCGGGCGAGTCAGGCCATCGCTCTCGCCAAGGCGTCGTATCCGCCCAACCTTGCGATTGAGCTGCCGCCCGTCAAGCGTCCGCCAGCGTCCGTAATAGGCCCCCGACTTCTCGTAGAGGTGTCCTGTTCCGTAAGCGCGCTTGGGCATGGTGCTCTTTTATACGCAGTCGGTCGGCTGGCACGCTCGAAAGCTCATCGAGGCCCGGTCCGTCACGTCCGTCGAAACGGACTGCCGCCGTCGCTTTGAGGCCGATCCCATCGATGTCCTATCGCCACATTTGACCCATGTTCAAGCTGATCCATCCAGAGGGCAAGCGCGTCGCGCCGATAGCGAACATAACGGCCAAGCCGAATGTGTGGGATGCGATGCCCCCTCGTCTCCGCATACACCCAGGCGGGGGTGACACGCAGGAGAACAGCGACCTCTTCGGCCGTAAGGAGGTCGCCATGTCCGGAAGTCGAGGGTTTAGCCTTGATCCACCGTTGTTGGGTGGGGTGCCGTCCGGGGCTGGGATTTAAATGACCTCCTGAGCAGGCAGAAAGCTGTCGTGTCGGGCGACGGCGGGCCTGCACCAGGAGGTCACCATCATGGTGAAGGGTCTGGCGGACGTTTCGAGGGTCGTGTTCGATGATGAGCGGGCGGTCGCGAACGCTGGTGTGATGCTCCCGGCGCTGCTCGCAGCGCGGCTGGGGATCGAACAAGTCGTTGATGACGCGGTCGATCTCGGCGATCGTGCTGGTGGCGCGAACCCGGGCAGGAAGGTGATGAGTCTGGTCTCGGCGATGGTGCTCGGCGCGGACTGCATCGAGGACTGCGATGTGTTGCGCTCCGGGCAGACCGGCGTGGTGCTCGGCCATGGCGTAGCGGCACCTTCGACGTTGGGGACGTTTCTGCGTGCGTTCACGTTCGGGCATGTTCGCCAGCTCGACCGCGTGCTCGACCAGACGATCAGGCGCGCGTGGGCTGCGGGTGGCGGACCTGGCGAGGAGCGGCTGGTGATCGACGCTGACAGTTTCGTCGGCGAGGTTTATGGCTATGCCAAGCAGGGCGTCGGCTTCGGCTACACCCACAAGCGCGGTTATCACCCGATCGTCGCTACGCGCGCCGATACCGGTGAGGTGCTGCACATCCGTCTGCGTCACGGGTCGGCGAACACATCGCGCGGGATGCTGCGCTTCTGCGACGAGCTGATCGCGCGTGTCAACCGGGCCGGCGCGACGGGCGAGCGGCTGCTGCGGGCCGACTCGGGTTCTGGAACAAGAAGACGTTCACCAGGCTCGATCAGGCGGGCTGGAAGTTCTCGATCGGCGTGCGCATGCAGCCACATGTCCGCGCCGCTATCGAGGCGATCGATGAAGACGCATGGGTCACCTTGGAGGACTACCCAGAGACGTCGATCGCGCAGATCGCCGAGACCACACTCGGTGACTGGCGGCTGATCGTGCGCCGCGTCCGGCGCTTGACCCAGCAGGGCGAGTTGCTGCCCGTCTGGGATCACTACCCGTTCGCGACGAACCGCGGCGACGCGCTCGCCGTGGTCGAGGCCGAGCATCGCCAACACGCCGTCGTCGAACTCGCTATCCGCGATCTCAAGGACCAGGCCCTGGCGCACTTTCCCTCCGGGCAGTTCAACGCCAACGCCGCGTGGACGGTAATCGCCGCACTCGCACACAACCTGCTGCGCTGGACACAGACGATCGCCCTGCCCAACGCCACGACCAGGACCGCGCGCACGCTACGCCGCCGACTACTCGCGCTCCCCGGACGACTCGCCCGCCACGGACGCCGCGTCACACTACGAATGCCCGTCCGCTGGCCCTGGGCCGATGACTTCCTCGCCGCACTCGCCCGCCTGCGCGCGCTCCCACCACCAGCCTGACCCTGGGCAAGCCCCGCGACACCGATTGCTGGCACGCTGCCAGCCCCGGCCTGCCCGAACCCCATCGGGACACGACCCTCAACGGCCCCTCCAACACCTCACAGCCAACCAACGGACCGCTCCGCGGCCCAGCCAGACAACAACGGTCCCCTCGCCGACGCGATCACCGCCCACGCCAACGCCCTCACATCACAACGGTGGATCAAGGCTTAGCTGGTTGTGGCATCTCCCTACTACTGACCACCAACCCGCCAGGGCGGCCAAGAACTTTGGGAGCGATTCCCGAAAGGCTCAGCGCTTTACTTGCTTCAGAGCCGCTTCAAGCTCGGCAAGACTGACTTCCAGTGCCGCAAGGATGCGGGTTAGCGTAGCCCATGTGGGGTTGGCCTTGCCGCCCTCGATCCTGCTGAGTGCGGTGGTGGTCACGTCCGCGGTGTGAGCTAGGTCTTCCTGGGTTATGCCTCGCTGCTCACGCAGGCTCCGGAGAGCGCGAGCGAGCTTCGGATCAATCTTCGCGGAAGGGGTCATCCGCTCAGATGTTGCTCACTACAACACGTCTTGTCCATGTATTACGCTTCATGTAGTACAGCACAACCATATGGCCCCGACGCGGACGGAACCCGCGCCGGGACCGACACGGAAAGAAACGAGGTTCTTCCCATGCACCGAGAAGGTATCGACTCACAGCAGGCAGACAAGGACACGACAGGCGGACCCGATCACCCCGTGACCGAAGCGGCCATCATGGGCCTGCTGCTAAGCGGGGGACACGCAGGTATTTGGACACGTGCGGAGATCGAGCTGGAAGTCAGCGCCAGCCCGCTCAACGTTCAAGACGCCCTTGCCGCGCTACGAGCAAGCGGGCTCGTCCACGTACACGACGAGCTGGTGACACCCACACGCGCCGCGCAACGGATGGACGACCTGGAGTTGTAAGCACAGTCATGCGGGGAAGCCTCAGCGCTCTCGACCGCGCTGAGGCCCAACCCGCTCACCGCACCGCGGACCGATCCCAGCCCTCCCCCACACTCCGGATCACGGCCTGCACCCGCACGTCACAGCCCCGCCAAGCCCGCCGCGCAACACGCTGCGCTCGATCCGGCTTCGCCGCTCTCGCTGCACTCCAACGAGCTGCACAGACTAGGTGTCCTGCCTAGGGAGGTTGTGAGCGGTTGGTGTCCGGGCCGCTCCTGAGGCTTTGTGTCCTGCCAGGGATCTAAAGCAAAGGAGGGCCCGGATGGGTCAGCACGTTAGGGGCAAGCTCGGACCTGCGGGTCGGGTCGCGTTGGTGCGTTTGATGCTGGAGGAAAGCTGCTCGGAGAGAGCGGCGGCGGCACGGTTGGCTGTTGCGCCCGCCACCGCGCATCATTGGAAGCGCCGGTTTCTTGAGGCGGGTGTTCAGGAGCGCACCGATGGACGCTGGGCGCTTGATCGCTCCAGTCGTCCCCACCGTTCACCGAACCGCACCCCGGAGGACGTCGAGCGGCGTGTTTGCGAGGAGCGCAGACGCACGGGTTGGGGCCACGTCTGATCGCCGGGGAGACCGGCGTCGCTCATTCGACGGTTCACGCGATCTTGCGTCGCCACGGCATCTCACGAGCGCCGAGAGCACCGCGCGAGGAGGCTCGCCGCTATGAGTGGCCGTGTCCTGGGGACCTGCTGCACATGGACATCAAGCGCTATCCCAGGTTCCGCCGGCCAGGTCACGGGATAACCGGTGATCGCCGCCGATCAAGCAAAGACTGGGCAAGACGGCTCGGACACGACTATTTCCACGCGATCGTCGATGATCATTCCCGGCTGGTCTACGGCGAGCTGCTAGCTGATGAGAAGGCGCCGACCGTGACCAGTTTCACCGAACGCGCACTCGCATGGTTTCAAACGCAAGGGATCGCTCCCCGACGGCTGATGACCGACGGCGCGTGGGCATACAGGAGAAACAAAACCCTCCGGTCGCTGCTAGAAGCGCACGCGATTGTGCACATCGTGACGCCGCCGTACACGCCGCAGTGGAACGGCAAGGTCGAGCGTTTCCACCAGACAATGGAGCGCGAGTGGGCCAAGGGCGTGCGCTACAAGAACAGCACCGCCCGCAACCGAGCCCTGCCACACTGGCTCGACTACCACAACACGCGCAGGCCCCACTCAGCACTCAAAGGCAACCCACCAACCAACCGCGCTCACAACCTACCCGGGCAGGACAACTAGCCGCACACCCCAGCGAGCGCTGTGCAATCGCTGTGGCGCAACACGACTCTTCGAGGGTGCAGCCTGGCCTGAACAGGTCCTCACACTATGTCTTCGGCCCGACTATCGTCACTACACCGGCTGTCACGTGATTGACCCAATCAAGTAGCGTGAACTCGTGGCCGTGGACCAACAGATGATCGACGCTGCGGCGACCGCACTGAATGTGGCTGTCGTTGAAGCATTGAAGGAAGGCGGGCAAAAGACCGTGCTCCTTGTCGAGCGCTCAGGCGAACGGTTCGTCATGAAGGTGATCGCAACTGGATCGACGTTGCCCGACGCGCTCAAGCGAGCCACGCGCGAGGTGGAGTTGCTCAAGAGCATTGATCATTCCAACGTCGTGAAAGTCGCCTCAGAGCTTGTCAAGCTCGGCGCAACACACGATGGAGTCGCCTGGCTAGAGGAGCACCTGGAGGGCGAGGATCTATCCGATGTGCTCACCGTACGATGGGAGTGGGACAGGACGAAGGCGATGGCGCTTGACGTCGCGCGAGGTCTCTCGGCGATGCACGACGTGAAAGTCGTCCATCGAGACCTCAGCTCAAACAACGTACGTCGGCTGACCATGGGCCACCATGTGGTGATGGACCCTGGATACGCGCGCCATACGGAAAAGAGCCAGCTGACGGGCCATGGCCAGCCCGGAACCCCAGGGTTCTTGAGTCCAGAGCATCTGCAAGCCTACTCCGGCGCCCCTACAGCCGCTTCGGACGTGTTCTGCGTCGGCATTCTCATGCAGTTGGCGCTCACAACGGAACTGCCAATTCCATATACTGGGAACCAAGGCGACTACGCCGCTAGGCTGGCGGCAGTCAAGGTGACCGACATCGAGACGGCCCGCCAAGACCTCGACACGCCAGTTCAAGATGCCATTCGGCGATGCCTCCATCCCCAGCCGGCGCGCCGCTTTCGCAATGGATCGCGATTGGCGACTGCATTGGAGAACCTGTGATGACCCTGCTCGTTGAGGACACAGCGCGAAACAACCTCGCTTCTTGGACGATTCGGGCCGCGCAGGCCGGCTCCGCCCGGGGCGCGGTGCTCAGCCCGTTCACGACGCCGCGAGTTGGAACAACGTACAAGCAGAGCGGTCTCCAGACCGCCGAACGCCTTCATGATGCGAACGTGGACGTCTGGTTCGATGCCGCGACTCACGTGCTCCAGATGCCAAACGTGGGGGATTTCCGGTACTACGATGATTGGGGGCTTTGGCCAGCGTCAAGAGGCGTACTTGATACCGAGGGGGACCAGCGCGACCACGTCCAGCGCGTTTTCGCTGTGCAGGACGGACTACAAGCACGTCATCTGGGACCGACGATCCTGCTGCACTCCCCACAGAGCAACACGAGCCAGCGAGCCCTTCGCATGGCCGAGATCGCAGCGGCCGAGGACTCGGACTGCTACATCACAGTCGCTGGTGATAGTGCATTTTGGGCTGGAGGCACAGCCCTAGATGCCCACATCGGCGGCCTTGCACAAGTGGAACCCGCCGGATGGTTCCTGGTGGTGACTCGCAACACCGCTGTGCTTCCCGTGCCAGCAGCCCAAGAGGAGGTACATGGACTTTGCCGTACGGCTCGCAGCCTCAGTGAAGACGGACCGGTGCACATCTCACATGGGGACATTGCCAGTCTTCCAGCGATCGTTGCAGGAGCGGCAACAGTCGGAACAGGTTGGGATCCGCGCCAGCGGGCGTGTGCGTACGCGAGCTATGCGCAGAGGACCGCAGGCGGAGACGGAGGACAGTGGTTTGCGCAGCGAACACTTCGTGGTTTGCTAGCCCTACTGGGCCGTGCCGACACGCAGTTGCTCGCAAACCAGGACTCTGCTCTCGCCACGCGACTACTACCCGGCAACGTTCCTCCTGGTACTGCCGAGGGTTGGGATCATCACGCAAACGTACTGAGCGGCCTCGTGTCGAGTCTGCAGCCGAGCGGGAGCAACAGCTACGAATCGCTTCGTGATCTGTACACCGCCGCTCGGACCGATTGGGGCCTGGTGGCAAGCACGATTGGCTGCACGTCGGAAGCGGACGCCTGGCTAAGCGAGTTGGTGCTCGGCCTCGACCGATTCGCCAGCACCGAGGGCTGGTGAGGCTGCCCGCATCGTCGCAGCAACAAGATGCTCCGAGCCCCAAAGCCGTGGCGCCGGCTGTATGCGCCGCCCGCCAGGACGCTGAATCCATCGACCGTCAACGACGAGTCCACCACGATCACGCGCGACCGCGTCAATAGCGCCATCGAGCACGGCCTCGGAGAGCGTGGGCATCACGATCACATAGTTGTCGCACCACAGCGCATACGTTCGCGCTTGGCGCAACGCTCGGCGAAAGTCTCGGACCTTCGTCTCCACGGCGTACAACCTGCCGATCGGAGCGAGCGCGGCAGGCCGGACGTAACGACCTGCTCCGACGTCCATTAGGGCACCCGATCGCAGCAGTCCCGGCAAGCGTCGCTCCACGGTCCCCACATCCCAACTCAACTGCTCAGCAAGCGCCTCCGCACTCCTGCCCAGACGAACCGAAGCACGTGCCACTATGCCGGCGTCAACCTCGTTGAGCAGTGGTGAAACGCGAAGCGCCGCGCGATGCCTCAGCAGCGTTCTCGGACCGATTACAGCTAGGAAGTCCGGTATCCCAAATGGTCCCGCCACCTCCTCGTAGACGCTCAAGCCGCGGTGCGCTCCCGGGAGTCCGCGAGCTGCCCGCACAGCATCCGATCGAAGCTCCTTCTCGGCAACAGGAAGAAACCGGCGCCCTGCGCGTGGCCGCTTCGACTCCTTGACACGCACGCTCCTCACCTGCTCAACCATTCCACATCTCCCGGCTTGCTGCGCGTCATGAGTAGAGCAGTCACGGCCGACTCGTTGTTCTCGTGTGTGACCTCGGCTGTGGCCGGCTGTATCTGCATTAGAGACGCCTTCTGAGGCAGGTTCGTTAGCCGAGCCGTGGGCGGCCAAGCCCTATTCCGTGGGCGGTTCGTGGGTGGTCGAGCTACCAGGACTAGCACCGTTCGGCCGTATCGGCCGCAACGCTCCCGAATCCATAGCTCAGCACCGGATTTCGACGGCTTCTGAGTCCCAGCCGCCCCATGACGGGACCAGCAATCGGGGCGCCCTGTACGGAACCGGCCACTTAAAGCGCGCGACCGTTCCAATATTTGTTCCCTAATTGTTCCCCAGACACACGCCCGCTTGCCCGTCTGGCCACCTCAAACATATTGATTTGCAGGCCTTTCCTATGAT
>CAVZOV010000002.1:0-1188986 GCA_963776985.1 uncultured Solirubrobacterales bacterium
TCCGCCCATCGCCACCGGTGTCGACAGCGAGCCGACGCCGCAGGCCGAGCCAGCGCCCATCGCCATTCCAGCGGTCGAACACTGACCCCCGGAGTCCGTTCGCGCAGAGCATGTGGCGGTGTGCTGGCTGCCGCCACATGCTCTGCTGGCGTACGTGCTGGCCTCGCACATTGGCTGTGCATCAGCAGGACGGCAGCTTTCGCGCGATGTCCTACGAGGCGATCGACTCAATCGACGATGCTCGACGTGCGATAGGCCCGCGGGCGCCATCATCTTCTGGTGAGGCGTGAATACATCGCCACGACGGCTAGACCCGACTTCGGGGTTTGTGCCGCCGACCCCCGCATCGCGGCACAAACCCACCGGAATCCGCACGTATCCGCAGGTATCTCGGTGGACCGCATGGCCGGCGGCGACTGCTGGCGGCGTCCCAAAAATGCCCGCAAACAGGCACTTTTTGCTACGCTCATCCGAGCGGGTCAGGGCTGGTCGCCCCACCACTGAAAATCGAGGTGTCGGCGGTTCGAGTCCGCCTCTCGCCATCAAGAAGACGCTGCAAATAGGCATGTTTTTGAGATAGTGATCGCTATCTCGGCCGCCCACGTTTGGTCGTCGCGGCACAAACCTCGGCACAAACCCTTGACAATAGGCCCTGTTCCGGGCCCAATCGGCCGTCTCGAGAAGCCTTACGAGGGGCGTGTCTGGGCGGCAAATGGCTTATCTATGCGGTATCGACACGGAGAACCGAACTTATGGGCGAGCCTCGAATCAAAGACAACATCAGTCGGAATCGTGATGCCCTGAGAACGAGTTTTGAGCTGTTCGAGTGTCCCGACATGAGCGCACAAGCTCTAAAGCAAAAGAGGACAGATGATCATTTACTGCTGATGTCAAGCTCTGTGCGTGGCGGGGGGCAACGAGAACCAGACTGCGATGCCCCGGCTCATATCGAGTTGTACGAAGTTTTACAGGGTTTACGCGATCTCGATAAACGCTTATGGCCGGTCGGACGGGGCTCATCGAGGGGTTGTGCAGTCGCAGGATTGAAAGCGTCAGCGGGCTGGGCGAGAAAGCCTCACGGCGCCGATCATGCGTCGATGGCTGAGTGCTGGCGGAGGTACTCGCGGAGGTAGGGCAGGGCGAAGTCGACGTACCCGTGGCGGGTGGGGTGGATCAGCTCGGCTGCGATCAGTCGTAGGCGGTACTGGCTGGCGTAGTTCACGTCGACAGCGAGGCGCTCCTGAATGTCAGCCATCCTGGACGGGCCGTCGTCCTGGGCCATCGCGAGCAGGAAGGACTTGTCGATGTCCGACGCCGCGCTCAGCGCCGGCTCGTGGATGAGCGCACCGAGCCTGCGCCGCGCTCGAGCGACCCCTTCGGTGGCGTCTTCGGCCGTGATCTCCGCTGCGCTCGGGTTCACCCGCCACACCTGCGCGCCGACTAGCTGAAGCAGGAAGGGGTAGCCGCGGGCTCCGTCGACCATGATCTGCAGCGCCCGTTCGCCGACGTCGCGGCCGGCTGCTTGGATCGGTTCGCGCAGGGCGCGTTCAACGTCGGCGCGCGCCACCGAGCCCAGGGTGTGCCGTTCTGCGCGGCGCAGGAAGGTGAGAACGTCGTCGTTGACGACATCGCTGACACTGGCAGCTAGGCCAGCACCGGCGAACGCCAGCTCCCGATTCTCGCGGAAGGTGTGCTGCACGACGGTGGCAAGCTCGCGCAGCTCTTCGATTTGGTTGTGGTGGATCTCGTCAAGGGTGATCAGGACCCCGGTGCTCTGCTCGGCCAGCAGGTCGGTGAGCATCTCGAGTTGGTTACGCAGACCTGCTTGGATGACGTGCGCCTCGATCGTGCTCCAGGCGAGAGAGCCGAGATTAAGTGGAGCGCTCACGCCGCTCATGCGGCGCTGCACCGCCTTGGGGTCGAAGTCGCGCAGCAGCCGCGGGAGGTGCTGTTGGGTCATCCTGGAGACGAAGCCGGGGGTGGCGGTCTCGCTGACGATGAGCCAGCCGCGCTGGCGTGCGCGGTCCTCGACGGCGTTGAGCATGACCGTCTTGCCAGCGCCACGAGCGCCGGTGTAGAGCGTCGCGCGGCCCGCCGCTCCGGGGCCATCTTCAAGTGCCTCGGCGAAGTCATCTAGCAGGTCGTCGCGGCCGACCAGAAGCGGCGGGCTGACCCCGAAGCTCGCGTGGAATGGGTTGCTCATCCGACCACCATACCTAATTCCTTTAGAGGTTTTTAGAGTTTTTAGATTCGGTTAGAGGTGGCTCAACGGCCCGTGAGCGTGGCAATCCGCTGTTCAGGCGGTGCAATTCGGGACGTATCTTGAGCCCGAAGCGCAGTGGAACGCGTAGCTCGCTTCAAACCTCATCCGCCCGAGCGGGAATAGGCTGCGCGCATGGGTAGGCCCCCCTCGCTGCTTCGCTGGACACGCTCGCGGTGGCATCGCCGCTGGTTCCGGGCGTCGGCACTGGGCGGTGCGTTCGTGGTAGGTATCGGGCTACCTGGTGGCGCGCTGCTCGCCGCGACGCACCCGGAAACGCACAGCACGCTGTGGACGGTCGCACTCGTGGCAGTGATCGTAGTTACGGCTGTAGCAGCGGCCGTGGCCGTGGTCGCCGGCGTTGGGGCGTTCGTCACGCAGCCTGTGTCCGATAGCCACTGCGCCACCCTCAAGGCATCGGCTCTGAGCGTAGCTCGGAGCATCCAGGGCGATCGTGCCTGCGACTACGGCGAGGGGTATCGGCCGGACCAGGCTTTTCATACACACTTCCCGAAGCTGGGGGAGCGGCTGAAGGCCTGGGACGGGCTGGTGGCCGCGCCCGCCCAGGCGCAAGGTGCTCTCGAACGGCAGATCGACACGATGATGGCCGAGTGGGGCGTGACGGATGCGGAGATGGTGGTCGGCTACAACATCCCGGAGATCACGAAGTACGCTCGCGGGCTCGCTTTGGCGCGCGCACGCGGTCAGGTCCAGGAGGTACCGCATCTCACGTGGGCCGGCTTCACCAACGCACCGCCCACCGCAGGCGGTCAGGTTACTGGTTCCCCGGAGGGCCAACTGAGACCTAACGGGGGTCCAGACTGGATATCGCTCCGGCCACGAGACGGCGAGACGGTGCCTCAGTGGAACGAGCGCGCCGACCTGTACACGCAGCGAGTAGATGGCCTGATGGCGGCGGTATACGAGACGGCGCTGTCCTACGCGCATGCCGTGGTGGTTGCCGAGCAGCAGTTGGAGGCGTTCAAGCAGGATGAGCGTCCCACGATCTTGGCCGCGCTCCAGCTCATTGCGGTCCGGGAGCCACCGCGCGTCCGGCGTGGGTGCGAGTCATGCTAACGGGGCCCGCTCTACGCGGGCGCGAACGTGACTCGAATCTCGGAGGTCCTTCCTGCCGCGCGAGGGAGTCAGCGACTTGACGCCGTAGCCTGCGCAGCTTCAGCGTCGTCGGACCCTAGGACCCGAGACTGATAAGGGCGAGGCGGGAGTCGGGCGAGTAGCCCGTGACAGCGCCCTCCTCAAACGTCAGACTCCTAACCTGACATGGCTGCGAGGAGACGATCAGGAGGAGGTGCAAGCACATCTGGCGGCGTGGAGTTTCAGGCGCAGGTGGCGGCGTTCTACGGCGTCGCGATGCTCTGTGAGGAGCTTGCACCGGCACCGCTTGGTCTTGGTGGCGGTGGCGCGATCGACGCCGTGCGCTGTGAGCTTGACGCAGCCGTTGATGATGTGCATCTCATCCTCTCAGCCGACCGGCGAGTGGTGATCCAGGCCAAGCACACCGTCAATGCGAGCCCGCGTGAGAAGTCGTTCCTCGGCTCCGCGCTCGCGCAGTTTGCGCACGCATGGATTGATTCGCGAGATCGCGTGGACACTCGCGGACCGATGCGTTCCGACCGTGACCGGCTGCTGCTGGCGTGCGGACCGAACAGCTCCAAGTCGGTGCGGCTCGCGCTGCCGATGCTGCTGAAACGCCTACGCGATGACCCGCCCGACGCTCCGGATCAGCTTCGTCTTACCAACGCGGACCAGCGCAAGATCTGGCCGTTGGTGCTGGGTCACCTGCGTCGGGTGTTCGAGGAGCGAGACGGGCACGCCCCGGAGGCGGAAGAGCTGACCGCGCTGCTCTCGCTGATGAGGGTGCGCGAGTTCGAGTTCGAGGGCTCAGAGCGCGACATCGAGCAGGCCAAGACGCTGCTCGCCCAGGCCGTACTCGCGCAGCCCGCGCAGGCGGGCGCGGCGTGGGGACAGATCGTGGGCTTGATGCTGAGCGCCGCGTCAGGTCAGAGTGGACTGCGTCGGGCTAGCCTCGCCCAGCTCTTGGCTGTCGCGGGCCTCTCGATGTTCGCCGCGCCGAGCTACCGGGCGGATGTCGAGTGTCTGCGCGAGGAGGCCCGGCGCAGTCGGCGGTTGCTGGGGGCGCTGAGCGAGATCCGGCTACGGGCCACGCAGGTGAAGATCGCGCGCTCGGCGGCTGGCGCGGCACTCACTCGTGCGGAGGAGGCACCGTGTCTTCTGATCGCCGAGCCGGGGGGCGGCAAGAGCGGCGTGGTGAGCGACGTGATCGGCGAGCTGGTGGACGAGGCGCGCGACGTTGTGGCGCTGCTCGCAGACCGCTACACGGTGGCCGACGAAGCCGAGGCTCTCGGCTCGGCTCGGTCTGGAGCACAGGCTCGCAGATGTGCTCGCGGCGTGGCCGGGTGAGCGCAAGGGTGTGCTCGTGATCGACGGGCTCGATGCCGCCCGCGGCGGCGACGCGCTCGCGGCTTTCACCTCGCTCATCGAGGACGTGGCCGCAAGTGGAGGACGCTGGACCGTGCTGGCCTCGATCCGCACGTTCGACCTCCGCTACAACCCACGGCTGCAGGAAGCCTTCAGACGGGGCGCGAGCACCGAGGAACTGATCGATCTGGAGTTCCCTTCGGTCCATCACCTGCAGGTGCCGAGGCTGGACGACGGCGAGCTCGCACAGGTGGCTGAGCAGCTACCGCATCTCGGACAACTGCTCGATGCTGCTCCCGACGCGCTGCGTGAGCTGGTCCGAAACCCCTTTAACCTCGCGCGGTTGGCCGAGCTCGTTGAGGCCGGCGCACCGGCGGCCGAGCTTCGCCCGCTGCGCACCCAGCTCGAGCTACTTGAGGTCTTCTGGCAACGCCGCGTGCGCTCCCCGAATGTTGGCTCCGACGCAAGCGAGCGGCTGGCGCGAAGGCTGTGCGAGAAGGCCGTCGGCGCGCTCGCCCTTTTCGCGCTACGTGAGCAGCTCGCCTCCGATGCCCCGACAGATCAGGCGGTCGCCGAGCTGTTGAGCGCTGGAGTGCTGGTAGAGGCCCAGGGGCCGAGCGGGGCCGAGACGCTTGCGTTCTCCCATCATGTGCTGTTCGACTACGCGCTCGCGCGGCTGATGCTGCGCGTCGGGGACACCGAGCTCGCCGGGCTGCTGCGCGAGCGCCCGGGAGCCTCGCCCTGATCGCACGGCCGAGCCTCACGCTGCACTTTCAGTGGTGCTGGGAGCGCGACCGGGAGATGTTCTGGCGCCTCACCTTCGACCTCGCCGCAGATGTCAGCCTTCCGCTGCTCGGGCGGCTCGTCGCCCCCGCCGTAGCAGCACAGGCCACCACAGCCAGCGAGCTACGTCCCCTCACGCAGGCGCTCGCGGAACCCAGCCCCGACGGTGCGCGAGCGGCGCTCGTGCATGTGATCGGTGCGGCACTCGCTGGCGGCAGCCAGCAGCGTCCGCTGCAGAACGCGCGTGTGGACGTGTGGTCGGAGTTCGCGGATCAGCTCTCAGAGCAACCGGATGAGCAGATCGTCACGAACGTGCGGATCCTCACCTGGGGGTTGCTCGATGAGCGTGAACGCCTCGGCGATCAGGAACGCGTGGCGATCGGGCGCGTCGGACGGCGCTTGCTGCGGCGGGCGCTACACGAGGAAATCTCGCGCGGCGACCTCGTGTACGTCGGATTGAACGCGGTGGCGGGCACGTTCGATACGGACCCCGCTGGATCACGCGAGCTGCTCGCCGAGTTCGTCACGCGCGAGCGGATCAGCGACCGCGGATGGGAGGAGCTGCACTGGATCATCGAGGTGCTATTCGGCGTGATCGCCGAGGTACCCGACCTGGTAGGTGAGCTATATGCGAGCGCGTTTGGTGTGACGCCACCCGGCGATACGACGGTGCCGATGGGTGGCCCCGTGATGCCGCTGAACTCGACCCAATCGCAGGATTTCGGGGTCGCGCTCTACTCCCTCGGCGAACGTTACGGGGCCTTCCTCAAGGCCGTACCCGGCGCCGCTGTCGGTGCCCTGATCGACGTGTGTGTGAGCTTCGCCGAGCGCCGCCCTTGGCCTGCCCCGGAGACGAGCGAGCGCGTGCTGCGCTGGCGAGGGCAGGTCGGGCGGGTGATCGATGACTACAGCCTCTCTTGGGACCAGGGAAGCGCGGGCATGGCCTACCGCGACGAGGAGACGATGCTCAACGCCTACCAGCAGCGGCTGGAGGAGCTTTCGGCCGCTGCGGACACCGGGGGTGTCGAGGCGCTGCTCTACCCGCTAGCGGGGCGTGATGTTCCAGCCGTCATCTGGCGGCGGATCCTCAACGTCGCCGCTCGGCATCCGCAGCAGTTGGGGCCGCTGCTCGCGGAGGTGCTCGCCTCACAGGCGATCCTCGCCGCGATGAACACGAACGGGCCTGCTGCGACCGCGCTTACGGCGTGCTTTCAGTTTCTCAGCGAGAGCGAGCGCAAACAGATCGAGCAGGCGATCCTGGAGCCTCCCTGCCGATGAGGAGTTCGCGCGGCGCCGGCGAGAGCAGTTGCTGACCGCCTTGCCTGAGCAGCTGATCGTGACCGATGCAGCGCGCGAGCAGCGGCCGAGCACTCTCGTCGAGCGCGAGGATGATGAATGGGAGCCCCCGCCGCCCGACGACCGCGGCGGGCGCCCGCGCGCTGAGCCCGACGGCGATCAGAGCGACGACCAGACCGCCCTGGCAACACTCACCGCGCCGGTACAGGCGCTCGCGCAGGGCACCGAGCCCAGCGGCATCGATTGGACGAGAGCGGCAGAGGACGTGCGGGCGCTGCGGGGCGGAATCGCCACGTTGCAGGTCGACGGGCAGCAGCGAGAAGAAGCCGAAGGGTGGCTCACGTTGGCGAGCGTGCGCGTAGCCGCGCGCAGCCCGCTGCCTGCTGATGATGCGACCGCGCTCGCGGCAGAGCTCCTGCTCGCCGCCGCAACTGACCCCCGGCCCGACGGAGAAGATGATCTCGCGCGCTTCGACCAGTTCCCTTCGTGGGGATTCCCAGCCGGCCGCGTCGACGCGGCCCGTGGGCTGATCGCGCTCGCACGCGAGCCGGACCGGCTCCCGGACGGTGCGCTGCGCGCGCTGCAGACGCTGGCAGGGGACCGCGCTGCGGCCGTGCGACTACGCGTGGCGGAGCATCTCGGAGTGCTCGCCTCGACGCAGGCAGATCTCGCGTGGCAGTTCGCCGACCAGCTCGCCGGAGACCCAAGCGCAGCCGTCAGACAGACGCTGCTCGGCTCGTTCGCTCGGCTGGCAGCGGATGACCGCGACCGCGCGCTTGAGCTGGTCGTCCGGGTGTCTCGCGAGGAGGCCACACGAGCCGCGCCACACGAGGGCTTGCTGACCGCTGCCACGCATCTACTGATCGAATGCTGGGTCTGGCAGGGAGCGCCTCAGGGACGCACTCTGCTGGAGCAGATTGTCGGCGACCTCGGCGCGTATGCCGAGATCGCGCCCCGTCTGACCTTCGCGTTGCGAAACCCCACCACCTACGGTGAGGTCGGCGCCGCCGATCCTAACGCTGACGCTGTGCGCGCCAGAGCGATCGGCGCTTTCACGAGCCTCGCACGAGCCGGGCTCGCGGCATTCCACGCTGAGCTCGACGCGTACCAGGCGACGGTCGCCGCTGGCGGCACGGTCGATGAGAAGCAGCTCAAGGCCGCCGGCAACCTCGTTGACCACGCCTGCACCGAGCTGTATTTCGCCTCCGGCGCCTACCAAAGCTCCGGGAACGGCGAGCAGCCACGCGTGAGCGAGGCCCAACGCGAGCGGTTCTACAACGAGGCCCCGGAGCTGATCGACACACTCTGCGACGCACCACTCCCGCGGGCCGCACACCACGTGATGCAAACACTCGAGCGGTCGATCGAGCTGGACCCCCGCGGCGTGCTGCTACGCACCGGCCGAGTGCTGCAAGCCGCGCACACGTGGCACTACGCACACGACCAGATGGCTCTCGCCCTGTTCATCAACATCACGCAGCGCTACTTGGCCGAGCATCGGGAGCTCCTCACAGACGCCGAATGCCGCGCGAGTCTGCTGCAGTCGCTCGAGTTCTTTGTCGCCGCAGGGTGGCCGGCCGCGAGGCGACTCGTCTACCGGCTCGACGAGGCGTTCCGTTGACCCGCATCGGTGCTGCTGCACTACTGGGTGCGCCCGATCGTCCAGGACGCCGTCTCATCCACTCTGTCGAGCGTGTGCGCTTCGTCCAGCATCGCCCGGACCGCATAAGCCTGCGACGGCGCGTGTTGGAGACCCACGCGTACTCCATGAGGAGCGGACTGCACGACGTGTTCGATGACCCCCAGCCCATCGGGCCCTCCGAAGACCGCGACGTGAGGTTGATAATTGGTCGTCTCCGGTGGCAAGTTCACCACCTCTGTGCTCTCGCCCTGGTAGGGGAGGTTCGCCAGTATGAGGTCGAAGGAACCGTCCGGAACCCCGTCGTGCACCGCAAATGCAACGTCAAGCCGTAGGCGCCGAGCGTTCTCTTCGGCGACGGCAATAGCGGCGGGGGAGATGTCGGACCCACTCACAACCAAATCTGAACGCTCAGCCTTCACAGCCAGGGCGATCGCTCCTGACCCAGTTCCGGTGTCGTGTACGCGACTGCCGCGCGGAAGCCCGAGCGCGAGCTCGACGAGCGGCCCAGTGTCCTCAAAGGGGATCAGCACACGATGATCGATCGCCAATTCCAGCCCGCGGTAGCGGCACCACCCGCAGATGTACTCCAATGGCTCGCGCTGGCGGCGGCGCTGCACGCGAGCGTCTATCTCGCGGTGAGCCTCCGGCGGGATGTCGGTGACGTGTGCGAGCTCGGTCGGCGGGACGCCCAGTGCGGATGCTACGAGGGTCAGCGCTTCGTCAACCGGCGCTTCGCAGCCAGCTTCGCCCAGGCTTCGCGCAGCAGCCTCGACCGTCCGTTGAAGGAGTGGAGCAAGCTGATTCGGGAGGCTAATTGCTGGCACATCGCGAATTGTATGTGCGCTAAGCGGCGCGACGTCAACCACACGGGGGTGATCCCGATCGAGGGCTCACCACAAATCTCCCTTCCGCCAGTCGCAAGTCAGCCGCTCAGATACATCGATCGAATCCGCAGGCTGGACGAACACGTAGAGTTCGCGTTCCAGCGTGGTTTCTTCGACCCCGTGCGGAGCCAATACCGATACAGGTCCCTGCCACGCGCTCCATGGGCGCGAAGCGTAGAAGGGCTCTGCTCCCACGCTCGAGGTCAGCGCACCGAAGTCATAGCTAGCGCGCAACACGTCCTCTAGTTGCTCCATGAGCGCAGTGCCGTGACCCTGCCGGCGCCAGCCGGCACGCACAGCCATGGCCTCCACATAGCCCGTGCGCAACGTCCTGTCCCGGTAGAGAAACCGCCGCGGGACGATCGACCCGTGCCCGATTAGCTCGTCGCCTCGCCACGCGAGTGCATGCAGACCACCGCATGTGTTCTGCCAGTCCTGCTCCGTGAAGCCCTCGCCGAACACCTCTGCGAGAAGTGCCCGAATGTCTGCCAGCGTGCGGAGGTCGAGCCCGGACGTCGGCGTGCACGTCGCCTGCACACCCTGCAAGTCTAACGGCCGTCATGGCAGGCACCGTCGAGGTTCGGGACAATCCACGCCGGTGACCCTTTGATTCTCGCATCCGCAGTTTGGGTAGGGGTGGTGACCGCCGGGGTGGCGTTGGCGGGCGGCGTCGCGACGCTTGCTGCCAACGCCATCCAACTCCGACTCGCGCGTCGCAACGCCGTCCAGGACACCCCTGTCGCGCCGGACGACTCCGCACTGCTGCCCGTACGGGCGAGTTCGACGCAGCGCGGCGGCAACCTGCCGCGGCGCTATCGCCCGTTTGTCAACCGCGACTCGGAGTTGAGCGAAGCCATCGCCGAGATCTGCAATGGCCGCGAGTCGGTGCTCGCCTTCGAGGGAGCTCACGGAATCGGAAAGAGCGTGGCCGCCAACGAGCTCGCGCACCGCCTGCTAGAGGAGCCAGTCTACGGAGCCGTCGACCTACGCGAGCACGAGTTCATCTGGGTCCGCGGACACAACGGTTGCACGACCGTCGCCGACATCGGACGCTCGCTCTCGCTCGAGACCGGCGATCAATCCGTGTCGGCGGGCGCCGATACCGCAAAGCTCGACAGCCTGCGTGCACACCTCGCCAGACACAAGACGGCACTCGTCCTCGACGATCTGTGGCTCTCCCAGGACACGGATTCTGAAGCTCTGCGCGAGCTGCTCGCGACGGTCCCGGAGGGATCGATCGTGATCGCGGCGGTCAACCGGGATGAAGATCTCGACGCATTCAGCGTCCCGCTCGACGAGTTCGACCTCCAGGACGTGCGCAAGCTAATCGACGCGCAGGTCAAGCGGCTGAAACTCAGGCCCGTAGATCACTTCGACGAGGCCTTCGCGCACCGTCTGTACGAGCTCGTGGGTGGCCACCCCGCCACGCTCACCTGGTTCCTGCGTGCATACAAGAGCAGCGGCCAGACCCTTGAGGAGCGCCTGCACGCGCTCGCGCGGGGAGCGGGGCTCGATCAGCTGTTCGCGACGGTCTGGGATCACCTCGATGGACAGCAGCGTGCCCTGCTGGCAGCATGCGAGTGCCTCGGTGGCAGCGCCAGCACCGAGCAGCTCGCTATCGCCTGCGAGGTTCGCCGCGAGGAGGCCGGCAGCGTCGCCGAGCGGCTGCTCGGGGAGGGCCTGCTCGGCGTGGTGCGCTCGGCTGACCGCTCGGCATTCACGTGCCCGCAGGCGTTCGCGCTGTTCGTCGCGGGAAAGACGCCGCTCGTCGCCCGTTACGAATACCTGCGACGTCTCGCCAGGCACTACGTCTCGTCGGTGGCGGCTGACCCCGAGAACGCGCAGGCTCTACAGCCGCACGCCGAGGCCCTGCGAGCCGTATTCGACGGTCTCGCGCGCCAGCAACTCGATGGCATTGAGGACCCCGATCTCGAGGGCGACCTACAGAACCTCTTCAGGGCGACGCTCGACATCCTCCTGACGCTTGGCCTGCTCGACGATCGGATCGTCGCCGCGCGCCACGCGTATGACAGTGCAGTTCGCACCCAGCAGCATCGCTGCGCGTCGCTGGCGTGTGAGGTACTAGCCGGCACGCACGGGCTGCGCGGCGAATTCGAGGCTGCTGAGTCGGTGCTCGCACACGGCTGGCTCGCCGCCGAGCGCTCCGGCGACACCGGCGAGATCGCGCGCCAGATGTACTGTGAAGCGTTCCTGCGCTATAGGGCGGGCGATCCGCGCGCCGCCCTCACTGCGCTTGCGGGTGCCGACGAGCGAGCTCTAAGCTCGAACGACCTGGAGACGGTAATCAACGTGCTCGACACGCAGTGCGCCGCGCAGCTGTACCTCGGTGAGCTTGATCTCTGCGAAGTTGGGGCCCAGCGCTGCCTGACCCTGTGCGAGCAGATCGGCTGGGAACGAGCGAAGACATTTCCGATGCGCTTCCTGGCAGAGGTCGCGATCCAAAGCGACCATGCCACTGACGCGCGTGAACTGCTTGAGCGCGCGGAATTGCTCGCGACATCCTATGGTGATCGTCGCCAGTCGGTGCGCATCTCGATCACGACAGCGCGGATGAGCCTGCT
Organism: uncultured Solirubrobacterales bacterium; assembly: GCA_963776985.1. Taxonomy (GTDB): domain Bacteria; phylum Actinomycetota; class Thermoleophilia; order Solirubrobacterales; family Solirubrobacteraceae; genus Palsa-744. Next base: position 11,908 of record CAVZOV010000002.1, read on the forward strand.
GGAGCGCCGGCTCGACGACGCCGAGCTCGCGGCGACGAGAGCTGCCAACGAGGCGCAGGAGCTGTGGCTGCCGCCGGAGGAACAGGAGGCCCGGGCGCTCGAGCACATGGTCCGGCTCTGCCGAAGCTCTCCGACCACGCTCGAGGACTACATCTCGCGCCGGCCGTTGAGGCTCACCGACGCGCCGGTCGCAGGCGACTAGCGCTCAGGCGACCGGCGCCCAGGTGTGACTGCGCGCGCTGCGCAGTGCGGCCTCGAGTACGCGCAGGCCACGCACCCCGTCCGCGAATGTCGGATGGTCACGCCCGCTCCCGCGACCTCCTATATGAGCGTAGACCCCGTCGAAGAGGGCGCGCAATGCCTCCGAGTGCCCCTCGGGTTGCCCGCGCGGTAGGAACGCCTCCACACCGATCTCCGCCGCCGCACTGCTCGCGCGCTCGAGGACTCTGCATCCGCCGCCGACCTCGCGCACGGTCAAGATCTCAGCGCACCGTATGTCCCACGCGGCGCTCGCGTGCTCACCGACGACCTCGAGTGCCAGTGTGTTTCCGTGGCCGGGTGCTACCTGGCAGATCGTCGCGCTCGCCACCGCCCCACCGTCGAGCCGCGCGATCAGCATTGCGGTGTCCTCCCCGGCGCTCGCTGCAGGTCGCATCGTGCGCGTCTCGCACATGACTCCTACGATCGGCGCTCCCGTGACGTGCTCGACGAGGTCCCACCAGTGGATGCCGACATCGGCGAGCGCCAGCGACGGTCCCATCTGCTCCGGGTCGAGCATCCAATGGCCGGCATCGATAGTGAGTAGCTCATCGCACAGCCACACTCCACTCACCGCCTTCACGTGGCCGAGCTGCCCGCGCGAGATCAGCTCACGCATCGCCTGGATCATTGGGTAGTAGCGATATCCATGGCAGAGCGCATGGATCAGTCCACGCTCCTCGGCCAACCGCTGGAGTACCTCGGCGTCAGCGAGCGACGTGCACAGCGGCTTCTCTGCGACGATGTGCTTGCCGGCGCACAGCGCGGCCCGGCATAGGGGAAAGTGCAGCACGTTGGGGGCACACACGTGGACGACGTCGACAGTGTCGCTGGTGATCAGCTCCTCGGCGCTGGCGAAGACTTCGGACACTCCGAGCCCAACGGCGTCCTCTTCGGCGATCTGGCGCGTAGCCGCCGAAATCCCCGCGATCTCGACGCCTATCCGGCGCAGCGCGTCGACGTGGAGCCGTCCGACGCCGCTCGAGCCGATGATCCCAGCCCGGATTAGCACAGCGCGGTGATGACCTTCACGAGTGCCTGTGCCGTCTCCTCAACGTCCGCCTCGCTTAGCTGCGGCGGGACGTCGACGTGCACGGCCCGTGACAGCAAATCGAGGGTGCGCGGACACGCGTTCGTGCTGTAGTCGACCTCCCGTCGAGCCAGCGAGAACGGGTAGCCTTGGCGATTCCACGTACGCCTTGCGATCACGTCGCGCCAGCACGCATACACGTGCCAGTCGTGCTCGCCGACGACGTAGAGAGCTCGCGCGGGGACACCCTCTGCGTTCAATGCGTCGCTTACCTGCCGAGCGTGCGACGGGCTCTCCGTGAAGAACACGAGCGCGGTGGCCGCCTCGCCGGCGTCGGTGACTGTCCGCAACCTCACGCGACCCGTTCCCGCGACGGCGGCGCGCAGCACCGCCTTGTGGCTGCGCATGCGCTCCAGCAGCAAATCCAGTCGGCGAAGCTGCACCCGCCCGAGCGCGCCGGCGATCTCCGCCATCCTGAAGTTCATGCCGGGGAACGCGACGAACGTCGCGCGCACGCGCGGGTCGCCGTGTTGCCATGCGGCGCCGCGCCACTCGCTGGCTGAGTCGTGGAAGCACTTCGCACGGAACAGGAGATCCGGGTCGTTAGTCGTCAGCACGCCGCCCTCGCCGGTGGTGATGATCTTGTGCATCTGCAGGCTGAACGCGTTGGCGTCGCCGAAGGAGCCGACAGGCCTGCCGCGGTAGGAGGCGCCAGTCGCCTGCGCAGCGTCCTCGACGACGCTGATACCTCGCCCATGGGCGATCCGCGTCAGCTCGCACATGCGCGCCGGCATGCCGCGCATGTGCACGGGCATGATCGCCCGCGTGTGCTCGGAGATCGCATTCTCGAGCGTCTCGGGCGCGAGCGTGAGGCTCTCGTCGACCTCGGCCAGCACCGGGATGCCGCCCACGGCGAGGGTTGCGGCGGCGCTCGCGATGAACGTGTAGGCCGGGATGACCACCTCGTCTCCCGGCCCAACGCCGAGTGCCGCGAGGCTCGTGATCAGGGCGGCGGTCCCCGAGGTCACGCCAAGCGCATGTGCGCACCCCATGCGCTTGGCGAAGTCGTCCTCGAACTCGTCGACCTCGGAGGCTTGAGCGTCGCCGTCCGGGTCGTCGGCGCCGTAGAAGCGGATCAGCCGTCTACTCGCGAGCACGCGGCGCACCGCTGTCTGCTCGTCCTCGCCGAGCTCGAGACCTCCGGGGAACATCGGCGTGGGCCGCCGGGTGCGTGCCTTTGGGCCGCCGTCGATCGCGAGCCGGCGGGGATCGTGGCGCGAGCTCACGGGCAAAGCTGTGCCTCGTCGTTCTCCCGCTCCTCGTCATGGTCGAGCAGGCCGACGAGCGTCCCGCTGACCGCGAGCGCTTCCTCCGTTCGCTGCGCACCCCAGCTGGCGTCCGCCACTCGCCGCGCCACGTCCCGGTACAGCGGCCGGTAGAGCGCGTCGACGTGAGCGCGTTCGCTCAGCGCCGCGACTGGCCGGCTTCGCAGTCCGATTCCACCAAGGCTCGCCTGGGTCGTCCGGTCGGTCCAGGCGATCGCCGCTCCGCCGCCGCGCAGCTCGATCCGTGTGCTACGGGTCTGGGCGCCGCGCCACAGGCGAAGCCGAAGCGTGCCACAGCCGAGGCTCGCATCGATCTGGACACGTTCCTCGCCGGACTCTCTTTCCCACTTGTGAACAGTATCCGGCGTGAGTCCGTGGCCGACCGCCCAGCCGAGGGCGAGGAAGTGCACGCCGGCGTCGGCGAGCATGCCGCCGCTCGCCCTCGCCGCGCGCCACGGCGAGACAGCGTCGACGTCGAACCCCGGGCGCTGGACGTCGAATGTCAGCGTGAACGGGATACGAAGCGCTGCAAGCAGGCGCGCCCGTCGTCGGACACGCTGCCACTCCGGTGAGTATCGGTACTGATGTACCGGGACGAGTGCGCGGTCGCCCCGCTCGGCGCAGGCGCGGGTGATCGCAGCGTGCCCGTGTGGCGTAAGCGCGAGCGGCTTCTCGCACACCACGTGGATTCCCCGTGCGAGGCCGATGCAGATCAGCTCCGGGTGAAGGAACGGGTCGGTCGCGATCACCAGGACGTCAGGGGCATTCAACCTAAGGAGCTCCTCGGCGTTCGCATACGTCGGCACGTCCGGCAGTTGCATGGAGAGCAGCGCTCGGCGCTCGGGGTCGTGGTCGGCTAGGCCGCAGACCTCTGCGGCCCGTTCGCCTGCGAGCGCAGTGATCGCCGGCAGGTGGCCTTTCGCACAGGCGCTGCCGAGTCCCACGAGCGCGAGCCTCACCGGAGCGCCTCGCCGAGGATGTCGAACAGCCTGTCGGTCTCGGCCAGCGTGATCGTGAGCGGCGGATTCAGCCTCACCCTGGGCGTAGTCGCGGCGACAAGTGCGCCGCTGTCGCGGCAGGCACGGAACACGGCCTCGCATTCGGATCGGGACGCAAGCGACCCCGTGTCGGGTGACACGAGGTCGAAGCCGAGCATCAGGCCCACGCCACGGGGACGCGCGACGCGTGGCGAGCCGTCCGCGAGCTCGCGCAGCCGCGCGGCTGCGCGCTCCGCGCACGCCCGCACCTGCTCCAGGAAACCGTCGCCGGTGACGATCTCGAGCGTGGCGCGACCAGCGACGCACGCGAGCGGGTTACCGCCATAGCTGCTCGATGTTCCCGAGGGTCCGCTGAGCGGCGAGGCGTCCCACAGTGCCTTGGCGGCGCAGACCGCGCTCAGCGGAAACCCGCCACCGAGGCCCTTGCCCAGGATCAGGATGTCGGGCTGAACTTCGAACAGCTCCCAGGCGAACAGCTCGCCCGTGCGCCCGAAGCCGGTGATCGACTCGTCGAACGCGAGCAGCCATCCGCGTGTGCGGCACAGCTCACTCAGTGCGGCGAGGAACCCGCCGCGGGGCAGGATGTTGCCAGCCGTGCCGAGCACCGGCTCGACAAGGACGGCCGCGACGTCATCGAGGTCGCCACGCGCGGCTAGCGTCGCGATCGTCTCGTCCACCGGCTCCCGGCACGCCGAATAGCTCACTGCGTCGTGCTCCTGGCACGCAGGGAATGGAGCGCTTCGCAGCCAGTGCGGCCCCAGCAGGCGGGCCTCCGCTGCGGAAGGGTCGCGCGTGTAGCGCACGCCGGATGTCCGGCCGTGGAAGCTCTCGGTGAACGTCAGGATGCCGGGGCGCCCGCGCGCCGTCTGTGCGAGCTGCAGCGCGATCTCGACCGCCTCGGCTCCTGTGGAGGCGAGCGAAATGCCGTCCATCCCAGTCGGAAGGACGGCGGCGAGAGCCTTCAGATAGGCCGCGAGCTCGCAAGTGTCAAGCGGGGTGTTGACGAGCCTCGCGGCCTGCGCGACGACCGCCTGGACCCAGTGTGGATGGCTGTGCCCGATCGATGTGACGCCGTAGCCGGCGACGGCGTCCAGTAGGCGCTCGCCACGTGTCCCGTAGAGCTGCACACCCTCGGCGTGCTCGAGGACCGGGTTGCCGGCTTGGGCAACCGAACGGGGTCCGCCGCCCGAGAGCGAGCGAATCGTCGTAGACGGCGGCTCGGGGGGGGGGGGGGGGGGGGGGGGGGTAGAAAGGACGCGCGAGCACGCGTCCTTTGCGCGCTGGGCGCACGCCGCGGGCTTACTGGACCCGCACCATCCACCGGGGATCTCTGGACTGACGAGCCCGCCATAGCCGGCGCGCGCGAGGCTCCTTACGAATCCGTCTAGGTCTATGACTCCTTCGCCGGGAAGCAAACGCTCATCGTCACGGATCCGCTCCGGCGGTAGGTCAGGAGCGTCGGCCAGGTGAACGTGCAGGATCCGCTCACCGAGGTCGACGATCGCCTTCTCGTTCTCGTTGGCGTGATGCCAGTGCCACGAGTCAACCAGCACGCCTACCGAGTCGCCGCACATCTCCGCAAAGGAGGCACAGTCGCCGAGACGCCACAGGAACTCGTGTTGCGCTTCGCGCCGACGGTGCAACGGGCCGACGACCTCCAAAGCGAGTCGAATGCCGTACTCGGCCAAAATCTCCGCGCAGGCCCGCAGCCGGCGCTTCAGGGTACGGCCGAGCTCCCCTGCGGGGATCTCACTTGACGCCGGAAGCGACCGGTAGACCGTCCCGACTCCGATCGCGGAAGCCAGCTTTGCGAGACCCGGAAGCCGACCGAGGTCGTCCCGGAACATCTCCTCGTCCCGACGGAACTCAACCGGAAGCGGCGAGGCCCCGGCACGAACGCCCGCCGCCTCGAGGCGCTCTCGTGCGCTTCCGGCCGAGCTTCTCGCGAGCTCCGGCAGGGTAAGGTCCACTGCGGCAAATCCGCTACGAACGGCGATCGCGAGCGTCTCCGGCCACGCGCACGAAAAGGTTTCCACGAGAGACGGATGGAAGGACAACGCCAACGATCCACCTCGACGGTGATCGTCCCTGCAGCCGAGTTGCGTGTCCTTGTCTGGGCTCATCGCCATCGGCCCCGCAGGCTATCGCTCCCAAAGAGCCGGGGCGATCGACATACCCAGCGCGCTTCACATGCCCGCTCCCACGATTACGCACGATCGCCGATCTGAGCGCAGACGTGATGCCCGAGCATCGAGCCAGCTTGATCGCGTGTCGATCGCGCTCACTGTGTGGGCAGGCCGCATCGCGATCGCCTTCGAGACGTTAAGGCTCAGGCCCCGCGTGCGCTCATGGCTATCGAGATTCCGTCCTGCGCGACGCGTATCTTCTGTCTTCTACATGTAGGAGCACGTTCTACAGATTGTGAGGTTGGCTCCATGAAGGCACTTCCAGATCGCGGTTTCGTCTTCTGGCCCGTGGGCTGCGGCGACAGCACCACGGTCGTGATCGATTCCGAGACGGTGTTGCAGATCGACTTGCACCACGTTGAGGAGTCCGAGAACGAGGACGATCCGCGTGTACCGATCATTGATGAGCTGGTGGCGCTGTTGCCCGGTGGCAGCGACGATAAGCCCTACCTGGCAGCGTTCGGCGCTACACATTTGGACAAGGACCACGTCCAGGGGTTCGCCGAGCTGCTCGAAAAGGTCACCATCGGCGACCTTTGGTTTACCCCACGCGTCCTCTGGGAGCAGGACCAGGACGAGCTCTGCGAGGACGCCGAAGCATTCGTGGCGGAGGCGAAGCGGCGAATCGAGAAGATGAAGGCCGACGGGAACGTTGAGTCTGGCGCTCGCATCAGGATCATGGGCTTCGCGGAGGCACTCGAGGAGCACAGCGATATCTACGAGAACCTCCCAGAGGGCTCGATCACTGTGCCCGGTAGCGAATTCCACGCGATCGATGGAGCGGACCGCTCAGACGCCTTCAGGGCCTTCGTGCACGCACCCTTCAAAGAGGACGCCGAAGTGGAACGCAACCACACGAGCTTCGGTCTACAGGTAACCCTGTCTGACGGCGACACCTCGGCGCGGGCACTACTTCTCGGAGACCTCTCATACCCGGTCGTCAAGCGCATCTTCGAGCGCAGCGAAGACGACGACCTCGCATGGGAGATCTTCCTCGCCCCACATCACTGCTCCAAGTCGGTTATGTACGGCGCCGACGAGGGTGAGGATGAGGACACACTTCAGCACGAGCTCCTCGAAAAGATCGAAGCCGCGGCCAGCGGCGACGCGTACATCGTCGCGAGCTCGCCGCCGATCCCGGACAAAGACGAGGAGGGTGCGAACCCCCCGCACCTGATCGCCGCGCAGCGCTACCGCGAACTTGTGCCCGCCGGCCATTTTCTCTGTACCGGAGAGCATCCGAGCGAGGAGGCACCCGAGCCGATCGTGTTCGAGATCGACAGCGACGCAGTCACTCTGCGCACGGCTGCGACCGTAGCCGCGACGGCATCCTCCGCAGTCCCAGGAGCGGTCGATCAGGCACGCCAAGCCACACGGCCGCCTGCGGGCGCGGTGGGATTCGGTTCAAAGCCCGCGTGACCATCAGCGCCGGACAGGCGCTGGCGCTGCGCCAGCTTCGGTCCATCGAACTCGCCTCCCCACAGGCGTTGGAAATCCTCGACGTCATCGAGCCAATCGCCGACGGCGCCCTGATGTGGGTCAACATCTCGCTCGACTGCAAAGGCGTCGCTCACGCCCCCAGCGGTATTCAGCTGCGCGAGCGTGAGCGCATCAGCATCGGCATCGACCCCGGCTTCCCATTCGACGTGCCGTACGCACAGGTTCGCCACGCTCGCTGGGCCGGAAGCCCGCACGTTCAGTGGCGGCGCCAGCTCTGCCTCTACCTAGCGTCAACCGTTGAATGGGTTCCCGCCGACGGTATGTACGGCTACATCGAAAGACTGTTCCAGTGGCTGGAGCGCGCGGCCGCCGGAACCCTCGACGCTGAGGGCGCGGCACTGCATCCGCCAGTCGCCTATGTCACCAGCGGTGCGCCGATGGTCATCCCACGCGTCGATACGCCCGCCGTGGCTGACACGACTTGGCTTGGTTACGCCACGCTCGCACACCCTCACGGGCGCCGCTACGACCTCGTAACGTGGACACCGGAGTACGACCAGGCCGGCGAGCTAAACACGCCCGCTGAGGGTGCCGCCGCGGCCGTGCTGCTCACGGTCGCGATGGACTGGGAGTTCCCAGAAACGGTCGCTGGCCTGCTCGTCGCTCTCAGCGATCGTGGCGTCAATCTCTCCGGGCTCATTGCACATCTGGGATTCGTCGCCGCATTTCGACAACCTGGCGAGCCGATGATGGTGATCGTTGGAACTCCGATGCGGGGCACAGTCGGACAACTGCGCCAACACCTCACCGCATGGCGGATCCCATCGGCGAACGCCGATCAGTTGATGCTCACCCTCGGGCGTTACTCCAAGGATGAGCAGCGCCGCGAAGTAGGAGAGGGCGCGATTGACGCGGTACTTGGGTGGGCCAAGAGCGCCGATGCTGAATGGTGTCCGGTGCGCGAGGCCAGGCCCGAGATCATCGAGCGCCGCGATAACGAGAGTCCGCTGAGCGTCTTCAAGGGCAAGAGCGTTGCCGTCTGGGGCTGCGGAGCGCTCGGCGCACCGATCGCCGAGTGGGTACTACGTGCCGGCGCAAGACGGATCCTGCTCTACGACAACTCGATCGTCACCCCCGGCGTCCTTGTACGCCAGCCCTATACCGATGACGACGTCGGCAGCCCGAAGGCAACCGCGCTGCGGGCACGCCTCGAAAAGATCGACCCCACCATCACGCTCGAATCTCACGTCCGGAACGTCGTGGCCGGACCACTTGACAGGGACGACTGGCACGACGGCGCCGAGATCGTCATCGATGCGACGGCATCGGTGATCGTGCAGGCGAAGCTCGAGCGCGTACGCCGAGATCACCCACAAGACGTCGCCCTCATCACCACCATCATCGGGCACACCGCACAGCACGGGATCGCAACCATCGCGCTTCCCAACCACACCGGAGCGGGCGCGGACACGCTGCGTGCGACAAAGCTGGCCTGCGCTCGTGACTCCAGGCTTCGTGGGTTCCTACAGGAGTTCTGGCCCAACCCGCCGCGCACCGACACCTTCCAGCCAGAGCCAGGCTGCTCGACCCCCACCTTCCGCGGCTCCGGGGCAGAGGTAAGCGCGCTCGCGGGTATCCTGCTGACGAGTGTCGCGTCCGAGCTGTCGGCACCACCCGAGCACGACACCGCGATCGCACATCTGATCGCGCTCCCCACCCTGACCAGACACCCGGGGGCGGGCGCAGCTCACCTAGCGTGGCCCGCAGCCTTGACGATTCCCGACTCGACGGGCCGGTTTGAGGTTCGCATCAGTCCGCCCGCGCTCCGCGAGATCCAGGCATGGATCTCAGCCGGTCAGCGGCAACTAGAGCCAATGAGCGAGACGGGCGGCGTGCTGTTCGGCCAACGCGACGACGCGACCGGTGTCATCTGGATCGACGAGGTATCCGGGCCTCCGCCCGACAGCAGCCAAAGCCCAACAGAGTTCGTCTGCGGCACCCTCGGAGTCGAAGATCTCGGGCAAGAGAAGAGCACACGAACCAGCGGCTCAGTCGAGTTCCTCGGGATGTGGCACACCCACCCCGGACAATCACCCAACTTCAGCACACGCGATCTCATCGGGATGCTCAATCTGCTCGACGCGTCCGAGTCCCCGCGAGCTCAGGGGCTGATCCTGATCGTCGGCTGGTCCGCCAGCGACCCGCAGCTCGGTGCCTATGTCTTCGAACACGAGGAGCTGCGACGCAACCACGTCACGATTAGCGTGTACGAGCCACGCCCAGTGCCTGTCCCCGCACCCGTCTCGCGTGACGTCGGGCTCGCGCTCTCAGGCGGCGGGTCGCGGGCCGTCGCGTTTCACCTCGGATGCTTGCGTGCCCTTCACGACCGCAGCGTACTCAACCGGATACGGGTTATCTCGGGCGTATCCGGAGGCGCCCTCATGACCGGCCTATGGGCATACGGCCCAGAGCAGTTCGAGAACTTCGATGAAGCCGTCCGCGAGCTGCTGCACTCTGGGCTGCATCGACGGATCCTGCGCCGGGCCTTGATGTCGCGCAGAATGCCGCAAGCGCTCGCAAGCTCCATCCTCGTAGCTGGCGCCGGGGCAGGCGCCCGCGTCACGCGCCGCTCGAGCGACGTCGCGCGCTGGCGGAGTCGCACAGACGCTTTCGCCGACGTCCTCACGGACATCTTCGAAGGCGCGCTCATGCGCGACAGCCGCCTCATGGATGGGCTCGACGTGGTGATCAATGCCTGCGACCTACGGACCGGTCACGCGTTCCGCTTCGGGTCGCGCGAAAGCGGCAGCTGGACCCTCGGCCGCGTACCCGACAACGATGTCGACCTCGCGACCGCCGTCGCGGCGTCCGCTGCCTACCCACTCCTGCTGCCGGCGCTCGATCGCTCCTGGATGCTGGAAAAGCGAGATGGCTCCGTCGCACGGAAGCGCGTCACCCTGACCGACGGCGGCGTGTTCGACAACCTGGGCACCTCATGTTTGCGACCGGGCCGATCGACCCAGCACTCCTACAACGTGTTCGGCGTCGACTACGTCATCTCTTGCGACGCTGGCCGGGGCCAACTAGCGGAAAAGACACCAGGGCATCTACTCTCACGCGTCAGCCGATCGTTCGAGGCCAGCTTCCGAAAGCTCCAAGACTCCGGGCGCGCTGCACTTCACACCCACGTCGCGCACGACGAACTGAAGGGGTTCGTGATGCCCTACCTCGGCCAACAGGACAAAGACCTCCCGTGGCAGCCACCTGATCTAGTCCGACGCGAGGAAGTCGCGAACTACCCCACAGACTTCGCGGCCATGAATACCACCACAATCGACCTGCTGGCGAGCCGCGGCGAACAGCTCACACGCCTGTTGATCGACGCCTACTGCCCGGATCTATGAGCGAGCGCTCGCCAACCGGAAGCGGCCGCTGCGGCCGCCGAGACTTTCGATGTCAGGAGCACGGTGGACTTGAGCCAGGAAGGTCGCAAGCGGATCCTTACCGCCCACCCGGTGGCCCTCGGCGCGCACGAGATCAAACCACTCGCGATAGTGAATATCGCGCTCGACATCCCAGCTCGTCCGCAGTACCTCGACCGCTACCTCCTGAAGACGCTGACCTCGCAGCCGCGATGACAGATCTTCAATCCGCAGTTGCGCCGAGAGGCCCAGCACGCCCGCCATCTCCTCAAGTAGATGCTCATCGCTTGCTGTGCGCTCTTCGACCTGATCAGCAAGCTGCCGAAGGCGCTCTGTCTGCTCACGCTGCTGCGAAACACGCTGCGCAAGAAGATCGAACTCGACCCGCAAACTGCTCGCCAAGTCTTGTCCGCCCAAGCTGCTTTCCACAACGTAATTGTATGCGCCGGCACGGACGACAAACGGCGCCTCGTGAGCGCAGCTGGAAGGCCAATCCGCGAACTCGATCGCTCGACGTGGTCTCGCCTGGGGATTGCAACGGCAGCGTCTGGCGCTGCTTGAACGTCCCGCCCAAGGGCGCTGCGGTTCCGTGCGATCAGGACGGTTGCGACACTCAGGCGGACGTGAGCTTCTTCTTCCAGGCTCCAGATGGAGGTGCGCTCTCGGAGCACTGGAATCGATGCTGGGCGCACGCCACAGTGCTCCTCCCGGCGATCGCTCCTGAAGGGTCGATCATCACCATGACCGCGGCGCGCGCGTAGTCGCGCTCGCGAGCAGCGCGCGTTGGTCGGGTAGGCTTGCTCGACCGTGGAGGCATTTGAGTCGTTCGTCGCTGTGGCGCTCGAAGCGGAAGATTTTGTGGTGTCGGCCGGTGTCAAGTTCCGCGTCAAGCTGCCGACCCGCAAGGCCGCCTACGCCGAGGAACAGACGCATGGCTACGAGGTCGATCTCGTGGGCGCCCGCGCCGACCACCTCGTGCTGGCGAGCGTGAAGTCCGCCTTCGGCTCGCGAGGCGTGGTCGCCGAGCACGTCACGGGCGAGGACGAGCGCGGCAGTCGTCTCTACCGGCTGCTGAACGACGAGGTAGTACGGGCCCGCGTCGTCGCAGAGGCGGCCAAGCGCTACGGCTATCGCCTCCGTCAGGTGCAGCTCCGACTGTACGTTGGGCGCTTCTCCGGCCGCCGCGCTGGGGAGCACGAGCAGCGCGTTCGTGCCTGGGCGGCGGAACAGCAAGTCGGGGCGGGCCAGATCGAAGTTGTCGGCGTGAAGGAAGTTGTAGGCATCGTGCGCGAGGCCGCTGGGGACACGCAGTACCGCGACAGCGCCGTGCTAGCCACGCTGAAGGCCCTACAAGAGGCTGGCCAGCTCACCGGCTGAGCACACGTCGCAGCGGGGTGTACGCTCGCACACATGGATTGGGTGCAGGCGGTCGGCTACCAGCATGAGGTCATCCATACAGGCGTGCTGGGATACCTCCTCGACGGCGAGTCGGGCCCGGGGTTCGCTCAAGCGTTGCTCGGCGACGAAGCTACGGCGATCCTGAGCGTCGAGGAATGCACACGCGAGAAGCGAATGCCGGGCAGGCGTCGCCCTATCGACCTCGCAGCCACTCTTGTTCTGCCTAATGGCCGAAGGCGCCGGCTGGGCGTGGAGGTGAAGGTCGATTCGCGTTGGATGTACACGCAGCTCACGAGCACCATCAACGAGGATGACGCGGGCGTGCTGCTCGCGGTCGGCTGCACAGCTCTCGCAGCTACGCAACCGGAGCTGCCGCGTAACTGGCGGCTCGTCGGCCCAGCAGAATGGGCAACGATCGTTGGAGCGCACACGGATGGCGACGAAGCGTTGACCGCCTACGCCAAGCACGTCCGCGACGAGGCCGAGTCTCACGAGCGCGCCCGTAACGCCGTGAACGCTGGCCGGCCCGTAGAGCGCTCGCGGAAAGGCTCGGCGCTTGGGCATTGGGCCTACTTTTGCGAGGTCGTTGCGTACTCTGCGCTCGACCCTTCCAGTGGGAGCTGGGAGCGCAAGACGCTCATCAGTGGGCCGTTGTTGACGCGCTGGATTGAACGCGACGACGCGCCGGGCCGCGGCGTCTACATCGAGCTGATGGGGCACGGAGGCGAAGACCGCGAGCCTCTGCGTGAAGTGCTGGGCCGATAGCGACGACCTGGAAGCTCTCCGCGACCGTGTGTCTCAGCGCCTTGACAACGGCGATCCCCGGCCGCACCGGCGCCTGCGTCGCACCACCAAGTGCTGCACGGCTTGGTCGACCTCGCTCCGAGACAAGAGGCCACACGAGGCCGCCGCCTGCTGCGACGCGCTGGCCAACCGCTTGAGGGACGACACCTGGTAGGGGCGGGGCCGCGGTCAGGCCGCTCACTAGTCGCGCCGCTGGGCGGTTGGCATGGGAGGATCGCACGATGGTGATGTCCGCTGAGGCGATCGCGACGACGATGCGACCGCTCGTGGGCAAGCTCGAGCGCGCCGTCTCCCAGCTCATCGAGCACGGCGATGTGCCGACCAAGCCGATCCCACGAATTGAGGCCGAGTCCGACGGGTCGGGCAAGCAGTGGATCGACACCGACATCGACACATGGCGACTACGCCTCAACGCCATGCCGGCCCTCGAAGCCGGCAGCGAGCTGTTCATCGCCGAGCAGCTGATCGCACGGGAGCTGGGAATCGACGCTCCCACCGTCCACGACCGCGAGCGGCCCTGGACGCCGCACGGTGAAGTGATCAACGTCTTCCTCGAGGACTACCTCAGCGCCGCATACGGCGCGTCGGCGCCAACTCCCACAGCGTTCGACGACCCAGCTGACATCGCCTTTCGCGTGCAAGTCAAGCGCCTGCACGCGTTCCTCTCAGAGACCGACTTCTCTGGTGAGCTGCTTCTGCTGATGGCCGGCGTCACGATCACCGCTCAGACCCTGCAGCTCGAGCGGGGCTTGGAGATCGTCCCCTTCTCCGCGGCGCTGCGCGACGAGCTGTGGAGCATCGCAGGCTGGGGCTCCACGCAGGTGCAGCCCCTGCAGGCGTACGACTTCTTCGACATCGCCTATGCCATCTCCGCCGAGGTTGACGGGGAGCGACTAGGTGGTTGGAACTGGGGGACCGCCCAACGCAAGGCCGAGCGTGCTCGGCTGGCACTGCTGCTCGGCGGTGCGACTGCGGCATCGTTCGGTGTCTCATGGATGCGCGTGAGCGGACCGTTTGCCTCCTACCTGCGCAGGCTCGGAGCCCATACCGGGTTGCTCCGCCAGCCTGTCCCGTCGGGCGCAGGCCGGCGCACGAGCCTCACGTCCGAGCAGACCACCGAACTCCCGCATATTTACGCCCGACTGGCGAGCGTCCCGGAGCACGGCTCCTTTGCGCTCGCGCTTCGCCGGTTGGAGACCTCCGCTGAGCGGCGCTCGCACGAGGATCGCCTGATCGACTGCTGGATCGCCTTCGAGGCACTCTTCGCGCCGGACACCAAGACCGAGCTGCGCTTCCGCGCGTCCCTTCGCATTGCGCGGTACCTTGGTTCCGACGGCGAGGAACGTCGCGCGATCGCCGCCGGGCTGCGCAAGGCGTATGACTGGCGCTCGCATATCGTCCACGGCGGCGACGATCCGAAGCCCAAGGAGCTGAAACGAATGGGCCTACTGGACGACGCCGTCTCGCTGTGTGAGGAGACGCTACGCCGGGTGCTGAGCAAGTGGCTGCTGGCGCCGGCAGACCTCCTTGTGATCGACGACCTCTTCCTCGACTGAGCGACATCGCCGGTATGTCACAGGGCCGGCGCCAAGGGTTTGTGCCGCAGACCCCCGCACCGCGGCACAAACCCACCGGAATCCGCACGTATCCGCAGGTATCTAGATGGACCGCACGGCCGGTGGCGACCGCTGACGGCATCTGAAAATTGCCCGCAAACGGCCACTTTTTGCTACGCTCAGCCGAGCGGGTTAGGGCGGGCTGCCCCACCACTGAAAATCGTGGTGTCCCCAGTTCGAGTCTGGGTCGCGCCATCTTCCCGAAAGCCCCCGCCGACACCAGGGCGTGGCTGCGAGAACCTGGGTACTAGCGCGAGACGCGAATCCGTCACCCATCCAGGCCAGTGTGTACGTTTCGGGCATGAGCGACGGGACGCTCGCACGGAGCTACGGCAAGGTATTCAACGAGGTCGCGGTCGAGTACGACAGCAATCGCCCGGCCTACCCCGATGCGCTCGTCGACCAAGCATGTGAGGTGGCAGGTATCGGGGATGGCGACCGGGTGCTCGAGATCGGGTGCGGGACCGGTCAGCTGACGCGCAGCCTCCTCGCGCGAGGGCTGCGCGTGACCGCGCTCGAGCCGGGAGATCAGTTGATCGCAATCGCCGAGGCGAACCTGAAAGATGCAGGCGATGTGAAGCTCGTCCACGCGAGGCTTGAGGACATGCAGTTGCCCCGCGAGAGCTACGAGGCGGTGTTCTCGGCGTCCGCAATCCACTGGGTTGACCCTGATCTAAGCTGGCGGAAGATCGCCGACGCGCTCGCTCCCAACGGGACGCTCGCCCTAATCCAGTACTTCGGCCGTCAGGAGCAGCGCAGCGTCGATGATCAGGAGGCTCTACTGTCAGTCCTGCGCAGGCACGCGGGGGAGATCGCCGCGACCTGGCCCACCTACCGCGACATCGATTGCACGATTGCGGGCGTACAGGAGCGCCGTCGGAACATCGCGGACGCCTGGGCCTGGCTGGGGAGCTATGACATAGGGCGTGACTACGCAGCCGCTCTCTTCGAAGATATTCAGCTGGCAACCGTGCCAACCCTGATCGAGCACACGGCCGGTGAGCTAAACGCCCTGCTCGGCACGATGTCGTTCTGGGCACGACTCTCACCTGAGGAGCGTGACGCCCTCGCGAACGAGAATCACGTTCTCCACGAGCGCCTGGGGCGGCCAATCCGGGCGAGCACGCTCGCCGTACTTGTCACGGCGCGACGTAGGGCTCCCGCACCTCGACGTTAAGGACGTGCTCGCCCAGGTCTCGCCATCGGCCGCGCGGATCCCTGGCTAGTTGTCGCTTTGCGACTGGCCAATCGCGACCAGCATCAGCGCCACCCAGGTGTCGAGCAGGGTTTCATCCTCGACCGGGGAGGGGATGTCGAGAACATCGCGCAGCAGGCGGGAGGAGAGCAGGGCTCCGAGTCCAACCGCCGCTATCGCCTTCGCCTTTGCCTCGGGCACCGTATCTTCGCCACGCTGGCCGATCCATGTAGCAAAGCCCTGGAATGTAGAGTTCACAAGCTGGTCCACGGCAGCCGTCAATATTTGCGGGCGGTTGCGCGCTTCAGAGGCGAGGATGCGCAGCAGCTCGGACTCGCTGTCGAGCTCGGCGAGGATGTAGCGTGCGATCAGGATCAGTTCGGCTTTGAGGTCTCCAAGCGGAGTGAGCACGCCGCGGATCTCACGGAGCGCTCCCAGGCGAGCGAGCTGGCGCTCGATGCCCGCGGCCAGGACGGCTTCCTTGCTCTGGAAGTGGTGGTAAAGCCCGCCAGCTCCCGGCGTGAGCCCGGCGGCCTGCTCGATCTTCGCGATGCTGGTGGCAGTGTAACCGTGCTGCCCAAACAGGTACATCGCCTGGTCAATGATGCGCTCTCGGGTCGTGCTTGACATACCTCGCTCCCAAGTATACGCTTAGCCACAGTCAGTAAAGCCTGACCATAGGGGAGAATAGCTGTGTCCGATTTCGAGCATCCTCCAGATGCGTTCGATGCGAGCGACGATGGCATCGTGGGGGGGCGGATGCGGCGCACCGTCCCGCTCGTCGGCTTGACCGCCCGCACCGCCGGCGAGGCGGTCGTGCTCGGGCTGCGCACCAGGCTGACGGATGCCGACAGGGCCGACGCCTATAGGGCCGAGTTTCACATCCGCGCGGCCGAGCGCTACGCGGACTTGCTAGGCCGATCCAAGGGCGCGCTGATGAAGGCGGGTCAGCTGCTCTCGCTCCCCGCCGCCACGCTCGCGGTGCCAGTGGAGTTCCGGTCGGTCTACGCGGCGGCGCTGAGCTGCCTGCGCGACGACGCCCCGCCGATGCCGCCGCGGCTGGCGCGCGAGGTACTCGAGCACGAGCTTGGCTGCCGAGCCGAGAGTGCCTTCGCCGAGTTCGACTGGCAGCCACTCGCGGCGGCCTCGATTGGCCAGGTACACGCCGCGCGGTTGCACGACGGTCGCTCGGTCGCCGTCAAGATCCAGTACCCGGGAGTGGCGGAGGCGATCGTCGCCGATCTGAAGAACACGGAGTTGCTGGCAACGTTCATCAGCCTGATAGCGGGTGGCTTTTCCTCGCAAAAGCTGAGCTTTGACATTCGCGGGGCGGCTCGCGAGCTGGGCACTCGCATCGCCGAGGAGCTTGACTACCGACTGGAGGCCGCCAACCAGGCCGAGTTCGCTTACTACTACCGCGGGCATCCGTTTATCCACATCCCCGAGGTGGTCCTCGATTTGTGCACCCCACGCGTATTGACTCAGGAGCTTGTGCGGGGACTGTCTTTCGACGAGGCGCTGACAGCCGAGCAGGGCCTGCGCGATCAGTGGGGAGAGGCGATCTACCGGTTTGTCTACGGCACATATAAACGCCACTGCCTATTCAACGCTGACCCGCATCCAGGCAACTACGTCTTCCATGAGGACGGGAGCGTGAGCTGTCTGGACTTCGGCTGCGTCAAGCGCTTTCGCCGCGATCAGGTGGAGGCGATGGACGCGGTCGTGAGCGAATGCTTTCGCAACAACGTACGCGGAACCTGGCGAGCGTGCGTGGAGGCCGGTTTCTTCCGCTCCACAGATCCCGTTACTCCCGAGGAAGTGTTCGACTTCTGGCGGCAGGACTGGGCGATGCTGTGGGCCGAGCGGCCGTTTAGGATCACGCCCGACTATGTAGCAAAAAGGATTGAGCGCAGGTGCTCGCCGAGCGGACCGTCGGCCAACGCGCTGCGGTACTTCGCCATGGATCCCGACTACACGCTCATGGGCAGGATCGAGATAGGGATTTCCGTAACGATCGCGCCGCTCCGTGCTCGGGTCCACTGGGGTTCGATCGCCGCCGAGGAGTTCGATGCCGCCGCGCCGCTCACCGCGATGGGCAAGCGCGAACACGAGTTTCGCGGGCGCTCAGGTTCCGGCAAGCGCCTTTAGCGGCGTCATGCGAGTTACCCGCCATGCAGGGTAGATTCCGCCGAGCACGCCGATTGCCACGCCAACGAGCAGTGCGCGCCCGAGCCCCCATGCGGTGACTGAAGGCGACACGTACGCGCTCACGCCGAGTGCATGCACGAGCAGGCCGCCGCCGATCACACCGATCAGTAGGCCAAGCGCGGCGCCGAGCACACTTACCGCGATCCCTTCGCCAAAGATCAGAGACGCGACACGCGTAGGGGACCATCCGACCGTGCTCAGTAGCGCAAGCTCGCCCTGGCGCTCCATGATTGACATCGCCATCGTATTCGCGACGCTGATCGCTCCCACGATCAGTGCGATCACCACGATCACGAGAATTGCGTTTGAGATGAGCGTGCCGTCGGCTCCGGCCCGCAGTGCCTGCTCGGGATCGCTGATGATTTGGGTGCCCGGAAAGCTCTTTTCGATGGATGTGCCGGCGGTCGAGGCGCGTGCTCCTGGCGCCAACTGCACCACAACATCTGTCTCCTCCCCGGAGCGCCCCGTCAGCTGCCGCGCCTGTTCGATCGCCAGCACGGCGCCTGAGTCCTCGAACAGCACGCCGGAGTGGTAGACACCGGCGACCCGAAATGTGCGTCCTTTTACGGTAAGTGCGCCTCCGGGAGCTAGGTGCATCTGTTCGGCGAGGCGGTCCCCTATGAGGATTTCGTGTGCGGCCGAGCGTGGCTTGACGCCCTTGACGAGAACGAGATTGTGTGTGAAAAAGCCATTGGGATCGGCTCCAAACACGACTGCGGCAGGATCGGTCTTGACGGCTTCCACCATCAGCAGTAGTGGAGTCGCGCGAGCCACATCGGGGCGGGCGGAAATCTGCCCCACGATCGAGGCGGGCAGGATCGAGGCTGTGGGATCGGACACGTTGGCCTGAAAGATGCCCAGCTCCGAGCCGCCAAGGTGGATGAATTCATCTGCCGTGTTCCGCAGCCCCTGGGTGAAGGACAGCAGTGCGACGATCGTGGCGACGCCTACGGCGATGCCACCGGCAGTGAAGATCGTGCGCGCCCGGCTGCGCAGGAGGTTGGTGGCAATGATTGCGAGCACTGGCCGGATCGTCTCCTATTGGGCGCAGAGCGCCGGCTCGCCCGAGGCCTGGATGCGTCCGTCGATCAGACTGACGGTGCGGTCCGCGCGCGTTCCCACGGCGCTGTCGTAGCTGACCACGATCATCGTCATCCCGAGCGCGTCGCGCAGGCGAAACAGTAGATCGAGCACGCGCTCCGACGTCTGCGAGTCGAGCGCGCCCGTGGGCTCGTCGGCGAGCAGCAAGTGGGGTCGGTTGGCAAGTGCCCGTGCCACGGCCACGCGCTGGCGCTCGCCGCCGGAGAGCTCGTGGGGCAGGTGCTCGGCACGGTCGGCGAGTCCAACTTCCTGTAGTAGCTCCAGCGCTCGACCGCGGCGCTCGGAACGGTGCACGCGTGCCCCGATCAGGGGTACTTCCACATTCGCGCGTGCCGAGAGCGTGCTCAGCAGCAGGTGGCGCTGGAAGATGAAGCCGACGACCTCCCGGCGCGCGCGCGCCGGATGTGTCTCCCTCCAGATCGCCCGCCCGTCGATCAGCACCTGCCCGGAGTCCGGTTGCTCAAGACCGCCGATCAGGCTCAGCAGCGTGCTCTTGCCCGAGCCTGAGCGACCGGCTATCGCGACTGCCTCGCCCGGCTTCACCTTCAGTGACGCGTCGCGCAGCGCGGTCACGCGCCCGAAGCTCTTGCCGGCGCCTTCGACGAGTACGGCCGCGCCCGCCGCTTGACTCATCCAATTGCCCGCCCGATACGGCCACAACAGCGTCTCATTGCTTGACCTGCACGGGGTAGTCGAGGTTGATCGTGGCACTGTCGGAGACGATCACGGCGCGGAACGTGAGTGGGTAGCCTACCGCCGAGGACGGCCACTGAAACACGTCTGAGAAATGATCTGTAAATGTGTAGTGAGAGCGATGCGCCACGACCTGACCGCCAAATAGGTACTCATATGCCACGGATGCTTGAGTGGGGGCGCTCCCGCGAGTAACGGTGAGGTGGAGCGGCCAAGCGTGACCGACTGTGGGAGTGTGAGTGCCCGCGTGGAGCGTCGCTGTGACACCGCCGGTCGTGCCTACTACGAGCAGTGCGGTGGCCGTTGCCGGCGCGACTGTGATGGTTGACGAACTCGAGGTCGAGGAGGTGGGTGCGGACGCCGTTGTGGACGGTGCGGTAGAAGCGGTCGATGTGGCCCGTGTGCTCTCGCTGGTCGAGGAGCTGGCGGACGTGTCGCTCGAGGATTTACCACAGCCCGCGAGCAGTAGCGCGACGATGGTCAGTGCACCTAGGAGAACAAGGATCTGTCGATTGTTCATGGCGTTAGTCTCACCCGAGTCGACCTTTCGATCATCGTTGCAAGCTGCTGCACGAACTCCGTAGTCTCTACCGAAGGTCACTATAGGAGCGACTGGCATGATCAAGGGGATGCGCGCGATACAGATCGAGCGTCCCGGCGTGCTGCGTCTTTCAGGGCTCCAGCGCCCGTCCCCGGGTCCCGGTGAGATCCTTGTGCGAGTGCACGCGTGCGGTGTGTGTCGCACCGACCTGCACCTGCTCGACGGGGAGGTCGAAATACCCCATCCACCGATTGTGCCGGGCCATCAGATCGTGGGCACCGTGGTGGCGTGCGGCGAGCCGGACGCAGGGAGCGAGTCGCGCCGCGCCGCGCATGAGGGGGGCGGCAAGAAAGGGGATTCCGACGCTGAGGGCCAGACCCTTCAGCCAGGCACGCGCGTCGGCATCCCCTGGCTGGGGTGGACATGCGGTCGCTGCCGCTACTGCCTCAGCGGTCGGGAGAACCTGTGTGACCTGGCGCGCTTTACCGGGCGCGACATCGACGGTGGCTTTGCCGAGTTCACTGTCGCGAACGAGCGCTTCTGCTTTGCCCTGCCCGACGGTTTCCCCGACCTCCAGGCTGCGCCGCTGCTGTGTGCCGGGTTGATCGGCTACCGGGCATTGGGGATGACAGGCGATGCCGGGCGGCTCGGCCTTTACGGATTCGGGTCCTCGGCGCATATCGTCGCTCAAGTCGCACGCTTTCAGGGCCGGCGCGTGTTCGCCTTTACGCGCCCCGGGGATGAGGCTACGCAAGCGTTTGCGCGTGGGCTTGGCGCGGAGTGGGCCGGCAACTCGCTCGCGACGCCACCCGAGGAGCTGGACGCGGCGATCGTGTTCGCCTCCGCCGGCGAGCTGGTGCCGCAAGCTCTGCGCGTGCTGGCAAAGGGCGGCGTGGTCGTGTGCGCCGGTATTCACATGTCCGATATTCCGAGCTTTCCCTACGACATCCTGTGGGGCGAGCGCGCTGTACGCTCGGTCGCCAATCTCACGCGCCGCGACGCCAGGGAGTTCCTTGCGCTCGCGCCGAGGGTGCCAGTCCACACCGACGTTCGTCCCTACGCCCTGGAGGATGCGGGGCAAGCGCTTGAGGACCTGCGCGCGGGGCGCTTTATGGGCAGTGCGGCGGTCGAACTCTGAGCTGCGACTGCACCGGGAGCGGGCATCTCGCAGCATCGTGGGCCGCGCGCGGTGGCCCAGGTTTCGGCGGCTCGTGATCTAACCTTGCGGGCATGGCGGAGCAGGTTCCCGCAGTATGCGATGTGCTCGATGCAATCGAGCGTCGCAACTGGACGCGCCTGCGGAGACTGTTGCATCCCGACGTTCACTGGAGCACCGCGGCCGAAGAGCAGCTGCACGGTCCTGACGAGGCGATCGCGCGGCTCTCCGGTGATCCACCACCGGCACCTCCCTCCTACCATGAGCTTCGCGACGGGCTGATGTACCGCTGGATCGATTGCCCGGGTTAAGCGCACGTGGCCGGGGACCGCGCCAGGCCTAGGTGCGAGCGTTGGCGGACTCCCTTATCTTTCTGGGACCATGAGCCACGATCTCTGGACCGCCATTGATGGCTATATCTCCGATCAGCTGCTCCCGCCGGACGCGGCGCTCGATGCGGCTCTTGCCGCCGGCGACGCCGCCGGCCTGCCGCCGATCGCGATCACCCCCAATCAGGGCAAGATGCTGGAATTGCTCGCGCGCATACACGGCGCACACAGCATCCTCGAGCTGGGTACCCTCGGTGGCTACAGCACGATTTGGCTCGCCCGCGCGCTGTCGGCAGGCGGACGTCTGATCACGCTCGAGCGCGACCCGGGCTATGCCGAGATCGCCCAGGCGAACGTCGCGCGCGCCGGACTCTCGGACATGGTGCAGATTCGCGTGGGTCCAGCCCTGGAGACCCTGCCCGAGCTGCACAAGGAGGGCGGGGGTCCGTTCGACCTGATCTTCATCGACGCCGATAAGCAGAACTACCCGGGCTACCTGGAGTGGTCTCTGAAGCTCTCGCGCATAGGCACGCTGATCATCGGCGATAATGTCGTGCGCTCCGGCGCGATCCTCGACCCCGATGCGGAGACCTCCGGTTTCGGTGACGGCGGGGTGGCGGCCGGCGTGCGACGCTTCTATGAGATGCTCGCGGCTGAGCCGCGCGTGAGCGCGACGGCGATCCAGACTGTCGGCGCCAAGGGCCACGACGGCTTTGCCTTGGCGCTTGTTACCGCGCTTTGAGCGCTGTCTGAGCTTGCCGGCGTGAGCAGGCACGACTACAGATTGCGAACGCGGCGACCGATTTCACGGTCCTGCGGGTAGCCGGCGGACTCCCAGAACGCCGCGGCCACCTCGTCTTCGTATCCGACGAGGGCGGTGATCCGGTGAGCCCCTTGCTGGCGCAAATGCTCCTCGCCGGCGCGCACGAGCGTCAAGCCGATGCCCTGACGGCGATGCTCGACGCGAACGGCCAGTCGATACATGTTGCCCCGCCAGCCGTCCCAGGCGGCGATCAATGCACCAAGGATCGCGCCGTCGCAGTCGGCGACGAGCAGGCTCCCAGGTGTCTCAGCAAGCAGTCGTTGCGCGTCCCCGAGCCGGTCGGGAGTCGTAGCGTGCTTGCTACGAGCCTGTTGCCAAAGCTCGAGAATGGCCGGTGCCTCCCGTGGGCTGCCCGCTCGCACAACGAAATCTCGGTCAGTCAAGGGGTAACAGTATCCGACTAGCAAGCGAGCTGCCAACGATAAATTGGCATGCTCGTCACACCGATAGGTAAGCCGTACGCTCCACGGGTGCTGATCGAAACCGAACGGCTGGTGTTGCGTCAGCTTGCGATGGTCGACCTCGACGAGTTCGCCGAGTTGCATCGCGATCCCGAGGTCATTCGCTTCGTGCGCGCGCTTGACCGCGCGCAGGCAGAGAAGCGGCTTCAGGCCAATGAGCAAGAATGGGGAGAGCGCGGTCACGGACTGCTGACGATTCTCGACCGGTCAAGCGGCCGGCTGCTCGGGCGTGTCGGGCTGAAGTACTGGCCACAGTTTCAGGAGACCGAGGCTGGATGGTTGCTGGGACGTGACGCGTGGGGGCATGGATACGTGACAGAGGCCGGCCGAGCATGTCTGAAGTGGGGCTTTGAGACACTGCCCATTCCTTACATCACCGCGATGATCCACCCGGAGAACACGCGCTCGATACGGGTCGCGAAGCGGCTCGGCTTCGAGCCCGTCCGTGAGGATGTGCTGCTCGGCGATCCCGTCATCGTCTACGCCGTCGAGCGCGAGAGCTGGTCCAGACTGGATCCCACGGCAGGAAATCGAACATGCAGTTTGCGAGTCCAGCTGCCTGGGGGGCGGTGGCTGCGTCTGCTTGATGACTCGGATGCGCAGGAATTGCACTCGATCATTGAGGTCAACCGCGATCGTCTGGCGCGATGGATGCCATGGGCGGCGGGCCAGACACTCGGTGACACTCTGACATTCATCCGGGACACGCGCGAGCAACAGGCGAGGAACGACGGCTTTCAAACCGCGGTGATCGATGACGGCCGGATCGTGGGAATGGTTGGCTTCCACGGTATCTCCTGGCGGCACCGTTCGACCAGCATCGGCTACTGGTTGGCCGAATCGGCACAAGGCTACGGCACCATGACCTACGCCGTTCGAGCACTTGTCGATCACGCGTTTGGGACGTGGCGACTTCACCGGGTCGAGATTCGCGCGAGCGTCGAAAACTCGCGGAGCCGAGCGGTTCCTGAGCGTCTCGGGTTCACCCAAGAGGGCGTTGCGCGCGAGGCCGAGTGGGCGGGCGGCCGCTACACAGACCAAGTTGTCTACGCGGCTCTCGCCACCGATTGGCTTGTCCGCGATCGAGGCGGCCGTATTCCCGGGCGGCCGCGAGATCCTTGACGAACTCCAGACGAAGGCGATGCCAGCAAAACACCGTTCGGTCCGACCTAACGGTGGCGCGCATCTCGCTCGGTTACGACCAGTATCTTAGAAATGGGCTATAGCGGCAGGAGCGGCAGCGAAGTACGCCCAAATCACCCAATCACGGCATGCACGTGCAGCAACCGCTCACAAGTAATGGCTCTGGCTCCCGCTCCCTGGCGCCACAATTGCCCGTCGCGCCCCTACTCAGGACTTACATCTAAGGCGCGACAAGGCTGCTCTTAGGGTCGACCAGGATCTTCGCGTGTCCCTCTGGATCGCCGAGCGACTCGAAGGCGCTGCTAACGCCCTCGAGCCCCACCACGCCCGTGACCAGTGGGCCGGCATTGACCTTTCCCTCGGCGAGCATGTGCAGCGTGTCGCGGAACTCGATCGGCGTGTAACCGAGGACGAAGCGTAGGTCGATCTCCTTATTGATCGCCATCGCCGGCCTGACCCGGTCTGCACCCATACACACGCCGACCACGACGATGCGCGAGAACAGCGGCGCACTCGCGATGATCTGGTCGATCACCCCGGGCACGCCGACGCACTCGAAGATCACCGGACTCTTGGGGGTGGCCAGGCCGAGCGCTTCGGCCGCGCGCCAGAGGTGGTGCCATGGGACCGGTGCGCGTTGCATCTTGTCCATCGCGCCGACAGCGAGGTCAAGCGCAGCCGGCACCGTGACCAGGTGCCCATGCTGCTTAGCCAAGGCATGTGGCGATTCGTGAGCGGGGTCGACGACGATGTCGGCGCCGCACGCCTTGGCCAGCGCACGGCGTCCCGCCGAGAAGTCGCTCCCAATGACGGTGCGCACGCCCCTGGCCTTCAGCATGCAGATCACCGACAGCCCGATCGGCCCGCAGCCGATGACGATCGCGACGGTGCGCTTCTTGAGTTCAGCTCGCCGCACGGCGTGCCAGGCGACAGCCATTGGCTCCGTGAGCACGGCGACTTCAGGTGCGAGGCCATTGGGCACGGGAACCGCTAGAGACTCCTGCACGAGCATCTGCTCGGCATAGGCGCCGGGGGCCGCCGTCGACAGGCCGATGGCGTGAATGGCCCCTCGGGTGCGAAGCAGCGGCACGGCGACGACCGTCGTCCCCGTGGGGACCGCCTTGCGACAGCCGAGGCCATGCTCGACTATCTCACCGCAGAACTCGTGGCCCATCACGACGTCTTGGTCGGAGCGCATGAAGTCCTCATAGCCCGTCTCGCGAGCCACGGCTGCCATCTCATCGCAGTGGTGACGAGCGTGAAGATCAGATCCGCAGATGCCACAGCGCAGCACGTCGATCAGCACCTGCCCCTTCTCGGGTGAAGGCGTCGGTCGCTCAACGACCTCCAGCTGTCCGTCTCTGCAGCTGACGGCCTTCATGCGGCACTCTTGACAGTCGATCTGTCGAGCGCGCGCAGCAGTTCCACCCAACCCGATCCTGGTAGGTCCGGATCGACGGCGCGCTGAACACCGGTCCCGAGCCCGAGTGCGAGGATGATCGTGCTCAGCGCCTGAGCGTCGATCGGGAAGTCCTCGCCGAGCCGGGAGGTGATCAGCGCGGCCCAACTCTCGCGAATTCGCGCGTAGCGGGCGGCAATAGAGGCCCGGTAGTTCTCGTCGTGGGCGCTGAAGGCGGCGAGCTCTATCTCCAAACGCGTCCACTCCGGCTGGCCTATCGTTCCCTCGGCCCACGCGGCGAGCGCGTCAAACCACTCATCGAGGTCGAGGGTCCCGTCCAGCGCGTCCTGGAGGTCCCGCGCCGTACGCTCGTAGAGTTCATCGATCACGGCGATCCCCATAGCGGTCTTGCTGGGGAAGTTGGAATAGACCGCACCGCGGGTGAAGCCAGCCTCCTCGCCGATCTGCTCGAGTGAGGTGATCTGGAAGCCGTTGCGCAGAAACAGGCTGGTGGCTGAGTCGACGATCAACGCACGCGTCCGTGCCTGCGATTGTGCGCGCGTGAGGCGGGTCACGGGGCGAACGCGTAGTCGTCGAGGTCGAAGCGGGCGCTGCGCCAAGCCGCCTCGAGCGTGAGACTAGGTCGAAACGGTGCGTCGCCGTGCTTGTCGAAGTAGTAGCTGTTGGCGTTACCACACGAACCCCGGAAGAAGACCTGGTTGTGCCGGCGCCCGAGCATCGACTCGAAGTAGCGGCGGTTGGCCTCGGGCGTGATCTCCACCCGCGTCGCGCCATCGCGTCGTGCGCGCTTTAGGCAACGCACGATGTGGCGCATCTGGGTCTCGATCAGTCCGAAGTAGGACTGGCCGTTGAAGCCGTAGGGACCGAGGATCGAAAAGGAGTTCGGAAAGCCGGGCACGCTCACACCCTCGTAGGCCTGCAGTCGGTTGGCATCCCACCACTCCTCCAGATGAACGCCACCTGTCCCGAGCATCTCAAACGCCGGTATGTTCCCCGACTCGAACACCTTGAATCCTGTGGCGAGGACCAGCACGTCAACGGGATGCTCGACCCCCTCGGCTGTGCAAACACCCGTCGGAGTGATCGCCTCGATGGCGGCGGTCTCGAGCAGCACGTTGTCCCGGTTGAAGGTGGGGATGTACTCGTTGGAGAAGCTCGGACGCTTGCACCCGAGTGAGTATTGCGGCGTGAGCTTCTCGCGCACGACGGGATCCCTGACCTCGCGCAGCATCCTGCGCGCAGAGCCTTCGCCGCGCGCGGTCAGGCCAGGGAAGATGCCGGCGAAGTGTGCGGCGAGCACGAAGGTGCAGCTCGACGAAGGCCTGGCTGGCACAGCGAGCGGCGAGCTCGGCGCCGGGTACCGAGCGGAGCACCCGGCGGGCGAGCGGGCTCATCGGCGCGTCAAGCTTGGGCAGGCACCAGATCGGAGTGCGTTGAAAGACCGTGACACGTGCGACCTCCGGGGCGATCGCGGGGATGATCTGGATCGCCGAGGCGCCGGTGCCGATCACGCCGACATGCTTACCGCGCAGGTCGACCGAGTGATCCCAGCGCGCTGTGTGCATGGTCGTGCCAGCGAAGGTCTCGATGCCGGGAATCTCAGGCGGTTTGGGCTGAGTGAACACCCCCGTCGCGCCGATCACGAATCGCGCCGTGATCTGCTCGCCGTTTGCCGTCTCGATGTGCCACGCGTGCGCGTCCTCGTCGAACCTCGCCCCGACCACCTTGGTGTTTAGTCGGATGCGGTTGCGCACGCCGTACTTATCGACGCAATGCTCAGCGTAGCCCTTGAGCTCCTTGCCTGGCGCATATACGCGCGACCAGTCGCTCCGCTTCTCAAAGGAGAACTGGTAGCTAAACGACGGGATGTCCACTGCGATCCCTGGATAGGTGTTCCAGTGCCAGGCGCCCCCGACACCGTCCCCAGCCTCGAGCACTACGAAGTCGTGGAAGCCCGCCTGGTCGAGCTTGATCGCCGCCCCTATGCCCGAGAAGCCGGCGCCGATCACAAGGACCTCGTGATCCACTGCGATATCCGGAGTATCCATATGCTCAAGATATCGAGAATGCTCACCGAGCGCCGCTGCGGGCTGGCCACCAGCGCCCATCTGGAACGGCCGCGGTAGTTTCCGCTCACACCCTGCGCACAGACAAGTTCAGTGGAGAAGACCGTACGTTGCGCAAACCCCATGGTCGTGCGCGCGGCATCGCTGAGCCTGTTGTAGCCAGCCGCCTGCGACAGGACCGCATGTCGCGCACAACGGATGGGATCGCTCAGGTGGTGAAGACGATGCGCTGTCCGGGGGCGGTTGGAGTGTTCCAGGCGGACTCGACGTCGCTGAGGGGCACCCGAACGGGATCGACCGTGAAGGTGCCGGCGGTGATTTGGTCGGCGAGCTCGGGGAGCTCCTCGACGATCCCGGCCGTCGTGACCGAGCCCTGGCCGCTGCCGAGCAGTTGCAGGTTGGCCGCGCGCAGGGCGGCGGAGGGCAATGTGATCGTCGTGCCGGCCATCGACCCTATCTGTATCCACCACAGCGGCTTGCTGCGCTCAGTGCGGCTCTTTACGAGCGTGGGGATCGCCTGCTCGGTTGCCGAGCCCCACAAGTAGTCGATCACGACATCCACATCAGCGCCTGCCGCTGCGAGTGTCCGAGCGATTTCCTCGGGCTGGCCTGTGAGCGAGATGGTCTCATCGGCGCCGAGGCTCGTGAGCGCGGCAAGCCGCTCGGCGTCGCGGCCGGCCGCTGCCACGTAACCGGCTCCGAGGAACTTCGCGATCTGCACAGCCATCTGCCCCGCGTTACCGGTCGCACCGAGTACGAGCACCTTCTGCCCCGCCTCGAAGGAGATCCGCTTGCGCAGCGCCACCCATGAGGACATGCCCGGGTTCATGGCGGCAGCGATCGCCGGCACGTCCGCGTCATCGTCCAGCACAACGGCGCGGCGCTTGTCGATCACGGTCCGCTCCGCCATCGTCCCAAACGCGCCGTCGGAGGCGACGAAGTACAGGAGCTGACCGTCCTCGGAGCGGCCCACCCCGTCGACGCCCGGTATCAGCGGCAGCGCTTCGGTGCTGGTGTAGTGCCTGCCCGCCGCGCCCGAGCGCACCCGCGGGTGAAGACCGGCGGCGAGAACATCGACGGCGATCTCGTACTCACCGCTCGGCTCCGGCGTCTGAAACATTTCGTAACGGGGCGGCGCATCGAAGGATCGGACGACTGCTGCATGCATGGAAGCTCCAGAAGTTAGTTTGTGATCCCAACCATATTAGTTGGCTTCACGTACTACGTCAAGCTAAGATGCGACCATGGCAGACCGCACCGAGACCCCCAACCTGACGGACGCGCTCGTAGAGTTCTCATTCCTGATCCAAGCGACGCTCGCACGTCTGGCGAGCGAGCACGAAGTGTCGCTGACCCAGGTCCGGCTGCTTGGAATACTCCGCGATCGTGAACCTGGCATCGTCGAACTCGCCAATGTGCTGAATCTCGACAAGTCCAGCGTCAGCGGTCTCGTCGACCGGGCGCAGCAACGCGGCCTTCTGGAACGCGCCTCCTCGAAGACCACGGACGGGCGTGCCATCCGAGTGATTCTCACAGCGCGCGGGCGCAGAATGGCAAGCCAGTTCGCCGAGCGAGTCTCAGGGGAGATCGCGGAGCTTGTCACGGACTTCTCGCCGGCCCAGCGCGAGCGACTCGCCGCGCAAGCCGCTCGCATCGTCAAATCCTCGGGGATGTCTCGCGACCTTGAACCGCCACGCTCTGCGCCATCGCGCAGACGGTCCGAGCCCTGAGTTCGACGTGATTACACCGAGCGTGTCGCCAAGATATGGCAACAGCGCTTCGGGTTTGGGAATGGAGAGGACCGTACGTTGCGCAAACCCCGTGGTCGTACGTGCAGAATCGTTGAGCCTGGCATAAGCGGCGCCCGACGTCCGGGCCGAACCTCTCAAATAGAGTCGCTCTTGCTCCGGTTGCAGTCGGCGCATAGGAGCTGGAGGTTCTCAAGCGTGGTCGCGCCGCCGTGGGCGACAGGCAGGATGTGGTCGTACTGGAGGTCGAAGGAGCCGCCGCACTCCACGCAGCGACCACCGTCGCGCTCGAAGACGGCGCGGCGCAGCTCGGTCGAGGTAGAAGCACGGGTGGGGCGACCATTTTCCTCGGCCCGCATCAGGCTTCGCGCTGACTGCAGCTTCTGCTTCAGACGTCGCTTGCGCTGCAGCACGAGCGCCTTGACATCCTCGGCGCCCAAGCCGTCGTCGTCCCAGTAGAAGTCGTCCATGAACTGCCAGAGGTTGCGCTTGCCATCGCGCCACACCTGCACGGGTTCAGTCGCCTGCGCCTGCTGAGTTGCTCCGACCTGAGCCTTCGACCAGCGCAACTCCATGATTTTGCGCCCTGACTGCACCGCGTAGCGGCGGCCCGAGAGCATCCGGCTAAGCGTCCAGGGCAGCCTGACCAACTGCGCTTTGTTGTCGGCGCGAAGCATCCCGGAACCGTATCGGCATACTGATCGCCCCCTTTGAGCCTGCGATAGACTGCCAAGCTTCACGTAGCCCCGGCGATGACGGGTACGGCGGGTACGCTTCTCTGCCGTCATGAACGTCCCGGACCCATCACCCTCACACGACGTGCTGGAACGCGCCCGCGCGTACGTGCGCGTCGATCGGTCGGTCGTGGCGGGACTGCCCGAGCTGGGCGAGGCGATCCGCGCGTTTCAACCCGTGCCAGGTCCCGCCGGCGAGAGCGTCGCCGAATGGCTCGCGGAGCGGGCGTTGAACGAGCCGCAGGAGGCGACCGTCCGCGTGCGGCTCAGCCACGGCAAGATCGCGGGCGTGTACGCGCTGTGCGCCGCACAGGTCGCGCTCAGCCGTGAGGAGCGCGCGCAGCTCGGCGGCGTGCACTACCGCACCCAGCCGGCAATCCTGCTCGCGCAGTTCGCGCGCACGGACGGCTCGCCCGGGATCGGCGAGGAGATGCTTCAGCACGCCAACCGAATCGCGCAACGCGCGCTGCGCTACGTCGGCGCGACCGTGCTGGTAGTCGATCCGTTCGACAGCGATACGGCCGAGATGTGGCGGCAGCGCTTCGGCTTCCAGGACTCTGAGCAACCAGTCCCCGGCAGCCGCTCGCTGCGCCGGCAGTGGCTCAGCCTTCAGTCGTAATTAGCCCCTTCGGCTTCGAGCTCGGCCATCAGCCTCGCGGAGCTTTCGTGAAAGGCGCGCACCCGCGGATCCTTGCGCGAGCGCTCAAGATCCCGCTCGTCGATCACGATCACCGCTTGGTCGAGCACGTCGTGCAGCTTGTCCTTGTCGAGCGCTGTGGCCACGGCCTCAGCGTACCGCAACGCGGCCCTGCGCCGTCCTTGGAGGTGCCTCAGCACGCCGGGTTTCATGGAGACGACCGAAGCGGGGCGATCCAGAGGGCTTATGAGTCGTGGTTGGGATAGGGTCCCGCGCCAGCCATCACGAAGCACCATCAGAACACCCGTACCTACGCATCTGTAGAGGCAGCAAATGACAGCCATGAAGAAGCGTGCTGTTGCGGCGCTCATCACAGCACTTGCTCTCGTAGCAGCAGGCTGCGGCAGCACGAACCCGACAGCGCCCGCAGCGAAGCCCGCGTCTGCCAGGGCGGCGGACACGTGTGGGCAGTACGCCGCAGCGTCCGCATCTGCTGCGACGGCTGAGGTGGAAAACCGCCCGAACGGCGCCGACGACATGGAGTTCACAGACAAGGGCAGAACTATCGTCTTGCTCCCCGGCCAACACTGCGTCCGTGAAAGCGGCCTAACGGCCTCGATCAGTGCGTCCGGTGAAATATCAGAAGGCACAGCACCCGCGACGACGACCGTGCCTGCCACGAGTCAGACGACGCCCGCAACAACAACCCAGAGCCGCGAAGCCAAAGTTGCTAGGGAAACACACGAGGGCGAAGAACACGAAGCACGGGAAAAGAGAGAAGGCACGTACTGCGCCAACCATCACGAAGCACCGTCAGAACATCCGTACCTGCGCATCTGTGGAGGCAGCGAATGACGGTCGTGAAGAAGCGTACTGTTGCCGTGCCGCACACCGAATCATTCCCACCAAACGTAGTGTCCAAGCTCAAGGCCTACGTCTACCGCCTCATCGATCCGCGCAACGGCGAGACGTTCTACGTGGGCAAGGGTCGCGGCAACCGAGTCTTTGCCCACATCCGCGACGAGCTGAGCCAGGAGGGCGACGAGCTTAGCGACAAGCTCAAGCGCATCCGCGAGATACGCCTGGCCGGCTTCGAGGTGGCGCATGTCATACACCGACACGGCATGGACGACGCGACCGCGTTCGAGGTCGAGGCCGCCCTCATGGACGCCTATCCGGGCCTCACCGGCATTACCGGAGGCATTGGCTCCAACGACTACGGCGCCATGCACGCCCAGGAGATCATCCGCCGGTACTCCGCCCCGGCCGCCGACTTCCGGCACAGGGCCATCCTGATCAGCGTCAATCGCAGCGCGGCCGCGACATCGCTATACGAGGCCACCCGGTACGCCTGGAAGATCAGTAGACGCAAGGCGATGCAGGCCGACGTCATCCTCGCCACCCTGCGAGGGCTCATCGTCGGAGCCTTCGTCGCGGACGACTGGCTCCCCGCCATCGCCGCTGACTTCCCCGGTCACGAAGATGCGCCAGGACGCCTCGTCTTCATCGGGCGCGAGGCATCACCCGAGCTGCAAGCCGAATACGTGGGCAAGCGCGTTCCCGACGAGTACCGCAAGAA
Organism: uncultured Solirubrobacterales bacterium; assembly: GCA_963776985.1. GTDB lineage: Bacteria > Actinomycetota > Thermoleophilia > Solirubrobacterales > Solirubrobacteraceae > Palsa-744. Next base: position 44,219 of record CAVZOV010000002.1, read on the forward strand.
GGGTGCCGCCAACCCGATCAAGTACACCTGGACCAAGTAGCTGGCTGGAGCGTGGGCCTGACGCTGGGCATCGTGCTGCCCGTCCAGCCTAAAGATTTCCTAAATCTTTGCCGCAGGTTGTCCCATTTTGGCGGTCAAAAGCACCTTTAACTATTGGAGGTAGTTCCTTCCGAGCTGCCTCCTTGCAGGGTCTTCCGCCGGCACCAAACACTCTGAGCCAAGACACTCACCGCCCGCGCAGGCGGGCATCAACATCCGCGCACAACAACGACCACCACGGCGTTCGCGTGAGAGCGCCGCGGTTGGTCGCGCTCTCACCTGAGCAGGAGCGCGAGGCGACGGCGCTGCTCGCGGGGTTGCTGCATGACGCGGCCCGCAGGGATGGGGGGCGGCGTTTGCGGCGGCGCTTTGGGTGGCGTTTGCCCCGGCGTTTTGGGCAGCGCGACCCCGCCGGCTGAGAGGCCCGAAAAGCCGCACGGGAGCAAGGGATCGGGGCGGTGAGCAAGCCCCGACAAATAAGGACGAGCGATCGTTCTTCAAGATCGAGGGCCGCGCAGCGGCGTGGGGTGCGTGTGAGCGCGGATCGCGTGTTCGAGCTTGCGCGGCATTTGACGTGGCGTGACCGCGAGATCGCCAGTGTCCTTTACGACCATCAGGTTCTCAGCACCGGCCAGCTGGAGCTGTTGTTCTTCTCCTCGCGTCGTCGCTGCCAGGACCGGCTGTTGTTCCTCTACCGGGAGCGTGTGATCGACCGCTTCTACCCGCCAGGTCCGTTCGGCTCGGGTAAGCCGCAGGCGCACTGGCTGCTCGATGAGGCCGGCGCGATCCTCGTCGCCTCAAGCCTCGGCGTAGAGCCCAAGCGGCTCGGCTGGCAGCGCCGAGCGGACTGGGCCTCGCACACGCAGCTCGCGCACCGCCTGGGAGCAAACCAGTTCGTGTGCGAGCTGATCGCCGCGACCCTGCCCGACCCACGCATGGGCGTGACTGCCTGGGACTCGACTCGCCGTGCCGCTGCGCGTCTTGACAGCGGCGGGCCTGTCGAGCTTGTGCGGCCCGACTCGGGCCTCATCCTCGAGGCTCCCGCCGGCACGATCGAGTGCTTCCTTGAGTGGGACCGTGCCACCGAGACACAACAGCGCCTTGAGGAAAAGATCGAGCGCTACCAACTCGCGGAGGCTCGCCTGCACGACGAGACGCAGATGTGCAACGTCCTGTTCGTCGTACCCGGGCCGGGCCGGATCGCCACGCTACGCCGCGCGTATATGGCGCTTGAGCCCAAGCGAGAACGCCACCGTCAGGACAGCTCTCTGGTCAACCTCGACAGCCGCTGGCCGATGCTCGCCACAACCACAACCGCGCTGCGCGACGCAGGGGCGCTGAGCAGGGTTTGGGAGTCGATCGCCGACCCCACTCAGCCGCCACTCGCGCTCGGCGAGCTGCCCGTCAGCCATGCCCTGGGACCGGCCGACCTGGCGTGCGCGCTCGGGCGCCGCTGGCGCCACGAGCAGCCCGACTTCTGGGATCGGCTCTCCCCGCTGCACCGCCGCCCGCAAGACCCCGGCAGCAGCGCAGTTGAGGACTTGAAGCCTGTCGGCGGATCTGATCTGATCGACCAGCCCCACAGCCACGACGACTACGAGCGGGAGGCCATCCCATGACGCGCATCTGCCTCTACACCCGCATCTCCACCGGCGAGGAGAACCAGCCGACCTCGCTCGCCTCCCAGCACGAACGGCTACAGGCGTTCTGCAAGGTGCAGGAGGACTGGCGGATCATCGCCCATCACGAAGACCGCGCGACCGGCACGAAGCTTGAGCGTCCCGGCCTGCAGGCCGGGCTCGACCTCGCACGGGAGGGCAAGATCGACCAGCTGCTCGTCTACCGCATCGACCGCCTATCGCGCAAGGTGCGCCAGCTCGCAAGCATCGCCGAGGAGCTGGACACGCTCAACGTCGTGCTGCGCTCGGCGACCGAGCCATTCGACACCGGCTCACCCGCCGGGCGGATGATGCTTCAGATGCTCGGGGTGTTCGCCGAGTTCGAGCACGCCACGATCGTTGACCGCATCACCGCCGGGATCGAACGCCGCGCCAAGGAAGGCCGCTGGTACAGCGGACGCCCACCCTTCGGATACACCCTCCACGATGGCCAGCTCGCGCCCGACCCGATCACCGCGCCCGTTGTCCGGCGCATCTACAGGCTCTACACAGAGGACCGGCTCGGCACAATCGCGATCGCCCACCAGCTCCGCGCCGAGCACGCACCAGCACCGAGCGCCGGCTGGGGCCACCCGGCCGTACACCGCGTCCTCACCAACCCCACCTACCTTGGACGCATCCGCTGGCGCAACCAGGACTTCGAGTCCACGCACGAGCCACTGATCGATCAGGACACGTTCGACCGAGCCCGGGTGATCCTCGCCGAGCGTGGCGAGGACGCTTCCCGCCGCCGCGGCAACCGCTCGGACTTCCTGCTCTCCGGCGTGGTTCGCTGTGGGCACTGCGGACGCGCCTACATCGGCATGTCAGCACGCGGCAAAGGCGGCACCTACCACTACTACGCCTGCACGGCCCGCCAGAAGTACGGCCCCAAAGTCTGCCGCGGTGAGCGCGTCTCGCGCGAGAAGCTCGAGACCGCCGTCCTGCGCCAACTCACCGGCATCTACCGCGACGGCCCGCTCATCCACGACGCGCTCGCCACCGCTCACGAGGAAGCGCTGCGTGAGCGCCCCGCGCTCGACGAGCGCCGCCAAGCAATCAACGCCGAGATCGTCCGCATCGAACACTCGACCGAGCGCTACTTCGAGGCCTTCGAGCAAGGCCGGCTCTCCCCCGAGCGCTGCGAACAACGCATAGCGCGCCTAAACGCCCGCCTCGACGACCTCCGCGCTCAACAGGCCGAGCTCGCCGACGACGACACCGACGAGGCCGCACACGCGCCCACAGCAGCCGACCTGGCCGCGACCGCTGACCAACTCGAAGGAGTGATCGCACAAGGCGAGCCCGAGCAAACCAAGGCCCTCCTGCGCATCCTCATCGCCGAGCTGCGCGTCAACAGCAAGACCGACATCCAGCCCACCTACCGCATCATCACGCCCGACCGCACCCACACGGCCGGGGTTTGCGCAACGTCAGAAAAAGTGGAGCCAGCCGGGATCGAACCGGCGACCTCCTGCTTGCAAAGCAGGCGCTCTCCCAGCTGAGCTATGGCCCCGCGAGTCCTCAATATACGCCCTATCGAGCCAGCCGTCGGTACTCGTCCGAGCGGTCTTCGTGATGGCGAACACCAACCTTGAACCAGCGAGAACGTGCCAAAACCCAAAAAAATGGCGAGGGCGCACAGGTTGGCATCGCTCAGCCACCCATGCGCACTGTCAGCCCTTCCCACGTACGCACGATCGGCGGATGGATACCGGTGAGTGCCGCGAACAGATGTGGCGACACATACACCTCGACGAGGGCCGCGGCGACGAGCATTGGCAGCGCTATCGCGACCGTCACGACGGTGGCCGCTAGCAGCTGATCCCACTCTCCCGCTCTGCTCGCCGTGATCCAGGCGGCCAGTGGGAGGAACAGCGCAACCAGCTCGGGGACAGCGTGCGGTAGGACGCCGAGCAGCAGAAGTGCCGGAGACACATTGAGGAAGTGGGCAACGCCCGCGAGCGTTGTGCCCAGCACATACGCCTGGGACGACAGCGAGAAAGCGGTCGCGCAAACCACGAACGCGATCGCAATGCGTCCCCCGTGCTCATGCACCCACAGCGACACGCCGGTCTTGCCTTCAGCTTGCAGCGGCAGCGAGCTGCCCGCGATGAACCCCGCCATGCACGCCGCCGCGTGCAGCGCGAGCACCAGGAGGTTGCGCGATAGCACCTCGCCGACGTCGCTCAGGCTACCGACGGCAAACGGAGGACCCAGCTGTAGTACCTGGGTGTCACTGGGGGACAAGGCGGATACGAGTAGCACCGCGGAGAGCAGCCCAGCCGCCGCGAGCGCGGAACCCGCAAACCAGCGGCCGAGGACCGGAAGTGGCCTTTGCTGCCACGCGCGAAGCGTCGTGCGCGTGCGACGAACCCCGTAGTAGAACGCGTAGGAGGAGGCGTCCACCCCCTCCCATCGACCGCCCGCCAGCGGACCTTGAGGCGCTACCCGTCGAAGTCGAAGTCGCGCGGCGGGCGCTGCTCAAACCAGAGCCGCTCCTGCTCAGGCGTGTCCCGCAGAAAATCCGGAGTCTCCTCAAGCACATCCTCGACCGGCTCCACGGCCTCGGGAGCGTCGCCGTGCCGAGCGTCTATGTCGCCGTCCGGCGCGACAAGCCTTGCTTGCTCGCTTGCGTGCCCGCCCACGGACTCCCATTCAAGCGACTCGTCCGGGTCTGCCTGCGTATAGGCAGGGCGTCCGACGGGCGCCGCATTCACCTCGCTTGACGTCTCCCCTTCGCGCTCGTCCTCCACGCCTCGCCCAAGCTCCGCCTCCATGTTGATCTCAACGGTCTCCTGGCTTGTGACGCCGAGCGTCGATGGGCTTTCCTCATGCGTCGAGCCCGACTCCGAGAAGAACGACCTGGAAGCGCTTGTCTGCGTGTCCGAGTGGGCGGCGTGCTCCACCGGAGCGGCGCTGGCATCGCCACGCACCGGCCCGAGCGCATCTTGCTCGGCCCGAGCCACATCGCCCGGATCTGCTCCCCGGAGGCGCTTAAGCTCCAAGTGCTCTCGGATGGCGTCATCGAGCGATCCCATTGCGCCCGCAAACCATACTGCGCGCGCCCGTTGGGACGCTCTGGTGGCCTACAGGCGGGAGCGCAGGTCATTGTGTTGGGGCGGCCGTGGGCACGCAGACGCGATCTATGACCCCACGCGCGCTCTGCGACTACACTTCGCGTACCCGCTCTTGCTCGCACGGGCGAGAGCCTACGGGGCTATAGCTCAGTTGGGAGAGCGCCTGGATCGCACCCAGGAGGTCGCCGGTTCGAGTCCGGCTAGCTCCACTCGGACAATGTCGTTCCGCAGCACCGTGAGTCCTCCAATCTCGGGCACACGCTACGCCGTAGGTCTGTGCTTTCTCCAGCCCCAGCCCCAGCGCCGCTCGGCAGCTTGGAATCTCCGTGCTGGCCTCGCTCTGACTCGCGCAGAAGCTCGGTTGCGTCGCGAGATGAGAAGATCGGATCACGCTTTCGCGCTTGTTTCGAGCCCGCAAGCAGATTATCGTTTGCTTGCTCGAAAGCGAGGCTAGAAACAGAGGGATTGAGTTGACGGTTTCAGTCGAGCGCCTCGCCATGGGAATCTTCGCGCTCTTCACCGGACTGTCTGTCGACAAGATGATCGATCCGGAAGACGTAGATGAGGCGCTGTTCGGTGAGATTCTCGGGCTGCTCGCCATCAGTGCAACGGCCTCCAAGTCATAAAGCAAAACTAGAAAGGGAGACCTATGTCGCTCATCGGAAGATTCACACTCGCGAGCTCGGAATTCATTAACAAGCGCGGCTTGTATGCCGGGCGCCGTTCAACAAAGGTACACGTGGCTATATATCGGAGAACTCGTGGAAAGATGGGTGGCCATCTCCCCGGATGGTCGCAACCCCGAATAGCCCTAGTCGACCACACGGGCGCGAAGACCGGGACAAAGCGGACATCTCCGCTCTTGTACCATGAACACGGCGATGCAATCGTCGTGGCGGGGACCAAGGCTGGTCAGCCAACTCACCCTGCCTGGTTCCATAACCTCATGGCAAACCCGGATACCACAATTCAGATCGACTCTGAGGTTTGCGAGGTCCGCGCCCGCCTGGCCATTGATGAGGAGCGCGATCAGCTCTGGAATAAAATGGTCACGATCTACCCCGGATACGACTTCTATGAGCGTAACGCAAAGGGACGGAAGATCCCCATCGTGATCCTTGATCCTCGTTAGCCAGCTATGAGCAATATATGACTGCCACAGGCCGCGCAAAGTGGTTTGCCTTGACCTTGGTTGGCTCCATGTTCTTGGCGGCGCGCAAACCTCGGTAGAGGACCCTGCGCTTGCTTGGGCGGCGAAGCTAGGAAGCGGACGGGCTTCAATTGTCGTTGGCCTGGGTCGGTGAGCTTCATCGATTTGCGCAAACGGCCGATAAAAGCTTGATGCGCACTTCCTCGTCTGCGTACTTGCCTCGAAACGTTCCCCTTGGCGTCAGACTTGCGCTCTCTGCCCTGCTCGCAATGGCGTTGCTCGATCTGGCCCACACTGGGCTTGGCCTTGGTGGCGGCTCAGCCAACCCCGTCTTCGAAACTTGGCTCTACGACGCGACAATGGCGGGCTGTGCGGCTATCTGCCTTGCGCGTGGAGCGATCGTCCGCAGCTCGCGTCTGCCATGGCTGATCCTCGGGCTTGGCCTTGCCTGCGACACAGGTGGCGAAATCCTCTCGTCAGTCGGCGAATCCTTTGCGCCGGCGGCCCAGCAGCTGCTCTACGTATGCCTGTATCTGGCCGCATATGCCGCGATCGTGCTGCTCGGGCGCAGGCGGTTGAGCCAGTTTCGCGCCTCCATGTGGCTCGACGGTCTGATCGGCATGCTCGCCATAGGCTCGCTGGGAGCCGCGACGCTGCTTGGGCCTGTGTCCGCGGCCACCCATCACAGCGGCGTGAAGACGTTGCTCGACGTTGGCTATCCGCTTGCCGACATGCTGCTCGTCGGCGTCCTGGTGGCGATGCTTGCGCTCAGCGGGTGGCGGGTGGGGCGCCCATTCTCGACGATTGCCCTTGGGTTTCTGATCATGGCGATCGCCGACGGCGTCTACCTCTACCAGGAAGCGCACGGCACCTACAAAGTCGATACTCCGCTGGACGCGCTGTGGCTTGCCTCTGCGCTCGTGCTCGCATACGCCGCCTGGCAGCCGGAACGTGCAGAGCCTCCTGGCGAGCCTTCGCCAAGGGTGATTGTCGCCGCGCCGGCGCTGTTTGGGCTGACCGCGATCGGTGTGCTTGCCTACGGCAGCATCGATAGCGAGGGGCGTCTGTCGACCTGGCTCGCGATCGCGACGCTGCTAACCGTGCTTGTGCGGCTGGTGCTCACCTCTAATGAGAACGTGCGTCTAATCGCCGTCAGCAACGCGCTTGCCAATCGCGACGCGCTCACTGGTCTGGGTAACAGGCGGGCGTTGCTGCGGGACCTCCAAACAGCGGCTCAGCAGGCAACCCTGGCGCAGCCGAAGCTTCTGCTGTTGTTCGATCTCAACGGTTTCAAGCGCTACAACGACACGTTTGGGCATCCGGCCGGCGATGTGCTGCTGGCAAGGCTTGGGCGCAGTCTGCAGCAGGCAGCTCAGCCCTATGGCAGCGCGTATCGATTGGGAGGGGACGAGTTTTGTGCGTTGTTGAACGTGGATCGTGATCCGAGCAGCCTTGCTGTCGAGCTGGCTTCAGCGCTGCTCGAGCGTGGCGAGCGCTTCACGATCGGCGCGAGCTTCGGCGAAGCTCTGCTTGGTGCGGAGGTGAGGGAGGCCAATGAGGCGCTGCGCGTCGCCGATCAGCGTCTATATGCCCAGAAGATGCTTCTCTACCAGCCTTCCAATCCCGAGTGGCGTGACGTGTTGCTTGGACTGCTGTGCGAACGCGACCCCGAGCTTGGCAGTCATGTCAGGCAGGTCGCCGAGCTTGCGCTTAAGCTCGGACGCCAACTTGGACTGTCCGATGAGGAGCTGCGCGATCTTGTTGCTGCAGCGGAGCTGCACGACATCGGCAAGGCCGCGATCCCCGATGCGATCCTCGAGAAGAAGGCCTCGCTGGATGCGCAGGAGCGGGCCTTCATCGAGCGACACACACTGATCGGCGAGCGCATCATCGCCTCGGCCCCCTCCGGTCGTGGTGTCGCCGCGATCATCCGGTCAACCCACGAGCGCTATGACGGCATGGGCTACCCCGACCGTCTCGCGGGCGAGCGCATTCCCCTGGCCGCGAGGGTAATCGCAGTCTGCGACGCCTACCATGCGATGAGAAGCGATCGCAGCTATCGCGACGCGATGAGCGAGCATGAGGCACTCGCCGAACTCGAGCGCTGCAGCGGCAGCCAGTTCGACCCCCGGATCATCGATGCTTTCCTTGAACTACTACGCACCGCCGGACAGCAGCAGGAGACCGCCCGCCCGCTCTAGGCCTGCTACTCGGTCGGCTCCGCTACGAGGACTCAAGCCGACTCGCGAGCATGCGGAATGCTGCCCCTGCCTGATCGCCTCACCTCGCGCTCGATCTGTCGCATCGCCGCCGGGTAGACGATCAGGTACCGGAAGGGTCTGATCGCGGCCATATACACGGTCCCGAGAAGCCCATTTGGCTTGACCAAGACGGCCATCTGGCCACGGTAGGCGCCCGTTTCGTCAGCAACCCAGCTGAGGTGCATGACCCCATGCATGGTGCGGTTGGCGATCTCCGCGGCGAACTCGTTCTCGATCATGTACAGGGAGGTGAATGGGAGCGCGTCAAAGCTGGGTCCAGGTGCGCTCAGCAGGTCTTCCGGCAAGCGCCCGCGCAGCGTCGGCACCCTCTCTCCAAGCCCGGTCTCCGCCCCATCCCAACCGAGCAGCTCGCCGACCTTCCAACGGATCGTCCACAGCGCACGAGCAAGCCAGGGGCCCTGCGAGGGATCGCCAGCGGCGAAGCCCTGCACAAGCTCGGGGAACTCGCTCTTCTCACCACGCACTGGCAGCGCCCACACGTCCTCGAGCCGAAAGTCGGCAGTGATCTCATGGATGCGCCAAGGACGGGACGCGTGCGCGCTATTAGGGAGTCTCGCTTGTTCCATGCTCACTCGCCGAGGATGCTAGCATACATACGTGTATGTATGTGCTGATGGCGGGCGAACGCTGCAAGGTCGATGAGTTCCGGAAAAGTCTCGACACTGTCAGCGCACGAGCGTCCGACTCAGGCTGAGCGCCGCGCTCGCTCGCGTGGCGCGTTGCTCGAATCTGCCGCGCGCGGACTCTCGCGCTACGGCTACAGCAACGTCGTGCTCGAGGAGGTGGCACGCGAGGCCGGTTATACGCGGGGCGCTCTGTACCACCAGTTCAAGGACAAGGAGGACCTGGCGCTGGCCGTGATTGAGTGGGTCAACGAGAACTGGATGCGCGAGGTCGGCGAGCCTGCCGCGCGGCAGCCCAACCCAGTCGCCGAGTTGCTGGCGCTGGCACGCGGACACGCGGTCTTCTGCCGACGTGACATCGCGCGCGTCGTGATGGCGCTGCGCTTGGAGTTCGCCGGTCAGGATCATCCCGTGGGACGAGAGACCGAGCGGATTTGGGAAGCCGGGGTCAAGCGCTGCGTCAGGCTCATCAACACTGGACGCAAAGCCGGCACGATCCCACCGGGACCGCCTCCCCGCGCGGTGGCGGTGGCGTTGTTCGGCGCGCTCGAGGGAGCCGTAATCGCACTCGCCGGGCATACGCCTCACGACGAGCTTCTGGCCGCACGTGCCGTTGCGGGGGTGCTGGGGATCGACAGCCATCGAGCGGCGGAGACGCCACGCCTATACCGCAGTGGGCGGTCCGAACCAGGTGGTTAGTGCGTCGGGGAGGTCCAGGTGTGTGCCCTCTCCCACCCAAGCGATGTATCCGTCCGGACGGATCAACACGGCGGTGGGAGCGGTGACCGCGCCGAGTACTGGAAGCTCCCACAGGCCGTCATATTCAGCGTCGATCAACTGAACCCGATCTGACCACGGTGTGATGTCAAAGCTGTCGGGCTCACCGAGGTTGAGTAGCACCGGCCGGGCGTCGTGCAGTAGCTCGAAGACTCGGAGCGGGCCGTCGGCGGTTACGAGGTCCAGATCGGGGATGCGGCGTCCGAGCAGCGGATGTCCCTCGCCGAGGTCGTAATGAATGTCCAGCCCGGAGACGATCCCGGCGAGCCACGTGCGAGGCTCGTTCATGCTCGCCAGCTCCGACACCACATCGACCAGGGCCTTCATGCGCTCGTCCTGGCGCTGGAGCGTGGTCTGAGCCATCGTGTACTGGAGCACTCGGGCAGTAATCGGGTGGCGCTCCTCTTGATAGGTATCCAGGAGGATCTCCAGGGAGGTCCCGTTGACTACCTGGGCGAGCTTCCAGCCCAGGTTCACCGCGTCCTGCACACCGAGGCTGAGCCCCTGTCCGCCGGCCGGGTAGTGCACGTGCGCCGAGTCGCCGGCGAGTAGGACTCGCCCCGCGCGGTAGGTGGCTGCCTGCCGTGTCATGTCGGTGAACCTGGAGATCCACGTGGGACTGCGGACCCCGAAGTCGGTGCCATACACCGCTATGAGCGCTTCGCTGAGATCGCTCAGGGTAGGCTCGCTGCTGGGCCCGAGCTGCTGCTCGCCCACGACGACCCGCACCGGCCCCCCATCTGCGTAGACCACCTTGCCGTCGCGGACCTCGTACTCCAACCTGCCAATGCCATGGGTGCCCGTCTCATCGCGGCGGACGCCCAGCTCAGGCTCCTCGGCCATCTCGACCTCGGCGATCAGGCTGCTCCTCGTCGGATCCCACCCAGGGAACTCGATACCGGCTGCTTTACGGATCAGGCTGCGTCCTCCGTCGCACCCGACGAGATACCGCGCTCTCAGCGACTCGCCGTGGGACAGCCGGACATCAACCCCGCTGTCGTCCTGCGCGAAGCCCATCACCTCACATTCGTAATAGATGCGCACCGGCAGCTCGGCGACCCAGGCGGCCATGATCCGCTCGATCTGGTTTTGCCAGATCCCAAGCGAATACGGATGACGCGTCGGGAAGTCGCTCATGTCAAGCACGGTCGTCGCGAACATCGCGGCCTGAGCCACCTGGCCCTCCGCGAGGAAGCGATCGGCGACCCCGCGTTGATCGAGCACCTCGATCGTGCGTGAGTGAAAACCGCCGGCCCGTGAGCCGACGAGCACGTGATCCGCACGCCGCTCGACGACCGCGACATCAACCTTCGCCAAGGCCAACTCGGCTGCCAGCATCATCCCCGCCGGACCGCCTCCGGCGATCACCACAGCATGTTCTCCCGTACGCATTTCGCTTCCTCCATTTCCGTAGGTTCTGACCTGCGATGGGCGATTATGCGGCATACCCCAAGGCTTCATGAAGGCCTCGTGAGTGGTATAAATTGGAAGTGGAGGGGAGCGGGCAGGCCGCTCACTTGTCGGTGATGGTTAAAGTCAGACTCACCGAGTTTGAGGTGCCGTTGGCGTTCTCGGCGATGATCGTGGCTGTGTAGGAGCCCTTGCCGAGGCTGGCGAGCTTAAGCGCAAGCGTGTTCGATCCCGTCGACCCTGAGAACGTCAGGGTGCGCTTCTCGACCGTGGTCGTGCAGCTCTTACGCTTCCTGGCCGTGGGCTTGTACACGTCGCCGTGCTTGTGAGCTTGGACGGTCTCAGCGATAAGAACCTTGATTGTCACCGGCTGCGACAGAGTGAGCTTCAGAGCTATGCCCTTCTTGCCAGTGGACCTCTTGGAGCCGAGCTTGACCCCTGACAATGTAGGAGCCGATGGCTTGACGCCGTTCCCCACCTCGGACCCCGGACCGGGCCCTGTCCCGGACCCGGTCGTTTGCGCGGCGGCCACGAGCGTTTGTGTCATCAATGGCCCACACTTGGAGGCGGCCGATTAATCGCCAGCGTCGCCACCGTAGCTTGCGTACCACCAGTAGCCGCCGGGACTGGCGGGGGTATTGGAGGCTTAAGTGTGCTCAGGTGGTCAGAAATGCTCGTTTCGCGACCAATTTCTAGCGGCCCGCAGATAGTGTCCGGCCGTCGGCTAGTGTCCCGCGCCGTTAATTCGTTGTAGAAGTCGTGAGATGGAGTCTAGGGTTTGCTCTGCGGTCTTGGTCCAGATGAATGGCTTGGGGCTTTCGTTCCATTTGTTGACCCAGTCGCGGATATCTTTCTCCAACGCGTGGACGCTGCGGTGATCTGAGCGACGTAGCAGATCGTCTGTGAGGTAGGCGAACCATCGCTCGACCTGGTTGATCCAGCTGGAGTACGTCGGGGTGTAGTGCATGTGAAACCGGGGGTGTGCGGTCAGCCAGCGTTGGATGGCGGGGCTCTTGTGGGTGGCGTAGTTATCGCAGACGAGGTGCACGTCGAGATGCTCGGGGACCTGACTGTCGATCTTGACCAGGAACTTCTTGAACTCGATCGCGCGGTGGCGGCGGTGCGTTGAGCTGATGACGGTCCCGTCGGCGGTGTTAAACGCAGCAAACAGGCTGGTCGTGCCGTGGCGCAGATAGTCGTGGGTGCGCTTCTCCGGCATGCCCGGCATCATTGGAAACGCCGGCTGGGAGCGCGCGAGCGCTTGCACCTGGCTCTTCTCATCCACGCTCAAGACGACTGCGGCTTCGGGCGGATTCAGATACAGGCCGCAGATGTCATAGACCTTCTCCACAAACAGCGGGTCGTTGGAGAGCTTGAATGTATCCGCGCGATGGGGCTTCAGATCAAACGCTCGCCAGATCCGCCCGATCGTCGACTTTGACAATCCCGAGCGCTCGGCCATCTTCGCGCGCGACCAATGCGTCGCGTTCTCCGGCGTGGACTCCAACGTCGCTACGACCACGTCCTCGACCTGCTCAGCGGTGATGCTCGCCGGACGTCCCGGACGCGGATCATCGGACAATCCGTCCAACCGCAGCTCACAAAACCGTCGGCGCCACTTCCCGACCGTCGGCGTCGACACACCACACGCCACCGCAACATCCTTATTGGAATACCCCTCCGCGCACCGCAAAACGATCCGCGAGCGCAACGCCAACGCCTGCGAAGACTTCCTACGCCGCTCCCACCGCACCAACTGATCGCGCTCCGCATCGGTCAACTCCAACACCTGCTTGGGCCGTCCAGTTCTCACCATGCCACAGCTTATCACACTTAAGTACCGAACTTAAGGCGCAGGACACTAGGTGCGCTGACGGGTGCGTTTGGACGTTTCGATCGCGGTCCATCTCGGACCGCTGAACTCGTCGTCCGCGCCAGGGGGAAGTCGGCTGGTGTCGAGTAGAGCGCTTCGCTGGGCTACTTGACGAGCGCGTGTTTGCGACTGCTGGTCAGCTTCTCGTACTCGGCGGCCTTCTCGGAGTAGCCGAGGCCGGTGAGGAGGGCTGAGTTGACGAGTGCCACCATCGCGTTTGGATCGCTGAGGGACATTGTGTGTCCGTCAGCAACGACATATGCGCCGGTCGGTCCGTTGTAGCCGATGATCTTCGGTTGCTTGCTTGCGGGCATTCTCAGTCGCTCTCAGTGGATTGCGCTTCCTTCAGCTTAGCGGTCAGCAGTGCTTGCAGCGGGCGATATGACTGGCGGCCGTCGATCCGCAGTGCGGCTCTGAGAGCCAACTGGTGCTCGGCGTAGTCATGGAGGGCCAGCACGCGAGGCTGCATCTCACGAGCGCATATTGAAGGAGCGTAAAGGTGGTTCGGCCGTTGCCGTCCACAAATGCGTAGATCGAGAGTGCCTTGATGTATAGACGCACAGCCACGAACACCAATTCATCGAGCGACACAGTGTTCTGTGCGTGGATGGCCTCGATCGCCGCGCCGGCCTTGGACTTGTAGTGCAGGTAGTGCATTGTGGTCTGCACGTTCGCGTGACCCACCCATTCCTTCAGCTCAAGGACCGCAAGTCCAAGAGGAAGAACTTGGCGGTTGACCGGCGCTGTGGTGAGCTATTGCTGCCGCTCGGTTCAGGTCTGCCCGGCTCGCTCGCACACTGCTCTGCATGCGCTTCCACGAGTATCTGTGTCCGGACGATCATGTCGTTTGGCGGCGCGTCGTGAGCGGGCTCTCGCCGAGCGACTGCGCGTGGGCGCTGTGGCTGTTCGCGCTAGGCGGGCGCCCCGTGTCTCCCGCTGACCTGCTGCTCGTCAACCGCCTGCGCGGCGAACTCGCGCGCGAGGCACGCCGTTGGGGGCCATCGGTCGCTGGCGACGGGCCCGCGCCGGTCACGCAAGCGCTCCAAACTCACGGAGCGATGGGATCTTCCCCCGGGCTCTCGTAGTCGTGCTGGCGCATCTCAAGCGCGTTGCGCTCGCGTTCGGCGCTCACCAGCGCGGCGTCCGCGATGTGCGAGACGGTCCTCAAGCCGCCGTGCGACCAGGGGTCGCTCGCTGAGATCAGGCCCCACGAGTTCGACTCGCGGGCGCGCTCGATGCATTCCTCCGGCCACTCCTGTTCGGCGAGCACGATCAGCGTCGCCGCCATCGCTAAGTCCTCCTCCAAACCGAACGTCCGCCAGCACCCTCCCGCGACGCTCGTCCTGCCCACGTGGTCGCGCACAAGCAGCTCGCGCTCCGCCAGTAGGCGAAAGCGTGTACCCCAGGTCTGCAGCGCCAGCGCGTGCACGCGTGCGAACTCACCCTCCTCTACCCCGATCGTTTGCCACCCCGCGAGCTCCTGCTCCAATTCGGCGTCGGCCAGCGTCCGCGGCGAGCACAGCGCGATCCCACGCTTGCCGTGCGCGCGCAACGTCGCGAGCACCTGCTCGTCATCGCCCGGATAGCCCACCGTCCCGTGCCAAGCGCCGCGGGTCGCCGGCGGACCCTCCGGCATCGCCCCCACGATCACCAGGTCCGGAAAACAGCGTTTGAGCGCCACCATCGAGCGCGGCGGCAGGCTTCCCGCCTCGCGCGAGCGCTCAACCCTGTGCCGCAACGCCCCGCCCTGCCCCAGATGCAGCTCCATGTGCTCACTCATCGTCCCCGCGATCTCCACACCACAGCGCTCCGTCCACATCGCGATGCGCTCCAGATCGCGGCGCTCCGCACACGAGTGATCGTCGCGCGTGCCCCGCGTATAAACGCAAGAGGAGCACACCAAGCAGCGGTCGGGATTGCCTACGGCGCTCGTCAAGAAGCGGATGCTCGCCGCCTTCTCCCTGATCTTGTCGGTCCCGAGCCCGTTGTGGTTCGGGCGCGTCCGCGTCGCCACCACGCCGATCCGCTCCCAGCGCAGCGTGTGTCGCGGCCATGAACTCAACAGTCGCGCCATCAACTCGCCCGCCTGCTGCCACCCCGGCCCGAGTCCTCTGCGAAAGCGCTTGGTGCTCTCTCCGGCTTCCGCGCACAGGCTGGTCAGCTGTAGTCCAGGGTCGGCAGCGCGGCCGTCCATTACCCACCCCACGTTCGCGCACGCCATCGCCGCGAGCGTGTCGATCGGCAGCTCAGGGTAAATCCTCTCCACCAGTCGTGCCACTCCCATGATCCGCTCGCGCGCCGCCACTGCGTCTGCTGCGAGCAGCACTGGTGGGCTGCGGACCGCATAACCAGTCCCCCGCCCACCACCGCTCGTGCCTGCCCCCGACTCGTCGCTCATGAGAGCTTCAGGGTAAAGGTGCAGCTCACTTTTCCCGGCTGGGACCTGGGGCGGCGGCCAAACCTGCGCAAAGCATTCCTCGCAACCGTCAATTTGTGCCATTTGTGGACGACGGGCAGGATAGTGGCTAGGAATCCGGCATCGTCATAGACGTTATGCAACGTGTTCGTGGCGAATGACCTGCGTGTCATTCGTCTCGGCACTTGACAGGAGTCACGAGCCGAAATGAACGCTGCGCCGGACGACGCCAACCGATACATATCCATGCCCGCTTGCCAGCGGGAGCCAGTCAGCGCACACCACTCGGGCGCGCGCGGGAGTGAGCGATGAGCTGGACCGTGCTTACGGCCACCGACGGCAGCGGCGAGTCGCTGCTGCGCGAGGACCACGACACCATCACGGTGCTCTCCTTCGAGGAGGTCGGTGTGATCGCCGTGGAAGACGCCCCCATCGGCGAGCTGGAGGAAGGCGCGTGGAGGCTGCGCGTATGGAACGCCCCCCCCGGCTTCGAAGGCTCGATCGAGCTGCTTCCCCCCGTCACCGTCCGCGCTATCCGTACGCGTGTGGCGCTCGAGTGGGTCGGCTCCGAGCATGCGCCGTGGATCAGGACTACCCTCGCAAGCACTCTGCGCCGCCTGCGCTCGATCCAGATCGGCTCGCGAGAGCATGCTCCCGAGGAAGGTCTCGCGCGGCTCGCGGCCCGTGCCGAGGAGCGCCTCGGCGAAGAGGTCGCGGAGCTGTGGCCGGAGCTGCTTGCCTCCCCGCATGAGCCCCAGGTCGAAGCACCCGAGGATTACGCCGAGTTCGTGCGCATGTTCCCGCCCAGGCCGACTCAGCTCACGGTGCGCCCGCGTGAGGCGGTGAGCGCAGGCTGCCACGAGCCACGCCAGCTGCGTACCCGGACGTCCGCGCCGCGTGGCGAGCGCCTGCTCGCGCGAGCGCGCGCGACGCGACGCGCGCTTCCCAAACAAGCCAAATCGCTCGTGACGCTCGTCGCGATCCTGGTGCTGGCAGCGCAGGCCGGCGCGCACCTCGCCGCGGGCGCTGGCGGATCGCGGGCAGTCGCGCATGTCGTGGCGGGCACTCGGCTGATCTCGATCCAGGAATGGCGCAAGCTCGTAAGGAAATCTTCCGGCGGCAATTGGATACTGGTCGAGCGCAGGTCGCTGCGCGGCTGGCTCGCGGCCGCTTCTGCGAGGCTCCACCTTCAGGGGAATAACCGTTCGCGCGCTCGCATCATCGAGACCGCGGCGCTCAGATCCACGGCGCGCATGATCGTGGTCAGCGTCCAGGCGGCGGCGCCTTCCCCCTCGCCTACCGTAGAGGGAAAACGCATGGTGCGCCCTTTGGCACACCCGCAGCCAAGTGCTCAGGACGCGGCAGACGCTGCCGAATCGCTCACGAGCGAGGGCGGCGTCAGCGACCCCGAAGCGAGCGCCGGGTCCGCGCAGGGCTCCGACGCCCAGGAAGGCGCGCCGCCGTCGAACACCCGCTCCGATGGCTTCGCGGGCGACTCCGGCGGGGTCTCGGCTGGGGGGTGAGCTGGGGAGAGGTCACACGGGGGGCACGCGACGGTGCCCTTCGTGCGCGGTTCTCCGACCAACCGGTCGAGCACTGTTATCTAAGCGTTGATGGACCGATCAAGCGCACGGGTGTGACCAACTCGACAATACGCGCCTGGAGCTTCGCTTTCTTTTACCGTGGGCTTGGTGGCCGGTCGGTGGCGGGGGAGGTCTTGTTGGATCGTGGGAACGCCACCCTTAACCCCAACCAAATCCATCTCGCCTGATTGGAGGACCAAGATGTCGCTTAGCGACTCCAGCAGGCCGAGCATTCGCACAATCTCCTAGCGGGGGCTTTGTGCTCACGTACGCTTACCCGAGCGAACGCGACGCCGCGAGGTCCACGCGTGCCGAGCGTGCAAACGACACAAACAGCTCGTTCTCCTCGCGCAACTGCGCGGCGGACTTACGACCTGCGCGCAGATCGTGCTCGTCCCGCTCGCGCGACGCCTGCTTTTCTGCAGCGCGCACTCCAGCGTCGAGATGCTCATCTTGATCTTGCATCGCACCCCCATCCTATCTGATGGCTTGTGCCGCCAAACTTCGCATGGCGGCACGCGCTCAACGGTCATGGCCGTCAGACCAGTAAGTCGATTACGTCCGGGTTGGCGAAGGTTCGCTTCAAGGCGTCCTGTTCTGCTGGGCTCCCGGCGAGTGCGTTGTCGGGTTCAGCGAAGATGTCTGGTTGTGAGTGGGGCTCGGGATTCGGGCAGGTTTTTGTCGTCGGGTTGATGTTGCGCGTTTCCGCTAGATCCTGTGCGTCTCGCCGAGGGATGGCATGACTTGGTGCTGGTCTTGGATCGCGTCGCGCTCACGTGGGTCTATTGCTCGAGGATCTCGATGGCGTGTTCTTCTAGTGGGATTGTCGCGGTGATGTTGAGTGTGGCGAGGAGGTCTTGTAGGCGGTGTAGGTGGTCGTAGAGGCAGAGTCGGCGTGTGTGTATTACGGGTAGCTGGTCGTGGTGGTGCTCGGCGGCGATGGTTTCATATGCGTCCTTGGCGAGCAGCAGGTGGGAGGCCAGGGTGGTGGTGTGCTTATGTCCGGCGTAGGTGGAGTAGAGGCTGATCGCGGGCTCGGTGAGGATGGTGGCGAGGATGAGAACATATGCGCCGGCGCTGGTGGCGGTCGTGTATGCGGGTGTTGGTGTGCCGTCGATCAGCAGGCGGATTGGGATGTCGATCGGCTCTGACACTGCTGTCACGGTAGCGGTCTTGGCGGGTGGGCGGGAGCCGGTGAGAGCGAGCCTGCGGCGGGCTCTCGCGCCGCCGCAGGCTGTTCGTATGCGTTAGCGCTCTCGACGGTCTGTGACCTCGGGTGTCGTGATCGCGATGAACTCGAACTCGCCGTTCAGTAGCGGTACCTCGTGTGGGGCGCGGGATGCCCACTCCTACAGTTGCAGCATGTTCAGCTCGCCGCGTCGCATTGCCACGATGCGCTCCTGTGTTGTCATCGCCCAGAGTGCTTTGTAATGGGGCTCCAGCTGCGCCTTGTAGTGCAGTAGCGCTGTGATGATGTCCGGCGCCGTGTCTGCCATGGGGGTGTCTCCTTGCGTCGTTGTGGTGTGTCTGACGCAGCCACCCCGCCGCGCGCAGCGCGGCGATAATGGGTGAGGCAGGCACACCACACCCCTGGGCATGCTCAGGCGAGCAGGTCGAGCGCGTCTTTGGTCTCGAGTATTGGGTGGGCCCCTTCTCGGATCAGGCGATTCGGGCCGCCCGCGCTTTCGTCGGCGATCCTTCCCGGCACCGCCGCCACCTCCCGGCCAAGCTCCAGTGCCCGCCGTTTCCTGGCGTAGTGGGTGCTGTGGCGGGTGCCCACTATTGCCACGACCGGCCTTGCCAGGAGCTTGTCCAGGCGCTTGCTTGTGCCTGCGACGGACAATGTCGGGGCGTCCGTGCGCATCCTCACGCGCTTCGACTGGCGAACTGCACTGTTTGGGCTATCACCTCGCATACCCAGCGGTCTTTGTCGGGGGTTTTGATCTTGCGTGAGCTTATGCGGCCAGCGAGGGCTATCGCGTCGCCCTTTTTCAGGTGGTCGCTTGTGGTTCTTGCCTGGTGTGCGAATGCGCGCACGGGGATGAAGTCGGTGTGCTCCTGCCACTGGCCGGTCTGTGCGTTGCGCGCTCGGTAGTGGCATGCCACGTGCATTTCGCATACGACCTGGCCTGAGGGGAGCACTTCGAGTCTTGGGTCGCCGGTCAGGTTGCCGCTCAGGGTTATGTGATTGAGGTTCGTCTGCACTTGCGCCTCCTTGCACCGGTGTTCGCTCGCCCGTCTTTCAGGCTACGGGCTGCTTGGGACGATTCTCGGCGCTGGGCACTCTGCGCATGATTGGATCATGGTGTGATCTGCTATTCTAACGGAAGTTTGTTAGGAACTAAATCGGATGTACGGTAGTTGTCGAAGGAGGATGTGGCATGTCCCACGTGAGCGCCGCAAAGCATGTGGACACCGATGGGCCCCCGTCGGTCGGTCCGCTGTATGCACGGATCGTGGACGAGGTCCGCGACGCCGGTCTGAGTTCGGCCGACGTCGCGCGTGTGATCGGCGTCGCCGACCGGCAGGTGCGCAACTGGTCGGCTGGCAGCAACGCTCCGAGCGGTCACAATCGCGATCTTTTGCTCGAGTTGCACTACGTGACCAGGCAATTGCGTGACGTATACGCCAAAGAGGGCGCGGAGATTCGGTTGCACGGGCGCAAGCGCAGTCTCGCCGGCCGTCGCCCGATAGACCTGCTTGCCGAGGGCGCCTACGACGAGGTCCTCGACGCCGTCGAGCGCTTGAACGCGGGGGCGATGTGAGATATCGCGACCTGCTGGCCTCGGAAGTAGGCGACTACGACCCATGTCAAGCGATAGGAGCCGCAGCCCATCAGCTGGGGCTGTTTGGTGTGATAGCGCCCTCGGCAAGCCGTCTCGGTGAGACGCTAGCTCTGTTCACCACCAACCTTCCGGTCGAGCAGTGGCCGATCGTGAAGAGCAGAGACATCTGGCGAGGTCTCCCCGCGGATCCTCGGCGTTTGCGCTCTGTAGAAGAAATCGCCTGACCCTCGCACGCGCGTCGAGTGCCTTTCAGATTTGGTCCTCTCCGGCCGATGATCCCAGAGATCGATTCGAATGAGCGGGAGACGGCTACATGTCGGCTGACGAGGACCGGGTCAACATCGTTGAGTATTGGCGTGGGGTGGAGTTGTTGTCTCCTCAGTTGCTTGAGGGGGTTGTGGAGGAGGATGAGCGGGTTTCGCGGGTTGGGGTTGGTGGGCCGCTGCCTTGGGAGGCTGGTCATGGGTTGCGTGCGCTTTGGTTGGGGGATAAGCAGGCTTGGCGGCATTTGGTGTTCTTGGGGGTGTTTTCGCTTGATCGTGCTTTTGGGGATGTTCGCCGGGCTTATCCTTCTGAGGAGGGGGTGTTGGATGAGTGGCCGCGGGCGGGGGAGAGCGCGCTTGCGGCTTTTGTCGTCGCTGATGATGGGCGGGCTGTTCTTGGTTCGCCGGTGCTTGCGAGTTGTGCTTGGGCTATTGGTCAGGCTTTGCGGGAGGGCCCCGTTTCGGTTGGTAGCGCCAGTTTTGAGCGGGTTTCCTCTTCGTTTCGCTTTGAGTGGGAGGAGGATGTTGCGCCCGCGGCGGATGATGAGCGTGCTCGGGAGCTTGAAGGGGAGGGTTGGTTTGTTGGTCGTGAGCTTGACGGTCAGGATCTGGGCGCCTGCCTTGAGCTTGTCTCTCGGTTGTTGGAGTTGGATCGGTTGCCTGAGGATGCGGAGTTGCGTCGTGCGCTTGAGATCAGGGTCGTCAGTCGCAAGGTTGCCGTGCGCGAGGCGCATGCTGCGGGTTCGCGCGAGCTGTTGAACAGTTTCTACGCGGAGGACCTTCGCAAGGTCGGCCATGCTGTCACGCAGGGTGCTTGTGGGCGTGCTTTGTGTGAATACCTGACGCCCGCGAGCAGGATCGATGTGGGGGCGCGGGTGGATGTTGAGCGTGACCTGAAGCGTGTGCGCAAGTCGCTATCGCCGCATCGCGTTCCGCTTGGTCGCTGGCCGAGTCCGAGTGCGCATGTTCCGTCGTTGGGGCAGCAGCTTGGCCTGAATGAGATTCTTGGCGATTGCTCGCGTGGGGTTTGGGCGATTAACGGTCCGCCGGGGACGGGTAAGACGGTGATGCTGCGCGATTTGCTTGCAGCGCTCGTCGTGGAGCGGGCTAAGAAGATGGTCGAGCTTGACCCGAGTGAGGCGTTTGAGGAGCCCCTGCCATGGCGGGGGCGGCGCGTCTACCCGCCGGTTTCGGCGTTGTGTGGCTATGAGGTTGTGCTTGCGTGTGCCACGAACGCGGCGGCTGAGAACGTGAGCGCTGAGATCCCCGCGGTCGATGCGATCGACTCGTGCTGGCTGGGTGCGTGTGACTACTTTCCGGAGGTTGCGACGCAGATGTTGACCCCTGCGGGCTGCGACCCGCCGCGGGAGGCGTGGGCGATGGTCGCTGGCGTCCTTGGCAACCGCTCTAAAAACAAGGCGTTCGTTAGCCGGTTCTGGTGGAACGGGCTGCGGGAGCTGCTCGATCGACCGGAGTCGGAGTCGGCGCTGAGCTGGGAGCAGGCTGTGGCGCGTTTTCGGGAGGCGCTTGTGCGTGTGGAGAGGACTCAGGCTGAGCGGGCGGTCTATGGCGACCTGTTGGATGCGCGCGAGGATGCGGTGGCCGAGTGGATGGCAGAGCGTGTCGGTGTGGATGGTGCGTGTGCGGGTTTGGCGGAGATTGAGCTTGAGTTGGTCGAGCGGCGCGAGGCGGCCCGTGTTGCCGTGAGCGCGGTTGCGCGCTGTGTGGATGGGTTGCGTGTGCATGAGAGTGCGCGGCCCTCAGTGGTGGAGTGGGTTCGCTCGTTTGGTGGCGCGATGCGCGCTTGGCGCTTGCAGCGGGCGCGACTGAACGAGGCGCTCGAGGCCGCTGAGCAGGCCGCCGCTGAGACGCGCGCGCGCCTTGAGCCGGTGCAGGCGCGTGCGGCCGAGCTTACCGCTTTGCTCGAGCGCCATGAGGAGAGGCGACTCGTTGTCGAAGCGCGGGCGCGGGAGCTTCAGGTTGAGATCCCTGGTGTGCGCGAGCGCTTTGCGACGGATTTTCCCGATGCCGTGGTGGCCGATGAGCGCTGGGCTGAGCCTGCGGAGCGGGAGCGGCGCGAGCGTTGCGCCCCCTGGATCGACGGCAGCTACAACACGGCTCGCGTGGAGCTGTTCCTTGCCGCGCTTGCTTTGCACCGTGCGTTCATTGAAGCGGCCGCTCCCAAGATGCGCGCGAGTCTGCGTTGCGCCACCGAGCTGATTTCAGGACAGGCCGGTAGCGATGTTTCCCCGCAGGCCGCGCGGGCGGCGTGGCAGTGCTTGTTCCTTGCGGTTCCGTTGGTGAGCACCACGTTTGCTTCGTTTCCGTACTTGTTTCGCCATCTTGGCCAGGAGGATCTTGGCTGGCTTTTGATCGACGAGGCCGGTCAGGCCACCCCGCAAGCCGCCGTTGGTGCGATCTGGCGTTCGCGGCGCGCGGTCGTCGGCGATCCGCTGCAGCTGGAGCCGATCGTTCAGCTTCCGCGCAGCATCGAGCGTGTGCTCAGAGCCGAGCATCGCGTTGAGCGCGCGTGCCTGCCTGGTGATGCCTCGGTGCAGACGCTTGCCGATCAGGTCTGCCCGCTTGGCACCTACCGTGCGCAGGCGGAGGATGGGTCGCAGTCCCTTTGGGTTGGCATCCCTCTGAATGTGCATCGGCGTTGTGAGAGTCCGATGTTTGAGATTGTGAACGAGGTTGCTTATGGTGGGCAGATGCTGAACTGCACGCCGGAGCGGGAGGAGTTGCGTTTGGCGGGGAGTCATTGGATCGATGTTCCCGGTGGGGTGTCGAGTGGTAATTGGGTTGCGGGGGAGGGTGTGGCGCTTGAGCAGTTGCTTGATGGTTTGCGTTATGAGATGGTTGATTTCAGTGAGGTTTTTCTGATCACGCCGTTTCGGGCGGTCGCGCGGAACATCGCGAAGTACCGCAAGAGCTATGCGGGCCTGACTGCCGGTACGATCCACACCGCACAGGGGCGTGAGGCTGAGATCGTGATCCTGGTGCTCGGCGGCGATTCGCGGCGGCCGGGTGCGCGGGCGTGGGCGGCACAGAAGCCGAACCTGCTCAACGTCGCGGTCAGTCGCGCGCGTAGGCGGTTGTATGTGATCGGGGATCGTGAGTCGTGGTCGCGGCTTGAGCATTTCGACGTCCTCGCGGCGTGCCTTGAGCCGGTGGTCGTGTTTGTGTAGTCGATGGTGCTGCTTGTCGCACGGGGCTTGACATGTGGTTGCGTGTTGTGTACAGTGCTTCTCGTTCCTGTGCTCGTGTGGGTGTGGGGGCTAAAACATAAGATTGGGTTTGGGTCGGTCTTCGTGGTCGACGCCACTGGTTTGACGGGGTGCCTTGGGAGAGGGACCGGGTCGCTTACAGGGAAAGAGTTGTTTTTTCGCGTGTTTGCTTTGGGGAATAGCGCTGTTGAGAGTCCGTGTCGTCTTGGCGGGTCCGTTATAGGACGCGTCAGCGTCGCTGACGCGTCTCTCTCTCTCTCTCTCTCTCTCTCTGGGACAGCTGCCTTCTAGGCGCTAGTCCTCTCCGCCGCGGGAAGGGTTCGCGGCTTGCTGGACCTTACGTCCAGCTTGATCTTTCGCGTCTTCTAGGGCGCTCGCGTGCTTATCGCGCGTGTTTTGGCTTGTCGTGTTCTCCCACACGCGGGATGCCTGGTCGCTCGGCGACCAGTGTCTCGGCATGTTCGGGTGCGCTCCTGGGGGCCTTCTCTCTCGGCGCCCAGGGGCCCACCCGACCCATCGTGGGGGTGGGGTTGTGATGGCTCGTGTGCAGGAGTCCTCGCGGCTTGTGGGTGATGGGTTGGGGCGTGAGCATCTCGTTCAGCTTCAGCGTGCACGGATCCTCTCGGCGATGGTGGACACGGTCTTGGAGTTTGGGGCTGGGGAGGTGAGCGTCGCTCATGTGGTCGAGCGCTCGGGGGTGTCGCGACGCACGTTCTATGACCTGTTCTCCGATCGCGAAGAGTGTTTTCTCGCGGCGTTCGATGACGCACTCGCACGGATCGCCACGGTGGTGGTGCCTGCGTTTGAGGGCAAGCGGACGTGGCATGAGCGGATTAGGGCCGGCCTGACAGAGCTACTGGGCTTCTTTGACGAGGATCCTGGTCTTGGTCGCCTCACAGTTGTCGAGTCTCTCCTGGCGGGTCCGCGGGTGCTTGAGCGTCGAAACACTGTGCTCGCCCGCTTGATCGGGATTGTCGATGAGGGTCGTGGCGAGACTGGTGCTGGTTCTGGCCCACCGGCGCTGAGTGCTGAGGGTGTGGTTGGTGCGGTCGTCTCGATTCTCCATGCACGCCTGGCCACCAGTCGCACACAGCCTATGGGTGTGTCGCCGATCGCGAACGCTCACCGAGGAGGCGGTGGGAAGCAGGGGGGGTTGATGGCGTTGAGGGGCTCGCTGATGAGCATGATCGTGCTGCCGTATCTAGGTAAGGCAGCCGCAAGCAGGGAGCTTGCGCGAGCACTACCCACACCGCGCACCACTAATGGTGCCCATGACGTTGGGGTTTTCCCGTTTCGCGATCTTGGTTTGCGGGTCACGTATCGCACTCTTGTGGTGTTGGAGGCTGTCTGGAGTAATCCTGGTGCTTCTAACAGGCAGCTAGGCGATGCGGCTGGTGTTTCTGATCAGGGTCAGATATCGAAGTTGTTGGCGCGCTTGGAGCGTGCCGGTTTGCTCACCAATCAGAGTGGCGGGCATGTGAAGGGCGAGCCGAACGCGTGGCGGCTGACCGGTCAGGGACGCGCGGTCGTTGACGCGATCGCGATAAGTGCCGGTGAGCGCGGGAAGGCGAGGGTGTGATGGGAGCAGGGACGGGTTTTTCAAATCGCCTCACTGGCTGGGGCTCATTCAGGGAGGCAGTTGTGTCCAGTAGAGCAATGGTTATGCGCCGGCTTGTACTTGCCGTCGTCACGATCCTTTGTGCCGGAGCATGGGGTTTGGTGTTCGGGAGCGCCTCGGCTTTTGCGGTTGCTCCCGAAGCTCCGGGTCCCGTCACGGTGGAACACGTGGGTGCCATGAGGGTCACTTTGCATGGTGTGTTGAGTCCTAATGCGGAAGGCCATCCCGGTACTTACGAATTCTTGTATAAGGAATCAAAGACAGGGCCAGGATGCGAAGGAGCCGGCAAAGCGCCTGAATCACCGGGCTTGGCGTTGGGTTTCGAACATGAAGAAGTCTCCCAGGAACTGGCGGGTTTGAGTCCGGGGACGGAATACACGGTGTGTTTGTCTGAGCGTAATCCCAAAGGCGAAGAAACCGTTGGTCCGCTCGCTATGTTCAAAACGATTGCGGTGCTTGAAGCTCCGACGGTTGCGCCTATCTCACCCGCAAGTGAAGTCACGGCTTCTTCGGTGAAGTTGCAGGGTGTGTTGAACCCTGGTAAACCGGGGGAGCCTGGTTCTTACGAATTCCTCTACCAGCAGTCCGCGACTGAATGTGCGCATGAAAACACTGAAACGCACCAGCAGGAAAGCGAACACACGACGTCCACAGAAGGGACTGTTGGAGGCGAAAAAGAAGGTGTGGGTCCAACCGAAGTTGGTGGCCTATCGCCTAACACGCATTACACGTATTGTTTGTTGGTGCGTAACGAAGCGGGGGAAGCGGCGCTCAGCTCACCGGTGACGTTCACGACTGAATCAAGCAAGCCGAGCATCAATGGCCAGTCGTTCTCGAATGTGGGGTCCACGAGCGCGAGGATCAGTGCTCAGGTCGAAACGGGAGGGTTGGAAACAATCCTGACCGTTCAATATGGGACGGGCAGCTCGTATGGGTTGGAAAGCTCGCCTGAAAAGGTGCCTGCGACTGGCGGCACCACCGTGGTGCAGCTATCTGGGTTGCAGCCGGATAGCGAATATCACTTTCGTGTGGTCGCGTCGAATGCTGACGGGGAAACAGGACCGGGGACCGCTATTACGTTTACGACGTTGAACGCTACGGGTTCTGGCTTGCCGGATGGTCGAGTGTATGAAATGGTCACCTCGCCACAAAACGAAGGCGCAGAAGTATATATACCGCGCGCAATTGAACCTGAATATTTGGGTGAAGGTTTCGTAACGCAGCGTTTGTTCGATGTTGCACCTGATGGTGATCATCTTGTTTATCAGGCTGATCCTACTCATAATGGGGGTGGGGAATCCGCAGGGAATGGGTTGGGCAGTGCCTATCTGGCGACGCATTCCGCGACGGGATGGACACAGACGAGTATTCAGCCTGCGGGACGGCGTGCGACGCAATATCATGGGTTCTCCAGCGACATGTCGGTGGGTGTGATGACGTCTGAATCTGAACGTGCCGAATACGAAGTTCCTCAACTGCCGGGTGAGCAGATTCCGCTGGGTCGGTACGGCGAGATTTATAGTCATTCTTTGGATGAAGAAATTTATCAGCCACTATTCTCTGCGTTGCCTATTAACAATGGTAAGCGTCAGCTTTGGTCGGATAATGGCTATACGCGACTTGAACTTCCAGAAGGAAGCGATCCGCTTTTTGCGGGCAGTTCGGAGGATTTTGGTCAGTTGCTTTTCCAGGCGAATGAGGCGCTGCTCGATGGGGAAGGAAACCTGGAAAAGGAATTGACCGAAGATGTAAAGAGGGAAATCGTAAATAAAGAAGAATTTGATTATCTTTACGATTCGAGTGAAGGGCAGTCAAGATTGGTGGATGTGTTGCCTGATGGGAAGGTGGCGCAGGATGCGACCTTTGGCGCGCCGGAGGCGAACCTCGTCACTAGACGATACAATCCACCAAATTTCAGTCATGTTGTATCGAGTGATGGATCAAGGATCTTTTGGAGTACCCTTGAAGTGGACGGTGGTGTCCCCGATGGCTCTTATACAGGAGAACTAAATCTGGTTCCGAGTGCGGTCTATGTACGTGAGAACGCGTTGCAACCGCAGAGTCCGCTCAATAACAAAGGTGAATGTGCGGTAGCTACGGATGCGTGCACAATACAGGTTGACAAGGAAGTTGGTGGTGGTAGGTTTTGGACGGCTAGCAGTGATGGATCTAAGGCATTCTTTACAAAGGGCGCGCTATATGAATATGATGTTAATACTGGTGTGACGAGTGACCTCACCCCAGGCGTCAGTGTGCAGGCTGTGATCGGTGCTAGCGAAGCCGGTGACTATATCTATTATGTCGATAGCAACGATCAGCTTTACATGTCGCATGAGAGCGGAAGTGAATGGGAAGCACCGGTTCTGATCGGGACGCTATCCGGGGAAGATGGTATCGGCACTGCACCGTTCAACGGACTTGACAAATATGAGTACAGTCCCAATCCCGGGGATGCGGGTGAAGGTGAAGTTGGTGATTGGGTTGCGGATCTTGGTCAGCGTACTGCTGAGGTGACGCCCGATGGGCATAGTCTCGTGTTCATGTCGAACCAGAGCTTGAATGCTAAGGGGTTCTTGGGTGGGTATCCGAATGAGGGTGCTGAGGAGGTGTATGTGTATCAGGCGGTGGACCATACCCTGTTTTGTGCTTCGTGTAGTCCTACTGGTGAACCACCGCCGAATAATGCGTCCAGTGCAGCGGCTTTCTTGCCTGTGAGTTGGAGTGATACGCATATGCCCACATGGATATCTGAAGATGGGAATAACGTGTTCTTCGATAGTTTCGAGCCGCTGGTGCCACAGGACACGAATGGTGATCAGGTTAATGTGTATGAGTGGGAGCGCGAAGACACCGGTAGCTGTCAGACAGGTGATGGTACGAGTGGTGGCTGTATCTACCTATTGTCTGCTGGTAGCAGCAAAGTCGGCTCTTATTTGATTGGTGCGAGTGCTAACGGTAGTGACGTGTTCATGATCACGCGTTCGCATTTGACGCCCGAAGACGAAAATGAATATTTCGATGTGTATGACGCACGAGTGGACGGCGCTAAACCCGTCTCGGCGCCCGTGTGTACGGGTACTGGTTGTCAGGGTGTTCCTGCTCCACCGCCGACGTTCGCTACACCGTCGAGCGTAACGTTTGACGGTGTCGGGAACTTTCTAACGCCCGCGTCGAGCAAAACGGTGGTCAAAGGCAAGTCAAAGACACTCACTCGTGCAGAGAAGCTGGCGCGAGCGTTGAAGGTGTGTCGGGGAAAGCCAAAGCGCAAGCGGAACTCTTGTGAGACGACCGCTAGGCGTAAGTATGGGGCTAGCAAGAAGACCAAGAAGGTATCCAAGTCGGCTAAGGGGAGCAGGTAGCATGTTCAAGCGATACACGATCCTTCTCGTCATCCTAGGCACCATGACTTTGTGGGTTTCAAGTGCTCAGGCGGATGCTCCCGCGCCGGGCTGGGAGATCTATGGTTATACGGCCCCAACGAACCTACCCCCAGGCGGCCACGGAATGCTGTACCTGAAGGTGTACAATATCGGTGGAGGTACGGTGCAGGATGAAGGTCCAACGCTCATCGATAAGCTACCGGCTGGGTTGAGCGCCATCGAAAAGCTCCCCGGATCAAATGCGGAAGCGGCAATAGAGACTCCTGGCTGTACTGGTAGTACAGAAGTGACGTGCAAGCTCGGCGCGATACCACCCATGGGCTACCCAGGCGAAGTCCGTATCCCGGTTAGTATCGGGACGGGCGGTACAGGAGAGGTGAATCAAACGACCGTCACCGGTGGTGGTGCACTGTACGTGGCGAGCAGTTCGTTTCCGGTGACGTTCAGCTCACAATCAACGGGACTAGGGTTCTCCGGTTTGGACGCATGGTTCAGCAATGCTGACGGTACGATCGACGCGCAGGCTGGCTCCCATCCTTATGACCTGACCGTAGTGTTTAGCATCAACTCACAGTTCGAAGAATCTAATGTCTTCAGTCTGCCTACTGGTGGGGAAGCTCATTTTATTGACGTGAGCGCACCTCCCGGTGTGGTTGGTGATCCGAATGCTGTTCCGCAGTGCACGCGCGAACAGTTCGATAACGAAAAGTGTCCGCCGGGAAGCTGGATCGGCGAAGACATAGCCCAAATAACCGGTGCGGGCTTTGACAGATATGTGTATAATATGGTGCCACCGCCTGGTGTGGCCGCACAGTTCGGGTTCACGCTGGATGGCATTACAACATTGTTGACTGCGCGTGTGCGTAGCGGTGGCGATAGTGGTATCACCGAGCACACGCAGGTACCACAACGACGGGTTTCGTTCAACACGATCACGTTGTGGGGTGTTCCAGCTGAACATAACGGGAGCGGTCTCCCGCACGTGCCGTTCTTGACGTTGCCGACGTCCTGTCAGGGACCTCAGAAGTTCACTGCGGAAATCAGGGGTACGTGGGAAGATGAAAGCGCGCACGCGCAGATTAGCGCTATGACGCATGATCAGCAGGATGTTCCAGCGGGAATGACTGGTTGTCAGCGGCTCGCGCATTTCCAACCGTCGATCTCGTTGGCGCCGGATACGAGTCATTCCGATACGCCTGCGGGTCTCACGGCCACGGTACACGTGCCTGCGGGACTGAACCCTGAAGGTCTAGCGACACCAGGCTTGAAGGAAACAACCGTGACGCTACCAGAAGGTGTAGTGGTCAATCCCGGTCAAGCAACAGGCCTGGTTGCTTGTCAGCCGTCTGAGGAGAATATTGGTGGGGAAGAATCAGAAACAGAAAGCATGGATGGTCCACCATCATGTCCTGCGGCCTCGAAGGTCGGTACCGACGAAATCTCAACGCCATTGTTGGCGAACAGGTTGAAAGGTAACGTCTACATCCTGCAATCCAATCCACCGAACCTACAAATATTGGTAGTGGCTTCAGGGGAAGGCGTGAACCTAAAGCTGATCGGGACTGTCCATTTGAACGAAACGACAGGACAGTTGACCACCACGTTCAAGGGCACCCCCCAAGACCCAGGAACCCCCGACGCACCACTAAACGAATTCGTACTGTCTTTCAGTGGTGGTGCACAAGCAGCACTCGTCACACCACCAACCTGCGGGGTCTACAACGCCACCGCGGACTTCACGCCATGGAGCACGCCATTCGTTGAAGACGCGATATCGGAAAGCAACTTCTCAATCACAAGCGGTCCTGGGGAAACGGGGATAGCAGGCTGTACAGGATCGCTACCGTTCACGCCGACAATGACCGCTGGTGCTACGACCGATCAGGCGGGTGGGTATACAGACTTCTCGATGTTGCTCTCGCGTAATGATGGGCAGCAACGCATCGAAAAACTACAGTTCAAGACACCAGAGGGCCTATTGGGCATGATCGCCAAGGTCCCACTCTGCCAAGAACCACAAGCAGGAGCGGGAACATGCTCAAGCGCATCGCAGATCGGGCATACCGTCGCCGAGGTAGGTCCCGGCCCATACCCGTTCGTACTACCTGAGCCTGGTGCTCCACCAGCACCGATCTATCTGACGGGCCCATACGAGGGTGCACCGTTCGGCTTGTCTATCGCGGTGCCTATCGTTGCGGGCCCATTCAACCTGGGTACCGAAGTAGTCAGGGCGAAGATCGAAGTGGACCCGCACACAAGCCAACTAACGATCAGCACGACTGCGTTCCCTAAGACCGTGAAGGGGATCCCGACCGATATTCGCGAGATCGACGCTGTGATCGACCGGCCAGAATTCATGTTCAACCCCACGAGCTGTAACCCAATGAGCTTCTCCGGCACGGCCTACAGCTTCGAAGGGGCAACGGCACCGGTATCGAGCCATTTCCAGATGGGGTCGTGTCGTAGCTTGACGTTCAAGCCGAACTTCTCGGTGTCCACCAGTGGGAAAACATCAAGAGCGAGTGGGGCGAGCCTGACCGCGAAGATCGTCTACCCCACAGGGAACCTCGGAGCGAATCAGGCGTCCTCGCAATCGAACATCGCGTCGGTCAAGGTGGATCTACCCAAGCAGCTTCCGTCGAGGCTTACGACGTTGCAGAAGGCGTGTTCGGCGAAGGTGTTCGAAGCGAACCCGGCTAACTGTCCAGCAGCATCGATCGTGGGGCACGCGAAGGCGATCACACCGGTCCTACCGGTACCGATCGAAGGACCAACGTATTTCGTCAGCCATGCTGGGGAAGAATTCCCAAGCCTGATCGCCGTGCTGCAGGGCTACGGAGTGACCGTAGACCTCGTCGGTAGTACGTTCATCAACAACAAGACGAACATCACGAGCAGCACGTTCAAGAACGTGCCCGACGTCCCGATCGCAAGCTTCGAACTAGGCTTGCCTCAGGGTAAGTATTCGGCGCTCGCCGCAAACGGGAACCTCTGCAAGACGAAACTCGTGATGCCGACTGCGTTTACGGGTCAGGATGGTGCGGTGATACACCAGACCACGCCGATTAGCGTCATGGGCTGTCCAAAGCTCAAGAAGCCAGCAAGAAGAGCAAGACGGGGAGGAAAACAGGAGCGAAAGCAAAGAAGCGGAAATAGAGGTGCCGGAAGTTCCGCAAGTCGTCGTGGAGACTTAGCTTGGGTCCTGTAGCTCACGCAGGAGAGTCTCGACAGTCCAAGTCGGGCATCCGCATCCAAGGAAGTCGTTGTCTCCAGTCAGAATGGCTGCGTCAAGCAGCAGCGCCAAGGCAACCGTTGGCCAGTCCTGCGGATTCTCTGGGAATCCGTCTACGAGCTGTGGCCTCAAAAGGCGCGTACATCGACCGCGAGATGACGTCGATCGCCTTGGCATCGATGAGACACTGCATGGCCTCCTCCAGCGCTTGCCTGTTGTCCGGCGACAGGCGACCAGTGGACTCCATGATCCCGAGCCTCCGCGAAAGCTCGTGCGTTGTCTCGCTCCATTGGTCCTCCGCGACGAGGACTTGCAGCTCCGGCCGCAGGATCAGCGCGCGACCCCTCTTGCGCAGCAACTCGCCGACGAGCACGCTGGCGTCGGCGACAACGATCATCCAGAGAAGGGCCGTCGCGTATCGAAGAGACCTGCCAGCTCGTCCTCGCCGAGGCCGGTTTCGTCGATCGCCTGCTCTACAGCCTTGCCAAGCTGGGCAACGGCGTGGCGCACCTCGTCTTCGTCTCGCCGAAGCGGGATGTAGAAGCCGATCACCTTCCCATGCCGGTTGACGGCCACAGGCTCGGGGCCTGCCAGATACTTGGTGGCGTGATCGCGAAACTCGCGGACGCCGATGTTCTTCATGCTGGACATGTGGTCACCTTGTGGTCACACACTAGCGCCAAGACCGGACGAAAGGAAGGGTTCGGACTCGATTTTGGAGCAGGGGTCCGCCATCTGAATGGGCGTATACGCCCAAACGCTCCTGAAAAGCCCGCTATTCGCGGGCAAAGGGCGTTGCTTTCGGCGACCGGCGTCTCCAGCAAGCAGATCGCTCAAGCAGCAGGCATCACCGATGAGGGACAGGCATCGAAGCTGCTCAACCGTTTGCAACGCTACGAGCTGATGCTGGCGGTGCTTATTGTGTGGGGCTTGACATGTGGTTGCGTGTTGTGTACAGTGCTTTTCGTTCCTGTGCTCGTGTGGGTGTGGGGGCTAAAACATAAGATTGGGTTTGGGTCGGTCTTCGTGGTCGACAAGCACTGGTTTGACGGGGTGCCTTGGGAGAGGGACCGGGTCGCAACAAGGGAAAGAGTTGTTTGCGTGTTTGCTTTGGGGAATAGCGCAGTTGAGAGTCCGTGTCGCATTGGCGGGTCTGTTATAGGACGCGTCAGCGTCGCTGACGCGTCTCTCTCTCTCTCTCTCTCTCTGGGACAGCTGCCTTCTAGGCGCTAGCCCTCTTCGCCGCGGAGTAGTCCCGCGGCCCGCCGGGTTCAAGGCCCGGCTTGATTCCTCGCGTCCTCTAGGACGCTCACGCGCTTATCGCGCGCTCTATGGCTTGTCGTGTTCTCCCACACGCGGGATGCCTGGTCGTAGTACGACTGGTGTTCTGGCATATGCGGGTGCGCTCCTGGGGGCCTTCTCTCTCGGCGCCCAGGAGCCCATCCGACCACTAGTGGGGGTGGGGTTGTGATGGCTCGTGTGCAGGAGTCCTCGCGGCTTGTGGGTGATGGGTTGGGGCGTGAGCATCTCGTTCAGCTTCAGCGTGCACGGATCGTCTCGGCGATGATGGACACGGTCTTGGAGTTTGGGGCTGGGGAGGTGAGTGTCGCGCATGTGGTTGAGCGCTCTGGTGTGTCGCGGCGCACGTTCTATGACCTGTTCGCCGACCGCGAAGAGTGCTTCCTCGCGGCGTTCGATGACGCGCTCGCACGGATCGCCACGGTGGTGGTGCCTGCGTTTGAGGGCAAGCGGACGTGGCATGAGCGGATCAGGGCTGGCCTGACTGAGCTACTGGGCTTGTTTGACGAGGATCCCGGTCTTGGTCGGCTCACGGTTGTTGAGTCTCTCGTGGCTGGTCCGCGGGTGCTTGAGCGTCGCAACGCGGTCTTGGCCCGTCTGATCGGGATTGTCGATGAGGGTCGTGGCGAGGCGGGTGCTAGTTCTGGTCCGTCGGCGCTGAGTGCTGAGGGTGTGGTTGGTGCGGTCGTCTCGATCCTCTACGCACGTTTGGCCACCAGTCCCCCTAGCGCCATGGGCGTATTGCCGATCGGGACCGCTCAGCGAAGAGGTAACGGGGAGTCGGGGTCCTTGCTAGCGCTGAGGGGCTCTCTGATGAGCATGATCGTGTTGCCGTATCTCGGTAAGGCAGCCGCAAGCAGGGAGCTTGCGCGAGCGCTACCCACACCACGCACCACGAATGGTGCGGATAACGGTGGTGTTTTTCCGTTTCGCGATCTTGGTTTGCGGGTGACGTATCGCACTCTTGTGGTGTTGGAGGCGGCCTCGAGCAATCCTGGTGCTTCCAATCGGCAGCTCGGTGATGTGGCTGGTGTTTCTGATCAGGGTCAGATGTCGAAGTTGTTGGCACGTTTGCAGCGCGCCGGTCTGCTCACCAATGATGGTGCTGGACACGTGAAGGGTGAGCCGAACGCATGGCATTTGACCAGCCAGGGACGTGCGGTCGTCGATGCGATCGAGCCATCCACAGGGAGCCAAGGGCCATGAGTAATCAAGAGGGTTTGGGCACAGGTATGTACATCGATCGGGAGAGGACAGTCGCGTGATGCATAAGCACAGCACCGTAAATCAGTGGGTCACGCCTAAACACTTTCAGGGGGAGAAACGCCTAATGAGCATTCACAAACCGTTCGTAGCGGTCCTCGTAGCGTGTTGTGCATTGGCGGGCTTGCTTGTGTGGGCGAGTGTGCCGGCGCTGGCGGCCGCTCCCGAAACACCGGAAGTGACGGTCGAAGCCCTTACTCCGCCCACGACGGCTGTGGTTCATGGTGTCCTGAACCCGGGTGTTGAAGGTGCTCCTGGTACGTATGAAGTGGGTACGTATGAATTCCTCTACAAGCAGGGCAACACGGGGTGTGTAGGGGAAAGCAAAGCACCCGTCTCGCCTGGCATAGCGCTGGGTGGGGGCAAAGAAGCCGTCAGCGAAACGCTCTCGGGCCTATCGCCTGACACTGAATACATGGTGTGCCTGTTGGTTCGCGATGGGATCAAAGGCGAACATGCTGTGAGCACTCCAGTGACATTTACGACTTCGTCATTGCTTGAAGCTCCTGTGCTGAGGGAACCCGCGAGCGCGCTCACGGCTACAACGGCCACGTTTGAAGGCGAGCTGAACCCCGGTGGTGCTACCGGCCAGTTGAGCTACCAGCTGGACTACAACACAAACGGCACGTGCCGGGTCGTCAAAGCATCTCCTGAAGAACCGCCATTCCAACAGAGCACTACTCCTGTCGAAGTCACGGAAGCCAGTCAGCTATCGGTTCATGGGGTCGAAGCCACCGAACTCGAACCGAACGAGACATACACGTTCTGTCTGGTCGCGACGAACATATTCGGCGAACAAGCCCAAGGTAACGAAGTCTCGCTACAGACAGAGCATCAGGTACCCACAATCACCGGAGTATCGGTCACGAACACCACTTCGACCAGCGCGACGCTCAGCGCCGAAATCTATCCACACGGCGAAGTCACTACCTATCACGTGGAGTACGGGACAACCAACACGTACGGGGCAAGTACACCAGAAGCGAGCATCAGCGCACAACACGGGCCAGCCAGCATCCAAGCACAATTGACTGGGCTGGTGCCCAACAGCGAATACCACTACCGGATCATCGCAACCAACAGTACCGGCACCGAACAGTCCCCCGATGCGATGTTCACGACGGGCGAAACTGCTGCTGTGGGTAGCCAGGGCCTGCCGGACGATCGTACGTTTGAAATGGTAACGCCGCCAGATAACGAGGATGCAAACGTTTATGTGCCGGCTGCGGAGGAAGCAAGTGTCAGTGAAGGTACTGCTACACGTAAGTTGTTTCAGGTCGCGACCGATGGGTCTACCGTGGCGTATGAGAGCGACGCGACCTCGGGTGGAGGTAATGGAGAAGCGGGTCGAGGCATTGGTAGCCAGTTTTTGGCTAAACATCTCGCAAACGGCGGTTGGATAACCAAAAGTATCCAGCCCGCGGGTGTTTTTGCCACGGAGTATCAAGGGTTTTCGAGCGGTTTGTCGGTTGGGGTACTTGACTCGGGTACGTCCTCCGAACCAGAAGACCCCCCGCTATCAGAAGAAGCCCTTGGTGATGGTTACAGGCTGCTTTATGCGCGCACTACAGACGAAGGTACTTATCGGCCGCTCTTTACTAAGGCAGTGTCGCCAGATCGAACGGCGTTCGAATCTGAGCGCGCTGAAAATGTTGATGTGCAGGGCTCACCGAATGAGGGTCCTGTTTTCGCGGGTGGGTCTTCGGGTTTTACTGATATGTCTTTCGAGACAGACGATGCCCTACTAGACGGTGCTGGTGCTCTTGAAACGGAACTTGAGAATGATGTAAAAACAGAAATCGCTAAAAATAACCACGAAAAGAATAACTACCTGTATGATTCGGCGGGGGGTCATTTGAGCTTGGTTAATGTGTCTCCTGAAGGTAGGGTGGTGTCTGGTGCGACGTTTGGTGGTCCACCACTCAGTGAACCTAACCACAATCCACCGAGCTTTGGTGGTGCGATTTCCGGGGATGGTGATCGTATCTATTGGTCGAGCCTTGAAGATAGTTCAAGGCCCACTGGTCTTTATTTGCGTGTGAATCCGACGGCGTCTCAAAGTCCTGTTATAGACGGAAAGTGCACTGTCTCTGGTGATGCCTGCACGGTGCTTGTGTCAGGTGGTGAAGCGCAGTATTGGGCGTCTGCGGAGGAAGGTCGCTACGCGTTCTATACCGAAGGAGAAGGGCTTTACCGGTTCAACGCTGAACCCGAAGCCAACCAGGCGTCGCGGGAAACCGTGGCCGGTCCTAGCGCTGGTGTGTTGGGTGTGCTTGGCGTGAGTAACAATGGCGAGAGTGTGTATTTTGTGGCGAAGGGCGTTCTTGCTGGAGCGAGCGGTGAGGGCGCGAAACCAGTGGAAGGCGAACCCAACATGTACCTATGGCGTGATGGTGACGCGCCAATATTTATTGGTACCCTATCAGGGGGAGACGGTGGCGAAGTTCAACCGTTCTCCAGCTGGCCTTCTAAGGAACCGAGTGATGGTTATTTTTATGGTGATTGGCAGGCTGGTTTGGGTCAGCGGACGTCGCGGGTTACTGGTAGTGGCGGGGGTGTTGTGTTCATGTCGGATCAGTCGTTGAGTGTGCCTGGCTATCCGCATGGGTATCCGACTCCTCCTGGTACGGATGAGGTTTATGTGTATGAGGCTGGGTCAAATAGTTTGTTTTGTGCGTCGTGCGGTTCGACTCGTGAAGGCGCGTCTGGTTATTTGCCGATCAGTTGGGGCAACGCTTGATTTGCCGCAGTGGATCAGCGAAGACGGCGATCGCGTGTTCTTCGATAGCAGCTCATCATTGGTGGCACAGGCCACGAATGGTAAGCAGAATGTGTATGAGTGGGAGCGAGAAAGCTCCGGTACCTGCACAAGTGATGCCGCTGTGAACGGTGGGTGCGTGTTCCTGCTCTCAGGTGGTACAAGCGAATCGGATTCGTGGTTGATAGGTGCAAGTGAAACCGGAGATGATGTGTTTCTAGCGACGCGAGCACAGCTTGCTCCTGAAGATCAGAACGAAGCGTTCGATCTTTACGACGTGAGAGTGGACGGCGTGAAACCTACAACTCCGCCATTGTGTACGGGCTCTGGTTGTCAGGGTGTGCCTTCACCGCCACCAACGTTCGCAACACCACCAAGCGTCACGTTCGACGGTGTCGGGAACTTCGCGGCATCCGTGCCCACTGTGGTCAAAGCTAAGGCGAAGTCGCTAACGCGTGCACAAAAGTTGGCCGATGCTTTGAAGCAGTGTCGCAAGAAGCCGAAGCGCAAGCGAGCATCGTGTGAAGCACGGGCCAGAAAACGCTATGGGCCCATAAAGAAAGCGCGTAAGGGTTCGGGGACAGTCGTGAAGGGGAGGAAATAATCATGTTCAAGCGTTCTGTGCTGTCCATTCTCATGGCTTGCGGTGTGATGTTCGTGTTTGTGTCGGTTGCTTCGGGTGATGCTCCGGCTCCTGGCTATGAGGCGATTGGGCGTTTCGCCCCGACGAACCTTCCGCCTGGTGGCGAAGGGTTGCTGGTCTTGTATGTGTATAATCTTGGTGGCTCGCAGGGAAGCGAAGGCCCAACGGTAACGGATAGACTTCCGGCGGGATTGGAAGCTATCAACGAAGTGGTATACGAAAAACAGAAGACAATATTGCCTGGGGAATGCTCAGAAGGAACGGTAGTTACATGCCGGTTGGCACCAATTGGGATAGGTGGACTTCCGGATATAATCGAAATCCCTGTGCGTGTGTCAGCGAGTCCGTCGAGCGAACCGGATCGCATCACGGTGAGCGGTGGCGGAGCGCTGGACGTCGCCAATGCGACCGTCCTAGTACATTATGGTTCGGGGCCGGCACCGTTGGGCTTCGCTAACGCGGACGCATGGGTCACAAACACGGACGGCACGGTTGATACGCAGGCGGGTTCCCACCCGTACGAGTTGACTGTTGCTTTCGCTACGAACAGTACGGGTGCCGCCTATGGTCAGGAGAAGCCTAGTGGTGGTGAACCGCGGTTCTTGAACGTGAATATTCCGCCTGGAATTGTTGGTGAACCTGGTGCTGTACCGAAGTGTAAGCGTAGCCAGCTTGATGGTTTCGCGTGTCCGCCTAATACGCAGATTGGTGAAAATTATCCGGCGGTATCAGGTGCGGGATTGACACCTCAACCGGTGTATAATATGGTACCGCCGCCGGGAGTCGCTGCGGAGTTCGCCTTCGACTTCAATGGTATTAACGTATTTGTGGATGCGCGTATACGCAGCGGTGGTGATTACGGCATCACTGAGCACGCTAATATTCCTCAACGCAAGGTCGTATTCAACACGACAACGATCTGGGGTAACCCAGGTGAACGTGGCACGGGAGCCGAAGATAAGCCACTATTGACGCTGCCAACATCATGCGGTGCGCCACCAATGTTCAGTCTAGAAGAGTTGGGTACGTGGGAAAACGAAAGCCTAAACGGACCACCAATAAGCTTCCCCATGCATAACAGTGAGGACGATCCGGTGGGGATCACTGGTTGTGAAAAGCTCAAGCACTTCCAACCGTTCATAAACCTCGCCCCGGACACCAGCTTCTCAGATACCCCAGCGGGTCTATCGACGTTCGTAAAGGTCCCGCAAGGGTTGAATCCTGAAGGTTTGGCGACACCTGGCCTGAAGGAAACAACGGTCGTGTTGCCAGAAGGCGTAGCGATCAACCCAGGCCAAGCGACCGGCCTGGCGGCTTGTCAACTATGGCAGGAGAACATTGGGGGACCAGAAGCGGAAAAGGAAACAATGGACGGGCCACCATCGTGTCCCGCTGCGTCGAAGGTCGGGACTGACGAAATCTCAACGCCGTTGCTGCCGGGACGTTTGAAGGGCAACGTCTATGTTCTGCAATCCAACCCGCCGAACCTGCAGTTGCTGGTAGCTGCCGAAGGCGAAGGCGTCTTTTTGAAGCTGATCGGCACCGTGCATTTGAATGAACAGACGGGTCAGATAACGACTACGTTCAAGGGCACTCCACAAGACCCAGGAACGCCAGACGCGCCACTGAACGAATTCGTGTTGAACTTCAGCGGTGGTGCGCAAGCAGCGCTCGTGACACCGCAGTTTTGCGGGACGTATACCGCGACAGCGGACTTCACGCCATGGAGCAGTCCGTTGACGGCGGATGCGCTATCGGAAAGCAACTTCCAGATCACGGCAGGACCAGGAGGCAGCAGTGCGTCTAACTGCACTGGTCCGCTCCCGTTTGCACCGACGATGACTGCTGGTGCGACGACCGATCAGGCGGCGGGCTATACGAACTTCACGATGTTGTTGTCGCGTAACGATGGGCAGCAGCACATCGAAAAACTGCAGTTCAAGACACCAGAGGGATTGTTGGGCATGATAGCCAAGGTCCCCCTCTGTGGGGAACCACAGGCAGCCCAAGGAACCTGTTCAAACGCATCACAGATCGGACATACAGTCGCTGAGGTAGGACCAGGCCCGTACCCGTTCGTGCTGCCTGAGCCCGGTGCCCCACCAGCCCCAATCTATTTGACCGGACCGTATGAGGGTGCCCCGTTCGGCTTGTCTATCGCGGTGCCGATAGTCGCTGGCCCGTTCAACCTGGGTACTGAAGTGGTGCGGGCGAAGATCGAAGTGGACCCGCACACAAGCCAACTAACGATCAGCACGACGGCGTTTCCGAAGACGGTGAAGGGGATCCCGACGGATATTCGCGAGATAGATGCGGTGATAGACCGTCCCGAATTCATGTTCAACCCAACGAGCTGTAACCCAATGAGCTTCTCCGGCACCGCCTACAGCTTCGAAGGAGCAACAGCACCAGTATCGAGTCATTTCCAGATGGGGTCGTGTCGTAGCCTTGCGTTCAAGCCGAACTTCTCGGTATCGACCAGTGGGAAAACATCAAGGGCGAATGGGGCGAGCTTGACCGCGAAGATCGTCTACCCGACAGGCAATCTGGGAGCGAATCAGGCGTCTTCCCAGTCGAACATAGCCTCGGTAAAGGTGGACTTGCCCAAGCAGCTCCCGTCAAGGCTGACGACGCTACAGAAGGCGTGTACGGCGAAGGTATTCGAAGCGAACCCCGCTAACTGTCCGGCCGCGTCGATCGTGGGTCACGCGAAGGCGATCACTCCGGTCTTGCCGGTCCCGATCGAAGGACCCACATATTTCGTGAGTCATGCTGGGGAAGAATTCCCAAGCCTGATCGCCGTGCTCCAAGGCTACGGAGTGACCGTAGACCTCGTCGGTAGTACGTTCATCAGCAGCAAGACGAACATTACGAGCAGCACGTTCAAGAACGTTCCTGATGTCCCGATCGCGAGCTTCGAACTAGGCTTGCCTCAGGGTAAGTATTCGGCGCTAGCGGCTAACGGGAATCTCTGTAAGAGCAAACTGGTGATGCCGACGGCGTTCACGGGCCAGGATGGTGCGGTGATCCACCAGTCCACGCCGATCAGCGTCACGGGCTGCCCGAAGACGGTGCGCCATGAGCGCAAGAAGGCTCACCAGAAGAAAAAGAAGAAGTGATGGTGGGTTCTTCGATGCGGTGCTGTGCGGGAGATGGA
The DNA here is from genome assembly GCA_963776985.1 of uncultured Solirubrobacterales bacterium. GTDB lineage: Bacteria > Actinomycetota > Thermoleophilia > Solirubrobacterales > Solirubrobacteraceae > Palsa-744. The sequence continues at coordinate 84,736 of CAVZOV010000002.1, forward strand.
GGTAGGCCCTCCGTGGTCGTCGTGCAGGCGGAGATCACAAACCACCGTAAGGTGCTGCGGTCAAGAGCCGTTGGTGCTGAGCGTTACGGGAAAAGGCGTGCCTTTGAGTGCGTCAGGTGTGACCCAATGAAGGCGAACGAGAGTGAACCGCAGGTGAGTTGTCGAAAGGCAGTAGATGACATCGAAACCGGGGCACGGTCTTTGCTTCGGGATGAGTCTGGCGGGTGCCTGTTTATTGGCCAGATGGTGTCCGGCATGTATGCGGCGCGAGCGTGGGTCAGGCTCTTGCATGGAACATGGGAACCTGTCGTCCTGCGAGAGGATCAGCTAGTGGCTTTTGGCCTGCGGCTGGTTGTTTCAGGGAGGGTGCCAAGCGGTCGAAACTGTGAGGCACGAACTCTTGTTGCGGGGCACAGGGGCGGATCGTCCGGTAGTAGCGTTGAAGGTCCTGTAATGGGATTGGAGCGAAGCGGACGGACCATTCTGAGGAGATCAGCGGTCAACCACGTGCGTGTGGGAGGAGCCAATGGTTGAGTCAAGGTCGCAAGCGAAGTCGTTTGTTATCTCGAAGAAGGTTGTGTTGGAAGCCTGGGAGGACGTTAGGTCCAATCAGGGTGCTGCTGGTGTTGACGGGGTATCGATCAAGGATTTTGAGAGGGACCTTCAGGGGAACCTCTATAAGGTCTGGAATCGACTGTCCTCGGGGTCCTATATGCCGCCGGCGGTGTTGGCGGTAGATATACCGAAGCAGCATGGGCAAGGGGTCAGGACCCTCGGTGTGCCCACTGTCGCTGATAGGGTCGCGCAAACGGTCGTTAGACGCTATTTGGAGCCGAACGTGGAGCCAGTCTTCCACCCGGATTCATACGGTTATCGACCGGGACGTTCGGCACTGGACGCGGTGGGGGTGTGCCGGGAGCGGTGTTGGAAGTACGGGTGGGTGATCGATCTGGATTACCAGTCGTTCTTCGACTCGATTGATCACGAGCTAATGCTGAAGGCGGTAGCCGCTCACACCAGTGAGCGGTGGGTCCTTCTCTATGTGGAGCGGTGGCTGAAAGCACCGATCCAAGGTGAGGATGGCACTGTGGCAGCGCGGGATCGCGGGACTCCTCAAGGTTCGGCGATTTCCCCTGTGCTGGCGAATATCTTTTTGCATTACGCGTTTGATTTGTGGATGGGTCGGGAGTTCCCGGCGGTCCCTTTTGAGCGCTACGCGGACGATATCGTTGCACACTGTTGGAGTGAGAACGAAGCGCGGGTCGTACTCGATGCGATCACGCAGCGGATGGCGTCGTTGGGCCTGGAGCTAAATCCGGGCAAGACGCGCATCGTGTACTGCAAGGACTCCAAACGCAAAGGCTCTCACGAGCACGAGCGGTTTGACTTCCTTGGGTACACGTTTCGTCCCCGGCAGGCTCGCGGGCGGGGTGAGTTGTTCACAAACTTCACCCCGGCTATCAGCGATGACGCCGCTAAGAGGATACGCCGAACGATCAGGCGATGGAGGATTCACCTATGGAGCGGAACACACCTCACCGAGATAGCACGAGAGATCAACACGACCGTGCACGGATGGGTCAACTACTACGGACGGTTCACCCCGTCCAGGTTGGCCAGCTCGCTCAGGAACATCGACAAGTACCTGGTGCGCTGGGCGATGCGAAAGTACAAGCGACTTCGACGACGCCTCATGCGAGCATGGGAGTTCCTGGAGCGCGTAGCAATACGCGAGCCAAAGCTCTTTGCTCACTGGCGCGTCGTCACACACGCCAACGACCGAATGGTGGGAGCCGTATGAACGGAGACGTTCACGTCCGGTTCTGTGAGAGCCAGGGGCTGCAACGCCCCTGGCCACTCGCCAAGAAGGCGAAGGCGAAGGGTGGGAAGCGGCCGCGAGTCAAAGCAAAGAAGCATTGATGTAAGCGATGGGCCTCAGGGTCTTTGGTTGCGTCGGATCACATGGCGGGCTCGCTTTGCGGCTCGCCATGTGCGCATGATCGCGAGGGTGGGGAGGATGAGGGGCTTGAGCTGTTGGTGGACTTGGCTGGTGAGGTGTCGCGCGAAGTCGCTGTTGGCTGTTGGTGCGGAGAGGTAGTAGGCAGCGACGCCGGTGAGGGTCATCGCGTGATGTGCGCCGTTGGGCGAGCGTGGGGCGTCTTGGATGGCGCGTTGTGCGGCGTTGGTGAGGTCTTTGGCGAGGATGTCGTGGTCGGGGTAGTAGCGGATGTAGCCGATGTTCTTTGTCTGTGTGTCGTGGTCGTGGTCGATGAGGCTGTCGAGCATCGTGCTGAGTACGGCGATCGAGAGGTACACCGAGTCGATCGTGGCGGCGTGGTTGGGGGTGATGTGCTCCTGGGCGGCGGTGGCGATCAGTGCGTGGATGCTCAGTACCGAGGAGGCGGCGCCGGCTAGGAATGCTTGCCAGCGCAGGGGTGTGTCTTGGGATTGTGCTCTGGCCCATTCTTCGAGTTGGGTCTCGCCGAGCTGTGGGGCGGCGTGGGTGCGTATTTGTGCTTCGGTGCAGCGTGTTGCGGCTTGTCGTGCGGTGTGGGCGATCGTGGTTATCGAGGGTAGTCTTGCCAGTGCTTTTTGGGTGGTTTCGACCAGTTCTTGCAGGTAGCCGCCGTCGTTTGCCGGTCGGGTGCGGTAGTAGTCGTGGGTGGGCTGTGTGTGTGGGGTGATTGCGTCGGTGAATGCTTGGTAGAGGTTGTGTCCGTCGCGTAGTGGGTCTGCTGTTGGTTGCTCGGTGAGCCCGTCGAGGTAGTCATACATGACCTCATAGGCCACGATTGCCTCAGTGACGTGGTGGCGGTGCTCTGGTGGGGCGAGCGTGGCGAGCGTGGCGGCGACCTGGGCGTTGAAGCGCTCCTGTGCCAGTGTTCGCAGCGCGAGTGTTCGCAGCGCTGGGTCCTCGATCTCCTGAGCGCGGGTTTCCCATCGCTTGAGCTGTCTTGTGACAGTGGGGGCGACGGTGAGCCAGAAGCGGGCGTTGGCGAGGATCAGGGCGACGCCGGCTCTGCTCAGGAGTCGACGATCGCCGAATGCAGACATCGGCTCGGGCGGGGCTCCCAGTGGTGCTCGCGCTCGGGCCGCGCTCGGCAGAGAAGGTGGCTGTGCGCTCTACTCATTGAGGGCGAGCGCTGGGGGTACGCGCGAGGCAAACCAGCCCGGTAGGGCGACGAGCAGGATCACTGTGGCGATGAGCAGCGCGAATATCTCGATCGGGCGCTGGAGGGTGGCGGCGCCCGCGACCGGGAAGCCGCTCACGTGTCGCAGGTAGCCGTCGATCACGACCTGACCGTAGATGCCGGCGAGCGCGCCGCTCAAGCATCCCGCGCTGAGTATCAGCGCCGATTCAGCGAGGAGCACGAGCTGGAGTTGGCGGGGCTTCGCGCCGTCGAGCCGCAGTTCGGCGAGCGCCCTGCGTTTTTGCCAGATGCTCGATCCGAGCGCTGCCGCCATCGCGATGATCGCGGTGGCGATCAGCAGCGTCGATATCTCCTGGAGTTGCTTCAGTCCTTCGCCGGCGATCGCATCGAATCGCTGCGCCCGAGTTCGTGCCGTGAGCGCTTCAAGGCCGCTGTCTGGGCCGAGTGCAGCGTCTATTTCTCTGAGCGCGGGCATTACTGGCGTGCCTTGGGCCAGGTCGATTCCCAGCGCCGAGGGTTCGGAGGTCGCCCAAAAACGGGTGTAATCGCTAGTGCTCATCAGCACCACGCCGGAGGTCCAGCCGAAGTTGGTGGTCGTGGCCGCCAGCCTAAACCGGATATCGCCGGTAGGGGTTGGGATGGTCATCGCGCCGCCGATCCCGACGCGATGTTCTTCTACGATCTGCTTGGAAGTCGCGATCCAGCCCCCCGCTCGCAGACGCCGAGCGGCGATCGTGGGATTGCCTTCGACCAGCTGGCTGTCAAGCAGCGCGGCGCTTGCGCTATTGGGTCTGGCGATGATCCACACACGTCGACGGTCGAGCGTCACGAACTCGCTTTGGAAGATGTGGACGGCGGCGACGCCCCGTATTCTCTCGATCCGGGATGCGTCATTGGCGGGGACGAAGTCGTCGGTTGTCGCGGTGTCCTGTGGGTTTGTCACCCAGATCGCGGCGTCGGCCGCGTCGGTGCTGGCGAAGTTGCGCAGTCCGCGCAGCAGGTCGTTGCGAGCGCCGCCGAGCGCGATACTGCCAAACAGCGCGACCGCTCCCGTCGCGGCGAGCGCGAGCGAGCGCAGCGTCGTGTTTTTCAGCGAGATCAGCGCCAGCGGCAGGACGGTGAAGTTCGGATTGCCGGCCGCGATCGCCTCGCATACGCGCAGGACGATCCCGAACACGAGGGGCACCGCGAGCATCGTCGCGAGCGCGAGCAGCACACACGACAGCAGCGCCGTGCCCGGAGCCAAGACGAATAGAGCGCTTGCGAGCACCAGCAAACCCGCGGCCGCCATTGCCAGCCAGCGCCTGATGTTCGCGGGCGGCCCGCCCGGATCGTCGTCTTCGCCGAAGACAGCGTCCACCGGCCGGCCGCGGCGCAGATCTCCCAGCAGCACCAGTGAGGCAAGGTATGTCGCCAGCAGTCCTCCCGCGAGTGAGAGCACGATGGGCAGCGCTCCGACAGTCGTGCTCGTCCCAAGCGTAAAGGTCTGCGCGAGATACCCAACCGAGGGGTGAAACACGCCTGTCGAGAGGGCGTATCCGAGTAGCAGTCCGATGAGGCTGGCCGCGACACCCAGGCACAGTGCCTCAAAGAGCACCATTTGAACGATCGCCGCGCGTGGGGTGCCGTCGAGGCGCAGGTCGGCGATCGCTTCGCGTCGCTCGGGGACCGTGAGCAGCATCGCGTTGAACGCGAACAGGAAGCCCAGCAGGGCGCTCAGGCCGGCGAACAGATCGCTGGCCTGGTTGCTCGGGCGCAGCGCTTCGCCCAGCAGCGAGAGGTCCTGGTCGGCCGCGGCGACGCTCACGCGCCCGCCGGCGAGCCGTTCAAGCTCGGTGCGCACCGTGGCCTGGTGTCCCGACTTGCTCTGCACGAAGATGCGGCTGACGCGGTGAGGCAGCCCGGCCAGTTCCTGCAAGCGCCGCAGTGGCGCAAGCACGATCTTGGCGGCGGACAGCGCGCCCACGGTTTCGCCACCGAGGATCGTGGAGACGTTCAGCGGGATCGATCTTCCACGGAGATCGATTCTCACTTTGGATGGGCCGGCGATCCCGAGCGCATCGGCGCTTGCCTTGCTGAGGCTGATGCCTTCTGAGAGCACGCTGCTCGGCAGCGTGCGGGAGAGACCGTCCATCAAGGCGAGGCGTATGTTCGCGCCAGCGATCGTGACCGTCGTCCGACGCCCGCCGGGACCTATCACGGTGGCTGTCTGTTCGAGTAGCAGTCCGGCGTGCTCGACACCGGAAAGCGACTGCACCCTGGCGATGAGGTGTTCCTCAAAGCCGTTTGGGTCGCGCGCGCGCAGCTGCAGGTCCGCGGGGCCGATGACCGCGTGCACGACACGGCTCGCGGAGCTTGTGACGCTGCCGCTGGCGACCGTGACGGCGAACACGAGCGCCACGGCGATTGCGACCCCGCCACCGGCGAGCAGCTCCTGCATCGCGTGTACCCGCAACCGGCGACCGTAGAAGTAGAGGAGGGCACCGGTCCGCATCAAACCGTGCCCAGTCGTGTCCGTGCATGCAGGAGCCTGGCGGTGTCGCTGAGGTCCTGCTCGCTGAGCAGCTTGCCGTCGTGCAGCGTGCAGCAGCGGTCGGCGATGGTGGCGATTTCGCTGTCGTGGGTGACTAGCAGCACGCACGCCTCGCGCTCGCGCGCGACCAATCTCAACAGCTCCACTATCTCGCGGCCGCGGGCACTGTCGAGGTTCCCCGTCGGCTCGTCAGCGAGGATCAGCCCGGGTTCCGGTGCGAGCGCGCGCGCGATCGCCACGCGCTGGCGCTCCCCGCCCGAGAGCCTCTCAGGCGTGTGCCCCAAACGGTCGGCGAGCCCGACGCGCTCTAGCCAAGGGAGCGCACGGGCCTGGGACTGGCGTGCGCCACCACCTCCGATCAGCAGCTTGCGAGACGCGTTCTCCAGGGCCGAGACGCGGGGCATGAGACGAAAGCTCTGGAAAATGAAGCCGACATCGCGCAGCAGGTATTCGCTTGCCTGCCGCTCGGAGAACGAGGCGATGTCGTGCCCGCGGTAGCGGATCGTGCCCGCGTCTGCTCTCAGCAATGCCGCGATCAGCAGCAACAGCGTTGTCTTGCCCGAGCCGCTGGGGCCGAGCAGGGCAAGCATTTCCCCGGGGGCGATCGAGGCGCTCACGCCGTCGATCGCGCGTACCCGCTCTTCCCCGCCGCGGTAGTGCTTGATTACGCCGTCGAGTTCCAGCATCGTCTGATGCGCCAGGGCTATCCGTGCGCTTGGCGGTGGCGGTCGAGGTCCGTCACGGGAGCGAGGTCGGGGGTCAGGTTGCCTTCCAGCCTGCCTTTGTCGAGTACCAGCACGCGATCGGCGCCCAACAAGCCCGTGCCCTCGCTCGTGCTCGAGAGGATCGCGATGCCCTCATCGGCAAGCGAGCGCAGCAGCCTGAGAATGCCGTCCCGATCGAGCGGCTCGACGCCGAGCGTCGGCTCATCGATGACGAGCAGGCGCGGGTCGAGCGTGAGCGCGCGAGCGATCGCGACACGCACGGCCTCATCGGCCCGCAGGATGCTGGCCGCAAGCTCCGCACACGAGCCAGCCCGCACGCGCTCAAGCGCCCTCCAGGCACGAGCGAGTGCGGCGTCGCGCGGTACTCTACGGCCGAGCTGGCCCGCGATCAGCTGGTCGAGGACGGTCTGTCCCCGCTGGCGAGGGAACTCGCGTCGGCAGTAGCCGACACCCTCCCCGAGCTTCTTTCGATCACGCGCCGTGAGGTCGGTGCCGTGGAAGCGAACCGTGCCCGTGTCGGGCGTTTCGATCCCGGCGGCGATCCGCAGCAGCGTCGAGCGGCCGGATCGACGCTCGCCCCAGACCACGACCATCTCGCCCGCGTGAATCTCGACCGAGACGTCCTTCAGCACGACGCGAGAGCCGCGCCGGTAGCGCTTGCCCACGCGCTCGAACTCAAGGAGAGTCATTCTCGGCGACACTCCTCGCGAGCGCCTGGAACCTGGCGTTGGCGAACCGCAGCCAGGAGAGCGTCCCTCCAGCCGCGATGCGCTGCTGCTCAGCGACAAGCTCGTCGATCAACGCGCCGCGAGAGTTAGCGGGCTTCGGCGCGTTTCCGATCTCACCCACCGTCTGCAGGTACTCACGCCGAAAACGAGCGATCAAATCGATAGCCCTCGCCGGCTCCTGCGCAAAGACCGCGAGCTGCCTTGCCCATAGCTCAAGACCCCGGCGCTGCGCGTCCATCTGCTCCACATACCATTCGAGAAAGCCGCTCATTCCAAGCGCGGTGACCTGGTAGTAGGGCTTGGGCTGACGGCCGCTGCCGGTCGCGGACATCGTCTCGATGAAGGCTCGATCTTCCAACGCGTCGAGCGCCGTGTAGATATGGGAACTACCGCTGACTGGGAGCAGATCCGCATACAACCGCTGGTAGCGGTTGTAAAGCTCCAAGCCATAGCTGGGACGTTCGATGACCAGGCCGAGGAGCGCCCAATAGACGACCGAGGTCATCGCCCGAGTCGAGGTCTTTCCTAAAGCCACATCACCCATCGAACCATCCAGATTACTGGAAGTTCCGTCCCGCGGAAAAGCACCATCTCTTACACGGCTGCGATGTTCCAAACTTTGGACATCCAAGCCATGTCTAGACAAGCGGTGGGAACGCTCCGATCATGATCGCGATGAGCACGCGAACACAGCAACCACAAGGAGCGCGGCGGCCTGTGACGTTGCATGAACTCTCGCGCCCATACTTGCAAGAGCTGCGCCAGCGCACCTCTTATGCCACGAGCCTCTCCGTGCTCGACGGCACGGAGATCCTGTATATCGAACGCGCTCGCAGCTTCCGTCGCGCCCAGCACAAGATCGACCTCAACCTGCACCCCGGCTCGCGCCTGCCCGCACATTGCACCTCAATGGGCAAGACCCTGCTCGCCAACCTACCTAAAACAGAGCGGGAGGAGTCGATCGCCACGATGACGCTGACGCGTCACGGGCCCAACACGATCATGAGCAAGAAGGCATTGCGGGCCGAGTTCGAGCTTGTCTTTGACGAGGGCATCGCCGTCGAGAACGAAGAGCTGGCGGCGGACCTGGTTTCGATCGCCTGTGCAGTGCGCGACGGGGACCGAGAGGTCGTTGCCGCGATCGGCCTCGCGGCGCACGCGAGCGCGATCTCCGCCGAGGAGATGGTCGATCGGCTGTTGGCAGACCTGCTCGCGACCGCGGATAGCATCTCGGCCCGACTTGGCTATCGGTTTGAGGGAGGAAGGCAGTACTAGCGGCCTGACGCGCGAGCTTTGAGGAGCTGAGTGCTCGGTCTAGCTGATGTGCCCAGGGACGTTGCGAACGGTGTGAGGTAGGTCCGGGCCTGCCGAGAGGCTGTGGGTGTCAAAGCTCACTGACCTCAGGGAGGCCCGGAATGCAACACGCTAACGCTCCACTCACTCAGATCGGCAGGCTCCGCTTGGTGCTGCTGGTCGAGGAGGACGGGTTCACGTTGCAGGCGGCGGCGGATGCTTGCAATGTGGCGAAGTCGACGTGCTGGGAGTGGGTGCGCCGCTGGCGCGAAGCGGAGGAGACCGATCGCGTCACGCTCGCCTGCTTGGAAGACCGCAGCTCGCGGCCGCACCGAAGCCCGAACCAGGTGCCGGCTGGGGAGGCCGCACGGATCTGTGAGCGGCGCCAACGCACCGGCTGGAGCCCGCGGCGGCTCGCAGACGAGACGGACATCGCAAGACCCCATTCGACGATCCATCAGGTGCTGCGCCGTAGCGGCTGCTCACGCCATCCACGGCCCGATGCTCCCGCGGTGGTCCGCTACGAGTGGCCGTGTCCCGGCAACCTGTTGCACATGGACGTCAAGAAGCTCGGGAAGTTCACCGAGCCCGGGCACGCCGTGACCGGCGATCGCACCAAACGCTCAAGGAGGGTCGGCTGGGAGTACGTGCATTCGATCGTCGATGACTGCTCAAGGATGGCCTACTCGGAGATCCACAAGGACGAGACGGCTGCCACGGTCACCGCGTTCACGCGTCGCGCGCTTGACTGGTTTTTGGAACAGGGGATCGTCTGCGAGCGGATCATGACCGACAACGCGTTCACCTACACCAAGAGCAGGAGCTTCAAGCAGTTGCTCTGGCAACGAGCGATCCTCCATATCCGCACGCGGCCTTACACGCCCAGGACCAACGGCAAGGTCGAGCGCTTCCACCAAACACTCATTCGGGAGTGGGCTTACGCACTCCAATACGCCTCATCCGACGCGCGCCAAGAGGCCCTGCCACACTGGATCAACCACTACAACGAGCGCCGCACCCACTCAGCGCTCGGCAACCGGCCACCCCGCGCCCGCGTTCGGGACGTCACCGGGCACAACATCTAGCTCCTCATGGGTCCATAGACCCAGGTGCTCCTCGCTGAGCAGCGCTTGCACGTCTGTCGGGTCGGGGTCCGGCTTGCTTGCCAGGGGAGGCGCACGAGCGGCCTGTGGCGAGCTTTGCCACGGTGGGGTTGACAAAGTGTTAGTCGTCGTGTATCTTGCCCATTGTTCCTGTGCCCTGGTTTGGGGTGTGGGGGTCTGTACATAAGATCGGGTTTGGGTCGGTGTTCGTGTCGACTTGAGCGCTTACCGGGAACCTTGGGAGAGGGACCGGGTCATGACTGAGAGGGTTGTATTCAGCGTGTTTTCTTTGGGGAATAACGTGTTTGAGAGTCCGTGTGCTCCTGATGGGTCCGTTATAGGACGCGTCAGCGTCGCTGACGCGTCTCTCTCTCTCTCTCTCTCTCTGGGATCGCTGCTGCCTAAGGGCTAGGTCCCTTCGCCGCGGTCATACCGCTGGCACTGCTGGGCATAGGGCTCGGCTTGGTTTCTCGCGTGCTGTAGGCGCGCTTATAGCTTCTGCTTCTGCCGCTACGGGCCTGTGTGTTCGTGGCGGTTTTGTGCTGCCCGCACGCGGGTCGGCTTCGTGTGGGCTTTTTAGAGGAGGGGATTGTTGATGGGTGCTCGTAGGCCGGTCCTACCGGTCATCGCTGTCTGCTGTGTAATGGTCGGCTGGTTTGCATGGAGCGCTGTGCCTGCGTTGGCTGCGGCTCCTGAAACACCGGAAGTATCGGTAGAAGCACTCGATCCTCCCACGAGCGCTGTGGTCCATGGTGTCCTGAACCCTGGTGTTGAAGGTGCTCCTGGCACGTATGAACTTGGTACGTATGAATTCCTCTACAAGCAGGGCAATACGGGGTGCGTGGGGGAAGGCAAAGCTCCCGCTTCGCCTGGGATCTCGTTGGGTGCTGGCAAAGAAGCGGTGACAGAAACGCTTCAGGGTCTATCGCCGGGCACTGAATACATGGTGTGTTTGCTTGTTCGCGATGGGATCAAAGGCGAACACTCGGTCAGCATCCCAGCGACGTTCAAGACGGTCCCTGTCGTTGAAGCTCCTGTTACCAGCGAACCGGCGAGTACGGTCACCGCGACCTCAGCAGCGTTTGAAGGGGAGTTGAGCCCCGGTGGCACTGCTGGTGCGTTGAGCTACCAGTTCGACTACAACACGAATGGCACGTGTCGGGTCCCAAAGATCTCCCAGAGCGAAGAAAAAGAAGGCAAGCAGCAACCTCCACAGCCAAGCACGGCCGCCGCTGAAGTCATTGAAGCTAGACAGGCGCACGTGTCTGCGGCAGCGCAGGAACTCGAACCGAACGATACATACACGTTCTGTCTGGTCGCTACGAACTCTCTTGGCGAACAGGCCCAAGGCAACGAAGTATCAGTCCTAACCGGGCGTCAGGCACCGACGCTCACCGGAGCGTCAGTCACGAACATCACTTCGACCGGCGCTACGCTCAGCGCTGAGATCTATCCACACGGTGAAGTCACGACATATCGCGTGGATTACGGTCTGAGTAACGAGTACGGGACTAGTACGCCTGAAGTGAGCATCAGCGCGCAACATGGACCAGCCAGCATCCAAGCACAATTGACTGGACTGGCGCCCAACAGCGAGTACCACTATCGGATCATCGCGACAAACGGTACCGGTAGCGAACAGTCACCCGATGCGATATTCACGACGGGTGACAATGCTGCTGTGGGTAGTCAAGCCCTGCCTGACGATCGTGAGTTTGAAATGATTACACCACCAGATAACGAGGATGCTGATGTTTACACGCCCTTTGCGGAACTAATAAGTCTCAGCGAAGGTATTGCGACATACAAGTTGTTCCAGGTCGCGACTGATGGGTCTGCTGTGGCGTATGAGGGCGATGCGACCTCGGGTGGAGGTAATGGCGAAGCGGGTCTAGGTATTGGCACCCAGTTTCTGGCCAAGCATCTCTCGAACGGTGGTTGGGTTACTAGTAGTATTCAACCAGCAGGTGTCTTCAGTACTGAGTATCAGGGGTTTTCGAGTGATTTGTCGGTTGGAGTTATCAGATCGGGTACGCAAGCTGAACCTAAGGACCTGCCGTTGTCAGAAGAAGCTTTTGGTGACGGTTACGGAGTGCTTTATTCGCGCGTGACAAACGGGAATGTGTATCAGCCGCTCTTTACCAAGACGGTTCTACCAAATCGGCCGGCGGGAGGCGAAAACGAATTTGGTGATAATGGAGGTGTTAATGAGCTTGACAAATCCGGAGCGGCACCTGTATTTGCGGGTGGTTCGAGTGGTTTTGGTGATCTATTGTTTGAGGCTAACGATGCCCTGCTCGGTGGTGGTGGTGTGCTTGAAACCGAACTTGAGAATGATGTAAGGGCCGAAATTTCTAAAGGCGAAAACGAGAATTACCTGTACGACTCGATTGGGGGTCATTTGAGCTTGGTTGACGTGTCGCCTGAGGGCAAGGTGATGCCTGGTGCGACATTCGGTGGACCCCCTCTCAGTCAACCCAAACACAACCCGCCTGTTTTTGGTGGTGTGATCTCTGCGGATGGTAGTCGTGTGTATTGGTCGAGCATTGGAACTATTGATGGGGAGCGGCCTACTGGACTCTACCTGCGTGAGAATCCGGGGGAGCCCCAGAGCCCGGTCGTGAATGGTCAGTGCAGTGTTTCTGGGGACGCGTGTACGGTACTAGTGTCTGATGGCGAAGCGCAGTATTGGGCGTCTGCCGCGGATGGTCGCTACGCGTTTTATACCGAAGGCGAAGGGCTTTACCGGTTCAACGCTGAACCTGAAGCCGATCAGATGTCGCGGGAGGTCGTGGCTGGGTCTAGTGCTGGTGTGTTGGGTGTGCTTGGCGTGAGTAACGACGGCGAGAGCGCGTATTTCGTCGCAAAGGGCGCTATTGCTGGAGCGAGCAGCGAGGGTGCGAAACCTGTGGAAGGCGAACCCAACTTGTATCTATGGCGTGATGGTGCCGCACCAATATTTATTAGCACCCTTTCGGTGGGAGACGGTAGCGAAGTACAGCCGTATACTGATATCCCGGGCGAGGACCAAGGGGCGGGTTATTTTTATGGTGATTGGCAGGCTGGCTTGGGCCATCGTACGTCGCGGGTTACCGGTAGTGGTGGCAGTGTTGTGTTCATGTCGGATCAGTCGTTGAGTGTGCCTGGTTATCCGCATGGATATCCGACCGGGGGTAATGATGAGGTGTATGTGTATGAGGCTGGGTCGAATAGCTTGTTTTGTGCGTCGTGCGGTTCGACTGGTGAAGGCGCGTCGGGTTATTTGCCGATCAGTTGGGATGACTCTTACATGCCTCAATCGATCAGCGAAGATGGCGATCGCGTGTTCTTCGATAGCAGCTCATCGTTGGTGGCGCAGGCTACTGACGGTAAGCAGAATGTGTATGAGTGGGAGCGAGAAGGCTCCGGTACCTGCACGACTGGTTCTGGTGTGAATGGTGGGTGCCTATTCCTGCTCTCGGGTGGTACAAGCGAATCAGATTCATGGCTAATAGGAGCAAGCGAAACCGGCAATGATGTGTTCCTCGCGACGCGAGCACAACTGGACCCCGAAGACCAGAACGAAGCGTTCGATCTTTACGACGTAAGAGTGGACGGCGTGAAACCTATAACTCCGCCGCAATGCACGGGTTCTGGTTGCCAGGGTGTCCCTTCGCCACCACCAACGTTCGCGACGCCACCAAGCGTTACGTTCGACGGTGTCGGGAACTTCGCAGCACCAACGACCACTGTGGTCAAAGCTAAGACTAAGTCGCTATCGCGTGCACAGAAGCTGACTGATGCTTTGAAACAGTGTCGTAAGAAGCCGAAGCGCAAGCGAGGATCGTGTGAAACACAGGCCAGGAAACATTATGGGCCCATAAAGAAGGCGCGTAAGGGTTCGGGGACAGTCGTGAAGGGGAGGAAATAATCATGTTCAAGCGTTCTGTGCTGTCCGCTCTCGTGGCTTGTGGTTTGATGTTCGTGTTGGTGTCGGTCGCGTTGGGTGATGCTCCGGCTCCTGGCTATGAGGTGATTGGGCGTTTTGCCCCAACGAACCTTCCGCCTGGTGGCGAAGGGTTGCTGATCTTGTACGTGTATAACCTTGGTGGCGCGGAAGGGAGCGAAGGCCCAACGGTAACGGATAGGCTGCCTGCGGGATTGGAAGCTATCAACGAAGTGGAGGACGAAGGTACTCCAACAAAACTGTCTGCGGGATGCCCGGAAGGCACGGTAGTTACATGCCGGTTGGCCCCGATCGGGATCGGCGGATATCCGGATAGAATCGAAATTCCTGTACGTGTGTCGGCGAACCCGTCGAGTGAACCTGATCGTGTGACGGTTAGTGACGGTGGAGCGTTGAGTGTCGCGAATGCGACTGTGCCGGTACATTACGGTACGGGACCAGCACCGTTGGGTTTCGCTAACGCGGACGCGTGGGCCACGAACGCGGATGGGACTGTTGATACGCAGGCTGGTTCGCATCCGTATGAGTTGACGGTAGCTTTTGCTACTAACAGTACGGGTGCGGGTGGGGGTGATGAAAAGCCGAGTGGTGGTGAACCAAGGTTTCTGAGCGTGAATCTGCCGCCGGGTATTGTTGGTGAACCCGGTGCTGTACCGAAGTGCAAGCGTAGTCAATTCGACGGCGAAGGATGTCTGCCTGATACACAGATCGGTGAAAATTTCCCGTCAGTATCGGGTGCGGGACTGTTGCCTCAGCAGGTGTATAATCTGGTGCCGCCTCCGGGTATCGCGGCGGAGTTCGCTTTCACGTTCAACGGTGTCAGTGTGTTCATAGATGCGCGTGTGCGCAGTGGTGGTGATTACGGTATAACCGAGCACGCAAACATTCCTCAGCGCAAGGTTGTGTTCAACACGACAACAATCTGGGGTAACCCCGGTGAACATGGTACTGGTGCCGAAGACAAGCCACTGTTGACGCTACCAACATCATGTGGTGCACCACCAGTGTTCAGCCTAGAAGAGTTGGGTACGTGGGAAAACGAAAGCCTAAACGGTCCACCAATAAGCTTTCGCATGCATAACAGCGAAAACATTCCAGTGGGAACCACTGGTTGTGAAAAGCTCAAGCACTTCCAACCATTCATAAACCTAGCCCCAGATACCAGTTTCTCAGACACCCCAGCAGGCTTGTCAACGATCGTGAAGGTTCCGCAAGGACTAAACCCTGAAGGGCTGGCTACACCGGGCCTCAAGGAAACAACGGTAGTGCTACCCGAAGGTGTAGCGATCAACCCAGGACAAGCAACCGGCCTGGTGGCATGTCAGCCGTGGCAAGAGAATATTGGTGGGGCCGAAGCAGAAAAGGAAACGATGGACGGGCCACCATCCTGTCCCGCGGCATCAAAGGTCGGGACCGATGAAATATCGACACCGTTGTTGCCGGGTCGTTTGAAAGGCAATGTCTATGTGTTGCAATCCAACCCGCCGAACCTGCAGTTGTTGGTGGCTGCTGAAGGCGAAGGCATCTTTTTGAAGTTGATCGGCACCGTGCATTTGAATGAACAGACGGGTCAGATAACGACGACTTTCAAGGGCACGCCGCAAGACCCAGGGACCCCAGACGCACCACTGAACGAATTCGTGTTGAGCTTTAGCGGTGGCGCACAAGCGGCACTGGTGACGCCGCAGTTCTGTGGGACGTATACCGCAACGGCTGACTTTACGCCGTGGAGTAGCCCGTTGACTGCGGATGCGCTGTCTGAAAGCAACTTCCAGATCACGGCAGGACCAGGCGACAGTAGTGCATCGAACTGTACGGGCCCACTACCGTTCGCACCGACGATGACTGCTGGTGCGACGACCGATCAGGCGGCGGGCTATACGGACTTTACGATGTTGCTGTCGCGTAGTGATGGGCAGCAGCACATCGAAAAACTACAGTTCAAGACACCAGAGGGATTGTTGGGCATGATCGCCAAGGTCCCACTCTGCCAGGAACCACAAGCAGCCCAAGGAACCTGCTCTGCCGCATCGCAGATCGGGCATACCGTCGCCGAGGTCGGTCCCGGCCCATACCCGTTCGTGTTGCCTGAGCCTGGTGCTCCACCAGCCCCGATCTACCTGACCGGCCCCTATGAGGGCGCACCGTTTGGCCTATCCATAGCGGTGCCGATCGTCGCTGGCCCATTCAACCTTGGTACTGAAGTGGTGCGGGCGAAGATAGAAGTGGACCCACACACCAGCCAGTTGACTATCAGTACGACGGCGTTCCCGAAGACGGTGAAGGGCATCCCGACCGATATTCGCGAGATCGACGCCGTGATCGACAGGCCAGAATTCATGTTCAACCCAACGAGCTGTAGCCCGATGAGCTTCTCAGGCACGGCATATAGCTTCGAAGGGGCGACAGCACCGGTATCGAGTCATTTCCAGATGGGTTCGTGTCGTAGTCTCGCGTTCAAGCCTAACTTCTCGGTGTCCACCAGCGGGAAAACATCACGAGCAAACGGGGCGAGTCTGACAGCGAAGATCGTCTACCCCACAGGGAACCTTGGAGCGAACCAGGCATCCTCACAATCGAACATAGCGTCGGTGAAGGTGGACTTGCCAAAGCAACTCCCCTCAAGGCTTACGACGTTGCAGAAGGCGTGTACGGCGAAGGTGTTCGAAGCTAACCCCGCGAACTGTCCAGCAGCATCGATTGTGGGTCACGCGAAGGCGATCACTCCGGTCCTACCGGTCCCGATCGAAGGACCAACGTACTTCGTATCGCATGCCGGGGAAGAATTCCCAAGCTTGATCGCGGTACTGCAGGGCTACGGCGTGACTGTAGATCTCGTCGGTAGTACGTTCATCAACAACAAAACGAACATTACGAGCAGCACGTTCAAGAACGTACCCGACGTTCCAATCGCAAGCTTCGAACTGAGCTTGCCCCAAGGCAAATACTCAGCCCTCGCCGCGAACGGGAACCTCTGCAAGGAGAAGCTGGTGATGCCGACGGCATTCACGGGTCAGGACGGTGCGGTCATCCACCAGAACACACCTATCAGCGCCACGGGTTGCCCGAAGGCCAAGAAGAAGACCAAGAAGAAAACGCGAGCTAAAGCAAAGAAGAAATAGGGGTGTGGTAGTCATGTCCTCCAATAGTGGAGGGGCCGGGGTGCCCGCTAGTACACGCTCCTCGCCCAATGGCACTGGTGGGCGGGTTGATCGAGCGGGCCGTCAGGGTTCGCATGTTGTTGAGATGCAACGCCGACGCTTGTTGACCGCGACGACTGAACTTGTGTATGAGCGTGGGGTGCAGGGGTTGACCGCGGCGCTTGTTGCTGAGCGGGCGGGAATGTCTCGTCGTACGTTCCATGACATTTTCGAGGACCGCGAAGGATGCCTGCTCGCCGCGTTCGAAGAGGCCGTCGAGCAGGCCACGCAAGCCGTTCTACGAGCTGCGGAGGATCAGGAGAAGTGGGCTGACAGGGTGAGAGCTGGGCTTACGGGACTGTTGTCGTTTCTTGACTATGAGTCTGGTATGGCGCGCTTGTTGGTCGTTGAGGCGCTCGCCGCCGGAGTAAAGACACTGGAGGCCCGCCGGCGCGTGCTCGAGCGGGTCATCGCGATCATCGATCAGGGACGCGTACAGAGCAAGACTGGTAGAGAACCATCACCGTTGACCGCCGAGGGCACCGTTGGTGCCGTCTTCAGCGTGATCCATGCCCGCATGCTCGACGGTGAGCAGCGAGCGCTGGTTGAGCTTGCCGGGCCTTTGATGGCGATGATCGCCCAACCCTATCTTGGGGCGGCTGCCGCACAGAAAGAGCTGGCACGACCCGTGAGTATCCCCGAGCATGTCGTGCCGCGACTACCGTCTGATCCTTTCAAAGACCTGCCGATACGCCTCACCTACCGCACCGCGCTCGTACTCTCCTCGATCGCCGCAAATCCCGGTGCGTCGAGTAAGCAGATCGCTCGAGCAGCGGGCATCGCCGATGAGGGGCAGACATCGAAGCTGCTCAACCGCCTACAGCGCTACGAGCTGATCCACGACACCGGAGTCGGACCAACCAAGGGCATGCCCCGAGCCTGGCAGCTCACTCAGCGCGGTGAAGGGGTGTTGCAGGCCGTCGGGGAGGGCAACTGAAGCTCGCCGTGCGCGCCTACGCTAGAGGTCGAGCTGGTTCATCGCTGGGCCGCGCGGGTCACGAGCGCAGGGAGTTGCTTGGGCGCGACGCGGTGGGAATCGGGTGCTACCATGGCTGAAATGTCTGTGCAGAAGCTCTCGGTCGCGTTGGAGGAGCCGGTTGCCGCCGCTGCAAAGCGTGCGGCTCAGCGTCGCGGCATCAGCCTGTCGGCCTGGTTGAATGAGGCGTCACGTAGGGCTTTGACGGTTGAGGACGGCTTGATCGCGGTAGGCGAATGGGAAGCCGAGCATGGAGCGCTTTCTGCTGAGACGCTGGCTGGTGCCGACGCGGTGCTGGACGCTCCGCGCGCCGCGTGAGCGGCGTCACCTACGACGCGGGTGCGCTGATCGCGGCCGAACGTGGCTCCGTATCGGTCTGGGCATTGCACCGCCGGTTGTTGGAGCGTGGCATTTGTCCGACCGTTTCAACGCCGGTGCTCAGTCAGGCGTGGCGTGGGGGCCCACAAGCCCAGCTCTCGCGTCTCTTGCGCGGATGTCGCATCGAGCCGTTGAGCGAGTCCCAAGCCCGCGCCGCTGGAGCGGCGTTGGCAGCGTGTAGCGGCGAGGACATTGTCGACGCCGTCGTTGTGGTGGGAGCGCTCGCGCGTGGGGATCTGGTCCTCACGAGTGATCCTGACGATCTGCGGCGCATCGCCGCGGCGATCGGCGGAAGCTTGGCGTTGCACGTAGTTTGAGCGTAAGGCGGTCACCGCGAGCTTTGAAGAGCTGAGCGCCGGTCCAGCGGTCTGAGGCGAGCTTTGTGCCGGTGGGGTTGACAAAGTGTTAGTCGTCGTGTATCTTGCCCATTGTTCCTGTGCCCTGGTTTGGGGTGTGGGGGTCTGTACATAAGATCGGGTTTGGGTCGGTGTTCGTGTCGACTTGAGCGCTTACCGGGAACCTTGGGAGAGGGACCGGGTCATGACTGAGAGGGTTGTATTCAGCGTGTTTTCTTTGGGGAATAACGTGTTTGAGAGTCCGTGTGCTCCTGATGGGTCCGTTATAGGACGCGTCAGCGTCGCTGACGCGTCTCTCTCTCTCTCTCTCTCTCTCTCTGGGATCGCTGCTGCCTAAGGGCTAGGTCCCTTCGCCGCGGTCATACCGCTGGCACTGCTGGGCATAGGGCTCGGCTTGGTTTCTCGCGTGCTGTAGGCGCGCTTATAGCTTCTGCTTCTGCCGCTACGGGCCTGTGTGTTCGTGGCGGTTTTGTGCTGCCCGCACGCGGGTCGGCTTCGTGTGGGCTTTTTAGAGGAGGGGATTGTTGATGGGTGCTCGTAAACCGGTCCTACCGGTCATCGCTGTCTGCTGTGTAATGGTCGGCTGGTTTGCTTGGAGCGCTGTGCCTGCATTGGCGATGGCTCCTGAAACACCGGAAGTGTCGGTTGAAGCACTTGATCCGCCGACGACTGCTGTGGTTCATGGTGTATTGAATCCTGGTGTTGAAGGTGGGCCGGGTACGTTTGAACTGGGTACGTACGAATTCCTCTATAAGCAAGGCAAAGCTGGATGCGAAGGAGAAGGCAAAGCGCCGGCGTCGCCCGGGATATCGTTGGGCGCTGGCAAAGAAAGCGTGAGCGAAACGCTCTCGAGCCTATCGCCACACACCGAATACACCGTGTGTTTGCTGGTTCGTAACGGGATCAAAGGCGAACACGCCGTCAGCACCCCGGCGACGTTCACGACGTCGTCGGTGCTTGAAGCTCCTGTGACGAGGGAACCTGCGAGTACTGTC
This sequence comes from uncultured Solirubrobacterales bacterium, assembly GCA_963776985.1. GTDB lineage: Bacteria > Actinomycetota > Thermoleophilia > Solirubrobacterales > Solirubrobacteraceae > Palsa-744. The sequence goes on from CAVZOV010000002.1 coordinate 104,121, forward strand.
ACTGCGACGACTGCCACGTTTGAAGGTGAGTTGAATCCTGGTGGTGCTACTGGTCCGTTGACCTACCAGTTGGACTACAACACGAATGGTACGTGCTCGGTCGCGGCGGGAGAGAACGGCGCCTACCGAAGTCACTGAAGCCAAGCAGTTTCAGGTAGCCTCCTGTCGGGTCAGGCGGAACTGGAACCGAACGACAATTACACGTTTTGTCTTCTCGTGACGAACATGCTTGGCGAACAAGCCCAAGGCAACGAAGTGTCAGTCCTGACCGGGCGCGAAGCACCGACGATCGTGGGAGTGTCGGTTACGGACGTTAACTCGACCGAAGCGACGGTGAGCGCTGAAATCTATCCGCACGGGGAAGTCACGACTTATCATGTGGAGTACGGTCTGAACAATACGTATGGGTCCAGTACACCTAAAGCGAGCATCAGTGCGCAACACGGGCCGACCAGTATCCAGGCACAACTGACGGGCCTGGCACCCAACAGCGAATATCACTATCGGATCATCGCAACCAATAGTACCGCCGGCGAACAGTCCCCCGATGCGGCGTTCACGACAAGTGAAACGGTTGTAGCTGGTGGTCAGGGATTGCCCGACGATCGAGCGTTTGAAATGGTCACCCCACCAAACAACGACGATGCAAACGTCTATGTCCCGTGGGGAAGAGAGGATGCAGGCGAATTGAATCTAACGCTGCGCCTATTTCAGGTCGCGACCGATGGGTCTGCTGTGGCATATGAGGGTGACGCAACGTCGGGCGGAGGGAATGGAGAAGGTGGTTCAGGTCTAGGCAACCAGTTCTTGGCCAAACGTCTTGCCAGCGGTTGGGTGACTAACAGTATCCAGCCGGCAGGGGTTTTTAGTACTCGCTACCAGGGGTTTGCGAGTGATTTGTCAGTTGGAGTTCTCAGCTCAGGCACTCCGGCTGAACCAGAAGACCTCCCGCTATCAGAAGAAGCTCTTGGTAATGGCTATGACGTACTTTACGCGAGGGCGACGAGCAAAAGTATTTATCGTCCACTATTCACAAAAGCGGCTCCCGTAGAGCGGTCAAACTTTGGGTTTGAAACTCACATATTTGAGGGGGGACAGAAAAGCTATCGGACCCCTTTTCGCGGGCGGGTCGACTGGCTTTGAAGATCTGCTGTTCGAGGCAAACGACGCGTTGTTGGGCGGAACGAGCAGCCTGGAAAGTGAACTGGATAATGATGTAAAAATAGAAATTGCTCAAGGAGAATCTCGAGATTATCTCTATGACTTTGCAGGTGGACTTTTGAGATTGGTCAACGTGTCGCCAGAAGGCAAGGTTTTGCCTGGCGCGACGTTTGGGGGTCCTTCCGCTGGTGCCTCCAACAAGGAAGACCCGCCTGATTTTGATGATGCAATATCAGCTGATGGACGTCGTGTCTACTGGTCGAGCCTTGAAGATGAAAAACCTGTCGGCCTTTATGTGCGTGAGAATCCTGGAGAACCACAGAGCCCGATTGTAAATGGTCGTTGCAGTGTGTCTACCGATGCCTGTACGTCACTGGTTTCTAGTGGCGAAGCGCAGTATTGGGCTTCGGCCGCGAATGGTCGTTATGCGGTTTATACGGAAGGCCAAGGGCTTTACCGTTTCAACGCTGAACCGAAAGAAGGTGGAGTGTCGCGGGAAATCTTGGCTGGTCCAAGTGCCGGTGTTGTAGGAGTGCTTGGGGTGAGCGCTGATGGCGATAGTGTGTATTTTGTCGCAAAAGGCGTTCTTGCCGGGGCGAGTGGTGAGGGTGCGGAGCCAGTGGAAGGTGAACCTAACTTGTATCTATGGCATGACGGTGCTGCGCCAGTCTTTATAGGGACACTTTCACGAGCAGACGGTAGCAAAGTCCAACCATTCTACGGGTCTCTCTTTGACAAGAAGAAGCTTATTACGGTGATTGGCAGGCTGGTTTGGGTACCCGTACGGCTCGAGTCACCGGTAATGGTGGCAGTGTGGTGTTCATGTCAAGTCAACCGTTGGGTGCGATTGGTTATCCGCATGGGTATGCGACTAGTAGTGACGAGATATATGTGTACGAGGCCGCGTCCAATAGCTTGTATTGTGCGTCGTGTGGGTCTATGCGTGAAGGTGCATCGGGATATTTGCCAATCAGCTGGTACGACAGCACTCTTCCCCAATGGATCAGTGAAGATGGCAATCGCGTATTCTTTGATAGCGTTACCCCACTTGTGCCGCAAGCCACGAATGGTAGGCAGAATGTGTATGAGTGGGAGCGCGAAGGGTTCGGTAGTTGCAGGAACGGTACCGGTGTGAACGGGGGCTGTGTGTTCCTGCTCTCAGGTGGCACCAGCAAGGCTGATTCGTGGCTGATAGGCGCGAGTGAGACCGGTAACGATGTGTTCGTAGTGACGCGGGCACAGCTCGTGCCCGAAGATCAGAACGATGCGTTCGACCTTTACGATGTGAGGGTCGATGGCGTGAAACCTGTTTCTCCGCCTGAGTGTACTGGTACGGGTTGTCAGGGTCTGCCCGCGCCGCCGCCGACGTTTGCAACGCCTTCCAGCGTCACTTTCAACGGTGTTGGGAACTTCTCGCCGGTAGCTCCGGTTAGCGTCAAAGCAAAGGCAAAGTCGCTATCGCGCTCACAAAAGCTGGCCAAAGCGCTGAAGGTGTGTCGCAGGGAGACAAAGCGCAAGCGGGCGTCATGCGAAGCGCTGGCCAGGAAACGCTATGGGCCGCTAAAGAAGGCTCGCAAGAGGTCAAAGACGGCCGTCAAGGGGAGGAAATAATAATGTTCAAGCGTTCCCTGCTGTCTCTCGTCATGACGTGTGGCTTGATGTTCTCGTATGTGTCTTTGGTGTATGGCGATGCTCCGGCGCCTGGCTATGAGGCGATCGGACGTTTCGCTCCGACCAACCTTCCGCCAGGTGGCGAAGGCGAACTGATCTTGTATGTGTACAACCTCGGTGCCGGACAGGGCTCTACCGGTGCAACGCTGACAGATACGCTACCGGCCGGTGTAGCCGTTAAGACCGGGGAAGACCCGGCCGGCTGTACTGGATCGACGGAAGTCACATGCGCAATAGGAGCGGTTCCTCCCGGCGGTGAACCTGTGGAAATCAGGATCCCTGTGAGTGTGTCGGCGAGCCCTTCAAGCGAACCGGATAGGATAACGGTGAGCGGCGGCGGCGCGTTGGGTGTTACAAACGCGACCGTACCGGTGCACTATGGTCTGCAACCAGCGCCCACGGGATTCGCCAATGCGGATGTGTGGATCTCCAACGCTGACGGCACGATAGCTACGCAAGCTGGCTCGCACCCCTACGCGCTCACGCTCGCATTTGCCACGAACAGTACAGGACTCACAAACAATGCAAGTTCTGATGAAAAGCCGAATGGTGAACCGCGTGCTCTGGATGTAAATTTGCCGATGGGTCTGGTCGGTGAACCGGGTGCCGTAGCAAAGTGCACACGCGAAGAATTCGACGCTGAAAAATGCCAACCTGACACTGAGATAGGCGAAAATCATGTATCGGTTTCAGGGGCAGGATTCCTGGAGCAGAATGTGTATAACTTGGTCCCGCCAGCCGGCCTCGCTGCACAGTTCGGGTTTACTGTCGATGATATCGGCGTGTTTTTGGATGCGCGTGTGCGTAGCGGCGGGGATTACGGTATCACTGAGCATGCGAATGTACCGCAGCGCAAGGTCGTGTTCAACACGACGACGATCTGGGGCGTACCAGGCGAACACAAAACGGGTGCTGAAGATAAGCCGTTGTTGACGTTGCCGACGTCGTGCGGGCAGCCACCGGAGTTCAGTATCGAAGAGCTGGGTACGTGGCAGGACGAAAGCCTGAGGCCGCCCGCGATCAGCTTTCCATGGCATAACAGCGAGGACGATCCTGTCGGGATCACTGGTTGTGACAAGCTGAAGCATTTCGAACCGTCCATAAACCTTGCACCGGACACCAGCTTCTCCGATACCCCGGCGGGATTGTCAGCGACCGTGAGAGTGCCACAGGGACTGAACCCTGAAGGGTTGGCCACGCCCGGCCTGAAGGAAACCACGGTCGTGCTGCCGGAAGGCGTGGCAATCAACCCGGGGCAAGCCACCGGCCTGGCGGCATGTCAACCGTCAGAGGAGAACATTGGCGGTCCTGAAAGCGAAAAGGAAACGATGGACGGTCCGCCGTCGTGTCCCGCGGCGTCAAAGGTCGGCACCGACGAAATCGCGACGCCGCTGCTGCCGGGACGGTTGAAGGGCAACGTATACGTCCTGCAATCCAACCCGCCAAACCTACAGTTGCTGGTCGCCGCTGAAGGCGAAGGCATCTTTTTGAAGCTGATCGGCACTGTGCATTTGAATGAACAGACGGGCCAGATAACCACAACGTTCAAGGGCACTCCGCAAGATCCGGGAACACCAGACGCACCACTCAACGAATTCGTGTTGAGCTTCAGCGGTGGTGCACAAGCAGCGCTTGTGACCCCACGGTTCTGTGGGGTGTACACAGCGACGGCGGACTTCACGCCATGGAGTAGCCCGCTAACAGCAGATGCGCTATCTGAAAGCAACTTCCAGATCACCTCGGGACCAGGCGGCAGCAGTGCGTCTAACTGCACGGGACCATTGCCGTTCGCACCGACGATGACAGCTGGTGCTACGACCGATCAGGCAGCTGGCTACACGGACTTCACGATGTTGCTCTCGCGTAATGATGGGCAGCAGCACATCGAAAAACTACAGTTCATGACACCGGAGGGACTGTTGGGCATGATCGCCAAGGTCCCCCTCTGTGGGGAACCACAAGCAGCCCAAGGAACATGCTCTGCCGCATCGCAGATTGGGCATACGGTCGCAGAGGTAGGTCCCGGCCCGTACCCGTTCGTGTTGCCTGAGCCTGGTGCTCCGCCAGCCCCGATCTATTTGACCGGACCCTATGAGGGCGCCCCGTTCGGCTTGTCTATCGCGGTGCCGATTGTTGCTGGCCCGTTCAATCTGGGTACGGAAGTGGTGCGGGCGAAGATCGAAGTGGACCCGCATACGAGCCAACTAACGATCTCAACGACTGCATTCCCGAAGACGGTAAAGGGCATCCCGACCGATATTCGAGAGATCGACGCCGTGATCGACAGGCCAGAATTCATGTTCAACCCAACAAGCTGCAACCCAATGAGCTTCTCAGGCACGGCATACAGCTTCGAAGGAGCAACAGCACCAGTATCAAGCCACTTCCAGATGGGGTCGTGTCGTAGCCTCGCGTTCAAACCGAACTTCTCGGTGTCCACCAGCGGGAAAACGTCGAGGGCAAACGGTGCGAGCTTGACCGCGAAGATCGTGTATCCCACAGGAAACCTCGGAGCGAACCAGGCCTCCTCTCAGTCGAATATCAACAGCGTCAAGGTGGACCTACCAAAGCAACTACCGTCAAGGCTCTCGACATTGCAGAAGGCGTGTACGGCTGCGACGTTTGAAGCGAACCCGGCGAACTGCCCGGCGGCGTCGATCGTGGGTCATGCGAGGGCGATCACGCCGGTCTTGCCGGTACCGATCGAAGGGCCCACGTATTTCGTGAGTCATGCTGGGGAAGAATTCCCCTCCCTAATCGCGGTCCTCCAGGGTTATGGCGTCACGATCGACCTCGTCGGCAGCACGTTCATCAACAACAAGACAAACATCACCAGCAGCACATTCAAGAACGTGCCCGACGTCCCCATCGCGAGCTTCGAACTGAACCTACCCCAAGGCAAATATTCAGCCCTCGCGGCGAACGGAAACCTCTGCAAGCAGAAACTCACGATGCCCACGGCATTCACGGGTCAGGACGGTGCGGTGATCCATCAGAACACGCCGATCAGCGCTACGGGTTGTCCCAAGGCTAAGAAGGCCAGCAAGAAGACCAAGAGAACGAGGGCGAAAGGGAAGCGGAAATAGGGGTGTGGTAGTCGTGTCGCGCGATAGCACTGGTGGACGAGTTGATCGTGCGGGACGTCAGGGCTCGCATGTGGTTGAGATGCAACGCCGACGCCTCGTGACCGCGACCACAGAACTTGTGTATGAGCGTGGAATACATGGGTTGACCGCGGCACTGGTCGCTGAGCGGGCGGGAATGTCCCGTCGCACGTTCCATGACATTTTCGAAGATCGCGAAGGATGCCTGCTCGCCGCGTTCGAAGAGGCCGTCCAACAAGCCACACAGGCTGTCCTACAGGCCGCGGAAGGACAAGAGAAGTGGGCTGACAGGGTCAGAGCAGGTCTCACGGGATTGTTGTCGTTCCTCGACTACGAGCCGGGTATGGCGCGCTTGCTGGTCGTGGAGGCGCTCGCCGCCGGAGCAAAGACACTGGACGCCCGCCGACGCGTGCTCGCACAGGTCATCGCGATCATCGATCAGGGACGCGCACACAGCAAGACTGGTAGAGAGCCATCACCGCTAACCGCTGAGGGCACTGTTGGTGCTGTGTTCAGCGTGATTCATGCCCGCATGCTCGACGGCGAGCAGCGACCGCTAATCGAGCTAGCCAGTCCCCTAATGGGGATGGTCGCCCAACCCTATCTAGGAGCAGCTGCCGCACAGAAGGAGCTGCAGCGCCCCGTCGTGACGCCAGAGCCGGTCGTGCCACGACTGCCGTCCGATCCCTTCAAAAACCTGCCAATACGTCTCACCTACCGCACCGCACTCGTACTCTCCTCGATCGCGGCACACCCCGGTGCTTCCAGCAAGCAGATCGCTCAAGCCGCCGGCATCACCGACGAGGGACAAACATCGAAGCTACTCAACCGCCTACAACGCTACGAGCTGATCCACGACACCGGAATCGGACCAACCAAGGGCATGCCCCGAGCCTGGCAACTCACCCAGCGCGGTGAAGGGGTGTTGCAAGCCGTCGGAGAGGGCAACTGACGCTCTGCTGGGTCGTGGCCAGCGGATACCGCTGGACGACAGGCTCTTCGCAGTGCGCCGTGCGGGACTCGAACCCGCCCCGCCGGATTAAAAGTCCGGAGCTCTACCCGATGAGCTAACGGCGCGCGAGCTAGTCAGTGTGCCATATGGGCTGGCGAGGTGTCAGCGCAGGCCGAGCGTGTCCAGCGGCTCGGCCTCGGGGGTCTCGCCGGCGGCCACGCGCAGCAGCTCATCGATGCGTGTCAGCTTCACGCGCGGGCGTCCATGGGGCTCGCCCAGCGCCTGCTCGTGGCGGTCGATCTCAGACCAGCCCTCGTACGTCACGAGCGCCGGCACGCGCTCGGCCAGCAGGCGCTCGATCGACTCCGGGGCGGGGTTGGCGGGATCCAGGTGCGTGCCGCTCGCCAGATCCTCCAGCAGCGCGTTCACCGTCTGTTGGGCGTCCTTCTTGTTGGTCCCGATCACACCCGAAGGCCCGCGCTTGATCCAGCCGACGGCGTACTCGCCGGGCAATACGCCCTCGGGGCCGAGCACGCGCCCGTCCTCGTTTGGAATCGTCGCTGAGCGCTCGTCAAACGGCACGCCCGGCAGCGCGATCCCGCGATAGCCGATCGCCCTCAACACGAGCCCCGCCTCGATGCTCTCCGTCTCGCCCGTCGGCACGGCTCTGAGCCGGCCGTCCTCAGTGGCCTGTAGTGCATTGCGCGCCATGGTGGCGGCTCGAACGCCCCCCCCATCCCCCAAAAACTCAAGCGGTGAGAGCAAGAAGCGCAGGATGATTCGCTTGCGCTTGTTCGCCAACGGTCGTTTGGCATACTCGCGCAGCACCGCCACGTTTCGCTTCGAGGTCGGGTCGGCATTGGGGTCCTCGACGGCCAGCGCGCGCTCCAGCTCCTCGGGGTCGACGACCACGTCCGCTTCCTCCAGCTCGCCCAGCTCCAGCAGCTCGGGGTTCGTAAACGCGGCCTGGGCCGGTCCGCGGCGGCCCACCACCGTGATCTCGCTCACGCTGCTCGCGTCGAGCAGCTCCAGGGCGTGGTCGGCGATGTCGGTCCGTGCCAGCTCGTCGTGACTGAGCGTCAGCATCCTGGCCACGTCGAGCGCCACGTTGCCGTTGCCGATCACCACCGCGCGCGTTGCCGACAGGTCGAAGTCGTGGTCGGTGTAGTCGGGATGGCCGTTGTACCAGCCAACGAAGTCGGTCGCCGGATGGCTGCCCTGAAGCTCCTCACCGGGGATGCCGAGCGGACGATCCGCCGGCGAGCCGGTCGCATACACGATCGCGTGGTAGTGCTCGGCCAGCTCCTCACGAGAAACATCGCGACCCAGCTCGACGTTGCCGAAGAACCTGAAGCGCGGGTGCGCCGCCGTCTTCTCATAGATGCGCGTCACCGACTTGATCTTCGGATGGTCGGGCGCCACGCCCGAGCGCACCAGCCCCCACGGGGTCGGCAGCCGCTCGAACATGTCCACCTCGAGCGTCTCCGGACCATCCTTGAGCAGGTGCCCAGCCGTATAGAACCCGGCAGGCCCGGCGCCGATCACTGCTATTCGGATCATATGGGCACGGCCCGACTCGAACGGGCGACCCCCTCGGTGTAAACGAGGTGCTCTAGCCAGCTGAGCTACGCGCCCTGGGGGAATCTTTAGGTTAGAGGCTCCTGCCTCTGCCAAGCTGTGAGCATGGTAGTACGGGGGAGTAGGCATCGGGGGGCTCGAGTGGCGCTCGGCGTCGGTGCTCTGCTGGTGCTGCTGCTGGTGCTCTCGCAGGTACTTCTGCCGTCGCTGGCCGCCAAACTCGTGAGCAACCGCCTCGCGCGCTACGGCACCGTCAAGAGCGTCAGCGTGAGCGCCTGGCCGGCGCTCGAGCTGCTGCTGGGCCGGGCCGACTCGGCGACGCTCGCCACCGGCGCCCTGTCGGTCCCCTCCAGCAAGCTCGCCTCGCTGCTGTGGGAAGGGCACAACGTCACCAACGTCACGATGAGCGCCAGCGCGGCCACGGTCACCTCCGTGCCGAGTCTGCCACGGGGTTTCACCGTCAGCGACATGCATATCGAGAAGCGCGGTGCCGCGATCCAAACGAGCGCGACGCTCACCGCGCTGCAGCTGCAAGAAGCGCTCCCCAGCGGCTTCAGCATCGAACCGCTGGCAAGCGGCAACGGACAGGTGGAAGCGCGCGCGTCCGGCGGACTGTTCGGCATTCAAGCGTCGATCCTCACGCTCGTAAAGCCACTGGAAGGGCGGCTCGTGGCCGAACCGGAGGGCTTCCCCCTGGCGAGCCTCGCCACCGTCACGCTGTTCTCCGATCCGCACCTGAAGGTGGAGTCAATCGGCTTGCGGGTGCTGCGCACCCAACCGCTCACCTATGGGCTGTCGATGAGCGCCAGCCTCGTGTAGCGGCGCGCTTGCGCGCTCGCGCACGATCATTGGCAGTCCCCGCTTGGGGCTGATCGTGGGCATCTGGCGGATCTCCAGCGTGAAGTCGCTGGGCAGCTCCAGCGTGAAGCGGGAGAGAATCATCGACGCGATCGTGCGCACCTCCAGCTGGCCAAAGCGCATCCCGATGCATGTGCGCGAACCGCCGCCGAAGGGAATGTAGGCGCCCTTTGGCATCGCGGCCTTCGCCTGTGGCGCGAAGCGCTCGGGACGAAACTGCTCGGGGTCTGAGAACACGTCCGGAAGGTGGTGCGATGCCCACGAGCTGTAGTTGACATACGCGTTGGCGGGCACCGCATGGCCTTCGAACTCAAACGCCTCTACCGACTTGCGCGGGCCCACCCACGCGGGCGGATACTTGCGCAGCGTCTCCTCCAGCGTCATCTCAAGCTGTCTCAGCTCCCCGCCCATCATCAGCGCCGCGTCGGGCCTGCCACCGGGCAGCAGCGCGCGCTGCTCGGCCGCGATCGCGTCGGCCACCCAGGGGTGACGCGCCAGCTCGTAAAACATGAACGACACGGTCGAGGTGGTCGTGTCGTGACCCGCGAACAACAGGGTCATCATCTCATCGCGGATCTGCAGGTCGCTGAGCGTGCCCCCGTCTTCGTCCTGCGCGTCCAGCAGCAGGCTGAGCACGTCCTCGCCACGCTCCCCGCTCGCGCGCCTGCGCGCGATTTCGGCATACAGCAGTTTGTTGAGCTTTTTCGACGCCACCTGCAGGCGTCCCCATGGGGTGCCCTGCGTGCGAATGAAGCGATACTGATACCCCGACGCGTAGAAGGCCAGCGCCTGCTCGAACAGCGCCGCCGCATCGATCGAGCGGGCAGCCTCGCCGTCCGGGTCCAGGCCAAACAGCGCCCGCATCGCCACGCGCGTGGCGAGATGCCGCGCCCACGCATACAGGTCGATCGTCGCGCCCGGTGTCAGCTGCTCAAGCGCACGCTCGGTCTCCTCGATCATCGTGTCGATCGAGGCCGCGATCCGCTCGCGGTGAAACGCCGGCAACATGATCTGGCGCGAGCGCTTGTGATAGGGGTCGTCGGTCGTCAGCAGCCCGTCGCCGAGCAGTGCGATCAGGTCACGGAAGTGCGACTCGCGCCACTGGAAGTTGTGCGCGTGGGAAACCGTTATGTAGTGGTTCGCCGCCGGGCCCAGCATGAACACCACGTTGCTGTGGAGCAGGCGCAGCGTGAAGATCGGCCCGTAGCGGTCGTACGCTTCGAGCAGCAGCGGCAGCGGATCCTCGATGAAACGCCTTGTGCGGTTCAGGGAGAAGCGGGTGTCTCCGGGCGGGTAGCCAACAGTTGCGGCACGCTCGTCCTCCAGGTCCTGGGTGAGGATGCGAAACGGGTTTTCGTGGCGCAGCGGTGGGGGCTCCAGGGCGGGCATGGCGTAAGCGTAGAGGACTCGGGGGCGGTTTGGCTGGCCGGCCAGCTTGGGGGTGTTTTTGGGTGGGGGTTCCGGGCAGTTGGGCGTTGGGTGCTTTGGCCGGCGGGATGGATTGGGGTGGTGCGTCGGTGGCCTAACCGGTCGAGGCCCCGCCTCGTACCTCGCGGCTTGGCTGGCCCTGCGATACTCTGCGCTACGCGCGTAGCGGAGTCCCGTGCGCTTGCACGGGGGCGTAGCTCAGTTGGTTAGAGCGCTGCCCTGTCACGGCAGAGGTCGCGGGTTCGAGTCCCGTCGCTCCCGCTTTTGTCACCCCGCTTTTCCGGTCTGCTTTGGGGTGTTTGGCGCGGGCCTCGTTGGCGGCGACGAAGTACTTCGCGAAGGCCGCTTGTGGCTTGACGGCGACGATTGAGCCGTCCTTCTGCCAGACATGCTGGAACAGCGTCGCGATCAGCTTGCGCCGCTCGACTGGGTTGGGCTCGGCTTCCCAAAAGCGCGCGAAGTCTTCGAGGAGCGCTTGGGCGCGGTCGAGGTCGGGTGTCGGGGGAGGCACGGTGCGCTGGAGTTCTTCCTCCATTGCCTGACGGCGCATGACGTATTGGGCCTTGGTGTAGTCGCCCATCAGAAAGAGGTCGCGCAAACGCCCTAGCTGGATCAGCAGATCAGCGCGGCGAGTGGGGTCCTTGGGCTGGCCGTCCGGCTCGGCGCGGACGGTGTCGAGCATCAGCTTGCGCAGTTGCTCGTCGGGCTGGAAGGTATGCACCCAGTCGATGAGCTGTGCCTCCAGGGCTTGCGCCTTGACCATCGTTTGCTCGCAGTTGCCGTGGTAGCGCCGGGTCGAGCATTGGTAGCGGCGGATGCCCGCACGCGATCCTCTGGTGCCGTGCATCCGTGCGCCGCAGCGCTCGCAGCGTAGGAGCTTGCGCAGCAGGTACTCCTCGGATGGGCGGCCGGGCTTGACGACGCGTGTGCGCCATCCTCGAACCTCCTGCACGCGGTCGAACAGCTCGTCGGTGACGATCGCCTCGTGCAGTCCCTTGATCGCACGGGTCTTGTCGCGCAATCCGCTCACGTATCCGGCGTAGGCGGCGTTGCACAGCATCTCGCGCACGGTGTCCTTGCCGAACTCGCGATTGCGCGCGGTGCGTGCGCCGGTTGCGTTCAGCCACGCGGCGAGCGAGCGGTCGGACTCCTGGCCGGTGGCGTAGCGCTCGAACAATGCGAGCACGAGCGGCGCGCGCTCTGGGTCGGGAGTCGCGAGCTTGGTGGCGGGGTCACGGACGTAGCCCCACGGGAGGCTGCCGACTAGATGACCTTGGCGGGCCTTCTCGCGTAGTCCGCTGCGCGTCCAGAAGGACAGCGACACCGAGTAGTACTCGTCGAACATCTCGTGGATCGACTCCGCCAGGAATGCGGACGGGTCGGATGGGTCCTCGCCCATCGGCTGGGTGACTGACACGACGCGAATGCCCAGCCGCTCACGGAGGAGTTGCTTGTAGCGGCGAGCCTCGACCTGATTTCTCGCGAATCGCGAGGTGTGGTAGACGAGCACCACGTCGAACATGCCCTCGGCGGCGTCGGCCATCAGGCGCTGGAACTCGGGACGGGCCTCGGACTTGCGCCAGCCGGAGTGGAAGTCGCAGTACTCGCCGACGAGTTCGAGATTGTTCTCAGGCGCGAAGCGGCGGATGCCCTCGCGTTGGGCGTCGGGCGAGAATCCTTGGCCCTGCTCCTCGGTGGACTCACGGACGTAGGAGACCGCACGCTGCTTGACCGTTGTGTTCGCCGGACTATTCATCTCCTCACCTGCTGCCTTGGGCGCCGGTGAGGTTGCGGCCGCGTCGCAGCCACCAGTCCGCGAACCAATGTGCGAACGCTTGTAGTTCGGTGTGGGGGTCGCCGGTTGGCTGGGCATCGCTGTCTCCTCTGTAGTCGGGTGGGTGCTGGCAAACATCTCTCGATCGACTTCGTGCTGATCGCAAAACTGAATCGGGGCGGCGCCTGCTTCGGGCGCCGCAGTGTTGGTTGGCTGGATCGGGTGGGCTCATGGTTGCGATGGCCACCTTTCGTTCTCGTGGTCGGGCATGGACTGGTCGCTGTAGTCGCGGAGCTGATCGCTTGCGCCGCAGTAGTGGCAGGGCGAGGACTGGCGGCCGTATACGTTTCTGTGCTCGCGGGCGGAGGGATAGACAGCCTCCTCGCAGCGCTTGCAGACCTTCAGGTGCTCGCTATCGAGCTGCGGGTAGAAGCTCGCCGTTGGGTGAGTGAGGCGCCCGAGGCCACCCGCCTGGCGGGCGAGCTTGCGGGCGGTGTGCTCTCGCCACTCCAGATAGGCGAGTCGCCGTTGCCCTTGGGTTTCGCGTGCCGTGGTGTCACGCTCCGCGTCTACTGGCAGTTGGTCCCAGGTGCGTCGCTCGAGGAGCTGGCCTTCCCCTAGCGTCGATCGCGCCCGGCGCAGGGATGGCCCGTCCGGTTGTCCGTGGCTGCTCAGCGACTCGATGAGCTTGCGCTGTGAGCTGCGATAGAAATCGGTGAGCAACGCCACGTCTGAAGTAACCGCAGCGCCCGGAAAAGGGGTGCTGTCGATTCCTGGTTCCAGCAGGTCGGGGAGGTCGCGGGCAAACGACGCGAGCACCGCTCGCTCGTCCACGTCCGCCGGTGCGATCCCGCTGAGCAAGAGTCGCAGTGTCTGCTCGCCTGCTGTGCCGAGCGCCTGCAGGTAGGGTCGTAGCGAGGTTTCGTGGCGGCGAATGTGCTGGCGCATTGCCTCAGGGTCCTCTCGCAGCCGCTTGCACTCCCGATCTTCTGCTTCTTGCCGTTCCCGCCTGGATTGGAGCGCGCGCTCATAGGGCGCTCGCGCTGTGCTCAGGACATCGGCGAGCGCCAGACCCTCGTTCCCCGCCGTGTCCGCGAGGCATCCCTCCTCAAGCAATAGGCCCGGCTGGAACGCGACGCCTGCGGCTGCGGCGGTGAAGCTGGCTGGGTTCCAACCACGGCGCTTACTCGTGAGCGTGCTGCGGAGTGTTGTGAGGAACTTGGCGGCGCGGACTTCGGTGCTCGTGAGGAACAGCAGTGCGGGCAGGAACGGATGGTGCTGGCGCCACACCCCTGCCGTGACATAAGCGGTGTACAGCTCTGCCTTCGAGCGCAGGCGAGAGTGGGACATCGTGCCGAGGTCAAGCTCCACGAACGCCCGTAGCTCACGACCTTGCTCGTCGTGGAGCACGAGCAGTGCATCGGGCGCCAACGCGCGCTGCTTGCCCATTGCCTCGAATGGCTCGCGGGCATCGCCCTCTCGCTGGAAGCGCTGGAGGGATAGCCGGGCCTGCTCGGCCTGAGTCGCGAGCGTGACGTACAGCTCGCTCAGCAGGGCGGCGTGCGTGAGGAAGACAGGGTTGGGTTGCTTGCGCTCGCCGCCGCGCGGCGACGGGGCGCCGCTGATGAGAGCGTCCGCTCGCCGGGTCGGCCAGTGATGGTTGGGCGCCGAGCCGCGTTCGCGGTAAGGGCGGGTGCGGCCCGCGTAGCCGAGGTCGCGCAGGCGCCTGGTGCGGTAGCGCAAGGTGCGCTCGGGAACGTCGGGGAACAGTCGGGCAAGCTGATCCTGGGTCATAACGCGGTGCTCGCACAGCAGCTCCAGCACGCGACGGTCGAGCCCGGCAAGTGCCACGCCGCCGGGATCGACAAACGAACGACGAGGCCGCACGACACGACGCCGGTCCACTGGAAGACAAGGATTCAAAGGAGGCGTCTCACTCATCAAGTCACCGGATGGGGCAGAGATAAGAGTCGGGCGCGGGCTGACCGGGCGCAAACCGCATGGGCAGGCCAGATCGGGTTGCCAGGGCCTTGCCGATCGCAAACGACCGAACGGCAAGGCCCGCAGCAGCCCTGAGCACGCCTTCTCGTGCTCTGATCGATTGGTCCCCCATCCCTTAAGCACCGCAAGGCCCGGAAGCGGGTCAGCGAGTATTGGGTGGGCAGAGTGGGCGCCCGCCTCAGGCGGCTATCTGGTCGAAGTGCAGTGCGGCCCGCGTGGGGAATACGAGGTCGTCTGCGGTGCGATGGATCAAGCCGATCCCGTGTAGCCGTCGGATCGCTTCGGTCGTGTTCTCGCGACTGACGTGACTGTCTGTGCGGTCGCGGATCATCTCCTCGACAGACCACGGCCGCTGATCGTCGGGGTCAATGAGTCGGATCATCACGCCCCAGTCGTGCATGTTGTCCGCCTCCACTGCTGGGTTAGGCTGTTCTTGCATCAGGACTCACCTCCTGGTGTCGCGGCCCCCGGCAGACCACAATCTGCGCGGGGGCCAACTTTGTATGTAGTGCGACTTATAGTGTATAGACTCATAGCAGTCAAGACGCCAGTCTTGCGGCTTGCCCGCGATCTCCCCCATCCACGCCGCGTTCGGCGACGCCCTACGCGAGCTACGCGCCGAGCGCGGCATGTCTCAGGAAGCCGTGGCGCTAGAGGCCGGGCTGAATCGCGGCTACTACAGCGGGGTCGAGCGCGGCGTGCGGAATGTGTCGCTGGCCAACATCGTCAAGATCGCCGGGGCGCTTGGCTGTTCGGCTTCGGAGGTGCTTGGGCGGGCGGAGGCGGTGCAAGGGCGCAGGCGGTAGCGGAGTTGAACGGCGCGCCGTAGTCGCCAGCTAAGCCTTGATCCACCGTTGTGATGTGAGGGCGTTGGCGTGGGCGGTGATCGCGTCGGCGAGGGGACCGTTGTTGTCTGGCTGGGCCGCGGAGCGGTCCGTTGGTTGGCTGTGAGGTGTTGGAGGGGCCGTTGAGGGTCGTGTCCCGATGGGGTTCGGGCAGGCCGGGGCTGGCAGCGTGCCAGCAATCGGTGTCGCGGGGCTTGCCCAGGGTCAGGCTGGTGGTGGGAGCGCGCGCAGGCGGGCGAGTGCGGCGAGGAAGTCATCGGCCCAGGGCCAGCGGACGGGCATTCGTAGTGTGACGCGGCGTCCGTGGCGGGCGAGTCGTCCGGGGAGCGCGAGTAGTCGGCGGCGTAGCGTGCGCGCGGTCCTGGTCGTGGCGTTGGGCAGGGCGATCGTCTGTGTCCAGCGCAGCAGGTTGTGTGCGAGTGCGGCGATTACCGTCCACGCGGCGTTGGCGTTGAACTGCCCGGAGGGAAAGTGCGCCAGGGCCTGGTCCTTGAGATCGCGGATAGCGAGCTCGACGACGGCGTGTTGGCGATGCTCGGCCTCGACCACGGCGAGCGCGTCGCCGCGGTTCGTCGCGAACGGGTAGTGATCCCAGACGGGCAGCAACTCGCCCTGCTGGGTCAAGCGCCGGACGCGGCGCACGATCAGCCGCCAGTCACCGAGTGTGGTCTCGGCGATCTGCGCGATCGACGTCTCTGGGTAGTCCTCCAAGGTGACCCATGCGTCTTCATCGATCGCCTCGATAGCGGCGCGGACATGTGGCTGCATGCGCACGCCGATCGAGAACTTCCAGCCCGCCTGATCGAGCCTGGTGAACGTCTTCTTGTTCCAGAACCCCGAGTCGGCCCGCAGCAGCCGCTCGCCCGTCGCGCCGGCCCGGTTGACACGCGCGATCAGCTCGTCGCAGAAGCGCAGCATCCCGCGCGATGTGTTCGCCGACCCGTGACGCAGACGGATGTGCAGCACCTCACCGGTATCGGCGCGCGTAGCGACGATCGGGTGATAACCGCGCTTGTGGGTGTAGCCGAAGCCGACGCCCTGCTTGGCATAGCCATAAACCTCGCCGACGAAGCTGTCAGCGTCGATCACCAGCCGCTCCTCGCCAGGTCCGCCGCCCGCAGCCCACGCGTGCCTGATCGTCTGGTCGAGCACGCGGTCGAGCTGGCGAACATGCCCGAACGTGAACGCACGCAGAAACGTCCCCAACGTCGAAGGTGCCGCTACGCCATGGCCGAGCACCACGCCGGTCTGCCCGGAGCGCAACACATCGCAGTCCTCGATGCAGTCCGCGCCGAGCACCATCGCCGAGACCAGACTCATCACCTTCCTGCCCGGGTTCGCGCCACCAGCACGATCGCCGAGATCGACCGCGTCATCAACGACTTGTTCGATCCCCAGCCGCGCTGCGAGCAGCGCCGGGAGCATCACACCAGCGTTCGCGACCGCCCGCTCATCATCGAACACGACCCTCGAAACGTCCGCCAGACCCTTCACCATGATGGTGACCTCCTGGTGCAGGCCCGCCGTCGCCCGACACGACAGCTTTCTGCCTGCTCAGGAGGTCATTTAAATCCCAGCCCCGGACGGCACCCCACCCAACAACGGTGGATCAAGGCTAAGACGGCGAACGCGACGGAGGCTGGCCATGGATGCGCTGATGCGCGAGTTGGTAGACGGTCGGACGACGCGAATCCTTTGGTGGGTGACGCACCCCGAAAGCGAGATAGGCCATATGCAGGCGTCCACCGATCTTGAGCGCCCGGAAGACCATGCCAAAGCGCCCCGCCGGTTGAGGCAGGTAGACCTTCGCGCAGTCGGGCAGCACGGTGCCGTCGCGTCCTTCGCCCTCGACTCTGCGCAGATGGTCGAACGGAATCCCATCCTGTTCGTAGGTTCGCCGGGCAGCCTCGGCGGCCTCACGCCCAGCCGTGGTTGTTCGCGCGAGGTCTTCCTCCCATCCGTCGGGATCGAAATGCACGGGGAACCCGCGCGCCGCTGAGCCGGCCACTTCCTACGGCTCGTCGTCAGGTGGGAGCATGAGCGGCGCATACTCGCGCTGGAACTCGGTGGACTCCTCGTGCGTCAGCTCCCGGCCCCCCGAGCGCTCCACGATGGCCGACCACGACGTGTCGGGTGCGAGCGTCAACTCGCCGCCGGGGCGTCTCTCGGTGACGACATAGCGGCCACTGATATCGCCGCTGAGCTGAACGTGAGCCTGCTCGGCCATGAGTCAATGATGGCAGGTGGGCTGGCGTGCCACCACACTGCTCGGATTCGCCGAGTTAGGTTTGGGGCGTACCCATGTGTCGTCCGAGACGGAGAGGGCTACGCTTAGGTTCGTATGAGCGCTTCGATGCCGCTAGAACGAATTGAGAGGCCGGCCCATGAGCTTGTGGGCCGGACCATTGACGGCGGCTGGACGCTCACGAGCAAGATCGAACGGCCACCGACCTCAACCGGCGGCAACTTCTCGATAGGGTATCTGGTCGAGGGTCCTAACGGTTCCAAAGCGTTTCTAAAGGCTCTCGACTATTCGTTCGCCCTACCACGGTCGGATGTGGCCGAGCTCATGCTGGCGATGACCGCCGGCTACCAGTTCGAGCGCAGCGTTCTGGACGAGTGCGAGCGACGCCAAATGAACCGCATAGTCCGAGTGTTGGGGGCTGGAACGATCACCGATCCAACCTTTATGCACGCCGTGAATTATCTGATCTTTGAGCCGGCTGATGGTGATGTGCGCGGCGCGCTGGACGCCATGAAAGATTTTGACACGACATGGGCTCTGTCAATATGTCACCACGCCGCCGTGGCTGTGCAACAGCTTCATCTTGGGGGCCTGGCTCACCAGGATGTCAAGCCGTCTAATCTCCTGACGTTCGGTGCGAGACTAGCCAAGCTTGGTGACCTCGGACGGGTATCGAAGAGGGGCACCGCAGCTCCCCATGATGAACTCGCGGTTCGTGGTGATCCTTCGTACGCACCGCCTGAGTTGCTCTACGGCCAAGTGGACCCTGATTGGACGGTACGCTGTCAAGCGTGCGATCTGTATTTGCTTGGAAGCCTCATTCTGTTTGTGTTTACTCGTACGCAAACAACTGCGGAGATCGTGCGTCGCCTCCCCACATCGCTTCGGCCCGGCATTTACGCCGATTCCTACAGTCGCGCGCTTCCGTATGTCGTCAATGCTTTCGATGAAGTTGCGGATGAGTTCGAGAGTCAATTGGCCGGGCAACGAGCCGCCGAGTTGGTCGAGCATTTTCGGATGCTGTGCCATCCCGATCCGGCACAACGCGGTGATCCAATCCAGCGACGGCGCGGCCAGAATCCATTTGATGTGCGACGGACTATTTCCCGACTGGATGTCTTGATGCGAGAGGCCCGCGGTGGCTATCTGCGTAAGGAAATGTCGTGAGTGCCGCAAATCGCGAATCCGAGCGTCAGGTCATTCCGCGATGGCGTGATCTAAGGGCCACCGTTCGCCATCGCGAGGTAGGGAGCTCAGGCGCCTCTTCGTATGCGCCTTTGCCCCCGGCTCGTGATCTAGAGAGTCTCTCGGTACGCGCGGAAGAGTTTCGCGAGCACGGATCGCTCTCGTACGCAGCGGATCTGTTGAGTGCCTCGGTCGTTATGGGGGCGACACATGACACTCGTATGGCTGCCGAGCTCGTCTTAAAGAGCAAAGCAAGTCCGGTGATGCTCATACAGACGGCGGATTGGATTCTTCGAGAGGAGTGCTCCGATGGCGGAGAGACCGACAGTCCTACTGTTGATCCTGAGCATCAGCGACATCGAGAAATTGCACAACTTCGGCAAGGTCTACGTGCTAACCCGAGAAATGCTGTGCGCTGGGCAGAACTGGCACGTCATTATGTTAACGAGGGGCACCAGCGCAAGGCCGAAACAGCAATCCGGATAGCAATCAATTCAGCCCCCTACGATCGCTACATACTGCGATGCGCCGTGCGGCTATGGGTACATTTCTCTAAGCCAAAGCAGGCGGTTCGTACTCTACGACATGCTCAAAATGTGGTTCTCGCTGATCCCTGGCTGCTTGCCACTGAGATAGCGTCGTCGGCTGAAACGAAGACACCGTCGCGAAACATTAGACGCGGGCGAGAAATGGTCGAGAGGGCATTTCACACGCCTATTGCGCTTAGCGAGCTGGGTAGCGCGTTGGCCACGATCGAAATGCAAGCCGGTGCCGATAGGAGAGCCCGGAAACTGTTTCAAGGCGCGTTGGCTGATCCGAACGAGAACAGTGTCGCTCAAGCAGAGTGGGCTTCGAGTCGGCTCTCCGGATTTGAGCTGGGTGACGATCAGAGGGCTCTTTCCGCCGAGGCGCGAGCACGACGGTTTGCAGATCAGGATGATATCGACGCTACTTTGGCAGCCACGCGAGAGTGGCTAGTAGATCAGCCCTTTTCGTCAGAACCTGCTGGTTTCGGTTCTTATCACGCCTCGATGTATGGACGTTTTCAAGACGCAATCCGATTTGCGAGAGCGGGACTGCGACCTAATCCCAGGAGTGCTCTACTTCTAAATAATCTAGCCTTCTCTCAAGCAAACGCCGGAGAACTAGAGGCAGCAAGGGAGACACTCGAAGAAATTTCAAGCGAAGATGAAGGCACGATGAGCCCAACGCTCACCGCAACACGCGGCTTTGTTGCATTTCGGTTAGGTGATCACCAAGCGGGACGAGAACTGTATCGACAGGCCATTGAGATTATGCCCAATGATATACAGCGATTGAGGGCCGAACTCATGCTCGCCTCCGAGGAGGCGAGGATTGGGACGCCGGAGGGAGGAGAGGCGGTCGCTGCCGTACTCGATGCGATCGCGCGGGCAAGCGATCGGCAGTTGAGAATCTGGGCTCGATACATGACATCGGTTGCACGCGCGCCTCACCTTGCGCCAAGGAAGTAAGCCTTTAGAGCGGCGCACTGGCTCCCGTGCGCACCCAACGTGACTGTCCATTCGTGGCTACAGTCGTATCTCGATCCGCGGGGTGACAATCGCGGGTTCGACCCCCGTCGCTCCCGCTTTCCCGCGATTTAGCTTGCGCTTTTTCCCTGTAAAATCGCCTGTTTCTGTAGCCGTTCAGTCCTTTGGGTTCCCGGGGGCTGCGGGTCAGAGGAGGGCGGGGAGGGCACCGCCGTGTTGGTGGGCGGTGAGTAGTTCGCGGAGGTAGGCGAGCAGGGAGCGGTGTTGGAGGCGGCAGGTCACTGAGGCGGAGAGGGACCGTTCGGTGAATCGCTCGCCGTCATCGGATTGGTTGCCGTGGGAGAGCTTGCGGTGGATCACCGGTCCGCGGAGCGCGCGCTCGGCAGCGTTGTTCGTCGGGGTGACGCCGTCGATCGTCACGAACGTCCAGAGCGCGGGCCAAATCTTCAGAAGGTTGTTCGCGAATCGGCGGTGCAGGCGGTGGCGTTTGCTGCCGTTGGCGGCATGCTCGAGCAGCTTGCGGAGATCGGCCATGACCGGTTTCATCTCGCGTGTCAGCCAACGGCGATCTCGGTGCTCGGCGAACGCGTGCCAGACCTCAAACAGTCGGCGGGTGAGCGCGAGGCCGGCTTCTCCGAACTGCTGCTGGGCGGCCAACCCTTCGCTGTGGAACCGGAAGTCCCGTTGCAGGTGACTCCAACAGGCTTGTCGCTGCTCGGGGTTCAGGAGGTCGTACGCCCACCACCGGTCCGAGGTCACGATCCCGTGAAAATCGTTGCCGAGCAGCGCTTCGAGCCGGTCGCGGTGGCGATCCTCAACGATCCGGAAGATCGCCGCCTGCGCAGTCGTAGCAGTCCACATCGTGCGGTTATCTCCGGCAAGGAACCAGCCGGTCTCATCGACGTTTACCGCGCCAGAGCCCAGCACCTGGCTCGTGAGACGCTCGTGCGGGCCGGCGAGCAGCCCTGAGGTGCGCTGACAGATCTGATCGATCGCGCCGACCGAGACCCGCACCCCGAACAGCTCCCAGGCAAGCTCGCTCATGTCCCGCCGCGAGATCCGGTTACGCGCCGTCAACGCCACCACCGCCGCCTGCAACCACGGCCCGAACGCCGACTCGCCAATCGTCCCGAGAACTGCGCGAGTCCGCTTAGCGCATCCCGAGCACCGCAACCGATGGGTGCGATGCTCGACATACACAACCGTCGTTGGTGGCAGCTCGGCAACCTGATGGCGGCCGGGCCCATGACGCGGGACCTTCTCAGCATCGGTGAACTCCCGCCCGCACCCGGAGCACTCCTCGGGGTAATGATCAACAATCTCACTCATCTGGTCCTCAGACAGCAGCTCTCGCCCCACGCCCGGATGACCGGGCTGACCGCCCGCCTTACGCTGCTTGGCGTCCTCGCGAGCCAAATCCTTAGCTTTCTCCCGCGCCTCCGCCCGACGCTGCTGACGAGTCTTCGGAGCATCAGCCGACGGTGGCGAGGAGCTATTACGCGAAGTGGGAGCCACCTTCTGCTCGACCGCGCGCAACCGTTGCTCCAACCGCATCAAGAACTCCACACACGCCTCACGCCCCGAGTCATAAACCGCCTCAGCCTCAGACCGCTCCACACCAACCACGTTCGCCGCCCAGCCAACCAAACCTTGTTATGTAAAGCCCAAAGGACTGAACGCCTACCTGTTTCTGAATCGGATCGCTACCTGCGTTGCGGCGATCGGGTACTCGAGACCTACTGGACCAACGAGCGCGGCGTCGAGGCGATGGACTACAGCTACGCGCTGCTCGACATGACGGTATACGGGCGACGGTCATCCATGTCTGGGCGCGGATGAACCGGCCGCTCTCCGCGGCTGGAACTCGCCGGGTCCGCTTCAGGCCGTCGGGCGTTACCGGAACAGCTGGCTCTGGCTGATCTTCGCGATCAGTCCGGCGCCTGGGTTGGATCTGCAAAGATCGGCCGGTGCGTCGAGCAAATGTCCTCAACGTAGGTTGTGCTTATGACGAGACCGATCCCGATGGCTTCCGCTCGGGTCTAGCGGACATCAGCCAGGCCGTGGGGAGTGACGCGCTTGCGGTAAAGCTCTACGAGCTTCCGACGGGCGAGAGTGTATGCCCATACCACTATGAGTATGAGGAGGAGTGGCTCCTCGTACTCGATGGCACTGTCGTCGTACGCGTGCCCGAAGGTGAGGAGCAGCTCGCTCGCGGTGAAATGGTGTGCTTCCCGCCAGGTCCTACCGGCGCACATAAGGCGACCAATCGCGGCGGCACGGTAGCACGGATAGTGATGTTCTCAAATGCGCGCGAGCCAGCGGTTGCCGTCTATCCCGACAGCAACAAGATCGGGGTCTGGCCCGGTAACCCCGAGGACAAGGTGATGCTCCGTCGTGTCGACGGAAACGTCGACTACTGGGACGGCGAGCGCTAGCCCGGGAGCCCGGTCTGTCTTCTGCGCGAGGCTTTCGCCTTTCCTCATTGCGAGTGGATTGACGGTCGCCGGCAGACACTCGCGTAGTACGACAAGTAGAAGAGCCGTTTCCCTTGGAACCGCCTATTGTCGTATCTCGATCTGCGCCCCCGCGGCGATGGGCCACATGGGCGATGCTTCTCGAAGCTGGCGGAGAAGTTTGGCCGCCACCAAACTGGTCGGCGGACAATCTCGGACTCGTGCCCACGCGGCGCGGACTGCTGGTGGGTTCTGCGTGAGGGCGACGCTAATTTAGTGACGATCAGCGTCGCCTTGCCGTCAGGCGCTGCCTGCTACTGGGTGGCGGTGTCTAAGGTTGACCTGCCAGTTGGCGAGTGGTAGCAGGAAGAGCACTGCGCCGAGCAAGATCAGGATCCACCCGGCGAGGGTGGTGATCATCCCGATGACTGACCAGCCCCAGGCGCCCAGGAGTAGGCCGTTCAGTGTCTCGCCCATGAACAGGGTGGCGCACCCACTACACGATCCAGTCGGACCTTCCACTCCCCGACGCACTCGCCCGCGGCCA
This sequence comes from uncultured Solirubrobacterales bacterium, assembly GCA_963776985.1. Lineage (GTDB taxonomy): Bacteria > Actinomycetota > Thermoleophilia > Solirubrobacterales > Solirubrobacteraceae > Palsa-744. The sequence goes on from CAVZOV010000002.1 coordinate 127,434, forward strand.
GAGAATCGGCGACCTCCTCGCCATTCTCGCCCAAACGACCTAGGTAGTCCTTGGCGACCTGGGCGACACGCTAACTTGGATGTATGCTCACACAGGCAGATCGCGCGGCCGAGCGGCGTCGCGTGAAGCTGGAGGAGATCCAGATCCAGGTCAAGGATGGCTCGCTGACGATCCGAAAGATGACATCGGCGGAGCGCAAGCGCTATCCCCCCAGACCGTCCAGGGTACGGGGCAAATGACTACGTTCTTCGTCGCTGGCATCGAGGGACAGGGCAAGGGTGCGGAGGCGGCCTACGTCCAGTTGCGTGAGCGTTCTCAGATTGTTGTTGGTTGCCCGGCGAGGTCGCGGCGCATCTTCAAGCTGAGCTGCCGGTTCGAGGGGTGCGATAGCGAGATCGAGGTCGGTAGGCAGCTTTCCCACGGGAGCGATGTTGTTGCTGCGATCCTCGACCACGGACGCGAGGAGGCGTTTGTCGTGCACACCACCACCGCCGACGGGATCGGCGCTTCGGTGCGTGTCGGACGTCCCGTGTACTCCGTGACGGAGTTCTCATAAGGCATTCCGGGCCTGTATAGCTGTCCTGTGCGCTCTCCATAGTGGCGCGCCACCGTGGCGCGCTGCCCGCCACTGGTACGGTGGAGATGTCCATCGCGCCCTGAACGGGTGGCGATCGTGCGCTCGCCGGGTCCTTCCTGACCTCTCTGCCTCGCGATCGCGGCCCTTGAGAGGCTCGTGAGGAGCGTCTGTGAATGCCGTGGCTGCTGGGTCTGACCGTACGTCCCCTCGGTGGTCCTCGGGGAGCCCGCCGAAATATTCTGAGGCCGCGACTTCGTCCCGACCAGCCGGGGTACCACTGCACGTCGCGATGCTTGCTCCACCTTGGATTCTCAGTTCCTCCACCGGGGTACGGGGGTGTGGAGTCGGTGGTCGACGCACTTACCGAGGCGCTTGTCCGGCGAGGGAACTCGGTCACGCTGTTCTGCGCCCCGGGCTCTGTGTCGAGTGCGCGTGTTGTGACTCTGCTCGAGGAGTCCCACCCCGATGAGATCGAGCGCTCGCTCTACAAGGTCGATCACGTCGCGCGGGCGCTGGAGGAGATTGACATCGCTTCCTACGATCGCCGCTTTGATGTGATTCACGATCACTGTGGCTTCACGGCCCTGCGATGGCCGATCGCATCGACACGCCGATCGTGCACACCCTGCACGGGCAGTTCACTGCGAGTACCGCGGCCTTCTACGCCCGCCATGGCCACAAGGCAGCGCTCGTGGGCATCAGCCAGGCGCAACTAGCGTCGGCACCAGCCGGTCTGGAAGCAGTGGGCGCGATCCCGAACCCCATCGACCTACGGGCCTGGCCGTTGCGCAAGCACAAGGATGACTACCTGTTGTGGATCGGAAGGATGACCGCCGAGAAGGGCCCCCACCGCGCGATTGCCGCCGCCCGTATCGCCGATGTGCCGCTTGTCCTGGCGGGTGTCATCCAGCCCGGCCAACAGGCGTTCTTCGACCGCGAGATCGCACCACACGTCGATGGTGAGCGTGTCCGCTTCGTAGGGGAGGTTGGTGGCTCGGTCAAGCGCTCGCTCTTCGCCGGCGCCCGCGCGCTGCTCATGCCAATCCGCTGGGAGGAGCCCTTCGGGATGGTGATGGTTGAGGCACTGGCTTGCGGAACTCCGGTGATCGCTTTCCCCGAGGGCGCCGCCCGCGAGCTGGTCCTCGACGGGCAGACCGGATTTCTTGTCGAGGACGAGCGGGCGATGGGCGCGGCGGTCGCTCAGCTTCCCCGCATCTCCGCGCGGGACTGCCGTGCCTGGGTGGCCGCGCATTGTGATGTCGATGTGGTTGCCGCTGCCTATGAGTCTGCCTACCGATCGGTGATTCGCTTGCCGGCAGAGATACGCCAGCCGGCAGAGATACGCCGGCCCGCAGAGACGCGCCAGCCGTCAGAGACCCTCGAGCTTGTCTGAGCGCACTCTGAGCGTGTTGGACGGCAGTACCTTCGTCGTCGGCGATCGCCTCGGCGACGTGCGTGAGGAGGCTGGTCGCGAGCATGGCTTCTACTGCGAGGACACCCGTTTTCTCTCGCGCTGGGTCTTGCGCATGGGCGAGGTGCCGCTGGAGCTTCTCGGCCTCGACCAGGGTGCGCACTTCTCCGCCCAATTCTTCCTGACTCCACGCGTGGGGCCAGATGAGGAGGCGCCGTGCTCGATCATGCGCCGGCGGCTCATCGACCACGTGTGGATGGAGGAGATCTCGGTGACCAATCACCGTCATGAGAGCAGTGAGATGCGGGTCGTGCTCGAGGTTGACACCGATTTCGCCGATCTGTTCGAGGTCAAGGACGGCACGGTTTCAAAGCGCGAGGTGAGCTGTCACCACGACGATTGCGCTCTCACATTTGCGTATGAGTGTGCCGACTTCCAGCGCTCGATCACGATCTCTGCCAGCAGCCCTGCGGTGGTGACCCGTGAAGGCTTCGCTTACTCATTGCTGCTCGCCCCCGGCGAGCTGTGGTCGACCACCTTCACCATTACCCCCTATGCCGCGCAATCGGGCGTCTCGTTTGCACAGCGCGAGCCACGGGGCACCCTGGCGCAATTGAGCGCATCCAAGGCGACCGAGCTCGAGGAGTGGTTGGTCCGCGCTCCGGTGTTGCAGACACAGGACACCTCACTGGCCCACACCTACCGCGCCAGCCTCAGCGATCTCGGCGCGCTGCGACTGCATCCCGATCTCTTGGAAGGTGCCACCCTCCCGGCGGCCGGGCTGCCGTGGTTCATGGCGCTCTTCGGCCGCGACAGCCTGATCACGAGCTTCCAGGCGCTGCCATACCTGCCAGAGCTGGCGGCTACCACCCTGTACGTGCTCGCGGCCTGCCAGGCGCAGGGGCTCGACGACTTCCACGAACAGGAGCCCGGCAAGATTCTGCACGAACTGCGCTTCGGCGAACTCACAGCGCGCGGGGAGCGCCCGCACTCCCCGTACTACGGGAGCGCCGACGCAACGCCGCTGTTCCTGATTCTCCTTGACGAGTACCACCGTTGGTCGGGCGACGATGAGCTTGTCCGCACGCTCGAGCCCCATGCTCGTGCGGCGCTTGACTGGATCGAGGACAGCGGGGACGCCGATGGCGATGGGTACGTCGAGTACGCGCGCCGCAACCCGGCCACCGGACTGGTAAACCAGTGCTGGAAGGACAGTTGGGACGCGATCCAGTTCGCCGACGGCACGCTGGCCCAAGGGCCGATCGCGACCTGTGAGATCCAGGGCTACGTGTACGACGCTCGGCGACGCTCGGCCCGCCTGGCGCGTGAGGTGTGGCGCGACGAGGCGCTTGCGGGGCGCTTGGAGCGTCAAGCCGCCGACCTACGCGAATGCTTCCGCCGCGACTTCTGGATGCCAGGACGTGGCTGTTATGCCCTGGCGCTGGACGGCGAGAAGCGCCAGGTGGACAGTCTGACATCCAACATCGGCCATCTGCTGTGGTCGGGAATGCTGGACGACAGCGAGGCGGCCACGACCGCTGAGCGGCTGCTCGACGAGCAGCTCTACTCCGGCTGGGGAGTGCGGACCCTCGGCACCTGCGAGGCGGGCTACAACCCACTCGGCTACCACACAGGCACCGTCTGGCCTCACGAGAACTCGTTGATCGTCGCTGGCTTGGCGCGCTATGGCCACAATGAGGCGGCGAGCACGATCGCCGCCGCGATGCTGCGCGCGGCCCCGTACTTCGAGCATCGCCTGCCCGAGGTTTTCGCGGGCTACCCCGCGTCGGTGACGTCGGTCCCCGTGGCGTTCCCGACGGCTTCGCGTCCCCAGGCATGGGCCGCGGGGACCCCGTTGCTGCTGCTGAGCACGCTGCTTGACCTTCATCCTGGGCGCACCGACGCGGACGTCGAGGCTCCGCACGGCATCGGGCACGTCGCGCTGCACTCGCAGAAAGACTAGTGTGGGTGCAGTGGACGACGACGATATCCGTGCGCTGGTGACACGTTTGGCGCGTCCTCACCGCTCCGGTGGCGAGGTGATCGAGCGTGCGGCGATCCTCGCCGAGGGCGCTGACTCGGCGGCAGTCATTGAGTGGATCACCGCCCATGCTGGGATGCCCGAGGCGGCGGTCGCGACATCTCCCAGACATGGCCTGCACGGCTCGCGGCTGGGTGACGGCGGCGGAGCGGAATCCAGGACACCACTTCGCTTCGTGCTGCCGGCAGGCACGCTGGCCTGAGCCTTATCGACAGTCGGTCGTTGCGTCGGCGATCCATGGGGTGGATCGCCGACGCACGGCCGATTCTCCTCTGTTGGTCGATCAGCCCGCGAACGAGTGGAATTCGCCGAGGGCGCTTGGCAGGGTGGGCGTGAACGGTTCGAACTTGTAGGGCTTGGTGGTGTCGAAACCGGCTTTTTCGGCTGCTTTCTTTTCCGCAAAGGGCAGCAGCGCTTCGACTGCTTGGCCAATGTCGCTGAGCAACAGTGTGCGCTCGTAGCCGTTGTTGTTGGGCGGTTCGATTGGTTCGGCTACTTTCTGGAATCCCGTAATCTCTTCGATGGGACCGCCGTTTGTGGCAGGCACGTCGCCTCCTATGACACGTGCGAGGGTGCGGTGATCGGACTCGATGCCCATGATTCGGGCCGCCAGGACTCTTAGATCGGGAGTGCTGAACTCGCGCACACCAACCAGATAAGCGGCGATGAATGCATCCTCGAGCGTCACGAGGATGTTGAGCGTCGTCTGCGTGTCGGCGAACATGTTGGGCGGGTAGTAGAACGTCGTGAAGGGGGTTGGCTTGCCGGTCACACTTTCCTCGAGCAAGTAGTGGGACATCTCCTCCTGCAAAGCGGCCTTCAGGTAGCCCTGGTCGTCCTTGGGAATGTTCGCGAAGAACGGCGATGTGTTGATGATGTTCGTGTAGGTCGTGACCGCCAGTGCCTCGGCGATCTGGGCGGCTCCCACTATTTCCAGATCGCTGGGTGTGGGCCCGCTCGGGGCTTCTCCCCCTTTAGGCGTTTCAGGCTTTTCGTGCCTGTGAGGCCTGTCGTGCCTGTCATATTTGCCATGCCTGCCTTTGGCAAGTGCTGCGGCAGGCGCGAGCACGCCCAAGCCTGTCGCACCGGCGCTCGCGACGGCCGCGCCCTTGAGGAAGCCCTTGCGTGTGGAGGGCGCTGTCCATGAGTCCTCGACCACTCCAAGCTCTGTACTGACCTCTGTGTCGTCGTGGCTATCGTGCATCGATGTCTCCGTTTCCTTGATTTGACGTGCCCCCTGTGGCCGCGACAGCACGGACGGCATCCCTAAACGGCGACACCAACCGCAATCGCGTCTTCACACTGCCATTCGCATCAAGACTGCCGCCGGATCACTCCGGCGCAATCGTGTGTTGCTCGAGTTCGACTTTGGGCAGTCGCCGTCGGGGCGAGCGGACGATGCGGACGCTCAGCGATCGAACTCCAGCACCGAGCGGATGCCGTCCTTGAGTTCCATCAACTCAAACGCACGGTTGATCTCGCCAAGGCTCATACGGTGGGAGATGAAAGGGTCGACGTCGATGTCGCCTTGCAGGTAGCGATCCACCAATTGCGGTACCTGATCGCGGCCCTTGACCCCACCGAAGGACGACCCGCACACTCGTCGCCCGGTGATCAGCATCCGAGGCACGATGTCGAGCGTCTCGCCCTTCCCGGCGACCCCGGCCACCGTGCACAAGCCCCAGCCCATTCGAGCTGCTTCGACGGCTTGGCCCATCACCGAGACCAGTCCGGTCGCCTCGAAGGTGTAGTCGGCGCCAAAGCCTCCCGTCATCTCCAAGACCCGCTGCACCGTGTGCTCGTCGGCCTGCCAGCAATCGGTCGCCCCCTGCCCTCGCGCCAGGTCGAGGCGCTCGGGCGAGAGGTCCACGCACACGATCCGCTCAGCACCCTGGAGCCTGCATCCGGCAACGGCGCCCAGGCCGACCATGCCGGCACCGAAGACAACACACGTCGAGCCGGGCTCCACGGCGGCCGTGTACATCGCGGCGCCGAGACCCGTCGTCAAGCCGCAGGCAAACAGGCATGCTCGATCGAGTGGCGCCTCCCGGTTCACGCACGCGAGCGCGATCTCCGGCAGCACCGCGTACTCGGCAAAGGTAGAGGTACCCATGAAATGACGGATCGGCTCGCCCGCGCGCGAGAGACGCACCGTGCCGTCGGGCAGGTACCCCTTGTTCTGCTGCTCGCGGATCGCCAGGCAGAGGTTGGTCCTGGGGCTGAGGCAATGCTCGCACTCGCGGCATTGCGGGGAGAAGAGGGTGACCACCTGGTCTCCGGGCTTCACTGAGCTGACACCTTCGCCGACCGCTTCGACGACGCCGGCTCCCTCATGGCCGAGCACCGTCGGCGCATACCCAGACGGATCGACCCCGGAGGCGGTGTACATGTCGGTATGACAAACGCCGCAAGCCACCATGCGCACGAGGACCTCACCGCGACGGGGATCGGCAAGATCGACCTCCTGAACCACCAGGGGCTGGCCAAACTGCTCGAGCACAGCGGCACGCATCTTCACGAGGCTTCTCCTTCTGGCGTGGACGGGAGCGACTCCAGGCGTCCACTTTAGGGAAGCCCTTGGCACATGTGCCAAGGGCCCTGCCGGCACATGTGCCGGCAGGCCGACCCTTGCATGCAAGGGTCGGAACGTCGGCGCGCATGCGCGCCGACGCCGGTCGGCGCATGCGCCGACCGGGAGACAACGAAAGCTCCAAGTACTTCCTAACGCAAGGATGCGCACCAAAAACACACCCCACACACGCGCGAGCCGAGTAAGGTGGGAGAGCGGGGATGGGCAGTCGACCCGCCACCCGGCCCGGTCCCGCCACGGATCCAAGCACGAGGGAGGCAGAGCCATGACCGAGAAGCCAATCAAGCAACCTGGGCCGGACCACCCGATCACGATCGAGCCGAACCCGGCGCGGGTCGTCGTTTCGATCGCGGGGCAGGTCCTCGCCGACACACACAACGCGCTCACGCTGCGTGAGGCCGACTACCCGGCGGTCCAGTACATCCCACTCGAGGACGTCGACCGCTCGCTGATCGAAGCGACCGACCACGCGAGCTACTGCCCATTCAAGGGCGACGCCAGCTATTACAGCATCCCGGCCGGAGGCGAGCGCTCGCTCAACGCCATCTGGACATATCGAGACCCCCACGCGGCGGTCGCGGAGATCAAGGACCACGTCGCCTTCTACCCCGACCGCGTCGACGCGATCGACGAGCAACCGTAGACTGGCTCAGAGCGAGCAACCGCATAAGCGGCCCCAAGACGCCTGCGGCGCGTAACCCTCGGACTCGTCAGCCAGCCTTTGCCAAGCCCACCCTCCGACAGCACACGCGACCGCGACCGGCCGCGTGGTAGCTCGAGCGACGGCCCGGGGGAGGACGGGGTGGGTGGGTCCGATCCAACAGTCACGGCGAACGCGCAACTTCCCGAGCTAGACCAACGTGCGCTTGCCGCACTTAGTGAGGTGGGACGCGATTGGACGGGGTGCATGCCGCCCCGGCAGGTCTGGGAGCGCGCGCTGCCCGTCGATCGCCATCTCGATTTCGCCGATCCCCAGCAATCGCGCAGCGGACGTTTCGTGCACATTCGCAGCGCGCCACGCGAGGCGGATGACGACGAGCTAGAAGCGACGGTTGAGGCGGGGGAGACCGACTCGCGCTCGGGCCGTGTCGCCCACGCGCTGCGCCAAACCCTGATCGGCCCGGCGCTGCGCAGCACGGCAATCGCGGAGGAGCGCATGGGGCGTCTGCTTGCCCTCGCCGTGCTCTCGCCCGACGCGCTCTCCTCGGTGGCCTACGGCCCGGAAGCGATGATGGCGGTCCTCGTGCTGGCCGGCTCGGCCGAGCTGAAGCTCTCGCTGCCGATCGGAGCCGCCCTCGCGGTGCTAATGCTGTCTGTCGGCCTCGGCTACCGCCAGGTGATCCGCGCCTACCCCCACGGCGGCGGCTCCTACATCGTCGCGAGCGACAGCCTCGGCCGCAGGTGGGGCCTGCTCGCGGGCGCCGGCTTGATCCTCGATTACATCCTCACGGTCGCCGTGTCGGTTGCCTCCGGGGTGGAAGCCGTGACCTCGGCGATACCGTCGCTCTCCTCGGCACGGGTAGTGATTGGCCTAGTGGTGATCGTGTTGCTGGTGGCAGGCAATCTGCGCGGCGTGCGCGACGCGGGCGCCGCCTTTGCCGCCCCCACCTACCTGTTCGTGGTCGCGATCGCGCTGGTGGTCATCGCCGGTCTCATCAAGGCGGGCTCTCACGGCTTTCACCCCACCGCCGCGCCACCGCACCGCGCCACCGAGGCGCTCGGTGTGCTGCTTGTGCTGCGCGCATTCGCCTCCGGGGCGACGGCGATGACCGGAATCGAGGTGATCTCAAACGCCGTCCCTGTCTTCCGCCCACCGCAAGCCAGGCACGCCCGCCAGACGCTCACGGTGATGATGGGTCTTCTGATCTCGATGTTCATCGGCGTCGTGCTCGTCGCTCACTTCGACGGCGCCGCGCCAAGTGGGAGCGAGACGGTGCTCTCCCAGATCGCGCACGACAGCGTTGGCGGCGGCATCTCCTACGGCTTCGTGCAGGCGGCGACGACGCTCGTGCTGCTGGTAGCAGCCAACTCGGCCTTCAACGGCTTCCCGCGACTCTTGTATTTCATGGCCCGCGACGGCTATGTCCCACGATTGTTCCTGCGCATGGGCGATCGCCTCGCGTTCAGCAACGGCATCCTCGTGCTCGCGGTCCCCGCGGCCGTGATCTACGCGGCCTTCGGCGGTCGCACCGCCCCGCTGATCCCACTGTTCGCGATCGGTGTGTTCCTCGCTTTCACGCTCGCCCAGAGCGGCATGGTCGCGTACTGGTGGCGCCACCGCGAGTCGAGTTGGCGCTCGGCGCTGGCCACCAACCTGCTCGGCGCGGTCCTCTCCGCGCTAGTCGTGCTGATCGCCATGGTCACTAAGCTGACCGAGGGCGCCTGGGTCGTGGTGGTGCTGGTGCCGCTGATCGTGTTGGCGTGCGGGCGCGTGCATGCGCACTACGTGAGCGCTCGCGAAGCGCTCATGCCACGACCCGATACGCCACGACCTGAGATGGGCGAAGACGGGAGGATGACGCGCGTGGCGCCGCCCCGGCTGCGCCCGGAGGTCTCCGCACACCTGGCTGAGACGCAGGATGACCCATCCGAGGTGCACAGCTTTGCCGTCGTCCCCGTCGCGGTGCTCGACCTCGCCGCGCTGCATGCGCTCGCTTACGCCGTCTCGCTCGCCCAGCCGGTGCTCGCGTTGCACGTCAGCCCCACCGAGGAGGAGGCCGAGCGCTTCCACCGCGCGTGGCATGCGTGGGGCGAGCATTTGCCGCTCGAGGTTGTCGTATCCCCATACCGCTCCACGGTCGCGCCGCTGGCCAACTACATCGCCGCGCTGCACCGCCAGCGCCCTGACGTGACCCTCACGCTCGTCGTGCCCGAGATCGTTGTTGCCAAGCGCTGGCAGCGGATCCTCCACAACCGCACCGCCGCACGCCTGCGCGCTGCCTTGATCGCCTACGAGGGCATAGTCATTACCACGGTTCCGTTCCACCTACCTCGGTAAGCCGGAGACGCTAGAGCGGCTAGTTCGGGGTGCGCTCGTACTGCGTGGTGCCCTCGAAGTGTGGCGCCCACGGCTGTGCCGAGCGTGTCCAGATCTCGGCTGTCGGCTCGAACCAAGACGTATCGTCGATCGTCCCGGCCTTCAGGAAGGCAACTTCCGGCATCGACTCGATCGTGCTGAATATCGGTGACCCGCAGGCCGAGCAGAACCGCCGCTCCGTCGTGCTCTGGTAGTCCTCGCTGGCGGTCTTGAACGAGGCAAGTGTGTCGCCTTCGACCGTGAGTGCCTTGCTTGGTACGCCCACGATGGTTGAGAACGCCGTGGCGGTTTGGCGCTGACAGTTCGAGCAGTAGCAAACGCCTTGCCACACTGGTGCAGCGTCGACGCTATAGGTCACGCCACCGCACAGGCAGCGGCCTGTAATGGGTCTGGGTATATCGGCCACGCACCCAAGACCCTACTAACCCTCAGCTGTCGAGCGGCGCGCCGCCGAATCCCAGCTCGTTGCCGTCGGGGTCGCGGTAGATCGCCTTGCGCACGCCGCCCGGGTATGTCTCGTGCTCGTCGGGCTCGATGCCGCGGGCAGCGATCGCGGCTACCCGGGTATCGAGATCGTCAAGGAAGAGCGTCACCACAGAGTTGCCCGCGCCATCGGCGTGCTCCACGACGTACACCGACCGCTCCTCTGCAAGCGTCCACACCGCCTCAGTGGCGTGGGGGAAGAACGTCGGCTCGCCCAGCAACCGTTCATACCACGGTCGGGCCGCCTGGAAGTCCCGTACGCGCAGACCCGCGAAGAGATGCAACGACATCACTGCGAGTCTAGGGGGCATTGCGGTAGATGCCCGCTGGTGCAAACATCTCTTGACAGGCCATCGCCGACAGGCGATGAGCCAGCCGACAACGAGAGGAGCATCGCATGAGCGCTTCCAGCCATCCTGGGACCATTGAGGGGCGCACACTTTCGGACCTTCCGCCGCTTGGAGTCCACGAGCGCAAGGAAACCGGACAGCAGTTGCAGGACACGCTTGTCGAACTAGTTGATCTCTCCCTGCTGGGAAAGCAGCTTCACTGGAACGTCGTGGGTCCGTTGTTTCGCCCGCTGCACTTGCACCTAGACGAGCTGATCGACTCCTGGCGCGAGCTATCCGACACGGTCGCCGAGCGTGCCGTCGCTATCGGCTTTGTGCCGGACGCCCAGGCTCGGACGGTCGCAACGGACTCCGAGCTGCAAGGAGTTGAGCGTGATCGCATCGAGGACCATGTTGTCGTGGCAACCCTCACCCGCCTGCTCGCTCAGGCCGCCGAGCGCATCCGTGCGCGGATGGAGAGGCTCAGCGAGCTGGACGCCGCCTCTGAAGACGTTCTCGTCGAAGTTCTCCGTGCCCTCGAGCAGCAGTTGTGGATGGTGCGTGCTCAACGTCCCGCGTAGCTCAGCTAACCACCTCGACGAGTCCCTTGATCGCGAGGTAGGCGCCGGCCGCGGCGGATGCGACAATCGCGACCGTCCGTCCGTTGTGGGCGAACCATCTATTGGTCTTCTCGAGCGCGCGCTCGGCGTGGCCCGGAATGGTCAGCAGCAGCAGCATTGGGACCACGATCAGCCACAGCATCACCGCGACCGTTACGGCGAGGTCCAGCAGCTCGGTGGAGGTTGAGAGTTTCGCGTCGGCGATCGACTTGACGGCACCGATGTAGATCGGGGACGGGACGACGTACAGGATGATGCCCAGCACGAACGCCAGTCTGCGATTGTCCAGGTAGCGGTCGATCTTGGAGGGCCCGCTGGGTGCCTTCGGGTCGGCGTCGGGCTGCGGTCGCTTCCTCTGTAGTCGAACGGCGAGCGCGATGAGCAGTGCGCCGAGCACCAGATAGACCGCCGTACTCGCCGATCGGCTTGTGGTGGTAGTCGCGCCGAGTTCTTCGAGCAGAAACAGCATCGCAACGCCCATTGCGTATGTCGCGAGGAAGGCCGCGAATACGAACGCGAAGACGCGCGAGCGCAGCTGCTGACCGCGTCCGAGGGCGATCACGGCCGCCACGGCGGGCGGATAGATCGAAGCGGCAAACGCAAGTGCTAGGGCCTGGGGCGGCAAGTCAGCGACGCCTGTTATCTCAACTGGTTGAGGCGATTGCGAGCCAGGCCGAAAAGTCTTCCGATCATTGCTCCCCAGAGCATTTGGAATGGACGTCCGGTCAGGGTTTCTGGCCCAATCGGCACGTGGGATCGCCCAACGCTACTTCCAGGCTCAGTCGGATGCCATGCGCCTTGGTGTTGGCCGGAATGTCATAGCGGTCGCATAGAGGCTGACCGCCTTCCGGTTGGGCGGTAGTGTGTCACTTGTTCGCCATGTCCCTGATCGCCGCGAATAGCCCCCACACCGTAGCCCGCACGATGGACCGTCTGGTCGCGGCGCTTGAGCGTCGCGGGATCGCGGTTTTCGCACGGGTCGATCACGGCGGCGGAGCACGCGACGCCGGGCTACCGCTGGCCGAGGAGGAAGTGCTCATTTTCGGCGACGCGCGAGTCGGCACGCTGCTCATGCAGGACGATCCGGAGATCGGCTACGAGTTGCCTCTGCGGGTGCTCGTTTGGGACGCGGACGGCCAGACGAAGGTCGGCTATCGCGCACCCGTGGGGCTCGCCGATAGCTATGCGGTGGCCGATCGCGAGGAGATCCTCCAGCGGATGGGTGCGCTTCTCAAGGCGCTTGTCGCGGAGAGCACGGCGCTCACAGAGCACGCTGACTAATCGCGTTAGCGGCCGAGCAGCGCGCCTCACCGCGACACCGTGTCCCGACGCCACCTAGGGACATTCCCAATTGTGTGATCGCCCGCGCGGGCTCACACTGCCTGCATGCTCAAAACCACAACCGACCACCTGAGCGGAGGCGAGCGCGAACATGTCCACCCCTGAGCCCGATCCCAACCGGCGCCAGCGCCTGGTGCGCACGCGACGCGGTCGCTTGATCGGCGGTGTGTGCAGCGGCCTCGGCGCTCACTTCGGCGTCGACCCGATCCTGTTTCGTATCGCCTTCGTTGGGCTTGCGATCTTCTCGGGGATCGGCATTGCGCTGTACCTGGCGCTGCTGCTGTTGGTGGCGGAGGAGGGGGCGGCGCACGCGCCGATCTACCTGAGCCGCTCGTCGTGGCGGTCTGTGCTCGGCGCGCTCGCGATCGTCATAGCCGTGGGGATAGCTCTCAGCGCGATCGGCCACGGCGCGCACCGCGGTACGTGGGGATTCGGTGTGGGGCTTGGCTCGCTGGTGCTTGTGAGTGTGCTTGCCACATTCCTTTGGCAGTGGTTGCGAGTGTCCGCCGCCAGCGGGACAGACGGACACGCGAGTGCCGATCGACGACTGCTGCGCTGCGCGGCGTTCGTGACAGCAGTGCTTGCCTGGATGGTCCTGCTCGCCGCGGCGGGTGCGTGGCTTGCGGGCATCGACCTGCAGCTTGCCGCCTGGGCGGTTGTCGTGCTCGGCGTGCTGCTGGTGCTTGGCGCATACGCGGGCTGGGCCCGCTGGCTGGTGCTGCCGGGGGTTGCCTTTGCTCTGGCCGCGGCGACGATCGCGGCCGCCCATGTCGATCTGCACGGTGGCATGGGCGAACGCACGTATCGTCCGCACACGCTTGGCGAAGTGCGCGGCGGCTACGAGCTGGGCGCCGGGCGGCTTGAAATCGACCTGCGAAACGTTGCTTTTCCGGCTGGCACAACCAGGCTGCACTTGCGCCTGGGTGTGGGCGAGGCGGTCGTGTTGGTGTCCAAGAATGTGTGTGTTGCGACCAGCGCGAGCATCGGCGGCGGCTATGTCGGAGCGCTTGAAAACCGCAGCGGCGGACTTGACATCAACTGGTCGGAACGCCCGGTCCCGCCGCTGGGCACACCGCGGCTGTTGGTGGATGGGAGCGTCGGACTCGGCGCGCTGCTGGTGGCCGACCATCCTGTCGAACACGACTGGAGAGGATGGGGCGGATGGGGTGAAGGCGGCTGGTTTGCCAGCCACTCTCACCGCATGGCGCTTGGCACAAACGAAGCCTGCCTGCCAGCAACCGGAGTAAGCCGATGAGGCGCCCGCCGAGTGTCACAGTGCTGTTCACGGGCATCGCGATGCTCGTGCTGGGCGTGTTGCTCGTGCTCGACGACAATGGCACGATCGACCTGCGCTTTGCCTACACCGCCCCCGTGCTCGTCGGCGCTTTCGGAGCGGTGCTGCTCGCGAGTGGCCTGTCCAGCCGCCGCCGCGGTCGCGGGTGAGAACATGAACGTATATGTCCCACTCAGCGAACTCGCTGCGCGGCGGTCGTAGGATCGCGATCGGCACAGCCTTGCTGGTGCTCAGCGGCCTGCTGTTCGTGCGCGCGGCGGGACCTTGGCCTGGGGACGCTGTCGTGTGGCCGCTCGCTGTGGCTGTGCTGGGGGCGTTGTTGATCTGGCGTGCGCCGGCCGTCGTGCCCGGGCGCAGACACAGCTGGGCTGCCCATCGCACGCCCGAGCAATCGCAGCGGCGCGCGCCGCGAGGGGGGGTGCGTGAGTCGCAGGAGCCCGCGCGGGAACTGACAGCGCGTGCGCGCACGTTCGGTCGGCCCGAGGTGAGCCGCGGTGGGCTCGGCGTGGCACTGGTGCTCGCTGGCGGGTTTGCCTTCCTGTGGGCCAACGGCGCGCTGCGACCTGCGGGCGAGGCGCTGCTTGCGGCGCTCGCCGTGTTGATCGCGGTCGCCCTAATTTTCGCTCCCTCTTGGCGGCGCTTGGCGCGCAGCCTTGCGGCTGAGCGCACCGAGCGCATTCGCTCGCAGGAGCGTGCCGACGTGGGTGCGCACCTGCACGACTCGGTGCTGCAAACGCTCGCGCTGATCCAGCAGAGCGCGCAGGACCCTCGGCAGGTGGCGGCGCTCGCCCGTCGCCAGGAGCGCGAGTTGCGTGGCTGGCTGGCAGGCAGTGACTCGCGCGAGGCAGGTGACACGCTCGCCGGCGCCCTGGACGCGGCTGGCGCCGAGGTGGAGGCGGCTGTGGGTGGCTCGATCGAGGTCGTGGTCGTCGGCGACTGTCCATTGCAGGAGCACACCCTCGCTGTCCTTGCGGCTGCACGCGAGGCGATGCTCAACGCTGCCAAGTTCGCCGGCGAAGCACCGGTCAGTGTGTATGCCGAACTCTCCGGTGAGCATGTGCAGGTGTTCGTGCGCGATCGCGGAGCAGGCTTCGATCCCGCCGCAGTGCCGTCGGAGAGGCGCGGGGTGCGCGAGTCGATCCTCGGACGGATGCGTCGCGCCGGCGGTAGCGCCACGCTGCGCTCGCTGCCGGGCGGGGGCACCGAGGTCGAGATCGCGATCGAGCGCGAGCAGTGACCGTGAGCAGGGCAAGTCGCAGGCGGAAAGCCGTGAGCGGAGTGAAACGGTGAACGGGGCAGGGCAATGACCGCTGGACTGCCGCCCCGCGTTGTGATCGTCGACGACCACGACCTGTTCCGCGCCGGCGTGCGCGCGAGCCTCGGTGAACGGGTTGAGGTGGTGGCCGACAGCGGCAGCATCGAGGGTGCGGTGCGCGCGATCGAGGAGTTCGCACCGGACGTTGTGTTGCTCGACGTACACATGCCCGGCGGCGGTGGTGCCGAGGTGATTCGCCGCATGGCTGACACCTGCCCCGACGTTCACTTTTTGGCTCTCTCGGTCAGCGACGCCGCCGAGGATGTGATCGCGTTGATCCGCGCGGGTGCGCGCGGATATGTGACAAAGACGATCTCAGGCCCCGAGCTGGCCGACGCGGTTTGCCGAGTGCACGACGGTGACGCTGTTTTCTCTCCTCGCCTGGCCGGCTTCGTGCTTGACGCGTTCGCCGGTGAGATCCCGGCCGCGCAGATCGACCCGGAACTCGATCTGTTGACGCCGCGCGAGCGCGAGGTGCTCCAGCACATCGCGCGCGGTTACATGTACAAGGAGATCGCCGCCCAGCTCGGCATCTCGGCAAAGACGGTCGAGGCACACGTCTCCGCCGTGCTGCGCAAGCTCCAGCTCTCCAGTCGCCACGAGCTGACCCGCTGGGCTGTGCATCGGCGTTTGATCGAGGAGTAGCTACTCGCTGGCCAGTGCCGCCAGGATGTCGAGCTGTGCTGCACGCCGCGCCGGGATCTGCGCCGCGAGCACGCCGGCAAGCGCCGCGATTACCAGTAGCGCGATGAGCGTGCCCACTGGTATTGAGAGCACGTAGCCCGAGCCCGACAGGGCGAAGACCGTTACGAGAATCGCTCCGACCACGCCGATTATCAGTCCGAGCACACCCCCGATCAGCGAGGTTATCAGCGACTCATAGCGGATCATCTGGCGGATCTGGCGACGCGATGTGCCGATCGCCCGCATCATCCCCAGCTCGTGTGTGCGCTCGTAGATTGAGAGCACGAGCGTGTTGACGATTCCGAACAGCGACACGATCACCGACAGCGCGAGCAGCACGTAGACAAGCAGCAGGAACTTGTTGACCTTGTTGCTCTGTTCCTGGGTGTACTGTGCCGCGGTCTGCGAGTGGGCCTGCGGGAAGCTGCGGCGCAGGAGCGCGTTGATTCCGTGTTGCACTTCGGCGCCGCTCGCGCCGGGGGCGTAGGCGACGAAGTTGATCGCGTCTTCGCGTTGCCCAAACGCGGTGCGCGCCAGCGAGCGCGAGATCGTGAGGTTGGAGAGCAGGCCGAGTACTTCTTCGGAGACGATGCCCCGCACCGTCAAGCTCACCACGTGATTGGAGGGCGTTGCCACCGACAGGTGCTCTCCCACGCGCAGTTTGTGGGCGCTCGCGAACTTCTTGGTGATGACCGTGCCACCCTGCCCAAGCGTGGCGAGCGTCGCGTTCGAGCCGTGTTCCCATTCGATCTTGTACATCCTCGCGAACGATTCGGGTTCGATCGCGGTCATGGTGCTCTGTTCGTCGATCACCGGTGCGCCCGGCTCTGAGGCGTTGCGCACCCTGCCCTTTGTAAAGGCGATCGCGGTGACCTCGCCCACGCCATGGACCTGTCTGACCGCAGGCGCGACCGCCGCGGGGATACCCCCTTCGCCATGGGAGTTCTGCACGATCAGATTGCCGGCAAAGGAGCGGTCGACCGCATTGTCGATCGTTGTCTTCGTGCCCGCGGCGAGCACCGATATGAACGCTACGAGCCCAAGCCCGACGGTCAAAGCCAGCGCAGTCACGAGCGTGCGCCCGGGCTGGCGCACCGAGTTCTCGCGCGCGAGGCGTCCAGTGATGCCGCGCCAGGCCACGAGTGAGCCGATCGCATGGCCGAGCGCGGGGATCACCCGGTAGTGACGCGGCGGACGCTCCCCGCCTCGCTTCAATCGTGCTCTCAGCCGCAGGCCACGCAGCACGATCACCACCAGCAGGACCAGGGCGGCGCCGCCGCCGACGACGATGCGCAGTGCCACTACAACCAAGAGATAGAGCGCGAAGCGGATCTGCAGGGCTCGCCGCGTGGGCAGCGGCCGCGGTGGGATCTGCACCCCCTCGCGCATAGCCGCGATCGGCGGTACGCGGGTTGCGCGCATCGCCGGGAAGAGTCCCGCGAGCACCGTCACGACGATGCCCACGCCGAGCGAGACGATCACGGTGCGAGCCTCCAACACGGTGCCGTTGTCCGGCAGGTCCGCCCCGAATGCCTTGAACAGCCCGTCGAGCGCTGGCGCGAGCGCGATCCCGCCCAGCAGGCCGATCACCCCTCCCACAACGCCCAGCAGGAGACCTTCCTGGATGACCGCGCGCATGATCTGTGCGCGCGAGGCGCCAAGCGTGCGCAGCAATCCGAACTCGCGGGTGCGCTGGGCGACGGTGATCGAGAAGGTGTTGAAGATGATGAACGCGCCCACCACGAGCGCGACATAGGCGAAGATCAAAAGGAAAGTGCGCAGGAAGCCCAGCTTTTCTTCCAGTTCGGAGGTCTGGTTGGCGGCTTCCTGGGCTCCGGTGCGCACCACCAGCGTCCTCGGCAGCACGGCTCGCACGCGCGAGGCCAGTTCCTGCGGCGCCACGCTTGGGCTCGCAGCGACGTTGATGCTGTCGTATGCGCCCGGTTCACCGGCCACATACTGGGCTTGGCTCGATTGCAGCAGCGCGACGGTCGTGCCGCCGAAGGATTCGCTGCCCGCGAACTTGGCGATGCCCGAAATCGTGTAGCGCCGCGCCGGGGATCTACCGGCGATCACGATCTGCTGACCGAGCGTCAGATGGTTGCGCTTGGCACTTGCCTGATCGATTGCGACCTCGCCAGTAGTGCTCGGCAAGTGACCGACGGTTGCGGTGAATGCCTCGAAGCGTGGCGGTTGCAAGGCATCGACGAGCCCAAACGCGCCGCCACTGGTGAGCCGCTTGCCGGAGGTGGTGAGCAACGCCGCGCTGGTTGAGATGCCCCCCGAGGCCGCCGCCACGCCCGGCACAGCGCGCACGCGGGCGAGCGTGGCTTCGGTTAGTGCCGAGGTCTGGGAGCCGCCGAGCGTTTCCTTTTCGGTGACGACCACCGACTTGTTTGCGTAGGCGCTGCCAAACACTTCCCCGAAGGCATGGTTGATCGTGTCGGTGAGGATGTAGGTGCCCGCCATCAGCGCCACGCCCAGCGCGATCGCGATCGCCGTCAACAGCACTCGCAGCTTGCGCTGCACGAAGCCGCGCAGCATCAGCTTGAACATCAGAGGCGACCTCGCGACACTGGGCTGCGGTTGCCATTGGCCGGCAGAGGGATGCCGGCGCCCATCAGCCCACGGCCTTCATCAAATCCAGCGCCTGCTCGGCGCTCCCCGCCTTGCCGTCGTGCACGATCTGACCGTCGGCCAATACAAGCAATCTGTCGGCAAACGAGGCCGCGTGCGCATCGTGGGTGACCATCACAACCGTCTGGGAGAAATCGTCCACCGCCTGGCGCAGCAGTGCCAGCACGTCGCCGGAGGACTTGGAGTCGAGATTGCCGGACGGCTCATCCGCAAACACGACCGCGGGGCGGGAGATCAGCGCCCGGGCGACCGCCACGCGCTGCTGCTGGCCACCGGACAGCTCGGCGGGCCGGTGACTGAGCCGGTCGCGGATGCCGACTGTGTCCACAAGGCGCTCAAACCACTCGCGGTCAGGCTCGCGGCCCGCGATCGACAGCGGCAGCAGAATGTTCTCCTCGGCGCTCAGCACGGGCAGCAGGTTGAACGTCTGGAAGATGAACCCGATGCGCTCGCGGCGCAGTTGCGTCAGTGCACGGTCATCCAGCGTGGTCAGCTCCACGCCGCCGACGCTGACGGTCCCGGAAGTTGGGCGATCGAGCCCCGCGAGCAGGTGCATGAGCGTCGACTTGCCCGATCCCGATGGCCCCATGATCGCCGTGAAGCGTCCGGTCGGAAAGTCCACGCTCACCCCGGCCAAGGCATCCACTGCCGCCTCGCCCTCGCCGTAGCGACGACGCAGCTCTCGTGCCTGCACGATCACATCGCTGGATTCGTTCATGCGGGAGGACGCTACCGGTTGATCGAGACGCATCTCTGCAGATGCTATGCCCGGTGGCCGCAAAGCAAAACCGGGTGCCCGGTGTCCGCGTCCCGAGACTATTCGCCCAGGCCATCGGCGGCGAGGGTCTGGCGACGCCGCTCATGTCGCTCCACCACGCTTGCAAGCAACACGCTTACCTCGAACAGCAGGTAGAGGGGCACCGTCTCCAGGGCGAGCGTGACGATGTCCCCCGGCAAGAACGCTGCCACCGCGGCACAGGCGAGTAGCGCGTAGCGGCGATTGTGTCGTAGCTGGCGTGGCGTGGCGATGCCTGCTCGCGTTGCGACGAGTATCCCGACGGGGACCTGAAACACGAGCCCCATCGCGAGGAGTATTGCCGCCGCGAAGCGGTAGTACTGGCTTGCCTGCACGAGCACGTTGAACTGGCCGCTGTTGAAGTTCCCAAGGAAACGCACAGCGGCGGGCAGCACTACGAAATACCCAAACAGCACGCCCACCGCGAAGAGGACCGGGATCGCGAGCGTCAGTGGCGTCGCGACGCGTCGCTGGGATGGGCTGAATGCGGGTAGCAAGAACCCATACAGCTCATACAACAGAAGTGGCAGCGCCAGGATCATTGCGAACATCAGCGACACGCTGATCGTGGTTGCAAAGGGCTCCCCGATGCCGAGCGTCACCGGCTTGTTGCCCTGCGCCGGCGCCGAGAGGCGCGAAATGTCTCCGTCAAGCTGCGCGCCCACACTTCGCAGTGTGGCTCTTGCCGCCGGCGTGGCGCCGCTGCCAGGGTGCGCGAGGGCACTGACGGCCGTCTGCAGCTCGAGCGCCAGTGCGCGCGTGTTCTGTTGCACCGCATACGTGGCGCCCAGCGGCCCCTCGCCGGCCTGCACCTGCTTCTGTGTTTGATGGGCCAGCGGCGCGTTGACTATTTGCAGCAGCGCGTGGTTTTGCCAGAAGCAGAACCCAAACGCGATCGCCACCGCCAGCAGGCACACGATCAGGCGCGAGCGCAGCTCCTCCAAGTGATCGACGAGGCTCAGTCGATCCTCGTGCCCGATCCTGCCAACGGCGACGGCCATCTCTACGCCGCTTCGTGGTGGTGGACCTCGACGGGCTTCGGCGCTATATCGACCTTGACGGGGTTTCTAACGAGATCTGGCGCCGTGTCGACCTTGACGGGGCTCGGCGGCACCTCCGCCTTGACCTGGTTGTGGGCCAGCTCGCCGCCGATCGACTCCTTGAAGCCGCGCATACCGTCGCCGAGCGAGCGGCCAATCTCAGGTAGGCGCTTGGCGCCGAACACAAGCAAGAGGATTATCAGCAGAAATGCAATATGAATCGGATTATCAAAACCCATGAGTCAGCTCCCGGGTTGGGGTTTCCCATCCAGCCGGAGGATGGGCGTATCGGTCCATACGCTCAGTGGCCCCCGGCGGATCATCGACCGGACAGTCCTGTGGATCTGGCGGGCCCCGACATATGTCCGGCGGATCGCTGGCGGGCCGAGTCGTGTGTCGGCGGATCGCTGACATGGCGAATTGCGTGCCCGCCGCGGTGCCGTGCGCGAAATGCGAGTGATCCGCTTCGGGCGCACGCGCGTAGAGTCAGCGCTTTGGTAAATAGGCGCTCAATCTCTGAACCCCTGTGAGGCGGCCGGGTCGCAGCCTCTCCGGAACTGCCCGGCGCGGCTCGGGTGGGCCGTCGCCGCCCGCCGGTGGGCTGCATCGACTGGCCGACGAGGACCTGATGGACCTCGTTCAGGGGGGCAACGCCGAAGCGTTCGAGCTTGTGTACGACCGTCATTGCGACGTCGCGTTCTCGCTGGCCTATCGCATCTGCGGACGCCGCGCCAGCGCCGAGGACGTGTTGCAGGAGGCGTTCCTTGCCGCGTGGCGCAGTGGCGCGCGCTATGACCGCCAGCGTGGCAGCGTGCGCAACTGGATTCTGCGCATCGTGCGCAACCGCGCGATCGACGCGCTGCGCCGCGGTTCGGTGCGCGACCGCCACAATCTCGACGATGAGGGGATCGTCGAGCGGCTGCCCGCCGAGGAGCACACCGAGGAGCGTGTGCTCCAGCTCGAGCAGGAGGGAGCGGTCAAAGATTTGCTGAAGGAGCTTCCCCCAGAGCAGCGCCGCGTGATCGAGCTGGCCTATTTCGGCGGCTTCACGCACACCGAAATTGCGACGATGCTGGCAATGCCCATCGGCACCGTCAAGGGACGCATGCGCCTGGGACTCGCCAAGATGCGTCTTGCGATGCCCGGCGAGGAGAGTCTGCTGCGATGAGTCCAGATCGCGAAACCCCGGATGGCGGCGGCGGAATGCCCTCCCGCGGCGAGGAGCACTGCGGCGAGGCTGCCCTGTATCTCCTCGGTCTACTCGACACGCGCCAAACCACGGCGTTTCTGGCGCACGCGAGCGCCTGCGCGGTTTGCCGGGACGAGATCGATGCGCTGCGCCCGGCCGTAGACATCCTGCCGGTCACCGTCCCACTGGTGGCGGCGCCCGAACACGTCAAGCAGCGTGTGATGAGCGTCGTGCGCGAGGAGGCCCAGTCGCGAGAGCGCCCAGTTGCCTCCGAGCGACCGTCGCGGCGGCTGTCCCGACGCCGGGCCGCGCGCGCGCTTGTCTTTGCGGCCCTGCTGGCAGCGGCGCTTGCGATTGCGCTCTCGGCGCCATTCGGGGGTGGCACTTCACGCGTGGTGAGTGCCGAGGTAACGCTCAGGGGCGCCAGCGCGGCGCTTCATCGCAGTGGCGGCCAAGCTTGGCTCACTGTCGCCGGGATGCCAGAGCCCTCAGCTGGGCATGTGTATGAGGTTTGGGTCAAGCGCCCCGGGCACAGTCTGCCGCAGCCGACCACCGGCCTGTTCGCTCCCGACTCCGACGGCGCCGGCGCCGTTTACGTACCCGGTGGGCTGAGCG
This sequence comes from uncultured Solirubrobacterales bacterium, assembly GCA_963776985.1. GTDB lineage: Bacteria > Actinomycetota > Thermoleophilia > Solirubrobacterales > Solirubrobacteraceae > Palsa-744. Next base: position 149,433 of record CAVZOV010000002.1, read on the forward strand.
GTGTGAGCGAGGTGCTCGTAACCCAAGAGCCCGCTGGTGGTAGCCGGGTGCCGACGAGCGCTCCTGTGGTCATCGCCCGCGTGAGCTGACTCCGACCATCCGGGTCGGCGCGAGTGCGCGCTAACCCCGTCCATCTGAGCCGACCCCGGGAGCCCGCGCGATGACTTCTCGCGCGGGTCCAGGATGGGCGGAAGACAAGTCGGCTCAGACGATGAAGCCGGTCGCCTTCACGGCCGCGAGTACCTTCGCGGCGGTCAGCGGCGTGTCGAACGGGCCGTTGGGTGCGATTTCGTTGCCGGCCGGTTCGTTGAGCAGCCCGATCACGCTGGCGTGACGCGCCTCAACGGTGAGGATCGACAGGGCGGCCTTTACGTAGGCTGCCTCCTTGATGTTCAGCGCCTGCCCGGAATAGGCGTGCACTCCCGTGTTCTCCAGCACCTGCGAGGTCGCCATGAACGTCGTGGGGCTGGTGTTGGCGCCTTTGAAATCGAACTTCGGTTCCTTTGCCGCCTTCGATCCGAGGTGTTCCTTGAGGAACTTGACGTGGGCGTTCTCATCGCTGGTGACGACCTTCAGGAATGCTGCCGTCTGCGAGTTGAGCGCCATGTTGGCGGCGGTCGCTCCGTTGTAGAAGGCGGCCTCCAGGTACTCCAGAGTGAGCGCGTAGTTGAGGATCCCCACGTCGCCCTTGCCAAAGCTCGCGGGTGGCCGTCCCGCGCCGCCGCTCGATGCCAACGCCGCGGGAGCGAGTGCGCTCAGCAACGCGCCCCCGCTCATCGCGCCCGCGCCCGCCAGGGCGGTCTTGCGCAGAAATGCCAGGCGCGTGTCCCCAGCGGGGCCTGCCTTCCGCTCGAGCTGCTCGACGGCCACTGCGTGCGCTTCGGCAACGGCGCCATCGGCGTCGATCTCCTGGAGATTGATGGTGTTAGACATGGTCATGCTTCTCCTTGCATTGGGTGCGTGTGCGAACGAAGTCGAGCTTCGCCCGCGAGGTAGCCCCTTACTTCGGCTCAGACCCGAATGCAGATCAGCGTCTTCTTCTCGCGACGATCGCGAAGTCCCTACTCGAGACACCGCTACTCGGTACCCACGATTTGTCAATGCGGGCGCTTGTGGTCCTTCTTACCTGATCGGTCAGGGTGCGTCGGCGGCTCCGCATGGGCCCCTGCCCGGTGTCGCGGGTTCGCGCACACCGGCGGTTCGCGACAGAAAAGCTGTGAGTCGCTGCTGGAATAGCGCGGGGTCTACGTTCCAAGCCTCGGTGTGGCCCGCGCTCGCGACACGGTAGAGGGTGACCCACGCTGGCAGCTCTTTGGCGAACTGTTCGCTGGTCGCGATCGGCACGATCTTGTCCTGCGTGCCGTGGAACAACAGGATCGGAACGTGGAAGGAGCTGGGGTGCTGCAGCGCATCGAGGCTGTTCCAGTCGGCGTCGATGCGCGTTCCGATCGCCCACTCCACCGGGAGCGCGAGGAAGGAGGGCAATCCCATCTCTTTTGCGTTGAACGCCAGGATTGCCTTCCAGGACAGCGCCGGCGCGTCGAGCACGAGGCCCGCCACGTGTGTCGCCAGCGACGAACGCTCCATGAACTGCGCCACGATCGCTCCGCCCATCGACGCGCCCACCAGGACCAGGTGTCGTGCGCCGTGCGCGAGTGCGTAGCTGGCGGCGGCGGCGAGGTCGTGCCACTCGGTCAGGCCCATGTGGTGCAACCCGTCGGGGCTGGCTGGAGCGCCGAGATCCTCGCGGTAGCCGATCAGCAGAGCCGGCAGCCCGTCGCGGTGCAGGCTCGCCGCGATGCGCAGATCGCCTTCGAGGTTGCCATTGATCCCGTGCACGACGATCGCCCAGGTGCCTGAGTGCCCGGGTATGAACCAGGCTGGCATCGGCCCGAGTGCGTCGGGGTAGAGCACGCTGGAGTAGGGCAGTCCCAGCGCTTGAGTGGGGTTGCCGACATAAACGTCGGGATCAAGCGTCACCTTCATACCCGCAACCATGTACCCGTCGGCGACGCACAGTCGTCGCGTCACCGTGTCGGCTTTGCCGCCCAACACTTCGCCGACGACCGCGTGCCCTGTCTGCCAGTCCAAGCCATATATTCCCGGTCGCTGGGTCGCTTCCGATCGCGACAACACAACTTGTCCGGGTGGCAGTCTCTCAACGGTGGTTCCCGGCTTCGAGCCGAAGCGTTCGGGTACCAGTACCTCTGAGGCAAAGTGCCAACTCACCAGCGCCCCGATCGCGAGCGCGAGCACCCCGATCGCAAGCGCCGCGAGGATTCTCCTGCGCCGGCGCTTGCGCCGCCCAGGGGACGGCTCATGGCTAGCTTTCTCTGCGGCGGGCAGTGTATCCGTAGCATCGTCGGAGGGAGGTCGCATCGTGTCGCCGAGGTTATCGAGCCGTGCCGTCAGCGACGATTGGGAATGCAGCAAAGTTGCGCCGACCCGGTCGCGAGTAGCTTTCCCTCGATATCCCACACTCTCCCGCTGACGCCCATCAGGCCGTGATCTGCGACGACGCATTCGTGGTCGATCAACAGCCATTCGCTGCTGGGGCTGAAATGATGAAACCACGCGCTCGTGTCGAGGTTGGGCGCGAGATATTCCCAGTCGCGGTGCAGGCGATGCGCCGCGGGGAAGCCGTACGTATCGAGCAATATCAGCGAACGTGCGGCATCGAGGAACGGATCCTCAAAGCAGGGCGTCGGTCGATAGCGTGTCCACTCTTGGATGACCGGCTCGCCCGGTTCACCGGAGACGCTCTGATCGATCGGACGCCGCTCGATGTTGTTCCAAAAGCTGAAGGGCGGCAGGCGGCTGGCGGGAAGCAACTGATCGTAGGACTTCAGCGCCCCAGGCGGCGGGACAGTCCGAGCCTCGGGATGCTGGTGGCTATATCCCGGAGCGTCGGTGGCGGTCTTCACCAGCCCATGGAGGATCGGCTTGTCGGCCTGCGTCATCTCCACACGGAGCGACTCGGCGCGACGTCCCTGCTTGAGCACACTCACCTCCAGCTGGACGGGCTCGAACGCGGGCGAGCTGAGGAAGTGACAGTAGAAGCCCGCCGGTCGTCGAATCTGGGCGCGCTCGCCGGCGGCGCGCAGTGCGATCGCCGCTAGGTACCCGCCGTTCGGGCCCCATATCTCCCAATCCTTGGACAGGCTGGCCGTATAGCTACCGTCGGCTCCCTCGATGCGCGTATCGCGCTCGAGAATCCCCGGCACTCCGCATCGCAGCGTCGGGCATGTTGTGCTCCTTTGTGTTCTCGGCCTGAGCGCGGCTGGGGACGCGTCGTCCCTCGCGGGCGGGGATCGTTAGAGAATACGTCCTCCGCCACTGGCCCGTGTGCGATTTGAGGCCTTGCGGCGGGCGGCTATGGTGGAGTCGCAGGTCCACGTCCGATCTCGACAAAGGAGAACTCATGTCCCGTTACGCCACCGTCAACCTGTTGGAGGTCGAGGACTCTGTGGGCGAGCGGGCCCCAGGCATCGAAGGCCGCTTCGGGCGCAAACACCTCGATTCGCGCGATCTTGGCGTGAGCCTTTTCCGCTATGCGGCGAATCTGCGCAGCCCAATGGCCCACAGCCACCGTGAGCAGGAGGAGGCCTACCTCGTCGTAGCCGGTTCCGGACGTGTGCTGCTCGACGACGAGCTTCTGGAGCTGCGCCAGTGGGACGTGGTGCGTGTCGCCCCGGAGGTAGTGCGCGCGTTCGAGGCCGGCCCGGAGGGCCTTGACATCGTCGCGATCGGCGGTCCCAAGCCTGAGGACGGCGACGGCGTAATGGGCAGCGCGAACTGGCCTGACGCGGAGTAGTCAGACCGGGCGGCCGCGGCGCGTCAACCAGTAGCGCCCTCTGGTGCGGGGGCGCCCGCGGTCGCTTCTTCGTGGGTGAAGTCGGCTCCTGTCCGCGCGCCCAGTTGCTTGGGGACGAGAAAGCCCGCCACCAAGCAAACAAGCAGAAAGCCTGTCGCCATCAGGAACGTGTCGGTGAAGCCGGTGACCGTCGGCAGCCCGTTGGCCGTGTTGGCCGCGATGAAGGTCGCGGACAGCTGCCCACCGAGCGCGCCGCCCAGCGTGCGCATGACGGTGTTCATGCCGCTGGCCACACCGGTCTGCTCTGGTGAGACGGCTTGCACGATCAGGTTGCCGAGGGCGGCGAAGGCAAGGCCCACCCCAACCCCGAGCAGCCCGGAGGCGATCAGCAGGTCGTAGGGATGGTTGTGAGCAACCGCAAGCAATGCGAAGGATGCGGTGGTGAAGGCAGTTCCCACAAGTAGAGCGCTGCGCGAGCCGAAGCGGCCCGAGATGCGCCCGGCCGACAGGCCGAGGATCGTCATCCCGATCGTCGTCGGCAGCAGGTAGAGACCCGAGGTAACCACCGAGGCGCCGAAGCCAAAGCCGGTGCTCTTCGAGAGCTGTGCGATCTGGGGAATCACGATGAACGAGGCGTACATCCCGGCACCGAGCAGGAACGCGGCTGTGTTGGTCGTCCACACGCCCCTGATTCGCATCATCGTCATGTCGATCAACGGGTTCTTGCTGCGTACCTCGACGGCGATCCAGGCGACCGAGACGGCGATGCCGACTGAGAGCAGGCCAAGCGTCTTGGGCGAGCCCCAGCCCCACGTCGTGGTCTGGCTGATCGAGATCAGCACGATCGACATGCCGATCGTCATCAAGCTTGCGGCGAGCCAGTTCACGCGTCCGGGAACGCGAACCGGAGACTCCGGGATGAAGCGCCATGTCGCAAGCGCGGCGAGCACGGTCGGGATCAGGGGAAGCCAGAACAGCCAGTGGTAGTTGAGGTGCTCGATGATGACCCCGGCCAGCACGATCCCCGCGCCGCCGCCAACGCCAAGGATCGCCGAGAGCAGGCCGATGCTGCCTGCCACCTTCTCGCGCGGGAACTCGTCGCGCACGATCCCGAAGGCAAGCGGGAAGATGCCACCGGCAGCGCCCTGGATAAATCGCCCCACGACAACGATCGCCAGCGAGCTTGACACGGCCGACAGGAGCGTTCCCGCCGCGAGGATCACGAGCGTCCACAGCAGCATCTTCTCCTTGCCATACATGTCGCCCAGCCGCCCAAGGATCGCGGTCCCGACAGACGCGGCCAGCAGGTAGGCGGTCAGCAGCCAGGTGACTCCCGTCTCGCTCGTATGCAGCGCATGCTGGAAGGTCGGCAGCGCCGGCAGCACCGCCGAGCTGAGCATCGCGTAGGCAAGGCCGCCGAGCGCGAGCACGGCGAGGATCAACGTGGGATGGGTACGGTCCCTCGTGGTCTCATCCCAGCCGGCGGCCATGCGCCTCACCTTAGCTTTGTCTGGCCGTTGGCTCGGAGAACGATGCGCCTGGGCCGGCGAGGCGCCGGTTTCGCGAGGCCAGATCTGGCTAGGCGCGAGGCGGTTCGGCGCTCGGGCTCGTCCCGGGCGTGGGCAGTGCCTGCGGCAGCTCCTTGACGAATCCCTTGCTCAGCACGCTGAGGATCAGCAGCGACCCGAACAAAGCCACTGCGTCGATGCTCTCACGGCCCTGCTTGGCCCAGTAGAGGTCTTCGAGGTTGAGCCACAATGCGAACTCGTCGAGTGTGAGCGCCGCGCCGCTGCCATACGCGGCCGCGGTGATGCGCGAGGAGCGGCGTTCTTCGGAGATCCCGATCTCGAGCATCCACAGATAGCCGACCGTCAGCAGCCCCGCGATCCCGAAGGTCATGTGGTGGATGTGGCGTCCTCCGGGAGTGATGTTCTTGAACGGGCCTCGTTCGGCGCGGATCGCATGTGTGATCCCCCGGACGCCTGCGAACGTCAGGAAGAAGGAGCCGGTCGCGAACAACTGGCGCTCCTTGCGACGGTCGCCGAAGTGCTTGTAGTAGAGCGCGCGAACGTCGCGTGCGGGGGCCAACCACGACCGGGCTCGCCGCTGCTCAGGTGCTGGCAGGTCTTGCGGTGTCATTGTCGATGCCAACCCTAACGGGACTGCGACCCAACGTGTGCACAGGCACCGAGTGAGCTAACCAACGATTCGTCGGCCGATCTCGACAGGAGCCGCTTATACGCCATGATTGCGCGATGCCCGCGCCCGTCGAGCTGGAGATCAGCGCTCCATTTGCCGGCGTGGTGGTGACCGTCGAGCACGCCCCCGGAGCGTCGGTGCGTGCCGGAGCAGTGCTTGTCGTGCTCGAGGCGATGAAGATGGAGCACGAGGTCATCGCCGAGAGCGATGGGGTTGTGCGTCGTGTGGAGGTCGTAGCGGGAGATGCGATCGAGGCGGGAGAGCTGCTGTTGGTCTTCGCGGCCGAGGACCCGGTCTCGAGTCCACCGCGCGATGGGGCGTCTCCCACGAGCGGAGAGTCCGATACCACCCGGGCGGAGAGCGAGCCCGAGCGGGTCCGCGCCGACCTGCTCGCGGTGCGCGAGCGTCACGCTCTCGGTCTTGACGCGGCTCGCCCCGAGGCAGTTGCCCGTCGCCGCAAGCGGGGTCGACGCACCGCGCGCGAGAACCTTGCCGATCTCGTCGACGAGGGCAGCTACGTCGAGTACGGACCGCTGCTGTTCGCCGCTCAGGAGCGGCGTCGAGGAAAGGACGAGCTGATCGCAAGCACGCCCGCCGACGGTCTCATCGCCGGTGTGGCCGAGGTCGAGGGCGACCCATGCGTGGCGATGTCCTATGACTACACGGTGCTCGCCGGCACGCAGGGGATGCGCGGGCATCTCAAGAAGGATCGCCTGTTCGAGCTGGCCGAGCGGCGGCGCCTGCCGGTGGTGCTATTCGCCGAGGGCGGGGGAGGTCGGCCCGGCGATGTGGACTTCCCGATCGTGGCCGGTCTCGACTGCCGCGCGTTTCAACTGTTTGGCCGTCTCAGCGGCCTCGTGCCATTGGTGGGGATAGCCTCGGGCTACTGCTTCGCGGGGAACGCCGCGCTGCTCGGTTGCTGTGACGTGGTGATCGCCACCGAGGACTCGAGTATCGGGATGGGTGGCCCCGCGATGATCGAGGGTGGTGGCCTCGGCGTCTATGAGCCTGGCGAAGTCGGCCCAATCGGCGTGCAACACACAAACGGCGTTGTGGACTTGCGCGTAGCCGACGACCAGGCGGCGGTGGCTGTGGCCAAGCGCTATCTCTCCTATTTCCATGGGCCTGTCGAGCGGTTCGCCACGCCCGACCAGCGTTTGTTGCGTCAGATCGTTCCCGAGCAGCGCAAGCGGGCCTATGAGGTGCGCCAGGTTATGCACGCCCTGTGCGACGAGGGCTCGGTGCTCGAGCTGCGCGACGGTTTCGGCGCGGGCATGGTCACCGCGCTCGCGCGCGTGGAGGGCCGGCCATTGGGGATCGTCGCCAACGATCCCGCTCACCTGGGTGGTGCGATCGACGCCGACGCCGCCGACAAGGCCGCGCGCTTCCTGCAGATGTGCGACGCGTTTGGACTCCCCGTCTTGTTCCTGTGTGACACCCCCGGCTTCATGGTCGGCCCGACAGCTGAGCAGACTGCGACCGTGCGTCACTTCGCGCGCCTGTTCGTGATCGGCGCGAACCTGGAGATCCCGTTTGGCACGATCGTGCTGCGCAAGGGCTATGGGCTCGGTGCACAGGCGATGGCGGGCGGCTCGTTCAAGGCGCCGCTGTTCACAGTCGGCTGGCCCACCTCCGAGTTCGGGGGCATGGGCCTGGAGGGCGCGGTGCGCTTGGGTATGCGCCGCGAGCTTGACGCGATCGAGGACCCCGAGGAGCGCGAGCGCGTGTTCCGGGCCACGGTCGCCGCCGCCTACGCGCACGGGGAGGGATTGAACATGGCCGCCTACGGCGAGATCGACGACGTGATCGACCCGGCCGACTCGCGGCGCTGGATCGCCACGCTGTTCGACCCGCCGCCCGTCGATTGGCGCCGGCGCACCGGCAAGCGACGCGCCAACATCGACACCTGGTGATCCCCGCGTGGAGCGGACGGGCGCCTAGCCGACCTGTGTTGAGGCGGGGCTCGGGCCGGCGGGTGGCTCAGGCGCGCGCGAGGGCTCAGGGCTCTGCTCCGGCGGCGCCTGCAGCCGGGCGCGGAACACGTGAAACGACCACCCCTGGTAGATCAACACCAGCGGGAAGAAGATCACGGCGACCACCGTCATCACGACCAGTGCGTAGTGACCGGAGGCCGAGTTGTTGACGGTCAGGTTGTACGCGGCGTTGGTGCTCGAGATCATCACGTTCGGATACAGGTCGATGAAGATCGAGCCGACCATCGCGGCGATCGCGACTGCCGAGGCGGAGAAGGACAGGCCGTCGTGGTCGGTCATCGCCAGCCGTGCGGCGAAGGCCACTGCGATCACGGCGAGAATCTCCACGGGCTGGGGCACGTCGGGGCCGCCGGCGACGCTGCGCGTCCAGATCACCCAGCCGACCACCAGCGCAATCGCCGCCCAGCCGAGTGGCCGCGCGACGGCGCGAGCACGCTCGCGTACACGATCTGTGGTCCTGAGCTTGAGGAACGTGGCGCCGTGCAGCAGGCACAGCGCCACCAGCGTCACGCCGGTCCACAGGCCATATGGTGTGAGTAGGTTGAAGAAGTCACCCGTGTACTCGTGACTCGAGTCGATCGGCAGGCCGTTCAACAGATCGCCGAGCCCGATGCCGAGCAGCAGCGGGACCAGCAGGCAGCCGATCGTCAGCGCCCTGCGCCAGGTCGATCGCCAGCGCGGGTTCTCGCTCTTCTCTCTGAACTCGAGTGACACGCCACGCGCCATCAGCGCCACCAGCACGAGCAGCAGTGCCAGATACAGGGCCGAGAACATCGTCGCGTACCAGCCGGGAAAGGCCGCGAACATGCCGGCGCCCGCGACGACCAGCCACACCTCGTTGCCGTCCCACCAGGGGCCGATCGTGCTCAGCGCGCGTTTGCGCTCCTCCTCGGTGCGACCCACGAACGCGTGCAACATGCCGACGCCGAAGTCGAAGCCCTCGAGCACGAAGAACCCGATCCAGAAGATCGCGAGGATGACAAACCAGATCGTGTGAAGTTGCACCGGGCTCCTAGTAGCTCATGGCTGGGGTCGGGGCGTTTGCATTCGAGCCGGTCCCATCGGGACCGTCCTCGGGTTCCAGGTCCCTGCGCGCATAGCGCAGCATCAGGATCAGGTCGGCCGCGCCGAGTGCGATGTAGACCAGCACGAACGTGATCAGGCTGATCCAGATGTCGGTCGAGGTGACCGAAGGGGAGTTGGCGTTGATTGTCTTCATTAGCCCCTGCACGATCCAGGGCTGACGGCCGCTCTCGGTCAACAGCCAGCCGGCCGTGTTCATCACGAATGGCGTCACGACCGCGAACAGGCCGGCGCGCAGGAACCACTTGGAGCGCTCGAGCCTGTCCTTGTGAACGAGCCATGCTCCCCACAGCGCCAGCAGCGCGATCAGCGACCCCAGGTAGGCCATCACGCGCATCGACCAGTACTGGATGAACACGTCGGGGATGTAGTTGCCGGGGCCGTACTTCTTTACGTCTTCCTTCTGCAATTGGTTGAGACCCACGACCGCGCCGTCCCAGGTGCCAGTCGCCAGGATCGAAAGCAGATGGGGAATCGAGATGACCTGGGTCGGGGTCTGATCGTTGCTACCCCCGCCAACCTGAAAAGCCGAGAACGAGCACGGCTGGCAATTGCTCCACTGCGCCTCCGCGGCGGCGATCTTGGCCGGCTGGTAGGTGGCCTCGATCTCGCCGAGCTTGTTGCCCACGAACATCTGCAGCAGGATCGCCGGCAGCAGCACCAGCACCGACAGTCGGGCCGTGTGGTGGAAGGCCTCGACCTTGCTCTGCTTACGCAGATGCCACGCGGAGATGGCAAGCATCACCAGCGAGCCCGTCACCAGCGAGGCCAGGATCACGTGTACGTATCCCCATAGGAACGTCGGATTGGTGAACAGCGCCCACACGTTGTTCAGTTCCGGCTGGCCGTGACTGTTGAGCACATAGCCGACGGGATGCTGCATCCATGAGTTGGCGGCCAGGATGAACATCGCCGACAGCATCGAGCCGGCGGCCACCAGCCAGATGCACGCTAGGTGCACGCGCTTAGGCAGCCGATCCCAGCCAAAAATCCACAGGCCGAGGAACGTGGACTCCAGGAAGAACGCCGCCAGGCCCTCCATCGCAAGCGGTCCACCGAACACGTCGCCGACGAAGCGCGAGTAGGCCGACCAGTTCATGCCGAACTCGAACTCCTGCACGAGGCCGGTGACAACCCCTACCGCCACGTTTATCAACAGCAGGGTTCCGAAGAAGCGCGTCACGCGCTTGTACTCGGGCTTTTGGTTGCGATGCCAAGCCGTTTGCAGCAGCGCCACCAGGAAGGCTAGTCCGATCGTCACCGGCACGAACAGGAAGTGGTAGATGCTCGTCGTCGCGAACTGCCAGCGGGCCAGGTCGTTAGTCATGACCGAACATCCTTGGCCCGGCCAGATCGTTGGTCATGCCTCGACACCATTACCCATCTCGCGGCGCCACACCTCGGCGTAGCGCCCGTCGCGCCCGAGCAGGTCGGCGTGCGTGCCGCGTTCGAGCACCTGACCGTGATCGAGCGCGATCACTTCATCGACACCTTCGAGCTGCGTCAGCCGGTGCGTGATCAGCAGCGTCGCTCGATCGCGCGCGCCGGCGCCGGCGAGCAGGTCGGCGACGATTGCGTCGGCCGTCTGGGTGTCGAGATGCTCGCCGGGCTCGTCGAGGATCAGGACGGGGAAGTCGGCAAGCAGCGCCCGTGCAATCGCCAGGCGCTGGCGCTGCCCGCCGGACATGCGCGCGCCACGCTCGCCAACCTCCGTGGCGAGACCGTCCGGCAATTCTTCAACCCAGTTCAGCAGCCGCGCCTCGGCGAGCGCATCGCGCAGCTCGCCTTCGCTCGCGCCACGTCGGGCCAAACGCAGGTTCTGCTCGATCGTGCTGTCGAACACATGGGCGTCCTGGCTCACCAGCCCGACCACCCGCCTCAGCTCGTCGCCGTCGAGGTCGGAGATGTTCACGCCATCCAGTTCGACAGACCCGCCCTGATAGGGCAGGAATCTCAGCAGTATCCCCGCGAGTGTGGACTTGCCGGCGCCGCTGGGCCCGACGATTGCCACGCGCCTGCCGGGGCTCAGATCGAGGTCTACCCCAGAGAGCGTGGGCTGCTGCGCGTCGGGGTAGGAACAGCGCAGCCCGTGCACTCGCAGGGCATGCGGTCGCGATAGGTGTGAAGGGTCGATGGGCGTGCGGCCGTCGAGCGATTGACTTGCCGCGGACGACACGTCGAGCGACAGCGGGTGCGCGGGCTCGGTCACAGGCGCAGGCGTGTCGATGACCTCCTGCACGCGCGCGGCCGCGCGGCGCACGCGTTGAAGCGTTTGCGTCGCTGCCGGCAAGCCCGTCACAAGCTCGAAGGCCACGAGCGGGATCAGTGCGATGCCGGCGAGCAGCACGCCGTCGAGTCGTCCCGCGTGAACCGCGGCGACGCCGACGAGCAGCGCGCCCCACATCGCCAGTCCCGAGCAGAGGGTCGTAAGGCCTTGGCCGACGCCCGCCGTGCGCGCGCTTGCCTGGGCGATTTGGGTCAGCTCGGCCTCTGCCGCCAGCGCGCGCCGCAACTGCTCGGGTGCGGCGCCGTTCACAACCAGCTCGGGGGCACCCTCGAACAGATCCACGACAGAAGCTGTCAAGCGCCCGCGCGCGGCCGCCTGCCGGGCCTCGGTACGGGCGGCAAGCTTCCCGGTCAACCACGGCACGAGCACGCCCGCGATCAGCAGCGCCACCAGCAGGATCAGGCCGGCGGCGGGCAGCATCAACCACACGAGCGCCACTGTGCCAGCGCCGACGATCAGCGCGATCGCAAACGGGGGCACCACTCGCAACAGCAGGTCCTGCAAGGAGTCCACGTCGTGGACCAAGCGCGCCAGCAGCTCGCCGCTGTGGAAGGCGGGCAGGCCGAGCGGCGCCAGCCGCTCCAACCGTTCATAGACGGTGACCCTGAGATTGGACAGCACGCGGAAGGCGGCGTCGTGACCGACAAGGCGCTCGAAGTAGCGGCACAGACCTCTCGACAGCGCGAAGAACTGCACCCCGACGATCGCGATCGCCACTACTGACTCCTGTGGGCGCTGGGAGGAGCGAGAGATGAGCCATGCCGAGGTGGCGATCAGGCCGATTGCGGCAGCCACCGCGCCCGCGCCCAGCAGAGTTGCGAGTGCCAGTCGCCCAGCGGCGGGCCGTGCGATCGCGAGCGTCCGCAGCAGGGGCGCCTCGGGTCCATCGTCGGTGACGTCAGATGTGGCGAAGCCGATGGAGGGCGCGGCCGAACCGATAGAGGGAGCCATGAGCGTGCTAGGTCGCTTTGTCGCGGCTTGGACTCTCATGCCGGCACCTCGATTGCGCTCAGTGCACTTGGTCGATCCATCACGGCTTGGGTTCCTGCCGCCACCTCAACACCGCCAAGTGTGACTACGCGATCGGCCAGCGACAGCAACGCCGGCCGGTGGGCGACGAGCACCACGGTGCGTCCGTGGGACAGGCGTCGGACGGCTTCCAGCACCTCGTGCTCGGTTTGCCCGTCGAGGTTGGCGGTCGGCTCGTCGAGCAGCAGCAGCGGCGAGTCGCGCAGGAACGCCCGTGCAAGCGCGACTCGCTGGCGCTCACCGGCGGACAGCCCGGCGCCATGATCGCCGAGCACGGTGTCGAGACTGTCGGGCAGGTCGGCCACGACATCGGCGAGCCCGGCGGCGCGTACGGCGTCCCACAGCTCCTTGCTGGACGCGTCGCGACGACCGAGACGTACGTTCTCCGCGATCGAGGCCGCGAACAGGTGCGGTCGCTGTGGCACCCACGCGAGCTGGGCGTGCCATGCCGTCGGATCGAGATCGGCCAGCTCCACATCGCCGACGCTCACCGTTCCTCGCTCGGGCACGGTCAAGCCGAGCAGCACGCTCAGCAGTGTCGACTTGCCACAGCCGCTGGGACCGGCGAGCGCCAATACCTCGCCTGCCTCAATGCTCAGAGAGACATCATCGAGCGCCGGCTCGGAGCGATCAGGGTAGGTGACGCACAGTCCCTCGACAGAGATGTCCGCTACCGCCATGTTGGGCACTGCGCGCCTCGTGCCACGCGCCGGCAAAGGCTCCTCGAGCACCGCGAACACCTGCTCCGCCGCGGCCATGCCCTCGGCGCTCGCGTGGTAGTTGGCGCCGAGCCGGCGCAAGGGCAGGTAGGCCTCCGGAGCAAGCACGAGCGCGAACAGCGCGGTGCGCAACCCAAGCTCTCCACCCATCAAGCGCAAGCCGATCGCGACCGCCACGAGCGCCACCGAGAACGTCGCCACCAGCTCGAGGATCAGCGAGGAGAGGAACGTCACGCGCAGCGTCGAGAGCGCGGTGTCGCGGTAGCGCTCGCTGGTCTCCCGGATGCTCGCCGCCTGTGCCTTCGCGCGCCCGAACACCTTCAACGTGGGCAGCCCGGCGACCACGTCGAGAAAGTGTCCTGCCAGACGCTGCAGCGTGCGCAACTGACGGTCCATGCGTTCGCGCGTGGTGGCGCCCACCAGCGCCATGAACAAGGGGATCAGCGGAATCGTGAACGCGATGATCGCGGCCGAGATCCAGTCCTTGCCGACCACGGCCACCAGCACGACGAGCGGCACGATCACGGCCAATAGCAGCTGCGGTAGGTACAGCGAGAAGTAGCCGTCAAGCGCATCCACCCCGCGCGTGGCGAGCACCGCCAGCTCACCTGTGCGCTCTCGCCGCGAGCTGTCCACGCCAAGCCCGGCAACGCGCTCAAGTAGCGCGCCGCGCAGCTGTGACTTCGCGCGCGCCGAGCAACGAGCCGCCGTCAGCTCGGCCGCCCACGCGACCATGGCGCGGGCCACGACCACGCACAGCAGAACGATCAGCGGGGTTTGTAGTTGCGCCAAGCTCTTGCCGTTCGAGAATGTGCTTGCGACGACGTCCGCAAGCAGCCATGCCTGTGAGACGATCAGCAGTGCGCTCAGAGTGCCAAGGCCGACCGAGGCAATCAGGAATGTGCGAGTCGCGCGCGCATACCGCAGCAGTTTCGGGTCGAGCGCCCTCACTGTGCGTCATCCGCTCCAGTCGGAACGCGCTCGACGTCGGCCAGGTAGCCCTCCATCACCTGGTTCTGGGGATTGCCAAGACGCGCGCTGATCCAGTCGATCAGCACCTTCAAGCGCCCGCCCCGAACGCCGCCGAGGTAATACATGTGCACGGTCAGGTAGGTGAAAAACGCCAGCCGTCCTGAGATTTCGTGGCCGCGGATTTCACACACAGCCTTGCCACGGCCAACGACCGCCAGCGCGCCCTTGTCCAGGTAGTGAAACGGGGTCGAGGCGCCCGGTGCTCCCTTGCCGATCGCCTTTGCGGCATGACGCGCCTGCTGGATCGCCACCGTGGCCAGTCCCGGGTAGGGCTTGCCGCCCGGGTCGGCGAGCAGCGATGTGTCGCCGATCGCCGAGATCTCAGGATGGCCGGGGACCGTCAGGTTGGGTTCGATCTGCACGCGCCCCGCGCGATCGGTGGAGGCACCGGTCGCCTCGGCGAGCACGCGAGAGAAGCCGACGGCCTGCACGCCGGCGGCCCAGATGACCGTTCTTGCGGCGATCCGCTCGTCCGTGCCATTGACCGAGGCCGTCACGCCCCGCCCGTCGATTGCGGTGACGCGGGCGCCCTCGCGAACCGTTACCCCGAGCGAGGCCAGCTCCTTGGCCACCTTGCCCGAGAGTCGCTCGCTGAAAGCGGCGGTCACGCGTTCACCGGCGTCCAGCAGGATCACCTGTGCATCGCGGGGATCGATGTGTCTGAAACCGCGCTTCATACCGTGCTGGGCGATGATCCTCAGCTCCCCCGCGAACTCCACGCCGGTCGGGCCGCCGCCGATCACCACGAATGTCATCCACTCACGCTGCTCGGCGGGGTCGCTCGCGCGCTCGGCCTCCTCGAACGCGCCGTAGAGCCGATTGCGCAGGTCGAGCGCGTCCACGAGTGTCTTCAGGCCGCAGGACACCTCGCGCCAATCGTCTTTGCCGAAGTAGGAGGTCTCCGCTCCGCACGCCACGATCAGGCTGTCGTAGTCCAGTCGCTCGCCGCGGTCGAGGATCAGCTGGCGACGCTCGGCATCGAGGCCGCTCGCCTCGCCCATCAACACCGTGATGTTGGAGTTGCGCCTCAGCGCCGTGCGGATCGGCGAGGCGCACTCGCCTGCCGCCAGGCCGCCGCCCGCAACCTGGTAGAGCAGCGGCTGGAATAGGTGGTGATGGGTGCGGTCCACGAGCGTCACATCCACATCGGCATGGCGCAGCTCATGTGCGGCAGCCAGGCCGCCGAAGCCACCGCCGACGATCACCACGCGGCGGCGGGAGTGCTCATGCCGGGGCGCGCCATTCGCAGGCGCGTTGACTGCTGAGGCGACGTCCCGATCAGGCGCCATTGGCGCCCAGGCGCTGCAACAGATGGTCGCCGACGCGCAGCGCGTTGGCCATCGCTGTGAGCGCGGGATTCACGGCGGAGATACTCGGGAAGAAGCTTGTGTCCACCACGTACAGGTTGTCCAGCTCGTGTGCTTTGCAGTTGGTGTCGAGCGCCGAGGACTTGGGGTCTGAGCCGAAGCGACACGTCCCTGCCTGGTGGGCGACGCCCGCGACTGGGATCTTGTTCTCCAGGTATGCCCAGCGTGGAATCAGATGGTGCTCGTGCATACCCAGGTGGCCGAGCAGCGAGCGCAGCTGCTCGAACAGGCGGTCGCGAGCGGTGTCGTTGCTGGCGCGATAGCTCAACGTCAGCTTGCCCTCGCGGTCGATGCTCACACGGTTCTCGGCCCGCGGGATGTCCTCGGTGGAGAGCCAGAAGTCCACAGCGTGCTCGGCCACGTCCGCCAGCGAGAAGGTCGGCGCGAGCTTGGTCATCAGTGGCTTCTCGCCGCGATACATGTCCGCCACGGACTTGCCCACCATCTGGATGTTCCCCATCGGGTACTCCCACGCGTCGCTTGCGAAGTAGTAGTCGTTGACGCCGAGCGTCTTTTGGAAGACGGTGGGGTTGGGCTCCTTGGAGATGGCGAGCACCGCTTGGCTGTTGTGGAACATGTAGTTGCGCCCCACCTGGTCGGAGCCGTTGGCGAGGCCCTGCGGGTGCTTGTCCGTCGCTGAGCTGAGTAGCAGCTTGGCCGTGTTGGCAGCGCCGCACGAGACGACCACGAGGTCGGCTGTGTAGGTCTCGCGCGCGCCTTTGCCGACGCCCCCGCCCGTGCCACTGTTCTCGCCTGCGCGCTCCACCACGACTTCGGTAACGGCGGTGCCCGCGGGATTGGTGTTCAGCGCCACCACCTCGGCGCCCGTCAACAACATTACGTTGTCGTGTTCGAGCGCCGGTCTCACACCCAGCACCTCGGCGTCTGACTTGGCGTGCACCAAACACGGGAAGCCGTCGCAGGTGGAGCAGCGCACGCACTTGCTGTAGGGCATGTTCCCCTCGTTCAGCATCACCCCGCAGGGCGCATGGAAGGGGTGCAGTCCGGCCGCGGTAAATGCATCGGAGAGCTGAGCGATGCGCGGCTCGTGGGAGACCGGCGGATGTGGATACGGAGCCGATGCGAACGGTTCGGTGGGGTCCTCGCCGCGCGCGCCGTGCACTTCATACAGCTGCTCGGCCTTCGTGTAGTAGGGCTCCATCGCCTCATAGGCGATCGGCCACGCGGGCGAGATGCCGTCGTGATGCTTCAGCTCGCCGAAGTCCTCGGCGCGCATCCGATACAGCGCGGCGCCATACATCTTGGTGGCGCCGCCCACGCAGTAGTGCACCTGTGGTTGGAAGGCCTTGCCTTCGCCGTCGTACCACGTGTCGGGGGAGACGTAGCGATTGTCGACGAACACGTCCGCGGCCGACCAGTTCTGTGGCTCGCGCGGCAGCCAGTCGCCGCGCTCGAGCAACAGGATGCGCTTGCCCGAGGGGGCCAGGTGGCGAGAGAGCGTGCCGCCGCCCGCGCCGCTGCCGATGATGATCACGTCGTAGTGGTCCATCACACGACCTCCGCTTGATCGTCTGTGTCGAAGCCCATCACGAGATCTCTGCAATGCGCTCGACGAGGATGATGCGCGCCGCGGCCTCGATCAGTGCGAGATGGGAGAAAGCCTGGGGGAAGTTCCCCAGGTGGCGGCCCGTGCTCGTGTCGAACTCCTCGGCGTACAGCCCGAGCGGCGAGGCCACGCTCAACAGCTTTTCCATCAGGTCGCGCGCGTGCTGCTGCTCGCCGACCACCGCCAGCCCCGACACCAGCCAGAAGGAGCAGATCAGGAAGCTGCCCTCCTTGCCCGACATGCCGTCGTCGGTCTCGTCGGTGCGGTAGCGCAGCACGAAGCCGTTCTCGGTCAGATCCTTGGCGATCGCCAGCACGCTCGCGCGCAGGCGTTCGTCGTCACCGGGCAGGAAGCCGAAGATCGCGGCCAACAGGTTGGAGGCATCCAGCGCGTCGGTCTCGTAGTGCTGGCGCAGCACCCCGTCCTTGGTGAGCCCGTGAGCGAGGATGTCCGCCCTGATCTCCTCGGCGGTCTCGTGCCACGTGTCCTTGAGCTTGCTGTCGCCGCGCATCGCCGCGAGCTTGGCCGCGCGGTCCATCGCCACCCAGCACATCAACTTCGAGGACACGTAGTGCTGGGGCTTGCCGCGCGCCTCCCAGATGCCCTGGTCAGGCTGGCGCCACACTTTGGTGGCGCACTCAGCCTGCGTCTGCACGATCGGCCACAGCCTGCGCGGCAGTCTTTCGCTGCGGCGGGTATGCAGCAGGATCGAGTCGAGCGCCGCGCCGAACACGTCGTTTTGGCGCTGGTCGAACGCTCCGTTGCCGATCCGTACGGGTGCTGCCCCCGCGTAGCCGGAGAGATCGTCGCGCGTGGTCTCGGTGAGGTCGCGCCGCCCGTCGATCCCATACATGATCTGAAGTGCCCCATCCTCATTGGGCTCCAGGTCGGCGATGAACTGCATGAACTCCTCTGCCTCCCAGTCGAGGTTGAGGTAGTGCAAGGCCTGCAGCGTGAAGGTGGAGTCGCGCAGCCACGTGTAGCGGTAGTCCCAGTTGCGCTCCCCGCCGGGCGTCTCGGGCAGCGAGGTCGTCAGCGCCGCGACCGTCGCGCCGGTCGGCATGTAGGTGAGGCCCTTGATCGCAAGCGCCGAGCGCTGGATCGGGTCGCGCCAACGGTGGTCGGGCATGCGCGCGCGACTCAACCAGCCGCGCCAGAAGCTCGCGGTGGATGCCAGCCGCGCATTGGCATCGTCGATGTCCTCGGGCACCGCCAGCTCCTCGGCCCAGGACAGCGAGCAGTAGATCTGCTGACCCTGTTTGAGCACGTGGCGGGCCCTCACCCAATCGCCCTCGACGCCCACCGCCATGTCCGTCTGCAGCCTGAGCGTCTGCTCCGCGCCGCTCGCGTCGGCCCGGTGGCCGTCCTCGCTGACGGTCCACTGCGCCGTTTCGCGCCCATAGTCAAAGACCGGTTCGCACGTCAGCTCCATCTCGACCTCGCCCTCCAGGCACATCGCCAGGCGCACGAGCACGTGGTCGGCGTCCTGGTCGGCGGGAGGGCGGGTGTGCGGTGTGACAAGATCCTCGCCGCGACGCGGCCCTAGGATCAGCGCCTCGCGCACGATCGCCCAGCCGCTCGTGGTCTTCCAGGTTGTGAGCAGGATGTTGGTGCCGGGCTCGTAGCTGCGTGCGGTCGGCACGTTGATCCCGAACGGCCCGAAGCGAAAGCCGCCGGCCTGGCGATCGAGCAGCGAGCCGAACACGCTCGGGGCGTCAAAGCGCGGCACGCACAGCCAATCGATCGTCCCATCGGGGGCTACCAGCGCGCCGGTGTGACAGTCCGACAGGAAGGCGTAGTCGGCGATTGGCGGGAAGGGCGAGGGCATCGCCGCGCTCTGGGGCATCGTGGGCTCTGTGCCTCGACTGTTCGCCTTGCCGTCGGCGCTGGCAACCGCGTTCGCATTCGCCTTGCTCTTCTGAGTCACGCCCGCCTTGGTCTTGCTCGGCTTGGCCGGACTCATGAGGCCACCCACGGTCCGTGCCAACCGCCGTAATGGGCAACCAGCTTGTCGGCCTCGGACGGACCCCAGGTTCCCTGTGCGTAGGGATGCACGGGTGGGGGATCTTTGAGTAGCGGTTCGAAGATTCGCCAGGTCTGCTCAACGCTGTCCTGGCGGGTGAAGCGCACGCTGTCCCCGCGCATCGCGTCGAGTAGCAGCACCTCGTACGGGGTTGGGGCCTCGCCGCCCTCCTGCGCGAACTCCATGTCGAGCGTGATCGCCTGCGGGCCGCCCTCGTCGGCTCGATGGGCGTCGAGGATCATCTGCACACCGGTTGCAGGGTCGAGCTTGACGACGAGCTGGTTGGGCTCCGGCCGGCGACGCCCGTGCTCCATGAAGCCCAGACGCGGAGGATTGCGGAAGACGATTCGCAGCTCGGTCTGGGTGATTGGCAGATCCTTGCCGGTGCGAATGAACCACGGCACACCCGACCAACGCCAGTTGTCGATGTCCAAGCGCAGGGCGGCGTAGGTCTCGGTGGTCGATTCTTTGGCGACGCCGTCGATGCTCAGGTAGCCGTCGTACTGGCCGCGCACGTAGTGCTTGGGGTCTGCGGCAGCGATGGAGCGGAAGACGGCGAACTTTGCGTCCTTCAGCGTTTCGGCGTCGTCGCCGGCGGGCGCCTCCATCGCGGCCACCGCCACCAGCTGCATCAGGTGGTTGACGACCACGTCGCGCACCGCGCCCACTGGGTCGTAGAAGTGCCCACGGTCCTCGACGCCGAAGCTCTCGGCCATCGTGATCTGCACGCAGGCGATGTGGTTGCGGTTCCACACCGGCTCGAGCATCGTGTTGGCAAAGCGCAGATACAGAAACTCGTCGATCCCCATCTTGCCGAGGAAATGGTCGATCCGATAGAGCTGGGGCTCCTCGATGTACTGATGGACTTCGGCGGCGAGCGCTTGCGCGGACTGCAGGTCGTGGCCAAAGGGCTTCTCCACGACAACGCGGGCGTTCTTGGTAACGCCGCTGATCGCTAGGCCTTTGACCACGGTCCCAAATAGGAACGGCGGGATCTCCAGGTAGAAGACCGGCGCCTTGGCGTCGCCAAGTGCATCGGCCACGCGCGCATAGGTCCCTTCGTCGGCGAAATCGCCGGACACGTAGCTCAGCCGCTCGGCGAAGCGCTTGAATACACGCTCGTCGATCGTCTCGCCACACGCTTCGATCGAGCTGTGCGCTCGCTTGCGTAGATCCTCGATGGTCCAATCGTCAGCGGCGACGCCCACGATCGGGCAGTTGAGCAATTCGCGTTGCTCCAGTCGGTAGAGCGAGTGGAAGGTCATCACCTTGGCGAGATCCCCGCTGATGCCGAACACTACGAGCACGTCGGCTGGGTCGGTGTAGGCGGGCGTGGTTGCAGGCCGGGAGTGTGCGGCTGTGCTCATGGATGCCTTTCGTATGGGGGACCGGTCTGCGGGAAGTGTGCAGATGCTCTCACGCTCACGCGCCGACGCACATCATCCGATGAGGATGACCTGCGTCTGCACGACGGACGGATCGCGCGAGGATGTCCCGTACCGTCGAACACGTGCATCGGTGGATACCCGATCCGGCCGTTTGCGACGCGGCAGGGATTTTTTTGGATTTGGGGTCGTTCGGGGTGGAAGTTGAGGGCGCCTTGCCGTCAGCGAGGTTGCCACCGTGGGCGGGCGGGCACTCAGTCCTCGCGTCCGCGCGCCCGGCGGATTTCGGCAAGCCGCTTTGCGAGAGTCGCCTCGGTCTCGTCGGGGGTATAGAAACGGACGCCGACGGCACCCTCGGGCGCCAACTCTTGCTCGCCGAGGTGGTCGGGATGGGAGTGGGGGCTGTCATATCCCTGTCCGCGCCCGCCGGAGCGCAATTGAACGGGCGGCGGAGAGGCGCCGTGCTCGCGCACGAACTCGCGGGCGGCACCGATCGCGCGCTTTGCCGCGTCTGACTTCGGCGCCAGCGAGAGGTAGATGGCGGCTTGCGCGAGCGCGAACTGGCACTCGGGCAGGCCCGCGTGCTCGACGGCCGCCGCTGCCCCCGTCGCGACGGCGAGCGCGTTCGGATCCGCGTTGCCGATGTCCTCGCTGGCGAGGATCACCATTCGTCGTGCGATGAAGCGGGGGTCCTCGCCGCCCTCCAGCATCACCGCCAGGTAGTAGAGCGAGGCGTCGGGATCGGAGCCGCGGGTCGCCTTGATCCACGCGGAAATCGTGTCGTAGTGACTGTCGGCGGCCTTGTCGTAATGCACGATCCGGCGTTGCAGCGCGTCTTCGGCATGCTCGACCGTGACGTTGCCCGTGGCCGTCTCGCAGGCAAGCTCAAGCGCGCTGAGCGCAGTGCGCGCGTCTCCGCCGGCGCGAGCGGCGAGCATCTCGATTGCCTGCTCATCTACCTGCGCCTCGCCACACTCGCCGTGTTCAAGCGCGCGACGCAACAGCAAGAGCACATCCCCCTCTGTCAACTCGGCCAGCTCATACAGCCGCGTGCGCGACAGCAGCGCGCGGTTTACCTCAAACGCCGGGTTCTCCGTCGTCGCCCCGATCAGCGTCACCAGCCCTTCCTCCACCGCTGGCAGCAGCGCATCCTGCTGGGCCTTGTTGAAGCGGTGGATCTCATCCAGGAAGAAGATCGTCTCGCGCTCGCCACGCCGCCGCTCGCGCGCCCGTGCAAGCACCGCCCGTACCTCTGCACGGCCGGCCTCCACCGCGCTCAGCTCCTCAAAGGCGGCGTTTGCGCTTGCGGCGACAATCCGTGCGAGCGTTGTCTTGCCACTGCCGGGTGGTCCGTGCAGGATCATCGAATGCGGTCTGCCCTGCTCGATTGCGGTGCGCAGAGCCGAGCCTGGTCCGAGGAGGTGCTGCTGGCCGACGAAGTCCTCAAGTGTGGTCGGCCGCATCCGTGCGGCAAGCGGCGCCGTGTCGGAGGCGCTCCGCACGGCAGTCTCCGCGTCGGCGGGGTCGAACAGCGAGTCCATTGCCAATAGTGTGGCGCAGGCCGGCGCCTACCTTGGAAAGTCAGCGATTTTCAGCCTGATGATGCAACGATAATGCCATTGCATCATCGGAGTGCATCGCTATCTCGCTACGCTGCGCTTGAGTGCGCAGCACACCCACAGCCCCACTCGCCGCCGCCTCGCTGATCGTCGGCTACGCGGTTGCCGCATACACCGGCTCGCGGCCGCTTGGTGGGGTCGTGCTGGCGATCGGAGGGCTGTGGTGCATCCAGGTGTGGGCGCGGCGGCATGGTGCCCGCATGGCGATGACGCTCGGGTGCGTTGGTTTCGCCGCGCTGGTGTTCTCACACGTGCTTGCGCTGGCTGTCGGAGCGTGGCCGTCGGTACTGATCGTCGCGGCTGTGACCGCGCTCGTTGTCTGGACACGCGCTGACCGGCAAGTGCTGTCGCCCACTGGTTGACGATTAGCTTGGCGCCGCGCGATCCCGAGGAGTTGGAGGCGTCTGGTGCCCCGGTTCATGCTGAGATACACCCCGCCACGAGACCCGGCGCGGTGCACCTCACGGTTTCGAATCTCGATCGCTCCGTTGGCTACTACGAGAGCGTCGTGGGTCTTGTGGTCCGCGAGCGCGGGGCCGCCCAGGCGTTTTTGGGCGCTGGTGGTGAGGATCTGCTGGTTTTGGTCGAGCAGCCCGGCGCCACACCGGCACGTGGTTACTGCGGCCTTTACCACTTCGCGCTACTGCTCCCAGAGCGCGCCGACCTCGCGCGCTGGCTGGCCCATGCCGCGCGCGACCGCGTGGCGCTCGTCGGCCTTTCAGATCACTTCGTCAGCGAAGCGATCTACCTCAGCGATCCCGACGGCCACGGCATCGAGATCTACTGGGATCGTCCGCGCGAGGTGTGGGAGGGCAGAGTCGCCGAGCGCATGACAACGCTCCCGCTCGACACGTCGAGTCTCTTCAGCGAGTTGGCCGATCCGGCGAGCGAGCCGTTCGAGGGACTACCGGTGGGGACGAACATGGGTCACGTCCACCTGTGCGTCTCGAGCATCGCACTGACGATCGCCTTCTACCGCGATGTGCTCGGCTTCGCGCTGATGGCGTCACTGGGACGCCAGGCTGCTTTCCTCAGCGCCGGCGGCTACCACCATCACATAGGCGCCAACACGTGGGAGAGCGCGGGCACGGGTCAGCCGCCAGAGGGCTCGGTGACACTCAGGCGAGCCACGATCGTGCTCCCAAAGGAGGCCGAACACGAGCGTGCGGTGGCAAGGCTCGCCGATGCCGGGCAGGAGCCCATCGTGCTGGACGATGGCGTTCTCGTTCGCGATCCATCGGGGAACCCGATCGTGCTGGCCGCCTGATCTACGGTTGCGCGTCGCGCTCTTGATGCTCGGCCTCGGTGAGCGCCGCCACGTCGGATAGATCTATGGGCCGCGCGGCCGCGCGCTTCATCTTGATGAGGTCGTCTCGCGAGGCGACCGGGATCGAGTTACTGCCAAGCTCGATTACGAGCGCTCGCTCTCGCAGCTGAGGGAAAGGCGCGGCGCCCGGTGCATCGTGTAGTACGTCCATGTCGCCGTGGCGTGTGGCAAGTTGCCAGAGGGTTGAGCGTGGGAGCATCTGCGCGTCGATCTTCAGGTGCTCGCTACCGGGGTTCAATACGCGGGCTTCCAGATCTCTGAGTGCGGTCGCGAGTCGCTCCAGATTGACTGGTGTCGGCGAGGGGATCAGATCGATGTCGTTGGTCATCCGCGCATGGCCGTACACCTGTACCGCGATTCCGCCGATCACGACGTACTCGACTTTGTGAGCGTCGAGCACCGCGAAGATGCGCTCGGCGTCGAGCGGCGGTGGATCAGCCATCTGCGCGTGCTCGCCGGCCGGCCTCGGTCAATCTTCCCGCCATCTTGTTCCACGAGAGCGCTAGTTCCAGGCGTTCCTCGGGCGTACGGGCAAGAGTGCTCGCCATGTGGGCCGGGTCCCAATTGGTGGGTAGGCGACGCGCACTGAGAACGGGTTCCTCGCCCATTGACAGCAGCAGTTCGCGCAACGTGGTGTACGTGGGCGACACGAGCCCGCGCTCGATGCGGCTGATCGCTGCCTGCGTGGTTCCAGCCCGCAACGCCAAGCGGCGCTGGCTCAAGCCGAGCCGCTCGCGTGTTGATCGGATCAGTTCTGCCGGGTCGGTGATGCCATAAATGATATCAAGATGTACTCGAGATAGTGAGCTGGCAAGGCAACCGCGTCCATTGCACTCGTGGGGCGCTGTACGGGTTTGGGTCCGTAGATGGCCGGAGTCGCACGCTCGCTACGCTGCCTCGCGGTGCCTCGCACGTCCATGACACGCTACGTCGCCTTGCTGCGCGGGATCAACGTCGGTGCGCATAAGCGCGTAGCGATGGCTGACCTGCGCTCGCTGCTGGCCGGCCTCGGCTACGACGACGTGCAGACGCTGCTGCAAAGCGGCAACGCGGTCTTCTCCGCGTCCGCTGCGCGCAAGCCGGAGCAAATCGCGCTCGACGTGGAAGGCAGCATCGTGGACGAGCTTGGCGTGAACGCCGAAGTGGTTGTCCGCACAGCCGCGGAGCTGGCGAGCGTCGTCGAGCGCGATCCGCTGGGCGAGATCGCGGTCGATCCCAAGCGCTACCAGGTGAGCTTTCTGTCGGCCGAGCCCGCTCCGGATGTTGCTCGCGAGCTGGCGAAGCTCGATTTCGCGCCTGAGCGGTTTGTGCTCAGTGGGTGCGAGATCTACGCGTGGCACCCGGACGGCATTCACACCTCAAAGCTCGCCAAGCTGCTTGGCGGCCCGCGTCTGGGGGTGGTCGCGACGGCGCGCAACTGGAACACCGTCGTGAAGCTGCTGGATATGGCCGAAGGGCGTTGAAGGGAAGTGGACCTGGTGGCCGCGTTAGAACGTTGCGCGGCCACTCGCGTTCACGAGTCGGTCATATCGCGGCCGTGACTGCTGCGTCGGCGGGCGCCTCGCCGGTGTCCAACCGGTGATATTCGGCCAGCAACTCCTCCTCACGCTCGTGCTTGGGGAACATCGTGAACACGAGCAGCGCGCCCAGTGCGATCGCGACGATGCCGGCCGTGTAGGCCCACTGGTCGCCTTTCACAAACGACTGCTGCGCCCCTGTCACGATC
The DNA here is from genome assembly GCA_963776985.1 of uncultured Solirubrobacterales bacterium. GTDB lineage: Bacteria > Actinomycetota > Thermoleophilia > Solirubrobacterales > Solirubrobacteraceae > Palsa-744. The sequence goes on from CAVZOV010000002.1 coordinate 174,604, forward strand.
GCTTTGGCGTATTGCGGATAGCGCGAGGCAGTGTCGGCGGCGCTGGAGAACGACTTCTCCAGCTGGCCTTCGACTTCGGTTGTGAGGCGTGCCTTATTGGGAGAGTTCGCGACGGCGGTCGCGACGGCCGCCGCGTAGCCCGCGGTGAGCAGCGCCCCAAAGATCGACTGCATGATCGCGCCGCCTAGGTCGCGCTGCAAGTCTGCGGTACCAGAGGCCATGCCGGCGCGAGTTACCGGTACCGAGCCGGTCAGCGAGTGCGAGGCGGGCGTTCCGGCGAAGCCGACCCCCGCGCCGATGAACGCGTATCCAAGTCCCACCTTCCAGTAGGCAATGCCCTGTTTCCACAGCAGCAGCATCGTGAGAAACCCGAGCATGCAGAACGCATAGCCAACGAGCAGGGTGAAGCGCGCGCCCTTGGCATCCACGAGCTTGGCCGAGCGTGGCGCGATCAGGACCATGAACACGGCTGCGGGCAGGATCGACAGGCCGGAGTCCAGTGTCGAGTAGCCGAGCACGTTCTGCAGGAACTGCTGACCTACGAACATCGCGCCCATGAGCGATCCGAACACGATGATTCCCGCCAGCGCCGCGACCCAGAAGACACGGCGACTGGCCACTTTCAGGTCGTAAAGGGGCTCGGGTGCGCGGCGCTGGCGCAGCACGAAGGCCACACCCGCCGTCACCGCGACGAGCACTGTAACGATCACGATCGTGCCCTCGTTCGGGACCGGCGCGAAGTTGATCGCGAGGATCACGGCCGCGACCGCGAGCACCGACAGTACCCCGCCGAGGTTGTCCACCAGGCCCGTCGTCTCGTTGACGTGGGCGGGCACATAGCGCCATGCCCCATACAGCGCAACGAAAGCGAGCGGCAGCGTGATGAAGAACACCGAGCCCCAGTGAAACTGTGTGAGCAATGCGCCCGCGAGCAGCGGGCCCAGCGCCGAGATGGCTCCGCCGAGGCCCGACCACAAAGCAATCGAGCGCGTACGCGCGGGACCCGACCATAGTGCTGTGATCAGCGCGAGCGTGGTCGGGAAGGCCATGCCGGCCGCCAAGCCGCCCATCAGGCGCGCGATGAATAGCACCGTTATCGACGGCGCCAGCGCCGCCAGCAGCGCGGCGGGGATCGCCAGCGTCGTGCCGAGCATCAGCATCATCTTGCGCCCGTAGCGATCGCCGAGTGCCCCGAGGTAGAGCACCGAGGCGGCCAGTCCGAGCGAGAAGCCGACGGCGATCAAATCGAGGCCGGTTTGCGACGCGTCGAACGCCTTGCCGATGTCGGGCAGCGCCACGTTGGCCACCGCCAGGTTGAGGTTCGCCACAGCCGCCACGGCGATCAGCGCGGCCAGCACCGCCTTTGGGTTTTGTGGGGAAACCGAGGGGTCGGCGTCCGCTGCGCTGGACGTGGCTGTCCCAGTTGCTACGGCGCCGGCGGTCGGGTTGCCGTCAGGCGTCGTCATCGCGGTGATCGCTCCGCCGCGACCAGTCGTCCACTGCCGGCGGCCTCGCCGCTTGGATCCCTCCCGCCCGGACCGCGCAGGATGTAGGCGATGCCCACCGCGATCAGCGCTCCCGCCAGCGGGCCGACGATGTAGACCCAGTAGTGCGCGAAGTTGCCGAGCACGAGGTCCGGTCCGAACGAGCGCGCCGGGTTCATCGAGGCGCCGCTGATCGGGCTCGACCACAGGCCGGCGAGCACGATGTAGCCGCCCACTCCCAGGGCTGAGAAGGTGCCCACATTCTGTGCGCTGGAGGCCGTTCCCAGGATCGTGCTCACCAAGCCGGCGGTGAGTACAAGCTCGATCAGCATCGCCTGCCAGTCGGCGATGCCCGGCCCCGGCACGGTGGCGCCGAGCTGGCCGACCTTGCCGAACACAGCCCACAGAAACACGCAGGCGAGCGTTGCGCCAATCAGCTGCACGACGATGTAGCCGAGCGCGCGCTTCCACGGAAAGTCGCGGCGCAGTCCGAAGGCCATTGTCACGACCGGGTTCAGGTGGGCGCCGGAGATCGCGCCCATGAACAGGATGATCGCCATCACGGTCAGTCCTGGGGCGGTGACGGCGGCGGTGCGGCTGATCTGTCCGTGGCTGACGGCGTCGACGACGCCGCCTCCGGCGCCCGCCATCACCAGCAGGAACGTGCCGAGCAGCTCCGAGAACAATCGTCGCCACTCCAGGCTCGGATCGTCCATGTCGGCGCGGTCGGGGCTCTCCAGCGTCAGCAGCGCGTCTCTCAGGCGGGCTATCTCAGTGCGTCTGAGCCGCTCCTCCCCGAGGGAGGCCGACCGGGTGGTCCCCTCGTCCGGCTCGGGCGGGGGCGTCGAATCGGGCTCTGGTGGGGGCGTCGAACCGGGCTCCGTCGGGGGCGTCAACTCGGGCTCCCGTGGGGCGATCGGCTCCGGCTCCGACCGGGGCGTAGATCCGACTCCGTTGGGCACCGTTTCGCTACGACGACCACTTCCCCTGGCCGTAGCGCGCCAGCTCCAGTCGTGCCACCACGCCTCGGTGCACCTCGTCGGGACCGTCGGCCAGACGTAGCGCGCGTGCGGCGGTCCACGCACCGGCGAGCGGCACGTCGTTCGATAGTCCTGCGCCCCCGTGCAGCTGCATCGACATATCAACTACCCGCTGCGCCATGTTTGGAGTCGCCACCTTGATCTGCGACACCGCGCCGATCGCCTCCGGGGCTTTCCGGTCAACAAGCCAGGCGGCGTGGAGCACGTGCAGGCGCGCCTGGTCGATCGCGATCCGTGCGTCGGCGATTCGCTCGCGGTTGCCACCGAGGTTGGCCAGCGGCTTGCCAAACGCCACGCGCTCGGTTGCACGCGTGCACGCCAGCTCCAGCGCCAGCTCGGCGAGCCCGATCAGCCGCATGCAGTGGTGGATGCGACCCGGGCCGAGCCGCGCCTGGGCGATCGCGAATGCCTGTCCTGCCCCGCCGATGATCGCGCTCGCGGGTAGCCGCACGTCTGTGAACGACACTTCGCCGTGGCCGCCCGGAGCGTCGAGGAAGCCCATCGCCTCCAGCATCCGCTCCACTTTGACGCCGGGCGTGTCGCGCGGGATGAGCACCATCGAGTGCTGGTGGTAGCGGTCCGCATCGGGGTCTGTGAGCCCCATGAAGATGATCGCCTTACAGTTGGGATGCCCCACGCCGGTGCTCCACCACTTGCGCCCGCTCACCACGACCTCATCGCCCTCGAGCGTCGCGGTCGCCTGCATGTTGGTTGCGTCAGAGGAGGCGACCTCGGGCTCGGTCATGCAGAACGCCGAGCGGATGTTTCCCTCAAGCAGCGGATTGAGCCACTGCCGCTTCTGTTCCTCGGAGCCGAAGTGCCACAGCACCTCCATGTTGCCGGTGTCGGGCGCGTTGCAGTTGCACACCTCGGAGCAGATCAGCGAGCGGCCCATGCGCTCGGCCAGCGGCGCGTACTCGACGTTCGACAGACCGGCGCCCCGCTGCTTGTCGGGCAGGAACAGGTTCCATAGGCCTTCCTGCTTAGCGAGTTCCTTCAGCTCCTCGATCGCTGGCAGTACCACCCAGGGGTCCTCGCGGGAGAGCAGCTCGCGCATATAGGGCTCCTCGCGCGGCCCCACCTCCTGCTCCTGAAAGGCAGTCAGGCGCTCCAGCAGCTCAGTTGTGCGCGGGGAGTGCTCGAAGTCCATGTGTATCTCCTGGCTGATGGCGGTGGCGCCGTGACGAGATGGGTACGACCCTATCCCCAAAACAATCCCACCGTCGACGCGCCGCGCGCCAGTGTCCCCGCCGCGAGCGGCCTGACACACTGACTGCACACAACCCGAAGCGAGGAGCCCGCAAATGGATGTCGTCAATCACCAGTTCCGTCTCGCCTCGCGTCCGCAGGGCATGGTCGGGCGCGAGAACTTCGACTACATAGAAGAGTCCGTCCCGGCGCTCGAGGAGGGGCAGTCCCTCGTGGAGGTCCTCTACATCTCCCTCGACCCCGCGATGCGCGGTTGGATGTCCGAGGGGCGCTCCTACATCCCGCCTGTTGAGATCGGCGAAGTGATGCGTGCGGGCACGGTCGGGCGGATCGTGGAGACGCGCGGGCAGAAGTTCGCCGTCGGCGACCACGTCTCGGGTTGGCTCGGAGTGCAGAGCCACGCGGTGTGCGACGAGCATTCGGTGTTCAAGATCGATGCTGATAGGGCTCCGCTGCCCACCTATCTCGGTGCGCTCGGGATGCCCGGCATGACCGCCTACTTTGGCCTGCTCGACGTCGGCGCGCCCAAAGAGGGCGAGACTGTCGTCGTCTCCGGCGCCGCTGGCGCGGTCGGCAGCGTCGTCGGGCAGGTCGCGCGGCTGAAGGGCTGTCGCGTGGTCGGCATCGCCGGCGGCCCCGAGAAGTGCGAGTGGATCGTCGGCGAGCTGGGCTTTGACGCCGCCATCGACTACAAGAGCGAGGACGTCGCCGCGGCGCTTCGCGAGCAGTGCCCCGAGGGCATCGACGTCTACTTCGACAACGTCGGCGGCGACATTCTCGACGCGGCGCTAGCCCGTCTTGCACGCGGGGCGCGCGTGGTCATCTGCGGCGCGATCTCCCAATACAACAACCTCGATTCGGTGAAAGGTCCGTCGAACTACATGTCGCTGCTGGTCAACCGTGCGCGCATGGAGGGCTTCGTGGTGATCGACTACATGTCGCGTGCCCCGGAGGCAGTGAGCGAGATGGCCGCCTGGATCGCCGAGGGTAAGCTCGTCGCGCGGGAGGACGTCGTCGAGGGTTTGGAGAGTTTTCCCGAGGCGCTACAGAAGCTGTTCCGGGGGGAGAACGTCGGGAAGCTGGTTTTGAAGGTGCTTCCGGGGGTGTAGGGCACTCGTTCGTCCAAGCCCGTGTGTCGATCTGTGGTGCGGTGCCGACGTTGTGATCCGCGCTCGCTCAAGAGACGATGGCTCAGGGTTGTTCACCTCATCCTCTGTGTATCGTAACTCCGGAGCGCAAGTCTCCGGACGCACCACCCAGGTCGATCGCGAGGTGCCAATTCCCCGATTGGGGCACACGAATCCTGTATGGCGAGCGCGTAACGTGTCCTCCGTAATAAGTGAAGCGCCCTCCGCTCCGGTACGCGTTGAAGTTGTGACTATCGAGCAGCAGTACGTTAGCTGCGATATTCACGGCGACCTCAACCACCTGTCCGGGATGCAACTGTCCCAAATCGTAATGTACGAAGTCCATCTTCTAAGGGTCTCGGGGTCCAGTGTCCTGCTCGTGACGATGCGAGCGCCGCGAAAAAAGACTTGGCGCCACAAATGCGCCCACGAGGGCGACAGCCGCGGTTATGAGACCGGCGAAGCCTGCGACGGAGTGGCCGGTCAAGATGGCGGCTATCCCGCCAGCTACGAGCGTCATTACGACAATAAACGCATAGCTTTGACCGCGTTTAGCAATCTCTACTGTAGCACGGTTCTGGACTCGCTCCTCCTGGATCCTATGCTCGGTCTCTCGCTCTGTGAGGGTGAGGATTCGGTCGGTGAATCCGGGGTGAATCTCCTCGTATTCGCGGAGTTCGTGCGGAGTCGGATAAGGTGCGCTTCGAAAGCTAACGCTCTCGTGAATCAACTCACCAGCAACGCGATACTCAGAGTCCCCGGTGGTTGCATCGACGACTTGCGGCGCATCGGGCGGCTGAATGTCACCGCTTGGAGCTATTCGCGCCGGTGTCTCGTCTTCGGTCAACGCCCGGCGGTGCCCGATGCCATGCCGGTCATTTGCTCTGAGGAACGAATCGGCAGCTTGCGTGCTTCTCGGGGTATTCGATACTCAGTACAGCCTGTCGTGACGTGCTCAACGTCGATTCCATCGTCGAGGGCGCGTCGTCCGCAGGTCGCGCTACGCCCAAACTGCTCCATCACACGTCGCATGTCGTGCGCAATGGCACTCTCGGGGTCGGTCGATTGCCGCATGGGTAGAAAGGGCAGGTTCTCGCGCAAAATGCCGAAGCCCGAGAGGTCAAAAGCCGAACGGACTCCCTGGGACCGCGCCAAGTACCGGCGAAGCTTGAGCTGTGGCGTCAGTTCCTTCATCGGGCTCCTATCTTAGCCAAGGCTCGATCCGTAGTCACGGCTGTTGAAAACAAGCTGCACTTGCTTTCATACCGATGAGTATAGAGCAGATGCAGACGAAGGTCTGCGAGATTGGTGTGGGCGCTGGCACCGAGCACTGGGACTGAGCTTCGGTCGCGGAGCCTGTGCGAGTTCAGCAGGCTAAACGTCGGGTGAGTGACAGCCGTCTGCTCGTGTGCGTCTCCGGGACAAATGGCGCTCGTTCGTCACAAAGCTTGACAAACATGCTATGGTTGTAAACCACGCTGATCGCGAACGTCGAATACCGGGAGGTAGCGCGGAGATGAGCACCGATGCACACGAGATGACGCCCGCCGCCTCGCTGGCGGCACCCAGATGGCACGACCGCAAGCGCTATGCCTGGCTGCTCGGCCTGATTGTGCCGCTGTTGCCCTTCATCTCCTGGGGTTTGGTCGAAGTGACCGGGATCGGCGCTTTCTGGTTCTACGGCCCGGTGCTGATCTTCGGCGTGTTTCCGCTGCTCGACCTGCTCGTCGGGCTCGACGCGTCCAACCCGCCTGACGGCGTCATCAAGTGGCTGGAGCAGGACCGCTACTACCGCTGGTGCACCTACCTGTTCCTGCCGCTCCAGTATGCCGGGCTGATCTTCGCGTGCTGGATGTGGTCGCACGGCGGCCTCTCAACGCTTGAATCGGTTGGGCTCGCATTGACCGTGGCGATGGTGGCGGGAGTGGCGATCAACACCGCGCACGAGCTTGGCCACAAGCGCGCTAACTCCGAGCGCTGGCTCAGCAAGGTGGCGCTAGCGCAAACCGGCTACGGCCACTTCTTCGTGGAGCACAACCGTGGCCACCATGTGCGTGTTGCCACGCCTGAGGATCCCGCCAGCTCGCGCATGGGCGAGAGCTTCTACGAGTTCCTGCCGCGCACCGTGATCGGCAGCCTGCGCTCCGCGTTTGAGATCGAACGCGAGCACCTCGCACGCGACGGCCATCGCTTCTGGAGCATCCGCAACGACATCCTCAACGCGTGGCTAATGTCGCTCGTGCTGTTCGCCGGGCTCGCGCTCGCCTTCGGGCCGGTCGTGCTGCCCTACCTGCTGATCCAGGCAGTCATCGGCTTCTCGCTGCTGGAGGTCGTTAATTATCTGGAGCACTATGGTCTTTTGCGTCAAACGCGCGATGACGGGCGCTATGAGCGCACCGCGCCCGAGCACAGCTGGAACAGCAACAGCGTGGCCTCCAATGTGCTGCTCTACCACCTGCAGCGCCACTCCGACCACCACGCCAACCCGTTGCGCCGCTACCAATCGCTGCGTCATTTCGACGAGGCACCCCAGCTGCCCACCGGCTACGCCGGGATGATCGTGGCCGCCGCGATCCCACCCCTGTGGCGACGAATCATGGATCGTCGCTTGATCGAGCACTATGGCGGTAACTTCTCTCAGATGAACATTCACCCGCGAACGCGCACGCGCGTGCTCGCGCGCTACGAGCGCGCCGGCATGCCGGCGGTCGGCTCTTGACAGCCACCGTCTCCTCCCGCACTCCGCGCGCCGGCCGCCCCGGCGGGGTGCGGCCGCGCAGTTCGGACGCCTCCGCGCCCGAACCCGCATTGCCCTATCGCGCGGCCGCCCGCGAGCTGTTGCGCGACACGATGCTCGACGCGGTCGGGCGGCTGCTGTCCGATAGGCCGTGGGCACAAATCACGATGTCCGACGTCGCCCGTGCCGCTGGGGTTTCGCGCCAGACCCTCTACAAGGAGCTGGGCACGCGCGACGAGTTCGCCCAGCAGTTCGTCATCCGCGAGGGCACCCGTTTCATGAACGAGGTCGAACAGGCCGTCCTCGCGCGACTCCACGACGTACACGGTGCGATCGAAGCGGGCCTCGAGGTCTTCCTCACGATGGCCTTCGAAGACCCCCTGATGAGGATGTTGCTGGAAGACGACGGCACCGGCGGGATGCTGCCGCTGCTCACCACGCAGAGTCGCCCAGTGCTCGAATGGGCCTCCGAGCGCCTGTCGCAGGCGATGCACGCCGGCTGGCCCGACATCGACAGCGACACCGCCGAGGTGCTCGCCGACACGTTCGTGCGCCTCGCGCTCAGCTACGTAACGATGCCACGGGACACTCCGCGCGAGGCCGCCCAGATGGCCGCCGGACTGCTTGCTCCCACGATGGAACGCGCGGTGGGCGGAGTCGGCGCCACGCCCTGACGCTTGGCGCGGCGGGCGGCGCCTACCCCTTTATCGCGGGCGAGGTCGAGAGCACTTCGCCCCCCGCCCCAAGTGCCTGCACCGCCACGTATGGGTGGGTGCCGGGCGCCACGATCGACGTCTCAAAGCCCGTCTTGGCGGCGCTTGCGACCGGTGACATAGCGCTTGAGCTGGTGCCCGCGAGGACCTGCCAGCTCGCGACCGTGGTGGCACCGTTCCAGCTCGCGTACACGATCGTGCTGCCGCCCGCCCCCGCCGCCGCGGCGATCGCGGGAGTGTTGGCTGGGGTGCCCGTCCACTGGAAGCGGTAGCTGCGGTAGGACTGGGTTTTGGCGGGGAGGTGGGCGTTGTAGAGCACGGTGCCGTTTGACGCGTATTCGGTTACGTACGGTTCTGCCCCCCAGCCGATGAAGGCGTTGCCGTTTTCGAGCATTTGCACGTCGCCCTGGCTGCCAGCCGCCAGCGGTTGGGAGTGCTCGTACTCGGCGATCAGCGTGTCGGTTTTGGTGACTGGGTTAAGTGCGATCACGATCCCACGGGACTGGGGGTGCACCTTCGGCACGCCGCCGTTGTCGAACACGCTGATGTCGCCGTCTGGCAGCATCTGTGCGTCGTGCTGATAGGCGGTGGCGGCGCCGGCGCCGAGCTTGAGCGTGCTGTGCTTGCCGCCGATCTGTGCGGTCACCTGGCCGCTGGAGGCACTCAGCTCATACAGCGCCGAGGTGTTGCGCGAGGAGATCAGGATCGACCCGTTGGACTGGGGGTCGATCGAGTTGATGTGGAAGTAGTCGTACGGCCATTCCCCGCTGGCGGTGGTCGGGGAGGCATAGGAGTTTGCAAGGGAGATGTGGTCGAGCGGGTGCCATTCGCGCCTGACGAGGTGCGTCTTCAGGTCGATTTCCTGAAAGACGCTGTCGGTCACCGCCCCGTCCGCGGGGCCGCCGACCCCGACCAGATCGCAGCGGATCGGGTTGAATGAGGTGAGCAGCGCGGTGTCGTTGGGCATGATCCGGAATTCGTGCAGGTCGGCGGGCAGGCCGTTGCCGGCGGGGAATTTCGCCACCTGCTGGTAGGCGGAGTTGTCGATCACCTCTTCGCCCTGGCCAAAGCCCTGTGGCGGGATGTATCCCTGCCACCACGTCAGCACCGGCTTGCCTTCGTACTGCTGCACCTGCAGGTTGGTCGACTCAACGCCCGCTGGGAGCGGGTCGAACCACACGAGATTGCCGGAGCTTTCAAAGATCATCGGGCCGTCCTGGCCGACGCCGCTGTAGGGCGCCACGAAGATGTCGCCCGGGCTCTGCTGGGGGGAGTTGGCGCCGACCGTTATGACCGGCACGTGCAGGTCGGGACGCGAGTGAAACACGTCCAGTTCCCCTGCTTTGGCGGGCGCGTTTGCGGCCGAGGCGACATGCCCGAGCGGGTCCTCCACGGCGGTCGAGAAATGGAACGCGAACGGCGCGGTCTTGCCTTCGCGGCTCACCTTCCCGTGCACGGTCACCGTCTCGCCGCCGAGGAATGGCTTGTTGGGCACGAAGCTCGCGCCGTCGCCCTGCGAATAAGCCTCAAGGCGCCCCGGGTGGTTGCCCGTGCGCGATCCGCTCACCGAGATATCGGACAGTTCGGAGGCGGTTCCGACGAAGCTGATCTGGGTCCGGTAGGAGGCGTCGAGCGAATCGGGCAGCGGCGACACCGCGACGCTCGTGCCCGGCAGGATGTCAGAGCGGTTCAGCTGCGAGGGCACGCACTGCGGCGCCGAGGAGCCCTTGTAGGGGGTGTCCTCGGCGGCGATCCGCTTGGCGGCAAAGCTCAGCGAGGCAACGGTGCTGAGCACGATGCTCACGGCGAGCAACGCGAGCGTCCGGCGCAGCAGGTCCAGCTTGAGCGTGTTGTTGGCGAGTGGGTCGCGCGGCATGGTGCGGTTGCGGTTTTGCTCCTCGATGTGCGCTGAGTCTGGGTGCGGTGGTAATGCGGTCGTTTGGCTCGTTGAGCGGCTCCGGCGCTCGGGCACGTCTCAAGTCTCCCCGAACTTCTACGACCCTACCGCCGCAAACCCTGGCCAAACCTAAGAAGTTGCGAGGAAACTGCGTAAGAACTTACGAATTAAGTCCCCACCCGCCCGTCAGAAGACCGGAGACTCGGTGTATCGCCCGAATACCTGCTGCAGGGACTCTACGATCTCGCCCTCTGAGGCACGGGCGCGGGCGCACTCGATCAACGGGTCCATCAGGTTGCGCTCGGTCGCGGCGGCCGCGCGCAGCTCGGCGAGCGTGCGCTCGACCTCGGCGCCGGCGCGCCCGGCGCGCGAAGACTGCAGGCGCTCGATCTGCTTGCGTTCAAGCGTCGGGTCGATGCGCAGGATGTCGTGCTCGCTCTCGTCGCCCTCGGTGAAGCGGTTGACGCCGACGACGACGCGCTCGCCCGCGTCGATCTCCCGCTGCAGCTCGAAAGCGGCGTCGGCGATCTCGCGCTGGGGGTAGTTGCGCTTGACCGCCTCCACCATCCCGCCAAGCTCGTCGATCTTTGCGAAGTACTCGTAACAGCGCGCCTCCATCTCGTCGGTGAGCGCCTCGATGAAGTACGACCCGCCAAGTGGGTCGGCGGTGTTGGCGACGCCCGACTCGTGCGCGATCACCTGCTGGGTGCGCAGGGCGATGCGCACCGCCTCCTCGGTGGGCAGCGCCAAGGCCTCGTCGTAGGAGTTGGTGTGCAGCGATTGCGTGCCGCCGAGCACGCCCGCCAGCGCCTCGATCGTGGTGCGCACGATGTTGTTGAGCGGCTGCTGCGCTGTCAGCGAAGCGCCCGCGGTCTGCGTGTGGAAGCGCATCAGCCACGAGCGCTCGTTCTTAGCGGCGAAGGTGTGGCGTAGCTCGCGCGCCCAGATGCGTCGCGCGGCGCGGTACTTGGCGATCTCCTCGAAGAAGTCGATCTGCGCGTTGAAGAAGAACGACAGCCGCGGCGCGAAGTCGTCGACGTCGAGGCCGCGCTCAACGGCCTGCTGTACGTAGGTGAGCCCGTCCTTGAGCGTGAACGCAAGCTCTTGCTGCGCGGTCGATCCGGCCTCGCGGATGTGGTAGCCGGAGATCGAGATCGGGTGCCAGCGGGGCATGTGGCGTGTGCACCACTCGATCATGTCCCCGCATAGCCGCATCGCGGGGTCGATCGGAAAGCACCACTCCTTCTGGGCGATGTACTCCTTGAGGATGTCCGCCTGGATCGTGCCCGATAGCGACTGCGGAGGGACTGCACCACCCGCTCCGTCGCCATCCTGCTCGGCCGCCACGACGAAGTAGGCAAGCATGATCGCGGCGGGCGCGTTGATCGTCATCGACACCGACACCTCGCCCAGGTCGATGCCGGCGAACAGCGTCTTCATGTCGTCGGTCGTGTCGATTGCCACGCCCTCGCGACCCACCTCGCCGAGTGAGCGCGCGCTGTCGGAGTCGTGGCCCATCAGGCTCGGCATGTCAAACGCCGTCGAGAGGCCGGTCTGGCCGTGCTCGAGCAGGTAGTGGAAGCGCTCGTTGGTCTCCTCGCTGGTTCCGAAGCCCGCGAATTGGCGCATCGTCCACAGGCGCCCGCGGTACATCGACTCGTACACCCCGCGCGTGAATGGGTAGGCGCCGGGTCGTCCGATCGGGTCGCGCTCAGGCTCGCCGATCCCGGCCGGGAGATCCTCGGGCGTGTAAAGCTCGCGAACCGGCTCGCCCGATAGCGTGCGGGCCTGTTGACCTGCGACATGCGTCTGAGAGGATCCCGTCACGTGAATGGAAGATACCGGCTGCTGGTCGCCACTCTTATCTGTGCGCTCTCAATCGGCCTGTGCTCATGCGGTTCCTCGGCACACACGACAAAGACGACGCTGATCCTCGACTTCACGCCGAATGCGATCCACGCCGGCATCTACCGTGCGCTGGCCGCCGGCTATTACACGCGCAAGGGCATCGACCTGCATGTGATCGAACCGACCTCCACGCAGGAAACGCTGAAGCTGATCGATGCCGGCAAGGCACAGTTCGGGCTCGCCGACGGCAGCGATGTGGCATCGCTGATCGCCGGCGGCGGCGACGCGCAGGCTGTGATGGCACTCGTGCAGCGGCCGCTTGGCGGGCTGATCGCGCTGGCGAGCGAGCACTTGCGCTCGCCGGCGGGCCTTGCGGGCAAGACGGTCGGCATCACCGGCGTGCCGTCCGACCTCGCGGTGCTCGACACCGAGCTGCGCGACGCCGGGGTGAGCCCCAGTCGCGTGCACGTGGTGACGGTTGGGTTCAACGGTCCGCAGGCGCTGCTCGCCGGGCGGATCGCGGCGTTCACCGGGTTCATCCCGGATGAAGGCGTGACGCTGAGAGTGAGCGGACATCCGGTCAGCGCGTTCGGGCTCTCCCAGTACGGTGGCCCGGCCTACCCGGGGCTGGTCGCGTTCACCACGCGCCACGAGATCGCCTCAGACCCACAGCTCGTGCGCGACTTCGTGGCGGCGACCGTGCACGGGTATGAGGACACGCTGAAGGATCCCGCGCGCAGCCTGCGGGAGCTACTGGCGGCCAACCCGGCGCTGCCGCGCGCGCTCACGAAGGCCTCGCTTGCGGTGTATCTGCCGTTGTTCGCCGATGCCAACCGGGTCCCGTTTGGAACGCTGCAGGCGGCCAACGTGGCGGCGATGTCGAAGTGGATGGTGGGTGCCGGCCTGATTCACGCGCCGATCGCGCCGGCGCGCTATGGCACGAACGCGTTCCTGCCTTAGGCGCGGTTGGAGGGAGTTCACGCAGTCCACCGGCCCGCGAATTGCGGGAAAGCCGCGGAGGGCGAAAATCGCTCGCATATTTTCCCACGCGGTGATACCTTTTGTTGACTGCAAGGAGACGGGGCGTATCGTGCGGGTGTTGGTTACGGGAGTGGGTGGGTTGGTTGGGTCCAACGTGGCAGCGGTCGCGGCGCAGCAGAGTTGGGATGTGCTCGGTTGCTGGGGCGAGCGCCCGGCGGAGGTTGCCGGGGTGCAGTCGATCGGGGTGGACATGGCCGACCGCAAAGCCTGTGTGCGTGCCGCGATGGAGTTCGAGCCGGATGTGCTCGTGCACGCCGCCGGCGGCGTCGCGCTGAGCCGCTTCGAGCGCGAGCCCTACATCGCCCAGCTCGACTACGTGGGCGCCGAGCACACGCTCGCGGCCGCGCGCGCGGTGCGGGCGCGCTACGTGCTGGTGTCGTGTGACTGGGTGTACTGCGGCTACCGTCCACCCGGCTCGCGCTTCACCGAGCGCGACCTGCCGGACCCCGTCAACGCATACGGACGCTCCAAGCTCGCCTGCGAGGAAGCGGCGATGCGCTCGGGTGTGCCCTGGTTGATCGTGCGCCTTGGGGAGGTGTACGGGGTCAACGTGTCGCGCCCGAGCGTCTCCGAGCAGCATGCCCCCGAGCCGTGGGAGCGCTCGGGGCTGGCGTTGTGGCTGCTGAGGCGCCTGCGCGAAGGCACGCCGCTGCCGGCTCCCGCGACGGTGTGGCGCTGCCCGACCTACGCCTGGGACTTTGCCCAGCGCCTGTGCGAGTTGGTGGCGCAGGGCTGTGAAGGCGTTTACAACGCGGGCGGTCCGGTGGCGCTGGGGCGCTACGAGTGGCTGCAGCTACTGGCGCGGATCGGCGGTTGTCAAAGTGGGCTGGTGCGCGAGGGCAGTGTGGCCGCCTACCTGCACGCCTGCGGTGAGGACGTGCGCGTGAAATTGCCTCCCAACACAGCTCTCTCCGAGGAGAAGACGCGCGCCGCGATCGGGCTCGCGGCGGTCGCTCCGGAGCCCGGGTTGAGGTCGATGTTCGAGCAGCTGCGCCACATGCGCGTGCCGGCAGGGTCCCGAGCACGCTAGTCTCCGCCACTGCCTGTTACACAATCGAAAGGGAGCACTCATGAACAAGAGCCAGCTTGTCGAGGCGGTTGCCGCCGACAGCGGTCTCTCCAAGGCGGATGCGGGTCGTGCGGTCGAGTCGTTCGTGACCACGGTCGGCAAGACGCTGAAGAAGGGCGACGAGGTAGTTATCACCGGCTTCGGCAAGTTCTCGGTGGTCAAGCGCGCCGCGCGTCAGGGCGTCAACCCGCGCACGGGCGAGAAGGTCAAGATCAAGGCGTCGAAGGCGCCGAAGTTCACCCCCGGGGCGAGCCTCAAGCAGACGGTGCACCCAAAGAAGTAGGTTCAGCGACCCCACCCTCACCGACATGGCGCTCGTCGGAGAGTTGGAGCTTGCAAGCTTCGACTACACCGACCCCGAGCTGAAGGGGGAGCGCTTTCACACGGCCATGCGCGAGCTGGCGGCCAAAGGATGGCTGGCGGCTGGGCCGTACGGGTACGTGGTGCTCGACCGCGAGGCGGGCGAGTTCTTTCTGCGGACACGCTCGGCGATCTTCCCCGGTATGAAGATCGCCGAGCTGTTCGACGTCAAAGACGGACCGTTGTGGGAGGAGATGAAGCGCAACATCCTGCACGTCAACGGGTCCGACCACACCCGCTTGCGCAGTCTCGTAAACCCCTCGCTTTCGCCGAGAGCGGTGCAGCGGTGGCGCCCGGCGATGAGGGATTTTTTGGATCAGCTGTTCGTGGCAGTGGCGAAAGCCGGCCGTTGCGACTTCGTCGAGACGTTTGCCAAGCCCTACCCCTCGCAAACGATTGCCACGGTGATGGGCGCGCCGCTCTCAGACGCGCCGCGCCTGCACCACTGGTCCAACTGGATTCAGCGCCAGTTCGACGCTGCCTCGATGATGAACGAGCGGCCTGGGATCGAACAGGCGGTGGAGGAGTTCTACGAGTATGCGCGTGCTCTGCTTGCCGCGCGCCGCGACGATCCCGGCGACGACCTCATCTCCACGCTGCTGGCCGCCGCGGATCCAGCCCACCCACCCGAGCGTCTGGACGAGGAGGAGTGCGTGAACCTCGTGCTCAACGTGCTGATCGGCGGGGTGGACACGACGCAGAGCCAGCTCGCTCACACGATTCGCCTGCTCGCCGAACACCCCGAGCAATGGGCGGCGCTCGTGGCCGACCCCTCGCTTGCCCCGCGCGCGGTTGAGGAGGCGCTGCGGTATGAGCCGATCACACCGTTCACGGCGCGCATCACCGTCGAGGAGCTGACCTACCGCGACGTGACATTTCCGCCGGACACGATCGTGATGGTGTGCGCCTTCACGGGCAACCGTGACGGCGTCGGCGCCGAGCCGCAGCGTTTCGACATAACGGCCGAGCGCCCCAAGGCGCGCGCGCTGACGTTCGGCGCGGGCGTGCACTACTGCCTTGGTGCCAACCTCGCGCGCCTTGAGCTGGAGGAGGGCCTGGCCTTCCTCGCTCGCAAGATGCCGCGCCTTGAGCTTGACGGCGAGCCGGTGTACGAGAGCATTCTCGGCATCTACGGCCTCGCCGAGCTGCCGATCAAGTTCGGCTCCTAGCCGCTCGTCTCGCACGACGACGCCGTTCGACTCAGCGTTACAGGGCGACTGGGCCGAACCAGGCCGTATATCCGTCGAATTTGCCCATCCGAAGATTCCGCTCCACTGGCACCCTGGCCGCTAAGCAGACACGAGGACAGTCAATTGACAGGGGGGCCACCCGAGGCCCGCGAGCGACACAGGTGTCGAGGGCGGCTTTGCCGCCGGTCCGACTGGAAAGGAATCCACGCAATGTTCAGCACAGAACGCACCACATCGGCCGCCACGGCCTGCCTCCCCTTGCGGGTGCTCGCGAGCGTGGTGGGAATGCTGGCACTCGCCATGGCCTGCGTGCTTGCGACCGCCGCGATTGCCACGGCGGGCCAGTTTCACGTGTATGGCTGCCGTACGCCAAGTGGCGCCGTTGCTCCGACGGTTGGGTGGAGTGGGAGCGCGTCGGGAGCGTATGTCTACGCCGAAGACACGTGCGCGAAAGGCGGCGCCCTAGTAGCAGCGCTCGGTGATGGGCTCGAACATCCGAGCAATACCGACATTGCTACGTGGACGTTCGGTGCTCCGTCCGAAGAGAAATTGGTTGGTGCGACCCTTTGGCGTGCTGGAGATGCTGACGGTGGTACGGCGGCGAGCGCTACTTACGAGTTCTGGTTGGCTGGGCCGGCTGAGACGAGTAGCTTCGATGAATGCGTCTATCTGTCTTGCACGACCGGGCAAGGAGAACCCGAAGAACCTCTGGCAGTCGCTAACAAGGTCGAAGTGCCGGCGGGCAATCTCGGGTCTGATCTGTACCTCAATGCGGCGTGTTATGGGACGCTCGGGCGGCCGTGCAAAAAGGGCGAACACGACCCCAACGGCTACGCGGCGGTGGTCTACCTCTATGCAGCCGATCTCGTCCTCGAACAAACCTCCCAGCCGGTCGTCTCAAGCGTCGAAGGCGAACTCGCCATGGCATCGACGCTCAGTGGCACGGCCGACTTCTCCCTCCACGCCGAAGACGGCGGCTCGGGCGTGTATGAGGCGGTGTTCACGCTCGACGGCGTCGAAACCGGGTCGGTGTTGCTCGATGAAAACGGGGGCCACTGTCGCAACCTTGGCCCGGCCGGCGATGGGCTGCCGGCGTTCCTCTACCCGCAACCGTGCCCGTCCTCGCTGACGGTCGACATTCCCTTCGACACGACCGCGCTCACCAACGGCACCCATCATCTGGTGGTCACGGTCACCAACGCGGCCGGCAACTCGACGGTCGCGCTGGACCGCAAGATCGATGTCGCCAACGACTCCCAGGTCGCCCAGCCGGAAAAAGAATCGCCGCCGTCAGGCAGCTTGCCGTCCGGGTCCGCTGATGGCGCGCAGCCGACGAGTGCCACGCAGAACGACCCCCAATCCCAAACAAACCCCGCCCCGCAGCAGAGCAGCGATAACGGCAGCGGTGCATCGGCCGGTGCCGCGCTGCACGTGCGCTGGAGCACCACCGCGCACACCGCGCTGCGCGACGTCGGGGCGCGCCCAAGCATCGTGCTTGGACAGTTGCTCGCGCCCAGTGGTGCGCCGATCGGCGGCGCGCTCGTGAGCGTGCTGTTCACGCCGAGCTACGAGGGTGCCCACACGGTCGCGCTGGCAAGCGCCCATACCTCGCCGCTCGGCGCGTTCCGTGTGCGCGTCCCAGCCGGCACATCCTCGGGTCGGCTCACCTTTGCCTACAGCCCAACCCTCGGCGGCGCCGTCCCGAGCGTCACCGCCGCGCTCTCGCTGTCGGTGCCCGCCACGCTCGCGCTGCGCGTCACGCCGCGAGTAGTCGCCGCGCGTGGCACGATCGCCTTCGCCGGCACCCTGCGTGGAGTGCCGCTGCCGCCTGGCGGCAAGACACTGGTGCTCGAGGCCCGAGCGCCGGGCAGTCCGTGGCGCCAGTTCCAGGTGCTCAGTACCAGGGCGGGCGGCCGCTACCGAGCGAGCTACCACTTCCGCCTGCCCGGGCCAGTCACCTACGAGTTCCGCGCGGTGTCGCCCGCGGAGGCCGATTTTCCCTACGCAGCCAGCTCTTCGAATGTGGTGGTGGTGAGGGAGCTGTAGGCGGGCCGCGGCGCTCGCTACTCTGCACCCGTGAAGGCGATGATCCTGGCCGGGGGGTTCGGCTCGCGGCTCAGCGAGGAGACCGCCGTGCGCCCCAAGCCGATGGTCGAGATCGGCGGCAAGCCGATGCTGTGGCACATCATGAAGATCTACGCCGCGCACGGCATCGAGGATTTCGTCATCTGCCTCGGCTACAAGGGCTACCTGATCAAGGAGTACTTCGCCAACTACTACTTGCACACGTGCGACGTGTCCTTCGACCTGGCGGGAGGCACCATGGAGGTGCATCGCTCCGCCACCGAGCCATGGCGCGTGACGCTTGTGGACACGGGCGAAAGCACGATGACGGGCGGTCGCCTGAAGCGCGCGCTGCCCTATGTTGGCGACGAGGACTTCTGCTTCACCTACGGCGATGGCCTCGCCGACATTGACATATCGGCGCTTGTCGCCTTCCATCGCGCGCAAGGCACGCTTGCCACCGTCACCGCCGTGCAACCGCCCGGCCGCTTCGGCGCGCTCGACGTCGACGGCGAGCGCGTGCGCCAGTTCGAGGAGAAGCCGCGCGGCGACGGCGCCTGGACCAACGGTGGCTTCTTCGTACTGTCCCCGGAGGTCGCCCGCTACCTGCACGACGACAGCACCGTGTGGGAGCAGCAGCCGATGCGCTCGCTCGCGCGCGACGGGCAGCTGTCCTCCTACCGTCACGAGGGCTTCTGGCAGGCTATGGACACGCTACGCGAGCGCAACAGCCTGGAGGATCTGTGGGCCTCGGGCGAAGCGCCATGGCGGGTGTGGGAGTGACCCGGTGAGCGGCGATCCATCCCCCGCTAGCGCACCGGTGCAGTTGGTCGCGCCCGGCTCGACCCCCTCGGGTGCAGTGGACCCGGCCTTCTGGAGCGGTCGTCGCGTGCTGCTCACAGGTCACACCGGCTTCAAGGGCGCGTGGCTGGCGCTGTGGCTGCAATCGCTCGGCGCGGAGCTGACGGGCCTCTCCAACGGCGTGCCGACCGAGCCCTCGCTGTATGAGCTGGCGCGGGTCGGCGAGGGGATGAGCGCCGTCGTCGCGGATATCCGCGACCCCGAGGCGCTGGCGGACGCGGTGGCCGGCAGCGAGCCCGAGGTCGTGATTCACATGGCCGCGCAGTCGCTCGTGCGCCGCTCCTTCGCCGAGCCGCGCGAGACGTACGAGACGAACGTGATGGGCACCGTAAACCTGCTCGACGCGGTGCGTCGCAACGCCGGCGTGCGCGTGCTCGTCAACGTCACCTCCGACAAGTGCTACGAGAACCGCGAGTGGGAGTGGGGCTATCGCGAGTCCGAGCCGATGGGCGGCCACGACCCTTACTCCAACTCCAAGGGTTGCGCTGAGCTTGTAACCGACGCCTACCGCCGCTCCTTCTTCGGCGACCCCAGCGGGCCGCGCGTGGCCTCCGCGCGCGCCGGCAACGTCATCGGCGGCGGCGACTGGGGGGCAGAGCGCCTGCTGCCCGACATCGTGCGCGCGGCGCTCGCGGGCGAGACCGTCCACATCCGCAATCCGGGCGCGATTCGTCCCTGGCAGCACGTGCTCAATCCGCTCAGCGGCTATCTCGCGCTCGCCCAGGCGCTGTGGGAGAACCCCGAGCGGGCGGCGGGCTGGAACTTCGGGCCGGCTGATGAGGACGCGCGCCCGGTCGATTGGATTGTGCGCCGGATGGTCGAGCTGTGGTCGGGAGAGCTGCATTGGGAGCACGACGAGGGACCCCATCCGCACGAGGCGCGTTATCTGAAGCTCGACTCCTCGATGGCCAGAGCGCACCTCGGCTGGCGGCCGGGCTGGGACCTGGCGCGAGGTCTCGACGCGCTGGTCGGCTGGTACCGCGACACCCAGGCGGGCGCGGACCCGCGCACGGTGACGCTGAAGCAGATCGAGGCTTTCCAATACTCTGCGGAGCCATCATGAGCGCACAAACCCCCTGTCGATTCTGCGGTGCCCCGGTCGAGGCGGTGTTCGCCGACCTCGGCATGTCGCCGCTTGCCAACTCCTACCTGCCCCCCGAGGGGGCCAACGCGATGGAGCCGTTCTACCCGTTGCGCGCGCTGGTGTGTGGCAAATGCTTCCTGGTGCAGCTGGAGGAGTTTGAGACGCCCGAGCAGATCTTCTCCGACTACGCCTACTTCTCTTCCTACTCCTCCAGTTGGCTGGAGCACTCCAAGAGCTACTCCGAGCTGATGATCGAGCGCTTCGGCCTGGACGGCTCCAGTCACGTCGTGGAGATCGCCAGCAACGACGGCTACCTGCTGCAGTACTTCCACGAGCGCCGCATCTCCGTGCTCGGCATCGAGCCGGCCGCGAATGTCGCCAAGGTGGCTCTGCAGAAGGGCATCCCCACGCTCGTCGAGTTCTTCGGAGTGCAAACCGCCACCTCGCTCGCCGGTGAGTCCTCCGCGGATCTGCTGCTCGGCAACAACGTGCTCGCGCACGTCCCCGACCTCAACGACTTCGTGGCCGGTATGCAGGTCCTGCTGAAGCCCGGCGGGGTCATCACGATGGAGTTTCCCCACCTGATGAGCCTGATGAACGACAACCAGTGGGACACGATCTACCACGAGCATTTCTCCTACTTTTCTTTCCTGACCGTCTCGCGCGTGTTCGAGGCACACGGCCTGCGCCTGTTCGACGTGGATGAGCTATCGACCCACGGCGGGTCGCTACGCATCTACGGCTGCCACGCCGAGGACTCTAAGAAGCCCGAGAGCGCCGCCGCCGCCGAGCTGCGCGAGCGTGAGCGCGAGGCTGGCTACGAGCAGCTTGAAACCTATCTCGCCTACAACCGCCGCGTCGAGCAGGACAAGCGCCAGATCTTGAGCTTTCTGATCGATCTCAAGCAGCAGGGTCTACGCGTTGCCGGCTACGGAGCGCCCGCGAAGGGCAACACGTTGCTCAACTACTGTGGCATCGGCTGCGACTTCATCGACTACACCTACGACCTGAACCCGCACAAGCAGGGCCACTTCCTGCCGGGCTCGCACATCCCGATCCGCTCGCCCGACGCGCTGCTCGAGGACAAGCCCGATGTCGTGCTGATCCTGCCGTGGAACCTCAAGGAGGAGATCGTGCAGCAGCTCGGTTTCATTCGCGAGTGGGGGGGGCGCTTCGCGGCGCGCACACCGGAGCTGACGCTGCTCTCGTGAAGTTCGCACCTACACCGCTCCCCGGCGCGTGGGTGCTCGAACCGGAGCTGCTCGGCGACGACCGTGGCTGGTTCGCCCGTACGTTTGACGCCGAGGAGTTTCGCGCCCGCGAGATGAACCCCGAGGTGGTGCAGTGCAATGCGTCCTTCAATGCCCGCCGCGACACGCTGCGTGGGATGCACTACCAGGCCGACCCACACGGCGAGTCGAAGCTCGTGCGCTGCGTACGCGGGGCGATCTACGACGTGGCTGTCGATCTGCGCCCTGACTCCTCTACCTATCTCGCCTGGCACGGAGTCGAGTTGAGCGCTGAGAACCGCCTCTCGTTCTACATCCCCGCGGGGCTTGCTCACGGCTTCCAAACACTCACCGACGACTGTGAAGTGCTTTACCAGATGGGCCACCACTACGTGCCCGAGGCGGCGCGTGGCGTGCGCTATGACGATCCCGCGTTTGCGATCCAATGGCCATCGAGCGATGGCGAGCGCACGATCTCCGAGCGGGACTGTTCCTTTCCGAGCTGGATTCGATGAACCCCCCGTCGAGCGTTGCGGACACCAGCTCGCGGTGTCCCCTGTGCGGCGCTGCGGCGCGTCACGCGTTCCGCGCGAGCGATCGCAACCGAGGTATCCCCGCCGGCGGGTTTGACTACCACCGGTGCGTCAGTTGTCATTCCTATTTCCTGCGCCCTCTCCCTGAGGATCTCGCCCGGCACTATCCGGCTGACTACCACGCGCACCCCGATCGAGCGCAGCTCGATCGTCACGCACGCACGGAGGAGCCGAAGCTTGAACTGCTCCGTCACGCCGTGGGTTCGGGACGACTATTGGAGATCGGTCCAGGCACTGGTCTCTTCTCCCGTGCGGCCGTGCTGGCGGGTTTTGAGACGACGGTGATCGAGATGGACGCAAGCTGTTGTGAATACATCGAGCAGGTGGTGGGTGCCCGGGCGATTCACAGCGATCGACCAGAGTTGGCGTTGAGTGATCTGGAGAGCTTTCACGCGATCGCGATGTGGCAGGTAATCGAGCACCTGCCCGACCCATGGGCGGTATTGGAGGCCGCCGCCGCGCATCTGGAGCCGGGGGGCGCGATCATCGTGGGGACGCCCAACCCAAGCTCGTTGCAATTCCGCCTTCTAGGGCACTACTGGGCACACCTCGATGCGCCGCGCCACCTGTTTCTGATCACCGCGTTGGCTCTACGGCGCAAGGCGAGAGACCTCGGCCTGCAACACGTCATGACCACCACTTCCGATCCGGCCGGACGGCACTGGAACCTGTTCGGGTGGGAATACGCGCTGCGCCGATACCCGTCCAGGCGCCCGTCCACAAAGCTCACGCAAGCGCTCTCTTTGGCACTGACGACCGCCGTTCGTCCATGGGAGACGCATGGCATGGCGGGTGCCACCTACACATCCCTGTTCACCCGTCCCGAGGCTTGAGCAAACGCTCTCGCCGCCGGAAGATTGAGCAAACGATGTCACATCGGCAAGACACCGAAGTAGCGGTAGACGTCGAGGCGCAGATTCTCGAGTCGGACCTGCTCTCCACATCCAGGGCTGGGCCGGCGGCCGTGCGCGGAGGCGCCCTGCGGGTCGGCTCGTTCTTCGGCAGCTCTCTGCTCGCGGCCGGCTCCGCGGCGCTGCTCTTTCGCCATCTCGGCGTGGTGCAGACGGGGAACTACACCACCGCGCTGTCGCTCAGCGCTGTGGTAACCGGCTTCACCGATCTCGGCCTGACCGCGATTGGCATGCGTGAGATGGCCGTGCTCGAAGGTGAGGAGCGTGCGCTGATGGCCCGCGACCTGCTTGGGATCCGGCTGTTGCTGACCGTCGTGGGTGTGGTGCTGATCACCATATTCGCGCGCGTCGCCTATGACGACTATCTCGCCGCCGCGGTGCTGATCGCCGGTGGCGGAGTCCTGTTCCAGAACACCCAGACGACACTGTCGGTGCCACTGATGGCCAGACTGCGCTTGGGCTGGGTGGCAATTCTGTCCGTGGTTCAGCAATTGATCAGCTCTGTCCTGATCGTGGTGCTGGTGCTGGTCGGTGCCCACCTGCTGCCCTTCATGGCGACGCCATTGGTCGCCGCGCTAATCGTCCTGCTGCCAACGATCATGCTCGTCAGGGGGGACATCCCAATCCTTCCCTCCTTCCAATTGCACCGTTGGCGGGCGCTGCTGGCGCCCGTTTTCACCTATTCCGCCGCGGCCGCCGCGTCCACGCTCTATTTTCGTGTCGCGATCGTATTGGTGTCGGTGATGGCCGGAGCCAAGGAACTCGGCTACTACAGCGTGTCTTTCAGGGTTGTCGAGGTGCTGTTCACGATTCCCGCGCTGCTCGTCAGCTCCGCTTTCCCCGTCTTCGCGCGGGCGGCACGCGACGATCCAGCTCGACTCGGCTACGCGCTTTCGCGAGTGTTCGAGACATCCGCGATCATAGGAGTATGGACAGCTCTATCGCTGGCGGTGGGGGCAAGACTTGCGGTCGAGATCCTCGGCGGCAACGAATTCCTCGCCGCCGTGCCGATCCTGGCCGTACAGGGGATCGCGGTGGGCGCCACCTTCATCAGTGCTGTGTTCGGCTATGGCATGCTCAGTCTGCACCTGCACCGTACGATCCTATTTCTCAACCTTGGCATGCTGGCGCTCGTGAGCGTCGTTGTGGCGGCTCTTACCGCTCTCGACGGAGCAGAGGGCGCGGCGATCGGGATGGCGGCGGTCGAGGTGGTGGCGGCGACCGTCGGCGGAGTCGTGCTGGTGAGAGGAAGGCCGCATTTGATGCCGAGATTGTCGGTGCTGCCGAAGGTCGGCCTGGCGGGCATGCTCGGCGCGCTGACGCTGCTATTGAGCGGGCTCCCCGTGACCGTGCGGCTTGCTCTCTCGACCCTTATTTACGCAGCCGTCATATTCGCGCTACGCGCCCTGCCTGAAGAGTTGAACGTCGTGCTGCCGCCCATCTTGCGGCGCGGGGATTGAATGACGGCAATGTGGCGCTCGCGCTCTCGTGAGGCGCTTGTGGTCGAAGCCGCGCGGCACTCCTCGCGCGCTGGGCTTTCGCGTCCATGCATAGTGCACATGGTTCGAGCCGCCAACGGGCTAGGCCCGTTCCGTACGTTCCTGGGCGCGATGCGCACCTGTCCGGCCGGCCTCGATTGCGAGCTGGTGTTGGCCATGAAGGGATTTGGCTCTCAGCGCCACGCCGAGCCGTACTTGGAGCATGCTCGCAATCTCGGCGCAGAGACGATGTTTTTCCCCGACACCGGTTTTGACCTGGGCGTGTACTTCGCCGCCGCCGCTCGCCTGCAACGCGAGCGCTACTGCTTCTTGAACTCCTACAGCGAGCCCCTGCAGGCGGGTTGGCTGGCCAAGCTGGATGGCGCCCTGCAGCGCGCCGACGTCGGGATCGTTGGGGCGAGCGGGTCGTGGACCAGCTCGCGCTCGTGGATACTCCATTCGCTTGGTCTCCCAAGCGCCTACCGGCGCCTATTGCCGGCGCGAGGGGCGCTACGCGAGCAGTTCGCTGAGATGGACGCCGAGCGGGCAGTCGCTGAGCGGGAGCTTTCCACGGAAGCCGAGGTAGATCACGTTCGCTCCTCGAAGGTGACCGCCGCCCACGTCGCGACACGTGCTCCGCGCGCCGCGCTACGGGCGCTCTCAGAGCTGCCGCGACAGATAGGAGACTTCGAGTCGTTCCCCGCGCACCACCTGCGCACAAACGCTTTTATGATCGCCCACTCAACGCTCGCCGGGCTGCGCCTGCACCAGGTACACAAGAAGGCCGACGCCTACGCGCTGGAGTCGGGCCGCGCCAGCCTCACGCGTCAGGTTCAGCGCGTGGGACTACGCGCCGTTGTCGTCGATCGCGCGGGCGATACCTATGACCAGGACGAATGGCATCGCAGCAACACGTTCTGGCGGGGCTCGCAGGAGGGATTGCTCGTGGCCGACAACCAGACGCGTCTCTACCAGCGTGGAGGACCCGACCGCAGGCGGCTGCTGTCAGCATTGGCGTGGGGTCCGTGCGCTGACCTCAGTCCGAAGCCCAATGGGTGAGCCGGGCCGCCGAGCTGAGTGTCAGCCCAACCGTCGAACGAGTGCGCCGCGCAGGCCAGGGCGGCGCGATCTCTGCCAACGCAGGGGATCTTTGCTTGGGTCCACTTGTTCGACGACCGCGCCGATGTCCTCATAGGAGGTCTCGTCACGAATCGGATCCCACGCTGGGAACTGTCGCTGCGCGAGCAACAGCGCGCTTGGGATCGCGGCGCGAGCGCTCTGAGGCACGATCCGTTGCAATAGTCCCAAGAGCGAGAACGCGGCGTCATAGAACACGCGCTCGCGCCGTGTCATGTGCCGTCGCAGCTCGGCAAGCTCTCCCGTGTCGATCGAGCCCCGCAAATGATGTCCCTCATACACGTATGCGATCTGCAGCATCCGATAGCGCCCATAGTCGGGTCGCGGACTTGCGGGACTCCCCAGCTCATGGTGCAGCTCCCGCATGGACGCAAGCCATCCGTCGTTGATGTTGGTGCCAGGCAGCAGTGGCTCGGTGGGCGAAGCCGAACCGTCGTGTGAGTCCTCGCCCTGTAGGAACGAACGCCCCGCGGTCTCCTGGCGGTTGTTGTGAAAGAAGCCATAGGAGCGCGGAGACACACCGATCACCACCAGCGGGTGCGGGTCCACGACGATCGAGCGGGCGCGCAGGAAAGTGTGGTTCATCGCATAGTAGTCGGGGAATGGCGAGCGATAGAAGGGTCCGTTGCGCGAAAGCTCATCGATCAGCTCACGCGCGATGGTGACGAACTGCATGTTGAAGCCGTAGCGTACGCGGAAGCCCATCGCCGAGTTCGCCATCGACGCGGCTCGCTCGCGCTCGAGGCGGAACGGCTCGCGCGCCTCGCGCAGGAAGTCCGCGTAGCCCTCCGAGCGCAGGTAGCCTCCCGGCTCCTCGGGCACCACTCCGGGATAGGCGTACACGAGAGCGTTGTGATAAATGACCTGCGGCTGAACGAACTCAGCGATCAGCCTTCTTGTTCTTGAGAAATACGTTTGGAGGAGGGCATCGTCGTCACCAAGCATGATCATGTAGTCGCCACTACTGTGCTCAAGCGCGTTGTTCCAGTTCTCGGTGACCGCCAGCGGATGTGTCGTGCGAACACAAACGACACGAGGGTCCTGGAGCGACTCCACGTACTCAGCCACGTTTTCGGAGGAAGCGTTGTCTGAGATCACCAGCTCGCAGTCCTCGTCGTCGAGGCGCAGGACGCTGTCGACCGCGCGTCGTAGCAACGTCAGTCGATCGCGGGTGGGGATCAGTACGGAAATCTTCATCGTGTCTCGCCCCATAGCCTGCTTCGCGGGGGACGTGATCATGCCAGCTTGCCGTGGGTCCCGGTTGGCGCTCGGGCGTCTCCGGCAGGTTGCTCTCGCCAGTGCGAAACCGGAAGGCCGCCAGTGAGTCGTGTTCTGGTCACGGGCGCAAGCGGCTTCGTCGGACTGCCTCTGCTCGCGGAGCTGGTGCGGCGTGGCGAGGAGGTGCATGCGATCTCCGCGCATGCCCCGCCAGCGGGGATTCCCGGCGTACGCTGGCACCGCCAGGATCTCGCCGATTCAGCGGCTGTCGAGGAGCTGGTGGCGCGAGTCTCCCCCGAGCACTTGCTGCATCTGGCTTGGTATGTAGAGCACGGTCGTTTCTGGGCAGCACCGGAGAACGTGCTGTGGGTGGAGTACAGCTTGCATTTGATCCGAGCGTTTGTCCGTGCGGGGGGGCGGCGCGCGGTCATGCTGGGCACCTGCGCCGAGTACGACTGGTCGAGAGCTGGCGAGCCGCTGGAGGAGAACACTTCAGTGGTGGCCCCAGCGACGCTCTACGGCGTGGCGAAGGACTCTCTGCACCGCCTCGCGGAAGCCTACGCCCACAGCGAGAACGTCGAGCTGGCCTGGGCACGGTTGTTCTTTCTTTACGGCCCCCGCGAGCAGCCCGGACGACTGGTGCCGTCGGTGATCCGCTCGCTGTTGAGCGGGGAGAGCGTCGCGACGACCAGTGGCGAGCAGCTGCGCGACTTCATGCATGTCGAAGATGTCGCTGGCGCGCTGGCGGCGCTACTGGCAAGCTCAGTGACCGGGCCAGTGGATATCGCCTCTGGGCATGGCACGCGCGTGCGTGAGCTTGTCTCGGAGATTGCCGAGCTGATCGGTACCCCGGAGCTGGTGCGTCGTGGCGAGCTGCCCGACCGACCGGAGGACCCAGCGATGCTTGTGGGCAAGGGGTCGCGTCTCCGTGACGAGGTTGGATATCGCACGCGCGTGAGCCTCGCCAAGGGTGTCGCCGACACCGTGCAATGGTGGAGGGAGCAAGGGTGAGCGAGCTTGATCTTGCGGTGGGCGACACGCGCTTGACGGTCGCGGTGCTCAACTACAACGGCTGTTCGCTACTGCGGGATATGCTCGCGTCGCTTGAGCGGCAGACACTCCAGAACTTCGCGATCGTCGTTGTCGACAATGGCTCCCGCGACGATTCACTTGACTTCTTGCGTACACATTGGCCGGATGTGAAGGTGCTGGCGTTGGCCGAGAACGTGGGCGTCACCGCGGCGCTGAACGTGGCGTTGCGTGCCGCCACAAGCGAGTATGTGGCGCTGTTCAACAACGACATGGAGCTTGAGCCCAACTGCCTGGATGAGATGCTGAGAGACCTCGCGCGTCATCCTGAGGTCGGCTCGGTTACTCCCAAGATGCTCGATTTCGCCGAGCGCGAGTTGCTCGACGGAGCGGGTGACCTGCTCAACTGGCGAGGAGGCGGTACTCGCCGTGGGCACGGTGAGCGCGACGTCGGCCAGTACGAGCAACCGGAGGAGGTCTTCGGCCCGTGTGGTGGCGCGGTCATGTACCGGCGCGCCGCGATCGAGGCGGTCGGCGAGCTTGACGAGGCTTACTTCGCCTACTACGAGGACGTCGACTGGGCGTTTCGTGCCCAGCTCGCCGGCTTTCGCTGCCGCTACGTGCCGAGCGCGGTGCTCTACCATCGCGGCAGCGCCACACTGGGCCGTGGAATTACCGACTTCAACGGCTATCAGCTATGGCGCAACCCGATCTGGCTGGTCGTCAAGTGCTTTCCGAGCGCAACACTCGCCCGACATGCCCCGGAGCTGCTGTGCGGCCAGGCCGGCAACCTCTACGTCGCCCTGCGCGAGCGCAAGTTGCGCGTGTGGGCTCGTGCAATGCGCGATGCCGCGCGCGGGCTGCCGACGGCCTTGCGCAAGCGTGGGGATGTGCAGCGTACGCGTGTCCTCACGCTCGCGCAACTGGAGCTTGTGGCCCGCGCCGGACGACGGTGACGCAGTGATCGGCGTCGTGCATCTCGTATGGGCTCCACTTGGCGTGGACCCGCTGCGCACGTTCCTGCGCTCCTACCACGCGCACGAGGCTGGCGTCTCCCACGAGCTGATCATCCTGCTCAACGGATTGGACGTCGTCGACCGTCAGGCGCGGGACGCCACGCGGGAGGCATTGCTGGCCGAGTTGCGGGGGACGGAGCACCGGGTGATGGAGCTGGAGCGGGCGGCGCTGGACCTCTCTGCCTATGGCGAGTCCGCTCATCGGCTCCAGCACGACCGGCTGTGCTTCCTAAACTCCTATTGCGCAATCCTTGGCGAGAACTGGCTGACTTATCTCTCCCGAGCGCTCGATGAGCCAGATGTCGGGCTTGTGGGTGCGAGCGCCAGCTGGGAGAGCCAGGCCGAGTGGGTTCGTGGCAAGCATCGGTATTGGCTCTACCAGCTGGCGAATGTGCGCCATGCACGACGAGACTTCCCGCGCTTCCCCAACCCACATATTCGTACCAGCGCCTTCATGCTCGAGCGAGCGCGCACCCTCGAAATGGGCATGGAGGACACACACGACAAGCACTCGACATACTTGCTTGAGAGCGGTTGGGCGAGCATCACACGTCAGGTGGAAGATCGCGGTTTGCGCGCGGTGGTTGTGGGGCTGCACGGTCGCACATACGACATCCCCGAGTGGCCGAGCAGCAACACTTTTCGCAGTGGCGAGCAGGAGAGCCTGCTGATCGCCGACAACCAAACGCGTGACTACCAAAGCTCCTCCGCGCGACGGCGGCGACGCCTCTCGCGCGACAGCTGGGGCTACCGCGGTGGTTCGGTGGGAAGCTCATAGGCCCCCCGGCGCAGCCTGAGCGAATCGCGCAAGGAGATCGTCCTGTCGATCGCCTCGGCGGGTGGCATGGCCAGCCGTCCCTTGCCTGCTCCCGCTCGCCACCCCGCCGTGCGCCCTCGAAGAGCCGCTAGATCGCCAGATAGGAGCAGGTCGCCGGCCACGACAACCGTCTCGGTCAGCAGGGCACGAAAGGCGACCCGACTGCGCAACACGCCGTAGCGGCGCATGAGGTAGCCGCGGCTGAAGCCCGCCATGCGGCGCTGAGTGGCCGAGCGGCGCCCGAAGGTCGCGGAACCCAGATGCACGCCGATTGCTCGCGGAGCGCAGCTGGTCGCCCATCCAGCCTGGCGCAATCTCCACGCGATGTCCAGGATCTCCATGTAGGCGTGGATCGATTCGTCGAGGCCACCCACACGCTCCCACGCCGTGCGACGGTATGCGGCGGTGGTGCCCTCAGGTCCGCTCAGTAGCGGGCGCGGGTCATGTGCGCGCTGGCAAGGCAGGCCCTGCAGGCGTGGGAAGCCCGCGAGGGTGACGTCCGTCGTCACCCCAAAACTGTCGATCGTCTCTTCGTCTGTGCGTAGCAGCAGGGCCGCGACAGACCCGATCCGGGGGTCATCTCCGAGTGGGGCCAGCAAATGCTCGAGGCAGTCCGGGCGCAGGTCGACGTCGTTGTTGAGCAACACGATGTGCTCGCCCTGACCCGCTGCCACGCCCAGATTGACGGCCCGCGTAAATGGCAGGTTGTGCTCGAGCCCCACGACGGTCACCTCCGGCCAGTCGCGGCTCAGAGCTTCGCGCGTGTTATCGATGGAGCCGTTGTCGACGACGATCACACGGTGGTGGAGAGTTTGCGCGCGCAGATGGCGCAAACAGCTCGACGTGAGATCCCAGTGGTTGTATGCGAGGACGACGACGTCAGCAGAGGCGGCCACGCCAGCATGCTAGAGGGAGGTGCCGTGGCCGCTCGCTCGCGTTGGCTCCCTGCCGAAGTGGAGCGCCTCGGAGCTGTAGCCTCGGTCGCGCGATGCACGTCGGCCTGAACCTGATCTTTCTCGTTCCCAGCGAGACGGGCGGCATGGAGGTGGCCGCGCGCGAGCTGATTCCGGCATTGCTCCAGGCCGCCCCGGACGTGCGCTTCACCGCGTTCGTCAACCGCGAGGCGGCCGCCGCCAAAGACGGCCCGTGGGGCGAGCTGCTGCCGGCGGTGACCGTGCCCGTGAACGCGCGCAACCGGGTGCAGTGGGTGCTCGGCGAGCAATTGCTGCTGCCGCGCCTGGCAGCGCGCGCGGACGTCGATCTGCTGCACAGCCTCGCGAGCACAGCGCCTGCGCGCGGACGCTTCCGTCGCGTGGTGACCGTCCACGATCTGATCTACGCGCGTTTCCCCGAGGCGCATGCCGGCATCCGCGACCTGGGGATGCGTGCGCTCGTGCCGCTGGCGGTGCGCCGCTCCGATCGCGTGATCGTCGATTCCCGTAGCACCCAGAGCGACCTGGTCGAGCTGCTCGGCACGCCCGCCGAGCGCATCGACGTGGTCCCCTTGGGCGTCGGCACGGTGGCGCGCAGCGAGCCCCTGCCGGAGCGTGAGCTGCGCGAGCGACTCGGGCTTGGCGAGCGGGCTGTTGCGCTCAGCCTCTCGGCGAAGCGTCCCCACAAGAACCTACTTGCGCTGATCGGCGCGCTTGCGCTGATCCCGGTCGAGCGCCGTCCGCTGCTCGTGCTGCCCGGCTATCCCACCGCGCACGAGGCGCAGCTGCGCGAGCGGGCGCGCTCTGTCGGCGTCGAGGGCGACGTGCGCTTCCTGGACTGGCTCAGCGGCGAGGAGTTCGAGGGGTTGTGGGGAGTGGCGCGAGCGTTTGTATACCCGTCGCTGTATGAGGGCTTCGGCCTGCCCGTGCTCGAGGCGATGGCACGCGGCGTAGCGGTCGCCTGCTCCAGCGCGTCCTCGCTGCCGGAGGTGGCGGGCGACGCGGCGCTGCTGTTCGATCCTCGCGACGAGCGCGCGATCGCGGCGGCCCTGGAGCGCCTGTTCTCCGACGCGCCCGAGGCCGAGCGCCTGCGTGCCCTGGGACTACAGCGAGCGCGCGAGTTCACCTGGGAGCGCACTGCGCGGCTGACGCTGGATAGCTACCGCCGGGCGCTTGGTCGCGAGGCATCGCCCACGTCGTAGCTCTCCAGCACGATCGCAAGCGAGGACTTCAACGACAACTCCTCTGCATGCTCCGCAAACCAGCGCGCCGTGCTCTCGCGCATCGTCATGCCCGCCTCGTGCACGCGTACGATCGCCTCCGCTATCGCCTCGGGGTTGGCGTCGGTAGCCACCACGCCGTTGACTCCATCCTTGACCAGCTCGACCGCGGCGTTGTCGGGCGCGGCCGCGACGACCGCTGGGGTGGCGTGGGCCGATGCCTCCACCACGACCATGCCATAGCCCTCGCGCTCGGAGGGCAACAGCACACACAGGGCACGGCGCATATCGGCGTCCACCTGCTCGCCGCCGGCAAAGCCCGGCGCGGCGATGAAGTCGCCGGCGTCGTGTTCGGCGATGGCGCGGTGCAGCGCCTCACGCTCGGGGCCATCGCCATAGAACACGCCGCGCAGCCCCTCGATCCGCAGCGCCGCGAGTGCGACTGCCGCCACGCCGACGGTGACGCGCTTCTCTGGGATCAAGCGCCCGGCGAACAGCACGAGCGGGTCGGCCTCGCGGGCCGTCGGGGCTCGGCGCGGGCGGGCGTGCCGGGCTTGGGCGTGCCGGGGCTCGTATCGGGGCTTGTATACAACCCCCGCAACACTGCGATCGAACCACGCAAGCCCTGCTCGCGCAGGCGCGCCGCGTGCAGTTCTGAGAAACAAAACGCCCGCTGGGGCGCGAGCGCGCAAAGGCGCTGCACCAACTCACCAACGCGGCCGCCGATGCCGCCGAGATAGCTGCGCCAGTAATCGCGGCTCCACACCTCAAACCAATCGACGACGAGCCCGTAGCGGGCGAGCGGGCGAGCGAGCGCGGCAGCCAGCAGCGAGAAGTAGGGGAAGGAGCAGGTGTGCACGACGTCATAGCGGCGACCGTGGCGCAGTAGGTGCCACAGCACGCCGGCGCCGAACACGAGCGGCGGGAGGATGCGCCGCCGCCCGGGCGTGCGTGCGTCCGGGCTCGTATACAAGGCCATGCGTGGGCCGGCAAGGGCGACACGAATGCGCGGGTCGAGATCGAGCTTCTCGCCGCGAGGCCACTGGCGTAGGGTCAGGTAGGTGACCTCGTGCCCGTCGGCTGCCAGCCGCTCGGCGAGGTTGCGATACCAGCGCTCGGCACCGCCCACCGTGTAGGGGAACAGGCAGTCGTAGATCAGGCAGACGCGCATGTGGAGCGCCTGCCAGAATAGCCGCCGATTCCCGCGGGCGAGCGCCGCGGCTTTGGCGCCTCCGGGCTGTCCGGTAGGATCAGGGAGCGAAAAGCGCGCCGTTTTTGATACGCGGTGCGCTGCTTTTCGGCTCGTGGAGGGTTATCTTCGCGACGGCCGAACCTGCAAACGAGTGGGCGCGGGACGAACCAGACTATGAGCACCGCACAGAAGAGCAGGCCCGCGAGCGTCGAGGCCACCGAGCAGCCGCGATCGACACTCGTGTCGGTGGTGATCCCCTGCCTGAACGAGGAGGAGAACATCGAGGAGTGCGTCAGCACCGCGCTCGGCGTGCTCGAGCGCACGGGCATCGACGGCGAGGTACTGGTCGTGGACAACGCCTCCGAAGATGACTCGGCGGCGCTCGCGGCGGCCGCGGGTGCGCGTGTGGTGTCCGAACCAAGACGCGGTTACGGCAGCGCCTATCTGGCGGGCTTTGCGGCCGCGAAGGGTCGCTACATCGTGATGGCCGACGCCGACCTCACCTACGACTTCAACGAGATCCCCCGCTTCGTGGCCGAGCTTGACGGCGGCGCCGAGCTCGTGATGGGCGATCGCATGGACAACATTCAGCCTGGGGCGATGCCGTGGCTTCACCGCTACATCGGCAACCCGATCCTGACGGGCCTGCTCAACCTGTTCTTCCGCACCGGCGTAAAGGACGCGCACTGCGGGATGCGGGCGCTTCGCACCGATGTGCTGCCGCGCCTGGACCTGCGCACGACCGGCATGGAGTTTGCCTCCGAGATGGTGATACGCGCCTCCAAGGAGAAACTGCGGATCGCGGAGTTCCCGATCGAATACCACCCGCGCGGGGGTGAGTCGAAGCTGTCGAGCTTCCGCGATGGCTGGCGTCACCTGCGCTTTCTGCTCGTGCACAGCCCCACGCACCTGTTCATCGTGCCCGGCATGGGCCTGGCCGGGATCGGCACGCTGATCGTGGCGCTGGTCGGCGGGGGACTGGACTTCTTCGGGCGCTCATGGGGCATCCACGCGCTGATCGGCGGGGCGCTGTTGATGGTGGTTGGCACGCAGGTGCTCGCACTGGGACTCTGCGCACATGCGTACGGCACTTACTACATGGGCGAGCGCGACCCATGGTTTGACAAGATGCGCGCGCGCTTTCGCTTGGAGCATGGGCTGGCGCTGGGCGGCCTGTTCGTGCTGATGGGGCTCATCCTCGGCGGGATCATCGTGGGCACGTGGATCTCCCACGGTCTGGGCTCGCTGGCCGACGAACACATGGCGGTGGTGGCAGCGACGCTGATCATCGTCGGCATACAGATCTTCTTCTCCTCTTTCTTGCTCAGCATTCTCGGGTTGCGCCGCAGCGTCTAGGTAGGTCAGCGGCACGTGCGCTACCTGATGGCCGTCGTTGGGGCGCCCCTGGTCATGTGGGTGTTGTGCCTCGGCTGCGGACTGGCGCTCGAGCGTCTGCTACGTGTGCGCCTGCACAACGCGGTGCTGCTGCCGCTGGGGCTGTGCGTTGCGTTTGTGCTGATCTTCCCTGGGTACGTGGCCGGCGCGGGCGACGCGCTTGCGATCGTGTTGCTCGTCGGAGCGACTCTCGCGGGACTGGCGTTTGCCAAGGACGATCTGCGCGCCCGGTTGAACCCCGGCTGGGCGGGAGCCGCAGGTGTGGCGGCGTACGTGCTGTACATGCTGCCGGTGATCGCCTACGGTCACTGGACGTGGTCGGGGTATGACTTCGTCAACGACTCCGCGTTTGAGATGTTGCTCGCCAGTCACATCAAGGGCTACGGCCTGATGCTCGGCAACATTCCGCAGTCGACCGAGCGCGAAGTTCTCTTGGCCTATCTAAACGACGGCTATCCGCTGGGCACGCAGTCGCTGCTCGGCACGCTCAGCGGTCTGACGCATACCGACGCGGCGGTGCTCTATCAGGGCTTCATCTCAAGCCTCGTGGCACTTGGTGCAGTCGCGCTCGCGACGGTCCCGCGCGATCTGCTCAGTGCGCGTTGGGCCGCGCTTGTCGGGTTCGTCGCGATCGCGGCCAACCTCACCTATCAATATGCACTACAGGGCGGCATCAAGGAGATCGGTCTGCTCGCGACGTTGTGCGCGGCGGTCGCGCTGACGCGCGAGGCGATATTGCTCGCGCGCCCGTACGTGGGGGCGGTGCTGATGGCGGTGGCTGGCGCGGCTGCGCTTGCGACCTACAACGCGGTGGCTGTCCCGTTTCTCGGCGCGCTCGTGCTCTTCTTGGGTTTGGGTTTGTTGGTCGTGCGTCGCGAACGCCCAAGCCTGCGGTGGAGCGGCCCGCTTGCGGTGGGATTGGGACTTACCGCCTTGCTTGCGATTCCCTCGTTGGTCTCGTTTCAGACGTTCTTTGAAGTGGCGCGCACCGGGCAGGGCTCGACGGGTCTGGGGGCCACGCAGTTCGGCCAGTTGCTGCGAGCGTTGCCGCTCAGTCAGATCAGCGGCGTGTGGCTCACAGGCGAATACCGTCTGGCGATTGCCTCCCACCATGCGGGGCTGCTCACGGCGATAGCGAGCGTGGCGATCCTGTTGGGGATCGTCCTCGCTGTCGTATGGGCGCTGAGGCGCCGCCAGCCGGCTGTGCCGATTGCCCTCGGGATGGTGGGACTTGTACTGCTGGTCGTATTCCCACGCGCAAGCCCCTACTCGCAGGGCAAGCTATTGGCGATGTCAAGCCCGCTGGTCGTGCTCGCGGGTCTGGTGGGCTTGCTGAGCCTGCGCACGCTTCCGGGCAAACGCGCGGGGGTGCGCCCTGGAGGGCATACCCAAAGTGCACACGGTGAGCAGGCAAGCGGACGTCGTCTGGGCTGGTTGGGGGCGCTCGCGGCCGTCGCGGTGGCGCTCGCGATCCTCGCCTCGGACATACTCGCCTACAGCCACGACCGGGTGGCGCCCGCGGCCCGAGTCGAAGCTATACGTGAGACGGGCGACCGTTTCGCCGGCCGGGGGCCTGTGCTGTGGAACGAGTTCGAGGAGTACGCGAAGTATCTCGCGCGTGCCGCCAGGATCTACGCGCCGTTTGAGGCGGTCACTCCGCAGCAAGTGCAACTGCGTGCCCCCACCTATTTTTACGGCCATTACTTCGACCTCGACGAAGAGCTGCTGTCGTTTGTGGAGGGATACCCGATCATCGTGACGCGCCGCTCGCCCTCGGCCAGCCGTCCGCCCGCCAATTACAAGCTCGTGTACGAAAACCCCTACTACCTTGGCTGGGAACGAGTGCCCGCGCCGCGGGTGCTCGAACACCTGCCCCTACAGCAGCAATACAGTCCCTCGCAGAGGATCCAGTGCAGTGCGCTCGCGCCGATTGTGGCCAAGGCCCCCCATGGCTCTGAGCTTGAGGTCGCCACAGCGCCCGAAGTCAGCTGGTTCGAGCCGATTTCCGACCCGGCGCGCTCGGGCGGCTGGGTGCCAGATCCCAATCTTCCCGGAGTCATCGAAACGCACACCGGCGGTCATGCCGAAGGCGTGCTCACCGTCAAGCACACAGGTACCTATCGGGTGTGGGTACAAGGGGACTTTCCGCGCTCAGTACAAGTGCAGATTGGAGGGCGCACGGTGGGGTCAGTGTCAGGGGCCAACACGCCCGGACAGTGGCTTCAGGCCGCGACGCTGCGCCTGCGTGCCGGCAAGTACCCCTCGCGCGTCGTCATGGCATCGGGTCACCGGCACTTCGGACCGGAAGAATGGTGGCCGGGCACACTCGGAGCGGTCGAGCTGCAGAGCATTACGCCCGAGCGTTTGAGCACGCTCGCGCTATCGCGCTGGCGCACGCTGTGCGGCAAGGAAGCCGACTGGGTCGAGGTGGTGCGTCCGTGAGTGTCACTGTCGCGATTCCGGTGCGCAACGGCGGCGCGCTGCTTGCCGGCACGCTTGCGGCGCTTGCGCGCCAGAGCGTGACGCACGAGCTGCTCCTGTGCGACTCGGGCTCGCGCGACGGCTCTGTTGCGCTGGCGCGCTCGCACGGCGCGCGCGTGCTCGAGATCGCGCCTGAGCGTTTCAGCCACGGCGGCACGCGCAACCTGCTGCTGGGCGAAGCGCGCGGCGAGCACGTCGCGCTGCTCACCCAGGATGCCGAGCCGGCGGACGAGCGCTGGCTCGAGCGACTGCTTGGCGGCTTTGAGCTAGCCGGCGACGTGGGCATCGTTTATGGGCCATACCGCCCGCGCCCGGACGCGCCTGCGGCGGTGCGGCTCGAACTGGAGCGCTGGTTTCGCTCGCTCTCCCCCGACGGGCTCGCGCGTGTGGAGCGGCTGGGCTCAGCGCGGACGGGCGAGCCGGACGCTGATGGCGGCGCCGGTGTAACGGCGAGCCGTGCGTGCTCGCTGCCGGCCGCGGAGCTGATCGGGCGGCGCGGCTTCTTCACCGACGCCAACGCCTGCATCGCGCGTGGCGCGTGGGAGCGCGTGCCCTTCCGTGACGTCCCCTATGCCGAGGACAGGGTTCTCGCGATCGACATGCTGCGTGCCGGCTACGCCAAGGCGTTCGTACCCGAGGCGGCGGTGCTGCACTCCCACCGCTACAGTTCCTGCGAACAATTGCGCCGCTCCTTCGACGAGGGGCGCGGGTTGCGCGAGGTGTACGGCTGGCGCGAGCCCGCCTCGCCCGCGCGTGTGGTGCGCAACCTACGCGGCGAGCTGGGCGCGACGCGACGCGAGCTGCTGGCCGCCAGCGCCCCGTCGGGGCGGCGGCGAGCGACGCTCGCGGCAGCGACCCGTCACCATGTGCTGCGTTTGGTCGGCGCACTGCTCGGCTCACGCGCCGGTGCGCTGCCCGCCTGGGCGCGGCGACGGCTGTCGCTTGAGGGCCGCGCGAGCTTTCTGGCGCTGGATCTCGATCTACAGGACAACCGCACGTGAACGACCACGACACCAAGCAGAAGCGCGCGTCGATCACCCCCTCGCAGAAGATCGCCGCCGACGCCCTGGAGGGCGAATTCAAAGGGCCGCTTGCGGGCTTGCGCAGGCGGATTTACCTCACCTACCGCTACCTGGGCTGGCGCACGCTGCTGTATCGCGTACTCACCTTCCCTTTGCGCTTCACGCCGCTGCGCCGCCGTCTCAGTCTGCGCTCGCGCACCGGCGAGGACAGCTTCCGGCAAGCGCTCGCCTGGTATCGCCAGCACGGGCGGCCGGTGTGCATCGTGATTCCCAGCTACCGCGACGCCGAGCGGGTGGCGACGCTCGTGGCGAGCATCCAGCGCACTGTGCCGGCAGGGTTGGCACGCATCATCGTGGCCGACGACGCCAGCGGCCCCGAGCACGTGGCCGCGCTGCGCGCGATCGAGGGCATCGAGGTCGTGGAGGGGCAGTCCAACAGCGGTTTCGCGGCAAACGTAAATCGTGGTCTGCGTGCCGCCGACGAGCAGCTCGACGTGGTCGTGCTCAACTCCGACATGGAGGCGCGCCTGGGCTGGCTTGCCTGCCTGCAGTTCGCCGCCTCCCAGCAGGACGACATAGCAATCGTGGGGGGGCGGCTGCTCTACCCAGACGGGCGCATCCAATTCGCCGGCACCGCGCGCAACCTCGGCGCGCCCGAGTGGTTCGACCACCGCTACCGCTTCAAGCCGGCCGATTGGGGTCCGGCGACGATCTCCGGAGCGGTGCTCGCGGTGACAGGCGCGTGCATGTATGTGCGTCGTACGGCGATCGAGCGGATCGGGCTACTCGACGAGCGCTACCCGATGGCCTACGAGGACGTGGACTGGTGTCTGCGCGCGTGGCAGGCAGGGATGCGCGTCATGTACTTCCCCGGAGCTTCGCTCTACCACTACGAGTCACAGACGCGCGGCACCGATGTCGGTGAGCGCGAGCGCGAGTCACAGCGCGTGTTCTGGGAGCGATGGGGCGAGTTCTTCGACGCGCGCGAGGTGCACACGCCCGAGGGCAAGCTGCGCGTCGTGTACGTGACCGAGGGCACCGGCGTGGGCGGTGGGCATCGCGACATTTTCGAGCACCTCAATCGCCTGGCCGAGCGCGGCCACGAGGTAGCGCTCTACACGCTCGGCGAGCAACCCGACTGGTTCGATTTGCACGTGCCGGTACACAGCTTCGAGTTGTACGACGAACTCGTCGATGAGCTCGCGCTCCTGGACGCGATCAAGGTCGCCACCTGGTGGAACACGGCGATGCCCGTGTGGTACGCGAGCGTGCTGCGCGGCATTCCCGTTTATTTCGTGCAGGACATCGAGACCAGCTACTACCCCGACGACGAGCCAGTGCGCCACGCGGTGCTCGACTCCTACCGTCCCGAGTTCCGCTACATGACGATCTCCGGTTGGAACCGCGAACGCCTACGCGAGCTGGGCCTGGACGCCGAGCTGATCCCCCCCGGCATCGACCTTGACACCTTCCGTCCGCGCCCGGAGGTACAGCGTCGCGAGGACATGCTGCTCGCGCTGGGGCGCACAAACCCGCTGAAGAACCTGCCGCTGACGGTGGATGCTTGGCGCGCCCTGCCCGACCGATCGGAGATCGGCCAGCGCCCGGAGCTGTGCATGTTCGGGATCGAGCCCGAGCTGGCAAGTGAGGAGGGCATGTGCTACGTGGTGTCACCCAGCGATGATCAGGTCGGCGAGCTGTTCAGTCAGGCGACTGTGTTCATCCAGACCTCCACGCATGAGGGCTTCTGCCTGCCAGCCCTGGAGTCGATGGCCACCGGCGGGGCGGTCGTGTGCACCGACGCGCACGGCAACCGCGACTTCTGCGTCGATGGCGAGAACTGCCTGATGCCCGATGCGAGTCGTGAGGCTGTCAGCGCGGCCCTTGCTCGCCTGCTCGGCGACAGTGAGCTGCGCGAGCGCATCGGGCAGGCGGGCATCGAGACAGCGGCGGCGTATGCGTGGGAGCGGCGCATCGACGCGCTCGAGGCATTCCTGCTGGAGGTAGCCCGTCCGCGTGAGACGGTGGCGTCCACCGAGGTCGTGCCGGGTCAGGGCCGATGAGTCCCCCAACCGAGAAGGCGTGCCCGTGAAGCTCGAGTTTGCCCGAGAGTTGCGCTGTCCAGCCTGCCTCAGCGACCGCTCGCTTGAGCCGCATGCCCGCGAGAACGACGATCGCGAGGTGCGCGAGGGGACGCTGCGCTGCAGCGTCTGCGGCACGGAGTTTCCCGTACATCAGGGTGTGATGGAGCTGCTGTACGAGCCGCCGAGCTATGTCGTGGCCGAGGCTGCGGGCCTTGAGCGCTTTGCCGAGCAGATGCGCGCGGAGGGCTGGGATCGCGAGAAGGTGCGCCTGCTGCCCGACATCGAGCACGGCTACTGGTACGCCCAGTCGCGCTCGATGCACCAGCTGATGACGACGATTCCCTTCAAGGCCGGGCAGAGCATTCTCGACATTGGCTCCAACACGTGCTGGGCGGCCAACCGCTTCGCCCGGCGCGGCCTGAAGGCGATCGCGCTTGACATCGCCACGACCGAGCTGCAGGGTCTCTATACCGCCGAGTACTTCATCGACGAAGGCGAGGTCTTCTTCGAGCGCGTGCTGGGCTCGATGGCCGCGATCCCCCTCGCCTCTGCCAGCCTCGACTACGTGTACTGCTGCGAGGTGCTCCACCACAACGACCCACAGGGCTTGCGCCGCACCTTCCAGGAGATCTTCAGAGTGCTGCGCCCCGGCGGGCGGCTGCTGATGGTCAACGAGACGCTGAAGACGCTGAGCGATCCCGATGGCGTGCACGTCGAGGGTGTGGAGCAGTTCGAGGGCTACGAGCACGCGCATTGGGCGCTCTCCTATCGCTGGGAGGCGGTGCGCGCCGGCTTCATGACCGAGGTCACAGAGCCCCACTACCGGCCGTTCTTCGGCGACCCGGCGCCCTCGCCGCGAGGCGCCAAAGCGCCATTGCTCGGACCGGTGGTGCGCAGAGGTGCGCGCGTGCTTCAGTCCAGTGCCATCGCGCGCCACACCTACCTCTCCTGGCTGAATCATGTTCAGGGAGGAGTGCAGATGAACATGATCGCCACCAAGCCCGTGCGCTACGTGGGCACGGATGAGGCAATCGGGCCGCTGCGGCGCCTGCCGCGCACGCTGGCGGCCGCAAGTCGCCTACGCACCGATCGGCGCGAGGGCAGGATCGCCCCAAAACCGCCCCGCACCCCCGAGCAGGTCGCCGCGGGGATGCGAAGGTCCGGCTCCACCGATGGTTCCGCGCCGAACGCTTCGGAGACGAGCGATGCTCGCGCTGCGCTGGCTGACGCTCCAGTGGAGGCGCCCGAAGCTCCCGCTGAGGCGCGCTTGCTCTAGAGGTTCTCGGCGACGAATGGCGCCGAGCGGTTGAACACCCAGAAGCCGAGCGCGAAGGTCGCGACGGCGACCCCCACCGGCTCCAGTAGGCCAAGCCAGCCTTCGAGTGCCTGTCCGGCGCTGATCGTGGCGTGGGTGACCATCGCGTGGCGGAACTGCTGGAAAACGGTGACCAGTGGGTTGAGCATGTAGATG
Source organism: uncultured Solirubrobacterales bacterium (assembly GCA_963776985.1). GTDB lineage: Bacteria > Actinomycetota > Thermoleophilia > Solirubrobacterales > Solirubrobacteraceae > Palsa-744. Next base: position 215,553 of record CAVZOV010000002.1, read on the forward strand.
TGGTAAAGCAGGTGGCCGTGTTCGTGCAGGAACCGGTCGAAGCTTGTCTCGTGCTTGGGCGGTTTCGGATAGAGCAGCGCTTCGCGCACCTTCGACAGCGGGATGATCACCGGCGAGCCGTAGAAGACGATCTGGCTGACCACTTCCCAAATCGGGGAGATATCGCGAAAGCGCACGAACAGCGCCGCAAGCAGCATCGCAAGACCGGTTGAGAACACCACCAGCAGCGTCAGGATCAGCGGCAGCTCCAGCCAGCTGAGCATTGGTGTGACGCCGGATATCAGCGCGAATAGGAACACGACGATCAGGTTGAGCAGTAGGTTGAAGAACGCGAGCAGCACGATCGCAAGCGGTATCACCATGCGCGGGAATTGGATCTTGCGCACGAGATTCTCGCGGTCGAACACGCTACGCACAGCGCCGCTGGTGGCTTCCCCAAAGAAGGTAAACAAAATGATCGAGCCAAGCAGCTGCACACCGTAGAACTGTTCGCTGGGCTGTCCTCCACCCCCGACTTTGGCGATCAATACGAAGAACACATACAGCACGCCGAACAGCAACAGCGGGCGCATCACCTGCCACACATACCCGAGCACCGAGCCGAAGAACTTCAGCTTGAATTCGTTGCGCGCGATGTTGTAGGTGAGGTGCCAGAAGCGGCGCGGGTCGTCGTTGAGCGCGCGCGGGCCCTTGATCGGGCGTCCAAGACCCTCGTAAGGGACTGGTTCGGAGCTTGTCTCTGGGGTCAGCGTCTCGGTGCTCATCGGGCACGCTCGGCGTGGCGGACCGGTGGGCTCGGAAGGGTTGGGCCTTGAGTGTGAGGACTCACAGCACGATCTCCCCTGGCCGAGCCGCTCTCGGCGCGACTCATCGCCACCTCGACGGGCAGGTCCACGGCACCGCCCATCGCTTCGGGCCCGGTGACCACAAAGGAGAAGGCGCCCTCGTAGCGGTCGATCAGGTCCATGCCGGTGCCGCGATGGGCGAGCGTGAACAGCGGGTTGTAGCGGCCGGGCGCGAGCACGTTCTCAAAGGCAAACGAGCACAACACCTCCTCGCCCGCCCGGAAGCGTCCACTGCGCTCTTCCGTGCGCATGCTGCTGGCCACGACGATCGCAAGGTGGTCTTCGTTGAGCACATACAGGCTCGCGGCCGGGTCCTCGACCTCGACCTCGAAGCGCACGAGCGCCTTCAGCACGATCCGCTGACCCTGGGGCAGGGAGGCCGGTCGCTGCCCGTGCTCGTCCTCGATCCAGGCCTCGAGCACGCGGGCGTCGCCGTCGCCGCCGCGTCCCTCGCCCGTGTCGCCACTGCCGCCGGCGTTGGCTTCCCTGCCGAAGTTGATCTCCAGGTAGCGGTCGGCGACTTCGTGGGGCTCGCCGAGGTGCACGGTCTCGCCGCGCTCGAGCAGCAGCGCACGGTGGCAGAAGCGGTTGAGCGAGCCCATGTCGTGAGTTACGAACACGATCGTGCGCTGTTCGTCGCGCATGCGGTGAAAGACGTCGAAGCACTTCTGCTGGAAGGCGGCATCGCCGACGGCAAGCACCTCATCGACGAGCAGGATGTCAGCGTCGACCTGGATCGCCACAGAGAAAGCAAGCCTGACATGCATGCCCGAGGAGTAGTTCTTGAGCTTCAGCTCCTCGAACTCGCGCAGTTCGGCGAAGTCGATCACCTCGTCCACGCGCCGGCGCGCCTCGCGCGGGGTCAGGCCCATCATGATGCCGTTGAGCACCACGTTGTCGCGCGCGGCGAGATCCTGGTTGAAGCCGACCCCCAGCTCGATGAAGGTCGACAGGCGCCCCTCCATCCAGATCTTGCCGTGGTCGACGCCGTAGATGCCGGCCAGGCACTTCAGGAGCGTGCTCTTGCCGCTGCCGTTGCGTCCGGCGATCCCGAAGAATTCGCCACGGTTCACCTCGAAGGAGATGTCCTTCAGCGCGGAGAAGCTCTCGTGGCGGGTGCGGCGCAGGGGATGCAGCGCCGTCTCCTTGAGCGTGTGGGTGCGCTCCTCGGGCACGCGAAAGGTCTTGCTGACCGAGCGGGCGACGATCGGCGGGGTTGAGTGGCTGGCCAGTTGTGGCATGGGGGAAGCGTATCCGCTGGCTCCGGCGGTCAGACCACACCAAGAGCCGACCGTCCCGATCCAGGCTAAGATCGCCATCGCCGATGACCAACGCCGATGAGATGCTTGAGCTGGCCAACACTCGCGCGGAGCAGCTCGCCGCGCCCGGGCTCAGCCCGATGCCGCGCCGCAAGGTGGCGGTGCTTGCTTGCATGGATACGCGTATCGACCTGTTCGGAATGCTGGGCTTGCGGCGTGGCGACGCGCACATCGTGCGCAACGCCGGTGGTCTGGTCACCGATGACGCGATTCGCTCGTTGAGCGTCTCCCAGCGCAAGCTCGGCACCGTCGAGGTCGTGGTCGTGATGCACGACGACTGTGGCCTGCACGGCGCCTCCGAGGACGAGTTCGCGCAGGCGCTCGCCGCCGACGGCGTGCTGCCGCAATGGCGACTCGGCGCCTTCGACGACGTCGAGGCAACCCTGCGCGCCGGCCTTGCGCGACTGTGCTCCAGTCTGGAGCTGCCTGTTCGCGATCACATCCGCGGGTTCGTGTTCAACCCAGAGACGGGCGCGCTTCGCGAGGTACGGGCGGACACTGCCCCTGAGTAGCCTCGGCCGACGATCCCGGCGGGGGAGCCTTTCGGCGTGCTGCCCCGGTTGGCGATTCCGGCAATCGACCCGCATTTGTGACGTTTGTCGCTAGTCGTCCGATGTGGCGGGTACCAATAGCTGCGATGTTTGCGCAAGCTTCGAGCGAAAGGTGCCTGCCGTGAGCGACCGTCCCGTACATCTGATCGTCAGCGACAACCTGCAACGCTCGCGTGCGAGCGTGTTCTTTCGGCTGCTGCTCGCGATCCCCCATCTGATCTGGTTGAGCCTGTGGGGGATCGCCGCGCTGCTCGCGGTCATTGTCAACTGGTTCGCCACGCTTATTGCCGGGATATCCCCTAAGGGATTGCACGACTTCCTCGCGAGCTACATCCGCTACGCGATACACGTGAGTGCCTACATCCTGCTGGCCGCCGAGCCGTTCCCCGACTTCCTCGGCGAGCCCGGCTACCCGGTGGACGTGACGATCGCGCCCCCGGCTCCGCAGAATCGCTGGAAGGTCGCCTTTCGCATCGTGCTCGCGATTCCCGCCGCGCTGATCGGTGGCGCGCTCGTGTCTGGTAGCGCTCGCAGCTATGGCATCAATTACGGCTACGGTCTGGCCGCCGCCGCCGCGTTCCTCGGCTGGTTCGCGGCGCTCGCGCGTACTCGCCTGCCGCGCGGCCTGCGCGACCTGATCGCCTACGGTCTGTCCTACTCGGCTCAGGTCGACGCCTACCTGTTTTTGCTCACCGACGTCTACCCCGACAGCAACCCGCTCACCGCGCTCTCCGACATACCCTCGCGCGAGGACCCGATCGCACTCGATGTCCACGCGGGCCTGGAGCGCTCGCGCCTGACCGTGTTCTTCCGTCTGTTGCTTGCGATTCCGCACCTGATCTGGCTGGGCCTATGGGGGATCGCGGCGCTACTGGGGGCGGTCGTCAACTGGTTTGCCACGCTCATCGGCGGCGTTTCACCGTCCGCGCTGCACGGTTTCCTGGCGGCGTATGTGCGCTACCAGAACCACGTTTATGCCTACCTGTTTCTGATCGCCGAGCCGTACCCGGGCTTTGTCGGGCAGGCGGGCAGCTACCCGGTCGATCCACGCATTGAAGGCCCGCGCCAGCAGAACCGCTGGACAGTGTTCTTCCGCGCCTTCCTCGCGATACCCGCGGTCATACTCGACGGTGCCTATGGCGCGCTGCTGTTCGTGGTGGCCCTGCTTGGCTGGTTCGCCTGTCTGGTTACCGGCCGAATGCCATTGGGGATGCGAAATGCCGGGGCGCTCGCCCTGCGCTACGCGGCCCAAACCCACGGCTACATACTGCTGCTGACCGACACCTACCCCTACAGTGGACCGCTCGCTCCAGCGCCCGAGGTGCCCGCGCCGAACGTTGCGGCGGAGCCGCTGCCCGAGCCAGTGTTGTAGTCCGCCCGCGAGCTGGGCATGGCGGCGCGCCACCGGTGCCTATCCGAACGCGCGCACGTAGTAGCATCGTCAACCGCGAGCGCCCGTAGCTCAGTGGTCAACGGTTCTCTTCGGGGAGCCAAAGAGCAGCGGTCTTTCAAACCGCAGGCCGCGGGTTCGATTCCCGCCGGGCGCATCGTGTGATGTGTCGGGACATTGGAGATAGATGTCTCGGGAGATGGTAGACAGTTCAGGGTTGGTTGATGGGTTGGTAGTCGCGGTTGGGGTTGAGGGTGAGTTGGCGTAGTAGTTCGCCGGTTTGCTGGTCGATGATGCGGATGTCCTGGTCGGCGATTAGGAGCTTGATGGGGCGGTTCTTGTGGGCTCTGCCGATGCCGATGTGGTGGAGTCGGCTGTTGTGGCGGAGGGTCACTTTGCCTTTGGAGTCGACCTTGTCTTGTCGGACGCGGAAGTGGGTTGTGGGGGGTGCGCCAGCGCGTGTGGGGCGAGCCTTGATCCTGGCGCTGTATGCCTGCAGGGGCGTGCGGCCATCGAGGGCTCTGTGGGGTCTGGTCGTGTTGTAGTAGTGGACGAACGCATCAAGCTGGTTTTGGAGTTCGGCGAAGCTCCTGGCGGGCTTCTGGCGAGTGAGGTAGCGCTTGAGTGTTTGGTGTAGGCGCTCGATCTTTCCGCAGGTTTGGGGGTGGTAGGGCCTTGAGTTCTTGCTGGCGATTCCGAGGCGCTCGAGTTCTGTTTGTAGGAGTACCTTGCCCTTGCGGGGTGTGGCGGTGAACACCGCACCGTTATCGGTGAGCAGCGATGCCGGCAGGCCGTGCAGCTCAGCGGCCTTGTGGAAGACGTCCACGACGTCTTGGGCTTTGGTCGTCGTGAACGCTTGGGAGGCGAGGAACAAGCGGGAGTGGTCGTCGATCATGTTCATGATCTCGGCGTGCTCGCCACCGGCGAGATGCCAGTGCGTGATGTCTGTTTGCCATGTCTCGTTCGGTAGGTCTGCTTCGAAGCGGATCAGGCTGCTGTGCGGCCGCTTCTGTGGCTGTGCCACGATCAAGCCTTCGCGTCGCAAGATCCGCCAGATAGTCGAGACAGACGGTGCCGGCGTCCCGTCCGCCAGCTCTCTGGGGAGGTGGTAGGCGATCGTCACCGCACCAGCATCGTGGCCTTCCTGTTGCAGCCGCTCCCTCAGTTTGAGGACCTCGTCCACGACCTCTGCGGGTGTCTGGTGCTTGCACGAGCGTGGTCGTCTGGAACGGGGTTGCAGGGCCTCGTAGCCGCCGGCCTGGTAGCGAGCGATCAGCTTGTAGATCCAGCTGCGATGAACCCCATGAGCCGCCGCCAGCTCGCTAACGGGACGGCCCTCCAACACGTGCGCCTCGACGAGATACCGCGCCATATCCACAGGAAAACCCCTTCAAGTAGGTGTCTCCTATGTCCTGACACATCTGTCGCCTATGTGCTGAAACCACACACCGCCGGGCGCATCGCGAGGATCCCGCTTGGACGTTCTTGGACCGCTCGCGGTCTCTGGTCCCTGGGCTTGTCGCTGCGGCCCGGTTTAGCCTTGATCCACCGTTGTGATGTGAGGGCGTTGGCGTGGGCGGTGATCGCGTCGGCGAGGGGACCGTTGTTGTCTGGCTGGGCCGCGGAGCGGTCCGTTGGTTGGCTGTGAGGTGTTGGAGGGGCCGTTGAGGGTCGTGTCCCGATGGGGTTCGGGCAGGCCGGGGCTGGCAGCGTGGCGGCAATCGGTGTCGCGGGGCTTGCCCAGGGTCAGGCTGGTGGTGGGAGCGCGCGTAGGCGGGCGAGTGCGGCGAGGAAGTCATCGGCCCAGGGCCAGCGGACGGGCATTCGTAGTGTGACGCGGCGTCCGTGGCGGGCGAGTCGTCCGGGGAGCGCGAGTAGTCGGCGGCGTAGCGTGCGCGCGGTCCTGGTCGTGGCGTTGGGCAGGGCGATCGTCTGTGTCCAGCGCAGCAGGTTGTGTGCGAGTGCGGCGATTACCGTCCACGCGGCGTTGGCGTTGAACTGCCCGGAGGGAAAGTGCGCCAGGGCCTGGTCCTTGAGATCGCGGATAGCGAGCTCGACGACGGCGTGTTGGCGATGCTCGGCCTCGACCACGGCGAGCGCGTCGCCGCGGTTCGTCGCGAACGGGTAGTGATCCCAGACGGGCAGCAACTCGCCCTGCTGGGTCAAGCGCCGGACGCGGCGCACGATCAGCCGCCAGTCACCGAGTGTGGTCTCGGCGATCTGCGCGATCGACGTCTCTGGGTAGTCCTCCAAGGTGACCCATGCGTCTTCATCGATCGCCTCGATAGCGGCGCGGACATGTGGCTGCATGCGCACGCCGATCGAGAACTTCCAGCCCGCCTGATCGAGCCTGGTGAACGTCTTCTTGTTCCAGAACCCCGAGTCGGCCCGCAGCAGCCGCTCGCCCGTCGCGCCGGCCCGGTTGACACGCGCGATCAGCTCGTCGCAGAAGCGCAGCATCCCGCGCGATGTGTTCGCCGACCCGTGACGCAGACGGATGTGCAGCACCTCACCGGTATCGGCGCGCGTAGCGACGATCGGGTGATAACCGCGCTTGTGGGTGTAGCCGAAGCCGACGCCCTGCTTGGCATAGCCATAAACCTCGCCGACGAAGCTGTCAGCGTCGATCACCAGCCGCTCCTCGCCAGGTCCGCCGCCCGCAGCCCACGCGCGCCTGATCGTCTGGTCGAGCACGCGGTCGAGCTGGCGAACATGCCCGAACGTGAACGCACGCAGAAACGTCCCCAACGTCGAAGGTGCCGCTACGCCATGGCCGAGCACCACGCCGGTCTGCCCGGAGCGCAACACATCGCAGTCCTCGATGCAGTCCGCGCCGAGCACCATCGCCGAGACCAGACTCATCACCTTCCTGCCCGGGTTCGCGCCACCAGCACGATCGCCGAGATCGACCGCGTCATCAACGACTTGTTCGATCCCCAGCCGCGCTGCGAGCAGCGCCGGGAGCATCACACCAGCGTTCGCGACCGCCCGCTCATCATCGAACACGACCCTCGAAACGTCCGCCAGACCCTTCACCATGATGGTGACCTCCTGGTGCAGGCCCGCCGTCGCCCGACACGACAGCTTTCTGCCTGCTCAGGAGGTCATTAAATCCCAGCCCCGGACGGCACCCCACCCAACAACGGTGGATCAAGGTTTAGGAGCGTCGCTCACGGCCCCGGACTTGGCGTACCCGTCCGGTCGGGGCGAGCGGGCCGCAGCGACGCGTCCCGACGCGTGCATGACGGCAGGCAAGAGTTCTCCGCGCGCATCACCCAGTCGATCACCGACCCGCCCGCCTGACACGCGCCCATGCAATGCCACAGATTCTTCTCCGGCGAGATCACCAGCGACGGCGTGCGATCCTCGTGAAACGGACACCGTCCCACAAGGTCTTTGCCCTGGCGGCGCAGATCGACCCCGGCCAGCTCCACCAGCCGCTGTAGCGCGCGATCGCTCTGTCCGTCAGCGCAGATACGCTCGTTTTCGACGCCGAGCGAGACTCGGACGAGGAGCTACGCCTGCAACTAGAAGCAACCCAACGCCTCACCAACGAGGACAGAGAACTCGTCAAACGCTTCATCAACGGCCTCCTCCTCAGCCACGAGGCCAAACGCCTCGCCGCATAAGCCAGCCACGCCGAAGCAACTGCGCGCGTCTATTTCAACAACGTAACGACGCCCGCCACAACGAAGAAAAGACCAACGCCAACGCTCCCCGCCACGCAAAACCTGTAGTAAAAGCGCAGGCGCGCATGGCCAGGCTCGTTGCGTTCAGCAAGCTGCTGCTGCGAGAAAACCCAGCGAAGGCTCCACGCCGTGAACGGACGCGCGAAAACCGCAAGCACCGCCCCGACCACCATAAACAGCACCACTCCACCGTTCATCAGTTCGCCGCTCCGAGTCTCACGCTGCCTCTAGCTGCATCCGCACCCCGATGATCCAGAACCGCCGCCACCGAGCGGGATCGCCACGGTGTCCGAGATTCCACCCCCACCCTCGGCGCCCAAACCGACAGAGCCACCAGTTGTCCAACCTTCAACCCGCTTAGATCCAGAAAACTCGTTGTAAGGGAAGCTGGAGAAACGGTTGTAGTAGCCGCCAGTTCCAAACTCGGCGCTCCCGCCCGCTTGGCTAAACAGGCCGCCGTATTCGCTTGGACGACACGCATTACTTTCGCCAATACCGAAATGCCCGTTGACGGCCGCGCCCGCGCCGAATCCGACGCTCGGCGTGATCGTGATGCCTTCGCCGTGGGGAGTGTGCACGTAGCACCCTTCCAGACTGACCGTCACGCCAAGGCTCACGGTCCCCCCAACACAAACCTGCGTCGATCCGCCGCCGGGGAACAGGACTTCGCCGGGGGAGGGGATGCCGAGGCCGAGCCAGTCCCCGAGCCCGGTTGGGTCGCTCTCGTTGAGCGGGTTATCTTCGGCGAAGTTGTAGGGCGCCCTGGTCAGTTTCGCCAACGGATCGACGCTCAGGAACTGCGCCGTGCTCGGGTCGTAGGTGCGTGCCCGCATGTAGATCAGCCCCGTGTCCGACGATGTGTATTCGCCGTCGAACCCGAGCGGCGTCGTAGCTGTGCCTTCGCACGTGGGCGTGCCATATGCGGCGTAGGTGCATATGCCCGTGACGGTCCCCGTCGATCCGGTCAAGAGCCGCGTGGAGCCCGCTTGGTCGTGATGCAAGTACGTCACCGCACCGGTCGAGTTGTTGATTTGCTCGATCGGGGCGTTGCCAGGACCGTAAATGTAGCTGTTGGTGCCGTCGTTCAGGATGAGCGGTACGCCTTCAGTAGCGTCCCATGTGAGGTAGTTAGTGGTTTCGGAGATTGTTTGGGAGATGCGTAGTCCGTCGCCGTTGTATGCGTATGCATCTTCAATCTTTGGTGTTTCGCCTTCTTTGGGTCGTTCGACGGACGTAAGATTTCCGGCTTGGTCGTAGCCGTAGGTTGTGGCTGGTCCACTGGCCGGGGTCTGTTTTGTTCGTTGTCCCATTTCGTTGTAGGCGTAGCTTATACCAGTCCCGCTTTCGAGTTCGCCGGCTTCGCTATAGTTGTTGGTGCTTGACCCGGTTTGCGTAGGATTGTTAGCCGCGTCGTACTTGTAGTCTGTGGTACCGGCTTTGGTTAGAAGATTGTTTGTGTTGTAGGTGTCGTTGGTTTCTTCCGCGCCGGGAAGTCCTTTGCTGATCGTGCTCGTCAGTTGTTCGTTCTCGTTGCGTGTGTATTCGAGCGATGCGAGCACTTCTTCACCCTTGCTCATCTTGACTTCGCTCATTTCATCGGCGTCGTCGTAGGCGTAGGTGTCTTGCTCTCCTGTGCCGGATGGGAATTTTATTGCGGTCAGGTTCGAGTCTGGGTCGTAGGAGAAGGTGGTGGTATGTTCCAGCCAGTCTGTTACGGCGTGCAGGCGCCCGTCTTTGTCGTATTCACGTTCGATTGATTTACCGTTTGGGTACGTTATTTTTGTTGGCTCGTTCGCGAGATTGTATTCGTATGACACCGTGTCGCCGTGACCGTCTTTTGTTTTTGTGAGGCGGTCTAGCTGATCGTAGGTGTATGTTGTAGTGCCCGTACCGTCAGTCATGCCAGTACGGTTTCCGTCAGCGTCGTATTCGTATTTGACACTGTGTGCTCCGCCTTCGGAGTAGCTGACTTCCTTCAAGTGATTATCGGCGTCATATGTGTAGGTAGTCGTGCGACCAGCCGGATCGGTCATGCTAATCAGGTTACCCGCCGGGTCGTATTCCTTTACCGTTGTGCGCGAACGTGGATCGATTATTTCGGCGGCCTCACCTAGAAGGTTTCGTCGATACTCCGTAGTCTCGTGAGCGCCGTTGGTCTCGCTTTCCACGTGTCCGTTAGCTTCGTATTCGGTTTCGTTTGTTGTGCCATTGGGCTGTTCGACCTTGACTGGCTCGTTGTCGGCGTCATACGTATAGGTTGTCGTTTTGCCGTATGGGTCGGTAACGGTTTCGAGGTTGCCGTCGGCATCGTAGGTGTAGCGGGTCGACCGGACTGGAGGCGCGATTACTTCCGTCGCCGATGAGGTGCTCGACGACGCGCCGGCCCCGTTCGTTGCTTTGACTATCACCTTGAGCGTACTACCAACGTCGATATGCCCCGGCGCGAACTGCGGGTAGACAGCACCCGAAATGTTTACGCAGCTTTCACCAGAGCTATTGCACTTTTGCCATTGGTAAGCATATATAGGGGCCGGAATTCCGGTCCACGTCCCGGTACCAGCGCTTAGTGTTTGTCTTTCCTTTGCGACGCCGGAGATTGCAGGGGCCGTCGTATCCGATGGAGCGATCGCGGCAGAGACAACTGACGTCGACCCGGATGTCGCCATTGCAGATCCTGTGTGGCTGGATACGGTCACCGTAACCTCTAGTCGCTTGCCTACGTCTGCTTCGATGAGGCTGTAAGTATTGCTTGTTGCTCCTTCAATGTCATGGCATTCGCTTCTTGATTCGCTGCACGCTTCCCACTGGTAGGCATATGTCAGGGGCGGCTTAGCCGTCCAAGTACCTGTGCCTGCGTGTAGTGTGTCTCCAACGACCGTGCCCCCCTCAATGCTCGGAGCAGTGAGGTTGGTCGGCGTGGGCGTGTATGTCCATGTCTCCACGCGGTCGCCTTCACGGTCGAGAACGTACGCGGTTGTGCCCGAGATCGCGGTCCCTGCGGGTGCTTCCAGTTGCCCTTCGCCGCTCTGATTACCAAACTGGAATAGATATTCGCCGCCAGAGGAGAACACCTGTATGCGGTTATTCCCACGATCGGCTACCCACACTTCGCCTTCGGGTCCAAGCGTCAACCGCCATGGCGTATAGAATTCTCCGTTGCCGCTTCCACCCGATCCGAACTTTTGTACGTATTCACCAGTTTCGTTGAACTCCTCGATACGGTCGTTACCGACGTCTGCCACCAAAATGTCCCCCGAAGAATCGCTTGCGACGTCGCCCGGCCACAGGAGATTGCCATCGCCAGAACCTTCGGAGCCAATCGTGCGTACATATTCTCCTTCTTCAGTAAACTCCTCAATGCGACTATTGCACGTATCGGCGACAAACACATCTTTTTTAGCGTTGACCGTCAATCCTTCCGGACACCACAACTGTCCATTGCCTGAGCCTTTGCTGCCAAACGCTCGAACAAACGTGCCTTCGGTCGTGAACTCCTCAATGCGATTGTTTCCCGTATCCGTCACAAAAATGTCGCCTTTATTGTTTACGGTCACGCCCTCGGGATCTTTGAGTTGTCCTTCCCCTTCGCCGGCAGACCCAATCTGAGCGATGTACGATCCTTCTGGGTCAAACTCCTCGACTCGATTGTTTTGTGTGTCGGCCACAAAGATGTCACCGCTCGAGTCTCGCGCCATATCCAGTGGGTAAGATAGCTGACCTTCCGAAGATCCTTCAGAGCCAAACTCGGAGGTGTAGGCTAGTCCGGAAATATTATCCGTATATACTACTGCCGTAGCTTCCGAGGTGCTTGTCGCTGAGCCGCCAGGGTTAATAGCTGCGACCACAACCCGGACCGTGCTCCCCACATCGCCGAGACCCAGCGTATATGTCGAACCACTAGCCCCAGGTATATCGAGGCAGCTCATGCCCAGGGAGTCGCAGTCCTCCCATTGGTAGCTGTAGCTGAGCGATGTCGTACCATCCCAAGATCCGATAGTAGCGCTAAGCGTTTCGTCTTCTCTTGGTTCCCCGGATATTTCTGGGAGCGAGGTGTTTGACGGGCTTTCCGGTGCCGGTTCGTTGCCACCACCGACTGGTTCTGGTTCTGTGACCGTGACCGGTCGTCCCTGGGCGTCCCGTTCGATAGTCGTAGCAAACTTCGACGGTTCGGCGCCTAGCACATTTCCGCGCGGACTGACAGTTGAGGTCTCCTGGGAATCTTCGTTGTATTTCCAGGTACGCTTGTTTCCTTCGGGGTCGGTTTCGCTGGTCTTATCTCCGTAACTATCGTATTCATATTTCCATGTATCGCCGTCTGGGTCGGTCATGCTTTCGACGTCGCCGTCGGCGTCATATTTGTAGGTAGTGGTCTGCGGGCTGCCACCTGGTGCTTCCCGCGTGATTGCTTCCGGGTTGCCGTGGCCATCCCGTTCGATGATTGTGGTCTCGCCGTTTGGCTTCTTTGTGCTCGTTATTTCGTGTGCGGAGTTATACGTCCATTCTGTTTTGTGACCCAGGGCATCTGTTTCGCCGGTTCGATCGCCTTCTTCGTTGTAGGTGCAGGTCGTTTCGTGTCCGTCTGGATCACTGACCGATGTTAGCTCGTCTTTTTCGTCATAACCGTAGGTGGTAGTGGATGCCGATGACGTTCCGTAAGCGTGAGTCACACTCGTCGGTAGCTCTTCGTTATTAAAGGTCTCGTAGGTGACTGCTCCGTTTGGTTCCGTTATCGTTGTTTCGGCACCCCGTCCCGAAACCGCGTATTCCCATTTGCGTGTGCGTCCCATAGCATCTTTCTCAGAAATAACACGACCATCTTCGTCATAGGTCGTTGTGACCGTGCCACCGCGACCATCAGTCATTTCGGTCATCTCATGGTTCGCGTTATATTTATACTGCCATCGCGGCGCCCCTTCACCAGGCTCAGTTACGCTAACGAGGTTATTACTCGAATATGTATATTCCGTCGTGTGACCCATAGGATCGGTCGCACTCGTGATCTCACCTTTACCGTTGTGGGTAAACGTGACTTTACGGCCAGCTTCATCACTGACCGATTCGAGACGACCACCGGAGCCGCGCGTCATGGTAAGCGTGCTCCCATTCGGGTCCGTTTCGCTCGTTAGCCAGCCTTCACCGTTGAATCGCATCACCGTTTGGTTCGGCAGGGTATAAATGAATTTGCCTTCTTTTTCGGTGAGCGTCGCTTGATTCAAGCCGCCTTCGGCATACCATTTACCTTCTTTGTTCTTGGCAAATAGTGCCGTACTGCCATTGTCCTGTTCGACGGTCGCGGTTTCTTCGCAATTGGGTTCTTCCACTTTTCCTTCGAGTTCACCTGTAAGGTCATATTCGTCTGGACATTCAGGCGAAGTTTTGACCCTAGTTTCGTACGGGCCCGTCCACCCGTATCCAAGCTGCCCATGTTCACTACCAGCGAACCCAAGCAGCGAATTGTACGTACGGCTTACGTTGAGTGCAGGTCCTCGACCCCCGACTGAAAGATCTGTTTGACTTTCAACCTGATTGCCAGTAACACAGTTCACCGGGTACCCAAGCAGGCATGGATGCCGTTCTGGTTCCGATTCATTTTTAGTGCCATAGAGGGTTTTTTCGACGCGTTTTTTCTCGTACGTCGAAAGCTTACGCGTAAGAATGATAGCTCCTACAGAAATCGAGGCGCCCACAATCGGCGCTTTTTCTACACCACCACCCTCAGCGTTCAGGCGGATGCTGACATTGCTCCGATTACAATAATCTTCAGGGCCATACACGCGGGAATTATAGTCTCGTTCCGTTGTTTTGATTCGATTCGGCTCTGCTAGGATCCGCCCATTCACCGCCTGTTGTGCAAGCTTCAATATTTGCTTCTACGGCGTGCGGTTCATGATTAGCAGGAAATTCTGAGTCAGAGAGAGCAACAGTTATACCGCTAAATTCGACGCTCGTAACTTCTCCAAGTTCCGCCGGGGGCACCCACTTAAATTCCGCCCTCGCACTCTCGCCATAGTGCGGACTGGGGAATTCGCCTTCGGGCAGTGTAATCGATATCGGCCCGCTCGAACCAGGTGAGGTAGTCACAAAAGGCGACGACACTACTTTGAAACGTTCGTACCCCCCATGTTCTTCCTCTTCTTCTTCTATCTTCTTTTCTTTTTCTTCTTCAAACGTCGCGTCTGGCCAGGAATAGTACACCCGACCCTCTCTGGCTTCACTAAAATATTCCCAGTGAGCAGCGCTTGTTTTTATACTTGCTACGACTTCTGGATCGACCAGTATCGGGTAGGCCACGTCAAGATGACGATGGGGAATATGCAACACTAGTTCGTCTCCGACGACACTCATCTTCACAGGAACGCTCGTGCCCTGCGCATCCCTGGCACTTGGATCCATTACACGCGCCAAAGTTTCCCCCGCACGAACGACCGTGGCACCTACGCTTGAGGCTTGCAGACTTGCGCCCTGCGGCAAGACCACACGATAGGAAAGCGTTTCCGGGCTCAAACGTGAGCGAAGAATCGTAAAGAACTCCGCGCCATACAAAGTGGGCGCCACAGTCGCGTCGGTATCCACTCCGACATTCCCAAAGAAAACATCTTCATGACCTATGAGACTGCCTGTGGCTTCCGCGCCGTTTGCGGTCAACCGCAGCCCACTGGCGCCCACAACTACACCCCCACTGAGCTTGCGCGAGATCGACACGGGCTGCAACGGATTGATCGGCACGAACAGGCCGCCCGTTCGCTGGAGCTGAAGGTTCACCGGTGCCTCAGAGCTACCGCCGTGGGCGACGCGCAGCGGTGCCGTCGAGGTCTCGACCTCCAAGCCCGCCCCGGTCCGAACGATCGCGCTACGATCGCCCAGATACCGAACGACAGACCCCGAGCGCGCAAGCGATGACGCAGGATTAGCACTCACGCCAACCAAGACAGACTTATAGTCGCTCAGAAGAAGCCTCTGCGCCGATGTTGGCGCCAAACCGTGAAATGCCGTCTCAGAAACCAGTCGCTGCTCCCGCGCACGCGGACTCTCAAGCCAACGACGACGACGCGCCGCCCGCACCCTCTCCTCACGTGCCAGACGCGACACGACACGACGACGCGCACTTAAACGGTGGGGCATACGCCGATGCGAGCGGACGACGGCATGAGAGCCCACCCTGGACCTCTCAGCGGACAAACTCACACCAGACCCCGCCGCAACAACAACCAAGCAAACGAACCCCCCCGCCACCACGCGCACCAAGCCTCGCCCACCCCACCAACCGCTACAACTAGACCCATTCGATCGCTCGCCCAACACCACATACCTCCCCGATACGCACGTCCGACAGATATTGACTATTGCCCCCCACCCAACAAGTGGACTATCATAACCCTAAACCGTTGAGCGATGCCGATATACGGGCAATCTTTTATTCGGAATTTGCAGCATGAGCCTGCTCCAGTCATCCGTAAGGCAACCCACCCCCAGAGCACGATCTGCAGACAAATCGGAATGCCCGCAAGCCCAAAACGATCCGTCTCATTGGACGCACGCGTACTCACGGCCCGCTGAAATCGACGCAGCGCGCGCAACCCAAAATCGGGAGGAGACAATCCCTCGTTGACCGCGCGCGAGGCGCCGCAGAGCTGATCATCCTCGCCCCTCTTCCCGCAGGGGCACTCCAGGCCTCTCGCGACCGTGCGGATTGGGGGAACTCTCATCGGGCCGGAGCGTCCCGGCACAGGCCATCACGCCAGCCGCCGGCCGCTGTAGGATAAAGCACGTTCAAGTGTGCGAACTTGTGCAATAGTTTGCGCCCATGCAACACGGGGACGACCGTCAGTCGGTGCTCGAATTGCTGGGCGCTCTCGATCAGGCGCGTGCCAGCCGGGCGCGCACCGACCTGACCCGAACGGTGGCGGTTCTGTGGACCTGGCTCGAACGCCACATGCAGCTGCTCGGCTCGTTGCTCGAGAAGTCGCCGGCGATCCGCGCGGCTGCGATGGCCGCCCCCGCATTTGCCGAGCTGGATGACGCGACCCTGGCGGCGCTTGAGCGCGAGCCTTTGCGGAATGCGGCCGAGCTGCTGGCTCGCATAGACCTCAGTTTGGTCGACCACAAGACCTTTATTTTGGACAGGGCCTACGACGTCGACGGCAACGAGGTCTTTGTCGCCTGGCGCTCGCCTTCGCTTGCGATCGCTGCGCACAAAGACCGGGAAGACGTCGAGAAAGATCGCCCGGTACCGCCCGAAGCGATGGCCCATCCCTCGCTGTCCACGCTCGCGCCGAACCTGCTGGTGTGTCCGGTGGTCATCGGGGGAAAGGGCGCCCACGGGATCAAGCTCAAAGTCCCGGATATGGAAGGACAGGAATGGCTGGCGGCTCGGAAACGCCTCGACGCGGGAATGGCCGGGCATCCCATGCTGATGAAGATCCATCTGGACGCGCTCGGAGAGCACGGCATGTCTGGCTGGCTGCCTACCGGCGAGCGCGTCGGTTGTTTCGATCCGGAGCAGATCAAAGCTGAGGACGAGGTGTGCTGTATCGCTGCCGTCGAGGAAGCCGTGCGCTGCGCCGCCGGCACATCGAGTGTGCTGCTGATGCCGGAGCTGGCGGCGACGCCGAAGGTGCTCGGGGCGCTCGAACGGGCACTTGCCAAGAATCGCGATGCGCCTGCGCTCACCGTGGTCGGTCTTTACCACGGCAAGACGGATCTGGCGTCGGATTCGCAATCGGCGCTCGTGGGCGACTCCGCGCTCGCATCGCGCGTCAACGAGGCGGTCGTGCTGGGCCCAGGAGGCAAAGAGCTGTGGCGTCAGCGTAAGCTCTCATATGCGCAAGGCCGTACGGATCCTGACGGTGTGACGGATCCCGACGACATGACCGATCTCACTGCCGAACCGGCTACCGAGGACGTGCCGTTGGTCGAGGACATACGACTGGGAGACGAACTGGAGATCGTTCCCACGACTTCGCTAGGGACGATCGCCGTCCCGATCTGCCTGGACATCATCGCGTCAGCGGCCAAAGCCAGGATCTTGAGCAGCCCAACCGAGGTGCTGCTGATACCGTCATTGAGTCCGACCCTCCATCGCCATCGGTATCACCTACACCAGATGGTGCAGGTCCTATGGGCCATCGGCTTCGTCTGCAATCGCTGGGTGAAGGCTCCGGAGAACGGCGAGACGGTCTGGAACGAGTTCGAGAACCGATCGTTTTGGATGTCGCAGAGGGAGTCGGCTCGGATACCGGCACCACGGCCACCGGGGGATCGGCCGTGCTTCGTGTTCAGTTTTGCTCCCGACTCCGATACCTCAACCGAAGGGGTCGAGCTTCTGGAGCAGGCATGACGCCTGCCCGGGCATTAGGTTTCAGATGATCGACAGTATCGATTCAAGCATTGTTCAACTATCCTGCGCTTATGCCGATGTTCAATAGCGATAGACCGTGACAGAGTCCTTCGACACCGACCCGGGCAGGCGCGATCTGCTGTCGCTGGCGACAGCGCCACTGACGGATCTGCTCGAAGCCATCGAGAGTGCCGAGACGATCGCCGAGCCGAGCAGCGGCATACCGGCCCGGGCTACGCAGATGGCCCGGCTGGTCGTGGCCGAGGTCGTGCGCCTGATCCGTCTCGGTACCCGCAGGCAGCTGGCTGAGGCTGGCGACCTGCTCTCGCGGACGCTCATCGGAGCACAGGCACCCGCGCTCGCCGAGTGTCAGCCTCAGGCACACGATCTTCTTTGCGCCGCCGCCAACGTGCTTGATCTGGCGATCGCCCCGTCGAGCAGCGGCGGTGAGCTAACCGTCCTCAGGTCCTGGGGCGGAAACGCGCGACGCGCTGTGGCCCTCGTCGATCGCGCCCCCGGCCGCGCGATCGCGCGAGCGCGGCTGCGCGAGGCGCTGAAACTGGAGGACTCCTACCTATCTCACATGCTGGCGGAGCTTGAGGCCGCTGGACTGATCGTACGCACCCGCCTCGGCCGGGTCGTGACGGTGCACCTGGGCCCCGTCGCCGAACGTCCGCATGTAAAGGAGTTGCTGCCCGGCAAAGGCGACAAACGGGACGACGACCTGCGGCGGTTGCGGACCAGGCGCGCCGACGAGCTGTTCAAATGCCTGTTGGAGGATCGCAGCGCGCTGGCCGGCTCGGATATACGCGGGCTCGCCGACTTGGAAGAACAGCTCGATCAGCTTGCACAGGAACTCGAGATAACCGAGTGGGTGACGCACCACATCGCCGATCCGGACGAGGTCGTCTGCCATGTTCAGATCCATGGCATCACGGGACGGCGGCGCGTCGAGCGCAAAGCCGTGTGGGTGACCCGCTTCGATGATGAGCTGATCGGCGAGGTTTCCAGCTGGTCCCCGCTGGAGCCGGTCGACTTTCAGCGCAAACAGTCCGCGGTGGAGGCGATGCCCCTGCCCGACGAGTTCGACATCGCCACGTTCGCAAGCACCGAGGAGGTCTTCGGCGAGGTGGTTGAAGTGTACGACTTCCCCCTCGAGCACCTGAGCAATCGCCTGGACGGCCCGGTGCTCGTGTCGCCCGATCCTGGGCTGGACATTGATAATCACGGTTACAGACGGGTGACCAAGGAGACGGCCATGTTGATCGGCTCCCAAAGCGGTGTGTCGTACTTGACGGAGTTGGCGTCCACGTTGCGACGGTCCGCCCCGAAGTAGGCGGCAGAGACTTGGACGCCGCATCGCATGACCCGCTTGCCGACCTAGCGAGCGGGGATCCGCTGGCCGCGGACCTGCTGAGCCTGCTGCGCTGCTTCGCACCAGACCGGCAGATCCCGGTGGAGGTGCTCGAAGATGCCGGCGAGGCGCTACCCGACGCGCTGGGCCGGGTGTTCGGCGATCCCGAGACGCGGCGCACGCTGTTCGCCACGCTCGAAAGCCGTATGTTGATCACCCGCGACAAGGACTCCATCTCCGTCCACGCCGGCCCCGAGGCGGATGTCCCCTGCCGTGAGGAAGGTCGCTGGCGCGCCGCGGCCGCCGAGCTGTTGCGCTCACGTTTCCCCGAGGACACCGAGGATCCGCGTGAATGGCCTCTCTGTAGGGACCTGCTTCCGCACATCTTCGCGCTTGCCGATCGATCTCCGCCCGCCGAGCAGTACGATCGCTCCCTCCTCTGGCTGCTCGATCGCGCCGCGACGGTTCTCTGCGGCGAAGCCCGCTACCAGGAGGCGGGAGAGACGATTGAGCGGGCCCTGACAGGAGCGCAGCTGCAGAAGGACGACGCGCTGACTGGCACGATGTTGCGCACACGCGGCGACCTGCGTCAAGCGCTGAATGAACCGTCGGCGGCGCGTGCGGACCTCGAGCGGGCGCTGGCGATTCACGAACAAACGCTCGATGCCCACGACGCCGAGGTTGTTAACGATCGCTGCGCGCTGGGAATGGTGCTGTCGGAGCTGGGAGACCTCCCGGCTGCGCGCGACCAGCTGGAGCGAGCGGTGCAGGCAGGGGAGCAAGAGGCGCCGGCCAATCTTGCGAGCGCGATGGCGTGCCGGGTATTCGGATGGATCCTGCTGCAGCAACGGGAGTTCGAGCCAGCGCGGAAGGAAAACGAACGCGCATTGGTGCTGCTGGAGGAGTTGACGGACATGAGGCACCCCGAGGCGGTGAGCGCCAGAAGTGGCCTCGGACTGGTGCTCCAGGCTCAGGGCGACCTCGACGGCGCTCGCAGGGAACTGGACACGGCGTTGCGGACCTCCGAGGAGACGCTCGGCGCGAGCCATCCCGAGGTCGCTGTCTTGCGCAGCAACCTGGCGGGAGTCCTTCAGCAGAGCGGAGATCTGGATGGGGCGCGAGAGCAGCTGGAGCTTGCTCTGGCGACCGGCTCGGAGACCCTCCCGGGCAATCATCGAGGATTGTGGATTCGACATTCCAAGCTTGCCTCGGTACTGCGTGCCAGCGGCAATCTCCCTGCCGCGCGCAAGCACGCCGAACAGGCACTTGCGATTGCCCGCCGCGGTGCGGCCCGCAACGACCGGCGAGTCGTGATCAACGCCCTCGCGCAGATCCTGATGGGCCTGCGCGACTACACCATGGCTCGTGACCGCTACCGCGAAGCGCGGGCGATCGCCCAGGAAGACAAGAACACCAGCCGGGGCGAAATCGGCCACTACGACGCGGTGATCGGCCAGAGCTCTCGCGAACTGGGCGATCTCGTGCAGGCCCGGATCCACTACGCCAAGGCGCTGGAGGCCTTCACGAGCGATTACGGCCAAGACGACCGCCGCGCGAGCGCGATGCGAATCGACCTGGCCGGAGTGCTCGGCGGTCTGGCGCGTCAGCTTACGGTCGCCTGGAGCGATCTAGGCGTGGCCGACACCGCTAACGCCATACGCGAGTTGACCGAGCGCGCGCTCGAGGAACTGTTCGAGGGCGATCTGGAGCTATACGACCTCGAGCTGGCGTTGCGCATCGCCGCGGCCTGCATGGAGCACTCGCAGGCCCTCGCGCGCACCGCGATCGAATCGGCTCAGGCGAAGCTCGAGGAGACGAGTCAGATCGCCGCTCGACGCCAGGTCGGAATCATGTGGCTGCGGCTAGGACGCGCGCTCAGGGCCAGCGCGGACAACGAGGGCGCCTTGAATGCGCTCGAGGCGGCGCTCGCACTGATGCCCGATGACCCTCAGTTCAAAGGTGTGACGGTGCACGTGATCGCCGATCTTCGCCTCGCCGAAGGCAAGTTCGCCGAAGCGGCCGACCTCTATCGGCAGGCGGCCGAGAGCAAGCGCGGTGCAGGCGAGGCGGTTAGCGTGCCTGACCTTGCGATCACCCTGACGGCGCTCGGCCGGACGCTGGTGCGGCTGAGCGACTTTGGCGCGGCGTTTGTTGTTTTTGAGGAGCGGTTGGAGCTTTTGTCGAGTGTGGCTGAGCTGGATTTGGCGGCGTTGGGTGTGACGCTGCGCGATATGGGGGATGTGCGTCGGGCGGAGGGTCGTTTGTTGGAGGCGGCCGATCTGTATCGGCAGGCGGTGGAGTGTAAGCGTGAGGCTGGTGTGGATTCGCGTGATCTGCTGGTGACGTTGTTGTTGTTCGCGGAGTCGTTGTCTGGTTCCGGCGATCCGGTGGGGGCGGCTGTTCCGGGCGGTGAGGCGTTGCAGTTGTTGCGGGGTGAGTCCGATCCCGATCCGCGTATGCTTGTGGCCGCTTTGATGTTCGCGACCGGTGGTGCTTTGCACAGAGACGATCCGGGTTCGGCGTTGCCTTTGTTGGAAGAGGCTCACGCGCTGCTCGAGTCCACCCCTGAGGCAGATCCGGCAGCGCTCTCCGGCCTGAAGCTACGTCTCGCGCACGCCATTCAGGCCAAAGGCGATGACGTGCGGGTGCGCGAGCTTCGTGAGCAGGCCGCGATTATCTTGCGCACGGTCTTCGACAACGGCGAACTGGGGGAGAACGCCGAAGTTTTCGCAGGTCTGTGTGCTCTGTGCCTGGAAAGCGATTCGATCGAGCATGCGAGCATGCTCGTCGAGCATGCTCGCGCCCTTCGCGCTGCGGCGCCGAGCAATCATCTCGATCGACTTTTGGCGGAGCTGTTGCGGCTGCTTGGTCGCTGGTACGAGCTGTCCGCGCGCGAGCCCCAAGAGGCGCGCGCCGCCTACGAGGAGCGGCTGCGGATCCTGTCTGGACTGCCTGACCCCGATCCCGGCGAGCTGGGCGTTGTGCTTCGCGACCTCGGCGATGTCGATCGCCTGGAAGGCCGGACGACCGAGGCGATCGAGATGTACCGCCAAGCGTTGAGGAGTATGAGCCAAGCGGAGTCACAGTCCAGTCAAGTGAGCAGAGCGGGAGTGCTCTTGGTGCTCGGCCGCGCGTTTGCCGACACGGGTGAGCTTTCAGCGGCGCTGGACGCTTTTCGGGAGCGGCTGGAGGTTCTTGCGAGCTTGCCCGAGCCCGACGCGCATGCCGCTGGAGTGACTCTGCACGACATGGGCGATGTGCGCCTCGCCGAAGGCAAGTTCGCCGAAGCGGCCGACCTCTATCGGCAGGCGGCCGAGAGCAAGCGCGGTGCAGGCGAGGCGGTTAGCGTGCCTGACCTTGCGATCACCCTGACGGCGCTCGGCCGGACGCTGGTGCGGCTGAGCGACTTTGGCGCGGCGTTTGTTGTTTTTGAGGAGCGGTTGGAGCTTTTGTCGAGTGTGGCTGAGCTGGATTTGGCGGCGTTGGGTGT
This sequence comes from uncultured Solirubrobacterales bacterium, assembly GCA_963776985.1. Lineage (GTDB taxonomy): Bacteria > Actinomycetota > Thermoleophilia > Solirubrobacterales > Solirubrobacteraceae > Palsa-744. The sequence continues at coordinate 237,528 of CAVZOV010000002.1, forward strand.
GACGCTGCGCGATATGGGGGATGTGCGTCGGGCGGAGGGTCGTTTGTTGGAGGCGGCCGATCTGTATCGGCAGGCGGTGGAGTGTAAGCGTGAGGCTGGTGTGGATTCGCGTGATCTGCTGGTGACGTTGTTGTTGTTCGCGGAGTCGTTGTCTGGTTCCGGCGATCCGGTGGGGGCGGCTGTTCCGGGCGGTGAGGCGTTGCAGTTGTTGCGGGGTGAGTCCGATCCCGATCCGCGTATGCTTGTGGCCGCTTTGATGTTCGCGACCGGTGGTGCTTTGCACAGAGACGATCCGGGTTCGGCGTTGCCTTTGTTGGAAGAGGCTCACGCGCTGCTCGAGTCCACCCCTGAGGCAGATCCGGCAGCGCTCTCCGGCCTGAAGCTGCAAATCGAGCAGATTCGTCAGGGCACAAGCGACGCCGATGCGAGGCTCCAAGCCAAGCGCCAGAACAGCGACTGAGCCGGGCGCACTCCCTGGACATGCGATCCAAGGCGCGATCGCTCGTTGTCGAGCTGGTCTGGCGGCGGCGGCTTGACATGTGGTTGCGTGTTGTGTACAGTGCTTTTCGTTCTCGTGTCTGGTTTGGGACGCGGGGATCAAAACATAAGATTGGGTTTGGGTCGGTCTTCGTGGTCGACAATCCACTGGTTTGACGGGGTGCCTTGGGAGAGGGACCGGGTCGCAACAAGGGAAAGAGTTGTTTTTTCGCGTGTTTGCTTTGGGGAATAGCGCTGTTGAGAGTCTTTGCGTCACGGGCGGGTCTGTTATAGGACGCGTCAGCGTCGCTGACGCGTCTCTCTCTCTCTCTCTCTCTCTGGGACAGCTGCCTTCTAGGCGCTAGTCCTCTTCGCCGCGATACAGGTTCGCGGCTTGCTGGACGTAAGGTCCGGTTTGGTTTCTCGCGTCTTCTAGGGCGCTCGCGCGCTTATGGCGCGTGTTTTGGTTTGTCGTGTTCTCCCACACGCGGGACGCGTGGTCGCTTGGCGACCAGTGTCTCGGTTTGTCCGGGTGCGCTCCTGGGGGCCTTCTCTCTCGGCGCCCAGGGGCCCGCCCGACCCACTGTGGGGGTGGGGTTGTGATGGCTCGTGTGCAGGAATCCTCGCGGCTTGTAGGTGATGGGTTGGGGCGTGAGCATCTCGTCCAGCTCCAGCGTGCGCGGATCCTCTCGGCGATGGTGAACGTGGTGTTGGAGCATGGCGCGGCGGAGGTGAGCGTCGCGCATGTGGTTGAGCGCTCTGGTGTTTCGCGGCGCACGTTCTATGACCTGTTCGCTGATCGCGAAGTGTGTTTTCTGGCGGCATTTGATGACGCGCTCGCGCGAATAGCGGCGGTTGTCACTCCGGCGTATGAGAGCAAGCGGACGTGGCACGAGCGGATTAGAGCCGGCTTGACTGAGCTACTGGACCTGTTTGACGAGGATCCCGGCCTCGGTCGTCTCACAATTGTCGAGTCTCTAGTGGCGGGTCCGCGGGTGCTTGAGCGCCGCAACGCGGTGTTGGCGCGCTTGATCGGGATTGTCGATGAGGGTCGTGGCGAGGCGGGTGCTGGTTCTGGTCCGCCGGTGTTGAGTGCGGAGGGTGTGGTTGGTGCGGTCGTCTCGATCCTCCACGCACGCCTGGCCACCAGTCCCCCTAGCGCCATGGGCGTATTGCCGATCGGGACCGCTCAGCGAAGAGGTAACGGGGAGTCAGGGTCCTTGCTAGCGCTGAGGGGCTCTCTGATGAGCATGATCGTGTTGCCGTATCTAGGTAAGGCAGCGGCGGGCCGGGAGCTTGCGCGAGCGCTACCCACACCACGCACCACGAATGGTGCGGGTGAAGGTGGGGTTTTTCCGTTTCGCGATCTTGGTTTGCGTGTGACGTATCGCACTCTTGTGGTGTTGGAGGCTGTTTCAAGTAATCCTGGTGCTTCTAACCGGCAGTTGGGTGATGTGGCTGGGGTTTCTGATCAGGGTCAGATGTCGAAGTTGTTGGCGCGGTTGGAGCGTGCCGGTTTGCTCACTAACCATAGTGCTGGACACGTGAAGGGTGAGCCCAACGCGTGGCACTTGACCGGCCAGGGACGTGCGGTCGTCGACACGATCGAGCCATCCAGAGGGAGCTAAGGGCTATGAGCAGTCAAGACGGTTTGGGCACGAAACATGTACATCGATCGGGAGAGGACAGTCGCGTGATGCACAAGCACAGCACAGAACACGAGTGGATCACGCCCAAACACTTTCAGGGGGAGAAACGTCTAATGAGCATTCACAAACCGTTCGTAGCGGTCGTCGTAGCGTGTTGTGTGCTTGTGGGCTTGCTTGTGTGGGCTTGCGTGCCGGCGCTGGCGGCTGCTCCTGAAACACCGGAAGTGACGGTGGAAACTCTTGTTCCGCCGACCACTGCGGTGGTCCATGGCGTCTTGAACCCTGGTGTTGAAGGTGCTCCTGGCACATATGAACTGGGTACGTATGAATTCCTCTACAAGCAGGGCAACACGGGATGTGTAGGGGAAAGCAAAGCACCAGCCTCGCCTGGGATCTCGCTGGGCGCCGGCAAAGAAGCGGTGAGCGAAACGCTTCAGGATTTGTCGCCGGACACTAAATACTCGGTGTGCCTGCTCGTGCGCAATGGGATCAAAGGCGAACAAGCCGTGAGCGCATCGGCGACGCTCAAGACGTCTGCATCCTTGGAAGCTTCTGTGCTGAGAGAACCCGCGAGTGCGGTTACGGCTACGACGACCACGTTTGAAGGCGAGTTGAACCCTGGCGGTGCTACCGGTGCGTTGAGCTACCAGTTGGACTACAACACTAACGGCACGTGCACGGGCGGGAAGAGCGCTATCCCTGTCGAAGTCGCGGAAGCCAGACAGCTGTTGGTTCATGGGGTCGAAGCCACTGAACTCGAACCGAACGAGACATACACGTTCTGTCTGGTCGAGACGAACGTATTCGGCGAACAATCCCAGGGCAACGAAGTGTCGGTACAGACAGAGCATCAGGCACCCGCGATCACCGGAGAGTCCATCACGAACACCACTTCGACCAGTGCGACAGTCAGCGCCGAAATCTATCCGCACGGCGAAGTCGCGACATATCACGTGGAGTACGGTCCGAGCAACACGTACGGGGCTAGTACTCCAGAAGCGAGCATCAGCGCCCAACACGGGCCAGCCAGTATCCAAGCACAGTTGACGGGCCTGGCACCCAAAAGCGAATACCACTACCGGATCATCACGACAAACAATACCGGTAGCGAACAGTCCCCTGATGAGACATTCACGACGGGCGAAACGGTTGCTGCAGGTAGCCAGGGCTTGCCGGATGATCGCGCGTTTGAAATGGTCACACCACCAGAGAACGAGGATGCAAACGTCTACGTGCCGTTTGGGGAAGAAGCCAGTCTCAGTGAAGGTATTGCTACGTATAAGTTGTTTCAGGTCGCGACTGATGGGTCTGCCGTGGCGTATGAGGGTGATGCGACCTCGGGTGGAGGCAATGGAGAAGCTGGTCGAGGTATTGGTAGCCAGTTTTTGGCTAAGCACCTCGCAAATGGTGGTTGGGCCACTAAAAGTATCCAGCCCGCAGGAGCCCTTGGCACGTACTACCAGGGGTTTTCGAGTGATTTGTCGGTTGGGGTTCTTGGTTCGGGTAAATCGGCCGAACCCGAAGAACTCCCGCTATCAGGCGAAGCCCTTGGTGATGTTTATAGAGTGCTTTATACGCGTGCTACAAGCGAAAATGTTTATACACCGCTATTTACGAAGGTTGTACTACCAAACCGACTGGCGGGTGGTAAAGGCGAATTTGGCGACAATGGAGGCGTCGATCAGGTCGCGTTCAGTGCCAACATTGAACCTGTCTTTGCGGGCGGCTCAGACGGTTTTAGCGACCTTTTGTTTGAGGCAAATGATGCTTTGCTCGGCGGTAATGGTGTGCTTGAAACGGAGCTTGAGAATGATGTAAAGACTGAAATCGTTAAAGACGAAAACCAGAATTATCTGTACGACTCGATCGGGGGTCATTTGAGCTTGGTTGACGTGTCGCCTGAAGGTGAGGTTGTGCCTGGTGCGACGTTTGGTGGTCCGCCACTTAGTGTGCCTACACGCAACCCGCCTGCTTTTGGTGGTGCGATTTCTGCGGATGGTAATCGTGTGTATTGGTCGAGTATTGAAACATTGTACGGCGAAGGCAAAATTGCTGGGGAGCGGCCTACTAGTCTCTACCTGCGTAAGGATCCTAGTGAGCCGCAGAGCCCAATTGTGAATGGGCAGTGTAGTGTGTCTGGGGATGCATGTACGGTACTTGTGTCTGGTGGTGAAGCGCAGTATTGGGCGTCTGGGGCGAATGGTCGCTTCGCGTTTTATACTGAAGGTGAAGGGCTTTACCGGTTCAACGCTGAACCTGAAGCCGATCAGGTGTCGCGGGAAGTCTTGGCTGCGCCTAGCACTGGTGTGTTGGGTGTGCTCGGCGTGAGTAGCGACGGCGAGCGTGTGTATTTCGTCGCGAAGGGTGCGCTCGCTGGAGCGAGCAGTGAGGGCATAAAGCCTACGGAAGGCGAACCTAACTTGTACCTCTGGCGTGATGGTAACGCACCAATATTTGTTGGTACGCTTTCGGGGGGAGACGGTAGCGAAGTCCAGCCATTCTCCAGTATTGCCAGCGAGGGATCAAGTGGTGGTCATTTTTACGGTGATTGGCAGGCTGGCTTGGGCCTTCGCACGTCACGGGTTACTGGTAGTGGTGAGGGCGTCGTGTTTATGTCTGACCAGTCGTTGAGTGTGCCTGGTTATCCGCATGGGTATCCGACTCCTCCTGGTACGGATGAGGTGTATGTGTATGAGGCTGGGTCGAATAGCTTGTTTTGTGCGTCGTGCGGTTCGACTCGTGAAGGAGCCTGGGGTTATTTGCCGATCAGTTTCGATGACTCCTACATGCCGCAATGGATCAGCGAAGACGGTGATCGCGTGTTCTTTGATAGCAGATCATCACTGGTACCGCAGGCCACTGATGGTAAGCAGAATGTGTATGAGTGGGAGCGAGAAGGCGACGGTACTTGCACGGCCGGTTCTGGTGTGAATGGTGGGTGTGTGTTCCTGCTCTCAGGTGGTACGAACGAATCCGCTTCATGGCTGATAGGCGCAAGCGAAACCGGTAACGATGTGTTTCTCGCGACGCGAGCACAACTGGTACCTGAAGATCAGAATGAAGCGTTCGATCTTTACGACGTGAGGGTGGACGGCGTGAAAGCAGTGACTCCACCGCAATGTACGGGCTCTGGCTGTCAGGGTGTGCCCTCGCCACCACCGACTTTCGCGACACCACCGAGCGTCACTTTCGACGGTGTCGGGAATTTCGCGCCATCTATGACTCCTGTGGTCAAAGCCAAGGCGAAGCCGCTATCGCGTACACAGAAGCTGACCGGTGCTTTGAAGCAGTGTCCTAAGAGGCCGAAGCGTAAGCGAGAGTCATGTGAAGCGCAAGCCAGGAAACATTATGGGCCAATAGAGAAGGCGCGCAAGGGTTCTGGGACAGTCGTGAAGGGGAGGAAATAATCATGTTCAAGCGTTTTGCGCTGTCGATACTTGTGGCTTGTGGGCTAGTGTTCTCGTTTATGTCTGTAGCGTTTGGTGATTCTCCAGCGCCTGGCTATGAGGTAATCGGGCGCTTCGGCCCTACAAACCTACCTCCAGGTGGCACTGGGATCCTATTCTTGTACGTATATAATCTTGGCGGTGCGCAGGGCAGCGAAGGCCCGACGGTGACGGATAGGCTTCCGACAGGAGTGGAAGCCGTCAACGAAGAGATCGATGAAGCGGTATTGCCTGCGGGGTGCTCAGCGGGGACAGTGGTTACATGTCAGTTGGCACCAATCGGGATCGGTGGACTGCCGACTATCGTCCGTATTCCTGTGCGTGTGTCGGCGAGTCCGTTGAGTGAACCTGACCGTGTGACGGTGAGTGGTGGTGGAGCGTTGGGTGTCGCGAATGCGACCGTTCCGGTGCATTATGGTGTGGGGCCGGCACCGTTGGGGTTCGCTAACGCGGACGCCTGGGCCACAAATGCTGATGGTACGGTAGATACGCAGGCCGGTTCGCACCCGTACGAGCTAACGGTAGCTTTTGCTACGAACAGTACGGGCGCCGGTGGCGGTCACGAAAAGCCGAGTGGTGGTGAACCGCGATTCTTGAACGTTAATATTCCGCCCGGGATTGTTGGTGAACCCGGTGCTGTACCGAAGTGTACACGCAGACAGTTCGACGGCGAAGAATGCCCGTATAACACTCTGATCGGTGAAAACAACCCTTCGGTGTCAGGTGCGGGGCTGTTCGGTGAGCCCGTGTATAATCTCGTGCCGCCCCCGGGAGTCGCTGCGGAGTTCGCCTTCGATTTCAACGGTATCGAGGTGTTCGTGGATGCGCGTATACGTAGCGGTGGGGATTACGGCATCACAGAGCACGCGAACATTCCTCAACGCAAGATTGTTTTTAACACAACAACGATCTGGGGTGATCCGGGTGCACATGGTACGGGTGCCGAAGACAAGCCGCTATTGACGATGCCGACATCGTGCGGTGAACCACCAGCGTTCAGTCTCGAAGAGATAGGTACATGGGAAAACGAAAGCCTGAACGGACCACCAATAAGCTTCCCCATGCATAACAGCGAAGACGATCCGGTAGGGATCACTGGTTGTGACAAGCTCAAGCACTTCCAACCATTCATAAACCTCGCCCCGGACACCAGCTTCTCAGACACCCCAGCAGGCCTATCGGCGACCGTAAAGGTACCCCAAGGATTGAACCCTGAAGGATTGGCGACACCGGGCCTGAAGGAAACAACAGTCGTGTTGCCAGAAGGCATAGCGATCAACCCAGGCCAAGCAACAGGCCTAGCCGCCTGTCAACCGTGGCAAGAGAACATTGGAGGACCAGAAGCAGAAAAGGAAACGATGGACGGTCCACCATCCTGTCCAGCGGCGTCGAAGGTAGGGACAGATGAAATCTCGACACCACTATTGCCAGGACGGTTGAAAGGCAACGTGTATGTCCTTCAATCCAACCCGCCGAACCTACAATTGCTGGTGGCCGCTGAAGGGGAAGGCGTCTTTTTGAAGTTGATCGGAACGGTTCATTTGAATGAACAGACGGGTCAGATAACGACGACGTTCAAGGGTACTCCGCAAGACCCGGGAACACCAGACGCTCCCCTGAACGAATTCGTGTTGAGCTTCAGTGGTGGTGCGCAAGCGGCTCTGGTGACGCCACAGTTCTGTGGGGTGTATACCGCGACGGCGGACTTCACGCCGTGGAGTAGCCCGTTGACGGCGGATGGGCTATCGGAAAGCAACTTCCAGATCACCGCGGGACCAGGTGGTAGCAGTGTGTCTAATTGCACGGGACCACTGCCGTTTGCACCGACGATGACGGCTGGTGCTACGACAGATCAGGCAGCGGGGTATACGGATTTCACGATGTTGTTGTCGCGTAATGATGGGCAGCAGCACATCGAAAAACTACAGTTCAAGACACCAGAGGGCTTGTTGGGCATGATCGCGAAGGTCCCGCTCTGTGGGGAACCGCAAGCAGCCCAAGGAACGTGCTCAAGCGCATCGCAGATCGGCCATACGGTCGCCGAGGTTGGTCCCGGCCCATACCCGTTTGTGCTGCCTGAGCCTGGTGCTCCACCAGCACCGATCTATTTGACCGGACCCTATGAGGGTGCTCCGTTCGGTTTGTCGATCGCGGTGCCGATAGTCGCCGGTCCATTCAACCTGGGTACCGAAGTGGTCAGGGCAAAGATCGAAGTGGACACGCACACGAGCCAACTAACGATCAGCACGACTGCGTTCCCGAAGACGGTGAAGGGGATACCGACGGATATTCGCGAGATAGATGCTGTGATCGACCGGCCGGAATTCATGTTCAACCCAACGAGCTGTAACCCGATGAGCTTCTCCGGCACCGCCTATAGCTTCGAAGGAGCAACAGCACCAGTATCAAGCCACTTCCAGATGGGTTCGTGTCGCAGTCTCGCGTTCAAGCCGAACTTCTCGGTGTCGACTAGTGGGAAAACATCGAGAGCGAACGGCGCGAGTCTGACCGCGAAGATCGTGTATCCCACAGGCAACCTCGGGGCGAACCAAGCATCCTCACAGTCGAACATAGCCTCGGTGAAGGTGGACCTGCCGAAGCAGCTCCCATCAAGGCTTACGACGCTGCAGAAGGCGTGTACGGCGAAGGTGTTCGAAGCGAACCCAGCTAACTGTCCGGCCGCGTCGATCGTCGGTCACGCGAAGGCGATCACACCGGTCCTACCGGTCCCGATCGAAGGACCCACGTACTTCGTATCGCATGCTGGGGAAGAATTCCCAAGCCTGATCGCGGTGCTGCAGGGCTATGGCGTGACCGTAGACCTCGTCGGTAGTACGTTCATCAACAACAAGACGAACATCACGAGCAGCACGTTCAAGAACGTGCCCGACGTCCCGATCGCAAGCTTCGAACTAGGCTTGCCTCAGGGTAAGTATTCGGCGCTCGCCGCGAACGGGAACCTCTGCAAGACGAAACTCGCGATGCCGACGGCGTTTACGGGACAGGATGGTGCGGTGATCCACCAGACAACGCCGATCAGCGTCACGGGCTGCCCGAAGACGAAGAAGGCCGAGAACACCAAAGCCAACAAGAAAACGAAGGCCAAACACAAAAAGAAGAAGTAAGGGGGTGGTGGTGGGCGCTCGGGCTATGTCCCGGAGCTATCCCCGAGTTTCAACCACCGCCTGCGCCGCAATCTCGCTACCGGCAAACGGCGTCAACGCTACATACATGACGTAGTCGATCAGCTCCGTCACGCGTTGCGTGCGCCCGTGCAGGATGTGGTCGTGCAGCAGCTCGAAGATGCCGCCAACCGAGGCTTCGCGCATCACTGGTGCCGGCATGTTCGGGTAGGTGCCTTCCGGGCCGATGTCGAGCAGCTCGATGTAGGAGAAGTTGGCCTCGTTCACGCGGCCCGTCATGTGTGGGTAGGCGATCAGGATGTCAACGCACGCGAGCCTTGCGATCGATGGCTCGGAGGCCAGGAACTCCAGTAGCGCGGTCAGGCCGAGCCTGACGTTCTGCGCCCAGCTGAGACGCAGGTCGAGCGAGCGGTTGATCGCCGAGGTCGCCTTCGCGTGGCCCATCTCGAAGGTCGCGAGAAATGCTTCCTCCTTGTTGTCGAAGTGCTCGTAGAAGGTTTGCAGTGAGATCGCCGCTTCGGAGACGATCTCCTCGAGGCTCAGCGCCGGGTATCCCTTCGCCGCGGTCAGGTTTGCGACCGCGTCGAAGATCCGTTCGCGCTGATTGTGAGCCACAAACCCTCGTGGCAGGCTGTGCTCTCCGCGTGGCAAGCCTCGCGGCGCCCAGCGTGGGGAGGGCGAGAGGGTGCCAGGCGCTCTGCCTCCTTGCAGGTGTCCGTGGCGCCTTGCTCGTGGTCGGTCGGGGATGCCGTCGGGGGTGGGGTAGAACCCCACGATCCAGGTCACCACATCGGGGGTGAGCTTCTGCAGTTCGCTTTTCAGCGAGCGGCTGGAGCGTTCGTGGCGCAAGCGCGAGTAGAGGATCGTGCGCAGGCCGCCCACGATCGCTCTAGCGACCGGCTCTGGGACCGTTCCGGGTCCCGGTGCCTGCTCGAACACGTACATGAAGAAGCGCGCGAGCTGCTCGGCGTTGCGCGCCCAGCGTTCGATCCCCACCGGCCCCGCCGCGCCCATCTCCACGGATATGAGCCGCGCGGCGTCGGGACGGTCGCTGGAGGCGTCGAACACGGCGCGCACGATTGCCTCGATCTGACCCGTCCACTCCTCCTCCGGGTCATACGCCTCGACGATCCGCGCCGTGAGGCGCTCTATCAGAGCGTCGTAGGTGGCGAGCAGACACTCCTCCTTGTTCTGGAAGTGCTCGTAGAAGCTGCGCCGTGACACGCCCGCATTCGCGACCAGGTCGGAGATCGTGCTCGCCACGAACCCGCGTTCGTCGATCGCCTTGATCGTCGCTTCGAACAGGCGCTCGCGTTGATCGGCGGCGACCTGCTCGCGCGGCAGTGCCTGCGGTCCGCGCGGCAGTGCGCGCTCGCGCGCTTTGCGTGGTCGGGTCCGTTCCGCCATCCCTATACCATAGCTCTTGACAAGCTGCGTAAAGGATGATTTATTTGTTTTCTTATTGGATGTCTCCAACTCACTGGGAGGTCACTGACGTGGGCGACATCAAGGCCTTGAATCCTATGCAAACAGTAGTTTCAGCATGTGGTCAAGTCCGATCTTGCGAATGGTGGGATGCAAACGAGGAACGCTTCCACGGTGGACCAGATCGGCATCATTCTGTAGGAAGCGTACTATTAGTTGTGCGTTCCGGCAAATATCCGAGAGGCGGGTTGGACGACTCGGCGCATCGCCGAGGCGACATGGAGGTTGGATTGACATGAGAGGACTCGATTGCGAGCGGACGCTGATGGGCCGCTCGCTGCACCCGCGCTGGCCATACCGGCGCTCCCATTCTCGCCACGACCTGCATTGGCTGGTCCGCGTGCGCGCCCGTCGCCGCTGGTGCTCACACGGCCGCCGTCATTCGGTCGCCGGGTTCCCGCCTCGACAGCGACGCCCGTCCGTGCGTTGAGGGACAGCGCGATGGCGTTCCGGCGGCCATCTCTTCGCGTATGGAGGGATCGCGCCGCCGGGCACCATGCGGCCGTCCGCATGTACGTCGACGGGCCGCGTCGCTAGGATCGCAAGCGTATGACGGTAGCTCCCAAGTCCACCACGCCGCGCGCCTCCTCGCTTCCCGACGGCGAGGCCGAGCTGCGCAAGCTCTCGATCGACACGATCCGCGGGCTGGCGATGGATGCCGTGCAGAAGGCGAACGCCGGGCATCCCGGCACCGCGATGGCGCTCGCCCCACTCGGCTACACGCTCTACCGCCACGTCCTGCGCCTCAACCCCGCCGACACCGCCTGGCGCGACCGCGACCGTTTTGTACTCAGCGCCGGGCATGCGTGCGTGCTGCAATACGCGCTCACGCACCTATGCGGCTTCGACCTGACGATTGAGGACCTGCAGAGCTTTCGCCAGTGGGGCTCGCGCACGCCAGGCCATCCCGAGCGCGGACACGTGCCCGGCGTCGAGGTCACCACCGGGCCGCTCGGCCAGGGCGTCGCCAACGCCGTCGGCCTGGCGATGGCCGAGCGCTTCCTGGCCGAGACCTTCAACCGGCCCGGCTATGAACTCGTGGACCACCACACCTACGCGATCTGCTCAGACGGCGACATGATGGAGGGCGTCAGCCAGGAAGCCGCCTCGATCGCCGGTCACTTCGGCCTCGGCAAGCTGACCGTCTGCTACGACGACAACCGCATCACGATCGACGGCACCACCTCGATCTCCTTCGACACCGAGAACCACATCGCGCGCATGCACGCCGACGGCTGGCATGTGCAGCGCGTCGAGGACTCGGAGGACATTGATGCTCTGTACAGGGCGCTGCAAGTCGCGCGCGCGGAAACAGAGCGCCCATCGTTCATCCAGGTGCGTTCCCACATCGCCTACCCCGCGCCCAACGCGGTGGACACCGCCAAAGCGCATGGCGCTCCGCTCGGCGAGGAGGAAGTGCGCGCCACCAAGGTCGCGATGGGTTTCGACCCCGAGCTGAAGTTCCACGTCGAGCCAAGCGTGTATGAGCACATGAGCCTGCACGAATCGGGTGCCGCCGCACAGCGCGAGTCCGAGCAGCGCGAGCAGGCATGGCGCGAGCGCTACCCGCAGCTCCTCGAGGACTGGGAGCGCGCCTGGTCTGGCCGCCTGCGCGAGGGCTGGAGCGAGGCGCTCCCGAGCTTCGCCACCGGCGAGCAGATCGCCACACGCTCGGCCGGGCAGAAGGCGATGGCCGCATTCGGCTCCTTTGCCCCAACGATGGCGGGGGGTGCTGCCGACCTGGTCGAGTCCACCAAGACGGTGTTCGAGGGCGCCGGCGAGTATTCCCACGTACACGTCGGGCGCAACATACCCTTCGGCATCCGCGAGCACGCGATGGGCGCGATCGTCAACGGGCTCGCCGCGCACGGCGGCATGGTCAAGCCCTACGGCTCCACCTTCCTCGTCTTCTCCGACTACATGCGTGGGAGCGTGCGCCTCTCAGCGCTGATGGGGCTACCCGTCGTGTGGGTGTGGACACACGACTCCGTTGGCCTCGGCGAGGACGGCCCCACCCACCAGCCAGTCGAGCACTATGCCGCGCTTCGCGCCATACCCGGCCTATGGGTGATTCGTCCCGCCGACGCGGAGGAGACGGTCGGCGCCTGGAAGGCCGCCCTCGAGCGCACAGACGGGCCCGTCGCGTTGCTGCTCTCGCGCCAAAACCTGCCTGTGCTCGACTGCTCGCAGGTCGCCGCGGTCGAGGGGGTGGAGCGCGGCGCGTACGTGCTGTGGGAGTCGGGCGCCGCGAAGAACGGCGCGGGCGCCGGCGGGGGCGGTTCGAGCAGCCCTGGCGGTGCCGACCCCGAGTTGGTTCTGATCGCGACCGGCAGCGAGGTGGCTCCAGCCCTCGCGGCGGCACGCCAGCTCGCCGGGGAGGGCACGCGCGTGCGGGTCGTCTCAATGCCCTGCATGGAGCGCTTCGAAGCCCAGCCCGCCGAGTATCGAAACGACGTCATTCCGCGCGCGGTGCCAGCGCGTCTGGCAGTCGAGGCCGGCGTCAGCATGAGCTGGTGGAAGTGGGTCGGCGACCGCGGCGATGTGATCGGCATCGACCACTTCGGCGCCTCCGCGCCCGGGCCCGTCGTGCTCGAGAAGTTCGGTTTCACCGCCGACTCGATTGCCTCGCGTGCGCGCGCCCTGCTCGGCCAGGGAGGCTGATGGTGGGTCGCCCGCTGCTTTACTCGGGAACGACCCCATATCCATAAAAAAATTCTGTTGAGCACTATTGAGCCTGCGCGCTCGTTAGGAGCCAAGATGCCCTCAGCCAAGCTTTCTCCCCTGCACAGCCTCTCCGCTCTCGGTCAGAGCGTGTGGATCGATTTCCTCTCGCGCGAGGCGATCCGCGGCGGGCACCTGGCGCAGCTGATCGACGACGACGCGATCGTGGGTGCCACCTCGAACCCGACGATCTTCCAGAAGGCGATGAGCGCCGGAGACGCGTATGACGAGCAGCTGCGCGAACTGGGCACCGACAATGTCGAGCAGGCATTCTGGACGCTCGCCGAGCAGGACATCCGCGAGGCATGTGACCTGTTCAGGCCGATCTGGGAGCAGGGCCTCGGCCGCGACGGCTACGTCTCGCTCGAGGTCGATCCGCGTCTGGCCTACGACGCCCAGGCCACCTTCGGCGAGGCGATGCGCCTGCACAGGGAGGTCGATCGGCCGAACCTGCTCGTCAAGATCCCCGCCACCAAGCCCGGTCTGGCCGCGATCGAGGACGTGATCGCCAAGGGTCACTCGATCAACGTCACGCTGATCTTCTCCCTGCAGCGCTACGCCGAGGTAGCCGAGTCCTACATTCGCGGCCTCGAGCGCCTCGTCGCCGAGGGCGGCGATCCGAGCAAGGTCGCCTCCGTCGCGAGCTTCTTCGTCTCGCGTATCGACACCGAGGCCGACCGTTTGCTGGATGAGATCGGCGGGCACGACGAGCTGAAGGGGCGCCTCGCCGTCGCCAACGCCAAGCTTGCCTACCGCCACTATCAGCAGGCCTTCAGCGGCGCGCGCTGGGACTACCTGGCGGGTAAGGGTGCCTCGCCCCAGCGGGTGCTGTGGGCCTCCACCTCGACCAAGAACCCCAGCTACCCCGACACGCTCTATGTGGACGAGCTGATCGGGTCCGACACGGTCAACACGATGCCCGAGGAGACCGTGCGCGCATTCCAGGACCACGGCTCGCCGCGACCGTTGCTTACCGAGGGCCTCGCCGACGCCCAGTCAGTCTTGGACGACCTGGCCGCCGCCGGGGTCAGCTACGACGAGCTGACAGACACGGTCGAGCGCGAGGGTGTGGAAAAGTTCGAAGCCAGCTTCCACGAGCTGCACGACTCGCTCGCGGCAAAGCTCGGGTCGCTCGCGCCAGCGTGAGCCGGTTCGCGACCGGCCGTGTGAGCGGTTCGTGACCGGCCGTACGAGCGGTCCGTTCATGCCAACCTTGATCTTGTGCGACGCATTCCCGAGCAACTCGACATAGAGCCCACTCCGGAGCCATTCGCGGGCAACCTGCCCCAGCCGGCGTCGGAGCGAGGCGCCTGGGCACTTGCCGCGTCGCTTGGCGTGCTCGGCGTACTTGTGCTGGTGCTCGCGCTCAGCGGCGTGCTCGACAGCGTCTCCAGCACCAGCGCCGCCGCGCCACCGCCCGTATTCAAGGTGGCCGCCACCCCTGTACCGGGTGCCACCAAGCCCGTCAGCGTTGTCGAGCCGGCGCGCGCACACGCGATCCTCGGCGATCCGTCGCCGGTGCAGGCCCATCGCGATCTCGCTCTATACGAAGATCCCGCGAGCACCCACATCTCCGAGCGCTGGATGCAGGGCTTTTACCCGATCTACGCGGTCGCCCAGAAGACGTTCGGCGTCAACTGGCTTTTGATCGCCTCCATCCACAAGCAGGAGACCGACTTCTCAACCGCGCCCACCACCTACCACGGGCTCAACTTTGCCGGTTGCTGTGGCGGCCCAATGCAGTTCAACGTCATGAATGGGGACCCCGCCCGCCCGCCCGGGGGATCCAACTCCACCTGGGCGCTCGTCAGCGACTCCTACGTCTACGGCGCGCGTCCCTCAAGCTACGACCACATGACGGCCGTGCACCCCTCGATCTACGACGACTTCGACTCGATCATGGCCGCCGCCCATCTGCTCTCCGCCGACGGCGCGGAAATGGAATTGAACGACGCCGCCTGGAACGCCGCTTACGACTACTACGGCCACGACCTCACCGGCGTCACCTACGCCGACCAGGTGTTGGCCCGCGCGATCGACTGGTCCCAGCACGGCTTCTGCATCAACTGCGGCCTGGAACCGGCAATAGTGCAGGCCGTCTACGCCGCCTACGGCGCGCCGGTGGCGGCCTCCTACGAAGCCGAAGCCGCCATCATCGCGCGCGCCAAAGCTAAGCCGCGTCGGCTTGGGCGATCAACTCCCCGGCGACACGGTCGGTAGCCGCACCGGTTCCACCGAGCAGGCGCCGCGAGAGCTGCGCGCGTCGGAAATACAGCGGTGCGTCGTGCTCCCAGGTGGCGCCAATGCCGCCGTGTACCGAGATCATCGCGCGCGAGCCGAAGTCGAGCGCGCGACCCGCTACCGAGCGTGCCGCGCTCGCCGCCAGCGGAAACTCCGTCGGCGCGCCGTTTCGCGACCAGCCCGCGTAATACAGCAGCGAGCGCCCGTTCTCGAGTTGGCGCAGTACCTCGGTGAGCGAGTGCTTCACGGCCTGATAGGAGCCGATCGCGCGACCGAAGGTGAAGCGCTCCTTGGCGTACGCAACCGACATATCGAGCGCCGTCTCCACGCTGCCGAGCGACTCGGCGGCGATCAGCGCCTGCGCGAGATACCACGCGCCGGCCAAGGACTCCACAGGGGCATCGAGCACCGTTGCGGGCGCGTCGGTCAGCGTTACATGGCCGAGCGAGCGCGTCGCGTCATAGCGGCGCACAGGCTCGACCTGCACGCCCTCGGCGTCCGCCATTATCGCCACGCCGGCCGGCTCACCGTCGATCAGCGCCACGCCGATCAGCGCGTTCGCGCCAGGAGCGTCGGGCACGAATCCGTAGCGCCCGCTCAGCTTCACCTCGGCGTTTGCGTTCGGCGTCGATCCGCTCGGCAGCGGAAGGCGCTCCATCCCGCTCGCCGGGTCCACGGTCCAGTGTGGATCGGCGTCGGTGGGCGGCTGTGAGGGCAGATAGGCCGCTCGCCGCTCGCCGCTCGCCAGCGCTGGCAGGTACTCGGCTACCCGCGGCGCATCGGCAAGGATGGCGGTAGCCGACAGGTGCCCGAGCAGGGGTACGGACGCAAGCACGCGCCCACACTCGCTCATAACGAGCATCGCATCGAAAGCATCGAGGCCCGCACCGCCATGGGCTTCGTCGATCAGCAGGCCCGGCCAGCCCGCCTCGCAAGCGGTCGGCCACAGGTCGGGCAGCGCATCCTCGTTGCCGTCGAGGGCCTCTCTGGCGGCCTCCAGCGTCTTCGTGCGCGAGAGCGTGCCTCTGGCCGCCTCGCGCAAAAACTCCTGCTCGTCTGAAAGTGCGAGGTTCATACCGCCGCCTCCGCGTGTGTGCCCGCACGCCGTGGGTGTGCGGGGCGAGATGGATTCGATGGGTTCATACCGCCGCTCCTTCCTTGGAGCGCAGCTCCGAGAATGGGATTCCCTTGTCCAGGCGCGGCTCCGGAGGTAGCCCGAGCACGCGCTCGCCGATCGTGTTGCGCAGAATCTCTTCGGTGCCGCCCGCCGACTTCAGGCCGGGCAGGAAGGAGATCATGTACGCCCACTCGCTGCTCTCATCGAGCGCGTCCGGGCCGACCACGTCGGCGATCAGGTCGCCGGCTTTGATCGCGCCATTGACGATCGTCACCTTCGCCAATCCCGCCTCCGGGCCGGGGATCTGGCCTTTTTGCAGTGCCGTCAGTGTGCGATATCCGGTGAAACGCACCGCCAGCAGCTCACTCGCTATCTCACCGAGCTGCTTGCGCACCTCGGGGTCGCGCCTACCGTGCTCGTCGGCCGCGATGCCCTTGGCGAAGCGCACCGAGTTGTAGCCGAGTCCCTCGCCGCCGAGGCCGATCGTCACGCGCTCGAACATCAGCGTCGTCAGCGCCGTGCCCCAGCCGTTGCCGACGCCGCCTACGACCGCGTCGGCCTCAAGCCTGACATCGTCAAGAAACACCTCGTTGAACTCGGCCTCTCCCGATATCTGGCGCAGGCCCCTGACGGTGACACCGGGGGCATCCATCGGGATCACGAACATCGTCAGTCCCTTGTGCTTGTGCTGATCGGGATCGGTCCTTGCGAGCAGCAGCCCATAGGAGGAGAACTGGGCGTTGGTCGTCCACACCTTCTGCCCGCTCAGCCTCCAGCTGCCGTCGTCCTGCAGGCGTGCGCGTGTTTGCACCGCCGCGAGGTCCGAGCCGGCCGCGGGCTCTGAGAATAGCTGACACCACACCTCGTCGCCGTGCAGCATCGGCCCCAGATAGCGGCCCTTCTGCTCCTCCGAGCCGTGCGCGATGATCGTCGGGCCGAGCATTCCCACGCCGATCGCGTCGAGAATGCCGGGCACGCCCGCCCTGGCGATCTCCTGGTTGCAAACGACCTGCTCGATCGGGCCAAGGCCCTGGCCGCCGTACTCCTTCGGCCACGTCACTCCGGCAAGCCCCGCCTCGGCGAGCTTGCCCTGCCATGCGCGTCGGGCGGACACGATCTCCGCCTCGTCTGTGAGCGCGTCCGGGTGGGTGGGGTTCCCTATCACCGGTGCCTCTCCCTTGTGCTGCTCAAGCCAGGTGCGCACCTTGACGCGGTGTGCTGCCTGCTCGGGCGTATCGTCGAGATCCACTGTGCTCTCCCTTGGCTGACTGGCCAGTCAATATTGGCCTCTAAGGGTACTCCCTGTCCGGCGGGCGTGGGTTCGGCGGGGGGTGATGGGGGTTCCCCGTCGTTCGGCGCTAACGGCCCGCGGGCACCTGTGGCGAGGCGATCAGGCGCTGGTGGTAGGCCTCGGCAAAGCCGGCGTTGAGCAGGTACTCGGCCTGTTGGCCCATGTCGGGGGAGTGCAGCAGTACCACGCCAAGGCTCACCCCATCGCGCTCGGCTGTCGCGACCAAGCAGTCGCCAGCCAGTTCGGTGTAGCCCGTCTTCATGCCCGTCGTGCCCGGGTACCCATACACGAGCAGCGGGTTGTTGTTGTACAGATACAGCCTGCCGCCCTTGATCGGAAACGGCAGCACCGCTTCGGCGCTGCGCACGACGCTTGAGATGCGCGGCTGGTGCAGGTCCACGTAGGCAAGCTCCGCGAGGTCGGCGGCGCAGGTGTAGTTGCGCGCGTTGGTGTATCCCGAGGGGGAGTTGTAGTGGGTGCAACCCAGCCCGAGCCGCGCCGCTTC
The DNA here is from genome assembly GCA_963776985.1 of uncultured Solirubrobacterales bacterium. Taxonomy (GTDB): domain Bacteria; phylum Actinomycetota; class Thermoleophilia; order Solirubrobacterales; family Solirubrobacteraceae; genus Palsa-744. The sequence goes on from CAVZOV010000002.1 coordinate 255,603, forward strand.
GGCGTTCATCCCTTCCACGAACGCGCTCATGCTGCCGGACACGTGTTGGGCAAGCGCCACTGCCGCATCGTTGCCGGAGGGCAACAGCAGCCCGTACAGCAGCGACTGCGCCGGCACGTGCTTGCCGAGCGGCAGCACCCCTACCTTCGAGCCCGCCGCTTCGACCGCCTCCCTGGTGATCAGTACAGGCGAGTCGGGGCTGGTCGAGCGCACCACCCGCAGGGCGGTCATCAGCTTCGTGAGGCTCGCCATGTGCAGGCGCTCGAGCGGGTTCAGTTGCCACAGCACACGACCGCTGCCCAGGTCGAACAGCAGTCCCGCTCGCGGCGGTTGCGGAAAGGATGCCTGCACCGGATCGTCGCTCGCGCTCAGGTCGAGCGATAGCTGAGGGTGCCCGAGCGGCAGGCCCGCGGGCGAGCGAGCGACCGTCGCCGGGGGGCCGCCGCGCTTGTGCCGGACGGTCCTGGCGGACCCGGATGGCGAGCTGTGCGTCGTGCCCGGGTGCACGAGTCCGAGCAGGACCGCCAGCGCAGCCGCCAGTACGAGCAGTGCGCCACCCACCATCACACGACGGCGCCTGCGTCTGCGTCTCGCAAGCGCGCGTGCGCGACGCGAGCTTGAGCCCGGGGCGAGGAAGGGCGAGCGGCTCACCGCACGGTCCCGCGCTCGCCGCAGGCGGCGGCGCGCCGGAGGACGCGCTGTCGAGCGTTGCTGTACCGAGCGACGTGGTGGCGGGCAATGCCGTGTCCGGCGATGCTCATGAGAGCACTCTCATCAACGTGGAGGATTGCGCAACGCCCCGACGATTCCAACCGTGAGCAACACGAGCACGAACACCGAGATCACCGCCTCGGCGGTCAAACCGTGTTCGGCGATCCCCCCGATCGTCAAGAACGCGAAGCCCAGGATGAACGCCAGCGAGATGGCGAGCACGGCGACGCGGCTCATCGGGATGGGATCTCGCTGGCGAAGATCGGGCGAGCCTATCCGCTCGTGGCGGCTTCTCGATGCACCCCTGTCGCGCCGGTCTGGGGGAGTGGTGCCCTACGCGCTCGCGGCGAGCGGCCCGTGGCCCGGTCGCGGTTGCGGCACATGCTGGTCGGCGTGATAGGAGGAGCGCACGAGCGGGCCGGCGGCAACATGGTCGAAACCGAGCGCATACGCGGCCTGCTCCAGCGCCGCGAACTCGTCCGGGTGCCAGTAGCGCACGACTGGCAAATGGCGCTCGGAGGGACGCAGGTACTGCCCGACCGTAAGCACCTGCACGTCGTGCTCGCGCAGCGTCCCGAACGTCGCCACCATCTCCTCGTGGGTCTCGCCGAGGCCCACCATCAGGCCCGACTTCGTGACGACCTCGCCCTCGCCCATCTCGGCGGCCGTGCGCAACACGCGGCAGGAGCGCAGGAACTCAGAGCCGCGGCGTGCAATCGGATACAGGCGCGGCACCACCTCGACGTTGTGGTTGAACACGTCCGGACGCTCGGCGATCACGCGGGCCAGTGGCATCTCCTGACCCTGGAAGTCGGGCGTCAGCACCTCGATCTGGCAGTCCGGCGCCTGCATTCGCACCTGGCGGATCACGCCAACGAAAGCGGAGGCGCCCTTGTCGGGCAGGTCGTCGCGGTCGACCGAGGTCACGACGGCGTGGCGCAAGCCCATGCGCGCGATCGATCTCGCCACGCGCGCGGGCTCGAGCGGGTCGTTCCAGGTCGGCTTGCCGGTCTTTACGTTGCAAAACCCGCAGCGACGCGTGCACGTGTCGCCGAGGATCATGAACGTGGCGGTGCCGCGCTCCCAACACTCGCCCACGTTTGGGCAGGCGGCCTCCTGGCAGACGGTGTGCAAGTTCTCCTCTTTGATCAGCGCCGACAGCTCGCGGTAGCGCTGTCCACCGGCGGGCGGCACTTTGAACCACGGTGGCTTGCGCTCGCGTAGCGGGCGCACGTCTGTGCCGAGCACCTTCAGCACGTCCATGCCGCCGGGGTTGGCGCGGGAGCGGGTCGCGCTCATGCGACAGCCAACTGCCGGTTGCGCCGCTCGCCGCCGACGCTCTCGGGGGACACGAACAGCGGCGCGCATCCGTGCGCGCCGCAAAAGCAGCGTGCCACGTGCTCGGCAAAGGCGTCAAGGCCGCCCTCCGGCTCGTGGCCCAGCTCGCGTGCGACCGAGGTCATCGTCACGTCCGGCAGGCCACACGGCACGATCCAGGTGAAGGGGGTGAGGTCGTTGGTGACATTGACGGCAAACCCGTGCGTGGACACGCCGCGCGAGACGTGCACGCCGATCGAGGCGACCTTGCGATCCTTGACCCACACGCCGGTGTAATCGATGCCCTCCGCACAGCGCGAACGGGCCTCGATGTCGTACTCGCCAAGCGCTGCCACGATCGCCGCCTCCATCTTGCGCAGGTGCGCGTTGATGTCGCCTACACGCATGATCGGGTAGCCGACGAGCTGGCCGGGCCCGTGGTAGGTGACCTTGCCGCCGCGGTCGGTTGGCACGATTTCGATGCCCTGTGCGCGGCAGAAGTCCTCGCCGACCCAGCCCTCCGGGCTGTGTGCCCTCAGCTCTCCCTCGCTGGCGCGCCGGCCGCGCGTGTACACGGGCGGGTGCTCCAGCAGCAGCAGGGTGTCGGGGATTTCCTCAGCCTGGCGCTGGGCTTGGACTTCAGTTTGGACGGCTAGCGCGTCGCGGTAGCGGATGGTGCCGAGATGGCAGACGCGTATATCGGCGGGAGGTTGACGATCTTTCATATACCGCCTCTCGTGGTAGCATACTTTGCACGCCAGGATGAGCGCTACAGAGTTGCTCGTCCGCACTACCTCGGGGCCCGGTTCGCCGGGCCCCATTCTTAATGAGGCGCTCCGGCGAGCATCGGGGCCGACTCTCGCCGGAGCTGGAGTGCGTTACGTCATGCCGCGGATGACCGCGACCATGAGCGCAATCGCCAGGATGAGCGCTACAGGGTCACTCATTCGCATCACCTCCTTTCCCGGGCCGTTCGGCCTCGGACCGGCCTGATCGGGTGGGTGATGACTCCTGCCGACGAGCCTACTCACGACTCCGGTAGATACTCGGAGCGTGGCGCGAAAACGCTACAAAGTCAGCGCCGCCGGCTCTTCCAGCAGCTCGCGAACTCGCGCAAGGAACAAAGCCGCATCGGCCCCATAGAGAATGCGGTGGTCGCAGGCGAGCGTGACGCTCATGCTCTGACGCGCAACAAGCTTCTTCTTACGCACAACGGCCCGCGGCGCGACCGTACCAATCGCCAAGATCGCGGCCTGAGGCGGGTTGACGATCGCAGTGAACTCACGGATGCCATACATCCCAAGGTTCGACACGGTGAACGTGCCGCCGCTCAGCTCCGGTGGTGTGACCGACCCATCGCGCACTCGTTCGGCCAGAGCACGCGTCTCCCGGGCGATCTCGCCGAGCGCCTTCGTGTCGGCGTCGAACACCGTCGGAACAACCAGCGCTCCGCTGGTCGGATCCTCGGCCGCGACGGCCACCGCCATGCCGACGTTTACGCGCGAGTGCAACTCGAAGCGACCGTCGCGGTAGCTGCCGTTCGCACGCGGATACTCGCGCAGGGCGAGCGCGCAGGCCTTCACGATCATGTCGTTGTAGGTGGGCGCGTCGGCTTGCGATAGCCGCTTCAGCTCGGCGCGCAGGTCCACGCAGCGCTCCATGTCGATGTCGGCCGTGAGCATGAAGTCGGGGATCGTCGCCTTGGACTCGGCCATGCGCCGCGCGATCGTGCGCTGTGTGCGCGACAGCTCGACCGCGGTCGTCTCGCCCTTGGCGCCTGCAATCCCCTCGACCGGTGGGGTCGGAGGCGGCGCGCCCTCGGAGGCTTCGGAAGTCGGCCCGCTCGCCGGGCTGTCGGTTGGGACCGTGGACGCGGAGGGTCCGGATGTCGACGCTTCCACGTCGGCCTTGACGATGCGTCCTCCAGGACCTGAGCCGGCGAGTCCGGCGAGATTTATACCCTGCTCCCGCGCGATTCGCCGCGCCAGTGGCGATGCCAGCACACGAGCCTGCAAGGGCGGTATTGCCAGGCCCGCCGGTGTGCCATTGGGGAGCCTCGTCGGGGGCGAGGAAGTGGCAGGAGTCGTGCCCGTGGCACCCTGTGTGCCCTCCTCGACATGCTCGGTCGGTGCCCTCTCCCCGATCCGCGCGATCAACTCGCCGACCGCCAAGGTGTCACCCTCGTGTGCGACGGTCTGCAAGGTACCCTCGCGGTCTGACTCGTAGGTCATTGCGGCCTTGTCGGTCTCGATCTCGACCAGCTCCTCGCCACGCCCCACGTGCTCGCCGTCGTGCTTGAGCCAGCGTAGGATCGTGCCCTCCTCCATCGTGTCCGACAGGCGCGGCATCGCGATCTCGCTCATCGCGGGGCCGCCGATGCTTGTGGACTTTGGATGGGCGGCGTACCGTTGGCGGTGCTCGCATCTTCGTGTCCCATCGCGCCGAGCACGGCCCGCACGATGTGGGGCTCGTGCGGGAAGGCGATTTCCTCAAGTGGCTTGGAGTAAGGCATCGGCACGTCCGCGCCGCTGACTCGCGTCACCGGTGCGTCGAGGTCATCGAATGCCTGTTCGCCAAGGAGCGCCGCGAGGTTCGCGCCGACGCCGCCGTGCGGCCAGCCCTCCTCGACGACCACACAGCGGTTGGTCTTGGCGACCGAGCGGAGGATCGTGTCGAGGTCCAGCGGGCGCAGCGTGCGCGGGTCGATCACTTCCGCCTCGATGCCGTGCTCGGTGGCGAGCGTCTCGGCCGCGCGCTCGGCGGTGAGCGCCATCCGCGAGACGCCAACGATCGTCACGTCGGAACCCTCGCGGGCGATGCGGGCGCGCCCGAATTGCAGCGGCTCCTCATCGCTCTCGTCCACCTCTCCGCGCACTCCATACAGCGACTCGTGCTCGATGAAGATCACCGGGTTTTCGTCGCGGATCGCTGCCTTCAGCAAACCGCGAGCGTCGGCAGGCGTTGAGGGCACCGCCACGAGCAGGCCCGGCACATGCAGGAACATCGCCTCGAGACTGTGCGAATGGGTTGGGCCGAGCTGGTGGCCCGCACCCTGGGGCATGCGCACGACCAGCGGCACGCGTGCCTGGCCGCCGAACATGTAGTGGATGTGTGCCGCGTGGTTGACGATCTGATCGAACGCGAGCAATGCAAAGTTGACGGTCATCAGCTCCACGACGGGGCGCAGTCCGACCATCGCGGCTCCCACGCCCACCCCGACGATCGTGTTCTCGGAGATCGGCGTGTCGCGCACGCGTCGCTCGCCGAAGTCCTCGAGCAGGCCGGAGGTGACCTTGAAGGCGCCGCCGAACACGCCGATGTCCTCGCCGAGCAGCACCACATTCTCGTCGCGACGCATCTCCTCGCGCAGCGCCAGTTTCAACGCGTCGCGGTAGCGCATCTCGGTCATCGTCGGCTCGGCTCGTGGGCCGTGCTGTTCGTTGCGGTGCCAACCGCGGGCGGATCGTGGTACCAGCCGTGGGTCTCACCGTCCAGCACATACACGTCGTCGTACAGCGTGCCGGGGTCGGGGAACGGCGAGCGCTCGGCAAACTCAACCGCCTCCTCCACACGCGCCGCGGCGTCGCGGTTGATCTGCTCGCGCTGCTCCGCGGTGAGAATACCCTCGCGCTCCAGCAGGCCAGCGAACGCGGGAATCGGGTCGCGCTCGCGCCACTGCGAAACCTCCTCCTTGGTGCGGTAGTCCTCGGGATCTGCCATCGAATGGCCGCGAAAGCGGTAGGTGACGGCCTCCACCAGCAGCGGCCGGCGCTCCTCGCGCACGCGTGCGAGCGCCTCGGAGACGACTCGGTGGGCATCGAGGATGTCCATGCCGTCGCAGCGCACGCCCGGCACGCCGAGCGACTCGCCCTTGCGCTGCAGGTCGGTGACGGCCGAGTGGCGCGCGAGCGATGTGCCCATTCCGAACATGTTGTTGACGACCATGAACACCACCGGCAGGCGCCACAAAGCGGCGAGGTTGAGCGTCTCGCCGAAGGTGCCCTGGTTGGATGCGCCATCTCCGAACGTGCAGAGCGTTACCTCGTCAGAGCCACGCTGATCGCACGCGAGCGCGATGCCGGCCGCGATTGGCAGATTGCCGCCGACGATCCCATACCCGCCCATGAAGCGCCGCTGCAGGTCGAACATGTGCATCGAGCCGCCGTGGCCTTTGCTGCAACCGCCGGACTTGCCAAACAGCTCCGCCATCACCTGCTCGGGCGGGGTGCCGCGCGCCAGCGCATCGCCGTGGGAGCGGTAGGTGGAGACGAGGTAATCGTCGTCGCGCAACGCCCGCTCGGCCCCGACGATCGTGGCCTCCTCGCCAATCGACAGATGCAGGAACCCGCCGATCTTCGCGCGTGCGTACATCTCGCCGGCACGCTCCTCAAAGTGGCGGATCAGCACCATCGCCGCCAGCCACTCGCGGGCGGTGTCGGGATCGGGCAATGTGGAGGTCATCGATCTTCCACGGTACTCCAGCGTGCGAGGAAGTCCTCGCGATCCATCTGCGCAAGGTCCGCTCGCAGTTCGCGAGCGCGGCGCGAGGCGGCGTGGGGCGGGCAGTCCCAGAAGAACACCACCTCGCCGCCGTCGATCTCGACGACCTCGATGTGGTCGACGCGGTCGGGGCTCGCGAGAAACGCCGGCGCCAGCCCGCCACGACGCACGATCAGGCGAAAGCAGCGGTTGGCCCTCACGGCCTGTGCCGCTCCACCGCACTGGCGGCGATGCCAGCCGCCACGACCGCCGCATCGTCGCCCTCGCCCGCGTGCTTGAGCGCGCCGAGGTCGCGTGCGTGTGCGGCCGCCTGCTCGAGCGAGCGCTCGCCGTGGAACACGCGCGGCCCGACACGGATCGCCGGCACGTCGCTCACGCCCACCGCCGCGGCTGCGGCGGTGGCGCTCGACAGCTGCTCGCCGACAGAGCGCAGCTCCGCTCCCTTCAGCACGGCCGAGGGGTGCATCTCGCAGGCAGCGGCGGCGATCAGCACGTTGTCGGCAACGTCGAGTGGGCGTCCCCCCGCAAACGCTTGACGGAACGCGGCTTGCGCGAACGCGACGATTCGCCCGATCGACTTCGCGTAGGTGGCCGCGCGCATCACGAAGGCACTGTCGAACGGAAACGGATCAGGCCAGCGCAGCTCCTGCAGGCCCAGCTCGGCAGCGCGTCGGGATACCTCGAGGCGAAAAATCTCCTCGTCGTTGCGGCAGCGAAACGCCTCGAATGACTCGGCGCCCAGCAGCTCGCGCGCAAGCACCGGCTGCCACTCGGTGGCGATGGGCATCGTGTGCAACACACGCTCAGAGGCCAGGTAGGCGAGCGGGCTGGCGAGGTCGAAGTAGAAGGCGGCGTCCGCTGCGGGCATACCGCCAGATTAGTTATTTGAGGAGGCCAGGCCGTGGATGGGATGCGCCGCGCCCACCGATTGGAGATCGACGGGATCTCCGCGCCGCGGAGCGGCCGCCTCAGCCGTGAATCAGCCAACCGTCGGCGGCGCGGCCCGCCTCCATCACGGCCTCCGACAAAGTGGGGTGTCCGTGCACGATGCGCGCCACCTCGGTGAAGCCGCCCTCCAGGGCGCGCACGTTGACCAGCTCCTGAATCAGCTCGGTGGCGCGCGAGCCGACGATGTGCCCGCCCAGCAGCTCGCCGTACTTGGACTCGCCGACGAGCTTCACCAGCCCTGTGCGGTCTCCGTACACGGTGCCGCCGCCGACCGCGCCGTAGGGGACCTTGCCGACGATCACGTCATAGCCCTGCTCGCGTGCTTGCTCCTCGGTCAGCCCGAAGGAGCCGACGTTGGGCGTGCAGAAGGTGGCGCGTGGGATGTCCACGTAGGAGAGCGGGTGGGTTGCCATCCCGGCCGCGGTCTCGGCGGCGATGATGCCCTCGTCCGATGCCTTGTGGGCGAGTGCCGGGCCATGCACCAGGTCGCCGATCGCGTATACGCCGGCGACGCTGGTGCGCTGGGCGCCATCCACGCGCACGAGGCCGTGCTCATCCAGCTCGACGCTCGCGTCCTTCAGCCCGAGTGCGTCCACGTCGGGGCCGCGGCCGGCGGCGATCACGAGGTAGTCGACCTCCGCGGACTCCGATCCATAGCTGAAGCTGACGCCACCGTCGCTGGAGCTGACGCTTTCGACGGGCGTGCCCGTGTGGATGTAGATGCCCTGGCGCTTGAGGCCGCGCTCGACCAGGCGCGAGATGTCGGCATCCTCGGTGGGCAGCACACGGTCGAGCACCTCGAACAGCGCCACCTTGCTGCCGAGTCGCGCGAAGCCCGAGGCGATCTCCGCGCCGGAGGCGCCTGCGCCCACGACGGCGAGGCGGGCCGGCAGCTCCGACAGTGCCCACGCCTCCTCGGTGCCGATTACGCGCCCGCCAAACTCGACGCCGGGGATCGAGCGCTTGACCGAGCCGGTGGCAAGGATGACGGTCCCGGCGAGCAGCTCGCTATCGCCGACGTGTACGTGAACGCTTTCCTCGCCTGCGTTGCCGTCGCTCGTCACGGGCTTGGGCGCGAAAGACGCCTCGCCCTCGATCAGCTCGATGTTGTTCTTCTTGAACAGCCCGCCAACGCCGCCGACCAGCGTCGCGACGACCTTGTCGCGACGGGCCTGCACCGCTGGGTAGTCGACCTCCACGCCGCTGACGTTCAGCCCGTAGTCGCCGGCCTCGCGAATCTCTGAGAGCAGGTCGGCGGAGCGCAGCACCGCCTTGGCGGGGATGCACGCGTAGTTGAGACAGCGTCCCCCGACCTTGTCCTTCTCCACGACCGCGGTCTTCATGCCGAGCTGCGCGGCACGGATCGCGGCGACATACCCGCCGGGGCCGGAGCCGATCACGATGCAGTCATAAGAGGTAGCCATTTCGGGGCGAGCCTATCGCACGGCTGCCCTCAAACCAGCCGCCGCCGATGCGCAGTGGCCTCTCGTTGTGTCACGGCACCGGCGCCGTCTTGGGGCCGTGTGCTAGCCGAGCATCTCATCCGCGCCGCGCTCGCCCGCTTGGATGCGGCCCATCACGCGCACCAGCTTCCAGAACAACCATCCGGCCAGGCCGATGCTGAGCACGCACAGCCCGGCGGCGAGCCACGTCTCGGCGACAACCAGGGCGAGCGAGGTGACGATGATCTGAAAGGCGAGCAGCGCCTCGAAGCCGAGTACCGCCCAGTAGCGACGCCCGTACATGCCCCAGGCGAGCGCGAGCAGCAGCGCCGCGAGGAAGACCCCGCCCGGCAGCGAGCCGCCGTGGCGGGAGAGGTCGTGGATGGTACTCACCCCAACCAGGATCCCCAGCGCAAGTGCGACCGCGACGATGACCGCGACGAGTAGCGTCGCTGGGTGCTCACCGGGACCAAGCGGCGCCAGTGCGGCGCGCGCGTCCAGCTCGCGCTGCTGGCGCGCGATCAGCCGCTCTTCGCGCGTGAGGGGGGGTTGCTCTTCGCGTGAGAGGGGTTGCTGCTCGGCGGTCATAGTGGCATGGCTGCTATCCGCCGCCATCGCCGTTCCACAAAGGCCGCAGCTCAAGCGCTCCGCGCAACGTGAGCGCCGCGCGCTCGGGGTCGTAGGCGTCGCAGATCGCGCGCAGCACGCACACGCGCGAGGCGCCGGCGTCGAGCACGGTGAGGATGTTCTCGCTGTCGATGCCCCCGATCGCGAAGAACGGGACGCCGGCGTTGGCGGCGGCGTAGCTCACAAGCTCCGGGCCGACGGGCGGGCGGCCGAGCTTGGTGGGGGTGGCGTGCACGGGGCCGACGCCGATGTAGTCCACGTATGGCGTCCCGTCGGGGGCGGCTGGCAGCGCCGCGTCGATCTCGCTCGGCGCGTGCGTGGAGAGGCCGATCAGCATGTCGGGACCGACGATCTTGCGGGCCTCGGCAACCGGCATGTCCTGCTGTCCGATGTGCACCCCGTCGGCGCGCACCGCCGCGGCGATGTCGGGGCGATCGTTGAGGATGAACAGTGCGCCGTGGGCGTCGCACGCGTCCGCGGCGACGCTGGCGGCTTCGGCGAGAAACTCGTCCTCCAGGTGCTTCTCGCGCAGTTGCACCACATCCACGCCACCAGCGACCGCTTCGGCGATGAAGTCGGCGAGGTCGCGTTCGCCGGGCATGCAGTCGCACACGAGGTATAGGCGTGCGGCGGCCAGGCGCGCGCGGCGCTGCTCACCGGTGGGGTCGGGGACGGGCCGCAGGTGGGCCATTGCACGCAAGTTTGACAGCAGTGCGCCCGATACCCGTCGGTCGCGTGTTCTCGCCGCGAAGCGACGGCGCAAGAGGAGCGCGGCCGGACGCCCTCTAGCATCAACGCCATGAGCGATAGCGGCGAATCGACGGTCGATCTGGTGGTTCTCGGCGGCGGCATCGTGGGCCTGTCGGTGGCGTGGCGAGCACGCGCCCGAGGAATGTCGGTGGTGCTGCTCGAGCGCGGTCGAATCGGCGAAGGCGCGACGCACGTTGCCGCCGGGATGCTCGCGCCCGTGGCCGAGGTCGAGTTCGGGCCGGGCGGACAGCGGGTGCTGGAGCTGGGGTTGCGCTCGGCGCAGATGTGGCCTGATTTCGCCGCCGAGCTGCAGCAGGCGAGCGGCATCGACGTGGCGCCGCGGCGCACCGGCACTCTTGTCGTGGCCCGCGACGAGGACGAGGCACGCGAGCTGGAGCGCCAGCTCGCGTTTCGCGAGTCGCTGGGGCTGCGCGCGAGTCGCTTGCGCGCGAGCGAGGCGCGTGAGCGCGAGCCGGCGCTGGCGGCGACGGTCAGGCTCGCGTTGCACGCGCCCGACGATCACAGCGTGGACCCGCGCAACGTGACCGCGGCGCTGCGCCGCGCGTGCGAGCGTGCGGGCGTGGACTTGCGCGAGCGCACCGACGTGCGCGCTGTCGAGCTGGACGCGAGCGGCGAGCGGGTCATCGGAGTGCGGGTGTCGAGCGATCCGAGTCGCGATGCGTTCTCGGCGAACTTCAGCGCTGAGGAGGGCTCGGGCGGGGATTTTTTTGGGGAGGATGGGTCGTACGACGTGGTGCAAGCGCGCGAGGTGGTCGTGGCGATGGGCGCGTGGAGCGGCGGCCTTCAGGGATTGCCGGACGGCGCGGGTGTGCCGGTGCGTCCTGTGAAGGGTCAGATCGTGCGCTTGCGCGACCCCGCCGGCCCCGGCTTGCTCGAGGGTGTGGTGCGCTATGAGGGCGGCTACATCGTGCCGCGCGGCGATGGGCGCTACGTGCTTGGAGCCACGGTCGAGGAGCGCGGGTTCGACCCGGCGCCGACCGTCGGCGGCGTGTATGAGCTGCTGCGCGACGCCCACGAGCTGGTGCCCGGCGTGAGCGAGCTTCAGATCGAGGAGTTGAGCGTGGGCTACCGTCCGGGCACGCCTGACAACGCCCCCGTGATCGGTCCCGGCGCGTTGGTTGGGTTGACGTGGGCGACCGGCCACCACCGCAACGGCATCCTCCTCGCCCCGCTGACGGCTGAGCTGGTGGTGGCGTCTCTGCGCAGTGGCGACACGTCGTACGACCCAATATCCATCAAATGATTTACCTCAACGGCAATCCTCGCGACGACGGCGCCGGGCAGACCCTGGCGGGCGTGCTTGAGCTGCTCGATCTCGCGCCCGACGCGCGTGGCGTGGCGGTGGCGGTCGACGGCGAGGTCGTGCCGCGTGTCGGCTGGGCCACGTTCGCGATCCGCGACGGCGCCCGCGTGGAGGTGCTGACGGCGATGCAGGGAGGATGATTTGAGCATGGCCGACTCCCACGCACCGCGGCACGCCCGGCAAGGGCGGGGTGAGAACGGGCACGTCCCGATCGCGCCCCCCCGTCAGCTGGAGTCCGCCGACCCGCTCACGATCGCCGGGCGCACACTGCACTCGCGCCTGCTGCTCGGCACGGGTGGCTTCCCCTCGTTGGAGCTGCTCGCCGAGTCGATCCGCGCGAGTGGCTCGGAATTGGTGACCGTCGCGTTGCGGCGCATCGATCCGGCGGCCAGTGGCTCGCTGATCGACGTGCTGGAGCGCGAGGGCGTCGAGCTGTTGCCCAACACCGCCGGCTGCTTCACCGCGCGCGACGCGGTGCTCACCGCCAAGCTCGCGCGCGAGGCGTTTGGCACCGATTGGGTGAAGCTGGAGGTGATCGGCGACGAGGACACGCTGCTGCCCGACGCACCGGAGTTGCTGCGTGCGGCCGAGCTGCTGGTGGACGACGGCTTCGTGGTGCTCCCCTATACGACCGACGACCCGGTGCTCGCTCGCCGGTTGGTCGATGTCGGCTGCGCGGCGGTGATGCCGCTTGGCGCTCCGATCGGCAGCGGCATGGGCATCCGCAACCCCTACAACATCGCGCTCATCCGCGAAGCCGTGTCGGTGCCGGTCGTGCTCGATGCGGGCGTGGGCACAGCCTCTGATGCGACGCTCGCGATGGAGCTGGGCTGCGACGCGGTGATGGTGGCAAGCGCCGTCTCACGCGCTCAGGATCCTGTGGCGATGGCCGGCGCGATGCGCAGCGCGGTGCAGGCCGGTCGCCTGGCGCGCGGCGCTGGGCGCATCCCCAGGCGAACCTACGCGACCGCCTCCTCCCCGGACGTGGGGCTGGCTGAGTTTTAGCCGGCCGGTCGTCCCAGTTTATTCCACGACTTCGATGGTGCCGTTCATCGTCGTCGGGTAGCCGGTGCACTCGTAGTGGATCGTGCCCGGCTTGCTCAGCTTCAGTTCGAAGGTCCCGCCTTCGGGCAGCTCGCCGGAGTCGAACGTGTATGGCCCGCCCTCGCTCTTGACGTTGCACTTTTCGGTGTTGTTGTTGGTCCACTTGAGCGTGCTGCCCACCTTCGCCTTGACCGTGTCGGGTTCGATCGCGAATTCGTGGTAGGTGATTTTGATCGTGCCGCTCTGCACGGGCGCGCTGGCGGGCGGGCTCGCGTAGTTGATCTTGCCCGGCACGGTCAGCCCGCCCTTGGCGCTCGAAGTGGTCGACTTCGTTGTCGTGGTGCTCGTGCTCGATTTGCTTGACCCGCATCCGGCGGCGAGCAGCACGGCAGCGCAGGCCATCGCGGCCGGCCACATAGACTGACGAGCTGTGCCTCCCCACTTCCTCACAGGCGCCGAGCTTAGCGCGGGCGAGCTTGATGCGCTGCTCGACCGTGCCATCGAGCTGAAGGCAGCGCCGCTGTCCTCACGCGCGCTGGCCGGACGCGGCGTCGCGCTGATCTTTGAGAAGCCCTCCACGCGCACGCGGCTGTCCTTTGAGATGGGCGTGCACGAGTTGGGCGGCCACGCGGTCGTGCTGCGCTCGGGTGAGATGCAGCTCTCGCGCGGCGAGTCGCCGCGCGACACCGCGCTGGTGCTGTCCCGCCAGGTTGCCGCGGTGGCGATCCGCACCGGCCCCGACGCCCTCGTTGAGGAACTCGCCGAGTACTCGGCGGTGCCGGTGATAAACATGCTCACGGCTCTGCACCATCCCTGCCAGGCGCTCGCCGACCTGATGACCGTGCGCGAGCACTTCGGTGGCATCACGGGACTGCGCCTCGCCTATGTCGGCGACGGCACCAACGTCGCCCGCTCGCTGGCGATCCTCGGCACGCTCGCCGGCATGGACATCGCGATCGCCTCCCCCGAGGGCTACGCGCTGGAGCAGAGCCTGTCGCTGCCAGCGGGCGCCGAGGGTTCGCTGACGCTCTACCGCGACCCACGCGAGGCGGTGCACGGTGCGCATGTGCTCTACACCGACGTATGGGTGAGCATGGGCGATGAGGACACCGTGGCTGAGCGTCGCGCGGCTCTCGCTCCCTACCGCATCGACGATGCCCTGCTCGACAGTGCGGCGCCGGAGGCGATAGCGCTGCACTGCCTGCCCGCCCACCCGGGCGAGGAGATAACGGCCGAGGTGCTCTACGGGTCGCGCCAGCGCATTTGGGATCAGGCCGAGAACCGCCGACACACACAGAAGGCGCTACTGGAGCTGCTGGTGGGGCCGGTCGGCTCATGAGCGCGCCCGCCGCGGGTGCCAAGCTCGCGGCCAACGGCCTGGACACAAGCGCACCTGCCGCGGGCGCGGCGCAGGCGCTGCCCAAGCGTCCCGAGCGCGGCGAGCAGATCGAGCTGCAGGTCGAGTCGCTCGCGCACGGCGGCGAGGGCGTTGGGCGGCTTGGCGACGGTGGCTACGTCGTGTTCGTCTCTGGCGCCGTTCCCGGGGATCGCGTGCGCGCGGAGGTGGTCAAGCGCAAGCGCAGCTACGCGCATGCTCGCGTCGTGGAGATCTTGCGGCCAAGCCCTGAGCGGATAGCGCCGACCGCGACGCATCCCGGGGTGCCGTGGCAGGTGCTGCCCTACGAGCGCCAGTTGCAGATCAAGCACGAGCAGGTCGATGACGCGTTGCGACGGATCGGCAAGCTGGATGGCTTCGAGCTTCAGGAGATCGTGCCGGCGCTCCAGCAGTGGCGCTACCGCAACAAGCTGGAGTACTCGTTTGGCAAGGGATCGGACGGCGGGCTGGTGTGCGGTTTCCACGCTTCGTCGGGCTGGAACATGGTTGAGTCGATCGACGATTGCCTACTTGCCTCCGAGCGCGGCAACCGCGCGCGGGAAGCGGCGTTGAGATGGTGTCGCGAGCAGGGGCTGCATGCGTGGAGTCGCGGAGGTCGGCCAGGCGGCGGGCGCGCCCGGGCTGAGGAGCACGAGCAGCCGCCCGACGCGGGCGGTCGTGAGGATGTGCGTCGCTCGCGTGAGCAACGCACCGGCCCGGCCCCCGACGGGCGGCCGTTCCTGCGCAACCTCGTTGTGCGCGAAGGCCGCCACAGCGGCAAGCTTCAGATTCGCCTCGTCAGCACCGATGGTGAGCTGGAGGCTGGCGCGCTTGCTGCGGCGCTCCTCGCCGAGCTTGGCGAGGACACGCTCAGCGGTGTGCTGTGGACACGCTCCTCCTCGCTCGCGGAGACCACCGCCGGTGGCGAGACCGAGCTTGTGTGGGGCGAGGCGGAGTTGCCCGAGCGCCTGGGCGAGCTTGACCTGCGCATCTCCGCCGAAGCCTTCTTCCAAACCAACACCGAGATGGCCGAGGTGCTGTATGGGATCGTCGCCGACTACGCCGCCCTGGATGGTTGGGAGCGCGTGTATGACCTGTACTGCGGCATCGGCACAATCGCGCTCACGCTCGCCCCGCGGGCCGGCGAGCTGTGGGGAATCGAGATCGTCGAGCAGGCCGTTGCCGACGCGATCGCGGCCGCCAAGCGCAACGACGTCACAAACGCCCACTTCTTTGCGGGCGACGCGCGCCTGGCCCTGCCTGAGCTGATCGAGCGCGCCGGCAAGCCGGATGTGGTGGTCGTCGACCCACCGCGCGCAGGTCTCTCCCAGAAGGTGGTGCGGCGCATCATCGACGCCTCGCCGAAGCGGATCGTGTACGTGTCGTGCAACCCCACCACGCTCGCGCCCAACGCGGCTCAGTTGGTCGACGCGGGCTGGAGACTGGTCAAGGTGAGGCCCGTGGACATGTTCCCGCAGACGCCTCATATCGAGTGCGTGGCTTTGTTGGAGCGGGCGTAAATCGGAGCAAGCTTGAGATAGCGCTCGCTATCTTGACATAGTGCTCATTATCTGAAATAATGATGCGTATGGCAGACGCATCTCGTCCCTCGCTTCGCGATGAGCAGAAGGCGTTCACGCGCCGTCGCCTGCTCGACAGCGCAGAAGCCGTGTTTGCTCGCAGCGGCTATCACGGTGCCTCGGTTGAGGAAATCGCGCGGGAGGCCGGTGCGACAAGCGGCGCGCTGTACTCGAACTTCGCCAGCAAGGAGGACCTGTTCCTGGCCCTCTTTGAGGAGCGGATCGCCACCGACGTGGGCGACTATTCGCAGATCGTCGCCGAGGGAGCGACGATCGAAGAGCAGGCCCGCGGAGCGGCGGATCACTGGATCGAGATACTGCGCGAGCGCCCAGACTATTTCCCTTTGCTAATGGAGTTCTGGGCCTACGCGATCCGCGAACCGGCGCTAAGGGGGCGTTTGGCTGAACGGTTCGCCGCGCTTCGCTCGGCCAGTGGACGGTTGTTTATGGAGGCGGCAGCGCGGCACGGCGACCCGCCGCCGGTCGAGGCGGCGGAGTTCGTGGGCCTGCTCATCAACGCGCTGGGCAATGGTTTGGCGTTTGAGAAGCTGGCCGACCCAGAGGCCGTCCCCGACGCTCTCTTTGGGGACATGCTCGTGCTCATCTTCAACGCTTTCGAAGCGCTGATCCGTCAAGACCCGGGCGCCGTCGACCCGCAGAGCGCAATCACCCCGCAAAAACCCGCCACTGGAAGGAAGGGAGCAAAGAATGGCTGAGCCCCCAGCGACTGTCGATCTAGGTATGCGTCCGGCGACCGCCGAGGACATCGGGCGCCTGAAGACAGTGCTCGCGGAAGCATTCCTCGAGGATCCGGTCTTCAGCTGGTTGATGCCCAAAGACGGCAAGCGGCTTGCACAACTGCGGCGCTACTTCGGACTCGATCTAGGTCACTACGCACTGCCGCACGGGCGTGTGTGGACGACTAATGACCTCACCGGAGCCGCGCTGACATTGCCACCTGGCAAGTGGCGTGTGCCACCGCGCACCACACTGTTGCACGGCAGCGCCTTCGGGGTCCACCTGCCCAGGGCGGCAAGAATGGGTGCCACGATGGAGTGGCGCCACGCGCACGAAATCCGTGGTCCCCACTACTACGTTCGCGATATCGGCGTGCACCCGGATATGCAAGGCAAGGGTCTTGGCAGCACGCTGATGCGCCCCACGCTCGAGCGCTGCGACCGGGAGAGCGTGTCCGCCTACATCGAGGCCTCAAGCGAGCGCAGCGCGGCGCTGTACGAGCGTCTCGGTTTCCAGCATATAAAGGAGCTGCGTGTCGGTTCCAGCCCGCCGCTGTGGCTGATGATCCGCCCGCCCGTCGCGTCGCAGTAGGGTTCGCGCTGCATGCGCGCAGCGACGATCCGCGATGGAGAGGTTCTCCTGGAGGAGCACCCCGACCCCGCGCCTGGGGACGGCGAGGTGCTTGTGCGCGTGCGTGCCGCGGGGCTGAATGGGGCGGACATGATGCAGCGGCGCGGCCTCTACCCGGCGCCGCCAGGCTCGCCGCAAGACATTCCGGGAATGGAGCTTGCGGGTGTGGTCGACGCGCTCGGGCGAGGTGCCGAACGGTTCGCGCTCGGCGATCGCGTGATGGCAATCGTCGGCGGTGGCGCACAGGCCGAGCTGGCCGTCGTGCACGAGCGCCAGCTGATGCCAGTACCGGCAGTGCTCGACTGGCCTGAGGCCGGCGGCCTACCCGAGGTGTTCACGACAGCCCATGACGCGGTGTTTACGCAAGGCGAGTTGCGTAGCGGCGAGCGCCTGCTTGTGCACGGCGGGGCGGGTGGCGTCGGCACCGCCGCGATCCAGCTCGCAAAAGCTGCCGGTGCGCGTGTGGTCGCGACCGTGCGCCGCGAGGAGTCGCGCGCCGAGGTTGCGGCGCTTGGCGCTGAGGCGATCGCACCGGAGGGCTTTGTCGAGCATGGGCCGTTCGATGTGATCCTCGAGCTGGTGGGAGCCCCGAATCTCGCCGACGACTTGAACGCGCTCGGGATCGGTGGGCGCATTTGTGTGATCGGCGTCTCGGCGGGCGTCAAGGCCGAGCTGAACCTGCTCGCGCTGATGGGCAAGCGCGCCCGCATCCACGGCTCCACGCTGCGTGCGCGTCCATTGGAGGAGAAGGCGCTCGCGGCGCGCGCGCTGGAGCGCGAGGTGCTGCCGCTGTTCGAGACGGGCGCGCTCACGGTGCCCGTTGCCGAGACGTTCGCGTTGGAAGACGCAGCCGCGGCCTACGATCGCTTCGCGGCGGGCGGCAAGCTCGGCAAGCTCGTGCTCACCGTCTAGTAAGGCGGCTGCGCGGCGTACCAGTCGCCAAGCGCACGGAACGCCGCCCAGAAGGCACGCTTGGAGTCTTGCTCGTCGAGCGACTCGTCGATGTTCGGCACATACAAAGCATCGACCATCGGCGTCAGCTGCTGGATCTCCCCGAATCGCGGCTGCAAAGGCCTTGCCAGCGGGATGTCGAGGTCGTTCAAGACGCTGAGTGCCTCGGCGCCCATGGCGACCACGATGCGTGGTTGGACGATCGCGATCTCCTGCACAACGCGGGCCACGCAGGCCGGGTCTGCCAGGGAGGCGTCGGCGAGCGGGCACTTCACGCACAGCGTCCCGTAAACCGTCAGGGGGTCGATCGAGAGGCGCTTGAACGACTTCATCAGCGCGCCGCCGGAGCGCCCGTAGAAGGCGACTCCCTCCTCGATCTCCGAGGGCAGGGGAGCGTGCTTGAGCAGCATGATGTCCGCCTGTGGGTGGCCGGAGCCGAGCACCGGCATCAGCTGGCCGCGCGGGCAGTGCGGGCAGCTCTGCAAGTCGCGTGTGAGCGTGTTCAGCTCTCTGATTGCCCGCTCAAGGTACTTCTCGCGGATCTCGTCGTCTGTAGCGGGCATGGACGCGGAGGGATTTGACGGCCCGCCCGGTTGTCCTTGCGCCTGCATCGCTACTTGCGCCGCCACCGATGGCTCATGTCCTGCCCCAGGAGGCTCATGTCGCACCTCCGCTACCCCCGTGTTGCCCTGCGCACTCGCCGCTCGCGCGAGGCCTTGCGGGCGGCCGCCGGGGTGGCTTTCGTTTGCAGGAACTTCAGCGCCTGTACGTATATGAGGCTGGAGGGCTTGGTTGTGATTTCGGCGTCCCTGAGCGACTGCAGGAACTCTTGCGGGCCGTCGAAGTCGCGCATCCGGATGCGCACCGAGCCGAGTCCTTGCGCGACGTGCGAATCGGAGCCGGCGCCGGCCACGATGCGGTACTTGGCGGCGAAACGGACCGCCTCCTCGTTGAAGGCGCCGATCGCCACGCGCGGGTTGAACACCTCGATCGCGTCGACGTCGTCGAGGATTGGCAGCAAATGCTCGTAGTCGGGCACAGCGTGCATCCGATCGAACGGGTGCGGCACGTACACCAGGCCGCCCTGGCGCTTGATCTCGGCCACCGTCTCGGCCATGCTCAGGCCGCGCGGGATCTTCTCCTCGATGAACAGGCCGATCACCTCACCCTGCTCGGCGGTCTTGACCTCCTCGCCAACGATCACCTTCACGCCGGCCGCCTTCGCCTTCTCGCGCGCCTCCAGGGCACCGGAGATCTCGTTGTGGTCGGTCACCGCGATCGCTCCGAGGCCGACCTCTTTGGCGGTCGCGAGCAAAACCTCCACCGGCGTTTCACAATCGCCGGAGTGGTCGGTGTGCATGTGCAGGTCCACGTCGATCTGCGGGCGACGCTCCAAGCGCCGACGCAGCGCGGCGTCTCCTCTCGTGTCGTGCCGTCGCGCGATCAGCTCGCGATAGGTCTCCTCGACCTGCTCGACGCTTGCCGTGCCGTCGAGCCGCGCGTCGAGCCGCGCGAGGAAGCTCTCGACGAAGCGTCGCGCAAGCGTCGCGGAGGGCAGCCGCTCCTCCGGCGAGCTGAAAGAGCCCACGTTCAGCGAGCGCGAGTGACGCAACGCGGCGCTCGACGTCCCGAGTCCCACAAGCCCCGCTGAGGGCTCGTGCACGTGCACGATGTCAAGCGGCATCCTGGCGAGCAGTTCCTCGAGCGTCCGTGCCACATCGACGGGCAGCGCCAGCGGACGCCGCGCGGCGGTGCTGCCCACGTCGAGCACCTCGCCGATCGCGAGCAGGCGCGGCTCGCCTTTGTCGGTGCCTTCCAACAGGCTCGCCGGCTCGTCCTTGGTCGTGCGCAGCTCGCGGCGCGACTCGCGCACCCGCTCGGGCGAGCGCGAGGGCGCGAGAATCAAGACTCTGTGTCCGCGCCGCGAAAGCTCTGCCGCGAGGCGAGCCACATACGCGTTGATCTCGTTGTCCCCGTTCTCCCAGGGGTATGGAGTTACGTGGGCGATCGAGAACGTGGGTGCGCTCACTGCTCCCATTATGCTCGCCTGCCCTCACTTCTATGCCCACCCGCGACGGACGGGCATGGCGTGGAGACCGTCAGGACTTGACGGCAGGCTTGCGTGCGGCGGCGCGTCCCTTCGGCCTGACGGGGGAGCGCGGGACTTTCATCTGGGAGTGCTTGGCGATGAACTTCTCGGTCTCCTCGCGCGCGAGGTTGTCGGGGCGCTGATTGTGCGGCGACTTCATCAGGTAGGAGGAGGGACCGTCGAGCTGTCCGCCGATGCCGTTGTTCAGCGCGAGCTTGCAGCAGCGCACAGCGTCGATCACGATGCCGGCCGAGTTGGGTGAGTCCCACACCTCGAGCTTCATCTCCACGTTGAGCGGCACGTCGCCGAAGGCTTGGCCCTCGACGCGGATGTGGGCCCACTTGCGGTCGGTCAGCCACGGCACGTAGTCGGATGGTCCGATGTACACGTCGTCGGCGGGTAGCTGCTCGTCCATGATCGAGGTGACGGCGTTGGTCTTTGAGATCTTCTTGGACTCCAGGCGCTCGCGCTCGAGCATGTTGTAGAAGTCCATGTTGCCGCCCACGTTGAGCTGTGAGGTGCGCAGCATCTTCACGCCGCGGTCGGCGAACAGGCGCGCGAGCGTGCGGTGCACGATCGTGGCGCCGACCTGCGACTTGATGTCGTCCCCGACGATCGGCAGCCCAGCCTTCTTGAAGCGCCTGTCCCAGTAGTCCTCGCGTGCGATGAACACGGGGATGCAGTTGACAAAGCCACAGCCGGCCTCGAGGATCTGCTCGACGTACCACTTGGTTGCGTCCTCGCTGCCGACCGGCAGGTAGGACACGACCACGTCGGTGTGCGTGTCCTTGAGGATCTTCACGATGTCGGCGGTCTCACCGGGCGCCTTTTTGATCTTCTGCTTGAGGTACTTGCCGAGGCCGTCGTGGGTCATGCCGCGATACACGGGTACGTCGAGCTTCTTCGGCACCTTGGCGAACTTCATCGTGTTGTTCTGCCCAGCCCAGATCGCCTGGCCGAGGTCCTTGCCGACCTTGGTGGAGTCGATGTCGAAGGCGGCCGTGAACTCGATGTCGCGCACGTGATAGCCGCCGAGGTCCACGTGCATCAGGCCGGGCACCAGCTCGTTTGGGTCTGCGTCTTTGTAGTAGTGCACGCCCTGCACGAACGCCGAGGCGCAGTTGCCGACGCCGACGATCGCGACGCGAACCTTGTCCTGCTGGTAGCGCGCCTTGCCGTTGGAGGAGGCGGCGCCGTTGCTCTGTTGAATGCTCATCTAGTGCGGTTTCCTTTGTGGAGGTCGGGGGAGACTACCCCGCCACCGGGGTTAGGTGACAGCCAGCGCACGCTTGACGTGCCAGATGCGCTGCGCCACAGTGATCACGCTCAGCGCGGCCAGCACATACACGGCAGGCGCCAGCAGGCTGAAGTCTCCGAGCGAGGCGCCCTTCGCGAAAATCAAGCCGACGGCAAGGATCACGACGCGCACCGGGCGGGTGGCGATCCCAACCTTGCACTCCACACCAAGCGCCTCTGCTCGCGCACGGGTGTAGGACACCATCAGCGACGCCAGCACCGCGACGACCACGGCGGCGGCGGCTCCGGAGCGTCCTTCGCGGGCAAAGTCCGCTGCGACCGCGGTCAGCACGATCCCCTCCTCGATGCGATCGAGCGTCGAGTCCAGGAAGGCGCCGAATGGGGTGCCCTTGCCGGACATGCGCGAGTAGCGGCCGTCGAGGGTGTCCATCACCGAGCCGACGATGAAAGCGATTCCCCCGAGGAAATACAGGCGTTCCCATACCAGCACAGCCGCGATCACGTTCAGGGCGAGCCCCGTCATCGAGATCGCGTTGGGAGTCAGACGCGACTCGATCAGCCGGTTGCGCACGATCTCGCGACGCTCGGCGCCGGTGAGCGTCGCGCGCCTGCCCGGACGCGCGCGAGCGGAGCCAGCGCGCGCTCGGCGCGTGCGGGTGGGCTGTCTATGGGATGGAGGAGAGGGAGGCATCGAGTGCGATCGGTGTTCCCAGACTGGGAACACCCGGGAGCCTATCCGGCTCCCGCCGGGGTTGGACCGAAGCGCCAGGCGGCCGGGCGCATCCGTGCCAACCGCTGAGCGCCGAGTGCCGAGACGCCAGCCGTCAATGCTCCCAGCACGGCGTCGATGATGAAGTGGTTGGCGGTCGCGACGATCACGAACGCGATCAGCAGCGGGTACAGGCGCCACAGCACGCTGGCAATCCGCGAGCGCGACAGCGATGCCAGCGGCCAGCCGATCATCAGCGCGAATGCCACGTGCATCGAGGGCACGGCAGCGTAGGGGTTGAACAGTGCGTTCATCGAAGCGCTCGCGTGCGAGACGTGCACGCCGGTGAAGTCCGACACCGAGTCGATGAAGCCCCACTCGGGTAGGAAGCGCGGCGGCGCGGTGGGGAACACCGCATAGCCCACAAGCGCGATCAGCATCGCGATCGCGAACATGTTGCGCACGAAGTAAAAGGAGCGGTTGTGGCGCAGGTACAGGTAGATCAGCGCGGTGAGCGTGATCGTCGTCTGCGCGTTTACGTACAGCCAGCTGGAGAAGTCCATCAGCAGATGGCTGCCCGACGCCCACGCCTGGATGCTGGGCTCGACGAACACGTGCAGCGAGCGCTCGATGTGAATCAGGTCGCTGGCGTGCGCGAAGGCGGCTCTCCCATCGCCACCGACGAGCCCGCGCACGAGGCTGTAGGCGCCATAGGCCAGTCCGACCAGGGCGATTTGGCGCAGCACGTCGGTCCATCCGTGCGGCAGTGCGCGTGCCTGTAGAACACGGAGCCGAGCGAGCATCCGAGAAAGCCTAGCCCATGAACCGGTACAGGCGCCAGTGTTCCGAGCGCCACAGCTCCCGCAAATAGGGCAGTCCGTTGGCGACGAGCGCTCCCTCCAGGCGTCCGGCGCCATCGAGGCGCGTGTCCGCCAACGCGACATACACGACCCTGTTTTCGGCAAGCCAGGCGCGGTACTCCGGCGCGCTGAGCGTTTTGTGGTAAAAGATCGCCGCGTAGCGTGTGTCCAGTTGGCGCTCCCAGCCGCGGGCAAGCTTGATGCCATCGTGGCCGGCGAGGTAGGCCGATTCCCAGTGTGCGGCTGTCATCGGCACCTCCACGATCGTCGGCTTGCCGCCGCTCAGCCTGTGCAGCTCCGCCAGGACCGGAGCGTAGTAGGAGGCTTTGACCGACTGGTTGCCTGAGATCGAGGAGTAGTCGTGGATCGGCGTCGCCAGCTGCCAGTAGAGCAACACGGGTGCGAGTGCCAGCAGCACGGTGCGGTGTTTTCCCCACAGCACGCCCGCCAGCAGTGGCGCTGCAAGCAGGGGTCCAAGTCGAGCGGCGTTGCCGCCCATCGGCGTGTGGATCGCATACGCGCCGATCAGCGCCACTGCGTACAGCGCGGCGCCGAGGCGCAGCACGCGCTGGGCCCGTTTGGTCAGCGGTCCTTGCGGCAACAGCAGTGCGATCAGCAGCACGCCCGCGAGCGCGGGCCAGAAGGCCGACGCGGCGAACGGCTCATAGCCCCCGTCGGGGTAGGCGAATGCCAGCACCAGCACTGGGATCAGCGCGGCGCTACACAGCGCCGCGCCGCGCCATAGGCCTCCTGCTATCGCCGGCCGTGAATGTTGGTCGCCCTGCAGCCCTTCGCTTGCGGCCTGCTTCGCGCCCGCCCGCCCACCAACCTGGAGATCGCTCAGTGCCACCGCCAACCCCGTGAGCCCGAGGAACGCTCCCGCGACGGGGCTGGCGATGCCCGTGAGTACCGCCAGCGCGAGCGCGGCCGGCAGCGAGCCGCTCAGCAGAGCGAGTACCGAGCCGAGCCCGATCGCGAAGCCGAGGTCGTATGGCACGCGCCCTGAGAGCATCCCGACGCAGAAGCCGAGCGCGAACCAGGCGGCGGCGAGGCGAGCCGCGGTTGGCTCGAACACGCGCTCGGCGATCAGTGCGAACAGCGTGCAGGCGGCGAGCGCCGAGAGCGCCAGCAGCACACGCACGCCCAGTAGTGCGCCCAGGGCTGGGGAGAGCAGCGAGTAGCCGGGCAGCCAATAACCGTGAGCGGCGTACCAGCCCGTGTCCCAGGTGGTGAAGCCGGCGCGCGCGAACAGATCGCTTCTATAGGTGGCCGCGGCGAGATCGCCGGCCGGCGGCGCGAGGATCAGGTAGGCGAGCGCCAGCGGGCACGCGATCAGCAGCGCCGCGATCAGCGGCGACTGGGTCCACGGAGCCCGGACCCGTGCCTGGCCCACGAGCGCCGCGCTCGGGATCGCACCGGCTTCGACTCCATTGATCATCGACGTACGGTTATCATGGCGCTTGGACGTAGGTCGCTTGGGGGTGGGTTCGATCGAAGCGAGGCACCAAAAGAGCAGGAGCCCGACCAGCGGGACTGTCTGCGCGGCGCTTGTGGCGGTCGTCGCCTTCGCGCTTTGCCTGCCCGCCGTTGCGGCCGCCTCGGTCACGCCGTTGCCGGAATCCGATTACACGACACGTCCGCTGTGCGTACCCACTGTGCCCGGCGAAGCGACGTGCCTGGCGTCGGAGCTGGTTCCGCGAACGGCGGCCGCGCGAGCGCACACCCACCCGCTGGGGGTGACGCTGGACTCGGACGCCTCGCCAACCATCGCGACAGGCGCGTATGGCCTGAGTCCCGATGATTTGCGCAGCGCTTATTTCCCTGGCGAACGCCCCGATGCGCCCGTGGGCGAATCGCAGACGATCGCGCTCGTCGACGCCTACGCCGATCCCGAAGCCGAAACCGATCTCAGCGTCTACTCCAAGAAGTTCGGACTGCCTGTGCTGCCCGCCTGCACAAGCGGCGCCGTGAGCGACTGCTTCGAGCAGGTCAACCAGAACGGAGAAATAGGGAACCTGCCGGTGGGCGGCAACCAGGCTGAAGTGGAAACGGCCTCGCGGTGGGCCGGCGAGACATCGATCGACATCGAGGTCGCCCACGGCATCTGCCGTAACTGCCGCATATTGCTCGTGGATGCATCCGTTCCGTCCGCCTCCGCGCTCGAAGCGGCCGTGGGGACGGCTGAGCAGCTGGGCGCGACGGAGATCTCTAACTCTTGGACCGACTGGGGTGAAGACAAAGATCCCTTTGGACGCCCTTTCAACGATCCGGGGATCGTGATCACCGCCGGCTCCGGCGACTGGGGCTATGAGAACTGGATGAATCCCAATGAATACGAATCCGGCGTCAACTACCCGGCTTCCTCACCGAGTGTGATCGCGGTCGGCGGCACCAAACTGACCCTGACAGAAGCGGGCGCGCGCGCATCCGAGACGGTCTGGAACGATGGCGGCGACCACGAAAAGAACGCCGGTGGTGGAGGTTGCAGCGAAGTGTTCTCCGCTCCCTCCTGGCAGACCGCGGTGCCCGACTGGGATGCGGTCGGCTGCGGCACCGGCGAAGAATCCAGGCGTGCTGTCGCGGACGTCGCGGCGGATGCAGACCCCGACACCGGCGTGGCGATCTACGACTCGGTTCCCTACTACTACGCTCCGGGCTCCTCGATCGCTCCGGGCTGGGTGACGATCGGTGGCACCAGCGTGGCTTCGCCGATCGTCGCTTCCCTGTTCGCGCTCGTCGGTGGGGCCCAAGGAGTCGAACATCCCGCCGCGACTTTGTACTCCCACCTCGGTGGCGCCTCGCTCTACGACGTCACCTCGGGGGGCAACGGCAAGTGCGACGGCGTGTACACCAATGGCTGTGCGGGCTCAATGTCGGACTCACCGCTCTCCCTGAGCGACTGCGGAAAGGGGGTGCTGATCTGCAACGCCGGTCCCGGCTACGACGGCCCGACCGGCGTCGGCGCGCCCGCCGGGCTCGCCGCCTTCGAAGCGGGTACCGAAGCGGGACACGCCGAGCGGGTCGCCACTAGGGAAGTCGCCGCCAAGAAGGCCGAAGAAGAACAGCAAGCGGCGGAAAAGAAGGCCGCCGAAGAACGCAAGCGAGAAGAAGAACGGATAGCCGCCGAACAGCGACCTGAAAGGGAACGGCTGGCTGCCGAACAGAAAGCCGAAGAAGAACAGAAGAAGGCGGCGGAGCAGAAGGCCGCCGAAGAACGTAAGCACGAAGAAGAACGGCAAGCGGCGGAAAAGAAAGCCGCCGAAGAACGGAATGTCGAAGAAGCGCAAAAGGCCACTGAAGCGCAGGCGAGGGCAGTCACACAGAAGACCGAAGCAATAGAACGGCAGCTAAAGCAGGCCGAAGAAAGCTGGCGAAAGACCACCGGCGTGGAAGCGCTCGCGGGCGAGGGCGGCAACAGTGGCTCAAGTGGCGTGACTGTCCGCATCACCGGCCTCGGTCTTACCGCGCGTGCGCGCGCGGCGATCGCCCGCAACCAACTCGCGCTCTCCCAGGTGGCCTTTGCCTTTGACCTCAGCGCATCCGCGCGTATACGGGTCACGCTCTCGCGCCTGCTCACGGCACACGGGAGTAGACACTGGGTCGCTGCGACGGGCGCGCTCACGCTTACTGGCGCGCGGGGCCACGACCAAGCTCATCTGAGCGGGGACACCACACTCGCGCGGGATACCTACCGTCTCACGCTCACGCCGATCCACGGCGGAGCGCGGTCGATCGTGTTCGCGATAGGGGCACGGACGAGCGGGTAGCGTGTCCCGCCGGCATTCGTGCTTGGCCAAGGCGGGGCGACGGGCGAGGATATAGCGTGAGTGTGTGCCCGGCGTATAGCGTGGGTGTGTGCCCGATGCCTGGAAGCGACCGACGCGCGCCCGTGTGTTGCGCATCCGCGACCGCCTGCGCGGGGTGTACGGGATACCGCTGATGGCGCCGCACGGGCGACCGCTGGACGAGCTTGTGTTGACGGTGCTTTCGCAGAGCACCAACGACCGCAATCGCGACGTCGCCTTCCTGCGACTGCGCGAGCGCTTTGCCGAGCCTACCCGGCCGATCGACTACGCGGCTGTGCTCGCCGCGCCTGTCGTGGAGGTCGAGGAGGCGATCAGGCCCGGCGGCATCTCCAAGGTCAAGTCGGCACGCATTCAGGCGATCCTCGCTGCCATCGCCGGCTCAGCGAGCGAGGCCGACGAGGCGCGTCCCGCGCGCGGGATCGACTCCGTGCGTGTGGTGGACTTCGCGTCCAACGCGGGATCCTTACCCAATGCGGGTGATCCGCTGTCGCTCGATTGGATGTGCACAGCGCCCGTCGAGCAGAGTCGTGCCTACCTCTGCGCCCTACCCGGCGTGGGGCGCAAGACCGCCGCATGCGTGCTGCTGTTCTCCTACGGGCTGCCCGACATTCCGGTCGACACGCACGTCTCGCGTGTCGGCACGCGCCTCGGTCTGTTTCGCCCCGGTGCCTCCTTCGAGGAGCTACACGAGGAGATGCTCGTGCTCACTCCCCCGGGGCACGAGCTGGAGCTCCATGTGAATCTGCTGCGCCACGGGCGGCGTACCTGCCACGCGCGCACTCCCGCCTGCGGCGAATGCGCGCTCGCACGGATGTGCCCCAGTCGTCAACCGTGAGGTAGTACCGCGAACGCGATCACGGCGTACTGCAAGGCGGCCGCGACGATCACGAGCGCGTGGAAGATCTCGTGGTAGCCGAACACCCTCGGCCAAGGGTTTGGGCGTCCACTGGCGTACACGACCGCCCCGAGCACATACAGCAGCCCGCCGGCAGCCAGTCCGGCCACGCCGAGCCAGCCGATCGCACTGGGAAGCTCGCCGAATACCGCGGCCGACACAAGGCCGAGCGCGACATAGATCCCGGCAAACAACCACTTTGGCGCGTCGATCCACAACAGCTTGAATATGACGCCGCCGAGCGCTCCGGCCCACAGCACGATCAGAATCGTGGTTGCCAGTGACCCTTTCAGGGCAAGTAGAGCGACGGGCGTATAGGTACCCGCGATCAGCATGAAGATCATCGAATGATCCAAGCGCCGCATCCAGCGCCGCGCTCGCGGCCGCCAGGTGACCCTGTGGTAGAGCGCGCTGGTGCCCAACAATGCCGATACGGCGAGCGCGTATATACAGGCGGCGAGGCGCGCTCGACCACTGGAGGCCGCGAGGATCAGAGCCACGCCGCACCCCAAAGACACAAAGAAGGCGTACTGATGCGACACCCCCCGCAGCTTTGGCTTCATGCGCAAACGGTAGCGGTCCTGCACCGCTTGTTGGCGTACAGATAATCTGCTACTCTCTCACTTAGATTTGATCCGCAACTGAAGGAGCACCAGCTCATGGGCAAGACCATAGGAATCGACCTCGGCACCACCAACTCGTGCATGGCCGTGCTCGAGGGTGGCGAGCCCACCGTCATCGAGAACGCCGAGGGTGGCCGCACCACCCCATCGGTGGTCGCCTTTACCGCCTCCGGCGAGCGGCTCGTCGGCACGGTGGCCAAGCGCCAGGCCGTCACCAACCCGCAGAACACCGTCTTCTCGATCAAGCGCTTCATGGGCCGCAAGGAGGGCGAGGTGCGCGAGGAGGAGTCGATCGTCCCTTACAAGGTCGTCTCAGGTCCCAACGGTGACGCGCGCGTTGAAGCCGCTGGCGAGCAGTACTCGCCGCCCGAGATCAGCGCGATGATCCTGCAAAAGCTCAAGACGGACGCCGAAGCGTATTTGGGCGAAACGGTCGATTCGGCTGTCATCACCGTCCCGGCCTACTTCAACGACGACCAGCGCCAGGCCACCAAGGACGCCGGCAAGATCGCCAACCTCGAGGTCAAGCGCATCATCAACGAGCCCACCGCCGCGTCTTTGGCCTACGGGCTCGACAAGGAGTCAGACCAGACGATCCTCGTGTTCGACCTCGGTGGCGGCACCTTCGACGTGTCAGTGCTTGAGATCGGCGACGGCGTGTTCGAGGTCAAGTCGACCGCCGGCGATAACCATCTCGGCGGCGACAACTTCGACAAGGCAATCGTCGACTGGCTCGTGGCCGACTTCAAGCGCGACCAGGGCATCGACTTGAGCGCCGATCCGATGGCGTTGCAGCGGCTGTATGAGGCCGCCGAGAAGGCCAAGATCGAGCTGTCCACCACCCAGGAGACGCAGATCAACCTGCCGTTCATAACGGCCGACTCCTCAGGTCCCAAGCACCTCGACACCCGCCTGACGCGGGCCAAGCTGGCCGAGCTGACATCGGCGCTGCTGGATCGCGTGGTTGCGCCGGTGCGCCAGGCAATCGACGACGCCAAGGACAAGGGCGTCAAGGAGATCGACCACATCGTGCTCGTGGGCGGCATGACGCGCATGCCGGCCGTGCAGGAGAAGGTCAAGGAGCTGACCGGCAAGGACCCGCACCGTGGGGTGAACCCCGATGAGGTGGTTGCCGTCGGCGCTGCGATCCAGGCGGGCGTGCTCGCGGGCGACGTCAAGGACGTGCTGCTGCTCGACGTGACACCCCTTACGCTCGGGATCGAGACCAAGGGTGGCGTGATGACCAAGCTGATCGAGCGCAACACCACGATCCCGACACGCAAGGGCGAGGTGTTCTCGACCGCCGAGGACAATCAGCCCTCGGTTGAGATCCACGTGCTGCAGGGCGAGCGCGAGATGGCTCAGTACAACAAGTCGCTGGGCAAGTTTCAGTTGACCGGCATCCCACCGGCGCCGCGCGGCATCCCGCAGATTGAAGTTGCCTTCGACATCGACGCCAATGGCATCCTCAACGTGTCGGCCAAGGACCTTGGCACAGGCAAGGAGCAGAAGATCGAGATCAAGGCCGGATCGGGGCTTTCCGAGGATGAGATCAAGCGGATGGTCACCGACGCCGAGTCCCATGCCGAGGAGGACCGCAAAGCGCGGGAGCTTGCGGAGGCTCGCAACAACGGCGAGAACGCCGCCTATCAGGCCGAGCGTCAGCTCGCTGATCTCGGCGATCAGGTCGACGCTGACTCCAAGGGTCGCATCGAAGAGGCGATCAAGGAGGTGCGAGAGTCATTGGAGGCCGAGGATCCGGCCGCTATCAACGCTCGTACCGAGGCTCTGCAGACAGCGTTCCACGCGGTTTCCGAGGCGATGTACCAGAAGGCTCAGGCCGACGCGGCCGCGTCAGCCGACGGCGCCGCCGGTGAGACGACGGACAACGGTGCCTCCGCCGAGGAGGACGTCGTCGACGCCGAGGTTGTCGACGAGGGCAAGAGCTGACCTCGATGATCGACAACACGGAGTCACATGCCACCGGCGTCCAGGGGACGCGAGCAGCACCCGACGACGAGGAGATCGTGGCCCCGCCGGTCCTAGAGACGCAGGCCGAGCGGCCCGGAGACGGCGAGGCTGCCTCCACTTCCGCCGAGCAGTCCGTCCCCGGGAAGGGGATGGATGGCGACGCGGCCGCGATTGAGGGTGAGTTGGACGAGATGGTGAAGACGGCTGCCGAGCGCGATGAGTATCTCGCGCTCGCGCAGCGCACCCAGGCCGACTTCGAGAACTACCGCAAGCGTGTCGCGCGTGACGCGGCGCAGGCCCAGGATCGCGGTGTGGCAAAGCTCGCCAAGGAGCTGCTCCCGGCGCTTGACAACCTCGACCGCGCGATCGAGGCGGCAGAGGCCGAGGACCCACTACTGGCGGGCGTGCGATTGGTGCGCTCGGAGCTGGCCGCGGCCCTCGCTCGTCTGGGCATCGAGGCATTCGTGCCGCTTGGGGAGCAGTTCGACCCGAATCTCCACGAGGCGGTTGCCCAGCAACCGGTGGAGGGTGCGGCGAGCGGCACCGTCGCGGAGGTTTTCCAGAGTGGGTATCGCATGGGCGAGAGCATCGTGCGGCCCGCGCGTGTGCTTGTGGCGGCGTAGGGGCATTGGCTCAGATGGCAACTCGCCCCGACTACTACAAGACGCTCGGAGTTGACAAAAAAGCGAGCGCCGATGACATCAAGAAGGCGTATCGCAAGCTGGCGCGCAAGTACCACCCGGATCGCAACCCCGACGACAAGCAGGCTGAGGAGCGCTTCAAGGAGATCTCCCAGGCCCACGACGTGCTCGGAGATCCCGAGAAGCGCAAGCAGTACGACAGCGGCACCGGCCCGTTTGCGGGTGGAGCGTCCGGCGGCCCAGGCTTTGGTGGCTTTGGCAATTTCGACTTCGACGCTTCCTCGATGGGAGACATCCTCTCCAACCTGTTCGGTGGAGGCGGTGGCGGCGAAGGTGCGTCTGCAGGTGGTGCCAGTGCCAGGCGCGCTCGCTCGCGCCCGCAGCGCGGACGCGATCTGGAGACGGAGGTACGCATCTCTTTCGACCAGTCGATCTCCGGCGCACAGATCCCGTTGTCGGTGCCAACCACTGGGGTCTGCACCACCTGCCACGGTACCGGCGCCAAGCCGGGCACGACACCGAAGGTGTGCCCGCGCTGCGAAGGGCGCGGGATCGAGAGTCAGGGTCAGGGCATGTTCTCGATCACCCAGCCTTGCTCGCAATGCGGCGGCAGCGGCACTGTGATCGAAGACCCCTGCCCCACCTGTAACGGTTCGGGGGCTGTCCGTACCGTTAAGAAGTTTCGCGTCAACATCCCCGCCGGCGTTAAGGAGGGCTCACGCATTCGTGTGCCCGGTAAGGGTGAGGCTGGGGCGCGCGGTGGCCCCGCGGGAGACCTGTATGTGGTCACCCACGTTGATCCTTCGCCAGCCTTCAAGCGCAAGGGAGACAATCTCGAGGTCGAGGTCCCGCTCACGATCCCAGAGGCGCTTCTCGGGGCCGAGGTGCGCGTGCCGACGCTCGACGGGTCAAAGACGCTGCGCGTGAAGCCCGGCACCCATCATGGAGCGCTCCAGCGGTTGCGAGGCGAGGGTCCGCCCAAGCTGGGCAGCAAGACCCGCGGGGACATCCACTACCGCTTTGTGCTCGACGTGCCCGAGGAGCTGAGCGACGAGCAGCGGGCGGCCGTTGACGAGCTATCGAAGGTCATGAATGGCAATCCGCGCGCGAAGCTGTTCGCGGAGGTCCCCTCATGAAAAGCAGGTTTTTCGTGAAAAGCGGGTCTTGGTTCGCATGCTTCGGGGAGGCGCTGTCGTGAGCGGCAGGCGCGTTACACGTGTCGAGGTCGAGACCGACCGCGGCGTGTTCATGATCTCGGTGGCCGCCGAGCTGGCGAACATGCACCCGCAGACGCTTCGCATGTATGAGGCGCGCGGACTTGTGGAACCCAAGCGCTCGCCCAAGGGCACCCGCCTTTACTCACAGGAGGACGTGGAGAAGCTGCGCCGCATCCATGAGATGACCGTCGAGCTTGGTCTCAATCTCGCCGGCGTGCAGCGCGTGCTGGACCTGGAGTCCGAGGTGCAGGGTATGCACGAGCGCATCGAAGAGCTGGAAGTGAAGGCTCTGCATACTCAGGTCGAGCTGGCCCAGGAGCTCGAGCGTGTGCGCCGCTCCTTCCGTGCCGAGCTTGTTCCTTTCCCAAATTCCCGTCCACCCGGCACCGACCTCGTACGGGCGGCGGATGCCCGCTCGCCGTTTGGGAGGCAGCGATGACGCCACCCAATGGACAGGCGCCGGGTGGGACCGCTATGCAAGCACCACCCGAAGAGGAGCAGAAGCCGCTGGAGCGTTTTGGCAAGGACCTGACCGAGCTGGCCGAGCAGGGCAAGCTCGACCCGGTTATCGGCCGCGACGAGGAGATCCGCCGCGTGATCCAGGTGCTCTCCCGTCGCACCAAGAACAATCCGGTGCTGATCGGTGAGCCCGGCGTGGGCAAGACCGCGATCGTCGAGGGCCTGGCCCAGCGCGTCGTCTCTGGCGATGTGCCCGAGTCGCTACGGGAGCGGCGCGTGATCGCCCTCGACATGGGCGCCCTCATCGCCGGCGCCGTCTACCGGGGCGAGTTCGAGGAGCGCCTGAAGGGCGTGCTCAAGGAAGTCTCCGAGGCACAGGGCACCGTGATCCTGTTCCTCGACGAGCTGCACACGATCGTCGGCGCCGGCGCCGCCCAGGGTGCGGTGGACGCCGCCAATCTGCTCAAGCCGATGCTCGCGCGCGGCGAGCTGCGTTGCGTGGGTGCCACCACGCTCGACGAGTACCGCAAGTACATCGAGAAGGACGCGGCCTTGGAGCGGCGCTTTCAGCCCGTGATGGTGGGCGAGCCAAGCGTGCAGGACACGATCGCGATCCTGCGTGGGCTCAAGGAGCGCTATGAGACCCACCACGGCGTGCGCATCCAGGACTCCGCGTTGATCGCGGCCGCCACGCTGTCGCATCGCTACATCGCCGACCGCTTTCTGCCTGACAAGGCAATCGATCTGATCGACGAGGCCGCCTCGCGGTTGCGCATCGAGATCGACTCGGTGCCCACCGAGATAGACGAGGTGGACCGTCGCGTGATGCAGCTTGAGATCGAGCTGACCTCACTACGCAAGGAGAAGGACGACGCCTCGCGCGAGCGCCGCGAGGCGATCGAGGCCGAACTGGGCGAGCTGCGCGAGCGCTCTGGGCAGATGCGCGCGCAATGGGAGAAGGAGAAGCAGGCGATCCAGGGCGTGCGCGAGACCAAGGAACGCCTGGAGCAGGCACGCGTCGAGGCCGAGAGGGCCGAGCGCGAAGCGAACCTGCAACGCGCCGCGGAGCTGCGCTACGGCGAGATCCCCGAGCTTGAGAGGCAGCTGAGCGAGCACGAAGCGGCCGAGCGCGCGCGCGAGGGCGAGGAGGCCACGGTGGACGGCGCCGGCGGTGCGGGGTCCGGTACCGGCGGCGCCGGGCCGGTGTTCCTCAAGGAGGAGGTGGACGCCGAGGACGTAGCCGAGGTGGTGGCACGCTGGACTGGGATACCCGTCTCGCGCCTGTTGGAGGGGGAGGTCGAGAAGCTGCTCCACATGGAGGAGCGTCTGCACGAACGCGTCGTCGGCCAGGACGAGGCGGTCGAGGCGGTAGCCACCGCGCTGCGCCGCTCGCGAGCGGGCCTACAGGACCCGAACCGACCGATCGGCACGTTCCTGTTCCTCGGTCCCACTGGCGTCGGCAAGACCGAGCTTGCCCGTGCGCTTGCCGAGTTCATGTTCGACTCTCAGGACGCGATGGTACGAATCGACATGAGCGAGTACATGGAGAAGCACTCGGTCTCGCGCCTGGTTGGCGCGCCCCCGGGCTATGTGGGCTACGAAGAGGGAGGCCAGCTGACCGAGGCTGTACGTCGTCGTCCCTACAGCGTGGTGCTGCTCGATGAGATCGAGAAGGCCCACCCCGACGTGTTCAACACGCTGCTGCAGGTGATGGACGACGGGCGCCTCACTGACGGTCAGGGCCGCACCGTGGACTTCAAGAACACCGTGCTCATCATGACTTCCAACATTCCGGTGTCCGCCACTGGCGACGATATGCGCGCCGAGCTAACGGCACATTTCAAGCCCGAGTTCATCAACCGGCTCGATGACATCGTGCGCTTCGACCCGCTCTCGCGCGAGCAGATCGGAGAGATCGTCGATCTGCAGCTCGCGCATGTCGTCGAGCGTGTCGCCGAGCGGGGCGTGCAACTCGAAATAACCCCTGCCGCAGGAGAGCTGCTGGGCAACATGGGCTATGACCCGACATATGGAGCGCGGCCGTTGCGGCGCGTGATCCAGAAGCAGCTGGTGGACCGCTTGGCGCTCGCTCTGCTGGAGGGACGGTTCCACTCTGGGGAGAGCGTTGTCGCGGACGCCGCGGATGGAGAGATCACGCTCGAGCCGGCAGAAATTCCCGCAGCCTGAACTGTACGCGGGTCAAACCGCTAGGATGCGCCCGCACCCGATTTTAGGAGACGAGGCCCGATGCGGCATATAGGCAGGCGCGGCTGTTCAACGCGCATAGGCGTACGTGGAGCGATGCTGATCACGATCGCACTGTTCGGCATGATGCTGGTGCCCACACTGGCTTCGGCCATCGAGGAGGTGACGCCGACCACGAAAGCGGCGCTCGCGCCGGTCAACACCGCGGCTCCCACGCTCACCGGCACCCCTGCGCTCGGGCAGACGCTCACCTGCTCGACCGGCACCTGGGCCAACAACCCGACAAGCTTCTCCTACACGTGGCTGCGCAGCGGCGTGCCGATCGCTGGGCAGGCGGGCGGCACCTATGTCGTGCAGGCAGCCGACCAGGGCCACACGATTTCCTGCCAGGTGACCGCCGGAAACGGGGGCGGCACCTACACGATCCAGGGTCTGGCGAGCGGTTCGTACAAGGTCGGATTCTACGCCGAGGACGAGGGTCTCAACTATCTGTATCAGTACTACAACGGCAAGTCCACGGAAACTGAAGGAACTCCTGTGTCGGTCACGGTGCCGGCTACTACCGAGGGCGTCAATGCCGAACTTCATGCCGGCGGGCAGATCAGTGGGCGGGTGACCGCTGCGGCGACGCACGCCCCGGTTGCGAGCGTGGAAGTGTGTGCCGAGGACGAAGCAGCCAAATATGGGAACTGCTCACCCACAAACACCAACGGCGAATACACGATCCCCGAGCTTCAGAGCGGCTCCTACACAGTCGAATTCTCCTCCGATTTTGGTGAATCCGGCTATCGGACGCAGTACTTCAACGGCAAGTCCTCCCTGGGTCAGGCCGAAGAGGTCGGCGTGACCGCCGGAACGACGGTGGCCGGCATCAATGCGGAACTGCAGTCCTCAAACCAAGGTGGGCAGATCGAGGGAGTCGTTACCAACGCGAGCGCGGCCAGGCTCGAGGGCATCGAGGTATGTGCTTACGACACGACTGAAGAAGTGTTCTTCGATAACTGCACGGAAACGAACTCGAACGGCGAATACACTTTCTCTGGTCTACCCGAAGGCTCATTCGAGGTCTGGTTCTCTGGCGAGAACTGCCAGACCACGCCGTGCACGATGCAGGACTACATATTCCAGTACTACAACGACGCGGCCACTTATGAAGAAGCTACGAAGGTACCCGTGCTGGCGAATACGACCACGCCCGGAATCGATGCAAAAATGATTGAGGGCGGTGAGATCGACGGGCGTGTCACCAGTGCCGCCTCGGGTGAACCGGTAGCGGATGTCGAGGTGTGCGCTGACGAAAGCGACACTGACGAGGCTTGCGCGGAAACCAACAGCAACGGTGAATACAAAATCGAGGGTCTGCCCAGCGGATCTTACAAGGTTTACTTCTACGCGTATTCAGATAATTTCCTGGATAGCTCGGCTGAAAACGTGTCGGTCAAAGTCGAAGTGACCACCAACGACGTCGACGCAAAACTGCTCGTCGGTGGGCAGATCACCGGTAAGGTGACAGACGCCGCTACGCATGCGGGGATCGAAGACGTTGAGGTGTGTGCCGAGACATCCGGCGAAGCGTATGGTCGCTGTGACGTCACCAATTCCAGTGGCGAATATACGGTCTCCGCGCTGCCCAGCAGCTCCTATGCGGTGACGTTCTACCCGGAGGATGAAGGCCCGTATCTGCCCCAGTCCGAGAGCGGCATATCGGTGACCGCCGGCGCTGCGCCCTCGACCGCAAACGCCGAATTGCATACCGGGGGACAGATAAGCGGACTGGTGACTGATGCTGTCACGCACGCCGGGATAGCAAAGATCGAGGTGTGCGCTGAGTCGGTAGTCGCGGATGGCGGCGGAAAATGTACTGTGACGACTACCGGCGCCGCCTCCGCAAGTGCCGCCAGCAACGCCCTGGCAATCCCCGGCGGCAACTTCACCCAGGCAAAGCCTCCGTCGTTCAACTCGAAAACCGACGACATCGACTTCTTCTTTACGTTCCCGACGGCGGGGACGTTGAAGTGGAAGCTGTTCTTCAAGAACGCCGACGTCGGCTTCGCGGACTCGCTGGGCATCTCGCTCGGCGCCAGCGAGCCGGCACTTGCCGAAGCTGCAAAGCGCAAAGGCAAAGCCAAGAAGTGCAAGAAGACAGAAATCAAGCACCACGGCAGGTGTGTGGCCACGCTGGTGTCCTTCGCCAGCGGCTCACAGAGCGTCCCGGCGGGCACGGTCGAGGTCAAGGTACACGCCGACTCCAGGGCGCTGAAAGCACTGAAGGCTGGTCACACGCTGCACGTGAGCGGCACGTTTACATTCCAGTCGGCGCTGGGCGGTCCTCCGGTTGCGCATACCGTGTCGACGGTCGTGCACCTGAGTAAAAAAGCGGCCAAAGGCAAAGGGCACGGCAAAGGCAAAGGCAAAGGGCGCGGTAGGAAGTAGTGCGGGCAATCGGCGGGGCGATGGTGTGCCCCGCCGGTGAGTCCCGAGCCAAACTCGCACTGTGCCACTCCGTGACACAGGGTGCTACGCTGCCCTTATGAGCGAGCACTTCACCCTTCGGCTTCGCCCCGGTGTCAGCGAGCGGCTGGCCGCACAAGCGCAGCGAGCTGGTCTGGCTCCGCGAACCCTGGCGCAGCGCTATGTAGATGAGAGCCTGCGACGCGAGGATCATCCGCTCGTGCGTTTCGCCGATGGACCGAGCGGTCGGCGAGCCGCCCTCGTCGGCAGCGGCCTTGACGTGTGGGAGGTCATCGCGACGGTCCGCGAGAACAACAACGACGTGGATGAGGCAGCTGCATATCTGGAGATTGCGCCCGGATTGGTTCAGGCGTCGATTGCCTACTACGGCGACTACCGAGACGAGATCGATGCGGAATCGGCTCTCAACCAGGCCGAGTGGGAACGTGGCTACGCGGCCTGGAAGGCGGGACAGGAAGCTCTCACTTCGTGAGAGCGCTGCTTGACGAGCAGCTCTCGCCCCTGATCGCGCAAGTCTTGAGGAGGCGCGGCTTGGACGTCGAGGCAGTCGCCGAGCGATCCGACCTGCGCGAGGCATCGGACCAGGAGGTGTTTGATGTTGCTTGTGGCGAGCAAAGGGCCGTTGTCACCAACAACATCAAGGATTTTCGCCCGATTGCCGCCGAGCGCTTGACGGATGGGCGAGGTCATGCCGGCCTGATCCTGATCCCGGCAAGCCGCAGTCGTAGCCGCGATGCTACGGGCGCACTGGCAGATGCGATCGAGGTGCCGATGCGCGCGCATCCGGACGGGATTGCCGGCATCGAGTGCTGGACACCACCGCTTTGAGGAGGTAGAGGAGGACGGGCGAACACACTGGTCCGCTTGTCCTCCTTCGGGGTGCCCTCGGCGGACGCAGCTTCCCCGCTCGCTGCACCTGGCAGGTGTGCGGCGCAGATTCCACGCTAGCGTCGGCTGCTACGCCGCCAAAATCTGCGCGGCCAAGATGGCCGCGTTGCGCGCGTTGTCCAACCCGACACACGCGACAGGCACCCCGGGAGGCATCTGCACGATTGACAAAATCGCGTCGAGCCCCCCCGCGGCCGTGAGTCGTCCCGACAACGGCACGCCGATCACCGGCAGGTCGGTGTGCGCGGCGACCGCGCCGGGGAGCGCGGCGGAGATGCCGGCGCCCGCGATGATGACGCGCAGGCCGCGTGACTTGGCGCTCTTGGCGTACTCGGCGACCGTGTCGGCTTCGCGGTGGGCAGACATCGCCTGCATCTCGTGGGGAATGCCGCGGTCGCGTAGCTCCTTGGCGGCCTTCTCCATAGCTTCCATGTCGCTTGCCGAGCCCATCACGATGCCGACCAGCGGACCGGCGACGTCGAACTCCTCCAGCTTTGCCTGCTCCTCGGCCTCGGCGAGGTGGATTGGTGTGGGGGCCGCGTCGCTCACAGGACTCTCACAGGGATGCGATGAACTCGTCCACGCCGATTGCCGCCAGCGTCTCATAGCGGCCGGTGCCGCGCGAGCCCAACTCCAGCGACACGCGCACCATCGTCTTCTCGTCGGGTGCCTCCACGACGGAGATGAAGTCGACCGTTCCCAGGGTCGCCCACTGCGCCTTGACGGTGGCGCCGAGCTGCTCGACCTCCTTGTTGACCTCGCGGATGCGCTCAGGGTTGTTCTTGACGGTCTGCACGCCCTCGGGTGTGAGCGTAGAGAGCATGATGTAGGTGGGCATGGCTCCTCCGTCTGTCGGGAGTGGGACGCGCGTGCGCGCTCACACCGTTTTACATGATCGACGGGCGGCAGGGCCGCTGGCCCGCGCCCGCGTCCGTCGCCGGAGCCGCGTGGGAGCCTCCTCTGGGGCACCGCACCGCACACCGTCCCAAGCGCCCGCGATAATCCCAAAGGTGATCTCCCGCTACACCCGCCCCGAGCTGGGCGCCCTGTGGACCGACGAGGCGCGCATGGAGACGTGGCGGCGCGTGGAGGTGGCGGCGTGCGAAGAGCTGCCGGCGCTACTCACTCCGACGGGCGCTCCTCATGGCACCCAACCGGGCGCAGAGGGCCCGACGCCCGCGGAGCTGGATGCGATCCGCGCCGCCACGTTCACCGTGGAGGCGGTCAACGAGCGCGAGCGTACCACCGACCACGATGTGGCGGCCTTCGTGGACGTGCTCTCCCGTAGCGCCGGCGAGGCGGGGCGCTGGATCCACTTTGGCTTGACCTCCTCCGACGTGCTCGACACCGCGCTCGCGCTGCAGCTGCGCGCCGCCGGGGAGCTTGTCGTGCCCGGCGCCTGGGCACTCGTGCAAGCGCTCGCGGACCGCGCGCGCGAGCACGCGGGCACGCTGTGCGTCGGGCGCACGCACGGGGTGCACGCCGAGCCGACGACGTTCGGCGTGAAGCTCGCGGGCTTTGCCTTCGAGGCGCACCGCAACGCACTGCGCCTCGAGCGCGCCTTCGAGCAGGCCGCGGTCGGTGCGATCTCGGGCGCGGTCGGCACGTATGCGGCGACCAGCCCGGAGTTCGAGCGGCGTGTGCTCGAGCGGCTCGGGCTGGCGCGCGAGGATGTCTCCACGCAGGTCGTGGCGCGCGACCGCCACGCCGAGCTGCTTCAGGCGATCGCGCTCGCGGGCGCCGGCTTGGAGCGCTTGGCGACCGAGATTCGCCACCTGCAGCGCACGGAGGTGCGTGAGGCCCAGGAGCCGTTTCGCGCCGGGCAGAAGGGCAGCTCGGCGATGCCGCACAAGCGTAACCCGATCAAGAGCGAGCAGATCTCGGGGCTTGCGCGCATTCTGCGTGCCAACGCCCAGGCGGCGCTTGAGAACGTGGCGCTATGGCACGAGCGCGATATCTCTCACTCGTCGGTCGAGCGCGTGATATTGCCCGACTCGACGATCCTGATCGACCACTTGCAGCACAGCGCCACCCGGCTCGTGCAGGGCCTCGTTGTGAACGAGGAGCGGATGCTGGCCAACCTGGGGCTGACCTACGGTGCGCTTTTCTCCCAGCGCGTGTTGCTGGCACTCGTGGAAGGCGACCCTGCGCAGGGACGCGCGCCGATGGTGCGCGACGACGCCTACCGCATCGCTCAGGAGCTGGCTCAGCGAGCGTGGGACGAGGGTACGCCGCTGCGCGAGCTGCTCGCGGCCGACGAGCGCGCCGCGGGGCTTGACCTCGACGCGATCTTCGACTACGGCCACTACACGCGCTACGCACAGCAGATCGTGGCGCGTCTGGACGAGATCGCCTGAGCCGTTGGTAGCATCGCGAAAAGTGACTGCTCTGGCCGATCTGCCCCTAGTCGCAAGCGGCAAGGTGCGCGAGCTGTACGACCTTGACGACCGCCTGCTGATGGTCGCGAGCGACCGCATCTCCACCTACGATGCTGTGCACCCGACGCCGATTCCCGACAAGGGCAGGGTGCTCACGGGCCTGTCGGCCTTCTGGTTTGAGAAGACACGGGGGATCGTCGCCAACCACATGATCTCCGCCACCGACGGCGTGCCCGTCGAGGCGCACGGCCGGGCGCTGGTGGTGCGCAAGCTAAAAATGCTGCCCGTCGAGTGCGTTGTGCGCGGCTACATCACAGGGTCGGGCTGGAAGGACTATCAGGCGAGCGGGTCGGTGTCGGGGATCGCTCTGCCGACCGGGCTCAGCGAGTCCGAGCAGCTGCCCGAGCCGATCTTCACGCCGAGCACGAAGGCCGAGGTGGGCCACGACGAGGCGATCGACTTCGAGCGCGCCACCGAGCTGGTCGGCGACCGGGGTTTGATGGAACGCGTCAGGGACATCTCGATCGCGCTGTACTCCTTTGCGGCCACACACGCGCGCGAGCGTGGGGTGATACTCGCCGACACGAAGTTCGAGCTGGGCCTCGACGAGGACGGCGAGCTGGTCGTCGGTGACGAGGTGCTGACGCCAGACTCCTCCCGCTACTGGCCGGTCGAGGGGTATGAGACGGGCAAAGGCCAGCCGAGCTTTGACAAGCAGTACGTGCGCGATTGGGCGGCCGGCAGCGGTTGGGACAAGAAGCCGCCGGCGCCGGCGATCCCCGAGGATGTGGTGACTGGCACTCGTGCGCGCTATGTCGAGGCGTATGAGCTGATCACGGGCGAGCCGTTCGAGTCGTGGCTGGAGCGCACGGGTTCGCGAGCCGGCGGCGACAGCGCCACAGAGCGACCAGCGTGAGGGCCCGCGTTCTGATCCGCCCGAAGGCGGGCATCCTCGACCCGCAGGGCGAGGCGGTGCAGCGCGCACTGCCCGCGCTCGGCTTTAGGGGTGTCGCGAATGTCCACATTGGCCGCCTTGTGGAGCTGGACGTGGACGACGCCAGCCAGCTGGAGCCGATGTGCGAGAAGCTGCTGGCCAACCCGCTCGTCGAGGACTATGAGGTTATTCTAGAATGAAACATGCACATATGCATGTACATGTGCATGCTATCGTATGCGTATGCCTTCTCTGACGCGCCGAACCCAGCTACTGCTCGATGACGAGCTGCACCGCCGTCTGCGCGAGATTGCCACCCAGCGCGGAATCTCGCTCG
The DNA here is from genome assembly GCA_963776985.1 of uncultured Solirubrobacterales bacterium. Taxonomy (GTDB): domain Bacteria; phylum Actinomycetota; class Thermoleophilia; order Solirubrobacterales; family Solirubrobacteraceae; genus Palsa-744. Next base: position 297,281 of record CAVZOV010000002.1, read on the forward strand.
GAGCGTTGATTCGTGAGGCGATCGACGAGAAGCTGTCCAGCGTTCAGGATGCTCGCTCGGCGTCGATCGACAAACTGCTCGCGGCGGAGCCGATGCCCGTCGAGGACTGGCCGGCGATGAAGAAGCAGATGCTCGAGGACCGGTACGCCAGCGCGATGAAGGCATACGACGAGTCCCACAAGGAAGATTGACCGGCGAGTGCGTCGCTTCCTCTTCGACACGAGCGTGTTCATCTATGCGCTCGGCGGTGAGCACCGCTATCGCGAGCCATGTCGAGCGATCCTGACCGAGATGAGAGGCGGTCGGCTTGCCGGAGAGGCAAGCATCGAGTTGGTGCACGAGTTCGCGTATGTGCGGTGTAGGCGTGGAATAGCTCGGTCAGGCGCCGCCGAGTCGGCACGTGACATTGTTGGCATGTGTCGCGCGCATCCGGTCGAGCGGAGCGACATAGAGCGTGCCCTGGCCCTGTGGTGTGAGCACGAACCGCTGGATATGCGCGATGCGATCTTTGCCGCGCAAGCACTCAATCGCGAGATCGACGCGATCGTGAGCCCGGACCGGGGCTTCGACGGGATCGACGGGCTGGAGCGCATCGACCCAGCCGACGCGGACGCCGTCGCAAAGCTGCGATGAAGTTCGGCGTTCTCCAGTTCCCCGGCAGCTGTGACGAGGTGGACGCGCTGTACGCCGCCCGGCGCGTGGGCGATGCGGAGCTGCTGTGGCACGGCGAGCGCGACCTAAAGGGCGCCGACGCGATCGTGGTGCCGGGCGGGTTTTCCTACGGTGACTACTTGCGCGCGGGTGCGATCGCGCGCTTTTCGCCCGTGATGGAGTCGGTGATCGCTTTCGCGCGCGACGGCGGGATCGTGCTCGGGATTTGCAACGGGTTTCAGGTCCTGTGCGAGGCTCGTCTCTTGCCGGGGGCGCTGCTGCCAAATGCAAGCCTGCGCTTCACCTTCCGCCAAGTCAACCTCGATGTGGTGCAGGGCGACACGGCGTTTACGTGCGCGTGCGGATCGGCCGGGTCAAGCGGCGAGCAGATCGCCACGCGCCTGAGCATCCCCGCCAAGCACTCGTGGGGTCGCTACTACGCGGACGCGCCGACGCTCGCGAGCCTGGAGGAGCGCGGTCAGGTCGTGCTGCGATATGCGCCGGGCGAGAACTTCAACGGCTCGCTGCGGGACATCGCGGGCGTGTGCAACGAGCACGGCAACGTGTTCGGCCTGATGCCCCATCCCGAGCACGCCGTGGACGAGCTGACGGGCTCGACTGACGGGCTGTGCATTTTCGCCTCGATGCGGATGGCGGTCGAGGGCACCCGAACGGGCACACCCTCTGGGGCGCACCCCGAAGGGCATACCCAAAGGGCACACGGCGGGCAGGCAGGCGCGCGTGTCTGAGACCGCGATGCTGCCCACCGTCGAGGATGCGCTCGCGCTCGGACTCACGCGGGCTGAGTACGAGCTGATCCGCGAGAAGCAGGGTCGCACGCCAAACCAGGTGGAGCTTGCGATGTATTCGCTGCTGTGGAGCGAGCACTGCGCGTATAAGCACTCCAAGAAGCTGTTGCGCACCCTGCCGACGGAGGGCCCGAGTGTGGTTATGGGCCCTGGCGAGAACGCGGGCGCGGTGGACGTTGGCAACGGTCTGGTGTGCGCGTTTAAGGTCGAGTCGCACAATCACCCCAGCGCGGTCGAGCCGTTCCAGGGCGCCGCTACCGGCGTGGGGGGGATATTGCGCGACATATTTGCGATCGGCGCACGCCCGATCGCGGTGCTCGACTCGTTGCGGTTCGGCGAGCCTCATCTCAAATCGTGCGCGGCATCGAGCCGTGACGGTGGGGAGCGGCCAGGCAGGGAAGACGGCGGTGGGGCGGAAGGGGCAGGTGCCCGTTCCCGATACCTACTCGACCGTGCCGTCGCCGGTATCGGCCACTACGGCAACTCGATCGGTGTGCCAACCGTCGGTGGCGAGGTGTATTTCGAGGGGCCCTACGAGCAGAACTGCCTCGTAAACGCGATGGCGCTCGGGATCGCCGAGCGCGAGCAGCTGATCACCAGCGCCGCCGTCGGTATCGGTAACACGCTGCTGCTGTTCGGCGCCTCGACTGGCCGCGACGGCATCGGCGGCGCTTCGGTGCTGGCCTCGGCGGAGCTGGGCGAGGACGACGACAAGCGACCGACAGTGCAGGTGGGGGATCCGTTCGAGGAGAAGAAGCTGATGGAGTGCTCGCTTGAGCTGCTCCAGCGCGGGTTGCTCGTGTCGCTGCAAGACCTCGGCGCGGCCGGCCTCACCTCCTCCGCGTCGGAGATGGCGTCGAAGGGCGAGGTGGGGATCGACATCGACGTCGCCAGGGTTCCCCTGCGCGAGGCCGACATGGAGCCCTTTGAGATCATGGTGAGCGAGTCTCAGGAGCGGATGCTGTGCGTGGTGGAGCCCGGCGACGTGCCCGCCGTGCTCGAGCTGTGCGAGAAGTGGGAGGTGGGCGGCGCCGCGATTGGTACGGTTACCGACACGGGCCAGATGCGCGTCCTCGACGCGGGCGAGCTGATCGGCGAGATGCCGGTGCGGGCGCTCGTCGATGACTGTCCCCTCTATGACCTTCAGCCCGCTAAGCCGACCCGCACGCCATACCCGGCGCCGGAGGCGCTCCTCCCCCAAAAAACTACGCCGCGCGCGGCACTGCTCGCTCTGCTGTCCAGCGCCAACATCGCGTCGCGCAGGCCACTCTTCGAGCAGTACGACGCGATTGTGCAATCGCGCACGGTGCGCCGCCCCGAGCAGTCCGACGCGGCTGTGCTGGCGATTCGCCCGCTCGGCGAGGCAGGGGTGTCGGGGTTCTCGACGAGTGGGCCAAACCCGCCGTCAGGGGCGGTGCTCGAAGGGACGCGAGCAGGCGGATCGCAAGCCCCGGGTACACCCGTGCCGGGCATCGCCGTGTCGATCGACGGCAACGGCCGGCGCGTCGCGGCCGACCCCTACACGGGCACGGTCGCGGCGGTGCTCGAGTGCGCGTCGAACCTCGCGTGCGCTGGGGCGGAGCCGCTGGGCACGACCAACAACCTCAACTTCGCCAACCCTGAGAAGCCGCACGTCGCCTGGCAGCTGACCGAGGCGGTGCGTGGCCTCGGCGACGCCTGCCGGGCGCTGGGCGCGCCGATCGTGGGCGGCAACGTGTCGCTGTATAACGAGGGCGCGAGTGCCGGTCCGATCTACCCGACGCCTGTGATCGGCATGGTCGGCAAGCTGCCCGATGCGCGTCGCGGCGGGCGACTCGGGTTCGCGCGCGCGGGCGACACGATCGCGATCGCTGGTCCGTTCGCGCCGCACCTGGTCGCGAGCGAGCTGGCCAAGCTGTGGGGCTGGGGGCTCCCCGACGGACTGCCCCCGATCGACATCGAGGGGGTTGTCGCGACCCAGGCGGCGATCCGCGAGGCGGTGCGCGCGTGCGCACTCTCGAGTGCGCACGACATCGCCGAGGGCGGGCTGGCCGTGGCTTTGGCTGAGTGCTGCCTGGGTGGCGAGCTTGGGGCGCGCGTGTCGCTGCCGGCGGATTTGTTTGGGGCTGAGCTGGCCCCCGCGACGGGACGCGAGGCGGACTGGAGCGGCATCTCGGCCGCGTCCGCGTCCGCGCCCACAATTGCGGGCACGCTCTTTGGCGAGGGTGCGGGCGGCTTCCTTGTCAGCGGCGGCGAGCGGGAGCTACGTGCGCTTGCCGAGCTGACTCATGTGCGGATCGTCGGGAGCGTGGGTGGGCAGGCCCTTCGGATCGACTGCCCGGCACCCTCTCACGGGGACTCGCGCACCGGGGGGGAGCGAATCGAGTGCTCGCTGGCGGACCTCGCGCGGGCGCATGGCGCGCTTGCGGAGCTGTTTGCGTGAGTGGATGTATTCAAAATGAACAATTCACTATGATAGCTACATATCGTAGTCACCATTGACAATCGTCCAAAAAGTCAATAACAACACCTCCCCCCAGAGCGGTCCACCGCGATGATCGCCGCTGCTGCTAGCGTAAAGCAAACGATGCCCTTGGACCCTCGTCCGGAGGACCGCGACGGACCGCGCGACGAGTGCGGTGTGTTTGGCATATACGCACCCGGGCACGAGGTTTCGCGCCTGTCCTACTTCGCTCTGTTCGCGCTTCAGCATCGCGGCCAGGAGTCGGCCGGTATCGCCGCGGCCGATCGCGGCGGCAACATCATGACCCGCCGTGAGCTGGGGCTCGTCAGCCAGGTGTTCAGCGAGAACGACCTGCGCACGCTCGCGGGCGAGCTTGCCATCGGCCACGTGCGCTACTCGACAACCGGGTCAAACGCTTGGGAGAACTCCCAGCCGGTGCAGCGCTCGGAGGGCACCAACGGGTCCCGCCGCGAGATCGCACTCGCCCACAACGGCAACCTCATCAACGCGCTGGAGCTGCACGATGAGCTGTCCGAGCGCGGTGTCACGTTCAGCTCGACCTCGGACTCGGAGATCGTGGCCGCGCTGCTCGCCACGCACCCAGCGGAGCACATTGAGGACGCCATCGCCGACGTGCTGCCGCGCCTGAACGGCGCCTTCTCGATCGTCGTGATGACCAAGGACAGGGTCGTCGCCTTCCGCGACCCGCACGGCCTGCGTCCGCTTGCCCTCGGTGTGATCGAGGGCGCGGACGGGGAGCCTCCGCGCTATTGCGTCGCGAGCGAGTCGTGTGCGTTTGACATCATCGGCGCCAAGCTGCTGCGCGACGTCGAGCCGGGCGAGATCGTCACGCTCGGGGAGAACGGTCTCGAAAACCGTTGCATTCTTCCGGACGAGCGCAAGGCGTTTTGCGTGTTCGAGTACATCTACTTCGCGCGCCCCGACTCGCGCATGAACGGTCAGGTGTTGCAGGTCGCGCGCGGGCGCATGGGCGAGATCCTCGCGCGCGAGTCTCCGGCCGAGGCCGACCTCGTGATTCCCGTGCCCGACTCCGGCAACGCCGCCGCCCGCGGCTTCGCCCGCGCCAGCGGGCTGCCCCAGGACGACGGGTTCGTCAAGAACCGCTACGTCGCGCGCACGTTTATCCAGCCCGGCCAGGAGCTGCGCAAGCACGGGCTGCGCCTGAAGTTCAACCCCCTGCCGGAGATCGTCGGCGGCAAGCGCCTGGTTGTGGTCGACGACTCGATCGTGCGCGGCAACACCACCCGCCAGATCGTGCAGATGCTCAGGGACGCCGGTGCGGTCGAGGTGCACATGCGCATCAGTGCGCCGCCGATCAAGCACCCCTGTCACTACGGCATCGACATGTCCACGCGCGAGGAGATGATCGCCCACGAGCGCTCGGTCGATGAGATCGCCGCCGAGCTGGGTTGCGACTCGCTCGCCTACCTGTCGCTCGATGGCGTGTATGAGGCGGTTGGCGCCACCAAAGCCACGCACTGCGACGCGTGCTTCACCGGCGACTACCCGCTCTCGGGCAGCAGCGACGCGCAGGGCAAGTATGCCCTGGAGACCGTCTAGCTCAATAGCGAGCGCTCGTCGCGCGCTGCGCTCGCGTCGCTGTATTGATTGTTGTAGGGGCGCCGGGTGATCAGGTCCTGGTGGCCGCGCCGGTTGGCGCTTACCCATCCCACGCCAAGCGCTCCCAGCACGATGATTGAAAAAGTCATACCCACATTGAAGAAGCGACACGGGCGCGTCACTGTGAGGTCTGTCACAACCGCAAGCTGTCTGCCTGACGCCGTCATGTTGGATATCGTCTCCTACTAGTCATGCTGCCTCGTACGGACTTTGCTGATCATCCTCTCCCTGTTTCGGTGCTCGTCTCAGGAAAGGGCACGAACCTAAAGGCGCTGCTCGACACAGTCCACGGTCATGAGGCGGAGATCGTCGCCGTCGCCTCGAACGTTCCCGATGCGCCCGCTCTGCGATACGCACGGGAGCGGAACGTGCCGACAGAGGTGTTTCGACGAGGTGACTACGACAGTCGTGAGCAGCGCGACGAGGTCATGGCGGAGTGGCTCTTGCAATATGGAGCCAGGCTGAAAGTTCTTGCCGGGTTCATGGAGCTGCTCACCGCGCACTTCCTCGATCGCTTCCCCGACTCCGTCATAAATGTGCATCCCTCACTGCTTCCGGACTATCCGGGCGCCCATCCGATCGAGGACGCTCTGGCCGACGGTGCGGAGGAGTTCGGCGTGACCGTGCACTACGTCGACGCGGGGATCGACACAGGGGAGATCATTAAGCAGCGGTCCCGCCGGATCAGTCACGCCAACGACCCGGCGGAGGTTCTGAAGGAGCTGCGGCCGCTGGAGCATTCCCTTTTGCCCGAAGTGGTAAGGCAGATAGCGCTCGAAAGGCAGCCGATTGCCGTTTGAGCGCGCGGAGCCGGGCGAAGTTCGCGTCCGTCGCGCGCTGCTCTCCGTTTCGGAGAAGACGGGCGTGGTCGAGTTCGCCAGTGGCCTTGCCGAGCTGGGCGTGGAGATCGTCTCGACCGGTGGCACCGCGCGGGCGCTGAGCGAGGCTGGCGTGCCGGTGCGTGCGATCGAGGATTTCACCGGGTTCCCGGAGATGATGGACGGGCGTGTGAAGACGCTGCATCCGCGCCTGTATGCGGGACTGTTGGCGGTGCGCGACAACGACGAGCACCTGCGTGCCGCGGCGGAGCACGAGATCGAGCCGGTGGATCTTGTTTGCGTGAACCTCTACCCGTTCGAGCAAACGGTCGCGCGCGGCGACGCGTCGCCCGAGGAGATCGTCGAGAACATCGACATCGGCGGTCCCACGATGATTCGCGCGGCGGCCAAGAACAGCGCGTTTGCCGCTGTGCTCGTGGACCCTGCCGACTACGCGCCGTTGCTCGCCGAGTTGCGCGAGGCGGGTGGTCGCCTATCGCTGAGCGTGCGCGAGCGCCTCGCGGGCAAGGCGTTTGCCTGCACCGCGCGCTACGACGCCGCGATCTCCTCCTGGTTTGCGCAACGGCAGGACGAGGATTTCCCCGCGCAGCGCACGCTCGCCTACGAGAAGGCGGCCGAGCTGCGCTACGGCGAGAACCCGCACCAGCGCGCCGCATACTACGCGCAGGTTGGCGCGCCCACGCACCTGCTCGCGGGTGTGGTACAGCTGCACGGCAAGGAGCTGTCGTTTAACAACCTGCTCGACCTCAGCTCCGCGCGCGAGCTGGTCGAGGACTTCTCCGAGCCGGCGTGCGCGATCGTCAAGCACAACAATCCCTGCGGGTGCGCGCTCGGCAAGACCGTGCAGGACGCCTACGAGCGCGCTTTCGCCAGCGACCCGGTCAGCGCCTACGGCGGCGTGATCGCCCTCAACCGCCCGGTTGACGAGGCGTGTGCGCAGGCACTCTCCAAACAGTTCATCGAGGTGTTGCTGGCCCCGGGCTTCGAGTCTGAGGCGCTTGAGGTGCTGGCGCAAAAGAAGAATGTGCGCCTGCTGGAGCTGTCCGATTGGCCGGAGCCGGCCGGTGGCCTTGAGGCCAAGCCGGTGATCGGCGGCCTGCTCGTGCAGGATCGCGACGAGGTGTCGGAGACTGTCGAGCAGATGACGGTGATGAGCGCCAAGCAGCCAACCGATGCCGAGTGGCAGGACATGCGCTTCGCCTGGCAGGTGTGCCGTCACGTGCGCTCCAACGCGATCGTGATCGCGCGCGACGGCGCCACGATTGGCATCGGCGCGGGACAGATGAGCCGTGTGGATGCGGTGAACATCGCAATCGAGAAGGCCCGCGCCGGTCAGCCGGACCTGCTCGCGGGATCGGCGCTGGCCTCAGACGCCTTCTTCCCCTTCGCCGACGGTCCCCAGCTCGCAATCGACGCGGGTATCGGCGCGATCATCCAGCCGGGCGGCTCGGTGCGCGACGAGGAGGTCGTGGCGGCGGTTGACGCGGCGAACGTGGCGATGGTGGCCACGGGCGTTCGGCACTTCAGGCACTGAGAAGCTCTTTCGAAATGGGATGTGCCTTCGGGATGTATCCGGGCGTGCGCATCATTTTGAAAGAGCTTCTAGCCTCGCCCCGGTTGCGCACGTCCCTTGGCCACGGGGTTATCGGGACAGGGGATCACAGTGTGCGCACTCGCGGCGCTGCCGTCAGAGAAGCTGAACTTGGCCGAGAACGGAAAGCCGAGGCGGGGGCAGCGTTGCGGCAGCAGGATGCCCTGCGGGCGATAGGCGAGCGTGCGACCGTCCAGTTGTTCGTAGTACACGACCTTCTTCGGACCGATCGTCGAGTGCAGCGCGATGACCGACACGTAGGGAGCGCCGGGCAGCGTTTCCACGAGTGGCACTCCGATGTTCACGACACCGCCGAACGGCGAGGAGGAGGGGAGCAGGAGGCCGGGGAAAATGATCCGCGCGTCGACGGGCACGGTTCCCTCCGCGTAGAAGAGGACCGCCAGATGGCCTTCCCGATCGGGGGCGCGCATGACCGTGACCTGCGCGGTCTCGCTGACGATCTGGGTGCCGAGCACGACCCCGGAGAGCACTTCGCCGAAGCCCATAACCGCGTTCGGAGGGCAACCGCCCGGCCCACCAGCTTCCATTGCCGCCACCGTGCAGTCGGCCAGCCCGAGTCCGCTGAGCCCGATCCCCAGGTTTTCCGGGTAGTGCAGTTCGATTCCCGTCAGCGGCGGCGGCACCTGGCCGGCTGGGGCGCCAAAGGAGAACCCAAATTCCAGCGTTGTGCGCTTGCCAAGGCGCAGCGGGTCAAACGACGCGCTCAGCCTGGCGGGCACCTGTGTCGCAATCGCGGGCACAGCGCAGGTTGCGAGCAGGCACAAGCACAGGGTCGCCGTCCATGCGAGTTGCCTCGCCGCCACGCTCATCGCCTCAGTAGCGCAGTGTGCCTTGAGTCTGAATCACGAGCGCATAGCTATCGCGGTTGAACGTGCCGTACAGCCTCGCGGTGCCATGTGCGTGGGTGTAGCGTCCGCTGCCGCCGGTGACCGTGAGCCAGCCGGCGAAGCTTTCGTATACGCCGACGCCATGGGGCGAGGCGCTGCCGCGTCCCACGATCGAGCCGCCCGGGGCAGAGATCGTAAAGCTGCCGCTGAAGGTTGCTTCCACGCGCATGTGGACCTTCATCGAGCCGGGCAGCGTGCCGCTCGCGTGCCCGACCTCATATAGCGTGGAGCCGGAGGTGGACAGGTAGCGCAGCCTCGCTTCGTCGGTCGCCTGCAACGCGGTCCCCCGCAATGCGCTCGTCTGCAACCCGCTTGCCTGCAACGCGCGCGCCCAACGGCCATGGAGGATCCTGTGCGCGTCTGCCGCCTGCCCGCTGCTCAGTGCCACAAGCACAACGGCCGAGCCGGCGGCGCCGGCCGCGAGCATCCCGCGCATGCGCCCAAGCATCGCTACCTCCTTCTCCCCGTTGCTCGGCGAAGCACATACGTTACGCGCTTGGCGAAACGCCAAGTCCACATCACCGCGAGCGCGGGACCGAGTGCTCCACCAAGCTCGGCCCTCACCGGTGTGAACACTTCGCGCGCCCCAGGGTCGCGCGCGGCAGGCTCCGAAGCGTAGTAAGCCACCACGCCGGTGAGTGTCATCAGGTGGTGCGCGTGATCGGGCGCCGTCGGTGTGCGTGCCAGGGCGTCGCGCGCCGCAGCGGCCAGATGCTCGCCCATCTGCTCTGGGTTCTCATACCAGCGCGCATACCCACGCTCGCCGCGTGCCAGATCCTCGTCGCGGTCGATCAGGCTATCGAGCATCGTCAGCGCTCCAATCGAGAGATACAGCCGGTCGAGCGCTTTGGCGTCGCTTGGCGAAGTGTCCTCGCGTGCGGCCGCCGCGATCAACGCATGCACCACCAGCACGGACGCCTGTGCGCCGGCGAGCCACTCGGGCCAGCACAGTGAGCTGTCAGCCGCCTGTGCGCTCGCCCATCGCGCCAGCTCCTCGTCGCCCGAGCTTTGGGCGGCATGGCTGAGCGCTTGTGCTCGCACGCAGCGCTTGCCGGCGCGACGTGCGGTCTCCTCGACGGCTTGCGCGGCTGGCAGTTGAGCGAGCCTGTCCGTGGCGCTTGCCAGCAGCTCGCGCGTGTAGGCGTCCCCGCCAGTGTGCTCGCGCTGCTCGCCCAGTGCGTCCAGGTAGTCGTAGGCGATCTGCACGGCGACGATCGCTTCGGTGACGGTGCGCCGATGCGCGCGCGGTGCCTGGGTTGCGAGCGTCGCCGCCAGCTGCGGGTTGAAGCGCTCGGTTCGAAGCTTGCCCAGCGCGAGCACCCGCCGCCGCGAGTCTGCGATCCGCGCCGCGCGCGCTTCCCAGCGGCCCAGCTGTTCGCGTACGACCGGCGCTACGGTCGGCCAGTAGCGCAGGTTGGCGCGCGCGAGGGCGAGCGTGCACAGGTTGGCGCGTGTGAGGGTGGGTATGCGTAGGCCGATGCGTGTGAGGGCGGGCGTGTGCGGGTTGGCGCTGGCGCGTGTGAGGGCGGGCGCGCTACTCATTGAACGCAAGCGTCGGGGACACGCGCGAGGCGACGTATCCGGGGATCGCCACAATCGCCATTACCAGCACCAGCACCAGCACGAATATCTCCAGTGGACGCAGGCTCGTGCTGAGGCTGGCGACGGGAAACCCGGTCACGCGCTCCAGGTAGTGGTCGATCACGAACTGCCCGTAGATACCCGCGAGCGCCCCCGTCACGCAGCCCGCTCCGAGCATCAAGGCCGATTCGCACAGAAGGATCGCGCGTAGCCTGGCTGGTCTCACTCCGGCCAGGCGCAGGCCCGCAAGTGAGGCTCTGCGTGACCAGATCGCCGATGTCAGTGCGGCCGCCATCGCGAGGATCGCGCTTGCCAACAGCAGCAGCGATATCTCACGCAGCTGGTCGAGCCCTTCGCCTGTGAGCGCGTCGATACTCGCTTCGCGCGCCTGCGCCGTGGTGACGCTGAGACCGCTGGTGGGCCCGAGTAGCGTTCGGATAGAGCGGCTCACGGCAGTCGTGCTCGCTCCCGGCTCGAGTGCTACGGCGAAGGCGCTCGGCAGGGCGCTTGCCCACATTCGTCGGTAGTCGCTGGCTCCGATGAACACCACGCCAGGGCTCCAGGCTAGGTTTGTCGTGGTTGCGGCAATCCGGGGCCGCTCGAGGCCGCTTGGTGTCGGGAGCGTCAATCTGGCGCCCACGCCGACGTGAAGCTGTTCGGCGATCTGGCGTGAAACCACGATCCATCCGCCTTCGGCCAGCCGTCGCTGCGCGGTTGCCGGGTTTCCTTGAAGGAGCTCCCCGGCGAGGACGTTGCGGGCGCCACCGGCCGGCCGGGCGAGCACCCAAACGCGCCTTCCGTCGAGCGTCAGGAAGCTGCCTTGGAAGGCGCTCACGCCGGCCACGCCTCTCACGTGCGCGATCCGCCGCGCGAGGTCGCCGGGGCGGAAGTCGACGGCGGCTTGGTTGTCGCCGTCGTTGCCCACCCATATGGGGGCATCGGCGGAGTAGTCGTGCGCGAACCCTTCGATCCCGTGCAGCAAATCCGAGCGTGCTCCCCCCAGCGCGACGCTGCCGAACAGCGCGACGGCGCCGGTTGCGGCGAGCGCGAGCGAGCGCAGCGTTGTGGCACGCAGTGCGGCCAGCGCGACGGGGAGAATCGTCAATGTTTGACGATGCTCCGCGAGTGCCTCCGCGGTGCGCAACACGCCGGCGAACGCCAGTGGCACCGCCAATACGGTCGCGAACGCGAGCAGCACGCATGCGATCAACGCACGATCCGGTGCGGCGAAAAAGAGGGCAGTCGCGGTGGCGAGCAGCCCTCCGGCGGCGAGTGCCAGTGAGCGTTGCACCGTGGCGGCCAGCGCGTTGCCGGGTACCCCCTCGGCGCGGTACACGGCGTCGAGTGCTTTGCCGCGGCGCAGGTCCAGCAGTGGTAGGGCGGAGACGGCGCAAGTCGCCAGCACCCCGCCCGCGAACGCGATCGCGACCGGTCGCACTCCAAGGACCGTGCGAGTACCGAGCGTGAATGCCTCGGCCAGGTACCTTGCCGACTGGTGGAAGATCCCCTGCGAAAGGGCGTACCCGCCGGCGAGCCCCACCAGGGAGGCGAGCGTCCCAAGGATCAGCGCCTGGAATAGAAACATTTGCGCGATTGCCGAGCGTTTCGCGCCGATCAGGCGCAGGTCGGCGATCGCTCGCCTGCGCTCGGGCACGGTCAATAGCAGTGCCGAGCCCGCGAGCAGTAGCCCGAGCAGCGCGCTTACCGTGGCAAACAACGCGCTCGCCTGGTTGCTGGGGCGCAAAGCCTGGTTCAACAGCGCCACGTCCTGTTCGGCGGATGCCACGCTCAGGCGCCCGGCCGCGAGCTTCTCTAGCTCGGCGCGCACCGCTGCTTGACGGCCTGGCTTGGCCTGCACGAGCACACGTGAGACACGGCGGTCGAGTCCCGCCAGGCGCTGCAGTTCGGTGAGCGACATCACCGCCACCTGTGCCTGGGAGAGGGCGCCAAAGGATTCGGGCCCAAGCACTGCCGAGACCTTCAAGCGCTCGGCGCGTCCCCCCAGCCGCAGCGAGATGCTTGCGCCCATCGCGCTCAGTCCGCGCGTGCCCGGGACCGCGCGGGCGGGGATGCCGAGTGCTTCGGCGGTTTGCCGGCTGAGGCCGATGCCCCCCGCCGAGAGTGTCTTGGTGGGCAGTGTGTGGGCGAGCCCGTCGAGCACCACGAGGCTCGTGTCGGCGCCCGCGAGATCGACTGTCACGAGATGCCCGCCGGTACCGTTGCCGGTGCGCGGACTGACGAGCGTGGCTGTCTGTTCGAGTAGCGGTGCGGCCTGTTCGACGCCGGGCAGGTGTTCTACCCGCGCGAGCGTCGCTTCATCGAAGCCGCCCGAGCCGCGTGCGAGCAGTTGCAGCGTGGCCGGCCCGATAACCGTGCGCACGACTTCCCCGGCCGAGCCCGCGATCGAGCCCGATGCCACGATCGTCGAGAACACGAGCGCGACTGAGACGGCCACGCCGGCGCCGGCGAGCAGCTCTTGGACGGCGTGCACCCGCAACCTTCGACGGTAGAAGTAGAGCAGCGCGCGTGGTCCCATCAGCGGCTGAGCCCGCAGTGTTTCAACGCCAGGCAACGCCCACCTCCACGCGTCCCTCCGGGTAGCGTTCGACGAGCTTTCCGTCGCGCAACATGTGGCGGCGGTCAGCGACGCACGCCGCTTCCAGGTCATGCGTTACGAGCAGCACGGCCGCCTGACGGGCGTGTGCGACTGTGGCCAGCAATCTCACGATCTCCAGGGAGCGCGCACTGTCGAGATTGCCGGTTGGCTCATCGGCGAGGATCAGGCGCGGTTCGCCCACGAGCGCGCGCGCGATCGCAACACGCTGGCGCTCGCCGGCCGACAGTTGCTCGGGCGTGCGCGCCAACGAGTCGCCCAGTCCAACACGGCGCAGCCACGGAATCGCGCGCGCCTGCGCGGCGCGCATCCCCATGCCTCCGAGCAGCAGCTTCATCGCGGTGTTCTCCAGCGCTGAGACGCGTGGCATCAGCTGGGGCGCCTGGTGGATGAAGCCGACGTCGCGGTGTAGGTGGTCGCAGGCTTCGCTCTCGGAAAGGTCGACGATCTCGCGGCCGTCAAAGCGAATCGTGCCGGAGTCGGGCCGCAGCAGCGTCGCGATTAGGAGTAGCAGGGTGGTCTTACCCGACCCGCTGGGGCCGTGCAGTGCAAACAGCTCTCCGGGCTCGATCGCGAGCGTGACCCCGTCAACTGCCCGCACCGACTCGTCGGCGCCGCTGTAGTGCTTGACCACCTCCTCAAGCTCGAGCAGCGCCACGCGCTACACCCCTGCGTGACCGCGCGTGGGCCGCGGTGGCCCCATCACGCGCGTGCGCCGCTGCGCAAGGGCACGACCAGCGCCAGCTCGGGCCTCAAGCTGCCGCGCAGCTCGCCGTCCGATAGCGACAGCGCGCGGTCGGCCCCCGAAAGGGCGGTCGCCTCGCTGGCGCTGACGAGCAGCGCGATGCCCTCGTCGGCGAGCGAGCGCAGCAGCGCGAGGATCGCGTCGCGCTCGAGCAGATCGACGCCCTTGGTCGGCTCGTCGATCACGATCAGCGAGGGATCGAGTGTGAGTGCGCGGGCAAGGCAAACGCGCGCGCTCTCACCACCGTCGAGCTCGTGCAGGCCGTGTGGGGCGCACCCAACGGCGCCGGTGCGCTCAAGCGCGGCGAAGGCGCGCGATTGCGCCTCCGAGTGCGGTACGCCGCGCGCAAGCTGCCCGGCGATCAACTCGTCGAGCACACCGCGCGCTTCGCCGTCCAGGGGCGCCGAGCGGCAGTAGCCGATCCCGTTGCCCAGCGCATCGCGGCCCCTGGCGAGATCCTGCCCTTCAAAGCGCACGACGCCCGTGTCAGGCGGCTCGATCCCGGCTGCCACCCGCAATAGGGTCGAGCGGCCGGAGCGGCGCAGTCCCCATACAGCCAGCAGCTCGCCCGCCTCCAACGTGAGCGAGATGTCGTCGAGCACAACCCGCTCGTGCGCTCCGCGGCGGTAGCGGCGACTGACGTGCTCCAGCTCCAGCAGGCTCATCGCCCGGCAGTGCCTCGCCTGAGAAGCGCGCGCAGCTCGCGCCGCGCGTACTCGATCCAGGCAAGCCGGGCGTCGATTATCAGGCGCTCCTCCTCGTCGATCAGCCGATCCGTGAGGTGCGCCACCGAGTCGGCTGATTCTCGCCTCTTCCCCGCCGGCGCCGCAGTTGCCGCGTGCAGGCACTGGCGCTCGCAGCGCTCAATCACGGTCAGTGCGTCTCGCGCCGGTAGGGCGGCGATCTGTTGGGCGAACAGTCGCGAGCGTCGCTGCTCGTCCTGGACGTGAGAAACGAGCCAATCCACATATCCGGTTATGCCCGCAGCTGTGACGCGATAGTGCGGCTTGGGTTGGCGCGAGGGCTCAGCGGTGGCAGGCACCGGCAGCAGTTCAATCAGATCGCGCCGCTCCAATATGTCGAGCGCCGTGTATATCTGGGATGGGCTCGACAGCTCCAGCACCTCGCCGTACATGCGCTCGAAGCGCTGCACCAGCTCGTATCCGTAGGAAGAACGCTGAATTACCAAACCAAGCAACGACCAGTTGATCGGCGATCGCATCGTCCCAGCACTGCGTTCGATCGTAACCCCAGCATTCATCCCATCCGGAGCCTAGCGCCAAGCGTCGCCCGCGTCTATTCAAAAACTAGAAGCTTTCTCAGTAAAAGCTTTCATAGTGCGACGTGCGTGCGCCGCGCGTGCTGGGTACAAGGGTGTCGCCGCGACCTGCGGCTTGCCGCTCGCGGTGCTCGGCACCTGAGCGCAAAGGCGCCGGACCGAGCCGGAGAACCGTTGCCGGGGCGCCTGCGTACATCTCAGGATGGACGCCCCGGCATCGGCGATAACGATCTCCCGCCGGTCCATTCGGTCCGACCGGAGGCGTCCATGCTATCGCAAGGCGTAGATAAATCGCGACGAGGGAGTGTCCCGTATATCAGGACCACCCGAATCACGACTTGTTTCAATTTAGAATCTTCGCTATCTGGCTTGTCCAGGTGGTTCGAAGTGAGGATTATGGCGAGCATGGTGGGAGCAGCGTCGAAAACGTTTTGTGGACGCTCGCAGGATCGGGTGTCGACATACAGCGTCTCACGGATGCAGTCCGGGTGCCCCGGAGGATCTGTCGGCCACAAGCTTTAGAGAGGCCGTGGCGGCGAGTCTCCTGCCAGGTAAGAACCAGCGACCGAGTGCCATTCAGGATGGACGCTCGGTCGGCTAGATAGATAACGATCGGAAAGGTAGTCGAAATGCAACAGACATACCAACCTAAGCGGAGCATCCTCTTCGTTCTCGTCGCTATTATCGCGGCTCTCGCTGTTGGCGTCCTGGGAGCATCTGCCGCATTTGCATCCGGAGGACCGGAATGGTTAGTTAAAGCAGCGCCTTTGGTAGGAAAACAAGCGATCACATCATCAGGCGGAAAGTTCGTGCTAGAAGGCGTGACAAATATAGAATGTGCAAGTGAGAAAGACACCGGTGAAATCATAGGTGGCAACCCGGGAACAGATAAAACCACAATCAAATTCGAAAAATGTAATGTAGAAGGTAAACCCACATGTTTAGCGGGTAATGTGACAGCGGAAGAAATCGAAGTGGTCGGCATCAACACGGTTCTCGCTTATCCGCTAAATAAAAAGGAAGAAGCAGGCGAAGCACTTGACGCGTTTGTTCCAGGCGGCGCCGCAGGCAATAACACATTCGTCACGTTCAAACTCACAGGCGGAATCTCAGCGTGTGGTCTGCTAAATAATATCACGGTAGAAGTAAAGGCAGTCGGAACTACAATCACAAAACCAGCGTTCGAAAAAAACTGTGGCGTGCTCACTAAGGTAGGGTTGTTAGAAGCAAACGGCACATTTAAAATCTCTAAAGCAGGTGAAGAAGCTATAATCGGAGCGCTTAACGCTGAAACAAACGGAGCAAAAGTACAGATTCCAACCGAAGCCGAACTGTGGGAAGGTACGGCATTCAAAAAAATCACGTGTAAACTGGAAGCGTTCGGAGCGGCCGCCGCCGAGTTAGGCATTTCAGATGTAGAACTCGCAAGCAAAGAACTCTTTGGGTGGACAATCTAGTCATGCAAATTAGGTAGGCTCATATAGGGAAGCCGGGGGTCGCACCCAGTTAGGTGCGACCCCCGGCATTTGAAGGCGCACATCGTATCTTCGAATAGTGTCGTACATGAGTCTACTCTAATTTAGAATCTTCGGTATCTCCCTTGTTTTGGGCATCTTGCGCAGGGAAAATGCAGAGCAGCCTCGCGCAGAGGCGGATATTCGAAAATAATTGAGGAGGGTTGTGGACGTGGGGTTGGTTCTGGAGAGGACATTTACGCAGCGCAGCGTGCGGCGGGTGATCGCAATGCTGGCAGCGGCGTGGCTGGTGTGCGCCGGGAGCGCGTGGGCGTCCGGAGATGCGAACCGGGCGGCGTGCGATACTACGACGGAAGCCTCACCCGGATTTCGATCGTATTTGCCTGACTGTCGTGCATACGAGCTTGTGAGTCCACCGTATAAGGACAGCGGGGTCATCGTGGGGGAACCGGCGACCTTCTCCCCATCGGGCGAAACCATGGTCCTCCCGATCGCGGGCGTCACCGGTGGAGTTGGCAACGAGTCTTATGATCAGAATCGCACCTCCGCAATTAACCTGTTTCGACTGGTGCGCACCGCGACTGGTTGGCAATACTCGGCGTTGACCCCGCCCGCGATACAGTACGACCGAAGTGCACCGCTGGCCGTAAGCGCCGATCCGACACTCAGCGAAGCAATATGGGGTGCGGAGCCAGATGGACGGCAGCCGCACAAAGAAGATATCTACTTGCAGGGTCCGGGCGAGGAACTAGCGCCGATAGGGCCTGGCGAGACACCGGGATTGGTAAATGTCGAATTGAGGGTCGACAACGAGCTAAGTCTCGTTGGCGCTTCGCCAAGATCTCACACGATCCGTATTTTCCATCGAAGCACAGACAATCGAAGGGCAATCGGACGTATGGCCGGGAGATACAACAAAAATAGGGCAGAAATCGTTGTACGAGTATATTTACCGTGGCACGGCTAATGTTGAACCAATACTCGTCGGTGTCAAGAACAACTCGGCACTGGCAAACAATTCGGAAGCGGAACTCGTCAGTGATTGCGGTGTTGAACTGGGTGCTCCTACCGGCAGCTCGGTATACAACGCGGTATCAGACGACGGCGAAAGTATCTTCTTTACAGCACTTAAGTGTAGTGGTGGTCCGGACGTCAACGAACTGTACGCACGCATCAAAGGTTCTAAAACTGTTAACATCTCCGAGCCGTCGAAGGAAGACTGTGAGGTGTGCAACACTACAACCGGGCTGCGGGACGCGAACTTCGTCGGGGCATCGGCAGACGGCGAAAAGGTGTTTTTTACAACCGAACAGGAATTGCTTCCGGGCCAGCGCGGATTGAATCTCTACGAGTATGATTTCAAAAACGAAGCTGGTAAGCGGATCATACTGGTCTCAAGCGGGTTCGCGGAACCGGAAGTAACTGGCGTCGTACGCGTGTCGGCGAGTGGACAGCGGGTGTACTTCGTCGCGCAAGGGATCCTGACGAGCAAGCCTGACGCGTCGCTGGTGGCCGGTCAGCAGTTTGCTCACGCAGGCGCCGACAATCTGTACGTGTATGACACCGAAACCGGCGCCGTGAATTTTGTCGCGACGCTTCTGACGTCTGCCGAAGAATCGGTCTTGACGGCTAACGAAACGTCTGAACAAATGGAAATCGAAGTACAAGCTAAGCGAAGATATGAATATGAAGTGTCGGAAGCACTCACGGAAATTTTGAAGATGCTTGAACATGGTGAAGTGTCGCTTGAAGAGGGGCTCGAACTACTCGGGGAACAAGAAGCTGAAGTGGGTGCGCGAGAGCAGACATTTCTTGCGAACACTATTGGCACGCGGGGTCCGTCGGGCACGCTCGCGGAGGATCGGGCGGTCTGGCAGACGATCGACGATCGACCGGCTCAGAGTACCGCGGATGGTCAATACCTAGCCTTTGTCAGTTCAGCGGACTTGACGGTTGGAGACACAAGCGCCGTGCCTCAGCTCTTTGAGTACGATGTGATCACGGAAAAGCTCGTGCGTGTATCGGTTGGTCCGGAACCCGGAGGTGGCAACGTCAACGTTTTCCACGATGCGCCGCAGCTCCCGGTCCAGCGATTCTCGGAAGTTGACTTGCCGACTGCCGAAATGGCTCGCACGGCGATTTCGGCGGACGGCTCGGAGGTGTTCTTTACGAGCGCGGCGCCACTCGTTGCGATCGCAGTGAGTGATGCACCGACTGTTTTCGAGTACACAGAAGGCCATACCTTCCCTATATCCGACGGCCGCGATTCCTCCGACACAGGGATCGACACACCGACAGTGCAGCTCTTCGGTATCGATCCATCGGGTCGCGATGTCTTCTTTACAACGGAGAGTCAGCTGGTCCCTCGGGACGACGAAACGCAACAGGTGCTTTACGACGCGCGGGAAGACGGCGGATTTTCAGAAACATCGCCGTCGCGCGAATGTGGCGGCGAGGGGTGCCGGGGGGCTTCCGCGGCGCCCCCCGATCTGTTGTCGCCGTCCAGTGTGGCCGCTGGCGATAATGTGGTTGCCAAAGTTCCGCGCCTGTCGACGCCGAAGGTCAAGAAGCTAACGAGGCGGCAAAAGCTAGTCAAGGCTCTCCATACCTGCACGGCGTTACCAAAGCGGATGCGGGTCAGATGCAGAAAAGAAGCGAGAGGACGGTACTCCAAGAGATCGGAGACGGGCGCGGCGGGCGCCATGCACCATGATTCCGGATCCCATCGGGTTGAGCATCGGAGGCACCGATGAGTACGTACAGATGTCGATCAGAGGGCCAGTTGTGCCCAGAGTTCTGTGGGCTTATGCGTCGTACGCTTGCCGGTTTGCTTGTGGCGCTCCTGGCGATGGTACTGGTACTAATCGTGGGTGCGAGGCGTGCCTCTGCGGAAACGCCTGCGGTTTCTTGGTCGCTTAGCTCTGACGCTGAACCAACCAACTTTAGCTTTGCCGATACGCGCGACGCTGTCCAGGAGATCTCCGTGACAGCAGTTGGTGGTAGTTACGAGCTTTCGGTCAACGGTGGTGAAGTCGCTGCCGAACTGTCGTCACCGATCGAGTGGAACGAAAGTGCCGCTGGCGTTCAGAGCAAGCTTGAAGCCGTGTCCGAAATAGGGACTGGTAATGTGGAAGTTAGCGGCGGCCCAGGCGACGAATTGGGTACGAAACCGTATTCGATAAGGTACGTAGGGTTGCTGAGCGGTTCAAACCGCGACCTCTTGCCTCGTAAAGCCGAACTTGTGGGTCTCCATCCGGGCGTGGCCACGGTAGAAAATGGGGGGGTTGAAGCGGAGGCTCTGGATCGTTACACGCTAACGGTTACGAACGTTGGTAGTCGACCGACTGAAGGCGTTATCGCAGTCAAAGATACGCTGCCGGTCGGCCTCGTCTCTGCGGGCGCTGAACTTGAAGAGCGGCCTTCGAAGTCGCACATAAAAAGCGAATGTGCAGGAACAAGCGTGATTATCTGTGAATATGACAAGGAGCTACCGCCGAGTGGAAAGCTCGTTGTGAGTATAAAGGTGGCTGCGTCCAGCTCGGTGGAAGGCACGCTGGTCAACGAAGCGACGGTGTCGGGAAGCGGCAGTCAGGCCTCGGTGAGCGAGTCGAGCCCGATCGGTACCGGCCCCGCGGGATTCGGGATTGATCAGCTTGCGTTCGAAGACAACGGCCTCGGAGGCCCAGACGATCAAGCTGGAGGGCATCCATATATGGTGACGACGACGTTGTCGTTGAACACCGTCATGGACGGCGTGCCGCAGGAAGTCAAGGACGTGGGAGTCGATCTGCCACCGGGGTTTGCCGGATATCCGCTTGCAGCGGCTCGTTGCCCAGCGGTGGATGTCAGCGATCAGACGGGGGCGGCCGAAAGCGGCCGCACGGCCTGTCCGGTGAGCAGTATTGTCGGGGACGTGTGGCTTACGCTGAAACGAGAAAACAAATGGACTTTTGGCCCGTATCCAGTCTACAATGTTATACCCGAGCGAGGCTACCCCGCAGAGTTTGCCTTCAACGCTGGCGGTTTTGGCCAGCCGATATTCCTCTACGCGAGTGTGCTGCCAAGCGAATCTGGCTACCGTCTGCGTGTAGCCACGCCAGGCGCGATACGGACGCTAGGCTTGGATATCGAACGAGTTTCCCTGACGGTTTTTGGCGACCCAAGCCTTCAGAACAGCCTAGCTGGCGAAGCGGCGTTCCTGGTAAACCCGACCGCCTGTTCTACCGAACCGGTGCACGTACGGGCTGAAGTTAGCGCTTGGGAGGGCGCCACCGACTCCCGCGAAGCTACCGCCTACCCGGGGGTTAGGGGCTGCAATCTGCTGCAGGGCGCTTCGGGCTTCAACCCCCAGCTCGAACTGACGCCCGAACAAACCGGGGCCGACACGCCCTCGGGCTATGAAGTGAACCTTAGGGTGCCCCAGGCGCCCGATGTGTTGGGCCAGCTGGCCACGCCGGAGCTGAAGAGCGCTTCGATAACGCTTCCGGCTGGGTTGTCGCTGTCCCCGTCGGTAGCGAGCGGGCCTAAAGCGCTCGAAGGCTGCACGCCTGGGCAGATCGATTTGCTCGGCACCGAACTGGGCGAAGGGCATCCCGGCGGCAACGGCAGCCCCTACGACGACGGTCTTACGCACGCCTCGCCCGGGCACTGTCCGGAAGGCTCGCGCGTTGGCGAAGTCGAAGTGACCACGCCGCTGCTTGAAGAACCGCTCAAGGGTCATGTGTATGTGGCGCAGCCCTCCTGTGGTGGCGCGGGACAGCCCGGATGCACCTCGGCGAGTGCCGAAAACGGGGAACTGTATGGGCTGTATCTGGAACTGACTGGCTCGGGAGTGATTGTGAAGCTGCACGGCAAGGTGTCTGTCAATGCGACCACCGGTCAGATCACGACCACCTTCAGCGAAAACCCGCAGCTTCCCTTCGAAGAACTTAAGCTAAAGCTCTACGGGGGTCAGCGCGCGGCGCTGGCCAACCCGCAGAGTTGTGGCACAACGAGCGTCACGAGTGAAATGGAACCGTGGAGTGCTCCGGCTTCGGGTCCCAACGCCACGCCCTCGTGGCCACTCGCCGTCGCCGGTTGCGCCAACCCGATGCCATTCGCTCCCGGATTCTCGGCGGGCACCGTGCAAACGCTTGCAGGCAGCTTCACTCCCTTCACGATGACGCTCGCGCGCAAGGATGGCGAACAGGATCTTGCTGGTCTCACGCTTACCCTCCCGCCAGGATTCGCGGGCGCCGTGTCGAGCGTGCCGCTGTGTCCCGAACCGCGGGCGCAGCTTGGCACATGCGCTCCCGGGTCGCGGATCGGCACTGCCCACGTGGCGTCCGGAGCCGGCACACAGCCGTTGTGGTTGGAAGGGCCCGTCTATCTCACGGGCTCCTACAGGGGCGCCCCGTTCGGGCTCTCCGTCGTTGTTCCCGCGCAGGCCGGGCCGTTCAACCTCGGCAATGTGGTCACGCGTGCCACGATCAACGTGAACCCCAGCACCGCGCAGGTCAGCGTAACGAGCGACCCTCTCCCACAGATTCGCGACGGGGTGCCGCTGCGGCTGAAAACGCTCAACGTCACAGTCGACCGTCCCGGCTTCAGCTTCAACCCAACCAACTGTGACCAGCTGGCTGTCACTGGGAGCGTCTCCGCAGACCTGCCCAACGGATCCCCCGGCGCAACCGCCGCCGTGTCCACGCCGTTTGCCGTCAGCGGCTGCAAGAACCTGCCCTTTAACCCTTCCTTCGAGGTTTCAACTCAGGGCACCACCAGTCGCGCCGACGGTGCGAGCCTAACGGTGAAGATCGGCTCACCGGCGGGGCAGGCCAACATCGCCAAGGCGCATGTCAGCCTGCCCAGGTCGCTGCCTTCGCGCCTTGAAACGCTGAAACTCGCCTGCCTCGACGCGGTATTCGAGGCAAACCCAGCGGCGTGTCCAGCCGCCTCGGCAGTGGGGAGCGCGACGGCGGTAACCCCGATTCTGTCCCACCCGCTGAGCGGTCCTGCCTATCTCGTCTCGCACGGCGGTGCTGCCTTCCCCGACCTTGAGATCGTGCTGCAGGGCGAAGGGATCACCCTGGTGATCGACGGCAAGACCGACATCAAGAACGGAGTCACATCGACCAGTTTCGACGCTGTTCCCGACGTGCCCGTGTCGAGCTTCGAGCTACACCTGCCCGAGGGCGTCCACTCGGTGCTTGGCGCACCCGGAGGCGGACTGTGCGACAAGAGCTTGGTGATGCCGACGTCGCTGGTGGGGCAGAATGGCGCCCTGGTCGATCGGGAAACCAAGGTCACGGTCACCGGCTGCAAACCCGCGATTCGCGTTTTGCGCCACATGGTGAAGGGCGCCACGGCCACGATCGTCGCAAGTGTGCCCTCCGCCGGGACGCTCGTCGCGAGAGGCCTCGGACTGTCGCGAGCCGTCAAGCGGCTTGGCGGTGCCGGTGAGGCGACTCTCAAACTCACGCTCACCGGGGCCGAGCGTGGTTTCATACTCCGCCATCGCGGACGCCGGCTGCGAGTGCCAGTCACCCTCCGCTTCACGCCAAAGCACGGTGGCAGGCTCTCAACCGTGGTGACAGTGCTCATCGGCTGACAGCCACAAACTTGTTGAGGCACCTCGAGACCAGCGCCTCAGCATCGCCCCGGCGCCGCGCCACTCTTTCCCTCTCCTGGCGCGGCGCCCCGGCGCACGCCGAGCGGGCGCGCCGGCACGGCTGGGCAGCTATGGTGAGCGCATATGTCCGGCGCGTCCTCCAGCGATGTCAACGGTCGGTCGAACGGTCGCGCGCCGAGTGAGCCGGCGATCTCCGTCACCGGCCTGACCAAGACCTACGGCGAGATCGAGGCGGTGCGTGGGATCGACTTCGAGGTCGCGCGCGGGGAAACGTTCGGCTTTCTCGGCCCCAACGGCGCCGGCAAGTCGACCACGATCTCGATGCTGTGCACGCTGGCTCGCCCAACCGGTGGCTCGGCGCGCGTGGCCGGCATGGACGTGGTCAGCCAGCGCGACAGTGTGCGGCGCAGCATCGGGCTTGTCTTCCAGGACACGACGCTCGACAACTACCTCTCGGCCGAGCAGAACCTGCGCCTGCACGCCGAGCTGTATGGGATGCCACGCGAGCGCATCGAGCCGCGCATGCGGACCGTGCTGGAGATGTTGCAGCTGTGGGAGCGACGCGAGAGCCTCGTGGGCACCTTCTCAGGTGGGATGAAGCGGCGTCTGGAGATCGCCCGCGGCCTGCTGCACTCGCCGCGAGTGCTGTTTCTCGACGAGCCCACGATCGGTCTTGACCCGCAAACGCGCAGCTCGATCTGGAGCTACATCACGAAACTCGAAGACGAGCAGGACGTGACGATCTTCCTCACCACCCACTACATGGACGAGGCGGAGTATTGCGATCGCATCGCGATCATCGATCAGGGCAAGATCGTGGCGCTCGATACGCCCGAGGCGCTGAAGGCGAGCGTCGGCAAGGATCGTGTGCAGATCACCACCGACGACGACCAGGCTGCGATCGTGGCGCTCGGCGAGCGCTTCGACATCGAGGCGCAGATCGCAGAAGGCGAGGTCACGTTTGGGGTTGAGTCGGGAGAGCAGTTCGTTCCTCGATTGTTCAGCGAGCTAGGTCTCGCGATCCGTTCAGTCAGCGTCTCGCGCCCGTCGCTGGACGACGTCTTCATGTCATACACCGGCTCCACGATTCGCGACGCCGAGGCGGGTTCCAACGACATGATGCGCAACATGGCAAGGATGATGAGCCGCTGATGGGCGCCCGTCACCCCTCATATGGCCGAGATGGTGCGCCACTGATGTTGGCCCGCCGCCCCGCGATCTGCGCCTGTGCTGATCCCCGCCACCTGGGGGCGTGCTGAATGGCGATCGAGACCCGTACGCCAGCCCCCGCGCAGCACGGTTCCGCGCCTGAGCTGGCGCGCCAGCACGTGCCCGCCCGTAGCGTGGGCTCAGAGCTGCGCGCGATCCGCGCGGTGTGGCGGCGTGAGCTGATCCGCTTCTCGCGCGATCGCCTGCGCATACTCACCTCGCTGATCCAGCCGTTCCTGTTTTTGTTCGTGCTCGGCACCGGCCTCTCTTCGCTCGTGTCGGCCAGTACGCACGGGGTCAACTTCCGCACGTTTATCTACCCGGGCGTGCTCTGCATGGCGGTCATGTTCACCGCGATGTTCAGTGCAGCCTCGATCGTGTGGGACCGCGAGTTCGGATTTTTGCGCGAGATGATGGTCGCGCCCGTGCGCCGCTCCTCGATCGTGCTCGGCAAGTGCGCCGGCGGCGCCACAGTGGCCGCCTTCCAGGGTGTGATCGTGATGGCGATCGGCCCGCTCGTCGGCGTCCACTACACGCTTGGCCTGGCCCTTGAGGTGTTCGCCCTGCAGCTGCTGCTGGCCTTCTCGATCACCGCGTTTGGGATGATGGCCGCCGCGCGCGTCACGCAGATGCAGTCGTTCATGGCGCTCATGCAGATGGCGATCATGCCGATGTTCTTCCTCTCTGGCGCGATGTTCCCGGTCAACAACCTGCCGACCTGGCTGGCGGTGCTCAATCGCCTGGACCCCCTGACCTACGCGGTCGATCCGATGCGCCGCGCGGTGTTCGCCCACCTGAACATCTCCCCGCTCGTGCGCCATGCGCTGGCCCCCGGCGTGACCTGGTGGGGCTGGCACGTGCCGGGTCTGCTGGAGGCGGCGATGGTGGGCATCATCGGCCTCGTAATGCTGGCGATCGCAATCGCCGAGTTCTCAAGCGTCGAGTAAGCGCGCGCGGCGCGGGCCGCGGTATGCCTGCCGAGTGCAGGGCTGCGTGAGTCGCGGCATGCCGAGTGCGGTGTGGCGGGGGCTGCGCGGTAGCCGGCTTTGGGTCGCGTTGATCGTGAGATACGCCGGCGGCGCCGCGCATCAGCTCGACGGGCGCCATGCGGTCGTCCGCGGTATTCAGCTCCCACGGGCCGACGGCCCGTCGCGATGGCCTGCTCAGCCAAAATGACAGGCCCTTGACATCCCCTCCATAACGATATATCGTGAGCTTACTTTGATAGATCACGATAGGAGATAGATATGTTCGCTCACGCGATATATGCAACCACCGAGGGGGACTGCGTGCACGAGGCGCGTCGCTGCGGGCGCGGCGGTTCCCGACAGGACCTGATGGACTACTGGCGCGCGATGACCGGGCGCGGCGGGCCGGCGGAGGGTGGCCATCGCCATGGTCATCCCCGCGGACCGCGCGACGGCGGGCCGGGCGGGCGCGGCGGCTTCGAGGGCTTTCCCTTTGGCGGGTTCGGGGGCCCCGGTGGCGGTCGCTTCGGTCGCTCTCGCAAGGCTCGACGCGGAGACATCCGCACCGCCGCGCTGCTGCTGCTGGCCGAGGAGCCGCGTAACGGCTACCAGATCATGCAGGAGGTGGAGGAGCGCAGCGACGGGGTGTGGCGTCCCAGCCCCGGCTCGGTCTACCCGGCCCTGCAGCAGCTGGAGGACGAGGGCCTGATCCGCTCGAGCGAGGGTGGCGGCGGCACCGGCAAGGTGTTCGAGCTGACCGATGCCGGCCAGGCCCGCGTGGGGGAGCGCGACAGCGATGCCCCCGCGCCCTGGGAGCAGATGAGCGGCAGCATCTCAGACCAAGCGCACGAACTGGGGGCGATCATGCGCGAGTTCGCCTCCGCTTTCGCACAGGTGATGCGCAACGGCAACGAAGCCCAGATCGCGGAGGCCCGCAAGGTGCTCGTGGCGGCGCGTCGCGACCTCTACCGCATCCTGGCCGACGGGGGTTTCGGAGACTCTGCCGAGGAGTAGCTGTAAGACCGGGGAGCTTGTTCAGCTCGTCGGTCACCCAATCGATCGAGTCTCGGCGGCGGCGCCCAGCGCGGGCCAACGCCGTCGAGGCGACGATTGGGGAGCGATGGGTTCTATTGAGAGGCGGTGCTCTCGACGGCCTGCATCGCCACGCCGAGCAGCGGGTCCTGCTTTGCTGTCTCTCGCGAGGCTTCCGAGGCGCGGATGCTCTCGCTCAGGGCGTCGGGATCGCTGAGCAAGCGGCGTTCGGTGAGTGGCTGGATCAGGCCGCGCAGCGCGATCATCGGGCCCACCCAGCGCGGTGCCCACACACGTGCCGAGCGCTGTTCGATCCCCCGCTCGATCGCGTCGACGGCCGTCGACACAGGGGCGGGCTTGGTCAGGAAGCCGGGGCTCTTGCGACGGACACCCTGCGTCGAGGGCTGCGCGAAGCTGGCGCGCACGAGGTCGGTGTCGATGAAGCCGAAGTACGCGCAGCCAACGCGCGCCCCGCTCGGCGCGGTCTCCATGCGCAGCGCATTGGTGAACGCCTCGACTCCCGCCTTCGCGGAGCTGTAGGGGGCCATCAGCGGCGCGTGCGCGATCGCCGACAACGAGGAGATGTTCAGCAGGTACCCCTTGCGCTCGACGATCTGCTCGATCAGCGCCCGGTCGGTGCGCCACACGCCGAGGAAGTTGACCGCCAGCGTGCGCTCGACCTGCTCGACTGGAGCGCTCGCGAGCGGCCCGGTGAACGCGATCCCGGCATTTGCGATACCCACGTCGATGCCGCCAAAGCGCTCGACGGTTGCGGCCACGGCGCGCTGCAGTGCCTCGTAGTCGCTCACGTCCGCCTCGAAGGCGGCGGCGCGCTCGCCAAGCTCGGCGGCAAGCGCCTGCAGGCGCTCGGGCTCGAGGCCGACGAGTGCGACGTTGGCTCCCTTACGGTGCAACCGCCGTGCGGTTTCGGCACCGATGCCGCGTGCGGCACCGGTGATGAACACGGTGCGCCCGCTGACGTTGTAGGGCGTCTCGGTGCGGCTCATACGAGCGTCAACTCTATGCGCTTGCTCATTGCTATGCCTCTCTGACGACGCTGGCGCCGCGCGCGGGGATCAGCGTGATGTGGTGGTTGCGCGCCCGCTCGCCCTCAGGACGCTCTGCTCGCAGCGTGGTGCGCTTCAGGATCGTGCGCAGCGCGACGCGCATCTCAAAGCTTGCAAACGCGGCCCCGAGGCAGCGCCGGCGACCGCCGCCGAAGGGAATCCACGTGTACGTTGAGGCGGCGCCGTCCTCCAGGAAGCGCTCGGGGCGAAAGCGCTTTGGCTCGGGGAACAGCGTCGCGTCGTTGTGCAGCAAGAGGATCGCGGGCATCACGGTCACGCCCGCTGGCAATCGCCAGTCGCCTAGCTCGACCGGCGCCTGCAGCTGGCGCAGCACGGCCGGAATCACGGGGCGCACGCGCAGCGTCTCCTGCACGACCGCGTCGAGATAGGCGTCCTCGCCCTCGCGTGCCCGCGCGAGTGCCTCGGGGTGGCGCAAGAGCCGCTCAAACACCCATGCCAGGCCGGTGGTCGTCGTCTCGTGCCCGGCAAGCAGCAGCGTCATGATCTGGTCGCGCAGCTCCTCGTCGTCTGTTTCCCCGGCGCGCACGAGCTGGGAGAGCACATCCTCGCGCTCGTCCAGCTGTGGGTCGAGGCGTCGTGCGGCGATCTCCTCGCGCAACAGCGCGTTGGCGTGCTCTATCGCGCGGCGAAAGCGCCGCCAGCGCCCGACGTGTTCGAGTGGCTTCACCACCCACATCCCCATCAGTATGGGGTCGGTTGGGACGGCCGCGGGCAACGCCTCGCGCAGCGCGCGCAGGCGCGCGGGGTCGGTGACGCCGATCACCGCCTCCAGGATCACCTCGAGCGTGATCGCCTGCATGCGTGGGTGCAGTGGGAACGGCTCGCCGATCGGCCAGCGCTCGATGTCTTCCTCGACGATGCGCTCCACGATCTCGCCATAGCGACGCACCGAGTCGCCGTGAAACGGTGGCAGCAGGCGCTTGCGCGCGCTCAGGTGTGGCTCCTCGTCAAGCACCAGCACCGAGCGCTCGCCGAGCACGGGCGCCAGCAGCGAGTTGCCATCGCCGGCGTGATACACGGCGGGATCACCCGTGAAGATCTGCTTGACCAGCTGCGTGTCGTTAACGACTACCGCCGTGCCCCACGGCAGCGAGCGGATCGTAAACACCGGCCCGTACTTGCGCTGGGCGGAAGCGAAGAAGGAGAGCGTGCGGCTCCAAGTCAGCGCGCTCTGCAGCAGCATTGGCATGCGCGGGCCGGGTGGGAGGAGGGGCTTGGGTTGATGGGTCATTGGGGCGACGGGCATCGTGGCTGTGGACATGTCTCGATGTTACACCATTTGATGTCACGTTGTTTGGCGTCGCATCGTTTGGGGATATGATGCGCTCCGTGGC
The DNA here is from genome assembly GCA_963776985.1 of uncultured Solirubrobacterales bacterium. Classification (GTDB taxonomy): domain Bacteria; phylum Actinomycetota; class Thermoleophilia; order Solirubrobacterales; family Solirubrobacteraceae; genus Palsa-744. The sequence continues at coordinate 326,095 of CAVZOV010000002.1, forward strand.
AACTGACACCGCCCTAACGATCGAGCAGCTGGCGGCGCAGAGCGGCATGACCGTGCGCAACATCCGCGCGCACCGCGCACGCGGGTTGCTGCCCGCCCCGGAGGTGCGCGAGCGTGTGGGCTACTACGGCCCCGAACACCTCGCGCGCTTGCAGCTGATCAAGGAGATGCAGGCGGACGGCTTCAACCTGCGTGCGATCCAGCGTCTGCTGGAGGAGACCCACGGTCGCCCTGAGCAGCTGCTGAGCCTGAGCGAGGCGGTGCACGCCCCGGTCGAAGCGATTGAGCAGCCGCAGGTATTCACGCTGGCGGAGCTGCAGGCCCGCTTCGATGAGGTGGACAGACGTCTGCTGGCGCGCGCGGAAAAGATCGGTCTGCTCGTGGCGCTCGGCGAGGATCGCTACGAGGCGCCGCTGCCCTCGCTGCTCGACGCCGCCGAGGAGGTGGTGCGCCGCGGCATCCCACTCGGCCATGTGCTGACGATGACAGGCAAGGTGCGCGAGCAGTGCAAGGTCGTCGCGCGCGAGTATGTGCGTCTTTTCCTCGAGGACCTGTGGAAGCCGTTCGCCGCCGCCGGCTACCCGCAGGAGCGCTGGTCGGAGGTAACCGAGTCGATCGAGCGTCTGCGTCCGTTGTCCTCGTATGCGCTGCTGGCCTCCTACCAGATGACGATGACCGAGGAGGTCGAGGCGGCCTTCGGGCGGGAGTTGGAGCGGCTTACGCGGGCGCGGCGTTAGCGGGGTCGTAGGCCTCGTGGGTTGCGGCGTGCTCTGTGGCCGTCTATCGGCCACATGACCCCTTGGCACGGCACGGTTTTCCTAGACCACTTGACAGCAAGCACCGCTTGCGGTATAAAGAGCCATGTCGGTGTCTGTGTTGGTGCCGACGTACATAAGGTCGGGTTGGGTTTGGGCCTCTGTGGTCTGACTTCTAACCGGTTTGGCAGGGCCCTTGGGAGAGGGACCGGGTCGTTTTTGAGAGAGGGTTGTTTTTCGCGTGTTTTCTTTGGGGAATAGCGTGTTTGAGAGTCCGTGTGGTCTTGGCGGGTCCGTTATAGGACGCGTCAGCGTCGCTGACGCGTCTCTCTCTCTCTCTCTCTCTCTGGCCGGGCTGGCTCTCAGCTAGCCGCAAGCCGGACTGTCGTTCCAGTCGGCTGTACGGGCCGGTTTGGTCTTCTGCGTCGCTGTTGCGGCGCTTCATGTTCTTTTGCCGCCGTGGGCTTGGTGCCCAGGGTGGTTTTGTTGTGCCCGCGGTCCCGCGGGTTTCGTGTGGATCGTTCTTGGAGGAGGGGTTGTGTCTATAGGTGCTCGTAAGCCGGTCCTGCCGGTCATCGCTGTGTGCTGTGTGTTGGTGGGCTGGTTTGCGTGGAGCGCCGTGCCTGCGTTGGCGGTGGCTCCTGAAGCGTCGGTGCTGGAGTCTGCTGTGGTTCAGGGCTCGACCGTGGTGTCGTTGAAAGGCGAGTTGAGTCCTGGTGGTGGTAGTGGTCCGTTGACTTATCAGTTCGACTACAACACGAACGGTACTTGTAGTGTTGTCAAAGGATCTCCTGAAGAACCGCCTTTCCAGCAGAGCACTCCTTCTCCTAGTGTCGACGTGGTTGAAGGCAAGCAGGATCAGGTTACGGCTGAAGCGCAGGGCCTTGAACCGAATGAGGCGTATACGTTCTGTTTGGTAGCGACCAATGCTTCCAGTGAAGCGTCCGTGAGCAACGAAATCACGGTGCAGACTGAACGTCAGGCGCCTTCGTTCAGCGAAGTAGCGGTCACGAACATTACGTCTAGCGAAGCGACCGTTGGCGCCGAGGTCTATCCGCACGGCGAAGTCACGACATATCGTGTGGAATACGGTCCGAGTAACGCGTATGGGTCCAGTACGCCGGAAGCGAGCATTAGTGCTCAGCATGGGCCTGCTGGTATCCAGGCACAGTTGACGGGCCTGGCGCCCAACAGCGAATACCACTACCGGATCGTCGCGACCAATAGTACCGGTAGCGAACAGTCCCCTGATGGGACATTCACGACGGGAGAAACAGTCGCCGTGGGCGGTCAAGGCCTGCCAGATAGTCGTGCGTTTGAAATGGTAACGCCGCCGAATAACGAGGACGCAAACGTCTATATACCAAAGGCGATGGAAGCGAATAACAGCGAAGGGATCCGCTCAAATTACTTGTTCCAGGTCGCCACCGATGGGTCTGCGGTGGCGTATATCGGTGATGCGACATTGGGCGGAGGTAATGGAGAAGCCGGTCGAGGCATTGGCAGCCAGTTTTTGGCTAAGCATCTAGCAAACGGTGGCTGGGTAGCTAACAGTATTCAACCTGGGGGAGTCTTTAGCACACACTATCAGGGGTTTTCGAGTGGTTTGTCGGTTGGGGTGCTTGTTTCGGGCACGTCGACTGAACCCGAAAACCTGCCACTATCAGACGAAGCCCTCGGTGGTGGTTACAGGTTGCTTTATGCGCGTGCTACAAGCGAAGATGCTTATAGGCCGCTCTTTACGAAGGCTGTCACACCAAACCGGCCGTCTGGAGAATTTGGCGATAATGGAGGCGTCAATGAGTTGTCAAGTTCCGGAAAGGAACCTATCTTTGCGGGCGGCTCAAGTGGTTTTAGCGACCTATTGTTTGAGGCAAACGATGCTTTGCTTGGTGGTGATGGTGTGCTCGAAACGGAACTTGAGAGCGATGTAAAGGGCGAAATCGCTAAAGGCGAAAACGAGAATTACCTGTACGATTCGGCTCAGGGCCATCTGAGTTTGATTGATGTATCCCCTGAAGGGAGGGTGCTGCCCGGTGCGACGTTTGGTGCACCACCAGTTCGTAACCCAAAAGTCAATCCGCCCAATTTTGGTGGCGCGATCTCTGCAGATGGTAATCGCGTGTATTGGTCGAGTATTGAAACATTGTACGGCGAAGGCAAAATTGCTGGGGAGCGGCCCACCGGTCTCTATCTGCGCAAGAATCCTGGTGAGCCTCAGAGCCCGGTCGTGAATGGTCGGTGCAGTGTGCCTGGGGATGCTTGTACTGTCCCTGTGTCTGGTGGTGAAGCGCAGTATTGGGCGTCTGCCGCGGGTGGTCGCTATGCGTTTTATACCGAAGGTGAAGGGCTTTACCGTTTCAACGTTGAACCTGAAGCCAATCAGGTGTCTCGAGAAGTCGTGGCTGGTCCTAGTGCTGGTGCAGTGGGTGTGCTTGGCGTGAGTAGCGACGGCGAGAGCGTGTATTTCGTCGCAAAGGGTGTTCTTTCTGGGGCGAGCAGTGAGGGCTCGAAAGCTGTGGAAGGCGAACCTAACTTGTACCTTTGGCGTGACGGTGTCGCGCCAATATTTATCGGCACCCTTTCAGGGGGAGACGGTAGCGAAGTTGAGCCGTTTTCAAGTATTCCCAGCCAGCAACCAAGCGGCGGCTATTTTTACGGTGATTGGCAGGCTGGTTTGGGTCATCGGACGTCGCGGGTTACTGGTAGTGGTGGCAGTGTTGTGTTCATGTCTAGCCAGTCTTTGAGTGTGCCTGGCTATCCGCATGGGTATCCAACGTCGGGTAATGATGAGGTGTATGTGTATGAGGCTGGGTCGAATAGCTTGTTTTGTGCGTCGTGCGGTTCGACCCGTGAAGGCGCGTCGGGTTATTTGCCGATCAGTCTGGATGCATCTTACATGCCTCAGTGGGTTAGTGAAGATGGTGATCGCGTGTTCTTTGATAGTGGGTCGTCGTTGGTGCCGCAGGCTACTAATGGGAATCAGAATGTGTATGAGTGGGAGCGAGAAGGCTCCGGTACTTGCACGACTGGTTCTGGTGTGAATGGTGGATGCGTGTTCCTGCTCTCCGGCGGTACCAGCGAATCCGCTTCGTGGTTGATAGGCGCCAGTGAAAGTGGCGATAATGTGTTTCTCGTGACGCGAGCACAACTGGCCCCTGAAGATCAGAACGAAGCGTTCGATCTTTACGACGTGAGAGTGGACGGCGTGAAACCGATAACTCCGCCGCAATGCACCGGTTCTGGGTGTCAGGGCGTGCCTTCGCCACCACCGACGTTCGCGACACCACCAAGCGTCACGTTCGACGGTGTCGGGAACTTTGCGGTACCGACGACCCCTGTGGTCAAAGCTAAGGCGAAGCCGCTATCGCGTGCACAAAAGCTAACAGATGCTTTGAAGCAGTGTCGTAAGAAGCCGAAGCGCAAGCGAGCATCGTGTGAAATGCAAGCCAGGAAACATTATGGGCCAATAGAGAAGGCGCGTAAGGGTTCGGGGACAGTCGTGAAGGGGAGGAAATAATCATGTTCAAGCGTTTTGCGCTGGTGATTCTTGTGGCTTGCGGGCTAGTGTTTTCGTTTATGTCTGTAGCGTTTGGTGATTCTCCAGCGCCTGGCTATGAGGTGATCGGGCGCTTCGGCCCCACAAACCTACCTCTAGGTGGTACTGGGATCCTATTCTTGTACGTGTATAATCTTGGTGGAGCCAAGGGGGGCGAAGGCCCAACGGTAACGGATAGGCTACCGGAAGGATTGGAAGCCGTCAACGAAGCGGTATTCAATGGGACGCCGGTAGTATTGCCTGCGGGGTGCTCAACGGGGACAGTGGTTACATGTCAGTTGGCACCAATGGGGATCGGTGGGTATCCGACTATAGTCGAAATTCCTGTGCGTGTGTCGGCGAGTCCGTTGAGTGAACCTGATCGTGTGACGGTGAGTGGTGGTGGAGCGTTGGGTGTCGCGAATGCGACTGTCCCGGTGCATTATGGTTTGGGGTCGGCACCGTTGGGTTTCGCTAACGCCGACGCGTGGGCCACAAACGCTGACGGTACGGTAGATACGCAGGCGGGTTCGCACCCATATGAGCTGACCGTAGCTTTTGCTACGAACAGTACGGGCGTTGGGGGCGGTCACGAAAAGCCGAGTGGTGGTGAACCACGGTTCTTGGACGTGAACGTTCCACCTGGAGTCGTTGGTGAACCGGGTGCTGTACCGAAGTGTACGCGTAGATTGTTCGACGGTGAAGCATGCCCGGGCAATACGCAGATCGGTGAAAACTATCCGTCAGTGTCAGGTGCGGGACTGACGCCTCAAGCGGTATATAACCTCGTGCCGCCGCCGGGAGTCGCGGCGGAGTTTGCCTTCACTTTCAATGGCATCTCTGTGTTCGTGGATGCGCGTATACGCAGCGGTGGGGATTACGGCATCGCGGAGCACGCGAATATTCCACAGCGCAAGGTCGTGTTCAACACTACAACGATCTGGGGTGTGCCGGGCGAACATGGTACTAGCGCCGAAGACAAGCCGCTATTGACGCTACCAACGTCATGTGGTGAACCACCACTGTTTAGTCTCGAAGAGTTGGGTACGTGGGAAAACGAAAGCCTGAACGGACCACCAATAAGCTTCCCATGGCATAACAGTGAAGACGATCCGGTAGGGATCACTGGTTGTGAAAAGCTCAAGCACTTCCAACCATTTATAAGCCTCGCCCCCGACACTAGCTTCTCAGACACCCCAGCAGGCCTATCAACGATCGTGAAGGTCCCGCAAGGATTGAACCCTGAAGGATTGGCTACACCGGGCCTGAAGGAAACAACGGTCGTGTTGCCTGAAGGCGTAGCGATCAACCCAGGACAAGCGACCGGTCTAGTCGCTTGTCAAGCCTGGCAGGAGAACATTGGTGGGCCTGAATCCGAAAAGGAAACGATGGACGGTCCACCATCATGTCCCGCAGCGTCGAAGGTCGGGACGGATGAAATCTCAACACCACTGTTGCCGGGACGTTTGAAAGGCAACGTCTACGTTCTGCAATCCAACCCCCCGAACCTACAGTTGCTCGTATCCGCTGAAGGCGAAGGTATCTTTTTGAAGCTGATAGGCACCGTCCATTTGAACGAACAGACGGGCCAGATAACGACGACGTTCAAGGGCACCCCGCAAGACCCGGGAACGCCCGACGCACCGCTCAACGAATTCGTATTGAACTTCAGCGGTGGCGCACAAGCAGCTCTTGTAACACCACAGTTCTGTGGCGTGTATACCGCTACGGCGGACTTCACGCCATGGAGCGCTCCGTTGACCGCGGATGCGCTGTCGGAAAGCAACTTCCAGATCACGGCAGGACCAGGCGGCAGCAGTGCCTCTAACTGTACTGGGCCATTGCCGTTCGCACCGACGATGACCGCTGGTGCTACGACAGACCAGGCAGCAGGGTATACGGATTTCACTATGTTGTTGTCGCGTAATGATGGGCAGCAACACATCGAAAAACTACAGTTCAAGACACCAGAGGGACTGTTGGGCATGATCGCCAAGGTCCCACTCTGCCAAGAACCACAAGCAGCCACAGGAACGTGTTCTGCGGCCTCGCAGATCGGGCATACGGTCGCAGAGGTTGGTCCTGGCCCGTACCCGTTCGTGCTCCCTGAGCCTGGCGCTCCACCAGCACCGATCTACCTGACCGGACCATACGAGGGCGCACCATTCGGCCTGTCCATCGCGGTACCGATAGTCGCCGGCCCATTCAACCTGGGCACCGAAGTCGTCAGGGCGAAGATCGAAGTGGATCCGCATACGAGCCAGTTGACGATCTCAACGACGGCGTTCCCGAAGACGGTAAAGGGTATCCCGACCGATATTCGCGAGATCGACGCGGTGATCGACAGGCCAGAATTCATGTTCAACCCAACGAGCTGTAACCCGATGAGCTTCTCCGGCACGGCCTATAGCTTCGAAGGAGCGACAGCACCAGTATCAAGTCATTTCCAGATGGGTTCGTGTCGTAGCTTGACGTTCAAGCCGAACTTCTCGGTGTCGACCAGCGGGAAAACTTCGAGGGCGAGCGGGGCGAGTCTGACCGCGAAGATCGTCTACCCCACCGGGAACCTTGGAGCGAACCAGGCATCATCGCAGTCGAACATAGCCTCGGTCAAGGTGGATCTACCGAAGCAGCTTCCGTCAAGGTTGACGACGCTGCAAAAGGCATGTACGGCGGCGACGTTCGAAGCGAACCCCGCGAACTGCCCGCCAGCGTCGATCGTGGGTCATGCAAAGGCGATCACGCCGGTCTTGCCGGTCCCGATCGAAGGACCAACGTATTTCGTCAGTCATGCTGGGGAAGAATTCCCGTCGCTGATCGCGGTACTGCAGGGCTATGGTGTGACGGTCGATCTGGTGGGCTCGACGTTCATTAACAGCAAAACCAACATTACGAGCAGCACGTTCAAGAACGTGCCCGATGTGCCGATCGCGAGCTTTGAACTGAACCTGCCGCAAGGCAAGTATTCGGCGCTGGCCGCGAACGGGAATCTCTGCAAGACGAAACTCACAATGCCCACGGCGTTTACGGGCCAGGACGGCGCGGAAATCCACCAATCCACGCCGATCACTGTCACAGGCTGTCCGAGGTCAAAGAAGGCGAAGACCAAAGGCAAGGCCAAGCACCCCAAAGCGAAAGCGAAGAAGAAGTAGGGGGTGGGTGGCTCATGTCCTTCCACGCGGTTGGGATGACCGATGGCCGTTGAACGGGTTGTCCCCACCGACAGGGCTGGACGCGAGGGTGGTCATGTGCTTGAGATGCAGCGCCGCCGGCTGCTGACCGCCACCGCCGAAATCGCCTATGAGCACGGCGTACAGGCCTTGAGCGTCGCGACTGTGTGTGAGCGGTCGGGCCTGTCGCGCAAGACGTTCTATGACCTTTTCGCAGGGCGCGAGCATTGTCTATATGCCACGTTTGAGGACGGGGTGCAGCAGGCCGCACGGATTGTGGAGCAGGCGCTCGCGGGTGAGCGGTCCTGGCGGGAGCAGATCAGGATCGGGCTCACCTCGCTCTTGTCGTTTTTCGAGTGCGAGCCCGCGATCGCTCGCCTGCTAATCGTGGAGGCGCTCAGCTCTGGGCCGCGGACGCTCAGAGCGCGTAGGAGGGTGCTGGAGCGGGTGATCGCGTTCATCGATGAGGGTCGCGCTGAGATCAAGGCGGGTTATGAGCCGCCGCCGCTTACCGCGGAGGGCACGGTGGGAGCGGTGTTCTCGGTGATCCACGCCCGCATGCTCACCGACAGTGAGTTGGGGAAGTCGGGTCGCGGATCGCTCGTGGAGCTGACGGGCTCGCTTGTGGCGATGATCGTCCAGCCGTACCTAGGGGCGGCTGTGGCGCGCAGAGAGTTGGCTCGCCCGCCCGAGGTGCCGCAGCGGGCGGAGCCGAATCTACCGTCCGACCCCTTCAAAGACCTGCCGATCCGCTTTACGTATCGCACTTCGCGTGTGCTCGGCTCGATCGCGGAAGCCCCTGGCGCCTCCAGCAAACAGATAGCCCAGGCGTCAGGCATCACAGACGACGGGCAGGCCTCGCGCCTGCTGAGCCGCCTGCAACAACACCACCTCATCCAGGACAACGGCGTGGGACCAACCAAGGGCATGCCCCGCTCCTGGACGATCACCCCCCGCGGTGAGCAGATACTCCAGGCCGTCGGGTATGACGGTGGCGCTTGCGTGGGGCCGGCTTTGGCGGACTGACGGTGACAAGCGCGGCGCTGTCGGGGGCCAGCTCGACTTCGAGGACGCCCGCGTGTGCGGCGACGCTTTCGGGCTCCGCGGGAGCGCTCCACGATCCGTTGGCGGCGACCGCTCGCCCGGCGAGCAGCATGCCGTTGGTGGCGTTCTGCGCGGGAGCGGTTAGGCGCAGTACTTCCGCGGCGCCCATGCCGGCGCCCACTTCGAAGCGCACCTCAAGCGGAGTCGCGCCAGGCGGTTCGTCGTCGGCGAGCATCACCTTCAGGGAACGGCCCGGTCCCGCAAACGCCGCCGCCACCAGGTTGGGCGAGCCTTCGGCGGAGATGGTCGTCGCCAGTGGGCGGTAGCCGATCAGCGACTTCGCCAGCAGCAGCGCGTACCACTCCGGCTCGGCGCTCAGCGCCCCTTCCGCCGCGGCCGTCGGGTCGGGCGCGCACAGGGGGGTGTAGCCGATGCAGTTGGTGGGATTGCCCTGGAGGTTTATGCCCGCCGCTCCTGCCGCCATCGCCTGCGTGATGTAGCCGGTCGCCCACAGCGCCGAGGCGAAGGTGTCGCTGATTCCTTCCACGCCCCCGCAGGACACTGTGTTGGCCTCATCGATTCGCATCGGTATCCCGTATAAGTTTGCCACCGTCAGGTACGTGTTCAGCGAGGTCGCGGCGGCTCCGCGGATCGCCGCGCTGAGTAGCGTTTCGATCGAGGGCGCCGGTATTTGCGCGCAGCCGAGCGGATAGTGGTGACCCGTCAACAGCACAGGTTTCTGAGCGAGGGCCTCCTCGTCGCCCCATTCGGCGAATGCGCCCGCCCCGGACACGTCAGGCCCGGCGATTGGCACGCCGGGCGTCAGCGCGTCTATCGCTTCGCGATAGTTGCTGACCTGTTCCTCATACCCCTGCGCGAGCCAGGGCGATTCGCGGAAGCCGTGACTGCCGTACGCGTTCGGCTCGTTGCCGATCTCCACCGCCGCGAGATACGGCCCCAGCGCGCGGCGGGCTTCGGCCACCTCGCGCGCGGCGGACTGCGGTTCGTAGTGGGCCATGCCGACCGTCAGCAGCACCTGCCAGCCGCTGCGGTGGGCAAGCACGCCGAGCGCGCTCATCTGCGCCGGCCCGATTGTGCTCGTCGCCCACGCCGGTCGCGGCGTCTGCGAGTCGACCCAGGCGACGTTCTCGTCGGCTGTGATGCCGCCGAAGCGCAGCATGCCCGGCCCAAGCGAGCGCAGCAGCCGTACAAGGTTGCCGCTATAGGCGTCCTGTCCGAGCTGGGCGAGCGCCTGGACCTCAAAGGACAGCCCGAGGAAGCGCTGGGACACCGGGCGACCCGGGGCCGCATGGTCGATCGCGAGGGTCACCGGGAGTGCTGGTTGCCCGATCGCTTCAGCGATGTGGGCTACCGGGCGCCCTGGGGTTTGCGGCGTGCGGCCTGGTGCCGTGGCATACGCGACGGCCGTTGTGAGGCAGAGCGCGAGCGTCGCAAACGCCGAGGCGAGCACCGCGGCTGTGGTGAGACGTGTTGGCTCTCGCCCTGGCGCCATGCCGTGAGTAAACCGGCTGCGCCCGTCGTGATGCGCAGTGACCCTGTATTCGCTTGCGTTGGTGCGCGCCTGGTGCGGCGCAGACTCGCCGAAGACTCGGTCTTGGGTGTAGCCATCGCTGATTCAGCCCGTGGCTTTATGAGAGGGTTCGGGGCATGACCGACCTGACCGTCGTACAGGTGCCCCTCGACCGCTTGGACGAGCTGGAGCCGCTATGGCGTGCGCTGTATGAGCATCACATGGCGTTGACACCGCACCTGCGCGATCGTAGGTGTCCATACGAGCGGGCTTGGGAAGCGCACCGGCAAACAAGGACCGAATGGCTGGCGTCCGAGCCCGATTCGTTCGTCCTGGCGGTAAAGGACGGCGAGTGCTATCTCGGCTACGCGCACGTGCGCGTCCGCCCCGGTGCGCGTTTCGCGGTGTCGTGGAGCGCGTCCGACCCCCTGGCCGAGCTTTCGATCCTCGCCGTGCTACCGGAGGCCCGCGGTAAGGGAATCGGCTCCGCGCTGTTGGACGCCGTGGAAGCGAGACTGCGAGAGCTTCGGATCGACGACATGAAGATCGACGTCGTCACGACGAACACCGACGCCATGCGTCTCTACGAACGGCGCGGAGCGGTACCGCTTCTGACGAATCTCGTCCAGCGGGTTGGCGCGGCGCCTTTGGGCTGAGCGGAGAGCGTGGTCGAGGGTGCTTTTCGACGTGCCCTATGCGATACCGTCGCTTGGCCGATGAGGAAAGACTTGCCAGCTCTACTAGCCGGAGCATGTGCGAACATACGTTCGTATGATCTTTGGTATCCGTCCGCTACAAACGCGAAGCTTCAGTGATGCGTGGGCAGTCGTATCCCGAAGGCTTCGCCCGCGAATTCGCATTAGCGGTCGAGTCATGAAGCGACGCGACTGGTTGTTGCTGTTCGCTGCATACGAGGGTGCGCCAGATGGGCTCGACCCGATCCGTTTCCAGAAGGGCCTCTTCTTGTTTGCCAAGCGTGCGCGAGCGCCTGAGCGGTCGAAGTACGTGTTCAAGCCCTATGACTACGGGCCGATGAGCGCGAGTATCTACAGCGATCTTGATCGTCTCGTAGATGAGGGATTGCTCGAGCGCATATCCGTGCCCGGGAAGCAGTGGTCACGATACAAGCCGAGCAAGGCCACGTTCCGCGAGGGACAAAGGCTCCTGAAACGAGCCGAGGATGAGAAACTGCTTGACGCGGCTCGTGAACTGTTCGAGATAAAGAAGGACGTATCGAAGATGGGGTTCAACGAACTGCTCGAGCGCGTCTACGCCGACTACCCCGAGTTCGCGGTCAACTCTATCTTCCGTAGGTCCGCCTGACCGGCAGACCGAATCCTGCGCGAGACCTTGATTGCGGCGGATGACTTAGCTCCAATGACCCCGGAGAGCAGTCTTACGGGACCAGTCAGCAGATGACGCTCATCGTCGCAGTCCGTTGTCGCGACGGGGTGATCCTTGGCTCGGATAGCCAGGAGACTCGTGGCGAAAGCGGCAGACGCCTAGCTCGCTCTACGCGAAAGGTATACGAACCTCGCCCTGGATTCTTGCTTGCTTGGGCAGGCGCGCAGGACGTGGCGCAAGGCTTTGTTCTACGCCTCAGTCGCGCCGACGATATATCCCCCGATGCAGATCGTCTGCATATCAAGGGTCGCCTGCATGCAATCCTCGCTGATGTACGTAAGGATCCGAGCGTCGAAGGACGAAGTGATAACGTCGAATTCCTCGTAGCGTGGTGGTCTGGACAAGAGAACAAGCCCGTCGCGCTGCACCTCCTGAGCGGAGGAGCGGGTGAGTGGGTGGGTGATTGGGCGTTTGGAGGTGTCCGTCTTGGCGTAGAGCGCGCGAGCTTCGCGGTGAGCACGATGCGCTATATCGATCCAGGTGCTTTGACCCTTGAGCAAGCAAAGATCATGGCTCTCAAGGTGCTGCGCGACACGATCGAAGCCAGTGTGGAGGGCATCGGTGGTCGCGTTCAAATGGGGGTTGTGCGGGAGAGCGGTCCCGAAGTCATAGAAGAGGCGGACATGCGAGGTCTACACGACACCGCCGACCTGTGGGAGGCTCAGTGCGTTGAACTCCTGCTTGGGAGTACCGCATCTCCTTCTGCCAGCGAGACCCCAGACCGTGGAGTTCGCCCGCCGGTCTGACGAGGCCCGCGCCCGCCGGGGTCTCGATCCGCCACGCGCCCTGAGAGATTCGAACTCCCGACCTTCGGTTCCGTAGCGACCCGGCCGGTAGGCCATTTTTGGCTCTGTCGAGCCAGATTGTAGCATCGCCGGTGCTGGTGGGGATGGCTGTGGGGATGGCTACGAGCCCGCGAAGTACTCGTCCATGAGGGCTCGGTCGGTTTCGTGCGCGTCTGGGAGGAGGTGGACGTAGACGCGCTCGGTGACCGCAATCGAGGAGTGCCCCATGTGGCGCGAGACGTTGGCCAGGCTGAGCCCGGCGTCGATCATCTGACTTGCGAAGGTGTGCCTGGCCTCGTGTAGCCCGATGCCGGTCAGGTCTGCCTCGGTCCAAGTCTTTCGAGAGCGCTTCAGGAGCGCATCAGCGCTGAACGGCCCGTAGTCCTTACCCCAGCGTCCGTAGCCGGGAAACGCGAACTCGCGTCCGTCGTGGGTCGCCAGATACAACGACAGTATGTCCTTGAGGGGCTTGGTCATCGGGATGGTCCTGGCACTCCACGCCGTCTTCGTTTCGATCTCGCCGTCCAAGGCGTCCCACCCCCGCTGGACCTTGATCGTTTTGGCGTCCATCTCGATGTCACTGCGATACAGGCCACGAAGCTCGCCACGCCGTAGACCCGCATAGAAAGCAGTCGCCCATATCGCTCGATCCTGGAGGCTGGGTAGAGCTTCAATCAGCCATGCGGCTTCGTCTCGTGAGGCAATGTTCTCACGTCCTTTCCCGTCCTCGGGGTTTGCGAAGCGACGGCCGGTGGCCTTCGGGATCTCCAGGTGCTCACACGGATTCGCGGGGATCAGATCGCGTTGAGTCGCGTAACGACAGATTGAGCGCAGGGGAGTGATCGCGTTGTGGACCGTCTGGTCATCCAGCGTCGCCGTGAGGCGGTCGATCAGGACCTGCACATGACCTCGGCGCAGCGCCGCGAGCTTCATTCCGCCGAGCGCTTGGGTTACGTGCAGGTCGAAGCTCGATTTGTAGCTGCGGATCGTAGACGGCTTATAGCGCCCGCCACCCGGCTTGCGGATCGTGCCCGCGAGCACTCCTACGAACCATTGCTCTCCGACCTCGCGGACCGAGATTTTGCTCGCTCCTGCAAAGACTCCTTGCTGGACCTTTGCCATCGCGTCGATGCGCCAACCTCGGGCATCTGCCTTGCTGGAGGTCCATGGTCCCCTCTTGTTCGTCTTCAACGACGGGACGTATACGGTTCCGCGATAGCCGGGCTTGCAGGTGCATTTGCCTTCAGCATGGGTCGCGCAGTCTTGCTTATGGCGGGTTTCGATTCCGATGTCTGCTGGGTGCCTGCTCACGACCAATCACTCCCAACGCACACGGCGTTCTGGTCAATCCAGTCCTCAAGCTCCTTGACTGGAACCAATATTAGCCTGTCACAGCGGACCGTACGAATAGACGGTCTGACATGCCTAGCAAAGCTATCGTCGCTCATGCCCAGCACTTGTGCAGCCTCGGCAAGGCGAAGGGTGAGTCTCTTTGGGTCGTCTGCCTGGGTGAACTCTCGTCTGGATTTGCCGCTTGTTGGCTGTTGCATGTGCTCCGTCCATCGCTTGTCTTCTTGCGATGTCCGTCCCCGCGTAGTGGAACCGCTGGGAAGCCCGAGCACATTGGCGGCTTCCTGACAACCCCGTCAGTATAGCAACGCGCCTCCGGGTTCTTTGTTTCACTGCAACTGTCTGGTTTCATACTATGTCTGTAACTAAAAGTAGTTTCCCGTCGAGTTGTTTGTTGCGCTTGCAATCACCACACAGTTCACGTATACTGCAAGTACAAACTCGCCCCCGCGAGGTCTGCTTCGAGGGCGGTGTAATCCAGATAGCAAGGAGCAAGACAACGCATGTTGGTTGAATACCTGGAAAGTCAATCGGGCTGGCGTGACGGAAAGGCCGAGGAGTACTCCGACGACCTCCGCAACGCCCGCTCAGCGAACGCTCTCGCCTCACTAGCCACGTATGTGCGCGACGGAAAGGCAGATGCGAGCGTGGTAGCCCAGATCGAAACGCCATCCGCTGAGGACGCCACAGGCGTGCTGACGCTGGGCAAGCAAGCACGCCATGAGGTGTCGCGCTACGGGTTCGAGATACCCTCCGAGCACGAGCATGAGGCGTTTCTCGCGTCGCTGGCGGAGCTTATCGAAGAAGACGAGTTGAAGGATTGGACGGAGTGGGTACGCGAAGGTGCGTTCCCGCTTGATGCTGTGCCGAAGCGGATTCGGTTGACGGTCGAGCTTCGGCTGGCCGACGGTGGTGATCCCAGGCCATGAGTCGTGACCCCTCCTGCGCCGCCAGCGTCTATCGAAAGAGGAAATGGCACACCCCGAATCAAAAGGCGGCATGGCTTGTCACGCGCTTGTGCTTGTTCTTCAGCTTCTTGCACTGCTTGAGGGCCTTCGCCAGCTTCGACACAGGCTTCACGACGGGCTTGACCGTCGGAGTCGCCGGAGCGACAAGAGGCGGAGACAGGAGTGATGGTGCTTTGGCGGCTTCTTCTGCTTTGCGTTTCGCGGCGGCTTCTTCTTCTTGCTTTTTCTTGGTTTCAGCTTCTTTAGCTTCCTGACGTTCTTCCTGTTCCTTCGTGGCTGCGTCTACCACTTTGAACGTTCTGATGATCTTGGGCGTTACATTAGTACCGCCTACTTCGTTGACGCGATAGTACTCGCACACCTGATACGTGCCGAGAACTGTATATGGTCCATTGGAGCTAGTTTCAGTCGTAGGTTCGGAGAAGTTTTGTTCACTGAGAAAGTCTTGATTATCGCTTTCGACTAGGCATTCGGGATCAGTGGTTATCATCAGCTTGGCAATCGCAGTTTCGCGAATGATTGGATGCTCTTCGACCTTGATGGTGTAGGAGATGGATTCACCCGGAAGGATCGAATGTTTCGTCAACGAGAGTTCATCCGCAGCCGCAGGCGCAGCCAGGACGAGACCAAACAGAACGGCGGTTGAGATACGCCTCAGCGCTTTCATGGCTCGCTTATCGGCTCTGTCGAGAGCCTACTTGAGTTGGAGTCTATGGACTGTGGACGGCCCTGGCCGCGAGGGTGCCGGGCATGGCTCCACGCACCGAACCCCAAGTCGCCCTCGGACAGGCAATCCGTCAAACCAGGATCGCTCACAACCTCAGCCAGGAGGAGGTCGCCAACCTCGCGGACACGCATCCAACATGGATTTCGCATGTCGAGAGCGGCCGGAATCCAGCATGGGGCACCGTCAGGCGAATCGCCTCCGCCCTCGGCGTCGAGGTCTCGGAGATCGCACGACTGGCCGAGAAGATCGAAGCCGAGGGCTCACCTGCCACCCGCTCAAAGCAGCCGCGAGGACCCCGGACGCCGTAAACGACGGGTGGGGTCTTTACGCGGCTGTCCAGATTTCTGCCTGCTACCGAGGAGGTCTGCCGCTCATTTGCGCTACGTCCAACCAGCCTCCGGCGACGACGATCCACCACGGAGAGGGAGGGTGGCGCAGAACTCCCGCCAGGTAACAAGACAGTCGGCCATCAACTCATCGACATACGCGAACTCGACCTCACCGTCGCGGTTCTCAAAGGCGAGCAGTCGTGGCCTGCTGCTAGCCCCCGCGTTCTGACCCACGGGAGGAGGAATGTACTCGTGCATCATCCCGATGTGGTCAGTCTTGCTGCGTCGTGGGTCGAGGACGAAGTGCTTCGATCCGTTGCATACGTCACGGCAGAGTTTGAGACAGCGGTTGGCGCTCATTAGATCGTCGAGGCTCACTTGGGATGCGGCACCGCTGTTTTGAAGCCAATCTCGCATGTGGTAGGCGGACTGGAAGAAGGCGTAAAGGAAGTCGATGGCGTCCTCCCCGGCCAACCCGTCATATGGGTCGAGGACATGCACAGCTCGCTCGTGCCAGCGTTCAACCCGCCGAAGTTGGCCTTCCCAGCCCTGCTGCTCGCAATGGTCCGGGGCGAACCGATACGGCCTCACCGTCGCTCCTCCCTATCTGATCGTTCAAGTCAGGAAGCTGGTCGATCCTCTGAGCTTGCCTGATCCGCCAACCGCTGACTCAGCTTCTCCAGTTGCGGGCGCAAGACCGGCAATTCGCGCTCGACCACATCCCAGACGAGCGCGAGATCAACACCGAAGTATTCGTGGATGAGCTTGTCGCGCATACCGGCGATCTGCCGCCAGGGCACGTCCGGCTCCAGGGCGCGTGTGCCGTCCGAGATGCCCTTGACCGCCTGGCCGATGATCTCAATGTTGCGGATGACTGCATCCTGGGTCTTGCCGTCTGAGAAGAACGCTTCGCTGCCATCGACGGTGTAGCTAAAGACCGCGTCGATTGCTTCGATGGCGTGAAGCAGATAGGCGCGCTCGTCCTTCACAAGGACACGGCCTCGGCGTAGATACGCTCGCGTAGATGGGGGCTCACACCGCCGTCGCTGAGCACATCGACGTGGGTGCCGAGCATGTCCTCCAAGTCCTGCCACAGACCCACCAGGTCGATTAGGCTGCGCCCCGGTTCCATCTCGACCAACAGGTCCACGTCGCTCGACGCATCCGACTCGCCGCGCATCACCGAGCCGAACACGCGCACGTTGCGCGCGCCGTGGTCAGTAGCGCAGCCCAGGATCTCCTCCCGCCGGGCACGCAGCCGTCGAAGGTCGATTTGGACAGGTGCGGAACTCATGCTTGCGACCACATTACCGTCGCCTGGGGCGGCTCAGCCATTCGACAATCATCGAGCGAACACCACCAAAGCCTGGCTATAGGCTCCAGTTTACAGCGCTGCTCAAGCTAACGAGGACCGATACCGACGACAGTTACATGGCGCTTCCGGCAGAAACCGGCCCCGTCCTCGCTCCTGACCGCCTCTCGGTCTGGCCGGTCGAGGGCGGACGCTACGGCCTCGACGCCACCTACCACGGCGCGACGGGCTTCGAGCGAACCGAAGCACAGCAACGAAACCTCCAGGCCGCGAACCTCTCGGCGTCCGTCCGGCAGGAGTTGGGCGATGACTGGACGCTGCGACTCGGGCCTCTGACTCACAGCGCCGCGTGGGCAGCCATCGAAGCCTTCATCGGCCCTCCAGGTCCTCGCATGGGTAGCCGTGGGTAGCCAGCGTGGCGCGGCTTCATGGGGATGGGATGGGGATGAACCCGTCGTCCTCAAACGGATTTCAGCGGCCTCCAGCGGACATGCCTGCAACCTATGTCTGTAACAAAAAGTGACGCATAAGCAGGCAAAAAGCCCCGATCTGCGGGCCATCCTCGTACGCGCCCTGAGAGATTCGAACTCCCGACCTTCGGTTCCGTAGACCGACGCTCTATCCAGCTGAGCTAAGGGCGCAGAGCCGCCTAGTGTAGACGGCCGGCCGCCTCAGGACTATTCCGCGTCGTAGCGCTCGAGACTGGCCCAGGTGTGCTTGGTTATCTGCTCAAGCGACCGAGCGGGTGCGCCTCGTGCGCGTCGGTATCGATTCAGGGCGCCGAGCATCTGATGGGTGTCGTCAAGCTCCAGTTCGGCTTCTCGGGCGGGCGAACGGGTCGGCTTCCAGTCCAGTAGTCGCTCATAGCCTTCGCGATAGAAGTATCCGGCAAGCAGCGCAACCACCAATATGACCAGCGGCAGACCCAAAACCACGAGAGAGAAGTAGATGTCGGGGCTCATTGGGCAGGAATATACGCTTGTTTCGACTCCAGGCCGTGTCATCCAAAAACGGAGAGGGAGGGATTCGAACCCTCGAACGAGGTCAACCCCCGTTACGCGATTTCCAGTCGCGCCCATTCAACCGCTCTGGCACCTCTCCATGGCTTGCGATGCGCGGCGGCCCCCAAGGCTACGACACGCACGCCCGCGACGCTGGTAGGCTGCGCCACGCAGGGCTCGCTGATGCAAGCGAGCAACCGACACGATCCGGAGACAACTGATGCTTCTCGCCGTCGCCAACCAAGCAACCGCCAAGGATGTGGGCCTGATTGCCACGTTCATCGGGATCGGCGTGGTTGTGAACGTGATTGTTGTGTTCATCGCGATCCAGATTCGCGGCGAGCGCCACCAGAATCAGCAGTCTCTGCAGAACCGCCAGCAGCAGCGATAGGCTCTGCGCCGATGCGCGCGGTACAGATCAGCGGGCTGACGGGCCCCGACGCGGTGCGCGTCGTCGATGCTCCCGAGCCGCGGCCCAACCACATGCTCACTCCCGGTGAGGGCGTGATGATCGACGTGGCCGCCGCCGGCGTGTCGTTTCCCGACGTGCTGCAGACGCGCGGCCTCTACCAGCTCAAACCCGAGCTTCCGTTCGTGCCCGGCGCGGAGGTCGCGGGAACCGTCGCGCAGGCGCCGCCCGACAGCGGCCTGAAGACCGGCGAACGCGTGATGGCCTTCACGGTGCTGGGCGGGATGGCCGAGCGGGCTGTGGCGCCGGCCTACCTCACGTTCGCGCTTCCGGAGAAGCTCGATTTTGCCCAGGGCGCGTCGGTGATCCTCAATTACCACACGGTGTACTTCGCGCTCAAGCTCCGCGGGCGCCTGCAGGCCGGTGAGCGCGTGCTCGTGCATGGGGCGGCGGGCGGCGTGGGCACCGCCGCGCTACAGGTCGCGAAGGCGCTGGGCGCGTGGACGATCGCTGTCGTTTCCACCGAAGAGAAGGAGCGTGTGGCGCGCGAGGCGGGCGCGGATGAGGTCGTGCGCTCGGACGGGCCGTGGCGCGAGCAGGCACTGGAGTTCAGCGGCGGCGGCGTGGACGTGGTGCTCGATCCGGTTGGCGGCGATCGCTTCACCGACAGCCTGCGCTGCCTGCGCGAGGACGGGCGCGTGCTGGTCGTGGGCTTCACCGAGGGGTCGATCCCTGAGGTGAGGGTCAACCGCCTGCTGCTGCGCAACGTGTCGGTCGTGGGGGCAGGTTGGGGCGCCTATGTGATGGGCAACCCGCAACGCAATCGCGCGATTGGCGAGGCCGTCGAGCGAATGATCGACGAGGGGTTCATTACGCCGATTGTTGGGGCGAGCTTTGCGCTCAAGGACGCCGCTGACGCGTTGCGCACGATTGATGAGCGTCGAGCACTGGGCAAGGTCGTCCTGAGCGTCGGTTGAGCCGTGCTCGCACGGGGAGAGGAGGGCTATGAGCAGGCCCGCCGCGCGAGTGTGTGGAACGCGCGCACACCTGAGCGCTATCCCGATGCGATCGTGCTCGCCGAGAGCGAGCGCGAGGTCGTGGAGGCGGTGCGCGATGCGCGCGAGCGCGGGTGGAAGATTGGTGTGCGCTCGGGTGGGCACAGCTGGGCGGGCAATCATGTGCGCGACGGCGGGCTGCTGCTCGACCTCTCCCATCTGCGCGAAGTCGTGCTGGATGCGCCGGCGATGACGGCCGCGATCGGGCCGGGCTGTCATGGTGACGAGCTGCTTGGCCAGCTTGCCGAGCACGAGCTGTTCTTCCCTGCGGGACACTGTCCGGGAGTGGGTCTTGGCGGTTACCTGCTGCAGGGCGGATATGGCTGGAACGGGCGCGTGCACGGACCCGCGTGCATGAGCGTGAGCGCGATCGATGTGGTGCTTGCCGACGGCTCGCTCATACATGCGAGCGAGCACGAGTATGCGGACCTGCTGTGGGCGGCGCGCGGTGCTGGACCGGGCTTCTTTGGTGTGGTCACCCGCTTTTACCTGCGTCTCGCCCGTAGGCCGAAGCTCGTCGTCAACAGCGTGTTCCTCTATCCGATCGAGCTACTGGAGCAGGTGTTTCGCTGGGCGCGGGAGATCGGACCGCGAGTGGCGCGAGCTATGGAGCTGATGATGTTCATCCACCGCACCGAGCAGGGCGAGCTGGAGATCGCGGTGACAGGGCCCGTGCTGGCCGACACAGAACAACAGGCGCGCGAGGCGGTCGCGGTGCTTGAAGGCTGCCCGGTGATCGACCGCGCCAAGCTTGCGCTGCCGTATGTGCCGGGCGAGCTTGCGGACCTCTATGCGGGTGCGCACGCCGCCTATCCGGACGGGCATCGCTATTCGGCGGACAACATGTGGACGCACGCGCAGGTCGAGGATCTGCTGCCGGGGCTGCACCGCATCGCCGAAACGATGCCGCCTGCACCGTCGCACATGCTGTGGATGAACTGGCAACCAGGCGTCACACCCCAGCCTGAGCGCCCCGACATGGCGTACAGCGTCGAGGACGACACCTACATAGCGTTGTATGGGGTGTGGGAGGACGCCGCTGAAGATGAGGCAAACGTGCGGTGGGCGACCGAGCGGATGCGCGAGCTGGAGTCGCATGCCTCGGGCATCCAGCTGGCCGATGAGAACCTCGGCAACCGGCCCGCGCGCTTCCTCAGCGAGGAGCACAGCGCGCGGTTGGAGAGGGTGCGCTCCAACTACGACCCCGACGGGCGCTTTCACAGCTGGATGGGGCTGCCCACCCCGCACGCGCCATGAGTCGGCGCCAGCTGCGCGCACATCTCAGGTCGATGGAGCGGACGGCGCGCTGCCCGGCCGCGGCGCGATGAGCGCACACCCTCTGAGCGACTATCTCACGCGACCGCTCTCGCCGCCGGCCCGGGAGACGCTGCAGGCAATCGAGCGCGGTCCGATCGATCCAAGCGAGGCGCTCGCACTAAGCAACGTGGACCGACTGCTGGACCCGGCGCCGCTCGAGCGTGAGACGGGCTGGTGCGTGCTTGAGGACGGGGTTGTCTACGTGGCGGTGCGCAGCGAGATGCCGAATGTGAGCGGCGAGATGGTGGACTGGTGGTTTGACTGGCATCCGCGCGACTCTCTGCGCTACCGCGCGTGGCACCCAGCCGCGCACCTGGCCAACTCGCTGCAACCGCCTCCAAGAGCGCGCGCGAAAGCGCACTGGGGTGCGGTGCACCACCCCGTCGAGGACGTGGGCATCGGCATCGTGCACGCCCGCATCGAGTTTTGCGCACCCACCGAGATGGGCATGTCAAGGGACGCGCTGAGTGATCCCAATGTCGCAACGGTCGTGTGCGGCTACGCCGGCGACGACCGCCTGCACGTGCGCCACACCCCGATGTTCCACGTGTTCCTGCGCGACGATGCCCAAGCGCACAACGCAATCGGCTCGGACCAGGGCGAAGAGGGCGGTCAGGGCGAAGGCAGAGGCGTCGTCCTACGCAGTCGCTTCTGGTTGGGTGCCGCACTGGCGCCCTACGGCCCGCTCGGCAACGCCGCCGCCCACATGCTGAACAGGCCCTTCGTGCGTCGCCGCGCTCTCCCCAAGCGCCTCCCTCAAGCGCTTGCGACCCACTGTGCTGAGGAGTACGCCAACCTCGCGGTTCTGCTCCCCGAGCTGTACGAGCGTTTCGGGCCCGGGGCAGGGCTCCCGTAGCGTGACTCTGTGCCAGCGCGATGCACGGCGCTGAGAGATCGACGTTCGAACCTTGGCCAGGGTTCGAACGTCGCGCAAATGGCGGAGAGGGAGGGATTCGAACCCTCGATGGAGTTTGACCCCCATACTCGCTTAGCAGGCGAGTGCCTTCAGCCGCTCGGCCACCTCTCCCAGGACTTGGGCACGCCAGTTTAGACGGTTGGCGCTCAGTGTTTGTGGCGGTGCTTGTGTTTCCTGGGCTTGCCCGCGCGAACGATCACGATCGAGGTCGAGGCGACGTTGTTGCGCTCGTCGAAGGCCTTCGCCATGAGCGTGTGCTTGCCGGGCTTCAGCAGACGTGCGCCATACCAGACCATGTGGCCACTGAGCGTTGGTACGCCGCCGTGCACGTAGAAGCTGCGGATGACGTGGCCTTCCTGGTACAGGGAGATTTGGTAGACCTTTGCGCTGTTGTCGCTGGCGGTGACGGTGATTGGCAGCGTGTTGGAGTAGCGCGCCCCCGGCTTCGGGCTCACGAGCTTGACTGTCGGTCCCTGCTGGGCGTTGCCGCATTCTTCGCTCAGGCGATCGCCGTAGCGGTCGTATTCGGCCAGCGCGGCGTAGGCGGGCTTTGGCGCGAGGTTGGGTTCGAGCAGCCCGTAGCTGCCACGCGGGCTGCCGAACGGTTCGACGTCCTGCAGGCCGTACCAGATGCCGACCTGGACGTAGGAGTCCTGAGCGAGGCAGTGGTATGCCTGCAGCAGAAACGTGGCCTGCTGCTGGGGCGTTACGCCAGCGGGCTTCTGGCCTGCCCAGGCACCTGAGTTGCACACCTGCGTGTCGGTGCTCCAGCCAAGCTCGGTCATCCAGATCGGGCTGTCATCACCGTTGGCCAGCATCACTTCGTGCACGGTGCGGTAGCCGAGGAAGGCCCAGCGGTTGATGCGCTGGTCGGTGCGGCCGTTGCGCAGGATTTCATACGGGGAGTCAACGTCGCAAATCGTGTCGGTGTGCACCGCCACCGCGTTGAACGAGCCCTTCGCCCCGTCGGCGTAGAGCTGGGAGAGGAATTCGTAGTCGTTGCCGGTGAGGCCGCCCAGCACCACAGTCGCACTGGGATCGGCGGCTTTGATTGCGGGGTAGGTCGCCTTCAAGAGCGCCGTGTAGGCGGCCGGGTTGGGCCCGCTGGCCCACCACAGCGAGGCGTCCTCCTCGTTCCATATCTCCCATGCCGCGACGCGACCGGCAAGGCGCTTGGCGAGCGCGCCCGCAAAGTGAGCGAAGTCGGCGGGGTCGCGCGGCGGCATCGAGGGATTGCTCGATCCCGTCTCCCACTGGGGTGTGTTGACCACGTCGACGATCGCCTTCGTTCCCTTGGGGAGCGCCGCGAGCCCTGCTTCAAGTGTGTCGATCTCCAGGTTCGTTGAGGTGGCCGCGATTTGGTTCGAAGATGTTCCACGCGGCAAACACCCGCACCCATCCGACGCCCAGGCCGGAGACCTCGCTGGCGGCCTGCGGGGAGAGGCCTTCGATGCCGTTGACCACGACGCCTGTTTCGACGGCCTGCGCGGGCGCGCCGGAGAAGGCGAACATCAGCGCAAGAACAGCGCTCGGAATAGCAATCAGGCGAAGCAGCCTCACATCACATCAGTCGGCAAAACACGCGCAACTCTCGACAGACAATGGTCACAATCGACCGTTTGTCGAGCGTTCCCAAGCATTCGCGACGCAATGCCCACGGAGGGGTTGGTTTGCCGATCCTAACGCCGCTGTGGGACGCTATCGGCACCACCTACGATCAAGGGAGCCAGCATGTTGAGAGCACTCGCACTCTCAGGCGCGGCGACGCTCGCCCTGTCGGGCACAGCGGTCGCGGCGACCGGTCAGCAGATCAGCGTCAACGGCACAGGCGGCGCGTCGGTGCCCTCCGAAGCCACCGACGCCCAGCAGCAGGCCGCTTATAACCAGGCGCTCACCGCCGCGATCAGCGACGCCCAAACGAAGGCGCAGATGGTCGCCCAACAGCTCTCGCTGACGCTCGGCCCGCTGCAGACATTTACCGAGCAGAGCGAGGACTACCTCGGCTATTGCGGGGTAGGATTCCTCCCTGGAGTCGCGACAGCCGGCGTGTCAGGCAGCGCGAGCGCCCCGGCGGCCACCGGCAGCACGAGTGGCCAGCTGACGCCGATCCCCGCAAAGCCCAAGAAACACAAGACCAAGAAGAAGGCTCACAAGGCACAGGAAAGCGACAACACCTGCCAGCTCGAGGCCGACGTGACCGTGGTCTACTCAGCCAGCTGAGAGGCGAGGCTCCTGTCGGGTAGGAAACCTTATGGTGTCGACTTTAGTGGCCACACCTCGACGACTCCGTGGGCGACCGCACACGGAGTCTTGGAGACGAGGCTGACAGCCTCTTCGAGAGTGCCAGCCTCGATGATCGCGAATCCGGCAATTGGAAGGTCCGAGCGCAGGAACGGTCCTTCGCTGATGTCCACGCTCGCCCCGTCTGGATTGCGCACTTGCACTGGCTGGCCGGCGATACCCATCAACGCTCCCCGCGCGTACAGGCTCTCGTCGTGTCGATGGGCTGCATCGCGAACCGCGGGGTCAGTCCTGTCATACCCTGCACGATCTCCATATCCGATGGTCACAAAACTCGGCACATATCTCCTCCCAAACCGTCGCTCCTCTTAACCGTCGACTTACCGAAGGCCGTTACCCAAGCGGCCCGCCAAGCAAACGACGACTCGGCCGCCGCACCGAGCGAGGACAAGGGCACCCATAACGCAGAAGTCCCTGTTCTAGAGCCGATCTCAGTATCTTCTAAGCACTCCTGGAAGGGTGGCAGAGCGGTTGAATGCACCGGTCTTGAAATCCAGAGCGCCGACTTTCGGCGCCTTCCGCGGGGCGCCACTTTTTGGCTTAGTTGAGGCTGTCGCGTAAAGCCGGGTGGCGGCGGGTTTGGAGTGCTCCCGCTTGGGTGTCTTCGGCGTTGTTGTTGCCTTTGGCGCGGGTGGCTCGTGTTCGTTTCGCGCGGCGGGTCAGGCGGCTATCGCGGGTCTGGTAGCGCGCCAGAGCTTGAGGAGGTTGTGTGTTGCTGCGATGAGCCGCCATTCGGCCTGGCATGCCTGTAGTCCTCGACGTTGGAACCGGTCGATCCGTCTGAGGAACTTCGTGTGGGCGAAGACCGGCTCGATGATTTGCTGGCGTTTTCGGTAAAGCGCCGCGCCCTCAGGGGTGCTCAGCAGTTCTTCGATTCGCAGCGCCTCAGGCCCTTGCCTTGGTGCTTTCTTTCTTGGCGTGCTGCGCTTCGCGGCCTTGGTTGGGACGATCGCTTCGATGCCGCTGTCTTTCAGAGCGGCGATCTGCGGCGAGCTCCAGTAGCCAGCGTCGGCCAGCACGACGTGCAGCGGTTCGGTGATCCCGGCGGCCGCTAGTGACTGGTTGGTCTGAGCGATCATCGGCTCAAGCTGTCCGTAATCGTTGGTTTGCTCGGCGATCTCGGCGGCGAGGACGATCTGGCCGGTGCAGGCAACAGCCTGCGCGTTATAGCCCTGCAAAGCTTCTTTGCCAGCTCGGGGAATGACCCGGGAGTCAGGATCGGTCGTGCTGATCTTGCGCTTGGACAGCGCGTCTGGATCGGGCGGCGTTGGCCTTCGACCACCGAGCTTGCGACCGTGCTCTGCCTCCCATTCTGAGCGCCACCGCATGTTCTCCTCGTAAGCGGTTTGGGTCTCGGCTTGCTCTGTCTCCAGTTCTTGCCGGCAGCGTCGCAACCGTTCGATCCTTGATCGTCGGTCCGCCAGGCCGGCCGGAAGCTCATCGCCGCGTTTCTGCCCAAACCGCTCGTCCTCAGCGGCGTCAACCTGTCCGGCCTCAGCGAGAATCCTCTCGACCTCTTCACGCAGCCCCTCGTGCGTGCGGTTCGCGCTCTGCGCCGCGTTCGCGCAGAGGCGCGTCCCGTCCAACGCGACCACACCAACCGACACCAGTCCCGCCTTCGCGCACAACGCGAGGACCTGCGTGAACAGTCCCGCCAATGCCTGCTCATGGCGGACCCGAAACCGCGCGATCGTGGCATGATCCGGGTGCTGGTTAGCCGCGATCACACGGAAGGCGACGTCCTCGCGCAAACGTCGCTCTATACCCCGCGAGGAGCGCTCCCCGACCGCGTAGGCGTAAAGCAACAACGCGACCATCATCTGCGGATCGAACGCCGCGCGACCCCACCCATCCGCGCGATACGCCTCATAGACACCGCTCAAATCGACCTGTTCGACCGCATCCAGCACGAACCACGCCAAATGGTCCTCCGGCAACCACTCGCGCAAACTGGGCGGCAACAACAACTCCTGCTCACGATCACACGCAACAAAGTTCTGAGACACCCGCCACCTCCACGCTCGGAGACCACCCCATCGTCTTCAACCGTCCGGACGACACCCCCACCGACACCAGGTTTACGCGACAGCCTCAACTAAGCCGTTTTCCGCATGGTTTAGCCAGATTCGGCGCCCGCCGACGCTGGTCGCGCGCGGCTCGTTAGCCGCCTGAAACCGCCTGAAACCGCACGTTCCGCGTATGGACTGGCGCGAGTTTGGCCGGGCTGCGGGGCGCCGGATAGCGGCTAGCTGTCTTGCCCACGGAGGTTGTGAACGCGGCTGATGGGTGGCCGGTTCTCGATGGCGCTGTGTGGTCTGCGCGTGTTGTAGTGCTCTAGCCAGTGTGGCAGGGCCTGGTTGCGGTGGTGGTGTGAGTGGTAGCCGAGGCCGTAGGCCCACTCTCTGGCCATCGTCTGGTGGAAACGCTCAACCTTGCCGTTGGTCTGGGGCCGGTAGGGCTTCGTGCGCAGGTGCTTGATCTCTCTGGCGATAAGTAGCTCGCGTAGGGAGCGGTTGCGGGTGTAGCTCCATGCGTTGTCGCTCATCAGCCGCTTGACGTCGATGCCTTGCGCTGCAAACCAGTCCAAGGCTCGGGTGACGAACGCCGTGACAGTCACAGCGCACTCGTCGCTGTGCAGCTCGACGTAGGCCAGGCGCGTGTGGTCATCGACGATCGCGTGCGCGAAGTCATAGCCTACCCTCGTGCCCTGATTCATCCATTGGCGGTTGCGCTGCGAGCGGTCTCCTGTGACGCGATGCCCCGGGCGCTCAAAACGGGCATAGCGGGCTGTGTCCATGTGCAGCAGGTCACCGGGGCACGGCCACTCGTATCGGCGAGCGAGGTCCCGCGGCTGGGTTGGGCGCCGTGAGAGACCGTGACGGTGAAGCACCTTCCAGACTGTCGAGTGCGCGATCCCCGTCTCGCCGGCAATGAGACGCGGTCCCCAACCAGTGCGCTGCCGTGCCTCGCAGATCCGCTCCTGGCTGGCCGCATCAAGCAGCCCGGGAGAGCGATGAGGTCGACTCGATCGGTCGGCTGCCCACGCCAACGAATGTCGCTTCTGCGCAGAAGCGACACGGTATCGATGCCACCACCGATGCGCGGTAGCCGGCGAGACATTCAGCAGCGCCGCGGCCTGCCTGAACGTCATACCGCTCTCAACTGCCTCACACAGCGCCAAGCGTCCAGCCGGTCCGAGCTTCGCTCTACCGTGGATCTGCATCCGGGTCCTCCCAGTCTCATGAGTTCTCGCAGACCCACAGCCTGGGACGAGACCCGGATGCCTCCTCAACCGTTCACAACCTATATAGGCACGTCAACTACGGGGTGAGTTTGGCGACTATTTCCGCGGCTGGGCGGACGTCGGCTATGCGGGTGACGCTCGCGCCCCGCGTAGAGCGGCCCGGAGTCCAGAAGGCTGCGCGGGCCATCGTCCAGTGCCATCACCGGGCCGAGAAAACAGTCAATCGGATACCCCTCCCGCGTCTAGGCGTCTCCTTCAGGCGGGTGGCGGTGAGAGGTGCACCGGCAGCGTCTTCATCTGGTTGGCGAACGCCGATTCGAGGTATGTCGGGGTATCGAGGATCTCAATCTCGGGAAAGCGAGCGAGGGTCTCCTCGAAGAGGATCCGCAGCTCCAGACGCGCGAGCGCCGTACCGAGGCAGTAGTGCCGGCCGCCGGCACCGAACGCCTGGTGCTCTGGGTTGCGCCTGACGTCGAAGCGCTCGGCATCCTCGAAGCGGGACTCGTCGCGGTTGGAGGACGGGTACCACATCACGAGCTTCTCCCCCTCGCGGATGCCCTGACCGTGCAGCTCGGTGTCGCGAGTGGCGGTGCGGGCGAAGTGAGCGAACGCGGGAAACATGCGCAGCGACTCCTCGACCACGCCCGGTATCAGCGACGGATCCTCCACGACCTCACGCAGCTGGTCACGGCTTTCCATCAGCGCACGCATTCCGCTGCAATACGTCGCCTTGGTGCTGTCATTACCGGCCGCCATCAACAGCAAGAAACCCATCACGATCTCGTGATCCTCGAGTCGCTCGCCGTCGAGTTCGGCATGCACGAGCACGCTCGTCAGATCCTCAGTCGGTGCGGCGCGACGTTCAGCGATCAGCCGCCCGCAACGCTCGAACACTTCGGGCACCTCGTTCTCCATCACGCTGCCGGCGCCATCCGGCGTGGCATCCGGGTCACCCGCGCCAACGATCGCGTTCATGAGCCTCGCCCACACGGCGTCGTCCTCGGCGGTGAGGCCCATGAAGCTGCCGATCACACGCGCCACGACGGGCTGGGCGACATCGTTGACGAGATCGCAGCTCTCCCGACCGGCGAGCCGGTCGAGCACTTCGGTGGCGATCGCGCGAATCGCGTGCTCGTGCTCGGCGATCCGCTTGGGCGTGAAGCCGCGCTGGAAGAGCGCCTTCAGACGGTCGTGCTTGGGTGGGTCCATGCCGATGAACATCGCCTGCTGCATCTCCAGCGACAGCCCGGCGTTCTTGGCGGCCGTGAAGCCGCCGATCTCCGAGGAGAACGTCTCCCAGTCGCGGCTGACCTCGTGCACGTCCTCGGCCGTGGTCACCGACCAGAAGCCGTCCTCGCCGGGGTACTCGGTGATCCCGTCCGACCAATGCACCGGGCACTTCGAGCGCAACCGCGCAAACAGATCGTGCGGTGGCCCCTCCCGAAAGTTCGACCGATCGCCGACGCGCGCGTTCTGCAGATCGCTTTCGACCGATGCCATTTGAACCTCCTATGAAGTGGTGAGCATGTTGGCCGCCGTGCGGTGTGCAAGCGACATGATCGAGATCATCGGGTTCACCCCCGGCGCGGTCGGGAACGCCGAGCCGTCGCCGATCCACACACCCTTGGTGTCGTGCAGCTCGCCGCGCCCGTCCGCGACCGAGTCCGTCGGGTCTGAGCCCATCCGGCACGACCCCATCTGGTGCGCGGTGAACACGGACACGTCGTTGGCCTGCAGCGAGCCCTGCTCGATGGCGGCCAGGAACGCGTCGAAGTCATCGCCCTCACACCAGATCAACGGCTGCTGGTAGAAGGTGACGATCTCCTTGGCGCCGGCCGCCCGCTGGAGCTTGGCGAGCTCGACCATTGCAGTTCGGAACATGCGCGCGTCGACCTCATCGCGCAGCGACCAGCGCGTGAGGGCGCGGCCGTGATCGTCGAGGACGACTTCGCCCTCGCCGTGGTCGCGGGCGACCGAAACAAACGGCGCCAAATACTTGAACGTTCGCGCGAGGAGTTCCTTGTGCTTGAAGCCGTCCTCCCAGGGCAGTGAGATTGCCTGGATCGCCGGCGAGGCGCCGACGGCCTCGATCAAAAAGCCGTGATCACCCTCGCACTCGGCGAACTGGTCAGAGAGCGCTGACTGGAGCTGCCCGATCCAACCCTCGATCGGCTGCTCGTAGACACCGGCGACGATCGACGCCGGGTGCAGCCGCAGGTGCTTGCCGGCCGCAGGGCCGCCGATGCCCGAGCGCAGCAAGAGCGCCGGAGACTCGATCGCGCCGCACGCCACCACGACACTCGGCGCGTTCACGGTCAGGGTGCTCGTGGAGCCGTCCTCGTGCGTGACGGCTGCCTGCACGCCGGTGGCACGGGCGTCCTGCGCGAGAATCCGCTCGGCGCGGGCGCCAACCACGAAGCGCGCGCCCGCGTCGGCGGCGTCCTGCAGGAACGTCTTCATCGTCGACTGCTTGCAGCCCTTCTGACAGCCGGTGAAGCAGTAGCCGCAGACGCTGGGGTCCTCGCACGAGACGTCCGTGTTGCGGGTCAGCGCCCGGTGGGGATAGCCGAGCTGCTCGCACCCCTCGATCAGCTTCTGGTGGGTGCGATTGTGCGAGGTCGCGGTGTCGTTGACCGAGAGCCGCTCCCAGATCGTGTTGATGTGCCGCTCGTAGCCGGGCTGATCGATGCCCTGGATGCCCATCGCCGCCCACTCGCGGCGGACGCGCTCAGGGGTGCGGATGCAGTTCATGTAGTTGACGACTGTGCCACCCCCGAGCGTGGAGCCGGCGAGGATCGCGATCGAGCCGTCCTCGGAGGTGGCCAGGCCGCCTCCGAGATACAGCTCGAGCATGCCCGGAAGCTCGAGCTGCTTGAAATCCGACTCGTTGCGATACTGGCCCATCTCAAGTACCACCACGGACTTGCCCGCCCTCTGTAGCTCGCTGGCGATCACGCTCCCGCCCGCTCCCGAGCCCACCACGCACACGTCGCACTGAAGCGTCGCTGACTCGCCGGAGATCCGCTCCAATGGGATCGTCTTCGGCGCCTGCTGCGGCGAGGGCGGAGCTGAGATCGGCCCCGGGTATCCGATCGCCTCCCAGTTGGGGTTCTGCCCGGACTCGTCGGGCAGCCCGTAGAAGAACAGGAACGTGAGACCCCGCAGCCTGCGCACACCCAGCTTCGCCTCCGAACCTGAGGCGGCCACCTGGTGCAGGAGTTCGGTCCGTGCGGGAAGCGCCATGCTCGCGAAGTCATGCTGGGCAAACGCGTCGAGCAGCTGGCCGAGGGCCTCTATCTCCTCCGGCATCATCGATTGGGCCAGCAGCCCCTCAATCTGAGCGGGGACGCCGAGATCCGACGCTGACCGGGCGTAGAAGTCGCGCAGCACCCGCCCGTCGCCATCGGCTTCGATCGACGGCGCAAACGTGTCACAGATCGCCTCGAGCGTACGCCGCCGGGTGTTGCTCAATACGCCAACAGTTACAGCCATCTCATCATCTCCTCACTCGTGCTCCGAACGATGCTACACCCGTGCTTGCCGCGTCAGCCATCGTAACGTTGAGGGACCTGTGGTGTGAGTCGCCCGCGACGAGTTCGCGCTGGCCTGCGCTAGCCACAGGGTCGAGGTGGTGGAGCACATGACGCGCAGCGACATCAGCCCGTCAGGTGCCTCACTGATCGCGCCTTCCATGGTTGCCGATCATCTATGCAGTTATCCCCGCGACGACATCTCGCAACACGGCCGTGTCGGCGTATAGTGGCCGGGGTGTCGCCGGCATCAACCGATGCCATCGCGGCTACCGAGCGGTTTCAGCGGCGTGGACAGAGGTATGCGAGACGCGCTCCCGTAACCGTAGCCGCACCCGCAGGCGGTCGGGGATCATTGCGAAGTTGAAGCGCTCGCCCACCGTGCCGGCCGAGTCGTCAGGTTCGATGTGGAAGTCGCGTGCGACCATCGCCAGTGTGCTCTTGGCCTCCAGGAACGCGAGGTTGCGCCCAGGGCAGAAGCGCGGCCCGACGCCGAACAGCCCGCCCGCCCGAATGCGAGCTTCTGCGCCCGATGAGCGACGAAGAACTAGAGGCTTGATGCGGGTTCGTCGTCCGTCGTAGGCGGCGAGGGCTTGGGG
Source organism: uncultured Solirubrobacterales bacterium (assembly GCA_963776985.1). Taxonomy (GTDB): domain Bacteria; phylum Actinomycetota; class Thermoleophilia; order Solirubrobacterales; family Solirubrobacteraceae; genus Palsa-744. The sequence goes on from CAVZOV010000002.1 coordinate 357,379, forward strand.
TGGGCGTCCGGCGTGAATGTTTATGTGGATTGCGAGGGTGAGTGCGAGTAGGCGTTGTGCGATGCGCTGCACGAGCCTTGCGAGTGTCTTGGCGAGGTGGGCTTCTAGGCGCATCTGGCGCTTGAGGTTGGAGAACACGCTCTCGATGACCAGGCGTACGCGTGCCTTGACGATCTCGCTCGCGGGGCGCGGACCGTGACGGTGACGCTCGGGTGTGATGAGCTTGACGTCGATGAGTTCCATGTAGTCGCGGTACTCCTTGCCCCAGAAGCCCTTGTCGGCAAAGAGTGTGCTGCCGGCATGCGCGGCAGCGAGTTCCAAGGCGCGTTCGCGCTCTTGCCCGGTCTTGGGACCGGTGAGGTCATAGCCGATGGGGACGCCCTTGGCGTCACTGATGAGCACCAGGCGCATTCCCCATACGAATAGGTTCTTGGATGGGCAGTATCCGTAGCTGGCGTATCCGGCGAACTCACTGAATGACGCGCAACCGGGATAATTGGTGCACGCGATCAGCGTCCCGTCGACCAGTCGCACCTGTCCGTCGGCGATCAGTTCGGCGACCATCATCTGCGCCGTCGTTATCTGCGGTGTGAGTCCTCTGAGCCTGCGGTTGTATTGGGATTGGCCAGGCAATTCCGGAAAGAACCCGGGCAGCAACGGGCCGATCACACCCAAAAACTGGCGGTCTGAACAGATCCCCGTCACTGCCTGGGCGACCGCCAAGGCGATCAGCTCCTGATCGGTGACCTTGCCCGACGGGCCCGGGCGAGGAATCGACAACGAGCAAGCGAATACGTAGGCTGCAACAACGAGGGTCTCCAGCGAAGCGTCCATCTCGTGCTCCAATCACGAGTTGACAAAGAGCTGGGGACCCTCTTCTTATCCCAACACCACGATTCCTGCCAGCAAACCCCAACCCGCATCAAGCCTCTAGACGAGCTGATCCTGAGCCGGCTAAGGAATCGTCGCGAGCAGTTCGGTCGCAACGAGCTAAGCGACGCAAACGCAGAGTACGACGGACCTGGCCGCATCGTTCAACGAGCCGGAGTCCCTTGTGGAGGCACGAGTGCTCCAACTGGCCGCTGAAGAGCGAATCAAGGAGTCTGCGGCGCTGCCCGGACGCTGGATGCTCACGTAGCGAGCGGGTGCCCTGTTGCCCGTTGGCCGGCGGTCGACTAGCCTTCATGGCCCGCACTGGGGAAGGGTGGCAGAGCGGTTGAATGCACCGGTCTTGAAAACCGGCAGGCGGGCAACCCCCGTCTCGGGAGTTCGAATCTCCCCCCTTCCGTAACGAACTCCTGCAGCCCCTTGCGCGACCACGGCCTGCTGTTCGCTGCACTCACCCTCGGCAGGCTTGCCCCTGGCCGTCGTCCCGAGCACGAGCGTCTGCGTGGCCCGATAAAATATCGCCACCCGATATGATGCCTGTTGGGTGGCAAGAAATGGTCATATCGAGCGTTTCTCCGATGACGCCATTACTCCCCTTGACACGAGGCCGTTGGGGGCAACGGAGCGCGAATTGGGGGATTTCACCACGCCGTGGTCGGTCCTCTGGCTGGCCGCGGCCGCACTACTGGTGGGAGCGGCTGTCGCGCTCCTTGCGTTGGCGCTGCTAGACCTGATCGGGCTGATCACGCATCTCGCCTACACGGGGACGCTCAGTACCAACCTCACGATTCCAGACATCCACGTACTGGGGGTGTGGAGCATCTTGGTGCCCGTGGTTGGGGGCTTGATCGTGGGTGTGATGGCACGGATCGGCTCAGAGCGCATCCGTGGTCACGGCATACCCGAGGCGATGGAAACGATCCTGTTGCGCGGTAGTCGTATGGAGCCCAGGCTGGCGGTGCTGAAGCCAATCTCAAGCGCCGTTAGCATCGGCACGGGCGGTCCGTTCGGCGCGGAGGGGCCGATCATCGTGACCGGTGGTGCGCTCGGGAGCATCGTCGGGCAACTCCTGCATCTCACTGCGGCGCAGCGGCGAACACTGCTGGTGGCCGGCGCGGCGGGTGGGATGACCGCAGTGTTTGCCACTCCGGTCGCGGCTGTGCTGCTGGCGGTGGAGTTGCTGTTGTTCGAGTGGCGTCCGCGCTCGATGATCCCGGTTGCGCTCGCCGCGTGCTCGGCCGAGGCGGTCCGGGAAGCCCTTGCGAGCGCTGGACTGTTGCGGGCGGCTCCGCTGTTTGTGATGAGCACGCACGGCTCCTTGGGTGTATCGGTGACGCTCGGGGCGGTGCTGGTGGGTTTTGCGTGTGGCGGGCTGGCATGGGTGATGACGCGCTGCGTTTATGGCGCTGAGGACCTGTTCGGGCGCCTACCGGTGCACTGGTCGTGGTGGCCAGCGATCGGTGGTGTGTTTGTCGGTGTCGGCGGTCTGATCGATCCAAGGGTGCTTGGCGTGGGCTACGCGACAATCGGAGCTGAGCTGGCGGGAGAGCTTGCGCTCGGAGCGCTGGGGCTGCTGCTCGTGGTCAAGCTGGCGGTCTGGTCGATCGCGCTGGGGTCGAATACCAGCGGTGGAATCCTTGCCCCGCTGTTGATGCTCGGCGCTGCCCTGGGCGGCCTACTCGGCGCGATACTTCCAGGCGCTGGGGAGGGCACGTGGGCGCTGATCGGGATGGCCGCCGCGATGGCCGGCGTGATGCGCTCGCCGTTTACGAGCATCGTGTTCGCGCTCGAACTCACCCATGATGTCAACGCGCTGTTGGCGCTGCTGGTCGCGTGCACAATCGCTCACCTCGTGAGCGTCCTGACGCTGAAGCGCTCGATCCTGACGGAGAAGATCGCACGCCGCGGCTACCACGTCACCCGCGAGTACGAGATCGACCCGCTGCACGCGCTCCTTGTACGCGATGTGATGGCGACCGAGGTACTCACCACGCAGCCAGAGACGCCTACCGTGGAACTCTACGAGCGCTTGCCCGAGGGTAGTATCGAGCGCCGCCAGCGCCTATACCCCGTGCTGGACTCCGACGAGCGCCTCGTTGGTGTGCTGGCATTCTCCGACGTGATCGCCACGCACCGGTCCTTCCAGCCAATCAAAGCCTGTGAGCTCGCACGCCAACCGATCCTCGCATTCGCTGATGAGACCCTGCGTGAGGTTGCCGACAGAATGGTCTCAAGCGGGCATGGCGTGCTGCCCGTCACCGACCGCGAGGACCCTCAGCGGTTGGTGGGACTGGTGAGCCAGTTCGACCTGCTCAAGGCCCACGAGCGCGTGTTGATCGAGGAGCGCCACCGTGAGCGTCCACTGGGCCCACGCCGACTCACTACTGGACTTGGCGCACTGTCCTGGATTCGCGATCCCGCGGGATGAGCCCCGCCAACGACAAAGACCCGTTGCTCGACGAGGATTATCAGCGGCTGCTCGCGTTTCGCAAGGAACTACGCGAGTTCCTGCGCTGGAGCGAGCAGGCCGCTGACAACAACGGGCTGACGCCCTCGCTTCACCAATTGCTGCTGGTCATACGCGGTCACCCCACCACTCCGGGCCCGACGATCGGCCAGGCTGCCGAGGTACTGCACGTACGCCACCACAGCGCTGTCGAGCTCGCTCAGCGTGCGGAGAACGCCGGGCTGATCCGCCGCGAGCGCGATCCCCTTGACCAACGTCGCATACACCTCGAGCTCACCGACCGTGGACGCCAGCAGCTGGAGGTCTTGACCCGAGCGCACCTGCCACGCATCAAGGCACTCGCCGGGATGCTTGACCAAGTCCTGCAGGGGCCTGGGATTCCCCGTTAGTCGTGAATCACGCCTGGTTCTTCATTCGTTGGCTACACCTGCTCGCGATGGCATTCTTCGTGGGCGGACAAATGATGCTCGCCGCCGTTGTTGTGCCGGTCGCGAGGCGCGCGGATGATAGTGGGGATTTGCGTGCGATTGCTCGGCGCTTTGGCCAGGGCACACTTCTTGCGCTGGGCGTGCTGATTGTGACCGGCACGGGGTTGGCGTTTCATCTGCGCTTGTGGAACAACCCAACCTTCCATATCAAGCTCGCTCTCGTCCTAATCGTTTGTGTGCTGCTCGTCTGGCACATACGTCGCCCGGACCTGCACGCTCTGGAGGCAACCGTGTTCCTGCTCTCCTTGGCGATCGTCTGGATCGGCCTCTACCTCGCAAACGGCTACTACTAACACTCACGGCCTCAGAATCGGCGTGTCGCTCACGCCAGAACGAGAGGTGCCGATTAGGGTTGCGCTACCGCCACCGCCTCCTCCAACGTGGCCTCGGTCGAGAGGAGGATCGCGCCCTCTCCCGTGGCGTAGGCCTCCTCGCCGTGCTGGACTATGTCCATACCGAGTGCCTCCTCGTGTTCGGTAGCTCGCAGCGGCGCGAACAGGCCGATCAGCCGTAGCAGCAGGAATGTGGCGGTGAACGCATAGGCTGGCCCAGCAAGCGCCGCGAGGACCTGGTGACCGAGCTGGGCCGCATTTCCGTACAGCAAGCCGTTTGACTTGCCGTTCCAAGCGAGCTGAGCGACGAATCCGATGAAAAGGATGCCGGTGAGTCCAGCCGTGCCATGAGCAGCAAGCACGTCCAGCGTCTCATCCACTCGCGTGCGCGGACGCCAAAGAATGATCGCGTAGCTCGGCAGCGCGGCAAGCGCACCCAATCCCATCGCCCACGCGGGGCTGATGTAGCCGCCCGCCGGGGTGATCGCGACACAGCCCACGACGATCGCGGTCGCGGCACCGATCGCGGTTACGCGCCTGCCGCGCAGCAGGTCCAGCACGAACCAAACGGCGAGCGTGCATGCCGGCGTCAATAGCGTGTTCGTGAACGCGAGCACGCTGGAATGGCCGGTCGAGAAGCCACTGCCGCCGTTGAAGCCAAACCAGCCGAACCACAAAAGACCAGCACCGAGCAGCACGTAGACCGCGTTGTGCGGCAACAGAGCCTGTCGCCCGTAATCCTTGCGTGCACCGACCACGAGCGCGGCCGCCAACGCCGAGAATCCGGAGCCCATCTCCACGGGCACGCCGCCGGCGAAATCGAGCGTCCCGTGCGCCTGCAACCAGCCACCGCCAAAGGACCAGTGGGCGAGCACCGCATATACGAGCACCGACCACAGGCCCGCGAACACGAGGAAGGGCCCGAACCGCATTCGCTCCACGACAGCCCCCGACACGAGCGCAACTGTGACGATGCAGAACGTCGCCTGGAATGCGAAGAACAGCAGTTGCGGGATCGCCATTCCGGCTCGCGGGGCGAAAGCCACGCCGTGCAGAAACGCGTGACCGAGCCCACCAACGAACCCGTCACCCTTGGCGAACGCGAGCGAATAGCCGACGAGCGCCCACATGACCGTCGCGACCGCGATCGCACCGATCGACATCATGAATGTGTTGAGCGTGTTCTTGGATCGCACGAGGCCGGCATAGAACAGGCCGAGCGCAGGCGTCATCATCAGCACCATCGCGGTCGCCACGAGCATCCAGGCGGTGTCCCCCGCACTCACACGGGTGGACACCAACACGCTTACCGCCATCATTTGTCTACCGGGGTCACAGCGGCTTCGTCGGTCTCGCCGGTGCGGATCCGAACCGCCTGCTCCAGCGGCACAACGAAGATCTTGCCATCGCCCACCTCACCCGTTCGCGCGCCGGCACAGAGCGCGTCGATCGTCGGCTGCACGAAGTCATCGGAGATAGCGACCTCGAAGCGCACCTTCTCGGACAGTCCCATCTTCACAGTGGTGCCCCGGTAGGTCTCGACACGATCCAGCTCACCGCCGTGCCCCTGGACGCGGCTCATCGAGATGCCACCCACCTCGGCACGGTAGAGGGCTTCCAGCACGTCGTTGACCTTCTCCGGGCGCACGATGGCAATCACGAGCTTCACGAAGTCAGGAGATTAGGTCACCGAGGCTCACTCGGGAGTCTGCGAGCCTTCCTGGCGGCACTGCCCTGCCAGAGCGTACGAAGCGCTGAATCTCCTCGGCGACGTCTCAGACGTTGACGTTCGTGCGCGCGAGCACGCGAACGTCTCTCAGCCAGAAGGCACGGTACTGGTGGGGTTATCTTCGTCTTCCCAGTGTCTCCCAAATGGTTTCGATTGCCCCGAGCTGGGTCGGCAGTTCGGCGAGGCTGGTCGCCGATTGTTTGAGCCGATCGCGCCAATGATTTCGAAACGAACGCTTACATTGTGCGCTAAGCTACGTGACCGGCCGTTGTTAGTGGCCGCGGAGACATGGGATGTGAGCAGCGGTGATAGGCCGTTTGACATTGCGCAGACCATCGGCGATCGAGTCAGCTAGAGAGTCAGCCAGAAGGCGCCTGTATGTGCGCATCCGCGAGGGCCGCTGATGGACCGCACCGCGCGAGGTGTGCTTGACATCGCGCGCAGCGTACTCACTGAGCTCGACCTGGAGGTCGTGCTCAACCGTGTGCTCAAGTCGGCGCGCGAGCTGACCGGGGCGCGCTACGCAGCCCTCGGCGTGCTTGCCAAGTCGCGTGACGAGCTGGAGCGATTCCTGACAATGGGGATAGAGGACTCCGAACGCGAGGTGATCGGAGCCCTGCCGCACGGTCGCGGCGTGCTCGGCGAGCTGATCCACCATCCCACGGCGCTGCGGTTGAGCGACATCAGCGAACATCCGCGCTCCTACGGCTTCCCGCACGGGCACCCGCCGATGAAGAGTTTCCTCGGGGTGCCGATCCTGATCGAGGGCATGCCCTTCGGCAACCTCTACCTGACCGAGAAGCAGCACGGGGAGCAGTTCACCGAGGCCGACGAGGAAGCGGTGACGATGCTCTCTGAGCTTGCCGGCTTCGCGATCGACCACGCACGTCGCTACACGGGCACGAGACAACGTCGCGACGAGCTGGAACGCACGGTCTCGGCGTTGCACGCCACCACCCAGATCGCGCGGGCGGTCGGCGCGGAGACAGACCTGGAGGTGATCCTGGAGCTGGTCGCCAAGCGCGGCCGGGCGCTCGTCGACGCGCGCTTGCTCGTGATCGAGCTGGTGCAGCGTGGGCGGCTGGTCGTCTCAGCCGGCGCGGGCGAGCTGCCGGCTGGGCTGATCGGCCGGCAGGTGCCGCTCGGCGACTCGGCTGCGAGCGCGGCGCTGCGCACGCGTCGCGCACAGCGCTTGCAGGAACCACTGACCCGCGCGCGCTTTGAAGAACACGGCCTGGGCACGCTCGGCGTGGCAGCCAAAGGCGGGCTGCTGGTGCCGCTGGTCTTCCAAAACCGCGCCTATGGCGTGCTCGTCGCGATCGATCGTGCGCACGACGGGCCGGAGTTCACGACCGACGACGAGCGTTTGCTGGAAGCGTTCGCCGCCTCCGCGGCCACTGCCGTGGCAACAGCGCAATCGGTGGCCTCCGAGCGCCAGCGCCAGCGGCTCGCGGCGGCCGAGGCCGAACGCCAGCACTGGGCGCGCGAGCTACACGACGAGACGCTGCAGAGCCTCAGCGCGCTGCGCGTGGGCCTGTCCACCGCCAAGCGTTCGGGCAAGCCCAACGCGCTCGAGAAGGCGGTGGCCAGCGCGATCGACCATCTGGAGGAAAGCATCACGAACCTGCGCGCGCTGATCACCGACCTGCGTCCCGCTTCGCTTGACGAGCTGGGTGCGGGGGCCGCGATTCAGGCGCTCGGCGAACGAGCCGAGCGCCACGGCATCGATGTCGATGTGAGCATCGACCTGTCCGCCGAGCACACCCGCCATGTTCCCGAGATCGAGACGGCCATGTATCGGATCGTGCAAGAGGCGCTCACCAACGCAGCCAAGCACGGCAGCGCGGAGCGAGCGGTTGTCGAGGTGCACGAGGACGAGGTCAGCATTTCCGTGAGCGTGCGTGACGACGGCAGCGGCTTTGACCCGAGCGGCCACACCGACGGGTATGGACTGCTCGGTATGCACGAGCGCGTGCACCTGCTTGATGGCGAATTCGAGATTGACTCGGCGCCCGGCAAGGGCACCACGATCAGGGCCAGCTTCCCTGTCAAGCGCGTCGAGAGCGCTGGCGCGGGGGTGCGCACGGCGGCGAGCCCTGGGTAGCCTCACGATGCAGCGCGCCGGGCGCGCGGCGCCGCGTCGCATACCACCGCAATCCTCGCGGGTAGCCTCAGCCGAAGAACACCGCGGCTGTGTCGAACAGGCGCGCGTCCAAGAGCTTCGGCTCGGCCAGCGCGTCTGCCAGGGCGATCTCGACGATATCCGTGGCTTGCAACGCCACCATTCGCCCGAAGCGTCCGCCCACCGCCGCGTCCATCGCGGCCACCCCGAAGCGGGTCGCCAGCACGCGGTCATAAGCGGTGGGCGTGCCGCCGCGCTGCACATGGCCGAGGATCGTCGCGCGCGTCTCATAGCCGGTGAGCGACTCGATCCGCCGCGCCAGCTCCACGCCGATGCCGCCCAGGCGCGCGTGGCCGAACTCGTCCGCTGGCTGTTCGCTGGCCGGCGACACGCCGGTGCTCTCGCGCGGCATGGCGCCCTCGGAGACGACAACGATCGAGAAGGTCACGCCGCGCGCATGGCGGCGACGCAGGCGCTCGCACGCCTCTTCGAGGTCGAACGGACGCTCGGGCACGAGGATCGCGTCGGCGCCACCGGCGATGCCGGCGTAGGCGGCGATCCAGCCCGCATGACGACCCATCACCTCGACCACCATCACACGGTTGTGCGACTCGGCGGTCGTGTGCAGGCGGTCGATCGCGTCGGTCGCTATCTGCACGGCGGTGTGGAAGCCGAACGTGAAGTCGGTGCCGCCGATGTCGTTGTCGATCGTCTTCGGCACGCCCACGATCGGCAGCCCCTCGCGCGAGAGGCGAAGCGCCACGCCGAGCGTGTCCTCGCCGCCGATCGGTATCAGCGCGTCCAGGCGCTCGCGCGCGAACGTTTGCTCGATCCGGGCGAGCCCGTCCTCGCGACCGCCATCCTCCTCGCGAGTAGAGAACGGGTTGGTGCGCGAGGTGCCGAGAATCGTGCCCCCGCGCGGCAGGATGCCCGCGGTGCTCTCGCGCGAGAGTGCGACACTCTCGTTCTCCAGCACGCCCGCCCAGCCGCCGCGGAAACCGACGAAGCTATGCCCGCCAAGGTCCACACCCCGACGCACGACTCCTCGAATCACCGCATTAAGGCCGGGACAGTCACCCCCGCCGGTGAGTATTCCTATGCGCACCCGCGCCTGCCCTCGTATCGGAGGTCGTGCGAGATGTGGTTGAGTTGAGGACCGCCGATGGGAGTGGGATCGGTGGACATGTGGCGAGCATATGAAAGGGTGGTGCTCGCGCCAGCCGAGTAAGTCCGCCGATGCGTTGCAGAGAACTACGGAGCTGGGATAGCCGCGCGTGAGCGCCAGCAGGATGTTCGCGGCAAGTGGGAGCTTCAGTGCTTTTCCACGTGCAAGTACCGGACTTTGTCCGCTGGCTAGCAGTGGCGCGGGTGCGTACTGTTTTCATATGCTTCCGGTCCTACGTCTTGCTTCCGTGCCGGATTCCTCGGGGTCAGACGACGACGCGCAGGCTTCGGCTTCGGCGCCGATCACGATTTTGCTGGCCGACGATCACGCCGCGATGCGCGCGAGCTTGCGCCTGTTGCTGGAGGGCGAAGCCGATATCGATGTGATTGCCGAGACCGACAGTCTTGACCTGGTGCTGGGCCATGTGCGCGATCGCCGCCCGGACGTGCTTGTACTCGACCTCGGCATGTCGAGCTGGGGGTCCGGTATTGAGACGCTCACGCGCATGAGCAAAGCGACGCGCGACACGGGCATCGTGGTGCTGACGATGAACGACGACCCAGCGTGCGCGAGGCGCGCGCTCGACAACGGCGCGCTGGGGCTGGTGCTCAAGGAGATGGCCGACTCCGACCTGCCGGCGGCGGTGCGCCACGCCGCGCGCGGCAAGCGCTACGTGAGTCCGCTGCTGGCCGTCAAGCTCAGCGGCGGCCAGGCATCGACGGGCATCGACAAGCTCACGCCGCGCGAGCGCGAGGTGCTGCGACTGATCGCGCTGGGACACACAAGTGTCGAGATTGCCGGCAAGCTGGGGCTGTCGCCACGCACGATCGAGACGCACCGAGCGCGCATCCATCGCAAGCTGGGGCTCGCCACCCGCGCAGAACTAGTGCACTACGCACTGCAGCACGGGCTGCTGCGCGTGTGAGGGTCCCTAAGCGCTATTCCCCGGAGATCAGCCGCGCCGCCCGCTTCACGTGTGGGCCGATTTGCGTCGTGAGCTGCTCGAGCGTGTAGGCGGCCGAAGGCACCGTGACGTCGATCGCGAGCTGATGCTCGCCGCTTGGACGTGGCACGAGCACGGCGATCGAGCGCGCACCGGGCACCGCCTCTTCGTCGCTGAGCACGATGCCGCGTGAACTGATGCCGTCCAGCTCTGTTGCCAGGGCGTGCTTGTCGATGATCGTGTTGGGTCCGTGTCGCGTGAGGTGCAGGCCCGCGAGCACCTCGCGACGCTCGGCGTCGGAGAGGCTTGCGAGCAGCACCTTGCCGAGCGCGGTGCAATACACCGGCACGCTCGCGCCCACCCCCAGGCTCGCGTCGATCGCGTACTGCCCGGCGCGATGACCGAACAAGCGGTGCACGTAGGTGACGCGAGCGCGGTCGAGCACGCCCATGCTGACGGTGTGGCCTGTTTGCTCGCGCAACTCCTCGAGCACCGCGCGCGCGTGGATGTCTCGGCGCACCGCCGCGATCGCCGCGCTTCCCGGGGTCGCCGCGCGCGCGGAGAGGCGATACTTGCGTTTGCTGTCCTGCTCGAGATAGCCGAGTGCGACCAGCGTCGCGGCGTAGCGATGCGTGGTCGAGCGGCTGATGCCGACGACGTCGGAGAGCCGTGCGATGCCAAGCTCCTGGCGCTCGGCGGAGAATGTCTCCAAGATCGCTACCCCGTATTCCAGCGAGCGCGACAGGCGCGGATCGGGGGCCGGCCTCACCCGTGGCCGAGGTGTGTCGGGGGCGGCGGCGCCGTCCTTGCCGGCGCCGATGCTGCCAGCGCCTGCCTTGCCGGTCGCGGTCTTGCCGACAGCGCCAGCCTTGCTCTTGCGAGCCTTGGCCTTGCCCGCCTCGCGCTTGCCCGCCTCGCGCTTGCCCGCCTTGCTCGCGCCGCCCCGGCGCTGACCCGCCTTGCCCTGGCCGGCCTCGCCGTGACCGACGTCGCCCTCGCCGGCGTCGTGCTTGTGCTCATCGTCCTTGCGCATCGCAGTTCACCTCGCTGATCGAGCCGCACGGCCACATGTGCCCGCGGCGCGCACACGGCACGCTCCAGGCAGGTGCCCGAGCCCATGTTTGGAGAATACAATCGTCTGTTGGTAAAAACGCTACATTATCGAGCGGTTGGAACTTCCGCTCGTCCGCGCTCAGTGCGGGGACACGCGCGCGACGATTGCGCCAACTAGATCGGCGAAGCTCAGCCCGCCGGCCTCGGCGGCGGCGGTGGTTATGCCCGTCTCGGTGAGGCCGGGGATCGTGTTTATCTCGAGCACCTGCGGCACCTCGTGCTCGTCGAGGATCAGATCCACGCGCGCGAAGTCGCGGCAGCCCATCAGCGTGTAGCTGTCCAAGGCGGCCGCCTGCACCCGGGCGCGCACGGGCTCGGACAGCTGTGCCGGCACCTCCATGCGCAGCTGGCCAATCGTGTAGTGGGCTTCATAGCTGTAGAAGCTCTCCGGCGTGAACAGCTCCACGATCGGCAGCGCGCTCGCTCGCTCGCCGGGGATGGCCGAGTCGAGCACGGTCACCGCCAGCTCGCGACCGACGATGCGCTCCTCCACAAGCACGCGGTCGCCATAGCCGAACGCGCCGAGGATCGCGCTCGGCAGCTGCTCGGCGCTTGCCACGAACTTGATGCCGATCGCCGAGCCCTGCGCGACCGGCTTGACCACGGCGGGCAGCGACAGCTCCTGCAGCAGTCGCGGAAACGTGCCCGCTCCGCCAAGCTCGCGGAAGGCCGTCTCGTTGAAGCTGTGGAAGGCCGGGGTGGGGATGCCATGCAGGCGCAGCATGCGCTTGAACAGGACCTTGTCCATGCACAGCGCGCTGGCCAGCGGATCGGAGCCGGTGTAGGGCACGCCGAGCGTCTCCAGTAGATCCTGCAGGGTGCCGTCCTCGCCGCCGCGACCGTGCATCGCGACGAACACAAAGCCCGGTTGGGCCTCGAGCACGCGCTCCACGAAATCGGCGCCGACGTCGAGTGCGCTGACGCTGTAGCCGAGCGCTCGCAGCGCACGCTCGACGCGATGGCCACTGCGCAGGCTGATCTCGCGCTCTAGCGAGCGGCCGCCCATCGCGACGAGGGCCGGGCCGCTCAAGTCTTCTCCCCGGCCTTCGTGCCGCCCGCTCGCTGAGCGAGCAGGTTGGTGGCGAACACGGTTGTGGTGCGCAGCTGCTCGCTGTGCTCGGCCACGGCAAGGTCGAGCAGCTCGTCCATCAGCTCGGCGAAGGGCAGGCCCGCGGGCTCCCACAGGTAGAAGGAGAACGACCCGGGGATTGTGTTCAGCTCGTTGATGTACACGCGCTCGCTCGCGTCGATCAGGAAGTCCACGCGCGTAACGCCGGCACAGCCGAACGCGGTGAAGGCGCGCATCGCCAGCTCGCGCGCCTGCTCGGTGAGCGTCTCGGAGATTGGCGCGGGGATCAGGCGCTGTGCGCCCTTCATGCCCTCATCCTTGGCGCCGGACATGTACTTGTCCTCGAAGGACAGGAAACCGCTGGCGGCGAGCGGTTGCTCGCACACCGAGGCGCGCGGCTGCATGCCGGGGCGGCCGATTACCGCGCAGTTGACCTCAATGCCGCCCTCCACGGCAGGTTCGACCAGGCAGGAGCGGTCCAGCTCGAAGGCCAGTTCCAACGCTTCGGATAGGCCGCGCTCGCTCTCGACACGGCTGACGCCGACGCTCGAGCCGAGCGAGGCGGGCTTGACGTAGAGCGGGAAAGGAAAACGCTCGCGCACCGCCGACACGACGCTCGCACGGTCGCGATCCCAGTCGGCGCGGGACAGCGCGAGATAGTCGAGCGCGGGCAGGCCCGCTTGCGCGAGGACGGCCTTGGTGGTGATCTTGTCCATCGCGGCGGCCGCCGCGCCCACGGGCGGACCGACGTAGGGCAGGCGGGCAAGCTCAAGCGCGCCCTGCAGGCAGCCGTCCTCGCCCTGGGTGCCGTGCGTGGCGAGCACGACCGCGTCCAGCTCGATCGGCTCGGGTGCGGGACGCGACACCGCGCCGCGCCAGCGGGAGCGCAGCGGCGATCCGCCCTCCCCGCTCACCCCTCCCGCGCCGGCGCGCAAGAGGCGACCGTTGTGCAGGTCGAAGTGCACCTCCTCGGCCTCGGGGTCGCCGCCGCTTGCCTGCCCCCCGCTATGGGGGACCCCCCCCTGCGATTGGGTGTCCTGTTGATAGACCGACAGCTCACGTAGTGCCTCGCCCGTGTACCAGCGGCCGCTGCGGGCGATGTAGATCGGGACGGGCAGGTGGCGCTCGCTGAGCACGCTGAGTGCCTGCAGGCCGGTGACGATCGAGACATCGTGCTCGACAGAGCGCCCGCCGAACGCCACGCCCACCTTGAGTCCGCTTGCTGGCATACACGCGTAGCTTATGTGCCGAGGCGACAGGGCACCGCGGCAACGTGCAGCTGGACCCCGGAAGGGGTCCCATCCCCAAAAAACTACGCACTCGCGGCGAGCGCGCCCCGGGGTTCCTCGTAGGTGTCGGGGAGGTCGTTCTCGAACAGCACCACGTCGCCGGCGCGCGTGAGGCGGCCGAGCAGCTCGGTGGCCTCGCCGATGTCACGCACGACGTGCACGCTCGCGGGGCTCATGCCAGCTGCGGCGAGCCCTTCGCGAATCGGCGCGGTGCGCGCGGGACCGACGAGGATCGCGATGTCGCACACCGCGCCCGCCTGCTCGCCGAAGCGACGGTTCAGCTGCGCCTCCAGCTCGCCCAGCTCAACCATGCCGGGCGTGACCAGCACGCGACGCGAGGCGGGATGTTCGCGCAGCACCTCAAGCGCCGCGGCGGCACCGTCGGGGTTGGAGTTGTAGGCGTCGTCGATCACAACCACGCCCGCGCGGGCATTGGCGATCGGCTGCAAGCGATGGTCTGGCGCTTGCACCTGGGCGAGACCCTCGGCGATGCGCGCGGGGTCGATCTCGAGCACCCGCCCAACCGCGGCGGCGGCGAGCAGATTGAGCACATTGTGGCGCCCCAGCAGGCCCGCCGACACGGGCGTAGCCGGACTCTCGGGACCGTCGAGGTGCAACTGAAACGTCGTGCGACCGTCGGCCAGCGCAATGTCCCGTGCGATCACTTGCACGAATGGGTTGTTTTTTTGTGATGGATGGGTCGTTCCCGCTGGAGCGCCGAGCGCCCCTGACGCCGCTGCGACGGGGGCCCCACCGCGTGGGCCGTCGTCGATTCCGAACAGCGTTACGGGTACATGCGAGCGCGCGGCAAGCTCCAGGCAGCGGGGATCGCCGGCGTTGGTGATGAAGTGACCGCCGCTTGCGGGCAGCGCGTCGAGCAGCTCGCCCTTGGCGGCGGCGATGTTCTCGATCGAGCCGAGCCGCTCCAGGTGCATCGGACCGATCGCGGTGACGATGCCGATACTCGGGTGTACGAGTTCGCACAGCTCGGCGATGTCGCCGCGGCGGAACATGCCCATCTCGACCACGAACGCGCGATGGCGGTACTCCAGCTGCTCGTTGATCGTGCGCAGCACGCCGAGGAAGCTGTTGTAGCTGTTGGGCGTCACGAGCGTGGGGCGGTCGGCGGCGAGCACCTCACCGACGCAGAACTTGGTGGTGGTCTTGCCGTAGCTACCGGTGATGCCCACCACCAGCGGCGAGAAGTCGTGCAGCGCATCGCGAGCGTGCTGCTCGTAGCGGCGGTTGATCGCGCTCTGAAGCGGGCGCAGCGCGATGTTGGCGGCCAGCAGCGTCCACGGCGCGAGCGCCAGCAGCGCGAAGGCGAGCGCCAGCAACACGATCAGCCCGGCGAGCTGCAGGCCCGCGCCGGCGAGGGAGATCGCCACGAGCACGAGCAGGGCGGGCACAAGCAGCGCTGCGATCAGCAGGCGCAGCGCCCGTTCGGTGAACACGAGCGGCTTGACCGCCGGGCGGCGCCAGTCGCGCACGCCGAGCGTCGCCAGGGGCAGCGTCAGCAGCAGCGCCGCGCCGCACAGCCAGCCGGCGGCCGAGCCGCCGGCGGCGGCAAGCGCGATCGCCATGCCATAGAGCACGGCGACGGGCGCCAGCTCGCGGAGCGCGAGCAGCTCGCCGCGGCGACGCAACCACAGCAGTAGGCGGGCCGGCTCGTAGTGCTCGAGCTGGAAGAGATGCAGCAGGCGGTGCTGGCGCCCGGCCAGGCGCGCGGCGACGGCGAGCGTCGCGAGAACGGCGCAGGCGCCCTCGAAGGCGCTCATGTGCGCCGCTCCGCTGTGCCGGGCGTGCGCCGGGCGGCGTCTGTCGCCGGCTCACTTCCCGTGAGGCGTGCCGACGCGGCTCCCAACCCACCGCTCTCCGCCGCTTGGTGCTCCGGGGCACCCACCCCGCCGGCGGCCGCCGCCGGCGGCGGCGGCGCGAGGAAGTGCGAGACGATCCGCGCAAAGCGGGCCGACTGGTCGAGGTAGCTGTAGTGGCCGGCGCCCTCCAGCACAACCAGGCCGGCGTCGGGGATCAGCTTCTCCATCAGGCGTGCGTCCGACAGCGGCGTGTCGGTGTCGTTGGCGCCCCACACCAGCAGCGACGGCACGGACACTCGCGGCAAGTACTCGCGCAGGTCGCTGTTGACGAGCCGCACGAGCGTCGGGCGCATCTCACCCGCGGCGGCGTAGTCGGCCGAGGCGACGCGCCTCACGATGCGCGCGCGCAATCGCTCGCCCGCTGCGCCGAGGTGGCGCGCGGCGTACTTGCCAACCTTGGCCGTGCCCACGCGACGGTAGTAGCGCAGCGTGCGCTTGGGTCGGATGCCGGCGGAGTCCACCAGTACGAGCCGCGCCACGCGCGCCGGTTCGGTGGCGGCCATCCGGATCGCGATGCGCCCGCCGTTTGAGTGGCCGACTATCGCCGGGCGCTCGATGCCGAGCGCGTCCATGAAGGCCGCCACGAACGCCTGATACTCCTGCACTCCCCACGGAGCGGGCGGCGGGTCGCTCTGTCCGTGGCCGGGCAGGTCCAGCACATACACGCTGGCCACCGTCGCGAGACCCGTGACGATCGGGTAGGCGGCCTCGATCGAGGCGGCCCAACCATGCAGCACGAGCACGGGCGAGCCGGCGCCCTGCACCAGGTAGCGGGTGCGCAGGCCTTGCACGATTGTTTGCTGTGTTGGCAGTGCGGTGGGCACGCGCTAACGGTATTGCGCCGGCGGGCGGCGAGGGGGAGCGAGCGAGCTTCGTGCCAAGGAGTGCACCCGCCTCGTGCCACGGAGCGCCCCGCCTTGTGCCATCAAACGACTGCGCGCCGTGCCACCGACTTGCTGACCGTCGCGCGTCCAACACCTTGCACGTCGCGCCGTCACCTGCTAATCTTCATAAATCTGATCGAGAATCTGGAGATTGCCATGAAGATCGACATTCACCAACACCTATGGACCGAGCCTCTGGTGGAGGCGCTCTCGCGTCGACGCGAGTTGCCATTCATACGCCGCGAACACGGACTCACCGTGCTGTTTCTCGCTGGCGAGCAGCCGTATGTGATCGACCTCGACGGCGAAGCGCCCAGCGCCAGAGCTGAGCTGGTGGAGCGCGACGGGCTCGATCGCGCGCTCGTGTGCCTGTCGAGCCCGCTGGGCATCGAGCTGCTGCCACGCGCGAGCGCGGTGGAGCTGATCGACGCCTACCACGAGGGCGCGCTCGCGCTCGGTGAGCCGTTCGGTGTGTGGGGCGCGCTCGCGCTCGACCAGCTCGATCCCTACGACGTGGACCGTGCGCTCGATCGTGGCTG
Organism: uncultured Solirubrobacterales bacterium; assembly: GCA_963776985.1. Lineage (GTDB taxonomy): Bacteria > Actinomycetota > Thermoleophilia > Solirubrobacterales > Solirubrobacteraceae > Palsa-744. The sequence goes on from CAVZOV010000002.1 coordinate 374,284, forward strand.
CGTCGGCATCTCGCTGCCCGCCGGCGCGCTCGCCAACGTGGAGATGCTCGCGCGGCTGTGCCCAGCGCTTGCGCGCATCCAGACTCTCGGCGCGCCCCTGTTCGTGCACCCCGGGCGCGGAGCGCGCCAGCCCACATACGAGGCATCGCTCGGCGACCCGCTGTGGTGGCCGGCGCTCACCCACTACGTCGCGGAGATGCAGGCCTCCTGGTTTCTGTTTGCGACGGCGGCCCGGCGCGCGTTTCCGCATCTGCGTGCGATCTTCGCGATGCTCGCCGGACTCGCCCCGCTGCACGCCGAGCGGCTGACCACGCGCGGCGGTCCGGAGGATCGCGAGCGCGACCCGCTGATCTTTTATGACACCTCCTCCTACGGTGCTCGCGCGGTCAACACGATGGCGCACGCCGTCGGCGCCGAGCAGCTGCTGTACGGGTCGGACCGCCCCGTGGTCGATCCGGCGAGCGGCGTGCGCGACACGCTTGGCAGCGCACACGCTGGGGCGCATCCCGACGGATACAGGCAGGCAGGCGAGCGGAGCGGCAGGCTCGACTGGACGCTGCTCGCGCGTACCGCCGGGCGCGCCCTCGCGCGCGAAACGGCGCCCACCGTCGCGCGGCTGGCCAAGCCCAAGCGCGTGCTCGTGATGGAGAGGGTGGCGCAGTGATGAGGGCCGCGAGAACATCGGCCCTGCCATACGTGCGCCGTCCTTACGGCCGCGACCTCAGCGGCGAGGAGCTGGAGCGCTTCGTGGGCGACCTCGCCGCCTGTCCCGAGCTGTGGATCGATCTCGTCAAACACGACCCCGACCAGCGCGTGTATGAGGAGCTGATCGGCGACGAGCACGTGACGGCCTGGTTGATCTGCTGGATGGAGGAGCAGGACACAGGCTTTCACGACCACGACATCTCCTCCGGCGCGGTGGCGGTTGTCAGCGGTCGCGTGCGCGAGGAGCGGCTAACGCTCGACGGCGAGCCGATCGACGCGGTGTACGAGGCCGGCGAGAGCTTTCGCTTCGCGCCAACCGACATCCATCGTGTGCGCCACATCGGCGACACCCCGACCGTGACCCTGCACGCATACTCGCCACCGCTGCTCAGTATGGGCGCGTATGTGATTCAGGACGACGGTCGCCTGGACCGTCGGGAGGTGCCTTCCAGCGAGGAGCTGCGCCCGCTGCAGACCGCAGGTACATCATCCACTGTGTCGCTCGCCGCGTCGCTCGACACGCGCGCCGCGTGATCTCGGAGTCCGCACCGCGTCGCGCCCGCGTGCCTCAAACCTAGCTCCGCACCTTTGACCGCTGCAGCCGGTTCGTAGCTTACGAGCCCACACACGGGCACTACCCAATCCTGTACTCTGAGAGCAGGAGACGAACGAGGAGGGGTCCGATGCGAAAGTTGGTTACGAGGTCGATGTTGTGTTGCCTTGCCCTAGCGGGGCTTGCGCTTCCCACTACCGCCGCGGCGACGCCGACGGTGAGCGTGAAAGCGAAGATCGTGCCGATCCCCGTCAACCCTGGTTCCGCCAAAAGCCCGACCTATCCGGGTACGGGCAACATCCTTGGTGCTCCCGCCGCACTGGAAGCGGAAATGTCGATCGCCGGCACCGAATACGGCGGCTACCCCTCACCGGTGACGGGCATCGTGGTCGAGCTGCCGGCCGGCACAAAGCTGCACCCCCAGGGCTTTGCCACCTGCTCGTTCGCGATTCTCGAAAGCCACGAAGTGCAGAAGTGCCCGAAGAAGTCGATCGCCGGCTCCAAGGGCGAAGTGCAGGGCGTCGTCAGCTTCGGTGGCACGCGCGTACAGGAGACGCTGACCCTGCAGGCATTCTTCGCGCCGGGCAACAAGCTTGCGTTCTTTGCCGAAGGCAGAAGTCCCGCATCGATCGAACTTCTCACGACCGGTGGGTTCACCACGGCGCCGCCCCCATTTGGGCCGAAGTTCAGCGCGGCGGTGCCGCTCGTTATTACGGTGCCGGAAGCTCCCTACGGATCGGCGCTCTCGATCAGGGGTGTGATCGGTGCGGCATACAAGCAGGGCAAAAAGCTGATCTCCTATGGCACCGTGCCGAAGACCTGCCCGAAGGGCGGGTTCAAAGGCAAGGTCGAAGTGACCTTCCTCAGCGGCGAAGTGGTGACCGACGAACCGACGGTGCCCTGCCCGAAGCGGTAGGGCCAAAGCGAGTGGGGCGGGCACGCACGAGCAGTCGCGCCCGCCCGTAGCGGGCGCGAGCACACAAGCCGACCGAGTCCCGCTCAAACGTCAGGTGAGGTTTCCCGCTCCGGGCTCGATCCGCCCGGAGCGCTTGTATGCTGCCGTGCGTGCGCGGCGTATTTCGATGGTTGAGTGCGACCCTGTTCGTAACCGTTGTGGTGCAGGTGGGACTCGCCGGCTATGGCTCGTTTGACGCGATTCACGCGGCAAACAGCACGTCGGTGTCGAAGAAAACGATCGAAAGCGGCTTCAACGCCCATGCCGTGCTGGGCACCCTGATCGTGCTGCTGATGCTGATGCTGCTTATGGTCGCCGCGGTCGGCCAGCTCGGCCCCACAGCAATCAGGCGCTCGGCGGAGATCTTCGTGCTCGGCATCGTGCAGATGGTGCTCGGCATCGTCTCCACCGAAGCACCGGCGCTTGGCTTCCTGCACACGGTCAACGCGCTGGCGATCGCCGGCGCCACGGGCCTGCTCGCGCACAGGACGTGGACCGCGCAGCATGGGGCCGATGGGGTTGCCGCGACTGTTGGTTGAGCGCTGACTGACCCTGAACGAGTCTTGGCACGATCCGGCTCAGGCGCCGCCGCTGGTGAGGATCACCTTTACGATCTGGTGCCCGACATCTGAGTAGTAGTTGGTGTTGTCGTTGTTGCGGAGCCAGATCGTGCCGGTGGTCGAGGGCGCAAAATTCACCAGTGTGTCGCCAATCGCGACAAACCCGGGATTGGTGATTCCGCCGGGCCCTCCAGGTTGTGCCGAGGCATTCACCGAGACTTCGGGAGCGTTGACCGGGGTGTTACCGATGAAGCCGATCAACGAATCGACCTGGGCGTCGGTATCGACGCGATAAGCACCGGGATAGACGGGCAATCCGTTTGCGTCGGAGTAGGGGAAATATTTGGGGTTACCGCTCCACTTGCCGTCGCTGCGCGTATCCGCCCACAGGTGCTGCCCAGCGGCGACCGACAGGCCAGTGTCAACCCACGGAGCGTCGGCCGCGACGGTGACGATCTTCTGGGCGAGCACCGTCTGCCCAGCGGCGCTTATCGCGGTTGCAATCGTTGGATCTCTCCAGGCGGCTTGCGCTTTGGGCGTTGTTTTGTGCAGCTCGACACCGAGCCCAGGCGAGAGCTTTGAAGGCGTGACCGCACCAGCGCGGATCTGCCTGGTGCCGACGCTGTTGGCAGGGAGCTGAGTCGCCGCATACGAGGTACCGCCGAGCGCTACAAACAGTGCGACGATGGCCAGGTGGTGGCGTCTGAGGTAGTCGAGCATGCGTAGAAGCGTAGCCAACGCATCGTCAGAGCTGACGCGAGGACTCGAACCCCGGACTCCAACATTGGGCATGGGGGAGCAGGCTCCCCCATGGACCCCCTCAAACGAAGGCATCGTCAGAGCCGACGCGGGGACTCGAACCCCGGACCCCTTCATTACGAGTGAAGTGCTCTACCAGCTGAGCTACGTCGGCCTACTCGCGCATCCTACCGTTGAAGCGACAGCGGATGGTACTTGGCGACGAAGAGGCCGCATGGTTCTGAATGTACTGGAGGACGTAGACGAGGACGCCGTCACGCGGCTGCGAAACCTCCGCCAGCGGGCGTGAGCGCCCAGTTCGATGGCTTCGGGTTCTGCCCGTTGGGTAGTGTTGCCTTGCTGAGCGTCACGGTGCCGACGATGACCGATTCGTGGGGTGCGCCGGCCGACGCGCCCTGCCGGTTTAGATAAGTAACTTCGAACCCCTCGCGCGACGCGCAGGAGTGCGTGAGCACGAACAGTCCCAGCGAGGTGGTTCTGATTGTTTCGTGTGCCTTGACGTTGCGCTGGAGGCCCCAGCTGGTTTCGGGGCGGCCACCGACCTTACACGTGGCGAACCCGTTGATGGAGTATTCGGTTGCCCTGGAGTAGCCGGTGGCTGCGGAAGTGACCGCGTAGGGAGCCGTGAATCCAACCTCGCCCTTGTAGCACGGGTAGAGCAAGAACGCGGCGTTGCACGCCGCGCGGGCCTGGGGCAGGAGCGTGAGATGAATCGGCGCGTGCAGACTGCGCGTCGGGTTGGACCGCTTCTCCTGTTCGACGATGCGCCTCGGTAGCGGTACCGGGTGTGTGCCGGGCGGCTCGTGGATCGTGATGCTGCCCAGAGACGTGGGTTGGGGCAGACCGCCCGCAAACCTGACGTATTCGACCTTGAACGTCACCGTCCGGGCGCATGTCTCGGAGAGAGCCTCCCCGACGGGTATGGTCACGAGCGCGCCGCGCGCAACATCGGCCTGAGAGCCGTCTCCGGCGAGGCCGCGGTGACAGACCGTTGCGTTCACCGAGTAGTTCTCGTCTGCATTCGTGACGGGGTATGGCGCGTGAAAGCTGATCTGCGCGCTCGTGATCACGTGGTTGTGGATGTGCAGGTGTGCGTGCAGCGGCTCGCGCACGATGGGCAGCGCAGCCGGGCGTGGTGGCGGCACTTCGGAGAGCCCGCATGAGGCCAAGCGCAAGTTGCCCCGGTCGACACACGACCGTCCCGCGTAGTCGTAGGTGATCGCACTCAGCGCTCCGTTGGGGCCGGCGGGTCCGCTGTAATTCCCTGGTTCGTCTCTGCCGTCGGTCTCGCTGACACTTCCCAGCGGCCTGCCGCTCCTGTAGCGCTGCACGATCAGATACGCCCCCGAACCCGGGAGCACCGGCTGGGTGCGTGTCTTTGAGCCTTCGCGGTAGGTGACGCTCACCGCGTGCACTCCGAGCAGCCCGAAGGAGATCTCGCGGCGGTCGGCGGGCACCCCGGCGCCCGGGCCGGGGCTCGTGGCTGCGCTGAGCTGGAGCCCCACGCTGTCGCCCGCGTAGATGTCTCCCGGACTCGAGCAGTTTCCGGCCATCCATCCGGCTACGTTCTCGATGTCGCCCGGGAGCGCGTCTGCGGGTAGCGGGTGGAAGCGCCCGTCGTCGTGAAACGCACCGTCGACGCCGAGCTGTCCGAGCTGATTGTCATGGACGCGACCGATCTGCACGCAGATGAGCCCGCGCGTGGTGTGGACGATCCGCATTCCCCACGGCAGGCCACCCGCCGGGTCTGGCGCTCGCAGGGGGAGCAGCTGCGCACCGCCCGCCACCGGGATGCCCTCGCCGGCGGTGGCAATCGGAGCACGCACCGTGCCGACCGGCGAGCCCGTGAGGATCACTCCTGTCGCCGCGAGCGTGATCGCGGCGCCGGCGAGCAGGAGCGCGAACGCGAGGAGTCCGACACGCACGTGCGCGGATGCGAGACGTCGCGGCGATCGACGCGCGAAGCGTGTGCCAACGAGTGCCTTCAGCGGCCGACGCCGGGCGTGCCTGCGCTGCCCGGCCCGCACCAGCTCCTGCCCGAACCTGTCCATTGCGTCCATCCCTAGGCCTCCTTCATTCTCGTGCGAAGCTCAGCGAGCCCGCGGCTCACGCGCTTGCGGACCACCGACTCCGAACACCTCAAACGTCGGGCAAGCTCGTCGTATTCGGTTTCCTGAAGAACCCGTCCTTCGATCGCTCCACGCTGCTCAATGGACAACCGCTCCAGCTCGAGCAGCGCGGCGCAACCGTCCGCCGCCGCCGCCCGCTCCTCCACGCGCTCGATGTCCTCGTCGCTGAACACCAGCGGCTCGAGACTCAGGCGTCTGCGCGCCCGATCCTCCACCTGCCCGCTTCGGATCGAATCCACCATCTTGTGGTGTGCGATCGTGAACAGCCACGCGAGGCCCGAACTCCGGCGCGGGCTATAACGCGGCAGGGCAGACAGCGCCGCGGCGAACGTCTCCGCGGTCAGGTCAGCAGCGAGTTCGCGGTCCCCCGTGCGCCGCAAGAAGAAGGCGAGCACGGTATCCACGCGCCGCTCGTAGAACAGCCCAAACGCCTCCGCGTCGCTCCTGCCCGCAACAAGAAGCGCCTCATCAGCACGGTCATCATCGACGCCCACAATCAATACATCGTGAAGGCCGACAGTTTGTGACGCGAAACCTAAAGCCGTCTACACGTAAGAGCGCGACCAGGCAGACGGTGAGGTCAGGTTGCGCGCTCCCAGAGGCACGTTCCGCCCGGACACGTTGATCGGACGCGCGAAAAGTGATATCAATCAGCTATCACTTTATTTGTGCCCGCTGCACAGGGAGGAATCATGAACCAGTCCGACGAGCCATACCGCCAGTCCGAGGCGACTCCGGTCGGGCACTCCGGTATCCGCGTTGAAATTCAGGAGCGCCCCGCGTGGGCGATCAGCGGCTGGGCCGGCGTGCTCGTCGTCCTTGCATGTATCGCCGCCATTGTCCTCCTGCTCGAAAGCTCAATCGCCGCGCTCGCCATTGCGCCAGCCTTGGCTGCTCTCGTTATCTCGACCTCGCTGGTGATCGTGCAACCCGGCCAGACGAAGGTCGTGCGCTTCTTCGGAAGCTACGTCGGCACCGTACGTCGTAGCGGCCTGTGGTGGATCTTGCCGCTGGCGGACCGGCGGAACCTGAGCATTCGGGTCAGGAACTTCGAGACCAACCATCTGAAGGTCAACGACGCTGACGGCAACCCGGTAGAGATCGCCTCCATCGTCGTCTGGCAGGTCGCCGATACCTCACGGGCGATCTACGCGGTCGATGACTACGTCAACTTCGTCCAGGTCCAGGCCGAGTCCGCGTTGCGCCACGTCGCGACCACCCATCCCTACGACGATCCCACGGGCGAGGGCACGTCGTTGCGCGGCTCGACCGACGTCGTCGCCGCAGAGCTCGCCCATGAGGTGGCCCAGCGGGTCGCAATCGCTGGGGTGGAGATCGTCGAGGTGCGCATCAGTCATTTGGCCTATGCCTCGGAGATCGCTCAGGCCATGCTGCGCCGACAGCAGGCTAACGCCGTCGTCGCGGCCCGCTCTCGCATCGTCGAGGGTGCGGTGGGGATGGTTGAGCTGGCCCTAGCGCGGCTGAATGAGCGCGGCATCGTGGAGCTCGACGAGGAGCGTAAGGCGGCGATGGTGAGCAACCTGATGGTCGTGCTCTGCGGTGACCAGCCGGCATCCCCGGTCGTCAACACCGGGACGCTCTATACGTGAGCAATGAACGCAAACAGGTGCTGTTGCGCATCGACCCGGCGGTCCACGATGCCCTGGCCCGGTGGGCCGCTGACGAGTTCCGCAGCCTCAATGCCCACGTCGAGATGCTGTTGCGTCGGGCACTCGAGGATGCGGGCCGGATGCCTCAACAAGCGGGGCCGGTGCCCAAGCGCGGTCGCCCCCTCAGCCATCGTGGTTGACAGGGGGACCTCGCTAGTACAACCTGCGCATCGACGGCGCCAGCCAAGCACCGTGCCTGCCGCCTCACTGACCGATCAAAGCTCGGCCAGCACTCCCAGCAGGGACTCGCCGTGGCGCTCGCAGAATGCGGGGCCCACTCCCTTGACCTCGATCAGCTGCTCGAGCGTGGTTGGCCGAGCGCGCAGGATGCCTTCGAGTGTGGTGTTGGCGGCGACTGTGAACGCGGGCTTGCCTTCACTGCGGCCCAGTCGCCAGGCCTTGAGCTTCTCGAACTGGCTCTCCTGCACGGGATCGAGGGCGATCTCCTCGCCAGCCTCGCGAACGGCTCCCGGCGCTCGCACGCGCTGAGCCTTGCGCGCTACCGATGCCTTTTGACGCGAGGCCTCGACCAGCGCGGCGTCGGGCTTGCACACGTCGCAACAGCGCACTTCCGGCGCGCATGGCTCGCTGTCGCCGAAGTGATCGAGGATCTGCCGGCGACGGCAGCGGTCGGCGCTTGAGCTGTAGCGCTCGATCGAGCGGTAGGACTCCCAACCGCGGTCTCTGGCTGCCTTGATCGCCTCGTAGGCCTTGCGGGGACTGCCTTCGCCGGTGAGTCGCACGAGCAGACCTTCCGGGCCGCCCGGCGCCAGCTGCACCGCACCGGCGCGCTCGGCGATGGAGAGCAGCACGCGCTCGCGCTCGGCCAGCTCGCCGTGACCGATGGTGGCGATGCCATCCTCGGCCCAAGCGCGCAGCCCGCCGACATAGCGCTTGACGTCCTCGACGCTCGTCTCGCGCTCTTTGATGAAGCGGATCAGGCGGCCGAGGTCCATACGCGATGCCAGTAGCAGAGCCCGGCCCGGGCGGCCGTCGCGCCCGCCGCGTCCCGCCTCCTGGTAGTAGGCCTCGAGGCTCGTGGGCAGCGCCCAGTGCACGACCGTGCGCACGTCGGCCTTATCGACGCCCATGCCAAACGCGTTGGTGGCCACCACCACCTCGGCGTGCCCGCCCATGAACGCCTCCTGGCTTGCGCGGCGCGCGTCGGGGGACATGCCGGCGTGGTAGCAAACGGCCTTCACCCCGTGCTCGACGAGCAACGCCTGCACCTCGGCCGTGTGCTTGCGGGTGCCGCAGTACACGATCGCCGGTCGCGCCTCCTCGCGGCTGAGCGCGTACAGAAGCGTCGCGCGCTTGCGGGCTATCGCGCCGGTGCCCTCCAGCGCGACGACGTCGAATGTGAGGTTGGGGCGGTCAAAGCCCGAGCGCACCGCCAGCCAGTCGCGCAGGCCGAGTCGCGCGGCAATCTCCTCGGCAACGCGCGGCGTGGCGGTCGCGGTGGCGGCCATCACTGCCGGGCGACCCAGCGCCTCGATCGCGTCGTGCAAGCGCAGATAGTCGGGGCGGAAGTCGTGGCCCCACTCGGCCACGCAGTGGGCCTCGTCCACGACGAACAGCCCAACCTTGCGCGTGGCCAGCGTGTCGCGAAAGGCGCGCGAGGCAAACCGCTCGGGAGCGGCCAGCACGAGTTTCGCGGCACCGGATGAGATCGAGCGCAGCGCCCGCGCGTTGTGCCCGTCCTCCATGCCGGACGCCAACATCGCCGCGTCCACCCCCGCTCGCTCCAAGCGCTTGTGCTGGTCGGCCATCAGCGCGATCAGCGGGCTCACGACCACCACCAGCTCCTCGCCGGCGAGGGCGGGTAGCTGATAGCAAAGCGACTTGCCCCCGCCGGTGGGCATCACGACCAGGCTGTCGCGCCCGCTCGAGCGCCGCCTGCACCGCCTCGCGCTGCCCCGGCCTGAAGGCGCGCAGGCCGAAGCGCTCCAGCAACTGCTCGGGGGTGGCCCGCTCGCGCTCGGCGCTCGGGGGCGACGATAGCGGTGACGGTGGCGACGACGATGGGAAGACGGTTGCGCTCACCCCTGAGAAGCTACCTCGCGCTCCGGGCGGTACTCGGCGGGGACGCTGTCCGCCTGGACGGACGCCAGCGCGAAAGCGGCTAGCGCCGGCGCCAAACTACCCGCGCGCCGCGCGAGGGCACGAGCGTGATTGCCCGCCTGTGGTTCCACTCGCCGCGCCGCGGCCAGCGCGCGTCGCGCGCTGACAGGCTCGGTGTCAACTCGCCGAGCACGGTGCTCAGGATCAGCTTCATCTCGAGCGTCGCAAACGAAGCGCCGATGCAGCGGCGGATGCCGCCGCCGAAGGGTATCCAGGAGAACGTCTCGGGCGCACTGTCGAGGAAGCGCTCGGGACGGAACTCCTCAGGTGCGTCATACACGCGCGGGTTGCGGTTGGTCAGATATATGGAGGGCACCACGCGCGCGCCCCTGGGCAACTCACGCCCGCCGACGCTCAGCGGCTCGTGCAGCACGCGCACGACCAGCGGCACCACCGGCCTGACCCGCAGCGTCTCGGAGATGACGGCCTGCATGTACTCGTCACTCTCGCCCGCGTCGATCTCCGCCACGAGCCGCGCGAGCTTCTCGGGATGGCGCACGAGCCGCTCCACTGCCCACGCGACCGCGGTCGCGGTCGTCTCGTGTCCGGCGAGCAGGAGCGTGACCAGCTCGTCGCGCAGCTCCTGGTCGGTCATCGCCTCGCCGTCCTCATCGCGCGCGAGCAGCAGCAGCGAGAGGATGTCGTTGCGCTCGCCGAGATCTGTCTGCGCGCGGCGGCGGGCGATCTCCTCGTAGATCGCGGCGTCGAAGCGGTCGAGCGCGCGGCCAATCGTGCCCGTGGGACGCTCGCCGGTTGGGCGGCGCAGCGCATACACGATCAGCGCGACCGTCTGGCGGCGCCCGAGCAGGCCGCCGATCGCGTCGCGCAGCGTGCCCATGCGCTCGGCCTCCACGCCGAACACGGCGCGCAGGATCACCTCGAGCGTGATCGCGCGGGTGCGCTCGCTCAGCCTCATCGGCTCGCCGAGTGGCCAGCCGTCCATGCTGCGGCGGGTAGCCTGCACGATCACGTCGGCATACTCGCGCATGCGCTCGCCGTGGAACGGCGGGAGCAGCAGCTTGCGCTGACGCATGTGCTCGGGGCCGATCAGCGATATCACCGAGCTGGGCCCCATGATCGAGGCGATCGGCGAGGCGCCGGCCGCCGAGGGCGCCACCTCCGGTGGTGCGGTGAACAGAGTCTTGACAGCGTCGGGGTCGCTGATCAGCACGAGTTTGCGCCGGCTCGGCCAGAACTCGATCGTAAAGGTGTCGCCATAGCGCCGCATGCACTGGTCCATCACCCAGGTGGGTGCAAGCGACCACGCGAGCGTCAGCGCGAGCGCGGGCAGTCGCGGCCCGCGCGGAAGCGCCTCGGCGGGCGGTTCGGAGAGGGGCTTGCTTGGCTCTAGGAGCGGTTGCGCGACGGCGGTGGCCACACCAGCAGCCTATCGGCTGCGGCCTCGCTCTCGGCGAGAGCGTCGGCGATGCGCTCGCGAGCGCGCTCGACCTGCTCGGGCGTGAGCGTTTGCGCGTGGCGTGCCAGGTAGCCAAGCAGCATCCGCGCCGGCATCACTCGCACGCCGCGACGGCGCGCGAGCGGCTTGTCGACCCAGGCGCGGCTGAACACGAGCAGCGGCTCCACCCGCTCGCCGACGATCTCTTCGAGCGTTTCGCGCTCTTCCTGGGCCTGGCGCAGCACGCCGCCGTGGATCGTGCGCACGCGCACCGGGCCGGGGTGACTCTTGGTCTCGACACTGAACACGCCGGCGCGGCCGAGGGCGATGTGGTCGACGTTGCCGTGACCGAAGCTCGCGTCGTGGATCACACTCCAGCCGGCGGAGGTCAACTCGTCGAGCAGGCCGCCGACGTGCTCCTCACCGGCGGCGCCGCGGTCATGGCGCGCGACCAGCGGCAGCACGTAGCGAACGATGACGAACATCGCGATCAGCAGCGCCAGCTCGGAGCCGACGAACAGCGGGCTGCGCAACCCAAGGGTGCGGCCGAGCACGGTCGTGAGCACCGCCAGCACGCCGAGGATCGCGAGCGTGCGCAAGCTCAGGCGTAGGAACCTCGCGCGCGCGTACTGGCCTGGCATACGGTCCAGGGGATCGCGGCGTTTGAACACGTGCACGGTGTGGCCGTCGACGATCGACATCTCCTCTTCCCATCGCCATGCCCGCACGTGCGCTTTAGTCGCGTCCGCGCAAGCGCTTGCAGCACTACCCGCCAGCCTTACCGCTAATCGTGGCCGTGGCCGACTGTTCGACCGACGAGCGTTTGCCAGCCAACTTCGCAAGAAAAGCGTGGAACGTGTGGCCATGCACCTAAAGCAGGCGTGGGGCAGCGCCGAAGGCAATAGCAAGCCGCAATCCCAACGACCCGGCCAACCCAATGTCCACATCTCTCGATTCGTCCATACCCTCAGACATTCGCCTACTGCTGCGCGCAGACGCCGAGCAGTTCTGGTTGCACCAGGAGGTGATTCCGGTGCTGTGCCACCTTGAGGGACGCGAGCAGCTGCCCGAGGAGGAAGCGTGCGCGGCGCGCGCCTACCTGGAGGCGATATGGGGCGAGGCGATGTCGCGCGCGCAGGAGACCGACGCCGCACACGCGCACCTGCGCCGGCGCGAAGAGGAGCCGGAGCCACTGTCCGGTCCCGCGGGGCGCTATCACGCGGCGGTGCGGGTGCTGCGCGCGATCGTCGCCGAACGCGTCACGCCGCTGGTGGAGCCTCAGTTCGAGGAGGATCGCGTACGCTTCGCCGATGCCCGAACCAACCGCCGCGGCGCCGCGCTTTGACCTGCAGGCGCACTCGACCCGCTCCGATGGCGCGCTGGAGCCCGCCGAAGTCGTAGCGGCCGCGGCACGGGCGGGTGTGGAGCTGCTGGCGCTCACCGACCACGACACGCTCGCGGGCGTGGAGGAGGCATTGCGCGCGGGCGCCGAGAGCGGCGTTGCGGTGGTGCCCGCGATCGAGATCTCCGCGATCGACGCCCCGTCGGAGGGCGCAGGCGAGGGTGGCGAGAGCGGCACGGCGCGCGAACTGCACATCCTCGGCTACCTGGTGGACCACACCAACCCGGACTTCAATGCGACGCTCGCCGCATTTCTCGCCGATCGCGAGCAGCGCACGCTGCGCATGGCGGAGAACCTGCGCAACCTTGGCATCGAGTTCGACCAGCGGGCGATCGACGCGCGCGTAAGCGCGGGCGAGCCGATCGGCCGACCGCACCTCGCCGAAGCCGCGCTTGCCCATCCGGCCAACGCGCAGCGACTGCGCGCCGAGGACATCGACGACATCGGGTCGTTCATCAAAAGCTATTTGATCGAGGGTCGCCCGGCGTTTGCGCTGCGTGTGACGCCGACCGTCGCGGAGGCGGTCGCGGCGATCCACGCGGCTGGTGGTGTGGCGATCTGGGCGCACCCCTTCTGGGACATTGACGGCGCCGAGGAGGTGCTCGCCACGATCGACCGCTTCAGAGCACTTGGGATGGACGGCGTGGAGGCGTTCTATGTGACGCACACGCGCGAGCAAACCGAGCTGCTGGCCGCCCGCTGCGCCGAGCTTGGCTTGCTGAGCACCGGATCGGCCGATTTCCACGGCCCGGAGAACCGCCTGTTTTCGCGCTTCAGGGCGTTCGATACCTATGGCATCGAGCCCAATCTCGGGCCGATCGCACAACTGGCCCAAACCCCATAGGAGCGGTGGCTCGCCGGCGCCCTGCATCGCGGGCGCAGCGGCGACACAGGGAACGAACAGCCGGACCCGGAGGGTCCCCATCCAAAAAAGAAATCAGCCCGCGCGCGAGGAGAGCGAGCTGGCCAGTCTGTAGGCCAGCGCCTCGAGTGCCAGCTCCTCACTCACGTTGAGTGCCAAACGCAGGCGCGTGTCGCGCACCAGCTCCACACCGGCGAGCAGCGACGCGGGCTGGCAACCGGCAGCGCTAGCGTCAAGCTCGGCGCGGCGGTCTAGCGCGAAAGCCAGCTCGCCGGCGCCGCACGCGATGCACCACACGTCGCGCAACCACAGCTCGAGGAGGCGCAGGCCCAGGTCGAGCGCTTCGGTGCGCGCGCGACGCTCGGCGCGACGCACCGCGTCGGCTCCATCGCGCTCGAACTTGCGCCGCTCCTTGCTCGGCAACAGCTCGGCCTGCTCACGCAAGCGCTCGCCGACAGCCGCGCCCGCCTCCTCGCCGGCGAGCTTGGCGGCGGCGAGCAGCTCGTCAAGACGCCATCCTTGCACCGGGGTGCCGAAGGCTGTGCGCGCAAAGCCCTCGGCCCACGCCCGCAGCGCCGCGCCGCGCTCGCTTGCCAGGCGTTCGGCCAGCGCCACGTTGCCGCCACACAACCGCGCGCACGCCGCCAGCGTCTGCTCTGGCGCCTCGGCGCCGCTGTCCGTCGCGGCCAGGCGCTCTTGCACGAGCACGCTGGGGAGCGCGTCGAAGCGCACCTCCTGGCAGCGCGAGGCGATTGTCGGCAGCACATCCTCGCGGTGCTCGGCGAGCAGAATCAGGTGGGCGAACGGCGGCGGCTCCTCCAGCGTCTTCAGTAGCCGGTTGGCGGCTTGGTCGTTCATGCTGCCCGCCGCTTCGACCACGAACACGCGCCGCGAGGACTCAAACGGCGTGCGCGTCGCGGCCGCCACGACCGGCTCCTCGATGTCGCTCACGAGCACTTCGCTCGCGCCGCTGGGAGTGACCCAGGTGAGGTCGGGGTGGGTGCCGCGCGCGACACGCTCGAGCACCACCTCGGGTCGCGCGGCGCCATCGGCGAGCAGGGCACCGGCAAACGCGCGCGCCACCGCGCGGCGGCCGCTGCCGGGCGGGCCGCAGAACAGGTAGGCGTGCGACGGCGAGCCCGCGGGGGGGAGCGCGGCGAGCAACACGGCACGCGCGTGCGCGTGCCGCTCGATGCCCGGCAGGGCCGCCTCAGCGCTGGTTGGCGTCACCCCGCCATCGTAGAGGTGAGTACAACAGCGCTTGAGGCCGCAGGCCTGCGGGCCGGCCCGGTGTGTAGCGTGCGCTCGTGGCTTGTGGCACGCTGATCACGATCGAGGGGCTCGACGGCGCCGGCAAGTCGACGCTCGCCGGCGCGCTCGCCGGGGCGCTCGCACAGCGAGGCGTGCGCGCCGAGCTGTTGCGCGAGCCAGGCGGGGTGGTGCTCTCGGAGCGCATCAGGAGCCTCGTGAAGGACCCGGCGCTGCAGGTGTCGGCGCGCGCGGAGACGCTGCTGTATGCGGCGGCGCGTGCGCAGCTCGTGCAGGAGCGTGTGGCGCCGCTGCTCCAGAGCGGCGCGTGGGTGCTGCTGGACCGCTTTGTCGACTCCTCGCTCGCCTACCAGGGCGCGGGGCGCGAGCTGGGCATCGAGCGGGTGCGCGACATCAACATGTTCGCCACAGACGGCCTTGCGCCCGCGCGCACCCTGCTGTTGCGCATCGATCCCGCCACGGGCCGTGCGCGCCAGCAAGCCCGCGGGGCGGAGCCCGATCGCCTGGAGCGCGAGGACGAGCGCTTCTTCGCGGCGATCGCGGCGGCCTATGAGCGGCTGGCGAGCCTCGAGCCGGACCGTATCCGAGCGATCGATGCCGAGCTGCCTGCCGAGCAGGTGCTTGCCCAGGCGCTCGCGGCGATCGAGGATCTGATCCCCATGCACACCGCTTGAACGCGGGCGGGTCGTGTGCGCGCGCTGGTATGGGTGGGGATGGCGCGCTGCGCGCGCGCACGTACATGCAGCGTGCGCGAGCCGCATCGGTAGTCCCGGGCGACCGTTAGCATGGCTTGCGATGACGGCCGCGAGAACACTCAGCCCGCGTCGGGCGCGCGCCCGCTCCCGCGCGCGGCACGCTTCGCGGCGCGTTTGTGTGCTGGTGGTGATTGCCGCCGCGTTGCCTGCGCCCGCAGCCATGGCCGCCACCACCACACAGGACATCCTCGGCGCCAAAATACCTGCGTCGGTGCACATAAAGAGCACGGCCTCGACCACGAAGCCGACAACGACGACCGCTCCGGCGAGCGCCGCCACGACGACGGCGGCCACGAGCACGGCGGCTACGAGCACGAGTGCCGCCGGTGGGGCCCAGCCGGGCACGGTGGCGCCAAGCTCAACCGCAACCACACCGGCGGCAGCTGCTCCGGCCACCACCGCTCCGACGACGACTCCGACAACGAGCACCCCCACCGGCACAACCCGCGCGGGCTCCACCACGGTCGTCGCTGTCGGCAAGGCCAAAGCGAAGAGCAAGCGCCTGTCAGTCGGTGCGCTCGTACTCGCCATACTCGGCGCGCTGCTGGCGCTCGGCGCGATCGCGTGGGCGGTGGCGCGCTGGCTGGCGCTGGAGCCGCGCTGGACGGTGTCGCTGGTGTATTCGCTGCGCGAAGCAAACTCTCGCGCCTCGGCGACGTGGGCGGAGTTCTCAGACTGGGTCAGACTGGGTCGCTGAGGGAGCCGCTGGACTGCGCTGGTCGATCGGCGATCCCATTGATCGTCGATCGGTTGCGTCCTCGCGCCCTTGTGGCCAGTGCACACTGCAGTCGGTGCGTCCTTGTCTGGCTTGCCCAGCGGCCCCTCAGTAGCCCGGTAAAGAACAAAACCCCTCTAAAATAAAGGTTAACGGCAGTCTGTCCGGAGCGCGCGCGACGATGTTCGGCCCAGGTGAGAAGAGTCGAGTGGGCGTCGCACAAGACGGCGCAGAGGAGGTAAGGCCGATGGATTCAACCCCGCACCCCACGATCGGAGAGGACACGAGCGCCGGCGAGGCGTTGACCGTCAAGCGCCTGTTCACCTCCCCCGAGACGCACCCCTTCGACACGGTCGAGTGGGAGCTGCGTGATGCTCGCATTGGCCACGGCGACCGCGTCGCCTTCGAGCAGGCAGACGTCGAGTTTCCCAAGACCTGGAGCCAGAACGCCACGAATATCGTGGCGCAGAAGTACTTCCGTGGGCAGATCGGTCATCCCGAGCGCGAGCGCTCGGTCAAGCAGATGATCGGCCGCGTTGCCGGCACGATCGCCGGCTGGGGCCGCGAGCGCGCCTACTTCGCAAGCGAGCAGGACGCCGAAGTATTTGAGGCCGAGCTGACCCACATCCTGCTGCACCAGATGGCCGCGTTCAACTCACCCGTGTGGTTCAACGTCGGCTTTGAGGAGTCGCCTCAGTGCAGTGCCTGCCAGCCCTACCACAAATTCGTCTCAACACCGCATGGCATGGTGCCGATCGGAGAGCTGGTAGAGAACGACGAAGTCGGGCGCGAGGTGTACGACGCCCATGGAGTGACACGCATCGTGGCCACCAAGGCCAACGGTCGCAAGCGCGTCCTCCGCGCCCGCCTACGCAACGGCAGCTTCGTCGAAGCTACACCCGACCATGTCGTGAAGGCTGTGTCCGAGCGACGTACCCAGCCGGCATGGCTGCGCATGGACCAGCTTGAGGTGGGCATGCGGATGCATTTGCACCCACATCGCGCGAAGGTAAGCGATCCGGTTCGTGTCGCGGTTGGAATGGGCTCATATGACGGATCACTATTTGAGGGCCTCGCTGAGGTAGACTGCGTAGCGCTCGCCGAGGCAGCGCTCGCCGGCTGGCTGCAGGCCGATGGCTTTGTCGGCCAGTACACAGGCACGAATCGATCGTTGACGATCGAGTTCCAGGTCGCCACCGACGAGGAGTACGAGTGGGTCATGGGCCATCTCGATGTCGCGTTCCCGCATGTCCACCGCAAGGTACGCGAGGCCGACACCCAACACGTTCGCGTGCGGCGGATACGTCTCTATGGCGAGGTATTGCGAGAGTTCGTCGAGTCGTGGGGCCTACTCGCCCGCGGCACCGATATACGCGTTCCCACTCGACTGTTCACCGCCTCGCACGACGAGATCGTCGCCTACCTGCGCAGCCTCTTTCAGGCCGATGGTTACGTCACAGTGCAGCGTCGCAACGAGCTCGAGAACGCGCGCATCGGTTTCTCGGTAATCAGCGAACAATGGACTGAGGACGTGCAGCTACTGCTCGGCACGCTGGGCATTTACTCACGGCGAACCCGCAAAGCCGAGAGCAGAGAGGACCGCCATGACATGCACGAGGTGTCGATCTCTATTGGCTCGGAGCGTGCACGCTTCTCGGAGATGATCGGCTTCATCTCTAAGGAGAAGTCGGACAAGTTGCTCGATTCGCTCAACCTACGCAATCCCAAGCGCTGTCCCGACCTGCGCGAGGAGGAGATAGTCGCTATTGAGGATCGTGGCGAGATGGACGTCTACGACATCCAGACGGAGTCCGGCGAGTATCTTTCGAACAACATCGCCGTCCATAACTGCTTCATCCTGTCCGTCGAGGACACGATGGAGTCGATTCTCGACTGGAATACCCGCGAGGGCAACATCTTCCGCGGCGGCTCCGGCTCGGGCATCAACCTGTCGAACATCCGCGGCTCGATGGAGCCGCTGGCCAAGGGCGGCACTGCCTCGGGCCCGGTTTCGTTCATGCGCGGCGCCGACTCGTGGGCGGGCACGATCAAGTCCGGCGGCAAGACGCGCCGTGCGGCCAAGATGGTTGTGCTCGACGTCGACCACCCCGACATCCGCGAGTTCATCTGGTGCAAGGCCAAGGAGGAGGACAAGGCCGAAGCGCTGCGCGACGCCGGCTTCGATATGTCGATCGACGGCGACGGGTTCAAGTCGATCCAGTACCAGAACGCGAACAACTCGGTGCGCGTCACCGACGAGTTCATGCGCGCGGTCGAAGAGGATGGCGAGTGGCACTTGACCGCGCGTGCGACCGGCAAGCCGGTCGGCGAGCCGATTCGCGCGCGTGAGCTGATGCGCGAGATCGCCGAGGCGGCGTGGCGCTGCGCGGACCCGGGCGTGCAGTACGACACGACCATCAATCAGTGGCACACCAGCCCAAATTCCGGTCGTATAAACGCTTCTAATCCCTGTTCCGAGTATATGCATGTAGACGATTCGGCCTGCAACCTGGCCTCGCTGAACCTGATGAAGTTCCGCCGCGCCGACGGCACACTGGACGTGGAGTCCTTCGAGCACACGGTTGACATCGTGCTGCTCGCCCAGGAGATCGTGGTCGGCCCGTCCAGCTATCCCACCGAGCAGATCGGCGTCAACGCGCGTGCCTTCCGCCAGCTCGGCCTCGGTTACGCCAACCTGGGCGCATACCTGATGAGCAACGGGATGCCGTATGACTCAGACGCCGGCAGGGGCACGGCGGCGGCGATCACCGCGCTGATGACCGGCCGCGCCTATCGAGAGTCGGCACGCGTGGCGGCGGCACTTGGCCCCTACGAGCGCTATGCGGAAAACCGCGAGGAGCACAACGGCGTGATGCGGATGCACCGCGACGCCTCCCACCAGATCCCCGAGAGCACCTGCGTCGACACGGAGCTACTCGATGCCGCCAGGCGCTCCTGGGAGGAGGCGGTGGAGCTGGGCGAGCGCTTCGGCTATCGCAACGCGCAGGCAACCGTGCTGGCGCCCACCGGCACGATCTCCTTCCTGATGGACTGCGACACGACCGGCGTGGAGCCCGACTTCTCGCTCGTGAAGTTCAAGGAGCTGGTCGGCGGCGGGCAGATGACGATCGTCAACCGCACGGTGCCGCTGGCGCTGCAAACGCTCGGCTACTCAGAACAGCAGGTCGAGCAGATCGAGGCGCACCTGGCCGAGCACGGCACGATCATCGGCGCCCCCGGCCTGGCGGCCGAGCACCTGCCGGTGTTCGACGTGGCGGTCGGCGAGCGCGCGATCTCCCATGCCGGCCACATCAAGATGATGGGGGCAGTGCAGCCGTTCATCTCCGGTGCCATCTCAAAGACCGTCAACCTGCCGCAAACGGCGACCGTCGAGGACATCGCCGATGCCTACACGCAGGCATGGCGCCTGGGAGTCAAGGCGCTTGCGATCTACCGCGATGGCTCAAAGACCGCCCAGGCGCTGCGCACCGATGCGCAGAAGGACGCGCCGGCACCCGCCGACGTCGATGCGATCGTCGACGCAGCGGTCGCCAAGGCACTTGCCGAGGCGGGCCCGCGACGCAAGCGGATGCCGCGCGAGCGCCAGTCGATCACGCACAAGTTCTCGATCGGCGGACACGAGGGGTACATCACCGCCGGCATGTATGAGGACGGCACCGTGGGCGAGATCTTCCTGACCGATATCGGCAAGGAGGGCTCGACGCTGCGGGGCATGATGAACTCGTTTGCCACGGCGATTTCGATCTCGTTGCAGTACGGCGTGCCGCTGGAAACGCTGGTGCAGAAGTTCAGCTACATGCGCTTCGAGCCGGAGGGCATTACCGGCAACCCGGAGATCCCGTTTGCCAAGTCGATGCCGGACTACATCATGCGCTGGCTGGCCTCGCGCTTCCTGGACACCGACGCGCAGGAGGAGCTGGGCATCCTCACTCCGGCGGTGCGAGCCCGCAAGGCCGCCCAGGAGGCCGCCCAGTCGATGAGCGCCTCCGACACCGCCGGCCCCGAGGCAAGCGCCGGCGCCGACGGCGTCCCAGCGGCCAGCGCGCTGACCGACTCCCCGCCGGTCGTCCCCGCCCGCCTACAGGGCCTGGACCTCGGCCCGGCGTGCAGCCAGTGTGGAGGCATGATGCAGCGCACGGGCTCCTGCTACACGTGCTCTAGCTGCGGCAACAACACTGGTTGTGGTTGATCCGCCCATTTGTATGCCACTCGCCTCTGTAGCGTCAGAGGCGAGTATCAATCGGCTGTAGCGTCCTCGACCCGCCTAGTGCGGGTCGAGCTGTCTTCGGACTAGGTCGACGCTTAAGGGCCCTAGTGCCCGACGGCAGCCTGTTCAGCAACAGTAATGCGGGCATCCTCGCGGCCGAGCATGCTTATGAAGACCGTGGCGAAGGCGATGCCGAAGACGAGGAACTCGATGAAGCACATGCCGGCGCCGGCGAGATGCTGGTCGGCGATCGCGGAGAGGTTGTAGGCGCGCGGGGCGTTTGCATAGAGCGGGTACTCGGTGGTCGAGATCCACGTGAGCGGCAGGCAGACGGCCGCTGAGGCCAGGCGGCTGAAGCCGAGCAGGGCGAGTCGCTGGCCGTTGGGGCGCAGGCGTGCGCGCGGCAGCGGGTCTACGATCAGCCACCACAGGGCAAGGCCGGTGTAGAAGAGGGTGGCATGCTCGAACGCATGCACGACCTGGTGCTGGGCGGCGAAGTCGAAGACGGCGGGGATCGCCCATATCCAGGTGGCGACCGCCCATAGCGGGATCGCGACCCACGGCGAGGTGAGCACGGCGAGCACGCGACCCGAGCGTCCTCCGCCGGGGGCGACCGCTCGCAGGGCTGAGCGACTCAGGCCGAGTGGCAGCACCGGCGAGCGCAGGCCGAGCAGGAGCAGGGCGGGGGCGACGTCGGAGAGCAGCACGTGCTGGGCCATGTGCGCGGAGAGCAGGTAGCTGTCGCCGATCGCGTCCAGCGGCGAGAGCAGCGCGATTGCCAACACGGCGATGCCGGCCGCGTAGAACGCCCAGTGGCCCACACCGACGGCAGAGGAGCGGGCAGCGGCGCGCCTGTAGACGCGTGCGTAGAGAGCGCAAGCCGCGAGCAATCCGACGATCGCGAGGGGGGAGAAGCTCCAGGAGTCCCATCCGGGCACGTGTGTCATAGGCACCATCCGCTGGTCGTTAGCTCGCGCGCGTGTGGCGAGGCTGTCGGCAATCTCATCGGCGGCATCCTATCGATCCGTCTGGCTGAAGTGCGGCGCCGCGACTCCCGGGTCGCCAGGTGCCCGCTGCCCATTTCCCGCTCGCCGGTGGGCCCTCCTGCTCGCCTGCTCCCGGCATGCTCTTGCACGCAGACTCATGCGCCGGCTTCGTAGGAGGCCGGCGGCGGCGGGTTGGTGCGTATCGCGGCGATCTCGGCGAGCAGCTCAGTCGGGCTGGTTTCGCCCAGCACGCGTAGGCGCGGGAGTCGGTAGCTGTCCTCCTTGGGACTGGCCCAGCCGGGCACGACCGTGGTCGAGCCGACATAGCCGGCAGCCTTGACGGCGGCAACGACGGCCGCGTTGTAGTGGCCGGAGGGGTAGCAGAACCAGTTGACCGGCACGTGGTAGCGGCTCTGCACCTCGGTGCGCGCCAACGAAACCTGTTCGTGCAGGGCGGCCGGGTCGAGCGTGGTCAATTCCGCGTGGCTGAGGCCCTGCGTGTCCAACTCCCAGCCGGCGGCCACGAGCGTCGATATCTGTGCTTGGCTGAGCCCGCCCTGGGAGGTCGGCAGGCCGGTGAGCTGCATGTTCTCGACGCCCACCCACCCGAGCCGGCGCAGCACAGGCAGCGCCTGGGTGTACTGCGACTGGTAGCCGTTGTCGAAGCTCAGCACGATCGGCTTGCCCGGGGGCAGCGGCGTGCCGCGCGTCCAGTTGGCGAGCATCTGGTCCATCGTCACGGCATGAAAGCCGGCCCGCGCGAGCGCTTGCATCTGGGCGGCGAATTCTTCCGGCGCCACGTACAGCCCCGGGAATTTGGCGCCAGCGGGCGGCGGGTTGATGACGTGATACATCAGGATCGGCACCGACTCGTGGCCGCGCGGGCCGCTCGTCGTGCCGGCGGTACCCTCACTGGATGGGCGGTTGGCAGCGGGGCTGCGCTGCCGGGCGCCGCTGGAAGGCGTGGCAACGGCCAGCGAGTGCTTGACGCCCGCGCTCGCGCCGTCTTTCGAGGAGCCGCGGGAGTCGAGCGCTACCACAGCGACGACCGCAAGCACCGCAATCAGTGCTACGGCGGCGAGCCCCCGTGCCCGTCGGCGCGCAAGCTCGCGCTTGCGCGCCTCACGGCGGGCTCTCCGCCGGTAGAGGTCCATCTACTCCGTTTACCACACGCTGTGGCGGTTTAGTTCAAACGCTTCTTGAGCGCGCTCGCAGCGGAGAATTTTGCCGCCTTGCTGGCGGCAATGTTGATGGTCTCCCCGGTCGAGGGGTTACGTCCCTGTCGGGCCGCGCGCGCGCTGACGCTGAACTTGCCGAAACCGGCAAGAGCGACCTCGCCTCCGGCCGCCAGCTCGTCGGAGATCAACTCGATCGACGCCTCCAGCGCTTGCCGAGCCTGCGTTCCCGCGAGACCCGTGCGTTGCGCAACCCCATCAGCCAGCTCGTTCTTCGTCATGGCAGTCCCTTCTCGAGTGTCTTTGCTGTGGCCAGGCTAACGGGTGGCAAGGACGTCCGCACGCTCAGACGCCTGCTGCTCGCGTATTTCAGGCCCCATTTTCCGGGGAACGCCGTCGTCGCGAGGTTGCGGGCGACCGGCTGCGCACGCCGTCCACAGCACCGCCAGCCAGGTGAGCGAGGCTACGCTCACGTGTATCCAGACAAGCTCCGCGGGCAGGTGGGTCTCGTACTGGATCAGCCCTACGACTCCCTGCAGGGCTATCAGCAAGCAGGTGATGGTCGCATACAGCCGCATGACCCCGTCGGCGTGGGAGCGGCGCGCAAGCCACCAAACACCAAGTGCGAGCAGGCCAAACACGAACGCGATCTCAGCGTGGCGGTGGATCACGAAGTCCATCGTGCCCTTGCCGTCGAAGTCCAAGCGGTTGATCTTCTGCCCGGGCGAGCCGCCAGCGTGTGGGCCGGCGGCGGTGGCGGCGGTGCCGGCAAAGATCGTCAGACCGCCGAGCACGACGCTGGCGCGCGCGCACAACGCGAGCGTTCGGTCGCGAGCGAGTGGACGGGCGCCGGGCTCGTAGGTGGCTCGCCAGGCGAGTGCCACCGCGGCGGCGAGCACGAGCATCGATAGAGCGAAATGGGCCATTACCCAGCCGTAGTCGAGCTGTCCGCGCACCGTCAGCCCGCCGAGTACCGCCTGGGCGAGCACGCCGAGCGGCAACAGCAAGCTCAGCCACATCAGGTCGCGACGGTAGGGACGGCGGCGGAAGGCGAGCGCAAACGCCACGAACGCGGCGATCGATACCGGAGCGGTGAGCGTGCGGTTGGAGAACTCGATCACGGCGTGGCTGTTCAGCGGCGGGTAGACGTTGCCGTAGCAGCGTGGCCAGGTGGGGCAGCCGAGCCCGGAGCCGGTGAGCCGCACGGCAGCGCCGCTCATCACGATCAGGGTGAGAGCGCCCATCGCGACATACGCTGCCTTCGCGTATTGAGCCGGCGTGACGGTGAACTCGCTCGCGCGCCGGCGCAAGTGGTCGAGACGCTGAGCCATCGCTCCTAAGCATTGCATCGACGGCGCTTCGCGGGCGACAGCACGCCCCTTGCGGGAGGCTTGTCGGAGACATCAAGGTCTTTCGCGGGCGATGCTTAATACGGTGAGAGCGGCTAAAGCGAGGCGACGTTGTCGATTTTCAAGTATATGCGCTCGACTTTCCCGCTCATCGATCTATCCTGCGAACAGCGCAATAACGGGGACTGGCGAGCAGATGGCACACAGCTGCCGTCCTCGCGGTAGCGCACACTGTCCCAGTACAACTCTGAAACATTTGATAACTCACTGATGAGTCTAAGAGACGAATTCCAGGAAAGCACTTACGACGATATCGGGGGCGAATATACGGCCACCCGGCAAGCCGATCCGCGCATCGCGACACGGATTCGCGAGGCGCTCGGCGATGCCAACTCGATCGCGAACGTGGGCGCGGGCGCGGGCGCGTATGAGCCGCACGACCGTCAGGTGTTGCCGATCGAGCCCTCCGCGCAAATGATCGCCCTGAGGGCGCCGGGGCTGGCCCGCGCCATCAGAGGCCACGCCGAGAGTCTGCCGCTTGACTCTGGCACTGTGGACGCGGCGATGGCGTGCATGACTCTGCACCACTGGTCGGACTGGCGGGTCGGGGTACAGGAGCTTCGGCGCGTGGCGCGCAAACGCGTTGTGATTTTCACCTATGACCCCTCCTATGCCGAGCGCTTTTGGCTGCTGCGCGACTATCTGCCAAAGCTCGGGCGCCTGGACTGCTCGCGCTTTCCGGGGATCGACGAACAGCGAGCGGCGATGGGCGAGGACGTGCACATCGAAACGGTGCCGATCCCGCGCGACTGCGCCGACGGCTTCCTCGCCGCCTATTGGTGTCGCCCGAGCGCGTACCTCGACCGGCAGGTGCGCGTCAACATCTCCACCTTCAACCTGCCCGGCGCGTGGCCGCTGCTGGGCGGACTGGAGAAGCTGGCGGATGACCTTCGCACGAATCGCTGGCACGAGCGCAACCGTGAGATCCTCGGGCGCACCGAGCTGGATCTCGGCTACCGGCTCTTGGTCACCGAGCTGTAGCGCTGTCGAGCGCGAACGGCAATTCGGAAGCGACCTCGCGTAGCACGGGCGCGGCGGCGTCGCGCGCCGAGACGATCAGCTCCTCTACGGGCAGCGGCCAGAGGATCGCCACGTCGGGATCGTTCCAGGCGATGCCGCGCTCGAGCGCCGGGTCGTAGTAGGCGGTCTGCTTGTAAATGACGTCGGCGACGTCGCTGAGCACGCAGAACCCGTGGGCGAAGCCGACGGGCACATAGAGGATGCGCATCAGCTCGTCGTCAAGCTCGAACCCCTCCCACTCGCCGTAGGTTGGCGAGCCGCGGCGCAGGTCCACGACGACGTCGAGGATGCGCCCGCGCGCGCAGCGCACGAGCTTGGCGACGCCGGCGCCGACGTGGAAGTGCATTCCGCGCACGACCCCTCTGGCGGAGCGCGAGTGGTTGTCCTGGAGGAAGCTCTCGGCCTCGGGTATGGCGAGTCGAGCGTGCCACTCGCGGCGGTAGGTCTCACAGAAGAAGCCACGCTCGTCGCCATGCACGGATGGCTCGATCAGCGCGAGCGAAGATATGCGGGTGGGGATGCTCTGCATGGGCAGGGGAGACGCCGGGCGCGCAGCCACGGCGCGAATGTCCAGGCGCGAGCGAGCAATGTGCAGGCTACACAGCCGAAGCTCGCGAGATGCGCCTGGGAGACCATGCGCGGAGATCCTACGGACGAGCAAGGGCGCGGATGACGGGCCAGCTGGCTCGTGAAGGCCAGACGGTTAAACGACGAACCCGTCCACAAACGCGAGCACTCGGCGCTTGTGGACGGGCCGTCTGCCCCCCCGGAGGGCAAGGGACCGAATGGGCATCGAACCGAATGGGCGTCGGCTCGTGCTACCCGACTATCGTGCCGAACTGAGGGCGCCGGGTAAAGTGGAAAATCTGGTACTTGACTTTCAAGATGCGCTGGCTCGGCTCGTGGTGGCGACAGCGGCGCGCGACGGCTCTGGGACACTTGCGGGGCCGGCAACATGCCGTGGTGCCGTGTCCCCGCCGGCGCTCGCCGGGGCACCGCGCAGGGATCGTCGCGCGGAGAGGATAGCCATCGTGGGCGCCGCCAAGCTCCCGACCGCGTCGAGCACCGAGGGAGCGACCAACTTTGCGTGCGGCGACGCCGAGTCGCTCAGCTCGCACAGGTAGAAGCTCGTCATCGCGGCAACGATCAACTCGTGGCGCCGGCCCTGGGGCAGCGCGGCGGCACGGTCGAGCGCCTCCCTGGCGATCGCGCGCATGCGGGTTGCGGCGTCGAGCGGGGAGGGGTAGCAGTCGATCAACCCACGCTCGCCAGTGGCGATGTCTTCATCGTGGTCCACGAGACTGTCGAGCAGCGAATGCAGCGCGCCGATCCAAGGGAAGTAGGCGTTCTCGATCGCCGTCATGTCGAAGGACCGCAGGCTGGGATCGGCCGCCGCGGCGATCAGCACGTAGAGCGTCATCGTCGATCCGCCACCGGCGCCGGTCTCCCACCAGCGCAGGCCGCTTGAGGAGAGCGTTTCCGCCGAGGCCCAGCGCTCGAAGGGTGCGTAGGAGCCCGAAGTGTCGCCGTGGTTGAATGATTGGTATAGGGAGACGCGCTCGACGGCGCGGCGCATCGGCTCGAGAATCAGCGGCAGCCGCGGCAGCCCGCTAAGCGACTCGCGAACGGACTCGACGAGTGCCTGCAGATAGCCGCCGTCTTCGCTGTGGGTGTGATGCAGGTAGTACTCACAGTGGGATGCGCCCGGCGTGGTTGCCACCAGCAGCGCCTTGTGCAGGCTATAGCCGTTGGCTACGGGGTCGTGATTGGGCTGCTCGGCGAGCAGATCGAGGTAGTCGCAAATTGCCTGCGCTCCGACCAAGGCGCGAACGACGCGCGGGCGGCTTGCGTGCCCTACCAGAGCCGCAAACGCGGCGGCTCCCTCCAGGTTGGCGCGCTTGCGCAGGAGCGCCTCGAGTGCCACGCGGCGCAACGCGGGGTCGGGGATGCGGGTGGCGAGGGTGCGCCGGCGGGAAATCTCGCGAGCTACGCGGGGGAAAACCGCCAGCCAGTAACGACGTGCCGCGCACAGAAAGTCCGCGTCGCGCCAAAGTCCGCTCTTGCACATTGCCCGAACCACGGAAATAGAATTACGCACCCGCGAGGGGACACGCGCGCCAGTGTTTATTCTCGTAGGCTGAGGTGAGCGGGGACACGTGCGGCTGCCAACCCGGGCAGCGCGACCACGACTAGCGCGATTGCGGTGATCGACGCGAGGGTTAGGAACACCTGAGCGGCTCCGATCGAGAACGGCACCGGGAAGCCGGTGGTGAGCGTTAGCCAGCGAGCGGCGAGCGTGTGGCCGTAGACACCGACGATCGCTCCCACGCTCGAGCCGATGCCAAGCATCACGACGCTCTCCAAGAGGAGACCGCGCCACAGCTGTCCAGGGTGGTAGCCCTGGATCTTCAGCGAAGCCAACCGGGCCCGTCGTTGCCATACGGTGGCGCTCAGCGCCGCCGCTACGGCCAACGCCGCGGCGATCAGCAGCAGTGTCGATATTTGGCCGAGCGTGCGCAGGCCCTGGCGAGCGCTCGCGTCGGCGGCGCTCGCGCTGGCGGCGCTTGTTTGCACCGAGAGGCGCGTTTGCGGCCCGAGCGCGGCGCGCACGGCGTGTGCGCCGGCGAGAGCGCCGACGCCCGGGCGCAGATTGACCTCGATCGCCGCGGCTTCGGTCGTGTGCCACCAGCGCGCGTAGTCCGAGCCGTTGAGCGTGATCGTGCCAGCCGGCCAGCCGGAGTTGGTGGTGATCGCCGCCAGGCGCGGACGGACGATCCCGGATGGGGTGGGCAGTTCGAACGTAGCGCCGATGTGGAGGTTGCGTTCGTCGGCAAATCCGCTCGACACGGCCGCCCACCCACCGGCACGGATCAGCGCATCGGCACGCGCGAAGTTGCCGCTCACCATTTGCGATGATTCGAACATCGTGGGATCGCCGGGCGGACGTGCGCGCACCCAAAGCCTGCGGTCGCCTACGTCGGCGAGCCCTCCCCGATAGATCCGCACCGATCGCACATCCGCGACGCGTGCGATCTTCGCGGGGAGGCGAGCCGTGGCGAAGCTGTCGGTGTTGAACACGTCGTTGCCGGCCGTGACCCAGACCTCAGCCGTGCTGTGGTACTGGGCGGTGGCCGCTTCGATTCCGCGCAGCAAGTCGTCGCGGGTTCCTCCGATCGCGACGCTCCCGTAGACCGCCAGGCCGGCGATCGCGGCAAGCGCGATGGAGCGGGTGGTGATGGCGCGAAGCTCGGACACGGCGACGATCAGCGTGCCACTGCGACTGCGCTCGGTGAGCCGCGGGAACCACCGCACGATCCCGCTGAACGCCGCCGGGATCAGGCAGAGCGTGGCCAGCGCGAGCGCGACTCCGCCGAAGATCGTGAGTGTTGGCGCGAGTGCCACGAGCACGCCGACGAGCGCGATCAGGGTAAGCCCCGCAAGCGCCGCCAGCCGCACCGTGCGCGGGCGCAGCAGCTCGCCGTGGCCGCCCACCTCGCGGAAGATCGCGTCGGCCGGACGGCCGGGGCGCAGGTCAAATGCTGGCGAGAGCGAGGCGAGCACGGTCGCTAGCACGCCGCACCCGACCGCCAGCAGGACGGTGGCGATATTCAGCGACTGGGCCGCGCTTACGGGGAACGCGACCGTCAGGTAGTCGGGTACCCGGTGAAAGACTGTATGCCAGAGCAGCTCGCCGAGCGCAACGCCCGCGAGTGAGGCGAGCAGGCCGAGCATCGTCGCCTGAAAGCCAAGCAGCAGCAGGACCTGGGGCGGGGCGTAGCCCTGCATACGCAGCTCGGCGATGAAACGCCGTCGCTCAGGAACGGTGAGCAGCATCGCGTTGAGGGCGAGCAGAAAGCCGACCATCACGCTGATCGCCGAGAACAGCGCGGTCGATTGGCTGTTGGGCTTGATTGCCACGGCGAGCAGACGCAGTTCGTAATCGGCGGGCTCGACGTTCAGGCGCCTATCCGCGATGCGCCGCAGCTCGCGCGAGACGAGCGCGTCGCCGCCCGGTCGCGGCTCGATCAGCAGTTGCGTGATGCGTCCGGGTCGTTGCGCCAGCCGCTGGGCGACCGGCAGCAGGACGACGGCGATCGGTGCGCCGGCGATTGCCTTGAGCGCTTCGCCGCCGATCACGGCGTCGGCGATCTGAGTATGGACGTGGCCGCCGGCCGCGATCGTCACATCGCTGCCTCTGTGCGCGCCAATGGCGCTCGCGACGCCCGCCGGCAAAGCGACGCCTCCAGAGAGCAGCAGGGGACCGGTGCTCAGCTCCTGCTGGGCCAAGCCACCGAGCGTGGCAAGGCTTGGGGTGACCCCGATCAGTTGGATCGTCTGGCTGCCGTGGGGTCCTGAGATCGTCACGTTCTGGCGCAGCACGGGCGTGGCGATCTGCACCCCTGGCAGACGTCTGACCGTTTCGGTGAGCCGTTCGGGAAAGCCGCTGCTCGAGCGGGCGACGAGCGTGAGGCGCGCGGAGCCGTCGAGGTCGTGGACCAACTGGTCGGCTGAGCTTGTGAGGCTGGAGTTGGCGAGCAGCACGCCGAACACGAGCGCCACGCCGACGGCGATGCCGGCGCCTGCGAGCAGCTCCTGCATGGGGTGGGCGCGCAGACGACGGCGGTAGAGATACACGAGCATCGTGAAGCGCACCCCAAGGATCTTGGGGTTTGCGTGGATCATGAGGAGAGCGCGAGCAGCTCGCCGTCGACACCCTCGCGCAAGCGTCCGTCACGCAGCGTGATCGTGCGATCCACGAACTGCACCGCTTCGGCGTCGTGTGTGACGAGCAGGCCGGGAACGTGGCGTTCGTGGCATACATCGCGCAGGAGCGCGAGGATCTCGCGGGTGCGCGCGGAGTCGAGGTTGCCGGTCGGCTCGTCGGCCAGCAGTAGACGCGGCTCGCCGACAAGCGCGCGGGCGATCGCCACGCGCTGTCGCTCTCCCATCGAAAGCTGCTCGGGACGGTGGTGCAGCCGCGCGCCGAGTCCAACCCGCTGCAGCCATGGGACGGTCTTTTCGCGTGCTTCGCGGACGGTGTAGCCGCTGACCGGCAGCTTGATGAGCGCGTTGTCGAGCGCTGAGGTGCCGGGCATCAGATGGAAGGACTGAAATACGAAGCCGACGTCGCGCAGCCGGTAGCTTGCGCTCTCGCGTGCCGACATGCCGCCGATGTCGCGACCGGCGAATTGCACGCTACCGCGGTCGGGGGCCATCAACCCGGCGGCAAGCAGCAGCAGCGTGGTCTTACCCGACCCGCTTGGACCGTAGAGTGCGACGAGTTCGTCCGGTTGGACTTCAAGCGTCACGCCATCCACGGCTCGCACCGTCTCCCCGCCGCTCGCATAGTGCTTGATGACGTCGCGCAGCGCGAGCGCGCTCATGAGCCTGTGTCGCGGACCGTGTCGAGTCGCGAAGGGACGGGAAACGGCACGATCTTGGCGCTTGTGTCACTCGAGCAGAGTTCGCGCGCTGAGATCGAGACGAACACGTCGAAACCTTGAAGTGCGTGCAGGTCCTCGGAGCTGACGAGCAGCGAGGTGCCGTGCTCGCGTGCGGCGGAGCGCAACAGTCCGTAGAGATTGTCGCGTTCTGTCACGCTCGGCGTGAGTACCGGGTCATCGACCACGATCAGCCAGGGCTCGCGCGCGAGCGCTCGCGCCAGCATTACGCGGGTGCGGTCGACCATCGACAGTCGCGTCGCGGGCGAGTTGGCCTGGGCGGCGCCGACGCCGACGACATCAAGCTCGCGCAGCACCCTGTGTTCGGCTTGGCGTAGCGTGAAGCCGCTACCGCAGAGCGACACCGCGAGGTGCCGGGCGACCGTCTCGCCGGGATTGGGTCGCCAATCGCCCGCGGCGATGTAGGCGAGCCTGGAGCGCAGCAGGCGCGCACGCTGAGTGCTCGAGATGCGGGTGAGATCGAGGCTGTCGAACAGGACGCTGCCCGAGTCGGGACGGTCGATACCGGCGGCAAGACGCATCAGAGTGGACTTGCCCGAGCGGCGCTTGCCGTATACGCCGACGTGCGAGCCGGCGTTCAGCTCGAGCGAGGCTTTCTCAAAGACGGATATTCGGCCGCTGCCGTCGGGGTATGACTTGCAAATGTCGCGGATGCGCAGTAGAGCGGTCATCGGGGCGGCCGACACGTCGTGTACGGGGCACGCCGTGGCGGCGTCATCGTGACGGCTGGCGTTTTGCGTACTCGGCGATGCGATCTCGCGCGGCGGCGGCCCAGTCGATCTCGGCTCGCAGCTGGGTGTAGACGGCTTCGCGTGTGCAGTCCATGTAGAGCGCGGCCCACGAGCGCTGCTCGCGACCGTTGGGGGTGACGAGCTGAGCCAGCGCCAGGCACTTCTGCTCGTAGTCGCGCAGCGCGACCAGCAGGCGCGGCGCGTCTTGCGGTCGAGCGACCGCAAGCTTGGCGTGCAGGCCCAAGCGCACCGGCTCGCGCGGCAGCAGTGTCTCCATCCATAGCGACAGCGCCTCGGCTGTCTTCTCGGTGGGGTGATAAACGATCATCGTGCCGCGCGCGCTGTTCTTGCGGGGTTCATCGCGCGATACGAGAAGTTCCTCTCGCTCAAGCTGTTCCAGCAAACGGTAGGCGTCGTTGCTGTCCAGGCGCCAGGTGCTGCCGAGGCGCGTGACCATTCGGTTGGCGAGATCGCCACCGTGACCGGGGCGCTCAAGTGCCAGCCCAAGCAGAACTCCCCGCATCGAAGCGGAGCCTCCGCGCATCCATTCTCGCTTTTGGAGCTTGCTCCGGGGATTAGCCATTGCTTAACTCTCTCCTCCACGGGAAGGCGCCGAGCGCCACAAGTCCGACATCCTCCCTATCGCCCTCATTACGAATCGGTTGGTTTGACAGAATACCACCGACACCGCTGGTTGTACCAGTTGATCGGACTCGTTGGATCGGTTGTCAATGACCCTATCTCGGTGTGTGCGAAAATTTTGTTCAGTACACAGTCGCGCGCGGGTTTGTTTCGCGTGATTATCGCGAGACGCCAGTGCTCGCTGGGTATAAGGGTGAGAGAGGCCGCCTGTGGCGCAAAACCTGGCGCACACAGCGCATTGTGTCACTGGCCTGAGTCGCTGACCGCGGCGAGCACGACGGGGAAGGGGCTGCCGGGCGGAGCCGCTGGCTCGCGCCGCAGGCAGCGCCCTGAGTCGGAAACATTTCGCGCGGACTGACCGCGATGTTCCCGACTTGGACGGCGCCGAGCCACAACCGGCCGCCCGGCGTGGGCGCCGAGTAGGCTCTGAGTCGACGCCGCGACAGACATCGCAAGCTCCACGACCTAGACCTCATGCACTACCGATCGGCCGTTTCCCTCGGGCCCATACCTGGTGGCTGGCCTGGGTCGTGCGGGTCGAGCGGCCGTCGAGGCGCTTGCGGCGACTTCTGGCGAGCGTGTGGGATGGGCTTCGGCGATTGAGAAGATCGTGCGGGCTCTCGATGACGACGGGTTTGAGCTTGGCCGCCCTCGCCGACGGATGGCGTGAGCCACCGCTGGCGTCGTGGTGAGCTGATCTTGGATCTGCTCGCGCGGCTTGCCTACCACCTACTCGCCGGATGATCGACGCCCTCAAAGGGCAAACAAAGTGCAAACATGCCTCACGCCATTCCACGACATCGGCAAATCGAGCGAAAGTCAAATCCTCAGTAATAGAGCCAAATCGCCGGACCCGACAACACCCCAAGACACTCTCAAAATGGGCTCATAACCCGAAGGTCTCAGGTTTCAATCCTGCCTCCGCTATGACAAACATCTGCGACCGCCCTACTTGTGGGGCGGTCGTTTTTGTTGTCGGCAGTAGCTCTGGTGTGATCGTTGCGCCGAGCTTGAGGCGTTGGTTTTCCTTGTAGCCGGTCCCGCAGCGACCCACCGGCCACGCCACACATCTATTCCCGCGACGCGCATGACGAGCAAGCTACAGAAGTCGCTCGTCACGCTGACCGGCATCTGCGCATTTCGTATCAATATGATACGCTTTGTACCTATGCCCGGGAAGGCCTTCACTGCACTGCTCAACCACGCTCAACAGCAGTACGGCTACCTCACGCCGAACGATGCGCGAGAGCTGGACATCGATCCCACTCAACTGCGTTTGATGGCGGCGCGCCACACGCTGGAGCACCGCGGCCACGGCCTGTACCGGATGCCAACGGTGCCGGTCACCAACCTCGACGCGTACATGGAGGCCGTCATGTGGACCGGCCGACGGGGCGTGCTCAGTCATGAGACCGCCTTGGACCTGCACGAGCTATGCGACGTGAATCCGAATGCCATCCACCTCACGCTCCCCCGCAACTTCCGCACCCGCAAGGCGGTACTGGGGATCTACCGGCTGCACCGTTTCGATCTGGACCCCGCCGAGATCGGCTGGCACGAGGGCATCCCGATCGTGACCCCAGAGCGAGCGATCCTCGGCGGCATCGAACAGGCGCTCGGCTGGCAGCTCATAGACCAAGCGATCGAGACGGCACGTGCTCGTGGGCTCATCACCAAGCCGGCCGCAGATCGGCTAGCCGCTATGCGTCATCTACCGCAGGTGCCCCGCCATGGCTGACAACGCCAAGAAACTGCCTGGTGACGTTAGCCACCTGCAGCGGCTCATCGGCAACCACGCTCCTGATCGAGGCATGCCGCCAGCGCGGTTGCAGCGGTGGTTGAACGCCATGATCGTCACCGCTGTCCTCGATCGGGTTCGCGATGAGGACGGCGAGCCCATCTTCCTACTCAAGGGCGGTCTGGCGCTGGAGCTGCGCCTGCAGCTGCGAGCTCGTGCCACAGGCGACTACGACGCGGCGTTCCGCGCCCGGACCGAGGAGGTCATCGACCACCTCGACGAAGCGTTGGCGCAGCCCTGGAATAACTTCAACCTAACTCGCGACACGCCCGAGACCATCTCAAACACGAAAGCGGTAAGGGTGCGCCTGCGGTTGAGCTACAAGGGCCGCAGCTGGGGCAGTGTGCAGCTTGAGATGGCGCCGGTGGAGGGCAGGATGGGCCGAGAGCTCGACCGCGTAAAGGCTATGTCGCTGGACTCGCTTCGAGTCCCGCTGCCCGAAGTCGCCAACTGCGTTTCCCTGCGCTACCAGGTCGCGCAAAAGCTCCACGCCTGCACCGAGGTGTTCGACGAGGGACGCGAGAACGACCGGTTTCGCGACGTCATGGACATCCTCCTGGTCGAAGATTTGCTGTACGACGTCGGGCTTGGTCATGTTCGCGAGGCCTGTGTAGACATCTTCGCGGTGCGCGACAAGCACGCGTGGCCTCCGACGCTGACCGTGTACGACAGCTGGCGCGTTCCGTTCGCTGCGCTGGCACGCGAGAACCGCTTCACGCCCGATGACATCGACGAAGCGGCAGTGGCGCTGGCAGCGCTCATCGCCGCAATCGACAATGCGTCCGGCGCTTTCTAGGGCGTGGCTTCGGCCCGTCTCCAGCCGCTGCCCCTCGAGGTCGGCAATATGGGCAATGCCGTTCCGTGAGGCCGGAGCCCCTACGGCAGGCCACCGAGATACCAGTCTTCTTCGATCCGAAGCGGTCGCGGGTAGGTGTTTCAATCCTGCCCCCGCTACTTGGAAAAGCCACGCTCAGATGGGGTTTTATTAAACCTTGATCCACCGTTGTGATGTGAGGGCGTTGGCGTGGGCGGTGATCGCGTCGGCGAGGGGACCGTTGTTGTCTGGCTGGGCCGCGGAGCGGTCCGTTGGTTGGCTGTGAGGTGTTGGAGGGGCCGTTGAGGGTCGTGTCCCGATGGGGTTCGGGCAGGCCGGGGCTGGCAGCGTGCCAGCAATCGGTGTCGCGGGGCTTGCCCAGGGTCAGGCTGGTGGTGGGAGCGCGCGCAGGCGGGCGAGTGCGGCGAGGAAGTCATCGGCCCAGGGCCAGCGGACGGGCATTCGTAGTGTGACGCGGCGTCCGTGGCGGGCGAGTCGTCCGGGGAGCGCGAACAGTCGGCGGCGTAGCGTGCGCGCGGTCCTGGTCGTGGCGTTGGGCAGGGCGATCGTCTGTGTCCAGCGCAGCAGGTTGTGTGCGAGTGCGGCGATTACCGTCCACGCGGCGTTGGCGTTGAACTGCCCGGAGGGAAAGTGCGCCAGGGCCTGGTCCTTGAGATCGCGGATAGCGAGCTCGACGACGGCGTGTTGGCGATGCTCGGCCTCGACCACGGCGAGCGCGTCGCCGCGGTTCGTCGCGAACGGGTAGTGATCCCAGACGGGCAGCAACTCGCCCTGCTGGGTCAAGCGCCGGACGCGGCGCACGATCAGCCGCCAGTCACCGAGTGTGGTCTCGGCGATCTGCGCGATCGACGTCTCTGGGTAGTCCTCCAAGGTGACCCATGCGTCTTCATCGATCGCCTCGATAGCGGCGCGGACATGTGGCTGCATGCGCACGCCGATCGAGAACTTCCAGCCCGCCTGATCGAGCCTGGTGAACGTCTTCTTGTTCCAGAACCCGAGTCGGCCCGCAGCAGCCGCTCGCCCGTCGCGCCGGCCCGGTTGACACGCGCGATCAGCTCGTCGCAGAAGCGCAGCATCCCGCGCGATGTGTTCGCCGACCCGTGACGCAGACGGATGTGCAGCACCTCACCGGTATCGGCGCGCGTAGCGACGATCGGGTGATAACCGCGCTTGTGGGTGTAGCCGAAGCCGACGCCCTGCTTGGCATAGCCATAAACCTCGCCGACGAAGCTGTCAGCGTCGATCACCAGCCGCTCCTCGCCAGGTCCGCCACCCGCAGCCCACGCGCGCCTGATCGTCTGGTCGAGCACGCGGTCGAGCTGGCGAACATGCCCGAACGTGAACGCACGCAGAAACGTCCCCAACGTCGAAGGTGCCGCTACGCCATGGCCGAGCACCACGCCGGTCTGCCCGGAGCGCAACACATCGCAGTCCTCGATGCAGTCCGCGCCGAGCACCATCGCCGAGACCAGACTCATCACCTTCCTGCCCGGGTTCGCGCCACCAGCACGATCGCCGAGATCGACCGCGTCATCAACGACTTGTTCGATCCCCAGCCGCGCTGCGAGCAGCGCCGGGAGCATCACACCAGCGTTCGCGACCGCCCGCTCATCATCGAACACGACCCTCGAAACGTCCGCCAGACCCTTCACCATGATGGTGACCTCCTGGTGCAGGCCCGCCGTCGCCCGACACGACAGCTTTCTGCCTGCTCAGGAGGTCATTTAAATCCCAGCCCCGGACGGCACCCCACCCAACAACGGTGGATCAAGGTTAAAGCATGCGCTCCCAAGCCTCAATCTCGGGAAGCGCTGCATCAATTGCGGCGGCAACGTCTGGATGCGAGAGTCAGGCGCGGAAGCGACCAACCAACTGTATGTGTCGATCGGCCACACCTGGGGGCCTATGAGTACCACCCAGATCGTCGGCGGCGATAGCTACGCCACGCGAGTTCGGCTGGCCTGGGCGAGTAGTGACGAACTGCTGGTTGTGTATTCCGTGAACAAACGAGTAGTTGTCCAGGCCTGGAAGGCGGGTCGTGGGTTTGGGTGGCCACAGACGCTCGGATCCTGCGACTTCACTTCTTGGGGGCCTGAACTGACGCAACCAGATTGGATGGGTTGGGCGAGCCGAACGCACCGGGTATACCTGACAACGTGACCGCCCCGGACGCGCGGGCAAACCTCGCGTCTGTGTTCGGGGGCGGGGTACGCCAGGTTCCCCGCTAGTGTCCTGCGCCTTAAGTTCGGTACTTAAGTGTGATAAGCTGTGGCATGGTGAGAACTGGACGGCCCAAGCAGGTGTTGGAGTTGACCGATGCGGAGCGCGATCAGTTGGTGCGGTGGGAGCGGCGTAGGAAGTCTTCGCAGGCGTTGGCGTTGCGCTCGCGGATCGTTTTGCGGTGCGCGGAGGGGTATTCCAATAAGGATGTTGCGGTGGCGTGTGGTGTGTCGACGCCGACGGTCGGGAAGTGGCGCCGACGGTTTTGTGAGCTGCGGTTGGACGGATTGTCCGATGATCCGCGTCCGGGACGTCCGGCGAGCATCACCGCTGAGCAGGTCGAGGACGTGGTCGTAGCGACGTTGGAGTCCACGCCGGAGAACGCGACGCATTGGTCGCGCGCGAAGATGGCCGAGCGCTCGGGATTGTCAAAGTCGACGATCGGGCGGATCTGGCGAGCGTTTGATCTGAAGCCCCATCGCGCGGATACATTCAAGCTCTCCAACGACCCGCTGTTTGTGGAGAAGGTCTATGACATCTGCGGCCTGTATCTGAATCCGCCCGAAGCCGCAGTCGTCTTGAGCGTGGATGAGAAGAGCCAGGTGCAAGCGCTCGCGCGCTCCCAGCCGGCGTTTCCAATGATGCCGGGCATGCCGGAGAAGCGCACCCACGACTATCTGCGCCACGGCACGACCAGCCTGTTTGCTGCGTTTAACACCGCCGACGGGACCGTCATCAGCTCAACGCACCGCCGCCACCGCGCGATCGAGTTCAAGAAGTTCCTGGTCAAGATCGACAGTCAGGTCCCCGAGCATCTCGACGTGCACCTCGTCTGCGATAACTACGCCACCCACAAGAGCCCCGCCATCCAACGCTGGCTGACCGCACACCCCCGGTTTCACATGCACTACACCCCGACGTACTCCAGCTGGATCAACCAGGTCGAGCGATGGTTCGCCTACCTCACAGACGATCTGCTACGTCGCTCAGATCACCGCAGCGTCCACGCGTTGGAGAAAGATATCCGCGACTGGGTCAACAAATGGAACGAAAGCCCCAAGCCATTCATCTGGACCAAGACCGCAGAGCAAACCCTAGACTCCATCTCACGACTTCTACAACGAATTAACGGCGCGGGACACTAGGCGGTTGTCGGACTCGTGCGGCCCGCCGCGATCGCGAGACGGGGTAGCAGCCGAGTTGTTCGGCTGCTACGTGAGATGGAGCAGCTTGAGTATCCGCTTCGGGACTACCGATATTCCACCTGGGACCGTCATCGACTGTCCAGGCCGTAGGGAATGCCGATCTCCCGCTCCCCTACACGGATCATTGCTTCTCGCACTTCTGGCTCACTGTGTTTTTTGCGCCACATCACGAGTGAAGCGTAGCACTTGCGACATTCAGAACGCCGATCAGGATCATGCTCATGGCGAGGCAGGCGAGGGCCAGCGAGGTCAGGCGATCCTTGCGCCTCAGCGCCCGCGCGTTCGCCAGGGTCGCAGTCCGCACGGCTCGGAGGACCACGACAGCGATATCGTCGGGAGGGGTAGCAGTCGCCATGCCGTAGGCCGCATAGACCTCTTCCTCGCCAACATCCTGAGCGCCCGCAACGGCGGTGGCGAGCAGCCCAGCGACCGTAGTCGTGACCGACGGCAACAGTACCACTGCCAATGCGGGGCAAGGCCCCCTTGGATGGTGAGGATGGTGCTGGTCAATGCCGTGGCGAGCGCGGCGAGCCCAAGCGCACTCGCGGTCAGGCTCACCGAGAGCGTGACCTGGATGGATAGCTGTGCCAGGCCGAGCGAAAGCAGGTAGGTGACCGCCTCGACAGGACGGTCGTCGCGCGTTGGAATCGACATCGCAAACACGCTACGTCGCGCTTGGGACGGT
This sequence comes from uncultured Solirubrobacterales bacterium, assembly GCA_963776985.1. Taxonomy (GTDB): domain Bacteria; phylum Actinomycetota; class Thermoleophilia; order Solirubrobacterales; family Solirubrobacteraceae; genus Palsa-744. Next base: position 412,531 of record CAVZOV010000002.1, read on the forward strand.
ATCCGGCGCGAGGACCCCTTAGCCCGTCACATCAACCTGAGTTGAATAGGTCAGGCCAGCCGAACTCATCAGTCACACCACAGCCCCGCGACCGTCCCTAGCGCACGGCACTATCTGCGGCTACACTCGGGCGCGTTCAGTTCTTGGGCAAGCGCCTGGGGCGGAACCGATTGCACGCCGCACTCCACATAACGGAACTCAGAGCACAATTTCCGCAGTCGATCCGAGTTATGGTGCGCAAATGTACGATATTGCTCGATACGCGCAGAAACCACCACACTGGGCTACTCACGTGCGGCTGAGCCTGCTCCTCACTCGCATGGTGGTGGTCGCGCTCGTATGCGCTCCAGCCTCGACCAATGCGGAGCCGCTGGGCTGGTTCGGGCCGATTTTGCCGAACAGTACTGGCGGCTCAGGGGAAAGGGCGCTGGCTGTGGCTTGCCCGTCTACGACGCAGTGCACGACGGTCGACAATCAGGGGCAGCAGGTCACGTTTGATCCGTCCAACCCAGGGGTGCTAAGCCCGACCAGTATAGACGCCGGCAACGCCCCGGAGGGCATTGCATGCCCGTCCACGAGCCAGTGCACGGCTGGGATAACGAGGGGCAACTTGTGACGTTCGATCCGACCGCTCCGGGCAATCCGAGCGTGGTCAAGCTCAACCCCACCAGTCTCCATAGCGTTGCCTGTCCACTGGAAAATAGATGCACCGCGGTTGGGAATCCAACGAGCAATATCGTGACGTTCAACCCGCTCGCTCCGGAAGATCCGGCGGTTACGCCGCTCGATCCTGCTAACGGGTTGGGCACTGTGGCTTGCCCGTCCTCGACCCAGTGCACGGCTGTCGACCTGCTCGGGCAGGAGGTGACGTTCAATCCCGGCGCCCCAGGCAACTCAACGCCTGTGTCGATCGACGCCGGCAACTGGCTAGAGGGACTCGCTTGCCCGTCGACCAGCCAGTGCACCGCAGTCGACGACAAAGGGCAGCAGGTGACCTTCGATCCCACCGCGCCGGGTGGTGCAACCCAAGCCGTTATTGCGTCTGGGGACTGGCTTTGGGGCGTGGCGTGCCCGTCCACGAGCCAGTGCACAGCTGCGGGCGAATCTGGTGAGGTGACCTTCGATCCGACCGAGGCCGGTAGTCAGACTCTCGCCTGGATCGGTGTAGGCACGGCACCGAAGGCGGTGGCGTGTCCATCCGTCGCTCAGTGCACGGCCGTGTGGGGCTCGGAAGAGGTGACGTTCGATCCGATCGAGCCGTATGGCCCAAGCGAACCGACGACCACCGCGGAAAGCAAGATTGCGAGCACTCCTAGCGGTGACAAACTGTACCCGACCACGACAAGTTGTGAGACCGTGCCCGGCTCTGTCTTACGGCTGCGCTTCAGGGGCCAGCGAATCACGGTCACGATCCCCTACCAGCATGACTGCGTCGCAACCGGTAGGCAACTCGAAGTAGCGGTTAGCTCTGTCCCTGTTGTGCGGGTAGACGCCGGGGGGCTCGTGTTCTCGTCTGCAGCACTCTATCTGGACAGCGGGCTCAATCACACGCACATGAGCACGGAGGCCGTCAAGGATCACAGGGCGACGCTCACCGTAACGAACTACCTATCGTCGGATGCCGGGGTGGACGGTGTTCCAGCAGCGTTCCAACCGCCGATCGCCGGACTGGCACTGGGCGTACAACTTCTCAGGATCAAGCTCTACTACCGAGTTCGTGCAGTGCACGGACACCGGAACTCGGCGACAATCACTCGCACGATCACCACAAAGTTCCGCGTTTACTGATTATTGGAGCGAGTAACTGTCGAGGAGCCGAGCAGCTGGCGGAACATTGTAGGCGATCATCTGACGCTCCCAACGTTATTATTGGCGCTCAGCCAAGTTCCACACGCCTGTGCTATTGGTGACGCTGCCGACGCCCGTGTACACCGAACTGCGTGACACACTCGCCAGCTGGTTGCTGCTTGCGCCAAATTCGTTTGGAGTCGTCTTTCGTGTCCATGTAGTACCGTTCCAATACTCCGCCACGGTAGTCACTTCACCAGTGATTTCGGTTTGGTGACCTACGACTGTACAAGATGTCGCTGAGGTGCACGACACTCCAGACAGTTGCATACCGCTGTTAGCTTCAATCCCACTCCGCGTCGTCCACGTGCTCTCATTCCAGCTCTCGCCATACGCGTAATTTATACCTTCGTAGATCTCATATACAGTGGCGAAGCAAAATATTGTGGATGTTCATGACACAGCCGTCAGCCTGTTGTTAGGTATACCCGTGTTCGGTGTTGATTCGGTCCCCCAGGTAGTCGTGGTAAATACATGATCGACGCCATAGATCGTCCCCCCGCTGCTTGTCGCGACAATCCGGTGGTGATCCAGCGTGGCGGGTCGCAAGCCAGAAATCACCGCGCTCTCCGAGACAGTGCCTTCACCTGAGCCGACACTAGCACCACGATCGGAATCGAAGTACCGTACGACGTGGTCGTCCTATATTCGAAGTGGTAGGTAGTCGCGACGCCGAGGGGATCGACTGAGCCATTCAAAGTTGCCGTCGTGGCGTTTAGGGCGCTCGCCGGTTCAGTAGTAGCGTTAGGGGTTGAGACGGTCCCGATCTGTCCAGGTCCGTGCCATTCCCCGCCGGTGGACTCATAGCCTGTGTAGGAAAGTACGCCAGAGTTCGCGCCTGGCGCGGCGATGTATCGTTCACCGTGAGTTTGTTCGATAGCGACTGATGGTGCGGAGTACGTTGTGCCCGTGCCGTCGATCTGCCCTGGCCCGTGCCATTCTCCTCCCTCGGACTCATAGCCTGTGTACGAGTACATGGTGTGACCCGGCCCCTCTGCAGTAATAACCAGTTGCTGGCTGAGTGGGAGCCGGACACTCTAGTCACGAGGACGACGCTGCAGCAAACCACCCGGATGACAAGTCATTCCGTAAAACTCTAGATCGCGTCTGACCACAAATGTTGCCCCCGACGCCGTGGCAAGCCAGTCATGCACCGCTGGCAACACCCCTTCAGGCCAGTCATCGACAAGTCTCATTGCCTGAATATCAACACAGCCATCCTCTATCACAACGAACCCACCTGGCGATACGAACGACGCGAAGCTGGTGAGTGCACCCATAGTGGTCGCATAAACATGGGCGGAGTCCTCCACAAGAAAGCAGCGCGCATTGGTGGGCAAAAGCTCAGCAACGCGAGCATGAAGATTTTCATCGCAGACATCGCCGGACATGAGGATAATGTCATCCTCCCAGTTTGAGTCAGCGCGATCCAGATATGGACGGGCTCGCTCTGCTTCAATGTCGATCGTCACAACTAGCGACCGTGAGATCAGGCCGTAGTCGACCAGCGTACGCAGCCGATCACGGAACCATAGGGCACTTGCCCCAAGATGTGTACCGACCTCGATCACTACATTAGGCATATCTGCCCACAGAAGGTGCTCATAGACACGCAAATCCTCCGGAAACTTCGAGAACGGCACCCCCGCGTAGCTATCTTGCGTGTGCATAGCCACTCGATCAAACCAGTAGCCGCGGAGTGGACCATCGAGTCGCCTCTCGATTACAGGCCCCGTCAGCGACGCCATCCTCTCAAGCTCAGATTGTGGAATCGGTGCGCTCATATAGTTTGCAGTGATCTAAGTCGTCCGACCTTGCGACCCATCAGTCTGCTGAGTATCGTCAAGCAATCCCTCCGTTTGTGAGAGCTGGGCTTCGAAGGCCGCCTCCGCAAATCGCAGCCTTTCGCCGCACACAAGACCTGCAGCCTCAAGCGCATGATCGTACACGATCCGATCGGCTGCGCTGCGTTCCTCTAGCAAGCCACGAGTCTCCTCGGATATAGACTTCCCAGTTGCTCTCGCGGGCGCCGATTCCCCAAGCGCAGAGGTGACATTTACTTCTCGCGGCTCAAGTTCCACACCAAACAGACGGCCAAGTCCCTGCCAAACATTACTACCAAGCTCTAGCACACCGACAAAACCCAACGTGTCGAGATGCTTAATCGCCTCGCTCGCGACGGCATCCACATACGTCCCAGCGATAAACGCATCACGGGGCATACGTGGGTCGCCGTGAAGGAGCATTCGACACACTTGGTTGTCGGTTGCAGGAGCCAGCAGTGGCTCCGAAAGGAACTCAGCTAGCGGCTTGTGTGCATATTCCTGAACGCTATATGGGAATACGTGCTTGAAGATATCGGGAATACGCCAGTATGCGTAGAGTGACAAAAGTCGAGCGCGAGGCTCGCGCAAGATCGTCCCAATCCCTTGCGCCTGTGCAACACTAAGCAGCGATGCCAACGTAAAGTGGCCGCTAATAGCTGGGTATGTACCCATCGATACGATTTCGTCGCTATCGACCGCAATCAACTTCCGCGTGGAAGACTTCATCAGGTCGAAGCGGTCGAAATCACAGAAGATCGAAGTGTCCATCTGTCGTGGACACAACGAGTCCGGTGCAAGTGCTGCTTCGAGCGCAACGCGAATACTCATTCCGGCACTCTTTGGAATGTGCATGAAGCAACGAGGAGAGCCACGACGGCCGGTGGGTCCAGGGTCGAGAGCTATATCGGCCTGACGAAGCAAGCCTTTGTGATTCTTGTGTATCATGACATCCACGAGTATAACCCTCCAACAGGACGTCAACTGGAGCGATGGAGGTCAACTGGCAGACCCAGGTCTAAGTCAAGCCGCATCGTGTTGCACCACACGTGCATGATAAAGAGACTTATCCAGTAGTCATTCGGACACGACAAACTCATCTCGCGCATTTGCGCGAACTGTTATATGCGCGGCAGAGCCGTTCGCCGGACAGACCTTAGCATTGGGAACCAGATAAGTACGAGCAGCATTGATGGGCGGCACGCGAAACCCATTTTCGCCAGATATCTCTGCTATAAATAGCGCTTCCTGCGATGCAGTGAGGTCTAGCTCCGCGCAGATGGTCGCACCTTCCGGTGCCAATGATGCTACGTGCGAGCGGAATGTGGCAAGATTGCTCCCATACGGTGAACTGGTGAAGTATGCCCGAATTTCCTCGCCCTGGTGGAACAAGAGCAGGAGTGCGACGACGGCTGTCGCGAACATTACATTCTGGGCTCGCTTGTATTTACCTCGGAGGACTGGCTGTGCCCCGGCCACAAAAGCGCTGAAGAGAAGAAGCAGTGGCATCGCCATATAGTTGACGAAACGCTGTTGACTCTGAACGAGCGCCGGCAATGCGGTCGCACCGGCCGCGCTCAACACCGCGATTGGGAAATAATCTTTGCGACGCAGCGCAGTAAATGCCCCAACTACTGCCCCCAACAAGAGTGCAGCGTACATGGATGTTAGCAAATCAGTCGGCGCCAGTAGGAGCTTGTAAAAGCGAATATTCTCATGCAAGAATTGAAGCCCCGTTGTCGCATAGGGACTACTGGACGTCGTTCCAGGATAACCGATGGCCACGAAGTATGCGATGGGCAGCAGCAGACTCCAGGACCCTACAGTCAAGACTGCTACTGGCGTTTTCACCCCAAGGTGTCGGAAGCGAGCTATCTGGTGCCAGGTACAGTACGCCGCTATGACTATCAAACCGATGTAAAGCGGATTGCTAGCGACTGCAAACGTCCATGCCGCTCCACTGAGTGCGGACCACCTTCGCGCGTCATGTGCATTCCTCGCTCGCACAACATGTCCGTGCGAAACGATGCCGACTCCTAGCGCAAGGAAACCACCTGAGTGTGTAATGTTGGATGACCATAGGGTCGTTGGCAACCAAGCTGCGGTCGCTATGAACAGTCCGCCAATCCACCACGCCTCGACAGAGCTCCAGCGGTTTTTGATTCCCGCCCACAACCACATGATTATGCCCACTGCGAAAACGACGGAATTTAGTAGCAGAAATGGCACTACCGACCCGTCGCCAAATGCTTCGGTACCGAGTGCCCAAAATGCATTAATAATATACTTGCCTACATTAAAATGGTAATTTGAGAGGTCGCCAAGTGACCTTGAAAAATGAGTAACCCAAAGAAAATCATCCGCCCAGAATCCACTATTTGAGACAGCGACAGCCCATACTATAAGATTCAATATAATAGCAATACATGGTAGTGCTACGAGTAGGCCAGCCACCGTTTTATTGTGCGTGCGTACCGCCCCGGACGTCGTCATATGCTCTCCTGTAGTTGGTCTCGCTCGGAAACAGGGATAGTGCCGGTGGATACCGTCAGTCGGTAGGGAATGTGAGACATCGCATTGACACAAAACATTCTGCGACTCCCCGGTGACGAGTCAGTTCGGCTGGGGCCGTAGTCGTCGATCAGGATGCAGGCTTACGCAGGGCGACAATCCCGTTCCAGACAGTTACTGACTCGATTTGAAGTGTCTCGCCAATTGCGTCTTTCTGAATTACTTGGATAGTGCCGGACGCAGCATGATCGATGAGACGCTTTACTACACCGACCATCCCAAAGTCGTGACTCGGCATCGAAATTGATGCCGTACTGTCAGCAACCACAGGAATTGCTGCATTATCAAGATGCTCAACATCAAGCCGTGTAGCCAACGGTCCGCCGTCATGCCAGTCGGGCATATACCCCGTACCCCAGTCCTCAATACAATACAACCCCCCCTGGCGTAGGTGCGACTTGTAGATAGCCTGAAGCGAGCGGGCGGTAGTGACACCTATGTGGGAAGCATCATCAACGACCACGTCAAAACCTCTCGGGGCATATTTTTCACGTATCTCTTGTATGAGTCCTGCATCTGTCTGATCTCCGCGCACGATGTGGACTCTCTTACCGAGGTCCAAATCGGGAGGTACTAGATCTATACCAATAATCGTCGCTCTCGGAAAGGCATCACGCCACATTTCAAGTGAATGTCCACCGTATACTCCTAGCTCAAGCAAGGTAAAGGCTCGCCTTCGCAAAGACGCGAGAAGCTGTTCATAGACGGCGAGATACGGAACTGGCTTTACTACGTGGTCGATAGCACGGTTCTCAGGCAACCTTAGCCACCCACGGTTCTTTAGTCGGCGCCCCATTACGCGAAGCTTTGTAGCCAGATCGATGGTATTCTGTTTTGATCGATCCAAGGTCGGTGGTTGAACCGTCTTGTCAGCAGCGTCTTCAACGTTGATCTGGGTCAACTCGGGGTGTGCGGCATAGTAGGAAAAAAAAGCTTCTACAGCTTGCTCCGATCCATAGGTTATCCCACGGATCTTGAATGGACTGTTCCCAGAGATGAGTCCTGTCGCAAAGCTAAGTTTTAGGGCAAGCGCGTGGTTAGGATGGAGGGGATAGAAGGTCTGTCCAAGAAACTCGCCTGGGACGCGCAAATGATCGACCCCCCCGTGCACTCCGATGAGTTCCGTGATCGTATGCGCAATAAAGCCGAGCATTCGATTTGTGGGATGGTTCATCGTGAAGAATAGAAGTTCATCCCGGAACCTTGACTCTATAAAGTTAGTAACCTGAACGTCGCAATCTCGCCCACGGTCATCCAACTCGGCGGTCGCGCGGTCTGCCCATACCTGTGCGTTCGATGGACGTCTCAAGTCCTCCAATAGTCGGCATGTTCCAGTCACGTCTATGCCGTCGCTGTATGCTTCCAGAATCGTTCGGTCGTGATAGTCGAACGGGCCGTCATCGACCACCTGTCCGTCTCGGGCGTCTCGAAGATAGAAGAGGTCGGGGAAGTAGCCCGCCCAAAACACACTCGGCCAGCGCACGACGTTCGCAGGCTCGCAATGCTCGGCTAGGGTTTCCGTGCCAACGCCGAAGCCGTCACGATAGTCGTCGTCGATGCGCTGGAGAATGACAACGTCTGCGTCTGCGACGTCTTATGAAGCTCTGGCACAATCTCGGCTGGCAATTCGTGCACAGCGGGAAAGCTGACAAATTCGAATCGCTTCGCAAACTCCTCGTTTGTGTACAGCATCATCTCCAGCGCCTTGGCCTGGCAGTTACCAACGATGACTGCACGATCCACTGGGCCAGAAACCTATCTAGGTCGCAGCGTCAACTAGGGGAACGCGCGCCGTCGCCGAAACGGAGGCGGTGCCAGCAGCACGATTAGTCGCTCCACTATCACCCGTGAAGAGCACTGCTCCACGATCAACGCTTGCCCGGCACGGGACAGGCTCCGCCAGAGCTCATCGTCCCTGTAGGCTCGGACGACGTGCGCGGCGAGCTCCTGTGGATCGTCGGCGATCAGCAAGCACGGTTCTCGGAGTCTTCGATACCCTCGGCGCCGATCGATGTCGTTACGACCGGCAGTCCGACGGCGAGCGCCTGAGTGATCTTGCCCTTGAGCCGGCGCCATAGCGAAGTGGAGCCACCATGAGCCTGGAGGCTTAGCAGTGGATGAAGATCCTCCATCCAGCCGGTGACGTCGACTAGCGGCGACGCAAGGGCCTCGACTTCCGGTGGTGGAGCGGATCCCACGATGGTCACCGACACGTCACCAAGATCGCGCCATACTGCCGGCATCACCTCCTTTACCAAGCGACTCAGCGCCGCATCGACGTTGGTGGTGTGCTCAAAGCCGCCCACGAAAAGTATCCCCGAGCGATCTGCTGGTGGAGCCACATACGGCTCCACGTCATGGACGGTTGGGATGACGAGTCAGACGAGTCCCGGTACGTCCCGTTCGACCTGCTCACGCTCCAATGCACTTACGACGATCGTCGCATCGGAGGCTTGATCATGGCCAACTCGAGCTGGTGCAACGCTCTGGCCTTTGGTGACATCGCCCCGAGGCTGCCGTTGGTCGCCTGCAACTGGCCCGATGCCGAGCTGACGAGTGCTTCGCCGCGTCTCTCGCAGCCAATGGAGATCGACTGTGTCGTAGGCCACGGTTGCCGACGGAGCGTACTCTCGCACGATGTCGAGCCAGCGACTCGCCGTGTGAGGGCGACTGAGGATCACCCTGCTCGAGTTTTGGCCCGATCGTGTCCAGCTCGGCATTGACGTGAAGCTGGCCGTAGAGCACCTCAATGCCGAGTTTTTGCAGCTCCCGGGTATATGGTTCGGTTGGCGTGAGATTGTCAGGCATGAATGTCACACGAGCGCCGAGCTTCACCAACGCGCGCATGATGTGCAGCATCCGCAGTGATCCGGCGTCGCGATCCCACATCGGAACTCGGTGATCGACCACAAGCACGTGGCGACCACGATGCCGGTTGGCCGCTACCCGCACATTGGTCGGCGCCGAGCGAAGCTGCTCTGACTCGAGCCGGTGGCGCCACTTGGCGACGAACTTGGAGCGATTCTCCTCCTGATGGCGCTTGTATCCGGACGACGGGTCGTTGCCGGCTGTCGCGCCCTCGATGTGGATCACCACGGCCTCGGGCTCATATAGGACGCGCAGCCCGCGCTCGCGTGCCTCGAAGCACAGGTCGGTGTCCTCGTAGTACATCGGCAGGTAGCGCTCGTCGAACCCTCCGGTCGCTTTCCACAGCTCTGAGTTGACCATCAGCGCGGCGGCTGAGCCGTAGTCGGTCTCGCGCCTGTACTCGTACTGGAAATGCTCCGGTCGGTCGCCGCGGCCGTAGTTGACGCCGGTGCCGTCGCGCCAGATGATTCCACCTGCCTCGTTGAGGCTGCCGTCCGGGTAGAGGAACTTCGGCGTGACGACGCCGACATCCTCAGCGGACTCCGCGCAGTCGAGCATTGCCGTGAGCCAGCCGGGCTTCACTTCGGTGTCGTTGTTGAAGATCACAAGCCAGCGACCGCGCGCGAAGCTTGCGCCGCGATTAACGCTGCGGATGTAGCCCAGGTTTTGCTCGTTGCGAACGATCCTTGCGCCGCGTACCCCTTCGAGCAAATGCTTGGTTGCCTCATCCGCCGCGTCGTCCACGAGGATGACCTCGTATCTGACGCGAGTGGTGTTGTCGCGAATCGCCTCCAGGCAGGCCCTCGTCAGCTCCGCGTGTGCATACAGCGGAATGATCAGCGACACCTTCGGGTTCTCAAACTCCGGCAGCGAAATCACATCGGCGCTGGAAACCTCTCCCGCTCTGGCGCTCTCGGTTGACTCCGTGGGCGCAGGGGCAGGCTTCGGTCGTTTGATTACTAGCCTGCCAACGAGCCGCAGCGACAGACGCAACATGCGAGCCGACATGGAGGTCTCGCCGATCGAGCTGTAGAGCCGGCCTCGCGCGCGCTGAAAGGCTTGCCACGTCACCGACTCCTCGGTACGGCGGTTGAGGTTTCTGGCGTTGTCAAGCTCGATGTTGCGAGCGGCGATCTCTGTATCGCGTGCGGCAACCTCAGCGCGCAATTCCACGATGCGCTCCCGCCCGACGTCAATGTCCTGGTTGCGCTGTTTGATCTCTTCGTTGAGCTGCGCCTCCGTCTCGCGCATCTGCATGGCGTGTGCCGCACGCTCTCGTTCGACCGCGGCCACCCATTCGTCCTTCAGTCGAACGGCCTCGTCTCGAGCTAAGGCCGCGTGCACGGTGTCCAGTTCCTTTGCCCGCACCAGCTCGATGCCACAGTCGGCGAGCGTCGAGGTGTTGGCCGTCTCGGGCAGCGGGGCCTTCGAGGCGATCGCGACCATGTAGAGGGCGGCGGGGTCTCCCGCCACGCGCCACTCCTCGCCCGAGCGCTCGATATAGAAATCGGGCTGCTCGATCACGCGTGTGTCGGCCACGCGCCCGTCGATCCCGTGCAGGTGAGAGCCGGTGATGGTTCGCTGCCCCCACATCGCCACATGCGGGAACCGCTCGGCCAGCAGTCCCTGGAACTCCTCCAACGCCAGCTCGCGCTCGTGGAACGGGTTTTGTTGGCCGGTCGCCTCGCTGTAGAGCCTGCGATCTGGAGTGGAGACGATCAGGACCCCGTCGTCCGCCAGCACACGCGCCACTTCTTCGAGCACACGCTCCTGGTCCTGTACGTGCTCGATGATCTCGAACGCGACTACGGCGCCGAGGGAGCCGTCCTCGAAGCTCGACAGGTCAAGCGCCGTGCCGAGGCGAAACTCGAGGTTCTCCCCGCCATAGTTGAGCTTGCTGTGCTCGACGGTTCGCTCGTCGACATCCACTCCGATCACATGGGCAGCCGTCTCGGAGAGGATCGCGGCGCCGAACCCCTCGCCACTACCGAGGTCGAGGACCTTGCGTCCGCGAACGAGTTGCGCTGCCCACATGTAGCGATGGAAGTGCTCGTAGACGACCTGCACGTCCGGTGCCCAGGGAACGCAACGCTCGCCGGTCCACTCGATCAGCCGCGGCGCCGCGGCACGGCGGCGCGAACTCACGCCCTCGTCCCGATCCGGGATCGTCGGTCCAGCTGTCGGTTGCAGGCTCGCTCAAGCATTGATCGCATCGCGACGACCGACACCGTCCGTCACCGCGAAAATCGCACGATATCGCACGACCACTTGGCTTGATCCTTCAGGTCCCGCCGATGCGCGGGCGCCTGTGCCGAGGAATAGCACCGTCATTATTCGATCACTGCGTGGGCGAATAATGACCAGCTGTGGGCAAAACGATCGCGACTCTCGCCGCGATATTGACCCTCAGAAAGAGGTGTCGCCGCCCAGGCTCGACTAAACCCGCAGCTCGATAAACCCGGCGGCCGCAAAGTCGCCGTCGAAAGCAAACGCTTCGGTTGTCCGCAGCTCGCGCATCGTGGCGAAGCTCGTGGCGTCGACCCAGGAGAACTCTCTGTCGTCTCTGCGTCGCAGCCATTGCTCGGCGTCCGCTTCAGTTGCCTCGGAGACTCGCACGACTTCAACGCGCGGCGAGGCCGCGACCGCCTCGAAAAACTTCACGGCGACCGTGTGCCCAGCTCGGCGTCGCAGAAACGTCCAGGTCTCGCCGCGCACGTCGTTAGTAGTTACGAGCCGATCCCGGTCGTGAGCCGCCAGTAGCGCTCTCGCCTGCTCGTGTCGGGTGTCGCGGCGGTTGGTGAGTCCGACCCAGAAGGAAGTATCGACGAAGATCAACGACCGTAGATACTATCGTCGATATCAACGGGATCAAAGCTTGCGCTTCCGGAAAGTGAGGTCAGAGGGTCTTCGGCGATTGCGGGCAGTGGCTGCAGGCCTAGCCGCACGTAGCGGCGGATGAGCAATGCCTTGGAGACGTGCTCCTTGGCGGCCTGAGCACCCAACGTCTCATAGGCGTCGTCCTCGATCATGATCTGTAGTCGCCTCATGAACCCATGTTACATCACTTTTCCGATCTTACGCCGGGCTGACGTCTGGCACCGCGAGCTACTTCTTCGAGCACGCGACCACTTGGCTTGATCCCTACTTGCCTCGCTCTCGGCCAGGGTGCGACTCTGCGTAGCTTGTAGATCTATTGCGTTGCTCCTATGTCAAGCGAAGCTCGCAAATTGGAGGAAGTCCAGACATCAGCCAACGGCATTGCCTTAGATGGCTGCTAGGACACGTCTGGCGGCATCGACCGAGGCCGATCTACGGCTATACGTATTCATGACTAGGCTGTCCTTGGGCGCCGGGTAGCCTTTCGTCACGGCAAAGTCCGCACCCGGCGCGACGATGGCGAGCGTCGGGGCGTTCCGGCGCTCGGTCGGTATCCAGCCCTTATGAAGTTCGGCCTCTCTCCACGCGAAGCCGACCTCATCGACCCACATCCGCAACCCCTCGTAGTCGGTGTCGGCGAACCATGCGGCCCATCGTCGGCTAGTCCGGAATCGATACGTACCGAACCACGACCCACGCCCGTGGACCTCGATGAGGTTGTGAGTTGGTGCGGGGAAGGCTGGGTGACGTGTGAGTTGGGGCCATACGGCAAGTATCGCCTCGTCGAATATCTGCGAGCCGACACGATCAAGGATTGCCGCCACCTGCATTGTGAGTGTGTGCACGGCGATTGCTGTGTCGTGAATGTGCGTTTAGCGACTGCGTTGTAGTCGACGTTTCCCCGCGTGGGGGAATGTCGGGTCTGGTGTTCAGGCTGGCCTCCTGTGGCGATGGACGTGACTCTCACATGCACTGGCCCCGTGTGTTGCACGGGTGCCCTCGGCTCTGATCTGTCCGTCTGTTGCTGCCGGTCCCGGCCTGGTCCCCGCTTGTGGCCTGATCAGAAGCCTGTCCGCCCCGTTTTGTGGGGCGTGACTCATCACAGTCCTGCCCTTCGCGGTTTCGTAGCCCAGACCGAGCACCGACAGTCAAACCCCCGAGAAGGAGGTCGTATTCATGCTGGCAGACCAAGCAGATCATGTGCTCGGCGTCGATACACACCGCGACTCGCACTCAGTAGCGATACTCGCCGCTGAGTGCGCGATCGTGCAAGGACAGACCACGACCGCTGCTAACGAGCGGGGATACCGGCGGTTGTTGCGCTTCGCGCGTGAGAATGCTCCGGGCCGTCGTGCGTGGGCGGTCGAGGGAACGGGCAGCTACGGCGCGGGACTGACCGTGTTCCTGCACCGCGAAGGCGAGCTGGTGCTCGAGGTCGATCGTCCCCGCCGGCCCGCGCGTCGTGACAGCGCGAAGTCCGACGAGCTGGACGCGATCCGAGCAGCCAAGGAAGCCCTCACACGCGAGCACCTCGCGCGACCGTGCCAGCGCGGCGAGCGAGAGGCACTACGCGTGCTGCTCGCGACCCGTGAGAGCACCGTGAAATCAAAGCGAGCAGCGATCACGCTGATGAAGGGCCTACTCGTGTCAGCCGCACCGTCGCTTCGCGAAGGACTACGCGGACTCGCGACCCGCGAGCAGCTCGACCGCTGCGCTCGTTTACGGATAAGCCCCACACAAACAAGCGAACAGCGAGCCACGATCATCGCCATCCGCGCCAGCGCCCGACGAGCCACCGCCCTCCGCGAAGAAGCCCTCCAGCTCGAACGAGAGATCGAACCGATCGTCGAGCGTGTCACGCCCAGCCTCCTGAGCGAGATGGGCGTCGGACCGATCGTCGCGGCACAAATCCTCTGCGCGTACTCCCACACCGGCAGGATCCGCTTCGAGGCCGCCTTCGCCGCACTCGCCGGCGTCGCACCCATCCCAGCGTCATCAGGACAAACCGTCCGTCACCGCCTCAACCGAAGCGGCGACCGAGAACTCAACCGAGCGCTCCACACGATCGTCCTCTACCGCATGCGCGACGACCCCCAAACCCGCGCCTACACAGCCCGCCGCCAAACCGAAGGACACACCACCCGAGAAATCAAGCGCTCCCTCAAGCGCTACACCGCCAAACACCTCTACAGACTCCTCAACAACACACTCCCAAATCCCGCAAACAGCGAAACCTGACAAACATAGAAGCATCGGCCCTCCGGGCGCTGTGCGATCGCTGTGCCGCCAAGCGCCGCCTCGAGCGTGGACCAGCGCCTCAGAAAACCCCAGAGAAATGTTCGCGCAGCACTTGACTTTTCATCCGTAGGAGCACTTGACGGCGGACGGCTTGCTGCTCGGTGTGCTGCTCGAGTGCTTCGTCGGTATGGAGCTTGTCTGGCAGATCTCCGCTGCCAAGGCACCGTGTGCACGCAGCCAGCCGGTTGCTTACGGGGCTATCGCGAGTCCAAATTGTCTCGGGGTCTGTCGATAGCTTCTCGACCCATGTCGCGCGCAGCGTATACGCCCACTGTTGGAGAGCCGCTCCCGCGTGTCGCCGATGCGTACGCGGCACCCGAGAAGCTGGACTGGATGCTCGCTACGCATGGTCACGGCCTTGAATGGGCACGTGTCTTTCGTGTTGCACCCGACGACGCCGAGTATGTTTGGCACACCATAGCCCAGGCCGTGATCGGCGTACCGATCTCTTCCATCCGGGATGTAAGCCCATACGGTGTCATCTGCGAAGTGCGCGTAGAACTCACAGTCGATACGCGTAGGGCACCCGTGTTGACCGCCTGGCACTACGCACTGCGGAATGATGCTCCCAGGCTCGTGACTGCCTTCCCAACGCCCTAGAATGCAAGCTATGCCAATCGTCCATGACATTGCGGCGCTTGACCTCGTTGAATTGACTGAGCAGGTCGGCGCGGCGCCTGCTGGCGCTCGTGGCGGAGTTCTGGAGCTGCGCGAGGGAGATGTCGCGATGGTCGAGATCACGAACGTGCCGCTTGAACCGCTTCTGGACAGAATCGTCTTCGCCCCTTTCTCAAAGCTGCGCCGCATCGACTGAAGCGCGGTCCAGCCCCAGATCGCCGTCAACCTCACGGCGACGTGTCCAGAGTTCCCCGGCCAATCGACCGAATCTGCCCACGCCTACACTTGGCAAGGTGCGCCAAGACAATGACCTGCCGACCGTCCCGCACCTGACCGCCGAGGAGCGCGCGGCGCTGGGCAAGCGTGCTCGGGCGCAAACCCCTCGCTCCAGCCACGGCGAGTGGACGGTCGCGGCGGACCGGCCCGACCCGATCGATCTGCTCAGCGAGCAGGCTAGCGAGCGTGTGCCTGAGCTGGTGCCGATTCGTCACGGGCGGATGCTGGTTTCGCCGTTCAGCTACTTTCGCGGCGCGGCGCTGCCGATGGTCGCCGATCTCGCGGGCACGCCAACCTCTGGGCTGCAGGCGCAGCTGTGCGGAGACGCGCATCTGTCGAACTTCGGCATTTTCGGCTCGCCCGAGCGCCACCTGGTGTTTGACGTCAACGATTTCGACGAGACGGCTCCGGGACCGTGGGAGTGGGACGTCAAGCGCTTGGCGGCGAGCCTGGAGGTGGCGGGGCGCGAGAACGGGCTGGAGGAGAAGCAGCGTCGGCGGATCGTGCGCCAGGCGGTGCGCTCCTATCGGGAGAGCATGAGGGAGTTTGCGGACATGTCGATGCTGGAGGTGTGGTACGCGCACCTCGACATGGACGACCTGCTGCCCCGCTTCAACTCGTTGCTTGACCCCAAGCGAACGCCGAGCGTGTGGCGCGCGATCGCCAAGGCGCGCGCACACGACAGCCACCAGGCGTTTGAGAAGCTCTGCCACATCCTCGACGGCGAGCCGCGGATCGTGCACGACCCTCCGCTGATCGTGGCGGTCGAGACGCTGCAGGGGCGCGCCGGTGGTGCTGGGAACGAGGAGCCCGGCGGCGACGCACCGCACGGCAATGGCGCAAACCGCGAGAGCGGCACTGGCGATGCGATCGACGGCGACAGCGGACGCGAAGCGACGGCGAGGGCGATCGAAGAGATCGTGCGCGCCTACACGCTCACGCTCGAGCCCGACCGTCGGCGACTGCTTGAGCAGTATCGGTTCGTGCACCTGGCGCGCAAGGTCGTGGGCGTGGGCAGTGTTGGCACGCAGGCGTGGATTCTGCTGTTGCTCGACGGCCGCGGCACGCCCCTGCTGCTGCAGATCAAGGAGGCGAGCGAGTCGGTGCTCGAGACCTATACCGCCAAGAGCCAGTACGACAATCACGGCCAGCGTGTGGTCGCCGGTCAGCGCTTGGTGCAGGCGGTCAGCGACATCTTCCTCGGTTGGGAGCGGGCGGGCTGGTCGGGGGTCGAGCGCGACTATTACATCCGCCAGCTGCGCGACTGGAAGGGGTCGGCGGATGTGGAGGGGATGACTCCGGAGGGGATGGAGCTGTGGGGGCGCATGTGCGGGTGGACGCTCGCGCGCGGCCATGCGCGCTCGGGCGACCGCATCGCGATCGCCTCCTATCTCGGCAAGTCGGACGTGTTCGACCGTGCGATCGCCGACTTCGCGGTTGCCTATGCCGATCAGAACGAACACGACTATCGTGCTCTGCGCGAGGCTGTCGCCGCCGGCAGGCTGACGGCTGAAACGGGCCTGTAGGGCTCAGCGGCGCGGCTGCTCCGCGTCGGCGTGGGCGAGCGCGGTGGCGCGCGAAGGGTCGCCGGTCAGCCGGGCGCTCAGCTTGACCGCGCGCACTGCGCCCGTGGCGCCCGCTTGCAGGGTGACGCCTACGGTGAGCACGACGATGCCTGGCACGAACAGGATCTTCGAGCCGAGCATCAGGATGCCGATGCGCCCGAGTAGGTAGGGGGGTGTGCACACGGTCGTGCCGAGCGCCGCGCCGAGCGCGCTCGCGGTCAGCTTGTCGCGACGCGAGTAGGTCGGCTTGACGCCGATCAGGCGCGAGGGGACCGCGACGTAGCAGACCATCATCACGCCGGTGACCGCGCCGAGGCACAGCGCGAACCATGGTTTGCCCCAGCGCGGCGCGATGATGACACCGACGGCGAGCGGCGCGCCGACGGCGGCGCCCCATGCGAGGATCGGCACGACATGACGCCGCGCCTCGGCGAAGGCGGGGCGAATCCTGGGGGGCCGCGAGCGCGCGATCGCGAACGCGAACACCGCGTTGAGAAAAAAGCATGCCATCGTGATCGCGACGATCGCGAGGGCGATCGGGATCAGCACTGGGCCACGCAGCGAGGGGAACGACTTGCCGTGCAGCACGCGCGCGCGCAGGTCGAACATCGCCAGCCATACCCACATTGCGGGAAGAATCTGGATCAGCGTCAGCCGCCAGTTGGACAGCAGTAGCCGCAGCCCGTCGATTAGCATCGCGAACGCGCCGATCGTGAACGCGAGCGGAGCGAACAAGCGGCGCGAGTGGCTGAGGCGCAGGAGCTGCTCGATCAGCGCTTCGTCGTCGTCCTGGATCGCGCGCACCAAAGCGGCGATTCGCGCCGGTAGGGCAACTCGACTGGGTCGCAAGCTCACCATCGCCGTCGAGCATCCCACAGTGGCTGGCATCTCGCTCTGGCTGGTGCGCCCTGAGAAGGGGCAGGGCTAGTCGGGCCCTTTCTGCCAGCGTTCTGGGGACCGGAAGCTTGCTCTGGGAAGCTCGCGCGGTGATCTCTCCACCGAGCGTGATCGAGGGGCACCGATGAGCAATGAGGTGACGCGAAGTCATTATCTACAGAACAATGGGGTCCAACCGGAGGAGGATCGTGATGCGGAGGCTGGTCTACTCGATGACTGTGTCGTTGGATGGCTATATCGCCGGACTCGATGGCGCGATCGACTGGTCGGTGCCCGATGAGGAGCTGTTTCGGTTTCACACCCAGCAGGTGCAGGAAATCGGTGTGCATCTTTGCGGACGGCGGCTGTACGAAACGATGGTCTATTGGGAGACCGCTGAGGAGAGTCCGCTCCTCGCGGATCACGTCAAGTTCGCACAAATCTGGAAGGCCCTGCCGAAGGTCGTGTTCTCCACGACACTTCAGAGCGTGGTGGGCAACACCAGGCTGGCTAGGGACAGTGTCGGCGAGGAGGTCTCGAGGCTTAAGGAACAGTCCGGAAAGGACGTCGGCGTCGGCGGCGCGGGCCTTGCTCGTGCGTGTATGGAGTTGGGGCTGATCGATGAGTGGCGGCTGTTCGTCAGCCCGGTCCTGCTCGGCGGCGGCACGCCCTATTTCCCGACCTTGGACGAAAGGATCAACCTGGAATTGGTGGAGACGAAGACGTTTGGCTCTCGCGTTGTTTACCTTCGCTACAGGCGCGTGCCAGACGTCCTGTAGTGATCGTCCACACTCGCGCACCCTGGCAGGACCGGCGAGGAGAGTCGGAGAAGTCTTCGAGAGAGTTTCCAGCCCGCTGCGGTTCTGTCTGTTCGCGTTAGGACGTGAAGGCGGACCGGTCAACGTTTGAAAGACTCTCCCCGTGCGATCTCCGCAAATGCGGATCTCGCTTGACGTAGAGCAACTAGCAGAGCAGTTGCGGCTTGGGATACGACGTGTCCGGCCATTGCGTCCACGGCGTCCATCCGCGAACCCCGGGCACTCCCTTGGCGCGAAGCCACAATTTGCGGTAAGCCATCGGGCCGCCGGGCTTGCAGCGGCCAAGATCGGTCGCGCGCAGCTCGGTTGGGATGAGCGTGGCCGTCCAACCACCGTGTGCTCCGGGCGCGTAGGTCTTCCCGTTGCCGACACTCTGAGAGCGACCCCATCCCGCCCAGCTCAAGTCATACACGACGCTCCCCGGATCGCCGTTCGCGTTGACCGTCTTCGGCGCAACTGTCCCGAACCCGGGGGAGGACCCGCCGAGCGTCTTTGCGTAGTGAGCAGAACCCAGTGTTGGAAGTTGTTGCGTCGCACCGGCTATCGCGGTGACGACATAGACCAGCGCCAGCGCGATCCCGGTTGCGATTTGAGCGCGGTGCACGGTTGGATCATAAGCCCTGCTCCGCGGGGCCGGGATTGCCGTCTCCGGTCGCGTGAAACGCGAGGACCTTCAGAGTCCCGGCGATGATACGTATGACAGCCGTGGTGGCCGAGTGTGGCGGTTATTGGCAGAGTATGGCAGAGTATGGCAGAGTATGGCAGAGTATCTTCACGCGCGACGGTAGAAGCCCGTCTTTGAAGCGCCAACAAACTCGATAATTCCTGCCTCTCTAAGGCGACGAAGGTGACGCCCCAAGCTCCGAGTCGGGATACCGGTATGTCGCTGGATGTTAACTGTATTTGGTCGATCCAGGTTGTCGATTGCGGCTAGGACGGCAGCGTCTCGGTCTTCCGCCGTGACTGGAGGGCGTGACGGCTCTTGTCTTCCGCGAGGACTATCACTAATCGAGTGAGCAGGCATATCGCTGGCCGGATGTGGCCGCAGGATCACCTTGATCTGTGGGCCGTTCTCGACCCACTCGGGCTCGGGGTAACCCTGATCGCGGCATGCGGCGATCACCCTGTCGTATCCGCTCCCGTAGCCCTCGATGACGCCCAGTCGCATCAGCACTCGGGAGATGGCCTTGTTGCGGCGGAGGCTCACACCCGATTCGAAATCCTCGCGGGAGAACCCAGGGGGCCAGGTCCCAGGGCTTGAGATCTCAAGACGATCGGAATACAGAGCAACAAAGATCGAGGCGCCCTCCACGGCGTAGTCAGCATGGGCGACCGCGTTGTTGAGGACCTCGCGAACGGCAGGACGTGGATAGAGATCCAGCTCTTCTCGCTGCGTGCGCCCCGTGATCCGCACGATCCGGTCAGTGTTGCGCTCGATGAACCGGATCGCGGCCTCGATCCCGTCGAGCACCGTGTCGTCGCGGTCCTCGCTCTTGACCATCGGCTTGCTCTTGTCGGCTCCCCGAAACTGAACGCACCGAATCTGCGCGTCGGGAAAATGGATGGCCTGCTCTCGCCCGAACAGGATGATCCCGGCGCGGGTAGGGACCGGCTTCCCACCGTACTCGGTCAGGACGCCAAGACCTCGCAACTTGGCGTCCGTCGGACGCTCTCCCGCCACGTCCAGCCACCGCTCGATTGCCTGTCGGTCGAGGTCAGCGCGCGTCAGTCCCGGCATTGGCTCTTGGTCCCATGCGCCCATTCGTCGCGCTCTTTCAAGCTCGGCGACCTTCTCTGGGCTAGCTGGCAGCGAGTTGCTGCCAATGCGGACGAACGTGCCTCTCTCCTTGCCCTTGTCCTTGAGGAAGAAGGGCCCCGCGGCATAGGCGGCCCGCAGCAGGAGCAGGTCGCGGCCCTCATGGGTCGCAATCTCGAGCTGGACCGTGGGTTGCGGATCGATCGCGCTCGCAATGGCGTTTGCCAGCTTCTCCTCCTGCTTCTCCACATCATCGAGCCCGAGGACGACTCTCGTCTGATCCTCGACGCCCACGACGAGAGTCCCGCCAGCCGTGTTCAGAAAAGAGCAGACAGTCTCCAAGACCCGCTTCATGCTTGACAGGTTCTGCTTGAAGTCGAGACGAGTCCCCTCGCGCTCAGATAGGAAGTCGGCAACAGACTTGGCCATCACGACAGCGTAAGCGCCCGAACGGTCTGATGCTTATCGTCAGCAGGTAGCCCCATCCGTACGATTCCGTACACTTCCGTACTATCTGCTAGCTTATGACTGTGACAACGATCAAAGCTGAGGAAATTCGGATTCCGCGTCGAGCGCGGGAGGCGGTTGCCCATCACGAGGAGGTTGTGGTCTTCAACCGGGAGCGACCGGCCTACGTCATCGTTCATCCCGACGATCATGGGCGAACGGCTGCCCCGCGTCGCGGACGGTCACTGAGGGAGGCGCTCGCGCTGCTCACGCAAGCCGCGCCACCCGATCCCGCGTTCGCCGAGGACATGGAAGCGGTGCTCGACGCCATCGGCCCAACACCGGTCGATCCATGGGCACAGTCCTAGACACCACCGTCTTCATCGAGCTTGAGCGGGCGATGCGTGGTCTACCGGCCGTGCGAGCAATGGCAGAGGTCACACAGCGCTTGGAGTCCCAGTTGGGTGAGAACGAGGAAGTGGGGATCGCCGCGATCACAGCCTCGGAGCTATTGCACGGAGTACACCGGGCCACCTATGAGCATCGCGGCCGACGCGCGGCGTTTGTCGAGGCCGTGCTGGCGGCATTCCCCACACATTCCTTCGACCTCCTCGTGGCGCGGGTCCACGCAAGGATCTGGGCCGGCTTGGCTTCATCTGGGGCTGAAGTCGGTGCCCACGACCGACTCGTCGCTGCCACTGCCATTTCTGCCGGATGGCAAGTCGGGACGGCCAATATTCGTCACTTCGACCGAATCCCCGGCTTGGACATGACCCCACTTCAAATGACCTGATTTCCGATTACTGATCGTCCCACGGCAGCCGTGCTGCAGCATCGTCTCGTCGCGGTCCTCGCTCTTGACCATCGACTTGCTCTTGTCCCGTGACAGCACGGTCGGCGCCACGGTCGAAGTGGGCGAGCCGGAATCGACGTGCGGTGTGCCGACCGTTAGCTCCGTCTGGTACAGCGTCCGCGCCCAGAGCGCTGAGCGCGTCGGGCTCGGCAACTACGCCCACGCTCACGGGCGCCTCGACGGTCGCGGCGTGAGCGTGCTGCGCTTGTATCGCCTCGACGTGACAAGCCACTCGAACCTCACCCTGAGGCTGCTCGCGCCCGAATCGGCCGACTTCAACCTGCAGCTGCGCAACCAGAATGGCAACGTGATCGAATGCCAGTGTGGTGGCAGTGGCTCGCAGACGCTCCAGCGCCGCTTGCAACCAGGCCGTTATTACGCGGTCGTCTCCGTCCGCGACGCCACTGCCGGCAACTACACGCTCGTGCGCGAGTCGCGCACGAGCACCTCGACATCGCTCTCGTTCTCCTCGACCAAAGCCGTCCCCGGGCAGGAAGCGGCGATCGACGTGAAGGTCACGCCGGCCGCCTCCGGTCCCGTCACGGTCGAGATCGAACGCTTCGATCCAGTCTTCGGCTGGCAGCTCTACCGTCAGGTCTCAGCTTTCGTCGGCGAAGGCGCTGTCAGCATCCCGTTCGTTGCTCCCGCCGTCGGGCAGTGGCGAGCGAAGGCGACGTATGCCGGCTCGCTGGTGTCGAGCCCCAGCGCGGTCGGTTTTTCCTACTTGCTTGTTTCCTGAGCGACGTTCGGCCCCGGGCTTGCGGTTTTCCGAGCGGCGTAGAGGGGCGTGCGCGTCGCGCTAGCGACCCGCCAACTGCTCGCAAGCAACCTCCCAGGCGGCCATGTCGTGGCCGGGGATAACAACCGCCTCTGGGTGCTCGCGGTCATAGGCCTGGATCTGTCGGAGGCTGTGCTCGAAGGCTTTGCGGTCATGAATCAGCCAGGGGCGCTCAGTGCCTCTGATCGTGTCCATCGTGTATGCCGCGTCGGCGGCGAGCAGTGCCTCGCGCTCGTCTAGGCGCGCAATCAGCGACAGGTGTCCGGCGGTATGCCCTGGGGTTGAGGCGAGCGTCAGCGCGCCGTCGCCGAACACGTCGATCGTGCGCTCGAACGGGCCGCTCGCGACGGCTGACGGCGCCGTGAAGTCGATTGTGCGGTAGCGCGGGCGGGGGTCCAGCTGCGCCTTGGAGTAGCCGTTCAGCAGCGCGTCGCGCGCCCATGCCGCGGCCCACTCGCGCTCGTCAACGAGCACGGTCGCGTTGGGGAAGTCACACAGCGCGCTTGCGTGGTCGAAATGCAGGTGGGTCATCACGATGAGCCGAATGTCGGCGGGCTGCAGTCCACGCGCTCGCAGTTGCGCGGCTGCCGTCTGCTCGGGGCTCATGCTCGAGTGACGCGACATCAATCGGCCGATCGGACCGAGGTTGCGCGAGCGCTCGCGGCCGCCTCCGGGTATCACCGACTCGTGCATCCCCGTGTCCACGAGCACCGGACCCGCGGTCGGGTGCTCAAGCAGGTACGCCGGGATCGGTATCGCGATCAAGCCGCTGGCGGGAACGCCCAGGCCAAATGCCTTCAGCGCCTCAATGGGTCCGGGCCGGCGACGAAACCAGTTGGGCGCCATCGACGCCTCCGCGCACAGCAGTGGATGCAGCGTCAACTTCGCGTCTGCCTGCCCGGCCGGCAGCGGAAGCTCGGCGGGGGTGGTCGGGGGCTGATGGATGGACACCGCCTTAGCCTACTCAGGGTCGCTCAGCCAGGTACTTACGCAAGAGCGGCTCTGGAATTGTCCAGTCGCCGCGGCCGTGGTGTTCGGCGATTCCGGCTCTCTCCATCATGCTCAGCGCTCGCCGCGCGGCCGAGGAGGCCGTGCCACTGTACGGGTGGCGTCCGCGCGCCACCCGTACAGCGATTGGATAGGCATGTGCGGTGGATCGCAGTCGCTCGACCGCATCCTCGTGGCGCAGGCGATCGGCTTGCATCGCAAGTTCGTAGCCGCCACGTACGTCGCCAATCTCGATCGTGCCGATTTCGCGGTGGGAGAGCGTGACGGTCAAGGTCTCGCGGGCGATCAACATCGTCGTGCGTGGGTGCCCCTCGCCGAGTGTGACGATCTCGGCGACGGCCTCCTCGGTCGGACGAACGTCGAGCTCGTGGTAACGGGTCGCGATCCCTGCCTCCCACTCGCTTGGCAGGATCGGGCCGAGTTCGTGGAAGTTGCCGAACTGGCCAAGCGCTCGGCGCGCCGGGCCAAAGAGGTCACGCATCAGATGCTCCATGCTGCCCGCAAACAGCACACTCACCAGCGGCGAGCGCTGAAGCTGAGAGCGCAGCTGCTTGCCGAGGAGGTCCGGGTCGCCGAAGCGATGTGAGGAGATCGCGATGTCTTGAAACTCATCGAGGAACAACACGATCCGTCGATCGTCCTTCTCGGCGATGCGCTGTGCCAAGGCGATGGTCGCGCCAAGACCCACGGGTCCGGTCCGGCCGCTCGGCGACGGGGTGTTCCAGGCCAACTCGACGTCCTCCCCAAGATGCGTGCGCAGGGTGGCTACCACTCCGCCTGGTAGGAGTTCGCGCAGCTCGCGTCCGCTCTCACGCGCCCGGTCGAGTGCCTTCGCGACGGGTCCTCGGTTCGCGAGGATCGACTGGGCGAGAGCCCTCGTGAGCGAGGTCATGTCCTGGTGATCCCATAGGTCCACCTGCGCTGTGTACAGCCCCGCGGAGCCCGCGCGGGCGAGCGCCGCCAGTGCCACCGTTGACTTGCCGGTGCGCCGTGGTCCGGCCAGCACCATATGGGTGCCTGCACCCAGGCGCTTGGCAAGGTCCTGTACGTCGCTCGCGCGGCCGATCAGAAGATCCGGCCTGACGGGATCGTCGGTTGGGAACAATTCGCGGATATCACGCATCGCGACCTATTATAGGTCATGGTATGACCTATTGAGCGCCGCCCTCGGAGTGCCGCCAGCGTTCACTGCTGGCCAGTATCCTGCCCGCGTCTCGTCGTCCGTTGAATCGTCGGGCGCGTAGCTGTAGCGTACGCTCATGCCCTCCTCCTGGCCTGCTCTCCCTTACGCCGAGTGGCGCGAGACCTGCGACACCCTTCACGCTCACACGCAGGTTCTCGGCAAGTTGGCGGTAGCCCTCGCTCCGCCCGAGCCGCAGCTGCAGCACGCGGCGTTGCGGCTGACCGCGCGCGGTTGGGAGACGCTTCCGCTGCCGGCGCCCAACGGCTCCAGCTCGCTTGTGGTCGTGCTCGACCTGCACGCGCACGAGGTGCGGGCCGAGCGTAGCGATGGGCGTGTATCGCGGGTTGCGTTGATGCCCGACCGGTCGGTCGGCGAGGTCACTCGCGAGCTGCTGGACGCGGTCGGTGGGCTTGCGGGTCCGGTTGAGATCGATCCGACGCCGCAGGAGGTCAGTTGGAGTGTGCCGCTGGACGAGGACCACGAACACACGCGCTATGACTCCGCGCGGGTCGAGCGCTATTTCGCCGCGGCCACCCATGCGGCGCTGGTGCTCGCCGCGTTTCGGGCGCCCTATCGCGGCCGCTCCACGCCGGTCAACGCCTGGTGGGGCTCGTTTGACCTGGCTGTCAACCTCTTCTCCGGGTTGCCTGCCGACCCTCCGTCGCAGGATTTCATCATGCGCAATGCGATGAACGTGCAGGAGGTTGCGATCGGGTGGTGGCCCGGCGACGCTCGCTATGAGAAGCCGGCCTTCTACGCCTACGCGCATCCCGCGCCGGGCGGGTTCGCCGATGCCGAGCTGTCGCCCTCGGCCGCACGCTGGGACGGCGCGCTCGGCGAGTATGTGCTCGACTGGGACGACGTCCGCGCCGCCGCGGACCCGTACGCGTTCGCGCTGGAGTTCGCGCGCTCGGCCTTCCGCCACGCGTGCCTGGTGTGCGGGTGGGAGCCCGACCTGCTCGCCGGCGCCGAAGGCGACCCGCCGCCGGTGGTCTGAGCCGCTACTCCGCTTCGATCTGTCCGCGAAACCACTCCGAAGGCTCGACGCTTGCGCCCTCCGCGTGCACGCGGTCCGAGAGCCAGTGGTCGGAGGTCACCACGCGCACGAGCCCCGGCTCGGCCTCCTCCTTGAGCAGACGCACGATCTCATCGTCGGCGGAGTCGCGCCGCGGCCGGGGCGCGTGCTTGACGTCGATCACGGTCGAACGGATCGGCGGTTTGGGCGGCTGCTCGAACACAACGGTCACGTCCTCGCCGCCGGAGGCCGCCCACAGCTCCAGCTGGCCCACGAGCCGCACCATCGCCTCGTGACGGTCCTTCCACCAGCCGTCGGGCCGCGTGCCGATCACGTTCATGCCATCCACCAACCACCGCATCGACCGCAGCCTATGCGCTCGCGGCGGCCTGCGGGCGGCACCCTGTCGGCAAGTGTTTGAGACTGGGACCGCATCGATCCGGGTAGATGAGGGTTGTGTTCGTAGACTGACTACTACACAAGGACTTGTATGGCTTCGGATCGGGAGAGTGATTGCATGGGGTTCAAGGTTCGCGTTTGGCTTCTAGGGACGGTTGCTTGCGCGATCGTGGCATTCTCGGCGGCATCCGCGCAGGCGGCTGGCTTTGGGGTTGAAAAGTTTGTGGCGGCCAACTGCGTGACCGGTAAGGAAGCGTGCGGCGAAGAAGAACGCAAGATCGAAGTAGCCCCGTCCGTATTCATCGAGTACTCCTATCCGAAGGAACCCAGTCTCACCGAAGCCAGGGAAGCCGGCTATACACAGGCCGCGGGACACCCTGCTGTCGGGATTACCGCCTTCAAGATCAACACGGTGGGCACATTTCCAGAAGAAGCACCGACAGGGCTTGTCACGCACGTTCGCACAGATG
Organism: uncultured Solirubrobacterales bacterium; assembly: GCA_963776985.1. GTDB lineage: Bacteria > Actinomycetota > Thermoleophilia > Solirubrobacterales > Solirubrobacteraceae > Palsa-744. Next base: position 438,878 of record CAVZOV010000002.1, read on the forward strand.
TCTCCCCAGGTGTCAGCACCAACCCGGAGGCGGTCGCTAAGTGCTCATTCGCCGAATTCGGTGGAGAAGCGCTACCCGGCTCTGGTCTATACCCAGAACCCAAATGTAGCGCCACGAGCGAAATTGGGGAAAACAAGGTAGTCGTCTACACCGGCACTGGAAAATTCCCAGCTGGTGGAGATTTCCCGCTGCAGGGCAAGGTCTACAATCTCGTCCAGCCCAAGGGCCTTGCGTCCGACTTTGGCGTTGCGCTCGAACTTCCAAAGACATACACCGAAGCCAAGTTGAATGCCATCTTCCATGGAACAGAGCCAGGTATCGAAAAAGCTCAGTACTACGCCCACACCTTGATCGAAGGCAGCGTGGAATGGGCTGGCGACTACCACGACTACTACGAAATCAACGTATCGCCGGAACTCCCCCTGATCTCCTCGCGGTTGAGCCTCAAGGGCAACATCGGCACGACGGAAAAAGGTGGGTTCATCACCAATCCGAGCAACTGCGCCGGCCCTGGTCCCGCGACCACCAACACGGTCACGCTCCAATCTTCGGCAAGCGAAAAAGTCGCCAGGACCTACACCGCGCCGATAGGCACCGAAAACTGTCTGGTCACGGGGCCAAACGCGGTGCCCTTCGAACCAACGTTCAAGGTCGAGCCGGCCACGACGCAGTCTGATCAGCCCGACGGCGTCACCACAGAACTGATCGTGCCGCATAGCAAGTCGCCCACCGAACTTGACTCCTCGCAGCTGCGCAACGCGACGATCACGCTGCCCGAAGGCATGACGCTCAACCCACCGGCCGCCACGGGCCTAAAGACCTGCTCGGCGGCGCAGATCGGCATCGGTACGCGCAATCCCATTACCTGCCCGGTCGAATCGCGTCTCGGCACGGTGACGCTCACCGTCCCGGACCTGCCCGCAAGCGAACCGCTCAAGGGTCATATCTATCTGGGTGGCACTGAACCGCTCACCAGCTCGCCCTACACGATCTACCTCAGCGCCGAATCAGAACGCTATGGCGTGTCGGTGCGCCTCAAAGGCACGGTCGAAACCAACGAAACCACGGGTCGCGTGACGGCTAAGTTCCTGAACAACCCCGAACAGCCCTTCAGCAACATCAAGCTGGTCTTCAAGGGTGGCGCGCTGGCGCCGATGGCCAACCCGCTGTCCTGCGGTGCGGCCACGACCGAAACCAGCCTCACCCCCTACACGGGCACGGCCAACAAGACTCCGTTCTCGACATTCCTCGTGGACAGCAACGGCTCGAGTGGAGCATGCGCCGCGCCGCTGCCGTTCTCGTTGACGCAGAGCACCTCATCACAGCCCGCCACCGGCGCCGCGCCGACGAGCTTTACGTTCAACCTGGCGCGCGGCGACGGACAGCAGTACCTGTCGCATGTAACAACCGCGCTGCCGCTCGGCCTCGTCGGCAAGATCGCCTCGGTGCCGCTGTGCCCCGAACCGGCGGCATCGACCGGCGTGGGATGCCCGGCGGAAAGTCAGATCGGCACAGCGACCACGACGGTCGGCTCCGGTAGCGCGCCGATCCAGTTCACAGGGCCGGTGTACCTCACTGGACCGACGAGTAGCGCGCCGTATGGCATGACGACGGTCATCAACGCTGCGGTCGGGCCGTTTAGCCTCGGCAATGTGGTCGTGCGCAGCACGATCGAAGTCAACCCCTACACCGCTCAGGTCACGGTGTCGAGCGCAGTGCCCACGATCTACAAAGGCATTCCGCTGCGCCTGAAAACGCTGACGCTGTCGATCAACCGCCAGGGCTTCCTGGTTAACCCGACCAACTGCGCGGCGCTCACGACCAGCTCGACGCTCACTTCGAGCGCCGGCGCCTCGCAGCCAATCTCGACGCCATTCCAGGCAACGGGTTGCTCGGGCCTCACGTTCGCTCCGAAATTCGGAGCGTCCTCGAACGCGAAAACCTCGCGGGCCAACGGTGCGGCGCTGATCACCAACATCAACGTCCCAAGCAGCTCGCAGGCGAACTTCAAGTCGGTGCTCGTGACGCTGCCCAAGCAGCTGCCCTCGCGTCTGACCACCCTCAAAAACGCCTGCACGGCGGCGGTCTTCACAGCCAACCCGGCGGCCTGCCCGGCCAACTCGGTGATCGGCACCGCGAGGGTCAAAACGCCGGTGCTGCCCGGTCAGCTGAGCGGCCCCGCCTACTACGTCTCGCACGGCGGGGCGGCATTCCCCGACGTCGATCTCGTGCTCAAAGGCGACGGCGTGACAGTGATCCTGGTGGGCAACACGAACATCAAGGGTGGCATCACGACCACCAACTTCGCCTCGAACCCCGACGTTCCGTTCACGGGCTTCGAACTGAAGCTGCCGTCGGGCCCGAACTCGGCACTGACCGCGATCGGCAACATCTGCAAGCAGTCGCTTGTGATGCCGACCACGATCACCGCCCAGAACGGCAAGGTGTTCAAACAGAACACAGCCATCGCCGTAAGCGGATGCCCACTGACGATCCTCTCGGCCAAGACCAAAGGCAACAAGGCGGTCGTTACCGTCAAGGCGCCGGAAGCCGGGCGCGTCAGTGGTGGCGGCTCACACCTGAAGAACGTCTACAAGTACCCGGGCAAAGCCCAAAAGGTGACGCTTGAAGTACCGGTCACGACCGGTACGCGTCCGCTGGCCGCGCGCGTGCGTGTCGGCTTCGTGCCGAAGGCCAAAGGCAAGAAAACCTCAACGGCTTACACGACGGTTCTCTTCAAATAAAGTCGTGCCGCTTGGCGCATAAGCGGCCTGGAGACGGGTATATGCGAGTCGATGGAGGGGTTGACTCGCATATCGCCCGGTGGGGCGCTCACACTCGCGGCGCTGGCCGCACGGCCTCGTGTGGTCGCGACCGCGGTTGTGTGCGCGCTCCTTGCGATCTCAGCGCTGAGCGCACAGAGCGCCTTCGGCGCCTTTGGAATCGCCAAGTGGGAAGCCGGCACGTGCATCGAAAACAGCGAAGCGGCGCCCTGCACCGCTGAAACTCCGGGCAAGTACTACACCCAGGCGGCCGGCCACCCAAATTACGGTATCACCGACTTCAGGCTTAACACCAGCGGGCTGCCTGGATTTGAAAAGCCAGAGGGCAATATCAAGGAAGCACGCGTAGACCTGCCCGCCGGCCTCAGCGTCAATCCTTACGCCACACCGCGCTGCGCGATCGCGGAATTGGAAAGCTCCTCCGGTTGTCCGGCCGATACGCAGGTCGGCGAAGTGCAGTTGACGGCGCATCTCAACCTCGTCTCGCTGCTCGGCGCGCCGGTCGGCGCCACAGTTGGTCCACCACTCACCAACGCGGCCGTTTACAACATGCAAGCGCCGTCCGGCACACCCCTGGAAGCCGACTTCAAGGTGGCGATCTTCAACACGGTCGTGCGCATCGTCGGCGGCATCGACTGGAGCGGCGATTACCACGAGTACTTCACGATCAAAGAAATCCCGACCACGCCCGAAATGGTCGAGGGGCGGCTGATCTTCTTCGGCAAGACGCTCGGCAGCGGTGGCACGCTGCCGTTCATCACGATGCCGAGCACCTGTCTCGGCCCACAAACGACCAAGCTCGAAGTGGAATCATACGAAGGCCAGCGAGAGGAGAAGACATTCACAACTCCGGTGGGCGCGAGCGGCTGTGAAAAGGTGCCGTTCGCGCCTACTGTAAAAGTGATGCCCGCCACCACCCAGTCCGACGCGCCCGACGGCGCCACCGTCAAAGTCGAAGTTCCCCAAAATTCCAGCGCCGAAAGTATCGACAGCTCGATGCCGCGCAACGTTAGCGTCGCGCTACCTGAAGGCATGACGCTCAACCCGGCCGCGGCAGCCGGTCTGCAGGCATGCGCGAGCACCCAGTTTGGCAAGGGCACGACAGCTCCGGTCGCCTGCCCCGCCGGCTCGCAGGTCGGCACCGCCACGATCGAAACGCCCGATCTGCCGCCCGGGTCGCTCGCCGGCCCCGTGTACGTTGGCCAGCCTGAGAACGCCAGCCCCGAATCGGGCGGGGAGTACCGCATCTTCATCGACGCCGAGGCCCCCGCCTACGGCGTGTCGGTGCGCCTGGAAGGCAGGGTCGCCGCCAACGCCAGCACAGGCAGGCTCACGACGGCCGTGCTCGAAGTCCCGCAGGTGCCCTTCAGCGACTTCAGCCTCACGCTCGACACGCACACGCCGCTTGCCAACCCGCTCGTGTGCGGCGCCGCGACCACCAATGCAAGCCTGACCCCCTACAGCGCCGGCGCCAACGCCGAACCGTTTATGTCCTTCCCGGTCGACTTCGACGGCAAAGGCGGCGCGTGCTCCTCGCTGCCGTTCTCACTGGCCCAGAGCGCGAGCACCAGGCCCACCACCGCCGGTGCCGGCACGAGCTTCGCGCTCGGCCTCTCCCGCCCCGATGGCCAGCAGTATCTCTCCGCCATCAGCACGACTCTGCCTCCGGGACTGCTCGGCAAGATCCCCGCCGTCGCGCTCTGCGGCGAGCCACAGGCATCGCTCGGCAGCTGCGCCGCCGCGAGTGAGATCGGCAGCGCGACCGTCACCGTTGGCTCTGGCCCGAGCCCCCTCACCCTGTCCGGCACGGCCTACCTCACAGGCCCCTACGCAGGCGCCCCCTATGGCCTGTCGGTGGCCGTGCCGGCGGAAAAAATCGGCCCCTACAGCTATGGCACGATCGTCACTCGTGCGGCTATCTCAATAAACCCCTACACCGCGCAAATAACGGTAGCGAGTCGGCTCCCGACGATCGTCGGCGGCGTGCCACTACGCCTGAAAACACTCACCGTCAGCGTCACGCGCCCGGGCTTCATGATTAACCCGACGAACTGCGGGCTCCTCGACACGACCACAGTGCTCACGTCGACCATGGGAACGACCCAAAATCTCCCAACGCAGTTCCAGGCGACAGGGTGTGACTCGCTCCCCTTCAAACCGCGGCTGACGGCTTCCTCGAAGGCCAAAACCTCGCGTGCCGATGGCGCCGCGCTGAGCGTTAACGTGAGCTACCCGGGCGGCGTGGAGGCGAACATCAGATCGGTAAAGCTGACGCTTCCCAAGATCCTGCCGGTGCGCCAGAGCGCGCTCAACAACGCCTGCCGGGAAGCGCTCTTTGACGCGAGCCCTTCCGATTGTCCCCACAGCGGGCGCGTCGGCGAAGTGACGGTTGCCACGCCGGTGCTTCCGGGAAAGCTCACCGGCTATGCGCTGTTCGTCTCACACGGCGGCGCCGCGTTCCCCAACCTCGATCTCCTGCTGAGCGGCGACGGCGTGACGGTGATTCTGGTTGGCGACACCAACATCTCCTCAAAGGGTGTCACCACGTCCGACTTCGCCACGCTGCCCGACGTGCCGATCTCAAGCTTCCAGACGAGGCTGCCGACCGGCCCCAACGCGGCACTCGCGGCGAAGGGCAACCTCTGCAAGGGCACGCTGCGGATGCCGACCACGATCGTCGCTCAAAGCGGCAAGGTCATCAAACAGAACACGAAGATCGCGGTCTCGGGCTGTCCGCGTAAGCACCACCGGGCGCTCCACCGGCGCCATCGGCGTCGGGTGCTCCGCAAGCCATCGCACTAGCTCGCTAGATTGGTTGCATGAGCAGCCCAACCAGCGACAGCGTGCTCGCCGGCGTACGCCGCCTGACGGCGCTGGCCGACACCGCGCAGGACAGCGATGCGGTGCTCGACACGCTCGCGCGTGAGCTGATCGCGACGATGGGCGCCGAGGAGGTCCACATCCACCACCTCACCGGCAGCGGCGCCGAGTCGGTGGTCGTGTATCTGCTGGAGGGCGACGGGCGGCTCAGCTACTTGGCTCCGCGCGAGCAGCGCCCGCCCGGCGTCAGCTGGGTGGCGAGCACCGCTCGCGGTTTCCTGGCGGTCGGGCCACGCGAGCTGAGCGCGAGCGTGCCGCGGCTGTCGCTCACCGCGCCGCCCACGGCCGGGGCGCTCGGTTGTGCGCTGCTTGTGCCGCTCTCGCTCGCCGGCCAGGTCGAGGGGGTCGTGGTGCTCGTGCGGCGCCAGACCGAGCCCTACGGCGAGCGCGCGATCGAGGAGACGGGCACGCTCGTCGACCAGGCAGCGACGGTGCTCGCGCTCGTGTGCGCGCGCGCTGAGGCCGGCACCGACTCGGTCGCGGGCTGCCTCAACCACCGCGCGATGCGCCGGCGACTGCACGAGGAGATCGGTCGCGCGCAGCGCTCCGGCGGGCGCCTGTCGTGCGCGATTGTCGATCTGGACGACTTCAAGCTCGTCAACGACCGCTACGGCCACCAGGTCGGCGACTCGATCCTGCGCCAGGTCGCCGCTGCCCTGATGGGCGAGTTTCGCGCGTTCGACCGCGTCGCGCGCTACGGCGGCGACGAGTTCGTAATGATCCTGCCGAATGCCGACCTCGACAGCGCCGTGGCCGCCGCCGGTCGCGCGCTCGCGCGGATGCGCGCGGTGAGCTTTCCCGACGGCTCGCGCGGCATGTCCGCTTCGATGGGCGTCGCGGAGTGGCACACGCCGATGAGCGGGGAGGAACTGCTCGAGGTGTGCGACGCCGCGCTGCTGCAGGGCAAGCGCGACGGCAAGGGCAACGTCACCGGCGCGATCTCCAAGGCGCCCGCACAACCGCGTCCGGTTGGAGGGTAGGGCGATGTCGAATGACAGCTTTGGCGCGCGCGGCACGCTTGCGGTCGCGGGTCGCGAGTACGAGATCTTCCGCCTCGGCGCGTTGCAGGAGCGCTTCGACGTGGCCCGTCTGCCCTTCTCGCTGAAGGTGCTGCTGGAGAACCTGCTGCGCACCGAGGGCAACGGCTCGGTCGCCGCTGCCGACATCGAGGCACTCGCCACGTGGGACGCGAAGGCGCGCCCGAGCAAGGAGATCGCGTTCACGCCCGCGCGTGTGCTGATGCAGGACTTCACCGGCGTGCCCGCCGTCGTGGACCTGGCCGCGATGCGCGACGCGATGGCCGCGATGGGCGGCGACCCCGCCAAGATCAACCCGCTCGCGCCAGCGGAGCTTGTGATCGACCACTCCGTGCAGGTCGACGCGTTCGGCACGCGCGACGCTTTCCGCGTCAACGCCGAGCGCGAGTTCGAGCGCAACCAGGAGCGCTACTCCTTCCTGCGCTGGGGGCAGGGTGCCTTCGAGCACTTCGCGGTGGTGCCGCCCGACACCGGCATCGTGCACCAGGTCAACCTCGAGTATCTGGCGCGGGTCGTGTTCTCCACCGAGAGCGGCGGCGATGGTGGGGGATCGCGCTCCGCCGGGGATGGCCCGGTCCAGGCCTACCCGGACACGCTCGTCGGCACCGACTCGCACACGACGATGGTCAACGGCCTTGGCGTGCTGGGTTGGGGCGTCGGCGGGATCGAGGCCGAGGCCGCGATGCTCGGCCAGCCGATGCCAATGTTGATTCCGCAGGTGCTTGGCTTCAAGCTGCACGGTGAGCTGCCCGAGGGCGCGACCGCCACCGACCTCGTGCTGACCGTCACCGAGATGCTGCGCGAGCGCGGCGTGGTAGGCAGGTTCGTGGAGTTCTATGGCGCCGGTCTCGCGGGCCTGCCGCTCGCCGACCGCGCCACGATCGGCAACATGTCGCCCGAGTTCGGCTCCACCTGCGCGATCTTCCCGATCGACTCAGAGACCCTGCGCTACCTGGAGTTGTCGGGGCGCACGCGCGAGCGGATCGAGCTGGTCGAGGCATACGCGCGTGAGCAGGGGCTGTGGCATGACGAGCACTCCGAGGAGCCCACCTTCTCGGACTTGATCGAGCTGGACCTGGGGGAGGTCGTGCCGAGCATCGCCGGGCCCAAGCGCCCGCAGGATCGTGTGTCGCTCACCGACGCCAAGCGCGCGTTCGGCGAGTCTCTGAAGGGTCTGGTGCCCGACTACGACAGCTCCGATGAGGCATCGGCAGAGAGCTTTCCCTCGAGCGATCCGCCCGCCGTCGACGCTCCCAGCCACCCTCAGGGCGCGCACGCCTCCTCCGCCCACAGCCCCAGCTCGCAGGCAAACGGCGGCGAGTGGGCCGCGGGCCTGACGGCCACCGCCTCGCCGACGGCGGTGGCGCTGACGCTCGCCGACGGCACCGCCACGCACTTGGACCACGGCCACGTGGTCATTGCCGCCATCACCAGCTGCACCAACACGTCCAACCCGTCGGTGATGGTTGGCGCGGGCATCCTTGCCCGCAATGCGCTCGCGCGCGGGCTGCGGAGCAAGCCCTGGGTGAAGACATCGCTTGCGCCCGGCTCGAAGGTTGTCACCGAGTACCTCGACAACGCCGGCCTCACCGAGTCGCTGGAGCAGCTCGGCTTCGACCTCGTGGGCTACGGCTGCACGACCTGCATCGGCAACTCGGGACCGTTGCCGGAGGAGGTTTCGAAGGCCGTGGCCGATGGTGACCTCGCGGTCGTGTCGGTGCTGTCGGGCAACCGCAACTTCGAGGGGCGCATCAACCCCGACGTGAAGATGAACTACCTCGCCTCGCCCCCCCTGGTTGTGGCGTACGCGCTGGCCGGCACGATGGACATCGACATCGTGGGCGAGCCGCTCGGCCAGGACGAGCAGGGACAGGACGTGTATCTGCGCGACATCTGGCCCTCCGAGCACGAGGTGGCGCGCACGATCGAGCAGGCCATCCACTCCGACATGTTCCGCTCCAGCTACGGCGAGGTGTTCGCCGGCGACGAGCGCTGGAACTCGTTGAGCGTGCCCGAGGGCAGTCGCTTTGTGTGGGAGCCGGACTCCACATATGTGCGCCTGCCGCCCTACTTCGAGGGGATGCCCGCGCAGCCCGAGCCGATCGCTGACATCGAGGGGGCGCGCGTGCTGGCGCTGCTCGGCGACAGCGTCACCACCGACCACATCTCACCCGCCGGCTCGATCAAGCGCGACGGCCCCGCCGGCGCCTACCTGCAGGAGCACGGCGTCGCCCCGCGCGACTTCAACTCCTATGGCTCGCGTCGTGGCAACCACGAGGTGATGATGCGCGGCACGTTCGCCAACATCCGCCTGCGCAACCAGCTCGCGCCGGGCACCGAGGGCGGGGTGACCGTGTATCTGGGAGCGGGAGCCGGGGCGAGTGGCGGCGAGGGCGGGTCCGGTGGCGGCGAGCAGATGTCCATCTACGACGCCGCTGTGCGCTACGCGCAGGAGGGCGTGCCCCTGGTGGTGATCGCCGGCAAGGAGTACGGCACGGGCTCCTCGCGCGACTGGGCCGCCAAGGGCACCAAGCTGCTCGGCGTGCGCGCCGTCGTGGCCGCGAGCTTCGAGCGCATCCACCGCTCCAACCTGATCGGCATGGGTGTGCTGCCGCTGCAGTTCCCCGAGGGCGAGTCGGCGCAGTCGCTGGGCATCGACGCGCATGAGCAGTTCAGTGTCAGCGGTTTCGCCGAGCCGCTGAATGCGGGCGAATTGCCGAAGACCTGCACGGTGCGCGCCGGCGATGTCGAGTTCGAGGCCACGGTGCGCATCGACACTCCCAAGGAGGCCGACTACTTCCGCCACGGCGGGATCCTGCAGTACGTGCTGCGCGGGCTGCTGGCGCGCTGAGCGCCCCGGCATGAAGAGTGAGGTGGTGAGGTGAGCGCGGGTGAGGTGAGCGGCTTCACACAGACGCTGCGCGACCTATTGGCCGCGCGCGGGCCCTCGGGCTATGAGACCGCGCCGGTGGCCGTGTGGAGCGCGGCGGCGCAGGCGTTTGGCGCGGAGGTTCAGACCGATGTCGTGGGCACACCCTCTGCGCGCGTGGCCGCTGGTGGGAGCGACAAGCAGGCTCGGGGCGAGCCGCGGGGACAGGGCGAGTCTGCGCAGGCGCGCTCGCGTCGCCTGATCGTGATGGGCCACATCGACGAGATTGGCTTGATCGTGACTCACATCGACGACGAGGGCTACCTCTGGTTCAGGGAGGTCGGTGGCTGGGACGCGCAGATCCTCGTTGGCCAGCGCGTCGTGCTCGTCACGCGCGACGGCGAGATCTCCGGCGTGATCGGCAAGAAGCCGATCCACCTGTTGCGCGATGAGGAGCGCAAGAAGGTGGCCGAGGTGCGCGATCTGCACATCGACGTCGGCGCCAAGAATGGCGAGCAGGCGCGCGAGCTGGTTCGGATCGGCGATGTGGCCGTGATCGACGGCGATCCACTGGAATTGCCGAACGGACGCGTCGCCTCGCGCGCGCTGGACAACAGGCTCGGCTCGTTCGTGGCGCTGGAGGCCGCGCGACTGGTGGCCGAGGCCGGTGGCGCGAACGATTGGGAGCTGGTGGCGGTTGCCGCCGCTCAGGAGGAGACAACCTTCGGAGGCTCGCGCACGAGCGCCTTCTCTTTGCAACCTGACGCGGCGATCGTGGTGGATGTGACCCATGCCACCGACGCGCCCGGCATCGACGTGAAGGAGTCGGGCAAGCACGAGCTTGGCTCGGGGCCGGTGCTGAGCAGAGGCTCGACGCTCAACCCGCGCCTGTCAGAGTTGCTTTACGACACGGCCGAGCAAGAGAAGATCGCCTTTACCGTCGAGGCGATCGGACGCAACACCGGCACAGATGCCGATGCCGTGCACCTCAGCCGCGGCGGCGTGCCCACCGCGCTCGTGTCGATCCCCTTGCGCTACATGCACTCGCCGGTCGAGCTGGTGCAGCTCGAGGACGTGCACGCCTGCGCCCGCCTGATCGCGGCGGCGGCTCTCAGCCTGAACGCGGAGACTTCGTTCGCTCGCTGAGCTGGGAGGGGTCGTCCTGCGCCTTTGGCTCGTCCTCCGGCGAGCGAACGATCAGGTCTGCGACCCGCTCGAAATGGCGGCGGTTGCGGGTCATCACGGGCATGCCGTGCTCGAGGGCAGTCGCGGCGATCAAGGCATCCGGGATGTCGATCTGTGTCATGCGGCGAATCCTGCCAGCCGATTCCGCGATGACCCTGTCCACCGAGAAGCTCGTCAATCTGCTCCAGCGTACGTCGAAGACTTGACTCATCGGTGTTTCGACCGGCGAAGAGCTCGCAGCGGGTCACGACCGAGATCTTCCATCCGGAATCGAATAGGTCGAGCCGGCGATGCCCGCGTAGATGATCGATCAGAACGTCAGTGTCTAGGAGGGTCGCGCTCAATACGATTCCAATCCTGATCGAAGCGGTCCCACTCCTCACGCGGCGGGACCTCCAGATCGGGCATCGACCCGAACGTTTCATCGAGTACTTGCTGGGTCTTCCGGAGTCTGGTTTCCTCGGCTGCGGGGCCATGAGTAGCCAGATACTCATCCAATGCCGCGCGCACAACTTCGGCCAACGTGCGGCCGTCGCTCGCGCGCAACTTCTCGATCTCGCGACGCTGATCTTCGGTTAGGTATACCTGTGTACGTGTAGCTGACATACAGCACAGTATACAGCGACCGCAGATGGATTGCCCGTGTTTGTGAGCCTCCGCGAGCCCGCTCGTGCTGAACCAGCCCGCGCCCGCGTCGCGCCAAGGGCCCGCACAGGCCATCGGCGCGACGCGTACGGCACGGTTTCCTAGTTGCTGGTGCCCTCAAGCGCCGAAACCGGGGGGCTCTCCACGGTCAGCTCGGTGAACTGGACAACCTCATACGGGGCGCCGGGAGTGCCGCCCAGCGCGAGCATGCGCAGGCCCTCGGGGCCGGCGAACACCTTGCGCTTGGGCTCGGGGCCGACGCGCACGAGCATGTCGGGCTCGAGGTCCACGCGCTCACCCTCGATGTCTATCCAGCCGGAGCCGTGCAGCGCGAGGAACACCTCCTCCTGGCCACTCTCGGCGTGATCGTGCAGGGGGTAGTCCTCGTAGTTCGGTGGCATCTGAATCACCTGCATGCCGAACGAGGTGACGCCCAGCTCGGCGCGCGCCTTGACGAAGCCGCCTCCGAACGCGGCCTCCATGTCTTTGACTTTCTTGGCCGTATAGTCGCTCATGGTCTGCTCCTGTGTTGGTGGGGGTTGGGTGCGAGTTTTTTGGGATGGATGGGTCGTACTCGCGGGTATCAGCTGGCGTCCTGATCGCGGGCGAGCCCCGCCGGCTGCAGCACGGGTTTGTCGGTGGGCATGATGATTCCCAGCTGGCGCGACTGGGCGAGCACAGTGCCGTCGGGCGCCCAGATCACGCCGTCCTCCTCAAACAGACCGTCGTGCAATAGGCGCGTTTCGAACACGCCCAAACACAGTGCGGCCGGGTCGCAATCGCACTCGTCGATCGACTGACGAAAGTGGATCGTAAGGTCGATCGTGGGGCTGATCGCGGGCGAGTCGAGCGCGATGAACGACGGCGGAAACCACGCGTCGCAGAACAGCGCGAGCAACAGCGCGTCGACAGGCCGCTCCTCGGGCAGGCCGATCCAGCCGCCGATCCGCATCGGCGCGCCGCTGCCGGCGAACGGGATCGCGCCCACGCGCGGCTGCATCACCACGTGGCGCGTGAACTCGGGCGCGCCCTTGAACAGCTTCGGCGTGGAGTGCCGCTCGGCGTCGGGTGGTGCCAGCTCGGGCATCGGCAGCTCGTTGGCGTCCGGTGCCGTCCACGGCACCGAGAAGGCCGCAAGCGCCAGCGCGGTCGTGCGACCGTTCTGCGTCATGCGCGCCGACAGCGTGCTCAGCGAGCGGCCCTCGCGCTCGACGGTTGTGTGAATCTCGATCGGCCCGGGCTCGGGCGCACGCGTGTAGTGGATCGTCAGCGAGCGGGGCGTGCGCTGCGGGTCGTCGACCGTGGCGACCAACGCACGCAGCAGCATCGCGGCCAGGTAGCCGCCGTGCGGGCCACGGCCGGCACGCCAGCCAGAGGCGACCTCAGCGGCAAAGCGCGTCTCACCTGGAGCCTGCGCGCCATCGTCAGCCGCGCTTTCGATGCGCCTGACGGCGGTGTCGCGGTCAAACACCGTGTCCATGTACCGGCGAGCATACCGGGTAGACGCGACACTGGCTGACTGGCCAGTCAAACCTGGGTGCGTCGGAGGGGAGAGCGTGTTGTCGGGGTCTTGGCGTTCGCTCAGCCGCGCACGAGGCGCTTGTAGCTGATGCGATGTGGACGGTCCGCTGCGGCGCCGAGGCGCTCGCGGCGGGCTTCCTCGTAGGCCTCGAAGTTGCCCTCGAACCACGTGACCTGCGAGTCGCCCTCGAAGGCGAGCACGTGTGTGGCGATGCGGTCCAGGAACCAGCGGTCGTGGGAGATGACCACGGCGCAGCCGGGGAAGGCGAGCAGCGCTTCCTCGAGTGCGCGCAAGGTGTCCACGTCGAGATCGTTTGTGGGCTCGTCCAGCAGCAAGAGGTTGCCGCCGCTGCGCAACAGCTTGGCCAGGTGCACGCGGTTGCGCTCGCCGCCGCTCAGCTTGTCGATGCGCTTCTGCTGGTCGGAGCCCTTGAAGTTGAAGCCGGCGGTGTATTGGCGTGAGTTGACCACGCGGTCACCCACCTTGAGGTGGTCGAGGCCATCGGAGATCTCCTCCCACACGGTCTTGCCGGGGTCCAGCGCATCGCGCGACTGGTCGACGTAGGCGAGCTGCACCGTGTCGCCCAGCTCCAGTGTGCCCTCGTCGGGAGTCTCAACGCCTACGATCATCTTGAACAGGGTGGTCTTGCCGGCGCCGTTGGGGCCGATCACGCCGACGATGCCGGCGCGCGGCAAGTCGAAGGACAGCGACTCGATCAGCAGGCGCTCGCCGAAGCCCTTGCGCACACCGTCGGCGACGAGCACCTTCGCGCCCAGGCGCGGCCCGGGTGGAATGTGGATTTGCACCTCCTCCAGCTTCACGTTGCGCTCCTCGGCCACCAGCTCCTCATAGCGGGCCAGGCGCGCCTTGGACTTCGTGCGCCGTCCCTTGGGGTTGGTGCGCACCCATTCCAGCTCGGCGGCAATCGTGCGCTCGCGGCCCTTTTCGCTGCGCTCTTCTTGGGCGAGGCGCTTCTGCTTCTGCTCCAGCCAGCTGGAGTAGTTGCCCTCATAGGGGATGCCCTTGCCGCGGTCAAGCTCTAGGATCCAGCCCGCGACGTTGTCGAGGAAGTAGCGGTCGTGGGTGACGGCGACGACGGCGCCCTTGTACTCGGCGAGGTGGCGCTCCAGCCAATCGACCGACTCGGCGTCGAGATGGTTGGTGGGCTCGTCCAGCAGCAACAGGTCGGGTGCGCTCAAGAGCAGCTGGCATAGCGCCACGCGCCGGCGCTCGCCACCGGAGAGCTTGGCCACGTCGGCGTCTGGTGGGGGCAGGCGCAGCGCGTCCATCGCGTACTCGAGCTGCGTGTCGAGGTTCCAAGCGTCGGCCGCTTCGATCTTGGCCTGAATCTCGCCGAACTCCTCGGCGGTGTCCTCCGAGTAGTTGGCGGCCAGCTCGTTGAAGCGGTCGAGCAGGGCACGGGTGGGGGCGACGGCCTCTTCGACGTTGCCCTTGACGTCCTTGGCTTCGTCCAGGTGGGGCTCCTGCTCGAGCATCCCCACGCTCGCGCCGGGAGCGAGCATCGCCTCGCCGCGATAGTCCTGATCGATGCCGGCCATGATCCGCAGGAGCGTGGACTTGCCGGCGCCGTTGTAGCCGAGCACGCCAATCTTCGCACCCGGGTAGAAGGCGAGCGTGATGTCGTTCAGCACCGTCTTGTCGGGCGGGTGCAGCTTCGACAGGCGGTGCATCGTGAAGATGTACTGAGAGGACATTCCGCGCAGGATATGAGGTTGGCGCGCCATGTCGCGGGCCCCACGCCTCCGAGACGCCGGACGTCGGTGCGCGACATGGACAGCTTCCGGCCGCGTGGACGGCTCGGTAACGTATTGTGCTCATGCCTGGCGTGATCCTCGATATAGAGCAGCAGATGCTCCTCTTGGAGATCGAGCCGCCTTTTGACAAGCGCGACGTGCAGTTGGCGCGTCGCAAGATGGCCAAGCGCTGGCATCCGGACATCGCACCGGCGGGCAAGCAGTTCGAGCACGAGCGCCACCTGAAGGCGATCAACGAGGCTGCCGACCATCTAATGCGGCTGGCCGAAACCTCGCGCGGGGGGAAGGTTTCGCGCAACGCCGTGAAGGTGAGTGCGGCGGCGGCGCGCCAGGCGCGCGAAGAGGCCGGTCGGCGAGCTTATGAAGCAGAGCAGCGGGCCCGCGAGCACGCCGCCGATCAGGCGCGCAACGACCCGTTCGGCAGTCGCGTGCCCGACCACTCGGTGGTACACCGCTACGCGCGCTGCCAGTCCTACCCCGAGTGGGGTGTGGGCACGGTCGAAGGCATCTACTTCACGGGCTCGGATGAGGACGAGGAGGGCTCCCTGCTCGGCGGTGGCGGCCAGCAGTGGGCGCGCGTCAAGTTCGCCCACGGCGTGCGCACCGTGCCCGCGGGGAGCATGAAGTTCGTGGACTTCTCAAAGCCCGACCCGGCCGAGGATCGCGTCGAGCGCTTCATGACGGCGGCGCAGCGGGCGATGGCCGAAGGCGAGTACGTGCTTGCCGCGCAGCGGCTCGTGTATGCGCGCGATGCTGAACCGCGCAACGTGGGCGTGCTGCGCCTGATGACGCTCGCCTTCTGGCAGGCCGGCAACCTCGACGCGGCGGCGCGCTCGGTGCGCGACTGGGCACGCGTGGACGGCGAGCGTCCCGCGCCCCACCGCTTCGCGGCGCGCATCTACGAGGATATGGGCGCGATCGACCTGGCCGAGGAGGCCGCCGAGCGCGCGGCCGAGCGCGGGCCGACCGACGCGGGTGCGTGGGAGCGCCTCGGTCGCTTGCGCTTGGCGCTCGTGGATCGCGAGGGCTCCCTGCAGGCGTTTGACCGAGCGCTCAAACTCGGCGCGGGCGCCGCCGTGCGCGATCTGGTGGCGCAAGCACTTGCGCTCGAGCCTCGCATGACCCAGCCAGCGTAGTCAGGTTGGCGTTCCGCTCAAGCGACGGCACGCAGGTGCCGGTAGGGCTCTCCCGCCAGCTCGCGGGCGAGCGCGTCGACAATTGCCTCGTCGCTCTCCTCGCGCCCGTCGGTAACGGCGTCGATCACCGCGCGCTTGCGCTCCAGCAGCGTGGCGATGGTTTCGTCGATCGTGCCCGCCGCGAGCAGGTACCAGGCGTTGACCGCGTCCTGCTGGCCGATGCGGTGACAGCGATCCTCGGCCTGGTCGTGCTTGGCGGGCGTCCAATCCAGCTCCAGAAAGGCGACGTTCGATGACTGCGTCAGCGTGAGGCCCTGCCCGGCGACGGCGAGCGAGCACACGATCAGCTGGTTGCCGGAGGCGTCTGCCGCCTGGAAGGCCTCCACCGAGGCATCCCGCGCGGCGTGGCTGTCGTTGCCGAGCACGTGCAGTGCGTGGGGGAAGCGCTCGCACACCGCGCGCTGCACCTCGCGGTGGCTGGCAAACACCACGAGGCGCTCGCCGGAGGAGCAGAAGTCGTGGATCCACGCAAGCGCCGCGTGCAGCTTGCCGCGCGCCGCCAGCAGCTTCAGCGCGTTGAGGCGCACGAGCCGCTCCGCGCGCAGCGCGGCGGCCACCTTCGCGTCCAGCTCGCGCAGGTCAAGCGGGCGGCTGCGCAGCCACGCGACCACGTCGCTCTCGGCGAGCCTGTACTCGGGCTCGTTGTCCAGCTCGACCGGCACCACAGCGCGTGTCTTGGCCGGCAGCTGCGGCAGCACGTCGGCCTTCAGGCGCCTGGCGAAACAGCGCGAGCGCAGGTGCCAGTGCAAGCGCACGTGCGCGTCGGCCCCCTTGAAGCGCCGTCCGAACTGCGCGCCCGAGCCGAAGTCGGCGAGCCGCCCAATGATGCGCAGCTGCGCGATCAGCTCAGGCGGGCGGTTCATCACGGGCGTGCCCGTCAGCGCGAGCACGAGGCCGTCATCGGGGATCGCGCCGGCGAGTCGCGCCACCGCCTGGGTGCGCTTGGCGGCGGCGTTCTTGCAGTAGTGCGACTCGTCCAGCACCAGCGCGCGGGGGGAGATGCCGGCGAGCGCCGGTCCGCGTGCGGCGAGGATGTCGTAGTTGACGACGGTGATGTCAGCGGCGGGAATGTCGGCTGGGGAGGCGATGTCGGGGGAGGAAGCAACACCGGAGGAGGTCTCGGCCGCGGGAGTCTCGGTGGCGTCGCCTGGTGAGGCGATGTCAGCTGGGGAGAGAATCGTGGAGGAGTCCCCGGCCGCGGGTGTGTCGGTGGTGTCCCCGTGCGCAGAGGGCATCGTCGTGCTCGGCTGGCTGGCGACGGAGCGCTTGATGCCGGTCCCCGCCAGCGCCTGCGCGGTACGACCTGGTAGCCAGCGCGCGATCTCTCGCATCCAGTTGAGCTTCAGGCTCGCCGGGCAGACGACGATTGCCGGATACGCGTTGTCGGCCTGCAGGGTCGCGAGCGCCTCGATCGTCTTGCCGAGCCCCTGCTCGTCAGCGAGAAAGGCGCGGCGCTGCTCCAGCAGGTAGGCCACGCCCGCGCGCTGAAACGGCTTCAGCTCGCCGCCGAGGCCAGGCACGTCGAGCGCCGCGTCGGTGGCGGCGGAGAGGGCGACGAGACCGGCGGCGCGCGCGTGCTGCTCGCGGATCTCCTGCAGCACCGCGAGCGCCTCCGGCTCGACCCAGATGTGGCGCTCGGCGAGAAAGCTGTCGAGGTCTCGCACGCAGAAGGGGTCGGCGCGGATCGATGGTAGGTGGCCGTGCTCGCCCCTGCGCGGGCCGCCGCGCGTCGTGCCCGCGCGTCGATGCGGGGAGGCGCCGGGGAGCGCCGCGAAGGCGTCGAGCTGCGCCTCGTCGTGGCCGGCCGCCAGTACGAATGTGGGGTCCTCGTGGATCGTCGACAGTTCGAGCACGGCGGCCGGCACCGGGCGGCCCTCCTTTAGCGCGGCCACGCAGCGCCGCGTCGCCGCGCTCGTAAACGCACGCAGGCTCTCGATTGCCTGCCATGCATCGAGCGTCATCGGCACGCTGACCCCGCCCGGCGCGCTGCTGGCACGATCGCGCAGGTCGGGGGGCAGTCGCGCGGGGTCGCCGAGCAGCAGGAACACCGGCTGCTCCGGTGGCCCGGCGACGTCTACCGTGCCGTGCCAGGTCGTCGCGCGCGCGATCCAGCTCTGTGCGCGCGGCTCGATCCGCGCCATCTCCAAGTGCTCGAGCAGCTCGGCGATCAGGTGCCCGTCGCGCTCGACCGCGGCCAGCGCGAACGTGCCCTCCGGGCCCTCTGCCGTGCGCAGGCCGCTGCGCGCGGCCAGCGCGCGCCCCAGTGGGGCGTGCTCGGCGCTGAGCAGCAACCAGTGCTCCTTGCGGCGGTCGCGGCGCAGCTCCACGTCGTAATACATCGCGCCCGCCGCGCCGCCGCCGTTTGGTCGTGGTGCCGGGCGCTGGGAGACCTCGGTCAATGCGTGCGCGGCGTCTTCGCTCAGGCGCAATTGCCCGGCGTCTGCCGGCAGTGTGTCCACGAGCCGCGCCGCCTGCTCATCCAGCGGGATCAGTGCGCGGCCGAGCAGCGGCAGCTCGAGCGCGTCGGGATGTTCCAGTAGCGCCGCCACGATCCCCGGGGCGCGATCGGTGGCGAACGTCAGCCACCAGTGCTCGTCCGGCCGCGCCACGTCGAGCACGCACTCGTCGTGCGCGCGGCGCGCACGCTGACGGTCGAGCGCGCGCGCCAGCTGATCGCTGAGCAGCGGCGGACTGGAGAAGCCCTCGAACAGTCGCGCCAGCGCCTCGGCGCGCTCGGGGTCCAGCGGCACAACCCACGCTCGCTCGGCCGGATCCCAGCGCCGGCCTGGGATCGCGCGCAGCAGGCGGCGCAGGCGGTCGTCGTAGGGAAAGCGCAGCACCGCTTCGCCCTGCTCGAGCGACGCGTTTAGGAATGCGTTCATAGCCTCAGCACGATAGGCGGCCATGGCGATGGCTGTGCAACTACAAGCCTCCTAGACGATTGTTGAGCAAGCGAGACAAGATCGAAAAGGCCCACCCGCCCCGCGAAGTGTGCTCCGCACATGAGGGACCGAGGACGCAGTATCGCGCCGCTCGACAGTCGTCTAGGCGAGGATGTTCACCGCGCGGGAGACAATAAGCCCGATGGTCACGAGCGACACGAGCGCCTGCACGCCCATCGTGCACTTCGCGATCGATGTCAGCGGCATCGTGTCGGTCGGCGAAAACGCGGTCGCGTTGGTCAGCGACACATACAGATAGTCGATGAACTTCGGCCGCCACTCCAGCGGCTCGATACGGTCATCGGACATTTGTGGGAACAGGAAGTCCGGTGGCCCGTCGTGCCCCGCGGCGCGCTTGCCGGCGCCGCCGCGGTCCATCTCCCAGTACCACAGCGCGAAGATCAGGAAGTTCGTCATCCAGATCAGCACGCCCGAGACGATCAGCTCGCGGCCGCTGGAGACTTTGCCTTGCAGCAGCACATGGGTAAGCGCGACCAGCGAGTACACGTTGGCGGCCCCGACGAACGCGGTCAGGCTGAGCGCCACGCGGCGGCGGCGCTGGTGCTCGTGCTCCAGCTGGCGGGGCGTGGCAAGGAACATGCCGATGAATAGGATCGACTCGAGCGAGGGCACCAGCCACACGGGCCCGGCCGACAGTCGCGCCGGCAGCGCGAACTGCAACCCGATCGCCGCGACGATCGTCGCCTGCGCCGGCCAGAACGGCTCGGAGGCGGCGGGGGGCGGGTATGGGCGTCCGGGCTGCCTCGTTGGTTCCTGCGCCACGTGCCAGAGAGTACGAGGCGCCTCGGCGGCGAATGCTTGCGTTTAGCGGTGTAGGCGGCCTTTGCGGCCGCGCGGCGAAATTCAGCTCCCGTCGGGCCCGCGTCCCGTCGCGCCGGCTGGCTCAGCCATAGAAAAGACCCTCCAGATCATCCCGGGTCGTGGGACACGCGCTAGCCTGATGGGTAGTGGGAATCGACAGTCCCGTCCACCTGCTGTTCATCGGCGCCATCGCCCTGATCGTGCTCGGCCCCAAGCGGCTGCCCGAAGTCGCGCGCGCACTCGGCAAGGGCATGCGCGAGTTCCGCGAGGCGATGAGCGTGGACGCGCACAAGGACGACGAGTAGTCCGGCTCGGCGGATACCGTCCGTCGGTGCGTTTGATCGTCGCTCGCTGTGAGGTCACCTATATCGGCCGCACCACCACCGTCCTACCGGAGGCCGTGCGTCTGCTGATGTGCAAGGGGGATGGCACGTTCATGGTGTGGGCCGACGGCGGCTCGCCCAACGTCAAGCCGCTCAACTGGATGACGCCGCCCACGGTGCTCAGCGAGGAGCGTGACGACAGCGGCGCGTTGGTGGGTCTCCTCGTGCGCAAGCATCGCGCGGACGAGCGTCTGGAGATCGCGATCGCCGAGGTGCTCGCCGACGTCGATCACGAGCTGGACGTGCTTGCATCGCTCGAGAAGGAAGGGCTCGAGCGCGAACTGCAGGAACTGCTTGCCGACGCCCCGCACTGGTGCGGCGAGGGCTTTCGGCTCGTGCGGCGCGAGTTCCCGACCGACATCGGTCCGGTTGACCTGATGTGTCGCGACACCGCTGATGAGTGGGTGGCGGTTGAGATCAAGCGCGTCGCCACGATGGATTCGGTGCGCCAGCTGGCGCGCTACCTGGAGCGCATTCGCCTGGACCCGGCGATGTCCTGTTGCCGGGGCGTGCTGGTCGCGAAGTGGATCAAGCCGCAGGCGCGCGTGCTCGCCGCGGCGGAGGACATCGATTGCGTCGAGGTGGACGTCGAAGTCCTGCGCGGCAACCGCGAGCCCGAGCTGCGCCTGTTTGCGGCATAGTGACGGTTGTGAGCAGTGACGTCGTCCTGACCGAGCGGCGCGAGAGCGTGCTGTTGATCACGCTCAACCGCCCCGACGCGCGCAACGCCGTCAACCTGGCACTGGCCGAGGGCATCGCCGCCGCGCTCGATCTGCTCGACGGCGAGGAGGGGCTCAGCGTCGGCGTGCTCACCGGCGCCGGCAAGGGCTTCTGTGCCGGTATGGACCTGAAGGCGTTCGTCACCGGCGAGCGGCCGTGGGTCGGCGACCGCGGCTTTGCCGGCATCGTGCGCCGCACGTCTGTCAAGCCGCTGATCGCGGCCATCGAGGGCTTCGCGGTCGCGGGCGGCCTGGAGGTAGCGCTGGCGTGCGACTTGATCGTCGCCGCCCGTGGCGCGCGGCTCGGCATCCCCGAGGTCAAGCGCTCGCTCGTGGCCGCCGGCGGCGCCCTCTTGCGCCTGCCGCGCTCGCTGCCCTACAACCTCGCGATGGAGCTGGCGCTCACCGGCGAGCCGATCCTCGCTGAGCGGGCCGCCGAGCTGGGCTTGGTCAATCGCCTGGCCAGCCCCGGTGCCGCGGTTGAGGTGGCCCTGGGCTTGGCGGGCGAGATCGCAATCAACGCGCCCCTGGCGCTGGCCGCCTCCAAGCGCATCCTGCAAGAGCAGCGCGACTGGTCGAGCGCTGAGATGTGGGAGGCGCAGAGCGCGATCTCCGACCCCGTGTTCGGCTCACAGGACGCCCGCGAGGGCGCCACCGCGTTTGCGGAGAAGCGTCCGCCGATCTGGCGGGGACGCTAACCCACCCGGCTGGTGCGCACGCAGGCCCACGGGCCGGTGGGGTCGCTAGCCGCGCAGCTTGCGCCTGCGTTTGCGCTGACGCATCACGGCCACGAAGCGTCGCCACAGGGCGCCCACTAGCGCTCTCCCGGGGTCTTTTTCGGATACTGCGACACCGGCACATCGAGGTTCACCGCGGTCCTCACGATGCGGCTCTGCTCGATGATGTGCGACGCCGGATACCCCTCGCCCGGGCTGGCGCGCTCCGGGCGCCCGACGAACCCGAAGTGGATGCCCTCGGGCATGATCTGCATCAGGCGCGGGAACATGTGGGCGCGCGCGCCCATGTTGCGCGGCTCCTCCTGAGCCCACAGCACCTCTTTGAGGCGCGGGTAGCGCGCCATCAGCTCCCTGATGTTGCGCTCGGGGAACGGATACAGCAGCTCGACGCGGCCGATCGCCACGCCGTCGTTGCCCTGTCGCTCTGAGTGGCCGGCGAGGTCGTAGTAGATCTTGCCGGTGCACAGCACCAGTCGCGTCACCGACTCCGCCGCGACTCCCGGCTCGGCCAGCACCGGCTCAAAGCGCGACCCCTCGGCCAGATCCTCGACGGTGTTGGTCGCCTGCGGCAGCCTCAGCAGCGACTTCGGCGTCATGATCACAAGCGGGCGCTGCTTGGCGATCAGCGCCTGGCGGCGCAGCAGGTGGAAATACTGCGCGGGCGTTGTCAGGTTGGCGACGCGCATGTTGCCCTCGGCGGCGAGCGCGAGGAAGCGCTCCAGGCGAGCGGAGGAGTGCTCGGGGCCCGAGCCCTCATACCCGTGCGGGAGCAGCAGCGTCAGGCGCGAGGTCTGTCCCCACTTGGCAAGCCCCGAGGCGATGAACTGGTCGACGATCACCTGCGCGGAGTTGACGAAGTCGCCGAACTGCGCCTCCCACAGCACGAGCGTCTCCGGCGCCTCCTGGCTGTACCCATACTCAAAGCCCATGCACGCCAGCTCCGACAGCGGGCTGTTGTGCAGCTCCATCGGCGCCAGCGCCTCCGGCAGCGACTGGATCGGGCAGAACGCGCGCCCCGTCTTCGCGTCATGCAGCACGAGGTGGCGCTGGCTGAATGTGCCGCGCTCGGTGTCCTGGCCGGTGAGCCTGATCGGCGTGCCCTCGGTCAGCAGCGAGGCGAACGCCAGCGCCTCGGCGTGCGCCCAGTCGATACGCGCGGGCGCCTTCTCCGCCCTTGCGTCGCCCGCGGCGCCGGCGCCCGCCGAGCCGTCGTCCTCGGCAAGCGCCTCGCGACGGCGCTCCAGTTGCTTGACGAGCTTCGTGTGCACCGTGAACTCCTCGGGCGTGCGCAGCAGCTCCAGGCCCAGCTCGCGCACACGCGCGGCTGCCACCGCGGTGTCCACCTCGGGGCTGGGCGAGCGGTCGAGCTGATACTCGCCGGTACTCTGCTCGACTGAGCCCTCGGCCGCCGCCGCGGCGATCTTCGCCTTCAGGCGCTGGTGCAGGATCGTCAGGTTGTCCCACACCTCCTGGCCGAGACGCTCCACGTCCTCGCGGCTGACGACGCCGTCGTTGACAAGCTGCTCGGCCCACAGTTCATACACGCGCTTCTTCGTCTTGATCTTCGCGTACATCTCCGGCTGCGTGTAGGCGGGCTCGTCGGACTCGTTGTGGCCGAAGCGGCGGTACCCAATCAGGTCGATCAGCACGTCGTGGCCGAACTCCTGGCGGAAGGCGAAGGCGAGGTGCACCGCGCTCATGCAGGCGGCCACGTCGTCGGCGTTGACGTGAATGATCGGCACGTCGAACCCCTTCGCCAGATCTGAGGCCCAGCGCGTCGAGCGGGCGTCGTCGGGGTCGGTGGTAAACCCGATCTGGTTGTTCATGATCAGGTGCACCGTGCCGCCCACCTGATATCCGTCGAGTGCCTGCAGATTCAGCGTCTCGGCCACCACGCCCTGCGCGGGGAACGACGCGTCGCCGTGAATCACGATCGGCACCGCCGCGTTGGTGTCCTGGTGGGCGCGCGGCCCGCTGCGCGAGGTTTGTGCCGCGCGCGTGGCGCCCTCAACGACCGGCGACACGTACTCCAGGTGACTCGGGTTGGACTCCAGGTTCACCCTGATCGTGCCACCGTCGGGCAGCGCGTAGGAGCCCTGCGTGCCGTGGTGATACTTGACGTCGCCGGTGCCGCCCTGCGGGATCGTGGTTACCGCCTCGAGCGTGGAGGCGCCCTCGAACTCCGCGAAGATCGTGTCGTAGGGGCGCCCCAGGTTGTGCGCCAGCACGTTCAAGCGCCCGCGATGGGCCATCCCGATCACGACCTCCTCGCCGCCGCGCCCGGCCGCCAACTGGATCAGCTCATCCAGCATCGGCACGGTCATGTCCAGTCCCTCGATCGAGAACTGGTGCTGGCCGAGATACGCCTTGTGCATGAAGCGCTCCAGCGCGTCCACCTCGATCAGGCGCTTCAGCAGCGCCGTGCGTGCCTCGGCGCCGAGCGGCTGGCGGAACGCGCCCGACTCGATCTGCTCACGCAACCACACGCGCTGCTTGTGCGAGGAGATGTGCTCGATCTCATACGCGATCGTGCCGCAGTAGGTCTGGCGCAGGTTCGGCAGCGCCTCGGCAAGCGTCTCGCCCGGCACGTACATGCGCAGGATTCTCGCCGGGATTTGTGCCATCACCTGCGGGGTGAGGCCCGCCGTCTCGGGGTCTAGCTGCGGCTCGCCCTCGGGCTCTGACCCGAGCGGGTCCAGGCGCGCGGCGAGATGCCCGTGGCTGCGGAAGCGGTGCAGCAGCGTGCTTGCGGCCTGTACCGCCTGCAGCATCTGCTCGTCCGGCGCGCTCGCCTGCGGCGGAGCCGCCGCGACGGTGGCGGGCGCGGGCGTCGGCGCGCTCGGGGCGGGTCCGATCTCCACGCCCAGCGAGGCAAACACGCCCTCGTAGAAGTCGTGCTCGCCCTGCAGGCGAGCCTCGATCAGCGCCAGGAAGCGCCCCGACTCCGCCCCTTGGATCACGCGGTGGTCGTAGGTGGAAGTCATTGTCATGACCTTCTCCGCGCCAATCCGCTCGCCGATCGCGCCGAGGCCGACGGGATAGGCGATCGAGCCGGTCGCCACGATCGTGCCCTGGCCACTCATCAGTCGCGGCACCGAGGCCACGGTGCCGAGGCCGCCCGGGTTGGTGAGCGTGATGTTCGCGCCCACCAGGTCGTCGGCCGTCAGCGTGTTCGTGCGTGCCTTCTCCACGAGCGCGTCGTACGCTGCCAGAAAGCTCTCGAAGGGCAACGCGCCAGCGTCGCGGATCACCGGCACCATCAGTGTGCGTGTGCCGTCCTTCTTTTGCACGTCCACCGCCAGCCCGAGGTTCACCTGGCCGTCGTCGACGCGAAACGGCTTGCCGTCGGCTTCCTCGAAGTGATGGGTCATCGTGTCCATCTCGGTCGCGGCCTGTGCGATCGCGTAGGCGATCAGGTGCGTGAAGGACACCTTGCGTCCGGCCGCCTTCAGCTCGCGCCGGCGCCCGTCGAGCACCGTCACGGTCAGCGTCCTGAAGCTGGTGGCGGTGGGGATCGCGCGCGACTCGTCCATGTAGCGGGCGAGCATCGCCGCGGCGCCCTTGATTGGCTGACGCTCGCTGGCCGGCGCTCCTGACTGTGTGGTGGTCGAGCCGTTGGTCGCGGCGCCGTTTCCGGCGACCGCGGCGCCCAGCACATCGGCCTTCACGATCCGCCCACCCGGACCGCTACCCGCCACGCCGGCAAGATTCACGCCCTCGGCTGCGGCCACCCGCTTGGCCACCGGGGACGCGTCCGCCGCGACCAACTCGCCGTCGTCGGCTCTATCGGAACCGCGCTTTGTTCCTCCCATGACAGCGGTGAAGGGATCCTTGCTGGGCGCGACGTTTGTCGAAGGCGCCGGCGCGGTCGAATCCTCGCCGCCGTCGGTCGACGTATCGACCGCTCCAGCGGAGGGATCGGTCGGCTCGCCACTCTGAACGACCAGCCTCGCGATTACCTGCCCCACGCCGACGGTGTCACCCTCCTCGGCCAGAATCTCTGTAACCGTCCCACTTGCGGGCGAGGGCAGCTCGACGTCCACCTTGTCGGTGGATATCTCAACTATCGTGTCGTCGACCTTGATGTAGTCGCCGACCTTGACATGCCATTCGAGGATCGTTCCCTCGGTGACCGACTCGCCGGCGGCAGGGGTCACGACGTCGATCATTTGCTCGATCGTAGTGCCGGACGCCATCTGGCGTCACTCTAGCGCGACTGGCTGGCGGAACCGCGCGCGGGTGGGCGGGCGGCCGGGCGCGGGAGAGTGGAGGCGAGCGGCCCGGCGGCGGGCACGCCCGATTTGGCGCGGCGGCGCTGCTCACGCACGAACTCGTAACTGCCGAAAAAGGGCCCGATTCCGCCCAGTACCGCCACCGCGACGGCGAGGCGAAGCGACACAACTCGCATGCGCGCGGCCGTGATGCACGCTAGAGACATTCCGATCCACAGCAGGCCGTGTGTCCATCCGAGCACGAACGTCTCCGGCTGCGGTTTACCGAGCGCGAACGCGCAGATCAGCAGCGAGCTGTACACGCACGAGTGAAAGAACGACGTCCACTTCAGCGGTGTGAAGGCTGGGGAGAAGCGGCTGGTTGCCGCGATTGTGTCCAACTTCGATAGGTCAGGGGCGGTGGCTGGCCGCCCGGGGGCATCGCTGCTCTGTCGTGTCACTCCGACAGCCATCGAGCCATCCGGCTGAGGCCCTCGCCGGCCTGCGGCGGCCACTCGTCGATGTTGCTTGGCCACCACGCATATTCGTCGTGCTCGTGGTCGGGTGTCACCTCTGCACCGTCAGGGAGCCACGCCTGCCCGACGAACATCACGAGCCTATGCGGCAAACGTATGAGCGCCTCGCCGCGCACGCGTTCGGGTGTCACCGACCACTCCTCGCGCAGCTCCCGCACGAGCGTGTCGGCCGGGCTCTCGCCCAGGTCGACGGCGCCGCCGGCCCCGAGTGCCCAGCGCCCGGCCCACGACGCCAGCCACGCCGCGCGTCTGCCTGCCAGCCAGCGTCCGTCGGCTGAGCGCGTCACGCACAGGGCGGCAACGCTGCACGACGCGTCGCCCGCGACCAGTCGCAGCGCCCACCGCAGCGGCTGCATCTCAAGCTCGATCCCGTGCGGAGTGTCCTTGTAATCGACAAGTCTGCCCGCCAGGCCGTCGTGGCTGGGCGAGCTGCGCGCGCGCAGCGCGGCGATCTCAGCGTCGGCTGCCGCCACATGCTCGCGTGGTGCCTCGTAGTGCTCGGCGCGCCAGCGCGTCTTCACCTGGCCAAGCTCCCACGGCCCGCGCGCCAGGATTACCGGCATCTCGTTTGTCTGGGGCTCGGCTCTACTCGCCATCTACACACAGGCTAGTGCTCGCGGGCGCGGCGCGAGTGAAGATGTCGCGGCGGCGTGTGCGTGCACCCATGTCTCCCTACACTCGCAGCTAATGACAACGCCCCGTACCCGATGACCGTGCGCCAGCGCAAGCACTGGGGTTGGGGCTACGAGGACGAGCAACCCTCGCCCGAGGAGGTGCGCGCCGCCGCCGGCGGGCTTGCCGCCCATCTCGGGTTTCCGCCCGTCGAGGTCGAGTCGCCGGTGAGCCTCGATGCGCTCTCGTTGTCGGCGCCACGGGTGGTTGCGCCCTCGGCGCTTGCCCCGATCTGCTCGAGCGACACGCACGCGCGTGCAGCCCACGCCCTCGGCAAGTCCTACAGCGACGTGGTCCGCGGCTTCCGCGGTCAGTTCTCCAGCCCCCCCGATTTCGTCGCGTGCCCGCGCGATGAGACCGACATCGAGCGACTGCTGGAGTGGTGCTCGGCCGAGCGTGTCGCCGCGATCCCCTACGGTGGTGGCACGAGCGTCGTCGGCGGCGTTCAGCCTTGTGTAGACAGTGCCTACAACGGTGCCATCTCGATCGACCTCGGACGACTGAACCGCGTGATCGAGGTTGACGACATTTCGCGCGCCGCGCGCATCCAGGGCGGCGCCAGCGGGCCCGAGCTGGAGGCGCAGCTTGCGCAGAGCGGCTTCACCCTGCGTCACTTTCCCCAATCGTTCGAGTTTTCCACGCTCGGCGGCTGGATCGCGACGCGCGCCGCCGGGCACTTCGCGACCGTGTGGACGCACATAGAGGATTTTGTCGAGTCGGTGCGCGCGCTCACGCCGGCCGGGGTGTGGGCTTCGCGACGGCTACCCGGCTCAGGCGCCGGCCCCAGTCCCGACCGCCTGCTCGTCGGCTCGGAGGGCACGCTGGGGGTGGTCACGGAGGCGTGGGTGCGCATCCAGCCGCGGCCCGAGCATCGTTCCTCGGCGGGGGTGCGCTTTGCCACGTTCGCGCTCGGCGCCGAGTGCGTGCGCGCGCTCTCTCAGTCGGGCCTGCACCCGAGCAACTGCCGTCTGATCGACCCCGCCGAGGCGCGCTTCACGATGTCCGGCGACGGCAGCTTCGCGCTGTTGGTGCTCGGCTTCGAGTCGAGCGATCACCCGGTCGACTTCGCGATGGACCGGGCGCTTGCGATCTGCGCCGAGCATGGCGGGGAGGTCGGCGAGCGGCGTGGCAGCGGCGCTGGCGCCGGCTCGGGCGGGCGGGAGAGCACCCAGGCAGGCACAAGCGGCGTGGGTGCCTGGCGCGAAGCGTTTCTGCGCGCGCCTTACGTGCGCGACATCTTCGTCGCGATGGGCGTGCTATCGGAGACCTTCGAGACGGCGATCACGTGGGATCGCTTCCCCGTCTTCCACGAGCGCGTCATGGCTGCCGCGCGCGCGGCAGCCGAGGACGTGAGCGGCGTCGCGTACGTGTCCTGCCGCTTCACCCACGTCTACCCCGACGGGCCGGCCCCCTACTACACGGTGCTTGCCCCCGCGCAGCGCGGCGAGGAGGTCGAGCAGTGGCAGGCGATCAAGGCCGCCGTCTCCGACGTGCTGATCGGCGAGGGTGCCACCATCACCCACCACCACGCGGTCGGCCGCGATCATCGGCCCTGGTATGACCGCCAGCGCCCCGACCCGTTCGCCGCCGCCCTACGCGGCGCCAAGGCCGTCGTGGACCCGCGCGGCATCATGAATCCGGGCGTGCTCGTGGACCCGCTGTCGTGAGGGGCTCGCTGCCGGGGGGCCAGTTGTCGAGAGGTCGGCGCGTGTGGGATCGGCGCGTGTGGGGTTGGCGCGTGTGGGTTTGGTGCTTGCGGGGTCGACTGTCGTGAGGGTCGCGGTGCTCGGGCCCGGAGGGGTCGGTGGGTTGGTTGCCGGCGCGTTGGCGCGTACGGGCACGCCGGTGCTCGTCGTCGCGCGCGACTCCACGGTCGAGGCGATTTCGCTGCGAGGCCTGGCGGTCAACAGCGTGCTGCTTGGGGATTTCCTCGCTCGCCCGCCGGCGGTCGCGCGGCTCGCGGAGCAGATGGATGTGCTGATCGTAGCCACCAAGGCCGCGGGTCTAGCGGAGGCGCTGGAGCGGGTGGCGGTCGCGCCGAAGCTCGTGCTGCCACTGCTCAACGGGCTCGACCACGTTGCCCTGTTGCGCGAGCGCTTTGAGGCGGAGACAGTCGTGGCGGGCACGATTCGCGTTGAGGCCGACCGCCCCGAGGCGGGCGTCGTCGTTCACACGAGCAAGTTCCTGCGCGTGGACATGGCCTCGCGTTACCTCGCCGCGCGGGCGCCAATGGAGCAGCTGGCGAGCACGCTCTCCGATGCCGGCATCCCGGCGCGAATCGGCGATTCTGAGCCACAGGTACTGTGGTCAAAGCTCGTGCGGCTCAATGCGCTTGCGTGCACCACGAGCGCATACGACCTGACGTTGGGACCGATCCGCTCGACGCCCGAGCTACGCGCCGACCTAGTTGGCGCTATCGAGGAGGGCTGTGCGGTGGCACGGGCTGAGGGTGCGTCGATCCCAAGCGGCGATCCGCTCGGCGAGCTGACCGCAGCGCACGACACGCTTGGCAGCTCGATGCAGCGCGACATCGCCGCCGGGCGTCCCCCCGAGCTTGACGCGATCCCTGGTGCGGTGCTGCGTGCGGCAGCGCGTCACGACATTGAGTGCCCGACGATCGAGCGGCTCGTGGCGATGATCGCTGGGCGAATCGCGTAGCAGGGGACGGCGGCGCGGGTGGAGCGGGGGTAGCACTGCAGATCGCATAGCGCAGATCGGATAGGGGCCAAATGGGTAGTACCGCGGGTAGCATATGGCGGCGAGGTGGGTCGCGTGCGGGTGCGGGCGGGTGTGCTGTGTTGCTCTTTTTAAAAGAGCGCGATAGTGACTACGAAATGTAGCTATTAACGTAGTAGGTAAAAAAAGTTAAGCACAACACGCGCAGCGAGAGGCCCCGGCGAGACCGTTGGGGCCCGGCGAAACGATCGGGCCCGGCGAGACCATCGGCAGCGCCTGCGTCGACACGGCCTCCACGACCTCTTCCTCGGACTCGACCGTACCCTCGTCGTGCTGTCCGTCGCACAGCACGCGGAAGTTGGAACTCTGCCCGCTGTCGGCGTGGATCGTGATGCCGGGCAGGATCTCCTCGCCCTCCTCCAGGCCGAGGCGCTCCATGTCGAAGTGCGCAAGCCCGATCCCATATGCGGTATGCGTCGGGTTCTCGCGGTCGTGTGCCGCGACTGCCTGTGCGAAGCGCTCCAGGTTCTTGGCGATCTTGCCCGTGTCAGCCATCGCTGGCAGGAAGGGTAGCGCCCGTGTCCAGACGAGTGCGTACGAGCGGCGCCACCTCGGTTGCGAACAGTTCAGTGGCGCGCAGCGCCTTCTCGTGGGGCAGCACGCCGACGCTGATGTGGCCGAGGAAGCGGTCGTGGTGAAATAGCTTGTGGTGGGCGACGATCTTCTCCGCCACCTGCTCTGGCGTGCCCACGAGCAGATGACCCTCCGGCGCGCAGCCCGCGTCGAACTGCGCGCGACTCATCGGCGGCCAGCCGCGCTCGCGCCCGATGCGGTTCATCATCTGCGAGTAGGGCCCGAAGAACTCGTCGGCCGCGCGCTTGGCGGTGTCGGCTATGTACATGTGCGAGTTGATGCCGACTGCCAGGTGCGGGGAGCCGGTGTCGCCGCCATGCGCCGCGTCCTCGGCTTGCCTTGTCTCGCCTGCGCCGTCCGTCTCGCCGGCTCGTGCGGCCTCGGCTCGCCGGGCCGCCTCGCGATAAAGCTCCACCAGCGGCGCGAAGCGAGCGGGCGCGCCGCCGATGATGGCGATCATCAGGGGCAGGCCG
Source organism: uncultured Solirubrobacterales bacterium (assembly GCA_963776985.1). Classification (GTDB taxonomy): domain Bacteria; phylum Actinomycetota; class Thermoleophilia; order Solirubrobacterales; family Solirubrobacteraceae; genus Palsa-744. The sequence continues at coordinate 469,574 of CAVZOV010000002.1, forward strand.
AGCATCCCGGCGCGGGCGACCGAGGCGGGCGTGCCGCCGACCGCGATCCACACCGGCAGCGGCTGTTGCAATGGGCGCGGATAAACCGCGGCGTCGTGCAGCGCGGCGCGATGTCGCCCCGACCAGGTGACGTGCTCGGAGGCGCGCAGCGCGAGCAGCAGCTCCAGTTTCTCTGAAAACAGCTCGTCGTAGTCCTCCAGCTCGTAGCCATACAGCGGGAAGGACTCCGTGAACGATCCCCGTCCGGCCATGATCTCGGCACGCCCGCCGGAGAGCAGGTCGAGCGTCGCGAACTCCTCGAACACGCTCACCGGGTCGGCTGAGCTGAGCACGGTCACGGCGCTTGACAGGCGGATTTTCTCAGTGCGCGCCGCCGCCGCCGCAAGTGCGACCGTGGGGGCGGATACCGAGTAGTCGCGGCGATGGTGCTCGCCGACCCCGAACACCTCCAGGCCGAGGCGGTCGGCCAGCTCGATCTCCTCCAGCAGCTCACGCAGACGCTCGGCGACGCGCGCAGGGGAGGCACCGGGGGCGACGTCAGCGAAGGTGGCCAGGCCAAGTTCCACAGCGCGACCACTATAGGCATGGTGCGACCGACGCCCGCGGGTCCACGCACGCAGGCCTAGGTGCGACCGACGCCCGCGGGTCCACGCACGCAGGCCTAGGTGCAACCGACGCCCGCGGGCCTTGGTATGACCGACTCCAGAGTCCTCCCGGGTAAGGGCTGGCCGGCACGCCCCCGGATACAATCGCCGCCGGATGCGCACTCTGATCATCGGTCACGGCGGACGAGAGAGCGCGCTTGCGTCTCGCATGGCCCAGCACAGCGAGCTGCACGCGTTCATGGGCCACGAGAACCCGTCGCTGCTGGCGAGCGCCGACGCTTCCGGAGGACGCTATGAGATCGGCAATGTCAGCGATCCACGCGCCGTTGCCGCGTTCGCGCGGGCACATGAGAATCGACATCGCGATGGTGAGCGCAGACGAGCCGTTGGCCGCCGGCGTGGTCGACGCGTTGTTGGCGCAGGGCACGGCCGCGGTTGGGCCGACCCGCGCGGGCGCGGAGATCGAGTGGAACAAGGCGTTCGCGCGCACGCTGCTTGCGGAAGTCGCGCCTGAGGCGGTGCCGCTGCTGCGGGTCGTGCACGCGCCCGAGGAGGTGCGCGAGGCGCTCGACTCCTTTGGCTCTACCCCGGTGGTGGTCAAGCCCTCCGGTTTGACGGGTGGCAAGGGGGTCAAGGTGATGGGCCCGCACCTGGCCGATCATGAGGCGGCCGGCGAGTATGCGCGCGAGCTGCTGTCGCGTGCCGTCCCCGGGGACTCGGTGCTGATCGAGGAGAAGATCCTCGGCGCCGAGTTCACAATCCAGGCGATCAGCGATGGCAAGGCGACGGTCTTTCCCGCGCCGACCTACGACTATCCGTATCGCTATGACGGTGACGAGGGGCCGGGCACCGGCGGAATGGGCTCGCTCTCGCTCGCCGACGGGACGCTGCCGTTCTTGAGCGAGGCGCAGTATCGCCAGGCGTGCTCGATCATCCAACGGGTAATCGAGCGGCTCGGACAGCTCGGGCATCGCTTTACCGGCATCATGAACAGCGGCTTCTTTGCTACCGCCAGCGGTGTCAAGGTGATCGAGTTCAACGCGCGCTTCGGCGATCCCGAGTGCATGAACATCATGAGCCTCTTCGAGGGTGACTGGCCTTACGTGATGGGCCAGCTGGCAGCGGGTACGCTGAGCCCGGGCGACGTCGAGCTGCGCAAGGAAGCGTCGCTTGTGCTGTATCTCGTCTCGCCCGACTACGCGCTGCGCGCGGGCGAGCCGTACGAGTTCGAACTCGACCGCGCAGCACTCGAAGCGCCCGACGCGAGTGGGCGAGCGGGATGCCACGTGTTCTTCGCCTCGGCCGTCCAGAGCGGCGAGAACACGTATCGCACCGTGGGCACCTCTCGGGCGGTGGCGCTCGTGACGACCGCGCCGACGCTCGAGCAGGCGCGGCTACGGCTCGTGGAGTGCGCCGGCTCGGTGCGTGGCCCGCTGCAGTGGCGCCGCGACGTGGGCAGCGGGCAATATTTGGAGAACCTGACGAAGTTGGTTGGGTCCTCGACTGTCGCTATTTGACGCGAGCGCCGTCGCTCAGCTCTGCTCGATGATCTCGATCCGGTACCCGTCGGGGTCTCTAACAAAGCAGAGCCGTGAGCCGCCCTCGCGCACGGAATACGGTGGCTTCTCGGGCTCGATGCCCTGCTCGGCTAGGCGTGCGAGCAGGGCATCGAGGTCCGATGCGGTGATCGCGATGTGGCCGTAGCCGGTGCCGATCTCATACGAGTCCACGCCGAAGTTGTGGGTCAGCTCCAGGCGTGGCATGTCGCCGTCACCGGGCTGGTTCATGAACACGTTGATCGCTTCGTCGCCGATCGGGATGCGTCCGACCTCCTGAAAGCCGAGCGCGTTGTAGAAGGCGATCGAGCGGTCGATGTCGCCGATGCGATAGCAGGTGTGGATCAGGGGCATCTGGCGCAGTGTACGGGTCCGCGGGCCCAACGCACCGCCGACGGGTGGGCAGTCCCTACCAAGGCTGCCCACCCGTCGGCGCGGTGCTTCGATGCTGCGTTGTCGTGTTAGTGCTTATGTGTCGTTGTCGTGCTCGGCGCGAGGCTGAGCGTCATGCCGTAGCTCTTGGCGGGCGTCGACTCGCCGTTGGCGGTTGTCGTGATCTTCACGACCACGCGCAGTCGCTTGTGTTTGACCAGCGTGGCGTAGTTGGCGCTCGAGAGCTTGAGCTTTACGGTCGTGGTGCCGTTCGAGGCGATCGTGAATGAGATCGTCCCGAATGGCGTGGGTTTCTTCTTACCGTTCTTGGACCCCACGACCCCAGTGGCGGTGACCATTTCAAGCTTGCCGCCGACCGTCAGGTGGTTCGGGTTTGACAGCTCGAGCGCCACCACTCTGGAATGACTGACCGTCGCGCCTTTGGACAGCTCCTTGGCGGCGATCGTGACGGGGTTCGGCAGGGGCAGCGGGGACGGCCCAGGAGGCGGCGGCGGCACGATTTTCTCGGCTTTTTCGATCGCTTCCCGAGCTTCTCGTTCACGCTTGGCCTTGGCTTCCTGTTCGGCCTTTACTTTGGCTTCCTGTTCGGCTTTTTCTTTGGCTTCCTGTGCTTCCTGCGCTTCCTTTTCCTGCTGCTCCTTGGCCTTGCGTTCGCTTTCTTCGCGTTCGAGAACCTGCTGGTAGGTCTTGATTCTCGTCGCCGTCAGTTTGCCGGTCAATTTCCCGGCGCCGAAAGTGAAGGTTCCTTCTCCGGACATCGACGTCGGGTCGGCAATCGGGGACACGGCGATCGTTTCGCTGCTGAAGCTGCCCGGCGGTATCTCCAGTGTGGCGTTGCCTTCGGTTGTGATCGCCACCGATGCTTCGGGGCCCTTGAGCGTGCCGGTGAAGGTGCCGTCCTGGGAGCCTTCGAACATCGCACTCTCGCTTGCGAAGTTATTTTGTGTGGTCGCTTCTTCGCTGATGACCGCGATTCCCTTGAGTGTCTCCGGTCCCGCTTCGAGGGTGAGCGCCCATTCGCCGCGAATGTTGGGCCGGGCTTCGCGCTCTTCCTTTTCCAGCTGTTCCTGCTCCAGCTGCTGGTAGGTCTTGATCCTCGTGGCTTCCACCGTGCCTTTTTCCACGATGGCGCCGACGGTGAATGTGCCTTCGCCCGACAGTTCAAGGGTGCCGGTGCCCGATATCACATTTATTCCACCGGTGGCGCTTTCGAACTTCCCCGGTGGCACTGGTGCGGGCGCGGGTGGGGAGGGGACTTCTGATGTGGTCATGGTGACCGTGGCTTTGCTGCCTTCCAGTGTGCCTGAGAAGGTTCCGGGGATGAAGTTGTCGAACGTGGTGGTGGCACTCGCGAATTCTTCTTTTGCATTTGGTTCCGCGGTAATGATGCTTGTGCCCTGCAGCGTGTTTGATTTGGTTTTGAGAACGATTGTCCATTCACCGCGTATATCCACGGTGGAGGCGGACGCGCTGGCCGCGAAGCTGGCGAGCAGCACGCTCGCGAGCAGAAGCCCGAGCGGCGCGACCAGGCGCATCCTGCGCATGGCGCGTGTCCTTGCGAGCCACGTCGAGTCGTGGATCATGATCCTTACAGCCTCCCCCATTTGATTGCTCAAGTCTTGATAGAACTGCTCTCCCACAAAACCACACGGCGGTGTGTATGTCAAGACCGAAGCTGACCGACAGCGGCTCTATTGATGGGAGACGGGGCGCAGACTGAGATGCACGCCGATGTGTACGGAGGGCCGATATTCGCGCAGTCGGATTGGCCGGCGAGCCAGGTCGCGGCGAGGTGTGGGTGGCGGCGAGGAGGGCAACGTGGGAGGATGCCGCGATGATCGTCGAGCGCTCGATGAGCGAGCAGTTTCTGTCCAACGCCTATCTCGTCGCCGACAGCGAGGGCGGGCCGGGCTTCTTCATCGACGCGGGCGGCCCCGTGGCGCCGCTGGTCGATGCCGCCAAGCGGCATGAGATCGAGCCGACGCACGTGCTACTGACCCACCATCACTTCGATCATGTGAGCGAGCTGGGCGCGCTGCGCAAGCGCTGGCCGCGGCTGGAGGTGCTGCTCGATCCACTGGAGCGCGAGCCGCTCCAGGCGATGGGCGAGGCGCTCGGCAAGGGCTTGACGCTGGGCACGATCGAGGTGGGGCAGGTGCTTGGCTTCGGTGGCCTTGAGGTGCGGCCGCTGAAAACACCGGGCCACACCGCGGGGATGCTGTCGTTTCTGGTGTCCGTTGCCAGCGGCCAGCCGAGTCCGCGCTTCGTGACGGGTGGGGGCCCAGGCGGCTTTCAGGGCGGTGACGCGGTGGTGTTCACCGGAGATACGCTGTTCGAGGGCAGCGTGGGCGGCGTGCGGGCACCGGGCCATACGACCTACACCGATCTGCGCGACTCGATCATGGGCACGCTGATGGAGTTGCCGGGCGAGACGATCGTGTATCCGGGCCACACCGAGGCGACCACGATCGCGCGCGAGTGGGAGCGCAACCCCTTCATCCGCGTGTGGCGTGGCCTTGACCCGGAGGGAGCCGACCCGTGCATGGCGCTGGGGGAGCCGGCGACGCTGGTGCTGCTCGCCGACGACTACGACGGCGGCAAGAAGGCGTGGGTGCGCTGGGCCGACGGCCGCGACGACATCGTGCCGGGCTCGCGCGTCGAGCTGCCGGGCCAGCCGTAGAATCAAAGGGTGGCGCAGGAGAAGATCCCAACATCGCGGGTGCGCCGCACGGCCACCGTGGGGAGGCTTGCGGCAAGCGAGGCGGTCAAGCAGTTCGGGACCAAGGCAGCGAATGTCACGCGCGGCGAGCAGGCGGCGCAGGAGGCGAGCGCGCGTCGCCAGCTGGAGACGGCCAAGCAGATCGTGGCGGTACTCGGCACGATGAAGGGCGCGGCGATGAAGCTCGGACAGATGCTGTCGTTTCTCGACGTGGGGCTCGTGCCGGAGGAGCACCGAGAGGAGTTCCAGCGTGAGCCTCGGCAAGCTGCGCGACTCGGCGCCGACTGTGTCTTTCAAGCAGATGAAGCGAGTGATCGAGGCCGACCTCGAAGAGAAGGTCTCTGACGTGTTCGCCGAGTTCGAGCAGGAGCCGATCGCGGCGGCGTCGATCGGGCAGGTGTATAGGGCGAGGCTCAAGGACGATGGCCGTGAGGTGGCTGTGAAGGTGCAATATCCAGGCGTTGCGGCGGCGGTGCGCGCTGACATGCAGAACCTGGGCATGATCATGCGCCTGCTAAAGCGGATGACGCCGAGCCTCGACGTGCAGGCGGTTACCGCGGAGATTCGCGAGCGTATCGCCGAGGAGCTGGACTATGAGCTGGAGGCCCAGAACCAGCGCTCGCTGGCTCGTATCTACAAGGGCCATCCGTTCATCGTGGTGCCGGAAGTGGTGAGTGAGTTCTCGCGCGAGCGAGTGCTCGTCAGCGAGTTCGTGGAGGGCACCGGCTTCGAGCAGCTGAAGGAATATTCACAGGCCGAGCGCAACCGGATCGGGGAGATCGTTTTCCGCTTCTACCTCGGCTGCCTGTATCGCCATCGTCAGTTCTCGGGCGACCCCCACCCCGGCAACTTCATGCTGCTTGCCGACGGGCGTGTCGCATTTCTGGATTTCGGGCTGTTCAAGCGCTTGGAGCGTGGGCCCGTAGAATTGGAGATGGCCGTCCAGCGCGCAGTGAGCGAGGGCGACGCGCTGAGACTGCAGTCGCTGATGGCCGAGTCTGGCTTCCTGCCGAAACCCGAGCGTACGAACCCCGACCACCTGCTGGCGTTCGCGCTGGAGTCGATCTCGTGGTATGCGTCTGACGACGAAGAGGTGGCGCTCTCGCCCGAGCTGGCCACCGAGGTGATCGTGAAGAGCACGAGTCCGGCCTCTGCCTACTTTCACGAGATGCGCCACCAGAGAATCCAGCCTGAGCACCTGTTCGGTCGGCGCATGGAGACGATGACCTTGGCGGTGCTTGGGCAGCTGCGCGCCACCAACAATTGGCACCGGATCGCACGCGAGTGGATGTACGGGGACGCGCCCGTGACCGAGCTTGGTCGCCAAGAGGCGGAGTTCTACGAGCGCACAGGACTGAGCGCTACAGCACCTGGATCTGCATGAGCGAGGTGGTGCCGGGTCGCCCGCTGGGCAGCCCGGCGGTGATGCCGACGCGCTGACCCGGCTCACACCAGCCCAGCTCGACCACGCGGCGGGCCGAGTCGGCGATCAGCTCCTCGGTGGTCTCGTGGCGGCGAATCGAGCTTGCCTGCACGCCCCACATCAGTCCGCAGCGGCGCACCGTCTCGCGGCCGGGGGAGAGCGCGTAGATCGGCACGGTCGGGCGGTGGGCGGAGACCAGGCGCGCGGAGCGGCCCGAGAGCGTGGGTACGATCAGCGCGTCGAGCTGGAGTTCGCGCGCTGCTAGGCACAGGCTGTGGGCGACGGTATGAGCGGGGTCGCTTTCGGAGCGACGCACGCGCGCGCCGTTCCAGTCCTCATAGGGAGCTATCTTCTCGGCCTCGACGGCCACCGCGGCCATCATTTCCACAGCCCCGACCGGGTAGGCGCCGATCGCCGTCTCCTGGGAGAGCATCACCGCGTCGGTACCGTCGAGGATCGCGTTGGCCACGTCCGCCACCTCCGCGCGCGTGGGGCGCGATGAGGTGACCATCGAGTCGAGCATCTGCGTGGCGGTGATTGAGGGGCGCGCGAGGTAGCCGGCCTGCTTGAGCAGCGCCTTTTGCACCGCGGGCACCTGCTCGATCGGCATCTCGATGCCGAGGTCCCCGCGTGCCACCATTACGCAGTCGGCGGCGCGGATGATCGCCTCGGCGTGTTCGACCGCTTGCGGCTTCTCCATCTTCGCGATCAGGGGCAGACGCGTGTGCTCGCGCACGGCTTCCACGTCTAAGGGAAAGCGCACAAACGACAGCGCGACCATGTCCACGCCGATCGATTCGCCGTGGCGCAGCAGCTCCAGGTCCTCCTCGGGCACTGAGGGCAGCGTGTGCGCGGGCCCGGGGATGTTGAGCCCCTGGCGCGAGGCGACGGCGCCACCGACCTCGACCTCGGCATCGACCTCGCTCTCGCCGGCCCGCACGGCGGACACGCGCAGGCGCACCGAGCCGTCGGCGAGATACAGCACCTCATCGGGCGTCAGCGCCGCCGCCAGCCCCGGCCAGGTGATCGACATGTGGCGAGCGTCGCCGACCCGCTCCTCCCCGCACGTGAACGTGACCATGTCGCCCGGCTTCAGCTCGACGATGTCCTCGCGCAGCGGTCCGATCCGCAACTTCGGCCCAGGCAGGTCCTGCAGGATCGCCACAGGTCGCCCCGCGCGCCCGGCCGCATCGCGCACGCGCCGCACCGTCTCCTCGTGCTCGGCCAGCGTGCCGTGGGAGTAGTTCAGCCGCGCTACATCCATGCCGGCGTGCACCATCGCAAGCAGCGTCTCGGGCTCGCGCGAGGCGGGCCCAATGGTGGCGACGATCTTGGTGCGGCGCATTGTGTGTGGCACGGTAGCGAGACCCGCGCGCCGGCGCGCCTGGGGTGGCGTGGGAGCGGGGCTTGTGGCGTCATGCGCGAGTCCCCGCGCGTGTCCTACCGGCCTCGTCTTGCCTCGGCGGTGTCATGCGCTGGTCCCTGCGCGCGTCCCGCCGGCCTTGTCTCGACTCCGGCGTTGTCATGCGCCAAGCCCCACACGTGTCCCTGTGGCCTCGTCTATAGGTCTTGCGGCGTTGTCTGTAGGTCTTTGCGACCTTGCCTTGAGGTCCCACTACTGCTTTTTCTTGCCGGTGGGACTTGACAAGTACACTTAGCTCTGCTTATAGTGTTCGAGTCATGGCTTTTCCAGACGGGATTGCCGGGCGCACATAAGGTCGGGTTTTGGGTTGGCCTCTGTGGTCGACTTGTATCGGTAAAGCAGGGCCCTTGGGAGAGGGACCGGGTCGCTTCTGAGAGGGAGTTGTTTTTCGCGTGTTTTCTTTGGGGAATAACGTTGTTGAGAGTCCGTGTGGTCTTGGCGGGTCCGTTATAGGACGCGTCAGCGACGCTGACGCGTCTCTCTCTCTCTCTCTCTCTGCGCTTCGACGCGTAGACCCCTCCGTCCGGCCTTGCGGCCGGCCGGGATCCCCTGTAGGGGGGATGGGGAATTTGTGGCCTCAGCTAGCTGTGGGCCAGACCGTCGTTCCATCCGGCCGCACGGGCCGGTTTGGTTTCTCGCGTCGTTGTTGCGGCGCTTCATGTTCTTTTGCCGTCGTGGGCCGCGTGCCCACGACGGCTTTGTTGTGCCCGCGGTCCCGCGGGTTTCGTGTGGATCGTTCTTGGAGGAGGGGTTGTGTCTATAGCTGCTCGTAAACCGGTCCTACCGGTCATCGCTGTGTGTGCTGTGTTGGTGGGTTGGTTTGCGTGGAGTGCTGTGCCGGCGTTGGCGGTGGCTCCTGAAACGCCGGAAGTGTCGGTGGAAGCGCTCGTGCCGCCCACGACTGCTGTGGTTCATGGTGTTTTGAACCCGGGTGTTGAAGGTGCTCCGGGTACTTACGAACTGGGTACCTACGAATTCCTCTATAAGCAGGGCAAAGCGGGATGTGTGGGGGAAGGCAAAGCTCCCGTGTCGCCTGGGATCTCTTTGGGTGCTGGCAAAGAAGCGGTCACCGAAATGCTCCAAAGTCTGTCGCCGGACACCGAATACACCGTGTGTCTGCTCGCGCGTAATGGGATCAAAGGCGAACAGGCCATCAGCACCCCGGCGACGTTCACGACATCGTCGTTGCTTGAAGCTCCGGTAACTACGGAACCCGCAAGTGCGGTCACGGCAACAACTGCGACGTTTGAGGGGGAGTTGAATCCTGGTGGTGCTACTGGTCGGTTGAGCTATCAGTTGTACTACAACACGAACGGTACTTGTACGGGTGGGGGGAGCACGAGTCCTGTTGAAGTCGTTGAAGCTAAGCAGTTCCAGGTAGATTCAGTTCAAGCCAGCGAACTTGAACCAAACGAGGACTACACGTTCTGTTTGGTCGTCACGAACGTGTTTGGTGAACAGGCTCAGGGCAATGAGGTGTCGGTGCTGAGCGGCCATCAGGCACCCACGATCACTGGAGGATCTGTCACGAACATCACTTCGACTAGTGCGATGGTCAGTGCTCAGGTCTATCCGCATGGAGAACTAGCGACATATCGTGTGGAGTACGGTCCCACAAGCACGTATGGGTCCAGTACACCTGAAGTGAGCATCAGTGCGCAACATGGACCGGCGAGTATCCAAGCATTGTTGACGGGCTTGGCGGCGAATAGCGAATATCATTATCGGATCGTCGCCACTAACGGTACTGGTAGCGAACAGTCTCCTGATGAGATGTTCACGACGAGCGAAACGGTCATAGCCGGTAGTCAGGGCTTGCCGGACGATCGTGCGTTTGAAATGGTCACACCACCAGATAACGAGGACGCAAACGTTTACGTGCCGTTTGCGGAGAGCGAAAGTAACAGTGAAGGCATTGCGACGTCTAAGTTGTTTCAGGTCGCGACTGATGGGTCTGCTCTGGCGTATGAGGGTGATGCGACATCAGGTGGAGGTAATGGTGAAGGCGGTCGAGGCATTGGCAGTCAGTTTTTGGCTAGGCGTCTCGCGAATGGTGGTTGGGTAACTAACAGTATCCAACCCGCTGGTGTCTTTTCCACGAAGTATCAGGGGTTCTCCAGTGATTTGTCGGTCGGGGTGCTCGATTCGGGTACACCGGCCGAACCAGAACACCTTCCGCTATCAGAAGAAGCGCTTGGTGGCGGCTATAACGTTCTATATGCGCGTGAGACAAATGAAAGTACTTATCACCCGCTCTTTACAAAGGCTATAAGGCCTAACAGGCCAGCAGAAGCGTTTGGTGGTTTTGGTCCCAAAGAGGTATACCAATTGGGAGTCACTAATACATATCAGCCTGTTTTTGCGGGCGGGTCGGAAAGCTTCAATGATTTGTTGTTTGAGGCAAACGATGCTTTGCTTGGCGGTAACGGTGTGCTTGAAACAGAACTTGAGAATGACGTAAAGACAGAAGTCGCTAAAAGAGAAGAAGAGAATTATTTGTATGACTCGGTTCAGGGTCATTTGAGTCTGGTTGATGTGTCACCTGAAGGTAAGGTGGTACCTGGCGCGACGTTTGGTGGCCCGCCGCTTAGCGAACCTGAAGAAAACTCGCCTGCTTTTGGTGGTGCGATCTCTGCGGATGGGAGTCGTGTGTATTGGTCGAGTCTTGAAGGTGGTGCAAGGCCGACTAGCCTTTATTTGCGTGTGAATCCTGAGGAGCCGCAGAGTCCGGTCGTGAATGGGCAGTGCAGTGTTCTTAGCGATGCTTGCTCGGTTCTTGTGTCTGGTGGTGAAGCGCAGTATTGGGCTTCCGGTGCGGATGGCCGCTACGCGTTTTATACTGAAGGCGAAGGGCTCTACCGTTTCAACGCTGAACCCGAAGCCAATCAGGTGTCGCGGGAAGTAGTAGCTGGTTCGGATGCTGGTGTGTTGGGTGTGCTTGGCGTGAGTAGCGATGGTGCGAGCGCGTATTTCGTCGCGAAGAGTGTTCTTGCTGGGGCGAGCAGTGAGGGTACGAAACCTGTTGAAGGCGAACCCAACCTGTATCTATGGCGTGATGGTGCCGCACCAACATTTATTGGCACTCTTTCGGGGGGCGATGGTAGCGAAGTCCAGCCGTTCCGAGGTCTTTTCTCAGTGGCTACTGATATTAGTTTTGGTGATTGGCAGGCTGGTTTGGGTCATCGTACATCGCGGGTTACTGGTAGTGGTGGCAGTGTGGTGTTCATGTCTAGTCAGTCGTTGAGTGTGCCTGGCTATCCGCATGGGTATCCGACTGGTGGTAGTGATGAGGTGTATGTGTATGAGGCTGGGTCGAACAGTTTGTTTTGTGCGTCGTGTGGTTCGACTCGTGAAGGCGCTTCGGGTTACTTGCCGATTAGTTGGGATGACTCTTATATGCCGCAGTTGGTCAGTGAAGATGGTGATCGTGTGTTCTTTGATAGTGGAGCGGCGTTGGTGTCGCAGGCTACTGATGGTAAGCAGAATGTGTATGAGTGGGAGCGAGAAGGCTCGGGTACCTGCACGAGTAGTATTGCTGTTAATGGTGGGTGCGTGTTCCTGCTATCGGGTGGTACGAGCGAATCCGATTCATGGCTGATAGGCGCGAGTGAAACCGGTGATGATGTGTTCCTAGCGACACGAGCACGATTGGTTCCTGAAGACCAGAACGAAGCTTTTGATCTTTACGATGTGCGTGTGGATGGCGTGAAATCTGTTTCTCCGCCGCAGTGCACGGGTTCTGGTTGTCAGGGTGTGCCTTCGCCACCACCGACGTTCGCGACACCACCAAGCGTCACGTTCGACGGTGTCGGGAACTTTGCGCCACCCACGTCGCCTGTGGTCAAAGTTAAGACGAAGTCACTATCGCGCACACAGAAGCTGAATAATGCTTTGAAACAGTGTCGTAAGAAACCGAAGCGTAAGCGGGGATCGTGTGAAGCGCAGGCCAGGAAACATTATGGGCCTGTGAAGAGGGCGCGTAAGGGTTCGGGGATAGTCGTGAAGGGGAGGAAATAATGTTCAAGCGGTTTGCCCTGTTGATGCTTGTGGCTTGTGGGCTGGTGTTTGTGTTCGTGCCGGTGGTGTTTGGTGATTCCCCAGCGCCTGGTTATGAGGTGATCGGACGTTTCGGTCCGACAGATCTACCTCCAGGTGGCACTGGGATCCTATTCTTGTACGTGTATAACCTTGGGGGGGCCCAGGGGAGTGAAGGCCCAACGGTAACGGATAGGCTCCCGGTGGGAGTGGAAGCCGTCAACGAAGCGATCGACGAAGCGGTATTGCCTGCGGGGTGCTCAACGGGGACAGTGGTTACATGTCAGTTGGGACCAATCGGGATCGGCGGATATCCGACTATAGTCGAAATTCCTGTGCGTGTGTCGGCGAATCCGTTGAGTGAACCGGATCGTGTGGGCGTGAGTGGTGGTGGAGCGTTGAGTGTCGCGAATGCGACTGTGCCGGTACATTACGGTTTGGGACCAGCACCGTTGGGTTTCGCTAACGCGGACGCGTGGGCCACGAACGCGGATGGGACTGTTGATACGCAGGCTGGTTCGCATCCGTATGAGTTGACGGTAGCTTTTGCTACTAACAGTACGGGTGCGGGTGGGGGTGATGAAAAGCCGAGTGGTGGTGAACCAAGGTTTCTGAGCGTGAATCTGCCGCCGGGTATTGTTGGTGAACCCGGTGCTGTACCGAAGTGCAAGCGTAGTCAATTCGACGGCGAAGGATGTCTGCCTGATACACAGATCGGTGAAAATTTCCCGTCAGTATCGGGTGCGGGACTGTTGTCTGAGCAGGTGTATAATCTGGTGCCGCCTCCGGGTATCGCGGCGGAGTTCGCTTTCACGTTCAACGGTGTCAGTGTGTTCATAGATGCGCGTGTGCGCAGTGGTGGTGATTACGGTATAACCGAGCACGCAAACATTCCTCAGCGCAAGGTTGTGTTCAACACGACAACAATCTGGGGTAACCCCGGTGAACATGGTACTGGTGCCGAAGACAAGCCACTGTTGACGCTACCAACATCATGTGGTGCACCACCAGTGTTCAGCCTAGAAGAGTTGGGTACGTGGGAAAACGAAAGCCTAAACGGTCCACCAATAAGCTTTCGCATGCATAACAGCGAAAACATTCCAGTGGGAACCACTGGTTGTGAAAAGCTCAAGCACTTCCAACCATTCATAAACCTAGCCCCAGACACCAGCTTCTCAGACACCCCAGCAGGCTTGTCAACGATCGTGAAGGTCCCGCAAGGACTAAACCCTGAAGGGCTGGCGACACCAGGACTAAAGGAAACAACGGTAGTGCTACCCGAAGGTGTAGCGATCAACCCAGGACAAGCAACCGGTCTAGCCGCATGCCAACCATCGCAGGAGAATATTGGTGGCCCTGAAAGCGAAAAGGAAACGATGGACGGTCCACCGTCGTGTCCCGCGGCGTCGAAGGTCGGGACGGATGAAATCTCAACACCACTACTCCCAGGACGTTTGAAAGGCAACGTATATGTCCTGCAATCCAACCCCCCGAACCTACAGTTGCTGGTAGCAGCAGAAGGCGAAGGTATCTTTTTGAAGCTGATCGGGACCGTGCATTTGAATGAACAGACGGGTCAGATAACGACGACGTTCAAGGGTACTCCGCAGGACCCGGGGACACCAGACGCTCCTCTGAACGAATTCGTCTTGTCGTTCAGCGGAGGTGCGCAAGCAGCGCTCGTAACACCACAGTTCTGTGGGGTGTATACCGCGACGGCCGACTTCACGCCATGGAGTACCCCACTGACGGCGGATGCGCTGTCGGAAAGTAACTTCCAGATCACCGCTGGACCAGGCGGCAGCAGCGTAGCCAACTGTACGGGACCACTACCGTTCGCACCCACGATGACTGCTGGAGCGACGACCGATCAGGCAGCGGGCTATACGGACTTCACGATGCTGTTGTCTCGTAGTGATGGGCAGCAGCACATCGAAAAACTACAGTTCAAGACACCAGAGGGATTGTTGGGCATGATCGCCAAGGTCCCCCTCTGTGGGGAACCACAAGCAGCGGCGGGAACGTGTTCTGCTGCCTCGCAGATCGGGCATACGGTCGCCGAGGTCGGTCCCGGCCCATACCCGTTTGTGCTTCCCGAGCCTGGAGCGCCACCAGCACCGATCTATCTGACAGGACCCTATGAGGGTGCCCCATTCGGATTGTCTATCGCGGTGCCGATCGTGGCTGGCCCGTTCAACCTGGGTACCGAAGTGGTCCGGGCGAAGATCGAAGTGGACCCCCATACGAGCCAACTGACGATCAGCACGACGGCGTTTCCGAAGACGGTGAAGGGTATCCCGACCGATATTCGCGAGATCGACGCGGTGATCGACCGGCCCGAATTCATGTTCAACCCAACGAGCTGTAGCCCGATGAGCTTCTCAGGGACTGCCTACAGCTTCGAAGGGGCGACAGCACCGGTATCGAGCCATTTCCAAATGGGCTCGTGTCGCAGCCTCGCGTTCAAGCCGGACTTCAAAGTCTCGACGTCGGGCAGAACATCGAGGGCGAGCGGTGCGAGCCTGAATGCGAAGATCGTCTACCCGACGGGCAACCTTGGAGCGAACCAGGCGTCGTCCCAGTCGAATATCGCCTCAGTCAAGGTGGACCTGCCCAAGCAGCTCCCGTCACGGTTGACGACGCTACAGAAGGCGTGTACAGCTGCGACGTTTGAAGCGAACCCAGCGAACTGTCCGGCGGCATCGATTGTGGGTCATGCGAAGGCGATCACGCCGGTGCTGCCGGTCCCGATCGAAGGGCCGACGTACTTCGTGTCGCATGCTGGGGAAGAATTCCCGTCGCTGATCGCGGTGCTGCAAGGTTACGGCGTGACCGTAGACCTCGTTGGATCGACGTTCATCAATAGCAAGACGAACATCACAAGCAGCACATTCAAGAACGTGCCCGACGTCCCAATCGCGAGTTTCGAACTGAACCTGCCGCAGGGCAAGTATTCAGCCTTGGCCGCGAATGGGAACCTCTGCAAGACCAAACTCGTCATGCCGACGGCGTTCACAGGTCAGGACGGTGCGGTGATCCATCAGTCCACGCCGATCAGCGTCACGGGCTGCCCGAAGGTGAGGGCGAAGAAAGCAAAGAAGAGCAAGAAGTCGGTCAAAGCTGGCAAAGCGAAGAAGAAGTGAGATGGTCGCGACGGGACAGGACGCGGTCGATCGGGTAGAGCCGACCGTCAGGTTGCGTCCCGGCGATAACGGGCTGGGGCGCGACCAGGTGGCCGATATTCAGCGCGCACGGATCCTGGCGGCGATGTTCGACGTTGTCGCCGAGCATGGTGTCGCGAACGTGACGGTGGCGCATATAGTCACTCGCTCGGGGGTGTCGCGGCGTACGTTCTATGAATTGTTCGCCGATCGCGAGGATTGTTTTCTGGCTGCGTTCGATGATGCGATCGCGCGGATCGCATCGGTCGTGGCACCCGCGTTTGAGGGGGAGAAGTCGTGGCGGGCGGGTGTCCGGGCGGCGGTGATCGGGCTGCTTGAGTGGTTGGAAGGCGATCCCGCCACAGGCCGGCTTGTGATTGTCGAGAGCCTCGGTGCTGGACCGAAGGCGCTTGAGTGTCGCCGGCGGGTGCTTGCTCAGATCGTCCCGTTTATCGAGCGGGGACGCGGTGAGGGAAGGCGCGGTGAGGGTCCGCCGCCGCTGACGGCTGAGGGTGTCCTTGGTGGGGTGTTCTCGGTGCTGCACTCGCGCCTATCTGGCCCAGAGCACGGTTCGCTGCTTGCGCTGTCGGGTCCACTCACCGGCATGATCGTGCTGCCATATCTGGGGCAGGCGGCCGCGCGCAACGAGCTTGAGCGACCGGTCTCACGAGTCCGTGCGCAGCCGCGTGCGACTTCGACGGACCCGCTGCGTGATGTGGGCATGCGCCTTACCTACCGCACGGTGCGAGTCCTGATGGCGGTAGCCGAACACCCCGGTGCTTCCAACCGCGAAGTCGGCGTAGCGTCCGGTATGAACGATCAGGGCCAGATCTCAAAGCTGCTCTCGCGCCTACACCGCCTCGGACTGATCGCAAACGACGGTGTCGGTCCCGCCAAGGGAGCACCCAACGCCTGGACACTCACACCTAGGGGGCAAGGTATCCACGCCACCATCGGCGGACGAACAAGCTAAGCAAGCGCGGCGCCTATGTAGTTCGATTCGCGCTACCTTGTACGGTATGGCATCTGCTCCCGCTCCGCTCTCGCTGAGGCTTGGCCGCGACGGGCTCAACGCGCTCGAGGAGATTGCGCGGCGGCGAGGAGTGAGTCGCGCCGAGGCTGCGCGTCAGGCTATCGCCGAGACGGCCGAGCGAGAGCGCCGGCGTTCGGGGCTCGCGGCGGAGGCGCGGAACCTGATGCGGGACCCCGCTTATGTGAGCGAAGCGCGCGAGGTGGCCGGCGTGATGGAGCAGCTGCGTGGTCCGTGGTGATGTCCACGCGATCAAGCTTCCAGGCAAGCGCGGTCATGTACAGCAGGGTCGTCGCTACGCTGTGGTCGTGCAGGCCGATGATCTGCTTGCCCTCTCGACCGTAGTCGTCTGTCCAACCTCGCGCTCGGCCTTCTCAGCCAGCTTCCATCCGGAGATCTCGCTCGCGGACGAGCCCACCCAGGTTCTCTGCGAGATGGTTGGCGCCGTCGACGCGCGCGCACTGGGCGAGCAAGTCGGTCACCTCAGCTTGGAGGAACGGCGTGCAGTGGACGACGCGTTGCTGCTCGTGCTCGACCTGCCCTGAGGAGATGTGGATAGCGATCTTCTGGTTGTTTGCTATCTCATAGCGGGTATTATGCTATCGTATGTGTATGGCCACGACAGCAAAGCGCAAGACCTCCTTTGAGGTAGATTTCGACAAGGTCGATACGGCCCGTGAGATCCTTGGGACGCGTTCGTTGACAGACACGGTCGATGCTGCTCTGGGTGAGGTCATCAAGCTCCAAGAGCGCGAGCGTCTGGTCGAGTTGCTGTTCGAGCCCGGTGCGTTGGCGCTCGACGATCCGGCGACAATGGCCGGCGCCTGGCGCTGAGCAACAGCGTTGGCCACGTATCTTGCCGACAAGAGCGCGCTGACACGGCGCGAGACGCGTCCGGAGGTGCGTCGGCTGATCGAGCCACTGTTGCTGTCCGGAGCGATCGCGACCTGTGGGATTGTCGACCTCGAGCTGCTCTACAGCGCTTCGAGCCCGACCATCTACGAGGATCTCGCTGCCTCCCTGAGGGCGCTCCCACGAGTGCAGATAACCGAGGCGATCGTTGACCGGGCGCTGGAGGTACAGGCTCTCCTGGCCAAGCGCTCACAGCATCGAGCTGTGCCCCTGCCTGACCTGATCGTCGCCGCTTGCGCCGAGAGCGCCGGTTTGATAGTGCTGCATTACGACGGTGATTTCGAGCGGATCGCCGAGATCACGGGACAGCCCACCAAGTGGGTCCTGCCGCGTGGGAGCGTCGCCTGAAGGACGCCTCAGCGGGGGCACCCAACGCACGCAGGCGCCGCGCTCTGCTTTCCCCAGACTTGTCTCCAGGACCACGGCACGCTTTTTCTTGCCGGTAGGACTTGACAAGTACACTTAGGTCTGCTTATAGTGTTCGGGTCATGGCTGTTCCAGACGGGATTGCCGGGCGTACATAAGGTCGGGTTGGGTTTGGCCTCTGTGGTCTGACTTCTAACCGGTAAAGCAGGGCCCTTGGGAGAGGGACCGGGTCGCATTCCGAGAGAGGGTTGATTTTCGCGTGCATTCATTGGGGAATAACGTGCTTGAGAGTCCGTGTGCCGTTGGACCGTCCGTTATAGGACGCGTCAGCGTCGCTGACGCGTCTCTCTCTCTCTCTCTCTCTCTGGCCGGGCTGGCTCTCAGCTAGCTTCAAGCCAGACTGTCGTTCCATCCGGCCTGACGGGCCGGTTTGGTTTCTCGCGTCGCTGTTGCGGCGCTTCATGTTCTTTTGCCGCTGTGGGTTTGGTGCCCAGGGTGGTTTTGTTGTGCCCGCGGTCCCGCGGGTTTCGTGTGGATCGTTCTTGGAGGAGGGGTTGTGTCTATAGGTGCTCGTAAGCCGGTCCTGCCGGTCATCTCTGTCTGCTGTGTATTGGTGGGTTGGTTTGCGTGGAGCGCCGTGCCCGCGTTGGCGGTGGCTCCTGAAGCGTCGGTGTTGGAGTCTGCTGTGGTTCAGGGCTCCACGGTGGTGTCGTTGAAAGGCGAGTTGAGTCCCGGTGGTGCGAGTGGCCCGTTGACTTATCAGTTCGACTACAACACGAACGGTACTTGTAGTGTCGTCAAAGGATCTCCTGAAGAACCACCTTTCCAGCAGAGCACTCCCAACCCCAGTGTCGAAGTGGTTGAAGGCAAGCAGGATCAGGTTACGGCTGAAGCGCAGGACCTTGAACCGAATGAGACGTATACGTTCTGTTTGGTAGCGACCAATGCTTCCAATGAAGCGTCCGTGAGCAACGAAATCACGGTGCAGACTGGACGTCAGGCGCCTTCGATCAGCGAAGTGGCGGTCACGAACATTACGTCTACCGAAGCGACCATTGGCGCTGAGGTCTATCCGCACGGCGAAGTCACGACATATCGTGTCGAGTACGGTCTGAGCAGCACGTATGGGTCCGGTACTCCTGAAGCGAGCATCAGTGCGCAGCATGGGTCTGCGGGTATCCAGGCACAGTTGACGGGCCTGGCGCCCAACGGCGAATACCACTACCGGATCGTCGCGACCAACAATACCGGTAACGAACAGTCGACCGACGGGACGTTCACGACTAGCGAAACGAGCGTTGCTGGCAGCCAAGGACTGCCCGACAACCGTGTCTATGAAATGGTTACACCACCGGAAAATGAGAATGCAGACGTGTACGTCCCAGAAGCTCTTGGGGATTCAAACGATGCAGAAGGGATCCCAACAAAGCACATTTTCCAGGTGTCGACTGATGGGTCTGCTGTGGCGTATGTGGGCGATGCTACTTCCGGTGGGGGTAACGGGGAAGCCGGCAACGCGATTGGTAACGAGTTCTTGGCTAAACGCCTTGCGAATGGATGGGTAACTAATAGCATTCAGCCACCGGGAGTGTTTAGTACTTACTATCAAGGATTTTCGAGCGATCTATCTGTTGGAGTTCTTGGTTCGGGCACGCCAGCTGAACCGCAGGATACCCCACTGTCAGCGGAAGCGCCTGGTGGCGGTTACAGCGTGCTTTATGCACGTGTTACGAGCGAAAAAGTCTATCGACCGCTCTTTACGAATCTAGTCTCAATAAACCGACCAGCACGTGAGAACGACGGCGGTTTTGGCATAAATAATGGGGTTTCTAACGGCCAACATGCGTCAGAATATCAACCCGTATTTGGGGGTGGGTCAAAGAATTTTAGTGATTCGTTGTTTGAGGCAAACGACGCATTGCTCGTAGGAAGCGGAGTGCTCGAAACAGAACTCGAGAATGATGTCAAGAAGGATATCGCCGAAGGTGAAGAACACAACGAAATCTACCTGTACGATTCTGTTGGCAGCAAACCAAATTTGATCGATGTTTCGCCCGAAGGAAAGGTTGTGCCTGGTGCGACTTTTGGTGCGCCGCCATCTGCCGTCAATCCAAAACGGAATCCTCCCGATTTTTCTGGTGTGATTTCTGCGGATGGTCATCGTGTGTACTGGTCGAGCATGGAAACGACGTACGGTGAAGGCAAAGTTGCTGGAGAGCGGCCTATTCGCATTTATTTGCGTGAAAATCCTGGAGAGCCACAGAGCCCAATTGTGAATGATAAGTGCAGTGTGCCGGGTGATGCTTGTACGGTTCCGGTATCGGAAGGTGAAGCACAGTATTGGGCGTCAGCGGCGGATGGTCGTTATGCGTTCTATACTGAAGACGAACGACTCTATCGCTTCAATGCGGAACCCAAAGAAAGATCAGGTGTCCCGGGAAGCCTGGACCGCTCCGGGTGCTGGTGTCTTGGGTGTGCTGGGCGTCAGCGAAGACGGCGAAAGTGTGTATTTCGTCGCAAAGGGCGTTCTTGCTGGGACAAGCAGTGAGGGTACAAGCCCTGTTGAAGGTGAACCGAATCTGTATCTCTCGCATAGTGGTGCCGCGCCGGTATTTATAGGGACTCTCTCGGCGGCAGACGATTATTACGCCGAACCGTTTTTCGGTAGCGAGTCAGCGTCTGCTGGCTATGCTTATGGCGATTGGCAGGCTGGTTCGGCTCAGCGGACGTCGCGGGTCACTGGTGATGGTGGCAGTGTTGTGTTCATGTCGGGTCAGTCGCTGAGCGTAGTTGGCTATCCGCATGGGTATCCAGATGCTGGTGATGAGGTGTACGTGTATGAGGCAGGGTCGAATAGCTTGTTCTGCGCATCGTGTGGCTCGACACGAGGAGGCGCCTCGGGATACCTACCGCTCAGTTGGAACGACACAAGTCTTCCGCGGTGGGTCAGTGAAGATGGTGATCGTGTGTTCTTTGATAGTGGGGTGCCGTTGGTGTCGCAGGACACGAATGGTAAACAGGATGTGTATGAGTGGGAGCGCGAAGGGTCTGGTACTTGCGCGGATGGTTCTGGCGTGAATGGGGGTTGCGTGTTCTTGCTCTCTGGTGGCACGAGCCCGTCTGATTCGTGGCTGATAGGCGCTAGTGAAAGCGGTAATGACGTGTTCGTAGCGACGCGTGCGCAGTTGGCTCCTGAAGATCAGAACGAAACGTTTGATCTCTATGACGTGAGG
Source organism: uncultured Solirubrobacterales bacterium (assembly GCA_963776985.1). Taxonomy (GTDB): domain Bacteria; phylum Actinomycetota; class Thermoleophilia; order Solirubrobacterales; family Solirubrobacteraceae; genus Palsa-744. The sequence goes on from CAVZOV010000002.1 coordinate 490,430, forward strand.
GTGGATGGCGTGAAACCCATCTCTCCGCCGCAATGTACGGGGACTGGCTGTCAGGGTGTGCCCGCGCCACCGCCAACGTTTGCGACGCCGCCGAGCGTCACATTCAACGGTGTCGGTAATTTCACACCGCCAGTGACGACAGTGGTCAAAGCAAAGGCCAAGACGCTATCGCGCGCACAAAAGCTAACCGACGCGTTGAAAGCGTGTCGCAAGGAGTCAAAGCACAAGCGAGCTTCATGTGAAGCGCGGGCTAGGAAGCGGTACGGGCCATCGAAGAAGGCTCATAAGAGTTCGGGGACAGCGGTAAAGGGGAGGAAATAATGTTGAAGCGTTCTGTGCTGTTTGTCCTTATGGCTTGCGGGCTGACGTTGACGTTCGTGTCATTCGCTGCAGCGGATAATCCTGCTCCTGGTTATGAGGTGATCGGACGGTTTGGTCCGACGAATCTTCCGCCTGGGGGTGAAGGACTTCTTCACGTGTATGTTTATAATCTGGGTGCTGGAGAAAGCACGGTGGGTCCGACACTGACCAATGTGTTGCCGGCTGGTATAGTCGCAAAGACCTCGGAAATCGAAGGTGGCGGCGATTGTACTGGTACTAGCGTTGTAACGTGCCAGATGGAACCGATCGCGCCCAGTGGGGCTCCTGTGTTGGTTGCAATCCCGGTGAGTGTGTCCGCGACTCCGGGGAGTGAACCTGATCGTATGAGCGTGAGTGGCGGTGGCGCTTTGGATGTCGCGAATGCGACACTTCCGGTGCATTACGGTACGGGACCGGCACCGTTTGGTCTCGTTGATGCGGATGCGTGGGTTACCAATCCTGATGGTACGATAGATACGCAAGCTGGTTCGCATCCGTATGCGATCACGGTAGTTTTCGAGCCTGCCAGTTACGGTGTCGGTCTGGAAACGCCGAGTGGTGGCGAAGCGCGATTTATGAATGTGAGTCTTCCCCCAGGGATCGTCGGCGAACCGGGTGCGGTACCAAAGTGCACTCGTAGAGAACTGGAGAACGAGGGTGAATGTCGACTCGATAGTCAGATCGGTGAAGACAATCCATCGGTGTCAGGTGCAGGGAGCGGTTTTGACCTGCCGGTGTATAATATGGTGCCACCGCCTGGTATCGCTGCGGAGTTTGCGTTTACGCTAGATGGTAATATCAATGTGTTCATTGATGCGCGTGTGCGTAGCGGTGGGGACTATGGTATTACCGAGCACGCGAACGTTCCCGAGCGCAAGGTCGTGTTCAATACGACGACGATCTGGGGCAATCCAAGCGAACACCACACGGGAGCCCCGGACAAACCATTGTTGTCGTTGCCGACGGCGTGCGGGGGACCGGGCCGTGAACCTGGCGAAAACAACTTCAGCTTCGAAGAGGTCGGCACATGGCAGAACGAAAGTGTGAACAGCTCACCATTCAATGTTCCCTGGCATAACAGCGAAAACGTTCCTGTCGGGATCACTGGCTGTGAAAAGCTAAAGCACTTCCAACCGTTCATCAGTCTTGCGCCGGATACAAGTTTCTCGGACACCCCGGCGGGTTTGTCAGCAACGGTCAAGGTACCTCAAGGATTGAACCCCGAAGGACTTGCTACCCCTGGTTTGAAGGAAACAACGGTCGTGCTGCCTGAAGGTGTCGCGATCAATCCCGGACAGGCAACAGGTCTAGCGGCATGCCAGCCGTGGCAAGAGAACATTGGTGGACCGGAAAGCGAAAAGGAAACGATGGATGGTCCACCATCATGCCCCGCGGCGTCCAAGGTTGGTACCGACGAAATCTCGACCCCACTATTGCCAGGACGTTTGAAAGGCAACGTATACATCCTGCAATCCAACCCGCCGAACCTGCAGTTGCTCGTTGCCGCCGAAGGCGAAGGCGTCTATCTGAAGCTGATCGGCAACGTGCATCTGAACGAACAGACAGGCCAGTTGACGACGACGTTCAAGGGCACTCCGCAAGATCCGGGAACACCAGACGCGCCACTCAACGAATTCGTGTTGAACTTCAGCGGTGGCGCGCAAGCAGCGCTCGTAACACCACAGTTCTGCGGAGTCTATACCGCGACGGCGGACTTTACGCCATGGAGCACGCCGTTGACAGCGGATGCGCTGTCTGAAAGCAACTTCCAGGTCACAGCGGGACCAGGCGGCAGCAGTACATCTAACTGCACGGGACCATTGCCGTTCGCACCGACGATGACCGCCGGTGCTACGACAGATCAGGCAGCGGGGTATACGGACTTCACGATGCTCCTTTCGCGTAACGATGGGCAGCAGCACATCGAAAAACTACAGTTCAAGACACCAGAGGGCCTGTTGGGCATGATCGCCAAGGTCCCCCTCTGTGGGGAACCACAAGCCGCCCAAGGAACATGCTCAAGCGCCTCACAGATCGGGCATACCGTCGCCGAGGTCGGACCCGGACCATACCCGTTCGTATTGCCTGAGCCCGGTGCTCCACCAGCACCGATCTACCTAACGGGACCGTATGGGGGTGCTCCGTTCGGCTTGTCTATCGCGGTGCCGATCGTGGCTGGTCCGTTCAATCTGGGTACTGAAGTGGTTAGGGCGAAGATCGAAGTGGACCCCCATACGAGCCAACTGACGATCTCAACGACGGCGTTTCCGAAGACGGTGAAGGGCATACCGACCGATATTCGCGAGATAGACGCTGTGATCGACAGGCCAGAATTCATGTTCAACCCGACGAGCTGTAACCCGATGAGCTTCGCAGGTACCGCCTATAGCTTCGAAGGGGCGACGGCACCAGTATCGAGTCATTTCCAGATGGGGTCGTGTCGTAGCCTGGCGTTCAAGCCGAACTTCTCGGTGTCCACCAGTGGGAAAACATCGAGGACGAGTGGCGCAAGTCTGACCGCAAAGATCGTTTATCCCACCGGGAACCTGGGAGCGAATCAGGCCTCGTCGCAGTCGAACATCGCGTCGGTGAAGGTGGATCTGCCAAAGCAGCTACCGTCCAGGTTGACGACGTTGCAGAAGGCGTGTACGGCGAAGGTGTTCGAAGCTAACCCTGCGAATTGCCCCGCGGCATCGATCGTGGGGCATGCGAAGGCGATCACACCGGTGCTGCCGGTCCCGATCGAAGGACCCACGTATTTCGTGAGCCATGCTGGGGAAGAATTTCCATCGCTGATCGCTGTGCTGCAGGGTTATGGCGTGACTGTAGACCTCGTCGGTAGTACGTTCATCAACAACAAGACGAACATTACGAGCAGCACGTTCAAGAACGTGCCCGACGTCCCGATCGCAAGCTTCGAACTGAACCTACCCCAAGGCAAATACTCAGCGCTCGCGGCGAACGGGAACCTCTGTAAGACGAAACTCGTGATGCCGACGGCGTTCACGGGCCAGGACGGTGCGGTTATCCACCAGTCCACGCCGATCAGCGTCACAGGCTGTCCGAAGGTCAAGGCCAAGAAGGCAAAGAAGAGCAAGAAGTCAGGCAAGGTCGGCAAAGCGAAGAAGAAATGAGATGGTCGCGACGAGACAGGATGCGGTCGATGGGGTAGAGCCGGCCGTCAGGTTGCGTCCCGGCGATAACGGGCTGGGGCGCGACCAAGTTGCGGATATTCAGCGGGCGCGGATTCTCGCGGCGATGTTTGATGTGGTTGCTGAGCATGGTGTCGCGAACGTGACGGTGGCGCATATAGTCACTCGCTCGGGGGTGTCGCGGCGTACGTTCTATGAATTGTTCGCCGATCGCGAGGATTGTTTTCTGGCTGCGTTCGATGATGCGATCGCGCGGATCGCATCGGTCGTGGCACCGGCGTTTGAGGGGGAGAAGTCGTGGCGGGCGGGTGTCCGGGCGGCGGTGATCGGGCTGCTTGAGTGGTTGGAAGGCGATCCCGCCACAGGCCGACTCGTGATTGTCGAGAGCCTAGGTGCTGGTCCGAAGGCGTTGGCGTGTCGTGAGAGCGTGCTCGCTCAGATCGTCCCGTTCATAGACCGGGGACGCACGGTGGGAAAGCGCGGTGAGGGGTCACCTCCGCTCACGGCCGAGGGTGTTCTCGGCGGTGTGCTCTCGATCCTGCACTCGCGCTTGGTCACCGCTTCGTCCCTTGGACCGGCTGCCGGCGCCCGGTCGAGTGCCCACGTTGAGCCTGAACTTGTCGGGTCTGCCCAGCCCGGCGATGTCGGCCTGGGACTACTTGGGCTAGTGGGTCCGCTCACAAGCATGATCGTGCTGCCCTATCTCGGGCAGGCGGCGGCACGCCAGGAGTTGCAACGACCGGTACCCGAGCGACATACTCCCCGGCAAACAGCGTCGGCCGACCCCTTGCGCGACGTTGGTATGCGCCTCACCTACCGCACCGTGCGCGTACTGATGGCGGTAGCCGAACACCCCGGTGCCTCCAACCGCCAGGTCGGTGTGGCCTCTGGCATGAACGATCAGGGCCAGATCTCAAAGCTGCTCTCGCGCCTGCACCGCCTCGGACTGATCGCAAACGACGGTGTCGGTCCTGCCAAGGGAGCGCCCAACGCATGGACGCTCACACCCAAGGGACACGCCATCCACGCCACCATCGGGGTGCGGGCCGGAGGCTAGGCGGTCCTGGATGGGCCTACTATCAGAGGATGCTCGGCCCCACGCGACCGCTCCCTCGCGTCGGTGCGTCCGTGCGCATCAAGCACTTCGGTGGCGGCGCTGAGCCCGGCACGGTCGTCGCGATTCATGACGATGGTGCTCGCCTCATCGTCGAGGGCGAGGACGGCGAGTTCTACGAGTTCGTGCTAAGCCCCGCCAACGCCCGCTTCGTCACGGCCGGCAACGCGCATGGACCGCGGCTGGAGCTGCTCGGGAAGCCTGCCTGACTCGCGCATGCCGCCGCTTGGGTGCGCACGCCGCTGCGGGGCGCACCCGTCGCGAGGCGCGCCGCCGGCATTCGTTTGTTGGCGAGACCTGTTTAGAGCCGGTGCGAGATTCGCTTCATCTACGGCGCCTTGACGTCCGGAAACCACTCCGCGCAGTGGGCTCGCAGCGTATCCCTGACCCAGGCCCGCTCCTCTGAGCTTGCCACGCGCAGGCGCGCGAGCAGCTCCTTCTGGCGTTCAATCGGTGCGCCGGAGATGCTCCAGCGTACCGCCAGGCGCTCGAACAGCAGCTCCGCGGCGCGCTGCCACGCGTCCTCCTGGGTCGCTGCCGCCGGCCCGCGCGTGCCTGCGAGCGTCTCCGCATACTCGAGCCTCGCCCCCAACGTCAGCGAGCCGCGCAGCGTGAGCACGTTGCCGTCGCTGTCGCTGTAGTCGCTGGTCGGCGCGCTTGGCTTCGGCGCGCGCTCGCGTCGCTTCCTGGCCATCTTGTTCAACCGTTCGCGTTTACGCTCACGAGCGCCGGCTCGCGCGAGCGGCGCCTGCCTGTTCGTGCATCGGCGCCCTGTGGGTGGGGTCGTGCGTCTGCGTGGCGCTCACCGTCACTACAGCGTCTCCGCGGCCTTCAGCAATTGCGAGCGCACGTCCTCGCCCACCGCGCCCGAGGACACAATGGGCTTTGCGTGCCCTGGCCACGCCGCCGCCGGTTCCATTTCCGCCAGCTTGCGGATCGACGCCTTCGCCTGCTCGGTGTCGTAGTTGTAGGTCCGCTCGGGCACGTGCGGCGGGCAGTCCCTGCCCCACATTTCCAGCGTGTAGAAGCAATCGCTGACGAGCGCCAGACGATCGGATTCGCGCCACAGCCCGATTTGGCCGGGGGCGTGGCCGGGCAGCTCGATCACCTGAAAGCCCGCGATCTCATCGCCCTCCTTCAGTGTGTCCGCGATTTTCACCGGACCGGCGTCCCACGCCCAACGATGCATCGCCCGGTGGATCTGGCGCTGAGGGGTTGGCAGTCCGACGAGGCCCTCGGGCCAGTAGCGAAACCCACCGCTGCCCTCGGCGTCCTGCACCTCCTCGGAGTGACACAGCACCGGCACGCCCAGCGCGGGCGCCGTGCCGCGATGGTCGGTGTGGCCGTGGCCGAGCACCACGCGCTTGATCCCGCCGAGCTTCGCCCCGGCGCTTGCCACCGCGCGCACCATCGTGCGCGCGCCCGCGTCATACATCGTCACTCCGCCCACCTCGGCGTCCTCGATCAGATACACGTTGCAGCGGCCCGGCTGACCCTGCACCACCCACACGCCCTCGGCGACCAGCTCGGCCTCGCGCGCGGGCATGCCCGTGACCTTCGTCTTCGCGTTGAACGCGCCCATCAGCCCCTGCTCGGCGCCCGACCCCTGCGGCGGCATCAGCCCGATCTGACGCGCCACCGTCAGCCCGTCGGAGAAGGCGTCGTTTGACTGCACCTTGCCGTCGCGCACGGTGAGCACGTCCACGCCTTCGAGTGTCAGCGGACTGCCCGTCGGCTTCACGCCGTTGAGTGAGCCCGGCCCCGCGAACGTGCCGTGCAGCGTCCAGCGCACCGCGCAGCGCTCGCCCTCGGTGGTCGTCTCGGCGACCTCCATCTTCATGTCCGGCATCGCCTCCACGAGGCTGCCAATGAACTCGCGCACGCCCTCCGGCGCGGTCACATCGACCTGGCCGCGCACATACTCGCGCCCACCCTCGGCCCACAGCGCCACCGCCGCCTCCACGTCGCGCGCGGCGATCGCCTCGAAGTAGCGCCGCGCCACCGTCTCGGTGTCGCTTTTTGCCGATGCGTTCTTCTTGTTCGCCTGGCCACCCCGCGGGGAGTGGATGTGTGCCGCCGCCTCCTGCACCTTGGCGGCCGCCTCGTCCTCGCCTGTGCCTGAGGGTATGTCGGCTCCGTCGTCAGCCATCTCAAGTCTCCTTGTCCGCCGTGGGCTATGAGTCTACGCCTAGTAGTCTCCGCGCCGGTGAGCGAGACAGGTCGTAAACGCGAGCTTGGGAGGGGCGAGCGGGTCCTGCCGGGCGTGTACCGCCTGCGCCTGCCCTTGCCGTGGCCGGGTGTGCCACACGGGAACGCGTGGGCGATTCGTGCCGGTGACGGGGTGGTGCTGTTCGACACCGGCTACCACACCCCGCCCGGACCGGGCGAGCCCGGCTCGATGTTCCAGCTGGAGCGGGCGCTTGCGATGTGCGGGCTCGCGGTCGAGGACATTCGCCTGGTGGTGTGCACTCACGCCCACTCAGACCACTACGGTCAGGCCGCCACGATCGTGCGGCGCACCGGCTGTGAGCTGTGGATGCACCCCAAATACGAGCACATGGCAGTCGAGGAGCGCGACCCCAAGGCGACGCTCGAGCGGCGCGTCGAGGTGGCGCGCCAGAGCGGTGTGCCCGAAGAGCCGCTGCGCCGCTACGCGGCCGAGCGCGAGCACCACGAATCGGGCATCTCCGCGGTGATCGCACCTGACCGCGAGCTGCTGCCCGGAGTGGTCGTCAACACGGACCTTGGCCCGTGGAGCGTGTATGAGACGCCCGGCCACGCACCCTCGCACGTATGCCTGTTCCAGCCCGAGCGGCGCCTGCTCATCTCGGGCGACCACCTGCTCGGGCGCATCTCGCTGTTCTTCGACTTCGGCTACTCACCCGACCCGGTCGGCGAATTTCTCTCCTCGCTCGGGGTCGTGCAGCGACTCGGCGCGCGCCTGTGTCTGCCCGGCCACGGGCGCACGTTCACCGACGTGCTTGCCCACATTGAGGGCAATCGCACGCTGGTCGCCGATCACATGGCCCGCGTACGGGGCGCGATCGCGGCCGAGCCGCTGACGGCATTTGAGATCGTGCCTCGCATCTACAGCGATGAGCTGGCCATGCAGGGCGGGCCGTGGCTGTTGAGCGAGACGCTCGCGATGCTCACCCACCTGGAGGCGATCGGCCAGGCGCAGCGCGCCGTACACGATGCTGGGAATGAGCCCGGCCAGAATGGCGCGCCCGTGCGCTGGAGCGCCACGGAGAACGCCGCCGCGTAGGCGCGGCAGCGCCGGAGCCATCCAAACCTTGACACAGCTATGTTAGGCTTCGCAGATGCGGATCGATCAGCTGCTCGCGGGACCCGAACCTGTGTTTTCCTTCGAGTTCTTCCCGCCCAAGACCGAGCAGGGCGAGCAGAACCTGTACGCCGCGCTGGCCGAGCTGCGCACGCTTGAGCCCTCGTTCGTGTCGGTCACCTACGGCGCCGGCGGCTCCACGCGCGCAAAGACGATCGAGATCGTCAAGCGCATCCGCGACGACTACGGCCTGGAGGCCATGGCCCACTTCACCTGCGTCGGTGCCACCGTGGCGGAGCTGCGCTCCACGCTGGATGAGATGCACGACGCCGGTATCGACAACGTGCTCGCCCTGCGCGGCGATCCGCCCGCCGGGCAGGAGCAGTGGGTCAAGACCGACGGCGGTCTCGAGTACTCGCGCGAGCTGGTCACCTTGATCCGCGACAGCTACCCGTTCGCGATCGGCGCCGCCTGCTTCCCCGAGACGCACATCCACGCTCCCAGCCCCAAGCAGGACGTCGAGTATCTGGCGGAGAAGGTCGCCGCCGGCGCCGACTTTCTGATCACGCAGCTGTTCTTCGACAACGCGTTCTACTTCGACTTCCTCGCGCGCGCGCGCGCTGCCGGCGTGGAGGTGCCGATCGTCCCTGGCATCCTGCCCATCACCCAGATCGGCCAGCTGGAGCGGATGACGAAGATGTGCGGCACCTCGATCCCCGAGGGACTGCGCCGCGAGCTGCACGCGCGCGAGGACTCCCCCGAGGCGGTGATCGACTTCGGTGTCGCCTACGCCACGCTGCAGTGCGCCGAGCTGCTCGCGGCCGGGGCCCCCGGCATCCACTTCTACACGCTCAACCGCTCCCCCGCCACACGCGCGATCCTCGGCGCGCTGAAGCTCACGCGGCCATGGGCCAAGGCGCCGAGCGGCGGCGCCGCCCCCTCGGCGGCCTGAGCCGGTGGTGGGCGAGCGTCCGCCCGCGCTCGTCGTACCCTGCTCAGCGTGAGTACCCCCGATGGCAGCCCCCATGACGGGGGGCAGGCAAGTGAGATCCAGTACACCGTGCGCCGCTCCGCGCGCGCGCGGAGGGTGCGCGTCAACGTGCACGCCCACACGGGCGTTGAGGTGGTCCTACCCGAGCGCACCCACGAGCGCGCCGCCGCGGCCGCGGTGCGCGAGCTTCAGCCGTGGATCGAGCGGAGGCTGTCGGAGAGCCGCCAGGCGCTCGCACAGGTGGCTGGGCGAGGAGGCACCGTTCCGTATCTGGGCACCCCGCTCGTGCTCGTCGCTCAGCCGGGGCGCACGCGTGCCCATCGCAGCGGCGATCGGCTGCTCGTACCCGAGGGAGATCATCGCCCCGCGGTCGAGCGCTTGTATCGCCGGCTGGCGCGGCGCGAGATCGCCGCGCGCCTGGACGCGGCCGTCGCACGCGTCGGCACTTCCTACAGCGGCCTGTCGATCCGCGCGCAGAGCACGCGCTGGGCCTCCTGCTCGGCCACGGGCGCGATGAGCTTCAATTGGCGTCTGTTGCTGGCACCCGAGCCGGTGCTCGACTACGTGGTGTGGCACGAGGTCTGCCACCTCGACGTGCGCGACCATTCGCCGCGCTTCTGGGCCTTGGTGGAGCAGCGCTACCCAGGCTGGCGCGAGCAGCGCGACTGGCTGAGGCGGTATGGGGCGACGCTCGTGCTCTAGCCGCGCTGAGCGATCGGCACGTACTCGAGGTCGCGATCGCCCGTGTAGATCTGGCGCGGGCGGGCGATCTTCTGCTCCGAGTCCTGCACCATCTCGAGCCACTGCGCGATCCAGCCGCTTGTGCGTCCGATCGCGAACATGACGGGGAACATCGCCACCGGCAGGCCGAGCGCCTCGTAGATCAAACCCGAGTAGAAGTCCACGTTCGGGTAGAGCTTGCGCGAGGTGAAGTAGTCGTCGTCCAATGCCCGCTTCTCGAGCTCGGTGGCGATATCGAGCAGCGGGCTGGTGCCGCGCACCTCGAATACCGCGTCGAGGTGCTTCTTGATGATCCGCGCGCGCGGATCGTAGTTCTTGTACACGCGGTGGCCGAAGCCCATCAGACGCTCGTCGCCGGCCTTCACGCCGTCCAGGAAGTCGGGGATGTTGCGCGGATGCTCGATCCGGCGCAGCATCCGCAGCGCCTGCTCGTTGGCGCCGCCGTGCAGTGGCCCGTACAGCGCCGCCACGCCCGCCGCCACCGAGGAGTAGGGATCGACCTGGGTGGAGCCGACCGACCTGACCGCGCTGGTGGAGGCGTTCTGTTCATGATCGGCGTGCAGGATGAACAGCACGTCCAGCGCCCGCTCCAGCCGCGGGTCGGGCTGGTACTTCAGCTCGGTCATCTTGTACATCATCCCCAGGAAGTTGCCCGCATAGGCGAGGTCGTTGTCGGGGTATACGTAGGGCTGGCCCATGTTGTGGCGGAACGCAAACGCCGCCAGCGTCGGCATCTTCGCGAGCAGGCGGATGATCTGGATCGCGCGGATCTGCTCGTCGTGGATCTGGTTGGCGTCGGGGTAGAACGTCGAGAGCGCGCCCACGGAGGCAACCAGCATCCCCATCGGGTTGGCGTCGTAGCGAAAGCCCTGCATGAAGTCCTTGACGTTCTCGTGCACGAACGTATGGATCGTGATTTCGTACACCCACGCGTCGAGCTGGCTTTGTGTGGGCAGCTCGCCGTGGATCAGCAGGTAGGCGACCTCCAGGTAGTTGGAGTGCTCGCACAGCTGCTCGATCGAGTAGCCGCGGTGCTGCAGGATGCCGGCCTCGCCGTCGATGTAGGTGATCGAGCTGCGACACGACGCGGTGTTCATGTACGCCGGGTCGTAGGACATCAGGCCGAAGTCGTCCTCATTCGTCTTGATCTGGCGCAGGTCCATCGCGCGCACCGTGCCGTCGGTTACGGGTAGCTCGTACGTCTTGCCCGTGCGATTGTCGGTGACGCTCAGGCTCTCGCGCGCCGCGCTGCCGTTCGCCTCTGCTGTTCGAGTCGTGGTGTCTGGCTCGGTGCTCATCTGACCTCCTCTCGGCTACTCCCACCGTAGCGACTATCCGCGCCGTCCTGGCGCAGTCGCGCGGGCGCGCCGCTGAAGCGCGTGAACTCCTGCAACTGCTCCACGCGCGCATGGATCTCCTCGCCTGTCAGCCGCTCCACACGCTCGGTGCCGAACTCCTCCACGTTGAAGGAGGCGAGCGCCGTGCCGTGCGCCATCGCGCGGCGCAGCAGTTCGTCAGAGAGCGCCTCCTCGGGATGGGCGGCGATGTAGCCGACGAACCCACCGGCAAACGTGTCGCCCGCGCCGGTTGGGTCGATCACGTTCTCCAGCGGATAGGCCGGCAGCGCGAAGAAGCTCTCGCGTGTGACGAGCGCCGCGCCGTACTCGCCCTGCTTGGCGACGATCACGCTTGGCCCGCGCCGCTGCGCCTGCGATCCGTCCGCGGCCGGTGCTCCCCAGGAAAGAATCTCGCGTGCCGCCGAGACGAGGTTCGGCTTGCCCGTCAGCTGGCGCAGCTCGGCGTCGTTGAGGATCAGGCAATCCACGCCCCCGATCGCCTCCACCAGGCGCTCGCGTGCGATGTCGATCCACAGGTTCATCGAGTCGAGCGCGACGAAGCGGGCGTCGGGCAGCTGCTCGCGCACCTCGATCTGCAGGTCGGGTACGATGTTGGCCAGGAACAGCACGTCGCTCGCGCGCGAGTGTGCGGACAGCTTCGGCTGAAAGCCCTCGAACACGCCGAGCTGGGTGTCGAGCGTCTCGCGCGAGTTGAGATCCCAGCCGTACTCGCCGCGCCAGAAAAACGTCCTGCCGCCGGCCACGCGCTCGATGTCCGACACGTCCACGCCGCGGCTGCGCATCACATTCAGCTCGTCCTCGCCGAAGTCCTCGCCCACCGGCCCGACAACGAGCACCTCCTCGAAGAACGATGCCGCCAGCGCGAAGTGCACGGCGGCGCCGCCGAGCATCCGCTCGCGCTCTCCGAACGGGGTCTTCACGGCGTCGTAGGCGATCGACCCGACAACAGTTATCGGCATGGCGCGGACCCTATACGACAGGGCCACGCGTAGTCATACGACGGGCCAGGTGTGAAGGGCTACATATGGCAAGGCCGCGCGACCGTTCCGCCGCGGGGCTGGCCGGCGGTGTCTTATACCCTCAGCGTCGATGCGCGCGATCCAGATAGCCGAGTTCGGTGGCCCGGAGGTGATGAAGCTCGTGGAGCTGCCGGTGCCCGAGCCCGGCCCGGAGGATGTGTTGATCCGCGTCACGCGGGCGGGCGTGAACTTCGCCGACACGCACACGCGCACCAACTCCTACGTGCGCAAGGCCGAGTTGCCACTCGTCCCCGGCGGGGAGGTTGCGGGCGTCGTCGCCGCCGCGCCAGCGGGGAGCGAGTTGCGCGAGGGGCAGCGGGTCATCGCGCTCACCGGGTCCGGCGGATATGCCGAGTATGCGCTCGCCCCGGCCGCGCATGCCTTTCCGGTGCCCGAGGATCTCAGCGACGACACCGCGCTTGCGATCTTGATCCAGGGCCTCACCGCCTGGCACCTGTATCGCACGGCGGGGCGTGTGGCCGATGGCGAGAGCGTGGTCGTGCACTCAGCGGCCGGCGGCGTCGGCTCGCTGGCCGTGCAGCTGGGGCACCCGCTTGGCGCGGGCCGTGTGATCGCGGTCGCATCCAGCGAGCGCAAGCGCGAGCTGGCGCTCAAGCTCGGCGCCGACGTGGCGATCGACTCCGAGCCGGAGGGGCTGACGGAGCGGCTGGTCGAGGCGAACGAGGATCGCGAGATCGACGTTGTGTTCGACATGGCCGGCGGTGAGACGTTCGAGCGCTCGTATCGTGCCCTGGCCCACTTCGGGCGGATCGTCGTGTGCGGCATCGCCTCCCAGGAACCGAATGAGGTGCGCACCGGGTCGCTGCTGCGCCACTCGCGCTCGGCTGTCGGCTTCTACCTGTTCCACTGCCTCGAGCGTCCGTCGATGGTCGCCGATGCGCTCTCCGATCTCTTTGCGCGGGCCGCTCGCGGCGAGCTGCGCGCGCTTGTGGGGGCGACCTATTCCCTTGGGAACGCCCCCCAATCCCATATTGATCTACGCGAGCGGCGCACCACCGGCAAGCTGCTGCTCGACCCCTTGCTGTGAGCGCTCAGGCGCGCCCATCGCGCCGCCCGATCATCGCCCGGTGGCGGCCCGAGGAGCGCGAGCACGTAAGCTGCTGTCGCGCATGACTAAGACCTTTGCTGAACTCGGCCTCTCCGAGCAGACTCTGCAAGCACTGCGTGACGTGGGCTACGAGTCGCCCTCGCCGATCCAGGAGCAGGCGATTCCGCCGCTGCTCGAAGGCCGCGATGTGATCGGCCAGGCGCAGACCGGCACCGGCAAGACCGCCGCGTTCGGGCTACCGATCGTGCAGTACATCGACCCATCCGAGCACGAGGTGCAGGCGCTGGTGCTGACCCCCACGCGCGAGCTGTGCATCCAGGTCACCCAGGCGCTGCGCACATATGGCGCACACAGCGGGCTGGACGTAGTGGCTGTGTTTGGCGGTGCGCCGATCCGCACCCAGCAGGCGCAATTGCGCGCCGGCGGTCACATCGTTGTCGGCACTGTCGGGCGCGTGCTCGACCTGATCTCGCGCAATTCGATTGTGCTGCACGACTGCCGCTTCGTGGTACTCGACGAGGCCGATGAGATGCTCGACCTGGGCTTTCTGGAGGACGTCGAGAAGATCCTCTCGATGACTCCCTCGGGGCGCCAGACCGCGCTGTTCTCAGCGACTATGCCCCCGCCGATCCGCAAGCTCGCCGACAGCTACATGTATGACCCGGAGATCATTCAGGTCGAGGCGGCCACGCTCACGATCGACACCGTCGCTCAGTTTCAGCTCTCGGTGGAGACGCGCGACAAGGCCGCCAAGCTCGTCGAGGTGCTGCGCGCGGAGCGGGCGGGTGGGGATCCCAGTCAAACGATTGTGTTTGTGCGCACGAAGGTTCGCTGCGACCAGCTGTTTCGCACGTTGCGCGACGGCGGGATGAACGTGCGCGCGTTGCATGGGGATATGTCCCAGGGCTCGCGCGACGGCGTGATGCTCGCCTTCAAGGGTGGGCGCGTGCCGATTCTCGTGGCGACCGACGTTGCCGCGCGCGGCCTGGATATCTCGACCGTCACACATGTGGTCAACTACGACGTGCCGACTAGCCCCGACACCTACGTGCACCGCATCGGGCGCACCGGCCGCGTCGGGCGCTCCGGCCGCGCGATCACTTTTGTCGAGTCGCGCCAGAAGCGCGAGCTGGAGGCGATCGAGGCGCATATCGGCACCAAGATCGCCGCGTGGGAGCCAGGCGCCAAGTCAGAGCCCACGCCTGTCAAGGAGCGTCCGCGTCGGCATTCCAAGCCGCACATCTCCCGCAGCGGCGCCGAACCGGCGGTCAAGATCGTGCTCGGAAGCGGTCGCGCCGCCGGCTTGCGCGTTGCCGACATCGTCGCCGCGGTTACCTCGGCGACCGGCCTCGACGGCGAGGCCGTGCGCGACGTGAGCGTGCTCGAGCGCTTCTCGTTTTTGTCGGTGCCCTCCTCGGAGGCCGATCGTGTGATCGACGCGCTCGCGGGGCAGGAGCTGCCGGCGGAGCGCGTCAGCGGCTAGGGCGTCTCGGTTTTAGGGTCGCCTCGGTTTAGGGGCCGTCTTGGTTGGGTTGGTCAGGCTCGGCTCGGCTCGGTTTGGCCGGTGGCTGGGGGCGGCTGGTTGGGTTGTGTATTACTCTTTTTGAACGATTCACAGTAGTGGCTACATAGTGTAGTTACAGTGGTGAATTGTTAAAAATTGATGTACCACACCCCACTGGTTGGGCCCTCGAGGTTGGCGCTCGATTGGTCACAACCAGTTCGTAGGTGGCACTTTAGGACTGATGGCTGATCGAGAACTCGACATCGGGCGCCTCTATGTTCGCCACCGTGAGGAGCTGCTCACGTTCATCGTGCGCCGAACGAGCGACACCGAGGTCGCACTGGATCTGTGGGCCGAGACGTTCGCCCAAGCGCTCGCCGGTCGTGGACGCTATCGCGGAGCCACCGACGAGGAGGCTGGTGCGTGGCTCTACGGGATCGCTCGGCGACAGCTCTCGCACTACTACCGTCGCGGCAGCGCCGAGCGCCGAGCGATGAGGCGGTTGGGGATCGAGCGCCCAGAGATTGACCCCACCACAGAAGCCGAAATTGTCCGCCGTGCGGGTCTCGATGACTTGCGTCAGGCGATCGCAGCGGGCGTTGCGATGCTCCCAGAGGATACGCGCGAGGCAATCGAGCTGCGCATCGTCGATGAGCTTTCTTACCCCGACCTGGCAGCCCGTCTGGCGATCACAGAGCAGGCGGCCCGCAAGCGCGTCTCGCGCGGGGTCGGAGCGCTCAGTCATTTGCTGGATACCAAAACGCTCATGGAGGCACTGGAGAGATGACCGAGACACGCCACGACACCGGATACGAGCGCCTGCTCGAGGACTTTGGCCAAATGCTCCAAGAGGCAGAGACACGGCCCGCTGGCAGGCAGCGTGGTCGCCGGCGAGCCGCCGCGGGCGCACTCGTGCTTACGGGAATCGTCGCTGGGGTACTGGCGCTGATGGGCGCAAGCAGTGGCGGGCGCCTCAACGTTGTGGCGCAGGCCAAGGCCGCACTCGTGCCGTTGGGGCACGTCGTGCACCTCGTCACCACCTCACGTATGGAAATGCGGGACGGCTCTCAGGCCGAAATCGTCGGTCCTGAAGCCGAAAACAACACGCCCCGGGTTGTTGAACGGTGGTCGGCCTCCGAGCCTACGCGCTGGCGAGTTGCCGCCACCGTCCCCTACGTCACCGCGCATGGAGCGCATCCCGAACAGATGCAGCTGGCCTACGCTGGCGGCACCGAACAGCTCTATCTCCAGTCGCTCAACACACTGGATATAACGACCGGTGTAAACGAAGGCAGCGCGCGGGTGAGTCTGAGCGATGGGCCACTCGACGCCGACTCCGTAGCTCGCATCCACTCGATGCTTGAAGCCGGGCAGCTACACAACGCCGGCAGCGGCACCGTGAACGGTCACGCGGTCGAGCGTTTGGTCGGGGAGGAACTCAGCTCGCCGCTGGAGCAGGCTCACCAACCTTGGCCGGTCGAGTACGACGTTGACCCCAGCACATACACCCCCGTCCGTTTCACGGTCGAAGAGGTCGGGATGAGCTTTCAGGGCAACACCGGAACTCCAACCCAGGTCGTGGAAGTCAACACCTACGAACAGCTTCCCCTCAACGAAACGACCGCCTCACTGTTGAGTATTCACCCGGCCGGCAACCCGATGGTAATTCATCATGAGGCGACAGCGAGCCCTTGATAGGTGCCGCTATCCTGCCTTCCACCGCGACCACGAATGAGGGGAAGGGCAACATTTCCACCGCCACAATGCAAACCACAGAGGGCACGATCGTCTTCGAGCTGTTCGACGAGGATGCTCCCAAGACGGTCGATAACTTCCGCAAACTCGTCTCCGAGGGCTTTTACGACGGTCTCAACTTCCATCGCATCATCAGCGACTTCATGATCCAGGGCGGCTGCCCCCAAGGCACCGGCACCGGGGGTCCCGGCTACACCTTCGAGGACGAGATCAACTCGCACAAGATCGTGCGCGGCGCGCTCGCGATGGCCAACGCGGGTCCCAACACCAACGGATCTCAGTTCTTCATCGTCACCGCCAAGTCATGCCCTTGGCTGGACGGCAAGCACACCGTGTTCGGCCAGGTGCAGAGCGGTATGGATGTGGTGGACAAGCTTGAGGGTGTGCCGACCGATGGTGGCGACAAACCGGTCGAGCCGGTTGGTATCGCCACAGTCGAGCTGTCTGACGTCGACTCATAGCCGAGTTGCGGTTGACCTCGCCGCATGCGGCGAGGTCCCGGACGGCACATGTGCCGTCCGGCCCACCCGCGCATGCGCGGGTGGGATGCAGGTCCGCATGCGGACCTGCGCGGGGGGTGCATGCGCCCCCCGCCAGTCGGCGCATGCACCGACTGGAACAGCAAATATGTCTGGCCAAATAGCCAATCGGGTGTAGCCTTGTTTGCTAAGAGCGAAACGAGGCAGGGAGACAGCGATATGGCGACCGTCGAGCAGCAAGCACCGCACGCACACAACGGAGCGCCGCCCACCGACGCCGGCGCCGACATCTCCGTCGAGAACCCGGCGACCGGTGGGATCGCCGGCAGCGTCCCCGACCTCGACGCGGCCGCGGTCGCGGAGCTGGCCAAGCGCGCCCGTGCCGCCCAACCGCAGTGGGAGGCATTCGGCTTCGAGGGTCGCGCACGCATCCTCTCGCGCGCCCAGAAGTGGTTGATGGACAACGCCGAGCGGGTCGTCGCGACGATCGTCTCGGAGACCGGCAAGACCTACGAGGACGCCGAGTTCGCCGAGATCGCCTACGCCGGCAACGCGTTCGGCTTCTGGGCCAAGAACGCCCCCGAGTACCTGGCTGACGAGCGCGTCAAATCAGCGTCGGTGATGCTCAAGGGCAAGAAGCTGATCCTGCGCTACCGCCCGCTCGGCCTGATCGGCGTGATCGGCCCCTGGAACTACCCGCTCACGAACTCCTTCGGAGACTGCATCCCCGCGCTTGCGGCCGGCAACAGCGTGATCCTCAAGCCGTCCGAGGTGACGCCGCTCACATCGCTGTTGCTCGCCGAGGGACTGCGCGAGTGTGGCCTGCCCGACGGCGTCTTCCAGGTTGCCACCGGTCGCGGTGGCACCGGCGCCGCCCTGATCGAGCAGGTCGACATGATCATGTTCACGGGCTCCACGCGCACGGGCCGCAAGGTCGCCGCCGCGGCTGCGGAGCGGCTGATCCCCTGCTCGCTCGAGCTGGGCGGCAAGGACCCGATGATCGTGCTCTCAGACGCCGACTTGGAGCGTGCCGCAAATATCGCCGTGTACTACTCGATGCAGAACGCCGGACAGACGTGCATCTCGATCGAGCGCGTGTATGTCGAGGCGCCGGTCTACGACGAGTTCGTCGGCAAGGTCACGGAGAAGATGCGCAAGCTGCGCGTGGGCGCGCCGCATGGCCCCGGCTCGGTCGACGTCGGCGCCATCACCTTCCCGCCCCAACTCGACACGATCACAGAGCATGTGAGCGATGCCGTCGACAAGGGCGCGCGCGTGCTCGTCGGTGGCAAGGCCGTCGAGAACGTCAGTGGGCGCTTCTACGAGCCGACCCTGCTCGTGGACGTGGACCACACGATGAAGGTCATGATCGAGGAGACCTTCGGCCCGACTCTGCCCGTGATGAAGGTCGCCGACGCCGATGAGGCTGTGCGCCTGGCCAACGAGTCGCCCTACGGGCTCGGCGCCTCGGTGTTCTCGCGCGATGTCGAGCGCGGCGAGGCCGTCGCACGCCGCTTGGAAGCGGGCGCGGCCAACGTCAACGACGCGATGGTCAACTACACGGCTTTGGAGCTGCCAATGGGCGGTGCCAAGGCCTCCGGTCTCGGCTCGCGCCACGGCGCCGGCGGCATCCGCAAGTATTGCTCCCAGCAGGCAATCGTGATCACGCCCAAGCTCGCGCTCAAGCGCGAGGTGCACATGTTCCCCTACAAGCCCCGCACCACGCGCATGATCTCGCGTGGGTTCAAGTTGTTGTATGGGCGAGGGAAAAGGGACTAGGAGGAGCGTGGGCGCCGCCGCGCTGCGCCGACGCCCGCTCTACTGACTCAGTGCCACCCCGAGCAGCGCTTCCAGCTCGGGGATCGTCGTCTCGGCGCTGGTGTGATGCACGGTCGCCATCCCCAGCTCCTGGGCGGGGGTGAGGTTGAAGGGGAGGTCGTCGACGAACACGCACGCCTCGGGGGCCACCCCGGCGCGCTCTGCTCCCAGTTCGTACATGCGCTTGGCGGGCTTGCGCGTGCCCTCCTCGCCTGAGATCACGAGCCCGTCGAAGATCTCGGCCAGCACGTCGTGTGGGTAGCGGTGCACGCCCCACGAGTTGGAGACGAGCGCGGTGCGAATGCCCGCGTCGTGGGCGGCTCGGACCGCCTCGACCATCGCCACATCTGGCTGCACCCCGGCGAACAACCCATCGATCAGCCCGTCTGAGGGGACGCCGAGCAGCTCGGCGAAGCGCTGCTCGAAGGCGACCTCGTCCATCGTGCCCTTCTCCAGGGAGATCAGCATCTCGCGGAACTCCGGGTCGGCGCTGAAGCGCTTGCCCAGCTCGGCCGGATCGATCTCTTCGCGCACGCAGTACTCGTGGAAGGAGGTGAACAGGTTGGTGGTGAGCACCCCGCCCCAGTCGATCAACAGGCCCTTGCGGGCATTGCCGTTCGGGGACTCGCCCGCAGGGGTGGCTTGCCCGTCGCTCAGCGGATCAGTCACCGAGCGCCACCGCCTCCGCTTGGCGGGCCAGCTCGAGCACGCCCTCGCCGAACTGCTTCAGGTACGGGTCGTCGGTGGTGCCGGCGACCGCGCGCTTGTAGTTGCCCTCCATGAACACGATCGACTTCCAGATCGCAAGCGTCGTGTACCAGCGCAAGTCCTGCATAGAGCGTCCCGTGGCCTCTTCGTAGCGTGCGATCAGCTCCGCGCGGGTGGAGAAGCCCTCGGCGCGGGTGACCTTGCCGAGATGCTCGCGCAGGCCGCCTTCGGGGTCATACGCCTCCGTCCAGAACATGCACAGATAGCCGAGGTCGGCCAGCGGGTCGCCGATCGTGGCCATCTCCCAGTCGAACACCGCGACAAGCTTGGCGGGGGCAAGCGCTGCGAACATCGTGTTGCCCAGGCGATAGTCGCCGTGCACGATCGTCGCTGGGCCGGACTCGGGCTTGTGCTCGGCGAGCCACGCCCCGACGCGCTCCACGGCGGGGATCTCACGCGTCTTGTTGAGGTCCCACAGCCCGCCGAAGCGTCGTAGTTGGCGATCGAGGTAGCCGCTGGGCTTGCCAAAGCCCTCCAGGCCTGCTGCGCGCCAGTCCACGGCGTGGATCTCGACAAGCGCGTCGATCAGCTGCTCGCCAATCCGTTTGCGCTGCTCGGGCGCGTCGAGCGCGGCGGGCGTCTCCCACACGATCACCTCGCCCTGCACATGCTCCATCACATAGAAGGGGCAGCCGATCAGCGTGTCGTCCTCGCACACCGCGAGCACGCGCGGCACGCGCGCTTGCGTCGGCTCCAGCGCCCGCAGCAGGCGCGCCTCGCGCAGCACGTCATGGGCGCTTGGCGGCAGTGGCGGTCGCGGCGGACGGCGCAGCACCAGCTGTGGGCCGCTGTCGCGTTCGATCAGGTAGGTCACGTTGGAGTGCCCGTCGCCGATCGGCTGCGCCACGATCTCTCCGGCGCCGAGATCGTGCTCGTCTAGGAAGGCGCGCAGCGGCTCCAACACGAGCAGCGGTGGGCGCGCGTCGGGCGCTACGTCCGCATGGCGCTCGACAATGTCGTCCGGTGCGACCGCTGAACTCATGGCTCGCACGCTACACCGACCGCAACAATCTCTGCGCTGCGGTGTCTCAACCGACCATGCTCAAAATTCGAACCCCCCTCATCTCGATACTCGCCTGCGCGGCGGCCGCTTTTGGCGTGCTGTCGCCAGCCACGGCAAACGCCTCGCACTCCCAGGCCTTGTTCTTCGAGGCGCCGCGCGATCTGCTCGAAGTGACCCCCGCGGCGCGCGCCAAGGCGCTCGCCCAGCTGCAGTCGCTTGGCGTCAAAGCGCTGCGCATCGAGCTGGACTGGGCCAACGTGGCGCCCGGCGCGCACAGCTCCCGGAAGCCCAACTTCCAAGCCACCAACCCGGCCAGCTACGCGTGGGGCTACTACGACGTGCTGATCGCCGAAGCCGCGCGCCTGAAATGGCCTGTGCTGCTGACCGTAACCTCCCCGGTGCCGCAGTGGGCGACGGCCGGCGGCAAGGACAAGAGCGGCGTCACCCGTCCCGACGACCGCGACTTCAAGGAATTCATGACCGCCGTGGGCAAGCACTACGGCGGCATTGTCTCGCTGTTCGCGATCTGGAACGAGCCCAACCACCCGGCCTTCCTGCAGCCCCAGTTCAACTCCAAAGGGCTGCCCGAATCGCCGCACATCTACCGCGGGCTGTTCCAGGCGGGCTATGAAGGGCTGCAGGCCGGCGGGCTTGCCAAGCCGAGGGTGCTGATGGGGGAAACGGCGCCGGTCGGCTACGACACGGTGAGCAAGAGCGAAATCCGCCGGGAAGGCGCCAAGGCGCTACTGCACGACGTCGCGCCGCTTGCGTTCATGCGTGGTGCGCTGTGCCTGAACTCGAAATACCAGAAGGCGAGCACGTGCACGATGCTGCCGGCCTACGGCTACGCCCACCACGCCTACACGACGGGAGCCGGTCCGTTCTACAAGCCGGCTGGGGCGGACAACGTCATGATCGGCGTGCTCTCGCGCCTGACGAGTGCGCTGCAGAAGGCCGAAGCGGCGCACGCGCTTCCCGCCCATATGCCGATCTACCTGACCGAGTTCGGGATTCAGAGCTACCCCAACCCCGAACTCGGTGTGTCGCTGCCCAAGCAGGCCGAATACGACGCGATCGCCGAGAAGATCGCCTGGGAAAACCCGCGCGTGGCGGCCTTCTCGCAGTACCTGCTGCGCGACGACCCGCTCGGCGGTAAAGCCGGCGCGAGCGTGCATGGCGGCTATGTCGGCTTCCAGACGGGCCTGGAGACGGTCAACGGCACGCACAAGCCGCTGTACTTCGGCTTCCCGATCCCACTGGTCGTCTCCAAGCGCGGGCATGGCTATTCGCTGTGGGGGCTCGTGCGGCCAGCCGAAGGCGCCACCACGCTGAAGGTGCTCGTGCAGCCGAAGGGGTCGAAAAGCTACCGAACGCTTGAGAGCGTGCACACCAACGCACTCGGCTACTGGTCCTTGAACTCCTCGGTGCAGGGGTCGCACTGGCGCGTGAGCTGGCGCAGCCCAGCCGGTGTGGCGTACAACGGTCCGCCTATAGGCGCTTACTGAGTGGCCTTGCGGCACTCCGGCATCGCCCTACGATAAGGCGATGCCGGAGTTGCCTGAGGTAGAGATAACGGCGCGTAGGCTCGACGAGGCGCTGCGTGGGGCGGAGATCGTCTCAGTGCTGGCGCCGGGCGTGAAGGCGATGCGCACGTTCGACCCGCCGCTCTCGGCGCTCGAAGGGCAGCATGTCGAGCGTGTGGGGCGGCGCGGCAAGCACTTCGTCGTCGAGGTGTCCGGCGGCCTGGTGCTGCTGATCCACCTGATGTCGGCCGGACGCCTGCAGTTGTACGACCGTCGTGCCGGGCCGCGCGACAGGACCTCGCGGTTGCTCTTGCGGGTGCTCTTGGGGGAGGGGGAGGGTCGTTCCCGCGATGACACCGCGGCCGGTGGCGCTTCGCGAGAGGGCGAGCTGCGCCTGCGCGAGTTTGGATCCAAGCAGGCGGCGTGGGCCAAGCTGCTGCCCAGCGGGGCGCTGGAGCAGGACGAGTCGATCGCGACGCTCGGTCCCGAGGCGTGGCCAAACCTGCCGCCGCTGGTGGGTCTGCTCGACGCTCCGCGTCCTCTGCACACCGTGCTGCGCGACCAGCACGTGCTCGCCGGCATCGGACGCTCGTGGGTGGATGAGATCCTGTGGGAAGCGAGGCTGTCGCCGTTCAAGCGAGCTGGCGATCTGGGCGAGGAGGAGACGCAGGCGCTCGAGCAGGCAATCGGGGGCACACTCGGCGGGGCGATCGACTACTACGAGCGCACCGTGCGGTTGCCGATCCCCGACAAGCTGCCGATGCCACTGCGGGTGCATCGCCACGAGGGCGAGCCGTGCCCGCGCTGTGCCACCACGCTGCTTGCCGTGCACTTCGAGGACTACACGATCGCCTACTGCCCGTCGTGTCAGACCGGCGGTCGCGCGCTCAAGGACCGGCGCCTGTCGCGCCTGCTGAAGTAGATAGGCTCGGGGAGTGATCGAGCAAGGACAGGTGGCGCCCGACTTCGAGCTGCCCGACCAGGACGGTCGCCTCGTCAAGCTTTCGGCCTTGCGCGGGCAGCCGGTGGTTGTCTACTTCTACCCGAAGGCGGACACGCCGGGCTGCACCACGCAGGCGTGCGGCGTGCGCGAGCACCACGAGGACTATGCCCGCGCCGATGCCGTCGTGCTCGGCATCTCCCCCGATCCGGTCGCCAAGGTCAAGAAGTTTCACGACAAGCAATCGCTCAACTTCACGCTGCTCGCCGACGAGGATCATGCCGTCGCCGAGCGCTACGGCGTGTGGGTGGAGAAGTCGATGTATGGGCGCACCTATTGGGGCAATGAGCGCACGACGTTTGTGATCGACCCCGAGGGCAGGGTGGCCGAGGTTCTGCGCAAGGTCAAGCCGGCTATGCACGACGAGCAGGTGCTCGGGGCGCTCGGCGGGCTCGACCCCGCGCGCTGACCGCGGCCCACCAACTTTCGGGTTGCCGGCATGAGCTGGCCGTAGGCTTGAGCTGGTGTACACGCTCGCACAACCGGCCGCGCATGCCCTGTCTGCGATCGCCTCGGCCTCGGTCGCACAGAGCTTCGACTCGTTTGTCGAAGCGGCGGGGCAGTTCTTCTCCGACCTAGCGGCTGTCCATTGGGGCGCGCTCGTGCTCGGCCTGGCCTTCTTCGGGCTCAACCTCACGCTGCGTTCGCGCGCGTTCTTCCACAGCCTGCGGGCCGCCTATCCGACGGTGCGCTTTCAGTGGCGGCGCATCCTGGGCGCGTATGTCGCCGCTGTTGGCTTCAACAATGTGGTGCCCGCTCGCGGCGGGGACATCATCAAGCTGTTCCTCACCAAGAGTTCGATCCCGGGCTCCTCCTATCCGACGGTCGCCTCGGCGTTTTTCGTTGAGTCGATCTTCGACGCCACCGTCGGGGTGTTTGTGCTCGTTTTCGCCTTCTCCCAGGGCGTGTTTCCAAAGCCCCCGGACTTTTCCAAGCTCGACTCGTTCGACATCTCCTATCTCGCCGCCCATTTTCGCTTCACGCTCTTTCTGATCACGCTGCTGGCAGTGCTGGGACTGGTTGCGTTCGCGCTGCTGTCTGTGCGCGTCAAGGCGTTCTGGGCCCGTATCCGCCAGGGGCTCACGATTCTCACCGACCGCCGTCGCTATCTGCGCGAAGTCGCGGCGTGGCAGGCGGGCGCCTGGGTGGCTCGCTTCGCCGCGTTCTGGTTTCTGCTCGACGCGTTTCGCGTGGGCGGCTCGGTCGGCAATGTGCTGCTCGTGTTCGGCGTCGGGCAGGTGGCGGGCGCGGTGCCGTTCACCCCCGGGGGCGCCGGTGTGCAGCAGGCGCTGCTCGTGAAGGTGTTCGCAAACAGCGCACCGACAGCGGTGGTGGCCGCCTATTCGGTTGGCCAGCAGATCGCGATTGCGACCTTCACAGCGATCGCGGGCCTCTGTGCGATCGTGTTCATCTTCCGCTTTCGCTCCTTCAAAGAAGTCATAGCGGCGGGTCGCGCGTCGCGCGAGCAGGAGCGCGAGTCAGAACGCGACGGCGAGGAGGGGCCGGCTACTGCAGCCCCTCGCGCGCCTCGCGCACGAGTGTGACCGCCTCGGGGAACACGAGCGCGATCACGCGGCGGATCTGCTGTGCCTGCTCCTCGGCGTTGCCCTGGACGTTGACGCGGTTGACGGCGGCCACCGTCATGTCGACGGCGAGCTTGATCGCGTTGTCAGCCCACGCCAGCGCCTGCTGACCCTGCATTTGTTCGGCGAACTGCGCCAAGCGACGCTGTAGATCCTCGGGGTCCCCGAACAGGTCGCCAAAGCCTCCACCCTCCATGAGCGCATCCTAGCGCGAGCGCATAGACTGCCGTGCCGATGGCCAGCCCCGCCGATATCAAGGAGCGCGTAGCGTTCGAGGTCGAACGCCGCGCGCGGCTGGGCGTGCCCGCTGCCGCCGGTGGCGTGCTCTACCTGTTGAGCGCGATCATCCTGAACGCGTCGCTGAAAGAACTGCCGACGGTGGGCATCGTGCAGGGGCTCGAACCTGCGTTGCATGGCGAAGCCAACCCTGTGGTGAGCCCGCGGGCCGGAGAGGTCAGGTACATCGACCACCACGCCTTTGGGCTGATCGTCGGCAACCTGCTGTCGGCGGTGGCGGTGCTTGCGCTGATGCTTGTGCTGCTGTTTATCAACGACTGCACCAGCTTCCGCAGGGCGGAGACATGGCGCGCCGCACGCCCGGTTGTGCTGGTCGGTGGTATTGGCTTTGCGCTGCTCAGCCTGATCCACGAGATCGTGCTCGCGATCGAAGCGCACAACTTTGTGGCTGGCCACAACTTCTCCAACGCCGCCGTCGAAAAAGCGTTGCTCTCGACCGGCTTCGTTGGGATCTTCCTGAGCTTGCTGGGCTTGCTTGCGGCGCTGGTGCTGACGGTGGGCACGATTGGCGTGATGGTCGGCGCGATGCGGGCGGGCCTGCTGCCGCGCTGGTTGAGCGTGCTCGGAATCCTCGCCGGCGTGCTGTTCCTGCCGTTGTTCAACAGCCCTGAGCTGCAGTTCATACTCACCTTCTGGCTGGTCGCCACGGGCATCCTGTTCATGGGCCGCTTCCCCAATGGCGATCCCCCGGCATGGGCTGCCGGCGAGGCGCGTCCGTGGCCGACCCAGGCCGATATGCGCGCACAGCGCGAAGCTGCCGACGGGGGTGCCGCGGGCGGACGCTCGCGCGGCTCGAAGGGCGCTCGCAACGGCGATGCCCCCGACGCCGACGTGGCGCCGGCGCCTGTCCCCACGGGGGCGGGATCCAGGCGCAAGCGTCGCAAACGCGGCTGAGCCCTGAGCGCCAGCGGGCAAGTGTGCGTGTCTGGCCGGTGTGCCAGCGGGTGGAGGGTGCGCTGTGCGCTGTGCGGAGTGGCGGTATTTGTCGAGTCGGCCGGCGAGGCGTTGGCCGCGATGTCCAGCGCTCTGGCCACAGATGGTGCATTTGGCGAGCGCGGTGAGGATTGACTCCGCAACTATCGGGGAATAACGATATGTAGACCGCATTTGGCTTCAGATGCCGGCGGTCAGGTTTTCACAAGCATCAATGCCGCCTGGCATTGGGCGGCGCTAGGAGGGTCCCATGGAGGCAGCATCGATCCATCCTCATCCGTCGCAGGGGGTTGGCCCGCCGCTCGCACAGTCCGACGCTGGCGAGCGACCGGTCGCAAGCTCATGGTCGCCGGCCAATCCGGCACCGCTCGGGCTTGCGGGCTTCGCGATGACGACGTTCGTACTCTCGATGTTCAACGCCAATCTCGTCAACGAAAAGGGCGTGCCGGTCGTCCTTGGACTCGCGCTTGCCTATGGCGGTGTCGTGCAGTTGCTCGCGGGTATGTGGGAGTTCCGCACCGGCAACACGTTTGGTGCGGTTGCATTCTGCTCCTACGGCGCCTTCTGGATCTCCTTCTGGGCTCTGGAGGTGTTCTATGCGAAGAGCATCGGCGGCAACGTCGGCCACGCCATTGGGGTGTACCTCTGGGCTTGGGCGATATTCACCGCCTACATGACGGTCGCGGCGCTGCGTGTCAGCGGAGCGGTGCTGCTCGTGTTTGCTCTGTTGACGGTCACGTTCATACTGCTCGCGATCGGCGCGACAGGACCGCACCTCAACGTCACACACTGGGGCGGCTACCTGGGTCTGGCGACCGCGGCAGCGGCTTGGTATGCGTCGTTTGCGATGGTTACGAACTCGACATTCAAACGAACGGTCTTGCCGGTGATGCCTTTGGGCGACTAGCGGGCGAGGAGTAAAGTCAACACACGATGCGCACGGAAGGGGATGTTTAGCAATGGCCACTAACGCGGATACGCTTGACGAGCAGTTGGCGCGGATGCTCGAGCTGGAGCGCTTCGAGCCGCCTGCCGGATTCCGTGAGCAGGCGCTGCTGAACGATCCTGCCGTATATGAGCGGGCCGCGCGCGATCCGCAGGCGTGGTGGGTCGAGCAGGCGCAGCGGCTCGACTGGTTTGAGTCGTGGGAGCAGGTGCTCGACGACTCCAATCCTCCGTTCTACAAGTGGTTTGTGGGAGGCAAGATCAACGCCTCCCACAATTGCTTGGACCGGCACGTCGCCGCCGGGCTGGGCGAGCGTGTGGCGCTGCACTGGGTGGGCGAGCAGGGCGAGCGGCGCGACATCACCTATGCCGAGTTGCTGGCCGAGGTGAAGCTGCTTGCGAACGCGTTGAAGGATCAGGGCGTGCGCAAGGGCGACGTGGTGGGCATCTACCTGCCGATGATTCCCGAGGTGGTCGTGTCGATGCTGGCGTGTGCGCGCATCGGCGCTCCTCACAACGTGGTGTTTGGCGGGTTCTCGGCGGAGGCGGTGCGCGAGCGGATGGAGTTCTCCGAGGCGAAGGCGCTGATTACGGTCGACGGGGCGGCTCGCAAGGGCAAGACCGCGCCTGTGAAGGATCGTGTCGATGAGGTCATGGAGGATCTGGCCACACTGCAGCGGATCGTGGTCGTGCGCAGCAAGGGCACGCCGTGCCAGATGAAGGCTGGTCGCGACGTTTATTACGACGAGATACTCGCCGCCGCTGAGGCGGAGTGTCCGGCTGAGCAGCTGGACGCCGAGCATCCGCTCTACATTCTCTACACCTCTGGCTCGACCGCCAAGCCGAAGGGGATATTGCACAGCACCGGCGGTTACATGACCGGCGTCAGTGCCACGCACCGCTATGTGTTCGATCTGAAGGCGGAGTCGGATGTGTACTGGTGCGCGGCCGACGTGGGTTGGGTTACCGGTCACTCCTACATCGTGTATGGGCCACTTGCAAATGGTGCGACCTCGGTGATGTGGGAGGGCGCGCCCGACTATCCCCACAAGGGCATTTGGTGGGAGCTGATCGAGCGCTACAAAGTGAGCATTCTCTACTGCGCGCCGACCGCGATCCGCGCATGCATGAAGTGGGGCGCGGAGTGGCCGGCCAAGCACGATCTGTCCTCGCTGCGCTTGCTTGGCACGGTTGGCGAGCCGATCAATCCGAAGGCGTGGCTGTGGTACCACAAGGTGATTGGGGGCGAACGCTGTCCGATCGTGGACACGTGGTGGCAGACGGAGACGGGCGCGATCATGATCACGCCGCTGCCCGGCATCACCGCCACCAAGCCGGGCTCGGCCACGCAGCCGTTCCCCGGTGTGCAGGCGAAGGTGCTCAGCGAGTCGACCGGCGAGCCGATCAGCGAAGGGCAGGGGCTGCTCGTGCTGACCCAGCCGTGGCCGTCGATGCTGCGCACCCTCTACAAGGAGGACGAGCGCTTCATCGACACGTACTTCAAGCGCTTCGGCAACGAGACATACCTTGTTGGCGACGCGGCGCGCGTGGACTCCGACGGGTACATCTGGGTAATCGGGCGCATCGATGACGTCGTGAACGTGTCGGGGCACCGGCTCTCGACGGCCGAGGTGGAGTCGGCGATCGTCGCGCACCCGGACGTGGCCGAGGCGGCGGTGATCGGCCAGCACGACGAGCAGACCGGGCAGGCGATCGTCGCGTTTGTAACGCTCCAGGGCGACCTGCAGGGCGACGAGGCGGAGATCGAAAGCGTGCGCAACACCGTCGCCGAGCGGATCGGCAAGTTTGCGCGGCCGAAGCGCATCATCTGGGCGGATGACCTGCCGAAGACCCGCTCGGGCAAGATCATGCGCCGCCTGCTGCGTGACATCGCTGAGGGACGCGCCCTGGGCGATGTCACGACGCTGCGCGACCCCGCGGTGATGGCCCAGCTGGAGGGGCGCGTCAAGGAGCTGCAGGCCGAGGAGGCCTGACGGCAGGGGGTACGAGCGCGCCGGTGCGCCGGTCACGTGGCTCGCTATCCGATCGCGCGTCTCTCGCTGTTCCTTGGCTCGCTGTGTAGACCGCGCGACCGATTCTCACGTGGGCTTTATGTTGGGATGAAAGGCTGCTGCCCGTGCGGGCGTCCCGCGCCGCCGCCTGTCCGCCCCACGCCGCCTGAGAAAGGAAGCGACCGCCATGCCAGCCAGCCATAACGGGTCGATAGTCGTTGACGACAGCGGTCCGGCGATCAGCACCACCGCGCTCGTCAAGCGCTTTGGCGATCGCGCCGCGATCGACCGCGTCGACCTGCACGTGCCGCGCGGCAGCGCGTTCGGGTTTCTCGGCCCCAATGGCGCGGGCAAGACGACGATGATCCGCATGCTGCTCGGCCTGACGCACGCGAGCGCGGGCAGCATGAGCGTGCTCGGGCATCCCGTTCCCTCGGAGCGCTCCAGGGCGCTCGCGCGAGTGGGCGCGATTGTCGAGGAGCCGCGCTTTCATCCGCAGCTCTCTGGGCGTGAGAACCTGCGCATCGTCGCCGCTGTGCGTGGACCCGAGACGCACGAGCGCATAGGGCCAGCCCTGCAACGTGTCGGTCTCGCCGATCGGGCCGATGAGAAGGTCAAGAAGTACTCGCTGGGGATGCGTCAGCGTCTCGGCGTCGCTCGCTGCCTGCTGGCCGACCCACTGCTGCTGATCCTCGATGAGCCCACCAACGGCCTTGATCCTGGTGGCATCCAGGAGTTCCGCGAAATGATCCGTGCGATGGTCGAGCAGGAGGGGCGCACCGTGTTCATCTCCTCGCACCTGCTGGACGAGGTGGAGAAGATTTGCGACCACGCGGCGATCGTCGATCGCGGGAAGATCATTACTCAGGGTGCGATCGCGGAGCTGGCTGAGGGCAGCACCCAGCACGAGCTGATCGTCGGTGTGAGCGACACCGAGCGGGCGCTCACGGTGCTCGAAGGATGCGAGCACGCGCGCGAGGCGCACCGCTCCGATGAGGGCCTGCGCGTTGTGCTGGCCGATGTGTCGAGCATAACCGCGGCCGACCGTGCCGCCGCCGTAAACGCCTTGCTGGTGGGCTCGGGACTGGCGGTGTCCCGCCTGGAGCCGGTGCGCCAGAGCCTTGAGAAGCGCTTCCTCGAGGTCACGTCAAGACTCAGCGACTCAAGCACCGAGGAGGTGAGGGCATGAACGCCACCGTTGCCACTCCAAGCGAGGTGAAGTCGAGCATGAACGTCACGATCGCGGCCCAGATGACGGGCGCGGACATTCTCAAGCTGCGCAAGAAACGCGCCATCTTGATTTGGTCGCTGGTACTGGCGCTTGCCCCGATCGTCGTTTACTTCGTGGCGGCGGTGATCGAGCACGCCACCAACCCAGGCACTGCTCACGGGCAATACGGGCCAGCGGGCGGCGTGCGGAACTTCTCCGACGGGCTGCGCGTGATCGCGCTTCTGTTCGGTCCGCTCGCGGCGCTGTTGATCGGCGTGGAGGCCGGTACGGGGGACGCGTCGGCCGGTGTCTTCCGAGACCTGGTCGTCACCGGTCGCTCGCGCCTGGCGCTATTCGCCTCGCGCGTGCCCGCAGCCTTGGCGGTGACCTTCGCGATGATGCTCGGCGCCTACGCACTGCTGCTGATCGGAACTTTCGTCTTTGCCTCGGGCCTACCCACGCCGAGCGGCTCTCTGATCATCGACGGCCTGGGCTTCTTCCTGCTGGCCACTGGCATGATGTGCGTGGTCGCGGTGGGTTTTGCCGCGCTGACCACATCCAAGCCGGGAGCGATCATCGCGCTGATCGCGTGGTTGATCGTGGCAAGTCCTGTGCTCGCGAACATCGAAGGGCTGGGCAGCGTCCGAGATGGCCTGATGAGCCAGGCAATCTCGCACTTCAGCCCGGTCGATACAGGTGGAGGAGGAGGTCACGGCGCCACCGTCACGATGGCAGGCGGGACGGCCTTCATCGTGCTACTCGCCTGGGTTGTCGTGTTCCTCGCGCTTGGCGCCTATCGCACGCGCACGATGGACGCGTGAACACAACGGCTTCTAGGACGTTTGCTGGGCAAGCGAGGCAAGGACGCAGTGTGAGCGTGGTGTGCTGAGCACATAAGTGAACGAGGACGCAGCCTCGCGCCGGCCAGCGAATGTCCTAGACCTTGCGGTACTCGGGCACCCATGCGCCGTCGTCCTGGCGCACGAAGTCCTGAAACAGCCCGGGTGCCTCGGCTTGCATCAGGCGGGCGATCTTGTCGAACACGAGTCGCAGCTCCTCCTCGGCACCCTCGGCGGTGCGCATCTCGATCACGTGGCGCAGCGTGCGGGCGTTGGCGGTCCACACGATGTCGGTCGACAGTCCGATCGGCGCGAGGCGGCGCAGCGCGGAGGTGACCTCCTTCTTTATGTGAAACGGCACGCCCTGCTCGTCGATGCCAAGCTGCTCGGCGGCGCTGATCTGAAATTCCTCCAGTCGCTCAACGATGCTCAGCACCTGCTCGCGTAGCGGCTCCAGTGCGGGGGGCACGCGAAAGCCGATGTCGGATAGGCGCACGTAGCGCAGGCTCTCCTGGCTGAACGCCGAGCCGGCGCGATGGCGCACAAGCTCATGTGTAAAAACCCGGCTGACGTTGCGCAGGGCAAACGACCAGTTGGCGTGCTCGAGTACGCTGCCGTGGGCACTGCGCAGGATGTTGGCGAAGTATTCGCGCTGGTCGGTGCGCACCTTCGTCACGTTCGGATTCAGCCCCGGCTCCCAGCTGCGGTAGCAGGCGCGACCGCCGAACTCGACAAGCGTCTCGCCGCCGCTCAGCGCTCCGCTGGACTCCTGCAGGCGGCGCTCCAGCCACGACTCGCCGCCTACGTCCTCCAGGTAGCCGCGCATCCCCTCGACCTCGATCGAGGGTCGTGCAATCAGGAATACCTTAGGTGTCGTCTCGTGCACGGGTCGGCGATGCTACCGTCCGGCACGGATGTGCCCCCCGACCTCCACGCCGACCGACCCGGAGCTACAGCAGACAGCCTGGGATCTGCAACCGCTCGTCGATGGCCTGGGCGATGATGGGGCGCGCGCGCAGCTGACCGAGGCGCTGGAGCGCTCGCGGTTGTTTGCCGAGCGCTACGCGGGCAAGGTGGGCGAAATGGACAGCCCGGAATTGGAGCAGGCGATGCTCGAGCTGGGCGCGATCCAGGAACTGATCGGCCGCGCCGGCACGTACGCCGGTCTGCGCTTCTCCGCCGACACGGCCGACCCGGCGGCGGGGGCGCTGATGCAGGAGGTACAGGAGCGCGCCACCGGGATCGAGACGACGCTGCTGTTCTTCGAGCTGGAGTGGGCCGCTCTGCCGGACAACCAAGTTCACGACCTGCTCCTTGACGAGCAGCTGTCCTTCTGCGCGCACTACCTGCGCAACGCGCGTCGCTACCGCGAGCACCTGTTGAGCGAACCGGAGGAGAAGATCCTCGCCGAGAAGTCGGTGACGGGAGCGGCAGCCTGGTCGCGCCTATTCGATGAGCTGACCTCGGCGATCGAGGTACGCTCAGACGCGGAGACGGTGGCACTTGACGTGGCGCTCAGTCGGCTTGTGCTGGCAGATCGCGAGCTGCGCCGCTCGACCGCTGAGGCGGTCACCGAAGCACTTGCTCCCGGACTACGCACGCGCGCCTTCCTGTTCAACACGTTGCTTGCCGACAAGGCCACCGACGACCGCCTGCGCCGCTACCCGAGCTGGCTGGCGGCGCGCAACCTCTCAAACGAGGCAAGCGACGAGTCTGTCGCGGCGCTGATCGAGGCGGTTCGCGCGCGCTATGAGCTGCCGCGGCGCTGGTATCGCCTGAAGGCGAAGATGCTCGGCGTCGAGCGGCTGGCCGATTACGATCGCATGGCGGCGGTCACCGAGGACGAGGTCACCTACACGTTTGCGCAGGCTCGCGAGATCGTGCTCGACTGCTACTCCTCATTCTCGAGCGAGCTGGGTGCGGTTGCCAGGAACTTCTTCGACGGCCGCTACATCGACGCGCCCGTGCGCCCAGCCAAGCGTGGGGGCGCGTTCTGCGCCTCGGCCGTGCCCTCGGCGCACCCGTATGTGATGCTCAACTACACCTCGCGCCGTCGTGACGTGCTGACGCTCGCGCACGAGCTGGGCCACGGCGTGCACTTCGCGCTGGCTGCCGAGCAGGGTGTCTTCCATCAGGGCACGCCGCTGACGCTCGCCGAGACGGCGTCGGTGTTCGGCGAGACGATCGTGTTCGGACGACTGCTGGCGGAGGACAGCTCCCCTGCCTCCCGGCTGGCGTTGTTGGCCGAGAACATCGAGGGCGCGATCGCCACCGTGTTCCGCCAGGTCGCGATGAACCGCTTCGAGGAGCTGGTCCACACGGCCCGTCGCGAGCAGGGCGAGCTGTCGGTCGAGCGCTTCGGCGAGCTGTGGGTTGAGAGCCAGAGCGAGATGCTCGGCGACTCTGTGCAGATCACGGAGGGATACCGCTCGTGGTGGTCCTACGTCCCGCACTTCATCGGCTCGCCCGGCTACGTGTATGCCTATGCCTACGGTCAGCTGCTCGCACTGTCGGTGTATCAGCGCTACGAGCAGCGCGGCGAGGAGCTTGTGCCGCGCTACCTGGAGCTGCTGGCCGCGGGCGGCTCACGCTCGCCCGAGGAGCTGGGGCAGATCGTGGACGTGGACCTGTCCGACCCGGGGTTCTGGGACGCCGGGCTCGATCTCCTCGAGCGCCAGCTGGAGGCGGCCGAAGCGGCCGCTCGCGAGGCTGGGCGCGCGTAGGCGGCTACAAAGCTGACTGCATCACGTGTGGTCAGAGCGCTTCGAAGCGCGCGTCACTCAACATTCGTCCAAGAAACGTGTGCGCAGGCGCAAGCTGGTTATCGTCAGATACTTCTCCTCTATCGCTATCCCCAGAGAGGTTCTCCAATGACGAGTACCACGCTTTTGGTTTCCAACCAGCTGCAGAGCACCACGCTCTTCTTGTTGCCGGGTCAAACGCTCGAGCATGGTGAATGGCAGGCCGACTTTGGTCCCGCTCCAACGATCGGACCGGGGGAGATGGCAGTCTATGTATGCGAATCGGACGGATTCTTGACAGGCGACGAAGGTCGGCTGAACTACTATCCAGCTCAGTCGGAGGCGCACGTCAATTGGGAGGCGCCGGGCGATGAGATCATCTCCTTGTTCTTCGACGATCCATTCGTCGGGAAAAATTCATATTCGGCAACGGCGCCATCCTCCGGACCCTATGTCGTCAGCGCCCAGGAACTCAGTGGGACGGGGGCGGGATACGATCCAAATGCCCAGCAGCTCATGTTCCAGATATCCGGGCACTACGGGCCGACCACCTGCATTCCGGGCTACGTGTGGCGCGAAGCATTTCCTGGCGACCATGTGTGTGTTCTTCCGAAGATCCGCCAGCAGGTTGCCGACGACAACCACGACGCATCGTCGCGAGTTCACTCCAATGGGCAGTGCGACAGCGGCTATGTGTGGCGCGAAGCGCGTCCACAGGACCACGTGTGTGTCGCGCCGTCAACGCGTCAGCAGGCCGCCGACGATAATGCCGCCGCGGCAAGCCGAACGCTCTAGCCCGACGCGCGAGGCGGAGACGCACCGGCACGAGTGTCAGCTACAAGGACAGCGCTGCCGACCCCGATCCCGCGTACGCGGTTGAACAGCGACTGCGCTTCTATTCCACCGATGGTCAACGTTGCTTGGCGCTCTGGAGATACACCACGCGGTCCTCGAGCTGTTGAGTTGAGACGGCGTGGATTGCGCTGAGGAGCGAGCCGATTCCCGCGGGGCGGCGCGAGAATCTGGATGAAAGTGCGATCAACACGCCCTGGTGGTGTCCCCCGGCGGTGAGATGCTCGGCGGAGATATGGGTGAAGTCGCCCACGTTCTCAGTTAGGATCGTCCGAGTCTGCTCAGTGGCTGCCGCAAACACGTCGAGGTCGGATCTTCCCGCCAGCCCCAGTTCGACCACCGTGGACGCGTCGATACCTACGGTTCTCAGCGCCTCGGCGAGCGTGGGCGGGTACATCTCATCGAGCAGCAGCCTCAAAGCTTCTCGGCGGCGGCTGTCTCGCTACGGTGCAGCTCTATGCGCGCGGCGATCTCCTCCGGATAGCTGGCACGGTAGTTCAGCGCGGCGTCTATCTGGGCTCGCGTGAGGCCCGACTCCTGGGCAAGCGTCGTGGTGGGATCGGGCTCTGAGGCAAGGTCTTCCGCCCACATCGCCACCTCCCACACGTCGGGTCCATCCAGCAGTTTGGCTCGGCGACCCGTTGGTCCGTCTCGGAACGTGACTATTGGATGTTCCTCGCGGCGGGTTCCCTCCTCGGCGTAGCGGCGGAGGCGATCCGAGAGCGTCTCGCCGGCGGCGCGGGCTCGTAGACGAAGACGCTCGGCAAGGCTGTCATCGAGACGAACAGACACGTTTACCGACATGTATGCAATGTAGCACGATGTCGTAGAGAGCCATACACGCATCTGCTCAGGAGGCGTCCCGCTTCTGCCTCGGCGTCGGGCCGTGGAGGTGCGAACCCAGCTGGGACCCGGCGGCTACGAGCGTTGCGAGACGTATGGGGAGGGAGAGCGTGTTCCCCCCTCGCTTGAGGGGACTGGCGACCTCGACGTGAGCGCGTTGTTGGCTGGCATCAGTGCCTGAGCACCTGCGCTTCCGAGGTCCTGCCGAGTGCGCGTCAGCTCCAAAGCGCCTAGGTGTAGTTCCCGACGGAGTTAGGCGGCAATCCGGTGCCTCGTGTCGTGCGTAGTAGCAACACGGTGCGGGCTACCGGACGCGTCTGCCGCAGGCTCAGGTCATATCAGGAAGCAGCGCCCTTGGCATTTGCGGTCAGGCCACGGCCGATGGATAGGGCACCCGCCGCGATCGCCATCTGTTGAAGATATTCCTTATAGGTCAGCTCAAAGGTTGGATTTATGTGATTGAGGGCGGCGCTGAGGACCACCAGGGCGCCTCCGACGACCGCGTAGATGATTACCAGCGCCGTGGCGACTGGAACCATTTTTTCGATCTGCTGCTGTTTGCTCAACGTAGGTGCCTCCGCCTCGGGCGGCGTCGTCTCCGCTTCTGAACTCACAGCGAAATAATAGAGTCCGGCTAGGACATGATTCCGACTCCGCCGCCGGCAGGACGCCGTTTCACCCAGGGCATATTATGTAATTTGAACCGTTCGGCTCACAAAAATCATTTTTGGGGATGGCGAACCTGGAGTGTGCCCCGCGCTGAAGCTCGGACGTGAGTGTCTCTGGTCCAGTTACAGCAGTCCCAGCGCACTGCCCACCCCGTGCACAAGGTTGAACAGCGGCTGCGGGATGACGCCGAGGAAGATTGTGGCCGCCGCCGCGAGCACGGCCACGAAGGTCAGCTCCGGTTGGGTGTGCCGGGGGGAGGCCACCATGGTGCCCGCGCCCGCGGGATCGCCCGTGGGGTTGCCGGCGGGGTTCTCCTCGTCGTCGAACTCGGGCGAGCCGCCGGCGATCGCGGGTAGTGGGCCGCCGTCTGGTGAGGGTCGATCGGCTGGTGTGGGGGCGCCGGCGGCGGAGGGGCTCATCCACATCGCCGCGATCACCGGCAGGTAGTAGCCGAGGGAGATCATCGAGCCGACCACGATCACCACGCCGAGCCAGGTGTAGCCGCCCGCGACGCTGGCATCGATCAAGTAGAACTTGCCGATGAAGCCGGCCGTGGCTGGGATGCCGGCCAGGGCGAGCATCGAGATCGTCATCGGCCATGCGAGCCATGGGTGCTCGCGGCCGAGACCTGCAAGCGATTGGATGTTGTCGCCGAGTTCGGTTTCGCGCTCGCGGGCGATTATCACCGCGAAGGCGGCCATGTTCATGGCCACGTACACCGCCAGGTAGAACACGGTGGCCTGCGCGCCGAGGCGGGTGGCCACGACCACGCCGGCAAGTATGTAGCCGGCCTGCGCGACCGAGGAGTAGGCGAGCATTCGCTTCAGCGAGGATTGGCCGAGCGCGCCGACGTTGCCGACGAGGATCGTGATCGTCGCCAGCGTCGCCAGCGCCGGGCCCCAGCTGGCGTGGGCTTCGATCAGGGCGACGTCGAACAGACGCAGGAGCACGCCGAGCGCGGCGACCTTGGTGGCGACCGCCATGAATGCGGTTACCGGGGTGGGCGCGCCCTCGTATACGTCGGGCGTCCACTGGTGGAAGGGCGCCACCGAGGCCTTGAACGCGAGCCCGGCCACGCACAGTGCGATCCCGGTCAGGAGCATTGCGTTGGTGGCCAGCCCGCTGGTCGTGATCGCGCTTGAGATCGCGCTGAAGTCGGTTTGGCCAGTTGCGCCATACAAGAGTGCCAGCCCATACAGCAGCGTGGCGGACCCAACCGAGCCGACGATCAGATACTTCAGGCCCGACTCCAGCGAGCGCTCGCGGCGCATTTCGGTGGCGCACAGCACATACAGCGGGATCGACAGAAGCTCCAGTCCGAGAAACAGCGACACGAGGTTCTGGGCGGCGCCGAGCAGCGCCATGCCGCCGATCGCCGTCAGCAGCATCGAGTGAAACTCGCCGTGCGAGGCTTCGGTGGCAGCCTGCGAGCGCCACGCGAGCAGCACCGCGCCGATCCCGCCGACGGCGAGGATCATCGTGAGCACGAGCGACAGCTGGTCGATGCGCAGCGCTCCCGACACGACCGACTCGGGCGTATTCCAGCGCCAGATCGACAGGCCGATGCTCGCGCCGAGCGCGACGATCGCGAGTGTGGGGACGACCTGCTGGCGAATGGTGCGCGAGCCCAGTAGGCCGACCATCAGCACCACGATCGCCCCGCCAAGCAGCGCGATCAGCGGCGAGAGCGCGGCGAAGTCGACATGCGGGCCTTTGAGGTGTGCGGTGGCCAGGTCGGCGGTGTAGGGGTTGAAGGTCATCGTTCGCTGCCTTCTCCACCGGTTTCGTTGGATGCACCGGCTGCGCCCTGCCTCTGACCGGCGTCGCCCGAGGCTTCCTCTGTCACAGCCTGCGGTTCGCTAGTAGCGACGGGTGTCAGGCTCGGGGT
The DNA here is from genome assembly GCA_963776985.1 of uncultured Solirubrobacterales bacterium. Taxonomy (GTDB): domain Bacteria; phylum Actinomycetota; class Thermoleophilia; order Solirubrobacterales; family Solirubrobacteraceae; genus Palsa-744. The sequence continues at coordinate 528,179 of CAVZOV010000002.1, forward strand.
GAGTGCGGCGTGGGCTGCCGCTACCGATGCGCTGGCCGAGCTTTCCGAGCGCTTCAGCGCCCCCTGCGGGTAGAGGGCAAGGAACACAATCACAGCGAGCAGCGGCACCAGCACGAGGGCGTCCATGCGCGTGATCTCGCGCGATTTGACGTCCTTGCCGACGCGGTTGTGCATCGCGCGGATGAACACCCGCAGCGCATACACGCTTGCCATCACCACGCCCGAGAAGGCGATGATCGCGATCGCGAGCTTGGCTTTGAACACGCCGAGCAGGATCAGGAACTCGCCCACGAAGTTGGCCGAGCCGGGCATCGCCAGCGTGGCAAGCGCGACCACCAGGAAGATCGTGGCAAGCAGCGGCGCGCGGAAGGCGATGCCGCCCATGTCGCGAATGTCCTGCGAGCCGCCCGCGCGCGCGGAGAGCAGCGCGATGATGAAGAAGATCGGCGCCACCACGAGCCCGTGGTTGACCATCTGCAGCAGCGCGCCCTGGGCGCCCTGGGGGTTCAGCGCGAAGATCCCCAGCGTGATGAACCCGAGCTGGGCGACCGAGGAGTAGCCGGCGATCAGGCGCGCGTCGGTTTGCGTGAAGGCGACCGCCGAGCCGTACACGATCGAACACAGCGCGAGTATCAGCATCAGCGTCTGGAAGTGCGCGGCGCCCTGGGGGAACAGCGGCAGCACGATCGCCAGGAAGCCATACGCGCCCACCTTGGAGAGCACGCCGCTGAACACCATCAGCACCTCGATCGGCATCGCCCGATACCCGTCGGGCATCCAGCCGTGCAGGGGGAACGCGGGCATCTTCACGAGGAACGCGGCCGCGAAGAACAGGAAGATCCACTCTTGGGAGCCGGTGCTCAGCGGCAGGCCCTGGAGTTGTGAGAGCACGAACGTGACGTGCCCGCCGTTCTGCTCCCCCGCGAGCACGCCCGTGGCGATCGCGGCGGCCAGCATCAGCAGCGAGCCGACCAGCGTGTAGATCACGAGCTTGATCGTTGCTTTCACGCGATCCGGGCCCGTGCCCCAGCCTCCGATCAGAAAGTAAAAGGGGATCAGCATGAGGTCGAAGAAGGCCACGAACAGCGCCAGATCCTGGGCAAGGAAGGCACCAAGCACGGCCGACTCGGCCAGCATGAAGTTGAAGTAGAACAGCCGCGGGCGGTCCCACGTGCGCAGGTTCGCCGCCAGCACCGCCGCGAAGAACAGCAACGCGGTGAGGCCGACGAGCAGCACGTTCAGCCCGCTCACGCCAAGCTTGTAGTGGATGCCCAGTTCGGCAATCCACACGATGTCGGTCACGTCCTTCAGCCCGTGCGAGCCCGGGCCGTATTGGGCGATGTAGCCGATCGCGAGGCCCAGTGCGCCGAGCGAGCCGAGCAGGGCCAGCACGCCGGGCACGCCCCACTTGCTCGGGGCTACCTCGTCGCCGGCTGGCTCCGTCGCGAGCGCCCCGGCGCCCGGGATGGCAACGGCTGCGCGACCGCGCGCGAGGCCGGCGAGCAGGGCGCCGAGCAGTCCACACGCGCCGGGCAGCCAGATCAGGATTGAAAGTGGGGGCATGGGATGGGAAGAGGGGAAGTGGAAGGGGAGTGGCGGAGGACGAGTTGTGAAAGGGAAGGTGTGGACGAGGCGGTGGTCGGCTGGCGGGTCGGGTTCGTGTTCGTAGGGGTTGTAAGGAGGCTGGCTACGCCTGCAGCAGGAAGTAGAGGCCGAGGGCGGACACGCCGAGCACGAGCAGCGCGGCGTAGTAGCGCAAGAGGCCGGTTTGCGCGGCGCGCACCGACGCCGAGCACGCGCGCACGATCGAGGTTGCGCCGCCCACGATCGCACCGTCCACGAGCACGCGCTCGACGGTGGTGGTGGCGAAGCGTCCGGCCGCCGCGGCGGGCTTGACGACGATCGCGTCGATCAGCTCATCGAAGTACCACTTGTTGAACGACAGCTCATACAGTGGCTTGAAGCGTGTTCGCGCGGCGACGGCGATCGAGGGCTGCTTGACCCAGATGCGGTAGGCGATCGCGATGCCGCTGAGACCGAGCACCGTGCCGAGCGCCAGCCCGAACCACAGCAGGCCGTCGCGCGTGTGGACCGTGTAGAGCGCCGAGCCGTAGAAGCTGGGTTCGAGGAATTTGTCGATCACATAGTCCACGTTGGGGATCTGCACGAGCCCAGCGCCGATCGCGCCGATCGCGAGGATGCTCATCGCCACGCGCATCGGCAGCGCGCGCTCGGCAATCGCGTGCGTCGGGCCGGGGAAGCCGACGTCGGTGTCCTCGACCTCGCCGTTGGCCGGGTTGGTGGGCTGCGGCGGGTGGTAGAGGTGGCCGCCTTCAAGCTCGGAGGCCTGCTCCACCGGGTCGCCGTAGAAAGCGCGGAAGATCATGCGGAACGTGTAGATCGCGGTCATGAACGCGCCGATGTAGCCGAACACATACAGCGCCCAGTGCCAGCCGCCGCGCTCGCCCGTCACGAGCAGGATCTCATCCTTGGAGAAGAACCCCGAGAAGGGGGGGATGCCCGACAGCGCCAGCCCGCCGATTACAAAGCAGGCGAATGTGAACGGCATCGCCTTCCTGAAGCCTTTCATCTTCTCCAGTGACTGCTCGCCGCCCATCGCGCCGATGATCGACCCGGCGCCCATGAACAGCAGCGCCTTGAAGAACGCGTGGGTCATCAGGTGAAACATCCCGGCGGCGTAGGCGCCGACGGACACGCCCATGATCATGTACCCGATCTGCGACATCGTGGAGTAGGCGATCACGCGCTTGATATCGGTCTGTGTCAGCGCGATCGTGGCGGCGATCACGAGCGTCGCACAGCCGACGATCGCCCCGACGTCCTGCGCGGCGGGCGCCAGTTCGAAGAACGGGTGCATCCGCGCGATCAGGTATACGCCGGCGGTAACCATCGTGGCGGCGTGGATCAGCGCACTGACGGGCGTCGGTCCCTCCATCGCGTCGGGGAGCCAGGTATGCAGTGGGATTTGCGCGGACTTGGCAAACGCGCCCACGAGCAACAGCAGGCAGCCGGCGGTGACGTCGCCTTCGCCGCTTGTGAACACGTGCGGCGCGGCGTCAAACGCCTTCAGGAAGTCGAGCGTGCCCGTGTGCTTGAACAGGAAGAACGTGCCGAGCACGAGGCCGACGTCGCCGACGACGTTAATCACGAACGCCTTGATGCCGGCTTTGGTGGCGGTGCTGCGCCGGTACCAGAAGGAGATCAGCAGGTAGGAGGCGGCGCCCACGAACGCCCAGCCCACGATCAACAGCAGGAAGTTGCCTGCGAGCACCAGCAGCAGCATCGAGAACACGAAGAAGTTGAGGTAGGCGAAGTAGCGCGCAAACCCTTTGTCGGCGTCCATATAGGACACCGAGTAGAGGTGAATCGTGCTCGACACGCCCGTGACGACGAGGATCATGAACACCGACAGTGGGTCCACCAGGATCGACATCTGGGCGTCGATTCCCGCCGTGCTCGCGTAGTTCCACAGCGAGGACACCAGCTGGCGATCGTGGGGGGCGTGGCTCTGCAGCGAGAACAGCGCGCCGAGCGCCGCCAGGAACGCGAGGAAGATAGCTGCCGTGCCGATCCAGCCGGCGAGGCGGCCGGGCAACACCCGATATCCGCAACCGATAACAATCGTGCCAAGCAGCGGGAAGGCGAGCACCAGCCAGCCGTACGTTGTCGTGCTCACAGGGACAGCCCCCCGAGCACCGACCCGAACGCCAAGGCGCACACCGGCAAGGCACTCTTTGTCATCGCTTGAGCAGCCTCCCGCTGATGGCGCAGGGCGCTGCTGTCATCGCCAGGAACGAACAGCAAATCCTCACCCCTGAAGCTCTCGTAGCTCATCGACGTCGATTGGCAGGCGTCGGCGGTGGATCGCCACGATCATGCCGAGCCCGATGCACACCTCGCATGCGGCCACCGTCATCACGATCAGGGCGAGAATCTGCCCGTCGCCGTTGCCCCACATGCGCGAAAACGCGACCAGCGAGAGGTTGGCGCCGTTGAGCATCAGCTCTAGGCACAGCAGCACCACGAGCGGGTTGCGGCGGGTCATCACGCCGAACGCGCCCACGCAAAACACGATTGCCGAAACGGCCAGATACCAGCCGATGTTCACCAGCCGCTCCCGCTCGCTTGTCCGCTCCCTGCGACGGGGGACCGGCCGACCCGCGAGCCCTCGTCTTGGGGGCTCCCGTCGGGCTCCGCCACGCCGCCCGCGCGCGAGTGCGCAAGTGCAAGTCCTTCGACGCCCTCGGTCATCGTGCCGGTGCCGCGCGGGCGCAAGATGTCAAGCGGTGTCAGCACCGCTTCGTCGTCGTCCTCGAGTCCGCCGCGCCTACGCGCGAGCACGACGCCGCCGACGGCCGCCACCAGCAGTAGCAGCGAGGCGGCCTCGAACACGAGCAAAAAGCGCGTCAGCAGCAGGTTGCCGATATACGCCGGTGTGCCATACGTGCGCGGCCCCGGCGCATAGGGGGCGCCCTGGCTCGACACCATCTTCAGCCCGCTGCCGAGCAGCGCGATGAACAACTCGACCAGCAGCAGTCCGGCGAACAGCGCGCCGGTCGGCTTGCGCCCGTCCACCCCGCGCGAGCGCGGGCGGCGCGTGAGCCGACCGCCAAGCGACTGCTCCTCATCGCCAACGTAGGCAACCACGAACACATACAGCACCATCACCGCGCCCGCATACACCACAACCTGCGCGGCGGCCACGAATTCGGCGCGCAACAGCAGGAACAGCACAGCCAGCGACAGCAGGTGGCCGACGAGCGCCAGCACCGCATAAAAGGGGTTGCTGAAGCTGACAACGCCGATCGCGCCCGCGATCACGCCGATCGCGGCGATGAAGAACAGCACGGCCGACATCTCTAGCGCGCCCCTTTATTTGGGATAGCTGCACGTTCGAGCCTGTACGCCGTGCGCAGCGCCATCACTCGCCCTCCCGGCGTAGCGGGGTGCGCTCGAGCGGCTCGGCAAGCAGCATCTCCTTGGTGAAAATGAGGTCCGAGCGGCTGTAGTCGGACATCTCGTAGTCGTGCCCCATCGTGATTGCATCGAACGGGCACGCCACCTCGCAATATCCGCAAAAGATGCAGCGCGACAGGTTTATCTCATACACCGCCGCATACCGCTCGCCCGCCGACACCTTCGTCTCCGGTGTGTTCTCGGCAGCAACCACCCTGATGCAATCCGCGGGGCAGGCGGCGGCGCACAGCGAGCATCCCACGCACTTCTCAAGTCCGGTGTCCTCGAAGCGGTGCAGCTTGTGCCGGCCCCTGAAGCGCGGATACACCGGCGTCTTCTCCTCGGGGTACTCGAGCGTCACGGGTTTCTCGAGCATCCGCCCAAAGGTGGTCTTCAGCCCGCGCAGCGTTTCGCCAAACGCGCGATAGGTGCTGCGCGCCGCGCCCGGTGGGGGAGTGCGCATCACCTGGATCACGTCGTTGCCGGGATCCCAGGTCATGCGGCCCTCCGGGGACGGTCGTCGGTTGGGCGAGTGAGGAGTGTCGGGGTGAGGAGTGCCGGTGTCATTTGTGCGTCACCACGACGAGCACGGCCGTAACGAGCGCGTTGAGCGTCGCCAGCGGCAGCAGAATCTTCCAGCCGAAGCTCATCAGTTGGTCGTAGCGCAGGCGTGGGAGCGTGGCCCTAACCCAGATGAACAGGAACGTCATCAGGCCCATCTTGAACAGCACCACGAACGGGTCCACCCAGCCTGGCGGGTGGATGCCGAACGGCATCAGCCATCCGCCGAGAAATACGGTCGTCACGACGCCTGAGACGACGAGCACGTTGAGGTACTCGGCGAAGTAGTAGGAGGCAAAGCGCCCGCCGCCGTACTCGGTGTTGTAGCCGCCCACCAGCTCTGCGTCGGCCTCCACCAGATCGAACGGTGCGCGGTTGGTCTCCGCGAAGCCGGCCACCAGAAACACGATGAAGCCGAAGAACTGCGGCACGACGTACCACATGCCCTGCTGGGCTTGCACGATCCCCGTCAGCGACAGCGTGCCGGCGGTGAAGATCACGCCCACCAGCGCCAACCCTTGGGAGACCTCGTAGGAGATCAGCTGCGCCGCGCCGCGCATCGCGCCGAGGAACGAGTACTTCGAGCCCGAGGACCAGCCGCCGAGCATGATGCCGTAGAACGCCACCGCGCCGAAGGCAAACAGATACAGCGGCCCGATCGACACGTCGATGCCATACAGCCCCACGGGGGTGCCGAAGATGTTCTGCACGTTGCCAAACGGGATGATCGCGAACGCCGCCACCGCCGTCATGATCGAGATCGTTGGCGCCAGCGCGAACAGGAACCCAGTCGAGGTGCTGGGGCGGAATTGCTCCTTGGTCAGCAGCTTCACGATGTCGGCCAGCGGCTGCAGCGCACCGTAGGGTCCGACGCGATTGGGGCCGTAGCGAGCCTGGAAGCGCCCGAGCAGCTTGCGCTCGGCGAGCAGCACGACCGGCACCAGCTGCAGGCCGACGGCGAAGATTACGATCGCCTTGACGATCTGTATCCACCAAGCTTCGTAGTACCCGACGGTCGCGAGGAGGTTCACGAGGCGACCGCCACTTCGCGCTCATGGGGGCGCACGCCGCGGCCGCCGATCTCATCGAGCGTCAGCCCGGCGTACCGCGGTACCGCGTCGAACAGTTGTTGCGATGCCATCGCGGCGCTTTGTATCTCAACGTCGAGGCCGATGCGCTGCGCCAGCTCGGCGAGCACCTGCCACTCCGCGCGGCACTCGCCCGGATGGGCCGCCGCCTGGCGCAAGCGCTGGATGCGCCCATCGGGGTGCACGATCGTGCCCTCCTTCTCGGCGTAGGCGCCGGCTGGGAACACGACATCGGCGTGCTCACGCAGCGTGTCGGTGAGGAAGGTCGCGTGGCTGATAACGGTGGTCGCCCGCTCAAGCGCCCGCTCCCAGTCCTCCCCGGCGGGGTCGGCTCCAAGCAGATACGCGCAGCTCAGCTCGCCCTCGCCGAGCGCCCGTGCGATCGCGGGCGCGTCCAGGCCGTCCTCGGCGAGCGCGCTGAGCCCCGGTCCGGCATTTGGCAGCACTCCGGCTTCGCGTAGTCCGCGCCCGTTGGCTCGTGCTGGGATTTCGAGCAATCCCGCGCCCTTCGTGTCGGCCAGGTTGAGCGTGTTTGCGAGGTCCAGCAGCGCCTGTGCGGCCCTTGCGCCGTCGGGCCCGGCGGTGAGCCGCTCGCCCCACAGCACCACGACCTCCGCGCCCGCGCCGTCCGTGGGGCCGGTCGCCTTCAGCTTCGCCACAAGCTCCTGTGCCGAGTGCTCATTGAGCAGGTCAGCCGCGGTGGCCGGCACGAGCTTCAGACCGTGGCGACGCACGCCCTTGCGCAGTCTCAGGTCGAGGATCGCGGCGTCCTCGATCGGGTTGCAGTCGAGCACCAGCACCGCGTGGGCAAACTCCAGGTCGCTGACGCTCGCCTGCAGGCTCGGCTCGGCCAGCGCCCGGTGTAGCTCGAGCGGCAGCGTGCCGGCAACGCGCGAGTCGATGTGCGGGGAGTCCAGGCCCTCGCGCACGATACGGCTCAAGAGCAAGCCCTCCTCGTTGGTCGCCCCACCGCCGACGATCGCGCCGGTGGCAGCGCCCGCACGCTTCAGGCGCGTCGCGCCCTCATCCAGCGCGCGCTCCCAGGACACCGCTCGCAGCTCGCCCCCGTCGCGCAACAGCGGCTCGGTCACGCGACCCTCGCCGCCGAGTCTCGGGTAGGCAAAGCGCCCGCGGTCGCACAGCCAGCCGTCGTCCACCTCTGGGTGATCGCGTGCCAGTACACGCAATATGCGCTCGTCGCGCACCGTCAGCGTCACGTTGCACTGCGCCGGGCACAGCGTGCACACCGAGCCCGCGTCCTCGATGTCCCACGGCCGCGCGCGGAAGCGATACTCGCGCGAGGTCAGCGCGCCCACCGGGCACAGCTCGACGATGTTGCCGCTGAACGGGGCCACATATGGGTGTCCGTCGAAGGTGGACACGTAGGAGTGCGCACCTCGCTCGAGCAGCACGAGCTGGTAGTCCTCGGAGATCTCCTGACTGAAGCGCACGCAGCGGTAGCAGAGGATGCAGCGCTCGCGGTCGATCGCGATCTCCGGCGAGAGTTCCAGCGGCTTTACGAAATGGCGCTTTTCCTCGACAAAGCGTGTCTTGCCCGGGCCCCAGCCGAAGGTGATGTCCTGCAGCGGGCACTCGCCGCCCTTGTCGCACACGGGGCAGTCCAGCGGATGGTTGATGAGCAGGAACTCGACCACCGACTGCTGAGCGGTCTTCACGCGCTCGGATTCGGTGTGCACCACCATGCCGTCCTTCACCGGGGTCGAGCAACCGGTCTGCAGCTTGGGGATACCCTCGATTTCCACCAGGCACATGCGGCACGCGCCGACTGGGTTGCCCAGCTTGGGCTCGTAGCAAAACACCGGGATCTCGACGTCGCCCAGCTTGGCGGCATCCACGAGCATCGCGTTTTCTGGCGCGTTTACCTCGCGGCCGTCGATCGTGAAGGTGATCGTCCTGGGCTCTGGTCTAGGCATGGGCGCTTATACCCCCGGCGAGGGCCGGCTCAGGCTCGGCCGGGGCGAGGTCGTTGCGGGCGCGTGCTGTCTCTATGTGCTGTTCGAACTCGTCGCGGAACTTGGCAATCATCGAGCCGATTGGCATTGCCATCGCGTCGCCCAATACGCATAGGCAGTTGCCGATTATGTGCTCCTGCACGGAGGCCATGATCTCGATGTCCATTGGGGTGGCGGTGCCGTTGTCGATGCGTTCGAGCATCTTCACGGTCCAATTTGTGCCCTCGCGGCAGGGGGTGCACTTGCCGCAGGACTCGTGCCGGTAGAACTTTGCGACCTTCAGCGCCACGTCGAGGATCGGGGTGGAGTCGTCCACCACGATGATCGCTCCCGAGCCGAGCATCGAGCCGGCCTTGGCCATCGAGTCGAAGTCGTAGGGGAGGTCCAGATCCTCAGCGGTCAGCACCGGCGCCGAGGAGCCGCCCGGGAACCAGCACTTGACCTGGCGCCCCTCCGGCGGGCCGCCGGCAAGGCCGTAGATGATCTCCCGCGAGGGGGTGCCCAGCTCGATCTCGTAGTTGCCCGGCCGCTGCACGTGGCCCGAGACGGACACGAGCTTGGTGCCTTTGGAAGTGTCGGTGCCGAGTTGCGCGTATTGCTCGCCGCCCATCGCGATGATCGCCGGCACGGTCGCGAGCGTCTCGACGTTGTTGATCAGCGTCGGCCCCTGATAAAGGCCCTGATTGGCGGGGAAGGGCGGCTTCAGGCGCGGGTTGCCGCGCTTGCCTTCAAGCGAGTCGAGCAGGCCGGTCTCCTCGCCGCAAATGTAAGCGCCCGCGCCACGGTGCACGACCAGCGACAGCGAGTGCCCGGATTTCAGGATGTCCTCGCCGATGTACCCGGCGGCTGTGGCTTCGGCGAGCGCGGCGTCGAGCATCTCGGCCTGGCGCACATACTCGCCGCGGATGTAGATGAACGAGCGACTCGCGCCGGCGGCGTAGGAGGCGATCACGATCCCCTCGATCAGCATGTGTGGGGACTTCTGCATCAGTTCGCGGTCCTTGAACGTGCCGGGCTCCGACTCGTCCGCGTTGCACACCAGGTACTTGTCGATCGACCCTTTGGGCAGGAACGACACCTTCTTGCCCATCGCAAATCCCGCGCCGCCACGCCCGCGCAACCCGGAGCCTTCGAGCTGGGCGAGCACCTCCTCGGGCGTCATCTCGAGGGCCTTACGCAGCGACTCGTACCCGCCTCGCTTGGCGTACACCTCAAGCGTGGCGAGCCCCGGCTCGTCGATGTCCTTGAACAGCAAGATGTCGCTCACGGCTGGCCTCCCTCGATCGGGTGGGAAGGGTACGCCTGCGAGTTCGCGTTCGGGTCGGCCACGACGCGCGTGGAGAGCTGCTTGTCGGGCAGCACCGGGCGCCCCGCGCGCACGTCCTCCAGCAGCCGCGGCACGTCCTCGGGCGCGAGCGGACCGACATACACGCCATCCACCGAGGCCATCGGTGCGATGTCGCACGCCCCCAAGCACTCGAACGAGCGCACGTTGAACTCCGGGTCCTCGCCAGCGCCGTCGCGCATCGCCTCATACAGCTCGTCCGCGCCGCGTAGCGAGCAGGAGATGTTGGTGCACACATACACGCTGTGGCGCCCCACCGGCTCGGTGTCGAGCATGTCGTAAAACGTGGCCACGGCGTCCAGGTAGGCGGGCGTGAGGTCCATCACGCAGGCAACCTGGTTGATCGCCTCTGGCGAGCACCAGCCGTGCACGCGCTGCGCCGCCGCCAGCGCCGGCAGTGCGGCCGAGCGGCTATCCGGATACAGCGCCATGTGTCGCTCGATCTCGGTGCGCAGCTCAGCCGGCACCCGCACGTCCTGCGGGCTCGGCACGAGCGCCGCGTCCTTGGCGGGATCGACCGGCTCATACCATCCGGGCACGCGCGAGCCGCCCTCATAGCGCTTGACGCTCATCTGTCTATGCCTCCGAGGATCGGATCGAGCATGGCCAGGGTGGCGATCATGTCGGCGATGTAGGAGCCCTCGGCCATGTGCGACAGTGCCTGCAGATTCACGAAGGAGGGGTCGCGCATGTGCACGCGCGCGGGCTTTGACGACCCGTCGGAGCGCACGAAGCAGGCCAGCTCGCCGCGCGGGCTCTCGATCGGGTAGTACACCTCGCCCGGCGGCACGCGAAAACCCTCGGTGACCAGCTTGAAGTGGTGGATCAGCGCCTCCATCGAGGTCGCAAGCTCGTGGCGCGGAGGCAGCGCGATCTTGCGGTCGGTCGTGATGTGCGGGCCCTCGGGCAGTCCGTCGAGCGCCTGGTCGATGATCTTCACCGACTCGTAGATCTCCGCCACGCGCACGGCGAAGCGGTCGTAGTTGTCTCCGACCGTGCCCACCGGGATCTTGAAGTCGAAGTCGTCGTAGGAGCAGTAGGGGGCGGCCTTGCGCAGGTCCCATGGGTTGCCGGCCGCGCGCAACAGCGGGCCGGTCACACCCAGGCTCAGCAGCGTGTCGGCATCGACGGCACAGGTTCCGCGCAGACGCTCGAGGATGATCTGGTTGGCGTTGAGGATCGCCCCGTACTGGTCGGCGCGGCCGGGCATCACTTTCGTGAAGGCGCGCGCCTTCTCCACGAACCCGGCCGGGATGTCCTCGATCACGCCGCCCACCTGGAAGTAGCGCGTGTGCATACGCGCCCCGGAGGACATCTCGAACAGGTCGAGGATCAGCTCGCGCTCGCGCAGGCAGTACAGGAAGATCGACACCGCGCCGAGGTCAAGCGCCGAAGTGCCAAGCCAGATCAGGTGCGAGGCGATGCGGTTCAGCTCCAGGTGGATCACACGCAAGTACTGGGCGCGCTTGGGGACCTCCACCTCGGCAAGCGTCTCCACGGCGCCGCAGAACGCCATCGCGTTGAAGTAGTAGGAGAGGTAGTCCATCCGCTCGACGACCGGGATCACCTTCCAGTAGGCCTTGTCCTCGGCGGTCTTTTCGATGCCGGTGTGCACGTAGCCGATAACCGGCTTGATCGAGCGCACCACCTCGCCCTGCAGCGTCACGAGCAGGCGCAGCACGCCGTGCGTGGCGGGATGGTGCGGGCCGAAGTTGAGTGTCAGCAGCTCCTCGTGGGTGTCCTCGGCGGACTGCTCCCCGACGACCGAGAGCGTGATGCTTTCCTCGCGGCGGCGATACTCGGACATCTGCCCCGCGGTCATCGTGGCGACTCTCCGGCGAGTGGGCGGGGCGCGGTTGCGTTGTGCCTCATCGCACCACCCCGTGCGACTCGCCTTCGTTGTGGGTGAAGATCACCGGTTCGCCGCCGACGGGGAAGTCGCGCCGCTGCGGGTGGCCCTCGTAATCCTCTGGCATCAGGATGCGCCGCAGGTCGGGATGGCCGCGAAACATGACGCCGAACATGTCGTAGATCTCGCGCTCCTGGTGGTCGGCGGTCGGCCAGCCCCTGCCGTCCTCGCCATCGGGCGTGACCGAATCGAGCACCGGCTCGTCGGTCGATACGCGCAGCACGACTGTCATGCGATCCACGCTGCTCATGTCCAGCAGCTCGTAGTGAACCCCCAGGCGCGGCTCGTGTGGGTAGTAGTCCACGCCGTGCACGCTCATCATCGAGCTGTAGCCACGCTCGCGCAGGCTGGCGAGCACCGCGCGAATGCTGTCCGGGGCCACTTCGAGGGTCGCGCGACCGCGGAAGTGCAGCGTCCCGAGGATCGCCTGCGCCCCGACGTCCTCGCTCTCGCGCAGCTCCTTGGCGAGCAGCTCGAGCCCTGTGGCGTCAGGCACCTGGGCCGACCTGCTCGTCGCGGAGGATCTCCTCGGTGCCCCTGGCGTCGTAGCGCTCGCGCCAGCCCGCGTCGGGGTCGTCCTGCACCATCTTGCGCAGCTTGAGGATGCCGTGCATCAGGCCCTCCGGTCGCGGAGGGCAGCCCGGCACGTGCACGTCGATCGGCATGAACTTGTCGGCCGGCACCAGCGCATAGTTGTTGAACACGCCCATCGAGCTGCAGCAGGCGCCCATCGAGATCGCCCACTTCGGCTCGAGCATCTGGTCGTACAGGCGACGGATGATCGGCGCCATCTTGATCGACACCCTGCCCGCCAGGATAATCAGGTCGGCCTGGCGTGGAGAGGCGCGGAACGCTTCGAAGCCGAAGCGCCCGATGTCCATGCGCGGGCCGGCGGTCTGGAACTGCTCCATCGCGCAGCAGGCGAGCCCGAAGGCGAGTGGGAAGAACGAGTTCGAGCGCCCCCAGGCGACGGCCTTCTCAACCGTCGTGGTGAGCACTCGTTCGTGCACGTAGCGTTCGAGTGCCTCGCCGTCCATGCTCGCGGGCGCGGTCGCGCCCAGCAGCTCGCCGCCGCGCAGCAGCTCCTTGGAGTCGTGCTTGTTGACGCGCAACGCCCGCGGATCGACGAGCGGGACGCCGCCGGCCGCATCGGAGCTGCTGGATCCAGCTCCGCCCGTGCCGACCCGCTCGCGCTTTATCTCCACTCCAGGGCTCCCCGTCTCCAGACGTACACGAACGCGACTGTCAGCAGCACGATGAAGGTCACCGTCTCGGCCAGCGCAAAGTCGCCGTATGCCTTCAGCTGGACCGCGATCGGGTACAGAAACACGACCTCGATGTCGAACAGGATGAACAGCATCGCGATCAGGTAGAAGCTGATCCCGAAGCGCATCCCGTGCTTGACCTCCGATGGCAGCCCGCACTCATACGGGTCCTGCTTGTGCTCCACGCGCCGGCGCGGACCGACAACCGTGTTGAGTACCGCAAAGGTGCCGCCCACGGCGCCGCCGAGGATGAGGAATACGATCGCCGGGAGATAGCTACGCAGCACGCGCGCTGTTATATCACCCTTGTGACAGTCTGTTACATAGTGCGGATTGCCTCAACCGATGACTGAAGCCGTCGTCGCGGGGGCGATCGTTCTGGCCGCGTGTAGCGCAGTGCCGATGCTGCTCGGCGCGTGGCGCTGGTATCGCCACGAGAGCAGCCGCGCCTTCTGGGTGGCGCTGCGCGTCGCGCAGGCGGCCGCGCTCCTGTACGCGCTTGCAGTCGGTGTGCTGGCGGCCGCCGGGCACTACTCCAACGAAAGCCTCTTCTACTTGTATGCGCTACTACCGCTGGCGGTCGGCTTCGTCGCCGAGCAGTTGCGTGTCAGCTCGGCGCAAACGGTCCTCGACCAGCACGATCTTGCCGATGCGCAGGCAGTCGGCGAGCTGCCGGAGGTCGAGCAGCACGCGGTCGTCGCGGCGATCGTCAGGCGCGAGATGGGCGTGATGACGCTGTCGGCTCTGGTGGTCGTATTCCTCGCCCTGCGGGCCGCCGGAACCGCTCACGGGTTCTGATCGATATATTCCGGCGCGCATGAGGCTGTCCGTGAAGATGCTCGCGCTCGCAACCGCATTGCTCGCCCTTGCCGGCGGGCTTTCGGCCTGCGGCACCCAGGGCATCTCCCTGGCGAAGACAAACCCCTACTACCGCGGCGCGGTCCTTTTCCGCGACCACTGCTCCGGCTGCCACACGTTGGCGGTCGTCGGTGCCCAGGGCTCGGCCACCTCGATCAAGGACCGCCTGAAGACCAACGGACCGAACTTCAACATCCGCAAGGAGAACGTCGAACAGGTCCTCTACGCGATTCGCAACGGCGGCTTCTCGGGGGCGATCATGCCCGAGAACCTCGTGGTGGGCGACAACGCGATGGATATCGCGCAGTTCCTGGCGAAATATTCCGGGCTGCAGGCCGAAAAAGTGCCTTCGGTCAACATCACGCTGTCGACGAAATAGGGCGTTTGCGGGTGGTCGCGGCCGTCCACCGCATAGGCGCTCCAATCGCGCAAACTGCCTCGATCAAAACCGCGGGTGCGACGTGCTCGACCTCAAGCTGATCCGCGACGAGCCCGAGCGAGTACGCGCTGAGCTTGCGCGCCGCGGCGAGGACGCCCTCGCCGGGCTCGATCTGGTGCTTGAGCTGGACGGGCGGCGGCGCGCGCTGATCCCGAGCCTTGAGGAGCTGCGCGCTTCGCGCAACGCGGCCACCGAGGCAATCGCGCAGGCCAAGCGCGCGGGCGAGGACGCAAGCGAGGCAATCGCTCGCCAACGCGAGGTTGGCTCGCGCGAGAAGGAGTTGAGCCGCGAGCTGGGCGAGGTCGAAGAGCAACTGCGCGCGACACTCGCGCCGCTTCCCAACCTGCCCGACCCGACGGCGGCGCCCGGCCCGGAGGACGAGCTGGTCAAGGTCGTCGGGGAGCCGCGTGTCGGCGCCAGCGCCAGGCCGGACGGGGAGCGGACCGTGAGCGTCGGCGAGACTGTTGCCGGGCAGACGGACGGCGAGCGGGCTCCCGGCGTGCGCGACCATCTCGAACTCGCCGGATCGATGATCGACATGGAGCACGCCGCCACGCTGTCGGGCACCCGCTTTGCCTACCTGAAGGGCGATCTGGTGATGGTCGAGCTGGCGCTCGTGCGCTTCGTGCTCGAGAAGCTGCGCGGTCACGGATTCGAGCCGGTGATCCCACCGGTGCTTGTACGCGAGCGTGCGTTGTACGGGACCGGCTTCCTACCCGATACCGAGCAGCAGATCTACCGGTTGGCCGACGACGACCTGTATCTCGTCGGCACCTCCGAGGTGGCGCTCGCTTCGCTGCACGACGAGGAGATCGTGCCGGCCGAGCGCCTGCCGCTGCGCTACGCGGGCTTCTCGCCGTGTTTTCGCCGCGAGGCCGGAGCGGCCGGCAAGGACACGCGCGGAATCTTCCGCGTACATCAGTTCGACAAGGTGGAGATGTTCAGCTTCGTCGAGCCAGAGTGCTCCGCCGAGGAGCACGAGCGCATCCTCGCGATCGAGGAGGAGATCCTCACTGAGCTTGAGCTTCCCTACCGCGTCGTCAACATCGCCGTGGGCGATCTCGGCAACTCGGCCGCGAAGAAGTACGACTGCGAGGCGTGGCTGCCCAGCCAGGGCCGCTACCGCGAGCTGACCTCGTGTTCGAACACCACCGACTACCAGGCCCGTCGGCTGAACATCCGCGTGCGCCGGGAAGGGCGGGTGCGGATGCTGCACACGCTTAACGGCACCGCGGTGGCTGTCGGTCGCACGCTGATCGCGCTGCTGGAGAACGGCCAGCGCGAGGACGGCAGCGTCGCGCTGCCGGGTGTGCTGAGCGCCTACGGCGCTCCCGCGGTGCTCGGGGCCTGAGGGTCGCGCTCAGCCGCGCGCTTGGCCTGACCGCGCGCCTGCGGTGCCTGTCGCTGGGTCGTGCTCGGGCCGCGCCGCCGGCTGGATCAGGGAGCGCTACCGAGCAGCTGGATGTGGTCGGCCTCGGCCGGTCCGGGGAACGGTCGTGTGAGGCCGAACTTCTCGAGGATCGACTCTGGCACGCCTTCGATGCCGGGCGTGTCTGAGGCTTCACCGCGCGTGTGGGGGTCGTTGGCAAAGCCGCCCACCTCGATCGAGTGTTGTGGCGTTCGATAGCCGGAGATGCCGATCAAGTGCAGGTGCAGCTCCTTGCCGAGCGTGTTCAGGCGTTCCACCAGGATCGGCTCGACCCCGACGCTGTAGTTGGTGCCCGGCGCTTGAAAGAAGCCATATTCGCTGGAGTTGCCCGAGGAGCCGGCCGATTCGCCGGTGTAGCCTGTGGCGAAAGACTGCTGCTGCGAGGCGTACTCGCGGATCGCGATCGCCACGAGTTCCTTTTCGAGTGAGCGCTGATGGGAGCGCAAGGCGCCCAGCTGCGCGTTCTTGCTGTCCCGCGCGTGGATGTAGTGGAGCTGGTCGCTCAGTAGCGCCAGGTGCAGGTGGGCAACCTCGTCGCGCTGGACGAGCACGGCGGTCGTCTCGCGCTGGTGGCTGTCGGTGAGCACGGTCAAGCGGCGCGTTTCCTTGGCCACCGCCGTGCGCGTATCGGCGACCCGCACGGTGGCGGTCGCGTTCTCCTGGCCGATTGCCTTCAGGTCGTCCAGGCGCTCGATTAGGTCGGCGAAGCCGTGCGCCTCCAGAATCACGGTGACGATGTTTGGCTGCGGGTCCTCATAGGCGGCGACGACCTGGGCGACGAGCGCCTTTCGATCCTGGGCGAGCTGCACCTGAAGCGTCGCCAGTTGCGAGTGCGCCGAGGCGAGCTGGTCTTGCAGGCTCCTCAGCAGCGCTTGCTCGATGGCGAGCGTCGATTCCAGTGCTCGCAGGCGAGCCTGCAGGTCGTCGATGCTGCCCTGAAAGCCGTCGATC
This sequence comes from uncultured Solirubrobacterales bacterium, assembly GCA_963776985.1. Lineage (GTDB taxonomy): Bacteria > Actinomycetota > Thermoleophilia > Solirubrobacterales > Solirubrobacteraceae > Palsa-744. Next base: position 544,974 of record CAVZOV010000002.1, read on the forward strand.
TTGTTGGAGTCCGCCTGGATTTCGGCGCTGAGTGCGCTCGCTTTGGCTGCGTCGGAGCTGACGGTGCTTTCGAGCGCGCCCGAGGACTGGCCGGCGAGCGCCGGTGTGGCCGCGGCGGCGGCTAGCAGCGCTAGCAGCGCGAGCGCGTAGCGCAGGCGCAGGGATCGGAGGCAGGGGCGGAGGCGGAGCACCACGGGCAAGCTAGCCGTGCGGGGCGTCGATCACAAGCGCTGCGGGGGCCTGCAAACGTACTTGCATGAGCGCAATGCGCCGTCGATGGGGCTTATCCAGTGGGATTCGGTCCGCGATCGTGACTTTGTGCGGCTCTCGACTTTCACTAGACAGTAAACAGATGCCGACTACGGGTAATATCAAGCTTGCGCGGAGTGTCCGGGGGTCCTCTCGAGCGTGTCGAGAGGTTTGCTCGGTCACGCGTTTGAAAAGTGGAGGAGATTCAACGATCCAGAATCTTGGGGGCGATGGCCGAAGAGGTGGCCATGCGCGGCGTGCCATCTGTCACCGTGGCGCGCGTAATCGCCCGCGCCCGCGTCTCACGCCGGTTGTTCTACGAGCTGTTCACAGACATCGAGGACTGTTTCCTGGCGACATTCGACTGGGGTGTGGAGCAGGCGCGCGTGCTCGCGACGGATGCATACGCGGCCGAGCAGGGCTGGCGCGAGGGGATCAGGGCAGGGTTGGCGGCGATCCTACGGTTCCTCGACGAGCGGCCCCTCCTCGCCCAGCTGTGCGTCGTGCACGCGGCCGGCGGTGGTCTGCGCGTGCTGGAGCGACGCTCGCTGGTGATTGCCGAGCTGTGCGAGGTCGTGGATCGCGGGCGAGCCCTCGATTCCAGTTCGGCTGGAGTGCGTCGCACTCCAGCGCCGGTGATGGCCGAAGGCGTGGTTGGCGCTGTGATGGCAGTGCTCTATTCGCGCTTGCACGCACATGACATACGGACCGCCGAAGACGATGCCGATGACGCCGAGCGTGCGCGGCCGCTGATCGAGCTGCATGGCGAGCTGATGAGCCTGATCGTGCTGCCCTACCTGGGGAGCAAGGTCGCCGGCAACGAACTGCGCCGGGCCGTGCCAGCCCCGCGACCCCAGGTGGCGTCGATCGCCTCAGAGCTTGCGCGGAGCTTGCCGAGCGAGCGCTCCAGCTCGCGCCTGACATATCGCACGGTGCGCGTGCTGATGAGCATCGCCGAGCTTCCGGGTCCCAGCAACCGCGAGGTGGCCGAAAGGGTGGGCATCGTCGACCAGGGTCAGATCTCAAAGCTGCTCACACGCCTTGAGTATCAGGGCCTGATCGTCAATCGCGGCACGGACAGTCGCACGCGGGGAACCCCCAACGCTTGGTGGCTGACCGAGCGCGGCGAAGCGCTCGAGCGCGAATTGCGCGAGCGGCCGCCGAGCGAGGGGACGCCACGCAGGGGGGCGCCTGGGGAACGGAAAGCAACCAGGCCGCGGGAGTGAGTCCGGTGTGTGCGAGCCCGCAGGGCGCCGCACGCCACAGCCCCAGTCCACGCGATTGTGGCCTCAGTCCACGCGCATCTCGATCGAGCGTGCCGCGCCGGTGGTAGGCGCCAGCGTTAGCTTGTAGAAGCCTGGTGCCAGGTCGCCTTTGCCGTGCAGTCTGCGGCGGTTGACGCCCCTGACCGCGTTGAATGCGAGCGAAACCGGGAGCGTTCGCCAGTGCGTGTGTCCGTCTGAGAGAACCATGACGGAGAGCGCGACGCGCACCCTGCTGGCTCGTGTGAGCGTGCATGAGAACGCGACCTGCGCGAGTGCGAATCGGCGCTGGCGCAGTGCGGTGCGTGCGTTGGCGGTCAGCGTGAGGGCGGAAATCCGCACGGCGCGGCTGGTGGCGCCCGGGATGGGAGTCGAGCCGACGGGCGATTTGCCGGTTTGTGTGGAGCCGCCGCTTGAGCCGCCGTTTGTGCCTCCGCTTGAGCCGCCGCCTTCGTCGCCGGTCCCGCCGTTCGGTGTCTCCGTGCCGGTGTTCTGGTTCCCGCCGGCGCCTTTGGAGGTGCCTGGTTCTTCGATGGGCACCGTTTTCGGTTCGACTTCTTCGCCAACCGCAAAGGCGTCGAGCCCGCTTGGCGTTCCGACTCCGGTGGGTCCGTCATAGCCGGTGGTCGCGGTGCAGATCCAGGCGCCGATGCCGCAGTCCAGTGGGGAGCTGAGCGAGCCGTCGCAGCTTGCGTATTTGCCGTCGCAGTCGCCGTTGCCGCCGGTCGTTATGTCGTGCAGAGTCGAGCTTCCCAGGTGCGAGTAGAGCGTGCGTGCGGGGTAGGAGACGCCATGCGAGCCGCCGGCGAGCGCGAACATCGAGCCGATGATCGGCGAGGCCACGCTGGTGCCGCCGATCGGCCACCATTCGAGCGGTTCGTTGACGACTTCGCCGGGCTCCGGTTCCTGGATCGTGGGAACTGAGTCATAGACGGCCACGCCCGTGTAGGGGTCGCCGTCGGCAGCAACGTCGGCCACGGCGCGTTTGCTGCCACAGCCCACCGCCGGCCAGTCGGGGACGGCCTGCTGCCACGACGGCGCGCTGTTCGATTCTTCGCTGCACCCGCCTCCACCGGCGCCCTGGTTGCCGCCTTCGGGGTCGGGATCCTCGTTCCAGACAGTTTCGCTCTGCCGGATACCGCCGCTCATCGTCAGCTTGGTGCCGCCAACGGCCACCACGTCGGGTGAGCTGGCGGGGTAATCGGCGCCCGCGTAATACTTTTCTTTGTTGGTCGCGGCCGCTTCGGCCTCGGTCCAGTTGAGGTAGCCGTCGTCGCCCGCGGCCGCCGTGATAACGGTGTCGGGGTGGTGGAAGGCTTTGCCGCTGGAGCCTTCCCGTGGGCCGCCCCACGAGTTGGAGATCTCGTTGGCGCCGAGCCGCACAGCTGTTTCCTCAGCCGCTTCGAGATCGGAGTAGGAGGGTTCATTTGCCTCCACCAGCAGGACCTTGCAGTTCTGGCAGATGGCGTGGGCCATCTCGATATCGGTCGAAGTCTCAACGGACCAGCCCTCAGCTTCGACCAGTTCGTCGCAGGCTTCTTCCCGTTTCTTCAGTTCGAACCTGGTTTCGTTCGCTTTTTCCGTTATGCAAACGATTTCCTTGGCCTCTCTAACCGGTTCGCTCTGAGGGAACGGCAGCGCGCTGCCCCCGCTCTGGCTCACCTGTTCGAAGCAGTCGCTTTCGCCCGCGCCGCACTTGTTGATGGCGGGCAGGCCGAACGCTTTGCTGTAGGTGCTCAGGTCGGCTTCGGCTTTGGGGTCGTTGTATGCGTCGACGAGCGCGATCGTTTGTGATGGTGCTGAGGCGGCCAGGTCGGGTACTTCGCCGGGGAAGTAGGCGCTTTGCAAGTTCAGCGGAGTCAGGCAGCTCGAGGGGAATTCCGCTTGGCATTCGCTCACCGTCCTGAGGTCTGTGCGCACGCTGCTCGGCGGAGTTGCGCCCGCCGGGGCAGAGGTCGTCGCCGGCTCAAGCTCAAGCGCCATACAGCTGGCGTGGCCGGGCGCCGGCGTCGAGCACGCGGCGCGATTGGTGTAGCTGGATTCCGCTAGCGGCAAGCCGTTCGCCGCCGCCACGGTGGGGCGCCCCAAGCCGAAGAAGATCGCCCCGAGGGCGAGAGTGCTCCAGAGCAGAGCAAGGCCACGGAGGGCCATTGGAGGCCGTGAGCCCGCGCGTGTCACATTCGTCATTCTGGCAGCCCGTCGGCGATTGTCCAGCGCTTACAATCCTCGCGTACACACTCTCAATCGACTCGAACCAAGCGATCCTTGAGGTATTCGCGGTCGAGTGCTAGACGAACAGCCCCGAGCCCACCCAGTCGCCCGGGCCGCTCGTGCCGGGAGGCGCGAAGAAGTAGCCGCCTCCGACCGGCGTTATGTAGTCGATCATCGGCTCTTCGGCCAGGCGCGCTTGGATCGTTTCGAATTGTCTGCGCACATCCTGGTTGAAGGCAACGAACATGAGGCCCTGGTCGAGATTGCCGGCCTCGTCGATGCCACGGTCGTAGTTGTAGCCACGGCGCAATATGCGCTGGTCGGCGGTGACCGGAGTGCGAGGGTTGGCGAGACGGATGTGGGCGTTGAGTGGTATCCGCTTGCCCAGCGGATCGAGGTCGTAACGGGGTTCCTCGAACTCACGGGTGCCCCCCAGGGGCGCTCCCGTGACACGGTCGCGACCGATCATGTTCTGCTGCTCGAACATGCCCACGCGGTCCCAGAACTCGACGTGCATCCGGATCGTGCGCGCCACGACATATGTGCCGCCAGCGGCCCACGCCGGTTCGCCGGAATCGGGTTGCACCCAGATCAGCCGGTTCATCAGCTCGGCGTCGGCGACATCGGGGTTGGCGGTGCCGTCGCGGAAGGCGAATAGGTTGCGCGGGCTGTTGTGCGGGCTCGGGCCGCGTCTGACGCTCTGAAAGCCGTCGATGCTCCAGCGTGTCGTGAGGCGACCCGAGACCACCCGCATCAGCTCGCGCACGGTGTGCACGACGGTGTCTCGGTGTCCGGCGCAGACCTGCAGCAGTAGGTCGCCGTGGCTGCGGGTCGGGTCGAGTTCGTTGCCCGCGAAGCTTGGCATCCGGCGCAACAGCTTTGGCTTGTGCGCGGCGAGGCTGTAGCGGTCGTCGAACAGCGAGGCGCCGAAGGCAAGTGTCACCGTGAGCGCGTCGGGTGCGTCGAGAGGGCCGAGAATGCCCGAGTCCGGTGGAGGATCATCGATCTCCTGGGCGCCCACGGTTTCGCCCTGTGTCAGGGCGCGCGCTCGTGCGCATAGCGTTTGCAGAGTCTCGGCCAGCACCTCGCGGTTGGGCGCGAGCGAGTCGAGGGCGAGAAGCGTCGCCTGCGCTTGCGCGGGGGCTGGTGCGACGATGCCCGCCTGGTGAGGGCCGTCGAAGGGCACGCTGGCCAGCAGTTCGTTGCTCAACACCTCCTGCGACTCGGCGGTCGCACTGGGTGGGGGCGGACTGGCGCGAAGCTCGCTGTCGGCGAGCGCACCGCCAAGCGCGCCGACGCCACCGGCTCCGACGAGCGCGAGCGAGCGCTTCATGAACTGGCGACGGTCGAGCTGGCTCATGCGCGAGCGCCGGTGTTCGTCGTGGCTGTCGTGGGGAGGTGATCGCTTGTTCGCATGCGGCGGTCGAGCATGCTCATGGCGCGTCTTCCGCGGCACGTTCGGCTGCCTTTTCCGCCGGCGACGGTGCCGGCAGTTTGGGGATCGGCGCGGCTGTCTTTGTCTCAAGCGTGCCAGGGAGCAGCTCAAGCGCCCCGAGGGCGCCAGCCAGCGTGCCATTCAGCAGCTCGTGTTCGTCCATCGTGAGCTGGTCGAGCGCCGGCCAGCCGGAGTGACCGCGGCGGATTCGCGCGATCGCGGCGCCAAGCAGATCCAGCTCGTCGCGAACATCGGCTTCGGTGTTTTCGCGCCCCGACAACAACGGCCGCAACGTGTGGAACACCTCAAGCGTGGCATCCAGCCCGGCCGCGGTTCCGAGGACGCCCTGCCCGCTCCAGGGCACATGTGTGCCGCTCAGCAGGTCACGCTGGGCGTCCTCGAGGATCTCGTGCGCGCGCGTGGCGTATTCCAGGGGCGTGATCTGCGCGCTCGGAAGGATCGCTCGCAGGCTTCGCAGGTTGTGTACCAGCGTGTTGTCGATAGGCACCAGCGAGTGCGGCGAGGCGCCGCTCCATAGTCCCATTTCCAGGCGGTGCAGTCCCGTGAAGTGGGGATCGGCAGCACCGCCGGGGAGCGGCCCGTCGGGGATGCCGTCGATTTCCTGGTTAAGCGATCCGAACAGGCCATACACGGCGCCCAGGTGGAGGTATGCGCTCCAGGTGCTCTCCCACGCCGAGCGAGCGCTGGCCGTGTTGCCGCCGGCGAGTGCGTCGCCCAGGATGTTCGCGTCGCGCTCGGCGGTTGCGGTCCAGTGCTCGGCGTAGCGCTTGTAGGCGGCCACTGGTCCGGCGAAGGCGCGCGCGGGTAGAGGCGATAGCTCTGAGATCATTTCCCCGCTGGTGTTCTCGCCCTGATCCTCCAGGTCGGCGATTTCGGTGCCGTACACACGTGCCGGCACGTTTGATCCGTACACCTTTGCGATGCGCACGCCGAGTGGGTTGGCGGAGTTCGTATACGGGGCGATCGACTTCACCCCAAAGCGAGCAGCGGCGTGATGTGTGTCTCGGCCCGGGGCCAGGGCCGCTCCTGCCAACAGCAGGACGGCGGCGCCCAGCACGAGTGCCAATGCGCGCCGTGCCCCGCGCGAGCGTGCCGCAGATTCGATCACGACTGACACCGTATGCGCTGCGCTCGGGGTGCTTGTTACCAAAACGTGGACGCGGCGCTTTCATTTTGTGAAAGCCGGTCGAGTTACACAATCGCAACGGGTCCGTGACGACTTGTTGACACCACCGCCCTGGCGGCATTCCACGATGCGTTTGCGCTCCCACGCGGGTGGCCGAGGGGCGTGGCCGCATGATCGTCGCCCAAGAGTCCGAAAAGGAGAACTCCGTTGCGCACTGGGAAGAAGCTCATCGCGGGCGGCATGGGGGTCCTGGCCGCCGGAGCGGCCGTGCTCGGCATCTCGATGTCGAGTGCATCCCCGCCGCCCACCACCCCTGCATCGACCACGCCGATTAAGCACGTGGTCGTGATCTTCGACGAGAACATCTCGTTCGACCATTATTTCGGCACCTACCCGCACGCCACGAATCCCGCTGGCGAGCCGTCGTTCACCCCGTTGCCGGGCACGCCCGACGTCAACGGCCTGACCACCAGCCTGCTTACCAAAAACCCCAACCTGTATCAGCCGCAGCGCCTCGATCCGAGCCAGGCGCTCACCTGCGACCAGAACCACGGCTACTCGGCCGAGCAGGAAGCCTTCGACGAAGGCAAGATGGACCAGTTCGTGCAGAAGACGACCGGTAGCGGCTGCACGCAGAGCACCACGCCCGACAGCTCGAGCTATGGCCCGAACGGGATCGTGATGGACTACTACGACGGCAACACGGTCACCGGGCTGTGGAATCTCGCCCAGCACTTCTCGCTGAACGACAACTCCTACAGCACGCAGTTCGGACCCTCCAGCCCCGGTGCGATCAACCTGATCTCCGGTCAAACCAACGGCGCCGAAGCGCACGGTGGGGTATCGACCGCGATTGCCAACGGCACGCTGTTTGGCGACGGCGAGCCCTACTACGACCAGTGCTCCAACAACACCACCGCGATCAACGCCGATGGCAGCCCCGGCGGCGTGACAGTGTCGATGACCGGCCAGAACATCGGCAATCTGATGAACGCCAAGGACGTCACCTGGGGCTGGTTCCAGGGCGGCTTCGCGCCCGGCGCCACGGTCCCGGCGGGAACCGGCAGCGTGAGCCTCACCGACGCGGGCACAAGCAAGTCATACGCCGAGGGTCCGGTGGCGCGCGCCGCCTGCACGACCTCACACGAAAACATCGGCGGTGCAAGTGTGCAGGACTACGTCGAGCACCACGATCCGTTCGAGTTCTACGAAAGCACGGCCAACCCCGACCACGTCTCGCCGAGTTCGATCTCGCAGGTCGGTCTCAGCGATCCCGCGGGGACGCCACTGGACGAGGCAGTCAACCACCAGTACGACATTTCACTGTTCCACCAGGCCCTGATCCAGGGCTACCTGCCGCAGGTGTCGTTCCTGAAGCCCCCGGCTTATGAGAACGGCCACGCCGGCAACAGCGATCCGCTGGACGAACAGCGCTTCCTGGTGGACACGATCGATGAAATCGAGCAGTCCAGCTACTGGCCGAACACGGCGATCGTGATCGCCTACGACGACTCCGATGGGTGGTATGACCACCAGGAGGGGCCGATCGTGCGTCCGTCAGAGGATACGATCGACTCGCTCAACGGACCGGGCAAGTGTGGCGTCGTAAGCGCCCCGCCCGCACAGAACGACCGCTGTGGTGTCGGCCCGCGCATGCCGCTGCTCGTCATCTCGCCGTGGGCACGCAGCAACTACGTGGACAACACGTTCACCGAGCAGGCGTCGATCACGCAGTTCATCGAGGACAACTGGAACCTCGGACACGTTGGCGACGGCTCGGCGGATACGACGGCGGGGACACTCGACAACATGTTCGACTTCGACCCCAACGCCCGTCGCTCGCCGGCGGTCATCATGAACGACAGCACCGGTGAGGTCACTCAGATCGTGCCCGCGCCGGTGGGTCCCGGTGGGCCGGGCGGCCCTCCGCCACACCACGGCGGTCCGGGTGGGCCACCGCCACACCACGGAGGCTCGGGCCATCGCGGCAAATCAGGCCGTGGTGGCAAACGGGGTCATGGCGGCAAACGCGGCTATGACCACAAATCCGGGCGCCGGCATGGGCGCTCGGATGGACGGGGTGGTCGCTGACGACTGCGTCCGCAGCGTGCCGCGTGTGAGACGGTCGGAGACGATGCGCCTTTGGCGATTGTTGACGGCGGCGCGCGCTTAGTACACGGAGGTACAACATGCAGATGCGCCGAGGGCGCCCCACGGGGCGCCCTCGGTCGTTGGTGGCGGTGGTGTTGGGACGCGATGCTTGGGCTCCGCAACTTTCGGCACAACCTCCTGAAGCTCTGGCGCGCCACCAAGCCCGCGATCGCCGCTTGACAGTCTGCTCCCGATCTGGCAGAATTGATTGGTCGGATCAGCCGAACTTTCCGAACATTGTAGACGCTGCTTTTAGTTGTTAGTTTTTCTGGGGTTGCCCGGGGTTGCCCTGGTTCGCGCGTGGTGTGGGTGGGGTCAACCCATGGTCATTGTGGATTTGAACTTGCGGCATGTCGGCTGTATCGCATGTAGAAAATTCATAGTAAGCAGAAGTGAGGCGATCGATCGCACTGGCCAAAGGTGGGCGCGCTGGTCGCTATTGCAAATCTCAAAATGGGAAAGGTCAGCATCGAATGAGGAGAACCAAGCTATTCTGTGTGGTGGTTATTCTGGTGTGTGCGCTCGGGGCGCTGCTTGCCAGCACCGCGTTTGCTTTAGAATTTGAATTAGGGCAATGGTTAGCCAACGGCGCGTTTCTTCTATCTGCATTTGGATCGGAAACAAATGAGGAAGTAGCATTTGAAAACACAGAAGCCAAAGTTGGCATCTTATGTAGCACCTTACTTGACGGAACGCTCGGCCCCGAAAGTAGCGACGAAGTGACTAAAATGTTAAACTTATCGGCGGTTGAAATACCGGAATTAGACGAAGCTGGAGCGACTGGAGGGCTTGATTGCGTATCGACTGGCAATGTATGTGAAAATGGCTCCGAATTGTGGCCGGTCAACCTGCCTTGGAGGACGGAATTGGTGTTAGACAAGCAAACTGGAGAATTCTATGACTTATATATATTAAATGCCGCTTCGCTTCGCCCGGCCTATTTCATCTTATGTTTAGAGCTGGGTGTCAGCATGAATGAATTATGTGAAATGGGCGAAAGTACCGGTACTTTGATTGGCAATATCGTGGGGGGTGTCGAACTCAAAGGTTTAGCCGAACCGTTGGGAACCTGTCGTGGTAAATCGGGTGTCGGCGATATGACGGCTGGTTTTGGTAGTACCATTACTTTCAATGATGACGACACGGTGTCTGTATCTGAATAGAGCCACTCATCGCATTCAAGTATGAACCGTGACCGGATGGGTTTCGTCGATCGGTCGGCTCCCATCCGGTTGCTCTACGTCGTGGTCTGTGCGGCATCGCCAGGCATGAGGACGCAAATCGACGATTGGTCCTTGTAGACCGCCTTCGTGTGGGCTACCGGCGCAAGTATGCGCGCCGCCCCATCTGTCGTTACGCTGAGCCGATGGCCCGCGCATTCGGTTTCCTGCTCACCACCGAGCCGCCCTCCCGGCGGGTGGGGCTGCTGGTGTCCGTCGGGCTGGTTGCGCTCTGCACGCTTCTGATCTATCCGCTCAAGCAGATCGCGCCGGTTGTCTCGCTTGGCGTGGTCTACATGCTCGCGGTCGTGATTGTGTCCGTGACCTGGGGGATCTGGCTGGGTTTTGCCACTTCCCTTTTGAGCGCGCTCGCGTTCAACTACTTCCACCTGCCCCCGGTCGGACGCCTGACTATCTCAAACGGCGACAACTGGGTGGCGCTGATCGCGTTCCTCGTGGTTTCGGTGCTCGCAAGCTCGGTGGCGGAGGTCACGCGAGCACGGGCACGGGAGGCGGCCGAGCGCCGGCGAGAGGCTGACCTGGCCGCGGAGATGGCGCGCCTATTGCTCGGCGGCAGGCGGCTGTCAGAGGACCTGCCGACGGCCGCCGCGCGTCTCTCCCAGGTGCTCGAGCTGCCCTCAGCCGCGATCGAGCTGGAGGCGGTCGAGGGCGACGAGCGGCGGGTGGCGTTCCCGCTGCGTGAGGGGCCGCGCCGGCTCGGCACGCTGCTTGTGCCCGCCGACACCTCCGAGGCCACCTTGCGCCGTTTGCAGGAGCGGGTGGTGCCGGCGCTTGAGTCGCTGTTGAACGCGGCGCTCGAGCGCGATTCCCTGCTTGCCGACGTAGTCGAGACCGCAGCCCTGCGCCGCGCCGACGTCGTCAAGACGGCGCTGCTGCGGGCCGTCTCCCACGACCTGCGCTCGCCGCTCACCGCGATCGCGGCCGCGGGGGAGGCGATCGGCTCACCCTCGCTGTCCGACGATGAGCGTCGCGAGATGGCCGCCATCATCCAGGGTGAGACGCGGCGGCTCTCGCGCTTGGTAGACAACCTGCTCGACCTGTCTCGCCTGGAAGCCGGCGCCGCCGAGCCCCACACCGCGTTGACTTCGCTTGAGGACGTAATCCGTGCGGCGCTCGCCGAGCTGACCCCGGAGCCAGAGGACTTCAGTCTTTCGATCGATCGCGACCTACCGCTCGTCAAGATCGATCCGGTACAGCTGGAGCGTGCCTTCGCAAACGTGCTCGAGAACGCGCGTCGCCACTCCGGCGGACATCCAGTTTCGGTAAGGGCGCGCGCCGTGCGCAGTCTTGGCGAGGCACCCGCCAGCGGATGGGCCGGCGACCGCCTCGTGGTGCGCATCGTCGACCGCGGCCCCGGCATCCCGCCGGCGCAGCTGGAGCGCGTGTTCGAGCCGTTCTACCGTGCCGGTACGGCCCAGGGTGGACACCGCGGCTCGGGCCTCGGACTCGCGATCGCACGTGGCTTCACCGAGTCAAATGGCGGACGTCTGCATGTCGAGTCGCTGCCCGGGCAGGGCGCCACGTTCGTGTTCGAACTGCCGCTGTCCGCCACGACACCGGACGACGCCGGCGAGTCCGCAACCAGCGGAGAGCCTTCGGTGGACCCGGCGCGCGTGTCGTGAACGCCCTTCTTTTCTCCGACGGTCGCCGTCGTCGCGCTTGCTGATGGGCGCTGCGCCAACCACACCGCCCGCCCAACGGATACTCGTCGTCGACGACGAGCCGCAGATCCTGCGCGCATTGCGCGTGGTGCTGCGCGATGCCGGCTTTGAGGTTGTGCCCGCCGAGACGGCCGCCGAGGCGCTCGACCGTGCGGCGGTGCGCCCGCCGCAGGCGGCGATCGTCGATCTGATGCTGCCCGACATGGACGGTGTCGAGCTGACGCGCCTGTTGCGCGAGTGGAGCGAGATGCCGATCCTCGTGCTCTCCGCTGTCGGCGAGGAGGAGCAGAAGGTGCGCGCTCTGCAGGCCGGGGCGGATGACTACATCACCAAGCCATTCGGCTCACGCGAGCTGGTGGCGCGCCTGCAGGCGGCGCTGCGGCGCGGTGGGCGCTCAGAGGCAGAGGAGCCGCGAATCACGGTCGGCGCGCTCGAGATCGACCTGGCGGCGCGTGCTGTGCGTCTCGGTGGAATGGATGTTCATCTCACGCCAATCGAGTTCGACCTGCTGCGTGTGCTCGTGCGCAACCGTGGGCGTCTGATGACCCATCGCGCGCTGCTCGGCGAGGTATGGGGGCCCGAGTACGGGGATGACGTGCAAACGCTGCGCACCCACATCGCACGCCTGCGCGGGAAGATCGAAGCCGACGGGCAGGGTCCGCGTGTGATCGTCACCGATCCAGGTGTGGGCTACCGCTTCTCCGCATAGCGCGCCCGCTTCTCGATCCATTGGTGGCGCTCGACTTCCGCTTCGCACGCTCGCTCCCTGATCGATCACGGGCGCCCGACTCTCGCTTTGCACGCTCCCGCAAATCCAAATAAAACACACCCTGGGTACGTGTAAAAGCGCGACTCACGCTCTTCCTGGTGCGTCGTTACGTAATCGTTATACCCCGCGCACAAATCGTCATGCGAGCGTGATGGATCGCGTTGCATAGTGCTCTCATGGACGTCGTCGCCATCGTTCTCGGGATCGCAATGTTCGCGATCCTGCTGCTCATCATCGAGGGGATCGACCGGATATGAGCCCCAATCTCATCAGCGCAGACTTGATCGCGCACATGAGCGGCGCCGACGTGTTCGGGCTCGTAGTCACCGTGCTGATCATCGCGTATCTGTTTTACGCCCTTATTCGCGGAGAGAAGTTCTAGCGATGACTTTCGTGGGTTGGCTCACGATCTTCCTGTTCGCGGTGATCCTCACCGCGCTTGCGCTGCCGCTCGGCAACTATATGGCAGCGGTGTACTCGGGCAGGCGTGTGATTCTCTCACCGATATTCGCCGGCCCCGAGCGGTTTCTCTACAAACTCCTGCGTGTCGACCCCGCCCACGAGCAGGATTGGAAGTCATACGCAAAGAGTCTGATCGTGTTCTCGCTCGTGGGCTGGTTGTTCCTGTATTTCGTGCTGCGTACCCAGAACGCCCCGTGGGTTCCGCATCTGTTGAACCCGCTCGACTACCACTCTGCCCCGTGGAACGTCACGTTCAACACCGTCTCGTCGTTCATGACGAACACCAACTGGCAGTTCTACAGCGGCGAGACAACGATGACCTACCTCAGCCAGATGATCGGGCTGACAGTGCAGAACTGGCTGTCGGCTGGCATCGGGATCGTAGTGGCGGTCGCGCTAGTGCGCGGCATCACCGGACGAACCGGTAAGAGTCTCGGCAATTTCTGGCAAGACCTGGTGCGCACGATCCTGTACGTGCTTGCGCCGCTGTCGGTATTCGCCGCGATCGTGCTCGCCTCCCAGGGTGTGATCGCGAACTTCTCAAACTACCTGGTCGTGCACACGATCACCGGGCTCACGCAGACGATCGCGATGGGGCCGGTTGCCTCCCAGGAGGCGATCAAGATGCTTGGCACCAACGGCGGCGGCTTCTTCAACACGAACTCCGCCCACCCGTTCGAGAACCCGACGCAGTTCACCAACTTCTTCGAGATGCTGCTCGTGCTGATCATCCCGGCGGCGCTCGTGTTCATGTACGGGCGCATGACCGGCAATCGTCGTCAGGGCTATGCCGTCTACGGGGCGATGATGGTGATGTTCCTCGGCGCGGTGTGTGTCGCCTATATCGCTGAGGCCCACGGCTCGCCCGCTCAACACGCGGCCGGGCTTCACACAGGAGTCATGTCGGGCTCCGGTGGCGGCAACATGGAAGGCAAGGAGCAGCGCTTCGGGATTGCCGGCTCGGCGCTATTTGACGTGATCACTACCGTCACCTCCTGTGGCGCTGTCAACAGCGCGATCGAGTCTTTCACCGGCATCGGTGGCGCTGTGCCGTTTGCGAACCTGTCTGCCTCGGAGGTCATCTTCGGCGGTGTTGGCACCGGCTTGTATTCGATCCTGATGTACGTGCTCTTGGCCGTATTCATCGGGGGTCTGATGGTGGGTCGTACGCCTGAGTGGCTGGGTAAGAAGCTCGAGGCGAAGGAGATAAAGCTCGCGGGTCTCGGCATCCTGATCACGCCACTCGCCGCGCTGTTCTGCACGGCGCTTGCCACCGCCAGCAAAGCCGGGCGCGCGTCGATCTCTGAAGTCGCCACCTCCGCCACGCTCGGCACCCACACGCCGCAGGCCTTCTCCGAGACGTTCTACGCCTACCTGTCTCAGGCCAACAACAACGGCTCGGCGTTTGCCGGCTACACAGGCTTCATCCAACCGAACGCCGGCAACCTTGGCTCGCACGGTGTCACCTTCGCCAACCTGCTCGGTGGCTTCGACATGATCTTCGCGCGCTACGCGCCGATTCTGTTCGCACTGGCGATCGCCGGTGCGCTCGCCGGCAAGCGCGTCACACCCGCCGGCCTCGGCACGATGCGCACCGATAACCCCACGTTCGTGGTGCTGCTCATCGGCGTGATCATCCTCGTGGGCGCGCTCACGTTCTTCCCCGCCCTGCTACTCGGCCCAATCGTGCAGGGCCTTACCGGACACCTCTACTGAGATGAAGCGCGACATTCTCACCTCAATCATCGCCATGATCGTGTTCGCGATCTTGCTCGGGCTCGTGTACCCGTTCGCGATCACCGGCATCAGCCAGGTCGCGTTCCCGGACGACGCCAACGGGCAGAAGGTTTATGTGAATGGCAGGCTCGTCGGCTCGAAGTTGATCGGCCAGAGTTTCGCTTCACCCGTGATCGGCAAGAACGGCAAGCCCGAGGAAAAGGAAGGCGAACTCGTCACAGAACCTGACCCGCGCTACTTCCAGTCGCGTCCCTCCGCCACCGAAGGTGGCGCCTACAACGCCTCCGCCAGCACCTTCTCCAACCACGGCCCCAACAGCGTGAAGACGAAGGAAGCCGACGAAGAAAACATCAAGGCCTATCTCGAACTCAACAAGAATCCAGCCACGAAAGCGGAATACGACCCAGGGCTGACCGTTGGGAGGATCCCGGTCGACGCCGTCAACAGCTCGGCGTCGGGCCTCGATCCCGAAATCTCGCCGGCCAACGCCTGGATCCAGGCTTACCGCATCGCCGCCGTGCGCCACCTCTCGCGCGCCACCGTCGACGCACTGATCTCCAAGTACACATCAGGGCGCGGGCTCGGATTTTCAGGTGAACCGGGCGTGAACGTGCTCGAGCTGAACCTCGCCCTCGACCGCTTGACAGGAGGCAAAGGCTGATGTCCGCGCAGATTCCAGCGGCCCACGAACGCCAGGCCGTCTCGCTGTTCCAGCGGGACATCGTCAGGCGTGCGCTGCTCGACAGCGTCAAGAAGCTCGACCCGCGCGTGCAATTGCGTAACCCGGTGATGTTCGTGGTGGAGATCGGCTCGGTAATCACAACCGTCACCTGGCTGATTCAGGTGTTCGGCGGCAAACCGACCAACGCCGTTGGCGTCGGTGCCCGCGTCGGTCACGAGCCCGCCTGGTACACGTTCACGATCGCCTTCTGGCTGTGGCTCACGGTGATCTTCGCCAACATGGCCGAGGCGTTCGCCGAGGGTCGCGGACGCGCCCAGGCCGACACGCTTCGCAACATGCGCAAGGAGACGGTCGCCACGATGCGCGACGGCTCTATGAAGGCCGCTTCAGCGCTCACTCGCGGCGATGTCGTGGTCGTCGCGGCGGGAGACCTTATCCCCGGCGACGGCAGCGTCATTGAGGGAATCGCAACCGTCGACGAGTCGGCGATAACGGGCGAGTCCGCGCCGGTCATCCGCGAGTCCGGTGGCGACCGCAGCGCCGTCACCGGTGGCACGCGCGTCACCAGCGACCGGATCGTCGTTGAAATCACCCAAGAGCCCGGCCAGTCGTTCCTGGATCGCATGATCGCGCTGGTCGAGGGAGCCGAGCGGCGCAAGACGCCGAACGAGATCGCACTCAACATCCTGCTGGCGGCGCTCACCTTGATCTTCATGATCGTCGTCGCCACGCTGCGTCCGTTCGGTCTGTTCGCCGGTACCTCGATCTCAGAGACCACCCTGATCGCGCTACTGGTTGCCCTGATTCCCACCACGATCGGCGCGTTGCTCTCGGCGATCGGCATCGCCGGGATGGACCGGCTCGTGCGCCGCAACGTGCTCGCGCTCTCCGGCCGCGCCGTGGAGGCCTCCGGCGACGTGGACGTGCTCCTGCTCGACAAGACCGGCACGATCACGCTCGGCAATCGCCAGGCCTCTGAGTTCATCCCGATGCCGGGTGTGCCCGAGTCAGAGCTGGCCGAGGTCGCGCAGTTGTCCTCGCTTGCCGACGAGACGCCCGAGGGACGTTCGATCGTGGTGCTCGCCAAGACCTACGGCATCCGCGAGCACGATATGACGACACTCAACGCCGAGTTCGTGCCGTTCACCGCGCAGACGCGCATGAGCGGCGTGGACATCGATGGGCGGCGCCTGCGCAAGGGCGCTGGCGACTCGATCGTCCAGTTTGTCGAAGCGGAGGGCGGACAGGCGCCGCCGGAGCTGCGCGAGCACCTCGACCGCATCGCACGCGAGGGCGGCACACCGCTGGCGGTCGCGCGCGACAACCAGATCCTCGGTGTCGTCTACCTCAAGGACACGATCAAGCAGGGCATGAAGGAGCGCTTCGATCAGCTGCGCGCGATGGGCATCAAGACCGTGATGGTCACCGGTGACAACCGCCTCACGGCGGCCAAGATCGCTGAGGAGTCTGGAGTCGACGATTTCCTTGCCGAAGCCACCCCCGAGGCCAAGCTCGCGTTGATCCGCGAGCATCAGCAGGACGGGCGGTTGGTCGCGATGACCGGGGACGGCACCAACGACGCGCCCGCGCTCGCGCAGGCTGACGTGGGTGTCGCTATGAACACCGGCACCCAGGCTGCGCGCGAGGCCGGCAACATGGTCGATCTGGACTCCAACCCGACGAAGCTGATCGAGATCGTCGAGGTCGGCAAGCAACTCTTGATCACGCGCGGCGCGCTCACCACTTTCTCGATCGCCAACGACGTCGCCAAGTACTTCGCGATCCTGCCTGCCATCTTCGTGACTACCTACGCCACCAGTGCCGGTGGCAAGGGGCCGTTGCACGTGCTCAACATCATGAACCTCGGCACGCCCCAGTCGGCGATCGTCTCAGCGATCATCTTCAACGCGATCGTGATCCCGCTGCTGATCCCGCTGTCGTTGCGCGGCGTACGCTACCGCCCGATCGGAGCCAGCGCGCTCTTGCGCCGCAACCTTTTGATCTACGGGCTCGGCGGCATCATCGCGCCGTTCATCGGCATCAAGCTGATAGATCTCGTCGTTCACAACTTGCTCGGGGCCTGACGCTTTAGAAAAGTCGGGCTTGCGGGGCGCTCCTTCAGGGGAGCGGTGGGAGAGAATGCAGTGGTGTCCTCCGATGACCCCAACTCATCCCCGCGCGGCCGTCTGAAGGTCTTCATCGGGATGGCCGCGGGGGTTGGCAAGACCTATCGCATGCTCGGTGAGGGTCGCGCCGAGTCCGACAGCGGCCGCGACGTGGCGATCGGCTACCTCGAGCCCCACGGGCGCGAGGAGACGACGGCGCAAGCCGAGGGCCTCGAGGAGATCCCGCCGCGGATGATCGACTACCGCGGCACCCCACTGGCGGAGATGGACCTGCCGGCGGTACTCGCGCGCAAACCAGAGCTGTGCTTGATCGATGAGCTGGCCCACACCAACGCCCCGGGCACAGAGCACGAGAAGCGCTACGAAGACGTGCGGGACGTGCTCGCGGCCGGCATCGACGTGTATTCGACCGTCAACGTGCAGCACCTGGAGAGCCTCAACGACCAGGTGATCCAGCTCACCGGGACCAGGGTCCGCGAGACGATCCCCGACGAAGTGCTCGCCTCGGCGGACGAGGTGGTGCTGATCGACCTCACACCCGAGGCGTTGATCGAGCGGTTGCGCGCCGGCAAGGTGTACCCGCGCGAGCGCGTGCCGGCGGCGCTCAACAACTTCTTCAAGATCGAGAACCTCTCCGCGCTGCGCGAGACCGCGCTGCGCCACGTCGCCGAGGGCGTGGAGATCAAGCGGCTCGCCCCGGGTGGGTGGGCACCGGATCCGGTGCGTCGTGACGAAAGCATCGCCGGGGTGGGTGGGGCTCATAAAACAAGTGGGGCGGGCACGCAAACAATCGCCGAGCGCCTGCTCGCGCTGGTCGCCCTCGCGCCGCATTCCCAGCGGATTGTGCGCCGTGCCGCGCGCTCGGCCGAACGCCTGGGCGCGCGTCTGGACGTGCTGGTGGTGCGCCCCCACGGCCGCACCCCAAGCGCCGAGGATCGCGAGCAGCTCGAGTCGCTGCGGCGCCTCACGGCGATGCTCGGTGCGCGGCTGCTCGTCGAAGAAGGCGAAGACGTGGCGGCCGTGGCGATCGAGACCGTACGGCGCCTGGGTAGCACCTACGTGCTGATGGGCGCGCCCTCACCCCGCAAAGGGGTCAAGCGCTTCAGGGAGTCCCTGGTCACGCGTCTGCTCGAGGGACTGCCAGGCATCGACGTGCGGATCGTCGCCGATCCCGCGTTGCGCGAGGACGGCCGCGCGGTGGGAGACGACTTGGCCGATTGAATGGGGAGGGTTTGGCGTGCCGTGTGGGTAGACGTGGCGTTCTGACTGGGCCTGAGGTGGGTGCTTCTACGAGCCTGAGGTGGCGTGCTGAGCGGGAAATCGACACATGAGCAGGGACCGGATGAAGAATCGCGAAAGATTGCTTGCGCGGCGCAACGTCTCGCCACATAGGCTGTTGCAATGAACATGCTCAAAACTCTCCGCTCCCACCTCACACCCCGTCCGCTGCTCATCTGTGTCCTGCTCTGCGCACTTCTCGCCCTGGGAGCTGTGAGCGCCTCTGGCGCGCTCGCCGGTAGCTCCTCCCAGCGCGCCGCGAACGCGCCGGAGCCCTCTGCCCATGCTGCCGCCTCGTTCCTGGCCGGCATCGGGGACGAGGGAACCGAGATGTTCACCAACCCGCTGTGGACGCAGCTGCACACGAAAATCGCGCGCTACATCGCACCGTATGACGCGGCCGTGCGGCCCTACTCGCTGCAGATCGCCAGGGAATGGATCGGGGATGCCGAAGCGGCCCACCAGCAGGTGCTGGTGGCGTTCTACCACTCCGAGTACACCCCCGCGAAGATGCCGAGCGTCGCGGTCTATCAGCGCGACATCCAGAAGTTCATCAAGCTGTTCCCGCACGTCCGCCAGTACCAGCCTTGGGATGAGGCCAACCGCGGGACGATCGTCGAAATCGTCAAACACAAAAAGCACATCGCGCTCGTCTCACCCTCGCCGCTGCAGTCGGCTGAGTACTACAGGGCAATGGAGACTGTGTGCAAGGGCTGCACAATCGTCGGCCTAGACGTGCTCGACGCGCCGGTGGTCACGCCCACGCTGCAGTACATCGCCCAGTTCAAGCACTACATCGCGCGTTTGAAAACGAAGATGCCGAGCATCTGGGGGCTGCACAACTACTCCGACACCAACCGCCTGCAGAGCACCCGCACGAAAGCGATCCTCGCGGCTGTGCCGGGCCAGGTGTGGCTCACCGAGACGGGTGGCATCGTGCAGTTCGGCGGCGCCTTTCCCAACAAGAAAGGCTCGGGTTTGACGCGAGCCGCCAAGGCGCTGTCCTACATGTTCAAGATCGCCGGATCCTCCTCGCGCATCAAACGCCTGTACATCTACGACTGGACCGGCGGAACCAGCTCGACGCGCTTTGACGCGGGGCTGATGAACGCCAAGTACGAACCGCGTCCTGGCTACGTCGTGGTGTGCAAGCAGCTGCACGCCGCCAAGTGCAACGTCAAAGTCGCCAAAAACTGAGAGACCGTCTCAGGCGCTTTGTGAGGTAATCGTGCGGGCCGGGCGGTGTTCAGGCGGGCGGTGCTTGATCGGTCCGCCCGCCACGATGCGGGCGCAGATCAGGCCAAGGAGGCCGACCGCGGCGGCGACAGGGGCGAGCACGCGTAGCGGGTAGTCGCCAAAGCCCTTGTGCAGCGCTGTGTTGTCGCCGGCTTTTACGATGTCGAGCAGGCCCTGGTGGTCGATCCCGAGCAGTGTGGGGGCGAGCACCGCAAACGCGCACCAGCCGATCAGCGCGAGCGCTCCCGCGCGAAGTGAGCTGTTTGAGATGCGCGTGCGAGCGGTCGCGAGCGTCGCGAGCACCACCGCCGCGCCGGCGGCGAGGAAGAACGGCCAGATCCCGCCCCAGCCGCGACCGAGGCCGTAGGCGCTTGCGATCGTCGGTTGGAACAGGCCCTCGCGCACGTAGCGCATCCACGTGACCGCCTCGGTCTCATAGCCGATCAGCGGATGAGTGACGGTGGCGATGATCGTCGTCGTCAGCGACACGCCCGCCAGCGCGATCGTGGGGCCCGGATAGCGCTTCAGCGCGATCCCGATCGGCAGTGCGATGAACGGCATCAGCGTCATCAAGAAGCGCGGGCCCATGAAGCCGCCGCCGAACGGCAGGTAGTAGCCGGAGTTGTAGCCCAGGTAGCACACGCAGATGCCCACGATCGCAAGCGCCTCGGCGCGCTTGCCGCGCTTGTAGAGCATCCACGTGCCGACCGCGCCCATGATGAGCACCGGTGAGATCGTCAGCAGGCCGCGCGAGTCGAGCAGCAGCGTCGCCAGCACCCGCAGGCTCGGCAGCCCGATCCCAAAGAAGCCCTGCTGCTGGCGGGGGATGTTGGAGTAGGCAAGGTGTGTCCACGAGTGGAACGCGTAGTGGTTGTAGAGCGCAAGCGGCACGATCCCGATCAGCCCGCCGAGCACGTAGGGGCCCGCGCGGCTGAACAACCCCATGGGGGTGAATGAGTCCCGGCGTGAGAGCAGATACAGGCCGAGCACCACCGCCGCGAAGAACATCGGGTATTCCGAGGAGCCCGCGTAGCCCATCAGCAGCCCCGCCACGCCGAGATACCACGGGTTCGGTGGTCCTTCACGCTCGCGCCACATCAGCACGAACGCGGCGAAGCCGAGGCACGCACAGAACACGTGGCTGAACAGCAATGTGGACAGCGGCAGCGTCAGCGTGCCAAGGCCGAGGATCACCGCCGTGGCGGCGCCGTACCCGGGCTCGATTCGCTCGGCGAGAAACCCCACGAGCAGGAGCAGGATCAATCCGGGCAGCACGTTGGCCCACAGCCCGACCAGGTAGATCATCTCATCGCCCGGATGGTTCGGCGGCGCCACATGCCTGTCTGTCCACGATTCGACGCCCGCGAGGTTCAGCGCGTCGTAGAACGGCAGTGAGAACAGTGCCAGCCCAGGTGCGCGCGCCGAATACCAATGGCCCTTGTAGTAGGCCTTGTCGCCCGTGTTTTCCTGGTACTGGTCGATCGTCGTCCGGTCTTGGTTCAGTGAGCGGATCAGGTCGTAGTGGGAGGTCTGATTCCAGGAGAAGCTCTGGATCATGGTCGCGTAGGCCAAGCCCACGAGCAGGATCGCCGCCAGACCCAGACGGCGCTTGTTGGACGTCCTGCGACGCGTGCGGGCCGCGTGCGGCGCGTCTGAGCCGCCGGTCGGTTGGTGGACGCTCGGAGTGCTCATCCGTCGCTGCCGTGCAGTGCCGCGGGTCCTGGACCAATCTCATAGATCACGAGCGTGCCGACGCGCCGGCGCGTGATGCCCAGTCCGGCGATCGGCTTGGCCGCCGCCGCGACTGGATCGGGCGGCTCGGCCACGACGGGCCCGTGTTCGGGTGGCAGTCCCTTGGGGAGCACTGTGTGCAGCACCACGGTTTTGATGCCGTAGTAGCGCAGCTTCTCGACGCTGGCGCGATCCGGGAACCCGTTCATGCCGCCGCGCAGATCGTCCACGTCGGGCATGTCGAAGGTGCTGTTGCCAACTGGGATCTTGTAGAAGCCGTCGGTGGAGAAGTACTGCCAGATGCGGTCGAGCGCACCGTCAGTGGGCAGGTCGAGCAGGGGGCCGGGCAGAGCGACTTCCGCGCGCACCGGCTGTGGCACAACGGGATGGCCGAGGTGCCCCGCGCCTTCACCGAGCAGCCCGATGCACAACACCACACCGACCAGCGCGGGCAGGGCATACAGTCGCTGGCGTTTGGCCCACGGTTTGATCCACGTCACGAGCGCCTGCACGCCCGCGCCCGCTAGCAGCGCGTAGAAGAGCGTGGCCAGCGTGAACACCCGGCCTGGCACACGCACGCCGTTCCATCCGGGCGCATAGTCGTAAAGCAGGCGATATGGGTAGCCCGCGCCGGTGATGCCGAAGCCAAACGCCAGCACCGAGCAGACGACGATCCCGCACAGTAGGCCCAAGCGCAATCGTCGGGTATACGCCGAGGCTCCACCCACCCCAGCGAGGCCGACTAGCGCCAGCACGAGGATCAGGCCGCCGGGAAAGAACACGCTCTCGTTCTTGGAGTTGACATTCGCGCGCATCCCGGAGGTGATCGAGCCCCACACACGGTTCTCCGAGGAAGCAGACAGCAGCGCGGCAGGGCCGGACGAGTAGGTCTCCACTTCCCTGAGTGTGCGTTTGGCGGTCGGATACTCGGCTGCCACCTTCAGGTAGGGGCGTGCCTGGTAGACCGTGACCGCACCAAGCACCGCCACCCCGATCAGCGTCACCGCCAGCAGATTGCGGGGGATCAGCGGCCCGCGACGTGTCGGCGATCCGATAGGGCGAGTCGCAGCGGCGCCCGCGTCGGGGTTGCTCGTGGAGGCATCGCCGGACCCGGACTCTCCCTCGCCGCTTTGCCAGGCGGGTCCGGGAGTCAGGCGGCCAAGCCACCAGTAGACCACCACGAGCGCCGCTAGCACGAGCAGCAGGTAGGAGTACTGCAGGCCGAGCGTGAACCCGAGGCTGATCTGCCATGCCGACACCAGCCAGCCGGCGAGCACCAGCCAGCGCGAGCCTCGCCGGTAGCCGCGCAGCAACAGGAACAGCGCCAGCACAAACCCGCCGGAGGAGATCACGTGCAGGTGTCCGGCCTCCGTGACCTTGTAGGGGGCATACGCGAAGGCCACCCCGGCGGCGGCCGCACCGATGCGTCCCAGGCCAAGCTCGCGGGCGAGCATCCATGCTGCCACGAAGCACAGCGACCAAGTGAAGAGGAACAGCAGGTTGTAGCGGACCAGCGCGGCGAGAGTTCCCGAACCGAACCACGCCGTCGGGCCATAGCCGAGCAGCGAGTCCGAGAAGGCGAGGCTCAGCGGGTGCGGGTAGAAGGCGTTTGAGTCGAACAGGTGCAGCGGGTCGTGCAGCATCGCGTGACCGACCCACGCGATCTCCCATGCAGTGCGCACGGGGTCGCCGAGGTCGGGTGCGATCCGGCTCGACATGTGCGCCACCAGCGGCCAGGTGGTCAGGATCGCGAGTGCGATTCCGCCGAGCACGACCCACAACACCTCGGCACGGCCGATCGTGGGCGAGGGCGCCCAGCGACCTGAGGGCCGCTCGACGCGGGCGGTCGAGGGCCTGTCCATGAGCGTGCTCGCCATCTGCGGCTGGAGCATACGTGAGACAGAGGCCCGTCGAGGCACATCTGACCTGTGCCTCGACGGGCTGATGCGTAACAATGGGCAGATGCGCGTGCTCGTTGTAGGAGCCGGCGGAGTGGGCGCCGCGTTTGCGGCGATAGCCCAGCGTAGGCCTGCGTTCACGCACGTGTCGCTCGCCGACGTCTCCCCGGCGCGTGCGCACGACGTCGTCGCCAAGCTCGGCGAAGCCGACCGCTTCTCGGCCGAGCGGGTGGACGCCTCCGACCGCGAGGCGCTTGTGAAGTTGATCGAGCGGGTGCGCCCCGACGCTGTTCTCAACGCGTGCGACCCGCGCTTCAACGAGCCGATCTTCGATGCCGCCTTCCAGGCGCGCACGACCTACCTGGATATGGCGATGACGCTCTCCCATCCCCATCCGGAGCATCCCTACGAGCGGCCTGGCGTCATGCTCGGCGACGTCCAGCTCGCACGCCACGAGCAGTGGCAGCAGGCCGGGGTGCTCGCGCTCGTCGGCATCGGCGTGGAGCCGGGACTGTCCGACATCTTCGCGCGCTACGCGGCGGAGAAGCTCTTCTCCAAGGTGGAGGAGGTGGGAGTACGCGACGGTGCCGATCTGGTCGTGGAAGGCTATGACTTCGCGCCGACCTTCTCGATCTGGACGACGATTGAGGAGTGCCTGAACCCGCCCCTGATATGGGAGCGAGAGCGCGGCTTTTACACCACCGCCCCGTTCTCAGAGCCCGAGGTGTTCGACTTCCCCGAGGGCATCGGTCGCGTCGAGTGCGTCAACGTCGAGCACGAGGAGGTTGTGCTGATCCCGCGCTGGGTGCAGTGCGAGCGGGTCACGTTCAAGTACGGCCTTGGCCAGGAGTTCATCGACGTGTTGCGCACCCTGCACAAGCTTGGGCTCGACTCCACCAAGCCAGTGTCGGTGCGCGGTTTGGAGGTTGCCCCGCGCGACGTGGTCGCGGCGACGCTGCCCGATCCCGCAACGCTCGGCGAGCGGATGACGGGGCGTACGTGCGCGGGCACGTGGGTCACGGGCACGGGCACCGACGGCGCGCCACGCTCGACCTACCTTTACCACATCGTCGACAACGAGCACACGATGCACGAATACGGCAGCCAGGCCGTCGTGTGGCAAACGGCGGTCAACCCGGTCGTCGCGTTGGAGCTGCTGGAGCAGGGTGTGTGGAGCGGCGCCGGCGTGCTCGGCCCGGAGGCGTTCCCGCCGGAGCCGTTCCTGGAGCGACTGGCCGAGCTGGGCTCGCCGCACGGGCAGGTCGAGGTGCCGCTAGTTGCCTGAGGGGCGAGAGGTCTGTGAGCCGATCTCCCTCAGCTTGCCGTCGATGAACTCGTTGGCGGCAGCCGGTCCCAGGAACGGCGCCATCATGATGTAGGCGGCGTTACAGCTCAGGCGCGACATCTGGTCGCTCTGGTTGCTGCGGGCATGCAGGTAGAAGATCTCAAAGAGGGCCGCCAGGGTTGCTTCCATCGCAAGTCGCGAGGCGGGCTCCTCGCGGTGCTGATTGCCTTCCTGAAAGAAGATCGTAAAAGCGGTGCGGTTGTCGTCGATACGCTGGATCGCTGAGGCTCCGACGGCGTGGGACTCGACCAGTGCGATATGCGTGACGAGCGAGTGGCTCGCCTGGAACTGAGTACAGGCGCGCACTGCTTCCCACGCGCGCTCGGGCCATGTGCCCGCGCTGAAGAAAGCGCTCGCCGTGACCGCCATCATTTGCTGGACGCACAGCTCGTGAACGGCGAGGAATACCTGCTCCTTGTCGGCAAACTGGTTGTAGAACACGCGCCGATCCACGCCGGCTGTCGCGGTTATGTCGGCGATCGTGGTGAGGTGATAGCCCTTCGCGACTGCCTCCGCGGCGGTCGCAAACAGAATCCGTTCGCGCTGGTTGGCCGCGATCTCGCCCTTCGAGAGCTTCGATCTGCCCGGTGGTATCGGCGGTGGCGGCTCCAGCGTGATTTGAGCCACATGTGGCGAGGGCGGAAGCTCTGGGCCCGGATCGAGCGTGTGCCAGCGATGCTCGTCGCTGGGCAAGTCATAGCTCTCCACCCAGCGCACAAGCTCGTCCTCGAGCGCCGAGAGGTCGCGCTCGCCGCGGCGCAGAGCCGGGGCAAGCAGCCAGCGACCGGCACCGAACACCAGATGGATCGGCAGGTCGGGCGTCAGCGCCCGCGGCGGCGCCTGGGCGCGAGCCTGCTCGACCACCTGCGCGATGTCCTCGATCAGGCGATCGCGCTCATCCAGTCCGCGCCAGCCAGCGGCCATGGCCTCGTTGCTGAGGAAAACCGCTCGGTCCGGATACTCTTCGCAGAGGCGGATCAGCACGTGGATCGCTGCCTGCACCGCCTGCTCGGGCTCCACTGCATCCACGGCGCGGCGGATCTCCCAGATCAGCAGCCGGCTGAGCTGGCGGTGAGCGGCGAGGAAGCAGTCGTCCTTGTCGGCGAAGTACTCGTAGAAGGTGGGCCGTGACACGCCGGCCTCGGCGATCACGTGCGCGACGTTCGCGCCAGCGTAACCGTGGCGGTGAGCGGCCGCGATCATGCTCGCGATCAACCGTTCGCGCTGGGTGCCTTTGCGGTCGGTGGGTATTGGCTTGTCTGCTCGAGTGCTCAAGGTGCGCTCGCTTCTAGTGGGCAGCTAGTGGTAATATAGTGGGTATGGCGTACGTGGTGGCCCGTCGCGGCGGGCGGTTTGAGGTCCGCGAGTCATTGCACACGGCCAATGGGCCCCGCTCGCGGACGCTCGCGGGCTTCGGCGTCCTGACCGAGGAGGTGCTCACGGCAGCGGCGCGCCGGGCTCAGCGGCCATTCGATCGTGAGGCGGTGATCGGCTCGGGTCGCCGAGCGGGGGCGCGGGTGCAGATCGCGACTTCTGGCGCGCGCCGTGCGCGGGATCGCTTTCTGGCCGGCTCCAAGCGCATGGCGAGCACGCTTGGAGCACCCCCGCCGTCACGGGTGCGCGCGGACCCGGGTGCGGCGCTGCTCGAGCTGCTGGGCTTTGCCGATGCGGTGGCGGCCGGACAGCCACGGCGGCCGTCCGTACCACTCGCCTACCCGGCGCTGGCTCATATGGCAAAGCAGGGGCCGGTGCTCACGGGCGTACATCGATTGTGAGCGTGGGCGGCAGGCTCGACGGCCTCAGCGCGAAGATCGTGGCGGTCCACGAGATGTTCGACTCGATGCGCGTCTCGCACCAGTTCGGCGGCGCGATCGCACTGGCCTGGTATCGCAGCCCACGCGCCACCACCGACATCGACCTGAACATCACGCTGTCGCCGCCGGAGGCAGAACCGGTGCTTGGTGCGCTCGAGTATCTCGGCGTCAGTGTTACCGGGGGCGATCGAGTCGCGATCGAGCGCGACGGTCAGGCAAGGCTGGATTGGGAAGGGTCCTACCTGGATGTCTTCTTCGCCACGCTGGAGCTGCATCGCGAGATGGCCACGCGCTCGCGTGAGGTCGCGTTTGGCCCGGTGTCGATACCGATCCTCGCGCCTGAGCATCTGATCGTGTGCAAGGCGATCTTCGACCGGCCGAAGGATTGGGTGGACATCGAAGAGATCGTGGCCTGGGGCACCGAGGTCGATGAGGCGACGGTGATGCGCTGGATCGATGAGCTGCTTGGGACCGACAGTGCCCAGCACGAACGCCTGGTTGGGTTGCTCGGATAGAGGAGCGCTAAACGTCGTGGGTTGACAACTACGGCGTGTTCGTGTATAAGTAGCCCATGACCGTATGCCACTGGGTGTGCGGGTTTGACATAAGGTCGGGTTGGGGTTGGTCCCTGTGGTCTGACTTCTAACCGGTTTTGGCAGGGCCCTTGGGAGAGGGACCGGGTCGTTTTCGAGAGGGAGTTGTTTTTCGCGTGTTTTCTTTGGGGAATAGCGTGTTTGAGAGTCCGTGTGTTGTTGGCGGGTCCGTTATAGGACGCGTCAGCGTCGCTGACGCGTCTCTCTCTCTCTCTCTCTCTCTGGCCGGGCTGGCTCTCAGCTAGCCGCAAGCCAGACCGTCGTTCCATCCGGTCGTTCGGGCCGGGTTGGTTTCTCGCGTCGCTATCGCGGCGCTTCATGTTCTTTTGCCGCCGTGGGTTGTGTGCCCACGGCGGGTTTTGTTGTGCCCGCGGTCCTGCGGGTTTCGTGTGGATCGTTCTTGGAGGAGGGGTTGTGTCTATAGGTGCTCGTAAACCGGTCCTGCCGGTCATCGCTGTGTGCTGTGTTTTGGTGGGCTGGCTTGTTTGGAGTGCGGTGCCTGCGCTGGCGGTGGCTCCTGAAACGCCGGTGACTGAAGTGGCTGGATCTGTCGGTGCGAACATCGCTCAGCTTAATGGTGAATTGAACCCTGGTGGATTGGCCAGTAATGGCTGGTATTTCGCGTATAACACGAACGGTGCGTGTCTCGGCGGCGGTAGGGCAGGCGGGGAAGGCCCCGCGGAAGTCGAAAAGAAGAAGGTTTCCACGGAAGCTGGTGGCCTTGAACCGGGCACGCCCTATACGTACTGTCTGGTTGCGTACAACGAAGTCGGCGAAGAAACACCGGGGTCCAGGCAGTCGTTTACGACGAGTCTCTCTCAACCGGTAGTTGATAGCGAGAGTGCGTCAAGCGTTGGTAGCTCCTCAGCGACGTTGGAAGCGCAGGTCAATCCGGAGAAGCAGGAAACCTCGTGTTTGCGCTTTGAATACGGCGAAACAGGAGCTTATGGGAGCAGTACACCATGTACTGCCAGTTCGCTCGGTAATGGTTTTGGTGAGCAGACCGCGAGCGCGCTCGCCAAACTAAAGGTTGGGAGGACTTATCACTTTCGCGTCGCTGTTGAAAACAAAAGTTCGCCTGCCGGTGGCACGTACGGGCCAGATCAAACGTTTACAACGCTACCGTTGGTCGAAGGTGAGTCATTCTCGAATGTCGAGCTCGAGTAGCACGACGTTGAGCGCCAATCTCAATGTGTACGGGTCTCCGGTCACATATTACTTCGAATATGGAACGACAAGTGCCTATGGTTCGAGTACGTCAGCGGAGTACGCGTCGGGGGAAGGCATGACCACAGCGACGGTGGGCACTACCGGGTTGATGGCGAATATTGAATATCATTTTCGTGTCGTCGCGACAAACATCAGCGGTGAAACGGTTGCGGGTGCTGATGATGTGTTTAGGACGTTGCCTGCCAGTATCCACGGGCTGCCTGACAATCGCGCTTATGAAATGGTGACTCCAGTCAATAAAGAAGACGCCGAAGTTTATGTGCCATACTCTAAGAAAGAAAGCATCTTTGCTGAAGGTAATCTCACTTTTGGCATGTTCTTGGCTGCGGTCAACGGTAGTGCTGTCGTGTACCAGGCGGATCCGACCAGCCATGGGGCGGCGGGAGAATCGAGTGGTGAAGGTCTAGGCAGTCCGTATATGGCAGAGCGTCTACCTCAGGGAGGTTGGACTCAGCTCGGTATTAGTCCACCCGGTCGTCGACGGATCGAATATAAGGGTTTCTCGAGTGATCTGGCGACCGGTATTCTGGCCGCCCGAGCGGGAAGATCCTGAAGAAGAAGAATTCCAGCTACCAGGCGGTCAAGGACCGGCCGCGATCTTTAATTCCAGCGAAGGAAAATTTGAATATTACGTCGATCTCTTTAAGCGGCCCTTGGGTGTGAGTAAAGAAACCTATCAGCCGTTTATTACAGGTATACCCCGTCGAGTCCCCGCAGAATTCGGTGGGGGCTTGGCTGACAATGTTGATGTCGGCACCGGATGTGGCAAAGTATGTCATCAACCACTTTATGCGGGTAGTTCCTCTGATTTCAGCCAGTCGCTTTTTCAAGTAAACGATGCCGCGACCGGTGGTGAAGGCAGGATAGAACATGAACTCGAGAGTGATGTCAAATCTGAAATAGAAAATCATCAAGCGCACTACGACTATCTTTATGATTCGGATGAAGGTCATCCGAGTCTCGTGGATGTCTCGCCTGATGGGACCGTCGTGCCCGACGCAACCTTTGGGGCGCCCGGCCGGCCGAACGGGACCTCGCCTGACCTCAGTCACGCAATCTCAAATGATGGTTCACGGATTTTCTGGAGTGCCCTGGACGCGAATCTGAGCCCAAAGGCGCTGTATGTCCGCGAGAACGCCACTCGACCGCAGAGTCCCGTCAATGGGCAGGAAGAATGTACGGTCTCAGAAGATGCGTGCACTATTCAGCTCGATAAGACTCTTCCGGGGCCGGGCGGCGCTCGTTTCTGGACGGCAAGCAGCGATGGATCGAAGGTGTTCTTCACTAAGGGCAATCTGTATGAGTACGAAGTCAGTTCAATTGCCGGCCGCTCGGGAGTGCTGACTGATCTAACTCCTGGGGTTGAAGTGCAGGGTGTCATCGGTGGGAGCGAAGATGGTAGCTATGTTTACTATGTAAACGACGTGGATGAACTGTTTGTGTTGCACCATAACGGTGATGAATGGGAAGCGCCGGTACTGATCGCGACGCTCTCGCAGGAAGAGGGCGAAGGGGTTGAACCCTTTGCACACGATCTCTTAATAGAGGAGCCTCTGGTCCGGCTGGGGACTGGGTGGCGAACATTGGTCAGCGTACGGCTGAGGTGGCGCCTGACGGACAAGGCTTGGTGTTCATGTCCGAGCAGAGCTTGAGAACGGAAGGTTTTCCCAGCGGATATGCGAATGAAGGTAGGGAGGAGGTATATGTCTACGACGCCGTGGATCAGCGTTTGCTGTGTGCCTCGTGTAGCCCGAGTGGTGAACGACCGGAGGAAGTAGGGAATTATCCGGTGGGTTCCTTTGTACAGGTCAGCTGGAGTGATAACTACAGTCCGTCGTGAATCTCTGAAGATGGCGATCGTGTGTTCTTTGATAGTGAAGAGCCGCTTGTGCCACGTGATACAAACGGTGTTCTGGATGCATATGAGTGGGAGATGGAAGGAACGGGTACGTGCGGAATTGGTCAGGGTTCTCGTGGAGGTTGTATTTATTTGCTCTCACAGGGTTCGGCCACGAACTCGTCGTATGTGATTGGTGAGAGTAAGAATGGTAGCGATGTCTTTATCGCGACGAAGGCGTTGTTGACTCCAGAAGCGGGCGATGAATTGTTCAAGCTCTACGATGCGCGGGTGGATAGGAGTGGGACCGGTTTCACCTCCGGCGTGTACTGGTACTGGTTGTCAGGGCGTACCAGCGGGCGGCGCCCATCTTTGCGGACTCCTGCCAGTGTTACCTATGCGGGTGTGGGGAATTTTTCTGCTCCGACCGAACCAGTGGTGGGGAAGATCAAAGCAAAGTCGTTGACTAGTGCTCAGAGAAGACTAGCGAAGGCGCTCGAGTCGTGCAAAAGGGGAAACCGCGTAAGCGAAGAGTGTTTTGTCAAGCGCGCGCTAGGAAGCTATATGGAGTTGGGTCTAAGGCTAAGAGACGTTCACGCTCAAAGACTGGGAGGAAGTAGTCATGGCCAAGCGATACATCGTGGGGGTTGTTTGCTTCTTGTCTTTTGAGCGTGCTGCTTTGCTCGTCTGCGATGGCTGATAGTCCCGGTCCTGGTTGGGAGGTCTTCGGGCGTACCTCTCCGACGAACTTGCCGCCCGGCGGTGCAGGAGTCCTCTACATGATGCTTCTATAACATCGGCGCCGGCGTGGCCAGTGGAGCACCGACCGTCGTCGGTGCGTTGCCGCCGGGAGTCGAAGCGATTGGCGGAGACGCAGAGAAGAACTGAATTCGTCGGCGGGTCCGAGAGGCTTGACTGTGCGGGTACGAGCGTCGCGACCTGTGCGCCAGCCGGATCGGCCGGTGCCAGGCAGCGGACCGCCGACGCCGGGTAGTGCATATCCGTCGATGATTGAGGTTCCGATCAAGGTGGGGACGGATGTTGCGCAACGTACAGCAACCGGAAGTCCAGATTGACGGTCAGTGGGGGGGAGCACAGAGGATAGCGAAAGAGAAGCTTTCCGTCCTGACATTCGGTTCACAAGTTTCCGGGCCTGGGTTCCGCCGATCTGACGATGCTCGGCTCCGGCAATGCCGATGGCACAATAGATATGCAGGCAGGTTCTCACCGGATCCACGACCGGACAGTAGTTTTTAGTGCAAACGACCGCCTCATTGGTAGCGTATTTGGTGCGATTCATGGTAATCTCCCGACGGGTGGCGAACCACATTTTATCAATGTGAATCTACCCACAGGTATCGTCGGTCAGCGCAACTGGCTGCGCCCGACTGTACACGCGCGTTGCTGGTTGAATACCGCTGTCCGGCGAGTAGTTGGATCGGTGAAAATGTTGCTGGTGTCAGTGGGCGTCGAACGTGTCGATTTTCCCGTGTATAATATGGTGCCGCCGCCAGGTCAGGCCGCGCAGTTCGCTTTTATGAACGCTGCGGTTCCTGACATATCTTAATGCACAGGTGCGTAGCGGTGGTGGAAATAGTGGGATTACCGAGCATGCTGAAGTGCCTCAACGGGGAGATAATTACCTTTAACACGACAACAATTTGGGGGATTCCCGCTGAACACAATGGCGGCGGGCTTCAGCCAGTACCGTTTTTGACGTTGCCGAGCGTCGTGCGCGGGTCCACAAGAATTCACTGCGGAAATCAGGGGGACATCGGTCAGATGGAAGCAAAAGCGTCGGCTAAAGTCCTCACACACGACCAGGAAGACAAACCGCAGCAGGCTTTACGGGCTGCTCGAAGCTGCAGCACTTCAACCCGACGGTCAGCTTGGCGCCGGACACCAGCTTCTCGGACACCCCGGCGGGCCTGACCGCGATCGTCAAGGTTCCCCAGGGTCTGAATCCCGAAGGGCTTGCGGCACCGGGCCTGAAGGAAACTACTGTGACGCTTCCGGAAGGAGTTGTCATCAACCCAGGGCAAGCCACAGGATTGGTTGCTTGCCAACCGTCGCAAGAGGACATCGGCGGGGAAGGCGAAGAATTCGACGGTCCACCGTCGTGTCCCGCCGCCTCGAAGGTCGGAACCGACGAAATCTCCACGCCGCTGCTTGCGGGTCGGCTGAAAGGCAACGTCTATATTCTCGGCTCCGAGCCCCCAAATCTACAGCTGCTGGTCGCGGCTTCGGGAGAAGGGGTCAACCTGAAGTTGATCGGAGAGGTGCATCTCAACGAACAAACGGGCCAGTTGACGACCACGTTCAAGGGGACGCCGCAGTATCCGGGTACCCCCGACGCTCCACTGAACGAATTCGTGCTCTCTTTCAGCGGTGGCGCCCAGGCCGCGCTGGTCACGCCGAGCACGTGCGGCGTCTATACGTCGCACGCCGACTTCACCCCCTGGGCCAGCCCGTTCGTCGAAGACGCCGTGCTTGAAAGCAACTTCGTGATCGACAGCGGTCCCGAGGGAAGCGGGCAGGCCGCGTGCACCGGACCCTTGCCGTTCACGCCGACCATGACGGCAGGCGCGACGACCGACCAGGCCGGTGGCTACACGGACTTCTCGATGCTGTTGCAGCGTGGCGATGGTCAGCAGCGGGTCAAGACCCTGTCGTTCAAGACACCGGAGGGTTTGTTGGGGATGATCGCCAAGGTTCCGTTGTGTCAGGAACCGCAGGCTGCTCAGGGAACGTGCTCCGCAGCGTCGCAAATCGGGCATACGGTTGTCGGCGCGGGACCTGGTCCCTACCCGTTCTACATTCCCGAGCGGCGCTCCACCCGCCCCGATCTACCTGACCGGGCCGTACAAGGGTGCGCCGTTCGGGCTGTCGATCGTCGTACCTCTGATCGCGGGGCCGTTCAACCTCGGTACCGAAGTGGTTCGGGCGCGGATCGATGTGGACCCGCACACCTCCCAGATAACCGTGACGACAGATGCGCTGCCGACGATCATCAAAGGCATACCCGCGGATATGCGCTCGATCAACGCGGTGATCGACCGCCCTGAATTCATGTTCAATCCGACCGATTGCAATCCAATGAGCTTCTCCGGGACGGCGACGAGCACCGAAGGAGTCACGGCGCCGCTGTCGAGTCATTTCCAGATGGGCTCCTGCCAAGCCTTGAAGTTCCAACCGAACTTCAAGGTCTCGACCTCCGGCAAAACGTCGAGGACTCGCGGGGCAAGCCTTGACGCGAAGATAATCTATCCCGTCGGCAACCTTGGGTTCAACCAGGCTTCGTCGCAGTCCAACATCAACAGCGTCAAGGTGGATCTGCCGAAGCAACTACCGTCGCGCCTGACGACATTGCAGCAGGCATGTCCGGCAGCGACATTCCAAGCAAACCCGGCGACTTGTCCGGCTGCATCGATCGTGGGGCATGCAAAGGCGATCACGCCGGTTTTGCCGGTGCCGCTCGAAGGCCCTGCCTATTTCGTCAGCCACGCCAGCGAAGAATTCCCCTCGCTGATCGTGGTACTCCAAGGTTACGGCGTGACGGTGGAACTTGTCGGCTCTACCTTTATCAACAGCAAGACAAACATCACCAGTAGCACCTTCAAGCAGGTCCCCGACGTGCCGATTGGGTTGTTTGAATTGGTGCTGCCAGAGGGCAAGTACTCTGCGCTGGCAGCCAACGGGAACCTGTGCAAGAGCAAACTCACGATGCCGACAGCCTTCATCGCCCAGAATGGGGCGGTCCTGCACCAATCGACGCAGGTCAGCGTCACGGGCTGCACGAAGGCGAAGAAGAAGAAGGCGAAGCTGAAGAGGGGCAAGAAGTCGGGCAAAGGCGGCAAGGGCAAGAAATGAGCCCGGCGCTGAACACGGGAGGTCGTGATGGCCGCGAACGTGTCGCGATTGCCGATCTGGCGGGGTCGCCGGGTGGGCAGGTGGCGGAGATGCAGCGCCGTCGCCTGTTGCTGGCCGTCGGTGAAGTCGTCGGCGAGCATGGTGTCACGGGCTTGACCGTTGGGCGTGTGTGTGCTCAGGCGGGTGTTTCGCGGCGCACGTTCTACGAACAGTTCAGCGACGGTGAAGCCTGCCTGCTCGCCGCTCTCGATGCTCAACTGGAGCGCCTCTCGATGGAGCTTCGCCTCCGGTATGAGCGCAGCGGCAAGTGGCGGGACCGCATCAGAGATGCGCTCACATGCCTAGTGGAACGCTTGGACGTGGAACCGAACGTCGCCCGCTTGTGCGTGATCGAGACATTGCGCGGTGGACAGGCGGTCTTGGAGCGTCGCGTACGAATACTCGAGGGCCTGGCTGCGGTTGTCGATGAGGGTCGCGGCGAAGCGCGTGCCGGCAGCGACCCGCCACCCCTGACCGCCCAGGGTGTGGTTGGGGGAGCGCTATAAGGGTATCCACGCCCGCCTACTCGCGGAGGAGCAGCGGCCCCTGGTCGAGCTGACAGGTCCGCTAATGGCGATGATCGTGCACCCCTACCTAGGACCAGCGGCAGCGCGCGCAGAGCTTGAGCGCCCCACGCCCCACAGCACCACACGTGGTGCCGCGCCAGAGCGCAGATCCCGTTCAAGGGTCCTTGGATCCCGTTTCACCTACCGCACAGCACGCGTACTAGCAACCATCGCCGCGACCCCAGGAGCATCCAACCGCCACATCGCAGATAACTCTGGCATCAGCGACGAGGGCCAAATGTCACGCCTCCTAGGCCGTCTGAACAAGTGCGAGCTGGTCGAGAACCAAGGCGAAGGACACACCAAGGGCGAACCCAACGCCTGGACACTCACACCGCAAGGTCAAGCCATCCAAAACACCATCACCCAACGCACAGAAGCCCCCTAAAGGACCTACCATCAATAGTACGTTATACTACCATTATGAGTAAGAGATTGCAAGTGGTGGTGCGGACGATGATCTGGAGCGCTACGGGCGCAGCGCCGATGCTGCCGGGGTGACCTCTCCATCAGTCGCCGGCGCTGCCGGTTGTTGAGCGCGAACGCTCGGATGGGGACGTGGAGGCCAAGCTGGCGCTCATCCGCAGGGCGGCCGACTACGAAATGGGTGGGGCGGAAGTGGATATCGACAAGATGCTTGCCGAGGTCGAGGCGGGGCGCCTGGGTGAGATCGAGGCGGGGCTTGCCGATCCCGACGGCGTGTGATCTTCCTCGACGCGAATGTCCCGATGTATCTGGTCGGGGCAGAACATCCGCACAAGACCGATGCACAGCGGACGATCGTCCGACTCGTGCGCGAACAGCAACGCCTGGTGACCAGTAGCGAGGTCTTCCAGGAGATCCTCTACCGCTTTATCGTGACCGATCGCCGCGACAAGATCGAGCTGGCGTTCGAGACGCTGCGCGGCCTTGTCGAGGATGTGCTCGCGGTCGAGGGAGCCGACGTGTTCGCCGCCAAGGACCTGCTCTATGCCCACCCACAACTGTCTGCGCGGGACGCATTGCACGTCGCGGTCATGCGCCGCCACGAGATTACGCGGATCGTAGAGCTCGACCGTCGGGTTGCGACGTGGTGAGCGGGATCAGGCGACTGGCGGGGGATTCGAGCGCCGGCTGACGGGCTAGTGGTTGCGACTCGGCGGGAGGACTTTTGTATCCGTCCCCACCGTAGGGGTTGACAACTACGGCAGGTTCGTGTATAAGTAGCCCATGACCGTATGCCACTGGGTGTGCGGGTTTGACATAAGGTCGGGTTTGGGTTGGTCCTGTGGGTCGACACTGAACTTTTTCAGCAGGGCCCTTGGGAGAGGGACCGGGTCGTTTCCGAGAGGGAGTTGTTTTTCGCGTGTTTTCTTTGGGGAATAGCGTGTTTGAGTCTCCGTGTCGTCTTGGCGGGTCCGTTATAGGACGCGTCAGCGTCGCTGACGCGTCTCTCTCTCTCTCTCTCTCTCTCTCTGGCCGGGCTGGCTCTCAGCTAGCTTCAGGCCAGAACGTCGTTCCATCCGGCTGTACGGGTCGGTTTGGTCTTCTGCGTCGCTGTTGCGGCGCTTCATGTTCTTTTGCCGTCGTGGGTTGTGTGCCTGCGGCGGTTTTGCCTGCCCCCCGGATGGGGGGTGCTGCCTGGGCTCTCCGTGTTCGTGGGACGGGTGGGCCGGGTCTTGTCCGGGTCTTTGTGAGGAGGGGTTGTTGTGCTTTTGAGTGCTCGTAGGCTGGTCTTCTCGGTCTTTGCTGCGGTTCTTGGCGTGTTGGTGCTCGCAAGCGCTTCTGCTTTGGCTGCCGCTCCGGAAACTCCGGAAGTCTCGGTGCAGTTGCCGGCGCCTGCTACGTCGGTGACAGTGCATGGTGTGCTGGACCCTGGTGTGGAAGGCGGACCGGGCACGTATGAACTGGGCACGTACGAATTCCTCTATAAGCAGGGCAAAGCGGGATGTGAAGGGGAAAGCAAAGCGCCTGCCTCTCCGGGCATATCGTTGGGTGGCGGCAAGGAAGCCGTAACCGAAGTGTTCTCGGGTCTCACTTCCAACACTGAATACACGGTGTGCTTGCTTGCTCGGACGGGGGTCAAAGGCGAAGACGCCGTGAGCCTGCCCGCGACGTTCAGGACTGCTCTGCCGCCGGAAACCCCGATAACGACCGGACCGGCGAGTTCGATCACTGCTACTTCGGCGAAGCTCAGAGGCGTGTTGAATCCCGGTGCTAAAGGCGAATCGGGTTCCTACGAATTTGTCTATCGGCAGTCTGCGAGTGAATGTCAGCACGAAAATGTTGAAACGCAGCAGCAGGAAAGCGAACATACGTCCACTGAAGTGGCGTTGGGCGGCGAAAAGGAAGTGGTTTCCCCGGTCGAAGCTAGTGGACTACTGCCGAACATGCCGTACACGTTCTGTTTGCTTGCCCGCAACGAAGCTGGGGAAACGGCGCTTGGGTCGCCCGTCACATTCACGACGGAATCGCGCAAGCCCAGCGTCAGCAGCGACTCGTTCTCAAGTGTGGGCTCCACGAGCGCGACGGTCAACGCCCAAGTCGAAACGGGCGGCCTGGAAACGATCATCACCGTCCAGTACGGGACCAGCGGCACCTACGGGTCAGAAACCCCGGCGACGAAGCTCGCTGCGGGGACCGGTACCGCGGCAGTACAACTAACAGGGTTGCTACCAAACACCGAATACCATTTCCGGATCACTATCGCCAACCAGGACGGAAGCGAAGCTAACCCCACTGACACCACATTCACTACGCCACCTACAGGCACTCAAGGTCTATCTGACGACCGGGCCTATGAAATGGTTACACCGGTGAACAAAGAAGACGCGGAAGTCTACATCCCGTTCGCCATCTCAAATTCTGCAAATCAAGCTGTTGGTTATACGACCCACCGTCTGAGTGAGGTTGCCACGAACGGTGATGCGGTTGTGTATCAAGGCGATCCGACTCATAACGGTGAGGGAGAATCGAGCGGGAACGGTCTGGGGAGTGCCTATCTAGCGACACGCTCACCGACTGGCGGTTGGTCACAATCGAGCATCCAGCCTCCAGGTCGTCGTAAAACTCTGTATGGGGGATTCTCGAGTGATTTGACGGTTGGGGTTTTCGTCTCGGGGACTGAAGATTTGCGATATGAAGAACCGCAACTCCCTGGCCCCGAAGCACCTCCCTCTTATTGTGGTAAAGGCGGAGGGTCAAAATTGGGATGTAGTCGCTCCGATCTCTATAGGCATTCGTTGAGCGAAGAAAACTACCAGCCACTCTACACGGCGACCCCGGAGCGGACCCCTGAAGAATTCGACGAGGTCATTCCCGTTGAAAGCCATGAAGCTATAAGCACTAATTCTGGACCTGTCTACACTGGCGGCTCAGCAGATATGAGCCAATTGCTGTTCGAGTCTAATGACGCGCTGCTCGAAGGCAAAGGTGTGCTAGAGAAGGAACTGGATGCGGATGTCGAGGCGGAAATAGCGGAAGGTCAGATAGACAATGGCTACCTTTATGATTGGTCCTCGGGTGGTCCGTCATTGGTTGATGTGTCGCCCGAAGGTCGTGTTGTGCCTAATGCGTCGTTTGGTGCCCCTCATGCTCAGGGTGCATCAAAAGAAAGGAATCCCCCTGATCTTAGTCACGTGATTTCGGATGATGGATTGCGTGTGTTTTGGACTGCTCTTGAAGGTGAATCACCAAAGGGATTGTATGTTCGTGAGAATGCGACTGAGCCTCAGAGTCCGCTCAATTCTAATGGTGAATGCATGGTCTTGACTGATGCGTGCACGGTCCAGCTGGATAGGACTGTCGAAGGCGGTGGAGCGAGGTATTGGACCGCAAATAGTAACGGGTCGAAGGCGTTCTTACCTCTAAGAAAGGTGAATTGTACGAGTACGAAGTGAATCCCGCGGTCGGTCAGCCTGGTGTGTTGACCCTCTTGACTCCGGGTGTTGAAGTGCAGGGCGTGCCTGGTGCGAGTAGAAATGGCGATTATATTTACTATGTGAACAATGCTTATGAACTGTTCATGTTGCATGATGGTACGGACGGGTGGGAAGCACCGGTATCGATCGCTGCGCTTTCCTCTCATGACGGTAGTGAAGTGCAGCCGGCTTCGGAAGGTGTGCAAGGAGAGGATGCTGGTGATTGGGTGCCTGATCTTGGGGCGCGTACGGCGGAGGTCACCGCTGATGGGCTTGGTTTGGTGTTCATGTCTGATCAGAGTCTGAAGGCGCAGGGCTTCCCGGATGGTTATCAAAATGATGGTCAAGAAGAGGTTTATGTTTTCGATGCGGTGTCCAGGAGCTTGTTCTGTGCGTCTTGTAGTCAGAGTCGTGAACCTGGCTCGAGCGGGTTTTTGCCTGTGAGCTGGAGCGATTCCTATATTCCGACCTTGATTTCTGAAGGTGGGGATCGTGTGTTCTTCGATAGTGGTTCTGCTTTGGTGTCGAGGGATACCGATGGTGTGCTGGATGCTTATGAGTGGGAGCGTGAAGGGACTGGTAGTTGTGGGGTTGGTGATGGTGCGGATGGTGGTTGTGTGTATCTGTTGACGGGCGGTGCAAGTAGTGAGCCGTCGTATTTGCTTGGTGCGAGCGTGAGTGGTAGCGATGTGTTTGTGATCACGAGGGCGCAGTTGACCGCGGAAGCTCAGGATGAATTGTTCAAGGTGTTCGATGCGCGGATTGAAGGTGTCAAACCGCTCACGCCGCCGCAGTGCACTGGTACCGGTTGTCAGGGTGTGCCTGAGCCCCCGCCGACGTTCGCTACACCGTCGAGCGTGACGTATAACGGTATCGGTAACTTCCCACCACCAGCTCCTGTAGCGGTGGTCAAGTCCAAGTCGAAGTCTTTGACGCGTGCGCAGAAGCTCGCAAAAGCATTGAAGGCATGCCGCACGAAGCCGAGGAAGCGTCGGGCTTCTTGTGGAACGCAGGCGAGGAAACGGTATGGGACTCAAAGCAGGGCGAAGCGGTCATTTCAAAAGAGGGGGAGGAAGTGATCATGCTCAAACGATACGGTGTGATGCTGGTTGCGGTGTGCGTGTTTGCTGTCCTGTTGTGCTCTTCGGCCGTGGCCGATAGTCCAGCTCCCGGTTATGAGGTATTTGGGCGGATCGCTCCAACGAACCTACCACCCGGTGGTACGGGAGAGCTGTTCCTCTACGTCTACAATATTGGCGGAGCGGAAGGCAGCGAAGGCCCTAAGGTGACAGACTCGTTGCCGGCGGGTGTAAAAATCACTGGTCCTGGAACCGCCAACTGTGCAGAAACTACAGTTGTTACGTGTACGCCGGGACCAATAGGCGCGGGTAACGGTATACCGACACTGATTGAAGTGCCGATCAGTGTTGAAAATGATGTTTCGAATGGGTCATCGGCGGAGGACCGGGTGACGGTCAGTGGTGGTGGAGCGCCGGCTCCCACCACTTCTTCATTTCTTGTGAAATTCGATTCTGAACCGACGGGTTTGGGTTTCGCGGATCTGGATGCGTGGTTCGGTAACGCTGATGGTACGCTCGATATGCAGGCTGGTTCGCATCCCAATGATTTGACGGTCGCGTTCAGCGTCAACTCTATCTTTGTAGAAAATATATACAGTGTCCCGACTGGTGGTGAAATACACTTCATAAACGTGAACTTGCCTCCAGGTATCGTTGGCGATCCAACGGCGGTACCGCAGTGTACGCGCGAGCAGTTCGACGATGATAATGGAGCTGGTGGTGGTTGCCCTCCGGGTAGTTGGATCGGTGAGGACGTCGCGACGTTTGCTGGCGGTAACGATTTCCCCTTTAGGGTGTTTAATATGGTGCCGCCCGCTGGTGTGGCTGCGCAGTTCGCGTTCCAGTTTGGTGGGATACCGACGTTCCTGGATGCGAGGGTGCGTAGTGGTGGCGATAGCGCGATCACTGAGCATTCTCAAGTGCCTCAACGGTCTATCTCTTTAATAGTGCAACGATCTGGGGTATACCGGCTGAACATAATGAAAGCGGTCTTGCGCCTGTTCCGTTCTTGACGCTGCCGACTTCGTGTCAGGGGCCGCAGGAATTCAGTGCTGAAATCCTGGGCTCGTGGCAGAACGAAAGCTTGCGTCCACCGCATGCGACATTCCGCACGCTCAATAATGAAGGTGTGCCGACGGGGTTCAGTGGTTGCTCGCGACTGAAGCATTTCGAGCCGTCCATCAGCCTCGCACCCGACACCAGCTTTTCGGACAGCCCGGCGGGATTGACGACGATCGTGAAGGTCCCGCAGGGAGTGAATCCTGAAGGCTTGGCGACGTCGGGGCTGCAGGACACGACCGTGACGCTGCCAGAAGGCGTCGTGATCAACCCGGTCAGGCAACCGGTCTGGTGGCATGCCAACCCTCGCAAGAGAGCATGGGGTGGCCGGAAGCGGAAAATGAAAGCGAGGGTCCGCCGTCCTGTCCTCGGCGTCGAAGGTAGGGACGGATGAAATTTCGACACCGCTGGTGCCGAACCCTTGAAAGGCGACGTGTACGTATTGCATTCAATCCGCCGAACCTGCAGTTGTTGGTCGCGGCCTCCGGTGAAGGCGTGAACCTGAAGCTGGTCGGGACGTGCATTTGAACGAAACGACAGGTCAGCTAGTCACGACGTTCAAGACAGATCCGGACACCCCAGACGCTCCGTTCACGAATTCACCCTGTCGTTCAGTGGTGGCGCACAGGCAGCACTGGCGACCCCACAGCTTGCGGCGTATACACAGCGACGGCTGATTTCACGCCGTGGGCGAGCCCGTTCATAGACGCCGTTTGGCAAGCCGCTTTCAGATCACGGCTGGCCGGCAGGTAGTCCGTGAGACCGTGCCCGTTCGCCCGACGATGACCGCTGGTGCCACGACCGATCAGGCTGGTGGGTACACGGACTTCACGATGCTGCTGCCGCGTGGCGATGGGCAGCAGCGCATGAAGAGGTTGTCGTTCAAGACACCTGAGGGCCTGTTGGGCATGATCGCGAAGGTTCCGTTGTGCCAGGAACCACAAGCCGCAGGCACGTGCTCGTCCGCGTCGCAGATCGGGCATACGGTCGTGGAGACTGGTCCGGGACCGTATCCGTTCTTTATTCCGCAGGCGGGTGCGCCGCCGGCCCCGATCTATTTGACTGGACCGTATAAGGGCGCGCCGTTTGGCCTGTCGATTGTGGTGCCGTTGGTCGCGGGACCGTTCAATCTGGGGCACCGAAGTGGTCCGGGCGACGATCAAAGTCGATCCCCATACGACGCAGTTGACGGTCACGACGGATCCGTTGCCGACGATGGTCAAGGGTATTCCGACGGATCTACGCTCGATCGACGCGGTGATCGACCGTCCAGAATTCATGTTCAACCCGACCAGCTGCAATCCGATGAGCTTCTCGGGAACCGCGACGAGCGTCGAAGGCGCGCAGCGCCGCTATGGAGCCATTTCCAGGTCGGGTCCTGTCAGGCGTTGAAGTTCGAGCCGAACTTCAAGGTCTCGACATCGGGAAAACATCGAGAGCGGACGGGGCGAGCCTGACCGCGAAGATCGTCTATCCCACGGCAACCTCGGGGTCAACCAGGCGTCTTCGCAGTCGAATATCAAGAGCGTCAAGGTCGATCTGCCCAAGCAACTGCCGTCACGGCTGACGACGCTGCAGAAGGCGTGTCCTGCCGCGACGTTCGAAGCGAACCCGGCGAACTGTCCGTCAGCATCGATCGTCGGTCACGCGAAGGCGATCACACCGGTGCTACCGGTCCCGTTGAAGGACCAGCGTATTTCGTCAGTCATGCTGGGGAAGAATTCCCGTCGCTGATCGTCGTCCTGCAGGGCTATGGCGTGACCGTCGACCTCGTCGGCACGACGTTCATCAACAGCAAGACGAACATCACGAGCAGCACGTTCAAGCAAGTCCCCGACGTGCCGATCGCGAGCTTCGAACTGAACCTGCCGCAAGGCAAGTATTCGGCGCTCGCGGCGAACGGGAACCTCTGCAAGAGCAAACTGGCGATGCCGACGGCGTTCACGGGACAGAACGGTGCGGTGATCCACCAGTCCACGCCGATCGGCGTCACAGGCTGCGCGAAGGCGAAGCCGAACAAGGGGAAGTGCAAGAAGGCCAAGAAGTCGGGCAAAGGCGGGAAGGGCAGGAAATGAGCCCGGCAATGTCAGGGGAGTTCGGGATGGCCGCTGTGCGCGTCGCGAGGCCGGATCGGTGGGGTCGCCGGGTGGGCACGTCGCTGAGATGCAGCGCCGTCGCTATTGCTGCTGTCGGCGAAGTCGTCGTCCACCAGCGGTCATGGGGGCGACCGTCGGTCGTGTGTGCGCGCAGGCCGCTGTGTCGCGGCGCACGTTCTACGAACTGTTGCGCGACAGCGAAGCATGTCTGTATGGCCGCCCTCGATGGCAACGGCGCGTCTCGCCGCAGAGCTTGGCTTTCGGTATGAGCGACAGGGTCGTTGGCGGGAGCGGGTCAGAGATGCGCTCTCGCACCCGCTCGAGCACTTGGACGCCGACCCCGACGTCGCACGCCTGTGCGTCATCGAGACCTCGCGCGCCGGACCTGCGGTCTTGGAGCGTCGCACGCGAGTGCTCGACGTCTTGGCGACGACGTGGACCAGGGGCGCACGCGACGCCCGCTCCGGCGGCGACCCGCCACCCTTGACGGCTGAGGGCGTCGTCGGCGGAGTGCTGTCGGTCATCCACGCTCGCCTGCTCGAGTCGCGGTAGGCTCGCTCGTCGAGCTCACCGATTCTCTGATGGCGATGATCGTCCACCCCTATTTCGGAATGGGCTGCAGCGCGGGAGGAGCTCGAGCGCCCGATGCCCTCTGACCATCACGTAGCCCCGCGCCAGAGTGCAGACCCGTTCAAGGGCCTACCGATCCGCTTCACCTGCACCGCACGCGTACTCCCCACGATCGCCGCGACGCCCGGCGCATCCAACCGTTACATCGCCGACAGCTCAGGCTTATCGACGAGGGCCAGATGTCACGCTTGCTACGCCGTCTGAACAAGTGCGAGCTGGTCGAGAACCAAGGCGAAGGACACACCAAGGGCGAACCCAACGCCTGGACACTCACCCCACGCGGCCAAGCCATCCAAAACACCATCACCCAACGCGTCGAGGTCCCCTGACCAGCTACCGGGGTTACTAACACTGCAGTGGCTTACTCTCAGACCTTGTACACCTGCAGCGCCGGGTGTGCGCGAGCGATTTGGTCGTAGTCGCTGTCCTGGGTGAGCACTGATAGACCGTGCTCGACCGCGGTAGCCGCGATCAGGGCGTCGACCAGCTTGACGGTGCGATGGATACCGGCGCGGCGACAATCGCTCACGATGGTCGCCCAGGCCGTCGTGACGGCTTCGCTAACGGGCAGCGGGTCTGCCGTGCTTGGCGAGAGAGAGCGTCTCAGCGCGTAGGGCACGGATCTTGTCGTCCTCGGCATTCAACACTCCAAGCTTCAGCTCGCCGATCGTGAGCACGGATACCGCCACTCGATCCGGCAGCTCGCCGAGCGGTCGTCCGCTCTCGCGGGCGATGAACAC
Source organism: uncultured Solirubrobacterales bacterium (assembly GCA_963776985.1). GTDB lineage: Bacteria > Actinomycetota > Thermoleophilia > Solirubrobacterales > Solirubrobacteraceae > Palsa-744. Next base: position 589,047 of record CAVZOV010000002.1, read on the forward strand.
CGAAGTATCGAGCAGGCCTCTATCGGGGAGGCTCAAAGCTCGTCGAGGGTCTGTCCGACGAGCACGTCCAACTCGTGCTGTAGGCCGGGATCGGCGGCGCTCGTAGCCAGTCGTTCGCGCAACTGCTCGCCGGCTAGCCAGCGAGTTCGGTTGCTATGGGGCAGGATGTCGGCGAGTGGCTCCCCGTTCACCGTCAAAGTGACCCGCTCTCCAGCCTTCACGGCGTCGATCACCCTTGCGGTGTGGTTGCGCAGGTCACGAACCCCGATGTTCATGTCCTACAGCGTAGCACATGGTGGGCGCTCAACGATTCGTCTCGTGACCGGTCGATCGGCACGTCTCGCCGCGGTCTGGGTCGGCTTGAGCGGGAGCTTCCTTGGGCCTGGGTTGACAACTACGGCAGGTTCGTGTATAAGTAGCCCATGACCGTATGCCACTTGGTGTGCGGGTTTGACATAAGGTCGGGTTTGGGTCGGTCCCTGTGGTCGACTTGTACTGTTACAGCAGGGCCCTTGGGAGAGGGACCGGGTCGTTTCCGAGAGGGAGTTGTTTTTCGCGTGGTTTCTTTGGGGAATAGCGTGTGTTGAGAGTCCGTGTGGTTCGGGGCGGGCGTTATAGGACGCGTCAGCGTCGCTGACGCGTCTCTCTCTCTCTCTCTCTCTCTCTGGCCGGGCTGCTCTCAGCTAGGCTGGTCGGTCCCGCACCAGTCGGTCCAACGGGCCGCTCGGGCCGGCTCGGGGTGCTGCGTCGTTGTTGCGGCGCTTCATGTTCTTTTGCCGTCGTGGGCTTGGTGCCGCGGGGTGGCTTGTCCCGTGGGGGGTTGTGCCCGCGGTCCCGCGGGTTTCGTGTGGATCGTTCTTGGAGGAGGGGTTGTGTCTATAGGTGCTCGTAAGCCGGTACTGCCGGTCATCGCTGTGTGCTGTGTGTTGGTGGGTTGGCTTGTGTGGAGTGCGGTGCCCGCGCTGGCGGTTGCTCCTGAAACGCCGGAAGTGTCGGTGGAAGCGCTCGTTCCGCCCACGACAGCTGTGGTTCATGGCGTCCTGAATCCGGGCGTGGAAGGTGCACCGGGTACTTTTGAACTGGGTACCTACGAATTCCTTTATAAGCAGGGCAAAGCGGAGTGTGAAGGCGAAGATAAAGCTCCCGCCTCGCCGGGCTATCGTTGGGTGCCGGCAAGGAAGCGGTGAGCGAAACGCTTTCGGGTCTGTCGCCGGACACGGAATACTCGGTGTGCTTGCTCGTTCGTGATGGGATCAAAGGCGAACAGGCCGTCAGCACCCCGGTGACGTTCACGACGTCGTCATCGTTGGAAGCTCCGGCATAAGGGAACCCGCGAGTGCGGTCACTGCGACGACGGTCACGTTCGAAGGCGAGTTGAATCCTGGTGGCGCTACAGGTCGGTTGACCTACCAGTTGGACTACAACACGAATGGTACGTGCTCGGGCGGGGAGAGTACGGCGCCTGTCGAAGTCACTGAAGCCAAGCAGTTTCAGGTATCTCCTGTCGAAGCCACGGAACTGGAACCGAACGACAATTATACGTTCTGTCTGATCGTGACGAACGTGTTCGGCGAACAGGTCCAGGGCAACGAAGTGTCGGTCCTGACCGGGCGTCAGGTACCGGCGATCGTTGGAGTGTCGGCTACGAACGTCTACTCGACCGAAGCGACGGTCAGCGCTGAAATCTATCCGCACGGGGAAGCGGTGACTTACCGTGTGGAGTACGGACTAAACAACGCGTATGGGTCCAGTACACCTGAAGCGAGCATCAGTGCGCAACACGGACCAGCAAGTATCCAGGCACAACTGGCGGGCCTGGCACCCAACAGCGAATACCACTATCGGATCATCGCAACCAATAGCACCGGCAGCGAACAGTCCCTCGATGCGACGTTCACGACAGGTGAAACGATTATAGCTGGTAGTCGGGGATTGCCGGATGGTCGTGCGTTTGAAATGGTCACCCCGCCAAACAACGAGGACTCGAATGTTTATGTCCCCTTTTCTCTGGGCGCGGCCCCGGGGATACACCCGACAGTCAAGGGATACAGACCAGTAAGCTTTTTCAGGTCGCGAGCGATGGCTCTGCTGTTGTATACGAGGGCGATGCGACTTCGGGTGGAGGCAATGGAATAGGCGGCAACGGTATAGGCAACCAGTTTTTGGCTACACGCCCCGCCGGTGGTGGTTGGGCGAATAAGAGTATTCAGCCGCCGGGGACCTTCACCACGCGTTATCTCGGGTTTACGAATGATCTATCCGCTGGAGTGCTTCTGTCGGGTACGGGAGCGGAACCTGAAGATCCTCCGCTCTCAGAAGAAGCTCTGGGGGGTGGCTACGGAGTGCTTTATAAGCGGTCCGCAAGCGAAGATACATATCGGCCACTCTATGCGAACGTTGTTCAGCCTGAGCGTCCCGCGAGGCCGAATGAAGGCCTGGCCGGTTTTGGTACTAACTCGACCATTTTTGAAGAGCTACCTGTATTTGCGGGCGGGTCAATGGATTTCAGCGATCTGCTGTTCGAGGTGAACGATGCGTTGCTCGATGGCGACGGTGCTATTGAAAGCGAACTCCGGCAGGACGTGGCCGCGGAGATCGCTAAAGAAGAAGAAAGGATTATCTGTATGACTCTGTTGACGGCCGGTTGACTCTGGTCGATGTATCTCCCGAAGGCAAGGTGGTGTCTGACGCGACGATCGGTGGTCCACCCACAGGTGGAGTTCCCCTCGCCGAAAATCCGCCTGATTTTGGCGGCGCGATCTCGGCAGATGGGAGTCGGGTGTACTGGTCGAGTCTTGAAACGGCTGACAAAACAGACGCATATGAAGGAGCTAAAGAGCGGCCGACAGGCCTTTATCTGCGTGAGAATCCAACGGAGCCGCAGAGTCCTGTTGTGAATGGTAGTTGCAGTGTGGCGAGTGATGCTTGTACCATTCAGGTGTCGGCTGGTGAAGCGCAATATTGGGCGTCCGCGGCGGACGGCCGCTATGCGATCTATGGGGAAGGGCAAGGTCTGTATCGGTTTGATGCGGAACCCGAAACTGGGCATGGGTCGCGGGAAACGATAGCCGAGCCAAGTGCGGGTGTGATGGGCGTGCTCGGTGTAAGTGAAGACGGCAAGGATGTTTACTTCGTAGCGAAAGGGATCCTTTCGGGTGCCAGTAGTGAGGGTGCCGAGCCGGTGGAAGGCGAACCCAACCTATACCTATCGCACGACGGTGGCACGCCCGTATTCATAGCCACCCTCTCAAATGCAGATGGTTCCGGAGTCAACCCTTTTGCCGAACATAATAAAGGCAACGTCGGTGATTGGCAGCCCGATTTGGGTCATCGCACGGCTCGTGTTACCGGCGATGGCGGTAGTGCGCTATTCATGTCCACCCAATCCTTGAGCGTGGTTGGTTATCCGCACGGGTATCCGACCGGCGGCGGCGAGGAGGTTTATGTGTATGAGGCTGGGTCGAATAATTTGTATTGTGCGTCATGCGGGTCGACGCGCGGGGAAGCATATGGATATTTGCCTATCAGTTGGCGAGAAAACACTCTTCCGCAGTGGATCAGCGAAGACGGTAATCGTGTGTTCTTCAATAGCCTCACGCCGTTGGTCGCGCAAGACACCAACGGCAAACAGGACGTATATGAGTGGGAGCGCGAAGGGGCGGGTACATGCACGATCGGCTCTGGCGTGAACGGTGGCTGTGTGTTCCTGCTCTCGGGTGGCACGAGCCAAGCTGATTCGTGGCTGATAGGTGCTAGTGCCAGCGGGAACGATGTGTTCGTTGCGGCGCGTGCACAGCTCGTGCCCGAAGATCAGAACGATGCGTTCGATCTTTACGATGTGAGGGTCGATGGTGTAAAACCTGTTTCTTCGCCTGAGTGTACGGGTACGGGTTGTCAGGGTCTGCCGGCGCCGCCGCCGACGTTTGCGACGCCCTCCAGTGTCACTTTCAACGGTGTCGGGAACTTCTCGCCGACAGCTCCGATCACGATCAAAGCAAAGGCGAAGCCGCTATCGCGCGCACAGAAGCTGGCTGACGCGTTGAAGGTGTGTCGCAAGGAGACGAAGCGCAAGCGAACGTCATGCGAAGCGCAAGCCAGGAAACGCTACGGGCCGCTGAAGAAGGCCCGCAAGGGGTCAAAGACAGCCGTCAAGGGGAGGAAATAATCATGTTCAAGCGATCCCTGCTGTCTCTCGTCATAGCGTGTGGTTTGATGTTTTCGTATGTGTCGTTGGCGTGTGGTGATGCTCCGGCGCCTGGCTACGAGGCGATCGGGCGTTTCGCTCCGACCAATCTTCCGCCAGGTGGCGAAGGCGAACTGATCGTGTATGTGTACAACCTCGGTGCCGGACAGGGTTCTACCAGTGCAACGCTGACAGATACACTACCGGCCGGTGTAGTCGCTAAGACTGGGGAGGATCCCTCCGGTTGTACTGGATCGACGGTGGTCATATGCGCAGTAGGAGCGGTTCCTCCTGGCGGTGAACCCGAGTACATCAGAATTCCTGTGAGTGTGTCGGCGAGCCCGTCAAGCGAACCGGATAGGATAGCGGTGAGCGGCGGCGGCGCGTTGGGCGTCACAAACGCGACCGTCCCGGTGCACTATGGTTCGCAACCAGCTCCCGCGGGATTCGCTAACGCGGACGTGTGGATCTCCAACACCGACGGCACGATAGATACACAGGCCGGCTCGCACCCGTACGAGCTCACGCTCGCATTCGCTACAAATAGCATAGGAATCAAAGGCGCTGAGGAAAAACCAAACGGTGAACCGCGTGCGCTGGATGTGAATTTGCCGGCGGGACTGGTCGGCGAACCTGGTGCCGTAGCGAAGTGCACGCGCGAAGAATTCGACGGTGAAGCGTGCCCACCCAGCTCTGAGATTGGTGAAAATCATGTATCGGTTTCAGGCATAGGGTTCCTAGTGCAGTATGTGTATAATTTGGTGCCACCCCCAGGTGTCGCCGCACAGTTCGCGTTTACTGTCGATGGGATCGGTGTCTTTTTGGATGCGCGTGTGCGTAGTGGCGGGGATTATGGCATCACTGAGCACGCGAACGTGCCGCAGCGCAAGGTCGTGTTCAACACGACAACGATCTGGGGTGTACCTGGAGAACATGAAACGGGTGCTGAACACAAGCCGTTGTTGACGTTGCCGACGTCGTGCGGGCAACCACCAGAGTTCAGCATCGAAGAGCTGGGCACATGGCAGGACGAAAGCCTGCGACCGCCCGCGATCAGTTTTCCTTGGCATGACAGTGAGGATGATCCTGTCGGGATCACTGGTTGTGAAAAGCTCAAGCACTTCGAACCATCCATTAATCTTGCGCCGGACACGAGCTTCTCCGATACCCCGGCGGGGTTGTCGGCGACCGTGAGAGTGCCACAGGGATTGAATCCCGAAGGCTTGGCGACGCCCGGCTTGAAGGAAACTACGGTCGTGCTACCCGAAGGCGTGGCGATCAACCCGGGACAAGCGACGGGCCTTGAGGCTTGCCAGCCATCGCAAGAGAACATTGGTGGGCCTGAAAGCGAAAAGGAAACGATGGACGGTCCGCCGTCGTGTCCCACGGCGTCGAAGGTCGGTACCGACGAAATCGCGACGCCGCTGCTACCGGGACGTTTGAAAGGCAACGTATACGTCCTGCAATCCAACCCGCCAAACCTACAGTTGCTCGTCGCCGCTGAAGGCGAAGGCATCTATTTGAAGCTGATCGGCACCGTCCACCTGAACGAACAGACGGGTCAGATAACGACGACGTTCAAGGGCACCCCACAAGACCCGGGCACCCCAGACGCGCCACTCAATGAATTCGTGTTGAGCTTCAGCGGTGGTGCACAAGCAGCGCTCGTGACACCACAGTTCTGTGGGGTATATACAGCGACGGCCGACTTCACGCCATGGAACACCCCGTTGACGGCGGATGGGCTATCGGAAAGCAACTTCCAGATCACCGCAGGACCAGGCGGCGGCAGCACCTCTAACTGCACAGGACCACTACCGTTCACACCGACGATGACGGCTGGCGCGACGACCGATCAGGCTGGTGGCTATACGGACTTTACGATGTTGCTGTCGCGTAATGATGGGCAGCAGCACATCGAAAAACTGCAGTTCAAGACGCCAGAGGGCCTGTTGGGCATGATCGCCAAGGTCCCCCTGTGTCAAGAACCACAAGCAGCCCAAGGAACATGCTCAAGCGCATCGCAGATCGGACATACAGTCGCTGAGGTCGGACCCGGCCCATACCCGTTTGTGCTGCCTGAGCCTGGTGCTCCACCAGCACCAATCTATTTGACCGGACCCTATGAGGGTGCTCCGTTTGGTTTGTCTATCGCTGTGCCGATCGTGGCTGGCCCATTCAACCTGGGCACCGAAGTGGTGCGGGCGAAGATCGAAGTGGACCCGCATACCAGTCAGTTGACTATCAGCACGACGGCGTTTCCGAAGACGGTGAAGGGTATTCCGACCGATATTCGCGAGATCGACGCTGTGATCGACAGGCCAGAATTCATGTTCAACCCGACGAGCTGTAACCCGATGAGCTTCTCCGGTACCGCCTATAGCTTCGAAGGAGCAACAGCACCGGTATCGAGCCATTTCCAAATGGGGTCGTGTCGTAGTCTCGCGTTTAAGCCGAACTTCTCGGTGTCGACCAGTGGGAAAACATCGAGGGCGAGTGGTGCGAGCCTGACAGCGAAGATCGTCTATCCCACAGGGAGCCTGGGAGCGAACCAGGCATCGTCCCAGTCGAATATCGCGTCGGTCAAGGTGGACCTACCAAAGCAGCTCCCGTCGAGGTTGACGACGTTGCAGAAGGCGTGTACAGCGGCGACGTTCGAAGCTAACCCCGCGAACTGTCCGGCAGCGTCGATCGTGGGGCATGCGAAGGCGATCACGCCTGTCCTACCGGTGCCGATCGAAGGACCAACGTATTTCGTATCGCATGCTGGGGAAGAATTCCCGTCATTGATCGCGGTGCTGCAGGGCTATGGCGTGACCGTGGATCTTGTCGGCAGCACGTTCATCAATAACAAAACGAACATCACATCAAGCACGTTCAAGAATGTTCCGGATGTTCCGATCGCGAGCTTCGAACTGAACCTGCCGCAAGGCAAATACTCAGCCCTAGCGGCGACTGGGAACCTCTGCAAGACGAAACTTGCGATGCCGACGGCATTCACGGGCCAGGACGGCGCGGTCATCCACCAGTCCACTCCGATCAATGTGACCGGATGCGCAAAGAGCAAGCCCAAGAAGGCGAAGCTGAAGAGGGGCAAGAAGTCGGGCAAAGGCGGCAAGAGCAGGAAATGAGTTCGGCATTGAACATGGGAGTTCGTGATGGCCGCTGAGTACGTCGCGATCGCTGATCTGGCGGGGTCGCCGGGTGGGCAGGTCGCGGAGATGCAGCGTCGTCGCCTGCTGCTCGCCGTTGGTGAAGTCGTCGGCGAGCATGGTGTCACGGGCTTGACTGTCGGTCGCGTATGCGCTCAGGCGGGAGTGTCGCGGCGCACGTTCTACGAACAGTTCACGGACGGTGAAGCCTGCCTACTGGCCGCGTTGGACGCTCAACTGGAGCGACTGGCGTATGAGCTTCGCTACCGGTATGAGCGCAGCGGCAAGTGGCGTGACCGCATCAGAGATGGGCTCACATGCCTAGTGGAACGCTTGGACGCGGAACCGAACGTCGCGCGTTTGTGCGTGATCGAGACATTGCGTGGTGGACCGGCGGTCTTGGAGCGTCGTGTACGAATACTCGAGGGCTTGGCTGCGGTTGTCGATGAGGGTCGAGGCGAAGCGCGTGCCGGCAGCGACCCACCACCCCTGACCGCCCAGGGTGTAGTTGGGGGAGCGCTATCGGTCATCCACGCCCGCTTGCTCGCGGACGATCAGCGTCCGCTGGTCGAGCTGACAGGTCCGCTAATGGCGATGATCGTCCACCCTTACCTCGGACCAGCGGCAGCGCGCGCAGAGCTTGAGCGCCCCACGCCCACAGCACCACACGTGGTGCCGCGCCAGAGCGCAGATCCGTTCAAGGGTCTACCGATCCGCTTCACCTACCGCACAGCACGCGTACTAGCCACTATCGCCGCGACCCCAGGAGCATCCAACCGCCATATCGCCGATAACTCAGGCATCAGCGACGAGGGCCAAATGTCACGCCTACTCGGTCGTCTCAGCAAGTGTGAGCTGGTCGAGAACCAAGGCGAAGGACACACCAAGGGCGAACCCAACGCCTGGACACTCACACCGCGAGGTCAAGCCATCCAAAACACCATCACCCAACGCACAGAAGCCCCCTAGTACCTACGGGCTCAGAAGTGCGCCGGGGCGTGCTCCACGGGCTGCTCGATCAAGCCGGGCTTGGCGGTTTCCAGTTTGCGTGAGAAGAAGTCCCTGAAGAACGGTCGCGAAATGAGCATCAGCACGACGCCGATGAGCATCCCGCCGATGCCCATCCACAACGGCAGCGTGATGCCGAGGATTGGTTTGGAGGACACGTTTTCGGCCTTGCTGTAGTACACGGCGGCGTAGCCCGCCACGCCAAACAGCATCAGCGCGCCGAGCAGTGGGGCGATGCCGAGCAGCAGGAAGTCGCGCGCGCTCTTCATCAATTCATGGCGGTAGTACACGATGCAGGCGATCCCGGTGAAGCCGTAGTAGAAGCAGATCGGAAACCCGATCGCCACGATCGAGTCTTCCAGGGCGCTTTCGGAGAGATTGAGGATGACCAGCGTCCACAGGATCGACACGCCGCCCATCATCAACGTGGAGAAGCCTGGGGTGAAGTAGCGCGAGTGGATTTTCCCGAACGCTCCAGGGATCGATTTCCAGTGGGCCATCGAGAGGGTTGTGCGCGCCGTCGGCAGGATCGTGGTCTGCGTTGAGGCCGAGGCCGAGGTGAGCACGGCGATTATCAGGAGCTTGTCCCAGGGGAAGCCGAATACCTTCGTGCCGAGCACGCTGAGCACGTCGCTCTGGTTTTCGGGGTTGGTCAGTAGGTGGGTGCCGCCGTATGCCTGGCCAGCGGCGCTCACGATCACGTAGATCAGCACGAGCAGGATCGTGGACATCACAGCCGCGCGGCCCGGGCCCTCGTTGGCGTCCTCGGACTCCTCGTTGACTGCCACGCCCGAGTCCCAGCCCCAGTAGATGAAGATCCCGAGCAGCACGCCGTCGATCATCGCTTTGAAGCTGAGCGCAAACGGGTTGAACCAGGAGAACGCGGGCTCGATCGAGCCGGCAGGGTGGTTGGCATACACCTTGATGAACGTCACGACCGCAAACACGGTCAGGATCGCGATCTCGGCGCCGAGGAGGCCCTGCTGGATGCGCGCCGACAGCTCGATGCCGCGGTAGCAGATCCATGTCATCAGCGCGATCCACACGATCGCCGCGATGATGATCGCCGGCAGCGATTCGCTGAGTTCGGTGAACCCGAACAGCTTGAAGGTGTAGATGCCGGCGATGTCGGCCAGTGAGGCCATCACCAGCACGTCGGAGAGGAAGATCGCCCAGCCGTTTACCCAGCCCGTGCCGGGGCCTAGAGCGCGCGTGGTCCACGCGAACGTGGTGCCGGCGTCGGGGTCGGCGCGGTTGAGGTACTTGTAGGCGGCCGCGATCAGCAGCATCGGGATGAACGACACGAGCAGCACCGCCGGTGCGTGTACGCCAACCCCAGTCACCGCCACGATGAAGCCGAGCGTGGCTGCCAGCGAATAGGCGGGCGCGGTCGACGCGACGCCGATTACCAGGTTCGACAGATAGCCGATCGCGTCTTTCTTCAGGCCCTTGTCGACCACCTCCCCCGATGCTTCGAGGTGTCCATCTGCGGCGGAGCCGATGCTGGCCATGGCGAGGACCTCTCTGTCGCCGGTCCCCTGAGGCGGTCACCCGCGACGGTCAAGTTGTGATCGTTACAAGTAGCTGGGTCAAGGCTAGGAGCAGATCGGCGCAAACGCAAGGGTCGCAACCGCCAAGAAGTCGTACACGTTTTATACATATCGTCCAACGGGTAGACATCTTGTTGAACGTGTGGCGCATTGATCGGTACATGTGCGGGTAGTACCGTTGTGCAGGGTGTCTATGTCCAGTGATTTGCAAGAGCCGGTAACGGAGCAGGCGCAGAGCGAGCTGCAGGCCAAGGCCAAGCGCCACCTGTGGATGCACTTCACGCGCATGGGCGCCTACGACCACGCTGAGGTGCCGGTGATCGAGCGCGGCGAGGGTTGCTACGTGTACGACACGCACGGCAAGCGCTACCTCGACGGCCTCTCCGCGCTGTACTGCGTGAACATCGGCCACGGTCGCGCCGAGCTGGGCGAGGCCGCCGCCGAGCAGTCCAAGCAGCTCGGCTTCTACACCAACTGGAGCTACGCCCACCCACCCTCGATCGAGCTGGCCGCGCGCATCGCGCAACTGGCGCCTGGGGACCTGAACCGCGTGTTCTTTGTCAGTGGCGGCTCGGAGGCGGTCGAGTCGGCATGGAAGCTCGCCAAGGCCTACCACGCCGCCTGCGGGGAGCCGCGCAAGCACAAGGTTGTCTCGCGCAACCTCGCCTACCACGGCACCTCGATGGGGGCGCTCACCGTCACCGGGCTGCCGCCTCTGCGCGAGCCATTCGAACCCCTCACACCCGGTGGCATCCACGTACCGAACACCAACTCCTACCGTTGGACCGAAGACCGCGACTCGCTGTGGGCCGCCGATGCGATCGAGGAGGCGATCTCCTTCGAGGGTCCCGACACGGTCGCCGCCGTGATCCTCGAGCCCGTGCAGAACGGCGGCGGTTGCTTCGTGCCGCAGGACGGCTATTTCCAGCGCGTGCGCGAGATCTGCGACCACCACAAAGTGCTGCTCATCTCAGACGAGGTGATCTGCGCATGGGGGCGGCTCGGATATTGGTTTGGATGCCAACGCTTCGAGTATGCACCCGACATCATCACGACTGCCAAGGGTATGACCTCGGCGTATGCGCCGATGGGCGCGGTGATCGCCTCCGACCGTGTGGCCGAGCCCTTCCTGCAAGCGCGTGCAATCTTCAACCACGGCTTCACCTTCGGTGGGCACCCGATGGCATGCGCCGTGGCGATGGCCAACATCGACGTGATGGAGCGCGAGCGCATCAACGAGCACGTGCTCGCTCACGAGGGCGAATTCCGCGCGATGCTCGAGGGGCTGCGCGACCTGCCGATCGTCGGCGACGTGCGCGGCGCCGGCTACTTCCACGCGATCGAGCTGGTCAAGGACAAGGACACGAAGAAGACGTTCAACGCGCACGAGTCCGAGGAGCTATTGCGCGGATACCTGTCGGGCGCCCTGTTCGAGCGCGGCCTGATCTGCCGCACCGACGACCGCGGCGACCCCGTTATCCAGCTCTCGCCGCCCCTGATCGCCGACCGCGAGCAGTTCGAGGAGATCGAGGGCGTCCTGCGCCCCGTGCTGAGCGAGGCGTGGGAGAGGATCGTAAAGCGCTAGGACCATGCTGACCGTCGAGAGCCTCGTCGCCGAGCTCGATCTGACGCTTGCCACGGGCGAGGACAGCGCGCAGGCCAACGTGCGCTGGGTGCACTCCACCGAGCTGCTCGACCCCACGCCGTGGTTGCGCGGTGGCGAGCTGTTGCTCACGACCGGACTCCAGCTGCAGGGCGCAAAGCTGCAGCGCGAATTCGTGCAGCGCCTGGCCGAGCGCGAGATCGCCGGTCTCGGCTTTGGCACCGGGTTCGTGCACCGCAGGCTGCCCGCCGCCGTGCTGAACGCGGCGCGTAAGCTCGACTTCCCGCTGTTCGAGGTGCCATACGAGCTGCCGTTCATCGCCGTCACCGAGCGCGTCTTCGCGCAGCTGCTCAACGAGCGCTACGAACTGTTGCAGCGCAACATGGCCGGCGACGTGCTCGCCGAGGCGCTCACCGGCAGGCTCTACCCCGACGAGCTGCAGTCGCGCCTGCGCCCGTTCGGCATCGGCGAGAGCGCCGCCGTGCTTGCCTTCGCGATACGCGACCCCGGCACAGCCGCCTCGGCGCTGGAAGCTATGCTCGAGCGCGCTGGCGCGCACAGCCTCGTGGCGCTGCGCAACGGGCTGTTGTGTGCGGTCATCGATTGCCCGAACAACACACAGCTCGACCGTCCCGACGAGACGGGCAACCCCAGCGAAGCGCCTGGCGAGGACCCCGTCGAGCTGGCGGGGCGGATGCGCCGCGAGCTGGCGAGCCGCTTCGGCGAAGTGCGCGCCTCCGCCTCGCGGGCCGCGCCGACGCACAACCTCAGGCGCAGCTTCCACGAGGCGCGCTGTGCGCTAGAAGCCGTGCGCCTATCCAACGGCACTGCGCCCGAGGTCGCCTCTCACAAGGATCTCGGCGCCTTCCAGCTGCTGCTCTCGCTGCAGGACGACGACGCACTCGCCTCCTACTGCCAGAGCGTGCTCGGTCCGATCGAAGGCGACGAGGGCGAGTACGGCGACGAGCTGCTGCGCTCGCTCGACGTGTTCATCGAACAGAACGGCCACTGGGAGAAGGCCGCGCAGGCGCTCTACTGCCACCGCCACACGCTGCGCTACCGCATCAAGCGCGTGGAGGCGCTCACCGGCCGCGATTTCTCCCACGCGCGTGACCGCATCGAGTTCTGGCTGGCGTTGCGCGGACGGGAGCTGGCGCGATGAGAGTTCCTCGATCCGGCTCTTCGTGTAGTTTGTTTTTTTGGAATTATGGGTCGTACCCTCGTCATCAGATCGGCCAGGCACCACAGCGCACGCTCACATGAGAATCGGCGTCCCCACCGAGATCAAGCCCGACGAGTACCGCGTCGCGATCACCCCCGCCGGCGTGCGCGAGCTGTGCTCGCGCGGACACGAGGTTCTCGTGCAGGCTGGCGCCGGCCTCGGCAGCGCTCTGACCGACGAGCAGTTCACCGCGCAGGGCGCGCTGATCGTGGGCGACGCCGCCGCGGTGTTCGCCGAGGCGGAGCTGGTGCTGAAGGTGAAGGAGCCGCAGTCCTCAGAGGTGGCGCTGCTGCGCGAGGGACAGACATTGTTCACCTACCTGCACCTCGCCGCCGAGCCCGAGCTGGCGGAGGGCCTGCGCCGCTCGGGCGCGACCTGCATCGCCTATGAGACGGTCGAGGACGGCGAGGGTCACCTGCCGCTACTCGCCCCGATGAGCGAGGTGGCGGGCAAGATCGCCACGCAGGCTGGGGCCTTCATGCTGGAGAAGCCATTCGGCGGTCGCGGCATCCTGCTCGGCGGCGTGCCCGGCGTTGCCGCTGCGACGGTGCTCGTGATTGGCGGCGGCGTGGTGGGCATGAACGCCGCCTTCATCGCGATCGGCATGCAGGCCGACGTGTTCGTGTTCGACCGCTCGATCGACCGCCTGCGCGAGCTGGAAGTCGCCTTCGGCGGGCGCGCCTCCACGGTGTATTCCTCGACGCTCGCGATTGAGGAGATGCTGCCCCAGGCCGACCTCGTGATCGGCGCCGTGCTGATCCACGGCGACCGTGCCCCGCGCGTGATCACGCGCGCACAGCTGTCGGGCATGAAGCGCGGCGCCGTGCTCGTGGATGTCTCGATCGACCAGGGCGGCTGCTTTGAGACCTCGCGCCCCACCACGCATTCCGACCCCACCTTCGAGGTGGACGGCATCGAGCACTACTGCGTAACCAACATGCCCGGCGCCGTCCCCATCACCTCCACGTACGCGCTCACTAACGCCACGTTGCCGTATGCGATCGAGCTGGCCGGCGGGATCGAGCAGGCGATCCAGCGCAGCGCTCCGCTGCGCTCCGGGGTAAACGTGCGCGCCGGGGAGATCGTCCACCCGGCGGTGGCGCACGCGCTCGGAGTGGCTTCCTTTGACTTCGATGGGGTGCGTTCGGAGCAGATCGAACGTGCCCCAAATCCCCCCCAAACACAAGTCCCCAGAGCACAACAGTGAGAGTTCAAGGAGACGGCGAAATGGCCAACGGCCCACAAGTGCTGCGCAACCTGATCGCGGGCGATTCGCCCTTGCGCGAAGAAGGGGAGACGATGGCGGTGCTCGATCCCGCCACCGCCACCGAGCTGTGGCGCGCGCCCGTGTCGAGCGCCGAGGAGGTGGGCAACGCGGTGCACGCCGCGCGCCGCGCGTTTGAGGATTGGTCGCGAGCCACGCCCAACGATCGCGCGCTCGCGCTGCTCTCACTCGCGGCCGCCGTCGAAGCGCACGCTGACGAGCTGGCGCGCCTGGAGGCACACAACGCCGGCAAGCCGATCGAGGCGGTGCTGCGCGACGAGATTCCCGCGATGGCCGACAACCTGCGTTTCTTCGCCGGCGCCGCACGCTGTCTTGAGGGTCGCGCCGCCGGCGAGTACATGCAGGGCTACACCTCCTTCGTGCGCCGTGAAGCGGTCGGCGTGATCGGGCAGATCACGCCCTGGAACTACCCGCTGATGATGGCGATCTGGAAGGTTGCGCCCGCCATCGCCGCCGGCAACACCGTCGTACTGAAGCCCGCCGAGACGACGCCCGTTACGACCGTGCGCTTCGCCGAGCTGGCGGCCGACATCCTCCCGCCCGGTGTGCTCAACGTCGTGATGGGCCCCGGCGAGCCGACCGGCCAGGCGCTCTTGGAGCACCCCGATGTGGACATGATCTCCCTGACCGGGTCGGTCGCGACGGGCAAGCACGTTGCCCGCGTGGCCGCCAATACGCTCAAGCGCGTGCACCTGGAGCTGGGTGGCAAGGCGCCCGTGATCGTGTTCGACGACGTGAGCATGGAGAGCGCGATGGCCACGATCGCCGCCACCGGCTACTACAACGCCGGCCAGGACTGCACCGCCGCCACGCGCGTGCTCGCTGGCTCAGACGTCTACGACGACGTTGTATCTGGCCTGGCCGCGCAGGCCAAGGAGTTGATCATCGGCGACACGCTCGAGCCCGACACTACGCTCGGCCCCGTCAACTCCGAGCGCCAGCGCAAGCGCGTGTCCGGCTTCATCGAGCGCGCGCCCAAGCACGCCGAGGTGGTGACGGGCGGCGTCGCCCCCGCGCGCCACGGCTTCTACTATGAGCCGACGGTCGTCGCGGGGCTTGAGCAGGGCGATGAGATGATCCGCGAGGAGATCTTCGGGCCTGTCATCACCGTGCAGCGCTTCAGCGACGAGGAACAGGCAATCGAGTGGGCCAACGCCACGCGCTACGGGTTGGCCTCATCGGTGTGGACGCGCGACGTGGGGCGGGCTCTGCGCGTGTCGCGAGCACTGCGGTTCGGGTGCGTGTGGATCAACGACCATCTCCCCTTGGTCTCGGAGATGCCGCACGGGGGCTTCAAGGATTCAGGCTACGGCAAGGACCTGAGCGTCTACTCGCTTGAGGACTACACCGTGGTGAAGCACGTCATGGCGAGCCTCGATTAACCCTTTCGCGGCCGTGCCAGCGTCTGGTAGATCGAGACGAACTCGGTCTTGAAGATGTTGCGAGCCGAGCGCAGGTACAGTCGCCACACGCGCAGGCGCTCGGAGCCGGCGAGCTGCTCGGCTCGCACCAGGTTTTCGTCCAGGCGCTTGATCCACTCCGTCAGCGTGTCGTAGTAGTCCTTGCCGAACTCCTCCACGTGCTCGGTCACGAACCCGGCTTGCTCCAGCCCTTGCTGGATGCGCGAGAGCTGCACAGGATCGCCGTCGGGGAACACATAGCGCTGGGTGAAGTCGCCGTGGTAGCCGACGCTCGGATACAGATGCGCGATCCCATGGTTGAGCAGGCGTCCCTCGGGGCCGATCAGGCTCCGCAGTTTTTGCGCATACACGTCGATGTTGCGCTCGCCGACGTGCTCCACCATGCCGATCGACGCGATCGCGTCATAGCGCTCGCCGTGCGGGTCGCGGTAGTCGGCGACGCGCACCTCAACCCGGTCGCTGAGTCCCGCTTCGGCGATCCGCCGGCGTGCAAGCTCTGCCTGCGGGGGGGAGAGGGTGATGCCGACACACTGCACTCCGTAGTTCTTGGCCGCGTGGATCACGAACGCGCCCCAGCCACAGCCGACGTCGAGCACACGCTCGCCCTGCTTCAGCGCGAGCTTCTTGCACACGAGGTCGAGCTTGGCGAACTGCGCCTCCTCGAGCGTCTTGGCGCCACGTGAGAAGATCGCGCAGCTGTAGGTCATCGACTTGTCGAGAAACAGTTCGAAGAACTCGTTCGACACATCGTAGTGGTGGCGCACCGCCCTCGCGTCGCGTTCCTTGCTGTGGCTGCGCCCCTTCAGCCGCAGCTCGCCCTTGGGGGCGCGCGGGGGGACCGTCAGTCCGCACGCCCGCATTCCCGCGACGGCGATCCGGGCGCGAGTGGCCATGTCGATCTGGGGCTCCTCGAAGTCGTCGATCAGATCGATCGCGCGGTCGAGGTCGTCCACCTCCAGGTCGCCCGCGACATACGCGCGGCCGAGTCCCAGCTCGCCGGGCGCGCGCAACACGTGCGCGACCGCCTTGGGCGAGTGCAGAATGAAGGTCGGCCCGTCGCCGTTGCCGCTCGTGGAGGGCAGCTCGCTGCCGTCCCAAAAGCGCACCCTGAAGCGGCGCTCGGGGAGCACGCCCGCAAGCTCGCGCCGCAGCGGCTCAGTGTTGGCGAGCGGCATCAGGCAGACCCTTGGCTATCTGGCCAGTGTTTCGCAAGCAAACAAGCGGGTAAATACGCATGGTGTGGTGTCTCGTCGCGTCAGCGCGGCGTGCTACCTTCCAGCGGCGAGCACACCGATGAGCACCCATTCTATCCAGCGTCCTCCAGTGTCCCAGCCCGCTCCGGCGGACGCCCATATTGAAGGTCCCCGGCTCGACGGCCCCACGCCCGAGGATGTCCAGCCCGCCGCCTTCGAGAACCTGGACCGCTTCCTCACGGGGCTGATCACCGTCGGCCCGATCCTCGCGCTCGGCTTCGTCGCCTGGCAGCTGTGGGACGGCCTGCTTCACGGCTCGGACCTCATCGTGTTCGCGATCATGTATCTGTTCACGGCGCTTGGCATCACGGTCGGCTTTCACCGTCTCTTTACCCACAGATCGTTCAAGACAAGCCCGGCTTTGCGCTTCGTCTTCGCGGTGCTCGGCTCGGCCGCGATCGAGGGTCCGGTCATCTCCTGGGTCGCCGACCACCGCAAGCACCACGCTTTCTCCGACCGCGACGGTGACCCCCACAGCCCGCACGTGGACCATGGCACCGGCTTGCGCGGCGCGTTGCGCGGTCTGGCCCACGCGCACGTCGGCTGGCTGTTCATCCACACCGCCCGCGGCCACCGCGAACGCTACGCGCCCGATCTGATCGCCGACCCGGTCGTGTCCTTCGTCGACAAGACCTTCTTTGTGTGGGCGATCGGTGGGCTCGTCGCGGCCTTCTGGCTCGGCTACGCGATCGGTGGCACGTGGACCGCCGGGCTGACAGGACTGCTGTGGGGCGGTGCCGTGCGGATGCTCGTGCTGCACCACGTCACCTACTCGATCAATTCTCTGTGCCACTTCTTTGGGCGGCGCAGCTACGAGACGGGCGACCATTCGCGCAACCTCGCCTGGCTCGCGCCCTTCTCCCTGGGCGAGGCATGGCACAACAACCACCACGCTTTCCCCACCTCCGCCTTCCACGGGTTCAGCTGGCGCCAGTTCGACGTCTCAGCACTTGTCATCCGCGCCATGGAGCGTGTCGGGCTCGTATGGGACGTGGTGCGCATAGCCCCAGAGCGCCGCGCGCAAAAGAGTTTCGCCGCCTGAGCACCGTTCGGTGGCGCTACGCGCCACCCCCGATAACCAGTACGCCTGCGCTCGTGTGCGGCGCCTGGCATCCACCGCCCGGCGCTCAGGAAGCTGGGGGTTTCGTGCTACGGTCTGCCTACGGATGACAAATGTCATCCGCGAGGTTCTTGTCTTTGTTGGTGCTCAGTAGGGGCGCGGATGGGGCCAGTACGAATCTCCCTTCCGCATAGCGGCCACAGGGCCGCGACAAAGGAGCATCACAACATGAAGTCCAGTTCTTTCGCCGACCTCGGCGTGTCCGAGGTCGTATCCCGCGAGCTTGCCTCGCGTGGCATCAGCTCGCCTTTCGCCGTCCAGGAGATGGTGATCCCCGATGTGCTCGCCGGCCGCGACGTGCTCGCCCAGTCGCCCACCGGCTCGGGCAAGACACTTGCTTTCGGCGTGCCGCTGGTCGAGCGCTTGAAGGACAGCGATCCCCGGCCATCGGCGCTGGTGCTGGCGCCCACGCGCGAGCTTGCCCTGCAAATCGTCGAGGACCTACGCGCCATAGCCCACATTCGTGCGCTCTCGATCGCCGCTGTTTACGGCGGCGCCGGCATCGTCAAGCAGGCGCGCATCGCCGCCCGCGCGCACATCCTGGTCGCCACCCCCGGGCGCTTGCTCGATTTGATCGACCGCCGCGAGATAACGCTCAAGCAGGTGCGCCTGCTCGTGCTCGACGAGGCCGACCGCATGCTCGACATGGGCTTCCGCCCGGTGGTCGAGAAGATCGTGAAGATGACTCGCCCCGAGCGCCAAACGCTGCTGTTCTCAGCCACGCTGCAAGGTGAGGTCGGCAAGATCGCGACCGCCTTCACAACCGACGCGGCTCGCCACGAGCACGCACACTCCCAGGAGCGCAAGGGCGATGTGGAGCACCGCTTCGTGTCCGTCTCCCACGAGGGCAAGGTCGATCGACTCGTCGCCGAGCTATCCGAGCCCGACCGCGGGCTGACGCTCGTGTTCGTGCGCACCAAGCGCGGCGCCGACCGGCTCGTCAAGCGTCTGGCTGCGAGCAGCGTGCCGGCGGTCGCGATGCATGGCGACAAGTCCCAGTCTCAGCGCGAGAAGGCGCTCGCGCGCTTTGAGAGCGGACACGTCAACACGCTCGTCGCCACCGATGTCGCCGCGCGCGGCATCGATGTGTCGGGTATCACCCACGTCATCAACTACGACATGCCCGCCACCCGCGAGGACTACGTCCACCGCGTGGGCCGCACCGCGCGTGCCGGCGCCTCGGGCGTCGGCGTCACGTTCGTGCTGGGCGAGCAGGCACGCGAGTTCGCGGGCATGGTCGGCGGGCTCGGGCTGCAACGCGAGCTGGAGCTGGGCGGCTTTCCCAGCGACTCGACGCATCCCGGGCAGGGCGCGCCAAACGGTCGGGGACGCAATTCGCGCAACCGCAATTCGCGCCGCTCGCGCTCGCGGGTCGGCTGAGTCTCCTCACGTCGAGCACTTTCACCTCGAGCACCGCTTCAGGTGAGCACCCGGCCGGCGCGCCCAAAACCGCCGCACCCGAACGCAGGTCGACGCTTGAGCGTACGCTAAGCCATATGTCAGCTGTGCCGCCAGGCGTCCCGCCGGTGCGCGAGATCCTTGCGGCTCGCTCTGGCGAGGAGATGGCGCTCAACGATTCCTATCTCAACCCCAAGTTGGG
The DNA here is from genome assembly GCA_963776985.1 of uncultured Solirubrobacterales bacterium. Lineage (GTDB taxonomy): Bacteria > Actinomycetota > Thermoleophilia > Solirubrobacterales > Solirubrobacteraceae > Palsa-744. The sequence continues at coordinate 608,444 of CAVZOV010000002.1, forward strand.
GCGGATCGTGCGCACGCTCGGGTTCGACAAGCACTGGGTTGCAGGCGAGGGTGCGCACCTGATCGACGCGGGCGGTGAGCGCTACCTCGACCTGCTCAGCGGCTACGGGGTGTTCGCGATCGGCCGCAACCACCCAGAGGCGATTGCCGCCGTGCGCGACACGATGGACGCGCACACCGCCAACCTGCCTCAGCTTGGAGTCACGCTGCTGAGCGGCGTGCTCGCCGAGCAGTTGCTGGCGCGCGCCCCCGGCTCGGTCGCGGCGATGGTGCCGGCCAACAGCGGCACCGAGGCGGTCGAGGCCGCGATCAAGATCGCCCGCGCCGCCACCGGGCGCTCGCGCATCCTCTTCGCCGAGCACGCCTTCCACGGGCTCACACTTGGCTCGCTGTCGCTCAACGGCAACGAAGAGTTTCGCGAGGGCTTCGGTCCGCTGCTGCCGGACTGCGAGTCGGTGGGCTTCGGGGACATCGATGCGCTGGAACGTGCGCTTGCGCATGGCGATGTTGCGGCGTTTGTGGTGGAGCCCGTGCAGGGCAAGGGCATCAACCTGCCACCCGACGGCTACCTGCTCGCCGCACAGCGGCTGTGCCGCGAAGCTGGTGCGCTGTTCGTCTGCGACGAGGTCCAGACGGGTCTGGGGCGCACCGGCCGCTTCCTGGCGCTCGAGCACTGGGGTCTGGAGCCAGACCTGATCTGTCTGTCGAAGGCGCTCTCCGGTGGGCTCGTGCCCGTCGGCGCGGTGCTCGTCTCGCGCGAGGCTTTCGACCGTGTGTTCGACGGTATGGAGCGCGCCGTCCGTCACGGCTCCACGTTCGGCGGCAACGATCTTGCCGCGGCCGCCGCGCTTGCCACATTGCGTGTGCTCGACAGCGAGGGCTTGGTGGAGCGCGCTGAGCGGCTCGGGGCGCTGCTGTTAGAGCTGACCCTGCCCCTCGTCGAGCGCTACGAGGTCGTCTCCGATGTGCGCGGGCTCGGCCTGATGTGGGCAATCGAATTCGGGCCGCCCGAGGGTGGCGCGCGGCGCTCAATCTACAACGCCGCCGAGCGTGCCCAGCCTGGCATCTTCTCCCAACTGGTCGTGGGGCCACTGTTCCACGACCACCGCATCCTCTGCCAGGTTGCGGGACATCGCATGAACGTCGTGAAGGCCCTGCCCGCGCTCGTGGTCGAGGAGGCCGAGATCCGTCGTTTCGCCGCCGCCCTGGAGGACGTCGTGGCGCGTGCCGAGCGGGTCCCACGGGCCTTTTTGCGCTTCTCGGTGAGCATGAGCCGGCGGGCCTTCGCGGCGCGCCGCTAGGGCCTCCCGCGTTTCTCGGCGAGCGTGAGTCGGAGGATTCCGGTGGGGTCTGGTGCGGGAGTTGGGTTTCGAGGAGGCGAGCTGCGCTTTGAGGGTGGGAGTTGGGTTTCGAGGAGGCGAGCTGCGCTTTGAGGGTGGGAGTTGGGTTTCGAGGAGGCGAGCTGCGCTTTGAGGGTGGGAGTTGGGTTTCGAGGAGGCGAGCTGCGCTTCGAAGGTGGAGGTTGGATCTCGAAGGTGGGAGCATGGGTTGGTGCACTCTTTTTATAGAATTCACTATTGTGACTACAATTGGTAGCTACTATCGCGAATCGTATAAAAAGTATATATACCCCCCACCCCTCTGAATCAGGACATCAGCCTCTCGGATCGGCTTCATGGGTGGCAAGCCTCTAGCCTGTCCCGCCGATGCTCGTTCCCAGAGATGACATCCGCAACGTCGCAATCGTGGCCCACGTGGACCACGGCAAGACCACGCTCGTGGACGCGATGCTGTGGCAATCCGGCGCGTTCAGGGCCGGTCAGGACGTGGCCGAGCGCGTGATGGACTCGATGGACCTGGAGCGCGAGAAGGGCATCACGATCCTCGCCAAGAACACGTCCCTGCGTCATAACGGCGTGAAGCTCAACATCGTGGACACACCCGGTCACGCTGACTTCGGCGGTGAGGTTGAGCGCGGCCTGACGATGGTCGATGGCGTGCTGCTGCTTGTGGACGCCTCGGAGGGTCCGCTGCCACAGACGCGCTTCGTACTGCGCAAGGCTCTGGAGTCGCGCCTGCCCGTGATCCTGGTCGTCAACAAGGTGGATCGTCCCGATGCGCGCGTGGCCGAGGTGATCGACGAGGTGTATGAGCTGTTCCTCGACCTCGACGCCGACGAGGAGCAGATCGAGTTTCCGATCGTCTACTGCAATGCGCGCGCCGGCATCGCCACGCTGGAGTACGAGGCTGGCGTTGCGGTCCCGACCGAGGGCACGCTCGCACCCCTGCTCGATCTGCTCGTGGAGCGAATCCCCGCGCCGATGTACGACCCCGAGCACCCTCTGCAGGCACTCGTCACAAACCTCGACGCCTCCCCGTATGTCGGGCGCCTGGCGATCTGCCGTGTGCGCAACGGCTCGATCAAGCGCGGCCAGCAGGTGGCGTGGTGTCGAGCCGACGGCAAGATCGAGCGCGTGCAGGTCTCCGAGCTGTATGTCACAGACGCGCTCGACCGCGTGGACGCGCCAGAAGCCGGCCCGGGGGAGATCATCGCCGTTGCCGGCATCCCCGAGATCACGATCGGCGAGACGCTCGCCGACGTGGAGGACCCGCGCCCGCTGCCCGTCATTACGGTGGACGAGCCCTCGCTGTCGATCACGGTCGGGATCAACACCTCCCCGATGGCCGGTAAGGAGGGCTCCAAGCTGACCGCCAGGCAGGTACGCGAGCGCCTGGACCGCGAGCTGGTAGGCAACGTGTCGTTGCGCGTGCTCGACACCGACCGTCCGGAAGCATGGGAAGTGCAGGGACGCGGCGAGCTGCAGCTGGCCGTGCTGGTCGAGATGATGCGCCGCGAAGGCTTCGAGCTGACCGTTGGCCAGCCGAAGGTCGTGATTCGCGAGATCGATGGGCATCGCCACGAGCCGTTTGAGCGACTCTCGATCGACGTGCCCGAGGACTACGTCGGTGTCGTCACGCAGATGCTCGCCCTGCGCAAGGGGCGCATGGAGCACATGACCAACCACGGCACGGGCTGGGTGCGCATGGAGTACATCGTGCCCGCGCGTGGCCTGATCGGGTTTCGCACCGAGTTCCTCACCGAGACGCGCGGCACGGGCCTGATGCACCACGTGTTCGAGAGCTGGGAGCGCTGGGCGGGCGAGCTGCGCACGCGCACCACCGGCGTGCTCGTCGCCGACCGCGGTGGCAGCACCGCCACCTATTCGCTGATGAGTCTCTCAGAGCGCGGCACCATGTTCGTCGGTCCCGGCGAGGAGGTGTATGAGGGCATGATCGTTGGTGAGAACTCGCGTGCGGACGACCTCGACGTGAACCCCGTCAAGGAGAAGCACCTCACGAACATCCGCTCCTCCACCTCGGACGTGTATGTGCGCCTGCAGCCGCACCGCAAGCTCACGCTCGACCAGGCACTCGAGTTCGTGCGCGACGACGAGTGTGTCGAGGTGACGCCCGAGACGGTACGTCTGCGCAAGGTCGCGCTGGGCAAGACCGAGCGGTTGAAGGCGGCTCGGTTGCGGCGATGATGAGCGCGATCGAGGCACGTGGGCTGCGCAAGAGCTACGGTTCAATTGAAGCCGTGCGCGGGGTGGACATCTCGATAGAGCAAGGCGAGACGGTCGCTCTGCTGGGTCCGAATGGTGCGGGGAAGTCCACGACGATCGACATGCTGCTTGGCCTGGCCGAGCCGGACGGCGGCACGGTGTCGGTACTGGACGGCTCGCCGAGCGCGGCGATAGACGCGGGCTGGATCGGCGCGATGCTGCAAACCGGAGCGTTGATTCGCGATCTCTCGGTCGGCGAGCTGGTCACGATGGTCGCCTCGCTGTATCCCGATCCGCTCGACGTACACGAGACGCTCGAGCTGACGGGCCTGACAGAGGTGGCAGCGCAGCGCACGCAGAAGCTCTCCGGCGGGCAGACCCAGCGCGTGCGCTTCGCGGTGGCGCTGGTCAGCAATCCGAAGCTGCTCGTGCTGGACGAGCCGACGGTAGCGATGGATGTCGAGGGTCGCCATTCCTTCTGGGCGACGATGCGCGAGCAGGCCGCCCGCGGGCGCACGATCCTGTTCGCCACCCACTACCTGGAGGAGGCCGACGCCTACGCCGACAGGGCGGTGCTGATGGCCCACGGGTTGGTGGTCGCCGATGGGCCGACAACCGAGATCAAAGCGATGGTCGGCTCGCGCACGATCCGCGCGACATTGCCCGGCGCGGACCTCGATGCGCTCGGACGACTGCCGGGCGTCAGCAGCGTCGAGCGGCGTGGCGAGGCGGTCGTGCTGGCCTGTGCGGATTCCGATCAGGCGATTCGTGAGTTGCTCGCGGCGTATCCGGATGCACGCGACATCGAGATCGCCGCCGCGGGCTTGGAGCAGGCGTTCCTGCAGTTGACCGGCGACGGCGACGTGGCGAACGAGCTGGCTACGGCTGCCGGATCGGCCTTGCCCGAGAGTGGCGACGGGCGCCATGGCGATGCGCCGGTGAGGAGGTCGCGCTCGTGAGCGCACTGTCCTACACCCGCTATGAGCTGCTGCGCACCGTCCGCAACCGCCGCTTCTTCGTGCTCTCGCTGGGCTTCCCCCTGGTGTTGTTCTTCCTGATCGCCGGTCCGCAGCGCAACGTGCACGACCTGGACCACAGCGGCATCTCGGCGCCGATGTACTTCATGGTCGGGATGGTTGCGTTCGGAACGATGAGCGCAATGCTCTCCTGTGGGGCACGGATCGCCTCCGAGCGCGCGGTCGGTTGGAATCGTCAGCTGCGCATCAGCCCGCTCTCGACGCGCTCCTACTTCCGCGCGAAGGTGCTGACCGCCTATCTGATGGCGCTGTTGACGATGGCTGTGCTTTACGCGTCGGGCGCGTCGCTGGGGGTGAGCATGCCGGCGCGCGATTGGCTTGAGATGACGCTGCTGATCCTGGCCTGCCTGGTGCCGTTTGCCGCGCTGGGGATCGCCATCGGCCACATGCTGACGCCCGAATCGATCGGTCCGGCGATGGGCGGAGGGGTCGCTCTGCTGGCGTTCCTGGGTGGCACTTGGTTTCCGATCTCAAGTCACGGGTTTCTGTACGACGTCGGGCAGCTGCTGCCCTCCTACTGGTTGGTGCAGGCCAGTCACATCGCGCTCGGCGGTCATCCTCTCGGCGCCAAGGCGTGGGTCGTGATCGTCGCTTGGACGGTCGTGCTGGCGGCCGTGGCGCGTCGCGCATACCGGCGCGACACGGGGCGTGTGTAGAGCAGCCTCGTCATACGACGGGCCGTGCCTATAAGGTGCGGGCCATGAACAGATCGACTACAGGTTTGAACGCAGTGCTGGCGGCCCTGTGCGCGCTGCTGGTTGCGGCCGTGATCGCCGTGCCGGCGGGGGCGGCGACGGTGATTCACTTCCAGAAGGAGACTCTGCCGGCCTACGAAGTGCAGCTGCACAAAGGCGAAGTGCATGCCCTGACGTTCCATCCCGGGACGACGACCGGCCACCTGCACATCTCGATGAACAACGGTGCCCACTATACGGTTGAATATGCCTCAACCGAACAAGGCAAGCTCGTGGCAGCGGCGCAAGCCGATCACGCGCGTGTGCAAGTCGCCACGGTGACGGTAAAAAAAACCGCGCCCGTAAAACACAAACTTCGCTACATCGCCGGGGGCATCCTGATCGTGGTGATCATCGTCGTGTTGATCGTGCTGCTGATCGGCCGGCGCAGAGCGCTCACCGATGAGGGTCCGCGGGCATCGGAGGAGAGCGCCGCGCCGTAGGTCGATTGACTGCGCCCGGGTGGGCGCGCCGCGAGGACGGGCGCACACCGAGGCTGAGAACAAGACTCAGTCTTATCGTGGTATGTTGCGGCGCACTGTGCACAGACAACGCTCACGGGCGAGCTCCCGCTCAATCGCGCGACGTCGTTTGACCGGGCGGCCGCGTGCGCGGGCCGTGTTCACTCTCACGCCGTTGGCCGCGATCTGCGCTGCCGGTGCGATCGCGCTCGCCGGCTGTGGTTCGGCCACCACCGCCGCCTCGAACGGCAGGATCCTCGCGGTCGGGGCGGAGAATCAGTACGCCAACGTGATCGAGCAGATTGGCGGGCGCTACGTGCAGGTGAGCGCGATCGAGAGCAACCCGAACACCGATCCGCACACATTCGAGGCGAGCCCGAGCGTGGCTGAGACAGTGGCGGCGGCGAAGCTGATCGTGCAGAACGGCGTGGGCTATGACACGTTCATGAACAAGATCGAGTCGGCCAGCGAAGACTCTTCGCGACAGGTGATCGTTGCGCAGAAGCTGCTGGGCCTGGCGGAATCGACTCCCAACCCGCACCTGTGGTACAAGCCGGCGACGATGCCGGCGGTGGCGAGGGCACTGGTGGCGGCGCTGTCGAAGCTGCAGCCAGCCCACGCCGCCTACTTTCAGGTCAACGCGGCGCGCTTCGAGCGGTCGCTGCAACCATGGTATGCGGCGATCGCACGCTTCAAGGTTCGCTATCCCGACACCCCGGTGGCCACGACCGAGCCGGTCGGCGACTACATGCTCGAAGCGGCCGGGACAAAGAACGAAACGCCGTTTGCGCTACAGGCGGACATCATGAACGGGGTCGATCCGGCGCCGCAGAACGTGACTTTGCAGCAGGGCTTGTTTGCGGGTCGCAAGGTGAAGGTGTTTGTGTACAACCAGCAGGTGACCGATTCGCTGACCGGGTCGTTCTTGGCGGAAGCCAAGCAGCACGGCGTGCCGGTGGTCGGCGTGTATGAGACGATGCCGACGCCAGGGTACGACTACCAGACGTGGATGCTGGCCGAGGTGAGGGCACTGGAACGGGCGGTCGCCGACAAAACATCCACGCAGAAGCTGTGATGGCTGAGGTTGAGCTGAGCGCCGGGCAGGCGGGCGAGCTCACCGGGCCACCGCGGTCGACAGCGTCTGAGCAGATTCTGTCGGTAAGAGATGTGGGCGTGCGCATGTCGGGGCGCCAGATTCTCGACGACGTGAGCTTCGCGATCGCACCAGGCCAATTCACCGGGCTGATCGGCTCAAACGGTGCCGGCAAGACGACGCTGCTGCGTGTGATCCTTGGGTTGCAGGCGCCGAGCGCCGGAACGGTGCTGTTGGCGGGGCGCCCACGCTCGCGGCGCGAGTCGTTGATCGGCTATGTGCCGCAGAAGTTCATGCTGGATCCCGACATGCCGATGCGCGCACGCGACCTCGTGGCGCTCGGCCTCGACGGCAACCGGCTGGGGTTCGCGCGCCCATCGCGCGCCCGCCGGGAGCTTGTGATGCAGGCGCTGGAATCGGTGGGGGCCGGTGGGTATGCCGACGCGCGGGTTGGCACGCTGTCCGGTGGTGAGCAGCAGCGCGTGCTGATCGCACATGCCCTGATCGGCAAGCCGAGGCTGCTGCTGCTGGACGAGCCGTTGGCCAATCTCGATCTGGGCGGCGCCGATGAAGTCGTTGCGCTGCTGTCGGGGATTGCGCGACGCGAGCGGATCGCGGTGCTGATCTCCGCACACGAGATGAACCCGCTGGTGAGCGCGATGGACCGGATCGTATATCTGGCGGCGGGTCGTGCCGCGAGTGGCACGACGGAGGAGGTTGTGCGTGCGGACGTGCTGAGCGCGCTGTATGGCCATCACGTGGACGTGCTACGCGTGCACGGGCGCCTGCTGGTCGTGGCGGGAGCGGGCGAGCCCTCGGATCTGAGTGGGCACGAGGTCGCGTTTCCAGCGACAGGTGAGGTCGTCTCTTGAGCGCGAGCGGCGATTGGCGTGCGGCGGATGCCGCGACGCGGGAGCGTGCACTGTGAGCCAGCTGCTGGCCGTTGCGCAAACGGGTTTCTTCGCCGACGAAGCGGTGCGGGTGGCGCTGGCCGTGGGCACGGTGGTGGCAATTGTCGCCGGCACGGTTGGCGTATTCACAGTGATGCGTGGCCAGTCGTTTGCGGGCGAGGCGCTGGGGGATCTCGGCGCGACCGGCGGCTCGGGCGCGTTCCTGCTGGGCGTGGGCCCGCTGTGGGGCTTTTTGGCGATGGGGATCGCTGCGGCAGGGGCGATGGAGCTAATCGGCATTCAGCGTCCGCGCGGGCGCGACCTGGCGACCGGCATCGTGCTCGGCGCCGGTCTTGGCCTGGCGGCATTGTTCCTGTACTGGGACGCCACCCGGCACAACACGACGGGCGCGACGATCACAATCCTGTTCGGCTCGGTGTTCGCAATCTCAAGCTCGACGTTCCCGCTGGTGGCGATTCTCAGCGTGCTGGCGCTGGGTATCGTGCTGGCGCTGTATCGCCCGCTGCTGCTGAGCACGGTCAGCGCCGAGATGGCCGCCGCGCGCGGTGTGCCGGTGCGCCTGGTGGGGGCCGCGTACCTGCTGGCGCTGGCGATCTCGGTTGCCCTTGCGGCCGTGACGATCGGGGCGATCCTCAGCACTGCGCTGCTGATCGGCCCGGCGGCCAGTGCGCTGCGCCTGACCAGGAGACCGGGCCGCGCGATGCTGGCGGCGGGGGCGATCGGAGTCGCGGCTGTGTGGGCGGGAGTGGCGCTGGCGTATGAGAGCTACCACTGGCCGCCGGTGGGGCACGGCTGGCCCGTGAGCTTCTTCGTGGTGACGCTGATCTTCCTGTTCTATCTGGTGTCGGGGCTGTGTTCTCGGGCTTCATGATCAACGCCTGGACGGTGGCGAGCATCGTCGCGGTCGTGGCGGGCCTCGTGGGTTTCTTCGTGGTGTTGAGGGGCTCGGCGTTTGTCGCCCACGCGGTGCCCAACGGCGCGTTCGCGGGCGCCGCGGGGGCGAGTCTTGTGGGCATCAACACGATTGTCGGCCTGGGGGTGTTCTCGTTGCTGGGTGCGCTTGGCATCGGGGTGCTCGGGCGCCGCGGTCGCCACGACGCGGTCACGGCGTTGGCGCTGGTGACGATGCTTGGCCTGGGGGCGCTGTTCCTCAGCTTCAGCGTGGAGTACGCGCCGCAGATCTACTCGCTGCTGTTTGGCGAGGTGCTGGGCATTAGTCCCAACGAGCTGGCGCCGACGGCGGGTCTGGCCGTTGTGTGTGTGGGCGCCGTAGCGCTTCTGTACAGACCGCTGATGCTCTCCTCGGTGCTGGGTGAGGTGGGCGAGGCGCGCGGAATCGGCCGTTGGCGCATGGAGATGTGCTTCCTGGCCGTGGTTGCACTGGCGACCGCGATGACAGTGCCGGTGGTGGGCACGCTGCTGATCTTCAGTCTGATGATCGGCTCCCCCGCGGCGGCGCGCTCGTTCACGGCCAGCCCGTCGCGCGCGATGGCATTGTCGGTGGCGATCGCGCTGGTGACGGTGTGGGCGGCGATCGCCGCCTCGTATGAGACCAACTACCCGGTCGGCTTCTTCGTGGGGAGCTTCAGTGCTCTGTGGTACGCGCTGGGGCGCGGATGGGCGGCGTGGCGGCGTGTTGGACGAGGCGTGGCGATCGACGCGCAGGCCGAGGTGCACGCTCCCGAACGCCATACCATCCTCACATGAGCGCACCGACCGCTACCTCTACCATCGCCCTATGAGTGCGCACACCCAAACGACAGCTTCCCCCACTCCTCCTCACGAGTGGATCGAGCGAGCCGAGGCGGCGCTCGCCAACGCCGGTCACAAGCGCGGCGGCGCGCGTCGCGCGGTGCTCGAGCTGCTGGGCGCCCAGAGCTGTGCGCTGACCGCGGTTGAGATCGAGGATGCCCTCAGCAGGGCTGAGCGGCGCGTGAGCCGCGCGAGCGTGTATCGCATCCTCGACGAGCTGGAGGGACTGCGACTCGTGCAGCGCGTGGAAACAGGCCAGGCGATGGTGCGCTACGAGCGAGTGTGTGCGCAGGAGGAGCACCACCATCACCTCGTGTGCGACGGCTGCGGCCTGGTGATGCCCTTCTCAGACGATGCCTTGGAGCAGGCGATATCGAGCCTCAGCGAGCGGGTGCCGCTGAGCGTGTCTGAGCATGAGATTGTGCTGCGCGGTTCGTGCTCGGATTGCGCTGCGTAGCCTTGGACGCCGACTGCGGAGTGCCCCACAGGTAGCTGAGCACGCACGCAAGCACGAACACCGCGACGACCAGTAGCTCCGGCCCCGAGTCCTCGCTGAGTGCGCCGATCGCGCCCGCGGTCAAGCCGCCGGCCAGCGCCGCCAGCCAGGCTGGATCGGAGCCAACCGGTGCAAGCACGCGCTCGCGGCGGCGCACCGCGACGACCGACGCGAACAGCGCGAGCGCGGTTGCAACCGGCATCAGATGGTTCTTCAGCTCGTCCCAGGCAGCCCCGTAGCGGCGCACGACGATGTCGCGAATGTCGCCCGGCGAGCGCGCGTCTAGCACGCTGCCAGTGAAGTGGCCGCTGCCGTGCGCGGTAAGCAGATCGATCGCGGCGAGCGCGACCAGCCCGAGGACGGGCGCGGCCATCACGATCAGCGCGCGGCGGCGGTTGAACGTGCCGGGTAGCAGCATCACGGTCGCGACAGCGGTGCCCGCGCTCACGAGGATCACGCCGCCGACACCGGCACCGATGCGCGCCGAGCCCTCGACGACCGCGAGCACTATGCCAGCACACGCCATCGCGGTCGCGGCGCGGCGTCCGCGCACCGCTGGGTAGAGGGCCGCCGCTACGGCGGCGAACACGAGCACGGCAAGCCCCGACTTCAGCTCGTTGCCGATCCCATAGAAGCGCGCACCGAACGCCGGGTTGGGACCGAGCAGCGAGCGCATCAACAGCTGCGTGCCGGCGAGCGCGTCGACCGTGAGCACCAGGACGGCCGCCACCGCCGGCACTATCGGAGCGCGCGGCCACGGTACGAGCCGGTCGGTGAGCGCACCGAGCGCGAAGCAGATCGCGACGATCAGCGCGAACTCCATTGTTCGGCTTGGCTCCAAGGCCGCGGGCACGAGCACCGCCACGGGAGTCCACATCACTGCGAGCGCGCCCGTGCGCATCGCCCAGGCGGTGTGTCGCCGTCGGGCCTCGCGCCCTGAGGACGATTGGGCGCTGCCGTCGCGGTGCACCGAAGGTTGCTCGCCACCGTGAAGCCGATCCCCGAATGGGGGCTGGGCGTCACCACCGCTGCGCCCAAACGGCAGCTGGGCGGCGGCGAGCAACACTATCCACGCTCCCACCAACCACTCAAGTGCTGGCAGCCTGCGCGAGTCGATCACGACTAGACGCGCCTTCAGCGCGCGCAGGCTCGCGCCGTCGAAGGTCCCATCGAGGCGCACAGGCTTGCCGCGCATATCGGCTGGAATTGGCAAGCCAAGGTGGGTGAGGATGGTTGGGCCAATATCGATCGCGGCGATCAGGCCACGCTGGTTGGTGGTTGTGGAGGTGAGTGTGCGGCCGCCAGTCGTGCTTGTCCCGCGCACCGGTGGGAGTCCGGCGAACGCGCTCCACAGCAGTTCGTGTCCTGGCATGTCTGGAGGACTCTGGATCACGCTCAGCAGCTCGCCGGATGGACGGGTGGCGGCCAGCGCGCGCAGGTCGGTATAGCCCGCGTGTCCGGGCGGCAGGTCGGCGACGACCAGTCGATGGCCCGCCCGCAGGGCGGCGATTCGCCCAAGCAACGTGGCGGGCGAGCCGAAGGAGACGGCGGCGATCTCTCCGCGGCGGTTGGTTGCAAGGGGCGCGGAGCTGGTCGCTGTGCCGGCGAGGTTCGCGGTGCTCAAGCCCGACAGTCGCGCCGCGCCGACTCTGTACGGCGCCGCGTATGCCGCTCCGCCTGGGATCGAGGCGGAGAGCAGTCCGGGATCGAGCAGCTGTGGGGCGTTCGCGGCGCGCTTGACGGCGGCACTCCACGCCGAGACGTGCGCGCTCGGCCCCGGCCCAAGCGTCAGCGACAACAGCGACGGCGGATAGGCGGGGCTGTAGGCGGAGTAGGAGACTCGCGCACCCTGCGTAATGTCGAGCAGCAGCTGATCGGTCTTGTATGTGCCTTGCGTGGCGCTCAGGATGCCCGCAGAGAGCGTTGGTATCGACGCCAGCTCGCTCTCGATGGCGTCGCTTTCGGAGTGACCGGCCTGTTGTGGACCCGAGGGCAGGAAGACAACCAGGGCTGAGCGTTCACCGAGGGCTGAGCGTTCACCGCCGCCAGAGGCGGATGCGGCGGTTGCTGACATCGCCGTCAGCGCTAGACACAGCAGAGCCGTCGCCAGCCGCCAGCGCGCTGCCCTCAGTCTTCTGTCCCCCCGCGCGTACCGGCGGGCACGGGCCGCTCGCCACCGGAAAGCGCCGCGAACTCCGCTTCGTCGGCTGGGCTGAGTCGTGTGGCGCCGCCCTCGATGTTCAGTCGCGGCAGGACTCTGTCCAGCCACGCGGGGATCCTCCAGGTGGCGTCGCCGAGAATGTTGAGCACCGCGGGCAACAGTAGGCAGCGCACGATGATCGCGTCGAGGAACACGGCCGATGCGAGCGCGAGGCCGAACTCCTTGATGACCCTGTTTTCGCCAAGCATGAACGACAGGAACACGCAGATCATGATCGCCGCGGCGGCGGTCACGACGCGGCCGGTGAGCGCCAGCCCCTCGTTGACGGCACGGCGACTATCGCCGGTTCGCGTCCACTGCTCGTGGATGCGCGACACGAGGAACACCTCGTAGTCCATCGATAGGCCGAACACGATCGCAAACAGCATCACGGGCACGAACGACTCGATTGGCCCGGCTTTGACGCCTATGAGCCCGTCGAACCACGCCCATTGGAACACAACCACGATCACCCCGAGCGACGCGCCGATACTGAGCAGGTTCATGAGCGCGGCCTGTATCGGGATCACCAGCGAGCGGAACACGATCATCAAGAGCAGCGCCGAGAGCAACACCACCACCCCGATGAACAGGGGCAGCTTCTTGCCAAGGACGGCGGCGAAATCGACCGCTCCGGCCGTTACGCCGCCGACGTAGACATGCATGCCGGTGCTCGAGACGATCGGTGGGATCGTGTGTTCGCGCAGTTGCGAGACGAGCTGGGTGGTGGCATATGCCTGCGGGGAGGAGCTTGGATACACCGAGATCGTCACCACATCGCCAGCGGGGTTGAACTTGGCGGGAGCCACCGCCGCCACACCGGGCACACTCGTCATCGCCGCGCGCAGCTTTTCCACGTCGGCCTTGCCGCTGGTGCTGGGTGCCGTCAGGAGCACCCCCTGCTTGGCGGCTTCGTTGCTGGCATTGGCCGTGCTCGGGACCTGCGCGACGACCTGCAGCGGCCCATTGAAGCCCTGGCCGAAGCCTTCGGCCAGAAGCTGGTACGCCCTGTATGTGGTGAAGCTCTCAGGATCGTTGCTCGCGTCGCTGGAGCCGAGTCGCAGCGCGGTGGCGGGTGCCGCGATCAGCAGCAGCAGGAGCGTCGCGGCGAGTGCGATCGGCCACGAGTGGGCTTGCACGTACCGACTCCAACGCAGCCATATGTTGCCCTGGCGCGCGTCGGTTGCCTGCGCGCCTGCGCGCCTGGCGCGGCGGCTGGGTCGTACGACGCGGTTGCCCGCGATCGTGAGTAGCGCGGGCAGCAGCGTCAGCGATGCGAGCATCACGAGCAGCACGCCGATCGAGGCGGAGATCGCCACGCCGTAGAGGAAGTCCACGCCGAGCAGCATCATTCCCAGCAGAGCTATTACGACTGTGCAGCCGGCAAACAGCACCGCGCGCCCGGCGGTGTCCATCGCCTGCACGACCGACTCACGCACGTTGCCAAAGCTCGGACCTGGTGTCGCGTACGCCTCGCGGAAGCGCGTCACGATGAACAGCGAATAGTCGATGCCGACCCCAAGCCCAATCATCGCGGCAAGCTCGGAGGAGAAGTTGGGGGTGTCGACAACGTGCGTAAACAGCGCGATCAGTCCGAGCCCGGTGCCGAGGCCGAACAGCGCGGTGATGATCGGCAGGCCCATCGCGATCAGCGATCCGAACGTGATCAGCAGCACGACGATCGCGGCCATCAGGCCGACTGCCGTGGTCAGACCGAAGCCTTCCTGCTCGGTTTGCTCGATCGCTTGGCCGCCGAGGCTCGATCTGGATGCTCGGGGTGCGCGCGGCCTCGGCGGCGTTGACGACGTTTTCGCCCGCGCTCTTGGGCAATTCGTTGGCCTTTTCGTTGAACACCACCGTGGCGAACGCGATGCGTTCGTCGGCCGAGATGGCCTTGCCCGCTTGGCTGGCGGCGTAGGGGCTGATGACGCCAGTGACGTGCGGCAGGCCGCTGACCTTGGTGAACAACGCGCTCATGTGGGCGCGCACGGCCGCTTCGCGTACGCTGCCGTGAGACACCTTGAAGACGATTGTGTCGCGGTCGCCCGCCTGCGCGGGGAAGCTGTGTGCCAGCAGGTCTGAGGCGCGCTGTGCGTCGGAGTTGGGCAGCGTGAAGTTGTTGGAGTAGGCCGCGCCACCGCCGGCCTGGGAGACGATGTTGACGCCGATCAGCAGGATCACCCAGCCGATCGCGATGTAGAGACGGTGGGTTGTGGACCAGCGGGCGAGCTTGAGCATAGTGGGGACCTGTTGGGGTGGCCACCGCTGGTGGGGATGCGGTGGCGAGGGACGGGGAAGCTCAGCCCAGCTTACGACGCTCGGCGTGCGGACGCCTCATCGAAGAGGTTCAGGGGTCGGTGAGCTTGTGTAATCAACTGCACGCTACACCGGCCGGACGCGCGCTCGGGTGCCCGCGGCGCTCAGCAAATGCTGGATGTCCTGCGGGTCGCTTGTGAGAACCGTGTCGCCATCGTCTGCGAGCAGTGACACCGCTGCATCGGCGATGTCCCGCGTTTCGCTGCGGGCCAGCAGTGTGCCGCAGTCGCGCGCCCGCCGCGGGTCCAGTTCGCACTCCACGAAGCCGGCGAGCGCGCGAGTCAGCCTGGCCTGGCGAGCGGGGTTGCGCCACACCTGGGCCACGCATGCCGAGGAGGTGACGGCCTCCGCGCCGCCCTCGGCTGCCGCCACGAGCAACGCGGCGACTCTGCGATCGCCGCGCTCCAGGGCGATCAGTGCGCCGCTGTCGAAGACGAGGGCAGCCATCGACGGGCCTCGCTCAGCTCCTGCTCGGTGAATGGCCCTCCCGTTTCGTGGGCGATCTCCTCGGCCACAGCCAGCAGTGCGTCGGCGCGCAGGCGCGCGGATGCGGCGGCCGCGAGCCAACCGGACACGCCTTCGGGACCGGCGGCTTCGCGTACGCGCCGGTAGAGGTCATCTTCGAGGCTCACACTGATCTTTGCCATGTCCGACATAGTAGCACCAAAGGTACTACCTGGTGCGGCGGAAGGGGCGGGAAAGGTCAATTGGGACATGGGACGGATTGTGAGTGTCGCCTGGGACGGTACTCGGCGCGGTGCCTTTTAGTGGTGGCTTGCGGGGCCGGATCGCTAGGCTCCATCAGGGTTTTGCTGATCTGAACAAATCAGGCGCTGAGCGGACTGAAGGTCGTGAGTCGTCCTGACTCAAGAAGAGTCCCGAGGGGAGCCACAACTCGTTTTGGCGTGGCGGCGCTCGCCGCGTTGGCCGTAGCAGTCGGCGTCCAGTGCGGGTGCGTGAGTTGGTTTATCCTCGATGCCAACAGAGGCGAGCGAGAGTGAGGGCACTATGGCCAAGACACCGCGGGTGGGCGAGCAGGCGCCGGACTTCCAGCTGGAGGGCACGAACGGACCATTCAAGCTCTCAGATCATCGCGGCGAGCGGGTGGTGCTGCTGTTCTATCCGGGCGACAACACGATGGTGTGTACCAAGCAGTTCTGCTCCTACCGCGACCGGCCCGAGGACTTCGCCTCGCTGAACGCGACGGTCGTGGGGATCTCCTCACAGAGCCTCGAGTCCCATGAGGGGTTCGTCGCTAAGAACAACCTCAACGTGCCGCTGCTCGCCGACGAGGACAAGGCGGTCGCAAAGGCTTATAGCGCAACGACGCCCGGTATCGGCTCGACCGCTCGCGCGGTGATCGTGATCGACGAGCAGGGGGTCGTGCGTCACCGTCACGACCATCGTCTGGGGCTCGACTACCAGACGGTGGACGAGCTGAAAGCGGCGCTCGAAGCGGTCAGCGGCTGAGAAGCGGCGGCTGAGAGGCTTCTTCGTTGGCAGTCAAGAGGCTCTCCGACTCGGCCCTACACTCTCCGGAAGTGTTGATCTTGATCTCACCGGCCGTCTTGCTGGAGTCGGCGCTCGTGGCGGTTGGTGACTGAGCCGGGACGCTCACGATGACCGTGGTCGTGTTGGAGCCTGTGGGGGAGGAGCCGGTCGGTCCGTTGCTGTTGCCGCCTTCCTTCCTCGCTCCTTCGCCTTCGGTGTTGGTGGTTTCTTTTGTCGTTTCCTTGTCTTCTGAGCCGCCGCCTTCTTTGCCCGATTTGCCTTCTGGACTATTCAGCAGACCAAGAGTGACCGCGTCGAGTCCGTCGAGCACCCCCAGCGTCTTGCCATCGGTCAGGGGAGTCGTCAGTGCTGTGGCAGTTTCGGGGAGTTCCGTTGTGTTGGTGTCGAGTTCTTTGTCGAGCGTCGCCGAGGTCGTCCCGAGCTTGCTCGCCAGTTCGCCGACTGTTGTCTTGTCGAAGGGTTCGTTTGATTATTTGGACGAATGATGGAGCAGCTCGGGTCCGTGGGCGCAAGGCGGTAAGGGCGATTGGCCACCAGCCACGGTGCGCGCAGAGTGTGGACGCCGGTGCCGCGGATGCCGTTCGCCGGCGAGTGGGGCGGCGAACGTTGCGCACGGCCGTCGCCGAATGGCGAGAGCACGGGCGGCATGGTGCACGGTGGTCGCTGAGCTGCGAGAGGGGCGCTGGGTGGCGCTCGGGCGGCCGAGCGACGGGTGCTCTACAGCGTTTCGCGCTCGGCCGGCCGCGCTTCGGCGGCGCGCCTTGCGTGCAGCTCCATCAACTCCAGCTGCATGTTGCGCGGGCGCTCGCCCGGGCCCGGCGCCTGGCGGCGCCACGTGCCGTCGGCCTGCAGTTCCCACGAGCTTTGGTTGTCGGCGAAGGCGCGTTCGAGCGTGTCCATCAGCTCGGCGCGCAGGTCCGCCGACTCGATCGGCGCGGCAAGCTCAACACGGTGGTCGAGGTTGCGCGGCATCAGGTCTGCCGAGGCGATGTACACGGTGCGCTCGCCATCTCGCTCGAACGTGTACACGCGCGAGTGCTCCAGCAGTCGTCCCACGACGGACACCACCCTGATGTTCTCCGAGATGCCGGGCATGCCAGGGCGCAGGCAGCAGATGCCGCGCACGTTCAAATCGACCCGCACGCCGGCCAGCGACGCGCGATACAGCGCGCGGATGCAGTGGCCGTCCACGAGCGCGTTCATCTTCATCGCGATCCGCCCGGGCGAAGCCGGCGAGTGGGCCGCGATCGTCGCGTCGATCTGGGCGATCAAGCCCTCACGCAGATGCGCCGGTGCGATCAGCGCCTTGCGATAGCCGGCCGGGCGGCCATAGCCAGTGAGATTGTTGAACATGTCGGTCACGTCGGCGCCGATCTCCTCGTCGATCGTGAACAGGCCGAAGTCGGTGTACAGGCGCGCGGTCGCCGAGTGATAGTTGCCGGTGCCGACGTGCACGTAGTTGCGCACCCCATCGCCCTCCCGGCGCACCACCAATACGCACTTGGCGTGGGTCTTCAGGGCGGGCTGCCCATACACCACGTGCACGCCCGCCTCCTCCAGGGCCTTGGCCCAGTGGATGTTCATGCGCTCGTCAAAGCGCGCCGTCAGCTCGACCAGGGCTACCGCCTGCTTGCCTCGCTCGGAGGCCGCGATCAGCGCCGGCACCAGCGGCGAGTCGTCGCTCGTGCGATACACCGTCTGCTTGATCGCGAGCACGTTCGGGTCCGACACCGCCTGCTCCACGAAGCGCTCCACCGAGGTGGCAAACGAATCGTAGGGGTGGTGCACGAGCACGTCGCCTTCGCGCATCGTCGCGAACATGTCCGGCCGCTCGCCCTCGTGGCGCAATAGTCGCGGGTGGGTCACGGGCGTGTAGGGCGCATTGCGCAGCTCCGGCATCCCGGGCAGCTTCACGATCTGCCACAGCGCGCCCATGTCGAGCAGCCCGTCGACTGGATACACCTCGTCCTCGCGCACGCCCAGCAGCCCGATCAGCTCCTCGCGCAGGCGCTCAGAGCAGCTCGTGCCGATCTCCACGCGCACGATCTCGCCGAAGCGCCGCCGGCGCAGCTCGTCCTCGACCGCCTGCAGCAGGTCGGCGGCGTCGTCTGAGACCTCCAGATCGGCGTCGCGGGTGACTCTGAAAACGTCGTAGTCGAGGATCTCCATGCCGGGGAAGAGCGCGTCGAGATGGTGGGCGATCACGTCCTCTAGAGGCACCAGCGTCGCGTGCGAGCTGGGGCTGGCTGCACCGCTGGCCCCAGCGGGTCCGCCCGCGCCCGACGCGGTCGGGGCGCCGGGCCCGCTTGACGGCGGCACGGTCACGAAGCGCGGCAATATCTCGGTTGGCACCTTCACGCGCGCGAACACCGTCTCCCCGCCAGTGGGGTCGCGCACCAGCACTGCCAGGCTCAGCGACAGATTTGAGATGTACGGGAACGGGCGTCCCGGCGCCACCGCCAGCGGGGTGAGCGCCGGGAAGATGACGCCGCGGAAGTGCTGGGCCAGGTAGGCGCGCTGCGTGTCGTCGAGCTGCTCGAAGTCGAGCACATGCACGCCCTGATCGGCCAGGGCGGGGCGCAGGTGCGCTTCGAAGCACTCGCTGAGGCGCCCCCCTAGCTGCAGCACACGCTCGCGGATGGCGGCGATCGTCTCCGAGGGGGTGCGCCCGTCCTGGCTGGGGTTCTCCACGCCCGCGTCGATCTGGTCGTGCAGGCCCGCGACGCGCACCATGTAGTACTCATCGAGGTTGGTTGTGTAGATCGCGCAGAACTTCACTCGCTCGAGCAGCGGGGTGGTTTCGTCCTCGCCGAGCTGCAGCACACGCTCGTTGAAGTCGAGCCAGGAAAGCTCGCGATTGATGTACAGCGACGGGTCGTCCAGGCGTCGCTCGCGCTCCTCCAGTTGCTCGTGACCGTCGCTCATAGAAGTGCTCAAGTCCTCTATGCTCGCAGAACACCATGGCAATGGCCCGCCAGCTTTGGCTGCTTCGTCACGCCGACGCAGAGCCCCACGGTACGCGTCCCGACGCAGAGCGGCAGTTGACCGATCGTGGCAAGGGCCAGTGCCATTGTGTCGGCGCCTCGATTGCCGCGATGGACATGCGATTCGCCGCGATCTACACCAGTCCGAAGGCGCGAGCGCGCGAAACAGCCGAGCTGGTGCTCGAGTTGCTGCCCGGAGTCGAGCCGGATCTGCTCAAGCTGCACCCGCCGCTCGCCGGCGGCATCAAGGCGCGCGAGGCGCTGGAGCTGCTGAAGGGCACTGGGCCCGAGGAGGCGGTGCTGATCGTCGCTCACGAGCCGGACCTCTCGGGAATCGTGGCCGAACTCACCGGTGCTCGCGTGGACTTGAAGAAGGCCGGGCTCGCCGTGGTGAGGCTAGCCGCCGGCGGTGCTGAGCTGGTACTCCTGATGCGTCCCGCCGAGCTTAGCCTGATCGCCGAGTCCTCCTAGCCCGCCGGACTCCTGTACGGCGCTGGGCACGACGTCCCCTCGTGTGCCATCACCCGTAATCTTGTGCGTCTTGCCGGCAACGATGTCGTCGGCCAAGGGTGCGTCCTCGGGTTGCTCGGCGTCGTTGTGTTCGGCGGCGAAGCGATAGCCGATTCCGAAGTGGGTGTGGATGTAGCGCCACTCAGGCGAGGCCTTCTCGAGCTTCTGGCGCAGCTTGCGCACGAACACATCCACCGAGCGGTCGCCGCGCACCATCGCATAGCCCCATAGGCGGGAGTAGATCTCCTCGCGCTCGAGCACCCTGCCTTCGCCGCCCGCGAGCAGCTCGATCAGCTCGAACTCACGCCGTGTCAGCTCAAGGCTGCGGCCACCCACGAACGCCTGGAAGCGATCGGAGCGGATCTGCACCTCGCCCGCGGACACCGGCTTTGACTCGGTGCGCGCGCTCGTTCTGCGGCGGCGCCTAACGAGTCCCTGCACACGTGCGATGACCTCCTCGGGGTGGCAGGGCTTGGTGATCCAGTCGTCGGCTCCCAGCCGCAGCCCGCGTACGCGCTGGGCCACCGTAGAGGGGCCAGTGCACACCACTATCCCAAGCTCTGGCAGCGCGCCGCAGAGGCGCTCGAGCCATTCCCACGCCTGTGGCCCGAGCACGGTCAGATCGACCACCAGGGCGCTGAGGCGCATCGAAGTGATCGCGTCGGTGGGCACGGGACTCGCGAGCACACGGTGCTCCCAGCCAAGGCGGTCCATGCGCTTGCCGAGAACCTGGATGAAGCCGCTGTCGCGGTCGAGCACCGCGATGCGCAAAGAGGATGCGCCCCCCGCGCTCGATGCCACCCCTTCATCCGTGGAGAGGACGCCCGTCGTCATCTGCGCGCAGTGTATAGGCACAGGCGAGGCAAAACACAACTCGCGCAGACGATAGTCACAGGATCTTTACAGGCAAGTGCACTGTTTGCGCGACGGCGGGTGTGCCGCTCGTGCCCGTTCGCAAGCAGGCGGGAACGGATGGATCGGGCGGAACAGCGCTGAAGCGGGGCGGAGTAGGGCCGAAGTTGGTCTGCCAGGGCCGAGAACTGGTATGAGGTATGCCAGGGCTGAAGTGGGGCGGCCGACCCCTACCGCCCGAGCGGGTTGGACTGATCGGAGAACTCACGAAACAGTCCGGTGACGACGAATGCGACCTGCTCGCCTACATCCACGGCGTTATCACCGATGCGCTCGAGCGCGCGTGCCACGAGGATCATGTGCATTGCCCACTCGCGCGTGTCGGGATCGTCGCCGATCTCAAGCGCGGTGCGGAATATCTCGCGGTTGAGGCGATTGATCTCGCGATCCTGTCGCGCGAGATCTTCGGCGAGGTCGACGTCGCGCCCGGAGAACGCGGCCTTGCATTGCACCGTCTCAGAGCGTGCGTACGCGCCCATCTTGAGGATCAGCTCCAGTACCTCGGGGCGCACGGGCGGCTCGTAGCCCGACAGAGGGATCAGCTTGGCGATGTTCACGCACTGGTCACCCATTCGCTCCACGTGCACGATCACGTGCAGCAGTGCCGCCACCAGGCGCAGGTCGCCCGCCACCGGAGCCTGGGTGGCCAGCAGCGAGAGGATGCCCTGGTGGACCTCCAGGTAGCGCCCGTCGACACGGTCGTCGTCGGCGATCACCATCTGCGCCAGCTCCACGTCCTGGTGGGCAAGCGCCTCCAGCGTGCGGTCGAGCTGTTCGACCACCACGTCCAGTCCGCCCAGCGCGCTCGTCTCAAGCTCCTGCAATTGCTGTTGGAAGTGCTGGCGGCCCTGCTGGGTGTTCAGCCGCAAAACCGGCTCCGCGTTGGTTTCAGGGCTCACTGTGCACGCTGCTCTCAGCCGAACTTTCCGGTGACATATTCTTCGGTTCTCGAGTCGTCGGGGTTTGTGAAGATCTTCTGCGTCGGCGCGACCTCGACCAGTTCGCCACTGAGCATGAACGCGGTGCGGTCGGCCACACGCGCCGCCTGCTGCATGTTGTGGGTCACGATCACGATCGTGACCTTGCTCTTGAGCTGCTCGATCAACTCCTCGATCTTCAACGTTGCGATCGGGTCGAGCGCCGAGCAGGGCTCGTCCATCAGGATCACCTCGGGTTCGACCGCGAGCGAGCGTGCGATGCACAGTCGCTGCTGCTGTCCGCCGGAGAGGCCCGCGCCCGCCTCTGAGAGGCGATCCTTGACCTCCTCCCACAGTCCCGCGCCGCGCAACGCGCTCTCGACCTTGTTGTGCAGGTCGCCGCGCCCACGCGAGGCGAGCCGCAGGCCCGCCGCGACGTTGTCGAACACCGACATCGTCGGGAACGGGTTGGGCTTCTGAAACACCATCCCGATCGCGCGCCTGACAGCCACGACGTCCACGCTCGGGCTGTAGATGTCGAAGTCGTCGAGCAGCACCTTGCCCTCGGCGCGCGCACCCGGCACCTCCTCGTGCATACGGTTGATGCAGCGCACCATCGTCGACTTGCCACAGCCCGACGGTCCGATGATCGCGGTCACCTCGTTGGCGTGGAAGTCGAGGTCGATGCCCTTCACCTGCTCAACATCGCCATAGAAAGCGCGCAGTCGCTCGAGCTTCACGGCGAGCCCGTCGCGCACGCTCGCGCGCGGATGTGCGGTGGCCGTTGGCGTGAGCTGTGGCGTCTTCGGCGGTTGACTTTGACTGGGATCGAGCATCTGCGTTGGTGGTTCCTCGGTGTTCATCCTATGCTGCTCCTTCGTGCGAGGAGGCGTGCGGCCAGATTGAGCAGGAGGATCATGACCACCAGCGTCAGGGCTGCCCCCCATGCACGGTTTACCACGGCGGTGGTCGGAGATGTGACGTCTGTGTAAATCTGCATCGGCAGCGAGTTCATGAAGCCGCCGAGGCCGAAGCTCGTCTTCAGCGTCGCGCCGACCGTGAACAGCAGCGGCGCGGTCTCACCGGCGGCGCGCGCGATCGCCAGCAGCACGCCGGTCAGCAGTCCCGGCAAGGCGGTCGGCAGCACGATCCTG
The DNA here is from genome assembly GCA_963776985.1 of uncultured Solirubrobacterales bacterium. Classification (GTDB taxonomy): domain Bacteria; phylum Actinomycetota; class Thermoleophilia; order Solirubrobacterales; family Solirubrobacteraceae; genus Palsa-744. The sequence goes on from CAVZOV010000002.1 coordinate 630,995, forward strand.
AAGATCACCTTCCAGCGCGGCGCGCCGAGCGCAAGCGCCGACTCGCGCAGGGAGCCCGGCACGAGCAGCAGCACCACCTCGGCCGAGCGTGTCACCACCGGCAGCATCAGCAGCGCCAGCGCGAAAGCGCCCTTGTAGGCGGCGTAGGAGGTGCCGGTGCCCACGATCAGCGCGATGTAGATGAACAGGCCAAACATGATCGACGGCACGCCGGTGAGCACGTCCACGAAGAAGCGCACCGTGTGCGCGAAGCGGCTGGACTTGCCGTACTCCACGAGCCACACCGCCACGCCGAGGCCGAGCGGCACAGACAGCGCCGAGGCGAGCGCGACGATCTCGATCGTGCCGAGGATCGCGCTCTTGATGCCGCCGATCGAGGAGGCCGCGAAGAATGTGTTGCCGGTCGGGTCGGTCGTGAAGAATTTGATGCTCCACGAGCCCAGTCCCTTGCTGAGCAGGTAGTAGACGATCAGGGCGAGCGGCACGAGCGCCACAGCGGTCGCGGCCACGACCGCGCCGCGCGCGAGACGGTCTTTGCGACGGCGCGCTGGGCTGACGGCGAAACGCTCGAAGGTTTGCGGGGAGGCGCTCATTTTGTGTGTGCGGTCATGGGGGGACGTCTGAGGGTTTGAGAGTGAGCGCTTATTTGCCGTGCTCCTCCGGGAGGCGCTTTGAAGGTTTGGGGGCGGGGGCTCACTAGCTCAGCCCCGCCCCGAGCGGTGGCGCGCCGGCCTCGGCGAAGTCGGCCGCCGTGCGCTTGGGCTTGGTCGAGCGCGCCGCGCGCAGCACAAGCAGGCGCGCGATCACGTTCACGAGCAAGGTCAGCACGAACAGCACGAGGCCCGCCGCAAACAGCGCCGAGCGGTGCAGTGCCTGGGCTTCGCCAAACTCGTTGGCGATCGACGCGGCGAGGCTGTATCCCTGGTCGAAGAGATGGGTTGGCATCTTCGGGTCGTTGCCGACGAGGATCGTCACGGCGATCGTCTCGCCGATCGCGCGGCCGAGGCCGAGCATGGCCGCGCCGGTGATGCCGCTGCGACAGTAGGGCAGCACCGCCGTGCGGATCATCTCCCAGCGCGTGGCCCCCAGCCCGAGCGCCGCCTCCTTGTGGTCGCTTGGCACGGTGCTCATCACCTCGCGTGAGAGCGAGCTGACGATCGGCAGGATCATGATCGCGAGTACCAGTCCGGTGATGAAGAAATTGGGGATCGTCGCCAGCCCGCCGCCGACGAACGGGATGAACGACAGGCGGTCCGCCACCCATTGCTCGGCCGGTTGCAGCTTGGGCGCGAGGAAGAAGATGCCCCACAGCCCATACACGACCGACGGCACCGCGGCCAGCAGCTCGATCAGGATCGTCACCGGACCGCGAATGCGCAGGGGGCACAGCTCGGTGATGTAGAGGGCGGTCGCAACGGCCACCGGCACCCCGATTACCAGCGCGAGCCCGGAGGTGATGAGCGTGCCGAGCAGCAGCGGCAGTGCGCCGAAGTGGTTGGCGCTGACGTTCCATTCGTTGCCGAATGTGAAGCCCAGCACGCCGAACTTGGAGAACGCCGGACCGGCTTCGCCGACGAGCTTGATAAAGAAATAGACGATCAGGGCGAGGATCGAGGCGGCCAGAATTGTCAGGCCCCAACGCAAAGCCCTATCGGGGAGACGGGCCAGCGGCGAGCGCTCGAGGATCGAGTGCCCGCCGCTGGCTACGGATGCCGCCTCCACGATGCTTACCCGCCGGCCATCGAGCCACGCCTCGCGTGGCTCGGCTCCGCTGTCAGCGCTTCGCTCACGATGACCCGGACTCTATTTGGCCAGCGGCTTCGGGTCATCTCAGCCTGAGATCGGCGACCCGTTGCACTGTAGTTCTTTCGCAGCGGCCTTCGACTTTTCAAGGATCGCTGTGGGCAGCGCGGCGTAGTCGGCCTGGCTGAGGATGCTCTGGCCGGAGCCGAGCCCGTATTCCAGGAACTTCACGACGCCCTTGGCGGCCGATTCGCCACCGGGCACGCCAGCCTTGCACATGTCCTTATAGACCACCACGAACGTCTGCGAGGTGATCGGGTAGGCCGTCGGCGCGGCGGGGTTTTTGATCTTGATGCCGAGGTTGGCCGGCACTTCGACCCCTTCGGCCGCCGCGCTGGTGGAGGCGAGCGTCGGTTCGACGTAGTTGCCCGCCTTGTTCTTCACGCTGGCATAGGTGAATTTGTGCTCAAGCGCGTAGGACTGCTCGACGTAGCCGACGGCGCCGGTCGTCTGCTGTACGGCGCCGGCGACGCCGGCGTTGCCCTTGGCGCCGGTGCCCGTGGGCCACGGCACGGTCTTGCCTTCGCCGACCTTGCTCTTCCATTCCGGGCTCACCGAAGCGAGGAAGCCGGTGAAGCCGGAGGTCGTGCCGGAAGAATCTGAGCGGTGGATGACGGTGATCGGGGTGCTCGGCAGCGACACGCCCGGGTTCAGGGCCTTGATCGCGGCGGCGTTCCAGGTTTTGATCTTGCCGAGGAAGATTTCGGCGATCGTCGGGCCGTCGAGCTTGAGGCCGCTCTTGACGCCCGGCAGGTTGTAGGACACGGTGATCGCGCCCAGGAACATCGGGATCTGCTGGACGGGACCGACCTTTTCAAGCGTCGTGAATTCTTCGGGCTTCAGCGGCGGGTCGCTGGCACCAAAGTCAACCGTCTTGCCCTCCAGTGCTGTGATGCCTGCGCCCGAGCCGACGGGCTGGTAGTTGACGGTGAGGCCCGATATGCCCGAGCCCCACTGCTGGTAGACCGGGGCCGCGAACGTCGAGCCGGCGCCGGAGATGGTCGCGGACGTTGAAGCGGTGCTGCCGGTCGAGCTCGTGGAGCTTGATTTGCCGCACGCGGCGAGAGTCAGCGCGAGCAGCGCGACGCTCGCGAACACACCGATCTTGTTCTTGTTCACAACTTCTCCTCTGAATGGGCTTTTTGGACGGCGAGAAGGGCAGGTCGACCCCTGCGCCGGCTCAGTGCTCGTGCAGTGTCATCAATCCGACAGCGTCCCGTTGTGAACATCTCGTGAAAGCTGCCCCGTCGGCTGCGGCTGGAATCGATAGCCGAATCCCGGGTGGGTGTGGATGAAGCGCCGGTCGGGCATCGCCTCCTCGAGCTTGTTGCGCAGCTTGCTCACATACACGTCCACCGAACGGTCGCCGGCGCGCAGCTGTCCGCCCCACACCGATGCGTACAGCTCTTCGCGTGTGACGATCGCCCCAGCCCGGCGCGCCAGGGCGACGAGCAGCTCGAACTCGCGCACCGACAGCGTTAGCGCGCGGCCGGTCGCGAGCACCAGGCCCTCGCCGAGCCTGATCTCAAGCTCGCCTGCATACAGGGTGCTGGAGCTGTCCTGGTGCACGGCCACCGCTCCGTAGGGTTGCGCGCTTGTGCACGCCAGGCGTTGCAAAGTCGTGATGGACTCGTGAAGAACTCGTGAAGGACACGACATCGCCGCTGCCGTGTACATACCCTTGCCGGATGTCCTTTTGGCGACGCTCGGCGGACCCCACTCTCGTGACGCTCGTGGAGAACGCGGGCAGCAACATACTGCGCTCCGGCCTGCTGCTGCGCGAGCTGCTGGCGGAGCTGCCGGAGCGCTCAGGGCTTGCCGAGGACCTGAAGGCCTTCGAGCAGGAGGGTGATCGCATCACCCACGACATCATCCACCGATTGAGTCGGCCCCGCCCACCCGGTAGGCGCTTGCGCCTACCGTTCAACGCGGGCGACGGGTATGCACTGGCGACGGCGCTCGACGACGTGCTCGACCACACTGAGCAGACGGCCGCGCTGCTGTACCTATATGGAGTCGAAGCGCCGATGGAGCAGGCTGTGGAGATGGCCGAGGTGCTGGTCGGCGCCGACGAGCAGATCGTCAAGGCGCTGGAGCGACTCGGCGCCGGGGGCGAGCCGGGTCCGTATCTGGTCGAGATTCATCGCTTGGAGAACGAGGGCGATCGGCTGCTGCGCGACGGAGTTGCCTCGCTGTTCGCCGGCGGCGCGGCCGACCCGATGGTGGTGATCCGCTGGAAGGACATCTTCGAGTCGCTCGAGGCCGCGGTGGACGCGTGTGAGACGGTCGCGCACGTGATCGAGGGGATCGTGCTCAAACGCGGCAAGCGCCACTGAGGCGAAGGCGCACCCGCACTGGGCTGTCCGCCGGGTTCGCGCGTGGCGGGTGCTTTCAGAACGTCGTTGCCGGGGCGCTGGTTTGGATCTGCGCTCCGCTGGGGTTGCCGACGAAATAGATTTGGAAAGGCACGTTCGTGCCGCTGTTCGTTCCCGCTGTTACTTCGGGGAGTACCGCTCGACCGGCCGCCACGATCTTCGACGCGCGGCGTGCCACGGCGTATACGACGAGGTTCTGCTGGGTCGTTTGCGAGTGGTTTTCCACGGTCCCCGAAAGGGTCGCTTCGGCGCCCGCTTCGCTTGCCAGGTGCGTGCCCGCGACGCTCATTTGCGGGATCGTCCCTGACAGCTGGGCCGCTTCGCCGGCGAGCGCGCTCGCCGACGCCGGGGTTCCGCCGCTGGTCTGCACCTGATCGTCGACCCAGATCGTTTCCTGTCCGGGCTCCAGCAATGAGACCGTTGTCAGCGAGGGCTCCAGGCCCGATGCGTTGTTCTGGTAGAGCACCGCGCCGTGCGCATCGCGTACGGTCACCTCGATCGGCGCGTTCTCCAGAGCATGCGATGAGGTGTTGCGCAGCGCCACCACCACCGCCGTCGATTCACCGGAGTGCACAACGGTGCTCTGCAGCACCTCCACGCTCGGGTTCTCCTTCGTCACGGACACGCCCTCGGTGGCAAGCACGTCGTGCTTTGCCGTTCTCTGCAGCTGAGCGCTGCGTTCCTGGGTGCTCTCACAACCGCACAACGCAAGCGCGGCCGCGACAGCGCCGAGCGCCACGATGACACCGCGGGTACGCCCAACTCGGTGCGGCATATCGCGCACAGGCTCGCTCGCGACAGCGCCACACGCCGTTCTGACATCACGGGAACGCCCCACCCATCCCCAAAAAAGCAAGCAAACTTGGCGCCCAGCGCTCGGGCGCGAGCCGCCGGCGCGGAATCTCACCCGAACGCCCCACTCACGTACTCGCGCGTGCGCTGCTCGCGCGGGTGATCGAAGATCTGTGCGCTATGCCCGTACTCGACCAGCTCGCCGAGGTGCATGAACGCGACATGGTCAGCCACGCGCATCGCCTGCTGCAGGTTGTGCGTCACGATCACGATCGCCACGCTCTCACGTAGTCCCACGATCAGCTGCTCGATCGTCGCTGTTGAGATCGGATCGAGCGCCGAGCACGGCTCGTCCAGCAGCAGCACCTCGGGGTTGGCGGCAAGCGCCCGTGCGATGCACAGCCGCTGCTGCTGGCCGCCCGAGAGGCGCAGCGCCGGATGGTCGAGGTTTCCGGCCACCTCGTCGTACAGCCCGGCGCGCCGCAGCGCGTCGACCACCGCCGGCATCAGCTCCTCGCGCGATCGACGTTTGCGCCGGCGCGCGCCCTTCTCGCCGTGCTCCTCGCGCAGCGCGTACGCCACGTTCTCGAAGATGCTCATCGGAAACGGGTTGGGCTGCTGAAACACCATCGACACGCGCCGGCGCAGCGAGTTCACCTCGATCTCGCCGATCTCCTGCTCGTCGAGCGTGATGCGCCCGGCGCGCGTCGCTCCGGCGGTGATCTCGGTGAGGCGGTTCAGCGAGCGCAGCAGCGTCGTCTTGCCCGAGCCGCGACGCGCCGATCAGCCCGAGCACCTCGCCCTGGCGCACCGGCAGACTCACGTCGCGCACAACCCAGCGCTCTCCATAGGCGAGCCACACGCCTTCGATGCGCATGCGCTCCTGAACCTGGCTCGGCGGCGTCTGCGCGGGTATGCCGCCGCTGCCCCGCTCGTCGGTTGCGCCTGTGGGAATACCGGGCAGGGTGTCCGTGCCCGCCAGGGTGCTCGCGACAGGCCGCGTTGCTGTCGGCGTTGCCGACTGAGCCCCGTTGGGCGGGGCGCTCACCACGCTCGGCTCGCGGTCGAGCACGATCCGTCGCACGGGCGGGGGCATCAACGGATCCACGGCAAGCTCCCCGTCAGCGTCCGCCAGCGACTTGGCTCATCCATGTTGCGTGTCGTGCTGAAGCGCATCACCAGCACGTTCAGCGCCAGCACCATCAGCAGCAACACAAACGCCGCCGCATATGCCTTTTCGTGCGCGTTGCCTTCGCCCGCCGGAGAGTTCAGGCGTACGTAGCTTGTAAGAGTGCTGCCCGTGCCGCGCAGCACCGACAGCACCGGCGCGCCTCCCGCGCCTTCCAGTTGAGGCGTGCCGCCCAGCAGGATCACCACGATCGCCGTGTCGCCCACGATGCGCCCGATCCCGAGCGTCACGCCGCTTGTGAGGCTCGGGCGCACCGAGGGCAGCAGCACTTTGCGAATCGTCGTCGCCTTCGTCTTGCCGAGCGCATACGACGCCTCGCGCACGTGCGCGGGAACCTGCATCAGCGCCTCGCGCGTGCTCGCTACCACCAGCGGCAGCGCGATCAACGACATCATCGCCCCGGCCGTGAGAAACGACTTGCCGGTGACCGACCCGCCCGCCGATGTCTGTGAGAGGAACCCCAGCACCGGGCGCGCAAACAGCACGAGGCCAAACATCGCCAGCAGCACGCTCGGCGCGCCCGCGATCATCTCCACGCCCGACTCCACCAGCCGCGCCAGCCACGCCGGGCGCTGATACTCGCTCATCCACACCGCCAGCCAAACGCCAATCGGCGCGGCGATCGCGATGCCGACCGCCGACAGCAGCAGCGTGCCCTCGATCGGATCGAGAAACCCGCCCGAGGTCGCCTGGTTGGGCGACGCGTTGGGGCGTTCGAACAGCAGGCTGGGACGCAGGTAGGAGATTCCCTTCACCGCCATGAACAGCACAATGCCGGCCGTCACCAGGCACAACCCGATTCCCACCACCCAGCACACGAGGTAGGCGACGCGATCGACCAGCGGCCAGCTGCCCATCGAGTCGCGCCCACGGCTGGCGCGGATCGAGCCGGCCGGCGGCCTCAGGGCCTGGGGTGAGCTTGCCATCGCTATGTCCGTCCCAAGCCCACGATGCGGAAGGGTGGTGTGCGCTTTGGGGATGTGAAGGGGCTCATGCCCGTATCCCGTAGCGCTTCATCGGCTGCTTCGCGGCCCAGCCCGCCAGCGACAGCAGCGCGCATGACACCAGCAGCACCGCCGCCATCGCATACAGAGTGTGTTCAACCGGCACCACCTGGATGCTGTCTATGTAGTCGATGATCGTGGCCGCCAGCGGTCTCACCGGCTCGAAGAAGAACGTGAGGCCGTCGAGCGGATTGGGCGCGAACCCGCGCGAGCCCGACACCATCGAGAGCATGATCGACTCGCCCAGCGCTCTGGCGGTCGCGAGCACGGCCGCCGCCACGATCGCCGGGCGCACTGTGCGCAGCGACACGCGCCGTTGTGTGCGCCAGCGGTTGACCCCGAGCGCCGCCGAGCCCTCCATCCACGCGTTCGGCACCGACTCAAGCGCCCCCACGATGATCGCCACCATGATCGGCAGGATCATCACCGTCAGGATCAGCGTCGCCACCGTCAGGTTGGCTCCGGTGAGCTGCACCACGTACTCGACCGAGCGCTTGCGCTGCGTGGAGATCAGGTTGTGTTCCATCCACGGCGCGATCGCGAGGATCCCGATCAGCCCGTACACGACCGATGGCACGCCTGCCAACAGGCGGATCGTGGGATCGATCACCCGCCTGACCGGGTGTGGTGCAAACTCCACGATGAACACCGCCGCGAAGATCGACACGATCATCCCGAAGATCACCGCCAGCCCCGAGGTCAGGATCGTGCCCCAGATCAGCGGCCACGCGCGGAAGTGGTAGATGTAGTGCGCCGGGTTGGTCGGCCCCTGGATCATCGCGGTCAGCTGCGTGTCCACGTCGCCGCCGCCGCCAAACCACGCCAGTCCGTTGTGCTGGAACGACGGCCACGCTTTCCAGAGCACGGTGACCGCCATCGCCGCGATCACCGCCAGCACACCCACCGCGAGTGCGCGCAGCGCCCACTCTGCACGCCGCTCGGCCGCCGCCGCACCGTGGCCGAGAAGACGCCCGAATACGCCGCCGGACCGCCGCGTGGACGGCCCGGCGGGAGCAGACGGAGCTAGTGGATCGCGATCCACTGAGAGCTGATGATCTTGCGTGCGGTCGCGTTGCTCGGGCTAACGATCCATTCGATGAACTTCAGGGCCGCGCCTTTCGGTGCGCCCTTGGTCACCATCCAGAAGTTACGCACGCCCTGATACTGGCCCGACTTGGCGTTCGGCAGCGTGCACGGGATGCCCTGGTAGGCGACCGTGTGCACCCCGGCGGTGAACGCGAGCGACACGAACCCGATCGCGTGTTCGTCGACGTGCACCTTGTTCTGCACCAGGCCGTTGGATTCCTCGGCCTCGGCGCTCGGGGAGATCTTCAGCTGTTCGCCCAGGAAGATGTCCTGGAAGGCGGATTGCGTACCGGAAGAAGCGATGCGATCGATCAGATCGATCGGGCCCGTGATTTTCGAGCCCGGCACTTCGCTCCATTCGCGCACGTTGCCCGTGAAGATCGCCTTCACCGTTTCGTCGTTGAGGTTTGCGATCGGGTTCTTCGAGTTGGTGATCATGCACACGCCGTCGCGCGCGATCTTCGTGAACCGCAGGCCTTTGGGGTCGCTTTCTTCGGGGTTGCGCGATACGTCGGCGATGTCCACGCGTCCGGCCTCAACGTCGCTCACGCCGGCGTCGGATGTGCCCTGCCCGACTTTGGGAGCGGGCTGTTTGGTCGCTTTGTGGTAAGCGGCGGCGAGCTGGGTCATCAGCGGATAAATCGAAGTCGAGCCGTCGATCAACAGCGCGTTCGAGCCGGCGCCGGCCGTGGCGGGTATTGCCAGCGCCGCGACGGCGATCAGCGGGACGATCAGGGTGCGGGTAATGCGCACGTTAGCTCCTTTGCTGGTGTGTGCGGCGGGCGCGCCGCGAGTGGGCGCTCCTCGGCCCAAGGTGGGCGTCGCGCGTCAGTGTCCTGGTCGCGGGCACCCCGCCAGGTGAACAAGACGTTTTCAAGTTGAGAAGAATTGGTGAACATCGCCGCGACCCGTGAGCGCCGCGGGCGAACTTCTCAGGTCGTTCACAAGTAGGGCCCTGGCGGCGGTCAGCCTTCGCGGTGTGCCTCGCGCGTACGTCGCGAACTTCGTCCGGCTCTGTTTGACCCGGACGCGGCCGACCCGCGCCCACGCGGGTACGGGTCTACGCTCGGCGCTCGCCGCCGGGTTGCTCGCGTGCGCGCTTGCGCCAGCCGCTCGCGCCGAAATCTCGCCGGTCAACACGATCGACGGGCCATCCTCTGAAATCGTCGAACTAGGTGGTGCCGCGATGGCCGCCGACGGCACCGGCGGGGTCGTGTATCGCAAGCGCGTCGAAGGTCGCGCCCACATCTTCGTGGCGCAATATGCGGAAGGCAAATGGGGCGCGCCCCAGCGGGTCGACACGGGAGAGAAGTTCGAATCCTCCTTCCCCGCGATCGCCGCTGGGGAAGGCGGGCGGCTGGTGGTTGTGTGGGTCAACCACTACTCCTCCAGCACCGATGGGCTGTTCTCCGCAACGATGGACCCCGGCTCCACGGGCTTCCAGCCGCCCGTGCCGGTCGACCTCGATATCGGTCAGGCCACCGGTACCTACCCATCGATCGCGATGAACGACTCTGGGGAGGCGCTTGTCGCCTACCGCGTGATCACCGCCGTCAGCGGTCCCTCCACGCCCAACATCCCAGCCGGCTACGTACAGGACGAAATCCGCATGGCCCGCTACAACGGCCAGTACTGGTCATCGCTCGGGCAGCCGCTCAATCGCGACCTCGCCCAACCTGTGTCGCAGCCCACCGCGCTCAACTCCCCTCAGGTCGGGATCGACCTCTCAGGCGAAGGGCTCATCGCTTGGCAGGAGCCCGACGAATCGTTCGTCAACCGCATCTATGCGCGTCGCATCTTCGGGATGGTGCCCGGCAACATCCTGCAGGTCAGCCCCGCCACCTACGACGGCCACGCGCTCGACGGCGCGGCGGATGAGCTTTCGCTCGACTTCACCGGCTTCGGTGAGGGCGCCGTCGCCTACCGCCAAGAGCCCTCCTCCGGCTCGGGCTTCTCGCGCGCGAGCGTGTTCGTGAGTGAGCTGCCCTCATCGTTCAACCCCAAGGGCGCCACGTTCGGCCCCGCCCGACCCGCCGCGGGGTTCTCGAGCGGCGAAGGCCCAAGCGAAGCGCTCGGGCCGCTCAGCGTGGCCGTCGACGCCGAAGGTGGCTTCGACGTGGGCTACACGGCGGGCAATGAGAGCTTTGACACAAGCGGCGCCGAAGGCGCCGTCGGCTCCCCGGTGAGGCTCGACCAGGGCTCGGAAGTCCCCGGTGACCCCGTGCTCGCGCGCGCCGTCAACGGTGCGCTCGCCGCCGCCTGGAAGGTGCAGGTGCACGGCGCCGGCGGCGTCGCCGTGCTCGAACGCCGCGCCGACGGCACCCCCAACCGCGCGATCGTCACAGCGCCCCGCGGCGGCGCGGTGGCGCAGCTCGACATGGGCGGCTCCCACCGCGGCGACGCCATCTTCGGCTTCCTGCAGGGCAGCAGCGCAAACACCCAGATCGCCGCCGTCGTGGTGCGCGCCCCGCCGGGGGAGTTCGTAACCGACACGCCGCTCTCGTGGGTCAAAACGGCGCGCATCCCCTTGCAGTGGGAAGTGCCGCTCGCAGGTGCCGGCAAGCTCACCTACTCGATCCTGATCGACGACCGCGAAGTCGCCGAAAACATCAGCTCGAGCGAATACGCGCTGGGGCCCGGCCAGGTGGCCGAAGGCGTGCACACGCTGCAGGTCGAGGCCACCGACTCGCTCGGACAGGTGGTCGACTCCGAGCCCGCCACACTGAAGGTAGACCGCAAGCCGCCAACGGCGCGTGTGAGCGTGCACGGGGCTACGGTTACAGTGCGCGTCAACGACGGACCCAAGGGCGAAGTGTCCGGTGTTGAACTGGGGTCGGTCAAAGTCCGCTTCGGGGATGGGCACTCGGCGGGTGGGCGCAAGACGTTGCGGCACACCTACGCTCATGGCGGTACCTACACGATCGTCGTCAGCGCTTCTGATAACGCCGGCAACAAAGCGACGGTTCGCAGGCAGGTGCGGGTTTCGTGAGGCGTGTGGTTTTTACGAGCGACTCGGGTCGCGTGGCCGCCGTCGGTCGCGCGCGCGTTGTTGCTCGCCTTGGATGTCTGCTCGTGTCGCTGGTCGCGCTTGGCGTGCTGGTGCTTGCTCCATCCGCCTATGCCATCTACGGGCCGGTTGGCGGGGGGACTGGGGCGAACATCGTGTCGGTCGACAACGCGTCGGATGAACAGGCCAACGCACCCACCACGGATGCCGATATCTCCGCCAACGGGCAGTACGTGGTGTTTCAGACCAAGGCCACCAACTTCTTCGAAGACGACGGCGAAACACCGCAGGAAAAAGAAGCCGCCGAACCCTCCGGCACCGAGCGCGAAGGCGGCATCTTCCGCTACGACCGCGAAACCGGCTCGCTCGAACTGGTCGCCAGCGGCAACCTCGTCGTCAGCGAAGGCAAGGAAGCGGGCAAGGTGCTGGTGCACGGCGCTCAGAACCCGTCGGTCAGCGCCGAAGGTCGCTACGTCGCCTTCTCCAGTGCCCAAGAGTTGGTTCCGCGCTCGCAGCCGGAGCACACCGAAAACGTCGAGGTCTACGAGCGCGACATGGATGTGGCGCCGGGACAGGCTGGGGCTTACACGCTTGTGTCGGCGCAGAACGGCAGCGAAGAAGCGCCCACATTCGAGAACTCCTCGATACCGACGCCGGTCCCCGGTGGCGATCCCGGCACTCAGCTGTGGCCTAACACAGCGATCAGCGCCAACGGGCGCTACGTGCTGTTCCGGACGGACGAAGTGCCATCGAGCCTGCCGGAAGGCCCGACGCCCACCACTCAGCCTGGTCAGCTATTCGTGCGCGACCTGCAAGAGGAGACAACCACACTCGTAACCAGCAAGATGGCTGGAGGACCGGCCGGCGGCGCCGAAGGACCGGCGACACTCAGCGCCGACGGATCGACCGTCGCGTGGGTCGGCGACGCCGCGCCATCGCAGACCGTGTTCCTTCCAGGCGAGGATCTGGACGAATCGATCCCCTACTACCTGTGGCGGCGCTGGCAGGAACCAAACGCACCAACGCGGCGTGTGACGGGTGTCGCCGAACCGGAATGCAAACCGATCGAACCCATAGAACTGAACCCTGCCGCTGAAGGTCCGTGCTACGGGCCGCTGTCGTTCCCCGAGTCAGACCTTGCCTCGATCAACGAGACCGCGCCTGGTCTCAGCACCGACGGTTACGAGGTCGCTTTCCTCGCCGGCAGCGAGCTGCGTCCGGATAACAACAAGCCCGATGCGCTCGATCTGTTCACGACAGACATGAAGCTGCCGCTTACGCCCAAGGACAGCACGAGTGAGATCACGCTGGCGGTGAAAAACGTCCAGGGTGACGGCAGCGCCTCGATCATTTCCCTCGCGTTCTCCTCCGACGGCACGCATATCGCATTCGTCTCGCAGCGCAACGTCTTCGTATTGCCCGAGCCGCAGCTCGTCGGCAGTGTGAGCGCTACCGCTCAGCAGGCCGAACTCTATTTGGTCGATCTTGCCAGCGACACGATGGAACGGGCCGTGGTCGGTCTGGAAGAGGCAGAACCAAACGGCTCGACCGCGAGCAATCCCACGCTCACCGAAGACGGGTCGACGGTCGCCTTCGTATCCGGGGCGTCCAACCTGATCTTCGGCGACTCCAACGGCTTCTCGGATGCCTTCACCACGACGCTGCAGGCTCCAGCCGGCACCGCCGCGCCTCCCTCCAGCTTCAACACGACACAGAGCGGCTTCTCACTGACTGGCGTCGCCTCGCCCGAACTGGGTCTCAGCGTCAAGCGCGCGGCGGACGGCGATCTGATCCTGCTGGTCGAAACGCCCGGTGCGGGAAAGCTGACGGCGCAGGCAACAGGCACGATTACGACAAAGGCTGCCAAGAAGACGCACAAGCAGAAAGTGGTGCTAGCGCGTGCCTCGGACTCCACACATGCCGAGGGCACCGCGACGCTCGTCTTGCATATTGCGTCCAAGTACGCCAAGGACCTCAAGAACGCCGGCAAGCTCAAGGCGCTCGTTACGGTCTCCTACACGCCGCCGCCGCCCGCCGAAGCGCTGTCGGCCGAAGCGAACGCGACGTTTGTCTTCGCCGGCGCAAAGAAGTCCGCCAAAGGGTCCTCCAAGGCGAAAGGCAAGGCGAAGAAGGGGTGAGGCGGGCTCTAGCTACTGATTTGCGCGCCTGGTCTTGTTACCGAACTGTTACGTGCGTGAAATTAAGTCGTGAAACGTGCCCCACTCATGGTGACGGACATGTTTCACTGCTGTGACCAAGATGTGTCGCTTCTGTAAACAGGGATTGCGCGCGGGCGATAGCGCTGTGAAACTCCGGCTCAATCACCAAGATCTCTATCTACGTTCTTGAAAGGACATCTCACGCTTATGCGCGTAAGTCTTCCCCTGGCCGCTGAAAGCGGTCGCACCCGCGCCCTCCTGGCGGCGCTCTGCGCGGTGGCCGTTCTGGTCATCTTCGCAGCCGGCTCGCCGGGGTCTGCCAAGGCGGCGATCGGCGCCTGTCAAAATGGTGCTCCCACCGGCAATGTCGCTCCGATTGGAATCGAGGGGTCGTCATTGCAGAAATCGGCGATCGAATTCTGGAATTCCCCCAAGATATATCTCTCTGAAAATCTCGGCGCCGTCGGATGTGGAACCGGGGCTGGGGCTGTCACTTATGAATCCAAGAGCAGCGGTTGCGGCCTCGATGCGATGGGCGCCGGCATCGCGGCCTCTGGGTGCTCGCTTTCGGGGAAGACGGAAAAAGAATACGATACGCCGGGTTATCGGGATACAACGGTTCGCATTGGAGCCAGCGACTTTCCGCCCGACCCCGCAGAAGAGGCGAATATCGACAAAGGTATTACCGGTGAAAAACAGGAAGGCGAAGTCCATGTGATACCGGTCGCTTCGGCCGCGATCGCGGTGGTTGTGCATTTTCCCGAAGGCTGCACACTGGAGGGCCCGGGCACCGGGACGGCCGATAGCGGTGAAGGCACCATAAACGAAGACGTGAGCACCGGCGGCGTGAATGATCCAAAGAACGAAGCGACGGGCGACTCCGAAGTAAGCAACACCCTGCGTTTGCACCTGCCTGCGCAGGCGCTCGAGGAAATCTGGGAGCACAAGATCACAAAGTGGGGCGAAATCCCCACACCGACGGGTAGCTCGACGCTCGCAAGTTACATGACGGAAACGGTATCGGGATCGGACTGCGCTACGAAACCCATTTTCCGGATAGCGCGTAATGACACGTCGGGTACGACCTACAACTTCAAGGCCTATCTGAGTTTGCTCCCGTCGAACAAAGAAGATGGCGGCACCAAATTGTGGAAGGAAGGCGAAGTCGGCAGCATCAACACGGCTTGGCCGATTGAAGGCGCCGGGAAAACCGGAATTCCCGTTGAAGTCCCCGCCAGCAAAGAATGCACTATCGCGCTCAGCTCCAACCAGATTTGTCGAGCCAACGCCGAAGGCGGTAAATCGCTGGCAGAAGCCGTGAAGGCCACCGACGGTTCGATCGGCTACCTGGATCTCGCGACAGCGCGTAAAGAAGGCTTCGTGTTGACAGCGGGCAAACCCAACTATCTGTACTTGCTGCCGCTTCAAGCGGTGAACCCAGCTGAATCCGAACCGTCGAAAAGAATTGGACACCCTCTGGTGTTCGACGAGCCGACGGTTCACCCGGAAGCGCATTTCAACACGACATCGGTGCTTGAAAAGGGCGCCAACTGCAAAGGAGCTGACTACCGCGGGATTCCATCGGCAAGCGAAAGTCCCGACAAAGAAGCCACGCTGGGCGACTGGGCGAACGCGATCGCCACAGGAGGCAGCGCCTACCCGGTGTGCGCGATCACCTACGACCTGGCGTTTCAGAACGACGCTTCGGTCTACGGTAGTAAGGCACCCGAAGAAGAAAAGGCACGCACAGTCAAGGAGTATCTGAGTTCGGTTGTGTCCGAACCAGCTCAGACCGAGCTGCCAGAATTCGACTATGGCGTGCTGCCCGACACGACAAAGACGCCACTCCTCGAAGACGCTGAGAAAGGTGTGGCCGCGATCGAATGGAACCCGACGGGCGCTGGCGGGACCAAAGAAGAAGTCAAAAGTCCCCCGGTTACAACAACGACAACCCCAACAACGACCACTCCCGGTGTAACCGCGGTGGTCCCAAGCAACGCCTTCTCGATAGCAAGCGCGAAGGTGAAGGGCAAGGACATCGTCCTGTCGCTGGTGCTGCCAGATCCCGGCACCATCCAGGTCAAGGCAACCGGCGGTGGAGTAACCGTCGGAAGCGTAACCGCCAGCACCTCGGGCGGCAAAGGTACGGTGACGCTTGCCATCTCGAAATCCGCGCTCAGCAAGCTCGCCAAAGCCAAGGGGCACAAGCTCAGCGTGAAGATCACGGTGACGTTCACCCCGACCGGCGGTACGGCGGCGACTCAGACCAAGACGCTGACGGTCACGCGGGCCGCGGTGACACCGCCCAAGAAAAAAGCAAGCAAAGGCAAGAAGAAATAGGACCAAAAATGGGCTGAGAGCCCAGATCCTCAGGCCCCTGGCGGCGTCCGGCATCTTCCCCGATGCTGGGCGTCGCCTTTGGTCTGAAATGCACTACGAAGTCCCTGAGGAGACATGACAGACGACGAAAACACAACCCCGCCCGAGTCTTCGCAGGGCAACGGCCGTCCCCCCAGCCCCGTCCGCCCCGCCAAGGGCGGTCAGGTGCGTTCGGGCCTCGCGCATAAGCGCAACCCGGCACTCGTGACGCTCGGCGACTTCGCCACTGGTGCGCGCAAGCTCATCTTCCGCGACAAGATCGCGCTGTTCCTCGCGTTCGCCTCGGCGGGACTCGTGATCGCTTTCTTCTCGCTGCTCGGCGCAATCGGTCCCTCAAGCCACGGCACCGAACTGCCGATCAGCCGCGTGCTGCAGCTCGCGGTGCACAAGCAGATCGCGACCGCGACGCTGTACGACCACGACAATCGCGTCGAGATAACGCTCAAGCAACCCTCGAGCACAGTCACCGGTTCGGCGACCGGCGGCGCCGCTTCGACCGGCTCGGTGACAGGTGCGACCACGGGCACGACCACGAGCGGCGCCGTGAAGCCGCTCGAATACTGGGCCTCCTATCCCGCCTCCGGCGTGCAGACCCAGCAGCTGCTGCAGAGTCTCGCCGCGGCCGGCACGGTTGTGACCGTCGACCAGCAGCCCGGCAAGGCGCAACGCGCGATCCTCGTGCAGTTCCTGATCCCGATCGTGCTGCTCGTGTGCCTGTTCGCGCTGTTCATGCGCTTCGGGGCGGACGGCGGCGCCGGCGGGATCGCCGGCTTCTCCAAGTTCACCGGCAAGGGCAAGCGCAAGGGCAAGGGCACGCTGCACCAGGTCACGTTCTCCGACGTAGCGGGCGCTGGCGAGGCGGTGGCGGAGCTGCGCGAGATCCGCGACTACCTCGCCGATCCGTCTAAGTACCTTGCCGTGGGCGCTGCCGCCCCCAAGGGCGTACTGCTCGTCGGCCCCCCCGGCACGGGCAAGACGCTGCTAGCCAAGGCGGTCGCCGGCGAGGCCGACGCTTCTTTCTTCTCGCTGTCGGGTTCGGACTTCGTCGAGTCGCTGGTTGGCGTCGGCGCGGCGCGTGTCCGCGACCTGTTCGCCAAGGCGCGCAAGACGGCGCCCGCGATCATCTTCATCGACGAGTTCGACGCCGCCGGGCGCAAGCGCGGCGCCGGCATTGGGCAGGGCAACGACGAGCGCGAGCAGACGCTCAACGCGCTGCTGGTGGAGATGGACGGGTTTGGCGGCGACGGAGGACTCGTCGTGATGGGCGCCACCAACCGCCCCGACATCCTCGACCCCGCGCTGCTGCGTCCGGGGCGCTTCGACCGTCAGGTGACAATCGACGTGCCCGACGTGCACGGGCGCCTGGAGATACTGCGCCTGCACGGCGGCAAGCGCCCACTAGGCCCCGACGTGTCGTTGGAGGAGATCGCGCGTCTCACGCCCGGCTTCTCAGGTGCCGAGCTTGCCAACGTGATCAACGAGGCGGCGCTGTTGAGCGTGCGCGACTCCCAAGCGCTGATCGAACAGGCGACGCTCGAGGAGGCGATCGACCGTGTCGTCGCCGGTCCCGCCAAGAAGCACATCCTCACAGAGCAAGAGCGCTGGCTGATCTCGATCCACGAGGCCGCCCACGCTGTCGTCGCCGAGGCGCTGGGCCAGGCATCGGTGAGTCGTAAGGTGTCGATCGTCGCGCGTGGACGCACGCTCGGTACGGCCGCCCACATGCTCACCGACCGAGACCAGCTGATCCAGACCGCGCCCGACCTGGAAGCTCAGCTGACGGTGATCGTCTCCGGCACCGCCGGCGAGCGGATTGCCTTCGGCCATCTGTCATCCGGCGTCAGCGACGATTTGCACGCCGCCACCAGCCTGGCGCGCACGATGGTGACCTCCTTCGGCATGTCCGACGCGCTCGGACCCGTCACGATCGGCGAGAAGGGAGGGGAGGTGTTTCTCGGCGCTTCGCTGCAAGACCTCGGCTCGGTGGGGCCCTCGACGCTCGACACGATCGACCGCGAAGTCGAGCGGTTTGTGGGCGACGCCGAGGCGAAGGCCGCCGTGATCCTCGACCGCAACTGGCAGGCCGTCGAGGAGACCGCGCATGCGCTGATCGAGCACGAGACGCTCTCGGGCGTCGCGCTCGACGCGGTGCTCTCCACCGTGCGGGAGGTCGAGCTCAGCCAGCTGCACGACGTTACTCGTCAGGCCCGCGAGCAGGACCCGGGGCACGGGCCTTGAGGGCGGCCGCCGTCGCGGCCCTGATCGCCGTGGCGATCGCAGCGGTCGGTGCCTGCACCGCACGGGCGGAAGCGACATGGCGCCTGGAACAGCCGGCGCCGCCCGCCGGGGCCGCTTTCAAGGTGCCCCTTGGCACACCCGACGACATGCAGTTCTACGCGCCCAACGAGGGCCTGTTGAGCGTCGAAGGCAACGCCACCGTCCCCGCCGGCCTGTTCTTCTGGAACGGGCGCGACTGGCACCAGCTGTCCACCGTGTGCGGCGCCACCGGCGAAGCGTCGCGGATCGCCTGGGCCGGACCTGAGGACTTCTGGGTCATCACCGAACCGAGCGAGCCGCGCTCGGGCGCCGGGCTCGGTCTGTGCCACTTCGAAGACGGGGTGATCGTCGGCTCCTACTCGACGCCCTTTCAGTCGCCCGAACCCTTCCGCCCGATGGATGCGGCGGCGTGCAACGGGCCGGACGACTGCTGGTTTGCGGGAATCGGCAGCGAGGAACCTTCCGGTCAGCACATCGGCGCCTATCACCTGCGCTGGAATGGCACCACCCTCACCGGCTCCTACCAACCTCAGGGCCGAGGCGTCAGTGGCCTGGCCTACTTCGACGGTACGTTCTACGAGAGCACGTACGTGGGCGCCGAGCCGGGCAACCCGAGCGGTCCCGTCGCGCTCGCCACGCCTGAGCCGAACGGCCCGGTATTGATCCACAAACTAGTCGGCGAAACGTTCCTCGACACGGGCTTTCAGCCGTCACTCGCGCCAGGGGTTCCCGCCGAAGGAGTCGAGCTGCTGTCCGCAAAAGCCGACGCCACGAGCCTGTGGTTCTCAGGCGGTGGCGCCGCCTCCGGGCCGGCCGCGCCCCACGAAGGGTCGGTACCGAGCCCGCCGATCGCCGTCTACTACGACGAACCGTTCTTCATCCAGGACGCGATCGACCCCTCCCTGTTCGGCTCCGAAGATCGCTTCGTAGACATCGCTCCGGTGCCCGGAGAGGACACGGCGTGGGCAGCCGATCAGCCCTACTCCGAGCGCCGCAGCACCACCGCCAAGGCGAAGGTCGTGTTGGTCGAACCGGGCGGCGGGGCAAGCGTCGACACGCTCCCGGTGTCCGGGCCAGGCCGCGGCAGCGCCCAGCTCGTCGTCGCCACCGGACCCGAAGAAGCCTGGATGGCCACCTCGGCGGGGTGGCTGTTTCATTACACCAACGGCACGGTCTTGCCCGAAGACACCGATTCCAACTGGGCCGGGACGATCACCGTGCGCCCGAACGAGTCGGTCGAACAGTTCGTTCCGATCGCGCCTCCGCCGGACGATTCGGAACTGTTCGCCCCGCCGCCCGTGGCGGTCGAAACGAAACTGGCCGAAGAAGCGGTGCCGCTGGTGATCCCGGCGCTCTTGAAGGACGTGACCGTCTCGCGCCACGGGCTGACCGTCACCGTCAAATTCGACCTAAGCACCCTGGCCGACGTGCAGCTCGTTGCCAAGCTGCACGGCAAGGCGATTGCCCGCACACGCGAGGAGCGCCTGAAGGCGGGCAAACACTCGCTCTCGCTGCGCCTGGAACGCAAGCGCTGGCCGAGCGGGCTCAGCTTCAAGACAAAGGAGTTGGTCAAGCCCAAGCCCGTGCCGGCGACGAGCACGGAAGGCTCGGTGGGCACCGGACCAAACGCGGTCACCACGAGCGTGCACCATCATGGTTGAGGCCGCGCGAGGAGCGAGCAGGCGCCGCCGGCGCCTGATGTTCTTGCTGATCGTCGGATCGGCACTGGTGGTGGTTGGCGCCGCGCGCATCGCCGGCCACGGCGCGCGTGCGGTCGCCTCGAGCAACATTGCCCCGACGCCGCAGCCAGCGCTTGGCACCGCGGATGCAAGCACTGTCCTGATGGGCGCCGCCACCGCCGGTCAGCCTGGCGAAGCATGGGCCTACCGGGTGCTCCCGCTCGACGCCCCGCCACCCAGCGGCTCTGAACAGGTGGCGTTCGCCCCCGCCGGCAAATCGAGCTCGAGCGCTCGCGGGCAGCTCGTGTTCGAGCGCGCCACTGACGCCGACCCCGACTGGACCATCGCCGAAACGCCGCTCGAAGAACAGGGACAGGTCTATCGCGACATGGACCCCGATCGGATGTCGGCGCGGATCACACCCCACGGCGGCGGCCTGCTTGTCGGCAACGACTCGACGCGCGCGAGCGGCAAGCAGACGGTGGTGTTCGCCCGCGACCCCGGTGGGCGCTTCCGCGCGCTGCCCGAACCACCCGCTGGAATCCTGCTGGGTGCGGGCGAACCCGACGAACCGGGAGAAACTGGGGACAAGAGCGCGGAGGCACTTGCCGAGGAGGAAGGCTCGGGCGTCGTCGCCGATGCGGCCGTCGAAAGCGAAGGCCATACCGAAGCCTATTTCGGTGCGCTCGGGCGTACGCGCGACCTCGGCGTGGCACGCTGGGACGGCAAGCAGTGGACCCGCGAGGCGATCGAACTGCCCACAAGCTATGGCGGCGGTTTCACGATCATTGCGATCGCCGGCACCTCGCCGAAGAATCTGTGGCTGCTGGGCGAGGCCGAAGCCAGTAGTGGTCCGGGGATCGTGCTGTTCAAGCGCAAGGAAACCAAAGCCGGCGAATTCAGCTGGCAGCCGGCCTCGCTTGGCTCCTCGTTGTTCGCCCACAGCGAAACCGCCGCCAACGGTGTCAGCGGCGTCGAGCCACTGACCGGCCAAGCGCAGCCGCTGACGATTACCGAAAAAGGCGTCTGGATCGACGGCAACCTGCAGGCTTCGGGCGGCGGCGCCGACGGCTATGACTTCACGCTCTACTACGACATCTCCGAAGAAAAGGTGACCGGCAGTTGGTGTGACGCGCGCGGCCCATCGGAGGAAGCGATCTGCGAACACCCTCTCGGCGCACGCTTCGGGCGCGAGGCGGGCTATCGCAGCTTCGCTTTCGAAGGCCCCGGCTACGGGACGCGGATCGTCACCAACCCGCTGCAGCCAGGCGGCGAGGATTCCACGAACATGGGCAGCTACCTGAGCTTCGAAGGAACCACCTTCACGTGGATGCCGGGCGCCGGCGCCGACAACGCGCCGGGTGGCGCCTTCTACACGCCGACAGACGGGTGGCTGGAAGGTCCAGTGCAGATAACGACTACCCAGCAACCATCGCGACTCGTGGGGTGGCCGGTGTCCGCGCGCGCCCCGTTCACCGCTGTGACACCCGCCCCGGGGAGCCCGTCGGGAGACTTCGGCGCGCAGGCGCTGGCGGTCGGCGCCGACGGGGTGGTCGCGCGCTACACACCCGGTCACGGGTGGGAACGCGAATTCCTGCAGACCTCGAGCGGCGCTGTCAGCTCGCCCACCCTGCGCGCGGTGGCGTGGCCCGAACCGACGCGCGCGTTCGCCGTCGGCAATCTCGGCGCGATGTGGATCTGGCGCGCGGAAACCGGTCTGTGGGAGCCCGATCCCGCGGCGCCGCTCGACGGCTTCCAGGGCAACCTCGACGGGATCGCCTTCGACCCCTCCAACCCGGCGCTCGGCTATGCCGTCGGGCAGGACGGCGTGCTGCTGAAGTACGGCAAGAGCTGGACTCAGGAAGAAGAACTGCCCTTGGGCTTCTCAGAAGCCAACTTCAGCTCGGTGTCCTTCGCCGGTGCGGAGGCGATGGTGGTGGCCGAACACGACCTGCTCGTAAATGAAGGTTCGGGCTGGAAAGTGGAACCAGAAGTGCACGCGCTGCTCGAAAGCCTGCCCGAAGCGCCGAGTCTGAACGTCGTCGCGGGACTTCCAAACGGCGGCGCCGTGCTCGCCGGGCGCGATGTGGTGCTCGAGCGCGACAGCGCCGGCGCGCCGTGGCACTTCTCCGAGCAGCCGATCGTCGGCGACACCGCGATCGCGGCGGCGCCGCTGCTCGAAGGCTCGAAAGTGCGCGCGCTGCTGTCGGTCGTGCCCGACTTCCAGTATCCCGCCGCTGCTGGTGCTGCCGCCGGTCGAACCCGACACCCCGCCGCCCGTGATCCCGCCCAACCCGCTACCGGGCGACGGTTACCCGCTGCGCGAAACGGCCGGCGGTTGGCAGGACGAGGAGCGTGCCGCCTACGCCGGCGACAGTCAGGACAAGCCGTTGAAGGCCGACCCCATTCTCGCACTGGATGTCAGCACTTCGGGCGCCGGATGGGCACTCGGCGGCTGGAGCGGAGAGGCCGACGACGCCGGACGCGGCACCGACGCCAGCGGCGGCTCCGGGCAGACGATCCGCGAAAACGTGCAAACCGCCGGTGTTTACAGCTACGCGGCGGAAGGCAACCCAACCGCGCCGAGCGGCGAGACGGTAGCGCCGATCCCGATGCAGAGCGGCGTGGCGACATTCGCCGTCGGCGGTCACGCGGAGTGCGTCGAAGCGTGCGCCGCGCTAGCCGACGAGGGGATCGAGCCCGACCGCAACTTCAGCGCCGCGCTCGGCCAGATCAGCGGTCTTTCGACCGAGCCGGGCGGTCCGCGCATGCTGCTGTACACGGGAGGGCGCGAGACCCCGGGGCAGGGCCCCGAGTCGCCCGCCGAGGCCAATCGCTACGCGCAGCTGATGTCCGGCGGCGGCGGCCTGCCCGTGTATCCCGCGCTCTCGGCGGGCGATACCGAAGGCGGCGAAGACTCGGCCTTTGGCGCCGCGTTTGCCGGCTTCGACGCACCGTTTGG
This sequence comes from uncultured Solirubrobacterales bacterium, assembly GCA_963776985.1. Taxonomy (GTDB): domain Bacteria; phylum Actinomycetota; class Thermoleophilia; order Solirubrobacterales; family Solirubrobacteraceae; genus Palsa-744. The sequence continues at coordinate 653,707 of CAVZOV010000002.1, forward strand.
AGAAGGTGCGACCCCCACGGGGGTCAGCACCGCCGACATCCCGCCGCCCACGGGCGCTGTGAGGCCCGGTGCGCGCACCCACTACGCCTTCGACAGCACCGGTCCCGCCGGCACGGTGCGGGTGATCGTGATCGACAACTCGCAGGGCTCGCTTGCCGCTGCCAACCCCTATCAGAACCCGGCCGAACCGCAGGGGCCGTGGCTCGAGGAGATGCTCGCCGACGCCAGGGCACGCGGCATCCCCGCGATCGTGGTCGGCAGCCGCGAGCTCGACCCGAACCTGCCGCCGGCCTTGAACGTCGCCACCGATGCCGCCGAAGAGGCGCAGATCATGGTGGCCGGCGGGGCTTCAGCGTATCTATACGAACGCCCCGAAGAAAGCCGCGCCACCCGTATCCCCTCCGGAGGCTCGGTCACGATTCCCGAGTACGGCACAGGCACCCTCGGCTACCGCTCGGGGATCTCCGACTCGTTCACCGTCGGCCAGCCCGACGCGCTGTTCGGCACCACCGGCTACCTGCTCGTGGGCGTGGAAGTGGCAAAGCGCAACCCCGCCACAAACGTAGCGCCGGTCACCGCGCGGATGATCCCGCTCGTGCAGGAAGTGTCGCTCGACCCGGTCGATGGGACACTGTTGCGCCGCAGCTCGCCGGCGCTGTTCGAGGGCCTGGGGCGCAGGCCGCTGGCGGGCGACCGCTGGGGGCCGATCTCAGGATCCAGTGGCAACCCAAACCCGCCGGGCTCGGATCCCTACGCCGAATTCCCACCCGCGCTGTGTCGTCAGTCCGATTGCTCGAGCGCGATCGAACCGGAATACACGTTCACCTCCTCCGAACCTGAAATCGCCAACTTCGTCGAGCAGGACCCTAACTCGACCAATCTGCGCAAGCCGCTGCAGAACGCCGAAGGGCATCCGATCCCCGACCCGCGCTCGGGCATCCTCTGCGCGTTCAACGCCGGCACCACGACCGTCACGATCTCCGCGGGCGGGCTGTCCTACTCGATTCCGGTGACCGTGCAGGGCGGCAGTGTCGAGCAGCCATGCGGCACCGTGCCGCTCAGCCCCAGCCACTTCAAGGCGCAGGCCTCCTCGGCGCCTGCGGCTCCGGCGGCGCCTCCGCCCTCGCCCGCGCCGGCGCCCGCGCCGATCGCGCCACCACCGCCACCCCCGGCGCCCGCGGCGGCGCCTGTGGTGAAAGTCGTACCAAAGCCCGCACCGAAGGTGGCGCTGCCGCTCGCGATCCTGCCGATCGCCGCGCTGCCCGCCGTCGGGCCGGTCCCGGCGGTACCGCCCCCGCCCGCGGCGTCGTTCGCGCGGCCGATCCCGCCCGGTGGCGCGACCGTGCGCGTGTTCGAAGAAAAACGCGAGGAGGAGGCGGCGCCCGAGCAGTCGCAGGCGTTTGCGCGCTACTCGCCCTCGACGCGCGCCGGTGTACGCACGCTAACGCCTGTCGGTGCGCTTGTGTCCAGTAGTGCACACGCGAGCGTCGGTGTCTCCGGTGGTGGCTCCTCGCGGCTCGCGATGTATGGGTTGCCGCTGGGCGTGCTGATCCTGCTGGCGGGCGCCGGCGCAACGATCGGTGGCGGCCGGCGCCGGTCACGGCGCACCGCCCTCGCCCGTCTTTCTATACAGACCCACGTTTCAAACCAGGGCCAGATTCCAACCCCGTCTTCAAGGAGGCGAACATGAGACAACGCATCTCCCGCTACAGCGGCCAGGTCGCGCTGGCGATCTCGATCCTCGCGCTCGTCGGCTCGACCACGGGGTTGGCCGAAGCCGCACGTCGCGCGGTCCTCAGCTCGATCGACGGACACCAGATCAGCACCACCCCACACGCCGGCGGCCTGCTGCTGCTCGGCAAAAACAGGAAGTTCACGGCGTCGGCGATCCCAACGGTCAAGAACGCCACCGAGATCGGTGGCAAGACGCTGACCGACATCGAACCTAGTTGCCCACCGTCGACGGTCAACCTCGGCACGTGGTGCTTGATGGACTCGCCCTACCCACTCACCAACGCCGAGGCGGGGGAGAACAACTATTTCTGGGCAACGCAGGCGTGCGTGAAGGAGGGCGGTTACCTGCCGACCGCCGCGCAGCTGATCGGCGCCGCCAACCGCGTCAAGCTCGAGTCTACGATTCACGACTCGATGCTGACCTCCACGATCGACGCCGACCCGAGCGTCGGGCTGAAAGACCAGCGCGAGATGAGCGCCACGCTCGTGACGACCGCCGCCGGCTCGGACGCCGCCGGCTCTGAGGGCGTGAGCGTCGGCTCCATCGGTGATCCGCGCACCGGCGAACCCAACCCGGTGCCGCTGCCCGCCGTGCCGGCTCCCTCGACGCTGCAGTATGTGACCGTGTACTCAAACGGAACGAAGGGCGGCTTTGCCGGCTCCCAGCCGGTCTCAGAACCGCAGAACTTCCGCTGCGCGTTCAACGAGATGCCCGGCGCCAACTCCAACGAAGAAGGGTGACCGGTGAGTAGCAAGCGTTTGTTCACAGAATCGTCACGAGTGAGGGGGCGGTGAGGGTGGACGATCTCGACGTGACCGAGCCCGCTGCACCCAGCGAGCTGGGGACCGCTGTCAAACAGCCGTCACCCTCCCCGTCCCCGAGGGCCGGGGAAGAGGCTGCGAGGGCTGTCACCCAGCCGCTCCCGGTCGTGACCATCGAGCGCTGCTCGCAGTGTGCCGCGCCGCTTGCGCCCGACCAGCGCTACTGCCTGCAATGCGGGGCCGCGCGCGCGCATGTGAGCGGGCCCATCTCCGGCGGTCGCCCGGGCGGGCCGCCGCCGACTGCGGTTTCGCCACAGGACGCGACCTCGCCGCAGTCGACGTTGTCCCCGGGCGGGCCGCAAACCCCGCCGCCCGGTACCCCCGGTGTGCCCCCAAATGCTCCCCCCGGCTTCGGCGCCGCGCAACCGTCCAATCGCAACAACACGCTCGCACTGCTTGCCGGCGTGGGGGTGCTGCTGCTGGCGATGGGCGTCGGCGTCTTGATCGGGCGCGCGAGCACGGGCTCGGCGAGGGTGCCTCCCGCGCAGGTGATCTCGGTGGGCGGCTCGGCCGCGGGCACCGCCGGCACCGCCACAACACCCACGACCACCACCACCGAAACGCCCGCCGCTTCCACCGCGAAGAAAGCGTCGAAAGAAAAATCGTCCTCCCCCGCTTCTCTTCCTCTTCGGGCTCGTCGATCAACAAACCGGCGCCGCCAACCGTGTTGAAAAGCGTGAGCAAAAACCAGAGTGGCTCAAGCTACGAGCAGAAATCCAAGAACCTGCCGGATGTCGTCGAAACGGGATGAGCGCCGCCAACCCACAACAGACGGACTCGCAGCTGCGCAGACGCCGCGAGCAACTCGCGCAGGAGGTCGCCGAGCTGCACTGGAACCTCGGCGGGCTTGCCTATGAGATGGCGATTCGCGACCATTTTCGCCTCGACGTGCTGATCCGCCGCGCGGCGATGCTGCAGGAGCGCGACGCCGAGCTTGCCGAGGTGGAGCGGATGCTGCACATGCAGGAGAGCGGCAGCGCAGGTAATTGCCCGAGCTGCGGCGCGGTGCGCAGTCGCGGGGCAGTGTTCTGCTGGCAATGCGGCGCGCAGGTGATGGAGCGCACCCTCGTCAACGGCAACGGTCAGCACGCCGCCTCGCATCCGATCGACCTGCTCGTGGAGCCCGCCGAGTCGGACGGCGGGGAGGAGACTCAGCCGCCCGAGGCCCTCGGCCGGCCCATACAGACCAGCTCGTGAGCCTCGACCCGCTGCGTCGCTGGGAGCAGCGCTTCGGCGCGCTGCCGCTGCCCTCGCCGCTGGTGTGGGTCGTGCTCGTGGCCCTGTTCCTCGGGTTTGGAGTGCTCATGGGTCGCGCCGCGGGGAGCGACGCGGTCGACTCGCTTACTGCCGAGCGCGCGCCGCTGAAGCTGCTCGTCGCGCAGAGCGCCGCGGGCAGTACCCCCAGCTCGAGTGCCGCCGAAGCGCCACCACCGGCGCAAGCGGAAACCACCCCCGAACCCGCGCCGGTGCCGGCGGAATCCAAGGCGCCCGCTCCCGCGAGCAAAACACCCTCCTCGTCCTCGGGGTCCACAGGCGGATCGAAAGAATCCTCGGGGTCTGGCAAAGGCGCATCGAAAGCCAGTGCCTTCAAGCTGTCCTCGATCAAGCACGTGTTCGTTGTGATGCTCGACGAGCAGCCCTACGCCACCGCATTCGGTCCCGCCTCGCCCGCCAAATACCTCACCGGCACCCTTGAGAAGCAGGGCGAGCTGCTGCTGCGCTACTACGCCGTGGCCCACCAGGGGCTCGCCGATGAGATCGCGCTGCTGAGTGGGCAGGGGCCCACCGAAGCCACCGCCGCCAACTGTCCCACCTACAGCGAAATCTCACCCGCGAGCGGCGGCGAGGAAGGGCAGGTGCTCGGCAAGGGGTGCGTGTACCCGTCCTCGACGCAAACGCTGATGAGCCAGCTCGCCGCCAAACACCTGACCTGGAAGGCGTATGTCGAAGGGATCGACGAAGGCGCGGGTGCCCCCGCTGCCTGTGTGCACCCCGCCGGCGGCGCGGCCGACCCGAGTGCCGCGGCGCTCACGAGCGGCGCAACCGCGCCCGGCTACCAAACATGGCGCAACCCGTTTGTCTACTTCGGCTCGGTTGTCGGGTCCTCCACGTGTGCTTCCAACGATGTCGGCATGGGCGCGCTGAAAGGGGATTTGGCGAGCGAGAAGAGCACAGCCAGCTTCTCCTACATCGCCCCCGGCCCGTGTCAGGACGGGAATCCCACGCCCTGCGCCCCCGGCAAGCCCGACGGCATGCTCGCCGCCGACACGTTCCTGCAAAACGTCGTCCCCGAGATCCTAGCCTCCAAGGCATACAAGCAAAACGGCCTGCTCGCCATTACCGTCGACCTGGCGCCCTCAAGCGGGGAATACGCCGATTCGAGTTCCTGCTGCGGGCAGCCGAAGTACCCCAACCTGCCCACTCCCACGGGGGCCGCCGCGCTGGCCGGCGACGGCGGCGGCCAAGTTGGACTGCTGCTGCTCTCACCATTCATAAAGAAAGGCGGCGGGCTCTCCCAGGAAACCTACAACCACTTCTCGCTGCTCGCCACCGTGGAGGAAGTATTCGGACTGAGCAGGCTCGGGTACGCCGGAGGCTCGGAAGTAAAACCATTCAGCGCCTCGCTCTTCTCCGGCGGGTAGGTGGGAGTCCGCGATCGGTCGTGACGTGGCGATTGGTGCTGTCGCGGCGGTCGAGCAGCATCGCCGGGCGCAGTCGAGGTCCCATCGGCAGCGCCCGTGCGCTCAGCAGCAGGGCCAGCAGCGTCGCGAAGCCGACGGCCACGTAGAACCATTCTTCGCCACTTGTACCGGCGGGTCTGGTCGAGAAGGCCGACTGGCTTGCCTGCTTGCGGGCCTTCTCCTTGCGCTCGGCCGCCGACGGGCTCTGAGCGTAGCCGCTGGCGCCCGGCGGTATCGGCTCGATTGGCGGAGTGGCCGCCGGCAGGATCGCCAGCGGCGCCGCCACATTTTCGATCGGCGGCGGCAGAGGCGGTTCCACCGGCGCGGGCTTGGCCGCCGGCAGAGGCGACTTGGACACCGCCGGCGGAGGCGGAGGTGCAGGCGCGGGTGGAGGCGTGGGCGCGGGTGGAGGTGCCAGCGCCGCCGGGAGTGAGCCGGCAAGAGGCGCCGGCGGTGGGGGAGGGGGTGCGGCGGCCGATCCCAGCTGACTCTGCGTCTGGGCTGTGTGGACTCTGATCACTTCCCCGACCCCGGGGCGGTAGACCGTGCCACAGGGCGAGCCAAAGCCACCGGCCTGGACCGTGACCGGCAATGAGTAGCTCAACAGACCGGTCGTGATCGACACGGTGGTCGTGCCCGCGTTGTACGCGCAGAACAGGCCCGAAGTCGACGACGGGATCGGATGTCCGTCTGTGTCCAGCTTGGGGAGCGGCGAGCCCGGACCGCTGGGTTCGACGAAGGTGCCGATCGTTGGTTCTGAGCTCGTGAAGGTGTAGCTGGGCGGCACGCAAGGCCTCTTGCCGCAGCTCGGCGAGGGGATTTCGACGTAGTTGTCATAGCCCGGGAACGGTTCGCCCGGTTCGCTTGAATCTTCAGATTGCCCGGCGATCGTGGCGAGCGTGCCGGGTTGACGGCGGGCGATCGCTTCGAATTGGAGCGTCAGGCTCCGGGCCACGCTGAGCCCATCCAGTGGCTTGAGCGCAAGCGAGTCGATCACGGGCACAGCGCTGACTTCGATTTCGCGAGTCTGCGTGTCGGCAGAGACGAAATACCACTTCACGCCGTTGTTCTGGGGCTTCTGGTAGCCGAGCGAGGCGCCTTCGTACTCGGGGATCTGCAGTGCGTCTTTTTCGGGGATAAGGCGGCGTTCGTCGAGTCGCCGTTCGCTGGTCGTGAACACCGCCAGCACGCCCGAGCGCGCGAGCAGCCCGGCGACGGATTCACCTTCCTTGAGGTCTTGCAGCGGCGTGGCTGCCGCCACTACCACCGGAAGTTTCTGCCCATTCGCGGTGGCGAGCTGTTCTTCAAGCCAGTGCTGCTGTCCCGTTGTCGCCGCACTGGCTTCGAGCTGGCCTTCGGCGTCATCGAGCACGATCACCCGCAGTGTCGCGCCATTCTGGTTGGCGTCGAAGGCGTAGTAGCGATGAACGTCTCCGTTCGGCGTCTGCGATCCCGCGGAGACCCGCGTGATCCCAGTGGCCGGCGCCCCGGTGCCGAACGGCTCGGGGGCTTCCGCGAACGCTTCCGAGAACGGCGTTTCATACGGCTGGTCGGTGCGGCCGATGGCCGCGAACGTCGGTAGGCCGCCGAGCGGCGCGAGCAGTTCGGGCAAGCGGGCAAAGTCAGCCGCCGGTTCCGCGCCCGTTTCCTGATCCAGCGGCCCGACGGCGTTGCCGCCGAGCATGGCGAACGCCGGCCCGCCTGGCTGTGCCGCGTAAGCCGCGATCTGCTTGGCCGCCGCGCTCAGGTTCACGTCGGGCTGAGCGTCGAGTACCGCCGAGCACTGAACCCTGCACTCTGGGCTCGTGAAGAAGGCGAAGGAGACCACCCCTGGCGTGGCGGGAAGGTTCGGGGTTGCGGCGGCCAGGCCGGGGGGCTGTGCGTTGCCTGCCGTGTCATAGCGCCAGATCGACGCGGTCATCCAGCCGGCAGGGCGAGCGGACAGGACCTCGGTGGTCCCCTGGTGGGCAGCGTCTTCGGTGCCGTCATAGCCGCCGGCCACCCAGGCGTGCTCTCCACTCTGGTCGGTGGCGACCGCCAGTACGGGATCGCTCTTGACCGCCCCGTCGCCACGGATCGCGTTCCCCGCGTACTGCGAGCGGCTCAGATCCTGCCAGCCGCTTTCGGTTTGGCGCAGCAGCTCGCCGTCGCCGGGGGGAAAGCCGCCCACTTCATCGCTCAGCAGGTTGACCGGCGGCGCGACCGACACATAGGCCCGCAGCTTGCCGGAGGCTTCGCGGAAGGGTGCGAGCGCGACGGCGACGCCCGACAGCGGCTGTTCGGCGTACTCGAAGCCGCGCCCGGCCATTTCACGGACGAGCATGATCGAGCGTCCCGCCGCGATCACGCCGCCGTCGGGCAGGCCGGCGACCAGGCGCAGCTGGCCGGGCGTGGGCTTCGGGTCGCTCGGCAGCAGCGATTCTTCGACCGCTTCCCAACCGCCGCCGGGCCGGCGCTCGATCAGGTTCCCGCCGGCGATCGCGAAGGCTTCTGAGCCGGCCACGGCCACCGAGCTGATGTTCTGCCCGGAGTCGGCGGGCGGCGGAGCTTCGATGTTCCAGTGCTGTCCGTCGTAGTGCAGGATCGTCCCGTTGGCTCCCACCGCCCAGCCTTCGCCGGTGGCCGCGAACGCCACGGCGTTGAGCTGCGACTGCGTGAGCGAGATCGATTGCGGATCTTCAGACCAGGACGTGCCGTCCCAGTGCAGGATGACTCCGAACTGACCGACGGCGAAGGCGCTGGAGGGACCGTTGAAGGCGACGCCGAGCAGGTTGAGGTGGTGGGCGCGTGGGGTGGCGGGCTCGACCTGCCAGCCAGTCGACGCGTCGTAGCGCAGCGTCGCGCCGTCCAGGCCGACCGCCAGCGCGCCCGATTCGCCGACTGTGGCCTGGCTGCCCGGCGCCAGCGCGATACTTGTCAGCGGCGCGCGGTCTGGCAGCGGCCATGATGTGAGCAGGCTCGAGTTCTGCCGCGGAGCCCATTGCCCGAGCGCCTTCGTGCCACCAAGCCAGCCTTCGTCGGGTCCGGTGAACGCGACCCCATTTCCCGGTTCGTGCCCGGGCGCCAGGACACTCGTCCACTGACCGCGGGCGTAGATGTCGACGGCTTGGTTTTGCAACGCGAGCGCGACGGGTCCCCCCGCTGTCGCGAAGAACGCATTGGGCACCGCCGCCGAGCCGAGCGGTTCTTCGCAGGAGTTGGCCACCGGCAGCGTGCACCACGAGTTGGTGACCTCGCCGCTGTTGCCGTCGTAGCGCGCCACCACGTGCCCGCTTTCGTGGTTGTCGAGATAGACCTTCGCTTCGATCCAGACGGCGCCGCCGGCCGGTTCGACTCTCAGCGCCGTCGGGTCGACGTAATTGCTCTTAGCGGTCAGGGCGCCACTGAGGTCGAGCGCGTCGAGGCCGAACCCGCCCGGCGGGAAGTGCCATTCGCCGTTGTAAAGGTGGCCCAGGATGAGCCCGTGCCCTTGAGGATTGGCGAGCGAGAACGCGCCCCAGGCTTCCCCTGGGCCCTCGACATCGCCGACTCGGAGGGTCATCGGTTCGCTGCCTGGGATGCCGGGGGGCCGCTGCCGCGCGGTTTCGCGCGTCCACGCGCCTTCCTTCAGGAGCGCGTATTCCGATGTGCTCGCCGTCAGCATGCCGTACACGTGCCCTTCGGGATCCTGACCGAGTCGCAGTTGGGCGTTTTCCGTTTCCAACAGGGGCGCTGCGGCTTCTGTGGCGTTCTTGTCGTATTCGAAGCGACCGCCGGGACTTCTGTGGAAGAAGCCGATCGTCTTGGCGCCCTCGCGCTGGGTCTCGACCAGGCCCAACCACGCTTCGCCGGAGGGCGTCATCGCGCCGGTTACCTTGATCCCTCCGCCGGCGTTAATGTCGAGTTCATCGGCCGGCAGCAACTGGAACGGCCTTGCGCCGCCGGCTTCGCGCGGCACGTCGGCGATCTGCCAGCCGCCCTTTTCCGTATCGCGCAGCAGCACGAGCTGGTGGCCTTCGGCGGTGTATTGGAGCTGTTCTCCACCTGCGGCCGCAGGTGGCGCGCGGGTGATGCCGTAGGCCCAGGTTTCCGCTTCGTGCCGCGGGCTGGCGCCGGCGGAGACGGCGCCGAGGATCGTGACATCTTCGGCCGGCGCCACCACGCCGGTGATCGACGCCGCCACCGCGGGAGCCGACACCGTGTTGGCGACTTCGACTTCCGTTTCCCGCGAGGTCGCCTGGTTGCCGGCGGCGTCGAGGGCGCGCGCGCGAAGCATGTAGCGGCCATTTTCCAGGATTTCGGTGCGCAGCCGGTGGGTGTACGTATCGGCGTTCGTGGAGGATGCAACCGTCACTTCGCCTCCGGGGAGCGTCTTCCACGCCGAGCTGTCGGCACGGGCCCGTTCGAAGATCACAGCTGCCACGCCCGAGCCGGGTTCTCCATCTGGGAGGCGGGGATCGATGGCCGTCGCCTTTAGGGTGACATCGCCGCTCAAGGGCGAGCCGGACGGTTCCAGTTCGACCTTCTCGACTTCCGGCGGGGTGTTGTCCACCAGCCGGCCGCGCACCGGCAGCGAGACGAAGCTGAGACCTTCCCCACCGGCCGGCACTATGCGGAAGTCGTCGCGACCGCTCGGCGCTTCGCTGGTTGCGGTGTCGAAGCAGGCTGTGGTCGCCGTGTCGGCGCAGCTCGTTGGTTCGCTGTCGCTGGGCATTTCGGGTATCGGCTTCCAGGCATCGGTGCCCGCGGGAGCCCATTCGAAGCGGATCGGCTGGATTTCGGCGCCGTGAGGGACTTCGGCGTGGAGCTTGATCACGCCGCGCAGCGGCGACGCGGGGACGGCGAGCTTCACGACAGGCGATTCGCCCACGACGATCAGTCGTTCGATCGTCGGCGATTCATATTGGGTGTGCGTCGCCTTTTCGGTCAGGAGGACGCGCAATTCATACGGCCCGTCCTGTGCGATTTCTTCTTCCGGGTGCAGGAACGCATACAGCTGGGTCGGGCTCTTCGTGCTTTCGATTTCCTGCCAGGTCGCGGTCCCGTCCGGCCGAATCTCGAACACGATCGATTCGATCGATTCGGAGGCCAACGTCGTGTTGAGCTTGAGGGTAACGATGGATTCGCCTATGAAGTCAGGCCCTGCGGGCTCCGTTTCCAGGACGACTTCCGGCTTGGATTGCAAGGATGTCTGGACAAGCAGCGCCGCCGGCGGCAGGGCCGGGCCGGTGAGTGGAGAATTGAGCCCCGGTGAGGAACCGCTGGAGTTCGGCTGCGTGCCCGATGCGGCCGCCGGACCATCTTCGCCTCCGGGCACACCAGTCTGCCCCACGGGCGTAGCGCCACCTAGGCCCGGCGGCAGCGAGGCGAGCGGCGAGACGGCGGCCGGCGCGGGCGAACTCGATGTGTCAGCCACAGCGGCGCTGGTCGCTCGCCGCGGCACCCGCGGTTGGGACAGCCGCGATATGCGAGCGATCAGCCTTGGCCACTGCGCGCTGCCCAGCACCGGGCCGGACTGCACGGCGCTCGAGCTGAGCGAGGCGGCCGCCAGTTTGGCGCGCAAGCCCCGAGAGTGGTTGCCGCGGACCCGAGTGCCCTCCAGCGCAGAGATCGTCCTGCCAAGCGCCGGCTCGGATCGCAGGCGGGCCTTCAGTTGGGGCTTGCTCATCAACTGGATCTCTTCGATCAGCGCGTTGCGGGCGCTCGGGCCGAAGAGCGGCTGAGTGCCCTGCTGGGGGTGACCCTGCGTTTGGCCCAGCAGACGCCAGGCCTCGAGCAGCGGGCGCGGGTCGATCGGCCCGGCGCCCGCCGGTCGGACCTCGAAGAGCAAGCGCGCCCGTGCGCCATGCGAGCGGTCCGTCACGTTGCCGAGCACGGTCCCGGACGAGACCCATGCGCCCCTGCGCAGCGGCTCCAGTCGCATACCAGTGGAGCGAGCCGCCTGCCCGTTCGGCGCCGTCGCCGAGCCGGTGGGTTGTGGTTGCGCCGCAACCTTGTAGCGCTTGAGGACCCGCCCGAGTCCGGCGTAGGTGTAGACGTCGCCGTAGGCGTCGCGCAGCTCTATGAAGCGACCCAGCTCTGTGCTGTGCCCGATGCGGATGACCTCGGCGTTCTGAACGGCTACCACAGGCGTGCCTGGCGCGACTTCGATGTTTGCCCCGACGACGGTTGGTTCTGAAGCGCCGGTGGCGGAAGCGGCGGCTGCCGCCGGTGGCGGGGGGACCGCTGGGGTGCCCGCCGAGCGCTCCAGCCCGGCTCTCACCGATCGCGTGGCTGCGCGTCGCGGGGTGGTGGTCCACGCAGGCGTCGCGGCAAAGGCGCTTGCGCTCTGGACCGGCATGCGTCCGTCGACGATCGCCGCCAGGCCGCCGATGATCGACTGTGGAGTCTTCCCGAGTAGTCGGGCACGCAGCAGCACCGATTCGACGTAGCTCGAGGAGTGGTTATAGGCGTAGATTGCACCGCGCAGATTGTGGGCGGCGCCGGCGGTTTGAAGGTAGCGTGCAGCAGCAAAGATCGCGTCGGCGGGGTTGTAGGGATCGCGCACGCCGGCGCCGTTCGCGTCCACGCCGTAGGCAGACCACTCTTCCGGCAGGAACTGCATCCAGCCCTCCGCGCCGGCGCTCGAGACGCCGAGGTCGTAGCCGTAGTCGCTCTCTACTTCGTTGATTGCGGCTAGAACCTGCCAGGGGACCGCATAGCGCTCGGCGGCAGCGAGGTAGATTGGCAGCAGGAAGGGCGGCGTGCGGTAGGTGTCGATGAAGAAGTCCAGCAGCGGGCTCGTGCCCGGCAGCATCAGAGCGGGCGAGGATGTGAATGGTTCGAGCGCGCTTGGGTTGGGTGCGAGAGCCGGCGCTCGAGCGGGAAGAGATAGGGACTTGGTCTGCGATACCGTGCCGCCCGATTCTCCGGCAAGAGAAGGTGCGGTCTTGGCGCGCGCTGTCGGCGGTCGGTACCCCGCTGCCGGGCTGGTCGGCTGCCGTTTTTGTGCGACAACCTTCGGAGGGGAAGTCGTTGAGATTGGCGGCTGGGAGGAGGGTGCGGTTGGGGTTGAGGTCGAAGTCGAGGCGCCGGCTTCGCTGCCGGCGGGCGTAGAGCCTTCGCCTGCCGCCGACGTGGAGAGGACCTGTCCGGATTCCGTTGCGACGATCGTCCATGCACCGCTATCGGGCGGTGCGGCAGCGGCAATGATGCCTGCGATGACGAGTGCTGAAAGGAGGAACCTCCTCACGCGAGCACCGTCGTCATCTGAGATCTCACGAGTATCTGGTTCATTGGCCTTGGCATGACGAACCGTTCGCGGATCGCGCCACGTAGAAGAGCAGCCATCTTGAAGTCCCCAAGCGGCCTTGTAGTGAAGAAGCAGTTACTACGTGACGAGACGTACCTTGGTTGGCCAGTGCTTGCGGTTGAGTTCGAGGATCAGCAGTCCCGTGCGCCCCGCGAAGTATCGCGGTCGAGCCTCGCTCACCACGTGTCCGTGCCGGAGGGCCTGTGCACCGATCGTGACCGGCCGGCGAACTCGAAAGCTCAGGTAGAGACTGAGATGACGTCCCTTGTGCAGCCGGGCCTTGACGTCAAAGATTGCAGACGGCAGCTTCACACTGTGTGTCTGGGTGACAACAGCCGGCGGCGGCGGCGGCGGGGGTGGCGGCGGCGGTTCGAGTATCAGGGTCGGGGCTTCAATCTGGAGTTCCAGCGGCCGTTCTTCGAGGTCGTTGCCTTCCGGCGCGTCCGGCTTGGCTCCGTCGGTCAGCCTGTAGAGGTGAGGCGGCTGAGCTTCGGAGGACGAGACTACGCCGGAGTCTATGACCAGCGAGCCCGGAGTCGTGGCGGCCCAAGCGTCGTTAGCGGCGTTCGCGGCGATCGCACTCACGTAGCCTTCGCGGTCGGCGGCCACGAGTGGCGGCTTGGGCAGAGAGCCTTTGTAGGTTGGGTCTTCAACGTGAAAGCGCGTCACGGTCGTGGTCCCGTCGCAGGCCGCCTGGGCGATGACTGGTTCATCGTCCGGCTTTGCGTTTGGGTCTTCCGTCGGCCCTTCCTTGCGGGGGAGCAGGCTCCCGCCCGCAAGCGCTTCGCCCGCGCCCGGGATGACCGCGATCGAGGACCACAGGAAGGAGTTGGCAGGTTCGACGGCGTTGAAGGCGGGGGGTGTGTAGGTGAAACGTCGTTCCGGTGTGCCCGCGCAGGTTGCGCTTGCCCCGGAGATCGATACCGGCACGAGCGGGGAGGGCGGCGCTGGGTGGCTGGGAGAGGCGGGCCGGGATTCGGCTCTAGACCAAACGCGCAGGCCCGCGGGGTTGCCGGCCACCCAGCCCTGGCCCGCGGCGTCGAAGTCGACCGCGACGAGGTCTGTCCGGTAGGGATCGTCAGCCTGTGGGCTCGTCGGCGGCGTGAACGGGACTGGCGAGAAAGCCCCTCCGCTTGAGACCCGCATCTCGGGTGGGGGCGCTTCGTCGTGTTCGGGCAGGATTTCGCTTTCCGATACGGGCGCGTAGCGTTCGGCCGTGGCGCTGACCGCCATGCCGAATGGGTTGCCCTGGAGGTCTTCGCGGGCGACCGCGTCGGTGTATTCGCCCTGAAGCCAGCTCAGCGGTGGTGACGGAGACTCATCTTCGAGCTGTGTCCCGTCCCAGTGCACGACGGTGCCGTAGGTGCCGAAGAACCAGCAGTCGTTCCAGGCCAAGCAGGAGGCCGAGGTGATCCCTCCAGGTCTGCGGTTTTTTTCGACGACCACCCTTGCCAGCGTTGTTTCCGGCAGTTCGAAGGACTCCCATTCGAGCGTTGCGCCGTCGAAGCGGCAGAGACGGCTCCAGCTCAGGTCGGTCGGGCCCCCAATCAGCCAGTAGTCGAGCTTGCCCGCCCACACGACTGTGTGGCCCGGGCAGACGTTGTAGCCCGGAAAGCCGGGACTCGGGTACCAGGAGGCGCCGTTGTAGAGCCAGACTCCGTAGGGATTGTTCGCATCCACCCCCGATCCTTGCCCCGTGTCGGTTGCCGCGAGTCCGCGGTTCCAAGCCCTGAAGGCCATCGAGGTCACCGTGAGGGCGCATTGGCTCCCCGGTGGTTCTCCTTTGAAGGCTTGCGAGCACGTCTGGGCGGGCTGGGCGGAGGTCTCGACGGGTATGCCTTCGCTGCCGAAGGGGTACGGATCGACGTCCACCCAGCATGGGCTGCCGGGCGAGGGGCCGGCGGGAGGCGTGGTCGGGGGGCCTTCAACGCCCGCCGGCGTCGTGGCTGTCATGGTCGCGCTCTGCGTGCAGGCAATCGTCGGGCCGCCGTCGGCGGCCTTGGCCGTAGGGGCTCCGGCCAGAACGAGAATGAGGATGCTTGACGGCAGGACAAACCGCCCGAAGTGGCGGAGCATGGCGGACGATGCTACCCGGATGGCCGATCCCTGACATCGAGCGTTCACAGGAAGTTAACGATCGATGCATGCCGAATATCTTTACCGGTCGGTAACACTTGACTAGGGTGCCGAGGTTAGTCATCTTTACGCCTTCAGGAAAAATATGGACACCTTCAGCTCATCGGCTGCGCACTACAAGCGTGGCCGATGTGTCGGTACCTGGTCCCAGTGGCTCTGCCGCATAGTTCACGTTTACGCTGCGGCGACACGCGCTTCACAGCGGCGTAACGAAGTTCACTAATAAGACACAAGGATCTTTACCGGGGGGCAACAACGGCCTCCGCTCCAACTGAATAATTGGGCCTATGCCTGGGAAGCTTCGCAGCCAGGGCGAACGTCTTGCTCGTCACTGGTGTAGTGCACTGAGAGGCGAACGACCGTGTACCAGTTCGGAGCCACTAGGTCAGTGATCATCGTTATCCTCGACTCCAGCAAGGGGAAGAAATATATGGACATCGCAGCTCGGAAGCGATTCATCTTGGGCCCGCTTATTGCACTGCTGCTCGGGCTCAGTGCGGTCTGTTGCATGGTCTTTGCGGATACGAGCTCCGCAGCGGTGCCGGCAGGCATCGATTGCCAGTCCTCCGACGGCAAGATTAGCGGACGCGGCTCTACATATCAGAACGTCTTGCTGAAAGAATACGCCAAAGTCTACGGCGAAGAGTTCTGCGGCAACGTCGCGGAACAATACTCAGGAGACCCGGCCTCCACCAATATGGTCGCCTACAACTACCCGAAGGCCGTTTCAGCGAGCCTCACCGGCTCGGGCAACGGCATCAAGGCCGCGAACTGTCGCACAGACGCGTTCGCGGGCTCGGATACTCCCTACAGCGAGAAACAGCTGACGGAACTTGATGGAACTCCGGGTGCGGCGGGCATCGGCGGATGTAGCCTTCCTTCCGGCTTTGAACCGCCGTTCACGCCCAACACGGCGCCGTTCCCCGGCGCCAACGACATCACGGCCCCCGTTATGGCGTTGCCGGTCGGCGGCTCCGCTGTGACGGTTGCGGTGCACCTCACGGGGGGAACTGGAGGGAGTTGCCCAACGGGCACGGTGCCGACGACCCTGAAGTTCACCCCGGAGGAGGTTTCGCGTCTCTACGGTGGTGACATCACGACCTGGAACGACGCCGAACTCGTCGCGACGAACTCATCGCTGTCGAACTGCACGGGCCCGGTCACGCGCGTCGTGCGTCAGGACTCATCCGGGACTACGAACATCCTGAAGCAGTACCTGATCCGCGTGGACAACGAACGGACCGGTTCGGCCTGCGGCGTGATATCAAGCGTCATCCAGAAGTGGGAAGCCTACTTCACGACCAACACAGAATGGCCCGGTAAGCAAAAAGTCGGTGAAGAAGGCACCTGCAGCCCGATCACCACGGGGGCTTTGAGCGGTGGCGGAGAATTGCTCGCAAAGCTCAAGGAAACGGCGGGCGGCGTTGGGTACATCGATCTCGCCGAAGCTGTGGGCCAGGCGGGGATTGTGCTCGCGAGCGTCAACAACGCGACCGGGACCAAATTCGAAGCGCCGAGCATTGGCGGCGGACCGGCCAACTGCCTGTATACCGCGCTGCCTGCCCCTCCGGGCACCACAGCCGCGGAAGCTGTCGGGCTGAACCTCGAAGATAACTGGAGCAACAACAACGAAACGAACCCAGGCAGTCCCGCCAACCACGAGAACGCCACGGATCTGGGCAGCAAGTACCCGATCTGCGGACTCACGTTCGACATGGTCTACACGGGCCTGAACAGCAACAACGGCGAAGGAAAGAGCGCCATCAGCAGGCTCACGGCCGACCAGCGACGGACGATCTACTCGTTCTTCACGTTCATCCTCTCCTCGGCTGGGCAAGAAGTCCCTGGGAAGATCCACTACGCGCCGCTGCCGGCTAGCTGGCTGCCAAAGCTGGCGGAAGGATTCCAGGCAGACTACTAGACACGGACGTCTAGGAGGATATGCAGGCGATCCATGACAATGGATCTGCAGAGGGGGGAGCCGGCCAAGTCGGCTCCCCCCTCTTATGTGTCTGAAATGTGAACATCCTTCAATGCTGAACCGTTCCCTACGCGCATCTCATGTATCTAAAACGTGAACGTGCACTCGTCATGTATTTAAAATGTGAACCTGCCCCCGCGATGGCTTCCTTTTTGAGGAATGCTCTGGTAGAAAGAAGCCAATGACTATGACTATGAGCATCAACCTGTTGCGCTGTAGCCGCCGCGCCCTGAGGCTGACGGTCGTGGCGACGTGCCTTGGCATGCTCGCGGCAAGCACCGCGAGCGCCGCAACCTTTGTCGTTCACAAAACCGCAGAACTCGAAACGGCGGTCGCCTCAGCCAACGCAAACGGCGAAGCGAACACGATCGAACTCATGGCCGGCGCCTTGGCCGAAACCTACCAACCGAGCAAGACGTTGATCTTTACCAACACGGCCGGCACGCAGACACTGGCTGGGCCGGTGGGCAAAATCGGTGAAGATACGCCTGGCGTCACGCTCAGCGGCAACAACGTCAAAGAAGTAACAGGAGTCTCTGAAAAAGAACTGGTCATCGTCAAGGCGGGCGTGACGGTCGCACTCAAGCATGTCCTTGTCACCAGTGGTGGTGGCGGAGGGAACTCCGGGATCGTAGACGAAGAAGGAGGGACTTTGGATGTCGAAAATGCGACGATCTCCGGCAACACCGGCAGTCAGATCTTTGTTCAGAGTAACGCGACCGCAAATCTCACGAACTCGACGCTCTCCAACGGCCTCGAATTCGGTCTTATCGATGAAGGCACGGCGAACCTGCAGAACGTGACGGTGGTGCATAACAAAGAGAGCGGCATCGGGGCCGGCGCAGGCACGTTGAATCTGACGAACACGATTATCGCCCTCAACGGCGCTCCGCAGTGCGGAAGTCTTACCGGTGGCATAACGAACGATCACAGTCTTTCCTCCGATGCCAGTTGTGGTGGCGAAGCGGCGTTGCAGAACAAGACACCTTTGCTGACGGCGTTGGGCAACGATGGCGGCTCCACGACGCTCTACTCGGAGAAGGCGGGCAGCCCGACGATCGATGCGGGCGATGCGGCTAAATGTCCGACGACCGATCAGCGCGGCTATCCGCGTCCCTACGTAGGGGGTACTGGGTGTGACATCGGGTCTGACGAGTATAGTCCGACGCCGCCCACCATCAAAGTGCCCGCGGAAATAGTCGCTCCGGCCACGAGTTCATCGGGTGCGGAAGTTACGTATAGCGTCGAAGCGACCGACCCCGGCTCGCTGGTCAAGAAATTGGAATGCGCGCCCGCATCGGGCTCTACCTTCCCGACCGGCACCACCAGTGTCGAATGCACGGCCGTAGACGGCCACGAAAATACCGCTAAAGCATCCTTCAACGTCACGGTCAACTCGGCAGCTTGTGCGGCTAGCCCGGCGATTGGTATGCAACCGTCTGACCAGACTGTTACGGAACCCGCGAGTGCTAGTTTCGACGTGAAAGAGGGTACGGTCCCCGCCAACTGTGCAGCAGCGGCAGTCCAGTGGGAACTCTCCACCAACGATGGCACGAGCTTTACTCCTGTGACTGGTGCGACGAGTGCGACGTACACGATCAATCCGACGCACGCGAATGAATCGGGTGATCAACTACGTGTTGTTCTCACGAACGCTCACGGCAAAACGACGAGCACCGCCGCGACACTTACCGTCAACGCGGCCGCCTGTGCGGCGAGCCCGGCGATCGGTACGCAGCCGTCTGGTCAGACTGTCACGGAACCCGCGAGCGTCAGTTTCAAAGTTACAGAAGGCACGATTCCCGCGAACTGTTCCGCAGCCACGATCCAGTGGGAACTGTCCACTAATGGTGGTACGACCTTCACACCCATTACGGGCGCCACTTCCGCGACGTATACGATCAATCCGACGCACGCGAGTGAATCGGGTGATCAACTACGTGTTGTTCTCACGAACGCTCACGGTAAAACCACGAGCACGGCGGCGATGCTTACAGTCAGTGCGGCAGCTTGTGCGGCGAGCCCGGCGATTGGTACGCAGCCGTCTGGTCAGACTGTCACGGAACCCGCGAGCGCTAGTTTCAATGTGAAAGAGGGCACGGTTCCCGCGAACTGTGCGGCCGCTACGATCCAGTGGGAACTATCGACTAACGGCGGTACGAGCTTCGCGCCGATCACTGGTGCTACGAGCGCGACGTACACGATCGATCCGACTCACACGAGCGAATCCGGGGACGAGCTGCGCGCTGTCCTCACGAACGCTCACGGTAAAACCACGAGCACGGCCGCGACACTCGCCGTCAACGCGGGGGCGTGCGCAGCTAGCCCGGCGATCGAAACGCAACCCTCGAACCAGTCGGTCACGGAACCCGCGGGAGCGAGTTTCACGATCAAAGAGGGTACGGTCCCAGCGAACTGTTCGACTGCGACGATCCAGTGGGAACTATCGATTGACGGTGGCACGACCTTCGCACCGATCACTGGTGCTATGAGCGCGACGTACATGATCAACCCGACTCACACGAGCGAATCCGGTGATCAGTTGCGTGCGGTTCTCACAAACGCTCACGGCAAGACCACTTCCACCAGTGCGACGCTCACAGTCAACGTGCTGGCCTGTGCGGCTAGCCCGGCGATAGAAACGCAACCGTCGAACGTGACCGTTGCTGAACCTTCTGAAGCTAGTTTCAAGGTCAAGGAGGGCTCGGTCCCCGCGAACTGTGCGGCGGCCGGGGTCCAGTGGGAACTCTCTACTAACGGCGGTACAAGCTTCACGCCCATTACGGGTGCGACGAGCGCGACTTACATGATCAATCCGACGCACGCGAGTGAATCGGGTGATGAGTTGCGTGCTGTCCTCACGAACGCTCACGGTAAAACCACGAGCACGGCGGCGACGCTCATGGTCAACGCGGCGGCCTGTGCGGCTAGCCCGGCGATTGGTATGCAACCGTCTGACCAGACTGTTACGGAACCCGCGAGCGCTAGTTTCGACGTGAAAGAGGGTACGGTCCCCGCGAACTGTGCAGCAGCGGCAGTCCAGTGGGAACTCTCCACGAATGGTGGTACGAGCTTTACGCCTGTGACTGGTGCGACGAGCGCGACGTACACGATCAGCCCGACTCATGCGAGCGAAACTGGGGATGAGTTGCGTGCTGTTCTCACGAACGCTCACGGTAAAACCACGAGTACCGCGGCGACGCTCACGGTCAACACGGCAGCCACATCACCAGAAGCCGCAATACGCCAGCTTCTGAAGGAAATCAGCTCGTCAAATATCGCGCATGGTCTTCGCAAGACGCTCTCGTGCCTGTTGAGCGATGCGTTGCACAGCCTTGGTGGGCTGAGCGGCTATGGACATCTGAGCGGCTATGGACATTCGAAATGTGACACGGGACCTCTTGCGTCGCGAGCGGCAACGGCGAAGGCCGATCGGCGAAAAAGCATGCAGCCTGATGCCTGTGAGGACCTTGAACAGTTCGTCGAGGTGATCAGAGGCGATCAGCACAGGGCCAAGCCGAAGATTCCGGCGAAGCTTGCGACGACCTGGAGCCAGGTAGCCGGTGGCATAGAGGCTTCGCTGGGTTGTACGCGTCCTGGACGGGAGCCTTTTGGCCACTCCAGCCGACCGGCCCACGGACACGACCGTGGACACCATTCCGCCCGCCGGTGAGTAGAAGCCGGGCAGGCCTGCGGACCCGCCGACGACGGGGGTTGCGCTAAATGTCGAGTCTGCGCCCGCAGAGTCGCCCTGAGGCATTGCGGCTGGCATCGGCGGCGGCGGTGTTGGTCGCTGTGGTGGTGCTGGCGGTTGTGCTAACCAGGAGCAGTGGTAATGGGTCGCACAGCTCGGCGCCGCTCAGCCACAGCAGCCACTCGCAAGTCAACGTAGTTCCTTCTCACACCCGGGACGCAGCCGTGACGCGTTCGCTGCGGCATGGAATCATGGTTGTGGCGATCGACCAACCGCCATCGGGCGTATTCGCGGAACAGAACGCCTCGATTGCGCAGGGAGCCGCCATCGCGAGCGACGAGCTCAACGCCGCGGGCGGACTTGCTCGGCACCTTCAGATTAAGCTCGTGCCTCAGGACCTGGACGATCTATCTCCCACCGCGGTGGAGGCCCGTCTGCGCTCCGAGGCCGCCGCCGCCCTGATCCTGCCGTGCGACACGGACTCGCAGCTGAGCCTCGCTGCGGGTGCGGCCCGGTACGGAACGCTCATGCTCGCGCCGTGCAACCTGGACCCGACGGCTGCAGAACGCTACGCGACCTATTGGCCGATCGGGATGTCCACGAACGAAGAAATGGCCGGGCTGACGAGCTATATGCGCACGATCGGTTACGGAAGCGCCTTCATCGTTACCGCTCCGGGCAGCCGTTATGTCCAGCTCGCTACAGAAGACTTCCGTACCGCCGCGCAACGCAAGGGTATACGGATAGTCGGCAGCGCTTCGATCGCCATGACAACGAGCGATTTCTCGGGCGTGGCGCACGCCATCGAAGCTGCTGGCGCGCGACGGTCGATCGTCTTCACCGCGCTTCCGCCGCCATTGGTGAACCAGCTGGCGGCCGGCCTGAAGGCAAAGGGTCTACGTCAAAGCGTGCTGGGTGCGTCGGTCATGGATACGGGACTTATCCTCAAAGACGACGCAAGTGCGCTCGACGGTGCGGTCTTCCCGTCATACGGCTTCCCGCGTGAAACTCAGGCGGGACACCACTTCCTCGCCACCTACAAAAAACTGTTCGGCAGTGAACCGGTGGGCAGCTTTCCCGGTCTAGGGTTCGAAACGATCCGGGTGCTCGAGGCCGCCGTGCACCAAGCACACTCGGCCGAGCCAAAGGCAATCGAGCAGGCGCTTTCCCGAGGCCTCGCTCTTGAAGGGGTAGCGCTAGCGGAACGTCGCTATCAGGCGGGCGCAGATCACAACCCGATAGGTCCTGTGTCTGTGGAAAAGGACTTCTTGGGCCACTTCGAACAGGTTCTCGCCACCACGCCCTGAGATGGCGAGGAGATGAGCGGCAGCGGCGCGCGAATCGTGCCGCGCTAGCCTGATCATTTCCTCCGGAGGAAGTGATCAGTAGACGGAGAGCACGCGCGTCGTGGCGCGCGCGTCTCGATCGTTCATGTAGCGGTACGTGCCCTTGGGGAGATGGAGTCCCCATATGGCCACGCCCGGAATCTTTGCTTTGGTGGCTGAGTCTACGCTCGGACCGGTGAGGTGGAAATCCGCTCCTGCGGCGTTGACCGTGACGAAGATCGAGTACCAGCCACTGTGCAAGCGGGTGACGGTGTGACCGCCCGAGTCGGTCAAGGTCACCTGGCCCGTGGTGCTGACAGTCGCGAGGAGTTTATTGCTGGGGGCAGGCGCCGTCAGGGTAGACGCTGTCGGGGCAGGCGCCTCTGCTGTCTTTGCGGAGACCGTCTGCGTTGCGGCGCCGGACGCTCCGCCGCACCCCCCGGCGGCGAGGGCGACCGCGGTTCCCGCGATGGCCAGGGCTGCCCGGCTGGTCATGTAGCAGGTGGGGCGGTTCACGGTCAGTCGGCGTCGTCGGCGCCCATGGATGGACCGTCGACATCGCCGACGCCGACAGCTTCGCGCAGGACTACCGGTGGCACGTGGCCGTTGACGCCCTGCACCAGCGGCGCTCGCCACGGGAGCACAGCCTCGAGGAACGCATCCAGCGCCGGTCCGCTCAACGTCTCGGCGTCGAGCAGCGTGTTTGCAAGCTCCTCGAGGATGGCCCTGTTCATCTCGATGATCTGCTTAGCGGTGTCCTCCGCGTCGTGGGTCAGCCGCCGCGTCTCGCTGTCCACCAGTTCGTGCGTCGCCGCGGCGATGTTCGCCGTTTTCGCCAGGTCGCGGGCGATAAAGATCTCGCCGGGTTTCTCGCCCACGGTCACGGGTCCGATCGCCTCGCTCATGCCCCAGACCGAGACCATCGCATGGGCTGTCTTCGTCGCTTCGTCGAGATCGTTCTCCCCTCCGGTGGAAAGCATGCCGAAGACGTAGTCCTCGGCTGCCACCCCGGCCATGGCCGTGATCAGGTTCTTTGTCAGGTCGAGGTGCGTCAGCATGAGCTTGTCTTCGCTGGAGTAAACGGTCGCGCCGCCGCGCCCACGGGCCCGCGCCACGACAGAGAGCTTCTGTAGCGCCGCCGAGTTGCCGATCGCGCGGGCGACGATCGCATGTCCGGACTCGTGTACGGCGATCCGCCAGACCTCGTCCCGCGAGAGCACGTGGCTCTTGCGTGCGGGACCGGACATAACGCGGTCGATTGCCTCCTCGAGCTCTTCCTGCTCAATAAGTTGCTTGCCGGCACGCACAGTGAGCAGCGCGGCCTCGTTGATGATGTTCGCAAGGTCGGCCCCCGTGAACCCGGGTGTCTGGTGGGCGATGCGCATCAGGTCGGCCTGGGGCGAGATCGGGCTCCTGCTGGCGTGCAGTTCCAGGATCTCGGTGCGCCCGTGTACGTCCGGGACGTCGACAACGACCTGCCTGTCAAAGCGGCCTGGTCGCAGCAGCGCATTGTCGAGGATGTCAGGCCGGTTGGTCGCGGCCATGATCACGATGCCTGACTCTGCCCCGAACCCATCCATCTCGACGAGAATCTGGTTGAGCGTTTGCTCGCGCTCGTCGTTGCCCTGTCCCATGCCTGCCCCACGCTGTCGACCGATGGCGTCGAGCTCGTCGATAAAGATGATGGCTGGCGCCGCCTCGCGTGCTTGACGGAAGAGATCGCGCACGCGGGCGGCGCCGACGCCGACCAGCGACTCAACGAACTCCGAGCCGGAGAGCGAGAAAAAGTTGGCTTGTGCCTCACCGGCGACTGCACGTGCGAGCAGCGTCTTTCCCGTGCCTGGAGGTCCGGTGAGTATTACTCCCTTGGGCGCCTTGGCGCCGAGGTTGGCGTAGCGTCCCGGGTTCTCGAGGTAGTCGCAGACCTCGCCCAACTCGATCAGAGCCTCGGGGGCGCCGGCCACGTCGGCGAACGTCGTCCGGCCCTCGCCGGCCTTCTGCCCGCTCCCGGTCCATTTCGAGAACGTCGCAAAGGCCGCACCCTGCTCTCGAACGAGCGTCATGAAGAAAGCGAACAGTGTGACGAGGATCAGGATCGGCAGCAAGAACTGGACGGTCGCGTGCAGGATCGCCTTGCCCGACTGCGGGTTGACGGTGGTGGGCACGTGCTCGCGCTGAAGGAGAGCAATCAGCGTGCCCGTGTATGAGTCCGAATGCGGGTAGGTCGCCCATAGCGATTGGCCGCTGTTGGTGCGCAGTTCCAATTGCGAGTCCTGATCCAGCAGTGTCGCCTGTGTCACGCGTCCTCGGGAGATCAGTTCGGTGGCGTTGGTGAGTGTGGTCTCCCGTCCGGCCGAGTGTGGTCCGATGATCGACAGGCCGACGAAGAAGAGGACCAGCAGCAGGACGGCCGTCGCCGCCAGGCCGGACAGCAGCGGGCTCTCTGTGAGCACCCCCCACACGACTGCGCCGCCGCGGCGCAGTGCGGCCAAGCGCGGCTTCCTAAAAGCGGAGGCCGTGGCCGCCGCACTCGTTGTAGAGGTGTTGGTACGCGAACTCGTCATTGTTGGCTTGAAAGTGGACGGCTGGAAAAAGGAAGGCTCGGGCGTGACGGTCCGCTTGGCAGCTGGCTTCACGCCGAGGTTCGGGCATTCTCAGGGATCGAGCCATGCCAGAAGTGAATGACCTGTGAACGAGCGACTCTAACCGCGACAGCGATCGGCGAGGGCCCCGATGTTCAACAGCGCATCCGCTACGAGCCACTTCAATCGACCCATCCCCAATACGGGGAAGCCTCAAATCGGATGGGTCCTCATCGAATGTTAACAGAATGTCATACCGAGAGGACGCTTGTGAACGGATTGTCACCGTTGGCAAACGTGACTATGCGGTAAACGGTCGTGACCATGCCGTAAACGGCCTTGCTTTGCGCCGCGAGAGCTTGCTAATTTCGATCCCGTTCTACGGCGAGCAGCGGTTGTACCTTGCTTGGCAACAGATTGGCCTGCCGCACTCGGCGATTTCTGATCGTATAAGCTGTCACGACCTGTATTGGAGGAATTTGATGAGTCATGCATGGCTTGGGCGTTTGCGGCGCTATACCGCTGCGCTGGCGTTGGCCGCGACGGCATCATTCTTGATGTTGGCCGGCGCGGCGAACGCCGCAACCTTTGTCGTTCACAATGCCGCGGAACTGGAATCCGCGGTCACCACGGCCAATGGGAACAAAGAAGCGAACACGATCGAACTCACGGCCGGCACCTACAGCCCGACCAAAACGTTGGTCTTCACCGACACGAGCGGAACGCAAACGCTGGCGGGGCCGGCGGGCAAACTCGGTGAAGACACGCCTAGTGCCACGCTCAGCGGAAGCGCCGTCTTGCCAGATCCACCGGTATCAGAAAAAGAACTGATCATCGTCGACGCGGGCGTGAAAGTTACGCTTACGCACCTCATTGTCACCAATGGTGGTTCTGACGAAGGGAACGCCGCGATCGATGACCTGGGGACTCTGGGTGTCGAAAACTCGACGATCTCCGGCAACACCGGCAGCCAGATCTTTGTTGAGAGTGGCGCGACCGCCGATCTGACTAACTCGACGCTCGCCAACGGCCTCGCAGCCGGTCTTATCGATGAAGGTACGGCGAGCCTGCAGAACGTGACGGTCGTGGATAACAAAGAAAGCGGCATCGCCGGCACAGGCACGGTGAGCCTGACGAACACGATCGTCGCTCTCAATAAAGGCTCCGTGCAGTGTGGAATCAGCCCCATCACGAACATCACGAACGATCACAGCCTTGCCTCCGATGCCAGCTGTGGTGGCGAAGCGGCGTTGCAGAGTAAGACACCGTTGCTAACGGCATTGGGCAACGATGGCGGTTCCACGACGCTCTTCTCGGAGAAGGCCGGCAGCCCGACGATCGATGCGGGCGATGCGGCTAAATGCCCGGCGACCGATCAGCGCGGCTATCCGCGTCCCTATGCGGGGGGCACTGGGTGTGACATCGGATCTGACGAGTACAGCCCGACGCCGCCGACCATCATAGTGCCCGCGGAAATAGTCACTCCCACCACGGGCACCGGAGCGGTCGTCACCTACAGCGTCGAAGCGAGCGACCCTGGCTCGCTGGTTAAGAAATTGGAATGCGCGCCTGCATCGGGCTCGACGTTCAAAAACGGCACGACCAAAGTCGAATGCACCGCTGTGGACGGCCATGAAAACACGGCGAAAGCATCCTTCAACGTGAAGGTGACTACTCCAAAGCACACTCTCACGGTGACGGCCAGCGGCGAAGGCACCGTGACCTCTACACCCGCAGGCATCGAATGCGGGCAGGGTCACACGCTATGCAGCGCCGAATTCGAAGAAGTGGAAGTCAAATTGACGCCCACTCCGGCAGCCGGTTATTCCGTATTGTGGAGCGGAGCCTGCTCAGGCAGTGGATCATGCTCATTCAATCCGATGAGTGCGAACGAGGCGGTCACGGCCACCTTCAGCTCGGTGCCGGTGAACACCGAACTGCCGGCCATCAGCGGCACGCCGTACAGTGGCCTGACGCTGAAAACGACCACCGGCAGTTGGACGGCGTCGCCGACCTCCTACACCTACCAATGGGAGGACTGCAACTCCTCGGGCACATCGTGCACCAGCATCGAAGGCGCGACGGGCACCGAATACACGCTGACGGGCGCTGACATCGGACACACGGTCCGCGTCGTGGTCATTGCACACAACGCGAGTGGTGCGTCAGCACCGGTCGAATCGGCGGCCACCGCGGTCGTGACGGCGTCCGAGAGCGATGAAGTCCACGGCGAAGTGCCGTTCGAACAGAAGTTGACCAGCAATTGCCACGTCAACCTGGGTAAGTTCTACGCGGGCGTCGCAGAAAAGCAAACGCACGAAGGCGAATGCTCGGTGGTCGCCACCAGCACGGCCGCGGAAAGCCAGCTTACGGCTGAAGACCAGGAAACCGGCAATCACGAGGGACATCTCGTCCACTACGACAGTAGTGACGCAAATAGGGAGTTCTACCTGGACGATCCGCTTGAAGCAGACGCGGTCGATCATGAAACAGGCAACGTATTCCCCGGACCCGGAACGGGCGCTCCGTTCGCACCGTTGACCAGCAAGGTCACGCTGCTGAGCTGGGCGGACCCGATCAACCTCGATCCGGTAACGGTGACGTTCAGGCAGTACATCCTTGAACACGAACGCCTGAACACGGGCACGTACAGCAAGGTGATAATGCTGACCCTGTCAACCACGACACCGTAACTGTTGGTCGCTCATTAAAAGCAGGGATGCTTGATCTGTACGATCCAACAAGCACGATGGAACTGGACTGCCGCCGCGATCGTTTTGATCGCGGCGGTGGTCTTCTGCCTACCCGCTGCGGCGAGCGCCGCAGGCGTGGAGCTGTGGGCCTGTCACGGCCCGCAGGAAGAAGCGCTGGGCACCGGGCCG
This sequence comes from uncultured Solirubrobacterales bacterium, assembly GCA_963776985.1. Classification (GTDB taxonomy): domain Bacteria; phylum Actinomycetota; class Thermoleophilia; order Solirubrobacterales; family Solirubrobacteraceae; genus Palsa-744. The sequence continues at coordinate 680,814 of CAVZOV010000002.1, forward strand.
TTCGAATCGACGACCGGCGGCGACGGTCGCACGGCGACGTATGGCGACGGCTGCAAAGAAGGAGGAGATCATACGGGCGGCCTGATCGCCACGTTCTCCGACCCCGACCCCGCGGGCAGGTCGCTCGCGCTGTGGCAGCTGAACGTGCCATCGGGCGTGGCGCTCGAATCGCTGCGCATCAAACGTGAAACGACCGGCTTCGGCGGCGCACCCGTGAGCGGCAGCCCGCAGATATATGAAGTTTCGACCTCGAGCGGGTCGAGCGGGGTCGTGGAGTCCGCCGCGCTTGACGAATCCAGCGATGCGCCGCTCGATGGGGAACTGGTGGCGCCGTTGGTCATCGGGCCGTCATCGGTCAGCGGCCGGTACGTGAGTGCGAGCGTGAGCTGCGCGCTTGGCGGCGGCGAACGCTGCGCCGCTGACCCGAACGGCACCGTGGGCGTTGAGGTCTCCTCGATCGTGTTGGGCGTGCGCGACGAAAGCCCGCCCTCCGGTTCGGTCGAAGGGGTGCAGAGCCCGCTCGAACCCGGCGAAGCGCTGGAACTCTCGCTGAACGACGTGAGCGACGCCGGTCTCGGGCTCGCGAACGCCGAAGCCCTGATCGACGGCCACGAAGTCGCGTTCGTGCGGCTCGGCAGTGGCGCCTGTCCCGAACGTCCAGCTTCAAGCGCCACGATCGACCTGCCGCTCGGCAACGACGGGTGTCCGAACAACGTCTCGAACGTCGCGCTGCGGGTCCCCGTTGGCGGGATTGGCACGCACAGTCTGCAGGTGCGCGTGACCGACGCCGCAGGCACGACAACCACGATCGAGGAACGGACGATCGACGTGCAGGACCCTCCACAGTCCGGCCCGAGCACCGTCACGATCGCGGTCGGCAACCAGGGCTCCTCCAGCAGCAGTTCCGCCGCCGGCGGCGTGCTGGGGTCCTTCTCCAGCTCAACCCCGGGCGGCAAGTCCGCTGCCTGCCAGCTGCCCGAGCTTTTGATGAAGCTCACCTCCAAGCCCCTGCGCTGGATAAAGATCGACAAGCGTCGCGTGCCGGTGTTGCGATCCCTGCATCGTTACGTTTACAGGGGACGGCTCACGTGCGTGGTGGACAACCACCGCGTATCCGCGCCGACGGGGATCGTCCTGCGGGTGCTGTACAAGATCGGGCGGCACATCTACTACGCCTCCGGCAGGGGCACGATGACCGTGCATAGGGGCCAGCTGCAGGCGATCCTCGGCTACGTCAGCTCGCGCACGATCATCTTCCGCTACAAGCCGGGCAACGGTGAATTCGCGCAGGTCAATATCCCGATCGAGATCGCGCACGGGCATCCAAGCGGCGCCCGCATCCGAAGAAAAAGTGGGGGGTCGGGGCGATGATCAGCGCGTACGAGCCGACAACGGATGCCTCGGCGGACATACCAGTTCACGCACGATCGCCTTCCGCTACGGTGCTGTCGATGGTGAGCTCGTGCGGGTGAAGATCCCAATTGAGATCGCGCCCACGCATCCGAGGCGCGGGAGGGCGCGGGCGATAAACGCGCTCTGGCCGGATCGCTGGGTGCTTGCCGCCGTAGTGGTCATGGCGATTTTCTCCGGCGCGAACGTCGCGCATGCGGAAGAACCCACCGTGGGCGGCACGGTGGAAAGCGCGCTCGCCCTCTCTCTGGGCGAATCAAGCCGCTTTGCGCGGGTGAGCGCCGGTCACAGGCGGAGCGTGTATGACGCGACGATCTCCGTGGAAGTGACCGCGACCGACGCACCAGTCGGGCTGAGTCTCGCCGATGGCGAAGCGATCTCCGGTGCCCGCCGCGGGCACCTGGTGCGAGGGCACTCGAGCCTCGCGATCGCGCTGCAGGCCGCAGCTGGTCGCGGCCGCTTCCGCTCGCTCGATGCAAGTGTGGACCCAGTGCTCGAGCAGTGGGGCGAACCTGTTTCGCTGGAAGGAGCCACGATCCGGCTGCGCCAGATGGTGCGCGGCGCCCACCACCCGCCCATTGACGACTACCACAAGCTTCTGCTGGTGACCGTCACCGCCGCCGGACCGTGACGCGCGCGGCGCGATGATCGACAGGCCGAGGACACAGACCCCCCCCAACCATGAGAGAGGAAGCAGCGATCATGAGATTTCACAACATCAGGCGATTGACGCTTGTCATGACGGTTACGATGCTCACTCTCGCCAGCGCAAGCCTCGCGGCGGGCGGCGGCCTATCGGTCTCGCCCGGCATCTTCGAGCACGTCGCCAACCGCGGCAGTGTCGGCTCGATCGAGATCTCGAACACCACCCGCACGTCGATGACGGTGAGCGTCGCGCTGCGGCCGTGGCTGCAGGGGCGCAGCGGCGAAGTGTCGCCCAACCGCCGCGCCACACTGTCTGAAGTGCGTCTCAGCGCGAGTTCCTTCACGCTGGGCGCCGGCTCCTCGCGCACGGTCGGCATGTCGCTCACGCGCACCCCCCCCGGCCACTCCCAGTACGGCGCGATCGAAGTCGTGGGCAGGCCGCCTGGCCACATCGGGAAAGGGATCAATTTCGCCTACCGCCTGGTGAGCAGTCTGCGACTCGACGCACCTGTTGGGGCACAGTCCTTCCACGTTCAGGCGGGCGGCCTGATCGAGCAGGGCAGCGCACGGCACGGCACGCTGCTGCTGACTGTGAGCAACACCGGCAACACGATCGTCCCGATCAGCGGCACGGCGCTGATCAGCGGGCAGGGGCGCTCGCTCCACGCCACCGCGAGGACGAAGGCAATCGTGCCGGGACAGATCGTGAACGTGCCGCTTGCCGAACTGTTGGGCTCGCTGTCCGCCGGCCGCTACACCGTCACGGTCAGCCTCTCGCAGGGCGGACACGGCCTCGGGACGGTCACGCGCACGATCGCGCTGCGGTAGCCCATAGGGCCCCCAGGGTGACACTCGTCCTCTGATCACACGCCAGATCGCATCCAAACTATGGGGTCCCAAAGTTGGATCGTGTCGAGATCATCCAACTCCAGTTGGGTCTCAACTCCGAAAAACGACCGGGGTCCTGAGGATGCTTTGAGTATGGATGACGTAGACGAGCTAATCGGGCTCGCCCGAAACCCGGCGGATGAGATCGTGGCCGTGGCGAGCGAGCTGTTGCTCACGGGGGTCGACATCGAGCGTGTCCATAGCGACTATGTGGTTGTTGCGGTCGAGCTGCTTTTCGACGCCTAAGCGCATGGTGTGCTGGCCGTCAACGGTGACCAAAGTGCTCTCGCGGCACTCGCGAAGATCGCCAGCGTTCTCGACGGCCTTCGAGAAGGCGCACGCTCGGAGGTCTCCGCTCAGGAGGGCGATGGTCGTGAATGAGCGGCTGCCCGTTGCTCGAAGCGACGAGCGATCTCCTCGGCTACGACGCGCTGCCGGTGGCTAGAAAGGCGAGGCATGACATCTCTAACCAGAGCAGCCGACCGAAGGCTGCACTCAGGTTGCATTGAGGCCAGTATTCGGGCGCTCTTCCTACTACGCTCACGCAAACCCTCACTGACAGCCACATGCAAAAGGGTATCTCAGGCGTCGCCGTTTCGCTCCGTTCTCTGATCGGACGTCGGTCGGCGATGCCGACGCGAAGCCGTTCCGCGTTTCGCGGTTCTCGGCTAATCTCAGTGATCGACTCGAACTTGTGCGGTTATCATTTCGCCTTAGGTCGAGAGCCGGACCACGGCGGCGGGCGCTCGCGCGAGGGAGAGAACCACCATCCACATCGATCCATACATCGTTCTCGGCAGCGCCATCATCGGCTTTCTCGTCGGTATGACGGGTGCGGGTGGCGGCGCCCTGATGACGCCGATGCTGATCCTGCTGTTCGGCGTCACGCCCTCGGCGGCGATATCGAGCGACCTGGTGGCCGCCGTCGTGATGCGCCCGATCGGCGCCGGCGTGCACTTCAGGCGCGGCACCGTCAACCTGCGCCTGGTCGGCTGGATGGTGCTCGGGTCGGTGCCGATGGCGTTCCTCGGCGCGTATCTGCTGCACGTCATGGGCAACAGCAAGGAAGCGCAGGAAAACATCGAGGTGGCGCTCGGCTCTGCGCTGCTGGTCGGCGCCACCGCGATGGTGGTGCGCTACGTGCTCGATCGTCGCACCGGCACGAGCCGCACCGCCCTCGTACACGAGGTCGTCCCGCGGCCGCTGCCAACGATCCTGATCGGCATGGTCGGAGGCATCATCGTCGGCATGACCTCAGTCGGCTCCGGCTCGCTGTTGATCGTGATGCTGCTGTTTCTATACCCAATGATCGGCGCCAAGCAGCTGGTCGGCACTGACCTCACCCAGGCTGTGCCGCTCACGCTGGCCGCGGCCCTCGGTGCGCTCGCCTTCGGTCATGTCGAGTTCGGCGTAACCGCATCGCTGATCATCGGCAGTGTCCCCGCCGTGTTCGTCGGCTCGCTCGTGTCCTCCAGCGCCCCCGACCGCTACATCCGCCCGATGATCACCTTCGTGGTCGCCGCCTCCGGTTTGAAGTACGTGGGAGTGGGCACGACCACCCTGGGCTGGCTGTTGTGCGGAATGCTGTTCGCGGGCGCGGCCGTGTGGCTGTTCTATGTGCGTCCCGCCCAGAAGGCGGATGTTCTCGACACAGGCGACGCTGAGATCGTGCGGGCCGCGGAGTCGCCGGCGGCCGAGCCGGCCAGTGTCGACTGACGTTCAGCTCGACGCCGCAAACGCCAGCTGCTCGTAGGTCACCGACTCGCGCGTGCGCGCCGAGCGCTTGAGCACCCACTCCAGCGCCAGCATGTGTCGCGGGTCGTCGAGGTCGGCAGGGCGCAGGTCCAGTCGCAGCGTGCCTGCCGAGAGCAGCGCGCCTGTGCGCAGCAGGGCGGGGGACAGAGCGCGGCGCAGCCGTCCCGCGCTCGATAGCGCGATCGGCGGCCCGAGCCGATCGTGCTCAGCCTCGGCGGCGACGCGCCCGCCACCGGGATGCGCACGGTGCAGGCCCAGCAGTGCCGCCCACCAGTGGAAGCGCTCGCCGAGCGTGCGCCGCAGCGCCGGGGTGTAGGCGTAGCCGGGCGCCACGAACCCGCGCGGCTCGATGCCGGCGAGCTTCAGCACGCGCCAGCCGGCGTCCACGGCGCGGCGCGTCTCGTGCGCGTCGAGCCCCACGAACTCGCTTTCGTGGTCGGCGTTGAAGGTGCGAAGCGTCGCGCGTGCTCCATGCGAGCGACGCGAGCGCAGGTGCTGGAAGCCGTGCTGAGCAATCGCGTCGCCACCACGTTCGCGCTCGATCAGCCAGCTCACCATCTCGGGCGAGCGCTCGGCCAGGGGGTGCAAATCGCGCGCCGGGATGACAAGCAGCGTTACATGATCCACGCCGTGGTCGTCCAGCCAGTCGCGAATCAGCGCGCAGCGCTCGAATGTCGCCGGCTCGATGTCGTGCAGCGCCACGGCGATCTTGCGGCGCTCCGGGCTCATGCGGCCAGTCGTTCGCCGTTGAGCGTTGCCGGTGCACCGGGCTGCTCGAGCGCACGTCGGTAGCCGGCCGCCAGGCGCTGCAGGGCTCGCTCCCAGGTACGCTCGCGCACCGCCCCAAGCGCCGCGGTGGCCAGGCGCTTGCGCAGCGCCGGCGAGCCGGCGAGTGCCACCAGCGCGTCGGCAAGCTGCACTGAGTCAGCGTCGCGCAGCAACCCCGTCACACCGTCCTGCACCAGCTCGAGCGGCCCGCCGGCCGCGACCGCAAGCACCGGCAGTCCCGATGCCTGTGCCTCGAGAATCACCTGCCCGAACGTGTCGGTGGCGCTGGGGAACAGGAAGATGTCAGCCGAGGCGTAGGTCCTTGCGAGGTCAGCTCCCCGCTGCCAGCCGAGGAAGCTCGCGTGCTTGCCGACGCGCTCGCTTAGGCGCTCGCGCTCGGGGCCATCGCCGGCCAGCACCAGGTGCAGTCGTGGGTCGCGCTCGCGGGCGGCGAGAAACGCGCCGGCGAGCAGGTCGGCGCCCTTCTCGTGGGTGATGCGCCCGGCGTAGAGCACATTGATCGGCCCCTCCGTGCCTGCGGTGTCATCGGCGCCGTGGCCGTCGGACGCGTGCTCGCGGGAGGGTGCGTGTTGTGCGGATGCGTTCGTGCCGCTCGCCCAACTCGCGCGCAGCGCTTCCTCGCGCAGGGCCGGGTCGAAGCGCGAGGTGTCCACGCCGCGATCCCAGCGCAGTACCTTCTCCATGCTCATCCCGATCGAGGCGAGTGCCTCATCGGAGGCGGGGCTGGGGGAGAGCACCAGGTCACACGCGTTGTAGAACGTGGCGACCGCCAGCTCCATCGCCTGCGCCACCGGCCTACGTCCCGAGCGCAGCTGGGCATAGGCGGTCAGCTCGGTGTGGTAGCTGCCGATCAACGGCAACCCGAGTGCGCGCCCCAGCAGCGCTCCGGCGATGCCGGTCGGACCCGGCGAGCACACGTGGATCGCGTCGAAGTCGCCATCGGCGAGTGTTTGCGCGGCGGCGGAGAGGCTCGGCACACCGATGCGCAGGCCCGGGTAGAACGGCACCTCGAACTCGGCCACGGCCGAGAGGCGCCGGTCTACCTCGGGGTCGGTGGCCACAACCTCGATCTCAAAGCCTGGCACACCGCGCCGGCGGATCTCCTCGATCGTGCGGCTCACACCGTGTGTGGAGCCGATCCCGTCGGCCAGGATCGCGATGCGCGGCGGCTCACCTTCGGAGACCGCGCCGGTGCGCGCGAGCTTCGCCTGCTCGCTGGCCAGGAACGCGGTGGCCGGTGCGTATGGGATCGCCGCGATGCAGCTCTCGAACAGTCCGCTTGTCGCCGCGCCCACCTCGTGCTCGTCCACCGTCTCGCCGGTGAGGGCCCCAACCGCGTGCTCGACGGCGCTCGCCAGCTTGCGCTCGTGCAGGCGACACGCGCGGCGGTAGAGATCGGAGTGGCTGAAGCCCTCCTCCTGCATGTGGGCGATCAGGCCGCGCTCGTCGAGATGGTCCAGCTCGACCGCCGTCAGCCAGGCGCGCAACAGGCAGCGTGCATCGGCTGGCGTGAGGTCGGCGCCGGTTGCGCCCTCGCGCGCATCGCCCTCGCGCAGTAGTCGCTGGACCATCGTCATAACCGTTCGCGGGTCGGGTGCGACTCGCGGTGCCTCACCATCGCCGTGTCCGAGCGAGCGTGCCGTCAAGGCGATTGCCGCATGCGCCCACTTGGCGGCGCTGCCCTGTTTGCCGCGCGCCGCGACCCGGCCCGCGCGCATGTGTGCCAGGAACTCGCTCGGCGTGCTCGCCGCCGGCGCCTCGGTCCACGTGCGCCCGATGTCAATCCCGGCGTGATCGTCGCTGCCGCCGATGCCGATGCCGTCGAGCGTCGCGACGTACATAGCCGCCGGACGATTCAGCTCGCGGGCGCGCGCGCCGTTGCGCGTCTCCCAGATATCGAATAGCTCGGACAGCCGGCGGCGGTGGTGGGCACTCAGGGGGGCGCCAACCGCGTAGTAGGGATGGGCAAGCGCACATGCGATCTCCCGGTCGTAGAGGTACATCGCGCACAACTCGACGTCGCCGTTGTTGGCCTGCAGCCACTCGTGATCATCAGGCGTTATCCCGTAGCAGAGCACGTGCACCGCCTGCGGCTCGCCGCGGAAGTGAACGGTCAGCTCCTCGGAGACGAACACGTCCTCGCGGTCGGCGATGCTCAGCACGCCGTCGATCGTGTCGTGGTCGGTGATCGTCACGAAATCCATTCCGCGACGCTTCGCCAGCTCGTAGACCTCCTCGGGAGGCGTCGCGCACTCCGGCAGCCCGAGCGCACGTTGCACGCCGAGCTTTGACACTTGCGAGGCAGTGGAGTGACAGTGCATGTCTACCCGCGTTGTCATACGGATAGGTTCTCCCTGCAAATAGCCAACTTTGTGATCAGTCGGAAACTATTGTGTGAAGGTGGTGTGAAGGGACCCGCGACAGATATGGGCGCCCAGCAAGTAGAGTCAGCTTTTCTTCCCATGGGTCGTCGCGGTCGCAATAAGAATCTTCTCTACGTCAGGCTCGCTTTCCTGGCCGTGGTGCTTATAGCGGCAGTTGGCTTTCACGCGCGCGGCTCAACGCTCGTGGACCTGCGCGTCGTGGGGATAGCGGTCGTCGCGCTCGTGGTCGGCGCCGGATGGGTCGCACGGCGTCGCGGGGGCATGTGACGCGTGGTTTGAGCGCGTCATACCGATTCACACGCTGCGCAACGCCGCCGCTCGATTCGCATACGCCGCACTCGCCGCGGGACTCGCGCATGGCGCAACGCTGAGGCCGGACTCACACACTCCGCAACGCCGCCGCCGGCGCGAGGCGGGCGGCGCGCACTGCCGGATACAGGCCGGCCAGCGCGCCGAGCAACAGTGCGATCGCGATCGCACCGGCCACGGACAGCGTGGGCACGACCACGATCCAGCCCTGGGTCCGCGCATAGAGGGCGGTCGCCGCGGCGCCGAGTGCGATTCCCGCGCAGCCGCCAAGGGCGGAGAGCAGGACGGACTCGCCGAGGAACTGCACGCCGATATGCACCGCGCGCGCTCCGAGCGCGCGGCGCAGCCCGATCTCCGGGCGGCGCTCGAGCACCGAGATCACCATCACGTTGGCGATCCCCACGCCCCCCACCAGCAGCGCAACCGCGCCGAGGCCGAGGAACACCGCGGTGAGCGTGCTCTGCGCGTCCGCGCGCGCCTGCAGCGCGTCAGACGGACGGCTCACCGTGGTCTGTTCGGGGTTCTGCGGGTCCGCCGTCGCCGCCAGTAGTGAGTCGGCTTCACGCACCTCCTCAGGGTCGGCGCGCACATACAGCGTGCTCGCGTGCCTGCTCGCCGCGAACAGCGCGTGTGCGATCGGATAGCCGATCAGCGCGGCCCGTTCGATTTCCGGCGCCAGCGGCAGCGAGCCGATCACGCCCGCCACCGTGAACCACTGGTCGCCGAGGTACACCTGCACCGGGCGCCCATTCACGCTCAGCGCCTGTACGCCGAGGCGCTGAGCGGCGATCGTACCGAGCACCACCAGCGGGTAGCGTTCGTTGGTGGAGTCGAGGAAGCGGCCGGAGAGCATTCGCCCGCCGAGCGTCCCCAGCAGGCCCGCGTCGGCGGCATATACGCCGATCCCGCCGGTTTCCGCCGCTTCGATGTACGGATTGCGCCGCACGCTTGCACTCGACACGGTCGTGACGGCGGCCGCCGAGAGCACGCTCGGCAGATTGCGCACGGCCCGGTCGGCCGCTTCGGGCAGCTGGGCGGTTTCGCCGAAGTTCGTCTGGCCAGGGGCGACGGTCAGCAGGTTCGTGCCCAGTTCGTTCAGCTCGGCCTGCAGGCCAGCCTTGCTGGAGTCCGAGATCCCAAGCACCGCGACCATCGCCGCGATCCCGATCGCCACCCCCAGCGCCGACAGGGCGGCGCGCAGGCGGCGCGTGCGCAGACCCACGCTTGCCACCCGCAACACGTCGGCGCCCAGCATGCGGCTACGGGGGAGCGTCGACCCGGCGCGGTTCTTCGCTTTGGAGCGCGGGCCTCGCGCCAGTGTGCGGGTGCGCATGCGTTGCTCACCGTCGCATCGCGCTCCAGCGCCAATCGTGTGTCGTGCATTGCCGTGCGATTCTCCAGCGCTCATGACGCGCCCGCCCGCACGCCCGCCCAGGGCAACTCGTCTCCGATCAGGCGCCCGTCGCGCACCTCCACGCGCCGGGGCAGCGTGGCGGCGATCTCGCGGTCGTGGGTGATCACCACGACCGTCGTGCCTTGCTCATTGAGCGCCCGCAGCAGCTCCAGCACGCCGGCTCCGCTGGCCGTGTCGAGGTTGCCCGTCGGCTCGTCGGCGAGCACGATCGCGGGCGAGCTGACGAGCGCGCGGGCGATCGCCACGCGCTGGCGCTCGCCGCCCGACAACAGCGCCGAGGTGTGCTGCGCGCGATGCCCCAGCCCGACCCGCTCCAGCGCCGCGCTGGCGGCCCTGCGGCGCTCGCGGGCGGGGGTGCCGGTGTAGAGCAGACCGGTCGCCACGTTCTCAAGCGCCGTGTGGGCCTCCAGCAAGTGAAACTGCTGGAACACGAACCCGATCCGCCACGCGCGCAGCGCGGCTAGCTCGCGGTCGGAGACCTCCGCCGCATCCACGCCGGCGATCCGCACGACACCGCTCGTCGGTCTTTCAAGCGTGCCCATGATGTGCAGCAGCGTCGACTTGCCCGACCCTGATGGGCCAATAATGGCGCACAGTTCACCCTCGTCCACCGTCAGGTCCACCCCGCGCAGTGCCTGTACGGCGCCGGGGTATTCCTTGACCACCTCGATCAGCTCCAGGACGGGTGCGCGCGCCTTGGTATCGCCGTCCACGCTCATTCGGACTCGGTCGCCGTCGTGTCTTCGATATTGCCGTCTGGGCTCATTCGGACTGGATCACCGTCAGCCCTTCGTGGACGCCCGCGCCTTCGACCTGCACGTAGCCGTCGGCGAACATCCCCGGCGTCACCGTCAGCGCCACGCGGTGCCCATCCCGCAATGTGTCGATCGCATAGCCCTCGCCCGCGGTCGCCGTCAGCGCGGTCGCGGGTACCGCGAGTACTCCGCGGCGGATGCTCTTTACCAGTTCGACGCTCACCGGCGCCTCATCGAGGTGTGCCACCGGGTGTGCGAGTGTGAGCGTCACTGAAATCGTGGCCGATTCCGATTCCCCGCTCGAGCCGCCGCCCTTTTCCTCGCTGGCGCTTTCTTTGGTTTCGGCGACGCTGCCCACTTCGACGATTCGCCCCTGCACCACCCGGTTGCTGGGGAGCGTCACCGGCGCCAGCTCGCCGACGCGGGCAAGCGTCTGCTGTTCGGCCTTGAGCTTGAGCGTCACCAACTGCTGGGTGGGAGTGGTGTCGAGCACCACCATGCCCGCGCCCGCGCCACCGCCCGGTTCGTCTGCGCCCCCGGGATCAGGTTCTTTGGAAGCTGGCTCTTTGGTGGACGGCTCTTTGGAGGCGGGTTCCTTCGCCGCCGGCTCTTTGGTGGCTTCTTTGCCGGCCGGCTTTTTCGACGCCGATTCTTTTTTCGATGCTGGTGCCTTGGAGGCCAGTTCTTTGGGGCCTGAGTTTTTGGAAGCTGGTTCTTTGGAGGCGGGCTCTTTGGCCGCCGACTCTTTGGTGGCTGGTTCCTTGGAAGACGGTTCTTTCGATCCCTGGTCTTCGGGGGCGGGCTCTTTTTCGCTGGCGCCGCCTGGCGGGTCTTGGCCCAGTACGACCTTCACGGCGGTGACACGCCGCGCGCCGGGGACGAACACAATGCGGCCCAGTTCGACCTTGCCCGTTTCGGCTAGGTCCTCGGCGTGCTGCCAGCGCCGCACGGCCGCGGCGGTCGCTTCACTGAAGTCTTCGTAGTCGGCGATCTCGCCATAGGGGTCGTAGCCGAGGTCGATCATGTTCTCGTTCAGCTCTGTCACGTCGGGGCCGTCGCTGACGCCCTGCTCGAGCGTGCGATACGCCGGCACCGACCCATACATCAGCGCCACCGGCTGGTTGTTCACCCGCCACAGCGTCCCGCCTCGTCCAATCGTCGTGCCCACCGCCGGCAGCCACGTGAACGTTCCCGACAGCCGGTCATACAGTTCAAGCGTGGTGCCGTAGCCGAGCGTGCCGTCGACGGTCGAGCTTTCCGTCAGCGTGCGACGCGTGACTTCGGCCGTGGTCTGTCCGGCGGGCACGCCCGTGCCGGCGGGGTGGTGGGGTGAGGAGCCCGAGGTGAGCAGCACGACTACGACCACGACGATCACCGCCAGCAGAACCGCCGCCAGCGCCACCCACCGCTTGCGCCGGCTGCTCCCGCTCACATCCGCGCCAGGCCGATCGCCGGACTCCTCGCTCAGGGCCTCCCGGTCCGGAATCTCATCTCTTAGGGCGCCGCCGGTCGGGGTCGCGGCGCCGCTGGTCGCGGTCGCGGCATCCCGCGGCCGGTCGAGGTCGGATGCGCCCATCGGCTCAACCGCCCGCTCGTGAGGAGAACACACCCTCGGATTCGCTGCCGCCGCCGGTGCTCTTGGCCTGACTGGGGCCGGGCGGACCGCCCTTGGGGCCGCCGTCGGGGAGCAGGCCCGAGCAGTCCTTCTGAGCCGTCTTGAACGCGGGGCTTTCGGGGATCGGCGCGCCTTCGGCGCCCGGATGCGCATGGATCCGGATCTGGACGCCCCCGCCCTGGGTGGAGGTTTCGACTTTGACCCCGTGTTCGCGCATGCACTTGGCGAACTTGCGCACCGATTCTTCCTGTTCCACCTTCTGCTGCGGCGAGAGGTTCGCCTTCTGCGGTGCAGGCCGGTAGCGAGCGCAGGCCTTTTCCGCCGCTTCGAACTGCTGAGGTCCACCCGAGCCGGGCGACACCTTCAGGCCATGAGCACCACCGGAATGCGAGACGGATTCGGCGTTGACGCCGTGTTCGCGCAGGCATTTGGCGAAGTCGGCGAACTTCGCTTCCGCCTTCTGTTCCTTTGACTGTTCGTTTGACGCCGCGTTCGAGGGTGAGGACCCCCCGCAGGCAGCCAGAATCAGGCTCGCGGCGATCACGCCCAGGACGGCCAGTGGGATTGCGAATCGCGACGTCGTCATGTGGTTCTGCTCCTTTGTTGGTGCGCGCGGGTGCAGCGAGGTTGTACGCAAGTGGCGGTTACACCACGGTGAGCGTCGCTGTCACCGCGCTGTAACCGCAAATCAGGCACGCTTGAGCGATGCGGGTGCTGCTGGTCGAGGACCATGTCGAGCTGGCCGACACGGTGGCAAGAGGCCTGCGCCGCGAGGGAGTCGCTGTGGACATCGCCCGCGACGGGCGCGACGCGCTAGCCCACGCGGCAATCACCGACTACGACGTGGTTGTGCTCGACCGCGACCTGCCCGACGTGCACGGCGACGAGGTATGCCGCTCGCTTGTGGCGCGGGCATGCGACAGCCGCATCCTGATGCTCACGGCGGCGAGCACGATCGAGGATCGCGTGGACGGCCTCAGCCTCGGCGCCGACGACTACCTGCCAAAGCCGTTCGCGTTCGCTGAGCTGGTGGCTCGCATTCGCGCGCTCGGCAGGCGTTCGCACCCGCCGCTACCACCGACACTCGTGCATGGCGATCTGCGGCTCGATCCCGCCCACCGGGTCGCCACGCGCGACGGGCGGCGCCTTGCGCTCAGCCCGAAGGAGTTCGCGCTGCTTGAGTATCTGCTCGCCGCGCAGGGACGCGTCGTCTCCTCTGAGGAGCTATTGCAGCGGGTGTGGGACGAGGCGGCCGATCCGTTCACCACGACCGTCAAGGTCACGATCCGGCGCCTGCGCGCCAAGCTCGGCGAGCCACCGCTGATCGAAACGGTGCAGCAGGCCGGCTACCGTATTTAGGGACCGCGATGAGCGCCTCCGATCCGATCGCCTCGCCGCCGAGCGCCCAGTCGGCAAGACGGCGGGCGCGTCTGCCCCGCGGCCCGCGAGCGCTGGGCGCGAGCTGGGTTCGCTCGCGCCTGCCGCGGCGCACCGTGCGGCTGCGACTCACGCTGATGTATGGCGCGCTGTTTCTCGTATCGGGCGCGGCGCTGCTGGCGACCACATACCTGCTGGTGAAGGGCTCTGGCAGTGAGGAGGTGACCTTCTCGAAGGGCGGCGTGCAGGGGTCGATCGTGGGGAAGGTGCCGGGGATCTCGCCGGGAGGGGCGCAGATCTTTCAGGTTCACGTGCAGGCCCACGGCATGCCCGCAACCGTTCGCACCCTGGGGCGGGCGTATCAAAGCGTCCACGCCGTGCCCACGTCCGGAAGCGCTCACACCTCAGGGCACGCGTCCGAAAGCGCCCACGCCTCGGGGCACGCGTCCGAAGGCACCCAGGCGGGGGGCGTGTCAGAAAGCACCCATGCCGTGCCCGCGCCCGAAAGCACCGGCGTCCCGGTGCACGTGCCCGAAGGCGTCCTCGCCACGGGGCCCGTGTCGGTCACTCCACAGCAGGTGCGCTATCAGGTGCGCCAGCTGCACCTGCTCGCCACCCAGCAGCACAGCGCCGAATTGCACCAGCTCTTGACCATGTCGGGGATCGCGCTTGCCATCATGGCGGTCGCGTCGATGATCCTTGGCTGGCTGATCGCCGGACGCGCGCTGCGCCCGCTGCACAAGATCACAAGCGCCGCGCGTGAGATCTCCGCCAGCAACCTGCACGAGCGACTCGCGCTGGACGGTCCCGACGACGAGCTGACGGAATTGGGGGACACCTTCGACGGGTTGCTCTCGCGCCTGGAGTCCTCCTTTCAATCCCAGCGCCAGTTCGTGGCCAACGCCTCACACGAGTTGCGCACGCCGCTGACCGTCGAGCGCGCGCTGCTTGAGGTCGCCCTCGCCGATCCCGACGCCGACTATGACTCGCTGCGCGCGACCTGCGAGCGCGTGCTTGCGAGCAGTGAGGAGCAGGAGCGGTTGATCGAGGCGCTGCTCACACTCGCCAGCGGCGAGCGCGGACTGGAGCGGCGGGAACACCTCGACCTTGGTGCCCTGACCAGCGAGGCGCTGCTCGCTCGGGAGGGGGAGATCGAGCGTCGCGGGCTGAGCCTGAGCGCCGCTATCGACCCGGCACCGACTGTAGGTGACGTTCGCCTCCTCGAGCGCCTGGTCGCGAACCTGCTCGACAACGCGCTGCGCCACAACGTGGCCGGTGGTCGGGTCGATGTTACGACGGCCGGCCGAGCCGGGGTGGCGGTGCTCTCTGTGTCAAATAGCGGACCGCGGGTGCCGCCCGCGGAGATCGAGCGCCTCTTCCAACCCTTCCAGCGACTCATCCCCGATCGCGCCGCCCACGGCGACGGGCACGGCCTCGGGCTCTCGATCGTGCGCGCGATCGCCGACACGCATGGGGCGACGCTCGTGGCCCATTCGCGAGAGGGGGGAGGACTTGTGGTGGAAGTCAGGGTTCCGTCCGCAAGCGCTCTCGTGAAGCTCAACTAGCTAGCTTGGTCAACTTGACCAAGCTTGCTACCTTTGGTGCATGCCTACGATTTACGGCATCGGCGAAGCCAAGACCCAGCTGTCAAAGCTCGTGCACATGGCCGAGGAGGGTGAGGAGATCGTGTTGCGTCGTGGACGCAAGCCGGTCGTCCGTCTCGTTCCCATCGCCGCCGAGCAAACTGGGCCGAGGCGCAAGCCTGGCAGGATGCGCGGTCGTGTGCGCGTGCCCGAGGATTTCGACGAGTGGCCCGAGGATGTCGCGCAGGCACTTGGCATCGCCGACTGATGCGGCTGCTCGTGGATGCGCACGCGCTGCTGTGGTGGCTTGGTGCGGATCGCCGCCTGTCGCCCACTGCTCGTGAGACGATCGAGGCGGCTCAGGAGCCTCTACTCAGCGCCGGCACACTCATCGAGATCGCTGTGAAGCGCTCTCTGGGCAAGTTGGAGATAGACAAGGATTGGCCGGAGCAGGCGAGCGCCGACGGGTTTGACGTACTCGCAATCGGCTGGTCGCATGCCACACGCTTGCAGGACCTGCCGTTCCCACGGTTGGCCGGGAAGTCTCACCGTGACCCGTTCGATCGACTGCTCGCGGCGCAGGCGCTCTGCGAGCGAATTCCGATCGTGACCCGCGACCCGGCGTTCGCGGCATATGGAGTGGCGACGATCTGGTAGCTAACGCGCTCCAGCGCGAGCGATCCAGGGCGTTGGCGAGCGCCTACCGGCTCTGACCGGGCTCAGTCTCCCCGACCGGCGGCCAGTCGATCAGCCGCGACAGCCCGCTCGCCCCGAGGTCCACGAGGCTGCTGTGCTCGACGGGGTTGTAGCGCTCACCGTCAAGAGCAAGCCAGCTGACCGAGTGCTCCTGGGGATCGACGATCAGTACCTCGTCGACGTCGTGGGCGGCGTAAAACGGCAGCTTTTCCCAGCTCTCATCGTTCGGGGAGACCACCTCGACGACCAGTGCGGCGGTCGAGTGCCAGACGCCGTGCGCGCCGGGACGGTGCAGTGAGCAGTCGGGCACGCGGAAATCGTGTTCCCCCTCGCCGAGGTTACTCTGGCCGATTAGCTCCAGGTGGGCCTCGTCGGCATGCGGCCCCAGGAGCCGCATCAGCTGAGCTTCGATATTGCCATGTGCGTGGCTTGGTGCCGGGACCATGTGCAGGACCCCCTTCCAGATCTCGTCCATCCGATCGAGCCCCGAGCGCCGGCGGCGCTCGAGTATCTGCTCCAACCCTGCGCTCGGTGGATCCAGGACGAGTGCCCGCATGACACCAGCATATCGTGCGCAAGAGAGTGATGCAGACAATAAGCTACAAGGTCGGCCGGCGGCGGAGATCGTGTATAGGAAGGGCACGTACAGCCGTCCCCAAAGACCGCTCGCGAGACGGTCATGCCACGTGGCTAAGCGCCTCGTGGCGTCGTCGGGCTGCCATATGCTCCCGGGCGATGTCGCTAGTCCCCATCGGCTTTCTCCTCGCCTCGGCCATCAGCTACTTCCAGGCGATCGTGCTCGGCATCCTGCAGGGCGTCACCGAGCTTTTCCCGATCTCCAGTCTCGGCCACACCGTGCTGTTCCCCACGCTGTTCGGCTGGAACAAGCTGGTCGACGCGCAGTCCGAAGCTGAGTCCTTCTGGCTTGCGTTCGTCGTGATGCTGCACGTCGGCAGCGCGCTCGGACTGCTCGTCTACTACTGGAGCACGTGGGTGGAAATCGTGAAGGCTTTTTTCCACACGCTCTCCACGCGTCGCGCTGAGACGAGCACCGAGCGCCTGGCCTGGCTGATCATCGTCGCGAGCATTCCCGCCGGGATCATCGGCCTCGCCTTCGAGCACCAGTTGCGCACGCTCACCGCCAAGCCCGAAATCGCCGCGATCCTGCTGATGGTCAATGGGCTGATCCTGTTCGCCGCCGAGCGCTTCCGCCGTCGCGCCGCGGTGCGCGAACTCGCGGCGCGGGAGGGGCTGAACGCGGAGGGCGGTCGTGAGCTGGACACGCTCGAGTATCGCGAGGCCGTGGTGATCGGCGTGGCTCAGTCAACCGCGCTGCTTGCCGGCATCAGCCGCGACGGCGTCACGATGGGGGCGGGCCTCGGGCGTGGTCTGGACCACAGCGACTCGGCCCGCTACGCCTTCCTGCTCGCCACGCCGATCATCCTTGCCGCCGGCCTGGTCAAGCTGCCAGACCTGCTCGGCCACCTCGGCAACGGCATTCGCGGGCAGGCGCTCGTGGCGTGCCTCTCCGCCGCCGTCACCGCACTGTTCACGGTCGCCTTCCTGGTGCGCTGGTTCAAGACGCGCACGCTGGTCCCCTTTGCGATCTACTGCCTGGTGTTTGGCGGCGCGATGACGATCTACACGCTGGCCTGAGCACGCGGCGGCTCGACTCGGCCTGACTTCCGGTGGGTGCAGGCGGCCTGGCTCCCGGTGGGCGCTGGCTTGTGGCGGGCACGCCCGGCAGGCGCGCGGTGGGACGGCGCTTGCGCGTGGCGTGGGTGACGGTGGCATGCACCATCATTGGTGCTCGATGTCCCCTCCCAAGACCCCAGCAAAGATGTTCGAGACGCGCAGCCAAGCGTGGGAGGAAGTCGGCCTGCTCCAGCAGGTCAGTCCCGGCGCGGTGCGGCGCGCCCGCTGGGAGGCGCTGCTGTTGGCAGCCCTGTTCGTGGGCGTTGTGGTGTTCTACGAAAACCGCCGCGAGCTGCTCGGGCTGAACAGGTACGGCGCGGGGCGCCTGTCGTGGCTGGAAGCGCCGGTCGTGATCGCGGTGGTGCTGCTCCTGCTGATCCTCGGCTGGGCGATCGCGCGCGACATCGGCCGCGCGTTCGGGCCGGCGCTGTTCCGGCGCTTGGACCCGGCGCTGGCGGGCACCGTTGGCTTCGTGATCCGCCTCGCCACGGTCGCCATCGCGCTCATCGTCGCACTCAGCATCGCCGGCGTGGAAGCACGCACGCTCGCGCTCGGTGGCGCCGCGACGGCCGTGATCCTTGGGCTGGCAGCCCAGCAAACGCTCGGCAACGTGTTTGCGGGCACGGTGTTGCTCAGCGCGCGACCGTTCCGCGTGGGCGACCGCGTGCGCCTGCAGGGCGGGCCGCTCGCCGGCCAAATCGAAGGCACGGTCGGCGCGCTCGGGTTGCTCTACACGACGTTCGTCACCGAGGAGGGCGCCACGATGGTGCCCAATAGCGTCGTGCTCAACGTGGCCGTGCTCGCGCGGGAGCGCGGCGCGGGTGGGGAGGACGGTTGAGCTTCCGTTAGTGATAGCGACACATGTGTCGCTATCCGCATCGGCACATGTGCCGATGCACCGGGGCGCGCATGCGCGCCCCGGTTTGAGGGGGTCGACAGCGGCGCATGCGCCGCTGTCCGGGCCGGCACATGTGCCGGCCCGAGGGGCGCACGTGTGCGCCCCTTCCCGGAGGTTGCTAGTGGAACATGTGTCGGAAGGCCAACGCATGCGCGCCCAGATCCACGATGCGCTTAGCCGTGCTCCACGCGATAGCGCAGGAACAGGTGCGATTCGTGCTCGAACACCGCCAGCAGCCGCAGCTGGGCGGGCGGGTCGAGGCTCATGCCGCTGAGGATTCGCAGCGCCGCGCCGTCGGGGTCGTCGCCCGCGAGCATCGGCGAGAGCGAGAGGAACAGCTCGTCGGCGAGGCCGGCCGCGAGCAGCTGGGCGTTGAGGTGCGGGCCGCCCTCGCACAGCAGCGTGTGCACGCCCAGGCGCTCGCGCAACTGTGCCAGCGCGCCCGGCAGGTCCAGCGCACCGTCGCGCTCGACGCGCACGTAGTCGATCTTGGCTTGCGTGTCGGCGACGGCCTCGCGCGCGGGAGTAACAATAACCACGCGCGCCCCCGCTTCGGTGAAGAGGGGAACGTCGTCGGGCAGCTCCAGTCGTGCCGACACGACAACGGCGAGCGGTTCCTCGGTGAGCCCGCGCTCGCGCCTGATCTGGCGGCGATGCTCGTCGCGCACCAGTCGCCCGTAGCGCTCGGCGCGCACCGTGCCCGCGCCCGCCATCACCGCGTCCACCGCCGTGCGTAGCCCGTGAAACAGCTCTTTGTCGGCGGGCCCGCCGAGCGCCCCCGAGCGCCCGCCCACGCTCGCTCGCCCGTCGGCGCTTGAGATCATGTTGAGCAGCACCGTCGGGCGCCGCGGGTGTTTCGCCTCGCCGGGCTCGCCCAGCCCCAGCTCGGCGACGATTCGCTCGACCGCCACCGGTGGGCCCGGTGGCAGCAGCCGTGTCAAGCTCAGCGGGGGCTCTGGCGCTGGGGGTTGCACGCTGTCAGGCATATACCACTTGCTAACACACATCCGCATCGACCTGCTACCGTCGTGCGGTCTGGCCGGTCACAACCGGCGAAAAAAGCAGTGCAAGCGCTCGCAGGTCGAAGCTCTAGAAGCATCCTCCGCGTAGCAGCACGCACATATCGTGGAGGAAGTCACATGCCTACCGGCACAGTGAAGTGGTTCAGCGACGACAAGGGGTTCGGTTTCATCACCCCCGATGATGGTGACAAGGACTTGTTCGTCCACCACACCGGTATCAACGGCGAAGGGTATCGCTCGCTCCAGGAGGGCACCAAGGTGTCCTACGACGCGGAGCAGGGCGACAAGGGCCCCAAGGCCGTCAACGTCTCAACGCTCTGAGCTTCTGAGCGCACTGAGCGGCAGCGAAGGTGTAACCGGGGCCCTGCGGGGCCCCGCCGCCGTTAAGCGTCGCGGCCTCCGCGCCGTGTTCGCCGCGCGGGCCGAGCCGGGTGGGGGAGTGCTCGCCGCGCGTGCCGAGTCGAGGGTGGGAGTGGGCGCCGAGTCGCGCTCGAACGTGATCGTCGGCGCGGGCTGCCTGGTCGTGATCGTCGCCTGCTGTCTGCTGATCGTGCTGGTGGCGGCTGACCGTCCGAGCATCATCGCTGCCACCACCACGCAGGGCTACTACCCGCACTGGATGGCGGGCCCGCTCGGCGGGTTGTGGCCGTCCCTGACCCGCAACGGACAGGCCCTGAAGTACCTGTTCAGCGGGTGCATCGTGCTCATGTATGTGAGCTATCTGCTCGGCCTGCGATATGTGCCGCGCCTATCCGCGCGCTGGGCCATCGCCGCCGTGCTGGTGGTCCACGCGATCATGTTTCTATCTCCGCCGCTGGCGCTCACCGACGTGTTCAACTACGTCAACTACGGGCGCATGGAGGTTGTTCACCATCTCAACCCCTACACCACGATTCCCGTGCTCGAGCCCCACAGCGACCCGAGCTACGCGATCAGCAACTGGCATCAGCTGCTCAGCCCCTACGGCCCGCTATTCACACTGATTACCTTCGCGGTCGTGCCGCTCGGCGTGGCGGCGTCCTTCTGGGTGTTGAAGGGCCTCTTGATGCTGACGAGCCTCGGCATTGTGCTGATGGTGTGGCGTTCGGCGCGCCTGCTCGGTCGCGACCCGGTCGCCGCGATCGTGTTCGTGGGGCTGAACCCGATCGTGCTCGTGTGGGGGCTCGGTGGCGATCACAACGACTTCCTGATGATGTTCTGCGTGGTGCTCGGCTTCTACCTGCTGTTGCTTGGGAGGTATGGAGCGCATGGCTCACACCGGCGCGGGGTCGATGTCCTCGACGCCGGCGAGGCTCAGGCCAGCGGGGCGAGTGTCGCCGCTGGAGCCGAGGTCCGGAAGCTCTCGCCCGTCCTGATCGGCGCCGGAGCGTCGTTCGTGGCGGCCGTCGCGATCAAGGCGTCGGCCGGAGTCCTGTTGCCGGTCGTGCTCGCCGCATTGCTGCACCGCCGCCGCGACCTGGTGCAAGTGGTGCTCGGCATGGCCCTCGGTGCGCTCGTGTTCGGAGCAGCAAGCGTGGCCGCGTTCGGCCCGCACCTCCCCGACCTCGCCACCCAGGGCCGCCTCGTGACGATGGTGAGCATCCCCAACCTGCTCGGCCTCGCGCTCGGCCTCGGAGGCGAGACGGAAACGCTGCGTGTGCTGCTCAGTGGCGTGCTCGTCGTGTGCGTCGCCGCGTGCTCATGGATGGCCTGGCGCCGACGTGAGTCGTTGGCCGCCGCCGGCTGGGCCTCGGTCGCGCTGCTCGTGACGCTCAGCTGGGTGCTGCCGTGGTACGTGCTGTGGGTGCTTCCCCTCGCCGCGCTTGCCGGCTCGCGCCGACTGCGGCTGGCGGCGCTGCTGATCGGCGTGTACCTGATCGTCGCGTGGGCACCCGTGACGGGCCTCGCTTTTGACGCGATCGGCTTCCATCCCGAAAAGACGTCGATCGGGCGTTTGCACCAGCGCTATGTGAAGGAACTGCTCTACTAGCGTGCGGTCGTCGGGTCCGGGCGAGCCCGCCTCGCCGACGGGCCCGCCGCACGCCGCCGGTCGATCAGGCGGCTCCGGGTGGTCCGCTGATGCGCTGCTCCCCGTCGGGCATACGTCCATCGCGCCCCACATACCCGTCCTTGCCTCCTACGCAAATATAGGTGGCGTCGCCCTCGCCAACATTGCGCACCTTGCGCAACGTCGCGGCGTCCACGCGCGCCGATCCGCCCTCGGAGAGGCGATGCGTGGTGCCGTCGCCGAACACCATCTCGATCGTGCCCCTGTGCACGAAATACAGCTCCTCCTGCACGTCGTGATAGTGACTGCCGGATTCAAACTCCGGCGGCATCGTGATCGCGTTGACGCCGAAGGCGGTCACGCCCAGGCCCTTGCGCAGCTTGTGAAAGCCATAGCCCTCGCCCAGTGCGCTCAGATCCTCGGCGACGGCATAGCCCTCGCCCACGGTGACCTTGGGGTACTCGGATGCCTCCATCTGCGTGTCCTTTCAGTGGTCCGCCACGACGCCACCCTCGGGTGAGAGCGGCCTGTTCTCGCCTGCCCAGCGCACGAGCCCGCCGCGCATCGACAGTGCCTGCGCTCCGCTGGCCCTGAACGCCTGCGCGGCCATGTCCGAGCGTGCACCCACGCGGCAGTAGAACACCACTGGGCGCTCGCGCTCGATCTCCGCTGCCCTGGAGCTGAGCTGCACCAGCGGAATGTGGGTCGAGCCCTCGATGTATCCCGCCTCGCGCTCGTAGTCCTCGCGCACGTCCACGAGCTGCAACTTGGGCTCCTCGGCCATCCACCGTGCCAGCTGCTCGGGGTCGATATCCCTCTGCGTGGAGTTGGTCTGGGCACCCATAGGAGCACCAGCGTAGCGGGGGCATTAGGATCAAGACAGTGCACGTGACCCTCAACGACACCTACACCATCCCGCAGGAGCACCTGGACTTCTGCGCCACGATCGGGCAGATCGCCCGGGAGAAGATCGCACCGCGCTCGGCGGAGATCGACGAGCAGGCCGAATACCCGTGGGACATCCGCAAGGTGCTCGCCGAGCAGGACATTCTCGGTCTGCCGTTTCCAACCGAGTACGGCGGCACCGGCACCGGCACGCTGATGCTCAACATGGGCGTCGAGGAGATCGCCAAGGTGGACGCCGCCTGCGCGCTGATCCTGATGGTGCAGGAGTTGGGCACGCTGCCGATCCAGCTGTTTGGCTCCGATGAGCTGAAGGCGCGTTTCCTGCCGAAGTGCGCAAGCGGTGAGTGGTCGCCCGCGTTCGCGCTGTCCGAGCCCGAAGCCGGGTCCGATCCGGCTGGGATGCAAACAACTGCGGTGCTCGACGGCGACGAGTGGGTCATCAACGGCACCAAGAACTGGATCTCAAACCTCGGCATCGCCGACTTCTACATCACCTTCGCCGTCACCGACCGCGAGAGCAAGCGCATCACCGCGTTCGTGGTGGAGGCCGATCGTCCCGGCTTCAGCGTGGGCAAGCTCGAGCACAAGCTCGGCATCCGTGCCTCGCCGACGGGCCAGCCGATCTTCGAGGACGTGCGAGTGCCGGCCGAGAACGTGATCGGCGAGGTCGGCAGGGGACTGCGTGTCGCGCTCGGCACCTTGGAGCGCACGCGCCTCGGCGCGGCCGCCCAGGCGGTCGGGATCGCACAGGGCGCGACCGACTACGCGGTCGCCTACGCGCGCGAGCGCAAGCAGTTCGGCCAGGCGATCAACGAGTTCCAGGGCATCGCCTTCAAGCTCGCCGACATGGAAATCCGCACGGCCGCCGCGCGCGAGCTGCTCTATAAGGCGTGCGCGATGGCCGACCAGGATCATCCGCAGAGCGCCAAGTACTCCTCGATGGCCAAGGTGTTCTGCTCGGACACCGCGATGGCGGTCACCGTCGAGGCGGTGCAGGTGCTCGGCGGCTACGGCTACGTCAAGGAGTACCCGGTCGAGCGCATGATGCGGGATGCCAAGATAACCCAGATATACGAGGGCACGAACGAGATCCAGCGGCTCGTGATTGCCCGTACGCTGAAGTAGGAGTCGGGATGCGCGCGTCGAGGTCGCCAGGCGCCTTCGGCAAGCTTCGCCGCACCGCGGCGGCCGCGCTCGTGGCGATGCTGGTCGGCCTGGTCGCGATCATCGCCGCTCAGGGACTCAGCCCCAACGGGGTGGTGCGAGCGGTCGAGGAGATCGCGCTCGGCGTGCTGTTCGTCGCGGTGGCCTCGACGGTGTTCGCCTTCACGGCGGTGCGCTTGGCGAACTGGCGTGATCCCGAAACCGAGGCCGAGTTTGATGAGCTTGTGCGCCACTCCGAAGAGGTGGCCCGCGAAGGGCTGGTCGTCGATCCTGAGGAAGCGGAGTTCATGCGCCTGGACCCGCTCAACGACGAGGACTTCGAGGAGCTGGTGCGAGACGCGCTCGATGACCTGCCCGACCTGCTGCGCAATGCGCTCGCGCACGTGGCCGTCGTGATCTCCGACGGCGGACGCGCACGCGGCGCGTACGGGCTGTATCAGGGCGGCACCGTGGCGCGCGAGGATGTGCACGATCGGATCGTGATCTTCCGCGACACGCTGCGGCGCGACTTCGGTGGCGACCCCGAGCTTCTGCGCGAGCAGGTCACGAGGACCGTGCGCCACGAGCTTGCTCATCACGTCGGCTTTGATGAGCTGGGCGTCAGTCGCTTGGACCTTTAGGTCCGTCCCCTAAGCTCGTCCCGATCTCGCATAAGATGCGCGCTGCTCCCGCGCCGCGCGGGGCGGGTGGAGGGTCCGTCCCCGCCAATGACCTACCAAGGAGAAGCACACATGCCTGAAGCTGTGATTGTCGACGCCATCCGCACGCCGATCGGGAGGGCGGTGAAGGGCTCGCTGAAGACCGTGCGCGCCGATGACCTCGCCTCGATCCCGCTGAAGGCGATCGTGGAGCGCAACCCGCAGGTCGAGCAGACCTCGATCGGCGACGTGATGATGGGCTGCGGCTATGGGGAGGGCGAGCAGGGCTACAACGTGGGGCGCATCGCCAGCCTGATCGCCGGCATCGACTACCGCGTGCCCGGCACGACCGTCAACCGCTTCTGCGCCTCCTCGCTGCAGACGATCCGCATGGCCTTCCACGCGATCAAAGCGGGCGAGGGCGACACCTACATATCGGCTGGCGTGGAGGCAGTGTCGCGCGCCGGGCAGGGCGGCGGTGGCGGCTTCGAGTTCCACCCGCTTGTGGACGGCTCGGAGGGCTCGCTCTACAACGTGTACATCCCGATGGGCCTGACCGCCGAGAACGTGGCCGAGGAACGCAAAGTCTCGCGCGAGGCTCAGGACGAGTGGGCGCTGATCTCCCAGACGCGCGCGGTCGAAGCTCAGGCCAGCGGTCACTTCGACAAGGAAATCATCCCCGTCACCGTGCCGGCGCACAAAGACACCGACAGGGAGGGCAACGAGATCGATGTGCCCGAGACGGTGCTCAGCAAGGACGACGGCCCGCGCCCCGGTACGACGCTCGAGAAGCTGGCGGCGTTGAAACCAGTGTTCAGGCCCGACGGCACGGTTACCGCCGGCAATGCCTGTCCGCTCAACGATGGCGCCGCCGCGGTGCTCGTCATGTCCGAAGAGAAGGCGTCCGCGCTCGGGCTGGCGCCGAAGGCGCGCATCATCGCCTCAACCGTCGCCGCTATCCGCCCGGAGGTGATGGGCCTCGGCCCGATCCCCGCGATCAAAGCGCTGCTCGAGAACACGGGCATGAAAATCGAGGACATCGACGTGGTCGAGATCAACGAGGCATTCGCCGCGCAGATCGTGCCGTGCATGGAGGAGCTGGGCATCACCGAGGAGCAGCTCAACCCCTTCGGCGGCGCGATTGCGCTCGGCCATCCCTTCGGGATGACCGGCGCGCGCATCATGACCACGCTGCTCAACAACCTGGAGACGAAGGGCGGCAAGTACGGCATCGAGTCGATGTGCGTAGCCGGCGGCATGGGCATGGCGATGCTCGTCGAACGCCTCTCCTAAAACTCTCCCGTGGCGTGGCTGGGCCGGCAGCCCCCAACCGGCCCAGCCACGTGCCCGTCTCGCAGCGTGCCGTAGAGACGGCCTTCGACTCTGGGTGGGGCTGAAGTGCCATTCTCTGTCCCGCCCGATGTTTCGGGTCGGATTAGGGGGATGTGGAAGCTGGATCACCCCCGTCCAAAAATGTAGCGCCTTGTCTTCAGTGCGATGGCGCACTAGACTCGGCGCCATGGTGCTTGTCGTGCTCGATCCGCTGCCTGTGGAGATTGAGTCGTTGCTGGAGCGTCGGCGTCGTCTCGGCCTCGACGGTTGCGACGAGATGTGGGACGGGGTGCTGCACATGAACCCGAGCCCGCACGGCCGTCACCATCGCATCCTGCACCAGCTGGCAGTCTTGCTCGATGCTCCCGCGCGCGTGGCGGGGTTGCTGCCGGCTCTAGGGGATTTCAACGTTGGCGAGGAAGACAACTATCGGATACCCGACGGCGGTCTGCACAGGCCCGGTCCCGATGAGCTGTTTTATCCCACTGTCGCGCTCGCGGTCGAGATCGTCTCGCCCGGCGATGAGACGTGGAAGAAGCTGCCCTTCTACGCCGCTCACGGCGTTGACGAGGTCTTGATCGTCGATCCGCTGGAGCGCGTTGTCCACTGGCTCGGTTTGCGCGACGGCGAGTATGAGTCGATCGAGTGCAGCGCCCTGATTGACTACAGCGCAACGCACCTTGCGGAGCGGATCGACTGGCCGGGGATTGCCGGCTGACGAAGTTGCCCCTGCTGAAGAAGCGCTCAGCGCGGGGGCATGCGCAGGGCGCCGTCGAGGCGGATGACCTCGCCGTTGAGCATCCGGTTCTCCACGATGTGAGACACCAGGTGGGCGTACTCGGCGGGTGTTCCGAGCCGTCGCGGGAAGGGCACGCCCGCGCCCAGCTTCTCGCGCGCCTCCTGGGGCAGCGCCGCGAGCAGCGGCGTGTCGAACAAGCCCGGGGCGATCGTGTTCACGCGGATGCCCTGGCCTGAGAGGTCGCGTGCGGCCGGCAGCGTCATGCTGAGGATGCCGCCCTTGGAGGCCGAGTAGGCAATCTGGCCGATCTGCCCGTCGAAGGCGGCGACCGAGGCGGTGTTGACGCACACGCCGCGTTCGCCGTCCTGCAGTGGCTCGGCCGCGATCATCGCCGTGGCGGCGAGCCGCAGCACGTTGAAGGTGCCGATCAGGTTGATCTGGATCGTCGTCTCGAACGGCAGCAGTGGGTGCGGCCCGCGCGAGCTGGCGACCTTTTGCGCCCAGCCGATACCGGCGCAGCACACCGCGATGCGCAGTCCGCCCGCCTTCGCTGCCGCTTGCTCGACGGCCGCCTGCACCTGGCTCTCCTCGCGCACGTCGCACGCGACGAACTCAACCCCCAGCTCGGAGGCGAGCGCCGTGCCCTTCTCGGCGTTGAGGTCGGCAACCGTCACGGTCGCGCCCTGTTCGTGCAGGCGTCGCGCGGTGGCCTCGCCGAGGCCCGACGCGCCGCCGACCACAAGCGCTGAGCTGCCCTGGATCTCCATGGTGATGGAGACTACCGGTGCGGGCGTGGCGATTGCGCGCCGATTATTTTGGATTTGCTGTTCGTTCCCGTGGTTACAGCGAGGCTGTGGCGCTTCGCGACGGTCGCGACAGCGTGAGGGCGAACAGCTCCTGCGGGTCGGTCAGCCAGCTCACGATCTCAAGGCCGGCAGCGTCGAGGTCCTGCTCCACGCGCTCGCGGGTGAACTTGGCGCTGATCTCGGTGCGCACTTCCTCGCCCTGCTCGAAGTGCACCGAGAGGCCGAGGTCGCGCACCGTGGTGGTGTGCTCGCGGCGTGCGCGCAGGCGCATCTCGATCCACTCGTGCTCGCGGTTGAACAGCGCGACGTGGTCGAAGTCCTGCGGGTCGAAGTCGGCGCGCAGCTCGCGGTTGAGCACTGCGAGCAGGTTGCGGTTGAATTCGGCCGTGACGCCCTCCGCGTCGTCGTAGGCGCGGGTGAGCACCCCCGGGTCCTTGACGAGGTCGGTGCCCACCAGCAGATGGTCCTCTGGGCCGAGCAGCCGTGAGATCTCACGCAGGAAGCGCCGGCGGCTGCCCGGCGGGAAATTGCCGATCGTGCCGCCGAGGAACACCACCAGGCGCGGGCCGAGCGGCTCGGGCACGCGGTCGAGATGACGTTCGAAGTCGCCGATCACCCCGTGCACGCGCAACCCCGGGTACTCGCTGGTCAGCTCGCGCGCGCAGTCGCGCACCATGCTCTCGGTCACGTCCACCGGGATATACAGGCGCAGCGTGCCGGCGCTGTGCAGTGCGTCGAGCAGCACCCGCGTCTTCGCGGCCGTGCCCGAGCCAAGCTCGACCAGCTCGGCGGCGGCGGTGGCGCTCGCGATCTGCGCGGCGCTGGATTGCAGGATCGAGCGCTCGGTGCGCGTCGGGTAGTACTCGGGCAGCTCGCAAATGCGGTCGAATAGCTCCGCTCCGCGCGCGTCGTAGAAGTGCTTGGGTGGCAGCTCCTTGAACGGCCGCGTCAGCCCGTCGAGCACGTCGTCGGCCAGGGAGCGTTCCTGGCCCTCGTGCAGGTAGGAGTCGATCGTCACCGAGCCGGCGCCGAGGGTCTCGCTCTGTGGGTCGGCGATCGGCTCCACTACACCACCCTAGCGAGATGCGATCGAGGCGGATCGAGCGTCGGACGCGTGCGGTCGAGCATCATGGCGCATCCCGAGCGAGTCGCAGGCCGGCGAAGATCTGGCTTCTGATCGGCAGGTCCCAGTTGCGGAAGGTGGTGCTCGCCACGTGCGGGTCGGTTGCCCACGAGCTGCCGCGCAGCACGCGGTAGTCCTCGCCGAAGAACACTTCGGAGTACTCCCTGTAGGGGTGCGCCGCAAACCCCGGATACCCCTCGAAGTAGCTGCTCGTCCATTCCCATACCTGGCCCACGCCCGCGAGCAGTCCGGCCTTTGCCGCCTTCTCCCACTCGGCCTCGCTCGGCAGTCGCGCACCCGCGGCCCTGGCCAGCGCGTCCGCCTCGGACCAGCTCACGTGGCAGGCGGGCGCGTCGGGATGCCCCTCGCGCCCGCCCGCGCCCAGGCGCTCGCAGGTCGCGTTGGTCACCGGTAGGCGGGCGATTTGAAAGGCGGGCAGCTCGACGGTGTGGCGCGGGCGCTCGTTGTCGTAGGCGAACCCGCTCGGGCCGGCGCCCATCTCAAACGGGCCGCCCGGCACGTCGATCCATTCGCTTACGCCCTGCAGGGTGTCCGCCTGCTTGCCGTGTGCCCTGTGGGTATGCCCGTCAGGGCCTGCGCCCATTGGGGCGTGCCCTCCGCCACGGGGGGCGCCCGTGAGCGGCGCCAGGCGCGGCTCACCGGGTGGCAACAGTCCCGCCAGCGCCATCGTCTGGCGCATCGTCTCCGTGTGTTGCAGCTCATGGCGCAGCACCAGCTCGTAGATCGTGCCATCGCCCACGCCACGTTGCGTGAGCGCCTGCGCGGTGTGTGAGCGCACCTCGCTGAGGTATTCGCGCGCCTGCGGCGGGTCGAGCAGCTCGATCTCGCCCCGCACCGAGCGTGGCGTCTCAAACGCGTCGTACAACTCCGCGAGGTCGGGTCTGAGCAGCGACAGGCCGCCATGACGGTGGGCCAGCCACAGGTCCTCGTAGGCGGCGATGTGCGCGAGATCCCACACGAGCGGGCTCATGATCGGTGAGAGCACGCTGCTGAGCTGCTCGTCGCTGAGCCGGTCCACCAGCGCGAGCGTTCGCTCTCTGGCGGTGTCGAGCGCCGCCAGCGCCTCCTCCCAGTCGGCGGGGAGGGGGTGTGGGGGAGCGATGGGGTCGCGGTTCGCGATCGTGGCCATAGCTACGCCAGAGAACTGTAGAAGGTTGCGCCGCGAACGTCCCTGGCGCACTGTTCGCGGCGTCGGCTGGCCCAGGGGGAGCGCCCGGAGCCAATCTGTCGGCCGCTGTCTTCAGATGCGTGGGGCGGGCGTGGCGGAGCGCTCAGAGCGCCATCGTCTCGGCCGCACTCAGCGCGGGCCCATACGTGGGGTCGCGCAGCAGCGCTTGGCGAATCCCCTCGCCGAGGATGCCGCCCTCACCGCGCGAGGCGCCGAGGATCGTCCATTCGCGTTCGCGCCCATCCTCGTCGCGGCTGCGCGCGCGCAGCCCGCCCTCTCCTCGACGCAGTCCCAGGCGCCGGCCCGAGACGGTCGAGATGGCGACGCTCTGAAGGCCCTTCACCTCCAGTTCGCCATCCTGCTCCATGCGAATCGAGATCGCTTGCTCGCCGGCCATGGCGGTCCCGCAGAGCGCACGGCCGCTGCGGCGTAGCGGGCGCATCTCCCAGCCCAGTCGCGAGGATAGCCAGCCCACCAGCAACAGCGCCGCGGCGGTGGACTCGCGATGGTGGCGCACCGCGATCGAGTCGATCCGCTGCAGCTCGGCACGCATCGCGGGCGGGTCGAAAGCGGACGCCAGCCGCTCGCGCCATGGCGTGCTGCGCAACCACGCAAGGTCCACCACGTATGCTCGCCGTCTCAGCTCGCACGCGCGCCGTATCGCCTCGCCATAGCTGGGGTCCTCGACCGAGTCCACCAGCACCGCCTGCGCCAGCTCGAGCAGCGTGTCCACCGCCTCGGAGTGACCGTGCGGCGACCACAGCAGCGTTGCCAGGTCGGTCACCACCAGCGGGTCGGCGATCGTCACGAGATCATCAAGGTGGCGCTCGCCGATCTCCACGATCACCGTCTCGCGCAGCAGCCCCAGCTCGCCCTCGCCCGGTTCGCTGTCGGCGGTCACGATCGCGCGCGCATCGAGCCGGGTGCGAGCTGGATCGTAGGAGAACACGACCGTGCGCGAGGCGTGATAGCGGCCCACGCCACGCAGGCGATTGGCGATTTCGCCAGAGAACTCGCTGTCCACGAAGGCGATCATGTTCAGCGCGCGCGCGGGCACGAAGGCGCCGTTCTCGGAGTGGCGATGGTTGACAAGCCCGCGCAGCGCCGCTTCGATCGCGTCGGGGGTGGTGCCCTGCTCGGCCCACACCGCGTCGGTCGCGGGGCTCATGGGCGGTCGATCAGATGGCGCGCCACGCCTGGTCCTCGCGGAGGATGCTCTGTGCCTCCCGCGGTCCCTGCGAGCCCGCCTCGTATTGCGCCAATGGCCCCGGTGTTTGTGACCACGCGGCAAGTATCGGGTCGCAAATGCGCCACTGCGCTTCGACCTCGTCGTCGCGCGTGAACAGGGTCGCGTCGCCGCGCATCGCATCGGCGATCAGCCGCTCGTAAGCCTCCGGGGACTGCGACAGGAACGCGGTGCCATACAGGAACTCCATGTGCACCGGGCGGATCACCATGCGCGCGCCCGGGATCTTCGCGCCGAGCCGCAGCGACACGCCCTCGTTCGGCTGCAGCGTGAGGATCAGCTGGTTGGGCAGCACCCCCAGCGAGCCGCCCTGGTCGAAGGCGAGGTGCGGCACCGGCTTCAGCGTCACCGCGATCTCCGTCACTTTGCGCGCCAGGCGCTTGCCGGTGCGCAGGTAGAACGGCACCCCCGCCCAGCGCCAGTTGTCCACTTCCAGGCGCAGCGCCGCGTAGGTCTCGGTGATTGAGTCCGGCGGCACACCCTGCTCTTGCAGATAGCCGGGCACGTCCTCGCCGCCTGCGTGGCCCGCCGCATATTGCGCGCGCACAGCCATCTCCGGTATCTCCTGCTCGAGCGGCTCGGGAATCGACTGCAGCACCTTCACCTTCTCGTTGCGCACCTCATCGGCGGTGAAGCTCACCGGCGGCTCCATCGCCACGTGGCACAGCAGCTGCAGCATGTGGTTCTGGATCAAATCGCGCAGTGCCCCGGCATTGTCGTAATAGCCGGCGCGTGTCCCGATCCCGATGTCCTCCGCGGCCGTGATCTGCACCTGGTCGATGTAGTTGCGGTTCCACAGCGGCTCGAACATGCCGTTGGCGAAGCGGAACGCCATCATGTTCTGGACCGTCTCCTTGCCCAGGTAGTGGTCGATGCGGAACACCTGCTGCTCCTCGAACACACCCAGCACGCGCTGGTTCAGCTCGCGCGCCTCCGCCAACGAGGTGCCGAATGGCTTCTCGATGATCGTGCGCACATCGGCACCCTCGTGGCAGTTGAGTCCCTGCTTGCCGAGCGCCTCCACGATCACCGGGAAAAACGACGGCGCGGTCGAGAGGTAAAACGCCCTGTTCAGCTTCTCCCCATCGTGCTCGTCAAAGCGGTCGAGCACCTTCTCCAGCCGCTCGTACACCGACGGATCGTCAAACGTGCCCGGCACGTACTTCACGTGCTCCAGCAGTCGCTTCAGCACGTTCTCATCCGGTGCGCGCCTGGAGTAGGAGCGGATCGCCTGCTCGCACTCCTTGCGATAGTCGGCGTGCTCCTTTTCGCGGCGCGACACTCCCACGAGATGAAAGCGTTCCGGCAGCGCGCCGTCGCAGGCAAGGTTGTAGAGGGCCGGCAGCAGCTTGCGCTGAGCGAGGTCGCCCGTGGCGCCGAAGATGACGAGCGTGGTGGGAGCGACCGGCAGGCGCTCCAAGCCGGCCGTGAGCGGGTTGTCCGTCTCCGGCTCGGCGGCGACCGCCGTCACCGCTTTGGCGCCTGCTTGACGGCGTGGCCGCCGAACTGGTTGCGCAGCGCCGCCAGCACGCGGTGGGCGAACTCGCCGTTGCCGCGCGAGGAGAGGCGCTCATACAGCGACGCGGTGATCACGGGCGTCGGCACGTCTTTGGCGGTGGCGTCCTCGATCGTCCAGCGACCCTCGCCGGAGTCCTCGGTGAAGCCCTCGATCGCCTGCAGCTCGTTGCCGTCGGCTTCGAATGCGCGCGCCGCCAGTTCGCACAGCCACGAACGGACAACCGATCCCTGATTCCACAGGTGCGCGATCTTGGCGTTGTCGAGTTCGTACTCGGACTTGTCGAACACGTCGAAGCCCTCGGCATAGGCCTGCATCAGCCCGTACTCCACGCCGTTGTGCACCATCTTCACGTAGTGCCCCGCGCCGGTGGGGCCGAAGTGCATCCAGCCGCGCTTGCCGATCGCGCTCACGCTGTCCTCGCTGGTCGGCGGCGCCAGCACGTCGAGGATCGGCGCGAGTCCTTTCACCGCCGCGGCCGGCCCGCCCACCATCATGCAGTAGCCGACGTCGATTCCCCACACGCCACCGGACACGCCCACGTCCACATAGCGAATGCCCTGCTTTGTCAGTTCCTTCGCGCGGCGCTTGTCATCCGTCCACTTCGAGTTGCCGCCGTCGACGATCGTGTCGCCCTTCTCGAGCAGCTTCGCCAGCTTGTCCACCGTCTGCTGGGTGGCCTCGCCGGCCGGCACCATGATCCACACGATCCTTGGTGCCTTTAGCTTTTTGACCATGTCTGCCAGCGAGGTTGCGCCGCGTGCGCCGTTCTTCACGGCAGCCGCCACCGCGCTCTTGTCGAAATCGAAGGCAACCACCCCGTGCTCGGAGTCGCGGCGGATGCGATGGACCATGTTGCCGCCCATCTTGCCCAGTCCGACAAACCCGATCTCGCTCACAGTGCACGATCCTACCCACACAAGCACGAGGCTGCGCCGTGGGACCCCAGGTAAGGTAGCGACCACGTGGCCCGTCTCATCGCGGGCACGCCCAGCATCACCCCCAAAAAACGACCCACGTCTCGCGCGAGCTAGCCGGATCGTCACCGACTTCAGGAGAACCACTCGATGAACACACCAACGCGTCCCGACCGCAACCTCGCGCTCGAGCTGGTGCGCGTCACCGAGTTCGCTGCGCTCGCCGCCGCTCCGCTCGTGGGCATGGGCGACAAGGAGGCCGCCGATCAGGCCGCCGTCGACGGCATGCGCTACGCGCTGCACTCGGTCGCGATGGACGGCACCGTCGTCATCGGGGAGGGCGAGAAGGACGAGGCGCCGATGCTCTACAACGGCGAGCGCATCGGCGACGGCTCACCGCCCGAGGTGGACATCGCGGTGGATCCGTTGGAGGGAACCACGCTTGCCGCGCACGGCATGCCGAGCGCTCTGGCGGTGATCGCGCTGTCGAGCAAGGGCACGATGTTCGATCCCGGCCCATGCGTGTACATGGAAAAGATGGCCGGTCGCCCAGAGATCGCCGACCTGCTCGACCTCGACCGTCCACTGTCTGAGACCGTCAAGCTGATCGCCCAGCGCAAGGGCCGCCCCGTCGGCGAGGTGATCGTCGTCGTGCTCGACCGCCCCCGTCACGAGACCGCGATCCGCGAGATTCGCGAGGCCGGAGCGCGTGTGCGTCTGATCCCCCACGGCGACGTCTCGGCTTCGCTGTTGGCGGTCACTGAGCGCTCGCCGGTCGATTTGCTGTGGGGCATCGGTGGCACACCCGAGGGTGTCATCTCCGCCGCCGCCATCAAGTGTCTCGGCGGGCAGCTGCTCGGGCGGCTGTGGCCACGCGACGAGGGCGAGCGCAGCGCGGCGCTTGAGGCCGGCTACGAGCTGGAGCGTGTGCTCGATCGCGACGACCTCGTCGCCGGCGACGACGTCTTCTTCTCCGCCACCGGCATCACCGACGGCGACGTGCTGCAGGGCGTGCGCTACCCCTCCGCCGGCGGCGCCACGACCGAATCGCTGGTCACGCGCTCGCGCTCGGGCACCGTGCGCCGGGTGCGCGCCACGCACGATCGCGAGAAGCTGCGCGCGTTGGCGGGCAACGGGCGCTTCGGGTAGGTGTCAGGCGCCGGGCTTGCCGGTCTTTGACTCGGCCAGATCCAGCCGTGCCAGCGAGCGCAGAAAGCCGTGCGTCACAAACACGTGGATGCGTGCCTGGGTGGCGTTGTACACGCGCAGCCCCAGCCCCGAGGCGATCGCGGGATGGAAGTTGGCGACTTCCACCTCCACGTGCAACCGTGCCTGCCCCGGCTGCTCTTGGGGCAGGCGACGCACGTCGATCTGCAGGTGCCCGTGCGCGCCGCGCCCATGCCGGGCCAGCAGGATGCCGCGCTCGATCCGCCAGCGCACGCGTCCGTGGTCGGCCTGCAGCTCGTACTCGGGCGCCGCGAACGTGAGCAGCTTCAGCGGACGCGCCAGCAGCACCACCGAGCGTTCGCTCTCGCTATAGACCACGCGGATCAGCCCCAACGTCACGCGCGTCAGGTAACGCCAATAGGTGCGCGCCAGTCGCTCCATGTTGGCCGCCGTCCACAGCTCTTGCAATCGCGACTGTGGCAGCTGCAGCTCGGCGCTCTGCACCGAGCGCATCGCGCCACTCGCGCCCTCTTCGGCGGTGCGGTCCTCGAGCTTTGAGATTGTCGCGATCTTCGCCTTGCGGGCCATACGCGAAGGCTATACGCGTCAAGCAATCGCGCCAGATTGCCGATGAGCCCGCGTCGTGTCCTTCGCTGGTGATATCAACCTGCTGTGAAAGACGAGTCCGCAGAGCACCCCGAGCGAGATCGCTCCGCGGGGACCGAGGCGGAGCGCCTGGAGCGCGCCGCTCGCGGCGCCCAGCAGCTCTGCGACGCGCTGTGGGAGGCCCTGCACGAGGAGCTGCGCGATCCCAGCTCCGAGCGCGTCGTGCATTTGTCGCTGCGGCTCGCCGAGGTGTCCTCGACCGTCGCGTTGCTGGCCGGCGGCGCGAGCGGCGAGGCGCGGCAACCAGACAGTGAGCCCAAGCTGACGAGCGCGCCCAGCATTGCGCCCGATCCCCAGCCGCCCGCGCCACCAGCGGTCGAGCGTCGTAAACCGCCCGCCCCATCTGGATCCGTGCCTTCGCGCCCCGATCCGCCGCCGGCCGATCCCCCGCCGCTCGTCGCCGTGCAGCCGATCCCCACGCGGGCGGGGGAGTACACCTTCACGAAGCTCGTGGACGAGCGCGGGCCCGTCGACGCGGCCGAGCGGCTCGCATCGGTCGCGCCGATCCAGCCCGAGATCGAGATTCACGACGCGCGTCGCGAAGAGGGACCGTCCGCGTGGGTCACCTCGGTCGGACGACTGCTCGCGCGCCACGCCGAGGATGGCCTCCCGTTCGCGGTGCTGCTCGTCGAGATAGTCGACGTCGCGCGCCTGGAACGCGCCGAGACCCCACACGACCTGCACGGCATGGTCTCCCAGGTCGAGAGCGCGCTCGGGCGGGCAATGCGCTCCACCGATGAGCTGTCGCGCGAAACCCGCGGGCGCTACTGGCTGGTAGCGCCCGAAACCAACGGCACCGGCGCACGAATGCTCGCCGAGCGCCTGGCGCGCCTGGTGCGCGGCTCGGCCACGCACCGTGGCGTGCCCTTGGAGGTCGCGGTTGGGATTGCCGTGTGTCCCGACGACGGCACCGAGGCTCCGGCTTTGGCTGCGCGGGCCGACCTTGGCGTGTATTCGGCGCGGGCCACCGGGCGTTCGATCGCCCACACCGACCCGCCCGCCTGAAGACCGGCCGCCCAAGGCCAGTCCGCTCGCCGGCTGGTCCTTTATCCACAATGCCTGAAGACTCGCGCGTCTATTTCTGTCGGTAGGGCTTGACAGGTCGTCCGTGGTCGGGTATAAAGGAGCCATGTCCTGTCACCCCGGCTTGGGGTGAGCTTCTCCTCATAGGGGGAAGTGGGCGAAATAAGGTCGGGTTTTGGGTTGGCCTCTGTGGTCGACTTGTACCGGTAAAGCAGGGCCCTTGGGAGAGGGACCGGGTCGCTTCTGAGAGGGAGTTGTTTTTCGCGTGCATTCATTGGGGAATAACGTGTTTGAGAGTCTGTGTGCCGTTGGACCGTCCGTTATAGGACGCGTCAGCGTCGCTGACGCGTCTCTCTCTCTCTCTCTCTCTCTGGCCGGGCTGGCTCTCAGCTAGCCGCAGGCCGGACTGTCGTTCCATCCGGCCGTACGGGCCGGTTTGGTTTCTCGCGTCGTTGTCGCGGCGCTTCATGTTTTTTTGCGGTCGCGGGTCAGTTGCCCGCGGCTGTCTTTGCTGGCCCTCCGCATGGGTGGTGCTGTCCGCACGCGGGCCGGCGTTTTGTGGGTTCTCCAGAGGAGGGGATTGTTGATGGGTGCTCGTAAGCCGGTTCTGCCGGTTATCGTCGTGTGCTGTGTATTGGCGGGTTGGTTTGCGTGGGTGTGCATGCCTGCATTTGCCGCTGCTCCGGAAGCTCCTGGGCCGGTCACGGTCGAACACATGGGCGCTACCAAGATAACCGTCAACGGTGTGTTGAATCCCAATGCGGAAGGCCAGGCCGGTACGTACGAATTCTTGTACAAGGAATCGAAATCCGGGCCGGGGTGCGAAGGTGCAGGTAGGGCGCCTGAATCGCCGGGCATTGTGTTTGGCTTCCAGGGTCAAGGAGTCTCGCAGGAATTGACGGGTTTGAGCCCGGACACCGAATACAGGGTGTGTCTGTTGGATCGAAATATCAATCAGGCCAGAGGAGAAGAAGCCGTCAGTCCGGCGGCGACGTTCAAGACGAACGCCATGCTTGAAGTTCCCGAGACGGGGGTTTCCGCTACAGACATCACAGCCACCTCCGCGAAACTGCAGGGCGTGCTGAACCCTGGTGCTCCAGGCGATCCCGGTAGCTACGAATTCGTCTATCGGGCGTCGGCGACGGAATGCCAGGGCGAAGGAGCGTCCAGCGGCGGGGCGTTGGGCGGGGTAAAAGAAACCGTCTCGGCGGAAGTCTCGAAACTCGCGCCGAACACGCAGTACACGTTTTGCTTGCTTGCCCGCAACGAAGCGGGAGAAACCGCGGTCGGCTCACCCGAGACGTTCACGACGGAATCGCGTAAGCCGAGCGTGAGCGGCACATCGTCCTCGAACGCGGGATCCAAGGGCGTGAGGATTGCCGCCAGGGTCGAAACGGGTGGCTTGGAAACGACCTTTACCGTCCAGTACGGCGTGAGCATCGCCTACGGGTCGGAAACATCCGTGAAAGTGAGTGCCGGCGGCAGTGGGACCGTCACCGCGGAACTCCTCGAACTGGAACCAAAGACGGAATACCACTTCCGAGTCGCGGTCGTCAATGGGGACGGTAGCGAAACGAGCGTGGGCGGGGTCTTTCGCACGCTCCCCGCGAGCTTCCCTGGATTGCCGGATGGTCGGGTGTATGAAATGGTGACCCCTGTGAACAACCGCGAAGCGGAGGTTTACGTTCCAGAAGCCACTAACAATGACGGAGAGAACGAAGGTAACGGTGTCGAACAGCCTTTTCAAGCCGCATCGGATGGTGAAGCGGTTGCTTATGTAGCGGCCCCGTCCACGGGCGGGAACGGACAGATCAGTCTAGGCGGTGGTAATGAGTATGTCGCAGCGCGTCTACCGGGTGGTGGTTGGAGCCAGGTGAACGTGTCAACCCCGAATTACACGAAATCCTCGGGGACCTATTACATGGGTTTCTCGGCCGATCTTTCGCAAGGGGTGCTCAGTTTCCCGCTCGATCCGGAAGAAGAACTGAATGCCGTGCCGTTGGCGCCCGGTGTACCGGCTGGTGGCTATCGGGTTCTTTATGCGCGCGATACCGCCAGTGGCGAAGATAGATATCAGCCTCTCTTCACTGTGACTCCGCCAAACCGCTCGCCCATAGAATTCGGCTCTAATCGAACAGAAACAGATGCTCTCGGCTATCACAAGGATGCAGGCTCACCGGTCTTTGCGGGCGGGTCGGCCGATTTTGGCCATTTGCTGTTTGAGGCTAACGACGCGTTGATTGGGGGCGAAGGCTCGCTTGAAAGGGAACTCAATCAGGACGCGAAGAGTGAAGTAAGAGAAGGTAAGAACAATGAGTATCTTTATGGCTCGACTGACGGTAGCCTGAGCTTGGTGGACGTGTTGCCTGAAGGCAAGGTCGCCCAGAACGCGACGTTCGGCGCTGAAGCATTGAGAGAACCCCATGGGAACCTGGCCGATTTCAGTCATGTTATCTCCGAAAATGGCGATCGTATTTTCTGGACCGATCGGAATACCGGTATCATTTATGTGCGCGAGGATGATACACACACTGTGCAGATCTCGGCGGGATCGGCGCGCTTTTGGACTGCTACGCCTGACGGTCAATACGTGTTCTACACCGAAGATGGAGCGCTTTGGCGGTTCGATGTCGAAAGCGAAAAAGCGGAACAGCTAGCCGGTACCGGTGCGGAAGTGCAGGGCGTGATCGGGGCGAGCAACGACGGTTCCTACGTGTATTTCGCTGCTGATGGCGCGCTTGCGCCTGGCGCTACTCCGCAAGACTGCGAACCTGAACCACCAGTTCTCGGCGAAAATAGTACAGGGGGCTGCAATCTATATGTAATACATGAAGGGGTGACAAGATTCATCCGCATCCTCTCCTCTGAGGATGGTATCCGAGTGAACCCTATGGCAGAAATCAGGGGGAACACAGATGAATTTGGCGATTGGCAGCCGGGCCTCGGCGATCGTACGGCTGAGGTGACCCCCGACGGTCGTAGCCTGGTGTTCATGTCGAATGAGAGCCTCACGGGATCCCCAAATAACATTCTGTACGAGGTGTACGTGTACAACTTCGAAAGTAACCAAGTGTTCTGCGCATCGTGCACTCAGAGTGGAGAATCGCCAGACGGCAACACTAGGGGAGCCGCGGCGTTCCTGCCGATCAGTTGGAGTGGCACGTATATTCCGCAGTGGATATCCGAAGACGGCGACCGCGTGTTCTTCGATAGTGCACAGTCGCTTGTCCCCCGGGATACGAGCGGCAAGCAGAACGTGTATGAGTGGGAGCGCGAAGGCGCGGGCAGTTGCGTCGTCGGCTCCGGTGTAAACGGCGGGTGCATCTATTTGCTGTCAAATGGCGTGGATGGATCGGCCTCGTGGCTTGCTGGTGAGAGCGCGGATGGTGATGACGTGTTCATCGTGACGCGTGCGCAACTGGTCCCGCGGGACGACAACGAGAACTATGATTTGTATGATGTGCGCGTCGATGGGGCGCCGCCCATACCGCCGGCCGAATGCTTCGGTACGGGCTGTCAGGGCGTTCCCTCTCCATCGCCGACGTTTGCGACTCCGTCGAGTGTGACGTTTGACGGCGTAGGGAACTTCGTGCCCGTGACGTCTGTAGAGACGGCCGTCAAAGCAAAGACCAAGCCGTTGACGCGCGCACAAAAGCTCACGCGCGCGTTGAAGGTGTGCAGGGGAAAGCCAAAGAAGCGGCGATCGTCCTGTGACGCGCAGGCCAGGAAACAGTATGGGCGCGCCAGAAAGGCAGCGAAGAAGTCCAAGTCCACGAGGGGGAGCAGGTAAACATGTTCAAGAGATACGCGATACTGCTCTTCCTAGCATGCGGCCTGCCGGTGTTGTGCGCTCAGGGTGCCCAGGCCGACAGTCCCGCCCCGGGATGGGAGATGAATGGGTACAGCGTGCCGACGAACCTTCCACCCGGTGGCGAAGGAACCATCGAAATCCAGGTATTCAACGTGGGCGCCGCGGCCAGCGTGGGTAACGCGACGTTGACGGACAGGCTGCCGGCGGGTATGACGGCTACAGGTGGGTGCCCAGAAACGACGCCGGGAACGGTGACTTGCACGATCGGTCCGGAGCCGGTCAGTCCGAGGCCGTTTGCAGTCGGAATCGACGTTCATGTGGCGGCGGACGCGGAAGGCGTGCACGAACCGGTAGACCAGGTCGAAATCTCCGGCGGCGGAGCACTGGGTATGGCACGTACGTCATTCCCAGTGCACTATTCATCAAAACCGGCGGGTCTGGGATTTGGGAGCTTCGACACGTGGGCGACGAATGCCGACGGGACGACCGATACGCAGGCAGGTTCGCATCCGTACGAGTTCACGGTGGTCGAGCAGCTCAACAACGAACTTTTCGATGGCGAATTCCGGAGGCCGGCTGGCGGTGAACAGCGCAACGTCATCGCTAACCTGCCGCCAGGCTTGATCGGCGATCCGTCCGCGGTGCCACAATGCACGCGCGCCGAGTTCGACAGTTTCGAATCAAAGGAGTGCCCACGCGATACCATCATAGGAGAAGATACATTTTATTCGGGTGGCCTCGGCTTGGCTGAACCTCTCTACAATCTTGTGCCGCCGGCGGGTGTAGCGGCGCAGTTTGGGTTTAGCCACAACGCTCAGCCGGTGATCTTTGACGCCGGCGTGCGTACCGGTGGAGACAATGGGATAACCGAGCATGTATATAATATCCCCAGGCTCACAGTCACCTATAACGTTGTGACCGTGTGGGGTATACCGGGTGAACATGCCGTAGGGGGTGAATCGATCGAAGAACGTGAAGCTCGCGTTGGATTGAAACCCTTTTTGACATTTCCGACCGCTTGTGACGGCCCGCAGGAGTTCAGTATCGAAATGCAGGGCACGTGGAACGACGAAACGACGAAAATCGGCGATAGCTCGATCATGCACAATGAGGAAGACGTACCGACCGGCCTGACCGGTTGTGAACGATTGGTGCACTTCGAACCCACCGTCTCGATCCAGCCGGAAACCAGCTACTCAGACACCCCAACCGGCTTCGCGGTCAATCTGAAAGTTCCCCAGGGAGTGAACCCCGAAGGACTCGCGACCTCCAACATTCAGGATACGACCGTGACGTTGCCGGAAGGCGTCGTAGTCAACCCTGGGCAGGCTACGGGGCTGGTTGCGTGCCAACCGTCCGAGGAGGCGTTTGGTACCGAACCCGATGGCGAAGTCAAGGAGGGGCCGGCGTCGTGTCCGGAGGCCTCGAAGGTCGGGACCGATGAAATCTCAACGCCCTTGTTGCCCAAAAAGCTGGAAGGAAATGTATACATCCTGGGACAGGATCCACCGAACCTGCAACTGCTGGTAACGGCGTCCGGCGAAGGCGTGAACATAAAGCTCGTCGGCACCGTGCATTTGAACGAAACGACCGGTCAGTTGACGACGACGTTCGAAAAAACGCCTGACATGCCGTTCACCGACTTCAAACTGACATTCAGCGGCGGAGCACAGGCGGCGCTGGCGACGCCCACCGTTTGCGGGACGTACGGCTCGACGTCCGATTTCACGCCATGGTCGAGCCCGTTTGTCGAAGCCGCATTCGACACAAGCAGCTTCCAGATCACCAACGGCCCAGGGGACGACGGGGTAGCCGACTGCACCGGTCCGCTCCCGTTTACGCCCGCGATGACTGCAGGAGCTACGACCGACCAAGCCGCTGGGTATACGGACTTCACAATGCTCCTCTCCCGTGGAGACGGACAGCAGCGCATCGAAAAACTCCAGTTCAAGACACCAGAGGGACTATTGGGCATGATCGCCAAGGTCCCACTCTGTGGAGAACCACAAGCGGCTCAAGGAACATGCTCTGCCGCATCACGGATTGGGCATACGGTCGCAGAGGTCGGACCCGGTCCCTACCCGTTCGTACTACCTGAGCCTGGTGCTCCACCGGCTCCGATCTATCTGACAGGACCGTATGAGGGTGCTCCGTTTGGCTTGTCTATCGCGGTGCCGATAGTCGCCGGCCCATTCAATCTTGGTACCGAAGTAGTGCGGGCGAAGATCGAAGTTGACCCACACACGAGCCAACTGACGATCAGTACGACGGCGTTCCCGAAGACGGTAAAGGGTATACCGACCGATATTCGCGAGATCGATGCTGTGATCGACCGTCCCGAATTTATGTTCAACCCAACAAGCTGTAATGCGATGAGCTTCTCCGGCACCGCCTACAGCTTCGAAGGGGCAACAGCACCAGTATCGAGCCATTTCCAGATGGGTTCGTGTCGGAGCCTCGCGTTTAAGCCGAACTTCTCGGTGTCCACCAGCGGGAAAACATCGCGGGCGAACGGGGCGAGCCTGACCGCAAAGATCGTCTACCCGACCGGGAACCTGGGAGCGAATCAGGCCTCGTCGCAGTCGAACATCGCGTCGGTGAAGGTGGACCTACCGAAGCAGCTACCGTCGAGGTTGACGACGTTGCAGAAGGCGTGTACGGCGGCGACGTTTGAAGCGAACCCAGCGAACTGTCCAGCAGCATCGATCGTGGGTCACGCGAAGGCGATCACACCGGTCCTACCGGTACCGATCGAAGGACCCACGTATTTCGTGAGCCATGCCGGGGAAGAATTCCCAAGCCTGATCGCCGTGCTGCAGGGCTACGGCGTGACCGTAGATCTTGTCGGTAGTACGTTCATCAACAACAAGACGAACATTACGAGCAGCACGTTCAAGAACGTTCCCGACGTCCCGATCGCTAGCTTCGAACTAGGCTTGCCGCAAGGCAAATACTCAGCCTTGGCGGCGAACGGGAACCTCTGTAAGACGAAGCTCGTGATGCCGACGGCGTTCACGGGCCAGGATGGTGCGGTCATCCACCAGTCCACGTCGATCAGCGTGACGGGTTGCGCTAAGTCCAAGCCCAAGAAGAAGGCGAAAGTCAAGGGCAAGCACGGGAAGAAGAAATGAGATGCGTGCTGGTGGACAGGGCTCGGTTGAGCAGCTAGAGCCCGGATTGTCGCGCTCCGCCCGCAACCCTCATCCGGGGGCAGGTGGGGTGGAGCGTGCCCGGGCGGTCGTATCCTCGCGGGCACACCCTGAAGGGCGCACTCTCGGGAGCGCAGGCAAGCAGGCAGGCGAGCAGTCTGATGGGCACCGGCAGGTTGCCGAGATTCAGCGAGCACGGATGCTCGCGGCGCTCGTGGACGTTGTCGCGGAGCGTGGTGCGGCGAGCCTGACGGTCACTCATGTCGTGGCTCGCTCGGGTGTTTCGCGTCGTACGTTCTATGAGATCTTCGAGGATCGCGAGGATTGCTTGCTGGCGGCGCTTGAGAACGCGGTCGCAAGGATCGCTCGCGGCGTCGAGGAAGCCTACGGGCAGTCCGGTTCGTGGCGTGCACGGATACGCGGGGCGCTCGTCGTGTTGCTTGAGCTGCTCGATGACGATCCGGATATCGCGCGACTATTGATCGTGGAGTCTCTCGCGGCAGGACCGCGTGCGCTGGTCTACAGGGAGCTAGTGCTCGCACCGATCATCGCGGCTGTGGACGAAGGTCGAGTGGAGGCCAAGCGTGGCAACGGGCCACCGCCGTTGATGGCCGCGAGCGTGGTGGGCGGGGTGCTCTCGGTGCTCCACTCGCGGCTGCTTGCCGATGCGTCGGGATCGCGGAGCCCTGATAAGCCCGGCTCGCGGACCACCGACCCGTCCTCGGTGCCACGATTGGGCTTGGTGGAATTGACAAGCTCGTTGATGAGCATGATCGTGCTGCCCTATCTCGGACAGGCCGCCGCGCAGAAGGAGATGGAGCGTCCCAAGCCGCGACGACAGGAAGCCCCCCGTGAGCGCTTCAAGGACCCGCTCGGCGATCTGGACATGCGCCTCACCTACAGGACCGTACGCGTACTGGCAGCAGTCGCTACCAACCCCGCGTCCTCCAACCGCCAGCTTGGTCAAGCAGCAGGCATCGAAGACCAGGGCCAGATTTCGAAGCTGCTCGCACGTCTAAGAAAGCTCGGGTTGATCGAGAACGCCGACACGGACCCGGGCAAGGGGGTACCAAACGCCTGGACACTCACCACCAGAGGTCAAGGGGTCATGCAAACCATCGGCGAGGGCTAAAGAGGTTGCCCACCAGGCTCCAGGCCACATTCAGCAGAATCTGATTTATCTGATATGGTGGGGAGGATGGTTCGTATGACCGCCACCGAGGTGTCTCGCAACTTCTCCTCTGTCATCAACCGCGTTGATTCCGGCGAGGAGATCGAGATCGTCCGCAACGGCAAGCCCATCGCCGAGCTGCGGCGGCCTTCCAGGCCGCGAGGAATCACAGGCGATGAATGGGATGCCACGATTGCGCTTCTGCCGCCCGTCGACGAGGACTTCGCGCGTGACGTGCAGGAGGCCCGCAGGCGCCTTGGTCCTCCTGTTCAGGAGGCGCTTGACGAGCTGCGCTCCAGTCTCAAGAAGGGGGAGCGGATCGATTTCGCCGAGCTGGTCGCGCTGGGCGCGCGTGCGAAGGCTCGCGGTTTGCGAGTCGACGATGCGGAGGCCGCCGCCGCTCGCAAGCGGTTCGCAGACATGATTCGCGCTCGATCGGCTCCCTACAAGCTGGATATCGCAGCGGCGGAAGAGGCCAAGCATCACGGCCTCATCCCCCAGTACGAGTAGCCGTGCTGCTGCTCGACAACTCGGCGTGGGCTCGCATTGTCGAGGGCGTGTTGGTTGACGAGCGTGCCGCAATGATGGCGGAGTGGATCGAGCAGCGTGAGCTGGCTACGTGTCTGCCCTTCCTCCTGGAGGCCGGCTATTCGGCGCGATCCGCCGACGATCATGGCGTGATGATGGCCGACCTCGCTCTGCTGCCGAGCGTCCGGGTCACGCCCGAGGTAGAACGGCATGCCCTGCGGGCTCAGAGTGAGCTGGCATCGGTTGGTCACCACCGGCTCGCGCCAGCAGACGTCATGATCGCCGCCTGCGCCCATGAGGCCGGCGCTGGAGTGCTGCACTACGACCGCGACTACGACCTGCTGGTCAAGCACACCTCGCTTGAGTTCCGTAGCGAGTGGCTGGGGCCCGCGGGAGCGCTGTAGCGAGACTCGCGCGTCTATTTCTGTCGGTAGGGCTTGACAGGTCGTCTGTGGTC
The DNA here is from genome assembly GCA_963776985.1 of uncultured Solirubrobacterales bacterium. GTDB lineage: Bacteria > Actinomycetota > Thermoleophilia > Solirubrobacterales > Solirubrobacteraceae > Palsa-744. The sequence goes on from CAVZOV010000002.1 coordinate 725,584, forward strand.
GGGTATAAAGGAGCCATGTCCTGTCACCCCGGCTTGGGGTGAAGACTCCCGGTGAGGGGGTTGTGGGCGAAATAAGGTCGGGTTTTGGGTTGGCCCCTGTGGTCGACACTTACCGGTAAAGCAGGGCCCTTGGGAGAGGGACCGGGTCGCATTCCGAGAGGGAGTTGTATTCGCGTGGTTTCATTGGGGAATAACGTGTTTGAGAGTCCGTGTGCTGCTGGACGGTCCGTTATAGGACGCGTCAGCGTCGCTGACGCGTCTCTCTCTCTCTCTCTCTCTCTCTGGCCGGGCCGCTCACCAGCTAGCCGCTGGTCGGTTTGGTCGCCTCGCCGGCCTGAACGGTCGGCTTGGTTTCTCGCACCTAAAAGGGCTTGCGCCCTACAGGGTGTGCAAACGTGCTGTGGGCGCGCTTTGTGTCTCTTGTTTTTCTGTCGTCGTGGGCTTGGTGCCTGTGGCGGTTTTTGCTTGCCCCCCGTATGGGGGGTGCTGTCCGGGCTCTCCGCGTGTGCGGGTCGGGCTGGTTGGGTTTTGTTCGGGTCTTTGTGAGGAGGGGTTGTGTTGCTGAGTGCTCGCAGGCTGGTGTTGATAGTGGTTTTGGGGTTTGGTTTGCTAGTGCTTGGCGTTGGTGGTGGCGTGGCTGAGGCCACCACTGGTTATGCGTTCTCCTCCTCGTTTGCTCCGTCTGGTGGGTTTGGTTATCCGGTTGGTGTGGGTGTCGATGAATCTGACGGTGGTGTGTTTGTCGCTGATCAGGGCGATTCGTTGTTGAGGCGGTTTAGTCTCACGGGCGTTGAAGAAACCACACCGTTTTTGCCTGCGCCGGCTGCTGGGGCTAACCAGTTGACTGCGGATAACTATGCGGGTGCTTATCAGGGTGAGGTGTTTGTTGCGAGCTATACCGGTGGGACGGTCTCCACGTTCAATGATGAGGGCGAACCGTTGGCACCGGTGATCAGTGGTCTTGAAGGACCGACCGATGTCGCGGTCGATGGGAATGGCTTCCTTTATGTGGCTCAGGACGCGGGGACGGTGTTGAGGTTCAACGAGAAAGGCGAACCGGTCAACACGGCGGGCACACCATGCGGAGCTTGCTCAGGTCACGAAAACGTCGTGGTGTCTGAGTCCGGTCCGATACAGGCACTAGCTGTCAGCTCGGCGGGGAATATTTATCTAGCGACAGAAACCGGCACTAGTGAGTACGTGTTGAAAGGCACGACCTACGAACAGTCCACAGTGTTCCAAACAGGCTACTCCTCGGGTGTTGCTCTAGGAGCCTCGGGTGAAGTGTTTGTCGATCAGGGCGGCAAGGTCGGGGAGTATGAAGCTTCCGGAAAACTACTACGCGAATTCGGATCGGGACGACTATCCGGCTCAACCTATGGTGTAGCTGTTCACGGCATGAATGTTTATGTAGCGGACCTGGGTGATGATGTTGTACAGGTCTTCAAGGAAGAGAATAGTCCGCAAACACCGCTTGCCGAACCGGTGGTAGTCAATGGTTCATCGGCTGTGTTGCACGGCACGCTAGAGCCAGCTGGTACAGAACTAACCTACTATTTCAGCTACAACACCGGTGGAGCGTCCTGCACCGGTGCCGGGAGCAGGCAGACAGCTCCCGCCACGGGTCAGGGAGCGGTGTCGCAGACGGTGAGTGTGCTATCGCAGACAGCCTACACGGTGTGTTTGATCAGCGAAAACGAAATAGGCGCCTCAGCACCGAGCACGCCCGTGACGTTCAAAACGCCTGCTTCCCCACCGATAGTGGAAGGGGAGTCCGTTGGATCGATCACGCCCACAGAAGCATCGTTCAGCGCACAGGTTGACCCTGAGAGTCCAGCCACAATCTGCGAATTCCAGTATGTAGATCAGGAAAGCTTTGGGCACACAGGCTACACCGGGGCGAGCACCATTCCGTGCTCGACACTGGTGGAAGGCAACCCCACACAACCGCCTTTCCTTGAAGGCTTCGACACCCAGCCAGTATTGGCGAGCGTGACCGGTCTAGCTCCAGGCACGACCTACCACTACCGTGTTCTGACGGTCAGCTCCACCGGTGAAGAAACCACTGGGGCTGACGAAACGTTCATGACACCCGAAGCACCACTCACCGAAACAGCCATAGCGCAAAGCTCAACGATCGTATCGCTCAGCGGTGAGCTAAATCCCAACGGGGCTACCGGCAAGGTCACCTACCAGTTTGACTACAACACCAACGGCACGTGCACCGTTCCTAAAATCACTAGTCAAGAAGAAAAGGAAGGCAAGCAGCCGCCCTTCCAGCCGAGTACCAGAGCTACCGAAGTCACCGAAGGCAAGCACGTCCATGTGCAGGCAGAAGCGACGGGGCTCGAACCTAACGAGCAGTACACGTTCTGCCTAGTCGCGACCAACGCTTATGGTGGTCAAGCAGCAGGCAACACAATATCCACCACCACAGGACACCAAGCACCGGGGATCACTGAAGCGTCTGTCACGAACATAACATCCAACGCCGCAACGGTAGACGCCAAGATCAACCCGTACGGGGAATCCTCCGCATACCAAATTGAATACGGTACAAGCGCGGCGTATGGGTCAAGCACGCCTGAAGTAAACACCGGCGCACAGCACGTTCCTCTTAGCGTACAAGCACAACTAGCCGGACTCACTCCCGCGACCGAATACCACTACCGGATCACTGCAACCAGTGGTGCGGGCACAGAATACACACCCGACGCGACGTTTACAACGTCGCAAACTCCCGCTGAAGGGATCGTCGGTTTGCCCGACAAACGAGCGTATGAAATGGTGACCCCCGTTGAAAACGAGGACGCCGATGTGTACGTGCCGGAGGCGATCGAACATTATGGAACCCCAGGGGAAATGGGTATCGCGACGAGTTTGCCGTTTCAAGCATCGATCGACGGGAACGCGGTTGCATATGTCGCAGATCCGACGACAGGCGGCACGGGTGAGAGCGGCAGCGGAAGTGGTAATGAGTATCTCGCGACTCGCTCGACGACTGGTGGCTGGACACAGACAAACCTCCAACCGCAGGGGAATGAGAGCGCTTTTTATCAAGCATTTTCGAGTGAATTGTCAGTGGGAATTATCCAGTCACGGTCGAGCAACGAAAACGCCAGCGAAAATGAAAGACAGAAAAGCCTCTCTCAAGAAGCACCGAGTGGTGGTTACGAGGACCTCTACACGCATAAAATGAGTGAAACCGGGTATAGTCCCTTCATCACTGACAGCACTGTCTTTCATAGTTCGCCGGAAGAATTCGATATTGGATCTTCTCGATTCCCCAAGTCAAATCCCGCGGCCGGTGGGATAGTTCCTTATGCGGGGGCATCAGAAAATTTTAGTGACTTGTTCTTTGAGGCGAACGACGCTTTGACGGAAGGCGCTATCGATGGCGGCGAAAGTGAGAACAATCTCTACGAGTCCGTTGGTGGAAAGTTGAGTTTGGTCAATGTGCTTCCTGACGGCCAGACTGAACCTAACGCGACGTTTGGCGCGCCCCCGACGAAACAACCGTGGGACAACCTGCCCGATTTTAGCCATGTCATATCCGCGAGTGGGTCACGCGTATTTTGGACGGATCTAAACACGAACGATCTATATATGAGCGAAAACGTGGGTAGTCCAGCGGAGAGGACAGCACAGGTCGATGCTCGACAAGGAGGGGCCGGTCCTGGTGGTGGAGGTCGGTTTTGGACGGCGGATAAGACTGGATCGGTCATGTTCTTTACAGATGCTGACTCTGCGGGGCTAACCCCAGATACACAGCCCGGTAGTGGCGATAATTTGTATGAATACGAAGCGCCGACCGATCAAGATCCTGATGGGCATCTGACGGATCTGACTCCGGTGAGCGACGCTGGTGTCGAAGGTGTGATCGGAGCCAGCGAAGAAACGGGTGAATACGTGTATTTCGTCGCGACTGGGGTTTTGACCGGTAGCGAAGAGAACAGTGTGGGAAGGATCGCGCAGGCCGGGCGTCCTAATGTCTATGTGTTGCGACAGGGAGAAAGTCCGCAATTCATTACGACACTGTCGTCCTCGCCAGCCGCTATTGCTAGCAACCAGGCAGTTTCAAGTGACGATAGTGAAGCTATCCCGGGTATAAACAATGGAGGTTCATACGCTGAAGTTGGTGATTGGCAGCCTGGTCTCGGGACTCGGACGGCCGAGGTGACTCCGGATGGGCATAGCGTTGTGTTTATGTCGACGGAACGTTTGACGGGATACGACAACGAAGTCGAAGCAATAGATCGTGGCCGTAGGGTTGCTTTGTCGGAGGTGTTCATTTATAACACGGAAAATCGGCGTCTGACGTGTGTGTCATGTGCTAGTAACAGTGAACCGCCAAGGGTTGGTAAGCCAGCGGGTGTTGTGGAAGGTGTTGGCTCAGTCGGCGTTGGTGCGTTTTTGCAGCCGAGCTGGTCGGCGACATATCTTCCTGAGTGGGTGTCGGCTGATGGTAGTCGGGTGTTCTTTGATACGACGGTTGGACTTGTTCCTCAGGACACGAACGATGCGCTTGATGTGTATGAGTGGGAGCGTGATGGGTCGGGTAGTTGTGATGAAAGCCCGGGTTGCGTGTACTTGTTGTCGGGTGGCGTGAGTCCGTCTGCATCGTATTTTGAGAGTGCGAGTTCGAGCGGTAACGATGTGTTTATAGCGACGCGCGCGAAACTCGCACAAGAAGACGATAATGAAACATATGATTTGTATGACGTGAGGGCCGATGCTGTACCACCGGTCTCGCCACCCGCATGCACCGGTACTGGCTGTCAGGGTGTGCCGGCTGCTCCTCCGGTGTTTGCTACACCACCGAGTGTGACGTTCAGTGGTGTAGGCAACTTTCTGCCATCGTCCACTGTGACGAAGAGTACGGTGAAGAAGAAGGTGTTGACGAGGGCGCAGAAGCTCGCGCAAGCGTTGAAGGCGTGCAAGGCGGAGTCTGAGAAACAGCGAGCAGCGTGTAAGAAGCGTGCACGGGGACGGTATGGCGCGAAAACCAAGGCGAAGGCTAGGAAGAGTAGTCATGTCTCAGTGAAGGGGGAGCGGTCATGATCGGGCGTTTGCGCAGCACCATGTGGATGGGCAGGGTCGTGGCGTGTCTGGTTGTGTGTGGGTTGGGGTTGTGTTCGGTGTCTGTGGCTGAGGGTTCTGTGGCTGCTCCTGGTTGGGAGGCGTTTGGTTATTTCGGTCCGACGATTCTGAAACCAGGTGGCAAAGGCAGACTGTTCCTAAAGATCTATAATGTTGGTTCGGTAGAAAACACGAGTAGTGTCACTGTCACGGATACGTTGCCTGAAGGCGTGACGACGAGTGGTGCGCCGGGTTGTACGGGGGAAACGGTCGTGACGTGTGAACTTGGTGGGATACCCCCGGCGACGGTTCCGGTTCGCCTCGAAATCCCCGTGAAAGTTGGCTCGGGGGTTCAGGGTGAAGCTGTCGATCATGTGAGCGTGAGCGGTGGTGGCGCGTTGGGTGTAGCCAACGAGAATATTCCAGTCAAGTTCGGTACCGGGTCTCCGGGATTGGGTTTCTCTAACGCTGAGGCGTGGGCGACCAATCCGGACGGTACGATCGATACGCAAGCAGGATCGCACCCGTACGAGGTTACGGCAGCGTTCGCGGTCAACAGCGAAGAAGTCGTCACCTTGGCCGGCAACCAATACTTGACGCCTGCTGGTGGAGAAGCACGCGTACTCGACGTGAAGCTACCACCAGGATTCGTAGGTGACCCGACAGCTACACCGCAATGCACGCGCGAACAGTTCGATAGCGGAGAAATTGCCTTGGAGAATGGCGAAGGGTGTCCCTCCGCGAGCAATATTGGTTATGTTGCGCTAACAGCAACCGGGGCTGAAGGCGGCGGTAGTTTCCCCATATTCAATATGGTTCCCGCGCCGGGCGATGCTGCACAGTTCGCGTTCAGTATTACTGGTGGCATCAACGTGTTCCTCGATCAGCGCGTGCGCAGCGGTGGGGACGACGGGATCACGTCGCACACACCAAACGTGCCGCAACGCAAAGACCTGTTCTTCACAGCCACATTCTGGGGGATACCGGGAGAAGCATCCCACAATGGTTACCGTAACGGTAGAGCGTCCAGTGGTAGCGAAACACCGTTCTTGACGTTGCCGACGTCCTGTGGTGCACCACAAGAAGTCACGATGGAAATCCTCGGAACATGGCAGAACCCCAATGCGGACGCGACCCACTCGTTCTTGACCCATGACGCGAACGATGATCCCGTCGGGTTCACTGGTTGTGAAAAGCTCACGCACTTCGAACCAACCATTTCGTTGGCACCAGACACCAGCTACTCAGACACACCAGCCGGATTGACTACGACGGTAAAGCTCCCGCAAGGATTGAACCCTGAAGGGCTCGCGTCATCCGGCCTTAAGGAAACGACGGTCACGCTACCCGAAGGCATAGTCATCAACCCGGGTCAAGCCACCGGTCTCGTGGCGTGTCAACCATCAGAAGAGAACCTCGGCGGGGAAAGCGAAGCATATGACGGGCCACCATCGTGTCCAGCCGCCTCGAAGGTCGGAACGGATGAAATCGCGACACCATTGTTGGCGAACAGGCTGAAGGGCAACGTTTACATCCTTCAAAACAATCCGCCAGAACTACAACTATTGGTCGCAGCATCAGGGGAAGGAGTCAACCTGAAGCTGATCGGGACCGTGCACCTGAACGAAAAGACGGGACAGCTCGTAACGACGTTCAAGGGCACCCCGCAAGACCCCGGAACACCAGATGCACCCCTCACCGAATTCGTACTGTCCTTCAGCGGTGGCGCGCAAGCAGCACTCGTGACGCCATCAACATGTGGGACGTACACGTCGAGTGTTGATTTCACGCCGTGGGCAAGCCCGTTTATACAGTCCGCACTGGATGAAAACAGTTTCCAGATCACCAGTGGCCCAGACGGCAGCGGAACCGCAGCATGCACAGGACCACTACCGTTCAACCCTGTGATGACCGCTGGCGCTACCACAGACCAGGCTGGTGGGTATACGGACTTCTCGATGCTCCTACAACGCGGTGATGGTCAACAACGCGTGCAGAGCCTGTCCTTCAAGACCCCTGAGGGATTGTTGGGCATGATCGCGAAGGTCCCGCTCTGTGAGGAACCACAAGCATCCCAAGGCACCTGTTCAGCAGCGTCACAGATCGGGAACACGATCGTCGGAGCAGGACCAGGACCATACCCCCTGTTCATCCCCCAAGCCGGTGCGCCACCAGCACCGATCTATCTAACCGGATCGTACAAGGGCGCACCATTCGGCCTATCGATCGTCGTGCCGTTGGTGGCGGGCCCGTTCAACCTGGGGACCGAAATCGTCCGCGCGAAGATCGAAGTAGACCGTCATACCTCCCAGATCACGGTCACCACAGACCCGTTGCCGACGATTGTAAAGGGCATCCCAGCCGATCTACGCTCGATCAATGCGGTGATCAACCGTCCAGAATTCATGTTCAACCCCACCGACTGCAATCCGATGAGCTTCTCAGGCACCGCGACAAGCACTGAAGGAGTGGTCGCACCGCTAGCGAGTCATTTCCAGGTCGGGTCCTGTCAAGCACTGAAGTTCGCCCCAGACTTCAAGGTATCGACCAACGGGAAAACATCCAGAGCCAACGGGGCTAGCCTTGACGCGAAGATCGTCTACCCGGTCGGGAATCTTGGGTTCAACCAGGCGTCCTCCCAGTCGAATATCAACAGTGTGAAGGTAGACCTACCAAAGCAACTACCCTCACGCCTCACGACCCTGCAGAAGGCGTGCACGGCCGCGACGTTCGCGGCGAACCCCGCGAACTGTCCATCGGCGTCGATCGTGGGTCACGCAAAGGCTGTCACACCGGTGCTACCGGTGCCCCTTGAAGGACCGGCGTATTTCGTCTCGCATGCGGGGGAAGAATTCCCATCATTGATCGTGGTGCTCCAGGGTTACGGCGTGACCGTAGAACTGGTCGGTACGACGTTCATCAACAACAAGACGAACATCACCTCCAGCACGTTCAAGCAAGTCCCAGACGTCCCGATCGGCCTATTCGAACTAGTACTACCCCAGGGCAAGTACTCGGCGTTGGCGGCGACCGGAAACCTGTGTAAGAGCAAACTGGAGATGCCGACTGCGTTCATTGCGCAAAACGGGGCGGAACTACACCAATCCACATCCCTCAGTGTCACGGGTTGTCCGAAGGCGAAGAAGGCAAAGAAAACAAAGGGCAAGAAGAAGGCCAAGGCGAAGAGCAAGCACAAGAAGAAATGAGATGTCCACCACACGACATGGCTCGGTTGATGAGGTAGGGCCACCTGTACGATCGCGTGCCAGCGGTGATCGGCCGGCGCGCGAGCATCTAAACGGACGCTCCGGGAAGGGCGCGAGTGAGTATCTGGGTGGGGATCCCCCGTCGGGCACCGGCGAGTACCCGCAAGAGCACACCCTGAAGGGCGCAAGCCTGCAGGTTGCTGAGATTCAGCGTGCGCGGATGCTGGCGGCGCTTGTGGAGGTTGTCGCCGAACAGGGTGCGGCGAGCTTGACGGTGACTCATATCGTCGCTCGCTCGGGGGTCTCGCGTCGTACGTTCTATGAGGTTTTCGAGGATCGCGACGATTGCTTTCTCGCTGCGCTCGAGCATGCGGTGGCCCGGCTCGCGAGTGTGGTAGACGCCGCGTATGAGCAACCCGGTCCCTGGCGAGCGAGGATCCGCGCCGCGCTAGTCGTTCTGTTGGAGTCGCTAGATGACGATCCGGATATCGCGCGGCTATTGATCGTTGAGTCGCTCGCGGCGGGAACACGCGCACTGGCATATCGCGAGCGGGTGCTTGCTCCGATCATCGCGGCCGTGGACGAAGGTCGCGCTGAGGTCAAACGCGGCAACGGCCCGCCGCCGCTTACGGCCGCGAGCGTTGTCGGCGGGGCGCTGTCGGTGCTCCACTCGCGGTTGAGCGCCGACACGCCAGCATCACCGACTCCCGCCGATGAACCCGGTTTGCGACTGGCAGACTCGCGTTCTCAGGGACGTCTGGCTCTGGTGGAGTTGACGAGCTCGCTGATGAGCATGATCGTGCTGCCCTATCTGGGGCAGGCCGTCGCACAGAAGGAGCTGGAACGGTCCGTGCCGCGACGGCAGGAGGCCCCGCGTGAGCGCTTCAGGGATCCCCTGGGCGACTTGGAGATGCGCCTCACCTACCGCACAGTACGCGTGCTCAGCGCGGTCGCGAGTAACCCCGCCTCCTCCAACAGGCAGGTCGGCCAAGCCGCGGGGATCGAAGACCAGGGCCAGATATCAAAGCTACTCGCACGACTAAGAAAGCTCGGACTGGTCGAAAACACCGACATCGACCCGGGCAAGGGCGCACCCAACGCCTGGGCACTCACCACCAAGGGCAAGGGAGTGATGCAAACCGTCGGAGAAAACTAAGCAGATCGCGACCCGCTGGTGGGCTCAGTGCAACCAGTCGCTTGGGAGCAACGGAGGGCGGTTGCGCGCTAGTTGCGTTCTGCCCGCGGTGGCTCAGCTTGCGGCTGTACCGCCGCTGGCCACCGTTTCCGCGCTTGGCAGCGCTTCGGCAGGCACGCCCAGCAACGGGTTGTTCGGCGCACTGCCCACGACCTTCGTGCTGACCCGCACCGTCTCGGTGATCGTCAGCGCGCTCGCCGCGCCCCACGTCAGGTCCCAGGTGGCGCTGTGCGCATATGGTCCGCGGTCGATCACCGGCACGGTCAGCTGATGGCCCTTGTAGTCCACGAGCACGAGCGTTCCACACGGCAGCGTGCGGTTGGCCACGCCCACGATCACCGGGCTCATCGTCTGTCCGCAAGCGGTCTTTTTACCGTAGAAGCCCGGTCCGAACCAGGTCGCGATCTGCGCCTTGGCGCTCGGCTTCGCCGGTGTCCCGGTGGGCGAAGTACCCGGGGCGCTGGCTCCACCGCTGCTGGAGGCGCTGGTCCCCGATTCGGTGGTGCTCGCCAGTGCGGCAGAGGCCTGTGCTGCCACGCACACGAGCGCGGTGGCAACAGCGAGCAGCGTCTTGTTCGCAAGCGTTCGGTTCATCTCTTGTTCGCGTACGCCTACGGGGTGAGCTGACGGGCTCGCGCTCTACTTCTGCGCTACGACCTGCCTTCAGGCCGATTCGCCCCCGCTAACCGGTTATCCCCACGTGTGGGTGTCTCCGACTCGCATTGGGTCCCCCGCTCCTCGCAACCTGGGTCACGAGAACTCGGCGTCGGCGGCAGTATACAGACTCGCCCCACGTCAACTCGGGCGTACGGTCCAGCTTCACGCCGCACTTTGCGGAGCTTTGAAGTGACGGACGCCGCTCAGGGGCGGCGCAACAGCGAGAACGCGTCCTTCAACAGCCGCCCGCCTGCCGCGAGGCCCGAGCCGGCAAGCTCGCCCAAGATGTCGGCCACCGACTCGACCAGCTCCGCGCCGCTCGGCGGGTGCACGGTCGCGCCCAACTCGACCTCCTCCTCTGGCTCATAGCCCTGCTTGGGGGCTGGCGGCTCCGGGGGCTTCGCGATCGGCTTCGCTCCGCGCTTCCTGCTCGTCGTTGGCTTCCTGGCCGTCGTTACAGGCGTCTGCTTCTCGCTCCTCGCCGGCCGCTTGGCGGCGGCGGCACGGGCCGGCTTAGCCTTGGTTGCCGTGGAGGCGCGCGCGGCCTCCCGCCGCGCGCTGGCGCGTTGCGGCCTGGTTCGCGGCAACGCGGCTAGAATCCCACCATCGGGGATCGAGTCCGTCTCACGTCCGTTGAGGCCGTCGGCGTCGCTCACCGCTCTTATCATGGCGCACTCGCGCCAGAATGGATACGTCGAAGCGTTAGGATGACCGCATGTCTGTGGTGGAACTTCAAGAGCTGGAAGAGGTCAAGAACCTGCTGACCAAGGGGCAGCAGGTGGGTGTGCTCACGTTCGCGGAGATATCCACCGCGACCTCCGACTTGGACCTGGACGAGTCCGACGTCGAGGAGCTGCACGGCTATCTCGAGAAATCGGAGATAGAGCTTGTCGAGGACATCGACCCGGCAACCGCGGCCGGCACCCAGGTCGAACGGGCACCGGACAAGCGCGGGCGGCGCAAGGCCAAGACCGCGCTGGACCTCAAGCCGGACATGACCACCGACAGCTTGCAGCTGTTCCTCAAGGACATCGGCAAGGTACGGCTGCTGACCGCCCAGGAGGAGGTCGATCTCGCCAAGCGCATCGAGCGCGGCGACCTCGACGCCAAGCAGAAGATGGTCGAGTCCAACCTGCGCCTGGTCGTCTCGATCGCCAAGAACTACCGCAACCAGGGACTGCCGTTTCTCGATCTGATCCAAGAGGGCACGCTCGGGCTGGTACGCGCCGCGGAGAAGTTCGACTACCGCAAGGGCTTCAAGTTCTCCACCTACGCCACCTGGTGGATACGCCAGGCGATCGCACGTGCGCTGGCCGACAAGGCGCGCACGATCCGGATCCCCGTGCACGTGGTCGAGAAGCTCAACAAGATCGGCCGCGCCGAGCGCAAGCTCGTTACCGAGCTGGGCCGCGAGCCCACCGCCGATGAGATCGCCGAGGTCACCGGAATCGACCCCGAGGAGGTCGATTCGATCAAGCGCTCAGCCCAGGCACCCGTGTCGCTTGAGAAGCCCGTCGGTGACGAGGAGGAGTCGGAGTTCGGGCAGTTCATCGCCGACGAGCGTGCCGAGTCGCCGTATGAGCGCGCCGCGGAGATCCTGACGAAGGAGGCGCTGCGCGAGGCCCTGGAGAACCTCTCCTACCGCGAGCGGCGCGTGCTCGAGCTGCGCTACGGGCTCGGCGGCGAGCATCCCCGCACGCTGGACGAGGTCGGGCGTACATTCAACGTCACGCGCGAGCGCATCCGCCAGATCGAGAACCAGTCGCTCAAGAAGCTGCAGTCGCTAGCGGAGGCACAGAAGCTCCGCGACGTGGCATAGCGCTCGTCCACACCGCGTTGCCGGGTTCAAGTAGGCCGGTCCGCCGGCCGATGCAGTGGGCATGTTCGACGTGCATGCAGCGCTGCGCAAGCTTGTGGCCAGCAACGGCTCCGACCTGCACCTGAAGGTCGATTCCTCGCCGCTATATCGCGTGCAAGGCGTGCTCGGTCCCGACCAGTCGACGCCGGTGCTCAGCGCGCAGGACACCGAACAGGCTCTGCACGAGCTGCTCCACGACCAGGCCAAGCTGAAGGAGTTCGCCGAGGAGCACGAGGTGGACTTCTCCTTTGAAATCGCGGACGTGGCGCGCTTCCGCGTAAATGCGTTCCGCCAGCGCGGCCTGATCTCGCTCGCCTGCCGCGCGATCCCCACCAAAATTTCGACGATCGAGGAGCTGGCGCTGCCGCCGGTCGTGCGCGAACTCGCCGAGGAGGAGCGCGGGATCGTGCTGCTGACCGGCACCACCGGCTCGGGCAAGTCCACGACGCTGGCCGCGATGATCGACCATATGAACGTGACGATGAGCAAGCACGTCGTCACGATCGAGGATCCGATCGAGTTTGTGCACCGCGACAAGCACTCGGTTATCAACCAGCGCGAAGTGGGCATGGACACCAAGTCCTTCGAGCGTGCTTTGCGTCGCGTACTGCGCCAGGACCCCGACGTGATCCTCGTGGGGGAGATGCGCGACGAGGAGACGGTACGCACCGCGCTATCGGCCGCTGAGACCGGCCACCTCGTGCTCTCCACGGTCCACACGGTTGACGCACCCGAGTCGATCAATCGCCTGCTGGACTTCTTCCCGCCCCATCAGCACAATCAGGCACGCTCGATGATCGCGGGCACGATCAAGGGTGTCATCTCCCAGCGGCTGGTCCCCGGTGCGAGTGGTGGGCGCGTGGCGGTGTGTGAGATCCTGCGCATGACCGGCCGCGTGCGCGACATGATCGTCGATCCCAACCAGACCGGCCAGCTCGGCGAGGCAATCGCAAACGGCGCCTACTACGGGATGCAAACCTTCGATCAGGCGTTGTTCGGCCATGTCAAGGCTGGTCGTGTGACGACGGAGGAGGCGATGCGCGTAGCCACCAGCCCGCACGACTTCAAGCTGCTGTTGCAGTCCGACGGGCGCAAGGGCACCACGATGCAGGATGTCGCCCAAGCTCAGGCACGGCGCGAAGGCGCGGGCGCAGCCCCGGCGGGCGCAGCTCCCCAGCCGGCCGCTCCGGGCTCGGCGCCAAGTTCGCCCGCACCCAGCCCCGCCCCGCCGGTGCGGGCTGGCGACGTACAAGGTCCGCCCGTCTCGGTCGGGTAGCGCTCCGTTGGTCCACGGCGCGCGTGGCTCGGGCCGCCACTAATCGCAGGGCACTACTTCAGTTGGTAAAGTAACGGTTGAAATGGCCGTTGAGAAGACTTGCCCCGTATGCCGTACCGCTGAGGTGGTGTGCGGTAAGTGGACGCTTTTGCTCATCCGAGACCTGGCTGAGGGGCGTTCGCGCTTTTGCGAGCTGGAGCGTTCGCTTGCGGGCATCAGTCCGCGCACCCTCTCGCTGCGCCTGCGCGCGCTCGAGGACGAGGCGATTGTCGAGCGCCACACCTTCTCCGAGGTGCCGCCGCGCGTGGAGTATGCGCTCACCGAGAAGGGCCTCGCGTTGCTGCCGCTGATTGAGGACATGCGCTCCTACGGGGAGCGCTGGCTCGGCTGCGAGGACGCCGTCTCAGCCGTGCTTGGCGGCGAGGCGGCCGTCGCGGTCGCATAGTTCTCCGGTCCCCCGACGTGGAGGGTTTGCAGCCTACGGAAGGTCCGGGAAGGATCCCTGCGGTATGACCAGCCGCTGGCATCTGGCTTCAAATTCGATTGTGCGATGCGTTTGAAGACCTCTTGAGCCTCCAGCCGTGCAAGTCCGGCACCAATGCAGAAGTGTGGGCCGTTGCCAAACGCAAGATGGGACGATCCAATTCGGGTGAGTTCCAGCCGGTTGGGATCGGGATAGCGTGAAGGGTCGCGGTTGGCGGCACCGAGGACGACCAGCGCTTGTTGTCCCTTACGCACCCTGCTCTCGCCGAGGGCCATGTCCGATAGGGCGACACGAGAGGCGACCTGGACGGGGCTGTCATAGCGCAACAGCTCATCGACCGCCTGCATCGAGCATTCGGGATGGCGCACCAGCCAGTCGAGCTGGTTGGGATGTTCGAGCAGAGCCAGCGTGCCGTTGCCGATTAGGTTCGCAGTCGTCTCATGGCCGGCGGCCAGCAACAACAGACACATAGTGATGATCTCGTCCGTCTCGAGCGTGACACCGCCTTCTGGGGGATGGATCAGCGCGCTCAGTAGATCCTGGCCTGGATCAAGTCTCCGTTCCGCGACGATCGGCACGAGAAACAGCATCACTCTCATTGCCGCCGTGCCGATCGCCTCACGCTCGGCTGGAGTCGGATCCAACTCGAGCATGCGCGCGATCGTCGGCGTTTCCGAGCGCAGAAGCTCTGCGCCCTCCAGGCCGACGTCGAACAGCTCGGCGATCACCGCGAGCGGGATCGGATAGGCGAACTCGCTCATCAGCTCGACCGGCTCGCCTTCGGCAAGCGGCGCAAACGCGCTGTCTACGATCGCAGCGACCCGTTGCTGGATAGTGCGTACCGCGCGCGGAGTGAAGAAGCGGTTCACTGCGCTCCTAAGTCGCGTATGGGTTGGCGGATCGCTGGTCAACAGCGACTTGCTCCACAGGCCCGGGCCCGCTCCTCCGTCGCCCATGGACGCGAGCATTTCGGGGCTGTTGCTTGGATCCGAACTCCACCTGGGGTCGCGCAATACAGTTGCCGCGTGCTCGTATGACAGTACGAGATGGGCGCCGAGCCGCTCGTTCCACTGGACGGGCGCCCGTTCCCGGGCCGCTTGGTAGGCGGGGTAGGGATCGTCCGTCGGGAAGGGCCAGGCTGTCCAGTTAGGCATGGTTACTTGCCGCCTGGCGTTCAGCGAAGAATGCATGGTCCAGCTTGCCCATCGCGGTGAGCGGGGCAGCGCCCTCGAAGAACTCGGCCGCGATTGAGCCCCAGTAGTTGGTGGCACGCAGCTCGGCGATCAAAGATGCCGCACCCATCTCGATCCGGCTCATGATCGTGTAGTCGGGTGATGCGGTGATGTATCGAAAAGCGTTGGCCGAGGGACCGGTCGGTGAAAACTTGCGTTCGATCCACCTCGATACGTACTCCGGTGTGACCGTGAACGGTTGCTCTGCCCACCACAATTCCCAGGGCTCGCGCCAGTATGCGAACACTTCCTCGGGAGTCACAGGATCTGAGGATCGCCAGAATCCAGCCTCCACGCTCGCCTGCCATGTCCCGAGCACGTCATCGCGCAAACACGCGCGCCCGATCGCGCGCATCATCGTGTGCTGCTCGCGCCCGAACCGCTTCACGCAACCGAAATCCAGAAAGCTCACACTCCCGTCGTCGTGGAAAACGTAGTTGCCTGGGTGCGGGTCGGCGTTGAACAAGCGGAAACGGTGATTGGTGGCATAGACGAAGCGGTAGATCGCCTCCGCCCATTGGTCGCGCAGCTCCTGTCTGGATGCGACGGCATGGTCCCAGCGTTCGCCGTTCACAAGCTCCTGGGTCAGCACGCGATCGGTGCACAGCTCGTCGATCACCTCCGGAACGTGAATGAACGGGTGCCCGCGGTAAATATCGGCGAACTCCCTCTGGTTGGCAGCCTCCCGGCGGTAATCCAGCTCCTCGTTGATTCGATCGCTCAACTCTCGTCCCGCGCCGCGAATGTCGAAGCTCATTTTCCGCGGCGATAGGCCGAACAGCAAGCCGAGGAACGTTGCCAACAACTCGTTGTTCTTCAGGTCGGCCTGGATTGCGGCTGCCACTCCTGGATACTGGATCTTTACTGCAACGGCTCTACCGTCGTGCAGCCGGGCGGCGTGCACCTGACCGATCGAGGCTGCCGCGAGGGGCGTCCACTCGAACTCCGCAAATGTGCTCTCGGTTCGCTGACCGAGTTCGCGCTCAAGCACGGATCGCGCCAGCTCGGGTGCCATCGGCGGCACGTCATCGCGCAATCGCATCAACGCCGCTTGGTAGATCGACTGAAACTCTGCCGGCACCGCGGGGCTGACAGAAACGAATGAGAGCATCTGCCCGGCCTTCATCAGGGCGCCCTTGGAGCGACCGAGCAGCTCGGCGTAACGCTCTGCTGTGCGGACATGGAACTCGGTGCTGTCCGCGCCGGTCAGCCTGCTCCGCAGGCCGACAACAACCGCCTCTCCAGCAGTGCGAGCGGTCAGTGCCGCCAGTGGTGCGGTGCGCCGCAGGCGCCCGCGGCCGATGCCATCGTCATTTGGCAACGCGTCACGTGGATCCGCGGGAAGCTCAGCATCGGGCACTAGACGTACTCCTTCTTGGTTTACTGAGTAAAACTAAGTGTACACTTAGTTCGGCTCGCGAGGTCTAGCAATGCCCGCGCCCGCGTGACCAGCGAGGCGCGCAACGCCCCTTGCGTAGCCGCCACCGCGTCGCGCAACGCACGCTGCGCCGAGCAGGAGCGTCACCGACCGTGGCGAAATCAGCGGAACAGTGCGTTCGCTCCAGTTGCAAGCGGCTCTCACCGAGTTCGTCGAACAGGCGGCGGCGCGGCTGCACGCCGACGTGCTCGCCGGCCAGGAGGTCCCCTTCGAGCTGGCCTCCCACTCCGGTCGCGGACGCGGCGCGACGCCGCTGTACAGCTATCGGCCGCTGACCGGCGCGTTCATCGCCGAGCGCTTCCCCGACCTGCGCCGCCTGCACTCCTACGCAGCGGCCGCCGGGCTGCTGGAGAGCTTCGAGGCGCTCGATCGCTACCTGATCTCCTGCGGGGGCAAGCCCTCCGGCCATGGCTCGCGCGCTCGCGCCGACGCCGCGCTGCTGGTGCTACTGAGGCAGGTGTTCGACGAGCAAACCGACTTCGAGCCTCGACCCGAGCGCCTCGACGCCGCGCTGGAGCGCCTCGATGGCTCGACCTTCGCCGCTGCCGGGGAGATAACGCTCGTGGCGACCCTGCACGGGCTGACGATCGCCTCGCCCGAGCTGGCGCTGGCGCGGGGGCTGCTGCTCGCTCATCCCGATGCCGTGCGCGGAGTGCCCGAGCAGGCGTTGCATGCGCAGCACGGCGCGAGTGGCGAGGGTCAGGACAGCGGAAACCTGCTGGTCGTGTTCAGCGCCGAGAGTCCCGACCCGAGCACGGCAATCGCCCATGGCGAGGCGGTTGTGCGCGAGCTGTTGCGCGCGTTGCGGTTGTTTGGCGACGGGCGCATCGCGCTTGGCGCGCGCGCATGGACACGGGTTGGCTCCGCTCCGTGGGAGACGCTAGCGCTCGGCACGGGCGGCAGTCCGCACGGGATGCTGCTCGTCACTGCCGATCAGGAGGACGAGCTACGTGCGTTCTGCAGCCTCGTCTCGCGTCGTGCCCCACACGAGAGCGAGATTGCCTGGGCGCTGCGTCGCTTCGAGCTGGGGTGCGATCGCGCAAGCGAGTACGAGGGGCTCAGCGACCATCTGCTCGCGCTGCGCGCACTGCTGGGAGCGCCGTCTGAGATCGAGCCGCACGGTGCCCCCGACGGGCTGCTCGCCGGACGGGTGGCCGCACTGTGCGCAACGCCCGATGCGCGCGCCGCGTTGGTGCAGCGAACGCTCGCGGCGGTTGCCCTGGAGCGCGAAATAGTCAGCGGCAAGGCGCTCGAGTGTGCCGCGGGGCTTGCGCTCGCGCGCGACCTGTCGGACCACCTGCGAGCGTTGCTGCGCGACGTGATCTGCAATCACCTCCCGTCCGACCTCGCGCGGCTGGCCGACGAGCTGCTGCTCCGGGGTGAGGAGCAAGGCGAGGAGCCAGGTGAGCAGGGGCTCTCCAGCGAGCCGGGCGGGGAGGCGCTCCCCGACGAGGAGCCGGGCGAGGAGGTTCTCCGCGGCGAGGAGCTAGGCGAAGAGTCGCTCGGCGACGGCGGCGAGCCCGCCGAGATCCTGCACGTCGCCGTCTAGGTGTGGTACCAGCAGCGGGTTGCCTTCGTCGAGCGCGCTCGACAGCGCGGCGACGGTTTCGCGGTCGCGCCGCGCGAGCACGTCGAAGTCGGCGAGATTGCCTGCCACGCGTGCCGCGAGCGTCTCGCCAAGCTCGCCTGAGAGCAGCTCGGCCGCCTGCTCGGGCGTGTGCCCGTCGAGCCCTTGGTCGTGCACGCGGTTGACGATCAGCCCACCGAAGTGCATTTGCTCGTGTGCGAGCTGAGCGTGCAGAAACACGGCCTCGCGTGCCGGCTCGCGCTCGGGTGAGGTCACGATCAGGAACGCCGTGGCCGGGTTGCGCAGCAGTTGCTCGACGCCGCGCGCGCGCTCGCGAAAGCCGTCGGTGAGCCCGGCCAGCGCACCGAAGAAGCCAGACAGGTCATCGATCAGATTGACGCCCGTCACGCGTGCGAACACCGACAACATCAAGCCGGCGCCGCGCCCGAACAGGCCACGCGCCGCGCCGCCGGGGACGAGCAGCACCTTCAGCGCACGCCCGTCGAGGAACCGGCCGAGCCTGTCGGGCGCGTCGAGGAAGTCGAGCGCGTCGCGCGAGGGTGGCGTGTCGAGCACGATCGTGTCCCATCGCCCGTCGTCATACAGGTCGAACAGCTTCGCCACCGCGGTGAACTCCTGCGAGCCGGCCACCGCGGAGGACAGCTCGCGGTAGATGCGGTTGGAGAGCACCTCCTCGCGCGCGCGCTCGTCGGGGGCAAGGCGGGCGATCAGCTCGTCGAACGTGTGCTTGGAGTCGAGCATCGTCGCCCACAGCTCGCCCTTCGCGGCGATGCCGTGCGAGGCGAGCGTGCTCGGCTCGATGCGGTGGGGCTCGTTCGGCAGCTCCTGCAGTCCGAGCGCGCTCGCCAGGCGCCGTGCGGGATCGATGCTCACGACCACCGCCTTGCGCCCGCGCATCGCGAGGCCGAGCGCAAGTGCGGCTGAGACGGTGGTCTTCCCGACACCGCCCGCGCCGACGCACACGCACACGCGCTTACCCTTCAGGCGCTTCTCCAGCACTATGTGGCGTGGGGGCACCGGGGGATCGTATGCGCGCGTGCAGGAATCGCCCCCCGCTCTGCGAATACCGAAGCTCGACGGCTTTCCAAAATTCGACCATCGGAGCCTGCCGTGAGCACACGGGCCAAGGTCATCGCGTTCGCCAATCAGAAGGGCGGGGTGGCCAAGACAACGACGACACTCAACCTGGCCGCCGCATTTGCGGAGGAGGGTCATCGCGTGCTGTGTGTCGATATGGACCCGCAGGGCAACCTGACCATGTCCCAAGGTATCGACCCCGACACGCTCGAGCTGTCGATGTATGACGTGCTCACCCAGCGCGCCACGATCAGAGAGGTGATTCGCAAACGCGAGATCGACGTGGCATGCGCGTCGATTGACCTCGCCGGCGCGGAGATCGCGATGTCGACGATGATCGGCCGCGAGCGCTCGCTGCAGAAGGCGTTCGAGCCGATCCTCGAGGACTACGACTTCATCTGCATCGATACGCCACCGAGCCTCGGGCTTTTGACGATCAACGCGCTTACCGCCGCCAACAAGGTTATTGTGCCTGTGCAGTGTGAGTATCTATCGATGCGTGGTCTCATCCAGTTGCAAAACACCCTGGCGATGATTCGTGAGAACCTTAACCCAGACGTCGATATCGAGGGTATCCTCCCGACGTTGGTCGATTCGCGCACGATCCACGCCAAGGAGGCCATCGAGATCCTCGAGGAGAACTTCGGCGACCGCGTGTTCGCGTCGCGCATCCGCAAGACGGTGCGCTTCGCCGAGGCTCCCGTGAAGGGGATGTCGGTGCTCAAGTACGAGCCGGATGGTGTCGCTGCGCAGTCCTATCGGCAGCTGGCACAGGAGGTCCTGGCTCATGGCAAACCCTAAGCGGGCATCGATGCGCGAAGGGCCGCTCGCGGCTCTGTTTCGCAAGACCGAGGAGCTGGAGAAGGACGCGCCCGCGGAGCAGGGCTCGGTGCCCGAGACACCCGCCGGAGCATCGGAGCGCTCAGCTGCCGACGAGTCGATGCTGACCCCGACGTCCGCGCCCACGTCCGCGCCGGCGGCTCAACCGAGCGTGCCACATCCGTCTCTTGGCGCTCCCCAGCAAGAGGAGCGCGAGGCGCCGTCCGTGCCAAGTCCGCAGGAGCGTCTGCGACACGTGTTTTCCTCGGAAATCCCCGACAACGCGATGGACATCTCCGGCGCGAGCGAGCGGGCGCGGTCGCACTCGATGGCGCCGGCGCGCGAAGTGCCCAGCATGCGCGAGGAGCCGCGGCCGTTTGGCTCGGCGATGCCCGTGACGAACCCGACGATCCGCGTCGTGGGTGTCGGCGGCGCTGGCACCAACGCCGTCAACCGCATGGTCGAGGCCGAAGTCGAGGGCGTTGAGTTTCTCGCGGTGAACACCGACCTGCAGTCGCTGCAGCAGTCAACCGCCGACATCACTCTGCACATCGGCGCCGAGCTGACCCGGGGGCTGGGGTCGGGGTCGGATGCCAACGTGGGTAGGCAGGCCGCAATGGACGACTACGACCGCGTCAAGGCCCTGCTAAAGGGGTCGGACATGATCTTCATCACGGCAGGAGCCGGCGGCGGCACGGGCACGGGGGCCGCGCCGATCGTGGCGCGCATCGCACGCGAAGTGGGTGCCCTGACCGTGGCGATCGTGACCAAGCCCTTCGGTTTCGAGGGCTCGCGTCGCGCCGAGCAGGCCGACCGTGGTGTGGAGGCGCTGGCCGAGGAGGTGGACACGCTGATCGTGGTGCCCAACAACCGCCTGCTGAGCGTGCTCGACAAGCAGACCGCGATGGTCGAGGCGTTCAGGGTTGCCGACGACGTGTTGCGCCAGGGTGTGCAGGGCATCTCCGACCTCGTCACGCTCCCGGGCCTGATCAACCTCGACTTCGCCGACGTGCGCACGATCATGTCCGACGCCGGCAATGCGCTGCTCGGGATCGGCATGGGCTTCGGTGAGAACCGTGCCCCGGAGGCAGCTGCCCAGGCGGTGGCCTCGCCGCTACTTGAGACCTCGATGGACGGCGCGCGCTCGATCCTGCTCTCGATCACGGGCGGACGCGACCTGTCGCTGTGGGAGGTCAACGAGGCCGCCAAGGCGGTGTCCGAGGCTGCGCATCCCGACGCCAACATCATCTTCGGGGCGATGGTCGACGAGAAGCTCGACGACCAGGTGTGGGTGACCGTGGTGGCGACCGGGTACGACACCAAGACCCAACGCCCGCAGATGCGCGAGCCAGCGGGCGAGCCGCGCGTGAAGCGCACCAGCCCCGCCGCGCCGCGCGAGAGTCGTGAGCGGGCGGGCTCGAGCCAGCGGCGTGGTGGGCTCGCCGTTAGCGATCTGGACGTACCCGAGTTCATTCCGAATTTTTGAGCCCTGTGCTATCGCTCACGTATGAGCGAGGCTAAGAAGGGGGTTGTGGCGGCGGGCCATCCGCTCACCGCCGAAGCCGGTGCGCAGGTGTTGCGCGAAGGCGGCAATGCCGTCGATGCGGCCGTGGCGGCGATGCTGACGTCCTTCGCCGCCGAGCCGCTGCTGACCGGGCTCGGGGCGGGCGGATACATGATGGTGGCGGGCGGTGGTCAGGAGCCCGCGCTGCTCGACTTCTTCGTGCAGGCGCCCGACCGCGCCAGCGACGGCAGCGCTGCTGAGCTGGACGCCGTGGATGTGTCCTTCGGGGATGCGGTGCAGGTGTTCTACATCGGGCCGGCGTCGTGCGGGGTGTATGGCGCGCCGGCGGGCGTGTGCGAGGCGGCGGCGCGCTGGGGCACGATCGGCCTGGAGGACCTCGCCGCGCCGGCGGCGAAGCTGGCGCGCGAGGGTGTCGTGCTGAACGTCGGGCAGGCGTATATCGCTGAGATACTCGGCGACCTGTTGCGCTCCACTCCGGAGTGCGCGGCGCTGTGGGCACCGGAGGGTCGGGTGTTGCGCGAGGGCGAGCGGTTGCGCAACCCCGAGCTTGGCGATGCCCTGGAGCGACTCGGGCGCGATGGCGCCGAGCCCTTCTACAACGGTGACATAGCCAGCGCTGTGTGCGACTGGCTGGGCGATCGCGGCGGGTCGATCGCGGCGGAGGGGCTCGCGCGCTATCGGGCGATCGAGCGGGTGCCGCTGCAGGTGCGCTATCGCGACCGCGAGGTGCTCACCAACCCACCGCCATCGGCGGGCGGCACGTTGCTCGCGTACTCGCTGAGACTGCTGGACAGGGGCTCCTCGCCGCCATCGCTCGAGGCTGTGATCGCCGCGATGGAAGCGGCCCAGGGGGAGCGCACGGCCGAGTTCGTGCAGGGGCTTTCAGATGAGGGTTTTGGCACGCGTTTTCTGTCCTCCAGGCTCGGCGCCACCACCCACATATCCGTGCTCGACGCCCACGGGAGGGCATGTTCGGTGACATGCACCAACGGCGAGGGCTCGGGCGTCGTCGTTCCCGGCACAGGCATTCACCTGAACAATGTGATGGGCGAGGAGGATCTCAGCCCGCTCGGTTTTCACACTCATCCCGCCGGTAGGCGGATGCCGAGCATGATGGCGCCGACGATCGTGATGCTGGCCGATCAGCGGTCCCGTCGATCGCTGATCGGTGGCGAGGTCGAGCTGGTGCTCGGCAGCGCCGGCTCGAACCGGATTCGCTCCGCGCTGTTGCAAACGATCGTGGGGGTTGTCGATCGTGGTCTGCGCGTGCCCGAGGCGGTGAGCGCGCCACGGGCGCACTTCGAGGGTGGCATCGTCTATCACGAGCCGGGTATCGAGCCGGCGCGCACGGCGGGAGTCGGGCTGGCGCGCACGGCGGGCCTCGAGCCGGCCAGCCCTCCCGGCCCGGAACGCGAGGTGGTGCGTTTTCACGACCTCAACCTGTTCTTCGGCGGCGTGCAGGCGGTGCAGTCCGACCGGGGTGAGCTGCTCGGCGCGGGCGACCCACGCCGGGGTGGGGTAGCGGTCAGCTTGTAGGCAGTTGGAGGGTTGAGCGCGTGGCCCGTATCGGCGGCGCGGCAGCGGCGGAGGGGGCGCGCGACCGCCTCGTAGGTGTGGCAGAGGTACGCCTCAGCTGAGGTGCACCTTGCCGTTCGATTGCGCTCGCAGCTGTGCGCGCTCGACCAGCTCGATCTGCTTGATCGCGGCGCGGAACAGCAGCGTGAGCAGGCGCAGACGGGCGTTCTCCGAGCGCAGCTCCAGCAGCTCCTGCTTGGCGTCGGTGCCGAAGTCGACGGTGGCGGCCATGCCATATGCGTCCATTGCGTCCAGCTCCTCCTCGGAGAGCGTGCGGTCGGTGGCCTGCTCGACCAGGTCCGCGTATAGCGCATGCGCGTCGCGCGCAAGCTCTCCGTCGGGCGCCTCCTCGGGCTCGCTCAGAAACTCAACGACCCCGGCGGGATAGGGCAGGCCGTCCTGTCTGCGCAGCAAACGGAACGCGCGCGTGCCACGCACGAGGATTGTGAGTCGCCCGTCGTCCATGCGCTCGAGCACCCGCTCGATTTCGCACGCGCAGCCGACAGGCTTGAGTTCCTCCTCAGACAGCCACACGATCCCGAATTCGCGCTCGCCGTCCAGGCACTCCTGGATCATCGTGCGATAGCGGTCCTCGAACACATGTAGCGGAACGCTCTCGGATGGGAGCGCAACGATGCCGAGCGGGAACAACGGAAAGTCTCCGACAGGGGCTTGTGGCACATGTCCCAGTCTATGCACGCATCGCCCGTTAGTCAGGCCGTCCGAGCGGGCACTACACTTTCGCGGATGGAGAACGATCTTGTAAAGCGCATCATGTGGTCGGGCCTACTCACAGCCGTGGGCGCGCTCGCCAGCATCCTCACCCAGCGGGCGGCCGCGCAGCTGTGGAGGCGTGTGTTCGACGAGGAGCCCCCGGAGTGAGCAGCGGACAGGCTCCCGGTAACAGCGGGCGCCCCTCCGGTTCAGGGTCCTCCCAACGCGGGGGGCCGCCAGGGCAACAGGGCATCGCGGCGGCGATCACCGAGGTTTCCGAGCGCGCGAGCTTGCTGATTCGCGAGGAGATCGAGCTTGCCAAGACCGAGATCACCGAGAAGACCACGCGCCTGGCCAAGGGCGCGGTCGTGGCGATCGTAGCCGGAGTGTTCTTCCTGACGGCGCTGTTCTTCGTGCTGATCGGGTGCGCCTGGCTGCTCTACTACGAGCTGCCGATCGGCAATGACTTCACCTACTTCTGGGGATTCTTCGCGATGGCGGTGATTCTCGTGGTGCTTGGTGCGATCGCCGGCCTGCTGGCCGCCAGGGCCGTCAAATCGGGGTCGCCGCCCGTGCCGGCGATGGCGATCGAGGAGGCCCGCAAGATTCGCGAAACCGTGAGTTCGTCATCTGATGGCGGGAGTGCGCCCATATCCTTCTCCGCGACCGCGCCGAGCGGGCCCGCGTCCACGTCGGCCACATCCGTGCCGCCGGTACCGCCCGCGGCTCCCGCGCCGGCAACTCCGGTTGCGCCCGTGTCCGCTACCCCGGCGCCCGCCGCGACACCGTCCTCCGAGGGGGTTCCCGAGGCGCGGGACACGCCGGCGGACACACCATCAGACAGCGACCTTGGAAGGGGGACGATCGATGGCACAACGCACGGCGGCTGAGATCCGCGACTCAATCGAGTCCAACCGCGCCGAGCTGGCGGTATCGCTGAACACCCTGCACGGAGAAGTTGCCCGCATCACCGACTGGCGTGGGCAACTCGAGCGCCACCAACGCGAGATCGCGATCGGTGCGGCCGTCGTCGGCGTGTTGCTGCTCGGTCGGCGCCGTCGCCGCAAACGCCGTCGGGCCTGACCACTCGCGCCTGACCGCCCTCGCGCCTACCGCGGACGTTCGTAGGCGAGCGGTCAGGAGAACATCGCGCTCGGCAGCGCGCCGACGCCGAGCAGTCCCGGGCCCGTGTAGGTGCCGATCACCGGTCCCACCTCGGAGGCGAACAGGGGCTCTGAGCCGAATATCTCGCGGCAACGGTCCATCAGTTGCTCCGCCTGCTCCGTCGCCTGAATGTGCTGCACGACCCAGCGGTCGGCACCGCTGTCGTGCAGTTCCTGTGCGTACCGCACCATGCGCTCGAACGCGCGCTTAGCCGTGCGCACCCGCTCGACCGGCACGATTTCGTACTCGAGCGAGAGGATCGGCTTGATCTTTAGCGTGCCCCCAAGCCAGGCCTGTGCCTTGCCGACGCGCCCGCCGCGACGCAGGTACTCGAGCGTGTCGAGGCAAAACCAGATTCGAAGCGCCTTGCGCGCCTCGCGCGCCCGCTCGGCGACCGCGTCCTTCTCCGCGCCGCCGCGCGCGGCCGCGGCGGCGGCGAGCACGACCATGCCGAGCCCCCCGCAAGCGGTTTCGCCGTCGATCACCTCCACGCGCTCGCCCAGGCCGCGCTCCGCCAGCAGGCCGTGGGCTTGGCGTGCGGACTCGCACGTGCCCGAGATGCCACCGGCGAGGTGGATCGAGACGATGTCCTGCCCGGCGTCGAGCAGCGGCTCCCACACGGTCAGGAAGTCGCCGATCGAGGGCTGCGAGGTTGTGGGAAGCTCGGTGTCGACTCGCAAGCGCTCGTAAAACGCGTCGAAGCCGTCGAGTTCGATCTCGCGCTGCTGGTCGTCCTTCCAGCCGACATACAGGCTGACCTGGTGGATGCCTTCGCTGCTTGCCAGCTCTCGCGGAAGGTAGTTGGTCGTGTCGGTGACGACCGCTACCTGCTTATCCAAGGCGGTTCTCGATCTGCGTCAGCCCCGCCGGCTGCACTCCGCTCGGGATCGGCTCTGCCGGCGCGTCCTCGCGCTCGGACAGTCCGAGCGTCTGGGCCAACTCGCCGGACTCGTACATCTCGGTGACTATGTCGCAGCCGCCCACCAGCTCGCCCTTGTGGAAAAGCTGGGGAATCGTCGGCCAGCCGGAGATCGCCGAGAGTTCCTGGCGAATGCGCGGGTCGGGCAGGATGTCAACGGCCGCGAACGGCGCCTGCAGCGACTGCAGCATCGCGACCGTGCGCGCGGAGAAGCCGCAGGCGGGCGCGTCGGGGTTGCCCTTCATGAAGAGGATCGTGTCGTGCTCGCCGATCGCCTCGGCGATTGCGTGGCGGATCGGGTTGGACTCCTCAGGCATCGTTGATTCTTCGGACATCGGCTACTCCTGACTCACGGTTTTCAGCGACAGCGCATGGATCGGGCCGCCGATCTCATCGCCGAACACGCCATACACGAGCTTGTGCTGTTCGATGCGGCTGCACCCCGCAAACGCCGGGGAGACGACCGTCGCACGGAAGTGGTCGCCGCCGCCGGTGTAGTCCTCGACGTCGGCTCTCGCCCCGGGAATGGCGGTCTCGATGCGCTGCTTGATTTCCTCGGCGGTGGGCACTGGCTCTCAGCTTAGCGTCGAAAACGATGGCGCTATACTTTGGAAAGCGATGATCTCGATTACGGACAAGGGTGCGGAGAAGGTTCGCGAGTTCTTGGGTGCCCAACAAGCAGATGTGGCGCTCGCCGGGCTGCGCGTCGGTGTGCGCGGAGGCGGTTGCTCGGGCTTTCAGTACCAGCTTGCCTTCGACGAGCAGCGCGATGAGGACATCGTCTTCGAAGATCACGGGCTGAAGCTGCTCGTGGATAGTGAGAGCCTGCAGCTCGTGAGCGGGTCTGTGATCGACTACCAGGAAAGCCTGCAGGGCGCCGGTTTCAAGGTCGAGAACCCCAACGTGGTCGCGGCCTGCGGCTGCGGCTCCTCGTTCAGGGTTGCTGAGGAAGAGCAGGTTTCCGCCGTCTGACGGCCGGGGAGCGGCGCGAGGCTGTGTCCTCCCTCCCTTGTGTGCCTACACACTGCGGTCGGTGCGTCCTTGCCTCGCTTGCTCCCCGACCGTCAGAGAGCCAGCGAAGCGATGTCGCGCCCTTCTACTTCTTCGCTGAGGACCTAACGCTTGCCTTGCCGGGGTGCCCCGTTGGGGGTGTCGCCGGTTCGTTGTTGAGGGAGCGCCACAGATAGCGGCAGGCGAGCGTGCGGTGCGGGCGCCAGCGCTCGGCCAAGCGCTCGACCGTCTCGCGGTCGGGGATCTCCGCCAGCGAGTAGGCGCGTTCGATTGCGCGGCGGATTCCGAGGTCGCCGGGGGCGAGCACGTCGGGGCGGTGCAGGTGGCTCATCAGGAACATGTGCGCGGTCCACTCGCCGATGCCCTTCACGGCTACCAGCTCGGCCATCACATCCTCATCAGTGAGGTCATCGAGGCGCTCAAGCTCCAGTTCGCCCGAGAGGATGTGCTCGGCCAGCGAGCGCATGAAGCCAACCTTCGAGCGCGATAGCCCGGCGGCGGCGCGCAGCTCTTCCGGGTCATCCGCCAAGAGTTGCTCGGGGGTGGGGGTGCGCCCGCCGAAGCGCTCGGTCAGGCGACCATAGATCGCCGCTCCCGCCTTGACGGAGAGCTGCTGGTTTACGACCGCGTGCAGCAGCGCGCCGTAGTGCTCCTGCGGGTCGGCTTTCTTGCGTGGCGGTCTTGGCAGCACACCGCAGGCGTCGATCAGTTCGGCCATGATCGGATCGCAGGCGCGTAGCTCCTCCACCGCGGCCTTCTGCGAGCGCGCCATGTGTTCAGCCGGTCCGGACGGCCGGTGTGTGTTGATCGTGGGGACCCCCCATGGCGGGGGGCAGGCTTTCAAGTGCTATCGGCTCGCCGTCGAGCGCGTTCAGCGCGCGCTCCAGCGAGCAGGCGATGCACGTGAAGCTCGGCGTGTCCCTGACCGTGAACTTCGACGCCTCCGTGGTGCGCAGGCGCTGTACCAAATCGAGGAACGTGCCAATGTCGTCAGTGTCGAACGCCACCACGAACTCCTGATCGTCGAGCCCGAACGAGTAGGTCGTGTGGTTGTCCACGCCCGGGTATTCGCGGCCCACCGTGATGTGGCCCTGCATGATCCGCCACCGCTCCTCGGCGGGCAGCGCATACCATTCGCGCGACTTCACGAACGGGTACACGAACACATACTTGCCCCTGAACCCGCGCGGGTGCACGCGCTCGTCTTCAGAGTATTCCGAGTTCTTGCGCATCCCCAGGAACGAGTAGGGCTGCTCGGCCCACTTCATCAGCCCACTCTGGGCAAGCACCACGTGGAACTCGTGAATGCGGTCGAGGTTCTCGGCCTCGGAGATCAACAGCAGCTCCGCGTCTCCGCGCGTGCCCACAAGCGAGAACGATTGCAAGAGGTGCCCGTCGGAGAAATCCTCGCAGGCCGCCGTGAACTCGCGCTTGTGTTCGGCGCGCGTCTCTGAGTCCAGGCGTCGCCACGCCGGGTCCAGCTTGAGGAAGGTGTACTTGACGAAGTGGCGGTCGGACATGGGAGCGTGGGGCAATGCCGAGTATATGTCGCGTGCTCGATCGGGTAGCCGTGGATGTCGTCAATGTGCACCGCTACCGCGCCCGATACAGTTCACGTGTGCGGATTGCTCTGGTTTCGCCGTACTCGTGGACCTACCCGGGGGGCGTTACGCGCCATATCGAGGCGCTTTCGGTTGAGCTTGCCGCTCAGGGTCACGAGCCGCGCATCCTCGCGCCGTTCGATCCCGACGACGCGCTCTCGCGTCACCTGCATCGGGGCGCGCGGCCGCAGCAGGTCGAGCCGCCCGAGAACTTCCTCGCGCTGGGGCGCACGATCGGGGTGCCCGCCAACGGCGCGGTGTCCAACCTGACGGGATCGCTGGCCGCGGTGCTTGCGCTGCGCCGCGAGCTGCGCACAGGCCGTTACGACGTCGCCCACATCCACGAGCCGATCGTGCCGCTGCTCGGCTACGACGCGCTGATGTCGAGCGGCGAGTTGCCGCTGGTGGGCACTTTCCATACGTATTCGACCAACCAGATCACCAACGACATCGGCGCGATCGCGTTCGGTGGGCGCTGGCGCATGAATCGTCTGCATGCGCGCATCGCCGTGTCCGAGGCGGCGGCATGGACGGCGCGGCGCTTCTATGGCGGGCACTATCGGATCGTGCCGAACGGGGTTATTCTCCCCGCCGCGAGCGGCTCCCACAGCGTGGGGGAGTGCTGCGACGCCGCGCAGACGGCGCACGCGCGAGTACCAGGGGAGGGGCTTGGTGATGGCGAGAGCGAGCAGCCGCTGCGCATCCTGTTCATCGGTCAGTCGGTCGAGCGCAAGGGCTTGCCGGTGCTGCTGCGCGCGTTCGAGGCCCTGCGCGAGCATGTGTCCGCGACGCTCACGCTGGTGGGCGCGAGCGCCGAGGAGATCGCGCCGATGCTGCTCGACGACCGTGGCGTGCGCGCACTGGGCAAGGTCAGCGAGGAGCGCAAGAACGAAGAGCTGGCGCGCGCGCAGGTGCTGTGCGCGCCTTCGCTGCACGGGGAGAGCTTTGGCATGGTGCTCACAGAGGCGTTCGCGGCAAGCACGCCCGTGATCGCGTCGGACATCCCCGGCTATCGCGACGTCGCGCGCGACGGGATCGACAGTCTGCTCGTCCCGCCCGGCGATGCGCTGGCGCTCGCCGAGGCGTTGCGTACGCTGGCGCTTGACCCCGTGCGGTGCGCGAGCATGGCGCTCGCCGCACGTGAGCGCGCCGAGCGCTTCTCCTGGGCGCATGTCGCCGAGGAGGTGGTTGACGTCTACGAGCAGGCGATCGCCGTCGGGCGGCCCGCGAGGAGAGTGGCGCGTGCCGCCGTACGCGTGGGTTTCGCACCGGCCGACCTGCGCCCGCCGGTGCGTGCCCGACGCTTGCCGAGCCTGGAGCCCGCGCCGCCGGTTCGCCATCGCGCGGTGCGCGTGCTCTCGCGGGTCGCACTGCTTGCGACTTCGCTGGCCGGCATCGCGCTGGCCTACCTCGCGCTGCGGAAGATCGGCGTCACCAACGTCGCCGCCAGCCTCCTCGCATCCAGCCCCGGGCTCGTGGCGGCGGGCGTCGGGGTGATGTGCGCGTCGATGTTCGTGCGCGGCATCGCCTGGCACGCGATCCTCAAGGCCGCGCCCACGTGGCGCCCGGCGCGACGTCGCGACGCGCTGCAGGGAACGTTCATCGGCGTGCTGATGTCGGCCACGCTGCCGGCCCGCCTAGGTGAGCCTTCGCGTGCGCTGATCGTTGCGCGTCGTGTTGGGCGCGCACGCGAAACGTTGCCGGTGGTGCTCGGCACGATGGTTTCGCAAACATTGCTCAATCTGCTTGCGCTCGCGATCCTCGGCACGGTGATGCTCTCGAGCGTGAGCTTCGCCGGCAAACACACCGATGCGCTGCTCGCGGTCGGGCTCGCGCCGCTTGCCCTGCTCCTCGCGCTGTTGCTGGCGCCGGTGCTGGTTCCGCCGGCAGCGGTATCGCGTTCACGGCGACTGGGGCGGCTGCTTGGCAATGTGCGCGGCGCGCTGGTGCGTGTGCGTGCGGGCCTGCGCGTGTTTCGCAACCCGCGTCAGGCCGCTGCCGCTACCGTGCTGCAGTTGTCGGCGTGGGGACTGCAATGGCTGTCGTGCTGGCTGTTGCTGATGGCGCTCGGCCTGGATCGCAAGGTCGGCTTCGGCGCGGCGGCCGCTGTTCTGTTCGCGGTCAACGTTACGGCTGTGATCCCCGCCACGCCCGCCAATGTCGGCGTGTTCCAGGCCGCATGTGTGGCGGTGCTGGCCGGTGCCTACCATGTGCCCACAGCGGACGCGCTGGCCTACGGGATCGTGCTTCAGGCGGTCGAGGTCGCCACCGCCGTCATCATGGGCACGCCCGCGCTCGTCAACGAGGGGCTCTCCTGGAAGGATGTGCGCCTGCGCACGATGCATGCCTCGCCCGTGAAGCTCTCGCCACTGCCGGGCACGAGCGCGGCTCGACGCGCGCCCTCGCGTGTGCAGTCCTGAGGACACTCCGCAGGACCATTGGTGTCGAGGCAGAATCGAAAGCAATGGCCGACGCCTGGGTGTACATGTTGCGCTGTCGCGATGGATCGCTCTACACCGGCTGGACCAACGATCCGCAGCGGCGCCTGAGCCGTCACGCTGACGGCAAGGCCAGCCGCTACACGGCCAGTCGCCTGCCGGTCGAGCTGGCGGCCATGTGGCGGATGCCCGATCGGAGTGCCGCGATGCGAGAGGAGCGGCGGATCAAGGCACTGCCGCGCGAGGAGAAGCTCGCCCTGGTCGAGAGCGCCGTGAATCAGGCGCCCGCGGCTGCCGGCTGATCCTCTGCTTCGACCGCGCCTTCGGGCGGGTCGTCGTCGTCCAGCTCGCCGAACAAGGATGGATCGCGGTAGGAGCCCTTGATCACGTCGTCGGGCGAGCCATTGGGCAAGAGCCTGCCCTGGCGTGTGCCGAAGTAGATCGCCTGGGGGTGATGCGCAATCAGCGCGAGTGTGGACTGCTCTGGGATCGGGGCATATCCGTCGGAGATCCTCATGCCGATCTGCTCCAGGTCGAGCAGCTGCTCGACCTTCAGGTGCTCCGCCTGCTCGGGCACGGCGGGGTAGCCCCACGAGTAGCGCCTGCCCTGCGTGCTCGGGATCGACAGCATCTCGCGCGTCTTGTAGTGCAGCCACTCGGCGAGGCCCTCGGCGGTTTGCACGCCGAGGCCGTGCACATACAGCTGCTCGGCAAACTCGCCGTCTGACTCGAGCTTGGCCATCAGCTCGGTTACCTCTGAGCCAACCGTGACGGCCTGCACGGCAATCACATCAAGCTCGGCCGGTGGCTTACCCTCGCGCGAGGGCTCGCCGTCTGGACCAATCGCGGGCCTGAAGAAATCGGCCAGGCAGATGCGATCGCCCTTCGGCTGGCGCGGGCATACGAAGCGGGTCAGCTCGCTGGTCGGCTCGGCAGGGTCGAGCGTTGCATCTGGGCCGGCCACGCGCGGGTCGAGCACCACAATGTCGTTGCCCTGCGCGTAGCAGGGAAAGAAGCCGAGCAGCGCGCGCGGGTGCAGGTAGTCCTGCTCTGCCCACATGCGCTCCAGGCGCGGGCGGAAGTTCTCATCGACCAGCTCGCGCCACGCCTCGCCCTTTACGCCCTTGCCGCCCCAGTGCAGCTTGAACAGCACGTGCGTGTCGAGATGGCTGTACACCTCGCCCATGTCGACCGGCACCTCTCTCACACCCCACCATGGGGGTGTGGGTATGGGGTCGTTCGATGTGACATTCGAGCGCACTGTGTCATCAGCGAAGTTCAGCTCCTCGACGGGCTCCTCGCCCTTTGCGCGAAACTCACTCGCGCCCGCCCTGAGCTTCTCGAGCAGCGCCTCGTGGGCGCCCGCGTCGATCAGCTGGTCCATCACCGACAGCCCCTCGAACGCGTCCTTGCAGTAGAACACGCCCGGTGCGTACTGCTCGTCGGATTCCTTGCCGCCCGGGTAGAGCGCGCGGTAGGAGAAGGCGCGGTTGATCGCGGCGCCGCCGATCAACACCGGGTACTCCATCCCTTTGGCGTGAAGCTCCTGGATGCAGGCAGGCATCTGCTTGCTCGTCGACACGAGCAGCGCGCTGAGACCGATCGCGGTCGCCTCGTGCTCCCGTGCCGCGTCGAGAATCGTTTGGATCGGCACCTGCTTGCCGAGGTCGATCACCGTGTAGCCGTTATTGGTGAGGATCGTGTTCACCAGCGACTTGCCGATGTCGTGCACGTCGCCGAACACTGTCGCCAAGACGACGGTGCCCTTCGTGTAGCCCTCGATCTTGTCCAGATAAAGCTCAAGGCGCGCAACCGCCTTCTTCATCACCTCGGCGGACTGCAGCACGAACGGAAGGATCAGTTCACCGGCACCGAACTTGTCGCCGACCTCCTTCATCGCCGGCAGCAGCACCTTGTTGAGGGTCGGCACCGCACCGATCTTCTCCACTGACGCGTCGATCCAGTCCTCCACGCCCTCCTTGCGCCGGCGCAGAATGTGGAAGTGCAAGGCCTCCTCGGGCTCCATCCCCTCGGTCGGGTTGGCCGTCGTCTGCGCCTCCTCCTCACCCTTTGACTCGAAGTGCGCGATAAATTGCTCGAGGGCGTCCTCGCGGCGGTTGAACACGAGATCGTCCGCCAGCCCTCGCTCCTCGTCACTTATCTCCGAGTAGGGCGTGATGTGGTTGGGGTTCACCATCGCCAGGTCGAGGCCCGCCTCGACGCAATGGTGCAGGAACACCGAGTTGAGCACGGCGCGCGCGCCGGGTGAGACGCCGAAGGACACGTTTGACACGCCCAGCGAAGTCTTCACCCCCGGGATCTCTGCCTTGATGCGCCTGATGCCCTCGATTGTCTCCACCGCCGAGGGCCGCCACTCCTCATCGCCGGTCGTGAGCGTGAACGTGAGGCAGTCGAAGATAAGTACCTCCGGGTCGAGCCCGTGCTCCTCGCAGCACAGCTCCTTGATGCGCTGGGCGATCTCCACCTTGCGCTGGGCGGTCTTTGCCATTCCGACCTCGTCGATCGTGAGCGCGATCAGGGCTGCGCCGTGCGCGAGCGCCATCGGTACCACGCGGTCGAGCTTGTCTCTGCCGGCCTCGAGGTTGACTGAGTTAACGATTGCCCTGCCGGGGATCTGCTCCAAGGACCTTTCGATCACCTCCGGCTCGGTCGAGTCGATCTGGATCGGGGGCTCCTGTGTCAAGGAGATGCGCTTGGCGAGTTGGCGCATCTGCTCGTCCTCGTCGCTGCGCTCGGTCAGCGCCACACACAGGTCGAGCACGTGTGCGCCGCCGGCGACCTGGTCCTCGGCGATCTGCACCAAGCCGTCGTAGTCGTCGGCCAGCAGCAGCTCCTTGGCCTTGCGCGAGCCTTGCGAGTTGACGCGCTCGCCGACCATCGTCGGGCGCGGCTCCTGTACGAGCGGGGTGGCCGCGATCATCGAGGAGAGGTGCGGCGGTCGGGGGACGGGACGTTGCTCGACCGACCTGCCGGCCACGCGCTCGGCGATTGCCCGGATGTGCTCGGGCGTGGTGCCGCAGCAGCCGCCGACGACGCCCACGCCGTAGCGCTCGACAAACTCTCCGAGCGCCTCCGCCAGCGGCTCCGGCTTCTCCGGGAAGATCGTCTCACCATCGGGACCCTGCAGCGGCAGGCCCGCGTTGGGGATGCACGCGACCGGCACTGGGCAGAGCTCGCCGAGGAAGCGGATCGCGTCGCGCATATCCTGCGGGCCGGTCGAGCAGTTGAGCCCGATCACATCGACCTTCAGTGCCTCCAGCGTGCACAGCACGGCGGAGATATCGGTGCCGAGCAGCATCTTGCCGCCGTTGGGCAGCAGCGAGACCGAGGTGTGGATCGGGAGCGTCTTGCCTGTGCTCGCAAACGCGCGCCGGGCGCCGAAGATCGCGGCCTTGACCTCGAGGATGTCCTGGGCCGTCTCGATTATCACCAGATCGACACCGCCATCGATCAAACCCTCGGCCTGCTCGGCAAACACCTCCACAAGTTCCCCGAAGGAGATGTTTCCAAGAGTGGGATCGTCCGAGGCCGGCAGGAATCCCGTAGGACCGATCGAGCCCGCCACGAAGCGATGCTCGCCAGCGGCCTTGCGCGCGATTTCCGCCGCCTTGGTGTTGACCTCGACCGTGTAGTCGGCAAGTCCCCACTCCTCCAGCTTCAGGCGCGAAGCCTGGAAGGTGTCGGTCTCCAGCACTTCCGCGCCGGCGTCGAGCATCGAGGCGTGTACCCCCTCGATCACGTCGGGGCGATTGAGCACCAGAGCCTCGTGGCACTTGCCCTGCAGGCCACCGTAGTCCTCGGGGGTGAGGTCGAACTGCTCGAGTGTCGCGCCCATGCCGCCGTCGTACACGACGACTTTGGTGTGCACCGCCTGCAGATAATCGCGTGCCATTCGCACGGATGCTAGCAGCGTTGCTCGCAACCTTGACACGGTCGTGTCAGGGTGGGCGCCGGACCGGTGCCGGGCGCCGAGCGGGGTCCTTTTGGGACACACCGTCGGGTTCGTTTGCGCCGCTCGGTTGGGGGGCCACTCGGACCACCCATGTCGGCCTATGCAGAAAACCACTGTGGCCCTAAAGGCACGACGAGTACTGCCCGCTCGGCGCTACACGGCTGTCCGTCCCGCACGACGCGGGCGGGAACGATAGGTGACCAATCTCCATCAATCGTCCAGAGCCCCTGGAAGTTTTTTCCGGAAGGTGCATGCTGCCGGCGCACAAGGTTGATGAAGGTCGACTCAGGAGATGCATCGCATGTCACATGAACGCGGGGTAGCGCAATGACTTCCGAGCTGACGGTCGGGGCGCCGGCGATGGCGGATGTTACGGTCGTCGATGTCACGACAGACAGGCAGAGTGGGGCACTCTCTACGGTGGTGGCGGATGTTGCGGCCACCGAGCACGCGGTTGTGGCGGTCGTCGGGCTTGGCTACGTTGGCCTGCCCACGGCGATCGCGCTGCGCAACGCGGGCTGCCGGATCATCGGCATCGACATCTCCCCCGAGCGCCTGCAGGCGATCCGTGGCGGCCAGGCAGAGCTGCTGCCCTCCGAGCGGGAGAGCCTGAGCGCGCACCTGAGTGCCGACGGGTTTCTGCTGACCTCGCAGATCGCCGCGCTCGATGCCGCCGACCTCGTGCTGATCTGCGTGCCCACGCCGGTCGACGAGCGTCACCGTCCGGCACCGGAGATTCTGCGCGAGGCGTGCGCCGCGGTCGTCGCCCACGCGCGCTCCGGGCAGACGCTCGTACTCACTTCGACCACGTATGTCGGCACCACCCGCGAGCTGCTCGTGCAACCGCTCGCCGAGCGCGGCATGGTTGTCGGCGAGGACGTGTTTGTCGCGTTCGCTCCCGAGCGCATCGACCCGGGCGTGGCCGACCACGAGCAACTGCTGACCCCGCGCGTGGTCGGCGCGGTCAGCGAGAGTTGCTTCAGGCGCGCCGCCGAGCTGCTGCGCCACACCTGCAAGAGCATCTACCGAGTGTCCTCGCCCGAGGCCGCGGAGATGGTGAAGCTATACGAGAACACGTTCCGCGCCGTCAACATCGCGCTGGCCTTCGAGATGGCCGAAGCCTGCCGCGTGCATGGTCTTGAGCCAATCGAGATAACCGACGGCGCCGCCACCAAGCCCTACGGCTTCCTCGCCCACTACCCCTCAGCGGGCGTGGGCGGGCACTGCATCGCCGTCGATCCCCACTACCTGACGCACCCCCTGCGCGAGCGCGGCCGTCCCGCGACCGTCGCCGAGGAGGCCCTGCGCAAGCTGGCCGGGCGCCCCCGCCACGTGGCGGCGCGAGCGCACGAGGTGCTCGTCGAACTCGGCCGGCGCCTCTCCGACGCGCGCGTGCTCGTCGTCGGCGTCTCCTACAAGCCTGGCGTCGGCGACACGCGCGAAGCGCCGGCGCGCGAGCTGATCGGCCTGCTGGGAGCCGAAGGCGCGAGCGTCGACTATCACGACCCGCTCGTCGCGCAAATCGAGCTGGGCGGACAAACGCTGCGCTCGGTAGACCCCGATCCGCGACATGACGCAAGCGGATTCGGCCCCGAGGACTACGACCTCGCGATCCTCGCCACCGTCCACCCCGAGCACGAGTACGGCTGGCTGCAGCGCTGCCCCGCGGTGCTCGACTGCACCTACCGCACGCCCGTCGGGCGCCTGCGCTTCCTGCTGTAGCGAGCCTGTGTCCGAGCCCCTTCGCCCGAACATCTCCGTCCGAGCGCTCCCCCTCACGACAAACCAACCATCGCCGTGATCAACCTATTCCTAGCGGGCATCCTGCTCGCCGCCAAAAAGCTCTTCTCGATCGTGGTGCCCTCCCAAAAGGCGATCGTCAACTGGGTGCTGAAGGCGTTCGCGGTCGTATATCTGATCTGGCTGATCGCGGCCGTCGTCGCCTACAAGGCCGAGTTCGTACAGGTGATGTTCTCCAACCTGTTCTTCGGCATCTACAGCACGTGCGTAACCGTCTACATCCTTTCGCGCTTCCTCTTCAGCCTGTTCTACCGATCCAAGCCCGACGCCGGTATCGAGCCGCGCGTCGCGATCGTGATGCCGGGCTTCAACGAGCAGGAGGCGATAGCGGCTTCGCTGACGTCGCTTCTAAAACTGCGCTACCCGCCCGACAAGCTCGAGCTGGTGGCCGTCAACGACGGCTCCACCGACGACACGCTCGCCGAGATGCGTCGTGTCGCCGACGCGGCCGAGGGGCGCGTGCGCGTAATCGACTTCCCCGAGAACCGTGGCAAGCGCGCCGCGATGGCGGCCGGTATCCGCGCCACCAGCGCCGAGACGATCGTGTTCGTGGACTCCGACTCGGTCGTCGAGCCCGACGCGCTGCGCAAGCTCGTGCAGCCGCTCGCCGACCGGCGCGTCGGCGCGGTGTGCGGGCACGCCAACGTGCTCAACGTGCGCGACACGTGGCTCACGCGCATGCAGGCCGTGCGCTACTTCGTCGCCTTCCGCGTCGTCAAGGCCGCCGAGTCGGTATTCAACGCCGTCACCTGCTGCTCGGGCTGCTTCTCGGCGTACCGCCGCGAAGCGATCCTGCCGCGGCTTGAGTGGTGGGAGAACCAGACGTTCCTTGGCGTGGAGTCCACGTTCGGCGACGACCGCTCGCTCACCAACTGCGTGCTGCGCGACTGGCGCGTGCTGTATGAGAAGAACGCGGTCTCCCACACGATCGTGCCGACCACTTTCCGTGCGTTCGTCAAGCAGCAAACGCGCTGGAAGCGCTCGTGGACGCGCGAGTCGCTGATGGTGGCGCGCTTCATCTGGCGCAAGCACCCGGTGGCGGCCGGGTTCACCTACCTGAGCATCGTGTTGCCGCTGATCGCCCCGGTCGCCGCGCTTCACTCGATCTTCTGGGGGATCGTTGCCAGCAACGGCTCGCTGCCCCTGATCTACATCGCCGGCATCTACTCGTTGGCGGTCGTCTACTCGCTGTACTTCGTGCTCTTCCAGGAGAACTACAGCGTGATCTGGATGTACGGCATTCTGTTCGTGTTCTTCTACCTGGCGATCATGCTGTGGCAGACCTATTACGCGATCGCCACCTGCCGCACAGCAGCCTGGGGCACGCGACCGGCAACGGCGGGGCTCGCCGGCGGCGGCGAGGGTGGTGTGTAGCGTGGCCAGGTGCGTTGTTGTCGGTGACGGCTGGACTTGCCGAGCGCTGCGAGGGGGGTGTTCGGTGTGGAGCTAGACGTGCCCGCTCTCAAGCGCGTCGTTGCAATGCTGCTGCTGCCGCTGTCGGTCGCGCCCGTCATGCTGCTCGGACCATCGCTGTTGCGCGCGCCACTGACGCTCGCGCGCGAGATCGAGGGCGACCTGCGCCACTTCAACCCGTTCGCGGTGCAGGCCGCGTTCGCGGATGGGGTGCGCCTGGGCGGGCCGCTGGAGAGCGACGCGCTGTCGGTTTCCGCCACGCACACCCCCGGCGGCGGCGCGGGCTCTGTTGGGGCGATGCCCACGTCCACCAAGCACAAGCAGGCGTCTGGGCGGCGGGCGCTCTCCTGTGCCGGCCGCGCTCCACGCAAGCTGCGCGTGGCTCGGATCGGCGCGACGCGTGTGCAGCTCAGCTGGCGGGTGCCCGCGCACGCGCGGCCGGCCGCCTATCGAGTGTTGCGCTCCGGCAGCACCATCTCAGAGACCCGTCGCCGCACGATGGTCGTCAACGTGTGGGAGGGCAAGCGCGCTACGTTCACGGTCGAGGCTCGCTACAAGCGCGCTCCGTTGTCGTGCCCCGCAAGCCTCAGCCGGCTGATCGCAAAGACGCCGATATACGTCGTGCGCGTGCCCAACCATGCCGGCCCGAGCACGCCCGTGGGGCTCGGCGTCTCTGAAGTCAGCGACGCCGGCGCGACCCTGTCGTGGCTGCCCAGCATTCCCGGCGGCGCGCGGATCCTTGGCTATCGCGTGTACCGCGACGATGGCCTGGTCGGACAGACCCCAAGCACCACGATGCGACTCGGGCGCCTGTCTTCGCTACACACCTATCTGGTTGCCGTCAGCGCTGTCGACGACGCCAAGCGCGAGAGTCCGCGCAGTGCGTCGCTTCGTCTGAGCACCACCCACACGCCCCCGGACGGGCCCACGCAGCTTGCGGCCCTGAAGGTCACCGACACATCCGCCACGCTTGCGTGGACGGAAGGCAGCGCCACCGACGGCAAACTCGTGGGGTATGAGATCTTCGAGAACGGTCAGGCCGAGCGAGTCGTGTCGGGACTGACAACGACGGTCACGCTCGCCTCCGAGCGCCACTACACCTTCACCGTTCGCGCGCTGGACTCCGCCGGCTATTTGAGCGCTCCCGCGCCCAACCTGGACGTATTCACCACTCACACGCCGCCGCCCGCGCCAACCGGCCTGACGGCCACCGAAGTCACAGCCTCCTCGGCGACCGTCAAGTGGTCGCCGAGCACCGCCGTGAGCGGCACGATCGTTGGCTATCGCGTGTTCCGCAACGACACTCCGGTGGGCCAGTCGGACACCGACGAAATGGTGCTCTCAAGCCTCGCGCCCTCGACCGGCTACCAGATAACCGTCGAGGCCGTGGACTCGCTCGGCGCGATCAGCTCGCTGACCCCGCCGCTGTCGATTCAAACCTCAGATCCCACGCCCACGCACGGCAACGTGCAGGCGTTCCTGCTGGCGTCGACCGACCAGAGCTTTGACGACCTGCAGGCCCACTACGAGCAGATCGGAGTCGTCTATCCCACCGACTTCAATTGCGGCAGAGCGGGTCTGGTCACCGGCAGCAACGACCCCCTGGTCACCGGTTGGGCGCAAGCCCGCCAGGTTGCTGTGATGCCGCGCCTGAACTGCCAGAACCCCGCCGATGAGAACGAAATCCTCAATGAACCGAATAAGCGCGAAGCGATGATCAACCGACTGGCCGCGCTCGGCCAGGAAAATGGCTACGCGGGTTTTCAGATCGACTTCGAGGGCGCCGAACCGAGCGAGCGCGCGCCGTTCACGGCGTTCATCACGGCGCTCGCCGAACGGTTGCACGCCCAGGGAGAGAAGCTCTCAACGGTGGTGACGGCCAAGTACTACAACATCACCTCCGGACGCGCGGCGATGTACGACGACG
This sequence comes from uncultured Solirubrobacterales bacterium, assembly GCA_963776985.1. Lineage (GTDB taxonomy): Bacteria > Actinomycetota > Thermoleophilia > Solirubrobacterales > Solirubrobacteraceae > Palsa-744. The sequence goes on from CAVZOV010000002.1 coordinate 765,553, forward strand.
CGGCGCTGTCGGCTGTCTCGGACTACGTTTTCGTGCTCGACTGGGGGCTGCACTGGACGACATCGACTCCGGGCGCGCTCGATGAACTGGGCTGGTTCACGCGCGTGGCCGACTACACCGCGACGATGCCCAACAAAAGCAAATTCGTGCTCGGGATGCCGATGTATGGGATCGACTGGCCCAACGGCGGTGGATCCTCCAACCCGGGCACGCCGCTGGAGTACGACAATGTGATGGCGCTCGCGGGCGAGTATGGCGTCACACCCGAATGGGAACCAGCCGCGGCCGACCCGCACTTCTCCTATGTGGACGCGAGCGGCGTGCAGCACTCCGTGTGGTACACCGACGCGCAGTCGATCGGGGTACGGGTCGCACTCGCCGAATCGCTCGGCCTGGGTGTTGGCCTATGGCACCTGGGCAGCGAGGACCAGAGCATCTGGGAACTGCCCGGCCTCGGCGGTTGAGGCTCCTATCGTTGCCGGCGTGAGGGTCAGTGTGTGGCGCGAAGCTGGCGTGGCGATGGTCGCTGCCGTGCTCGCGCTCGCCCTGTCGTGTGGTGTCGCGACGGCGAGCGGGAGAACCCTGCGGGCCTTCGTCTTGGCCGGCTCGCCCGATTCGCTCGCCGACCTGGAGGCCCACGCGGGCGCAGTCGGCGTCATCTACCCGACCTACTTCTATTGCGCCGCCGACGGCACGCGCGTCGTCGGCGGGGAAGCGGCTGTCGCTGGCGAGCTGACCGGGGCAGGTCCAGTCACCGGTGGCGGCATCCCTGTCTCCGGGGGCGAAGCGGCCTCGATCAACGAGTTTGCCGCCGCACAGGACATCGCTTCGATGCCGCGCTTCAGTTGTCAGGACGGTGGTGCCGTGCACCGGATGCTCACCGATCGCGCTGTGCGCCGCCGTGCGCTCGCCGAACTGGTGTCGCTCGCGGGCGGCCCGGCGTATGCGGGCCTGTGCCTGGACTTCGAGAACGACGGTGCCTCCGATCGCGCGGCATTCAGCTCGTTCGTGGGCGAGCTTGCCCGTCGCCTGCACGCGCTCGGCAAGCGGCTGTGCGTGGTCGTGGTTGGTGTCACGCACGAAGACTCGCGCGCTTCGACGGGCTTCTACGACGACACCCGGCTCGGCGCGCTGGCCGACGAAGTGTTCGTGCTCGCCTGGGGCGTGCACTGGGCCCGCTCCGCGCCCGGGCCGATCGCGCCGCTGCCGTGGGTCAGGCAGGTGGCCGCGTACGTCGCCTCGCTGCCGCACGCACAGCGCTTCGTGCTAGGCGTGCCGATGTACGGCCTCGACTGGGCGCGCGGTGGGGGCGAGGGCGGTGGAGGGGCCCGCGGCGCGAGCGGGGGAGCGGGCGAGTCCTCTGGTGAAGTGAGCGCCTACCAGGAAGCGAGCGCCTACCAGTACGCGGGCACGCTCGAACTCGCGCGGGCGGTCGGAGCGACACCGGCGCGCGATCGCACGGCCGACGAAATGACGTTCGCGTACACGCGCGACGGCGTGCATCACACGGTGTGGTACCTCGACGCGAGCGCCGTGGCCGCGCGCCTGCGGGTCGGGCGCGACGCCGGCTTGGCCGTGGGCGTGTGGCGGCTGGGTAGCGAGGACCAGTCGCTGTGGTCCTCATTGCCTTGAATCGCACGCCCGGCCCCCTTGGGGGATGGACCCGCCGGCGGGTCGAGCGTGCGTACAAAATACTACTTAATACAGAGGGCGTCCAGGGGACCGGAGGGCAAGTCTGGCAAGGACGCACCGACCGCCGTGTGCTTTGTTTGCACACAAGGGAGGGAGGACGCCGCCAGACGCCGCCCTCCGGTCCCCTGGTGCTACTTAATAAACAGCATCTCCGAGTACTTCGGCAGCGGCCACAGATCGTCGGCGACCAGCTTCTCCAGGCGGTCGGCCACCTGGCGCACGTCGTCCATTGCGGGGATCGTCGTGTCGCGCATGTAGACGGCCCACTTCATCGCCGAACTGTCGGGCTGGTTGTCGCTCAGGTTGGCGTCCTCCAACTTCACAATCGCGTACTGCAGCTCCTTGACGAGCGGCTCGACCTCCTCGACCAGCTCGTCGAGGCCCGTGGCTTTCAGCTCGTTGAGATGGCGCACCGCCGCCGGTAGCAGCATCGTGCGTGCGATCTGCGCCGCCGTCTCGGCCTCGATGTTGATCTTGACCGCGTACTGCTCGGTGAACACCTCCAGGCGTGACTCCAGCTCGCGCTTGGAGAGCACCTTGTACTTCTTGAACGCCGCCACGGTCTGCTTGTCCACGAGCCACGGCAGCGCGTCGGGCGTGGTGCGCAGGTTGGCAAGCCCGCGCTTCTCGGCCTCGGCGTGCCACTCCTCGGAGTAGCCGTCGCCGTCGAACACGACCTGCTTGTTGGCGGCCCACACGTCCTTGACGACCTTCGCCACAGCCTTCTCCAACGTCGCGCCGGACGCTTTCAGCGCCGTCTTCAGCTTGTCGGCCAGCTCGTCGATCGACTCTGCCACGATTGTGTTGAGCACCGTGTTGGGTAGCGCCGGCGACTGGCTGGAGCCAAGCGCGCGGAACTCGAACTTGTTGCCGGTGAACGCGAACGGGCTCGTGCGGTTGCGGTCGCCGCCGTGCAGCGGCAACGGCGGCAGCACCGGTGTGCCCAGCCCAAGGAATGACCCTGGCTTGGATGCCTGCGTCTTGCCCGACTCGATCGCCGCGAACACCTTCTCGAGGTCCGCGCCGAGGAAGATCGAGATGATCGCCGGCGGCGCCTCGTTGGCTCCGAGCCTGTGATCTTGCCCGGCGTTGGCGATCGACGCGCGCAACAGCGCCTGATGCTTGTTGACGGCCTGGATGACGGCCGCGCAGAAGAACAGGAACTTCAGGTTGGCCTCGGGGGTGTCGCCCGGGTCGAGCAGGTTCAGCCCGGTGTCGGTGCCCATCGACCAGTTGTTGTGCTTGCCCGACCCGTTGACGCCGGCGAACGGCTTCTCATGCAGCAGACACACCAGGCCATAGCGGCGCGCGGTGTTCTGCAGGATCTGCATCGTCAGCATCTGATGGTCGGCGCCAACGTTTGAGTTCTCGAAGATCGGCGCCACCTCGTACTGGTTGGGCGCGACCTCGTTGTGGCGCGTCTTGATCGGCACGCCGAGCTTGGCCAGCTCGACCTCGCACTCGAGCATGTACGCGAGGATGCGCTCGGGAATCGAGCCGAAATAGTGGTCGTCCAGCTCGTGCCCCTTCGGCGGCTTGGCGCCAAACAGCGTGCGTCCCGTCGTCAGCAGGTCGGGGCGCTCGAAGTAGTACTGCTCGTCGATCAGGAAGTACTCCTGCTCGCAGCCGATCGTCGTGAACACACGCGCCGCGTCCTCGATGCCAAGCAGCTCCAGTGCTCCAACGGCGGCGCCCGACAGCGCGTCCATCGAGCGCAGCAGCGGGATCTTGTTGTCCAGTGCCTCGCCTGTCCAGGAGGTGAACGCCGTCGGGATGCACAGCAGTGCGCCGTTGGGGTTCTCCAGGATGAACGCGGGGGAGGTGGGGTCCCAGGCGGTGTAGCCGCGCGCCTCGAACGTTGCGCGGATGCCGCCGGTCGGGAACGAGGACGCGTCGGGCTCGCCCTGGATCAGCTCCTTGCCGGAGAACTCGGCGATCGCCGTGCCGTCGCCGGCGGGGCCGTAGAAGGAGTCGTGCTTCTCCGCGGTCGAGCCTGTGAGCGGCTGGAACCAGTGCGTGTAGTGGGTGGCGCCCTTCTCCATCGCCCATTCCTTCATCGCCTGGGCAACGGCGTCGGCGAGCGTGGTGTCCAGCGCCTCGCCACGCTCGAGCGTGCGCTGCAATGCCTTGAACACGTGCTTGGGCAGGCGGCGGCGTTGCACGGCAACGCTGAACACGTTCGAGGCGAAGATCTGGTTTCCGGGGAGCGTCAGGTCAAGCGAGCCGAGCGCGCTCCCGTTGGCGCTCCACTGCGCGGCTGTGACGTTCTGCTGGCGGCTCTTTGGCATGGGTGGGCTCGATCCTCCTGGTCAAGTGCATTGTGGTCCGCGGGCGTGCGCCTGGGACCTTCCGGATGCTGGCATGGGGCCGAATCGCATCGTAAACCCCCGCGCGCGTGTAGGGGTCGCTCAGGTGGCGAAAGCTCGCGTGCTTGGTTTCGACGGGTGTCCAAACACTTCTGAGCCTGTATGACCGGAGCGCGTAGGCGCGCTCCGGCGGGACGGTGCATGCACCGTCCCGGACCATGGCGCATGCGCCATGGTCTTCCTCCAAGAAACGGAGGCGCGCATGCGCGCCTCCGCCGAGCGGCGCATGCGCCGCTCGGGACCTGGGTGCATGCACCCAGGTCAACAACATCGACCTACTGAACGGCGCCCACCGGGCCTTTGGAGGCTGGTGGCGGTCCCTCTACGATCTTGCCCGTTTGCGGGTTCACGTGGGTTCGTGGGGGTCGTGGCGCTACTGACACGACGAACTTGCCCACCACCGCTCCGCCGCCCGCCAGGCGCGCGCGGGAGTGGCCGCTGAGACCTGCTGCGACTGTGTAGTAGACGGTGTGCACCCCGGCCTTCACTGCCGTCACATGCCAGGCGAACACCCTGCTCGCGCCCGGCGCCAGCGGCCCGAGCGCCCACGTGTTGACGTATGCCGTTTCGCTCCCGCCCGCGGGATAAACTTCCTCGCTGAGCACACGCACGACCGGCACCGCTCCCGGTGCGCGGTTCACGATCCACACCGGTCGCTTGTTCGCCGCCAGGCGTGGGTAGTCGCTCGTGTAGTTGAGCGAGTTGAGCGACACCGCCACGTTCGGCACCGTGCTCGTGCTTGCGTTGCGCACGACGAGCACGAGCGTCGTATTGCGCGCGATCGACTGCTGGGTGGGGAAGTGTGCCGCCACGACTTCCATCTTGTAGGTGGCCTTCGGTTCGTGCGCGTCCTGTTCGGCTCCGCCGCACCCGGCCGCGAGCATGGCAAGTGCCGCGCCGCACGCGGCTAGCGACAGACCCGTAAACACCTTTCTCCTCCCCACAGCGAGCGCCACGATATCAGTGCCGCTGGCGCCCGCGCTGAACGGTCGGTGACGTTCGGCCACTGGATCGCGTAGAGTTAGCGGCGCGGGTCGGTAGAGTTGGGGGCACACAAGGTGGCGTCCCCCGAGGAGGGGTATCCAAGTGGTTCGCAGTGCAGCCGAGCGGGCTTTCCTACCAACCAGGAGCCTGCTCGAGGAAATCGGGGACATGATGATCCTGACCGGCAGGACGATTGCCTCTGCCCTGCGACCCCCCTACCCCTACGGTGGGGAGTTCGTCTCGCAGTTCCTGTTCACGCTGCGCCTGTGCTGGTTTCCGCTGCTGGTGTCCACCGTCGCGATCTGCTACGCCGCACCCGGCCTGCAAGCGGCCAACTTCCTCACGATCTTCGGAGCGCTCGACCGCCTCGGCGGCTTCTTCGTGCTTGCCGCGGTTCGCGAGATTGGTCCCAGCGTCACCGCGATCGTGCTCGCCGGCGTGGCCGGCACCGCGATCACCGCCGACCTCGGCGCGCGCAAGATCCGCGAGGAGCTTGACGCGCTGCAGGTGCTTGGCGTGGACCCGGTCAAGAACCTGGTCGTCCCGCGCTTCCTCGCGCTGATGTTGGCCACCGGCCTGTTCAACATCTACGCGATCCTGTTCGGCATCTTCGGCGGCATCCTCGCCGAGCTTGTCAACCATCAGCCGCTCGGGCCGTTCTGGGCGACGCTGTTCGCCAACGCCTCGACCACCGACCTGTGGGGCTCGGCGCTGAAGACGATCATCTTCGGCGCGATCATCGCGATCGTGTGCTGCTACAAGGGCATGACCGCCTCCGGCGGCGCCGAGGGTGTCGGTCGCGCCGTCAACCAGGCCGTCGTGGTGGCCTTCCTGGCGATCTTCGCGTTCGACTACGTGTTCACGCAGATGCTGCTCGCCACGCATCCCAACATCCTCGTCATCAAGTAAATGAACGAACTGCTCGTCACCCCGCGCGAATGGCTTGCCGCCACTGGCGAGATTGGCCATTTCGCAGGCAACGTCTTGCGCGACGTCTACGGCCTGCGCGTCTTCCACTTCTTCGGGGAGGGGCTGCGCCAGGCCGGCATCCTGATCGTCTCCTCGACGCTGATCATCTGGTCGCTGATGTTTGTGCTCGGCTTGGAGTGCGGCATCGAGGGCGCCTACTTCCTGGAGGCGCAGGGCGCGCCCGCCTACTCGGGCGTGTTCACGGCATGGTGCGACCTGCGCGAGATCATCCCCTACGCCTTCGGCTACATGATGGCCGCCAAGGTCGGCACCGGGATCGTCGCCGAGCTGGGCGCGATGCGCATCTCCGATGAGATCGACGCGCTCGAGGTGATGGGCATCAACTCGATGACCTTCCTCTGCGCCACGCGCCTGCTGGCGGCGTGGATCGTGCTTCCTTTCATGTACCTGGCCGGTGTCGGCGCTGCCTTCCTGGCCTCCTACATCGCCGTTGTCCAGCAGGTCGCGACGGTGTCGGCCGGTGGCTACCTGCTGATCTTCTGGCAATTCCAAAACCCACCCGACTTCCTCTACAGCCTGATCAAGGCGATGTTCATGGCCACCGCGATCGTGCTCGTGGGCTGTTACTACGGCTACAACGCCAGTGGTGGGCCTGTGGGCGTGGGCACCGCCACGGCCAAGTCGATGGTGCTCAACATCATCCTCGTGCACCTGATTGGGATGCTCGGCACCCAGGTGTTCTGGGGAGCAAACCCACGTGCGCCAATCGGGGGATAGCGATGGCGGCGCCTGAGGACGCAGAGGAGGGGGCGCAGGAGCGCGAGGAGAGCCTCGCGACAGATGCCCCGGCGGCCGGAGTCACGGCCTTCTCGGAGGCCCCGGAGGGATCCGAGTTCGAGTTCCACACGGGCGCCAACCGCCCCACCGGCGTCCCCGACGCGATCGAGTTCGTCGGCGTGCACAAGTCCTTCGGCTCTAACCACGTGCTGCGTGGCCTGAACATGGGCTTGCCCGAAGGCCAGATCTCGATGATCATCGGGCCCTCGGGCACCGGCAAGTCCGTTTGCATCAAGCACATCGTCGGGCTGCTCTACCCCGACGAGGGCGACGTGATCGTGCAGGGCCGCTCGATCCCCAGCCTGCCCGACGCCGAGCTGTTCGAGATCCGCAAGAAGTTCGGCGTGCTCTTCCAGGACGGCGCGCTGTTCGGCTCGATGAACCTCTACGACAACATCGCCTTCCCGCTGCGCCAGCACACCGAGAAGGGCGACGAGGAGATCGCTGAGATCGTGCACCGCCGGATGCGCGAGGTCGGGCTCGGCAACGCTGGGGAGAAGATGCCCAACGAGCTTTCCGGCGGGATGCGCAAGCGCGCCGGCTTCGCACGCTCGCTCGTGCTCGACCCCGAGATCGTGCTGTTCGACGAGCCCGACTCGGGCCTCGACCCCGTCCGCACCGCGCTCCTCTGCGAACTCATCAAAGAGGTGCACGAGGAGAACGGCGGCACCTACGTCGTCATCACGCACGACATCATGAGCGCCCGCCGTGTGGCCGAGTACATCGCCGTGCTGTGGCGCGGGCGCATCGTCGAAGCCGGCCCCGCCGTCGACTTGTTCGACTCCGAGAACCCGTTTGTGCGGCAATTCCTCTCGGGCGAGTCGCAAGGCCCACTCGGCATGGAGTGAGCGCCACGGCCCGGCGTGTAGGCACCGGGCGCGGCGCTAGCCTTCGATTGTGAACGTGGGAGGGTTGTTCTCGGGGCTGGCTGTCCGTTCGGCGCGTAGGCCGGTACTGACGCTGCTGCTGTTCGGTGTGCTCGGTGTCGGCTGCGCGGTGGCCGCGCTCGGCCTGCGCCCTACGGCAGCCACGAGCACGCTCGTGGGCAGCTCCAGCGCTGCCTACAAGAACACGCAGAGCTTCTACAAGAGCTTTGGCGAAGAGCCGGTTGAGGTGCTCGTCAAGGGCGATCTGCGCAAGCTTGTGCTGAGCCCCGACATCGTGCGCCTCGCCGGCCTTGAGGGATGTCTCTCGGGCACTGTGCCCGCGACGGCGCTGGCGCAAGAGGGGGGAGCAAGCGGTCCGTGCGGTCAGCTCGATCGCGCGAAAACAGTAAAGGTCGTGTTCGGGCCCGGCACGTTCCTCACCGAGGCAGCCTCGAAGATCGACAGCACGCTCACGGCGCGCAGCGCCCAAGCCCAGGCGGAGGCCAAGAAGGCGAGCGCTGCCCTTTACCGCAAGGCGCTTGCCCGCGGCCTTGGAGCCCAGCAGGCGAGCGCGCTCGCCGACGAAGCGAGCAAAGCCACGCTTGCGGGCTACGCAGCCGAAATCAGCGCGCTGTCGATCCGCTACAGCCTGCACAGCGTGCCCAGCCTCGGCAACCACGAATTCATCTCCTCGGTCGTGTTCGACCCCACCAAGCCGGCGGGCACCCCCAAGCAGCGCTTCGCCTACCTGTTCCCGAGTCGCGAAGCGGCTCTCGTCACGGTGCGCTTGAAGGCCGGGCTCTCCGAAGCACAGCGCACCCACACGATCGCGCTCATCCGCCAGGCGACCGCGATGAGCCAGTGGCAGCTCGAAAACGGCGAGAGCTACCTCGTTACCGGAGAGCCGGTGATCGTGGCCGACGTCACCAGCTCGATAACGCACGCCATCGAGTTGCTGCTCGTAGCCGTGCTGCTCGTGATGGCGCTTGTTCTGAGCCTCGTCTTCAGAGGTCGTCCGCGCCTGCTGCCGCTTGCCATCGCACTGCTCGCCGCCGCGCTCGCCTTCGGCGCGCTGGCGCTGTGGGGCGCCTCGTTGACGATGGCCTCGATCGCCGTGCTGCCGGTGCTCGTCGGGTTGTCGGTCGACTACGCCATCCAGTTCCAGTCGCGCGTGCACGAGGCCCGTGCGGACGGCGCTCCTACCGCGCTTGATGCCGTCGCTCGCGCCGCGCGTAACGGTGCGCCGACGATCGCCACCGCCGCGCTTGCCAGCATCGGCGGGCTGCTCGTGCTGGCGCTCTCGCCGATCCCGATGGTGCGGGGCTTCGGGCTGCTACTCGTCGTCGGCGTCGTGCTCGCGTTCCTGTGCGCGCTGAGCGCCGGGTCGGCGGCCCTGGTGCTGCTCGCCCCCCGTGCCGAACGTCCGCAGATGCAACCCGGGTGGCTGGGCTCCGCCTGGAGCGGCGCGCGCGAAGTGCTCGCCGATAACGCCGCGAGCAGGTTCGTCTCGCGGATGGCGCTCGAGCGCGCCGTGCGAAGCCCTGGCCGGGTGCTCGTCGTCGGCCTCGCGCTCGCCGCGCTCGGGTGGGGCCTGGACACCCAAACCCAGGTGCAAACCGAAATCGCCAAGCTCGCGCCGCAAAACCTTGCCTCGCTGCACAACCTCAGCACGCTGGAGCGCATCACCGGTGTGGGCGGGGAGATCGACCTGACGGTCAGCTCCAGCGCGCTCACCAAGCCCGCCACGGTCGAATGGATGAGCGCCTATGAGAACAAGATCCTGACCCACTTCGGCTACAGCGCGGCAAAGGGCTGCGGGCGCGCACGCCTGTGTCCCGCCTTCTCGTTGCCCAGCCTCTTCGAAGAAGAAGGCGCCCCCGCGAAAAAACTCAACCAGCAGGATGTGAGCGGTGTGCTCGCGGCGATTCCCCCCTACTTCTCCGAAGACGTCATCACGCCCAACCACCGTGTCGCCACGCTCGCCTTCGGCATTCGCCTGATGCCCCTGCAGCAGCAACAGCAGGTCATCGAACAGATGCAGTCGGCGCTGCACCCGCCGGCCGGGGTCAGCGCACACCTTGTCGGCCTCTCGGTGCTGGCCGCCCAGGCGGGATCGCAAATCGCCTCGCCCTGGCGACGCGTGCTGATGCTGCTGCTTGCGCTCATCGCCGTGGCCGCGATCCTGCTTGTCATCTTCCGGGGAGACCGGCGCCGCGCGCTCGTGCCGCTCGCTCCGATCGTGCTCGCCACCGGCTGGTCGGCGCTAGTGCTGTTCGCGCTGCGCATTCCCCTGAACCCGATGTCGGTCACGCTCGGGGCGCTCGTGATCGCGATCTCAACCGAGTTCAGCGTGCTGCTCTCCGAGCGCCAGCGCCAGGAGCGCGCCGCCGGATACTCGACCGCACAGTCCCTGCGCCGCGCCTACAGTCACACCGGTGCGGCCGTCGCCGCCTCCGGCGTGACCGCGATCGCGGGCTTTGGCGTGCTGGCGCTATCGAGCATCGCGATGCTGCGCGACTTTGGCCTTGTCACGCTGGTGGACCTCTCGGTGTCGCTGCTGGGCGTGCTCGTCGCGCTGCCCGCGGCGGTCGTGCTCGCCGAAAGCGAGGAGCCGTTGAGCGAGCACGTCAGGCAGGGTGCGCGCGCAATCCTCGCACGGCTACCAAGGCGACCGGGGCGGCGCGGGCTAACCGCTCCATGAGCGACTCTGGCTCGTCGGGGGCACCAACCGATGACGGCTCCTCCGCCCCTGGCGAGCCTGACCACCCCCGGCGCGAGGGTGAAGCGGGCGGCCCAGCGGGAGGCGTGGGCGGTCGAGGCGGAGGCGTGGTTGCTGGAATGGGAGGCTCGCCTTACCGTGGGGTCGCGGGCTCGCGCTATGGCATCTGGATCGTTGCGCTCGCGGGCGTGCTCCTGATCGCGTTCACTCTGCACGTCGCGCTGGGTTCGCACAAAGGCGCGAGCGGTATCCCGCCGGGCGCCCGGGTTCCGCCCTTCGCCGCGCCGCTGGCCATCGGCGGGCCGCCCGGCGAAGTGGACATCGCCCCGCGCGCCAACGACGGTTTGGCGGGCAGGGTGGCGGCGTGCTCGGAGCGCGGTGCGGGCATCCTCAACATTTGCCAGCTCTACGAACGCGGCCCGGTGGTGCTCGCGCTGTACTTCGATGCCGGCTCGTGCGCGCGTGTGCTCAGCGAGATGCAACAGCTCACAAGCTCCTTCCCGCAGGTCAGCTTCGCGGCTGTCGCGGTCAAAGAAGAGGCCGCGCCGGTCGCGCACCTGGTGCGTTCCAGGCGCATCGAGTTGCCGGTTGGCGTCGATCGGGAAGGCCGGCTCGGTGGGCTCTACACGATGGTGAGCTGCCCGCAGATCGCGTTCGTCTACCCGGGGGGCATCGTGCAGAGCGCGGCCTTGCTGGGCACGCCGTCGCCCACCACTCTGCGCGCGCGGGTGGCGGAGCTGCTGGCGGCCGCGCGCGCCCGCGGTTGGAAGCCGGGGCACTCGTGAGCGGCCCGGTGCGCGGCTGGTGCGATCCCGAGGTCCAGCAGGAGCTTCCGGGGCTCGGGCTGATGTCCTCAGTCCTCGATGTCGCGGCGCGTCGCTCGCTCACGGGCCGCTCCACGCCCGAGGTGCTCGCGCGCCTGCGCGAACTGTCCAATCGCTGGCGTGGTGCGCGCGCGGTAAACGTGCGCCAGGAGGCAATTCCCGCCGCCTACCGCGTGTTCTTCCGCCACATCGGCCTCGACCCTGACGTCACGCGCACACCGATCGAGGCGGCTGTGCTGGAGCGGATGCTAGAAGGTGGCTTTCTCTCCGAGGGGCTGCTCGCAGATGTCCTCACGATCGCCCTGATCGATACCGGTGTACCGGTGTGGGCGCTCGACGCCGACACCATCGGCGGGCCGCTCGGCATTCGTCTGAGCGACGCCGAGGAGCGCCTTGGCCGCGCCGCGCATGCGCCGAGCGTGGGTGCCGGCAGGCTGGTCGTGGCCGACTCCACCGGTGCCGTGGCGATGCTATTCGGCGATCCCGCTGAAGGTCACGAGCCAGCCGCCTCCACGCGGCGGCTGGCGCTGTTCGCGGTACAGGTCGCCGGCGTGCCGGCGCTACATGTCGAAGAGACGCTGTGGAGTTGCCGCTCAGCGCTTGCGGGCGACGGCTGACCGCCTGCGGGCCACGACCGCTCGTTCGTTGGCGAGGACTGACCTTTACCACGGCCTCTCGGCCAGCTAATATCCATATGGTCTAGGAGGAGGGAGCGCGCGGCATGGCCCAGAGCGAGCAGTTCACCGTAGATCGCCTTCAGCCGGGTAGCGGCCGCGCCGCCACGATCTTCGACGATCCCTTTGCGCAGCCGGCGGCCGGCGAGGAGCGCGCTGCGCGCGAGGCGCTTCGCGCGCAAATAGACAAGCTGGAGCGTGAGCTTTCCGGACTGGTCGCACGAGCCTTCCCGCACATCGCCCCGCACGACTCCGCCGGCGAGAGCTTCAGCGGGCCGCGTCTGCTTGGCCTGGCCGAGCTTGAGCGCTCACGCGACCGGCTCGCGCTGCGCATCGGGGAGGTTCGCGGTGAGGTCGCCGAACGCGGGGCGCTGGAGCGCCGCTCGCGCGCGCTGCTCGAGCGCATGAAGCTCGAACCGGGTCGCTACAAGTTCGTGCGCGTGCCCGTCGCCGACCTTGGCGACGGACACTGCGGCGTGTGGGAGGTGCGCCCGCGGCTCGGCCTGATCGGAATGCTTGCCGGCTGGTGGCACGTCAAGCTCTCCTCCGGCTGCCCGTAGCTGGGTTAGTGCGGTAGCTCAGGCAGGCACGCGGCTACCTGAGCCCGCGTACTCGCGCGTATCCGTGGCGCGCGCCGTCAGCCATGGGCCCGTGGCCGGCATCGGGCCGTTTGTCGGCAGCATCGCCGCCAGCGTGCGGCGCTGGCGCTCGGTCATCGAGCCCACCGTCTTTTGCTCCGACATCGGTATCTGGGCGAGAAACTTGCGACAGCGCGTGTGCCCCCAGCGACGTTGGCTCATCAGCAGGTCGGCCACAGCCATGCTGTCGGCCTCCCACGGGCACTGCATTATCACCTCGGCGACGCCGATTTCGCCGCTGGCGACGCGGCGCTTGAGTTCGGCACGGGCGAGGCGCACCTTGTTGGCGCGTTCCAGCGCGCGTAGATGCTGAGGTCCGGTAGGGGCAATGGTCGCGGTCGCGTTCATGTGTGCTCACTCCCCGTCGCCGCCGCGGGTAGCCCGCGGCGCGCAACAATCTTGGCTGGTTGACGAGTAGCGCCTGCGCTCGAACTTTTGAGATCGTCCCTCGCGAAGGCTGTCGCGAAAGCCTCCGGACCCCTCTACCGGCGACTCGGAGACGATGCTCAAGTGCTCATGCGTTGCGCTCTGAGAAGCTAACCAGCGCGAGGCTCGCGGTCAACCTCCTGCGCGCAGAACGTTCGCTAGAAGCGGGCTTTTTTTGTAGTTGTTTCTTCCTGTGAAGAAGCGCGGGCGCGCGGGGCGTGTTTCTTGTTTCGACTAGTCGAAGCGCTCGCTTGGGGCTTGCTCGGGCGCTGGCAGCGGGCCGTGCTCGCTCTCGAACTTGCGCTTCACCGAGGCGAACACATCGAGCGCGCGGTCGAGCGTCGGGCGATCGTGCGTGGCCATCACGCTCGTGCGCAGCAGCGCGCCGCCCGGCGGCACCGCGGGGTGCAGCGCGCAGTTGGTGAACACGCCCTCGTCATACAGCGCGCGCCACAGCAGCGCCGCCTTCCAATCGTCGCCGACGAGCACCGGCACGATCGGTGTGACGATGCTCTCGCGCGGGCTGTCCTGCTCGGGGCCGATCCGCACCGGCTCGCCCCGCAGCGTGCGGTAGCCGAGCGCGGTCAGGCCGTCTGAGAGATAGCGCGCGTTTTCAAGCGCGCTTGTCAGTAGCGCCGGGCCCTCGGGCGAGCGCAGTACGCGCAGCGCCGCCAGCGCCGCACCGAGCGCCGCCGGCACGCCCGAGGCGGTGAACAGGAACGCGCGGCTGGACACGCGCAGATAGTCGATCACCTCGGCCGGTCCGGCCAGGAACCCGCCACAGGCCGCCAACGACTTCGAGAACGTGCCCATCCTCAAATCGACCCGACCCTCGACGCCCAGCAGCTCCGAGGCTCCCGCGCCGCGCGCGCCCAGCACACCCGCGCCGTGAGCCTCGTCCACCATCAACCGTGCGCCGTAGCGCTCGCACAGCTCGACGATGTCCACCAGCGGCGCCACGTCGCCCTCCATCGAGAACACGCCGTCCACGACCACGAGCACGCCGCCGCCGTCCTGCTCGGCGCGCTGCAGGGCGCGCTCCAGCTTGTCCATGCGGTTGTGCCTGAAGGGGCGCATCTTCGCCTTGGAGAGCAGCACCCCATCGAGGATCGAGGCGTGGTCGGCCGAGTCCACCACGACCGTGTCCGCCGGTCCGAGCAGCGTGCCCAGCGTGCCCACGTTGGCCTGGTGGCCGGTCGTGAACACGAGCGCATCGTCGGTGTTCATCCACTCGGCGATCTCGCGCTCCAGCTCCAGGTGAAGCGGCGTGGTGCCGTTGAGCAGCCGTGAGCCCGTCAGTCCGGTGCCGTAGCGCGTCAGCGCATCGCGCGCGCCTCCGATTACGCGCTCGTCGCCGGTCAGCCCGAGATAATTGTTGGAGGCGAGCATGATCCGCGGTGCGCCCTCCATCTCCACGACCGGCATCGCGGGCGACTCGACGGTGCGGAAGTAAGGCATCAGGTCGGCCTCGCGGGCGGCCTTCAATATGTCTTCGCGCTCGTACCCGCGGACCTTTGCGAAGACGTCTGTGGATGTTGGCATCTCAGCGCTCGCGCGCGTCGGTTGCGGTGGGCAGCATGGCGCCGAGCGGCGCTGGCGCGGTGAGTCGCGCTGGCGCGGTGCGGTGTGCTTGTCGAGGTGGCATCGGCTCTCTTCCTATATGGTGGGCGGCCATGGCTGTTGAGTCTGCGGGCAAGACAACAAGCGTGGAGATACGTCCGGTCACGTCTCGGAGCGAGCTGAACACGTTCATCAAGCTGCCGTGGCGGCTCTATCGTAACGAGCGCAACTGGGTCGCGCCGCTTCTGATGGATGTGAAGAAACGGCTGGACCAGAAGAAGAACCCGTTCTTCAAGCACACCGAGGCGCAGTACTTCCTCGCCTATCGCGACGGTCAGGCGGTCGGACGCATCAGCGCCCACATCGACCGCAACCTCAACGAGTTTCAGGACAACAAGTGGGGACTGTTCGGCTGGTTTGAGTGCGAGAACGACCCCGAGGTCGCCCGCGCGCTGCTCGACACCGCCGAGCAGTGGTTGCGCGAGCGTGGATCGGACCGCATGGTGGGCCCGATGGACTTCACCACCAACGACGAGTGCGGTCTGCTCGTCGAGGGCCACGAGCGTCCGCCGATCATCCTCTGTCCCTGGCATCACCCCTACTACCAGCACATCTTCGAGCAGGACATCGGCATGGCCAAGGCTATGGACCTATACATGTGGAGCCTGCATGTGACCGGTCGCGAGAACGTGCACCCCGCGATCTGGGAGACGGCCGACAAACTCGAGGCAGACCACGGGATCGTGTGTCGCAACTTCCGCAAGAAGGACCTCCACGCCGAGATCACCCGCTTTCTGGAGATCTACAACTCCGCCTGGGAGCGCAACTGGGGCTTCGTGCCGCTCAACGAGGAGGAGGTCCGCCACATGGCCAAGGACCTCAAGCCCGTGCTGGACGAGAACTGGGCGATGGTCGCCGAAAAGAAGGACACCGGCGAGGTCGTCGGCGCGGCGCTGACGCTGCCCGACTTCAACCAGGTGCTCGCAAAGATGAACGGCCGCCTGCTGCCCTTCGGCTGGATCACCGCGCTACGCGAGCGCAAGAAGATCGACTCGGTGCGCGTGTTCGCGCTCGGCGTCAAGCCCTCCTACCAGCACACCGGTGTGGCCGCGCGCTTCTACCAGATGCACTTCGACGCGGCCGAAAGCACGCCCCAGAGGGGTGGGGAGATGGGCTGGATACTTGAGATAAACAAGCCCATGAACCGTGCCATGGAAGGCATGGGCGGGAAGATCGTGCGCCGCTATCGGGTTTACGAGCGGCAGTTGTAAGGGGCACCGGCGGGCTTTGCCCCCGCCGAGTTGAGCGTCATGCACCGAGTCTGTCGCGCGGCGGACTGGCTGCCGCCGGCTTGTGGAGCGTAGGTCCGGAGCGCTCTCTACACTGGGCGCAGTGATCGACACGAGCAGCACCGAGGTTGTGGATGCCCATCCGGTGCTCGCGCCGGAGCCCATATTCAAGGAGCTTGCGGCCCGCCCGTCGCCCGCTGCACACACGGCCGCGACGGCCGCTGCCGCCGCCGGCGGGTTTGTCGCAGGCGCGGCCATGCTTGGTTTGGTGCATCGTCGCCACAACAAGCGCCTGGCGCTGGCGAGCGCTCGCCGGGCGCGCCGTGTCGGACGCGCCGGCAAGAAGCGCTCGAAGTCTGTGGGCGAGCTGATGGAGGTTGTCGCCACGCGTACGCTGCTCGTCGACGTTCATCTGCTGGGCCCCGTTGGCCGGGATCGCTGAGGCGTCGCGGCTCTCAGAGTTGCGCGTCGAGGTCACGCCGGCCAGCGCGTTTCGCCTCCCCCTGGTAAACGGCATGGACGGCGTGCTGCGCTCTCGCGGCGGCGTGCTCGAACGATTGCTGCACCGCGATGGCGAGCCTGTACACCACGACGGCGAGCCGCTGCACCACGACGGCGAGCCTGTACACGTGCGTGTGGCGCAGACCGCGCCCGACGCGGTGCTGTTCGGGGCACGCTCGCGCGACATTGAGGCGGCGCGCTACGGGATCGAGCGGATGCGCTTCGCGCTTGGCGTCGATGATGAGTTGAGTGGGTTCTATCGCGAGTTCGCCGGCGATCCGCTGATCGGACGCTCTGTGCGAGCACGGCCGTGGCTACGCGCCAGGCGCCGGCCAGAGCCCTTCGAGGCGCTGGCGTGGGCGATCTGCGAGCAGCTGATCGAGTACGAGCGGGCGGCCGGCATACAACGTCGCATCGTCGCCTCGTTGGGAGCGCGCTGGAGCGGCTGGGAGGGGTGCGAGCGGCCGCTGCGCGACGTTCCCTCGCCATCCACGCTCGCGGGCGTGGCGCCGGCGCGTCTGGAGTCCTTCGATCTCTCCCAGGCGCGCGCGCGTTTGCTCGTACGTGTCGCCCGCGAGGTGGCGAGTGGACGTGCCGACCTGCATGACCCCGACCACGAGCGCGTGTGGCGCCGGCTGCGCGCGATCCCTGGGATCGGCCCATGGACGGTGGAGATGCTGGCCCTGCACGGACAGGGCCGCTTCGACCAGCTTCCGGCTGGGGACCTCGGCCTGCTCAAGTACGTTGGGCGGCGCCTCAGCGGCGGTGATCCCCGAGCATGCGCCGGCGAAGCGGACGTGCGGGCGTTTTTCGCACCGTATGGACGCTGGTGCGGCCTGGCGGCCGTGCACGTTCTCTCGTTGTGAGCGGAGCCGGGTGGCACCCGGACGGACACCTGGCAATTGAAATTATTCGGTACAAGGACACATTCTCGCTCAATCTTGCATACTGTGTGAAGATGTCAGTCAATGTTTTGAACTGAGGGTGCTCGGGAGCTATGTCTGCCAAGAACGCGGTGCTGGGACTTGTGATCGAGCGGCCGGGCTACGGGTACGACCTGGCGCGCCGATTGCGTGAGCGGTTCGGCTCTTCGGGCTTTGCTCCCACGGGAGTCTATTCAGCGCTCGACCAGCTCAGCTCCGACGCGCTCGTGCGCAGCGCTGGATCGAGGGGCAATGGCGCGAGTGAGCGTTCGGCGCCGCGCACCATCTACGAAGCGACGTCCAAGGGGATCGACCACTTCGAGCTATGGATGCTTGGCGGTTCCTCGCTGGCGCCCGTACGCGACGAGCTGCATATGAAGATCGCGCTGTCCAAACCGCACAATCTTGCGCGTCTAGTCGAACTGGCCGAAGCTCAGGAGCGAGACTGTCTGGCGCGCCTCGACGTGCTCAGAGCGCCGGCCGCGCACCCGCGTAACACGCCCAAGGCATGGTCGGAGATGGCGGTGCTGCTCGTGCGTGACGCGGAGATAAAGCAGCTGCAGGCCAGGGTCGAG
This sequence comes from uncultured Solirubrobacterales bacterium, assembly GCA_963776985.1. Taxonomy (GTDB): domain Bacteria; phylum Actinomycetota; class Thermoleophilia; order Solirubrobacterales; family Solirubrobacteraceae; genus Palsa-744. The sequence continues at coordinate 783,357 of CAVZOV010000002.1, forward strand.
TGGCTGCAGAAAGCGCGGATCGTGATGGGCAAGCTGAACAGTGCCCAGGCAAGGGGTGCAGCTGGCGTCCAGGTGAAAACCGCGGTGCGGAAGGGCGTGGTCGGTTGAGCGAGGAGATAACGCTAGCGCTTGAGCAGGTCAGCAAGAGCTATTGGCGTGGACCGCACGAGACGGTCGTATTGAGAGAGATTTCGCTTTCGGTGTATGCGGGCGAGTGCGTCGCGGTCTGGGGGCAGCGCGGCTCGGGCAAGACCACGTTGCTAAAGGTCGCGGCGGGCCTGGAGGCACCTGGCGGCGGGGCGGTCAAGTTCAAGGGTGGGGATCTGCGTGCCTTCTCCAGAGGCGAGCTGGTGCGCTTGCTGCGCGAGGAGATCGGCTGGGCAAGACGCACCGGGCCCGAGAGTGGCGAGCTTGAGATGCTCGACTATGTGGCGCTGCCGTTGCTCAAACGACAAACGTTGCGCCGTGCCCGGGAGCGCTCGGCGGCCGCGCTCGCGCGGGTCGGAGTGGCGGAATGCGCGAAGGGGCGTTGGGAGGACCTCACCGACGGAGAGCGCACCCTGGTGTCGATCGCCCACGCGATGGTCAGGCAGCCGAGCCTGCTGGTCGTCGACGATCCCACCGCCAATCTCGACGTGCTCCAGCGCGAGGAGGTCATGGGCCTGCTGCGCAACACTGCCGAGCAGGACTGGCTCGGCGTGCTGATAACCGTGCCCGACATGCCCTCGATGGTGCACGCGCACCGCATCGGCTCGCTCAGCGACGGTCGCCTGCTCGTGCCCTCCGGTGGTGCCGAGCGCGACAACGTCGTCGAGTTCCCGCTGCGCGGACGAGCGATTCCGTGATGAGCGCATGAGTAGCGAATCGTCAGCCGAGCCGGATCCGTTCCCGCCGGACGGCGCCCGCGAGGCTGGGCGACCGGACGATCCCGTCGATGAGGCCTCTCAGCTCAGTGACAGCGCCTCGCGGTCTGCGGATGATGCCTCCCAGCTCAGTGACAGCGCCTCGCGGCCTGCCGATAGCGCGTCACAGTCCGTCGGCGGAGCCTCCCCAGCGGGGGGGCCGCTCGTGTCGCTCACGCTGTCGCGCAACCAGGTCGATCACGTGGTGCGCGCCGTGCTTGGCGCCGACGCTGACCCGAGCATGTCGGTGCTTGTCGCCGGATCGGGCTTTCATCGCTCGCACGTGCGCCAAGCGCTTGGCGCCAGATACCGCGCGCTTCAGGACAACAGGCGCCTCTCGCGCTCGCTCCTGTCGGGTCTGCTCGTGCTCTCCTGCTTCCCCCAGGATGGTGTCGATTTGGGCATAAAGGACATTTCCCAAGAGCTGAAACTCAACACGAGCACGGTGCACCGCTACGTGCTGACGCTTGTTGCCGCCGGGTTGCTGGAGCGTGACCCCGACACGCGCCGTTACCGGCTGCTGGCACATTGAGCCGCCGGCTATCGGAGGGGTCGCGCGCGAAGTCCTCTTCGGCTGCGCGCGCGACCGCCTCCGTGGCGTCCGGGTAGGGAGCTCCGGGCGCGCCTGTCCCGGTGGATGATGCGCCGTCCTCGTCACCCTCGGGTCGGGGGGCGACGCTGAGACCGTAACGGCGCGTTCGGGGCAGTTGTGGTGTGGTGGCGCGGGGTTCGGCGGTGCCTCCGGGTTCGCTCTGGGGCTTTCCTTGCCAACCATGGTCCCTATCGCGTGGCCGTCGTCCATCCGCACGCACCACTCGCCGCGATGTGGGTTTCCCGCATCGCGAGTCGTGCCCTTGAAGCGGATTGCGGCCCGGCCGGGACTCCCAGGACGGCATCCCGCGTGTGGTCGGCGAGCTTGTGAGCCGTCCGCGAGCCGGCATGGACGCGGCTCAAGAGGCCTTGATCAGCCCGCGTTTCAGCGCGTAGGCGACCAGCTCGGCGCGCGAAGAGAGGTTGAGCTTCTGCTGGATGTGTGCGCGGTGGGTCTCGACGGTGCGCACCGACAGATACAGCCGATCCGCAATCTCGGCGTTGGTGTGTCCGAGCGCGATCAGTCGCAACACATCCACCTCGCGCTCGGAGAGGTCGTCGGGCGGGCCTGGTGCGGGCTCTGAGGCGAGTCGCGCGCCCAGGCGCGGGTTCAGGTAGCTCTCGCCGCGCGCGGCGCGGTGCACCGCCTCGACCAGCTCGTCGTCGGCGGCCTCCTTGAGAACGTACCCGAGCGCGCCCGCGCTGAGCGCGTGGCGCGCAAAGGCCGGCTCCTGCTGCATCGTGAGCACCACGATCTGCGTCTCCGGGTTGTGCTCGCGGATACTGGGAATCGCCTCAAGACTCGATCCGCCGGGCATGTTGAGATCGAGCACAAGCACCGCCGGTCGGTGGCCGCGCACATAGCGCTGGGCGCTCTCCACGTCTCCGGCCTCGGCCACGACCTCGAAGTCGTTCTCGCTTTCCAGCAGCAGTCGCAAGCCGCTGCGCACGACCGCATGGTCGTCGGCGAGCACGATGCGAATCATGCTCGCCGCCTCAGAGGCGTCGCGCTCGGTGCCCTGTGTGGCCGCTTGCTCTGTGTCCCGTGTGGCCGTTTGCTCGGAGTCCTGCGTCACTTGCGTGACGCTAGCGACTGTGGCCGCGGCGTGCGTGCGGGAAAATACGCGTGTCAGCGCGGGCGGGTACGGATTTTTCCAGAACGTCTCATATCCCCTGTCCGGGCAGAAACTCGTTGGTAAATGGGGGCAAACCCGCCGTATTGGGATTCGAGTGAATCAGTCCGTGCGCGAGCATCCAGCTACCGAACGCGGCCCACGCCGATGGTTCCTGCCATCCGTACGGGTCCGAATGGTTGGCAGGCAGCGTCGCGGGTAGCGTCTTTTCGATGGAGGCTGTCTGCAATTTCATCTCAGCCTCCGGATTGGCCTTGACGATCAATGCCGCCGCGGCCGCGGGGTTGGCGCGCACCTGCTGCTCGCCGCGCGTCAGTCCCTGTAGGAACGCACGCAGGTCCTGCCCGTCGTGATGCGCCTGTTCTTCGCGCACGACCAGCACCAGCTCGTTGTAGCTGGGCACGCCCGCCTGATCGATCGGAATCACGACCGGATGCTTGTGCATCTCTTCCAGCTGGATGGCCTCGTAGTTCCAGTACCCACCGAGCGTCGCCGCGACCTTGCCCGACAGCATCGCGGGCACGAGATTAAAGCCCACGTTCGCTTCGGTGACCGTGCTCGGGTTCACCCCGGCGGCCTGTAGAGCCGTATGCAGCTCGGCCGCCTGGTAGGCGAGCCCGGCGGTGCCCACGCGCTTGCCGGCGAGGTCGGCCACCTTCGTCACGTGCGCGGAGGGCAGCGCGATGATCGAGGTCAGTGGGCGCTGCACGAGCGCGCCGATCGACACCAGTTTCAGGCCCTGGTCGCGAGCGAGCAATAGCTGGGGCTCATAGGAGATCGCCATATCCACCTTGCCGGCGGCGAGCAGCTTCAGCGGTTCGTCGGTTTCGCTGGGCACGACCGGCCGCACATCAAGGCCGACCGCACTGAAGTAGCCGTGGGAGATCGCCGAGTAGAGGGCGGCGTGGTCGGCGTTGGGGAACCAGTCGAGCATCACGCTGAACGGCTTTGTGCCCGGCGCCGTGAGCGTGTCCTGCTTGGTGCCGCATCCCGCGAGCACAGCCAGGCACACGCCCAGGGTCAGCAGCGAGGCGAGCGCGTGGCGCACGTGTCCGGCGCTCGCTCGTGCGTGAGGTCGCGGCGCGCGGTGGGCCTTGGTGGACGCGAACGCTAGGCGGATGCGAGGTTCTCTCAACGGTTCTCTCCTCTTGGTGTGTGTGCCCACGGTGCGAGCAGGCGCTCGGCGAGGGCGAGGGTATAGAAGCAGGCGATTGCAAACACGAACAGCACGACCGCCGCGGCATAGGCGCGCGGTGTTTGAAGTCCGTTGATATCGGCGACGATCTGATGCCCCAGGCCCGCATACGGCCCGGAGGTGGCGGTCGAGGTCTCGGCGATATATGCGCCGATCACGCCCACCGCGAGCGCGATCCGCGCGCCGCTCAGGGCGGCTGGAAGCGCCGCCGGAAGCTCGCCCAGGCGCAGCGCCTGCCAGCGCGACGCGCCGAGCGTGCGCAGCAACTTGAGCTGGTCGGGATCGACCGAGGCGAGCCCGTCCACGGTCGTGACGACCACAGGGAAGAAACAAATCAGCACGATCACGAACAGCTTGGGGAGCACGCCGAAGCCCCACCAAAACACGAGCAGCACACCGATCAGGGCGACCGGCACGGCCTGGGAGCCGACCGCGAGCGGATACACAGCGCGACGCAACATGGGGGAGAGATGGATCAGCACACCGAGCGCGAATCCGAACAGCAATGCCAGCAGGATTCCGAGCCCCACCTCCTGTGCGGTCAGTTCGAGGTTGGCCGACAGCAGGCCGGCGTTGTTCCACATCGCGGCGGCAATTGCGTGTGGGGCCGGCAGCACGATCGGATTAACCGAGCCGGCGTCGACGTATACCTCCCAAGCGCCGATCAGGGCAAGCGCCAGCAGCACGGGCGGCAGGACGCGAAGGATGCGGCGCCTCATCGCGGATTCCCCCAATTGAGGGCGCCCTCACCGCTACCGGTGCTGTTGTCGTTGGCGCTCGCCTCGCGGCACTCCGTACTGGTCGTGCGCCCCGCGCCCTCGCCGAGAGCGCGCAATGCGCGCTGGCGCAGGGCGGTGACGGCCTTACCGGTGCGCTCGCGGGCCGTGCTCGTGCGGGGCAAGTCGACGCGCAGCTCAGCCACCACATGGCCCGGGCGCGGAGAGAGGATCGCCACGCGGTCGGCGAGCACGATCGCCTCCTCCACATCGTGAGTCACTAGCACCACTGTGCGCGGCGCACGTGCGAGCGCACCTGTCAGCCACTCGTGCATCTCCTGACGGGTGATCGCGTCGAGCGCGCCGAAGGGCTCGTCAAGGCATAGCAGCGGCTTGCCCGACAGCAGCGTGCGCAGGAACGCGACACGCTGGCGCATCCCGCCGGACAGCTCGTGTGGGCGGGCGCGCTCGAAACCGGCAAGTCCCAGCTCGGCAAACAACGCGCGTGCGCCATCGCGTGCGCGCGCGCGTGAATCGCCGGCGATACGCAGTGCGAGAGCGGCGTTGTCGAGCGCGCTCAGCCATGGCAGGAGCAGGTCGCGCTGCGGCATTAGTACCGCCGGATCGCACGCCACCCTGCCGCTATCGGGCTCTTGTAGGCCACAGATCAGCTCCAGCAGCGTGGTCTTGCCGCAACCGCTGGGACCCACGACGGCGAGCACCTCCTCGCGCGACGCGCGCAGCGAGAGGCCGTCGAGTGCTTGCACGCGATCGCCACGGCGGTCGGTGTAGGTGCGGGTCGCCTCGGCGATCAGTACCGCGCTATCGGCGCGGGCGCTCCTGGCCCCGTCGGCGACCGTGCCGCGCGCCTGCTCCGCCTGACGCTCGCGGTACTCGGGTTGGATCGTTTGCACTGCGCTCCCTCCGCGGGCATTACCCCACAGGTTCGAAGGGTCGGCGTTGGCTGGGGTATAGGTGGGACCCCAATTAACGCCATCTCAGCCGGCCTGCCGCCAGCTCCCCTGGGTTTTTGCTGAGTTCGATGCTAGCGCGAGGAGCTGGTGGGGGAGCAGTCCCCAGGGTCACCCACCCGCGCCGACGACCGGACGAGTGAGCGCCTTCACGAAGTCCTCGAGCTGGGCGGTCGTCCAGCACTCAAACGCCGTGCAGTATTGCTCGTAGGCGGCGATCACCGAGTCGCCGTAGTTCCAGTACAGGCGCGGCTCTGGGTTCAGCCAGAAAGTGCGGCCCGCGCGCGCGGCGATGAGGCCGAAGAGGTCGGCGCGGGGATCGCGGCCGTTGGTACGGGCGTCGCCGAGCACGATCACGGTCGCGCGCGGGTTCATGTCGTCGGCGATCAGCTCCAGCAGCTCCGACCACACGCGTCCGTAGTCCGTATACCCGGAGATGTCGGCCACGCCGGCGTCGGTCGATATACGTTCGCTGACCGCGCGGAAGTCGCGCTCGTGCTCGAACACGTCGGTCACCTCGCTGATGCGCTCGATGAACACGAAGGAGCGCATCTTGCGAAACGAGTCGTGCAACGCGTGCAGCACCGAGAGGAAAAACACCGAGGCGGAGGTCACGCTGGTGGACACGTCGCACAGCACGTATATCTCAGGGCGCTTGGGGCGGCGCGGACGGTAGCGCAGCTCGACGGGCACGCCGCCGGTTTGCAGCGATGCCCGCATCGTACGGCGCACGTCCACGTGGGCGTGGTGGCGATGGCCGCGGTTCTGCTTGCCCTGCGTGGCCAGCCGCCGGCGCAGCTGGGCCACGACGCGGTGCACGGCGGCGAGGTCGGCCAGTGGCCCGCTCGGCAGCGCACGGTCAAGCTCACCGAGCGGGCGTGCCGGGGGCAGGCGCCCGGCACGCTGCACCTGCTGGCGTTCAAGCTCGCGGCGCATCAGCGCCTCGAAGCGGCGCAGCGCGTCGCGCGGCACGCCCTCGCGGCGAGGATCCTCGGGTGGCAGCTCCGGTTGGGGCTCGGCGCGCAACCCGAGCGCGCGACGGATGCGCTGCACGTCCACGCCGATCACGCCGCTGCCCTGCTCCTGTTGCCCGAACGTGGCGATCGCCATGCGCGCGAGATCGCGCATCGCACCCTCCGCGCCTTCGCGCAGCGCCGCCGCAATCTGTCGACGCAGCGCGTCGAGTTCAGTTTCAGAGAGGTCAGCGAGGTCGAGCTGCGAGTCGCCCCCTTCCTCGATGCCTGCTCTCACCGACGCGATCTCGACCGCCCGGAAGAAGAAGCGGTCGAACACCAGCTCGAACGTGCGTCTGTCCTCCTGACTCTTGGCAAGCGTGGCGGCCAGCGCCTCGCGGAACTCGCTTTGCGCGGTCCAGGGAATCTCGCGCAGCACCGCGAACGCGTCGAGCAGCTCGGAAGTGCCGACCGCGACGCCCTCCGCGCGTAGCTGCTCGCCCAGTTCGAGCAAGCGAGCCGCCATGCCCTCGGGCACCGCGTCCGGAGGGGTTGGGGAGGCGGCCATGCCTTAGGCCGGCTGCGCGTCGGCCTCGGCCAGCTTCAGTCCAACCCGCTCGGCCACGATGTCCATGTCAGTGCGGTGCTTGACGATCACCGACATCGTCTCGTTGAAGGTGGCGGCATCGATGTCCTTGGCGCCGAGCAGCAGGAGGGCGCGGGCCCAGTCGATCGACTCGGCTATCGACGGTGGCTTCTTCAGGTCCAGCTCGCGCACCATGCCGATGACCTCCACCAGTCGCCGCGCGACCGCGTCGGAGAGGTCGGGGGCGTGCAGCTTGACGATCGCCAGCTCGTGCTCCAGCGCGGGGTAGTCGAGCCACAGGTACAGGCAGCGGCGCTTGAGCGCCTCGGTCAGCTCGCGCGAGTTGTTGGAGGTGAGCAGCACGACCGGGTGCGTAGTGGAGGTCACGCGTCCCAGCTCGGGGATCGAGATCTGGAAGTCCGAGAGCACCTCCAGCAACATCGCCTCGAACTCCTGGTCGGTCTTGTCGATCTCGTCAATCAGCAGCACGACCGGAAGCTCTGAGGCGATCGCGCTCATCAGCGGGCGTGCGAGCAGGAACTCCTCGCCGAAGATGTCCTCCTGCACCGCCTCCCAGCCGGTGTCGCTTGCCTCTGCCTGGATGCGCAACAGCTGCTTGCGGTAGTTCCACTCGTACAGCGCCTTGGCCTCGTCCAGTCCCTCGTAGCACTGCAGGCGGATCAGCTCGCGGCCGAGATAGCGGGCGAGCGCCTTGGCCAACTCTGTCTTGCCGACGCCCGCAGGCCCCTCCACGAGCACGGGCTTACCCAGCTTCGTCGCGAGGTAGGCCACGAGCGCGGTCGACTCGCTCGGCAGGTAGCCAACCTGGCTCAGGCCGGTGGCGACGTCGGCGGAGGAGAGTGGTCCCTCAGGAGGCATCGTCGGGGGAATGATAGGCGGGGTCCTCGAAGGAGAGCTGGTCGGAGGGCGTTGGAGGGAAGCGGGGGCGCTTGCGGGCCGCCACCGGTGCGGTGCTCTGGACGCGCCGCGGCGTCGGCGCCGCCACAACTGTCAGGTCCTCGCTGGCCGGGGGACGCTCGTGGGGCTGGGGTTGCCGGCGGGTTCGCATACGCGGGGCTTCGGGCGTGTCGGTCGCGCGCATCCGCCAGCCGGCGTAGCCGAGCACGCCGGCCGCCACGAACGCCAGGAAGAAGCCCCACTCGATCCCCACCGGGTAGCCATGGCCCGCCGGGCGGGAAAACACTCGATAGAAGATCAGCAGCGCCGCCCAGGCGCCCGCGACCATCACGATGGCGCCATCGCTGCCCGGCATGTGGAAGTCCTTGCGCTCGGCGCGGGCGAACATCAGCGCGATCACGCTCGCCGCCACAAGGAACACGGCGGCCTCGACGAACGACACGTCGCCGAAAGCGCTGATCGAGTGGGAGTTGATGACCCCGGTCTTGCGGTCCAGCGACTGCAGGTCATACCAGGGCAGGAACATCGTCACAAGCAGCGCTAGCGCTGCGATCGTAGCGATGCGCTGCTCAGGCCCCAGCCTGCCCCAGGCGCGTGCGATGCGCGTCATACGCGGGCGCGGCAGAGGGCGTTTTGCGGCATGGCTCGATTGTATGGCGCGGCGTGGCGCGTGCGGTTGGGTTGGCTTTGGCATTGGGCGCCGCGCCGGACACCACAACTGCCTGCTTAGACACCTCGCCCCGGTCTCTTGGGTCACGATCACTGCGGCTGGTAGAATCACGATTCATGAATTACCAAGTCGCGAAGGTCGCAAATAGTGAGATTAGGCGCACGACTGTCGCCGCCAAGCGTGCTTCGCTCGACACGCTCGAGGCCGAGGCGCGCAGACGTGACGTCTCGCTCTCGACAGTCATGGCCGAGGCGATCGACGAGAAGGCGAAAACGCTCCACTCCGATCGCCGCCCGCGCTTCGGCATCGCGAGTTCTACCGACGGTCTGTCTGCCGCGCAGCTCACGTAGACGCGCTGGAGCTGTTGCCATAGGCCGTCACACCTGAGCGCCGGCCGCCGCGCCCAAGCGCTTGACCAGCAGTTTCGCGTCCTTCGTACTGACCGTGCGCAGCTGACCCTGGAAGGCGAGCTTCCAGTGCGCCGGCGGCCACTTCTTGATGTGATCGAGCTTCGTGGCCAGCGTTTCCGCCGCCACCCACTCATCCTGCTCGAGCACGATCTCAGGCTCGGTGGGGAAGCGCCATGGGTAGGCGTCGGCTTTGCCGGGCTTGCCGGGCCACAGCTTCGTGCGGTCCTCGTACAGCTCGCCGGTCACCGTGATGGAGCCGGCGAAGGCCATCACCTTCGTGAGGTAGAGCACGATCCGGTCCCCCGGCTCGATCTGCAGCGCCCGCGGGCGATTGCGCTCCTTGATGCCGATCACGCTGAAGCCATGGGCGCGCGTGGCCTCGTGGTTTTCCGGCGAGGCGGTCAGAATCCAGGTTTGGGCGGCGGGCATGGCGGAGGATTGTACGACGTGCCGATCGCTATGGGTCGGGAACTTGGCAGTGTCGTCTGACCAAGCCGCCGGGGTGGAGTAACAGGCGGTCTTGCTCCAACTTGCGCGATAAGTTGGACTATGGCGAGCTAAGGCTCAAAGTGCCGACTGTTGCCGCGCCGGCGGTGAGATCCGCCCACTCGCCGTAACCCCGGCGGCCCGGGCGGCCCTGGCTTTTGCTTTCGACGGTGCCTTCACGACAATCGAGCCAGTCGTCACTTCTTCGTTGCCGGCGAGGTCTTTCGCCCGCAACACGACCCCGTACGTGCCGGCCTTCGAGGGCGTCACCCACAGCAGTCGCGGGCGGCCGCCTTCCACGGTTGCGCTGTTGCTCCACACCGTTTTTTCGCCGAGCTTGATCGTCATGCTGACGCTCGCCACCTTGGAGAGCTTGATCTGCACGCCCGCGCGTTCGCTTGCGCCCACCGTCTGGGTCAAAAGCGCGATTACCGGCGGCGTCTTCTCGTATTCGCGGAATTTCGCGGCTGTCGTGCAGTAGATGCCATCGCCCGGTATCGGCCCGGTGGTCGGCGTCAGCGGCTCGCCCTTGCTGGTCTTTTCGCACAGGTGTTCGAGGAATTCCGCGAGCAGTTCGTGATAGCTAAGGTCAGATTCGGAGTGCTGGTCATACATCGACCACGCGCCCGTGTCGTAGTGGGGCGTCTCCGCGCGAGCCTCCGCGTCGCCCGCTTCAAACAGCTGCTGGCCGATCGGATCGCCTGTCAGCTTCGTGTATTCGTAGAGCCCCACGAGGCTCTGGATGAAGCCGTTGAGGATGCGCTCGGTGGGCGCGTAGGTGTACTCGAGGTATGTGGCGCCCGCGGGGGTTGCAACCCGCACCCCGGTAGGGGGTGGGGTCTTGAAGATCCCAAGCGCCTGCTGTGCCGCCGTCAAGTAGGCCTGTTCGTGCGTCTTCGACCACGCGCGCGAGAGCACCTGTAGTGCCGTGCCTTGGGAAAGGCCGCTCGTCCACGGTGGCGAGCCGCCGTCGAATTGGAACATATATTCCCACGCGATCCCACCCGCGCGCTGGGTGGCAAGCGCGATCGCTTCGTTCAGCACTTCCTTCAGCGCGGTCGTTTCTTTGTCCAGGAAGTACGCGTTGGCCTTGCCAAACGTCGCCAGCCACTGGATCTCGATGCCCTGGCCCGGGTAGTACTCCCACACGATCCGGCTGCCCGTGAAGTACACGCGCTGGTCGGTGCCGAGCAGCGGCTGGGTCGTCCACCATTGCTCGTTGCGTTCCAGAGTCGTAAACACGACCGGCAATCGCGAGGCGATCAGCTGGCCCGCGCTCGCCATCGCTTCGACGTTCGCCACCACCGACCCCAGTTCCGCGGCGCGCGTGCCCGAGAGTTTGCGCAGCGAGCTCTTGGCGGCGACATACGCGCCCTCGTACTGGCTGTAGGCGGTTTCGGTTATCCCGCCGCTGCGTTGCAGCTTCTGAAGCGCGGCGGTCACGGTCACGGTGCGGCTCGCCCCCGCGCCGCCCGGCAGAGCCCACAGCGCAGTCACGGCCGTCGCAAGAGCAAGTAGCGCGAGCATGCGCCACCTGTAGGTGCGGATTCGCATCGACCGGATGCTAGGCTGATCCGCGTCGCACGTCGCAGCAAACGTTGCAGCGCGCCGACCGGGTCTCGGCAGTGAGGGCACTCTCCAAGAACACCACCATACGTGCGGCAGTTGCGCTGCTTGGCGCAATCTGCGCCGCGTGCGCGCTGTCGGCCTGCGGCGGATCCTCCGGCGACGCCCAGTCGCTGCTGAACGCCACGTTCTCCTCCCCCAGGCAGATCGAAAGTGCCAACGTCAACATGTCGCTGTCGCTTGGCCCGGTGGGGTCGAGTGCCGCCAGCGGGTCCAGCGACGCGAGCAAGTCGCTGGCGCTGCATCTCAGCGGCCCGTTCGAAAATGTCAGCTCATCCTCTGGGACCCAGGCAGGCCAGCTCCCGCGCTTCGCGCTGCAGCTGGCGCTGAGCACTGGTGGTCACACTCTGCCGGTGGGCGCCACCTCCGCCGGCTCGGCGCTGTATGTGGAGATCGCCGGCACCTGGTTCGCGACGCCCGCCGCCACCTACACGGCGATCCAGCAGTCATACGCGCAGGCCACCAAGCGCGCTTCCAGCGCCAAGGTGCGCTCGACGTTCGCCTCGCTCGGCATCGAACCCGGCCATTGGCTGTCCGATCCGGTGGAAGTCGGCACCGCCACGATCGACGGTGTGCAAACGGTCCACCTCACAGCCACGATCGATGTCGCCGGCTTCCTCGCCGACGTCTCCAAATTCTCCCAGGCCGGCAGCGCGCTCGGACTCGGCTCCTCGACGCCCGGCGCGTCCCTGTTCACGCCGAACGCGATCAGCGAACTGTCCAAGGCGGTCAAGGTCGCCCACGTCGACATCTACACCGGCAAGAGCGACCACCTCCTGCGCCGCCTCGAACTTCAGGCGACTGTGCTCGCCAACGCGCAAACCCGGTCGATCCTCAGCGGGCTCAGCAGCGCCGAAGTCAAGCTTTTGCTGGAACTCTCGAACATCAACAAACCGCAGGCGATCGCCGCACCGAGCAACCCCGAGTCCTCGACGCAAATGCTCCCAGCGCTCGAGCAGCTCGTCGGCACACTGGAGGGCAGCGGGATCGGCAGCGGCGAATCGAGTGGTGCCGGCGGTCTGGAACCACTGATCAAAGGCTGATCAGGCGCTGTCGGGATCTAGTTCGGCCAAAGTTCTGGCTACCTCTTCGTCGATGTCCATCGGCTCTTCGCCGCTGCGCATTCTGCGTTCGTTGCGCGCCACGACAAGCTGACGTACCTCTTCGGTGAGGCCGCGGTCGTGTTTGCCGACTGGGCCGCCGGCCTCCGGTTCGTCCAGTCGCGCCAGCTCCGCGTCGATGTCGAGCGGGCTTCCGCCATCCCGCACCAGGCGGTCGCTGCGCGCCTGCAGCATTTGGCGAATCTCTTCCTCGCGCTCGGCCATTGCCTGAGGCGAGTTCGGCGGCGGAGCGGTCGCGGGTCCCGCCGATAGACCGCCCTCGCCGATCTTGTCGTACACGCTGCCGCCGGCCAGGAACGACCCCACGCCGACGAGGCAGAACAGCACCACCGCTCCCACCACCACGAGTGTGATCGGTTCCATCGTCTGATTGTGGCTCACTTTGCGCGTTCGTGTCCGCTACCCTTCAGAAGCCAGAGTTGACTGACTAGTCAATCTATATACGCGTCACGTCCGAGGAGAACTCCAGCACCATGGTCGATTTCACGCTCACCGACGAGCAGAAGAACCTTCGCGAAATGGCCCACGACTTCGCCGAGAAAGAGATCCGGCCGGTCGCCTGGGAGTACGACAAGGACGGCGCGTGGCCGGCCGACATCATCCAGAAGGCCTGGGACGTCGGGCTGATGAACACCCACATCGAGGAGCAATACGGCGGGCCCGGAGCGGGCTACCTCGACGGCTGTCTGATCGAGGAGGAGCTGTCCTGGGGTTGCTCGGGCATCCAGACCTCCCTGGGATGCAACGGGCTGGCGACGGCGCCGATCGCGCTCGGCGGCTCGGAGGAGACCAAGCGGAAGTACCTCGGGATGCTCACCGAAGCGCCCAAGCTCGCCTCTTTCTGCCTGACCGAGCCCGACGCTGGCTCAGACGTCTCGGGGATGCGCACCACCGCCGTCAAGCAGGGTGACAAGTACGTCATCAACGGCTCCAAGTGCTTCATCACCAACGGCGGCTACGCCGACTACTACACCGTCTACGCCAAGACTGACAAGGATGCCGGCCATCGCGGAATCTCCGCCTTCGTGGTGGAGCGCGACTGGGGCGTTGTGGTGGACAAGAAGGAGGACAAGCTCGGACAGCGCGCCTCCAACACCGCGACGATCTCCTTCAACGACGTGGAGGTTCCCGCCGAGAATCTGCTTGGCGAGGAAAACGCCGGCTTCAAGCTCGCGATGATGACACTCGACCGCACGCGTCCCGGTGTCGCCGCGATGGCCACGGGCATCGCACGCGCGGCGTTTGAGTTCGCGACCGACTACTCGAAGGAACGCGTCCAGTTCGGCGTGCCGATCGCGATGCACCAGGCGATCCAGTTCATGATCGCCGACATGGCCACCGAAATCGAGGCGGCGCGCCTGTTGACCTGGAAGTCGGCCACGCTGCTCGACCAGGGTCAGCGCAACACGCTCGTCTCCTCCCACGCCAAGCGCTTCGCGGCCGATGCCGCGATGAAGATCGCAACTGACGCCGTGCAGGTCTACGGTGGCTACGGCTTCATCAAGGAGTACCCCGTCGAGAAGCTGTTCCGCGACGCCAAGATCATGCAGCTGTACGAGGGCACCTCGCAGATCCAGCGCCTTGTGATCGCCCGCGAAACGCTGCTCCCGCGACGCGTCGAGGAGCCGGCGGCCGTCTGAGTAGATGCGGTTCCGGCCCGCACATGTGCGGGCCGGCCGGCGGCGCATGCGCCGCCGGGCCATCGCCACATGTGGCGATGGCTCAATGACATTCGACAAATAGGAGCCAGGAGATGTTCGTGTTCAAGGCCGCCGTAGTCGGAGCGGGCACCATGGGTGGCCAGATCGCCCAGACGATCGCCGCCGCCGGAATCCCGGTCGTGCTCAAGGACATCAACCAGGACCTCGTCCAAGCGGGTCTCGATGAGGCGCGCAAAGTCACCGAGGGCCAGGTCTCCAAGCTCGTAAAGAAGGAGCGCATCACCGCCGAGCAGGGCGGGGCACAGATCGAGGAGATCCTTGGTCGCATTCATGGCACGACCTCCTACGAGGACTTCGGCGACGTTGATTTCGTGATCGAGGCCGTGCCTGAGCGGATGAACGTCAAGCAGGTTGTATTCGCCGAGCTGGATGCCGTCACGCCCGGCCACGCGATCCTTGCCTCCAACACCTCCTCGCTGTCGATCGCGGAGATCGGCGAAGCGACGTTGCGCCCCGACAAGGTCATCGGCTTCCACTACTTTTACCCCGCGTCGGTGATGCCGCTCGTGGAGATCGTCGAGGGCGAGGAAACCTCCGCCGAAACGGTCACCGCGGCGCTCACATTCGCCCAGGCGATCCGCAAGCAACCGATCGCCTGCCTGGAGGTCCCTGGCTTTGTCGTCAACCGCATCCTGATGGCCGGCATGTCCGAGCTGTGGCGCGAGCAGGAGAGCAAGAAACTCTCGATCAAGGCAATCGACGAGGGCGTCGGCGCGGCAGGAGTGGTGCCGATGGGCCCCTATTTCCTGGTCAACCTGCTCGGCCTCGACACGGTCCTGCACGTGGCAGAACACCTCGTCGAGTCATACGGCAACGAGCGCTTCTATGTGCCCAAGGGCATGCAGAAGCTTGTCTCCCAGGGCAAGCTCGGCGCGAAGAGCGGCGGCGACGGCTTCTACAGCCCGACCGGCGAGCCGAATGTGGGCGACGACGGTGAGCCCGACGTCGCCGAGCTGGTCGAGCTGCTGAGCCTGAAGACGTTCGTAGAGGCCGCGCTGGTCCTGCAGGAGGGCGTTGCCACCCACCGCGACATCGACTTCGGCATGATGGCCGGCGCCGGCCTCGATCCCCGCAGGGGACTGATGCCGCCGTTCATGAAGGCCGACGCGGAGGGGCTCGATTCGGTGCTCGAGCGGTTGGAGAACGCGGCCGAGCGCTACGGCGAGCGCTTCGAGCCGCCCGTGATCCTTCGTCGCCTGGTCGCCCAAGGACGGCTTGGTCAAAAGAACGGCCAGGGCTTCTACGCCTACCCCCAGCCCGACGCCGATGATTCGGCCCCACCCACTCAGGTGGTCAAGCTGCAAACGTGCAAGGACGCCTCGCCCGACAGCGGCGTGCGCTGCCCCGAGGGCGTGGCGATCGCGTGGCTTGCCAACGGGCAAATGAACTCGATCTCACCGCAGGTCATCGAGGACCTGGGCAAGGTGTGGAGCAAGGTCAAGAACAGCGACGTGCATGCGCTGGTGATCGCCTCCTCCAACCCGTTTCTGTTCAGCGCGGGCGCCGACATCAAGGCCTTCACCGCGATGGACGCTGCCTCTGGCGAGCAGCTGGTTCACGCCGCTCACGCTTTGCTGCGCGAATTTGGCAGCGAGGGCATCGCCACGATCGCCGCCGTCAATGGCCTGGCCTTCGGCGGCGGTTGCGAGCTTGCGATGGCCTGCGACGTGCGCGTCGCGGCGCGCTCGGCCATGTTCGGCCAGCCCGAGATCAAGCTCGGCATCATCCCCGGCTTCGGCGGCACCCAACGCCTGCCGCGACTGGTCGGCGAGAACAAGGCCCTTGAGATGAATCTGGTCGGCGATCCGATCATGGCCGAGGAGGCTTTCGAACTGGGCCTCGTCAATCGCATGGTCGAGGATCACGAACTGCTCGACACCGCACTCGCGTGGAGTCGGCGGCTCGCCGCGCAGGCTCCGGTGGCGCTGGAGCAGATCAAGCGGGTGTCCGGTGCTGGCGATCTCGATGAGGGCATCGAGGCTGAGAAGCGCGGTTTCGCCACGGCCTTTGGTAGCGAGGACGCCAAGGAGGGCATCAGCGCCTTCCTGGGCAAGCGCGCGCCGCGCTTTCAGGGCCGCTGAGCTGCCCACCGTTGCATCCAAAGTTGCCGGAGAAATTCAAGATAATCGGAGCAACTGCCGACACATCCGTCCATGGCGAACCCAAATGTCGGGCCCCCAAACGTCGGATCCTCTGGTGTCGAGCCCCCAAGCGCCGGACCTCTAAACGTTGGACTCAACCGCGATCCGGTCGAGGGCGAGGAGCCCTCTCCCGCCGCGAGGATGGAGCTTGAACGTAACCTGCGGCGTCTCGGCGACGCGCTCAACGAGCGCACCGACCAGGTCGTGGACGGTATTCGCAGGCGCAACGACGAATCGGGCGTCGTGCTCGAGCCGATTGTTGAGGAGAGTTTCGTCAAGGTCGGCACCGTCTCCACGATCGCGGTCGCGCGCTGGATGGCGGGCGAGAGCCCCGAGGTCGCGCGTGAGGTCGGGCAGGAGTCCTGGAACATCTTCGGCCAGCTCGCCGCCCAGCGCGCCGCGCCGCTGAACGAGGTCACCAAGCGCTGTTTGCGCTGGCGCGACGCCGCCGCTGACATGGTGTGCGCGGTGGCCGCCGAGCTAGAGCTGCCCGAGACGGTAGTCGAGAGGGCGCACTCGATGCTGCAACGCAGCCTCGACGTGACGCTGGTACGCATGTGTCAATCCTTCGAGTCCGAGCGCCGGCGCTCCCACGAGGAGCTTACGCGCCGCCAGGAGGAGCTTGCCTTCATGGCGACCCACGACGCGCTCACCGGCCTGCCCAACCGCACACTGATCCTCGACCGGGTCGAGCAGATGCTCGTGCGCGCACGTCGCAACCAGACGCCGGTTGCCGCGCTGTTCGTCGATCTAGACAACTTCAAGGGCATCAACGACACGCTTGGGCATGGCGTCGGGGACCGCCTGCTATGTGCGGTCGCCTCGCGCCTGGAGGGCGTCGTACGCGACATCGACGCGCTCGGGCGTCTCGGTGGGGACGAGTTCGTCGTCGTCGCCGAAGGCATGTCGCTGGCAGCGGGCCCGGAGTTGATCGCCGAGCGCCTGCTGGCTGCTCTGGAACAACCCTTCAAACTCAAGGGAGCCGAGAGCACCCGCCTGGTCGTTACCGCCAGCGTCGGCGTCGCGATGGGGGACCGCGCCACCGCCGAAGAGCTGCTGCGCGACGCCGACATCGCGATGTATCGCGCGAAGTGGGAGGGCAAGAACGGCTACGTCGTGTTCGAGTCCGGTATGCAGGACGTCGTCCAGACGAAGATGGAGCTGGAGATGGACCTGCGCGACGCGTTCACAAAGGAAGAGTTCTTCGTGGTCTACCAGCCCACGTTCGACCTACGCGAGATGAAGCCCACCGGCATGGAGGCGCTGATTCGCTGGCGCCACCCCACGCGCGGCGTGGTCCAGCCCGACGACTTCGTGCCGTTGCTGGAGGAGACCGGTCTGATCGTCGAGGTCGGCAAATGGGTTCTGCAGGAAGCCTGTCGCCAGGGCGCCGAATGGCGCGCGGCCGGCCACCAGGTCGGCGTCGCCGTGAATGTCGCCGCTCGCCAGCTCGATCGCGACGTGTTCGTAGAGGAAGTGGGCGACGCGCTTGCCGACTCGGGTCTGGACCCAAACGCGCTGACGCTTGAGATCACCGAGACGACAATCATGAGCAACGCTGAGGAGACCGCGCGCCGCCTGGCGATCATCAAGGAACTCGGAGTGCGCGTCGCGATCGACGACTTCGGCACCGGCTACTCTTCGCTTGCCTACCTGCAGCGCTTCCCCGTCGACGCGCTGAAGATCGACCGCTCGTTCATCTCGCGCATCCAGGATGACGCCGACGGGGAGACTTTGATCAGAACGCTCGTGCAGCTCGGCAAGTCGCTCTCGATCGAGACGCTCGCCGAGGGCATCGAGCAGGCTCGCGAGTTGTCGCTGCTACGCGAGGAGAGCTGTGACACCGGGCAGGGTTTCCTATTCGCCCGCCCGCTCGACGCGGACGCATGCGAGACGTTCCTGGAGAACTGGTCCTCGGGGTCGCCAGCGCCCACGCCGCCCGACGCTCCCCGTTTGACCGCTTGAGTGTGGCACTCGCCGGCGGAGCCGTGCATACTCACCGCGTGCGTCGCCTCACAGGCTTGTTTGACGGCCTGATCCGGCCGGCTTCGGTGACGTGAGTTCCCGCACTCACGCCACCAAACTCCGCATCTACTTGATACTGCAGCTGAGACGTGTGCTTACGATCTTCCCTGGGCGCACAACCACGAGGTTTGCGGGGCAAACATTTGAAAAGGTACCCGCGACAAGGTAGCGGCCCGGGCGGATTCTGATACTGAACAGCCCCTTGCTGCGCGTCATCGTTCTGGCGATGACCATATGCCCGAGTGACATAACCACCACGCCACTATGGGATGCGGGCGCTCCGGTGCGACGACGATTACGACGAAATGCCGGGCCACCTCCGACCCTGACAGTCCCCACGATGATCCCGTCCTTGGCTTTTGTTGATGCGGTGCTCGCCAGCGGTAGCGAGGTTGCTAGGTCAGAGGGGCTTGGTAGGGCGCGACCCATGACGGAGCCCGTGTGTTCGTCAATGATTAGATCGAATACAGGGCCTGTGGGGGCCTTAGCGCCGTGCCGGACATGCGCATTTTGAAGGGTGAACGCTCCGTGCATGGTGACAAGGCTCACGGGAGTAGCGAACATTGCTTGCTCGCCGGGTTCGCTTGTTTCCGGTATGATGGTCGATGGGTCTACGCTGCGCATCGCATTTTCAAACGAACCTTTGCTGATGCTGATTGTTGGGTTTGGCTCGCCGGCACGCGCCGATTCCGACCGCGCTATGGCCACAATTTCTTCCACCGACAAAGTGGTCGCAATAGGCGTAAGATACGCGGCAAAGGGGCTGGGATTTGGTGGTACTGAGCTTGTTCCCGCCGATGCGCTTAGCGCTTGACTAGCGCCAACGATAGAACAGGCCGCCAACACGGCCAGGATCAGCGTGCGGTTCCGTGCCAGGACAGTTTTAATGCTAACTAGTTTCATATCAGCACGTGCTCCATTCTGCGTTGCCTGGATAGTTACTTTTCTGATTTGGTGACTCGCACAATTCATGCGCGGCATTGGGGCCCGGACTTATGTAGCCGTGGACTTCTGAGGCGCCACCCCAAGCACGATGTTCGCCACCATGTGCTATGTAGTCCACTTCCTGAGAACCGGCGTTCGTTGGCTTGCTGTTTGCGGATGCCTCAATGCCTGCTTCGAGTTCGTTGGCGTACGTAGACCAGTGGCCTGGCTTAGCATGGCAATCGACAAGATTGTTCCAAATGTACTCACACCAGGTCCCGTTCGCAGAGGGATCTTCGATCCGATAAAGGTTGCGTGGTTCGGCATCGACTTCATTCCAAGTGTACTCTTCGTAGCCGATTGGTTCTTCACTAGCATTTTGATATTCGGCATGCGCGATAAACGGGTGCAACGTACAGCAACTCTTGTAGTACCCCGCTTCCTGACCAATCTCAAGCCAACCTCCGGAAGATGAAAAGCTCAGCCACATCTCATCATCTACAAATGAGCCGTTTGCGTATTCGGGGACATCCATCAAGGTGGTGTCGGGGATGTCCTCGGCTCCCTTGACGCTTTCGCCCGAATGTGTCATCCACCATCTGGTTAGGCGTAGCAGTGATTTTCTTCACTCTCATAGCATTCGCCTTTGCCCTATGACGCGCTCACAGGTGCGGCTGTTGCGGCTGTCACTACGCTGATAGCGAGACCGCTCAAAAGCAGGATCAATACGTGGCGGCTCGACCAGCGAGTTCGTGTCATAAAGGTCGGCCGTACCGAACTGGGGGTTGGGACGTCAGCCGAGGTGCGAGCGAAGGGCTCGGATATGTCATTTCGCCTCTGCATTGCGCCTATCTTGCCTCCATATTGACCTATCGGATTAGTCGTGGGTAGACCGGCAGACCAGCAAACCAGATAGCGGGAATCTTCCGACTATCAAGTTTAGGGAAAAAGACTAACAGATGCGTCGACGGAAGGTACGGTGGGTCAATGAGGTCGGTCGTGGGATGGGTAGGCGCTCGTGGCATGTCGAGCGTCGTGGGTTGCGCCGCACGCTGCCAAACCTGCTAGATCCAACGACGTAGCTAAAGCGCCGATCAAATATGCACGTCGGCCCGATCGATCGAACGGTGTCCCTCAGATGGGATACATCGGGGATTGGTCTAGGCTTCAGACCCGACAAGTACAGCTGGGTTCTAGCTCACCTTCACGAGATCCCGCGCGGGGGTTATCCGCCAGCGCGCCGCCAGGCGCTCAAGCTCCCCGCCCAGCGCCCAACGGTCGGCCAGCGGCTCGCCCTCATATTCGACACTTGCGCCCTTCAGCATCATCGAGCCGCTGTTGTCGCCGATCGCGCGCAGTTCGGCGATCTCGCTGTCGTTGAGCAACGTTCGCTCCGGTAGCGCGGCCAGCTCGGCGCGCTTGTCCTCGACCGGCCGCGCCTCGCCGCCGCTCTCCTGGATCAAGGTGGGGGCGACGCAGCACACCGCCGGATGCGCGAGGTTCCATTGGCAGGCCAGTTGCAGCATCGTGAGGTTGTGGCGCTGCGCGTAGGGGCGCATCCGCTCCAGCTTTGCGACGCCCGCATCGACCCAGCCGCTGGGGCGGAACTTGCGGTGGTCGTACTCGGCGAAGCTGTGGCCCGGGCGCACGTCGTCGTGGAACATGCCGCCATAGTCGACGACGCGTGCGATTAGCTTCACGTCATGGGCGGCGGCCGCGTCGAGCACCAGCTCGCCCGGCCATGGCTCCATCGGGCTGAGGATGATCATCGCCCAGTCGATCGTCTCGCCGAAGCGCTCGAGGCAGTCGATCAAATCGAGCGTGAACCCGTTGGCGGGACCGGGTGCCACGCCGAGCAGGCGCGTGAGGCCCGCGTCGCGCACCGCCCGCATTCCCTCCCACACCGCAACGCTTGAGTAGCCGGTGCGGTCGGGGTTGTGCAGCATCAGCAAGTCGAAGCGCTCGGCGCCGAGCCGCTCAAGGCTCTGCTCGGCCGCCATGCGGATGTAGGCGCCGTAGTCGGCTTCGGCGCGCAGGCGAGAGTCGGTGAAGCGCGGGAAGCCCTTGGCGCCTTCGCGCTCGCCCTCGTAGAAATCGTGCCCGATCGCGCCGATCAGGCTGAAGCTGTCGCGCTCAACGCCCGCGATCGCCCGGCCCAGCAGGCGATCTGCCTCGCCGGCGCCGTACGCGTCGGCGCTCATCACGGTGTCGATGCCATCGCCGGGGCGCAGCAGCGCGAGCAGGCGCTCGTTGCTCAGCGGCTCGCCGAAGTGCATGAAGCGCCCGCCGCTCCATGTGCCGATCGCGGTTCTTGTGGGGTCCATGCTCAGCGCGGAGTCGTCCGGTTCATACTCACCGCAGCGTAAAGCCACGCGCGGTGCGGGCGCGCAGCGCCGCTTCCAGGCGCTCGAGCGCATGGCGCACCGTCTGCGTGTCGGGCGCCGAGGCGCTCGCGTGTGACAGCTCCTGCGCCGCGGGTGCTGGCGCGGTCGGGGATGGGGGTTGTGTGTGACCGTTCGGCGGCGGCATCGCGGGCCTCTCCGCCGGGAGCACGGCGCACGCCGCCTGCGCAACCCCGGGTCGCAGCTCCCGCAGCTCCTCGATCCGCCCGCGCAAGTCCTCGCGCATCTCCTCCGCCAGCTCGCCGAGCGCGGCGGCATAGGCGCGCTCCAGCTCGATCGCGGCCAGCGCGATGCGACCGCCGTCGAGGTCCACGCGCGCGCGCAGCACAAGCTCCTCGCACAACAGCTCCTCGCCCCGACCGGACAACAGTGCGGCGAGTCGCTCCTGCGGGCGCAGCACGCTCGCGCGGCGGTGGGTGCGCTTATCCGACAGCAGCAGCTCTCGCGCGCTGCTCCACAGCCCCTCCGCGACGTGCTCTCCCTCGCCGAAGCCGGCGCGCAGCACGAGCGCCTGGGCGGGGGACACCTCATGGATGTGAGCGGCCGCGCCCGCGATGCGATGGGCGAACAGCACGCGGTTGAGCACGTCGGTGGCCGCCTGCGCCTCGCGCTCGGGATCGAGTTCGCGCAGCCATGCCTGCGCCTGGCTCTCCGCCGACAGCGCGACCGCGTCGACGACGGTCGCGCGTGTCACAGGCACCGCCGCCGGCTCGGGCTCGGGGCTGGCGCGGCGTGTGCGCGTGCGCCGACCGAGCAGTCCGCGGCGCTCGGCGCCCACAGTGGACAGCACCACCACGTGCTCGGGCTCCATTTCGTCGCTCGCGACGGTGTGCTTGCGCAGCAGGTAGCGGCCGTCGGCGGGCCCCAGCTCCCACGGAAGCTCCATCTGCACGAATGTGAACAGGCGCGTTGGCATCGGATCACATCAGAGTATGCGCACGATAGGCTTTGGTCGATGTCCGACGGGATGAGAGCGGCCGCGGGGCTGCGGGAGCGTTTGACGGGTGGCACCGAGGACAAGCTCGGCAAGGCACTTGCCGACCTGATCGACAATCCCCTGGTGTCCGGCACGATCGGCCGCGCGTTCGATGCGCGCGATCGCGCCGCACAGGCTCAGGAGCTGGCGCTCAGCGCGCTGAACCTGCCGACCGCCGCCGACATCGAACGGCTCACGCGCCGTCTGCGCTCGGTGTCCCAGCGCCTGGAGGGCATCGAGGACGGCGTGCACCGCCTCAACCGCGCTCTCTCCGACGGCGCGATCGACACGCGCCTATCGGCCGTCGAGGATCAGCTGAAGACGCTGAGCGGGAAGCTGGCCGGCAAGGCCGGTGCCGCGGAAACGCCCAAGACCGCCGCTCCGAAGGCGACCGCGAAGAAGCCGACGAGAGCAGCAGCAAGGCGTCCCGCAGCCAGCCGACCGGCGCGCGCCGCGAAGACGAAGAAGGGCTCCTGAGCTAAACGGCCAGCGCCGCTGCCGCGGCCTGGCCCATCGCCTCGACTGGCCCGACGAGCGCGTCGTCGTCGATGCGGGTGCGCGCGCCGCGCGCATCGAAGGTGTCGGTGACGACAAGCAGGCAGGCGACCGACACCGCCGCGGCGGCGCCCACGGCGAACAGGCTCGCGGCCTCCATCTCCACCGCGATCGCGCCGCCGGCGCTCCACGCCTCGCCCCGCGCCGGGCTGGGGTCGTAGAAGAGGTCCGTGCTGACGATCCGCCCGGCATGGTACGGGCGCTCGCAGGCTCCGAGCGCACCGAGCAGCGCCTCCGCCAAGCCTGGGTCGGCACGTGCCAGCTCGCCCGCGCCCAGCGCAGCGCTGGTGCCGTCGGCGGCGATCGACTCGCGTGCGAGCACCAGCTCGCCGAGGCCAAGCGCGGGGTCGAGCGCGCCGCAGGTGCCGACGCGGATCGCGCGCCGCGCGCCCAGCTGGATCAGCTCGTGCAGCACGATCGCGGCGCTCGGGCCGCCCATGCCCGTGCTTTGGATCGTCAGCTGTTCCCCGTCGGCGGCGTTGCCCGTGTAGCCCCACAGCCCGCGGTGGTGGTTGAACATCAGCGGGTTCTCCAGCAGCAGCTGGGCGAGCGCGAGCGCGCGCCCCGGGTCGCCCGGCAGCAGCACACGCTCGGCCAGCTCGGCGGTGGGGTGCAGATGGATCGTTTCGAGCACGCTCATGGTCACGGCTCCCTCCACGGGCGCGGATGGGTCGGCTCAACGTGGTTCACGGGCCGCGACTTTAGACTGCGGTCACCGATGGACGCGTCCACAGCAGATGAGCCGCGGAGCACGGACGCTCAGGCACCACATGACAGCGAGCTGACGCTCGCCCAGGTCGCGACCCGCGCTGGGGTGTCCCCGGCGACGGTACGGCGCTGGCTGAGGGACGGGTTGGTGCCCCAGTACGACGGCACCTGGACGCAGGCGGCGGCGTCGCACGTGCGGATCGTGGCGCGCCTACGCGAGCGCGGGCATGGCATCGAGCAGATCCGCGCGGCCACCGAGAGCGGCGGGCTCGCCTTCGGTTACATAGACGAACTGCTGCCCAGCTCCAACACCCGCTACACGCTGGAGGAGGCCGCGGAGGCGACGGGCCTGGAGCCGCAGACGATCGAGCGGATCGTGGCCGCGATGGGGCTCAGCGTGCTCACGGTCGAGTCGATCTCCGAGGAGGATCTGGAGGTGTTGCGCTACGGCGCCAACATCCTCGCGGCCGGGTTCCCCCAGCAGGCGCTGATGCAAATCGCGCGCGTGTACGGACAGGCGATGGCCCAGATCGCCGACGCCGAGGTGCGGCTGTTTCACCTGTATGTGCACGAGCCGCTGATGCGCGAAGGCGTGCCCGGCGTCGAGGTGGTCGAGCAGATGGAGTCGATCACGCGCGAGATGCTGCCGTTTGCGCTGCCCTTCATCAACTACCTGCACGGCCGCCTGCTCGCCCACTTCGTCGAGCAGGACGTGATCGGCCACATCGAGGCCGACCTCGACATCGAGGGTGCCGCCGAGGGGCAGATGCGGGTGAGCATCGCCTTCGTCAATCTCGCCGGGTACACGCGCCTGACCGAGGAGCACGGCGACGAGGAGGCCGTCGGCACGGTCGAGCGTTTCGTGGAGACGGTCGAGCGCACCCTGCCAATCGACGCGCGCGTGATCAAGACGCTCGGCGACGAGGTGATGGTGGTTGGCGCCGATCCCGTTGCGCTGACCGTCTGGGCCGTGCATCTCGGCGCGGAGCTGCCGCAGGGCTCGCCCGCGCCGCGGATCGGTATTCACAGTGGTGCGGCGCTGTATCGCGACGGCGACTACTACGGCCGCGAGGTCAACCGCGCGGCTCGCGTGGTGGCGCGTGCGGCCGGCGGGGAGGTGCTCGTTACGCGCGCGGTCGTCAACGCCGCGAGCGGCACCGGCGGGCTGCGCTTCGAGCTGATCGGCGAAATCGGCCTGAAGGGGTTCAGCGAGCCGACCGAGCTGTTCCAGGCGTTCGCGTCGGAGGGGTAGGGTCGCCGCGATGGGAGCGCTTCGGTCCTCGGCCGGCGCGGCGTCGGGCCGCTGGGAGCGACCGGCGAGCCGGCGGGGAGCCCGGCGGTGAATGCCGAGGAGCTGCGCGAGCATGTGCGCGCCGGCGGCTTGCTCGAGGGCGAGCGGCCCGTGGTGGCGATGCTCTCCGGCGGGCGCGATTCGGTGTGTCTGCTCGACGTCGCCGTGGCCCTGTGCGGGGCGATGCGCGTGCAGGCGCTGCACGTTAACTACGGACTGCGGGCCGCCTCAGACGAGGACGAGCGCCACTGCCGCGAGCTGTGCGAGCGCCTGGGCGTCGCCGTCGAGGTTGTGCGGGCGGAGCGGGCGCCGGGCGCCGCCGGCAATATGCACGCTTGGGCGCGCGAGCTGCGCTACCGGGCCGCGCTGGATTTGGCAAGGCGCTTGGAGGGCCCGCCAGCGTCTGACCCCTCGCCCTCCGCGGCGGGCGAGTCGGCTCTCGATGCCCTCGCCCAGGATGCGCTCGGCGCTCGCGCGGGGACGGCCATCGCCACCGGCCACACCGCGAGCGATCAGGTCGAGACGATCCTCTACCGCCTTGCCGCGTCGCCCGGACGCCGTGCGCTGCTTGGCATGTCCGTCCGCGAGGGGCGACTTGTAAGGCCATTTTTGGGGCTGCCGCGCAGTGCGACCGGCGATTACTGTCGGGAGCGGCATCTCGCGTGGCGCGAGGACGAGAGCAACAGCAGCGAGCGGTACGCCCGCGCGCGTGTGCGCCATGGGCTGCTCGTCGCCCTGGACGCCGTGCACCCGGCGGCACAGGCAAACGTATTGCGCACGGCGGAGCTGTTGCGCGAGGAGGGCAACCTGCTCGACGCGCTTGTGCGGGAGGAGCTGGAGGAGCGTGAGAGCATCTCCATCGAGCGTCTGCGCGAGCTGCACCCCGCGCTGCGGCGGCTGATCGTCATCCACCTGGCCGAGCGCGCGGCCGGCACGAACGTGGCGCAAGCGGGCGAGCGGGTCGCTGAGATCCTCGCGCTTGGCGGCCCCTCCCGGGGGCAAGCGCGCGGCGGAAGGGCCGAGTTGCACGTTGGCGGGCTGGTTGCGGCCGTGGTCGAGCGTGGCGAGCTGCGCATGATCGCGATCCAGCCGCGCGAGCAGCACTGAGTGTGCGAGCGGCGTCTGCCAGCCGGGTGTGCTGCATCCGGGCTGGCGGTGAGGCGCGCGCGGCTTGCCGGAGCAGCGGCGGGCCGTTGGGTGGGCACGACCGCGGGGTCAATACACTCCCCCTCGTGGTGCCCACACCAGAGCGTCTCGCCCCCGCGAGCAGCGGGCAAAGCTCCGAAGTGGGAGAGGTGCTCGTCGCCGCCGAGGATCTGAACCTGCGGGTGCGCGAGCTGGGCGAGGAGATCTCGCGCGACTACGCCGGACGTCCGCTCCTGCTCGTCGGGGTGCTCAAGGGCGCCGTGTTCTTTCTCTCGGACCTGATGCGCTTCATCGACATCCCCGTCGAGGTGGACTTCATGGCGGTCGCCTCCTACGGCTCGGCCACCGATTCCAGCGGGGTGGTGCGCATCCTCAAGGATCTCGACGTCGCGATCGAGGGTCGCGACGTGCTGATCGTCGAGGACATCGTCGACAGCGGTCTCACCCTGCAGTACCTGCTGCGCAACCTCGGCTCGCGCAACCCCGCGACGCTCGAGGTGTGCGCGTTGCTGATCAAGCCCGACCGGCGCGAGGTCGACTTGCCGATCCGCTATGTCGGCTTTGAGATACCCGACCGCTTCGTGATCGGCTACGGCCTCGATTACGCCGAGCGCCACCGCAACCTCCCCTTTGTTGCGGTGCTTGAGCGTTAGATGATCACGGGTACGACCCCAAATCCCAAAAAAAATGTCCTGCGCGCACCATCCCGCGGGGGATCGGGCCGCGCGCCCGGCGGCGTCCAAACAGCCGGTAATTGCGGCCTCTCGTGGTACGCTGGGGGACTGGCGGCCCCGACCTCTGACGGTGAGTGCAGCCAGTATCCAAGCCCATGAGCCGATTTTTCAAGAGCGCCGCATTCCCGATTTTGATCGTGGTCGTCATCGCGTTCTTCGCGGCGAAGCTGATCGTCTCGCCCCAGTCGAAGGGGCCCGAACACAGCTACAAGACGCTCGTCACCGAAGACATCCCGAACCACCGCGTCAAGTCGGCCGAGCTGAAGGTCAAAGACAACTCGGTGTCGGTCGAACTGAACAACAGCAGCAAAGAAAAATACGAAGTGGGCTATGTCGACCAGGCTGCGCCACAACTGATCGGAGCGCTTGAAAAGTCCGGCGCCAAGTTCAACATCGAATCAGACAAAACCAGCATCTGGCCGACGCTGCTCACCTACCTGCTGCCGCTCGTCTTGATCCTCGGCTTCTGGTTCTTCCTGATCAACCAGGTTCAGGGTGGAGGCTCGCGCGTGATGAGCTTCGGCAAGTCGCGCGCCAAGCGCTTGTCGGCCGACTCCCCCAAGATCACGTTCCGTGACGTCGCCGGGGTCGACGAGGCCGTCGAGGAGTTGCACGAGATCAAGGAGTTCCTCGAGAACCCCAAGAAGTTTCAGGCGCTCGGTGCGCGCATACCCACCGGCGTGCTGCTGTATGGGCCTCCGGGCACGGGTAAGACGCTGCTCGCGCGTGCCGTCGCCGGCGAGGCGGGGGTGCCCTTCTTCTCGATCTCAGGCTCCGATTTCGTCGAGATGTTCGTCGGTGTCGGCGCCTCGCGTGTGCGCGACCTGTTCGAGCAGGCCAAGCAGAACTCGCCCTGCATCATTTTCATGGACGAGATCGACGCCGTTGGGCGCCACCGCGGCGCCGGGCTCGGTGGCGGGCACGACGAGCGCGAGCAAACGCTCAACCAGCTGCTCGTGGAGATGGACGGCTTCGAGGCCAAGGACAACATCATCATGATCGCGGCCACCAACCGGCCCGACATTCTCGACCCGGCCCTGCTGCGCCCCGGGCGCTTCGATCGCCAGATCGCAGTGGATCGCCCCGACCGCAAGGGTCGCGCGAAGATCCTCGAGGTCCACACGCGTGGCAAGCCGCTCGCGAAGGTGATCGACATCGACGCGCTCGCGGGGCAGACCCCGGGCTTCACCGGCGCGGACCTATCGAACCTGATCAACGAGGCCGCGCTGCTCTCAGCGCGCACGGGCAAGCGCGAAATCGGCCAGGATGAGCTGGAGGAGGGGATCATGCGTGTGATCGCCGGCCCCGAGAAGAAGACGCGCGTGATGAGCAAGAAGGAGCGCCTGATCACCGCCTACCACGAGATGGGCCACGCGATCGTCGGCCATTTCCTGGAGCACTCCGACCCCGTCCACAAGATTTCGGTGATCTCGCGCGGCCAGGCGCTCGGCTACACGATCTCGATGCCCCAGGAGGACCGCTTCCTGACCACGCGCGCCGAGCTGAACGACACGATGGCGATGACTCTCGGAGGCCGCGCCGCCGAGGAGATCGTGTTCGATGAGATCACCACCGGCGCCTCCAATGACCTGGAGAAGGTCACCGCCACCGCCAAGCAGATGGTGATGCGCTTCGGCATGAGCGAGAAGCTCGGCCCGCGCGTGTTCGGCCACGAGCACGGCCAGCCGTTCCTGGGCCGTGAGTTCTCCACCGAGCCCGACTACTCCGACGAGATCGCGCGCGAGATCGACGACGAGGTGCGTCGCATCGTCGAGTCCGCCCACCAGCGGGCCAAGGAGATCCTCAACGAGCACAAAGAAGACCTCACCAAGATGTCCGAGATCCTCGTCAAGCGCGAGACGATCGAGAAGGAGGAGTTCCTGGCCTTGCTCGATGGCAAGAACGAGCAGGAAGTATTCGGTGCCGAGGAGCCCCCCGCGCCCGAGCTGCCAGCTCCGCCCGCGCCCGCCGATAGGGCGGGTGGCCGCGAAGCGCCGCGTCCGCTGCCACGGCCGGGGTTGGCCGGGGGCACCGCGGATATGACCGGGTTGGACCCCAGCGGACCCTCCGTCACCTGAGTCTGTCCTACCGCATCATGGGGGTCGTCAATGTGACCCCCGACTCGTTCTCGGATGGTGGTTTGTTCCTTGACGAGCAAGCCGCTGTCAACCACGGTGTCGAGCTGGTTGAGCAGGGCGCGCACATCCTTGACATCGGCGGGGAATCGACGCGTCCTGGCGCCGAGCCCGTCGGGGTAGACGAGGAGCTTCGTCGGGTGGTACCGGTCGTAGAAGCTCTGGCCCGGCGCGTCGGCGATATACAGATATCGATAGACACCTCCAAGGCGGCCGTGGCACGTGCCGCTGCCGTTGCCGGTGCCACGCTCATCAATGACGTCAGTGCCCTGCGCGCCGATCCGGAGATGGCGTCTGTTGTGGCCGACAGCGGCGCCGACTGCTGCCTGATGCACATGCTCGGCGAACCGCGCACGATGCAGCGCGCGGTGGGTGGGTCTTCATACGGGGATGTCGTGGACGACGTGAAGGCGTTTCTGGAGCAGCGCATGACGTTCGCGGTCGGGGAGGGCATCGCTGAGGATCGCATCCTGCTCGACCCGGGCATCGGCTTCGGCAAGACCGTCGAGCACAACCTCGCGCTCTTGCGCCGACTGGATAAGATCGTCGCGCTGGGACGTCCGGTCGTGATCGGCACCTCGCGCAAGAGCTTTCTCGGGCGGATCGCCGCACGCTCGAGAAGCGCACGCTCGCCGGCGCTCGAGCGCGCGGACGATGTGCCCACCGAGCCGGACCCAACCGAGCGTCTACCGGGCACGATCGCCACGAACGTAATGGCGCTGGAGCGTGGCGCAAGCGTATTTCGTGTGCATGACGTCGCCCCCGTGGCCGGCGCGCTGGCCGTTGCGGCCGCGACGCTGGGCTGAGCCACGCCTCTAACGCGAGTTGTTTCGTCTATCTCTTCCATGGGGACTTGACAGCAAGCACCGCTTGCGGTATAAAGAGCCATGTCTTTGTAATCCACAAGGGTTACGGGCAGCCATTGGGGCGGTTTGCCTTGTTGGTTGCGGGCAAACATAAGGTCGGGTTTTGGGTCGGTCCCTGTGGTCGACACTGAACTTTTCAGCAGGGCCCTTGGGAGAGGGACCGGGTCGTTTTTTGAGAGGGAGTTGTTTTTCGCGTGTTTTCATTGGGGAATAGCGTGCTTGAGAGTCCGTGTGCTTCTGATGGGTCCGTTATAGGACGCGTCAGCGTCGCTGACGCGTCTCTCTCTCTCTCTCTCTCTCTCTCTGGGATCGCCGGCGTCTAGGCGCTAGGTCCCGTCGCCGCGGTTTTGCCGCTGGCATTGCTGGTCGTAGGGACCGGCTTGGTTTCTCACGCGTTGTAGGCGCGTGTATAGCTTTTGTTTCTTGGCCGCCACGGGTTGTGTGCCCGTGGCGGTTTTGTGCTGCCCGCAGGCGGGTTGGCGTCGTCGTGTGGGTTCTTTTCAGGAGGGGATTGTTGATGAGTGTTCGTAAGCCGGTCCTGCCGGTCATCGCTGTGTGCTGCGTTTTGGTGGGTTGGCTTGTGTGGAGTGCGGTGCCTGCGTTGGCGGTGGCTCCTGAAACACCGGAAGTGTCGGTGGAAGCGCTTGTGCCGCCTACGACCGCCGTGGTTCATGGTGTCTTGAACCCTGGTGTGGAAGGCGCTCCGGGCACTTATGAACTGGGTACCTACGAATTCCTCTACAAGCAGGGCAAAGCGGGATGCGAAGGGGAAGACAAAGCACCTGCCTCGCCTGGCATCTCGTTGGGGGGCGGCAAAGAAGGCGTGAGCGAAACGCTCTCGGGTCTTTCGCCGGGGACTGAATACACGATGTGTTTGCTTGTGCGTGATGGGATCAAAGGCGAACATGCTGTGAGCGCACCGGTCACGTTCACCACGTCCCCGATGCTTGAAGCTCCCGTGACTACGGAACCGGCGAGCGCAGTGAATGCGACGTCGGCGACGTTCGAAGGCGAGTTGAGCCCTGGTGGGACTGCTGGTCCGTTGACCTACCAGTTCGATTACAACACAAACGGCACGTGCGTCGGGGGGCAGAGCACGCCTCCTGTCGAAGTCGCTGAAGCTAAGCAGCTGCATGTGTCGGCGACTGCACAGGAACTCGAACCGAATGATACGTACACGTTCTGTCTGGTCGCGACGAACGTGCTCGGCGAACAAACTCAGGGCAACGAAGCGTCGGTGCTGACCGGGCATCAGGCGCCAACGATCACTGGTGTATCTGTCTCGGATACGACTTCCAGCGAAGCGACGGTCAGCGCCGAAATCTATCCGCACGGAGAACTAGCCACATATCGTGTGGAATACGGGTCAAGTGATGCTTACGGGTCGAGTACGACTGAAGCGAGTATCAGCGTGCAGCACGGACCTGCTGATATCCAAGCGCGGTTGACCGGCCTCACGCCTAGTAGCGAATACCACTATCGGATCGTCGCGACTAACCAGACCGGTAGCGAACACTCATCGGACGCAACGTTCATGACAAGCGAAACGGTGTTCGTGGGTAACCAGGGGCTGCCGGACAATCGCGCGTATGAAATGATCACGCCACCGGAAAACGAGGATGCAGACGTTTACGTTCCCTTTGCTCTGGGAGTAGCGGAACCAGATGATCAAGGGCTCCAAACTTTGAGGTTGATGCAGGTCGCGAGCAATGGCTCTGCTGTCGCGTATGTGGGTGATGCTACTTCGGGTGGTGGTAATGGCGAAGGTGGCAACGGGTTGGGTAACCAGTTCCTTGCGTCACATCTAGCCGGGGGCGGTTGGACGACCAAGAGCATCCAGCCGCCGGGATACTTGGCAACACGATATCTTGGGTTTTCGAGTAGCCTGTCAGCCGGAGTCCTCGTGTCAAGCTCCGGGGGCGAACATAATGAAGTCCCGCCGCTCTCAGAAGAAGCTCTAGGCGACGGTTATGAGGATCTTTACGAGCGGCCTACGAGCGGCGGTGCTTATCAGCCACTGTTTACAAACGCCGTCCCACCGGAGCGTCCTGCGGTAGATGCTAAAGAAGGTGCCGGTTTTGGTGTGAATGCAGCCGTCCAAGCTGGACCGGGCATTGGAGGAACTCCCGTTTTTGCTGGTGGGTCTGCGGGCTTCGGCGATCTGTTGTTCGAGGCAAACGATGCGTTGCTAGGTGGTAATGGTATACTTGAAAGTGAACTTAGTCAGGACGTAAAAACGGAGATCGCCAAAGACGAAAGCAAGAATTACCTGTATAGCTCCGTCGATGGCAGGCTGCGCCTAATCGATGTGTCGCCTGAAGGAACAGTCGTTCCGGAAGCGACTATCGGTGGACCACCACTCAAAGGTACCACCGGCGTCTCTCAACCTTTTTTGAACCCACCAAATTTCAGCGGTGCGATTTCTGCGGATGGCCGACGTGTCTACTGGTCAAGCCTTGAAACAACAAACGAAGAGTACGGTGAAGAAACTAAGGAGCGTTCGACTGGTCTTTATTTGCGTAAGAATCCTGTAGAGCCTCAGAGTCCTATTGTGAATGGCCACTGCAGCATGCCGGAAGATGCCTGCACAGTTCAGGTATCGGCGGGTGAAGCGCAGTACTGGGCCTCTGCTGCGGATGGTCGTTACGCGTTCTATAGCGAAGGGGAAGGGCTTTACCGGTTTAACGCCGAACCGGAAGCCGGCTATGGCTCACGGGAGACGGTGACAGGTCCTGGCACGGGTGTGCTAGGTGTGCTAGGTGTCAGCGAAGACGGTGAAGACGTGTACTTCGTAGCGAAGGGCGTGCTTTCGGGAGCTAGCAGCGAGGGCGTCGAGCCGACGGAAGGGGAACCCAATCTTTACCTATCCCGTGGGAGTGAGGCGCCTGTGTTTATTGCCACTCTCTCAGGCTCAGACGGCACCGAAGTGGAACCGTTCTTTGAACGTTATAAAGGTGAAGTCGGTGATTGGCAGCCCGGTTTGGGCCATCGGACGGACCGTGTCACTGGTGTTGGTGGCAGCGTGGTATTCATGTCTAGCCGCTCCTTGAGTGCGATTGGTTATCCACATGGGTATCCAGCTAATGGCAATGAGGAGGTGTATGTATATGAGGCCGGGTCGAATAGCTTGTATTGTGCCTCGTGTGGGTTACGCGAGGAGGGGCATCTGGGTATTTGCCGATCAGCTGGGGCGACAATACCCTTCCGCAGTGGATCAGTGAAGACGGCAATCGCTTCTTTGATAGCAGCACCTCCCTGGTCCCACAGGATACGAATGGTAAACAGGATGTGATGAGTGGGAGCGAGAAGGCTCCGGTACTTGCATTGATGGTTCTGGTGTGAATGGTGGCTGTGTATTTGTACTTTCGGGTGGTACGAGCAAAGCCGATTCATGGTTGATAGGCGCAGGTACTAACGGGAGCGACGTGTTCATTGCGACACGGGCGCAGCTCGCTCCTGAAGATGCAGAATGACGCGTTCGATCTTTACGATGTGAGAGTCGATGGGGTAAAACCAATCTCTCCGCCATCATGTACGGGTACTGGTTGTCAGGGGGTGCCGTCGCCACCGCCGACATTCGCGACGCCGTCGAGTGTCACGTTCAACGGTGTCGGGAACTTCCCGCCCCTAGCCATAGTCACGGTCAAAGCGAAGGCAAAGTCCTTGTCACCTGCACAGAAGCTGGCTGGAGCGCTGAAGGCGTGCCGTAAGAAGAGTGAGAGCAAGCGAAGGTCCTGTGAAGTGCAGGCTAGGAGACGTTATGGACAGTCAAAGGCGCGTAAGGCATCAGGGGCAGTCGTAAAGGGGAGGAAGTAGGATGTTCAAGCGTTCTTTGCTGTTTCTTGTTGTGGTGTTTGGTTTGACGCTTTCGTGTGCGTCTTTGGCGTATGGTGATGGTGCGGCGCCTGGCTATGAGGTGGTCGGGCGTTTCGCCCCGACGAATCTTCCGCCTGGTGGTGAAGGACGATTGATCTGTGCACGTGTCGAATGTTGGTGCGGGGGAAAGCACGACTGGTCCCACGGTGACTAACGTGCTGCCTGCCGGCGTGGTTGCGAACACAGAAGGGATCGGGGGCGGTAGTTGTACAGGAGCGACAGAAGTGACCTGTGCGATGGAACCAGTCGTCAAAGGTCGGTTTCCCGCCGAAATACTGATTCCCGTGCGTGTGTCTGCGGACCCTTCAAGTGAACCGGATAGGATCACGGTGAGTGGTGGTGGTGCGTTGAGCGTGGCGAATGTAACCGTGCCGGTGCATTACGGCACGGGGCCAGCACCTTTGGGTTTCGCCAGTGCCGATATGTGGATCTCAAATGCTGACGGTACTATCGATACGCAAGCCGGTTCGCATCCTTATGCGTTGACGTTCGATTTCGTTACCAATAGTGTTGGGGATGAAGGTGGTGACGAAAACCCGAGTAATGGTGAACCGCGGGCGCTGGACGTGAAGCTACCACCGGGACTGGTGGGCGAACCTGGTGCGGTGGAGAAGTGTACGCGCGAAGAATTCGACGGTGAAAAATGCCCTGCCTACACCGAAATAGGTGAAAAGGATGCATCTGCATCAGGACTAGGATTGCTGAGCCAACGTGTATATAATTTGGTACCGCCTCCTGGTATTGCTGCACAGTTTGGGTTTACTATCAGTGGTGTTAGTATATTTTTGGATGCGCGTATACGTAGCGGTGGGGATTATGGTATTACTGAGCATGCAAACGTGCCGCAGCGCAAGATCGTGTTCAACACGACCACGATCTGGGGGGTACCGGGCGAACATCTCTATCCTGGCGAGTCCCCTGAAGAACTAGCAGCACGGGCTCAAGCCTTTGCTGACGTTGCCGACATCGTGTGGGCTACCGCCAGAGTTCAGTGTTGAAGAGCTAGGTACTTGGCAGGATGAAAGCCTCAGACCAGCCGGGAGCAGTTTTCCGTGGCATAACAGTCAGGGTGATCCGACAGGGATCACCGGTTGCGGTCAGCTAAAGCACTTCCAACCATCGATAAGCCTCGCGCCCGATACGAGCTTCTCGGACACGCCGGCGGGCCTGACCGCGACGGTAAAGGTGCCACAGGGTCTGAATCCGGAAGGACTCGCCACCTCAGGTTTGAAGGAAACGACGGTCACGTTGCCGGAAGGCGTAGCTATCAATCCTGGTCAAGCGACTGGGTTGGTGGCCTGCCAGACCGCTAATGAGGATCTTGGTGGGGAAGGTGAAGAATTCGACGGACCACCTTCGTGTCCCGTGGCGTCGAAGGTCGGAACCGATGAAATTGCCACGCCGCTGCTGGCAAAAAGGTTGCAGGGCAACGTGTATATCCTGCAGAACAATCCTCCGGAACTAAAGCTGTTGGTTGCGGCGTCAGGGGAAGGCGTGAACCTGAAGCTGATCGGCACCGTCCACCTCAACGAAACGACGGGCCAGTTGACCACTACGTTCAAGGGGACACCGCAATATCCAGGAACCCCGGACGCACCGCTAACAGAATTCGTATTGAACTTCAGCGGTGGAGCACAGGCAGCGCTCGTGACACCCGAGACTTGCGGGATCTACCGCTCCGACGTGGATTTCACTCCGTGGGCCAGTCCGTTCGTCGAAAACGCATTTGATACAGTAGCTTCCAGATCACAAACGGCCCAGGCGGCAGCGGTACCGCGAACTGCACAGCGCCGCTACCGTTCGCGCCAACGATGACCGCTGGTGCGACGACGGACCAGGCGGCGGGTTATACGAGCTTTACGATGCTGCTGTCGCGTGGTGATGGGCAGCAGAGGATCGAAAAACTGCAGTTCAAGACTCCCGAGGGATTGTTGGGGATGATCGCCAAGGTCCCGCTATGCCCAGAACCGCAAGCTGCGGCAGGCACGTGCTCCGAAGCGTCGCAGATTGGGCATACGGTTGCCGAGGTCGGCCCTGGACCCTATCCGTTCGTGATCCCGCAGCCTGGCGCTCCGCCGGCACCGATCTACCTGACCGGACCGTACGAGGGAGCACCGTTTGGCCTATCTATCGCGGTGCCGATAGTTGCTGGCCCGTTCAACCTGGGTACCGAAGTGGTACGAGCAAAGATCGAAGTCGATCCACACACATCGCAGTTGACGATCTCAACAACAGCGTTCCCAAAGACGGTGAAGGGCATTCCGACGGATATTCGCGAGATCGATGCTGTGATCGACAGGCCGGAATTTATGTTCAACCCGACGAGCTGTAACCCGATGAGCTTCTCTGGGACCGCGTACGAGCTTCGAAGGCGCAACGGCAGCCTCTATCGAGCCATTTCCAGGTCGGATCGTGTCGTAGCTTGACGTTCAAGCCGAACTTCTCGGTGTCCACGAGCGGTAAAACGTCACGAGCGAATGGTGCGAGCTTGACGGCGAAGATCGTATATCCGACAGGGAACTTGGGGGCGAATCAAGCGTCGTCGCAGTCGAATATCAATAGCGTCAAGGTGGACCTACCAAAGCAGCTGCCGTCGAGGTTGACGACGCTTGCAGAAGGCGTGTACGGCGAAGGTGTTCGAAGCGAACCCGGCGAACTGTCCGGCGGCGTCGATTGTGGGTCATGCGAAGGCGATCACTCCGGTGCTGCCGGTCCCGATCGAAGGACCTACGTATTTCGTGTCGCATGCTGGGGAAGAATTCCCGTCGCTGATTGCTGTTCTGCAGGGTTATGGCGTCACGGTCGATCTCGTGGGTAGCACGTTCATCAACAACAAGACGAACATAACCAGCAGCACGTTCAAGAACGTACCTGACGTTCCGATCGCGAGCTTTGAACTGAACCTGCCGCAAGGTAAATACTCGGCACTGGCGGCGACCGGGAACCTCTGTAAGAGCGAAGCTTGTGATGCCGACTGCGTTCACGGGCCAGAACGGCGCGACGCTACACCAATCCACACCGATCAGCGTGACCGGTTGCCCGAAGTCAAAGAAGGCGAAGGCGAAAACTAAGAGCAAGGGCAAGCACTCCTCATCGAAGGCGAAGAAGAAATAGGGGGTGGGTCGCTCGTGTCGTTCCACGAAGGCGGGGATGACTGATGGCTGTTGAACGGGCTGTCCCCGTGGAGCGGGCTGTCCCTTTGGATGGGGCTGGTCGTGAGGGTGGTCATGTCGTTGGGATGCAGCGGCGACGGTTGTTGGGTGCGACGGTCGAACAGGCGTTTGAGGATGGTGTGCAGTCGCTTGACGGTTGCCACGATCTGTGAGCGGGCGGGTTTGTCGCGGCGTACGTTCTATGAGATCTTCGACGGGCGCGAGACTTGTTTGTACGCGGCGTTTGAGGATGCTGTGGAGCAGGCGATGCGCGCTGTGGGTCAGGGGCGTGGCGGACGATGAGGGCCCTGGGGGAGGGCGGGGTGCCCAGAAGGTGGGTGGTACCCAGGGGGCGCGCGGTTGGCGCGAGCTGACGCGTGCCGGGCTTCAGGCGTTTCTTTGCTTCCTGGATCGGGAGCCTGGTATGGGGCGTCTTTTGGTCGTGGAGGCGCTTGGCGCGGGTCAGCAAACGCTTGAGGCCCGCAGGCAGCGGTATCGCCCAAATCATCGCTCACATCGACCGGGGACGCTCGGAAACGAGAAGTGGGCGTGAACCTCCACCGTTGACGGCCGAGGGTGTCGTCGGTGCTGTCTTCAGTGTGATCCATGCGCGTATGTTGCAGCGTGACCCGCAACCGCTGGTCGAGCTGTGTGGGCCGTTGATGGCGATGATCGTCCAGCCCTATCTTGGTGCGGCTGCTGCCCAGAAGGAGCTGGAGCGGCCGGTGCTCGTACCGGAGCAGTCCGCGGTCCCGAGGTTGCCGGCCGACCCGTTCAAGGATCTGTCGCTGCGTTTTACCTATCGCACCGCGCGTGTGCTCTCGACTATCGCTGAGGTGCCTGGCGCGTCGAGTAAACGAGTAGCCACCGCGTCTGGGATCGTGGATCCCGGACAAGCGTCGCGTTTGCTCACGCGCCTACAGCGCCATGGACTGATCCAGGACACGGGCGTTGGTCCCGCCAAGGGCATGGCACGCGCCTGGACGCTCACCGAGCGCGGAGAGAGCATCCT
Source organism: uncultured Solirubrobacterales bacterium (assembly GCA_963776985.1). Lineage (GTDB taxonomy): Bacteria > Actinomycetota > Thermoleophilia > Solirubrobacterales > Solirubrobacteraceae > Palsa-744. Next base: position 821,299 of record CAVZOV010000002.1, read on the forward strand.
CCAAGCCACAGGACACGCATAACCCCGACCCCCCAGCGAGCCGTCGCGACTGCTACGTTGGGCGGCATATGAGCGGCGAGGAGAGCGAGGATCCGGGCGACGAGGATCGTCCCGGAGGCGAGCGCGAGTTTCCCGATGATGTCGAGGCGCGCCACGGCTACGAGCGGGGCAACGAGGACGAGGACGACGACGAGGCCCAAGACGCGGATGAGGACGAGGACGACGAGGATGACGAGAGCTTTGAGACGGTCACGATCGAGATCAGCGGCCTCTCGCTCTACACGCACCACGGCGTAACCGAGGCCGAGCGGGAGATCGGCCAGCGGCTGCTGATCGACCTGCGCTTGGATGTCGGCGAAACCGACGCCACCGTTACCGACCGCGTGCAGGACACGGTCGATTACGCCGAGGTCTGCCAGCTCGTGGCGTTGGTGGCTCAGCAGCGCTCCTACAAGACCTTGGAGCGGCTGTGCTCGGCGATCGCCGACCGCCTGCTCGGCGACTTCGAGCTGGAAGGGGTGTGGGTCAAGGCTTCCAAGCCCGAGCCGCCGATCCCGCTGCCTGTTGATGACGTGTCGGTTGAGGTTTGGCGCGAGGCCGCGGAGTAGCGCCACGACGGCCATAGACAAGCCGGCACCACACACGTTTTCTCAAGGGACTTGACAGCAAGCACCACTTGCGGTATAAAGAGCCATGCATCTGCAATCCTCAGGGGTTGCGGGGTCCCGTTCAGGGACAGCAAACATAAGGTCGGGTTGGGTTTGGCCCCTGTGGTCTGACGCTAACCGGTTTGAGCAGGGCCCTTGGGAGAGGGACCGGGTCGTTTCCGAGAGGGAGTTGTTTTTCGCGTGGTTTCATTGGGGAATAGCGTTGTTGAGAGTCCGTGTGCCGTTGGACCGTCCGTTATAGGACGCGTCAGCGTCGCTGACGCGTCTCTCTCTCTCTCTCTCTCTCTTCTCGGCCGGGCTGGCTCTCAGCTAGCCACAAGCCAGACTGTCGTTCCAACCGGCCGCACAGGCCGGCTTGGTTTCTCGCGTCGCCTTGGCGGCGCTTCATGTTCTTTTGCCGCCGCGGGTTGTGTGCCCACGGCGGCTTCGTTGTGCCCGCGGTCCCGCGGGTTTCGTGTGGATCGCTCTTGGAGGAGGGGTTGTGTCTATAGGTGCTCGTAAGCCGGTCCTGCCGGTCATCGCTGTTTGCTGTGTATTGGTGGGTTGGCTTGTTTGGAGTGCGGTGCCTGCGTTGGCGGTGGCTCCTGAAACGCCGGAAGTGTCGGTGGAAGCGCTTGTTCCGCCTACGACCGCCGTGGTTCATGGTGTCCTCAACCCTGGCGTGGAAGGCGCTCCAGGCACGTACGAACTGGGTACGTATGAATTCCTTTACAAGCAGGGCAAAGCGGGATGCGAAGGGGAAGGCAAAGCGCCGGCGTCGCCTGGGCTCTCGTTGGGTGGGGGTAAAGAAGCGGTGACGGAAACGCTGTCGGGTTTGTCTCCGGGGACTGAATACTCGTTGTGTTTGCTTGTTCGCGATGGGATCAAAGGCGAAGATGCTGTTAGCGCTCCGGTCACGTTCACGACTGTCCCGGTCCTTGAAGCGCCCATCACGACAGAACCGGCGAGTGCGGTGACTGCTACCTCGGCGACACTGGAAGGGGAGTTGAACCCTGGTGGCACCAAAGGTGGGTTGACCTATCAGTTCGACTACAACAACACTAACGGCACGTGTGTTGGCGGGCAGAGCACGGTTCCCGTCGAAGTCGCTGAAGCTAAGCAGTTGCATGTGTCGGGGGCGGCAGTAGGGCTTGAACCGAACGATACGTACAGGTTCTGTCTGGTCGCGACGAATATGCTTGGCGAACAAGTCGAGGGCAACGAAGTGTCGCTACAGACCGGGCGCCGGGCATCCGTGATAACCGGAGTATCGGTCACGAACACCACTTCCAGCGAAGCCACGGTGAGTGCCGAAATATATCCGTATGGCGAAGCAACGACATATCGCGTGGAATACGGTCCAACCAACACATATGGCTCCAGCACACCAGAAGCGAGCATTAGCGCACAGCACGGACCCGCTGATATCCAAACACAGTTGACGGGTCTCACACCCAACAGCGAATACCACTACCGGATCCTCACAACCAACCACACCGGTAGCGAACAATCACCTGACGCAACATTCACAACAAGCGAAGCTATTGTGGTGGGAAGCCAGGGCTTGCCCGATAACCGTGCGTATGAAATGGTCACACCACCCTTCAACGAGGACGCAAACGTATATGTTCCCTACTCTTACGGCCTTTCCAATGAAGCGGTCAAGGGCAGTGTCCAAACATTCCATTTGTTTCAGGTTGCGGGTGATGGGGCTGGTGTCGCATATATTGGTGATGCGACTTCGGGTGGCGGTAATGGTGAAGGCGGTACCGGGATAGGCAATCAGTTCTTGGCTAGTCGTCTTGCTGGTGGCGGTTGGGTGACTAAGAGTATTCAGCCGCCGGGAGCGTTTGTCACGGAATATGAAGGGTTTTCGAGTGATCTGTCTGTTGGGGTTCTTGAGTCAGGTACGCCGGCTGAACCTAAAGATCTCCCGCTATCTGAAGAAGCTCTGGGTGATGGCTATGGAGTGCTCTATGCGCGGACCGCAAGCGAAAGCACTTATCGACCGCTTTTTACAAAGGCTGTCCAGCCAACTCGAATCACAGGTTTTGGTAGCAACCTTACTGTCAATAAATTGAACAACGACTCTACTTCTCCTGTTTTTGCGGGTGGGTCGGCTAATTTTAGTGACCTGCTGTTTGAGGCGAATGATGCTTTGCTTGGTGGTGATGGAGTCCTTGAAAGTGAACTCCAGCAGGACGTGAAGGCGGAGATCGCTAAAAGCGAAAACAAGAATTATTTGTACGACTCTGCTGAAGGCAAGTTGAGTCTAATTGACGTGTCGTCTGAAGGGAGGGTGGTGCCCGATGCGACGATCGGCGCGCCGCCGGATGCTTATCCGCTTGGTCGCAACCCACCTAATTTTGGTGGTGCGATTTCGGCTGACGGGGATCGTGTGTATTGGTCTAGTCTTGAAACAACTGGAGAAAATCTAAATGTGGTAAGAGACATTAGGGAGCGGCCTACTGGTCTTTATTTGCGTGAGAATCCCGGGGATCCACAGAGTCCTGTTGTGAATGGTGAGTGTAGTGTGCCGGGTGATGCGTGTACGGTTCAGGTATCGTCGGGTGAAGCGCAGTATTGGGCGTCCGCGGCGAATGGTCGTTACGCGTTCTATAGCGAAGGGGGAGGGCTTTACCGGTTTGACGCGGAACCAGGGCCTGGTGGTAGTTCTAGGAGAGTCTTGGCTAGTCCTGATGCTGGTGTAATGGGTGTGTTGGGTGCAAGCGAAGATGGTGAAGATGTGTATTTCGTTGCGACGGGGGTTCTTGCTGCAGGGAACAGTGAGGGTGCTGATCCTGTGGAAGGTGAACCCAACCTGTATCTATTGCATGGTGGCGACTCTCCCGTGTTTATAGCGACACTCTCAGTGGAAGACGGCAGCGGAGTCCTGCCATTTGGTGCATTGTCTGGCGGTGGCGGAGATGGGAATTTTGGTGATTGGCAGCCTGGTTTGGGTCATCGTACGGCTCGTGTTACTGGCGACGGTGCGGGTGTGGTGTTCATGTCGAACCAGTCTTTGAGTGTGGTTGGTTATCCGCATGGGTATCCGAATATGGGTGCTGATGAGATTTATGTGTATGAGGCTGGGTCTAATAGTTTGTTTTGTGCGTCGTGTGGTTCTACGCGTGAAGGAGCGTCGGGATATTTGCCGATTAGTTGGGGTGATAGCACTTTGCCGCAGTGGATCAGCGAAGACGGCAATCGTGTGTTCTTTGACAGTAGTTCGGCGTTGGTCTCACAGGACACGAATGGTGAGCAGGATGTGTATGAGTGGGAGCGCGGAGGGACCGGTACATGCACGAACAGTATTAGTGTGAATGGTGGTTGTGTGTTCTTGCTCTCAGGTGGTACGAGCAAAGCCGCTTCGTGGCTGATAGGCGCCGGTGAAACAGGTAACGACGTGTTCGTGGCGACACGCGCACAGCTCGTGTCTGAAGATCAGAACGACGCGTTCGACCTTTACGACGTGAGGGTCGATGGTGGGAAACCCATTTCTCCGCCGCAGTGTACTGGCAGTGGTTGTCAGGGTGTGCCTGCACCACCACCAACATTCGCGACACCATCCAGTGTCACGTTCAACGGGGTGGGAAACTTCCCGCCAACCACAACGGTCACGGTCAAAGCAAAGGCGAAGCCACGATCGCGTGCACAGAAGCTGGCCAGTGCACTGAAGGCTTGTCGTAAAACATCAAAGCGTAAGCGAGTGTCGTGTGAAGCGCGAGCCAGGAAACGTTATGGGCCGTTGAAGAAGACGAGCAAGAGTCCGGGAACAGTTCTGAAGGGGAGGAAATAATGTTCAAGCGCTCTGTACTGACTCTTGTCCTTGCGTGTAGTTTGGTTTGCTCATGTGCGTCTTTTGCGTCGGCTGATTCCCCTGCGCCCGGTTATGAGGTGATCGGCCGTTTCGGTCCGACTGATCTTCCGCCGGGCGGTGAAGGGCTTCTACACCTCTACGTATATAATCTTGGTGCTGGTGACAACGCTACAGGTCCGACCGTTACTAACGTGTTGCCTGCCGGTGTGGTCGCGAAGACCAGTGAAATTGAAGGTGCTAGTTGTTCTGGATCGACTGAAGTGACGTGTACGATGGGTCCGATCGCTCACGGCAGCGGTTTCCCTGCAATTATCGAGATCCCTGTGAGCGTATCGGCGAGCCCGTCAAACGAACTGGATAAGGTGACGGTGAGCGGTGGTGGCTCACTGGGTGTTGTCAACGCGACAGTGCCGGTGCAGTACGGTGCAGAACCTGCACCAGTAGGATTCGCTAACGCCGATATGTGGATCACCAATGCAGACGGTACGATAGACACACAAGCCGGTTCACATCCATATGAGCTGACCCTCGCATTCGCCACGAACAGCACCGGCATCTCAAATAATAAAGGTTTTGATGAACAGCCGAACGGTGATCCGCGTGCGCTAGACGCAAACCTGCCGCCGGGGCTGGTCGGTGAACCTGGTGCTGTGCCAAAGTGCACACGCGAAGAATTCGACGCCGAAGCATGCCCGCCCAATACTCTGATCGGGGAAAACTTCGCATCAGTATCAGGAGCAGGACTATTGTCTCAGCAAGTGTATAATCTTGTACCGCCGCCTGGTATTGCTGCACAGTTCGCGTTCACGTTCAATGGTATCAGCATATTCTTGGATGCGCGTGTGCGTAGCGGTGGAGATTACGGTATTACAGAGCACGCGAATGTGCCGCAGCGCAAGATCGTGTTCAACACCACAACGATCTGGGGTGTACCAGGAGAACACGAAACAGGCGCTGGAGATAAACCGTTGTTGACACTGCCGACATCGTGTGGAGAGCCACCAGAGTTCAGTATCGAAGAGCTGGGTACGTGGCAGGACGAAAGCCTAAGACCACCCGCGATCAGCTTCCCATGGCACAACAGTCAGGGCGAGCCCGTAGGGATCACTGGTTGTGAAAAGCTTAAGCACTTCGAACCGTCCATCAACCTTGCGCCGGACACCAGCTTCTCCGATACCCCGGCGGGATTGTCAGCGACCGTGAGAGTGCCACAGGGACTGAACCCCGAAGGCTTGGCGACGCCGGGCTTGAAGGAAACGACGGTCGTGCTACCCGAAGGCGTGGCAATCAACCCAGGGCAAGCCACCGGCTTGGCGGCATGTCAACCATCAGAGGAGAACATCGGCGGGCCTGAAAGCGAAAAGGAAACGATGGACGGTCCGCCATCGTGTCCCGCGGCGTCAAAGGTCGGCACCGACGAAATCGCGACGCCGCTGCTCCCAGGACGGTTGAAAGGCAACGTATACGTCCTGCAATCCAACCCGCCAAACCTACAACTACTGGTCGCCGCTGAAGGCGAAGGCATCTATTTGAAGCTGATCGGCACCGTGCATTTGAATGAACAGACGGGCCAGATAACAACGACGTTCAAGGGCACTCCACAAGACCCGGGAACACCAGACGCACCACTCAACGAATTCGTGTTGAACTTCAGTGGCGGACCACAAGCAGCACTCGTAACACCACAGTTCTGTGGGGTGTATACAGCGACAGCGGACTTCACGCCATGGAACACCCCGCTCACAGCGGATGCGCTGTCGGAAAGCAACTTCCAGATCACAGCAGGACCAGGCGGCAGCAACCCATCTAACTGTACGGGACCTTTGCCGTTCACACCCACGATGACAGCCGGTGCTACGACAGACCAGGCGGCAGGCTATACAGACTTCACAATGTTGCTCTCTCGTAACGATGGTCAGCAGCACATCGAAAAACTACAGTTCAAGACACCAGAGGGCCTACTGGGCATGATCGCCAAGGTCCCCCTATGCCAAGAACCACAAGCAGCACAAGGAACATGCTCCAGTGCGTCGCAGATCGGGCATACCGTCGCTGAGGTCGGACCCGGCCCATACCCGTTCGTGCTGCCCGAGCCTGGTGCTCCACCAGCACCGATTTACCTGACCGGCCCATATGAGGGTGCCCCGTTCGGCTTGTCTATCGCGGTGCCGATAGTCGCCGGCCCGTTCAACCTGGGGACCGAAGTGGTTCGGGCGAAGATCGAAGTGGACCCGCATACGAGCCAACTGACGATCTCAACAACGGCGTTTCCGAAGACGGTAAAGGGCATCCCGACAGATATTCGCGAGATAGACGCTGTGATCGACAGGCCCGAATTCATGTTCAACCCGACGAGCTGTAACCCAATGAGCTTCTCGGGGACCGCCTACAGTTTTGAAGGAGCAACAGCACCGGTATCGAGCCACTTCCAGATGGGGTCGTGTCGTAGTCTCGCGTTCAAACCGAACTTCTCGGTATCCACCAGCGGGAAAACATCACGAGCGAACGGGGCGAGCCTGACCGCGAAGATCGTCTATCCCACAGGGAATCTTGGTGCGAACCAGGCCTCGTCCCAATCGAACATCAACAGCGTCAAGGTCGATCTACCAAAGCAGCTCCCGTCAAGGCTCTCGACACTACAGAAGGCATGTACGGCGGCGACGTTCGAAGCTAACCCAGCGAACTGCCCAGCAGCGTCGATCGTGGGTCATGCAAAGGCGATCACACCGGTCCTGCCGGTCCCGATCGAAGGACCTACGTATTTCGTATCGCATGCCGGGGAAGAATTCCCCTCATTGATCGCTGTCCTGCAGGGTTATGGCGTCACGATCGACCTTGTCGGCAGCACGTTCATCAACAACAAGACGAACATCACCAGCAGCACGTTCAAGAACGTGCCCGACGTCCCAATCGCGAGCTTCGAACTGAACCTACCGCAAGGCAAATACTCGGCCTTGGCGGCGAATGGGAATCTCTGCAAGGAGAAGCTCACGATGCCCACGGCATTCACCGGCCAGGACGGCGCGGTGATCCACCAATCCACGGCAATCAGCGTCACAGGCTGCCCAAAGACGAAGGCAAAGAGCAAGAAGCAGGCTAAGGGCAAGCATCCCAAAGCGAAAGCGAAAAAGAAATAGGGGGGTGGGTAGCTCATGGCCTTCCACGAGGCGGGGATGACCGATGGCCGTTGAAGGGGCTGTCCCCGTCGATAGGGCTGGTCGCGCAGGTGGCCATGTGATCGAGATGCAGCGTCGCCGACTGCTCTCGGCGACCGTGGAACTGGGTTATGAGCAGGGGGTGCAGGCCTTGACCGTGGCCACGATCTGCAAGCGCTCGGGTCTGTCGCGCAAGACGTTCTATGACATTTTCGAGGAACGCGAGGAGTGTCTGTACGCCACCTTCGAGGAGGCCCTCGCACAGGCCACTGGCGTTGTGTGCCGGGCCGCGGCAGGGGAGGGAAGCGTGCAGAGGACACGTGGCGCTCAGAGGGCGCGCGGGTGGCTGGAGCAGACGCGCGCCGGCCTTCAGGCGTTTCTCTGCTTCCTCGACCGCGAGCCCGGTATGGGGCGCCTGCTGGTCGTAGAGGCGCTTGGCGCGGGCCACCAAACGCTCGAGGCCCGCAGGCGCGGTATCGCCCAAATCATCACCCATATAGACCAGGGACGCACGGAAACCAGGGCGGGCCGCGAACCACCACCTCTTACGGCCGAGGGCGTTGTCGGCGCTGTGCTCAGCGTGATCCATGCCCGCATGCTGCAGGGCGACCCCCAACCGCTGGCCGAGCTGTGTGGGCCGCTGATGGCGATGATCGTCCAGCCCTATCTTGGGGGCGCCGCCGCGCAGAGGGAGCTGGAGCGGCCCGTCGTCGCCCCCGAGTCGCCCCCCGTTCCGCGGCTGCCCACGGACCCCTTCAAGGATCTCCCGCTGCGTTTCACCTACCGCACCGCGCGCGTGCTTTCCACGATTGCCGACACCCCTGGCGCCTCCAGCAAACAGGTTGCCGATGCTTCCGGCGTCACCGACCAAGGACAGATCTCGCGTCTGCTCGCACGCCTGCAGCGCAACGGCCTGATCCACGACAGCGGCGTCGGCCCAACCAAGGGCATGGCACGCGCCTGGTCGCTCACCGAGCGTGGGGAGAGTGTCCTGCAGGCCACAGGGCAGGCCTGAGCGCGCCTACTCGAACAAGACGGTGCCCAGCTGAGCTTCTACAAGCGGCAACACTCCTACAAGACGCTCGCGCGTCTCATCGGCATCGAGCTACCTCTGTCATCCCGTCCAGAGGGCATTGAGTGGGAGCGCCCACAAGCCCTTGCCGAACGGAAGCGTCTGCTCTCCCGTGTAGAGGACGATGCCGGCAACCAAGCGGGAGCCCATTCGTTCGCGCATATGCACGAGTCCGCGAAAATCGCGTGCGCGTACCGTCGCGCCGGCCTTGACCTCAATCCCCACGATCTCACCCGAGGGACGCTCGACGATCACGTCCACCTCGCGTTCTCCCTCCCGGTAATGCCAGAAGCTCAAGGGCTCTGCTGACCAGGACGCCTGTCGCTCCAGCTCAATCGCGACGAACGTCTCGAATAGCGCTCCCGCGAAATCGTTATCCTCGCGCACGCGTTCCGCGTTCGCGCCCACCAGTCCAGCGAGCAGCCCCGGATCGGACACGTAGAGCTTGGGTGCCTTGACCTGTCTTTGGCCGAGGTTGACATGCCAGGGGTGGCGGATACGTACGAGGAAAAGACGCTCCAAGACAGCGAGATGTCCCTTGGCGGTCTTGCCGTCCACGCCCGCATCACGGGCAAGTGCGTCATAGCGGGCCAACGATCCGGATCGGGCTGCGACGAGCCGCAGCAACGTTCCGACAGACGCAAAGTCGTGGACGCGCGAGGTCTCCACCACGTCGCGCTCGACGATTGAGGTCACGTAGCTGTCGAAGAATCTCAACCGGGACTGCATGCCGCGGGTATGCGCTGCGGGAAACCCGCCCGCGAGCAGAGCTGTCGCATACGCGTTGCGACCCACCGGGGCGCCGCTCACCTTCGGGATCTCGCCGTCGAACAGCCGGGCGAGGAAGTTCTCCGCTTGCCCGCCGATCTCACCCTGGGTAAGCGGCCAAAGCGAGAGGTATTCGACTCGACCGGGCAACGCATCGGCGATTGTCGGGATCCGACGAAGATTCGCCGACCCCGTCAAGAGGAATTGACCTGGCGTGTCATCTCGGTCGACACGCGCCTTGATAGCCAACAGTAGCTCCGGCACTCGCTGGATCTCGTCGATTATGGTCCGCTTACCCAGCCCCGCAATGAAGCCCTGCGGGTCGCCAGATGCGAGTGACCTCACGGGCTCCTCGTCTAGTGTCAGGTAGTCGGCCGGGAGGCGCTCTGCGGCAAGCATTCGAGCAAGGGTGCTCTTGCCGGCTTGACGTGGACCGAGTAGCGCAACCACTCGCGACTCCCGCATGGCATCGACGACGACGGGGGCGAGACCTCGGTCGATGAACTTCGTGGGTTGCGCTCCCCCGCCAGGCATTCCGGAGAACTATAACCGCTAACTCGGAATTTATGCTCGGCTAACTCGGAAAATCATTATCGACTACGGTGCGAATCCGCAGTCTCTGTATACGTGGTATACCGACGCCAATGGCGAAGACAGCGAACAAGCGAGGGCATACGACGGGTGCGGAGAGCGAGCAGGACACGAGTACCCCGACGCACAGCGGCCTGCTTGGCCTTGGATCGAATGTCGGCGAGCGTCGTGCCCATTTGCAGGCCGCGGTCGATGCGCTCCCGGGGATCGGCGTGCGCGTTACGGCAGCCTCGTCGGTGTACGACACCGACCCGGTCGGCGAGGTGCTCGAGCAGTCGAGCTTTCTGAACGCGTGCCTGCTGGTGGAGACGACGCTTGAGTCGCTTGAGTTGCTCGACGCCGTCAAGCGCCTGGAGGCCGAGCTGGGGCGCGCCGCGGGCGGCGTGCGCCACGGGCCGCGGGCGATCGACATCGACATCCTGCTGCTCGGCGATGTCGAGCTTGCGCACGAGCGGATGAGCTTGCCGCACGAGCAGTTGCTCTGTCGTCGTTTCGTGTTGATTCCGGCGCTTGAGCTGGATTTCGAGCTTGCCACTCCCGACGGTAGGCGCCTGTCCGACGCGCTTGCAGTACTCGGGGTGGGTGGGACCTCAAGCGAAGGTGTGCGTTGGGTCGGGCCGCCGCTGGCTGTCGAGCGTGGGGAAGAATCGGCCGGGATCGGGGTCATAGCGTAAAGGGCCGATGTCGGCCCGGGCGGACGGGTTGCCGAGGGTGAGGCTGGCTCCCCAGGCGCCCGTTTCGCCTGCCCTTGACAAGTTAGTTAGCAGTCACTAATGTTCCGCGCCATGGCTTGGATCGGCGAGGAGGAGCGGCCTTGATCGAGCGTCTTGCGGATCTGGCGGTTGGGCATTCGCGGCGCACGCTGCTGCTCAGCGGTGTGGTGTTCCTGCTGGCCGCCGCGTTCGGCGGGCCAGTCGTGTCGATCCTGAAGAGCACCAACTCAGACTTCCAGGACCCCAGGGCTCAGAACCAGCAGGTCCTGAAGGCGATCGAACATGCCACCGGGCAGAACGCCAATTATGGTGTCGCCGCGCTCGTGCCGAGCGCTGGCAATGTGCGCACCGATCTAGCCGCGCAGCGCGAGAGCGCGCATGTCGCGGCGCTCCTGAGCGCGCAGCCGGGCTTCCAGCGCGCGATCGACTATTCCTCCACGCACCTCCCCGACCTTGTCTCGCGCAACGGTCGCCAAACGCTTGTGCTGGCCGCGTTTGCCAAGCAGGAAGACTCCGCCCACGCGGTCGAACACGTGCGCCCGCTGCTCGCCGGCGCCGGTGTGCGCTTCGGCGGCAATGACGTGGCGTTCGAGGAGATCAACGAACAAACCACCTCGGATCTGCGTCGCGCCGAGACGTTCGCCCTCCCGATCCTGTTGCTGCTGTCTTTCTGGGTGTTCCGTGGGCTGATCGCAGCCGCGCTGCCGCTGCTCGTCGGCGGCTTCGCGATCGTGCTCACGTTCCTGGTGCTGCGCATAGTCGACCAGTTCGCGGGGCTGTCGATCTTCGCCGTCAACCTCGTCACCGGCGTCGGGCTCGGGCTCGGCATCGACTACAGCCTGTTCGTGCTCTCGCGCTACCGCGAGGAGCTGGCCGGCGGCGCCGACACGCGCGCCGCGATTCTGCGCACGCTGCAAACGGCTGGGCGCACCGTGATGTTCGGCTCGCTCACGGTCGCCGGCGCGCTCGCCTCGATGCTCGTATTCCCGATCCGCTTCCTGTATTCGATGGGCGTCGGCGGCGCGACCGTCGCGCTGTGTGCCGGCATCGTCTCGCTGGTCGTGCTGCCCGCCGTGCTTGTGGCGCTCGGCCCGCGCATCAACGCGCTCGCGCCCGCCCGCCTGCAGCGCAGCGCCGCCCGCTCGGCGCAGTCGAGCGAACAGGGCGGCTGGTATCGGTTCGCGCGTGGTGTGATGCGTCGCCCGGGGGCGGTCGCGCTCGTCACGGCAGCCGCGCTGATCGCGATCGCCTCGCCCGCACTGCGGCTCAGGTTCGTGCCTGCCGACGCCCACGTGCTGCCCGCCTCTTCGCAGGCCCGCCAGGTAGCCGAAGCGCTCACCCACGACTTCGCCGTCGACCCCTCGCAGACGATCACGCTGGTCGTGCACGCGCCCGCGAGCGGCGGCCCGGCGCTTACCGCTACGGCAGCGCGCGCCAGGCAGATCGCGGGCACTCAGGCGAGCCAGGGTTCGCCGCGCTACGTGGGCAGGGGCGTGTGGGAGATCGAACAGCAGCCCACCGGAACAGACAGCTCGCCGGCCAACCAGACGCTCGTCAAGCGCTTGCGTACGATCGCAGCTGCGCCCACGCTGCTGGTCGGCGGCGCCACCGCCTGGTTCGTCGACCAGAAGGCCGCGATCTCCGCGCACCTACCACTGGCGCTCGCGATCCTCGTCGCCGTCACCGCCGGCTTCCTGTTCATGATGACCGGTTCACTGATTCTGCCGTTCGTGGCGCTTCTCATGAACCTGCTCACGGTCGCGGTCGGTGCCGGGCTGCTCGTATTGATCTTCCAGGAAGGCCATCTCGATGGCCTGTTCGGCTTCACCCCGATCGGGGGCCTTGAGGAGTCGAACCTCGTGCTCCTGTTCATCATCGCCTTCGCGCTCTCCACCGACTACGGGGTGTTCCTGTTCGGACGCATCAAGGAGGCCCACGACACGGGCCTCGCCACGCGCGACGCGGTCGCCTACGGCCTGGAGCGCACCGGGCGGCTTGTAACTGCCGCGGCGCTGCTGTTCTGTGTGGCGATTGGCGCGTTCGCCACCTCGCATATCTTCTTCATCAAGCAGCTCGGCGTCGGCGCGGCGCTAGCGGTCGCGATTGACGCCACGGTGGTCCGTGCCCTGCTCGTGCCGGCGATCATGGGGCGTCTGGGGGAGTGGACCTGGTGGGCACCACGGCCTTTGCGGCGTTTGCACAGGCGCATCGGCTTGCGTGAGGGCAAGGAGCTTGCCGAGGCCGGTCGGGCGTAGCAGACGCGTCTCCCCGAGGGGGACTTGACAGCCGGTGCAGCTTGCGGTATAAAGAGCCATGTCCTGATACCAGTGGGGTATCGGGCAAACATAAGGTCGGGTTTTGGGTCGGTCCCTGTGGTCGACACTGAACTTTTTCAGCAGGGCCCTTGGGAGAGGGACCGGGTCGTTTTTTGAGAGAGGGTTGTTTTTCGCGTGTTTTCTTTGGGGAATAGCGTTGTTGAGAGTCCGTGTGGTCTTGGCGGGTCCGTTATAGGACGCGTCAGCGTCGCTGACGCGTCTCTCTCTCTCTCTCTCTCTGGCCGGGCTGGCTCTCAGCTAGCCACAAGCCAGACTGTCGCTCTCACCGGCCGTGTAGGCCGGTTTGGTCTTCTGCGTCGTTGTTGCGGCGCTTCATGTTCTTTTGCCGCCGTGGGCTTGGTGCCTGCGGCGGGTTTTGCCTGTCCCCCGTATGGGGGGTTGTGCCCGCGGTCCCGCGGGTTTCGTGTGGATCGTTCTTGGAGGAGGGGTTGTGTCTATAGGTGCTCGTAAGCCGGTCCTACCGGTCATCGCTGTGTGCTGTGTATTGGTGGGTTGGCTTGTTTGGAGTGCGGCGCCTGCGTTGGCGGTGGCTCCTGAAATGCCTGAAGTGTCGGTGGAAGCGCTTGATCCGCCCACCACGGCCGTGGTGCATGGTGTTTTGAATCCGGGGGTGGAAGGTACTCCGGGAACCTACGAACTGGGCACATACGAATTCCTCTATAAGCAAGGCAAAGCTGGGTGTGAAGGGGAAGACAAAGCTCCCGCTTCTCCTGGGATCTCACTGGGTGCCGGCAAAGAAGGCGTGAGCGAAACGCTCTCGGGTCTATCTCCACACACCGAATACACGGTGTGTTTGCTTGCTCGTAATGGGATCAAAGGCGAACAGGCTGTGAGCGCACCGGTCACGTTCAAGACATCCCCATTGTTGGAAGCTCCAGTGACGACGGAACCCGCAAGCACGGTTACTGCGACCTCGGCTACGTTTGAAGGGGAGTTGAGTCCTGGCGGGACCGTCGGTCCGCTGAGCTACCAGTTCGACTACAACACGAACGGCACATGTGTTGGGGGGCAGAGCACGCCTCCTGTCGAAGTCGCTGAAGCAAAGCAACTGCATGTGTCGGCGACGGTGCAGGAACTCGAACCGAACGATACGTACACGTTCTGCCTGGTCGCGATGAACGCGCTCGGCGAACAGGCTCAGGGCAATGAAGTGTCGGTGCTAACTGGGCATCAGGCACCAACGATCGCTGGTGTATCTGTCTCGAACATGACTTCTAGCGAAGCGACGGTCAGCGCTGAAATCTATCCGCATGGGGAGCTAGCCACATATCGCGTGGAATATGGACCAAGCGATGTTTACGGGTCGAGTACGACCGAAGCGAGCATCAGCGTGCAGCACGGACCAGCCGATATCCAAGCACAGTTGACGGGTCTCACCCCTAGCAGCGAATACCACTACCGGATCGTCGCAACTAACCATACCGGCAGCGAACAGTCACCTGACGCAACATTCACAACAAGCGAAGCTATTGTGGTGGGAAGCCAAGGCTTGCCCGATAATCGTGCATATGAAATGGTCACACCACCCTTCAACGAGGACTCGAACGTATATGTTCCTTTGTCTTACGGCCATACCAATGAAGCGGTCAACGGCAGTGTCCAAACATCCCACTTGTTCCAGGTTGCGGACAATGGGTCTAGTGTCGCATATATTGGTGATGCGACTTCGGGTGGAGGTAATGGCGAAGGCGGTGGCGGAATAGGCAATCAGTTCCTGGCTAGCCGCCTTGCTGGTGGTGGTTGGGTGACTAAGAGTATTCAGCCGCCGGGAGCGTTTGTCACGGAATACGAAGGGTTTTCGAGCGATTTGTCTGTCGGGGTTCTTGAGTCCGGTACACCAGCCGAACCTAAGGATCTGCCGCTCTCAGAAGAAGCTTTGGGTGATGGTTATGGAGTGCTCTATGCGCGGACCGCAAGCGAAAGCACTTATCGACCACTTTTTACAAAGGCCGTCCAGCCAAATCGAACCACAGGTTTTGGTAGCAACCGTACTATCAATACATTGAAAAACGACGCTTATAACCCTGTTCTCGCGGGTGGGTCGACTAGTTTTAGTGATCTGTTGTTTGAGGCGAATGATGCTTTGCTTGGTGGTGATGGTGTCCTTGAAAGTGAACTTCAGCAGGACGTGAAGGCAGAGATCGCTAAAGGCGAAAACAAGAATTATCTGTACGACTCTACTGGAGGCAAGTTGAGTCTAATCGATGTGTCGCCTGAAGGGAGGGTGGTGCCCGATGCGACGATCGGGGCGCCCCCGGACGCGTATCCGCTTTCTCGTAATCCACCCAATTTTGGTGGTGCGATTTCGGCTGACGGGAATCGCGTGTACTGGTCTAGACTTGAAACAACTGGAGAAAATCTTAATGTCATAGAAGACATTAGGGAGCGGACTACTGGTCTTTATTTGCGTGAGAATCCCGGTAATTCGCAGAGTCCCGTTATGAACGGTAAGTGTAGTGTGCCGAGCGATGCGTGTACGGTTCAGGTATCGGCGGGTGAAGCTCAGTATTGGGCGTCCGCCGCGAATGGTCGTTACGCGTTCTATAGCGAAGGGGGAGGGCTTTACAGGTTTGACGCGGAACCAGGGCCCGGTGGTAGCTCTAGGAGAGTCTTGGCTGGTCCTGAGGCCGGTGTGATGGGCGTGCTCGGTGCAAGCGACGATGGCGAAGATGTGTACTTCGTTGCGACGCAGGCTCTTGTAGGAGAGAACAGTGAGGGTGCCGATCCTGTAGAAGGTAAGCCGAATCTGTATCTATCACATAGCGGCGACTCACCCATATTTATAGCGACACTCTCACCGGAAGACGGCATCGGAGTCCTACCGTATGGTGCATTGCCGGGCGGCAACGCCGCGAATTTTGGTGATTGGCAGGCTGGTTTGGGTCATCGTACGGCTCGTGTTACTGGTAATGGTGCGGGTGTGGTGTTCATGTCGAACCAGTCTTTGAGTGTGCCTGGTTATCCGCATGGGTATCCGAATATGGGTGCTGATGAGATCTATGTGTATGAGGCTGGGTCTAACAGCCTGTTTTGTGCGTCGTGCGGTTCTACGCGCGAAGGAGCATCGGGGTACTTGCCGATTAGTTGGGGTGATAGTACTTTGCCGCAGTGGATCAGCGAAGACGGTAATCGTGTGTTCTTCGATAGTAGCTCGGCGTTGGTTTCGCAGGACACGAATGGTGAGCAGGATGTGTATGAGTGGGAGCGCGAAGGTACCGGTACATGCACGAACAGTGTTAGTGTGAATGGTGGTTGTGTGTTCTTGCTCTCAGGTGGTACGAGCAAAGCCGCTTCGTGGCTGATAGGCGCGGGTGAAACCGGTAACGACGTGTTCGTGGCGACACGCGCGCAACTGGTGCCTGAAGATCAGAACGACGCGTTCGACCTTTACGACGTAAGGGTCGGTGGTGTGAAGCCTGTTTCGCTACCGCAGTGTACTGGCAGTGGTTGTCAGGGTGTGCCTGCACCACCACCGACATTCGCGACGCCCTCCAGTGTCACGTTCAACGGGGTAGGAAACTTCCCGCCAACCACGACGGTTACGGTCAAAGCAAAGGCGAAGCCACGATCGCGTGCACAGAAGCTGGCTAGCGCATTGAAGGCGTGTCGTAAAACATCAAAGCGTAAGCGAGCGTCGTGTGAAGCGCGAGCCAGGAAACGTTACGGGCCGTTGAAGAAGACGCGCAAGAGTCCGGGAACAGTTGTGAGGGGGAGGAAATAATGTTCAAGCGTTCTGTACTGACTCTTGTCCTTGTGTGCAGTTTGATTTGCTCATGTGCGTCGTTGGCGTCGGGTGATGCTCCAGCACCTGGTTACGCGGTGATTGGACGTTTCGCTCCGACTAATCTTCCACCGGGTGGCGAAGGACGACTAGTCTTGTACGTGTATAATATTGGTGGGGTAGGAAACTCTACCGATCTGTCGTTGACTAATATATTGCCTGCCGGTGTAGTCGCGAAGACCGGGGAAATCGGAGGGGAATCTACAGCTGTTAGTTGTACTGGATCGACGGAAGTGACGTGTGCGGTGGGATCGATCGCTCCCGGCGGTGAACCCGCACGCATCCTGATCCCTGTGAGTGTGTCTGGGAGTCCGTCTAGCGAACCGGATAGAGTAACGGTGAGCGGTGGTGGCTCCTTGGGTGTAGTGAACACGACCGTCCCAGTACACTACGGAACAGGACCCGCACCTGTGGGTATGGCTAACGCGGACGCGTGGATCTCTAATCAAGACGGTACGATAGACACACAAGCCGGTTCACATCCATATGAGCTGACCCTCGCATTCGCTACCAACAGTATTGGCGTTGGGCATGCTGAAGAACAGCCGAACGGTGATCCGCGTGCACTAGACGTAAACCTGCCGCCCGGACTGGTTGGTGAACCTGGTGCTGTGCCAAAGTGCACACGAGAAGAATTCGACGCCGAAGAATGCCAGCCCAACACTCGGATCGGGGAAAACTACGCCTCGGTCTCTGGGGCAGGACTCTTGTCTCAGCAAGTGTATAATCTTGTGCCGCCGCCTGGTATTGCTGCACAGTTCGCGTTCACGTTCAATGGTACTAGCATATTCTTGGATGCTCGTGTGCGTAGCGGTGGAGATTATGGTATTACCGAGCACGCGAATGTGCCGCAACGCAAGATCGTGTTCAACACCACAACGATCTGGGGTATACCAGGAGAACACGAAACAGGCGCTGGAGACAAACCATTGTTGATATTGCCGACATCGTGTGGAGCATCACCACAGTTCAGTATCGAAGAGCTAGGCACATGGCAAAACGAAAGCCTAAGCCTGGATCCACCGGTGTTGTCCGGTGGTGAGGGTTGAATGACCTCCTGAATCGGGCTTGGTAGCGACAGATTGCGGCTGTCGCGGCCCGGGATCAGGAGGTCACTCGTATGGTGCAGGATGACGAGCGGGTCGGACTGGACGGGGTGCGTGTCGTCTTTGACGATGATCGCGTGGTCTCAGACGCGGGTATCGCGCTGGTCGCGACGTTGGCCGACCGGCTTGGGATTGAGGGGTTGGTTGGTCGGTTCGTGGGGCTTCGGCGTGATATTCCGGGCGCTGCGAATCCGGGGCGCAAGGTGATGGCGCTCGTGTTCGCGATGCTGCTTGGCGCCGATTCGATCGATGATTGTGATGTGTTGCGAGCGGGTCGCACGCGCCGATTGTTGGGTGGTTGGCTGCCGGCGCCCTCGACACTCGGAACGTTTTTGCGGGCGTTCACTTTCGGGCATGTGCGCCAGCTCGACCGAGTACTGGATCACGCGCTGGTGCGTGCGTGGAGGGCGGGTGCTGGTCCGGGCGCCGAGCGGCTGATCGTTGACGTGGACAGCTTTATCGGCCAGGCCTACGGTTATAAGAAGGAGGGTGTCGGTTTCGGTTACACCAAACAGCGCGGATACCATCCGCTGCTCGCCTCCAGATCCGGGACAGGCGAGGTCCTGCACGTTCGGCTGCGCAAGGGACAGGCAAACACCCAGCGCGGTGTTGTGCGCTTCGCCGAGGAGCTGATCGCGCGCGTGACACGGGCAGGCGCTAGCGGCGAGAAGCTTCTGCGAGCCGACTCTGGGTTCTGGAACAGCAAGCTGATCGCGAGGCTCCAGGACGCCGGATGGTCCTATTCGATCAGTGTGCGCATGCAGTTCTGGGTCCCCGAGGCGATCAAAGCGATCCCCGAGAAGGCGTGGCAGTCCTTGGAGGACTACTCCCAAGACGGTGAAGCGCAGATCGCCGAGACAACCAGTCACGGACGACGGCTGATCGTGCGCCGCACCCGGCTCATCGGCCCGCAAGCAGAACTGTGGCCAGACTGGCGATATTTCCCGTTCATCACCAACCGCGTCGACCCCTTCGAGGTCGTGGAGGCCGAGCACCGCCAACACGCTGTCGTGGAGCTCACGATCCGCGACCTGAAGGACCAAGCCTTGGCGCACTTCCCCTCCGGCCAGTTCAACGCGAACAGCGCCTGGACAGTGATCGCCGCCATCGCACACAACCTATTGCGCTGGACCAATGCGATCGGGCTCTCCGGCGAGACCGTCCGCGTTGCGCGCACCATGCGCCGCCGGCTACTTCGGATACCTGGCCGCCTGACCCGCACAGGGCGTCAATGGACGCTTCACCTTCCCGCGCGCTGGCCCTGGCAGGACGATTTCACCAGCGCGCTCGCCCGCATTCGCGCACTACCCGCAGCGACCTAACCGCCGTCCGCCGAACTCGCTGACCATCACGCACCTCGCGCCGACACCGGCAATCTTGCCCTGCCAGAAAACACCCCGACGCACCCCATTAAAGCCTCGCCCGCCGCCACCCACGCCCACACACGCACAATCAGACCTCGCCGCACCCCCAAAAACACCCATCGCCACCAAACACCAAACCACGCGGTGGATCCAGGCTAAGACCACCCCCGATCAGCTTCCCATGGCACAACAGTCAAGGAGAACCCGTCGGGATCACTGGCTGCGAAAAGCTCAAGCATTTTCAGCCATCGATAAGCCTCGCACCGGATACCAGCTTCTCAGACACACCGGCAGGCTTGTCAGCGACAGTCAGGGTGCCACAGGGACTGAACCCCGAAGGACTAGCAACACCAGGCCTAAAGGAAACAACAGTCGTGCTACCAGAAGGCATTGCGATCAACCCAGGCCAAGCAACCGGACTCGCAGCATGCCAATACTGGCAAGAGAACATTGGTGGCCCTGAAGCAGAAAAGGAAACGATGGACGGCCCACCATCTTGTCCAACAGCATCAAAGGTAGGAACAGACGAAATCTCAACACCACTACTACCCGGACGACTAAAAGGCAACGTGTACGTCCTGCAATCCAACCCACCCAACCTACAACTACTAGTCGCCGCCGAAGGCGAAGGCATCTACCTAAAGCTAATCGGCACAGTCCACTTGAACGAACAGACAGGCCAGCTAACCACAACATTCAACGGTACCCCACAAGACCCAGGAACACCAGACGCACCACTCAACGAATTCATCCTGAACTTCAGCGGCGGACCACAAGCAGCACTAGTAACACCACAATACTGCGGAACATACACCGCGACAGCGGACTTCACGCCATGGAACACACCACTCACAGCCGACGCGCTATCGGAAAGCAACTTCCAGATCACCGCAGGACCAGGTGGAAGCAACCCGTCTAACTGTACGGGGCCATTGCCGTTCGCCCCAACGATGACTGCCGGTGCGACGACCGACCAGGCCGGAGGCTATACGGACTTCACGATGCTCTTGTCGCGCAACGATGGGCAGCAGCACATCGAAAGACTACAGTTCAAGACACCAGAGGGATTGTTGGGTATGATCGCGAAGGTCCCCCTCTGTGGGGAACCACAAGCAGCCCAAGGAACGTGCTCCGGTGCTTCACAGATCGGGCATACCGTCGCGGAGGTCGGACCCGGCCCGTACCCGTTCGTGTTGCCTGAGCCTGGTGCTCCACCAGCACCGATCTATTTGACGGGCCCGTATGAGGGTGCACCGTTCGGGTTGAGTATCGCGGTGCCGATCGTTGCCGGCCCGTTCAATCTCGGCACCGAAGTGGTGCGAGCGAAGATCGAAGTGGACCCACACACGTCGCAGCTGACGATTTCAACGACGGCGTTCCCGAAGACGGTGAAGGGTATCCCGACCGATATCCGCGAGATCGACGCCGTGATCGACCGTCCAGAATTCATGTTCAACCCAACGAGCTGTAACCCGATGAGCTTCTCAGGCACCGCCTATAGCTTCGAAGGAGCAACAGCACCAGTATCAAGCCATTTCCAGATGGGATCGTGTCGCAGCCTCGCGTTCAAGCCGAACTTCTCGGTGTCCACCAGTGGGAAAACGTCGAGGGCCAGTGGTGCGAGCCTTACCGCGAAGATCGTCTATCCCACAGGGAACCTCGGAGCGAACCAGGCATCGTCACAGTCGAATATCGCGTCGGTGAAGGTTGACTTGCCCAAGCAGCTGCCGTCGAGGTTGACGACGCTACAGAAGGCGTGTTCGGCGAAGGTGTTCGAAGCGAACCCAGCGAATTGTCCAGCGGCGGCGATCGTGGGTCATGCGAAGGCGATCACGCCGGTCTTGCCAGTACCGATCGAAGGGCCAACGTACTTCGTATCGCATGCTGGGGAAGAATTCCCGTCCCTGATCGCTGTCCTACAGGGCTACGGCGTGACCGTAGATCTCGTCGGTAGTACGTTCATCAACAATAAGACGAACATTACGAGCAGCACGTTCAAGAACGTGCCCGACGTCCCGATTGCTAGCTTCGAACTGAGCCTGCCGCAAGGCAAATACTCAGCGCTGGCAGCGAATGGGAACCTCTGTAAGACGAAACTCGTGATGCCAACAGCATTCACAGGCCAAGACGGCGCGGTGATCCACCAGAACACCCCGATCAGCGTCACGGGCTGCCCAAAGACGAAGAAGGAGAAGGCAAAGACCAAGGCCAAGCACGCCAAAGGAAACAAAAAGAAGAAATAGCAATGTCTTCGCGTTCCATACAGCCGATGCTCGATAGGGCTGGTCGCGAAGGTGACCATGTCGCTGAGATGCAGCGTCGGCGCTTGTTGAGCGCGACCGTCGAAGTTGCCTATGAGCATGGCGTGCAGGCGATCACGGTCGCGAGGCTGTGCGAGCGCGCTAGATTGTCGCGGCGCACGTTCTATGAGTGTTTCAAGGATCGCGAACAGTGTCTGCTCGCTACGTTCGAGGACGCGACGGGGCAGGCCACGCGGGTCGCGGGAGAGGCGGTCGTCGGGGCTCGGGGTTGGCGGGAGCGGACACGAGCCGGGCTGACCGCGTTGCTGTCGTTTTTCGACGGTGAGCCCGGTATCGGGTGCCTGCTGATCGTAGAGGCGCTCGGCGCGGGCCACCAAACGCTCGAGGCCCGCAGGCGCGGTATCGCCCAAATCATCACCCACATCGACCAAGGACGCTCGGAAGCCAAAGCAGGCCGTGAACCGCCACCACTGACAGCCGAGGGCGTCGTCGGTGCCGTCTTCAGCGTGATCCACGCCCGCATGCTGGAGCACCCCCGCTCGGGAACGGAGGACTCACCCCCGCTCGTGGAGCTGACCGGGCCGTTGATGGCGATGATCGTGCAGCCCTATCTTGGTGGCGCCGCAGCACAGAAGGAGCTGGAGCGGCGCGTTCCCGTGGCCACGCACCCAGCCGCCCCAAGGCTTCCCGCCGACCCCTTCAAGGATCTGCCGATACGCCTCACCTACCGCACTGCACGCGTGCTCGCATCGATCGGCAGTACTCCTGGAGCTTCAAGCAAACAGGTCGCTGATGCTTCCGGCATCATCGATCCTGGACAAGTATCGCGTCTGCTCTCGCGTCTGCGGCGCTACGACCTCATACAAGACAGTGGCGTCGGGCCCGCCAAGGGCCAGGCTCGGGCTTGGACGCTTACCGAGCGCGGACAGGGCGTCCTGCAGGCCACAGGCCAGGGCTAAGAGGCGGCGACCACGCGCCGCGCCGCCGTTTGCACGGCCGCCAGAACCGTGATGTCAGTCAACGCGGCGGAGCTTCGCTACTGGTAGACACCGTTGTCCCGATCTCACTCGCGAAAGTACGCTGCTCAGGCGCCGGTTGCTTCGGCGATGCGGTCGAAGCGCTCTCTACGGGGGTCGTCTGCTCCCACGATCCGGTCGAGCCAGGTGCGTATTTCGTCTGTGTCGAGTTCTTCGACGCAGACGAGCATTTGCTCGATGTCGAGCCAGTCCTTGGACCGGTTGAAGATCGCCTTGCACACGAGCAGGTGCTCGGGGGCGAGGATCGGGATCTTCGTCTCGCCGAAGGGTCCGTTTCGCGTTGCGTGGCGCATTGCGTCATGGAGCGCGTCGTAGGCGAAGAAGAGGTCGATCGGCGTGTTGCCCCATCGCAGTCGGCATTGCCCGTCGCGCTCCACGATCTCGGGCTCCACGCCGTCGCCGACCCCGATCTCCGCCAGCTTGCGCTCGATGTCCGGATAGGTACTGGGTGCGACGAACAGGTTCAGATCGACGTCGATCGTCGCCCGCGGCTCGGCGTAGTAGGCAAGCGCCAGGGCACCCCCGAACGCGTGGGGTATCTTCGCTCGGGTCAACCGCTCGTGGATCGCAAGGATCTTCTCGGGAAGACTCGGCTCGCTCATAGCGCGCGTGAGGCAATGCGCGGAAAGCGAGCACGCTCGCGCGTTCCTGCTCGCGGGAGATGGTCGGCCAGTAGCAGTAGGTCGCGCAGGGTCTCGCCGCGCCGCTGTGGCGAGACCGAGATCCAGGCGGCTGCCGCCTGCGCGTTGTCAGCCGGTTGAGCCTCCCCCGCCGACAGGGCTTGCGTAAGCAGGCGAGCCAGCAAAGGCCGCGGCCTATTGCCGGCAGTCAGCTCGCTCAGCAGCTCGGCGGCCGCGCTATCGGGTGCCGCTGCCGCCACCGGTGCCCCCGCCCGCCGTGCCGCTTTGCGCAGATCGGCCGCGTCCAACGCTTTCGGGGAGCGCGCCCGCACGCGCTCGATTACCGCGGGCGTCAGTGTCCTGAACGTGGCGAGCGTACGGCTGCGGGGGCCCGCATCGGTTGTATGCGACTCGCGGATCTCCCATGTGCCTCGGTCGCCAGCTACTATGTACGCCATAGTGGGTGATTTTACCACTATCTGGCCGCAGGTTCATCGTGAGGCGTCGTCCCCGACGGTAAGCTATGAGCATGGCTGAACGCGGCAAAACCCCGCTCCTTTCGGTCGGTCATGAGGCCGAGTGGGCGCAGATCAACCGCGAAGAGGACGAGCAGCTCCGCGCAAGCAACATGGCGTTGACACCTGTCCAGCGGCTGAAGGTGGGTCAGAAGCTCTCCCAGCAGGCGGTCGCGCTGCTGGCAGCCTCGATCCGTGCCGGTCATGCCCCAAGACGAGCCTACTGGTCCTGACATCGAGGGCGTCGTCGCGGACGCCAACGCGGTCGGATTGGAGTGCGTTGTCATCGGCGGCTTCAGCGTGATCTATCACGGTCACATCCGCGCCACGAAGGACAGCGACCTGCTCGTGCCCGACGGGCCCGAAGCCGACGAGGCGATCGCCCGTTTCCTCGACCGTGCCGAGGCCAGACGCTTGTCGGACGGCAAGCGTCTGAGCCGCAAGGACATATCCGGAGCTGAGCACCTGCGTGTGACTAGCCGGCACGGAATCGTCGATCTCATGCGCGGCGGGGCTCCTCCGCTGGACTACGACACCGTCGCTCGGCGGGCTGAGGAGGCCGTATGGAACGGGCAGACCGCCCGTATCGCCGCACTGCCCAGCGTCGTCGGCTTCAAGCGCCTCGCGGGCCGACCGCGGGATCGGCAAGACCTCGACGATCTCGAAGCCATCTATGGAGAACTGCCAATCGAGCCGATTCCGGGCCTCGATAGCTAACCGCGCTATTGGACACCGACGCGCTGGGATCTCGATCACCGCCATCTCGGTGTGGTGCGCCCTCGCCACACGAGTCGCTTCACGCTGCTGCCCTGACCCCTGGTTTGCTCGTCTGCAACGCTAGGCATCCCCAACCGCGCTTTGGGAATGATTTGACGCGGGGGGACTTGACAGTCGGTGCGGCTTGCGGTATAACAAGCCATGTCCTGACATCCGTTGTGGGTGCCTGGCAGACATAAGGTCGGGTTTTGGGTCGGTCTCTGTGGTCGACACTGAACTTTTCAGCAGGGCCCTTGGGAGAGGGACCGGGTCGTAACGAGAGGGAGTTGTTTTTCGCGTGGTTTCTTTGGGGAATAGCGTGTTTGAGAGTCGGTGTGCCGCTGGACGGTCCTTTATAGGACGCGTCAGCGTCGCTGACGCGTCTCTCTCTCTCTCTCTCTCTCTCTCTGGCCGGGCTGGCTCTCAGCTAGCTTCAAGCCAGACTGTCGCTCTCACCGGCCACTTAGGCCGGTTCGGTCTTCTGCGTCGTTGTCGCGGCGCTTCATGTTCTTTTGCAGCCGTGGGTTGTATGCCCAGGGCCGTCTTTGCCTGTCCCCCGGATGGGGGGTTGTGCCCGCGGTCCCGCGGGTTTCGTGTGGATCGCTCTTGGAGGAGGGGTTGTGTCTATAGCTGCTCGTAAGCCGGTCCTGCCGGTCATCGCTTTCTGTTGTGTTTTGGTGGGTTGGCTTGTGTGGAGTGCGGTGCCTGCGTTGGCGGCTGCTCCCGAAACGCCGGAAGTGTCGGTGGAATCTCCTGCGCAGGCGACTACAGCGACGTTGCGTGGTGTGTTGAATCCCCAAGCTTCTGGTGAAGCCGGGTCTTATGAATTCCTGTATAAGGAAGGCACCACGGGGTGCGTTGGGGGCGCGAAAGCACCTGAACCGGCGGGCATGGCTTTGGGGGTCGAACGCGAAGAAGTTTTTGAAGAACTCTCGAGTCTGAAGCCGGACACGGAATATACGGTTTGTCTACGTGCCGAAAACGTCAGTCATGAAGCGACAATTGGGCCTCCGGTAGTATTTACGACACTTCCCGAAGCGCCGGTCACGGAATCCGCCGATGCACAGGGCTCAACTGTTGTATTCCTCGGGGGCGAGTTGAGTCCTGGTGGGGGTAGCGGCCGGCTTACCTACTGGTTCGATTACAACACCAATGGGTCGTGTATAGCTGAATTCACGCCCGAAGAAGAAGCCGAAGGTAAGCAGCCACCTGTCCAGTTGAGCACCCCAGCTGTCGAAATCGCCGAAGGAAAACAGCTGCAGGTACAGGCTGAAGTGCAGGGCTTGGAAGCAAACGAGACGTATACGTTCTGCCTGGTCGCTTCGAACGCGTCGGGCGGCCTAGCGTTGGGTAATGGGGTGTCGGCGAGGACCGGGCGCCAGGTTCCCGTTATCAGCGGGGCATCGATCGTGAGCATCGGTTCCAGCGAAGCGCTGGTGAGAGCCGAAGTCTATCCGCACGGCGAATTGACGACGTATCGTCTCGAATATGGCCTAAGCGAAGCGTACGGGTCGAGCACATCCGAAGTAAACATCAGCGCGCAGTATGGACCGGCTGGCATACAGGCACAGCTGACGGGCCTAACACCCGATAGCGAATATCACTACCGGATCGTTGCTACCAGCCTGGACGGTGCTCAGGGAACGCCTGACGCGACATTCACGACCACGCCGACAGCCGTCGGTAGCCAGGGACTGCCGGACAATCGCGCATACGAAATGGTCACACCACCAAACGACGGCAACTCAGACGTTGAGAGCCCCGCGGCGCTAAACGTCGAACCTTTGAGTGAAGGGATATCTACGTACAGTCCATTTCAGTCCGCCGAAGACGGATCGACGGTGACGTATCCAATTCTCTCGATCTTCTCTGGCGGATATGGCGGCCAGGGAGGGGCGAGCCAGGTACTTGCTGTGCGCTCTCCAAATGGTGGCTGGTCGCAAACGCTCATCCAGCCGGCCGGATACCAGTCGGACCAATATCAAGGCTTCTCAAATGACCTGTCGGTAGGAATAGTCCAGTCGGGCAATCCAACCGGAGAATCGGAAGTTCTTCCGCCGTTGACGCCAGAAGCACCGGGCGAAGGCTACAAAATACTCTACACGCGTACCACCAACGACGGCGTGTACAAGTCACTTATTACGAAGGCGGTTCCATTGAACCGGAATCCGGAAACCTTTGGCACTAAAAAACCCGTTTACTCCTCGGGAAGGAGTGCGACGGTGCCTGTGTTTGCGGGTGGATCTACTGACTTTAGCAGTCTGTTGTTCGAGGCTAATGATGCCCTGCTTGTCGGGGAAGGCGCACTCGAACGGAAACTCGAGGAAGGGGTGAGAGGTGAAATCGCCGAAGGAAAGAACGAGAACTACCTGTACGACGATGTTGGGGGCCGGCTGAGTCTTGTAGATGTTTCGCCTCAGGGTCAGGTTGTTCCAAATGCAACGTTTGGGGCGCTGCCATTTGAAGGGCCGGCGTACAATCCGCCTGATTTTAGTCGTGCGATTTCGGGTGATGGTCGCCGTGTGTTTTGGACCGATCTCGGGTCTGGCATCGTGTATTTGCGGGTGGATGGATCGAGCACGGTGCAGGTGTCTGTGGGTGCGGCTCGGTATTGGACGGCAAGCGCGGACGGTCGTTATGCGTTCTATACCGAAGGTGGGGGGTTGTATCGTTTCGACGCGGCACCAGAAGCCGGCGATGAACAGCGAGAGACGCTCGCGGATGCGAGCGCCGGTGTGCTGGGCGTGGTTGGCGCAAGCAAGGATGGTGAGGCCGTGTATTTCGTCGCGGAAGGTGTCCTCTCAGCTGGGGGTAGCGATGAGGGTGCCGTGCCGGTCGCCGGGCAGCCAAACCTGTACGTGTCGACGGACGGCGGCACGCCCGTATTTATCGCGACACTCTCAAATGAAGACGGTGAAAAAATTCCGCCCTACGAACTCGACTCTGCCGAATCGAAGTGGGGTGACTGGCAGCCTGGTCTTGGTCATCGCACCGCGCGAGTGACCGGTAATGGTGGCGGTCTTGTCTTTATGTCGACGCGGAGTTTGAGTGTGGTCGGCTATCCGCACGGGTATCCGAGCGAAGGCGCCGCTGAGGTGTATGTGTATGAGGCCGGTGATAATCGGTTGTATTGCGCGTCGTGTGGCTCGAGTGGTGAGCCGCCGTCGATCACGGAGGGTTCGGGGCAACAGGCGGCGGCGTTTTTGCCTGTGAATTGGGGTGATACGTATCTACCTCAGTGGATCTCCGAAGACGGCGATCGCGTGTTCTTTGATGCCGCGGTTCCGCTTGTGGCGCAGGATACGAATGGGAAGCAGGATGTATATGAGTGGGAGAGTGAAGGCTCTGGTAGTTGTGCGCATGGCATAGGTGCTACGGGTGGGTGTGTGTTCCTGCTGTCTGGTGGCACGAGCGAATCTGATTCGTGGTTCGTCGGCGCGGGCGCGAATGGGAACGATGCGTTTATTGTGACGCGGGCGCAGTTGATGCCTGAAGATGGCAATGGCACGTTTGACCTGTATGACGTCAGGGTTAACGGTGTGAGGCCCGTGTCTCCACCGGTATGTTCCGGTTCCGGCTGTCAGGGTGTGCCCGCGCCACCTCCAACGTTTGCTACGCCGTCGAGCGTGACGTTCAACGGTGTCGGAAATTTTCCGTCGCCATCACCACCGTTGGTCGTGAAGGGGAAGGCGAAGGTGTTGACGCGCGCGCAGAGGCTCGTGAGGGCCTTGAAGGTCTGTAGACATGACAGGCGGCGCAAAAGACGTGTGTCGTGTGAAGTGCGGGCAAGAAGACACTACGGGGTCGTGAGGAGCGTTGGGAGTGTGCCGGTATCTGCGCGGGGGAGGAAGCATGCTTAGGCGGTTTATCTGTTCATTGTTCGTCCTAGTGCTCGTCGGCATGGTGTTCGTATCTGTGGCGGCGGCCGACGGCCCAAGGCCGGGCTATGAGGCGATCGGGTATTTCGAACCGACGGTCCTTTCGCCGGGCGGTGAAGGGATCTTGAATTTGGAGATATATAATGTTGGCGGGGTGGAAGGCAGTGAAGGCCCAACCCTGACCGATGTCCTGCCTCCGGGCCTGGAAGCGATCGGTGGCGGTGGGGATTGCTCTGGTAGTACGGTGGTGACGTGCCACCTTGGTACAGCGCCCGTGGGAGGATCGACTAGTGGAAGTTTCATCCGTGTGCGTGTGTCGCCGAACCCACCGAGCGGACTCGGGCTTGTCGATCGGGTGAGCCTGAGCGGTGGTGGCGCGTTGGTCCCCACCAATACGACCGTGCCTGTGCGGTATGGCACGGAATCTCCCGGGCCGGGGTTTTCGAGCTTCGATGGGTGGGCTTCAAATGCTGATGGCACAATCGACAGGCAGGCCGGCTCGCACCCTTACGAGTTCACGATCGCGTTCGCGACAAACACGCATCTGTTTAAAGCGACGGTTGAGCCGTCCGGTGGTGAAGCGGCGGCGGTCGATGTAAATCTACCGCCGGGTCTGGTGGGTGAACCGGGCGCTGTGCCGCAGTGTACCCGCCGACAGTTCGACGCAGGAGAAGCAGAACGGTGTCCCGCGGACACTCAGATAGGAATAGACGAAGGGGTTGCAGTCGGCGCTGGTGGCAGGTTCGTGGTCTATAATCTTGTCCCGCCGTCGGGTGTGGCCGCGGAGTTCGGATTCGACTTCGATGGTATACAGGTTTTCTTGGATGCGCGTGTGCGTAGTGGCGGGGATTACGGCATAACGGTGCACGCTAATTTCCCAGAGTTCAAGATATTGTTCAACACTACGACGATTTGGGGTGTGCCAGGTGAACACGGTACTGGTGCTTCGCCTAAGCCGTTTTTGACGTTGCCGACGTCCTGTGGCGCGCCGGATATGTTCAGCATGGAAATGTTGGGCACATGGCAGAATCCGCAGGCGACGGCGCCGATAGTGAGCGTGCCTTATCACGATAATACGGGAGTTCCTGTCGGGATCACTGGCTGTGAAAGATTGGTGCATTTCCAGCCCTCCATAAGTCTTGCGCCGGACACGAGTTTTTCGGATACTCCCGCGGGTATGGGCGCAATCGTGAAGGTTCCGCAGGGTTTGAATCCCGAAGGGTTGGCGACGCCTGGATTGAAGGAAACGACGGTCGTGTTGCCGGAAGGGGTGGCGATCAACCCAGGTCAAGCGACGGGCTTGGTTGCGTGTCAGCCGTGGGAGGAGAATATTGGTGGTCTGGATGCTGAAAAGGAAGCGATGGATGGTCCGCCGTCGTGTCCCGCGGCGTCGAAGGTGGGGACTGATGAAATAGCCACGCCACTGTTGGCGAAACGCTTGAAAGGCAGCGTCTATGTTCTTCAGGCTAATCCGCCCAACTTGGAATTGTTGGTCGCGGCTGAAGGTGAAGGTGTGTTTTTGAAGTTGATCGGTACTGTGCATTTGAATGAACGGACGGGTCAGTTGACGACGACGTTCAGGGGCACTCCGCTGGATCCTGGGACTCCGGATGCTCCGCTCAACGAATTTGTGTTGAACTTTAGTGGTGGTCCGCAAGCAGCGTTGGTGACGCCTGTGACGTGTGGTGTGTATACGGCAAGGGCCGATTTCACGCCGTGGAGCACGCCATTCGTGGAAGACGCCTTGTCGGAAAGCAACTTCTCGATCACTAGCGGTCCCGGCGGTAGCAGTGTGTCCAACTGCACGTGGCCGCTACCGTTCGCGCCGACGATGACGGCCGGCGCCACGACCGATCAGGCTGGGGGCTATGCGGACTTTACGATGTTGCTCTCGCGTGGTGATGGGCAGCAGCGCATCGAAAAACTACAGTTCAAGACACCAGAGGGATTGTTGGGCATGATCGCGAAGGTTCCTCTCTGCCAAGAACCACAAGCAGCCCAAGGAACATGCTCAAGCGCATCGCAGATCGGGCATACGGTCGCCGAGGTCGGACCTGGTCCGTACCCGTTCGTGCTCCCTGAGCCTGGTGCTCCGCCAGCACCGATCTACCTGACGGGATCGTATGAGGGCGCACCGTTCGGACTGTCTATCGCGGTGCCGATAGTCGCGGGCCCATTCAACCTTGGTACCGAAGTGGTCCGGGCGAAGATCGAAGTGGACCCGCATACCTCGCAGTTGACGATCTCTACGACTGCGTTCCCGAAGACGGTGAAGGGGATCCCGACCGATATTCGCGAGATCGACGCGGTGATCGACCGCCCAGAATTCATGTTCAACCCAACGAGCTGTAACCCGATGAGCTTCTCCGGCACGGCCTACAGCTTCGAAGGAGCGACAGCACCAGTATCGAGCCATTTCCAGATGGGGTCGTGTCGCAGCCTCGCGTTCAAGCCAGACTTCAAGGTTTCAACGTCTGGCAAAACATCACGAGCAAGCGGCGCTAGCCTGACCGCGAAGATCGTCTACCCCACGGGGAACCTTGGCGCGAACCAGGCCTCATCACAGTCGAACATCGCCTCGGTGAAGGTGGACCTGCCCAAGCGACTGCCGTCACGGTTGACGACGTTGCAGAAGGCGTGTACCGCGGCGACATTTGAAGCAAACCCCGCGAACTGTCCGGCGGCGTCGATTGTGGGTCATGCGAGGGCGATCACGCCGGTCTTGCCGGTCCCGATCGAAGGACCCACGTATTTCGTGAGCCATGCTGGGGAAGAATTCCCGTCATTGATCGCGGTCCTGCAGGGTTATGGCGTCACGATCGACCTGGTGGGCAGCACGTTCATCAACAGCAAAACGAACATTACGAGCAGCACGTTCAAGAACGTGCCCGACGTCCCGATCGCAAGCTTCGAACTGACCCTGCCGCAAGGCAAATACTCAGCTCTAGCGGCGAACGGGAACCTCTGCAAGACCAAGCTAGTGATGCCGACAGCGTTCACGGCTCAGGACGGCGCGGTGATACATCAGTCCACGCCAATCAGTGTCACGGGCTGTCCGAAGTCAAAGAAGGCTAAGGCAAAGGTCAAGAGCAAGCACGCCAAAGGAAGCAAAAAGAAGAAATAGCGATGTCTTCGCGCTCTACACAGCCGATGCTTGACCGGGCTGGTCGCGAGGGTGGCCATGTCGTTGAGATGCAGCGTCGTAGGCTGCTCTCGGCGACTGTGGAAATCGCGTATGAGCGTGGCGTCGGCGGTCTTACGGTGGCGACGATCTGTAAGCGCTCAGGATTGTCTCGCAAGACGTTCTATGACATTTTCGAGGAGCGAGAGGACTGTCTACGCGCGACTTTCGAGGATGCGATGGAGCAGGTCACGCGTGTTGTGCGGGACGCCATGCTGGGGGATTTGTCTTGGCGTGAGCGGGTCCGGGCTGCTTTGCAGGGATTGTTGTCGTTCTTTGACAGTGAGCCCGGTGTTGGTCGGCTCCTGATTGTCGAGGCGCTTGGCGCGGGCCACCAGACGCTCGAGGCCCGCAAGCGCGGTATCGCCCAAATCATCAGCTTCATAGACCAAGGACGCACAGAAACGAAAACAGGCCGTGAACCACCACCACTAACAGCCGAGGCCACGGTTGGTGCGGTCTTTAGTGTGATTCATGCCCGCATGCTGGAGGACGACTCCGAGCCCTTGATCGAACTGACGGGACCGTTGATGGCGACGATCGTGCAGCCCTATCTTGGTTCCGCCGCGGCACGCAAGGAACTGGAACGGCCCGCGACTGTCTCCAAGCAACCAATGTCCAGAAGGCTTCCCGCGGATCCGTTCAAGGATCTGCCGATGCGCCTCACCTACCGCACCGCCCGCGTCCTCTCCTCGATCGGCGACACGCCCGGCGCATCCAGCAAACAGGTCGCCGACGCCTCCGGGATCACAGATCCCGGGCAGATATCGCGCCTGCTCACCCGCCTACAACGCTTCGGTCTGATCCACGACACCGGCATCGGACCAACCAAGGGCCAAGCACGCTCCTGGACACTCACCGAACGCGGCCAACACATCCTTCAAGCCACAGGCCAAGCCTGAGCCGCGAGTCGCGCGTCAGGAGACGGCGGGCGTCGGCAGCCACTCCGCCGGCAGCGTGCCCGCGGGCACTTCGCCCGCCTGCGGCTCAAACCAGCGCGTCAGGCGGGTCGCCTCGTGGCCTTCGACTGTCGGGCGCACGTCGGCGATCGTTAGCAGCAGGCGGATCGAGCTGCCGATCTGCAGGTCGGCGGCGTTGGGCTGATCGCCGCCGAGCACTCCATCGGCGATCCACGCGTCGATGTGATCCAGCTGGGCCCTCAGGGCCGCCAGGTCGGCGCGCACGATGTCGTCCTCGGCGTGGTTCTGGCGCGCCATCAGCTTCGCGGTCAGCGGCAGCGCCGGGCGCAACAGCGCACGTGGGAGTGGCAGCTTGGCGTCGCCCGCATAGCTCTCCATGCACTTCGCGTCGCGCAGCCAGGCTGCGTCGAGCAGGCGTCTCGGCACCGACTGCAGCACCTCATCGCCCCATCGCTCCGCCTCCAGTACACGCGCGCGCGAGACGGCATCGGACAGCGGTGGCAGCAGCGGCGGCTCGGGCGCGAGCGCATCGAGGCGCCGCATGATCGTGCGCGAGCCGGCCAGCCGCTCGCCGTCGATGCGCAACCCCGGCACGGTGCTGCCGCCGTAGCGCAGCGGCCCGATCGCGAGCTGCGTGAGTGGCAGCAGGTCGACGCGCTTGTAGTCGATCGACTTGAGCCGAAGCGCCACCTCGACAGCCGCGCACGGGTGCGATCCGGGCAACGCATACAGCTTCACGTTCACGCGTCGCAGCATAGGCCCTATCGCCCCGTGCGTGCGTCCTGGCTGGCCCGCCGACCAGTAAGCAGTGCAGGGCGGTGGGAGAGAAAAGGTGAACTCGGGACCTCGGCACCGTGGGCTTCAGTGCATCATCGGCGCGCTACGCCCATAATCCCGGGCCATGCTGCTAGTCGTCGACGTCGGTAACACGCAAACGCATTTCGGCACCTTCCGTGGTGAGGAGCTGCTCGAGCACTGGCGTTTCGCGACCGTGCGCGAGTCCACCGCCGACCAGCTCGGCGCGGCGCTGCGCAATCTGCTGGAGCTGCGCGGACTGTCCTTCGCGGACCTGAGCGCCTCGATCATCTCCTCCACCGTGCCGCACCTGGAGCCCGAATGGACGGCGATGGCCGCACGCTACCTCGGCCACGAGATGCTCGTCGTCGGGCCCGGGCTGAAGACGGGCATGGCGATCCGCTACGACAACCCGCGTGAGATCGGCGCCGATCGGCTCGTCAACGCCGTCGCTCTGCGCGCGCGCTTCGGCGGGCCAGCCGTGTGTGTGGACTTTGGCACCGCGACCACCTTCGACGTCCTCTCCGCTGCCGGCGAGTACGTTGGCGGGTCGCTGATGACCGGTATGGAGATATCGCTCGACGCGCTCACCGAGCGCGGCGCGCGCCTGCCGAAGGTCGAGCTGGCCCCGCCGAAGAGCGTGATTGCCAAGAACACGATCGACGCGATTCGCTCCGGGGTGGTGTTTGGATACGCCGGCGCCGTTGACGCGATCCTGCGCCGCATCTACGACGAGCTGAGCGCGCGCGTCGCGGTCGTCGCGACCGGCGGCCTCGGACGCCTGGTCGTCCCTTTCACCGAGGAGATCGAGGAGGTCGACGATCTGCTCACGCTCACCGGCCTGCGCCTCATCCACGAGATGAACGCGGCGTAGCATTGGGCGTATGACAGATGATGCTCGCCTGACCGACAGCTGGACGCTCGGTCCCCTCACGGTGCCCAACCGTGTGCTGCTAGCGCCCCTGGCGGGCATCGGCAACTGGTTCGTGCGCCTGCAGGCCAAGCGCCATGGCGCCGGCATGGCGGTCTCGGAGATGCTCTCCTCGCACGCGATCTTCCATGGCAACGAGCGCACGTGTGTGGAGATGCTGCGCATCGACCCGCGCGAGCGCGAGGTCGGCCCGGCTGGCGGCAACGGTGATCTCGACGGGATCGTCTCCATTCAGCTCTTTGGCCAGGACCCGGACGTCATGCGTGTCGCGGCGAGGGTCGTGGCCGAGGCGGGCGCCGACGCGATCGACCTCAACATGGGCTGCCCCGTCCCCAAGGTCTGCAAGACCGGCGCTGGCGCCGCGCTGCTGGACGATCCCGACGTGGCGGTGAGCGTCGCGCGTGCAGCGCGCGAGGGCAGCGGGCTGCCCGTCACCGTCAAGCTGCGCTCCGGCCGGCGACCCGGCGACCGCAGCGGCTTTGCGCTGGCCCACAGGCTCGTGGGCGAAGCCGGCGTCAGCGCGATCGCCTTCCATCCGCGCTCCGCCGCCGTGCACCACAAAGGTGTCCCTGACTACGAGCTTGCGGCACAGCTGGTGCAGACGCTCGACGCGCCCGTGATCCTCACCGGTGGCTTGAGCGACGCGCAGAGCACGCTCGCGGCCTTCCAGCAAACCGGCGCCGCCGCCGTGATGCTCGCCCGCGGCTCGCTCGGCAACCCATGGCTGTTCGAGCAGCTACTCGGCGCGCGCCGCGACGCGCCGACACACTCGGAGGTGATGGGAGAGCTGGAGTGGACGATCGACCGCGCGGTCGAGCATCTCGGTGTCGCACGCGCGACGCGCTACCTGCGCAAGTTCTACCCCTGGTATGTCGCGCGTCTCGGCCTGGAGAGGGCGCACGCGAAGGCTTTGGGCGAGTCCCTGCAGAGAGCCCCCACACTCGATAGCGCTCGCTATACTGCTGCGCTCGCCGCGCCCGTAGGGGTGGCGATCCCCGCCTGAAGAGGCGGGTTTTTCGTAGCTTGCCAAAGCCAACCTCGCGGAGTCCTCTCACCACATGCCGAAGGACGTCATCCTCACCCCAGAAGGGCTTGAGAAGCTCCAGGAGGAGCTTGAGCTGCTCTCCACCGACAAGCGCCGTGAGGTTGCTCAGCGGATCAAGGAGGCTCGCGAATTCGGCGACATCGCCGAGAACGCCGAGTACGATGACGCCAAGAACGAGCAGGCGATGCTGGAGTCAAGGATCGCCACGCTGCAGGAGAAGCTGCGCATGGCCAGCGTGATCGACTCCGCCGAGATTTCGACAGACGTGGTCGGCGTCGGCTCGGTCGTGCACGTCAAGGACGAGAAGACCGGCAAGTCGGTCAAGTACACGATCGTGGGCTCCGCCGAGGCCGACCCACAGGAGGCCAAGCTCTCCAACGAGTCGCCGGTCGGGCGGGCCCTGCTTGGACACAAGCGCAACGACGTGGTTGCCGTGCAGGTTCCCCGCGGCCCGGCGCGCAAGCTCAAGATCACGAAGATCGACGTCGGCCTCAAATAGTCTCTCGCGGTGTGAGCGAGAGCGAGCAGCAAGATCCCGGGCAGTCGGGAGCCCTCGAGGGTGAGCAGACTCGCGCGCACGGCCTGCCCGAGTTGATCGCCGAGCGCCGCGCCAAGGCGCAGCGCTTGCGGGATGAGGGCGTGGAGCTGGTGCCCTACTCGTTTGCCGGCGTCGAGCCGATCGCGGACGTGCGTGGCGCCTACGAGCACCTGGAGGTGGGTCAGGAAACCGAGGAGCGCCACCGTGTGGCCGGGCGCATCGCCGCGCGCCGCGGAGCCGGCAGGGCCGCCTTCCTCGACCTCGTCGACCGCGGCGGCAAGATCCAGCTGCACGCGCGTGCGGACGTGCTCGGGGCCGACGCTTTCAAGCAACTGACCTCGCTCGACCTCGGCGACCTGCTGGGCGTCGACGGCGCGCCCCTGCGCTCGCGCCACGGCGAGCTGACGCTCCGCGTCGACGGCTTTCAGGTGCTCGGCAAGGCACTGCGTCCGCCGCCCGACAAGCACGCCGGGCTGATCGACGTGGAGACGCGTCATCGTCGCCGCGAGCTTGATTTGATCGCAAGCGAGGATGCCCGCGCGCTATTCGCCGACCGCGCCCGGATCGTCTCGGCCGTGCGTGCTTATTTGGATGGAGAGGGCTTCCTGGAGGTCGAGACGCCGGTGCTGCAGCCGCTCTACGGCGGCGCGATGGCGCGGCCGTTCACGACCCACCACAATGCGCTGGATCGCGAGCTGTACCTGCGCATCGCCACCGAGCTGTACCTCAAGCGGTTGATTGTGGGTGGCCTTGAGCGCGTGTATGAGCTGGGCAAGAACTTCCGCAACGAGGGCCTCTCGACCAAGCACAACCCCGAGTTCACAGTGGTCGAGTGGTATGAGGCCTACGCCGACTACAGCGACGAGGCCATGCGCCTGGAGGCGATGGTGGCGAGCGCGGCCAGCGCGGTCAGCTATGACGGTGAGCTGGACTTCAAAGCGCCGTGGCGGCGCGTGCGCTTCACCGACGCGGTGCTGGAGGCCACCGGCATCGACCTGCGTTCGCTACGCGACACCCCGCGGCTTGTGGCCGCGATCGCCGAGCGCGAGCTTGGCATGCCCACCGAGGGGCTCAACTGGCCGCAGCTGGCCGACGACCTGCTGTCGAAGTTCGTGGAGCCCACGCTGATCCAGCCCACGTTCGTGCTCGACTACCCGATCGAGCTGTCGCCGTTCGCGCGCATACACCGCACGGAGCAGGGTCTGACCGAGCGCTGGGAGGCGTTTGCCGGGGGCATGGAGATCGCCAACGCGTTCAGCGAGCTGACCGACCCCGACGAGCAGCGCGCGCGCTTTGAGGCACAGCAGCGGCTCGCGCTCGCTGGCGACGAGCAGGCCCAGCCCCACGACGAGCTGTTTCTCGAAGCGCTCGAGCAGGGTATGCCGCCCACGGGCGGCGTCGGTCTGGGCATCGATCGGCTCGTGATGCTGCTCACTGGGCAGAGTTCGATCCGCGAGGTCGTGCTGTTCCCGGCGATGCGCAACTAGCGCTTGCGTAGCGGTCTTTTAGGGCATACACATCCAACGCTTAGAGGGCGGCATCTGGCGCCGGATACCCGGTTGGTAGACTGCCTGAAAGGCGCCACAGGACCACAAGCGCGATGTTTGTGCTCCGCACAGGAAGGACGTACCCCATGTTCGAGCGATTTACAGAACGGGCCCGGCAGGTCGTCGTTCTCGCGCAGGAGGAGGCGCGTACGCTCAAGCACAACTACATCGGCACGGAGCACATCTTGCTCGGCCTGCTCCGCGAGGAGGAGGGCCTTGCCGCGCGTGTGCTCGAGTCGCTCGACATCACCGTTGAGCGGGTGCGCGCGCAGGTGGTGCGGATCGTCGGCTCCGGCGAGGAGGTCACCTCCGGGCAGATCCCCTTCACCCCGCGTGCCAAGAAGGTGCTGGAGCTGGCTCTGCGCGAGGCGCTGTCGCTCGGGCACAACTACATTGGCACCGAGCACATCCTGCTCGGCCTCGTGCGCGAGAACGAGGGAGTCGCCGCGCGCATCCTGCTCGACTTCGACGCCGACAGCGAGAAGATCCGCAACGAGGTGATCCGCATGCTCTCCGGCCCAGGCGGTCGCCGCCAGGGTGCCGGTGCGGGCGCCGGCTCGGGCTCTGGTCCCGGCGAGGGCAAGAAGTCCTCGAAGCTGCTTGACCAGTTCGGGCGCAATCTGACCAAGCTGGCCGCCGAGGGCAAGCTCGACCCCGTCGTCGGGCGCGAGACAGAGATCGAGCGGATCATGCAGATCCTCTCACGGCGCACCAAGAACAACCCGGTGCTGATCGGCGAGCCCGGCGTGGGCAAGACCGCCGTGGTCGAGGGCCTCGCTCAGCGCATCACCAACTCCGACGTCCCCGAGCTGCTGAAGAACAAGCAGATCTACACGCTCGATCTGGCGGCGCTGGTGGCCGGCTCGAAGTACCGCGGCGAGTTCGAGGAGCGCCTGAAGAAGGTGATGAAGGAGATCACCCAGCGCGGCGACATCATCCTGTTCATCGACGAGCTCCACAACCTGGTGGGAGCCGGTGCGGCAGAGGGTGCGATAGACGCCGCCTCGATCCTCAAGCCGGCGCTGGCGCGCGGCGAGCTGCAGACGATCGGCGCCACCACGCTTGACGAGTACCGCAAGTACCTGGAGCGCGACTCCGCCCTGGAGCGCCGCTTCCAGCAGATCCGCGTCGAGGAGCCCACGATCGACCAGTCCGTCGAGATCCTCAAGGGCCTGCGCGACCGCTACGAGCAGCACCACAAGGTGCAGATCACCGACGAGGCGCTACAGGCTGCCGCCGACCTGGCTTCCCGTTACATCTCAGACCGCTTCCTGCCCGACAAGGCGATCGACCTGATCGACGAGGCTGCTTCGCGCATGCGCATCAAGTCGATGACCTCCCCGCCCGCCAACCGCGAGTTCGAAGAGGAGATCGAATCCACGCGCCGCGAAAAGGAGGCGGCGATCGAGAACCAGGAATTCGAGAAGGCTGCCGCGCTGCGCGACGAGGAGCGCAAGCTCGCCGGCAAGAAGCGCGAGCTGGAGGAAGAGTGGGAGTCCGGCGAGTCGGTGGAGCGCCCCGCGATCGGCGAGGAGGAGATCGCCGACATCGTCTCGATGTGGACCGGCATCCCCGTGTTCAAGCTGACCGAGGCCGAGACGCAGAAGCTGATGCGCATGGAGGAGGAACTGCACAAGCGCGTGATCGGCCAGCACCCGGCTGTCGAGGTCATCTCGAAGGCGATCCGTCGCTCGCGCGCGGGGCTGAAGGACCCCAAGCGCCCGACCGGCTCGTTCATCTTCCTGGGCCCATCCGGCGTGGGCAAGACCGAGCTGGCGCGCACGCTCGCCGAGTTCCTGTTCGGCGACGACGAGGCGATGATCCGCATCGACATGAGCGAGTACATGGAGAAGCACGCCGTCTCGCGCCTGGTCGGCTCGCCCCCGGGCTACATCGGCTACGACGAGGGCGGCCAGCTGACCGAGGCTGTAAGGCGCAAGCCCTACAGCGTGCTGCTCCTGGACGAGATCGAGAAGGCCCACCCCGACGTGTTCAACATCCTGCTGCAGATCCTCGAGGACGGGCGGCTCACCGACGCCCAGGGCCGCACTGTGGACTTCCGCCACGCGATTGTGATCATGACCTCCAACATCGGGGCGGCTGAGATCGCGCGCAACACGCCGCTGGGATTCGCGGTGTCGGACGACGAGACCGGGATCACCTACGACGACATGAAGAACCGCATCATGGGCGAGCTGAAGAAGGTGTTCCGCCCCGAGTTCCTTAACCGCATCGACGACGTGATCGTCTTCCACAAGCTGCAGAAGGAGGAGATCCGCCAGATCGTCGAGCTGCTGCTGGTGCGCATCCGCGAGTCGATGGCCGAACGCGAGCTGCAGCTCGAGCTGACCGATCCCGCCAAGGACCTGCTCGTCGACAAGGGCTGGGATCCCGCGATGGGCGCCCGTCCGCTGCGCCGCGCGATCCAGCGCTACATCGAGGATCCGCTCGCCGACTTCGTGTTGCGTGAACAGCTGATGCCCGGTGCCACGGTGGTCGTCAACCCAGCCGCAGAAGGCTCGGAGGACGACGGCGGCGTAAGCCTCACGATCGTCAAGCCCAAGAAGGCAAAGACCCCTGTGGGAGTCGGCGCCGGCGGGGGCGAGCCCGAGCCCGGTGCGGAGCTGCCGGCGGGCGAGGACGCGCACCATGACGACGTTGACGACGAGCACCCCGTCGAGCCTTAGCCGGGAGTCCCGCTGAGCACCTACTTGCAGGTGGCGGTCACGCCGATGCGCGCCGAGGACTGGCCGTCGGTGGCGCGCATCTACAGGGAAGGCATGGCCACCGGCAACGCGACGTTCGAGCACACCGTGCCCAGCTGGGAGCAGTGGCGCTCGGCACGGATCGCCGATCCTTGCCTGGTTGCGCGCGGTGAGTCCGGCGCGGTGCTCGGCTGGGCGGCGCTCAGCGCGGTGTCGGCCCGCGCGGTGTATCGCGGGGTGGGCGAGGTCGGCGTGTACGTCGACCAGGGTCACGCCCGCCAAGGGATCGGCCGCGTGTTGCTGGGTGCCCTGGTCGAGTCCTCAGAGCTTGCCGGCTTCTGGACTCTGCAAGCTGGCATCTTCCCCGAGAACGAGGGCTCGATTGCGCTGCATCTCGCCTGCGGCTTTCGCCTCGTGGGCAAGCGCGAGCGGGTCGGTCAGATGCCCGACGGCCGCTGGCGCGACGTGATGTTCTACGAGCGTCGCAGCCAGATCGTCGGGGCCGGCGCGTAGTCTGAGACGGTGGCTCGCGCGCAAACCATTCATATCTGCTCGCAGTGTGGATGCTCCTCGGCGCAGTGGCATGGCCAGTGTCCGGGCTGTGAGGCATGGAACACGCTCGTGGAGGAGCGCACATCCGCGGCAGCCGCCGACGGCAAGGGCGGTGCACGCTCTCGTGGAGGCGCGTCGCGAAAGGGCTCGCGCGGAGTGTCGCTGGTGGCGCTCTCGCAAGTTGTGGCGGCCCCAATGGCACGCTTGCAAACGGGTATCGGCGAGTTGGACCGCGTGCTCGGCGGCGGCCTCGTGCCGGGCTCGCTGGTGCTGCTCGGCGGCTCGCCGGGAATCGGCAAGTCGACGCTCACCAACATGGCGCTTGGCAACATCGCCGCCGGAGGGCACAAGACGCTGTATGTGAGCGGTGAGGAGTCCGCCGAGCAGGTGCGCCTGCGGGCGGAGCGACTGTCGCCCAGCGCGCTTGAGGTGCCGGTGCTGGCCGAGTGCGACCTCGACACGGTGCTCGACGCGATCTCCGCGCATGCGCCGAGCGTGTGCGTGATCGACTCGGTGCAAACGCTGCGTTGCGGCGAGCTGTCTGGCGGCCCCGGCTCGGTCGGGCAGGTGCGCGAGGTGGCTGCTCGCATCATGGACCTCGCCAAGTCTCGCTCGATTGCCGTCGTGCTCGTCGGGCACGTCACCAAGGATGGCGCGCTGGCAGGCCCGCGCGTGCTCGAGCACCTGGTCGACTGCGTGCTGCAGTTCGAGGGCGAGCGCGAGCGGCCTTATCGCGAGCTGCGCGCGCTGAAGAACCGCTTCGGCTCCACCAACGAGGCGGGCCTGTTCGAGATGCGCCAGGGTGGGCTCGTAGAGGTGCTCGACGCGTCCGCGCGCTTCGTCGCGGAGGCCACGCGTGCGCCGGGCAGCGTGGTGCTGGCGGCGATGGAGGGCTCACGGCCACTGCTGGTCGAGGTGCAGGCACTGGTGGCGCCGTCGGAGCTGGAACAACCACGGCGCGTCGTGTCGGGTCTCGATCGTAATCGCCTGGCGCTGGTGCTCGCGATTCTCGGTCGCCATGGCGGTGTGGGTCTGGGATCCCACCCACCCTACGACGTGTTCGTGAACGTGGTCGGCGGCGTGCGCGTCGACGAGCCCGGGGTGGACCTCGCGATCGCGCTCGCGGTGGCTTCCGCCGCCAGGGGGGTGGCGCTGAATGGGCTGGCGGGTGGCGTGGGCGGCGTGGATGGTCGGGCGGGTGGCGCGGATAGTCGGGCGGGCGGCGTGGGTGGCCGGGCGGGCGGCGTGGATGGCCGGGCCGCTGCCGCGGGCTCGCCGTGCGCTTGCTTTGGCGAGCTGGGACTCACCGGCGAGCTGCGCTGGGTGGGCCATCCCGAGCGGCGCCTGCAGGAGGCCGCCAGGCACGGTCTCGCGGGCGTG
Source organism: uncultured Solirubrobacterales bacterium (assembly GCA_963776985.1). GTDB lineage: Bacteria > Actinomycetota > Thermoleophilia > Solirubrobacterales > Solirubrobacteraceae > Palsa-744. Next base: position 863,313 of record CAVZOV010000002.1, read on the forward strand.
CTGGCGCCCGCCGGCAGCGGCGAGAGCGCGCGCGAGGCGTCGACTCTGCGCGAAGCGCTGGTGGCCGCGCTTCCACCAGGTAGAACCCGGCCCGCCTCGGTGGCTGCCTAGCCAGGGGCGCGATAAAAAAAGGCTAAATGCCGTAGAATGTCTAGTTGTGGCCTCACGATCCGGCGAAGAATTCGACACGGACGCGCGACCGGAGCCGGCGCTGGTCAGAGCACTTGAGATGGTTGCGCCGGGCACGGCGCTGCGGGAGGGCATCGAGAGCATCCTGCACGCACGCACCGGCGGCTTGATCGCGATCGGTGACCCCGAGGAGATCAGCTTCCTGTTCTCGGGCGGGATCAAGCTCGACATCGACTACACACCGGCCTTCCTCTACCAGGTCGCAAAGATGGACGGGGCGATCATCCTCAACGCCAACGCCACCAAGATCGCGATGGCCAACGTGCAGCTGATGCCCGACCCGACGATCCTCTCGCACGAGACGGGCACCCGCCATCGCACCGCCGAACGTGTCTCCAAGCAGACCGACGCGCTCGTGATCGCCGTGTCTCAGCGCCGCGAGGTCGTGTCGCTGTATGTGGACGGTGTGAAGTACATCCTCCAAGACATCACCGTCGTGCTGTCGAAGGCCAACCAGGCGCTCGCAACGCTCGACAAGTACCGCACTCGCCTCGACCAGGTCTCTACGCGCCTGACAGCGCTCGAGTTCGAGGGCGGGGTCACCCTGCACGACGTGCTCACGGTGCTACAGCGCTCGGAGCTGGTCACGAGGATGGCTGTCGAGATCGAGCGCTATATCGTCGAGCTGGGCAGCGAGGGGCGCCTGATCGAGATGCAGCTGGAGGAGACGATTCTCGGCACGGCGGCCGAGAAGGCAGCGCTCGTGCAGGACTACCTGGCCGACTACTCAGACGAGGCGTTCGCCTCGGCGCTCGACCAGGTGGGGCGCTTGGCGCATCAGGATCTGCTCGATTTCGGTCGGCTGGCCGAGCTGCTCGGGTATGACCGCAAGCTCAACACGCTCGACTATCCGGTAGCGCCGCGCGGCTATCGCGTTCTGGGTCGCATTCCGCGACTGCCGAAGCTCGTCGTGACGCAGATCGTGGGCGAGTTCGGCGGCTTGGACGAGCTGCTTTCCGCAACCGACGCGGAGCTGGAGGGGGTCGAGGGAGTGGGGGAGATACGGGCGAAGGACATCCGCGAGGGTCTTCGCCGGCTGCAGGAGGTCAATCTCGTGGATCGCTACCTGCAGACTTGAGGCACCACCCGGACCACCCACCAGCTCGACGCATCGCCCAGGTCAACCCACCAGCTTGAGATATCGCCCGAACCGAATCACAGACTTGACACGGCCGGTCCCATTGCCGGCTCGAGACAAAGGCCGGTCCCATTGCCGGCGCGACGAAGGAGGACACCATTCCAGCATCAACAGTCGAAGAGACATCGTTCATCGAGGAGCTTGAGGCGACCCGCGAGGTCGAGTGCATCGAGTTTGAGCTAGGAGACCACGTCGTGTATCCGCACCACGGCGCTGGCAAGGTGCTCAGCAAGGAGGACATGGAGGTGCTCGGCACGACACGCGAGTACCTGACGATCAAGATCCTCCACAACGACATGACCGTCAAGGTCCCCACCGAGAATGCAGCCCTGGCGGGCCTACGCCGTGTGATCGACGAAGAAACGGTCAAGAAGGTTCTGGATGTCCTCACCGCCGAGGTATCCGAGATGCCAAAGAACTGGAACCGGCGCTTCAAGCACAACCGCGACAAGATCAAGACAGGCGACATCTACGAGCTTGCCGAGGTTGTCCGCAACCTGTCGCTGCGTGAGAGCGAAAAGGGTCTATCCACAGGCGAGAAGCAGATGTACACGCGCGCCAAGAAGATCCTCGCCTCCGAGCTGATGTACGCGCTCGACAAGGACGAGGACGAGGCTGAGTCCTACCTGGACGAGCTGCTCGCGAACTCCGCGTCGAGTCAGCTCGCGGCTGCTGCCAAGTAGCGAGCTTGGCAGTTGCGCTGATCGTTGCCGCCGGGCTCGGCGAGCGTCTTGGAGCATCGTGTCCCAAGGCGCTCGTCGAACTCGCAGGGCAACCACTTATGCAGTGGAGCGTGAACGTGCTCCGCACCGTACCGGCGATCGAGCGGATCGTCGTGGCTTTGCCAGCAGGCGTCGAGGCCCCGGTCGGGACCGTTGGCGTCGAGGGCGGCGCGGTTCGCTCCGAATCGGTGCGTCTCGCGCTGGCAGCCGTCGGAGACGGGCCGGACTCGGAGCTGGTGCTCGTGCACGACGCGGCGCGTCCGCTGCTCACCGCCGAGCTGATCGAGGCGACGCTTGCGGGCGCCGAAGGGGAGGGCGTTGACGCGGCGATCGCGGCCACCCCGGTCACCGACACGGTCAAGCAGGCCAACGGCGACGGTGTGGTGACACGGACGCTCGACCGTGCTGGCCTGTGGGCGGTGCAGACGCCGCAGGTGTTCCGCCGTGGCGCGTTGGAGCGAGCTCTGGATGTCCCTGATGACATGCTCGCCCAGGCCACCGACGACGCGTGGCTGGTGGAGCGTGCCGGCGGGCGGGTCGTGGTGGTGCCCGCGCCGAAGGACAACCTGAAGGTGACCACCACGCTCGATCTCGACCTTGCCGAGCTGCTGCTGGCTCGGCGAGATTCCGCGTAGGCTCCCGGTCATGCTCACTGACTACCACCTACACCTACGTCCCGACGAGCTTGGCGCGACGCAAGCCGAATACTTCACGCAGACCAACGTTCAGCGCTATCGCGACACGGCGAGTGAGCGCAATATCGCCGAGCTGGGTGTGTCCGAGCACATCTACCGCTTCGAGCAGGCACTTGACGTGTGGCAGCACCCGCTGTGGCGCGAATTCGCGCACGACGACATCGACGAGTACTGCCGCTTCGTGCGCGAGGACACCGACCTGCGCTTGGGGATCGAGGCAGACTTCATTCCCGGTTGCGAAGATCGCATCGCCAACCTGCTCGATGCGCGCGACTTCGACTACGTCGTCGGCTCCGTGCATTTTCTCCGTAACCATGCCCTGGACATGGACGACTACAGCGTGTGGGGCTCTGGACGCTCCGCGGAGGAGATCTGGCGGGAGTATTTCCGCGCGCTCGGCGAGGCGGCGCGCAGCGGTTTGTTCGACATCCTCGCCCACCCTGATCTTGTGAAGGTGTGGGGCCGTGACCGCCCGCTGCCCGAAGGCGATCTGCGCCGCTACTACGAGCTTGCGATCGAGGGAATCGCCGAATCGGGCGTCGCGATCGAGGTGTCGACCGCTGGCCTGCGCAAGCGCGCCCAGGAGATCTATCCGGCGCCCGCGCTGCTTGCGATGTGTGTCGAAGCCGGTGCGCCCATCGCCTTGTCGAGCGACGCGCATCGTCCTGAGGACGTCGGCGCCGACTACGACCGCGCGCTGGAGCTGCTGGAGAGCGTCGGCGTCAGCGAGCTGTGCGTGTTTGAGCATCGGCAGCGTCGCCTTGAGTCGATCGCGCTTACGGGCAGCTCCGATGCGGGGGGACAGGCTCGCCATGGCACCCAATTGGGCGCAGGCGGGGGACAGGCCTCCCATGGCGAGGGACAGGCAAGCGGCGCGGGCGTGCGATGACCGCGCTGAGCGGCATCGGCTACGACTCCCATCGTCTGATCGCGGGTCGCCCGCTGATCCTCGGTGGCGTGGAGATTCCCGGCGAGCTGGGCCTCGACGGGCACTCCGACGCCGATGTGCTCACCCATGCGGTGATCGACGCACTGCTCGGCGCCGCCGGCCTCGGAGATATCGGCGAGCACTTTCCCGACAGCGACGAGCGCTATCGCGACGCCAACTCGATCGAGCTGCTGACGAGTGTCATGCCGCTCGTGTTCGCAGAGGGGCTTGAGCTGGTCAATGTCGACACCACCGTCGTGATGGAGCGCCCGAAGATTGGTCCCTACCGCGAGGCGATCCGCGAGTCGCTCGCCGTGGCGCTCGGGCTTGCGCCAGGCCGCGTCAATGTGAAGGCCAGCACCGGCGAGGGGATTGGGTTCGTCGGGCGTGGGGAGGGTGTCGCGGCGCTGGCGGTCGTGAGTCTGGATTTCGCCGACTGAAGATCAGAGGTCAAGCAGGAAGCGCAGGGAGCGGGCAATCTGGAACATGACCTCGTCGCTCACCGCTCCGAGCCGTCCGATCAGACGCTGCTCGGAGATGGACTTGACGTCCTCGCACTTCGCGTGGCTCGTCTCGTCGAGCCCTGAGTCGCGTGGATCGATCTCTACGTGAGAAGGCAGGCCCCGAGGAGTCGTGGTGGTTGGGACGACGATCACGACGCCCGCGCGACTGTCGTTCAGGGGATTGGCGGATACGACTACGGCGGGTCGCCTGCCCGACTGCTCGCGTCCCACGGGATCGCCGAAATCGACCAGCCAAATCTCCGACCGGCGTGGGTTCACGACGAGCGGTCGCGCAGTGTGCCGGCCTCAATGGCGCGCTCGGCCTCGATCTCGCTCCACGCGTCCGGGTCGGCGCGTAGGACCTCGTAGCGATCGGATAGTCGATCGAAGAACACGCGACGCTCCAGTGCGTCGACGGCCTCCTCCACCAGCTGGCTCATGGGACGACCTGTGGTCTTTGCCAATCTGGCGAAGCGATCACGGGTCGGTTCGCTCACCCTGATTGTTGTGCTCATGCCATCAATCTACCATATAGGCGCCTGAATCATCTACAGGTAGATGGGCGTCACACATCACAAGCCATGGTGGCTTACGAGCCCCAGCGCCTTGACCGGAGCCGTTACTCGAGCTTCGGTGGCGCTACTGTTGCCCGTCCATGCGACAGATCAGGCTGCACGACACACGCACCGGTGAGCTTCTTGCTCTAGAACCTCGCGATCCCGGCAAGGTCGGTATCTACGCGTGCGGGCCCACCGTCTACAGCCGTATCCACATCGGCAATGGCCGTCCGTTCGTCGTATTCAGTCTGCTCAAGCGCTTCCTCGAGCATGAGGGCTATGAAACGACGCTGGTGGTCAACGTCACCGACGTCAATGACAAGATCTACGACGCGGCTCATGCCGATCCGAGCAACGCCGATCCGGCGCGGAGGGCCGGACGTGCGAGCGCTGAGCTGGCGGCGGAGATGACTGCCCTCTATGTCTCCGACACCGATGCGCTCGACCTTGGCCGCCCTGACCACGAGCCACTTGCCTCGGAGACGATGGACGCAATCGTCGCCTACATCCAGGATCTGATCGACTCCGAGCACGCCTACGCGAGCGGGGGCGACGTTTTCTTCAGGGTCCGCTCTGACCCCGACTACGGCTCGCTCTCACATCGCCGCATCGAAGACATGGACCAAGGAGAGGGCGTGGAGGGAGCGGATCGTAAGGGCGACCCGCTCGACTTCGCGCTGTGGAAGGGGCGCAAGCAGGAGGAGGACACCTGGTGGGATGCCCCATGGGGGCAGGGTCGGCCCGGCTGGCATATCGAGTGCTCGGCGATGGCGGAGAGCTTGCTCGGCGTCGGCTTCGACATCCACGGCGGCGGCTCCGACCTCGTGTTCCCCCACCACGAGAACGAGGCCGCCCAAACGCGCGCCGCGCGCGGTCGGGAGCTTGCTCACATTTGGATGCACAACGGCATGATCCAGTTCACCGGCGAGAAGATGGCCAAGTCGGTTGGCAACATCGCGCTGCTGCACGAGGTGCTCGAGCAATACGGGCGCGATGCCGTCGTTATGTATCTGCTGGGCGGCCACTATCGCCAGCCGCTCGCTTTCTCGCCGGCCGAGCTACAAGACGCCGATCGGCGCATCCAGCGCATCCGCGATGCCCTGCGCCGCTTGGACCTGGGCAGGGCGAGTCCCGCCGACATGGCCCACCATGCCGATGCTTTCTTTGCCGCGCTCGCCGACGACTTCAACACGCCCAAGGCGCTTGCCTGTCTGTTCGAGTGGATTCGCGAGGCCAACCGCCGCGGTGAGGCGGTCGGCGACGGCGACCTGCGCGAGATGCTCGGCACGTTTGCTCTCGAGAACTTGCAGCCGCTCGGTGCCGGTGCAGACGTGGAGGCAATTGACCCGGAGGCGGTTGCGCTGCTGGTCTCGCGCGAGGCAGCCCGCCGCGAGCGCGACTTCGAGCAGGCCGACCGGCTGCGCGAGCAGATCGCGGCACGTGGCTGGGAGATTCGCGACAGCGCCGCCGGTCCCGAGCTGATCCCGCTGTCGCGGTGAGCACTCCGCTCGAGTTGGGCTCAAATGTCCTACCGGGGCCACCAGTTGGCTGGCGCGGGAGCCAGGGGTGATCCTCTACGGGCGCAACCCTGTGCGCGAGGCGTTGCGCGGGCGCCGCGCTCGTGCTGTCGCTCGGGTGTGGGCAAGCGCGAGCGTCGCGCACGAAGAGTGGTTGGCCGGCGTGCAGACGACGGTATGCGGCGCCGAGGAGCTGGAGCGCGTGTGTGGTTCCTGCGCTCATCAGGGCGTATGCGCGGAGGCGGGTGGGTATCCGTATGTCGGTGCGCATGAGCTGCTGGCCGTGGACGCGCCGCTGATCGTGGCGCTCGACCAGGTGCAGGACCCACAGAACCTGGGCTCGATCTGCCGCACGGCGGAGTGTGCCGGCGCCACAGGAGTTGTGATCGCCGAGCGTCGCGCGGCCGAGGTGACGCCGGCCGCGTGCAAGGCCTCGGCGGGAGCGGTCGAGCATATTCGCATCGCGCGCGTGCGCAACATCGCCGACTTCCTGGGCGAGGCACGCGAGGCTGGGTGTTGGTCCTACGGCGCAAGCGCACCGGTGCGCGCGCCAGAGGATGCCGATGGGCAAGGTGCTCGCCGGAGCAGTGGAGCGGCCGTGGGCGTCCAACGATCAGGGGGTGCCGCGACAGTGCTCTACACGGCTCCCGACTACAGCGGCGGCGTCGTGCTGGTGCTCGGCAGCGAGGGCAGCGGGCTGCGCCCGCGTGTGGCGGGCGCGTGCGACCAGCTCGTCTCGCTGCAGCTGCGCGGACGCATCGAGTCGCTTGGCGTGGCCGCGGCTGCGGCTGCCCTGCTGTATGGAATCTTGCAGTCTCGCGAGGCGGGCCTTGACAAGGCTCCATAACTGTGCGAAGCTGCCGCCCATAACGCTCAACCTAAGGTTGACTTCATAGCTTTGGCGCCAGGGGAGGAGTGCGCCACTGAGCATGTTTTGGCTGCATAAGCCAAGAAAGGATCTGCTCGTGGCACGTACCTTCCATAACACTCAATCTGAAGTTAAGGTTGATGACGGCTTTTTGATCGCCCTTGCGAAGCAGGGCGATCGCATGGCCTATGACCGTCTCGTCCGCCGCTACCACGGCTTCGTGCGGTTGAAGGCCTCTTCGTACTTCCTCGCTGGGGGAGACTCCGAAGACCTGATCCAGGAGGGCCTTGTCGGCCTCTACAAGGCGATCCGCGACTACCGCACCGACCGGGAGTCCTCGTTTCGCAACTTCGCCGAGCTGTGCATCACGCGCCAGATCATCACGGCGGTCAAGACGGCCACGCGCAACAAGCACTCGCCGCTCAACCAGTATGTGTCGTTCTCCTCGACTCCCGCGGCCGCCGGGGAGGATGTGCCGACGCTCGACCAAACGATCGCCGGTCCCAGCGTCAACGACCCGGTCAACCGCGTGATCTCCTCCGAGGAGCTGCGCTCGCTCGTGGGTTGTCTCTCGACCGCGCTCTCGGAGCTTGAGAGCCGCGTCCTCTCGCTCTATCTGGACGGTTGCTCCTACGAGCAGGTCGGCGAGCGGCTCGGCTGCGACACCAAGACGGTCGACAACGCTCTGCAGCGTGTCAAGCGCAAGGTCGGCGCGCACCTGCGCACGCGTCTGGTGGCGTCCTGAGATAGACCACTACCGTCGGGCCAGCCGACGGTAGTGGTGGCCGAGGCCAACGACCGGTCTACGTGTTCAGCTGGGCCGGTAGGGGCCGGGCTTGCGCCGCGGCTTGCCGCCGGGGAACGCCAGGCGCAGGATCGTGCGCTGGACTTTGCCCAGTTGCTTGCTGAATGGGCCGGTGTTGTAGGGCAGCCCGTAGCGGTGACACACGTCTCGCACCCGCGGTGCGATCTCCGCATAGCGGCTGGATGGCATGTCCGGGTACAGGTGGTGCTCGACCTGGAAGCTCAGATTGCCGGCGACGAAGTGAAACAGTGGGCCGCCGTCGATATTGGCCGAGCCGAGCAGCTGGCGCACATACCAGCTCCCGCGTGTCTCGTTGGCGACCTCGGCCTGGCTGAACGTGTAGGTCTGATCGGGGAAGTGCCCGCAGAAAATGATCGAGTAAGCCCACACGTTGCGCACGATGTTCGCGGTGAAGTTGGCGGCCACGGTCGACTTGAACGCGAGCGTTGCGGCTTGCAGCGCGCCTTCGCCTGTGCCTCCGCCAGCTGCGCCTCCGCGAGCTGTGCGTCCGTCGGTCGTGCCTGCGCGAGCTGAGCTTCCGCGAGCTGTGCGTCGGTCGGTCGTGCCTGTGCGAGCCCTCGCGCCGACCGCGCCGGCGAGCGCCGCCGACAGCAGCGGAAACGCGACGTAATCCTTGACGATCTGCCTGCGCGCCTTCACGCCGATCGCCTTCAGCTCCTCGACCAGCTGCTCCTTGGACTTCTCGCCGGCATGGATCGCGTCGAAGTTGAGGTCGTGCAGTGCCACGCCCCACTCGAAGAACCCCATCAGCAGCAGGTTGTAGAAGGGCTGCAGCAGATACACGGGATGCCATTTCTGCTGGGGGTCGATACGCATGATCTCATACCCCAGGTCGCGATCCTTGCCGCGAATGTTCGTGAACGTGTGGTGCTCGTAGTTGTGGGAATGCCGCCACGCGTCGGCCGGTGAGGCCGTATCCCAGTCCCAGTTCTTGGAGTTGATGTCGGGGTCGTTCATCCAGTCCCACTGCCCGTGCATCACGTTGTGGCCGATCTCCATGTTCTCGAGGATCTTCGCCAACGACAGCGCCGCGGTCCCGCCGATCGACAGCGGCTTCTTGCGCGAGCCCACGAGCATCGCGCGTGCCGCCAACACGAGATAGCGATGAAACTTGATCGTGTTCCGTATGTATTTGGAGTCGCCCTCGCCGAGGTCGGCAAACACCTCGTCGTGGATCGCGTCGAACTCGCGGCCCAGCTCCTCGATCTGCTCAGGGGTGAGGCGGGCGAGCGGGCTCCCAGTCCCGTCGGCCTCGGCGGCAGGAGGGCCGTCGCCCCGGCCGGGCTCGCCGGCGGGTCGGCCATCGCGCGGATCGGCATCACCGGAGGGCACCCGGGGTGGTGGTGCAATCCCATTTGGGGCTGCCACCGTGGTGTTGGGTGGAATCGAGGGCTTCTCGGCGTGGATCGTTGACATTCGGGCTCCTTCTAGTCTTGTGCTTCGGGTCAGAGGTCTATTTCGATTGCGCCCTCGGGCGCGTTCACGCAGGTGCGCAGCATCTCCCCGGGCTGGCCATACACGCGGCCGGTGCGCAGGTCGCGCACCTGGCCTGCTCTCAGCTTCCCCACACACGTGTGACAGATGCCCATACGACATCCATACGGCAGGCTCGCTCCCGCGTTCTCGCCCGCGAGCAGTATCGGCTGCTCGCCGTCGCTGCTCGCCTCCACCTGACTGTGGCGGAAGCGGATCGTGCCGCCCGTCCCTCGCTCCCCGTCTCCGATTTGCGTGCCCGGCTGAAAGCGCTCGGCGTGGAGGCGCTCTGGGTCGCCATCCGCGCTCCAGCGTTGCTCCATCGACTCCAGTAGCCCGCTCGGCCCGCACACGAACGTCTCGCGCTCGCGCCAGTCCCCGCAGAGTCCATCGAGTTGATCGCGCGTCACCCTGCCCTGCTTGCCGGTCAGCCGCAGGTGCAACCTGTAGCCGGGCCGGGCGGCATGTAGCTCGCCCAGCTCGCGCCCAAAGATGACTTCATCGGCCGAGCGGGCGCAGTGCACGTGAACCACATCCTCGAGTCGCCCGCGCGCGGCGAGGCTGCGCAACATGCTCATGATCGGCGTGATTCCACTGCCGGCGCTGATGAACAGCAGGCGCGTGGGCAGCGGGTCGGGCAGCGCAAACGTGCCTTCCACGCCGCCGAGGCGTACGATCGTCCCCGCGCGCACGCGCCCGAACAAGAACGGCGACACCTTTCCGCCCTCCACGAGCTTCGGTGTGATCGAGATGCAGCCGTCCGCACGCTTCGGGTCGGAGGTCAGCGAGTAGGCGCGCCAGTGATGCACGCCGTCCACCTCGATCCCAAGGCGCAGATATTGCCCCGGCCGGTGACCCTGCCATTCCCAGCCCGGCTTGATCAGCACGGTCACCGCGCTCGGAGTCTCGCGCTCGATGCGTTCGATCCGCCCGCGCAGCTCGCGCGTGGACCAGAGCGGATTGACCAGCTCTAGATAATCGTCGGGCAGCAGCGGGGAGGTGAACGACCTGATCAAGGCAAGCGCGCGGCGTCGGCCCGCGGGCACGCGCGGAGGTGCGCCACGCTCAGCCATGGGTCGATTCAGGGCGGGGTTGAGAAGGCAAGCTCATCTGACCTGGATCAATGATACCTCAAATGAGGTTACATGCAAGATGGTATCCTGGATCGAGGTGGCGGGATCGCGAATCGATATGGCTGATATACCCGGGCAGCGCCAAAGCAAGCGACGTCAAAGCCGCTCGTCTGCCGGCGGAGCCGACCCGGGCGGGTCGGATGTCAACGGGTCGGATGTCAACGGGCCTGGCGCCGACGTGCTCGGCCAAACGGGCTCCTCCACAGGCGTCGACATGTCGTTGGGCGATGGCCTGACGATCGAGCAACTCGCCGCCGAGGTTGGGATGTCGGTGCGCAACATCCGCAACCACCAGTCGCGCGGGCTGCTCCCCGCGCCCGAGGTTCGTGCGCGCATCGGCTACTACAACGCCGAGCACGTCGCCCGTCTGCGTCTGATCCTCGACCTGCAGGCCGACGGCTTCAATCTCGCGGCCATTGAGCGGCTCATGAGTGCCTCCGGCGGAGTGGCCGGGCGCCTGCTCGGCTTGCGCAACGCGATGACCACGCCCTTTGCCACCGAGGCCCCCGAGGTCGTCACGGGAGAGGAGCTTGCAAAGCGCTTCGGCGACGTTGACGCAAAGACCGTCGAACGCATCCGCAAGCTCAAGCTGCTCGTCCCACTTGGCGACGACCGCTTCGAAGTACCCAGCCCGGCGCTGATGAAAGCCGCCGAGGAAGTAACGGCGCTTGGAATTTCGATGCACGCGGCGCTCGCGCTCGTCGAGCGGGTTAGCCGCGACTGCGAGTCGATCTCGCGCGCGTTCGTCAAGCTGTTCCTGCGAGAGCTTTGGCAACCGTTCGAGAGCGCCGGCCAGCCCGATGAGCGCTGGGATGAGATGATCGGTGCGATCGATGCCCTGCGGCCGATCGCCTCCGAGGCACTCCTGGCCGTGTTCAAGCAGCGCATGACAACCGAGGTGGAGTCCGCGTTCGGCAAGGTGCTCGCCCAGCAGGCCAAGCGCTCCAGCTGAGGTCCGCCAAGCACCCACGGTTTCCGTTGCTTGCGTGTGCCCGTCGGTTACCGGCTAAAGGTGCTCGCTCAGCTGTCCAGTATTGGGTTGCCGCGGTCCGCTCGGCGAGGGCTGGGCGAACCTCCCCGGTCCTCGCCGCCGCGTTGCGTCTGGCGGCGGCTCGGGTGCTGGGGTGGCCTGGAGCGTCATCGGAGCGTTGCAACTCGGGCAGCAGTCTCCGGCTGCCCACACGAGCAGCGCGTCAGTCCAACTGTGGCAGTGCGCACAGCGCACGCGTTGGTGCATCACCAACCAATCCTCATGGGCAACACGGCACATACCCGCATCATCCCTGCTCCAAACGGTCCAAGCCTCAGCAGTCCACCCGGGGTGGGCTCGGCGGACTACTGATTGTTGCTTCGGGCGGATCACATCGCTGGTGGATCGCCCTCAGGCCGGCTAGCACATGCTCGGGCTCGACCTGTGGGCGCGGCGACCGGCGACGAATGCGCACTGCGGGGTTCATGCGGATCTTGTCTCCCAAAATCACCCAGATCGGGCGATGCGCTCGCCGCGGTGTGTTCTTACGCTGTTCACATAGGGCTAGGAGCCCATCGGCTACTCGAAGGAGGCAGCAACATGGACAGCGGCTACGACGCACCCACAACTTCAGGATCTTCGCGGGCGTCGGGGACGGGCGGCGACTGGTATGAAGGTGAGGGTTGGGTCACGTTCGCGGGCGTCATGATCGCGATCGTCGGCGTCCTGAACTTCATTTACGGAATAGCCGCAATCTCCAACTCACACTTCTACGTTCGCGAAGCCACCTACATCATAAGCGACCTCAACACATGGGGCTGGGTTCTGATGATTACCGGAATCATTCAGTTCTGTGCAGCCATAGCGATTTTTGGGCATATCGAGTGGGGTCGCTGGATTGGAATTCTGACGGCATCCGTCAACGCGATCATCCAGCTGATCTTCATTCCGGCCTACCCGTTCGGCTCGCTGGCGCTGTTCGCCGTCGACATCCTCGTCATCTATGGCCTCGTCGCCTACGGAGGGCGCCAGCGGGAGGTTGTGTAGCCGTCGCCCGCTCGGTCGATATTCATCGCGGGTTGTGGGCAGTGCCGGTCGGTCGGCGGCGCTGCCCGCACAGTGCGTCAAGAGATTAAGTGCATAAGTGCAATCCCAGAAATTCAGTGCAATCCAATAATTAGTCGTCTCCGTCCAGTCACGCCCGGAGGCATCACGTTTCCCAACGAGAGGATTTGCCATGGCAACCGTCACGCCGGAAACACAACGCACGCTGGAGGGCATCTCCGCGGGCGAGCTTGACATGCTGGAGACAGCGGTCGGGCTCCGCGAGGTGGACCTCGCCGCGAGCGGCCTCGACGGCCGCACCTTCGCGCTCGTCAAGATCGCCGCCCTGGTGGCGCTCGACTCGCCGCCTGCCTCCTATGCCTGGCAGGTGCCCAACGCACTCGCCGAAGGCGCCACGCCCGAGGACGTAACCGGCGTGCTGCGCGCCGTGGCACCGCAGGTCGGCGGCCCGCGGGTCGTGGCCGCCGCGCCGGAGATCATGCTGGCGCTCGGCTTGGATCTGCCCGGAGCGGGCGGCTAGTAGGCGGTAGCAGCGCCGGTTCGCTGCGCAAGAGGTACGTGCGCGTTCCGCGCGGTCAGCACCGGGTGCGGAGTTTTTTGGTCCGTCATTACTACGTACCTGGGGTCCGTAGCTACGAGCGCGTTGTGCGTGCCGGATCGCTGATGGAACGGCTCGCTTCGGGCCCTACCTTTGGTCGATGTCGCTTGCCGTCAAGAGTGGGCGCCCACTCTCCGGTGAGGGGCTGGTGCGGCGAGGAAGACTGCTGGCGAAGCTGGCCCGCGACCCGACCATCCCAGTGGTCGCGATCATCGCTCCGGCTGGCTACGGCAAGACGAGTCTCTTGGTCGAGTGGGTGGCTGAGGAGAACCGTCCGAGCGCGTGGATATCGCTTGAGAGCTGGCACAGCGACCCAATCCAGCTCGCCCGCGCGATCCTCGCCGCACTCGCGGAGGTCGAGCCACTCGACGAGTCGCTCGACGAAGCCCTGGCGTGTTTGTCTTTGCTCGATTCCTCGCCGCGGGAGCCCGGGCTCGGCCTGCCGCCGGCGGTGCTCTGCACGCTTAGCGTCGCCGTCGAGCGCCGGCGTGTGCCGCTCCTGCTGATTCTCGACGACGCTCACGTCATCGACAACCCCGGTGCGCTGGGGGTGCTCGCCGTCCTGGCCGAGCACCTACCGACCGGCTCACAGTTGGTGCTCGCGTCTCGAACCCTCCCAGCCCTACCGTTCGGCCGGCTGCGCGCCCACCGCGCGCTGCTGGAGCTGGGCATCGAAGAGCTGGCGATGACGCGCACCGAGGCAGCGTCCCTGTTGAGCGGCGCAGGCCTGCGGGTCGGCAAGGCCGAGGTTGCGGCGCTCGTGGAGCGCACCGAGGGATGGCCAGCCGGGCTATACCTTGCGGCGCTCTCGGCTCGCGATCGGCCCAGTCCCGAGGCGGACCTGGCGAGCTTCACCGGCAGCGACCATCTGCTTGCCGACTACATGCGAGACGAGTTCCTCGCACAATTGTCAGCGGAGCAGCACGAGTTTCTGCTCGACTCGGCGATCCTCCAGCAGCTCTCAGGACCGCTGTGCGACGCGACTCTCCGGCGATCCGGCTCTGGCCCGCTGCTGGAGAGCCTCGCCCGCGGCAATTTGCCGCTTGGGCCGATCGACCGCGGCCACGAATGGTTTCGCTGCCACCAACTGTTGCGCGAGGCGCTGCTGGCAGAACTTCGCCACACCCGCCCGCAGCGCGTTTGCGCGCTGCACCTGCGCGCGAGCGAGTGGTATTCCGAGCACGGCCGGCTCGACTGTGCGATCGAGCATGCGGTGGCCGCCGGCAGCGCCCGCAACGCGGGCGAGTTGCTGTGGCGCAACTTGCCTCGCTACCTGAGCGACGGGCGCAACGCCGAGGTGCAGCGCTGGCTTCGCTGCTTCAGCGCGGAGGACATATCCACCCACGCCTCGCTCGCGCTAACCGCCGCCCATAGCGCGCTTGCGCTCGGCGACCTGCGCGAGGCCGAGCACTGGGGGTTGGTCGGAGCGGGCGCTCTGGCACGCTCGACGAACATCCCGATGCTGGCCTCACTGCCCGCGGGCGTTGCCGTGATCGAAGCGGTCGCCTCTCGCCAGGGCCTCGTGCCGATGGCCAACCATGCGGCCCAGGCATACGACAGAGAGGATCAGGACAGCCCGTGGCGCTCGATCTTCTGCCTGCTGCGCGGCGTCGCCGATCACCTCACGGGCGACCGCACGCACGCGCGCGAGCACCTCGAGGACGGCATCCACCGCAGCGCCGTCGCCGCACCCAATGTGGAGACGCTATGCCTGTCGCAGTTGGCGATGATCGCCGTAGAAGAAGGCGACTGGGACCAGGGCGTCGACCTGATCGCTCGTGCCGTCCACCAGGTCGAGCGCCACTCGCTCGCCTCCTACCCGGCCTCCGCTCTCACCTTTGCGGTATCGGCCGATGTGCGCTCCCACGTCGGCCACGTCGACGAGGGCAAGCGCGATGCCCGTCGCGCCGCGCACCTGCTCGCCGGGTTGAGTAACTTCATCCCGTGGTACGAGGCAGAGACACGCATCGTGCTTGCCCGCGCCGCTCTGCGTCTAGCCGACATCGGCGAAGCGCGCGCGCTGCTGGCAGAGGCATCGCAGTTGGCGCGGCGCGTGCCCGACGCGATCGTGTTCGAGGGCTGGCTGGACGATACGTGGGGGCTCATCGACTCGGCCTCCACCAGCGCTTTGGCCGGCCCGGCGGCGCTCACGATGGCCGAGCTGCGCATCCTGCGCTTCCTGCCAACCCACCTCAGTTTCCGTGAGATCGGCGCTCGCCTGCACGTCTCGACCAACACCGTCAAGACCCAAGCTCACGCTGTGTATCGCAAGCTGGACGCGCGCTCGCGCTCCGAGGCGGTTTCGCGCGCGGCGGAGATCGGCTTGCTCGAGGGGTAGCTCCCTACGGCATGTAGCCGAGGTGCGCTGACATCTCCTCGGCGCTCGCAACCACAAGCGGCGCCAGCCGCTCAAGCGTTTGTGCGTGGGAAAACGTCAGCTTCGGTGCCGCGACGTCGACGGCGCCCACGACCTCACCCGATCTGCCCCGCACCACGCTCGCGACGCATCGCTCGCCCTTTACGCGCACGCTGTCGGCGACCACGAACTCCTTCTCGCGAAGGCTCTCCAATTCCTCGAAGAGCTTCGCTCTGGCGCGCGCATCCTGCTGGGACTCAGGCTGCTCCTCGGCGCCCGCCACAGGAACTCTGTCGCGTCGATCGGGGCCGCGGTGTGCGAGCAGCGCACGACCCATGGCGGTGTTGGCGGCGGGAAGCCGCGAGCCGCGCCCCAAGCGCTCGGTCACTTCGTTCTGCCCCTGCCATGCGCTTCTCGCGCGGTCCACATACACGATGTCCTCACCGCTGAGCACGGCGAGGCTCGCCGTGCACCCACTGCGATCACGCAGGTCGGCCAGACAGTGGTCGGGGAGGTTGCGCAACGTCGTCGAGTTGACCGCCGAGCGCCCCGGATCGCCAGCGCGCACTCCGAGCCTGTACTTGCGTCTCGGGCCCTGCTCCAGGTAGCCGAGCGCCACGAGCGTCGAGGCATAGCGATGCGTGGTTGGTCGGCTCATTTCGAGCGCGTCCGCAATTTCCGCGATCCCCAACCAAGGCTGCTCGGGCGTAAACGCCCTGAGGATCGCCAGGCCGCGCTCAAGCGACTGCGAGTAGCGGCCATCGTGAGAGGTGGGGAGATGCAAAATGCCTCCGCGGATTGGTGACATGGTGGTCATAGTGAGCTTCGCTTCCCTGCCCTCGCTTGGCCTCCGCCCGTCCCCTCGACACGAGCGCGAGAGCAATGGTTGTCATCCGCGGCGAGCGAGGCTAGTCAGTGCTGAATTTTTCAGTGCTGAATAACCGTCTGTCCGGGGTTTCACCGGCTCCCGTCAGCTCTAACGTGCGCGCTCGCCGCTCGGTTTTCACCGGCAGTCTTTCGAGCATCGCGCGAACCCCTTGGAGCCATTCGATTCGTGCGCGCCAAAATGCAAGCTCCGCATCGCGGGAAACGACGCGCACCATCCGCTCCCATTCCGATCCCTCGGCGATGTCCGCTTCGGAGGTGCGCTTGAGATCCTGTACGCGCCCCAGGCACACCAACTCCTGGCCATAAACAAGCTCGATCACGCGGCGTGCGTCGCGAGGGCGGCACAGTGCGATCCGGAAATGCAATTCGTCGCGCAGCGGCGGCTCCGCGGCGGTGGACAGTAGCCAGTCCTCAAACGACGCCACACCCTTCGGGGTCGCCTCATAAATGGCCCGGCGCCCCGGCGCGCTGGCGAGCGGGTTCCCGTTCTCATCGACCCTGCGCACGAGCCCCTCGTTCTCGAGCTTCTCAAGCGCCCAATAGGGATAGGAGTCGGCCAGGTCGGCGAAGCGCAGCTGCCGACGCACACCGGAGGCGATCCGATAGGCGTACCCGGGCTGCTCGATAACCAGCCCCAGCACTGCGTGCTTAGCGGACATCGACTCTCGACCAGCTTTCCAACCAGTGAACTTCGAACAAGGTTGTGACGATAGTGCAAGCGCCAGCCCGCGCGCGTGGCAGCGCACACAAATCGCCTCAAAGCCCGAGTTGTGATCCAGGCTCGTGGGCAGCACGCGAGCGGGCGTTGAGTGGGTGACCACGCGGGCGATCAGGCAAATGCTGGAGAATCGGCCGCTCAGCCAGTCCTCCCTGCCGGCTCCACGCGAGCGCGGCGAGTCGGAAACAAATCGCTACGACATTGGCCGCGCACGCCAGCAAGGATGGGCGGCGGGGAACATGTGTGGGCCGGGGAGGCTGGGCGGCGGGGCGTCCGCGCGCGCTGGCGGGGATCGGCGGCGGGGTGCTGGGGCGGGTACGGGGCGGTATACGCCAGCGAGGATGGAGGCGGGTCCCTACAGCAGATGTTTCAGGCGCCAGCCGAGCGACGGTTCGCCAAGCGGACCAGCCGCCACTGCCGCCGTCGTCTGTGTGTCGGCGCCGTATACGCTTACGCTTGCCAGCGGCTGACCGGCCCGCACATGCGTCGCTCGACTCGCCGCTGCGTTCCTCCTTACCTGCACCGGGAACGTGAGCCCGGACCAGCCAATCTCGCGCAGGGCTGTGCGCGTGACCACGGTCGTTGCCTGCCCGCCGGTCGAGTGTGCGCTCAACACGGCGCTACCGGCTGGCACAACCACTCGCACCCGCAGCGCGGCGGCAACCGAGTCGCCGAGCTGGCGTGCGCTCGCCAGCGCCGCGTCGATCGGCGCGCCTTCGTGCTGGCCAAGCACGACACCCAGCACGGTCGCCGTGCGCCCGCCGACCCGCACCCGCTTGGCGAACACCAGGCAACCGCCGGCCGCGCGGTCCGAGCCGGTCTTGACTCCGACGTACCCGTCTTCCCCGACGAGTGCGTTGTAGTTGGTTACGAGGCCCGCCACGGGCAGCTCGGCTGAGGGCTCGTCGACGATCTCGGCAAATGCCGGCTCGCGCATCGCGACGGCGGCCAGCTTCAGTTGATCGGCAGCCGTGGACACGGTGCTTGCTTCGAACCCGCTCGGGTCGGTGTAGGTGGTGGAGTCCATCCCCAGTTCTCTTGCGGTCGCGTTCATGCGAGTCACAAACGCGGCGATGTCGCCCGCGTCGTGCACGGCCAGCATCGCCGCGATGTTGTTCGCCGAGGGCAACAGCAGCGCCTGCAGCGCTTGGCGCTCGTCAATGCGCTCGCCGACCCGCACCGCGACTGTTGACTCGCCAAGGTCGACCCGCTGCTCCTGTTCGGCAGTCTCCGCACGAGTCACCGTCATCGCAAACCCTCCGGCCCCGGCAGCCAGCGGGTGGCTCAACAGCGTGAGATAGGCCGTCATCACCTTCGCCACGCTCGCTATCGGCACCGGCGTGCTCGGACCCGCTCGGCCGAAGCTCCCCACTCCCTGCACTTCGACCGCGGCCTCGCCTTCGCGGGGCCAGCTCAGCGTCGGCGGGCTCCCGGGCAGGCGCACGTCGGCAGCCAGCGTTCGGTGGACGAGCATGGGCGGAGTGCCCTCGGTGTCGATCCGCCATGCTGCCGCGGCCAGCACGAGCGCGAGCGCGACCGGCCCGAGTGCGATCGCACGCACGCCTCGGCGGGAGCGGTGTTCGATTCCCGACCGTGCCATCGTCGCCACGACTTGGAAACGCTAGCGAAGCGAGCGGCCGTCATCGCCACCATCCCGGTCGAGCGGCCTGCGGGCTTGGCGCTCAGCGTGAGGTTGTCGTCGTCCGGCGCTTGCGCCTGCCGCCATGCTCGCGCTGGCGTGTGCGCGCGGCGTCGACGATCGCGCACACTTCGGAAGGATGGTGCACCGCGCGTAGCATGGCGAGATCCTCGGCGTCTATGTGCAGCTCCGCAAGCGCGCGGGCTCGCAGCCAGTCCAGCAGCCCGTCCCACTCGCCGTCGCCGAGCAACAGCACCGGGAAATGGCGGATCGTTGAGGTTTGTATCAGCGTGAGCGCCTCAAACAGCTCGTCCAGCGTGCCAAACCCGCCTGGGGCGATGACGAAGGCGCTGGCGTAGCGCACGAACATCACCTTGCGGGCAAAGAAGTGACGAAAGCGCAGCCCGATATCCACATAGGGGTTCAGCGACTGCTCTCGCGGAAGCTCGATGTTGCAGCCGATCGACAGTGCCCCCGCGTCGCGCGCTCCCCGGTTGGCGGCCTCCATCAGCCCGGGCCCGCCGCCTGTGATGACCGCGTACCCGGAGCGACCCAGGCACGCTGCCGTCTCGCGCACGAGCGCATAGTGCGGGTGATCCGGTGGCGTGCGTGCCGAGCCGAACATGGTCACCGCCGGCCCAACGCTCGCCAGCGCGTCAAACCCGCGCGCAAACTCGGCCGTGATGTCGCGCAGGCGCTCGGCGTCGGCGGCGCGTATCTCCGCGGGCTCGTCGCCCAGCCACAGCAGCAGCTCCTCGTCGAAGGTGAGCCTGTCGGTGTCCCTGTCTGTGTTGGGGCTATCGGTGTGGTCGGGCACTTGCCAAGCCTATGGGGGTGGCTACAGCTCCGTGTTCCTCGATCCCGACGGCCATCCGCGGGAGATCGCCCACAACCCGCACTGGACCCTGTCCGCCGATGGGGACGTGGTGCTGTCGTAGGGCGTTTTTGTTGGCGCCGGTGCGAGCAGAAGCGTCAGTAGGCGATTCGCGAAAGCCGGAGACGGGATTCGAACCCGTGACCCCCTGTTTACAAGACAGGTGCTCTGGCCAGCTGAGCTACTCCGGCGGGAAGCACCGAGCGTAGCGACCCCGCGTCTGTAACGCCGCCCGCGCACGCGGGTACCCAATGCATGGAGTCACGCGCAGCCGACGACCGGCAGCAGAGCATCGAAGCGGGTGCCGACCGCCGCGCCGGGGTTCGTCTGGCTTCTGGGCACACCGGCACGCGCGCCGAGCCCGCGAGGATCTCCGAGAAGGATCGCGGGGCTTCGAGTCTCGACTCGGGCGAGCTGCACGCGTTTCGCGAGCACGCACTTGCCCGCGGGGTGAATCCACTGCTCTACTGGATCGTGCGTGCGGTGCTGCTGCCGTTCTTCCTAGTCTATTTTCGCCTTGAGCGCGGTGGGCGCGAGCGCATTCCAGCCTCGGGGCCGGTGCTCTTGGCGGCCAACCATCGCAGCTTTCTTGATCCCTTTGCGATTGGAGCGCTCACCCGCCGTCCCGTCTACTACGTCGCCAAGCGCGAGCTGTTCGAGCGACGCTGGCAAGCGTGGCTGCTCAACAGCCTCGGCGCTTTCCCGATCGACCGGGGCGCCGGCGACCAGGACGCGATGGCCACCGCTCGCGCGATTCTGAATAGGGGAGATTGTGTTGTGATTTTCCCCGAGGGCACCCGCATCCGTAGCGGGCCGCTCGGCGATCCCCATCGCGGGGTTGGCCGGCTGGCTTTGCAGACAGGCGCAAGGGTTGTACCCGTTGCTGTCATGGGCACGGAGGGCGTGCGTCGAGGCTGGCGCGTCAGGCCCCACAAGGTTCGTCTTCGCTGCGGCCGTCCGCTCAGCTACCCCACCGTCGAGGAGCCCTCACAGGCGATCGCTCTCGGAGTGGCCCAGCGGATATGGGCTTCCGTCAGCCTGCAGTGGGAGTGGCTGGGGGGCGCAACTGTCGATGTCGGCGAGCAGCCCTCCGACGAGGCGTCAGTGCGCGAGACGCGCGCCGCATAGGGACGGAAGCGAGAGCGTTCGGGGGTAGGGTGCGATGAGTGGCCGACCAACCGCAGAAGTCCAAGGCGCAGCTCGACGCCGAGTTTTCCGAGCTATACCGAGCGCATCTGCGGGACGTCTACAGCTATGCCTACTACCGCGTCGGCAACCATCACGACGCGGAGGATCTCACCGAGCAGACATTTCTCCAGGCCTATCGTCACTTCGACCGAGCCCAGCGCGAGTCGCACGGGCGGCCGTTGCGTCCATGGTTGATCCGAATTGCGCACAACCTCGCCGCCAACCTCTACCGCGATCGCTCGCGCAAGCCGTCTCTGCCGATCGACGACACGACCGAGCTGGCTGCCGCACACACCACCGAGGAACTGGTCGAGGGTCGCGACGAGCTTGGGCGAGTGCTCGACGGAGTGCAGCAACTGCCCGACGACAGGCGCGAGGCGCTGATCATGCGCTTTGCCCTGGGAATGGACAATCGCGAGATCGCCCGTGCCATGGGCCGCTCCGACGGAGCCACCAAGGTGCTCATCCATCGTGCGATCAAGCAGCTCGAGCAGCTCGTCGGAGCGACGCAGACCGATACCGGCGAAACAGCGGATGCGGGGGAGCGCGATGAGTGAGATGGCGCCAGGCATGGAGGGCCTTCTCCACAAGGCACTCTCTCCAGTGGAGCCGCCCGCGGATCTTGGGCAACGCTTGGAGAGCACGCTGATGAGCCTCACCGAGAGCGCCGCGGAGGAGCTTGAGGCGTGGGAGCTGTCGGCGATGCGCGACCCGCGCAATTGGGTGCGCCCGGCAGCCGCTGTGGTTGTCGGCAGCAGTGCCGGCGTCGCGCTTGTGCTCTTGCGCGCGCGTCAGCGGGCGCGTCCCGCTGGGCGCGATCCGCTGGGTGCTCGCAGTGCCGCCGAGCGCGCGGTGGGCGACGTGCGCGATCGCACCCGCCGCCTGCTCGGCGAGCGCTGACCGATCGGCACGGTCACGGCCGGATGCGTCTCGGCCTGCGCAAGTTGGCGGTCAGCGTCCCAACCGCGATCTAGTCATCCCGGCAATGCCGCCGGGCGCTGGCCTCGCTGCTAGCGTCTGCGCGGCTCATGGCCACCTGCTATCGCCATCCCTCGCGCGAGACGGGCGTCGCTTGCTCGTCGTGCGGACGTCCAATCTGCCCGGATTGCATGACACCGACCCCGGTCGGAATGCGCTGTCCGGAGTGCTCCAAACAGAGCACCCGCGTCATGACGATGCGCAATATGGCGGCGCGCCCACGCGTCACATTCGCGCTGATCGCGATCAACGTGCTCGTGTTCCTGACCGAGCAGGGGCAGCTCACGCTGGAGGGGTCCACCATCCACGGCGCCGTAATCGAAGAAGGCGTACTCGACCGCTATGCATCGAACATCAATACTGGCGCCTCGTAACCAGTGGGTTCCTGCACGAGAATCTGCTGCACATTGGCTTCAACATGTACCTGCTCTACCTGCTCGGCATGATGCTCGAGCCGGCGCTCGGGTCGGTGAAGTTCGCCGCCATCTACTTCACCTCGCTGCTCGCCGGCGCCTTCGGTGCTCTGGTGGCCACGAGCGCTCCCAGCCTTGGCGCGTCGGGCGCCATCTTCGGGCTGATGGGCGCGGCGGTAATCGAGTTGCGCGCACGGCGTATGAGCGTGATGGAGTCGGGCATCGGAATGTTGATCGTCATCAACCTGATCCTGAGCTTCGCGTTGCCCAACATCTCCGTCGGCGACCACATCGGTGGGCTGATCGGGGGAGCCCTTGCCGGACTTGCCATCAGGACGGCCGACGATCGCCATCGTTCCTGGCTCGGCCTTGCGGCGTGCGTGGCCCTGTCCGTGGTGTCCGTCCTCGGCGCGATCGCCGTGGCTGGCTCTTCGGCTTCCGGGATCGCCTGAGCCCTCGATAACCTGACCTGTGTGACGCTCCTCTCCGACTCGGAGATTGACACTCGGCTCGCCGGCGGTGAGTGGCGGCGCGAGGGCCAGGCGATCGTGCGCGAGTTGAAGTTCGCGGACTTTGCCGAGGCGGTCGCGTTCGTCAACCGCGTCGCCGAGGCCGCCGAGGCCGCCAACCATCATCCCGACATCCTCCTGCACGGCTGGAACAAGGTTCGCCTGCAGCTCTCGACGCACTCCGAGGGTGGGCTCACTGGCGCTGACTTCGAGCTTGCGCGGCGCATCGACGGCCTTGCGTGAGTTCGAAGAAGGCCTCGCGAGCACCGACCTCCGCTCGGCCCCGCGCATAAACGCGCTCGCCCGAGCGATTGCCTGTGTCTCTGCCTGTGCCTCGCACAAAGCCGACATGCGCCCCTGCTACGGTTGTGCGGTCGGCTATCGATGAGCGAAGAAGAAAAACCTCCCCGAAGTAGATCGGCCCGGACGGGCGCCGATCCGGCGTGAACGGGCTGAAGCTCATACTCGCGGTCGTCCTGATCGCGATCAACGCCTTCTTCGTAGCCGCCGAGTACGCACTCGTACGTTCGCGGCGCGCGCGCCTGGAAGTGATGCGCGAGGAAGGCTTGCGCGGGTCGGCGCTTGCGCTCAGCCAGCTCGATCGCATCAACGAGTACATCTCGGCGGTGCAGATCGGTGTGACGATGACGTCGATCGGTATCGGCGCGCTCGCCACGCCCGCGCTTGCGGACATTCTCAAGGGAGCGCTCGGCAGCACGCCAAGCCACGACGCGGCAATCGTCATCTCCGTGATCGTCGCGTTCGTGCTGATCGCGGCCACCCAGCTGATCGCGGGGGAGATGGTTCCCAAGCTCTACGCGGTGGACCGCTCGGAGTCGGTGGCCCGCCGGATCGCACGGCCGCTGCAGGCTTTCAGCGCGCTCTTCCATCCCGTCATCGTGGGTGTCACGGCTGTCTCCGCTCGGATCCTGCGGCTGCTCGGCGTCGACGCGAGCACGCAGGGAGAGGGCGGCTCGCCCGACGAGCTGAAGCGGCTCATCGCCGAGTCCTACGCGGGTGGCCAGCTCGACCCCGGTGAGGCCGGGATGCTGACCGGAGTGTTTCACCTGCACGAGCAGGAGGCGCGCCAGGTGATGACGCCGATCCCCGCAGTCGTCACAGTCGACATTTCCCAGGACGCGCAGGCGGCGCTCGAGCTGTGCATATCGAGCGGCCACACCCGGCTCGTTGTGATCGAGGGCGATGACCGCGACCGTGTGCGCGGGCTCGTGCACGCATCCTCACTCGCCAAGCGGCTGATGCACGACGGTCCGCACGCTTCGATCGAGCCGATAACGCATGAGGCGCTGATCGTCCCGGAGACCAAGCCGCTGGACGATCTGCTCGCCGACCTGCAGCGCCAGCGCACCTCGATGGCGGTGGTGGTGGACGAGTACGGCCGCGTCGTGGGCATCGTCACGATCGAGGACATCGTCGAGGAGGTCGTCGGGGAGATCGCCGATGAGACCGACCCCGCTGCCGGGGAGGTGCGCCGGCTCGCCGACGGCGATTGGTTCGTGCGCGGACATGTCTCGATCGCCGATCTGCTCGACTACGGCGTTGAGCTGCCGGTCGACAGCGACGCCTACAACTCAGTCGGCGGGTTTGTGTTCGCTGAGATCGGGCGCCTACCCCGTCGGGGCGACACGATCAGCTCGGGCGACTTCTCGATCAGGGTCGAGTCCGTGCACCACAACCGCGTCGAGGCCGTGCGCATCCGCGAGCGCCGCGCGGCGCGCAAGCGCGGGGAGGACCAGCACGAGTCCTCGACTCGCGAGGCACCCCCGGCCGCATAGGGGCTCGCCGACACAGCCGGCCAACGCGTGCGGGCCGGCGCCAAGGGGAGCAGAGCTGCAGGGAAACCGGGGCGGCGGGAGTTTGGGAGGCGCCGAGCGTCTCCCAAAACAGCTCCGGCCCGCAGGGGGAGGCGGGCCGGAGCGTGTGCACTGGGAGGAGGCAATTGTGCGTCGCGATCTGTGTCGCACGCTCAAGTATGCGCTCCGCGATGAAGCGCGCCTAAAAGTTGGCTCAGGCTAGCCTCAGGATCGGATCGGCGCCTTCGCCAAAGCGGGCGCCCTCAGTAGGAGAGAAACCCGCGCTTGCTCTTGCGGCCCAGTGCGCCCTCGGCGATCAACTCATCCACGCGCGGTGGAATCGGCTCGCCGATCGTCTCGCCGATTGCCTTCGACACGTCGAGCCCAACAAGGTCGAGCAGCGCCAGCGGGCCCATCGGGTGCCCGGCGCCGAGCTTCATGCAGGTGTCGACGTCAAGCGGATCCATGCCCGTCTCTTCGAGCAGCCTCACCGCATTGAACAGGTAAGGAAACAGCAGCCGGTTCACGACGAACCCGGGCACGTCGGGCACCTCCACAGCGGTCTTCTCAAAGGCTTCGCACAGCGCCAGGGCACGCGAGCGTGTCTGCGGCGAAGCGGCCGCCGGGAACACCAGCTCGACGAGCTTCATCTTCGTGACGGGGTTGAACACGTGCAACCCGAGGAACCGCTCCGGGCGCCCCGATGCTTCGGCGAGGCGCTCCACTGAGAGGGAGGAGGTGGTGGAGGCAAGAATCGCCTCCGCGTCGAGCACGCCGTTCAGCTCGCCCAGCAGGCCGGCCTTGACGTCATGGTCCTCGACCACCGCCTCGACGGCGAACGACACGTGCGCGAGCGCGCCCAGGTCGGTCACGATCTGCACGTGCTCGGGATCGATCTCAACCTCCAGGCGGCTCAGCGTCTTCTCAACGGTTGCCCTGGCGCGCTCAGCCGAGCTGTCCGAGCGAGCCAGCAGCAGTACGGCGCCGTGGTGGGCGGCGGTTGCGGCGAGTCCGCAGGCGATCGTGCCGCTGCCGATTATTCCGATGCGTTCGTTCAAGATGGTGCTCCTGCTTGGGGGTTTGGACTTAGGGGGGTCTGGCTAGGGCGTTTGGTTGACTGGCCAGTCAACCTAGGGGTGCTGAGCGGTACAGTAGAGGAGAGCGCGCACGGCGTCCTTCTGAGAGCGCCGCCACCGCCAGCTTCGATTGGACGCTTCGAACACGGTTTCAACACGTTTTTCGCCACGTGCCGGGCCACTTCCCGGTTCGAGCAACACCAACAACGAGCAAAGGACTTACATCATGAGGCAAGCAGAGGGCCGTGAGGTCGTCATCGTGGAGGCGGTTCGCACTCCGATCGGTCGCGGACACCTGGAGAAGGGCTACTACAAGGACACCCATCCCAACGCCCTGCTAGGCAAGGTCTACACCGAGGTGATCGACCGCGCCGGGATCGAGCCCGCCGTGGTCGAGGACGTCGTCGCGGGCTGCGTGCAGCAGTTCGGCGAGCAGGGCTTCAACATTGCCCGCAACGCGTGGCTTCAGGCCGGCCTTCCGATCGAGACGCCAGGCACGACCGTCGATCGCCAGTGCGGATCGGCCCAACAGGCCGTCAACTTCTCCGCGGCGCTGATCGCCGCGGGAGTACACGACGCGATGATCGGCGGTGGCGTCGAGCACATGGGCCACTTCCCCTTCGCGGCCGGCATGAAGACCCAGCAGGAGTTCGGCTTCGCCTTCACGCCCGAGCTGATGGCCAAGCACAACATCGTCGGCCAGGGCCTTGGCGCCGAGATGATCGCTGACGAGTGGGAGATCCCTCGCTCGGAGCTGGACGAGCTGGCGGTGCGCTCGCACAAACTGGCCCACCAGGCCACCGAGGAGGGTCGCTTCGAGCGCGAGATCGTGCCGTTCGCGGTCAACGGCGACACCTACGTCACCGACCAGGGCATCCGTCCCGACACCAACCTCGAGGCGCTGTCGCAGCTCAAACCGGCGTTCAAGCCCGACGGCAAGATCACTGCCGGCAACAGCTCTCAGATATCCGATGGCGCCGCCGCGGTGCTCTTGATGAGCGCCGAGAAGGCCAAGGACTTGGGCCTGACCGCTCGCGCCCGGATCGTGGATCAAACGACCGTGGGCTGTGACCCCGTGAAGATGCTCGAAGGTCCGATCCCCGCCACGCGCAAGATCCTGGAGCGCAACGGCATGAAGATCGACGACATCGACCTGATCGAGATCAACGAGGCGTTCGCCCCTGTCGTGGCGGCGTGGAAGCGCGAGCTGTCCCCAGACATGGACCGCGTCAACGTCAACGGCGGCGCGATGGCGCTCGGCCACCCGCTCGGCTCGACCGGCGCGCGACTGATCACGACGCTGCTGCACGAGTTGGAGCGCTCCGACAAGGAGATCGGCTTCGTCACGATGTGCTGCGGCGGCGGGCTGGGCACGGGCACGCTGATTCAGAGGGTCTGACAGCGCGATGGTGTTGTTCCTGCCGGCACATGTGCCGGCAGGCCGGACGGTACATGTACCGTCCGGTGGACCCGCACATGTGCGGGTCCAAGGGGGCGCGCATGCGCGCCCCCGGCCAGGCCGCATGCGGCCTGGCCCTCCAAATCGAGGAGCTAAGCGCCGCTCGGGCCCGTGCCGGTCCAGTCGACCGCGACCGGCGTGAGGGCCAGCAGCGCTTGCCAGGTGGCCGCTTCGGTGTGGCCGCTGGGCGCGATTCCGTGCGCGCTCTGAAACGCCTCCAGGTTGGCGGTTGTCGCCGCATTGAAGATCCCGGTCGTTTCCTGTGTGGGGATCGCGGCGGCGAGATGCTCCTGCATCCACAGCACGGGATCGCCTTTGTTGCCTTCGCCGAGTTCGGTCCACGACGCGTTCGGGGTCACGCTTGTCAGCGGGGCGAGCGGGGTCGCCAGCGCCGTCCACAGACTTGCCGGGGTTTCCTGAAAGTCCCAGAAGGAGACGCCGGTCGCGCCGTAGAGGGGCGCCTCCTCGCGGAAACGCACCAGTTCTTCAGTGGACGGTTTCGAGTATGTCTGCCCGAGCGGGAAGATCGGCCGGCCGTAGATTCGATTCGCGATGTAGGTGTTGGCGTAGGTTGTGTCCACCGAGTTGCCGATGTCCTTCCAGTACATCTGCGGCGCGTTGAACTGGGCGCCGTTAGGGCCGAGGAACACCGAGTAGGGGAAGGACGTGTGGTCATACACATATGGAAACGACGCCAGCCCAAGGGGATAGGTCGGCCCGATCTTGGCCCGTAGCTCATCGATATAGGTTTGCGCGGACCCATATCGCCCTTCGTATTCGCCCTCGGCGTCGATCACCAGGCAGTCGGCGCCACTGGCGACCGCACGTGCGCCCATTTCCGCCTCGCCCACGGGGTTGGTGCCGTACACGAACTGCCACGCGCAAACCCTCAGGCCGTTGGCGTGCAGCGTTTGGACAAGTTCGGGGCTGAACTGGCTCCAGTAGTTGGAGGACCCGTCGGAGCTCTTGATGTACAGCGTGCTCACGCTGGCCGCGTGCGCCTGGGCGACGATCGAGGCGAGGTTGCCGCCGTCGGACTGGCTCACATACCAAATCCACATGCCCTGCCCGTCGAATGCGGTGCCGCTCGGGGTCGATGCGGGTTGGGCCGGCGGCGGCTTGGGTGGCGTTGGCGGGTGCAGCGCATAGGGCACGACCTGCATAGGACCGAAGGAGTTGGTGTGGCGACCGTGGCTGATCAGGACCATGATGCGCCCGGAGTGGGCGTTGTTCGGCACGTGCACGATCATCCCCACCGAGGAGCTGGCCAGGTGGGCCGTCGGAGAGTTGCTCGAGATGCGCGCGTTCCAGCTGTGCGGGAACGCGACAACCATGCCTGTGCGCAGGTTGGCGCCCTTGATCAGCAGCTCCCCGCCCTCGGACACCTGGCGCAGGTTGGTCGAGCAGTGGATCGCCGGAGTGCACGTGACGCTGCTCAGCGTGTACGGGTTCCTGGGCTTGGCGGGCTTGCGCTTCGCCGGCGCGTGCTTGGTTGCGGTGGGCGCCTTGCTGGCTGTTTTCGGTGCGTTGCCGCCGGTTGCTTTGCTCGACGGCGCCGGTGTTTTCGAGGGAGGGCCTCCGCCGGCAGGCGTTCCACCGCCTCCCGGGGCGGTGGCGCCGCCCACGTTGGTTGCCGCCAGTGCCGATCCGTGGCCGGGGAGGGCAAGTGCGGCGCAGAGCAGGCAGGCCGCCAAGAGCGCCACTCTGGCGCCGATCGGAGTCGATTGCCTCTGTGTTCGTCTCAAAACGGTCCCTTCCGGGCCGGCGCGCGGCCGGCAGCGCTCGACGTTAGCGACTTTGCTGGCCCCAACCGCCGGGCGGCAGAGAAGTTGCGCCAGGACAGCGGTGGGAGCGACGGTCGGCGGCGAGGCCGGCGCACTCGAGGCGTCCGAGGTGCGAGGGGCTGCGGGGAGGCGCAAATCGCTCACACATCCGTCCATCTGTGTGAATCCCGATAAGCCGACGGCTTGCGTCGATTCAGCCAGCAAGTCCCATCCAATCGACTATGGGCAGGCTCTTGCCAGGTTCGATCCCAGCTAGCAGATCCTCGTCGCGTCGATTTCGGTACGTGGCTTGGAGAGCGGTATCGCATTTGATGCCGATCCGCATTTTCCGCTTGACATGTGCGTGCCTTTCGTATAGAACCGTGCACGGCGTGATGTTCCGACTGCAACAACATGGCGTGTCCGTAGATTGATAGCAGTGAGCAGAACGGATGCGGCGGCCAGGTCCGGCTCGGGTTGGGTTCGGCGCCCCAATTTGGCGCTAGGTTCAGCTTTGGCTCGGGTTCGGCTTCGGGTTGGGTCGGTGTGCGGCGGAGCAGAACGCCTCTGACGTATCAACCACTCAGGAGGATTAGGATGACTAGAATGGGTAGACCCCACATGGGGAGGGGAGTCACAGGCATGACTTCGCTCCTCGCGGTGGCTGCCGTGGCGCTCGCCGCACTTGCGCTTTCGGCGACCGCCATGGCTGGTAAACCGACCGGAGTGTTCGCAAACTTCGGCAACTGTCCGACGAAAACAGCTGGCGTCAGGTTCTGCACTTTCGCGCAGACCACCAGCGGCGAATTCAAGATCAAGAAAACGGCGGTGCCGATCACCAAAACGATCACCCTTCAGGGCGGCATCATCCAGAGTGAAAGCGGAGCCGAAACGTGGGTAAACGCTGCCAACGGTGCCGAAACGCTCTCGAAAACACCGCAAACGGTGCCCGGTGGGCTGCTGAAAATAGTCGCCCCCAAAGGATGGCCTGAAATCCTTCAGATCATCTTCAACGAAATTGTCAACAAAGGCATCACTGGCGTAACCGCCACAACCGAACTGGTTGGAAACATCACGATCAACAGGACTGGACTCTTCACGGGCGCCCCTGACGCTCTGGACCTGCCGGTGCGAGTCCACCTGGAAAATGAATTCCTCGGGCCGAGCTGCTACGTGGGTTCCAAAGCGCATCCGGTCAACGTCGAACTGACGACCGGCACGACCAGCCCGCCATTACCAAATGAACCGATCACCGGCAGCGTCGGTGAACTCGAATTCAAGGAAGAAGGCAACCTGGTCATCTTGAAGAAAAACTCGCTCGTAAACAACACGTTTGCGGCGCCCGAAGCCGAAGGCTGCGGCTCGCAGATCCTGTTCGGCCTGTTCACTGGCATCGTTGATAGTGCCGTTGACAGCGAGCTGGAACTGCCATCCGTCTCCGGCAACAACACGGCGATTCTCAAGGGCACCCTTGAAAACGCCTCGGCTGCCGCTGTGGTCAAAAGCGAATAGCTGACGTCGTTGTCTCGGTAGTACCGCGGTAGCGCGGGCAGTGCATGTGGGTCTCGCCGGCAAGTCCGGCGGGACCCATTGCTCTGTGGGGTCTGAGCGAGGCCTGCTTGCGAGCAGGAGCGCGGGCAGGCGCCGGGTTCTGGCCCATTGGGGGCCCCTGCTTACTGGCCCCAGCGAAACCCGAGCGCCGAGGGTGCCGGCGCAAGTGGGCTCTGTGGTAGCCCGGCCGGAGGGTCGGGCAGGTTGTAGCCGGTAGGCGCCACGTCGTTCGGTGCGTCCGCGCCGAAGAGGGACGCCAGGTACTGGTTCTGCCCGCGGCCCACGCCCAGCTCGAACTGGCCGCCGCCATAGGTGCCGATCCCGCGCGCCTCGCAGTAATCGTAAGCGTCGAGCAGGTTGCGCAACCCGCCCAGGCGCGAAGGCTTGATGTTGACCATGCGCGGGGGGTAGGGCAGCGCCTCGATGTCCGCCACCGAGTGAATCGGCGCATCCCAGGAGAAGCGCTCGCGATGCTCGGCAAGCGCCGCGTCGGTCTCCGGCGTGAGCGCCGGGTCCTCGATCCACGCGTCGGGGAATGCTTCTGCCACGCGCGCATAGAGCACCGGGTCCGGCGGCTGATCGACGATTGAGCCCGAGTAGTACCCCTTGAAGTCAACCGACTCGACCGCGCCCGTGTCCACAAGCTCGGCGATCAGCGGCTCGCTCCAGGAGCTGGTCGGGTCAAGCTTGAAGCGCAGCCCCGGATAGGCGTCCAGGCGCCGGCGCAGCGGCTGGATGCTCGGGGGCTCGCCGAGGCGCAGCGACACCACGAAGCGCACCGGCCGCGGCGTGCGGCCCAGCACCTGATGAAGCGTCGTGTTCGATTGGCGCAGCGCGAGGTCGAGGGCCGCCGACTCGTAAGCCCAGGTGCGATACCTGCGCGAAACCTCGCGTTGCGGCTCTTGCGGGAACAGATCGAGGGTTCCCAGCCGCTCTGAAAACGACCCGAACGTGCAGTGTCCCTCCAGGTCGAGAGTCGGCCCTTGCGCTTGCAATATCTCGTGATCGACCGCGTCATACGTCACGTCCTCGCCCGCGCCCTCCTGGCCCGCGCCGAGCATGCGGATCGTCGTGCTCTTGCGCTCGAAGTCGCTCGACACGGTCGCCTGCAGCGGCTCAAGCGAATAGGAGTCGATCCGCAGCGGCAGATCCTTCACGCGCTCCCATGTTTTGCTCGGCTCGGTCATGGCGGCTCAGCTTAGACTGTGGGAGTGCCAAGCAACACCAGGGGACCCCGCGGGCGCTCCCGCAAGCCGCGTCCCGCCGGGTCGGCGGCGGGCGATCGGGCGGCGGAGCAGCAGCGCGGCGCCGATCGCCCGGCGGATACCTCAAGCACTGCCGATCGGTCGGCGAACACGTCGCGCGCCGCGGATCGACCCGCTCGACGCGAGCGCAAGCCTCGCCAGCCGCGTGGGCCGGTGCCGGTGCGCAGCACTTTCGGCGAGCGCCCGCCCGCACCCTGGCATCCGCTGCCGCTGTCGGAGCTGCTGATCCTGGCTGGCGCCGTCGCGTTCGTGGTGGCGGTGTCGCGCTTGCGCCACGGCCCCGAATCGGGGGGACCGCTACTGCTCGCCGGCATCCTCGCGGTCGGGCTCGGCACGGTCGAGGTCGCCTGGCGCGAGCACTCAAGCGGCTTTCGCTCGCACACGCTGCTGCTCGCGCTGCTGCCCGTGATCGTGCTGCACTCGACCGTGGTGCTCGGCTTCGCGCTCCTCTCCAAACCGTCACAGATCGTCAACGTCGGCATGTTCGCGGTGGACATCGCCCTCTTCGTAGTGCTCTTCCGGTTGCTGCGCACGCGCTTTCTCGACGCACGCGCGCGGGCGGCGGCGCGGGGCTAGACGGCGCGCGTGGCGGGGAGGGGAGGGGAGGGGCGCGCGTGACGGTCGAGGAGGGTATGTAGGTATAGTCTTTTTTTATCGAATACCGTAGTGACTACAAATCGTAGTCACTATCGTGAATCGTATAAAAAGTGCTTCATGAGAGGGCGCGTCAGCCGTCGCTACCCGAGGCTGAGTGAGGGCAGCGGGCGCTCGCCCTCGTTTGCGCCCTCGCCGCGCGTCTCGCCGTCGAAGCCGAGTTTCTCCAGGCGCGCGATCTCTCTCTCGCCTTCGACGCGCGCCGGGTCGCCCTCGGGCAGGTCCGCGATCAGGCGCGCGATACGGTTGCGCAACTGCAGCGCGAAGTGGGGGGTCGAGGCACCCATCAGCTCGCGCACGTCCTCGACGCTCACCTGTCCGGCACGCTCCCGGCTCAGTCGGTTCGGATCCTCGGCTTGGCTCACGGTTCGCTTGGTTGTGTCGGTTCGTTCGCGGGTGTGGTGCCGGTCGCGGACCCGCTCTCCGGTTCGGCGCTCGGGCGGGAGGATACCGCCAGCAGCGAGTCCAGGCGCGCCTGGGTCGTGAGGGATATCGCGCTTTCGTCGCCGATCACCCAGCCGTGGTTGTAAACGGTGTGCACCGGCCCGGAGGTCGGCGTGCCGGGCTGCAGGTCGCTCACGTACCCACCGAGCACGCCCGGAATCTCCTCAGGGCCTTCCAGCAGCAGCAGCGGCGCGTAGTCGCCGTTGGCGGCCAGCGGTGCGGCGGCGGGAGCGTCGAGCGGGCGAGCGACGCTGGCGAACGCAAGCCCATGTCCCGGTTCCAGCACGCCCCAGCCAAAATCGCCATCGGCGAAGCGAGCCACCGCAACCGCGTTCGACGCGGGCGTCGACCCCGCGATGCGAACGGCGGTCCCATAGCGCCCGAGCTTGCGCATCGTGCTTGCGCTGACGGCGCTGCTGGGACCGACCACGTAGATGTTGGGTCGTTCCAGTTGCCCAAGCTCGGCGGCGGTAGCCCGGGGGATCCTTGAATGCCTGACGAACAAGATCGGGGCACCACTGAGAGCGGATAGCCCCGCCGCCGGCATCGCCATGGCCTCCGGCCCGTTCGACGCGACCACGATCACCTGACGCGGATTGTGGCCGCGAACACTCGTCCAGATCCGCGCCACCTGCACGGCCAGCGCGGCCGCGCTTTCGCCGACGATCGACCGCGCCACATACCCGCCCGGAGCGCCCCCGGGGCCGACCCGGAGCACCTGGGTGCCGCTGAGCAGTCGCGTGCCCAGCGGCCTCATCGTTCTGAGTGCGTGTGCGCTGGCTTCGGGCAGTCCTTCGCCCGCGCTGCTGTATAGAAGGGAAGCCCGCAGCGGGGTGGCGGCAAACACCGACGCCGCGAGCGCCGCCGGCCAATCGCCGCCATCCACGAGCACAACCGCCTTCGGGCGCGTGGCGGGGGTGAGCCCCGGATACACCGTCAGCGCGACCGCCGCCGCGTCGGTGGCCGCGTCCGCGCCG
Organism: uncultured Solirubrobacterales bacterium; assembly: GCA_963776985.1. Lineage (GTDB taxonomy): Bacteria > Actinomycetota > Thermoleophilia > Solirubrobacterales > Solirubrobacteraceae > Palsa-744. The sequence continues at coordinate 897,061 of CAVZOV010000002.1, forward strand.
CCTATGCGTGTCGTGTTGGCGGTCGACAACCCGCCCGCGCCATGCGCGCCGATCGCCGCCACTGGGCCCGAGCCGGCTTCGGGGGTGGAGGAGGGCAGTGACTTGCCACAGCCGCTCAGCACGGCACACAGGAGCATCGTCGCCGCGGCGACGTGGGCTGAGGGTTTGCGCACGGTCTCCCACGCTACCCGCCCGCCCCGACGCCTGCTCTGAATGCCGGCGCTGGCGCCGCATATCTCGACGGGGCTCAGGGCCTATCCGGTAGGCCCGCGCGTCGGTGGTGGCCAAACTCGCGTGGCGGCACCCGCCGCTGCCGAAAAACCCCATCTTTGCGGGGAAAAGGTGGGCAAAGTCGTGCAACGGGTGCAACCGTCATTGCAGTCTGATAGCTTGTCGCCCCGAACGCCGAATCCTTGGCCAGAAGTCAAGGAACGGGGGACCCAAATTGTTGGGGCGAATCCCGCGGTAGATCCGTGAGAAGCGCAGGCTCTTTCAGCGCTAGCCCGTCAGCTAACCCCGCAGGCCGACGAAAGAGGTTGCTTTGCGATTTCGAGCCGCGGGCTCAACGCTATTCAGCATGCTGTTCCTGGCTGTCGCGCCCGTGTCGGCGCTGGCCACCACAGGCGGCGTCTCGGCCGGTGGCGCGTCGGCCGTGAGCACGCCACCCGCCGCCGTTGGCGGCGCCGCTCCGACGGCCGCCAAGCCGGTCGTCAAGAAGCCGCACGCGCCGATCGTCGCGAAGTCTCCCAACATCGCCTACAAAGGCCCTGTCTACGAGAAGACCGCCACTGGCCAGGTCGTTCCCTACGTAGCTCCGCAAACCGCGGGCGAAGTCACCTCCGCCACCGGTGGTGCGACGGTCGGCGTCGCCGCCGACGTCAAGCCAGAGTTGCTCGTACCGGGTGGCACCGCGCGCTTCATAAACGGCCTCGCGGCCGCGCCGATGTCGGCGCCGCTCGCCGTGCAAGAGATCATCTGGGCCGGCAACCAGATCGTCGGCCTGCCCTACATCTACGGTGGCGGCCACGCTTCCTTCATCTCGCCTGGCTACGACTGCTCCGGCACCGTCTCCTATGCGCTGCACGGAGCGAGTCTGATCGAAGCGCCGATGGACTCCAGCGAATTCATGGGCTGGGACTCTCCCGGCGTCGGAACCTGGGTCACGATCTTCGCCAACGGCGGCCACGCCTACATGACAGTTGCGGGCTTGCGCCTGGACACCAGCCCCGCCAACGATCCCTCCAACCTCCCCGGTCCTCGCTGGCGTCCGCTGCGCCCCGAAAACGCGGGCTTCACGATCCGACACCCGACGGGGCTTTAGGGCAGCTTCCGGCCGACGCGGCCGGGTGAGCGCGGGTGGCTCGGCCAGCGCGAGGGAGGCGGGAGACAGGCGTCGTCGTGGGCGCGCATCGTCGGCTACGCTTGTAGTCCACCGTATTCGCCCCCGAGGAGGACTCATATGGCCGGTTTGACCGGGCGCATGTCAACCGTCGTGAAGGCCAAGGTCTCCAAGCTCTTGGATCGCGCCGAAGACCCCGCCGAGACGCTCGACTACAGCTACCAAAAGCAGGTCGAACAGCTGCAAAACGTCAAGAAGGGCATCGCCGACGTGGTGACCGCCAAGAAGCGCCTGCAGCTGCAGGAGACCTCGCTTCAGCAGCAGGTCGTCAAGCTCGACACCCAGGCCCGTCAAGCCGTCTCCTCTGGCCAGGAAGACCTTGCGCGCACAGCGCTTGAACGCAAGAACATCGCTCAAACAGAGCTGCAGGGGCTCGACACGCAGGTCGCCGAACTGGAAAGCCAGCAGGAGAAGCTGACCGAATCCGAGCAGAAGCTGCGCGCCAAGATCGAATCCTTCCGCACCAAGAAGGAGGTCATCAAGGCCCAGTACTCCGCCGCCGAAGCCCAGGTCAAGATCTCCGAAGCTGCCACCGGCGTTGGCGAGCAGATGGCCGACGTAGGCCTCGCGATGCAGCGCGCGGTCGACAAGACCGAAAACATGAAGGCCCGCGCCGATGCCGTGCAGGAGCTGGAAGCAGCCGGCACGTTTGACGACGTCACCGCGCTCGGACCCGGTGAAGACGACATCGACCGCCAGCTCAAAGCGCTGTCGAGCAAGTCCGCGGTCGACGACGACCTCGCGAAGCTCAAGGGCGAGCTGGGATCGGGTGCTCCCGGCACCGCCGCGGGAGCGCTCGGGTCGGGCGCCGAGGGCGCTCCGGTCGAGGCCGAGCCCGTAGGCGATCCGAGTAAGGAGCAGTCGGCATGATCGTGCGCATATCGGGAGAGGATCAGTACCGGTTGGACGATGGCCTTCACAACCAGCTCGACCAGCTCGCCGGCGCGGCGCACGCCGCCGTCGACGCGGCGGATGAGGATGGTTTCGCCCGCGCTTTGGCCGAGCTGCTCGAGTTCGTGCGCGCCCATGGTGCGGTGGTTGGCGACGAGGAGATTGAGACCTCTGATGTGATTCTGCCGCCTAGCGACACCACGCTGGAGGAGGCCGCGCGCGAATTCACCGGCGAGGGGCTGATCCCCGACTGACGTTCATGGTCGAGGGATCGATTCCCGACTGAGCGATCTGCCGGGGTCGGTCGTGTCTGAGCTACCCTGGTCGGTCGTGCGGGGTCCACCGGGCCCGGTCGGGCCCAGCCGGGAACGCTCGCCGCGCTCGCGCGCGTCGACCCGTGCCGCCCACGCGTCGGCATCGGCCTGGTGAGCGCGCGCGAGGATGCGCCCGTCCTCGAGCACCGCGATCCTGTCGGCCAGCGCTCGTGCCTCGTCTTGGTCGTGGGTGACGAGCACCGCGGTGGTGTTCGTGTCGGCGAGGATTTTCGCTACGTCGCGCCGCAACCCGGCTCGTAGTGGCGCGTCTAGCGAGCTGAACGGCTCGTCCAGCAGCATCACGCGCGGACGGATCGCAAGCGCCCGTGCCAGCGCCACGCGCTGCTGCTGACCACCGGAGAGCTGGTGGGGGTAGCGCCGCTGAAGCCCTGCCAGCCCGACCAGCTCCAGTAGGTCGTTGGCGGTCGAGCGCTCGCTTCGCGGCAATCCAAACCCGACGTTGCCGAGCACGGTCAGGTGGGGAAACAGCGCGCCGTCCTGGGGCACATACCCGATCCCGCGATACTGGGGGTTGATGCTGCGGTGTCCATCGTCGAGCACATGCCCGCCGATCGCGATGGTGCCCGCGTCGAGCGCTTCGAAGCCGGCGATCAACCGCAACAGTGTGGTCTTGCCGCTACCCGACACACCCAACACGGCGGTGATCGACGCGTCAGGGACATTCAGCTCGACGTCGATCAGTACGGGTGTTGCGCCGAAGCTCTTGCTCACCCCATGCAGTTCGATGGCACTCATGAAGGCGCCAACTGGGGGGCGTTGCGTGCGCGATCGAACCACAGCGCCAGCAACGTCGCGGGGATCGCGGCAAGCGCCACTATCACGAGCGCGTACGGTGCGGCCGCGCCGTAGGCAACTTCGCTCTGATAGGCCCAAAACTGGGTGGCCAGCGTCTGCACGCCGATCGGGGCGAGGATCAGGGTTGCCGTCAGCTCAGTCACGGCGATCACGAACACCAGGCAGAATCCGGCCAGCAGCCCGGGGGCCAGCAGCGGCAGCGTGACCCTGAAGAACACCGCGAGCGGCCCCCGCCCAAGCGAGCGGCCGACGTCGGCAAAGCGCGCGGGCGCCTGTGCGACCGAGGTCTTTACGCACACGAGCGCGAACGGGAAGTGCATGATCGCGTACGCCGCGATCAGCAGCGCGCTCGTCTGGTAGAGACTGAACGCGTAGCGGGTGGCGAAGAACACCAGGCTGAGCGCCACGACCACGCCCGGGAGCGCGAGCGTGACGAACGTGGCGCGCTGGATCGCAAGCCGCGCGGTGCCCGAGCGCCGGAAGGTCATCATCGCCACCGGCAGCGCCAATGTGACGGCAGCCGCGGCCCCCAGCGCGCTGTATCTGAGTGTGTTCCAGGTGGCCTGTCCAACCGTGGCAGTGGCCGGCAATGTCGCGTGCTGGCTCTGCGCCATCCAGTAGATGAGCGTAACGAGGGGTACCCCGATCGCCAGCGCGATCAGTGCCGCCAGCGCCAGCAGCACCGGGGCCGAGGCCCATTTCCAGCGCGAGCGGATCGCGGCTCGCTGCGGCGCGGTGCCGGGCACGCCCCGACGTGGCACGATCCCGTCCACCGCCAGCACCAGCAGCGCGAGCAGCACCAGTGGCAGCGACATCGCCGCGGCGGCGCGCGCGTCGAACTGGAACTCGGTGAAAATCTCGGTCGTGAACGTCTGGTAGCGCACGATCTCAAACGTGCCGAACTCGGCGATCGTGGTGAGCATCACCAGCACGCACCCGCCCAGCACCGCGGTGCGGATCAGCGGCAGGGTGACGCGGGTGAAGGTGCGCACCCGCCCGGCGCCGAGGCTGTGCGCGACGTCCTGCATTGCCGGATCGGAGCGGCGCAGCGCGGCCGCAACCGGCAGATACACGAACGGGTAGGTGCCGAGCGTCATCACCAGCGTGGCCGCCAGCAGCGGGTCCATCGTCGGCGCGAACGAGTGCCAAGCGTAGCCCACAACATCGTCGGGGATCGCGACCGGCAGCACCAGCAGCACGGTCCAAATCCGCCGTGCGGGCAGCCGCGTGCGCTCGGTACACCATGCCGTCGCGACGCCGATGCTCGCCGCGCAAACGGCGACCAGTAGCGACAGTACGACGGTGTGGCCCAGCAGGTAAAGCGCGCGGCCGTCCAGCAGAACGTGGTGGATTTCGTGCCAGCCGGCGCTATGTGCGTCGAGTGCGAGCAGCGCGAGGGGGGCCAGCAGCAGCACGGCGATGCCCGCGCCAAGCGCGACCGTCGCGCGTCCCTGGCCCGTGTGCCGGCGCACGTAACGGCGGTTGCGCCAGCCCAGCGCCGTGGCGTCGACTACTCCTGGCGTGAGCATGTCCTGCATGGCCGCGGGCGTTCCTAGGGTGCTCGCCCGGGCGCGATCGCGGGAGCCAGGCGTCTGTGTGGAAGCGATCGCGGGAGCCAGGCGGCGTCTGCCCGGGAGCGATCGCGGGCGCCAGGTGTATCTCCGGACGTCATCACAGCAGCCCCGATTCTTCGAGCAGTTCCTTGGCGTTCAGCCCGGTGCCGAGTTCGGCCGGAGTGAAGTCGATCGGCTGCAGTCGGCTGAGCGGCGTGAGCTGGGAGTTGGCGGCCACGCCCGCGCGGATCGGATACTCGAAGCTGTTGCTGTGCGCGAGCACTTCCTGGCCGGCTCTGCTGGTCAGGAATCGCAGGAACTCCTGGTCGGCGGCCATGTGCTTGGAGGTCTTCAGGATCGCGGCGCCGGAGATGTCCTCGACATAGCCCGGGTCGTGCGGGGCAAAGTAGGCGATGTCGGCTTTGACTGCCTTCTTGCCGATTTCTGACATAAGCCGGTAGTAGTAGTAGTGGTTGATGAGTCCCAGCTCCGTTGTGCCCTGGCTGACATCGCTTGTGATCGTCTCGTTGTCGGGTACCTGATCGTTGCCTTCGGCGTTCAGCTCCAGGCCGATCAGCCAGCGCAGGGCAACCTTGCGGCCGTAGGAGCGCACGATCGAGCTGATCACAGGCCACATGTCGGTCTCCCCGGGCGCTATCTCGATCTTGCCTCGCCAGCGGGGCTTTGCAAGTTCCAGCACGGACTTCGGCAGTTCAGAGGGCTTCAGCTTGCTCGTGTTGTAGATCAACACGCTGATGCGCGCCGACACGCCGACCCAGTCGCCGTTGGCGGCACTGTCCTGTTTGGGCACGGCGGTGAGCGTCGCGGGCTCGACCTTGGCCAGCATATGCTGGTCAGCCAGCTGTTCCAGCCAGTTGGAGTTCTCGGTGTAGAACACGTCGGCCGGAGTCAGCTCGCCCTCCTCCTCCAGCTGAGCGGTGAGCACGTCCTCGTCGTTCTGCTCGACACGCACGTGGATACCGGTTTGCTTGGTAAACGCGGCAATCATCGCGTCGGTGGTCTGCTGGTGCTGTGCGCTGTAGAGGACGATCGTGGGGTCGCTCGACCCTCCACATCCCGACACGAGCAGCGCGAGGATCAGCGCCGGCAGGACTCCCACCGCCACCATCCATCGCCGTGCCCAGCCGTCCTGGCGCGCCATCCCGTCCTCCAAAGAGCGTGACCGTTCGGTTCCTTCGATGTTCTGCAGGATGAAAACGTAGCATCCTCGCGCACGCCGCGACTCAGGTGGTCCAGCAAATCAGGCAAAGCCATCTGACGGTCGTCAGATGGGTATTCCCCAGAGCGGGAACCACCGCTCGAGTTCTGGCTCTATGGGGAGTTCCTTGGCCATCTGCGCCTTCAGTTGCAACTCGCGCTCGGTGGAGCGCTCGGTAGGCTTGGTCGAGCTTGAGGCATTGCCCTCGGAGACTGGCACGAACGGGTACCAAAACCCGCGCTTGTAGTTGTAGATGAAATACACCGGCCCGCCCTTGGCGTCCTTGAAAGCAAACACGGCACACAAGAGGCGCTCGCCGTGGCCGGCCGTCTCGATCGAGCCGCTGACGGCGTTGATGCCGACCGCGAGGTCTTCCACCGAGGAGCCACGCAGCACCATCCAGCGGTAGCCAAAGCTGTCATCCTCGGTGTGCACCTTTGTGCCGCTCTCCCCGCCGGTCGCCACCACGACTTCTTCCATTTCCTTGATCGTGGCTTCGAACTCGCTCGTTTGCAGTGCCTGAAACACGATCGCGGCGGCACCCGCCGGCTCGATGTTGTGCTCGGTTTGCAGCGCTATGTAGGCCGTGGAGATCGCGAACAGGCGGTCGGGCGCGGGACCCTTGACCTCGTGGCGGCCCGTGAGGATGTCGCGCAGGCCCACGTCAGGCGGCGCTTTGCAGCTGAGTCTCCAGCCGGCTGAGCGCGTCCAGGCGCTTCTCCAGCGGCGGGTGGTCTGAGAAGAGGTTCATCAGCGACCGCTTGGTGCGCGCGGGCACGATGAAGAACGCGCTCATGCCTTCGGCCTGGCGCAGGTCCTGGGCAGGGGTGCGCTCGATCGTGCCACTGATCTTCACGAGCGCGGACGCCAGCGCGCTGGGGCGGCCCGTCAGCACCGCCGAGCCGCGGTCGGCGGCAAACTCGCGATAGCGCGAGAGCGCCTGCAGCAGTAGGAAGGAGATCGCATACACGAGCACCGAGACGATCAGCACGAGCAGCGCCCCCTCCTCCTGTTCCTGGTTGCGCCCATACCCGCCGCCGAAGCCGCCGCCGAAGAACAGTGAGAACTGGGCAACCAGTGCCGCGAGCGTGGCGAAGAAGCTGGCGAGCGTCATCACCATCACGTCGCGGTTGATGACGTGTGTCAGCTCATGGCCGATCACGCCTTCAAGCTCGGCGCTGTCGAGCATCCGCAGGATGCCGGTCGTGGCACACACCGTCGCCGACTTCTGCGAGCGGCCCATCGCGAACGCGTTGGGCATATTTGTTTCCATCACGCACACGCGCGGCTTGGGCAGATCAGCCTGCACGCACAGCCTCTCGATGATCCCGTGCAGCTCGGGTTGTTCCTCTGGGGTGACCTCTTTCGCGCCGAGTGTCGCCAGCGCGATCTTGTCGGAGCCGAACAGCTGTAGCATCAGCATGAACAGCGCCACAACCACGATCACGCCCGCGGCGGCCCCGGCGGCGATCAGCGCGCCGACGAACACGACATAGACGAGCCCGAGCAGGCCCATCGTCATCAGCATTCGCAGCTGCAGGCCCGTGTCTTTGCCGAAGTTGGAGTGTCGCTTGGCCATCTCGATTGATTGTAGAGTCCGCTCGTGCCGATGTCGCAGCCAGGGAACGCCACGTGAAGCCCGAAGTGCTGATCTTCGGCATCTCGGTGAAGACGTTCGGTGTCACCTTCGCGCTCTGCTTCCTTGCCTGCGGAGCGATCGTCGCGCGCCGCCTGCGCGAGCTGGGCAAGCCGGTGGACTGGGCGTATGAGATCGTGTTCGCCGCCTTGATAGGCGGGCTGATCGGCGCGCGCGGGTACTTCATCGTGCAGAACTACAACGAAGTCAAGCACGACCTGCTCGGCCACATTTTCTCCGGGTCGGGCCTGATCTGGTACGGCGGCGCGATCGGCGGCGCGGTGGCCGTGGTCGTGTGGATGCGCTGGCGCGGCACACTGGACCTGGTGACCGTGGACATGTGCGCGACAGTGCTCGCGCTCGGCTACGGCATCGGGCGAATCGGCTGTCAGGTGTCCGGCGACGGCGACTACGGCATCCGCTCCTCGCTGCCATGGGCGATGGGCTATCCGCACGGCACGGTGCCCACTCCACCGGGTGTGACAGTGCAGCCGACGCCGATCTATGAGACGGTTGCGATGTGCCTGCTCGCCTACGTGCTGTGGCAGCTGCGCGACCGTGTGCGCCCAGGTGCCATCCTTGGGCTCTACCTCGTGTTCAGTGGTCTGGAGCGACTGCTGGTCGAGTTCATCCGTCGCAACAAAGAGGTGCTCTTCGGCCTGACCGCGCCGCAACTGGAGAGCATCGTGCTGATGGCGATCGGCATCGCGATGCTGAGCGTGATGGCGCGCAAAGGCGGCATCACGCGGCCGGGCGGGGGCGGTCGAGACGGTGCCGCGCGCAAGAGTGTGCGCCCACGTGTGAGCACGGCGTAGCGCGCGCACTGGCGAGGAATATCGCTCCGCGCCGAGTTCCGTCGGGGGTAAGCCGCCATAATCCCGGCATGGCCACCGGAACCGCCCTATCCCACGTGTTCCCACTCGGCAGCCGCCTCAACGAGCGCGGCCACGTCGAGATCGGGGGATGCGACACGATCGAGCTTGCGCGCGAGTTCGGCACGCCCGCGTATGTGGTCGCCGAGGACGATCTGCGCGCCCGCGCCCGCGCGTTTGTGGGGGCCGCTCGCGACGCGGGCCATGAGGATTTTCATGTTGTGTTTGCCTCCAAGGCGTTCCCCTGCACCGCCGTGCTGGGCCTGTTCGCCGAGGAGGGGTTGTGGTGCGACGTGGCCTCTGGGGGTGAGCTTCACCTGGCGCTCGGCGCCGGCTTCGCGCCCGAGCGGATCGTGATGCACGGCAACGCCAAGTCGCGGGAGGAGCTGCGCATGGCGCTGGAGTGCGGGGTCGAGCTGATTGTGCTCGACAACTTCGATGAGATCGACCGGCTGGCTGGGCTGCTCGATGCTCGTTGCTCGACAGGCGGCCTGGCCGACCCACATGTTTTTCGAGCTGATGCTGTCCAGTCGGCGCATGCGCCGACTGGCCGGACCGTACATGTACGGTCCGGGACCGGGCCGCATGCGGCCCGGTCTTCCCCGACGGGGAAAGGCACAGACGACCCGCGTCAGGGAGTGCTCATCCGTGCCACCCCCGACGTGCGTGGCGACACTCACGAGAAGATCTCAACCGGTCAGGCCGACTCGAAGTTTGGGTTCTCGATGGTCGACTTGCCCACCGCGATCGAGCGGGTGCGCGGTGTCGAGGGGCTCGAGTTGCGGGGCATCCATGCTCATATTGGCTCGCAGCTGCTGGAGCTGGAGCCGTTTCAGCGCGAGGTTGCCGCGCTAGCGCGAATCGGCGAGGGGGTGGGCGGGCTCTCCACCTATGACCTTGGCGGCGGGCTCGGCGTCGCCTACACGGAGGCCCAGCACCCGCCCGAGATCGAGGAGTGGGTCGGCGCGCTGCTCGCCGCTGTCCGCGCGGCCGGCATCGGCGAGTCGCGGCTGCTGGTCGAGCCGGGACGCGCGCTAACCGCCAACGCGGGCGTCACGCTCTACACGGTGCAGAGCGTCAAGCGCAACGTGTCCACGTGGGTGGCGGTCGATGGCGGCATGTCCGACAACCTGCGCCCGATGCTCTACGGCGCCGGCTACGAAGCGCACCTGGCGGACCGCTTTGACCCGGTTGGCGCGGCCACCCCAGTCGGCGCGGCCGGCGGTGCTGGCGGTGAGGGTGTCGTGCGCTGCGTGCTGGTGGGCAAGCACTGCGAGTCCGGCGATGTGATCGCGCGCGACGTGACGCTCGACAGTCCGCGCCCGGGCGATGTGATCGTCACGCCCGCCACCGGCGCCTATGGGTACGCGATGGCCAGCAACTACAACGGCGTGCCGCGCCCGCCGGTCGTGTTCTGCTCAGGTGGCGATGCGCGCCTGGTCGTGCGGCGCGAGCGCTACGAGGATCTGACGGCCCGCGATGTCGGCTGAGCGCCCGGCGATGACACCCGATCGTCGCATCCCATCAGACCAATCCGTCTCATCCGGTCGCCTCGCCCCGTCCGGGCAACCCGTCCCGTCCGAGCGAGCAGTTGCCGCTGCCGCGCCGTTCAACGTCGGCCTGCTCGGCTTCGGCACGGTCGGCTCGGCCTTCGCGGCGCTGCTGGCCGAGCGCGCCGAACATGTCCAGGCGCTCACCGGACGTCGGCCTGTGCTGGGCGAGCCGCTGACCACCAGCAGGGGCAGCTTCGCGGAGATTCTCAACGGCTCGGAGCTGATCGTTGAGCTGATCGGTGGCATCGAACCGGCGCGCGAATACGTGCTCGCCGCGCTCCGCGCCGGCAAGCATGTGGTCAGCGCCAACAAGCAATTGCTCTCCCAGCATGGGGAGGAGCTGCTGGAGACGGCGCGCGAGGGTGGTGTGCAGCTGCGCTTCGAGGCTGCCGTCGCCGGCGTCGTGCCGGTGGTCCGCGTGCTCAGCGAGTCGCTCGCCGCCGCCCACGTCGAGCGCGTGCACGGCATCGTCAACGGCACCACCAACTTCATCCTCAGCGAGATGACGCGCGGGTCCAGCTATGAGGAGGCGCTCGCCGAGGCTCAGCGCCAAGGCTACGCCGAGGCCGACCCCTCAGACGACGTGTCGGGCCGCGACGCCGCCGCGAAGATGGCGATTCTCGCGCGGCTGGCGTTTGGTGCGCCCGTGCACCTTGACGACGTCCCCTACGAGGGCATCGAGCACCTGCAAACCGATGATCTCCAGTACGCACGCGAGCTGGGGCTCGGGTTGAAGCTGATCGGCACCGCTGAGCGTCGTGACGGAGGGCTGTCGGTGCGTGTGCATCCCGCCTTTCTGTATGCCGGCCATCCGCTTGCGTCTGTCAGCGGCCCGTTCAACGCGGTCACGGTCGAGTCGAGCGCCATCACCGAGATCACGATGTCCGGCCCCGGCGCCGGCGGCCCGCAGACCGCGAGCGCCGTGCTCGGCGACGTACTCAGCACTATGCTCGGGTCCGCCGCGCCACTGCCGCCGCTCAAGGCACTGCCGCTGCTCAGCGACGTGCCGAGCGGCTTCTACATCCACATGGAGGTGGCCGACCGCCCGGGCGCGCTCGCCACGATCGCCCATGAGCTGGGCGAGCAGGGCGCCTCGATCAAGTCGGTCGTGCAACACGGCCTGGGCGAGCACGCGCGGCTGATGATGGTCATCCACCCGCTCGCCGAGTCGCGTCTGCGCGAGGCCCTCAAACGCATCGCGGCGCTCGACTTCCTACGCTCAACCCCTCGCGCGATACGCGTAATCGAAGAGGAGTTCATGTAATCGTGGGCGTCCAGGATCGGCCGACTGTCGAAGGAGTTCATGTGATGCACCTATGAGCAAGTGCCATGTGCCGCTGATCGAGCGCTACCGCGATCGCCTGCCATTCGCGCAGGGCGACCCGATCATCAGTCTGCAGGAGGGCTCCACGCCGCTGCTGCGCGCCCCCGTGCTCTCGGAGATGGTGGGTGCCAGCGTGCGCCTGAAGCTGGAGGGCGCCAATCCCACCGGGTCGTTTAAGGACCGCGGCATGACCTGTGCTGTGTCGGCCGCCGTGCGCGACGGCGCCAAGGCCGTGATCTGCGCTTCCACCGGCAACACCGCTGGCAGCGCCGCCGCGTATGCCGCGCGGGCTGGCATCACCTGCGCGGTGATCGTGCCCGAGGGCAAGATCGCCGAAGGCAAGATGGCCCAGACCCTCATGCACGGCGCGCGTGTGATCTCGCTCGCCGGCAACTTCGACCAGGCGCTGAAGCTCGTGCGCGAGCTGGTGGAGAAGGACCCGATCGTGCTCGTCAACTCGGTCAACGAATTCCGCATCGAAGGCCAGAAGACGGCTGCCTTCGAGATTCACGAGGATCTGGAGGGGCAGCTCGACGCGCTCTGCATCCCTGTCGGCAACGCCGGCAACATCACCTCCTACTGGCGAGGATTCTGTGAGTTGGGCGTGGCGCCGAAGCTGTATGGCTTCCAGGCCGAGGGTGCCTCGCCATTGGTGCGCGGCGAGGCGTTCGAGCACCCCGAAACCGTTGCCAGCGCGATCCGCATCGGCCACCCCGTGCGTGGCAAGGACGCGCTCGTCGCGATGGGGGAGTCCGGCGGGGCGATCCGTGCCGTCTCAGACCACGAGATCCTCACCGCCTATCGACTGCTCGCCTCCAAGGAAGGCATGTTCTGCGAGCCCGCCTCGGCGGCGTCGGTGGCGGGTCTGCTCAAGTACGGGCTCGATGGGGCGGAGCAGGTGGTGTGTGTGCTCACCGGCCGCGGCATCAAGGACCCGCAAACCGCGATCGAACACAACGGTGGCGCGGTGATCCCGTGCGAGCCCGACATCGGCGCCATCGAAGAGGCGGTTTTGGGTTGATCCCGCGCGTATAGGTCGGGTCGCCCGGCGAACGGCATGGGCTGACTTCCGGTCGAGGGGAGCGGGGGTATGGTCGAGGGGAGCGGGGGTATGGTCGAGGAGAGCGGGGGTATGGTCGAGGGGAGTGAGGGTATATATAAATTATGAAGAGCACAATAATAGATACAAATAGTAGTCACTATTGTAGTGTTGAAAAAATGTATGAGATGGACAGCGGGTGATCCGCAGGCGCCTCGTGCGCGTGCCCGCGTCCTCGGCCAACCTCGGGCCCGGCTTTGACTGCTTCGCCGCCGCGCTGGGCATGCACCTGGAGCTGGAGGTGCTGGAGACGGGCAGCTTCGCCGTGGAGAGCGAGCTGGACGTTCCGCGCGACCGGGAGAACCTGTGCGTGCGCGCGTTCGAGAGCCTGCACCCCGCCGACGACTTCACCTTCAGGATTCGCTCCGCCATCCCGCTTACGGGCGGGCTCGGGTCGAGCGCGTCAGCGATCGTTGCCGGCCTGCTGGCCGCCGACCACCTGTTCGAGCTAGACGCCGACCTGCTCGCGTGCGCCACCGCCATCGAGGGGCATCCCGACAATGTCGCCGCAGCGCTCTATGGCGGTTTCGTCGTGTGCGCCGACGGCGGCGCTGTGCGCTTCGATGCTCCCACGGGGCTCGAGGCGATCGCGGTCGTGCCTGAGCAGGCGGTGCGCACCAGCGAGGCACGCGGCGCGCTACCCGCGGAGGTGCCGCTGGAGCAGGCCGTCTTCAACGTGGCCCACGGTGCCCTGCTAACACTCGGGCTCGCCCGCGGCGACTGGGATCTCGTGGCGCGCGGGCTGGCGGACAAGCTGCACGAGCAACGCCGCTCGCACCTGTTTCCGCGCTCCTACGAGTTGGCCCGGAGAGCCCGCTCGTTAGGTGCGCTCGGCGCCACCATCTCGGGCGCCGGACCCACGGTGCTCGTATGGTGTTTCTACGAGCACACCGGCGCGGTCGTCGAAGCATTGCGCCCAGAGGTCGAGGGTTGGGCCACGCTCTTGCGCGCCCCGTTTGAGTCACAGGGTGCATATGTGGGAGAGTTGTAAGTTGGCCGGCCAGCCAGTCCGGTAGCATCGGCGCGTGACCCGCACCAGCGCCAGCACAAAACACGCTGTTGGCTCCGACGACGGCTATTTCCCGCGCGGGCATTCGATGCTGCGCGCCGTCCATGAAGAGAAGGTTGTAGGGCTCATGTATGGACAGCGCGCGCTCTGCGTCGGCGCGGTGAAGCCGCTCAACTATGTCGGCACCAGCGAACACACGCACAACAAGCACATGCCGTTCAAGCGCATCACCCACACCGGCGGCATGTTCGAGGCCGTGTTCTTCGGCACTCGCGCCCACGCCGACCGCGCTCTCTCGGCGGTCGGGGCGATGCACGAGCGCGTCGTCGGTGCGCTGCCGCAGGACGCAGGTCCGCACTATCCGGCAGGCACTCCCTACTCGGCGTTCGACCCCGAGCTGATGCTGTGGACGGTCGCCGTGATCGCCGACTCCGCCGAGTGGTTCTACGAGCGGCTCGTGCGAGGGCTCCGCGAGGAGCAGCGCGAAGCGCTTTGGCAGGACTATCTGCGCTTCGGCGAATTGTTTGGGATGCCGCGCTCGGCCGCCCCACCCACCTATCGCGAGTACCGCGAGTGGTATGCGGCTCAACTCGCCGGTCCCGATCTGTATCTCACCGAGGAGGCCCGCTACATGGGCTACGCCTCGGCGTTTGAGATACCGATGCCCTCCAGCCGCCAGGTCGGCAAGCGGGTGCACGACCTCGTAATGCTCGGATCGCTACCCAAGCGTGTACGCGAGCTGTACGGACTGCCGTTCACACCCGCGCGGGCCGCCGCGTGTCGCCTGGCGCTCGCCGGTGGGCGCTTCGCGCGGATGCTGGCGCCGCGCTCGCGCACGCACGGCTCGTGCATCCCCGAGTTCGAAATGGTCGCCGCTGTCGAGCGGCGGCGGATCGAACGCGGCCAACCCACGCCACAGCTGGCGCGCTGAGGCCCCAAGGGGGTTCGGTCCGGCTTCGCGGTGCGCCCGGGCAGTGCGGTGTCTCAGCGCGGCTTCGGCCAGCGACTCGGGCGGTTCAGGGCAGCTTCGCAAGTCGCTGGCGGGCGTCCGCCATGCCCGGCAGGCGCTCGAGCACTTCGTCCGCCACGGCCACATAGTCCGCGCCGAGATCGGGCCGGTGGTCGAGGATCGAGATGGCCCGCTCCGCCGACTCGGCATAGGCAATCGATCCGCGCACAACCGTCTCGAACACCTTCTCGCCGAAGCGCTCCTTCAGCGACTCCTTCGCCTCGCGCGAGTGCACCGTGCGCATGTCGGCCAGGTTCAGCAGCACGCCGAGCAGCTCCAGCTCGTCGTTGAGGCTGTCGCGCGCCACCTCGATCACCTCCATCGCCTGCTCCACCCCCTGCAGTGCGAAGTACTGCGCCTCTGCGGTCACCAGCGCATAGTCGGCTGCAACGAGCGCGTTCACCGTCAACAGTCCCAGCGAGGGCGGGCAGTCCACGAGCACGACATCCCAGTCCTCGCGCACTTCCGCCAGCGCCCGTCGCAACGTCATCTCGCGACCGATCTTGCCGCCGAGCATCAGCTCGCACTCGGCGAGACTGAGGTTGGCCGGAATCGTCTGCTCGTGGATCGCTTCGGTTGCGGTCGCGCTGCCCGCGAGCACATCCGCGATCGTCGGCTCGCTCTCCGGCGGCAGGTCGAAGTAGTCCGACAGGTTGCCCTGCGGGTCCAGGTCCACCGCGAGCGTCTTCACGTCCGCCCGTCGCAGCACGTCCGCGAGCGTGCGCACGGTGGTCGTCTTGCCCGTACCGCCCTTCTGTGAGAGCACCGCGATCGTCTGAGCCATGGCGGCGATAGTACGCGTAACGGGGCGCGGCTGGGGCCAGCCCAGGTCGGTCCACGCGCGGGCGCACGGGGATGTTGGTGACAGGCGGCTTACGACAGGCGAGGGGCCTATGCGGGTGGGGCGCCGCCGACGGTTGCGCGAGGAGGCATACCCGCCGCTTTTCAGCCGAGTGTTTGAACTCCGGCGGGCGCCGACTCCTCGGCGTGCGCGGCTGTGGTGCTCACAAACGTCAGGCGATAGCGGCCGACGAGGATCTCATCGCCGTCTTTGAGGGTCCTCCACTCGATGCGCTCGCCGTTGACGAACACGCCGTTGAGGCTGCGATCGTCCAGCACCCTGACGCCGTCCGCCTGGCGCACCACAAGTGCGTGGCGTCGCGACACGGTCGGGTCGTCAAAGCGCACGTCGGCCGCGAGGCTGCGTCCAATGCGAGTCCACTCGCGCGTGAGCGCCACCACCTTGGTCTCATCGCCATCCGCGTAAAGCACATACTCACCCGGCTCCAGCAGTCGTTCTCGAGCCCGGCCCAGCCACTCTCGGTCCTCCGGCGAGTCGGGTCGTACGCGGGCGTCGCTGCTCGCGGGGGCAGCGTTGAACAACGATGCCCGCACGAAGTCGCGGCTAGAGCATTCCGGGCAGTCGCGCAACGCGTCAAGCGAGGTCAGCGTCAGCACATACCCACACCTCTGGCAGCGCCAGGACCCGCTCCCGGCCATCGTTCCCGAAGTAAGCGACTCCATGCTGCGCCTCCCGTCGTTCTCGTTCCCGAGGGGTCGGGAATCGTCTGCAGGGTGGAATCTTGTGGCAATCATAACTAGCGTGTCAAATCGGCTCGCAATGGCGCGAACATGCGGTTTGTGTCTGGGCGGCTCGGCGTTCGCAGCGACATTTGGCGATTGGCCTATCGAGGCCTCTACTCGTGCGGACGAGGTGCCCTCAGGCTCCTATTTCGACTTCTACCCCACGGTATCGCCGCGCAAACGAACACGTGCGAAATATCAGTGAAGATTTGCGCAGGAGCGCGGCTGGGCGCGGCGAACCTAGCGGCATGGCAGGCACCCACCAAGACGTCGAGCAACTCGAGCGATTCCTACTCGTGCGCGGCGTCGGCTCGCTCACGGCCGACCGCGATCGCTGCATCGACTGCGAGCGCACGCCGCTCGTGGGGGAGCGCATCCACATGTACGAGCGCTCCAGTGGCATCGTCTGCGAGCTGTGCAGCCAGCTGCGCCGCAGTGCGCCGCTTGCGAGCGAGATCGTCCGCCACAGCGAGCTGGGCCACACCGTGCGCCTAACCGCGCGCGCCGCGTAGTAAGGCCCAGTCGCGCGCCCAGTCCCACTCGCGCGGCTGGGGTCGGCACGTCTGGTCGTTGAGCATACGTGCGTGCCTGGCCCACCGGGCACTGGGCCCCGTCCGCGCCTTCCCTCCAGTGGGATCATTAGACTCCCGCGCCGTGGACCCCCTCACCGTGTCGATCCTCATCAGCGCCCCGCGCGAGCAGGTGTTCGACTACCTGCAGGACATCGCCAACCACCCCGAGTTCACCGACCACTACCTGGTGGACTGGCATCTCACGCGCGAGGACTCCGTCGGCCGCGGCGCCGGCGCCCGTTTCCGCGTGAAGGCCCCCGCCAACCGCTTCAGCTGGGCCGACTCGACGTTCGCCGAGGTTTCGCGCCCACATCGCATCGTGGAGGTCGGTCGCACAGGCAAGGCCAACCGCATCCGCACACTCGGCGTGTACGAGCTTGCGTCGACGTCCGGCGGCGCCACGCGCGTGCAGTTCACGCTGGAGACACAAACCTCGGTCCTATCGGACAAGCTGCGCGAGGCGATGGGTGGGCGCACCTGGCTGAAGCGCAAGAACACCAAGGCCCTGAAGCGGCTGCGCTCGATCATCGAGCGGGGCGAAAGCCGCGGAGAACGCATCACCGTCGCCGCCGGATAAACTGCCCGCTCGCATGACCCGCCGACTCCGCATCCCACGCGCCGCGCTGCTCGCCGTATTGCTCGTGCCCGTGCTCGCGCTCAGCGCCTGCTCGGACAACTCGCACACGCGGGTCACCACCGGCACCTACGCCGGCGAGTCCGGCCAGAACGCTCCCTACCTGAACGTCGGCCCGCTGATCTACGAGGTTCAGCTCTCGCGCGAGCTGAACCCCTACGACACCGAAGACGCCACCTACCTGGCAGATCTCACGCCCGCGCAGGCCAAGCTCCAGCCGGGCGAAGAGTGGTTTGCCGTGTTCCTGCAGGTCTACAACGAAACGTCTATCCCCCACCCGGCTGCCACCAACATTTCGATCAGCGACACGCAGGAAAACGTCTACACCCCGGTCGTTGCACCGTTGACCAACGAATTCGTCTATCGCGCCGGGCTGGTGCCGCCGAAAGGCCGTATCCCAGCGCTTGACACGGTCGCCGCCAACGGGCCCACGCAGGGCGCCGTACTGCTCTTCAAGATCAAGGTCGTCTCGCTCGACAACCGTCCGATCGAGATCAAGATCGTCGATCCCAACAACCCGACGCAAACAGCCTCGGCCGAGCTGGACGTCTAGAGCCTCGCCTCCTCCTACGCTCCGCGGTTGGGGTGTAGCCGTCGATTGACTTCGACTTCATACTCCATCGCTGTCGCCCATTCGACGTGGCGGCACACCCGGCTTGCCTATTACAGTGCGGCTTCGATCACCTGCCGGGCGACCGGCGCTGCCGTTTCGCCGCCCGCACCGTCTTTGACGAGTAGCACCGCAACCGCGATGCGGGGGTGTAGCGCCGGTGCGAACGCGGCAAACCACGCGTCGGTGTTCTTTGGGTCGGTCGGTCCGGTGCTGCAGTTTTCGGTGCTCTGTTTCGCTTCGGAGTTCGCGGCGCTTGACGATTCTTCGCCCGAGCCCGATTCCGAGTTAGCACTGGAGGATTCGCCCGAGCCCTTTTCGCCATTGCCCTGGCAACTGGGTATGCCCAGTTCGGCCGTGCCCGTCTTGCCGGCCACGACAACGCCAGGGATCGCGGCCGCGGTGCCCGTGCCTTCGCGTACCACCCCGATCATCAGGTGCCGCACGGTGCGCGCCGTGGCCGCGCTCATCGCGCGTGTGCGCGGAAGCTGTGCACGGTCCGCTTCGAACGTCGGCGCCGGACGCAGACCGCCGTCGGCGACCGTCGATGCCACCGTCACCATCTCCAGCGCGCTGGCCGACACCATGCCCTGTCCGATCGCGGTCGATCCGAGTGCCAGTTCGCCCTGGATCTGGCTGGCGGGGGGCAATGTGCTTTCCGCGGCGCCCGGCACCCCCGGTTCGTGGTTGAAGCCAAGCCGTTCGGCCGTCGCCACCAGACGCGGTGCGCCCACCTTCACCCCGAGGGGCGCAAACACCGAATTGCACGACACCGCAAACGCCAGCGCGAGGCTGCCGCCACAATCCTCCCCATTGGCGTTTTCGAGCTTCACGCCGTCGAGCGTCGCCGAGGTCGCGTAGGGGAACACGGTGTGCTCGCTGGCCACCTTGCTTTCCAGCACGGCGGTCACGGTCACCATCTTGAAAGTCGACCCCGGCGGTTGCAGGCTGTCGACGCCAATCCCGGCCACCGCCAGGATCTGCCCGCTGGCGGGGTCGATTGCGACGATCCCGCCAAGCTGTCCACCGAGCGCGGTCGCCGCCACCTGCTGGAGTGCGGGGGAGACGGTCGTGCGTACCGGCGCGTCCGGCTTGGCCACGGCACTGGCGAGCACGCGTGTTCCCGCCAGCAGTTCCCCACCCGGCGTGCCGCGCAGGCGATTGTCCAGCGCCAGCTCCAGCCCGCTGGTGCCGACGATCGCGTTGGCCGGCACACCCTCGGCCTCGAACTCGTCGAGCCGTGAAGCCGGGATTGGCCCGACTTCGCCCACGACCGCGTCGGCGGCGGCGCCCAGCGGCGAGCTGCGCGTGCCAGCGCCGCTCGGCTGTCCTTCGGCCAATACCGATCCGTCGCGCGCGAGCAGCGCGGCGCGCGGCGGCAGTGTCGTGCGTCTGTTCAGTCGCTCGCCCGCCCGCAGTCCCGGAAACACGAGTGTCCGGGACCAAACCACCCGGGAGCCTCCCGGTTCGTCGCGTACCTTGACGTGGAAGCTCTCCGCCAATACCCCAAAAAGTCGTGTGTGCACACGCACGGGCACCGCGATCGTCCCATCCGCTTCGGTGTGGGCAGTGCCGGCCACCGTCGTGCTCGTGGTCGTGGCGGTACGCGCGGCTGTTCTATAGGCGGCCGCGAACGTCGTTGGTGAGATTGCGCGCTGGGCGGCGGTGTCGATGCTCTCGTACATCGTCGCGTAATCGTTGTGCGTCCATGCGTGCACAAACTGCACCGCGGCGCTCTGAGCCGCCGAGCCCGAATGGTCGGCCCCGAAGATCGCCCCGAGGAGGAATGCGATCGCCGCAAGTGCAATCATCGGCCTGGCTCGTCGTGTGCGGCGCCCGCGTGTGCGCCTCTGGTTGCTATGTCGATCAACGTCGATCATGTAGGCGGCACGGTAGAACATGGGTAGTGACACGGCTCGACTGGATCATCGTCGTATTTGCGGCCCTGCTCGCGATCTTCGGGTTTCGGCGAGGCTTCATCGTCGCGGTGCTCTCTTTCGGGGGATTCGCCATTGGTGCATTCCTCGGAACGAGGCTGGGTCCTCTACTGCTTTCGCAGGGATCCTCCTCGCAATACGCTCCCGCTTTTGGCCTGATCGGGGCGCTGCTTGCCGGCGCGATCCTCGCGACCGGCTTCGAGGGCGTCGGTTTGAGGCTGCGTCGCGTGCTCGTGCTGCCCGGGCTGGGCTTGTTCGACGGCCTGCTCGGCGCGCTGCTCAGCGCCACGCTCGGGTTGGCGATCGCTTGGATACTGGCCGCGGTGGTGCTGCAAACCGCGCCCAGCGCCCAGTTGCGCGGCGATATCCAGCACTCGGCGATCCTGCGCGACCTCAACGAGCTGCTGCCTCCCAGCGGGTCTGTGTTGAACGTGCTCGCGAGTCTCGACCCGTTGCCGCGCCTGACGGGCCCGCTTCCCAGCGTCGGCCCGCCGCCGCCGCTGATCGCGCACGAGCCTGGAGTACGCGCCGCCTCGCGCAGCGTGGTGCGAGTGATCGGCACCGCGTGCGGCCTTGAGATCGAGGGCTCGGGTTGGGTCGCAGACACCGGCGTGGTCGTCACCAACGCGCACGTTGTCGCCGGTGAGCAGGACACGAGTGTCCAGGTCGAAGGCCGCGAACCGGGCCTGTCGGCCTACGCGATCGCGTTCGACCCCACCGACGACGTCGCGATCCTGCGCGTCCCCGGTCTGAGCCTTCCATCTCTGCGGCTCGCCGTCGATCCGCTCGCCGGTAGTGCCGGTGCGATTCTCGGATATCCCGAGGACGGACCGTTTGACGCGCTTCCGGGGCGCATTGGCACCACGCAGCAGATCGTGACCGACAACGCTTACGGTCGCGGGCCGGTTTCGCGCCTGCTCACACCGCTGCGCGGTCTGGTGCGCCCGGGCAACTCCGGTGGTCCGGTTGTCAGCGCCGACGGGCGCGTGCTCACTACGGTGTTCGCGAGCACCACCAGCGGTGGGCCAACCGGCGGCTACGGGGTTGCCAACGCGACCGTGACAAAGGTGCTCGCCGGCGCCAAGCGAATGGTCGGCACGGGCGAATGCAGTCCGGGGTGAGACGCGTGTGTCCCGCCGATCAGGCGGTGGACGGACGCGTTCGCGCGCGCGGGCGCGCGGGTTTCTTTGTGGGAGTGGGCTTTATCGGAGCGGGCTGCTTCTCGGCGGGCGTTGGCTCGACCTGCCCGGGCTCCGCTGCCTCAGCCGCGGCAAGCGAGGCATGCAGGCTTTCGCGGGTGGCCGTCCGCGAGTCTCGCTGCGTCCCGCGCAGCAGCGGCTCGGCTTCCGCCAAGCGTTGCACGAGTTGCGTTCGCACCCGTTCCAACTCCTCAGCGCTCAACAGCCGCGGGCCGGCCTGCCTGACCTGCTGCAAGGGCGTCGGGATCAATCCCGGGTGGCGGGCCTGAAGCTCCGACAGCGTTTGCTCTAGTGCGGCAATCTGGGCACGCAGTTCGCGGCGGCGTTCGGCCGCCGGCGCCCCAGCGGCTTGCCCAGCCTCGCCGTTCGAGGGTTCGCGCGACACGTAAAGCGCGGCGGCAACCTCGCGCGGATCGACCCCCGTGCGGCGCGCCTGAAGTGCGGCATCGGCGGCTATCTGCCCCACGGCCGAGGGCTCAGGTGCGGCGCTCGCCACGAACGTGCCCGTGCCCTGACGGCTGTCGATCAGGCCCTCCTGCTCCAAGCGCTGGTACACCGTGCGCGCCGTGTTGGCGTTGATGCCGAGCATCTCCGCGAGTTCGCGCAGGCCGGGCAGGCGTCGTCCGGGAGCAAGGCGACCGTCGCCGATGCGCGCGCGCAGCGCCCACGCGAGCTGAACGCCGATCGGAATCTCCCCGGCGCGGTCGATCGCGAGGTCTTCGAGGTCGAGCTGCGTCTCAGCGATTTGTGCGTGAAGCGGCGCCGCCGCGGCTTGTTCGGTTACCTGGGCGCGGCGTGGCGTGATTGCTCGCTCGGCCACCGGTGTCCCGGCGAGTATGTCTGACGAGGTTGCGTCGCGACGGTCGTGGTTTGCCATGCCTCAACAGTAGTGGGTCGCAAGCGCCTTGCATAATGTCCTAGTGAACTAGTACACTAGTTCAATGGATGGGTCGGAGCGCGGGGAGCTGGGTCGCATGGGCGTGGGCGACCGCGCGCGCGACCAACTCGAGCGAGCGTTGTCGCCGGGGAGAAGCTTCCTGGAGGAGGTCGGCGACGTGATGCTGCTGACCGGAAGGACGATCATCTCGGCGCTGCGTCCACCCTATCCCTACGGAGGCGAGTTCGTCTCGCAGTTTCTGTTCGTGCTGCGGATCGTGTGGTTGCCACTGCTGGTATCCACCTTTGCCATCTCCTACGGAGCGCCCGGCTTGCAGGCGGCGAACTTCCTGGCCATATTTGGTGCGCTCGACCGCCTCGGTGGGTTCTTCGTGCTTGCGGCGGTCCGCGAAATTGGTCCGATCATCACCGCAATCGTGATAGCGGGAGCAGCCGGCACCGCGATTACCGCCGATCTCGGCGCACGCAAGATCCGCGAGGAGCTGCGACGCACTTCAGGTACTGGGCGTCGACCCGATCAAGAACCTGGTCGTGCCGCGCTTTCTCGCGCTGATGCTTGCCACGGCACTGTTCGACATCTACGCGATCCTGTTCGGCCTGTTCGGCGGTCTGCTTGCGGCGGTTGTCAATCACCAGCCGCTGGGTCCGTTCTGGGTGACGTTCTTCAACAACACCTCCACGACAGACCTGTGGGGCTCGACTTTGAAGACGGCCATCTTCGGTGCGATCATCGCGATCGTCTGCTGCTACAAGGGCATGTCGGCCTCCGGCGGCGCCGAGGGCGTCGGGCGCGCGGTCAACCAGGCGATCGTCGTGTCCTTCCTGGGGATTGGCGCATTCAACTACGCCTTCACGCAGATGTTGCTCGCCACGCACCCCAACATCCTGGTGATCAGGTGACACGCACACGACGAGTCATGGTGGACGCGGACGTGTGCGACTCGCCCTCCGCGCGCGGGGCGATCGGGTGAGCGAACCGCTCCCAGGGCCACGCGACTGGCTGGCCGGCACCGGCGAA
Organism: uncultured Solirubrobacterales bacterium; assembly: GCA_963776985.1. GTDB lineage: Bacteria > Actinomycetota > Thermoleophilia > Solirubrobacterales > Solirubrobacteraceae > Palsa-744. The sequence goes on from CAVZOV010000002.1 coordinate 920,206, forward strand.
ATCGGCCACTTCACGACGAACGTCGTGCGCGATGTGTGGATTTGCGCGTGTTTCGCTTCTTCGGCGAGGCAGTGCGCCAGTCGGGAATCCTGATTCTCACCTCGACACTGGTCATCTGGGGGCTCCTGTTCATCGTCGGACTGACCGCGTGCGGCATCGAGGCCGCGTACTTCACCCAGTCCACCGGCGCGCCCTCCTACGCGGGCGCGTTCGCGGGATGGTGTGATCTGCGCGAGGCCGTTCCCTACGTGTTTGGCTACATGATGTCGGCGAAGATCGGCACAGGCATCGTGGCCGAGCTTGGCGCGATGCGCATCAACGATGAGATCGATGCGCTGGAAGTGATGGGCATCGACTCGATGTCGTTCTGTGCGCCACCCGCCTGCTGGCGGCGTGGATGGCGCTGCCATTCGTATACGCGACCGGGATCGGGGTGGCGTTCTTCGCCTCCTACCTCGCTGTCGTCCATCAGGTGGCCAGCGTCTCCTCGGGCGGTTACCTGCTGATCTTCTGGCAGTACCAGAACCCGACCGACTACCTCTACAGCATGATCAAGGCGATGACGATGGCCACGGCGATCGTGCTCGTGTCGTGTTATTACGGCTACAACGCTTCCGGAGGGCCCGTGGGCGTGGGCACAGCCACGGCCAAGTCGATGGTGCTCAACCTGGTGCTCGTCACGCTGATCGGGATGCTCGGCACGCAGGTGTTTTGGGGAGCAAACCCACGCGCGCCGATCGGGGGGTGAGCCGGGGGCTTGGCGGGCGCGAGCGCGGACCCGGCGCCCGTAGATCGACGCGCCGCCGGGAGATCGAACGCAGCATCGCATGGCTCGCCCGCGCCCCTGGGGGACGGCCCGATTGACCCACCCGCTACGCTGGCGCCATGTCAAAGACGCTCGTGATCGCGGAGAAGCCCTCGGTGGGCCGCGACCTCGCGCGCGTGCTGCCGGGGCCGTTCGCCAAGCAGGAAGGGTGGCTTGAGGGTCCCGACCATGTGATTACGTGGGCTGTGGGCCACCTCGTGCAGCTCGCCGAGCCAGACGAATACGACGCGAAGTACAAGCGCTGGCGGATGCCCGACCTGCCGATCGTGCCGAGCAAGTTCAAGCTCGTGGTGCGTGACGAGCGCTCGCGCAAGCAGATGTCGGTCGTCACCGCCCAGCTCGGGCGCGAGGACGTATCGCTGGTCGTGAACGCTTGCGACGCCGGGCGCGAGGGCGAGCTGATCTTCGCCTACCTCTATGAGAAGGCAAAAGCCGCCAAGCCCGTGCAGCGGCTGTGGCTGAACTCGATGACCACGGCTGCCATGAAGAGCGCGTTCGAGTCGCTGCGCCCCGCCGATGACTACGCACTGCTGGAGCAGGCGGCACGCTCGCGCTCGGAGGCCGACTGGATCGTCGGCATGAACGCCACCCGCGCCGCGTCGATCCGCTTGAAATCCTCGTTCGATGGAGCCGTGTCGCTCGGACGCGTGCAAACCCCGACGCTCGCGATCGTGGCCCGCCGCGAGGAAGAGATCAAGGCGTTCGTGCCCGAGCCCTACTGGCTGGTGGACGCCACGTTCGACGCCGGCCCGCTGGACGGTGCCGCGCCTGCGGCGAGTGCTGGCGAGAGCGCCGACGGTGACGGTGGTCGCGTGTACGAGGGCCGCTTCCACATGGGCGCAAAGCCTCGCATCGCCACTGAGCAGGAGGCGCTTGCGATCGTCGAGGCGTGTGAGGGCAAGCAGGGCACGATCACCAAGCTCGAGAAGAAGGAGCAGCGCGAGCGCGCGCCGATGCTGTACGACCTCACGAGCCTGCAGCGCGACGCCAACACGCGCTATGGCTTCTCCGCGCGGCGCACGCTGGCGGCAGCGCAGCGCTTGTATGAGGAGCACAAGGCGCTCACCTACCCGCGCACCAACTCACGCTATCTGACGACCGATATGGTCGAGGAGATCAAGCCCACGGCTGAGCTGGTGGGAGAGCAGAGGGAATACGCCCAGGCCGCCGCGTATGTGACCGGCCTCGACGTGCTGCCGCTGGCGCGAGTGGTCAACAACGAGAAGGTCACCGACCACCACGCGATCATCCCCACCAAGGCCCAGCACTCGGTGGACCGCATGGGTGACGACGACAAACGTGTGTACGACATGGTGGTGCGGCGCTTTCTCGCCGTGTTCCACCCTGAGGCGGTGTTCGAGAACACACGCGTGGAGACGACCGTGCTGCCGGCGGGCGAGGGGGCCGGTGGGTGCGTGTTTCGCACGCGCGGCAAGCTGTTGCTCGTGCCGGGTTGGCGCGGGGTATACGGGCAGATGCCATCGGAGTCGAAGACGGCGGCTGAGGAAGACGAGGGCACCGACCAGCAACTGCCGAAGCTGCACGAGGGCGAAAGCGCGCAAACGACTGAGATCGCGAGCGAGCGCAAGGAAACCAAGCCGCCCCGCCGCTACAGCGACGCGTCGCTGCTCGGCGCGATGGAGACGGCCGGCAAGCTGGTCGACGACGACGAGCTGCGCGAGGCGATGAAGGATTCGGGCATCGGCACCCCCGCCACGCGTGCCGCGATCATCGAGCGACTGATCCAGGTCGGCTACATCGAACGTGAGGGCCGCGCGCTCGTTGCGACCGACAAGGGACTGAACGTGGTGCGGTTGCTCGGCGAGCACGCCCTCACATCCCCCGACATGACCGGCCAGTGGGAGCACCGCCTCGGCAAGATCGAGCGTGGCGAGGATTCGCGCGAGAAGTTCATGGGCGACATCGCCGGGTTTGCCGAGATGACCGTCAAAGAGCTGGACGAAAAACTGAAGGACGTGCGCATCCCGCGCGCCAACCTTGGTCCGTGTCCGATCTGCGGGCACGACATCAAAGAGAACCGCAAGGGCTACTCGTGCTGGGCGCGCGATGATCCAGGGTGCGGTTTCGTGATCTGGAAGGGCAAGTCCGGCAAGCAGTTGTCGATCGCGATCGCCAAGGAGCTGATTCGCGCCGGGCACACCTCCAAGGCGATCAGTGGCTTCAAGGCGCGCAGCGGCCGCGGTTTCCGCGGGCACCTCGCGCTCAGCCAGGACGAAGAGGGCAAGTGGCGCGTGGAGTTCAACGAGCCGTGGGCCCAGGAGGGCGCCAAGCCGCCCGAGTCGGAGACCGACACGGCCGAGGAGGGCCAGGAGGCGGTGGCCGCAAGCGCGGCGTAGCGCGGCGTCGGGCGGGTGCGCGAGGATGGGCTCGTGCCGATCGCGCTCGTAACCGGACCCGCCAACGCGGGCAAGGCGCATGTGGTGCTCGACGCGGTGCGGGGCCACGTCGCGCACGGTGACGAGCCGCTGCTGATCGTGCCGACCGAGGCCGACCAGGCGCGCTACAGACGCGAGCTGGCCGAGGGCGGGCTCGCGCTCGGCGTGCGGGTGGAGCGCTTCGAGGGTCTGCTCTCGATTGCCGTCGCGCGCGCCGGACTGGGCGAAGCGCGGATCGGATCGCTCACACGCGAACGTATGCTGGCGCGCCTGGCCGTAGCGCGTCCGGGCATGGCCGGCGCGCTCGCGCGGTTCGTGGCCGAGCTTGAGACTCAGCGTGTCACACCCGCCCGGCTACGCGGCGCTTTGCGCGCGTGCGAGATTGCGGGGGAGCAACAGCTGACGCTGGAGCGGGTGTGCGATGCGTTTGAGCGCTACCACGAGGCGCTGGCGGGGATTGGACGCGCCGACCAGGAGCTGCGTGTCACAAGGGCCCTTGACGCGCTGCGCCGCAAGCCCGCGCTGTGGGACTCGGCGCCAGTGCTGCTGTATGGATTCGACGACCTGACCGAGCTGCAGCTGGACGCGATCGAAACGCTTGGCGCGGTGGTGGGAGCGCGTGTGACGGTGTCGCTTGCCTACGAGCCCGGTCGCGTCGTGTTTGCCGGGCGCGCCGGCGCGTTTCAGCGACTCGCGCCGCTTGCCGAGACCCACACCGAGCTTGGCCCGCGCGCGGACCACTACGCCTCTGCCTCGCGCGAGGCGCTGCACCACCTGGAGCGTTCGCTGCTCGGCGACGACACGGCGCGGATCGACGCGGGCGGGGCGGTCAGGCTGCTGGAGGGCGGCAGTCCGCGCGCCGAGCTGGAACTCGTCGCGGGGGAGGTGCGCTCGTTGCTGGATCGCGGCGTGCCGGGAGAGGAGATAGCGATCGTGCACCGCGCGCCCGACACTGTTGCGGGGCTGCTCGGCGAAGTGTTGGAGCGCTATGGCGTCCCGTATGCGATGCGCCAACGCGGGCTATTCGCACACACAGCGCTTGGGCGGGCGCTGCTCGGGCTGCTGCGCTGCGCCGTCGGGGAAGGGAAGTCGGGTGACCTGCTCGCGTGGCTGCGCGCCCCAGGAGTGCTCGATCGCGCGGAGCTGGCGGATCGGTTGGAGGCGAGCGCTCGCCGACAGGGCGTAGAAGACGCGGAGGGTGCCCGCGGGCTGTGGGAGGCCGAGCACTGGCCGCTCGATCGGATCGACCGCATGCGCGAAGCCGCCACCGCGGGGGTGCTGGCGCTGACCGACGCGCTTGTCGGGGAGCTTGAGCGTTTGTTCTGCGCGCCCCGGCGCTCGGAGGCGGCGGTCCTTGGCGCGGATGAGCTGGTCGAGGCGCGCGCGCTGGTGGCCGGCCGTCGCGCACTCGAGCAGCTGCGCGAGCTGGCACGAGCGGCACCGGCGCTTGCGCCCTCGTCCGAGGATCTGATCGACGTGCTTGGGCGACTCGAGCTTGAGGGCGCCAGGCGCTCGGGGGACGGGGTCGATGGCGCGGTTGGGGTCGATGGCGCGGGCGCGGTCCTCGTCGTGGACCCGCTTTCGCTGCGCGCGCGGCGCGTACGAATGGTGTTCCTGTGCGGGTTGATCGAGGGCGTGTTTCCCGCACCCGCCCGGCCCCACCCGCTGCTCGGCGAGGATGAGCGTCGCCGCCTCGCGCACGCATCGGGGCTGGTGCTGCGCGGCGAGCCGAACGCGCTGGCAGCCGAGCGCTATCTGCTCTACGCGCTGGCCTCGCGCCCCGAGGAGCGCCTGACGCTCAGCTGGCACACGGCCGGCGAAGACGGCACACCGCTGGCGCCTTCGCTGTTTCTCGACGACGTGTGCGACCTGTTCTCGCCCGGGCTCCGCGAGGGCACGCTGCGCCGTCCCGCGGGCACGGCGCCCGGCGAGCGCACTGCGCTAGCTGATCACAAGGCCGGCTTGCCGGGGCAGGACGCTCCCCCCGGCTTGCCGTCGATGCGCGAGTCGGCGCCTGGGCGTGGCGGCGCCGGCGCGCGGCCACGCCCGATTGGCCCGCCGCGCGAGGAGCGTGTGCTCGCCGAGCTGCGTGCGCGTGTGTTGTGGTCGGCGTCTTCGCTTGAGAGCTGGGCCGGTTGTCCGGTCAGGTGGTTTGTAGAGCGGTTGCTGCGCGGCGAGGACATCGAGCCGGACCCCGAGCCACTCGCGCGCGGCGCGCTCGCGCACGCGGTCTTGAAGCAAACGCTCGAGCGCTTGCGCGAGCGCACGGGCTCGGCGCGTCTCACGCCAGCGAGCGTTGGCATCGCCAAGCGGCTGCTGGGCGAGGCGCTGATCGAGCAGGAGCAGGCCCACCCGCTGTCGCACTCGCCCGAGCGCGTGCCGGGCGCGCGCCGACGTCTGGCGGCCGAGTTGGAGCGCTATCTGGAGAGCGCGGCCGAGCTAGCGAGTGCGCTGGAGCCGACCTATCTTGAGCTTGAGTTCGGGTTTGGGGGCGAGGTGGGCGACGGGCGCTCCGGACCCGGTGTCGGCACGGCAGGCGATGTGCGTTCGGGGCAGGGCGCGGAGGAGCCCCATCCCTTGCCACCGCTCGACCTCGGCGACGGCGTGCTGTTGCGCGGGCGCATCGATCGCGTCGACGTCGGACCCGGCGGCGAGGCGGTGGTTTACGACTACAAGGCCCGCGCAGCGCCGCCGAGCGCGAGGTGGGTTCGCGATGGTCAATGGCAGGTGGCGCTGTACATGAGCGCGGTGCAAGCCCTGCTCGGGCGCACCCTCGCCGGCGGCTTCTATCAACCGCTCGCCGGTAGGGACATTCGCCCGCGTGGGGCGCTCAGCGGCGACGGCGGCGTCGAGCTTGACGTTGTACGCACCGACAGGGTCGACGGCGACTCGCTTCAGCAGCTGCTGGACGAGTGTGTGGCAGCAGCACGCGCGGCCGCGGGCGAGGCCCGCTCGGGGGCGCTCACGCCGCGACCGGACACATGTGCGTATGGCGGCGGATGCGCATACCCCACGATCTGCCGCTGTGAGCGCTGAGGTCCGTGTGCGAGCGCTGACCGAAGAGCAGGAGCAAGCGGTCGCCCGGCGCGAAGGCTCGCTGCTGCTCGCTGCCGGCGCCGGCAGCGGCAAGACATCTGTGCTGGTCGAGCGCTTCGTGCGGGCCGTGCGCGAGGATGGCGTCGCTCCGGGGCGAATTCTCGCGATCACGTTCACCGAGCGCGCCGCCGGCGAGCTGCGCGAGCGGGTTCGTGCGCGCTTGCTGGAGCTTGGCGAGCGCGACCGCGCGCGTGAAGCGGAGGCGGCGAACGTATGCACGTTCCACGGCTTCTGCGCGCGACTGCTGCGCGGGCATCCGCTGCAGGCCGGAGTCGAGCCCGGCTTCGAAATCCTGGATGAGGATTTTTCCGAGCGCCTGCGCGTGCTCGCATTCGCCGACGCACTCGCTCAGTTCCTCGACGGCGAACGTGCCGACGCCGTCGATCTCGTCGCGGCCTACGACGCCGACCCACTGCGCGCGATGGTGCTCGCGGCGCACGCACAGTTGCGCAGCCAGGGACAGAGCAACCCGCGGCTGCCGGTCGTGGCTGGGGAGGAGGAGGCGGCGAGGGAGGAGGTGGCGACGCGGGCCTGTGCTTTGATCGGCGAGCTGCTCGAGCGTTTCGACGCCGCCTACGCCCTGCGCAAGCACGCGCGTGGAGCGCTCGACTTCGACGACCTGGAGCTGGACGCGCGCGACCTGTTGCAGCGCCGCGCGGACGTTCGCCAAGCGTGGGCCGAGCGCTTCGAGCTGTTGATGGTGGATGAGTTCCAGGACTCCAACCCACGCCAGCTGGAGGTGCTCGCGGCGCTTGACCGCGACAATCTGTTCACCGTCGGCGACCAGTTGCAGTCGATCTACAGCTTCCGCCACGCCGACGTCAGCCTCTTCCGCGAGCGCCACGCGCGCCTCTCCGAGCGAGGCGCGACCCTTGCCCTGACACGCAACTTTCGCAGCCGCCCTTCGATACTCGCGGCTGTGGAGCGGATCTTCGCGCCGCGGATGGGCGAGCGCTTCGCGCCGCTGTCCCCCGCGCGCTCCGAAGGCGAGGAGGAGCCGGTCGTCGAGCTGCTGTTGACAGACAAGCGCGGTTGGGAGTGTGCGCTCGCCGCCGGCAGCGCCCGCGCGGGGTATGACGCGCTCGAGGGACTGCCCGAGGCGACCCCCTGGCGTCAGGCCGAAGCGCGACTGCTCGCCGCCCGCTTGGCGGAGCTGGTGGCCGACGGGCAGGCGCGAGCGGGGGAGATCGTCGTGCTGTTGCGCTCGCTCAGCGACCTGCCGGTCTATGAGAGTGCGCTGCGTGCCCGTGGGTTGCCGACGCTCGCTGGTGTCGGTGGCTTTTGGGGCCATCAGCAGGTCGGCGACCTGCTCTCGTGGCTGCGGGCGCTGGCCAATCCGCTTGATGAGTTGGCGCTCTATTCGACTCTCGCCTCACCGCTCGCCGGCGTATCGAGCGACGGGCTCGCACTGATCGCGAGCACCGCGCGTGAGCGGCGGGTCGGCGTGTGGCAGGCGATGAGCGACGATGCCGCCAACACGCTGCGGGAGGTGCTCCCCGAGGCCGACCGCGAGCGTGTCGACGCCTTTTGCGAGATGCTCGCCGCCGAGCGTCGAGCGATGACCCTGCACCCGATCGCCGAGCTGCTGCGCCGAGCGATTGCCGCCACCGGCTATGAGGCGTACGTGCTGTCGCTGGATTGGGGCGAGCGACGACTGGCGAATGTGCACAAGCTCGTCGGACTGGCGCGGCGCTTCGAAGCGCGCGAGGGGCGCGAGCTGCGCGGCTTTCTCGACCACGTTGCCCATGCCGAACTCGGGCGCGAGGCCAACGCGCCGGTGGGCGACGGCGAATTCGACGCGGTGCGTCTGATGAGCATCCACGCCGCCAAGGGCCTGGAGTTCCCGGTTGTGTGCGTGGCGGATTTGGGGCGCGAGCCAAACGTGCGCGCGCCCGACCTGCTGGTGGATGGAGCACCTCGGGGGACAGGGTCAGCGGGTCGGGTCGGGTTGCGGTTGCGCGCGCTCGGCAACCCCGAGGCCGTGCCGGCGCTGCACTACGAGGAGTTGCGTGAGGCACGGGCGCTCGCCCAGGAAGAGGAGGAGGATCGCGTGCTGTATGTGGCGTGCACACGTGCCGAGAATCGCCTGTTGCTCAGCGGTACGGTCGCGTTTGAGCGCTGGCCGACGGTCAAGCCGGGTGTGGCGCCGATCGCGTGGCTGGCGCCCGCGCTCGTGCCAGACGCGTCGGGGCTTGCCGGCGGAGATCCGCGCCCGGAGGGTGTGCTCAACATCGATACCGGCGGCGGGTTGCTGGTGCGCTGCGTGTTCAACGCACCCGTCGCCGCCGAGGATGTCGCCGTCGGAGGGGTCGGCGAGGGGGCCGTACGCGCGCCGACGCCGGAGCCTGGAGGTGCATCGTCGGTGTCTGACGAGGGGGAGCGAGGGAACGGCGATAGAGCGCCGGAGCCCGGTGAAATGGAATCGGAGTCGGCAGGACTATCCGGGGCGCCGGGACCAGTGCTCGCGGGGGGCGCGGCGATGCGGGCCGCGCCCCCCACTACCTCCAAGCCGCTGCCGGTGTCCGACCCGGACACAACCATGAGCTACACCTCGCTTGCCGAGCTTGAGCGCTGCGGCTATCGCTACTACCTGGAACGCGTGCTGCGGCTCCCTGAGAACCGCGCTGCGGCGCACCCTGGTCGGCCCGGTGCCGAGGACGCCGGGATCGAGGCGCGTCTGCGCGGCACAATCGTGCACATACTGCTCGAGTCGGTCGATTTCACGCGCCCGCGCCCGCCGTCGGCGCGCGACGTTGCGCTCGTAGCGCGCCAGATCGGCGCGAAGCTTGCGCCCGCCGCGCGTGAGGAGATCGCGGCGCTGATCGCCAGAGCGCTCGATTCCGAGCCGGCGCGGGTGCTCGCCCGCGCCCGCCGCGCGCGAAGCGAGCATCCGTTCGCGTTTTCCCTGGGGGCGGGGGAGCCGCTGGTGACGGGCGTGCTCGACCTGATCGTCGAACGCGCAGATGGCACGAACTTGATCGTCGACTACAAGAGCGACCGCCTCTCCGACCTGAGGGGCGCACCCAAGGGGCACACCCCGGGCGGGCGCGCGGAGGGAAGCGGCGAGGAGGATCTGGAGCGGCTCGTGCAGCGCGACTATGGTTTTCAGCGACTGCTGTACGTGCTGGCGGCGATTGAAGACGGCGCGCGCGAGGTCGAGGTGGCGCACTGGTTCCTGGAACGCCCAAACGAGTGGGTCTCAGCCCGCTTCCAATCGAGCGAAAGCGATCGATTGCGCGAACTGCTACTCGAGCGCATCGCGCGCGTGCGCGTAAGGGGCTTCGCGGTGACGAGTGCGCCGCACAGGGGGATCTGCCTTACCTGCCCGGGCCGGCAGGGTCTCTGCCAATGGGGGGAAACCCGCACGATGAGTGCGCGATCCCCCACATTGGAATCTGACGAGATAGGGGGTAGTCTCAACGATTGAATCGCTTGGCTTTGCATTGGGCGAAGGCAACGAGTCAGAGGAGGAAGCTGATGGCGACGGCGACCGACAGACCAGCGGCGACAGTCACGCATACGCCGGTGGTTCTCTCTGACATCGAGTTGTTCGCTCGCGCCCGGATCGACGGGGATCGTCATGCCCGCGAGCTTTTGATCGAGCGCTATCTGCCGCTCGCACGCCGCCTGGCGCGTCGCTATCAGCACACCGATGAGCCGATCGACAATCTCATCCAGGTCGCCTCGATCGGCTTGCTCAAGGCGGTGGACCGTTTCGATTGCTCGCGCGGGGTGATGTTCTCAAGCTATGCGGTGCCGACGATACTCGGCGAGCTCAAGCGCCATTTCCGCGACCGCACGTGGTCGGTGCGCGTGCCGCGCGACCTGCAGGAGATGGCGCTGCGGGTCGATCAGATGGTCGCGAGGTTGTCGCTCGGCCAGCGGCGCTCCCCGTCGGTCGGGGAGCTAGCGCGAGCCGTCGAAGCTTCCGAGGAGCAGGTGCTCGAGGCGCTCGAGGCGATGGGCTCATATCGAGCTGGCTCGCTTGACGCGCCGCGCTCCAGCAGAGACGAAGAGACCCAGAGCGTCGCTGAGACGCTTGGCAGGAACGACAGCGAGTTCGACCGAGCCGAGGATCGTGCGACGCTCGACTCGCTGATGACCCGTGTCAGCGAGCGCGAGCGCACGGTGCTCACACTGCGCTTCAGTGAAGACCTCACCCAGGCGGAGATCGGCGAGCGCATCGGCGTCTCCCAGATGCAGGTTTCGCGGCTCATTCGCCAGGCGCTCGCGCGCTTGCGCTCGGGGGTCGAACCACTGGATCGAAGTACCGCAAGCGACTGACGCACAGGGTGGCGGCGAGACGGTGGGAGCCATTCCCACGTGGCGGCGGAACCGCTGCTTGACATTTGGGCTTGACAATGTATTGATCTGCAGTCAAGATGTACCCTAATGCCAAGGGCGATGTGGATGGGGACGCTCAGTTTCGGGCTCGTGACCGTGCCGGTGAAGCTGTACAGCGCGATTACGCGCAGGACGGTGCACTTCCATCAGATCCATACGCTCGACGGCGGGCGCATCCACCAGAAGCACGTCTGCTCGATCGACGGCGAAGAGATACCGCTGGCTGAGATCGTCAGGGGCTATGAGATAGCGCCCGACCATTACGTGCCCGTCGAGGCACGTGAGCTGGCCGCGCTGGAACCGCTTTTCACGCGCACGATCCAGGTTGAGGACTTCGTGGAGTTGGACGAAATCGACCCCATCTTCTTCGATCATCCCTACCACCTCGTCCCAGGGCCCGGTGGGGCACGTTCCTACCAGCTGCTGCTCCGCGCGATGAGCGAAACCGGCAAGATCGCGATCGGGCGCATGGTGATGCGCTCCAAAGAACGCCTAGTGGCGATTCGCCCACGCGAGAATGCTCTGCTGATGCTGACTATGAACTACAGCGAAGAGGTCAAACCGACCGTCGGCCTGCGCGAGCTGGAAGGGGCAGAGGTGGAGCTGGAGCAGCGCGAGATCGACGTCGCCCGCCGGCTCGTGGCATCGATTTCAGAGCCGTTCGACATCGAGAAATATCAGGACAGCTTCCGCGAGGCGGTGCTCGACCTGGTCGATCGCAAGGCGGCCGGCGAGCCACTGCGCCTAGAGGCCGAGGCCGAGCCCCCGCCCGAGTCACCCGATTTGATGAAGGCGCTCGAAGACAGCCTGGAGCGGGTCAGTTCGAGCTGAGGATCAGCACGAGCTGCGAGCCTTCGCCGTCATCCTCCGGCTCGACCAGCACACGCTCGGACACTCGCTCGAGCAGATTGCCCACTATCGGCAGGATCGCGTCTTGCACGAGCGAGGCCGCGCCCTCGGCGGTCAGATCGCGTATGCGCAACTCGGCCTCGCACTCGTCGGCTTCAACGCTGAAGGTCAGTCCTCCCTCGCTCGCATGCATCGGTGCGTGCACGCACAGCGCGTCGCACACCAACAGCGCCTCGTCAAGTCGGTTCACCGGCCAGTCCGCGCGCGCCAGCACCATCGACACGACCCGCCACAGCACGGGGCCTACGAGCGGGCCGCCCGCCACACGAGCGCGCGCCGAGTTATCGGTGGCTTGCTCGCGCGGGTCTGCCGCTGGGCGGTTCACGGCCGATTGCCGTTCATGGCCGACAGGGCGCTCACGCTCGCCAGAACGCTTGTGTCCGAGCGGGCGTTTGCACTTGCGACCTCGTCGTTCAGGAGAAACGTCATCCGAATCTCAGTGTGCTCTTCCTCGCCCCGCTCGAGCTGCACCCGCTCAGTCAGCGCGGCGATCAACGACAGGCCGAGGCCCAGTCCCGGGCTGTCCGGGCGCGGCTTGATGCCGCGTCCCCAGTCGCGCACCAGCACCGTCAGGCGGTCGTCGTCCATGCTCGCCACGACCTCCATCAAACCCTCCCGGTTCGCTGGATAGGCGTGTACGACGACGTTTGCGCACGCCTCGGTCACAGCGAGACGCACATCCGCGAGCTTCTGCTCGGGCACTGCGTACGCCTCTGCCAGCCCCCCGAGAGCGTGCCGAACTATCGCGATGTTCTCGGCTCGCGCAGCCAGCGCAAGCTCTATGTCCGGCATGTTTGTCTCTCCACGGCTGTCGGCGGGCCGATCCCGCGTTGTCGTCTCGCCCATAATGATCCCCGCAGAGGACGGATTCCACACCTCCGACGTGCGTTTGGAAGCGTATCTGGGCTGCTCGCGATGCTACGCTTTCAAGCTCCGCCTCAGGTGCCGACCACTCACGCCCGCCACCGCGTCGCGGTCCCCCCAGGGGACGCGCCGTCTGGCGGAAGCACTCATATGACTTCGCAAACATTGCCATCACAGGCCGCTGGACTCTACGACCCCCGCTACGAGCACGACGCGTGCGGCGTGGGCATGGTCGCGCGCCTGGACAACCAGCCGACTCATGGGGTTATCGCGCGCGCGATCACGGCGCTCGAGAATCTCGAGCATCGCGGCGCCAGCGGGGCTGACCCGCTCACTGGCGACGGCGCCGGCATCCTGATGCAGATGCCCGACGAGCTGCTGCGCGCGGTCGCGGGCTTCGAGCTGCCGACGGCAGGTGCCTACGGGGTGATGATGTGCTTCCTGCCGACCGAGGACGCCGCTCGCGAGCGAATCGAGTCGCTGCTTGAGCGGACAGTGGAGGCGGAGGGCCAGCGGCTGATCGGCTGGCGCGAAGTGCCCGTGCGACCAGAGCACACGGGCGCCACGGCCGCGGCCTCGCGCCCGGTCATCCGCCAGCTGTTCGTGGGCGCGGCGAGCACTGGGGATGGCGCTGGCTCGGTGGCCGGGTCGCACCCTGAAGGGCGCAGGCGGTCCAACGGGGTTGACCAAAACGGCTTCGACCAGGATGCCTTCGAGCGCAAGCTGTATGTGATCCGGCGCGTGGTCGAGCAGGCTGTCGCCGCCTCTCCCGACGCGGGCAGCGGCTTCTACGTGACCTCCAGCTCATCGCGCACGCTCAACTACAAGGGCATGCTGATCAGCTACCAGCTGGCAGCCTTCTACCCCGACCTGCAGGACGAGCGCTGCAAGAGCGCGCTGGCGCTCGTGCACTCGCGCTTCTCCACCAACACGTTCCCAAGCTGGGAGCTAGCCCATCCCTATCGCACGATCTGCCACAACGGCGAGATAAACACGGTGATGGGCAACGTCAATTGGATGCGCGCACGCGAGTCGGAGCTTTCGAGCGAGCTGTTCGGCGAGGACTTGGCGAAGATCCTGCCGGTTGTCACCCAGGGCAACTCCGATTCGGCGACGTTCGACAACGTGCTCGAGCTACTGATGCTCGCCGGTCGCTCGCTGCCCCACGCGGTGATGATGATGATCCCCGAGGCGTTTCGAAACCGCACCGACCTGCCCGAGGAGCTGAAGGGCTTCTACGCCTTCCACTCCTGCCTGATGGAGCCTTGGGACGGACCGGCGTCGGTCGCGTTCACCGACGGACGCGTGGTGGGCGCGACGCTCGACCGCAACGGGCTACGCCCCGGTCGCTGGGTCATTACCAAGGACGGCCACGTGGTGCTCGGCTCCGAGGCGGGCCTGCTCGACGTGCCGGCTGAGGAGGTCGTGCGCCTCGGGCGATTGCAGCCCGGCAAGCTGTTCCTGGTCGATCTCGAGCAGGGCCGCGTGGTCGACGATGGCGAGATCAAGCATCAGATCGCCACGCAGCGGCCCTATGGCGAGTGGTATGCGCGCAACGCGGTGCGCTTCGCCGAGATGGAGCCCTCCGAGCAGGTGACGCTCTCAAACCAGCCCCTGTATCGCCGCCAACGCGCGTTCGGCTACTCCCAGGAGGACCTGCGAGTGCTGCTGGAGCCGATGGCGCGCGAAGCGGCCGAGCCGATCGGCTCGATGGGCAACGACCTGTCCCTGGCGGTGCTCTCCGACCAGGCGCCGTCTCTGTTCTCCTATTTCAAGCAGCTCTTCGCGCAGGTTACGAACCCGCCGATCGACCCGATCCGCGAGGAAATCGTGATGAGTCTCTCCACGAGCCTCGGCACCGAGCGCAACCTGTTCGACGAGACACCGGAGCACGCCCACAAGCTGGAGCTGGAGCAGCCGATCTTGCTCAACCGCGAGCTTGAGACGCTGCGCCACATCTCTCACGAGGTGTTCTCCTCGCGCACCCTCAACATCACCTGGCCCGTCGCCGAGGGCCCGGCTGGCATGGAGCGGGCGCTTGCGAGCGTGTGCGAACAGGCACATGAGGCGATCGAGCAGGGCGTCAACATCATCATCCTCTCCGACCGTTTGCTCGGGCCGGCGCAGGCACCGATCCCCTCGCTGCTGGCGGTTTCCTCGGTGCACCATCACCTCGTGCGCGAGGGCACGCGTCTGCGCGCCGGCATCGTGCTGGAGTCGGGCGAGCCGCGCGAGGTGCACCACTTCGCCACGCTGATCGGCTACGGAGCGAGCGCGATCAACCCCTACGTGATGCTCGAGACGCTCGACCAGCTCGTCGCTCAGGGGCGCATCGTGCGCGCCGCGGCAAACGGCGAGGCACCCGTACCGCTCTCCACTGTGGAGGCGGCCAACAATACGGTCAAGGCGATCGGCAAGGGACTGCTGAAGACGATCTCCAAGATGGGCATCTCCACGATCCAGTCCTACCGCGGCGCGCAGATCTTCGAGGCGGTTGGACTCGACCGTGGGCTGATCGATCGTCACTTCACCGGCACCGCTTCGCGCATCGGCGGCGTCGGCCTGGAGGTGCTGGCGGTCGAGGCGCTCGAGCGACACGCGCGCGCCTACCCGGGTGCCGGCAGGCCCGTGGACTCGCTGCTGCCAGTCGGCGGCGTGTATGCGTGGCGGCGCGACGGCGAGCACCATATGTGGAACCCGGAGACGATCGCGCTCGTGCAACATGCTGTGCGCTCGGCCAATGGCAACGTGGGCGCGGCTCTTGAGGGCGACGCGCAAGCCGGCGCCGAGGCGCGCGACAGTCCCGCCTTCCAGAAGTATCGCGAGTATGCGGCCACGGTCAACGAGGACGCCGCACGCAAGGCCACCCTGCGCGGTCTGCTGCGGTTCGACACCGAGGGTCGCCAGCCGATCCCGCTGGAGGAGGTCGAGCCCGCGAAGGAGATCGTGCGGCGCTTCTGCACCGGTGCGATGTCGCTCGGCTCGATATCGCGCGAGGCGCACGAGACCCTCGCTATCGCCATGAACCGCCTCGGCGGGCGCTCCAACACGGGCGAGGGTGGCGAGGACCCGGCGCGCTTCCAGCCTGACCCCAACGGCGACCGGCGGCGCTCGGCGATCAAGCAGGTCGCCTCGGGACGCTTCGGCGTGACGATCCACTACCTCGTCAATGCCGATGAGCTTCAGATCAAGATGGCCCAGGGCGCCAAGCCGGGTGAGGGCGGGCAGCTGCCCGGCCACAAGGTCGACGCCTACATCGGCTCGATCCGCCACACCACCCCCGGCGTGGGCCTGATCTCCCCGCCGCCCCACCACGACATCTACTCGATCGAGGACCTCAAGCAGCTGATCTACGATCTGCGCTGCTCCAATCCGAGCGCCCAGGTGTCCGTCAAGCTCGTCTCCGAGGTTGGTGTCGGAACGGTCGCCGCCGGTGTGTCGAAGGCCAACGCCGACCGCGTGCTGATTGCCGGTCACGACGGCGGTACGGGAGCCTCGCCTCTATCTTCGATCCAGGCGGCCGGCATCCCGTGGGAGATCGGCCTGGCCGAGACCCAGCAGACCCTGCTGCTCAACGACCTGCGCTCGCGCATCGTCGTGCAAACCGACGGCCAGCTGAAGACCGGGCGCGACGTCGCGATCGCGGCCATGCTCGGCGCGGATGAGATGGGCTTCTCCACCGCGCCGTTGATCGCAACCGGCTGCATCATGATGCGCGCCTGCCACCTCAACACCTGCCCGGTGGGCATCGCCACCCAGGACCCCGAGCTGCGCAAGCGCTTCAAGGGTCGCCCTGAGCACGTCGTGAACTTCTTCTTCTTCGTCGCCGAGGAAGTGCGCGAGATCCTCGCCTCGCTCGGACTTCGCGCGCTCGATGAGGCAATCGGCCGCGTCGACCTGCTGTCCGCCGAGCAGGCCATCGAGCATTGGAAGGCGCGCGGCGTGGACCTGACCCACATCCTCGCCCAGGTCGATCTGCCCGACGGCACTTCGCGCCATCGCGTCAAGGCGCCCCCCTCGGTGCTCGAGGACGCACTTGACTGGGAGCTGGTGGAGCGCTCGCGCGCGGTCATCGACGCAGACGTCGCGACTCCCGATGAGCTTGCGAGTGGCGACGATCAAGGGTTGCGCACAGGCGCGATAAGTCGCGAGGGCTCCAGGCGTCCGCGTGTGGAGATCGACCTGCCGATCCGCAACGTCAACCGCTGCGTCGGGGGCATCCTCTCAAGCCACATCGCCCGGGCGCGAGGGGCCGAGGGCCTGCCGCCCGACTCGATCCTCGTCCGCTTCAGGGGCTCGGCCGGTCAGAGCTTCGGCGGCTGGCTCGCGCCGGGTGTTACCTTCCAGCTGGAGGGCGACACCAACGACTACACCGGCAAGGGCCTATCCGGCGGCGTCGTGTCGGTGCGTCCACCACGCGAGATGAGTTCAAGCTTCGTTGCCGAGGAGAACGTAATCGTCGGCAACACCGTGCTCTACGGCGCCACCGCTGGGCGGGCTTTCTTCAGGGGCCTGGCCGGCGAGCGCTTCGCGGTGCGCAACTCCGGCGCCTGGGCGGTCGTCGAGGGCGTCGGCGACCACGGCTGTGAGTACATGACCGGCGGACGCGTCGTCGTGCTCGGTCCCACTGGGCGCAACTTCGCCGCCGGTATGAGCGGCGGCATCGCCTACGTGCTGGACGAGCTGGGGGCCTTCCCCGCGCGCTGCAACATGGGCATGGTCGGTTTTGACGAGCTATCGGCGGCGGACACAATTGAGCTGCGCGCCATGCTCGAGGAGCACGAGCAGCGCACCGACTCTCCCGTCGCGCGCGACGTGCTCGCCCGCTTCGAGGAGCTACTCGCCGCCGGCGCGTTCGTGAAGGTGATGCCGCACGACTACAAGCGCGTGCTGCGCGAACTG
The DNA here is from genome assembly GCA_963776985.1 of uncultured Solirubrobacterales bacterium. Classification (GTDB taxonomy): domain Bacteria; phylum Actinomycetota; class Thermoleophilia; order Solirubrobacterales; family Solirubrobacteraceae; genus Palsa-744. The sequence goes on from CAVZOV010000002.1 coordinate 937,543, forward strand.
GCAGAGGTTGAGGCCGCTCAGGCGCACGCTCACGCTTCGAGCAACGGCGGCGTGTCCGTTCAGTCACTCGACGCGGTGGCCGCTCAGGGCATGGCCCCAGAGGCGGAAGAGGAGTCGGTCTGATGGGCAAGCTCGGCGGGTTCCTGCAGATCGAGCGCCACGGCATCGCCTATCGCGATCCGCGCGAGCGCGCACATGACTACAGGGAGTTCGTCGTGGAGCGCCCCGACGCCGAGCTGCGCGACCAAGGCGCGCGCTGCATGGACTGCGGCGTGCCGTTCTGCCACAACGGCTGTCCGCTCGGCAACCTGATTCCCGACTGGAACGACCTCGTCTACCGCGATCGCTGGCAGGAGGCGATTGTCCAGCTGCACGCCACCAACAACTTCCCCGACTTCACCGGGCGGTTGTGTCCCGCGCCGTGCGAGGCGGCCTGTGTACTGGAGATACGCGAGGGCGACGCGGTCACGATCAAGCAGATCGAGCATGCGATCATCGACCGGGCCTTCCGCGAAGGCTGGGTCAAGCCCGAGCCTCCCAAGCGTGAGACCGGTCAGTCGGTCGCGGTCGTCGGCTCCGGCCCCGCCGGTATGGCCGCCGCCCAACAGCTGCGTCGCATCGGCCATAGCGTGACCCTGTTCGAGCGCGACGAGGCCGCCGGCGGGCTCGTGCGTTTCGGCGTGCCCGATTTCAAGATCGAGAAGACGGTTGTCGAGCGCCGCGTCGAGCAATTGCTCGCCGAGGGCGTGGAGCTGCGCTGCGGCGTGGACGTCGGCACTGACGTCAGCGTGCAGGAGCTGCGCGAGCGCTTCGACGCGGTCGTACTCGCCACCGGCTCGCGCGTGCCGCGCGACCTGAGCGTGCCCGGGCGCGAGCTGGGCGGCGTCCACTTCGCGATGGACTACCTCTACCAGCGCAACCGCTTCGTCGCGAGCGAGTATGGACCCGCGCCGAGCGTTTCCGCTCCGAGTGCGGCGGCGCCCGTCCTCGATGAGCCGATCAGCGCCGCCGGTAAGCACGTGGTCGTGATCGGCGGCGGCGACACAGGCGCGGATTGTGTCGGCAATTCGCTGCGTGAGGGCGCGCTGTCGATCGTGCAGCTGGAGCTGTTGCCCGAGCCGCCCGAGCATCGTCCCGACGCACGCACACCATGGCCGGAGTGGCCGCTGAAGTACCGGCTCTCCTACGCGATGGAGGAGGCGCGCACGGCGGCTGTCGGCGAGCAGGACTACTCGGTTACCACCACCCACTTCTCGGGGGACACTGCCGGCAACGTCGCGGCGCTGCACATCGCCGGCGCCGAGCCCGCTCCGCCGTTTGCGCCCGTGCCCGGCACCGAGCAGGAGTTGCCCGCGCAGCTGGTGTTGCTGGCGATGGGCTTCCTTCATCCCGAGCAGGGGTTGCTCGACCAGCTTGGCGTCGAGAAGGACCCGCGCGGCAATGTCAAGGCCGTCAAGCCCTACACGACCTCGGTCGAGGGCGTGTTCGCCGCGGGTGACGCCCGCCGCGGGCAGTCTTTGATTGTGTGGGCGATCAACGAGGGGCGCCAGTGCGCGCGGATGGTGGACCGCTATCTGGCGGGACTTCGCAACGGATCGGCGCCGCTGTCGCACGACGACGGCGTTGCCGGCCACGCTGATGCCGATGAAGGCCCCGAGGGGCCGCCGCAGCACGTCGGGCCTGGCGTTCCCGCAGGATAGCTGTTCGGCCCTTGGCGCTAGACTGGCCGGGTGGCCAACCTCGCTGACAACGGACGCGCCGCGTTGAGAAACGGCCATGCCAGCTCCGCGAGCGCAAGCGTCGTCGCGAGCGCTTTGCCGCGCACGTGCGTGATCGGCGCCGGCTCCTCCGGCATCGCGGTTGTCAAGGCACTGATGGAACGCGGAGTGCCATTCGACTGCTTTGAGAAGTCAGATCAGGTCGGCGGCAACTGGGTGTTCGGCAACCGCAACGGCATGTCAGCGGCCTACCGGGACCTGTTCATCAACGTCTCGCGCGAGCGGATGGCCTACTCGGACTATCCGATGCCGGGCAGCTATCCCGACTTTCCGCACCACACCCACATCAAGGAGTACTTCAACGGATACGTCGACCACTTCGGACTGCGCCCCCACATCACGTTCGACACCGGCGTCGAGCACGTGAGCAAGCGTGAGGACGGCACGTGGTCGATACGGCTCGACACGGGGGAGACACGCTCGTATGACGCGCTGATCGTGGCCAATGGTCATCACTGGGACCCTCGCTGGCCCGAACCCGCGTTCCCCGGCTCCGACACCTTCCAGGGCACGCAGCTGCACGCCCACGCCTACGTTGACAATTCAATATTCGCGGGCAAGGACGTGGTCGTGCTCGGCATGGGCAACTCGGCCATGGACATAGCCGTCGAGTCCTCGTATGTCGCCGCAAACACCTATCTGGCAGCGCGCAAAGGCGCTTGGATCATCCCCAAGTATGTGTTTGGAAGGCCGGTGGACCAGCTCCCCAACAACCCGCGCGTCCCGTTTGCGATCCGCCAGCGCATGATCCACCAGACGATCAAGACGCTTACCGGCCCACCCGAGCGCTACGGGTTGCCCAAGCCCGACCACAAGTTTGGCGAGTCCCATCCGACCGTCTCGGGTCGCATCCTGGATCGCATCGCCCATGGCACGATCGCGCCAAAGCCGAACATCGCCTCGCTAAGTGGCGAGACGGTGCGCTTCATCGATGGCAGCGAGGTCCACGCCGACGTGGTCGTGTACTGCACCGGCTACAAGATCACCTTTCCGTTCTTCGATGAGGGCTTTCTCGCCGCGCCCGACAACCACATAGAGCTGTTCCGCCGCGTCTTCCATCCCGACATCTCCGGCCTCTACTTCATCGGCCTGCTCCAGCCGCTGGGCGCGATCATGCCCCTGGCCGAGGCCCAGGGCGCCTGGGTCGGCGATCACCTGCGCGGCGAGTATGCCCTGCCCTCGCCGGCCGATGTACGTCGCGACATCGCGGCTGACCAGGCAGCGATGCGCAAACGCTACGTGGTCTCCAAGCGCCACACGATCCAGGTCGATTTCGACGACTACCTGTACGCGCTCAGCGCCGAGCGTCGGGCCGGGGCAGAGCGGGCGCGGGCGCGGGGGTATGCGCTGCCGATCGCGGCACATACCGCGATACCCGTCGCATAACTCCGGGAGAAGCGTCGCGGATCGCTAGCGTTAACCGCGTGACACAAACGTTCTGCCGACACAACCGCTTCATCCAGCGCTGCCCGATCTGTCGCGACACCGTGCCCGGGCAGAAGCCCAAGCCCATCGCCAAGCCGAAGCGCCAGACAGGCGCCGGCGCTCGCGTCAACGGCCGCTCTGGCGCTGTGGTCACATCGCGTGCGGGGGCACCCCCTGGGGCACAAGCGGGCGCCGCGCGGCCCACCGGGCGCACCTACACGCGCCGCACCCAGGAAGTGCGCGTTCACCGCGAGCAGCGCTCCGAGGATGACGGCTACCGTTGCGAGCTTGTCCCCGGCCTGCACTCGAGCGAGGACGCCCGCCGGCTCGTGCGCGAGATCGGGTTCGCCAACGGGCGCCTGCTGACGCTGACGGCGGCGCCGCCCAGCCTGTACGCGGAGGCGCGCGATCTTGACGACATCGAGCAGGCCACCTGGATGTGCTTCCTCGCCGCCTACCTCTCGCCCCTGCAGGGTGAGCAGTCGTTCGTCGGCATCCGCCAGGCACTGCTCTCCTCGTGGGCCTCGGGCACGATCCCCGATATCGAGGAGGTGCCGCTCGGGCCGCGCAGCTCACATGACCCCGCGCGCGGAGGTGAGACGCTGATCGCCTACCGGCGCTTTGCCGAGCACGCCGGCTCGCAGGAGCGTGCCTTCGCGGGACAGCCCGAGTGGACGCCGCAGCGGCGTTTCGAGCGCGTGTTCGAGCGTCTCGCGCTGCCCGGCTTCGGGCGCATGGGCCGCTATGACCTGCTCGTCACGCTCGGGCGGCTCGGGCTATACGAGCTGCGCGCTGACTCTCTGCACCTGGGCACGCGCACCTCGCTGATCACCTCCGACCCCACACCGCCCGCCGCCAAGCGCGTATTCGGGATCGGCGATCCCCTGCACATCGAGCGGCGCGCGGTCGTGCTCGCCGAGGCGCTCTCGGTGCCGCAGGAAGCCCTCGATTTGGCCTTGGCGAACTGGGCCTCAGAGGAGCGCGTGACGCTCGGCTTTCCCGCCGACACAAGCGACGCGCACGCCGTCGAGCGGGCCGCCGCCGCGCTTGAGGTCTGAGCGAAAAGTAACGTCCACACCGGGCCCTAAAGTCCCGGCCAATGCCGCTCTGCTTCATCGAGCCCCACGACGCCATTCGGGTGATCGCCGATTCCGTCGGCCGCGAGGCCCGCAGGCAGCTCGTCGGTGAGATCGTGCGCGCCTGGGTAGACGACCTGCCCGACCAGGAGCTGTCCTTTCATTACGCGCGCGCGATTGCCGACCTCGACCAGGACGACCTGCACCTGCTCGCCGCCTGGCACGCCTCCCTGGAGGTCGGCCAGCCGATCCCCAACACGGCTTTCCTGGTGGGGGTCTTCCCGAGTCTTGGTGAGAACCGCCGCGAGGCGCTGAAGATCGCTGCCGGGTTCCGCGGCGAGGAGGCGCTCCAGGCTGGCGTCGCTGAGGAACACGCGCTTAACACGGTCCTGCCGCGACTATCGCGCGCGCGTGCGATCGAGCTGGCCGGGGAGTGCATACAGTTGTATCAGTGGGACCGCTTGGGCTCTTACAACTAGGACGTCCTATGGACGGTGCGATACTGCGTCCTCGGACCCTTATGTGCCAAGCACACTGCGGGTCCTGCGTCCTTGTCTCGCTTGCCCCTAGAACGTCCTAGTCGCTAGAGTCAACTAAGAACATGTCTCACGAACTCACAGTCACCGTCGATGACGTGATGGATGCCCTGTCCAACGTGATCGATCCCGAGCTGGGACTCGACTTCGTTGAACTCGGTTTGATCTACGGGGTCGAGGTAAACGGGGGGGACGTGCAGGTCACGTTCACGCTCACCACGCCCGGTTGCCCGATCGGTCCTCAGGTCACCGAGCAGATCGAAGAGTTCGTCGGTGAGCTGGAAGGCGTGGAATCGGTCGAATCGGAGATGGTCTTCACGCCCCCGTGGTCGCCCGAGAAGATGTCTGAGGATGCGAAGTTCGCTTTGGGCTACTAGTTTGGACGGCCAATGGCCGGCGCGGGGCGGCGTCCTACCGATCGGAGATCTCTGGGATCTCCGATCGTCCAGCACGCGTACTTAGTACGCCACGCTGGGCGGGTGGGCTTTCGAATCCTTGCCCCGCTTGGCCCTCGACCGCCCAGACGACTTGGTCGTAACTGGAGCTTCTAGTGCCTGTCGCTCGTGCGCAATCGCGACCAGGGTCGCCAGCTCCGCTTTGATGCTCTCGCCGATCGACTCGATATCTGGCAGCGCATCGAAGTCGCCGAGCAGACCGAAGTTCATCTCACCCGCATAGGACATGATCGCCACTGCGAGCGCGTGGTTTTCGGGCAGGAACGCGACCGGGAACACGCGCTCCATGCGACGTCCCAGCACATACAGCGGGAACTGTGGGCCGGGCACGTTCGTCACGATCAGGTTGAACAGGCGGGTGGAGAAGTTCAGGCGCGACGCCTGTGCGAGGATCGTCGGCGGCGCGAAGTTCTGCGCACCCGCGATCACCTCCGCGCCGAGCGCCTGCTTTGACTCCTTCAGCCCGTCCATCGCGTGCTTGACGAAGCGCAGCCGCTGTAGAGGGTCGGCGATATACACCGGCAGCGGTCCCCGCATCACGACGATCCGGTTGCCGCCCTCGTGGCGCTCGCCGATGGTTCGCACCGACACCGGCACGAGCGCGCGCAGCTCAAGGCCCTCGGTGCGCACCCCGCGTGCGATCAAGAACGAGCGCAGCGCGCCCGTCACGACCGCCAGCACGACGTCGTTGACGGTGCCGCCGAGCGTGTTCTTCACGAGCTTGAAGTCGTCCAGTTGCGCGGCGATTCCGACGAAGCGCCTGTGCGGGCCGATTTCGACGTTCAGCGGTATCGCCGGCGCCGGGTTCAGCCCCGCCCACACGATCTCGCCGATGCCCTCCGCGGCCTCGCGCGCCCGCTCGATCGTCTGCTCGGGGTGTGTCAGCGCCCCGATCGCGCCTCCGAGCATCTCCGCGCCCGCGCGCAGCGCCCCGCGCATCCCTGCCGCCACCAGCTCGGTCGTGTCCGGTTCGGGATGCGGTTTCCACGCACGGCCGGAGTGACGCAGTGGCGGCGGATCGGGGCTCATGTCGAACAGCACAGTCGCAAGGTCAACGCCCGCGATGCCGTCGATCAGCGAATGATGCGTCTTTGAGATCAGCGCGAACCGCGGATGGGGGGGCTGGTGTCCCCCTCCGGGTGACGACCCGCGACTCATTTCGGGGTCGAGGCCCTCGATCAACCACATCTCCCACAACGGCTTGGAGCGGTCGAGCGCCTGGGAGAAGATGCGCGCCGTCAGGTTGCGCAGCTGCTCCCAGCTCCCCGGCGCTGGCAGCGCGGTGTGGCGCACATGGAACTCCAGGTTGAAGCTCGGGTCGTCCACCCACACCGGGCGGCCGCTGTCGAGCGCGGTGTGAGCGAGCTTGTGGCGGTAGCGCGGCACCAGGTGTAGACGCTTGCGGATCTGTTCGAGGAAGTCCTCCATCGGCGGTGGCGGCCCCTCCAGCAACGTCAGCCCGCCGACGTGCATGTGCGACGTCGGCCCCTCCTGGTGCAGGAAGGACGCATCGACCGCCGTGAGCCTGTCGAGGTGACGTTGTGCCATCGTTGCTCAAGGGTACTGGCCGCGCGTCCCGTTGCCTCGCTGGCCGCGCGCGCTTGGAGGGGAAGCATCCCCGGCGCATGGGCCACGGTGTGCGTGTGGTGGTCGTGGCGGCCCTACAATGGCAGTGGTGGCCAATACCGTCGAGAAGATTCTGCTCGCCGCTCCGCGCGGTTACTGCGCGGGCGTGGACCGTGCCGTGCAAACGGTGGAACGCGCGCTCGACCTGCACGGGCCGCCGGTGTATGTGCGCAAGCAGATCGTGCACAACAAGCATGTCGTGGAGCTGTTGGCCGAGCGCGGCGCCGTGTTCGTCGAGGATGTGAGCGAAGTGCCCGAGGGGGCCCTGACCGTGTTCTCCGCGCACGGCGTCTCACCGAAGGTGCGCGAGGACGCGCGGGCACGCAACCTGGACACGATCGACGCGACCTGCCCCTTGGTCACGAAGGTGCACCGCGAGGCGGTCCACTTCGCGCAGGACGGTCACACGATCGTGCTCGTCGGTCACGCCGGCCACGAGGAGGTGCAGGGCACGATGGGGGAGGCTCCGGAGAGCATTGTCCTGGTCGAGAGCGAGCAGGACGTGGATGCGCTTGAGGTCGCCGACCCCGAGCGTGTCGCCTACGTCACGCAGACCACGCTGTCGGTGGATGAAACGAGCGCGATCATCAAGCGCCTACACGAGCGCTTCCCCTCGATAACCGGTCCCCGTACCGACGACATCTGCTACGCCACCACCAACCGCCAGGCCGCCGTCAAGCAGATGGCCGGCAAGTGCGAGTTGATGCTCGTGATCGGCTCGCGCAATTCCTCCAACTCGGTGCGCCTGGTCGAGGTCGCGCGCGACTGCGGCACCGAGGCTTACCTGATCGACCATGCGGGCGAGGTGCGCGAGGAGTGGCTGGAGGGCAAGCGCGTGGTGGGCGTCAGCTCCGGTGCCAGTGCGCCCGACGACCTGGTGCACGAACTGCTCGACTTCTTCCGCGCGCGCGGGGTCGGCGACATCTCCGAGTTCCATGTCGTTCGCGAGGATGTGCGCTTTATGCTGCCCAAGCCGATCCGCGAGGCGGTCGCCGCCGCTTCCTGAGGGAGTTGCGGCCGGGCCGCCCACGATGCGTTAGACGCGTGCGTACGCTGGTTGTCTCAGACCTGCATCTCGGTGCCGGCTCCGGTGCCGATGTCCTGCGACGTCCAGGGCCGCGCGCGGCGCTCCTCGATGCGCTGGCCGATGTCGATCGGCTCGTCCTGCTCGGCGACGTGCTGGAGCTGCGTCACGGCCCGCGCCGCGACGCGCTCGCCGCCGCGCGGCCGTTCTTCGAAGAGCTAGGGAAGGTGTTTGCCGGACGCGAGATCGTCGTGGTTGCCGGTAACCACGACCACGCGCTCGTGGAGTCGTGGTCGCGCCGCCGCGACGAAGCGGCCGATCATGAGCCGCTCGACCTGGAGCAGCGCTTTCCCGCGGAGGATGCCTCCTCGATGCTTGCCTCGCTTGCGTCGTGGGCGAGGCCGGCGCGTCTCAGCACTGCCTATCCCGGACTGTGGCTACGTCCGGATGTTTACGCGACGCACGGCCACTACCTCGACTGTCACCTGACCGTGCCCACGATGGAGCGGCTTGGGATCGGCATGACCGCGCGGGTGCAGGGCCGGCCCGCCGACGCGTTCGATGCCGTCGGCGACTATGAGGCCGTGACCGCGCCGGTGTTCGCGTGGATAGATGCGGTCGCGCGCCAGGCGCCCACCGGGTCCACGCTCAACGGGCAGACGACCGTCCGCGCATGGCGTGCGCTGGCCGGCAAGGGCGCGGGGAAGGGAATGGGCAGCAACGGCTTCGACCTGCGCACGCGTGCGCTTGTCGGCGCTTTCCCGTTTGCCATCGCGGCCCTGAACCGAGCGGGGATCGGCTCGTTCCACGCCGACATCTCCACTGCCGAGCTGCGGCGGGCAGGGCTGCGGGCGATGGGCGAGGTAGCAGCGCGGCTCGGCCTCGGCGACGCGCATGTGATCTTCGGGCACACCCATCGTGCGGGGCCCTTGCCGGGGGATGCGGCAGCGGAGTGGCGTGGCCCGGGCGGGGCACGACTGCTCAACGCCGGCTGCTGGACCTACGACTCGTATTTCCTCAGCGACACGCCGGGGGAGAGCCCGTATTGGCCAGGTGGCGCGGTGTTGGTCGAGGACGAGGGTCCGCCGCTGTTGCGGCGGCTGCTCGACGACCGCTCGGCGGCGGAACTCATGCCACTCCCGGCGTAAAGCACGTGGCCAGGCACTCCACGCCGTCGCCAACCTCCAAGGCGAGCACGCCGGCGGTATGGCGCTTGTGCTCGATCAACATGTAGGCGCCCGGATGCTCGACGGTCACGGTGCTCCCGCCGGTCGGCGTGCCATCGCTGGAAGGCGTGCCATCGCTGAAACGCGTGCCATCGCTGAAACGCGTGCCGTCGCTCTTGGTCGCGCTAGCCGTCACCGTACCGGCGCCATCGAGCACGGCCCATACACCACCCGCTTCATACGGTCCCGACCAGGCCAAAGGTTGCTCGGGGGTCTGGGGCAGCAGGCGCGCGTCGGGCGTGTCCTCGGGGCGCACTGGGGCCAGCGGTTCTTGCTCCACGCCCAGCAGCTCTTGAATAGCGAACTCCGTTTCCCGGTAGCCGCCCTCGCCATAGTGGTAGTCGAACAGGCGTGCGTGCCCGTCGAACAGGTAGCGCGCGGGCCAGCCGCGGTTCTCGTACTCCCGCCACACCTCGAACTCGTTGTCGATCAGCACCGGGTGTGTGATCTCCAGGCGCGCGATCGCGTCGCGGACGGCCTGCTCCTCGCGCGCGGGCGCGAAGCCCGGGCAGTGCACGCCGACGACGCGCAACCCCTGCTCGGCGTAGCGCTCGTGCCACGCCTTCACATAGGGGAGCGTCCTGATCGAGTTGGGACGGCAGAAGTCCCAGAACTCGACCAGCATCGGCTGGCCTCGCTTGAGGATGCTGGCCTGAGCCCCGTTCGTATTGACCCACGGCAGCTTCGTGGGGAACAGCGGCGCTGCAATCGTGTCAACGGGCGCCCTCATTCTGAGGTGCGATGGCCGGCGCCTGGCGGCGTCCTACCGATCGGAGATCGATGGGATCTCCGATCGGCCAGCACGCGTGCGCTTGCACGCCACGCGGGTTGGGTGGGCATCCCAATCACTGCCAGGCTTGGCCCTCGCACCTCAGAAGGGCCGACTTGCCTAACCAATGCTTCCGACCATCTCCAACTGGATCAAACGGTTCAGCTCGACGGCGTACTCCATCGGCAGCTCCTTCGTCACGGGCTCGATGAAGCCGTTCACGATCATCGCAGCCGCCTCGTCCTCGGTGAAGCCGCGCGAGCCCATGTAGAAAAGCTGGTCGTCGGAGATGCGCCCGACCGTCGCCTCGTGCGCGACCGCCACGTTGGGGTTCTGGATCTGGATATCCGGCCACGTGTCCGAGCGCGATTCGCCGTCCATCATCAACCCGTCGCACTGCACGCGTGACTTCGAGCCCGCGGAGTTGTTGCCCATCTTGACCAGGCCCCTGTAGCCCATGATCCCGCCGTCCTTGGAGATCGACTTGGCGAGGATGTTCGAGGTGGTGTTCGGCGCCAGGTGCACGACCTTCGCGCCGGTGTCCTTGTGCACGCCCTTGCCGGCCACGCCCACGTTGAGGTGGTCGGCGCGCGCGCCCTCGCCCATCAGGTAGGAGCCGGGGTAGAGCATCACGTACTTGGCGCCCATCGAGCCACCGACCCACTCGACGGTGCCTTCGGCGTCCACAATGGCACGCTTGGTGTTGAGGTTGTAGACGTCCTTGCTCCAGTTCTGCACCGTCGTGTAGCGCGCCTTCGCGCCCTCGTGCACGAAGATCTCGACCACCGCTGAGTGCATCGAGTTGACCGAGTAGGTCTGCGCCGTGCAGCCCTCGATGTAGTTCACGTCCGAGCCCTCGTCGGCGATGATCAGCGTGTGCTCGAAGGTGCCCTCGCCCGCGCCCTCCATGCGGAAGTAGGCCTGTAGCGGCAGATCAACCTTCACACCCTTGGGGACGTAGAGGAACGAGCCGCCCGACCACACCGCGCCGTGCAGCGCTGAGAACTTGTTGTCCTGCGGCGGCACGCACTTGTTCATGAAGTACTTCTGCACCAAATCCGGGTACTTGGTGATGGCGGTGTCCATCGAGCAGAAGAGGATGCCGAGCTTGGCGTACTCTTCCTTCAGGCCCTCATACACGGGCTCCTGACGCCACACACCGACAACACCGGCGAGGTGCTCGCGCTCGGCTTGGGGGATGCCGAGGTCCTCGTAAGTTTTCTTCATCTCCTCCGGCACGTCGTCCCAGGAGTTGAAGCGCCCGGCGGTCGGGGGGGAGTAGAGCACCAGCTCGTCGAGGTTCAGGCCGCTCAAATCCGGACCCCACGTGGGCACGGGCTTGCGTTCGTAGATTTCAAGCGACTTGACGCGCTTCTCGGCCATCCAATCGGGCTCGCCCTTCACTTTCGACAGCTCGCGCACCACCTCGCGCGAGATGCCTTTGCGCGCCAGCAACTGCCCCTGCTCGTCCTCGACGATCGGGCTGGGCTTTGCGATCTTGGTCTGGTCTAGCGTCGCCATAGGGCTCCCTTTGTGAATCCTGTGCTCTGAACTAGGAATTGTATCGAGGTCACCGTTCCCGTCCGTTTACCACGGGCGAATCCCGTGGGCGCACTGACGTGCCTGGGTACGAACAGCAAATCCAAAAAAATCAAGTGGCCCCAACCGGCCAGCTGTTGTCGCCTGTTACGGCCCCCTTGACGACCTTCAGTCCCAGCAGCGCACACTTGCGCCGCGTGGCCGACACGGGAATCCCGAGCAGCTCTATCGCCCAGTCGGCGTCGAGCTTGCCGACCTGCTCCAGCGGCATCCCGACCAGCTCCTCGGAGGCGATCGACGCGGCGGCCTGGGAGATCGCGCAGCCATGGCCATGGAAGCGCAGATCCTCGATGCGGCCGTCCTTGACGCGGATGTGCACGCCCAGCTCGTCGCCGCACAGCGGATTGTGCTCGAGCCCCTCCATGTCGTGGGGGTCCAGCTCGCCGAAGTTGCGTGGGCGCTTGTAGTGGTCGAGGATGTAATCGCGGTAGAGGTCGTCCATGAGAGTGTCTTTGTTGGCTGCGTGTTTTTGGGATATGGGGTCGTTCGGGTCGGTGCTCTAGAGCCCGAATATGCGCCTGCCCGCGATCAGCGCGTCGATCAGCGCATCCACGTCACGCGGCTCGTTGTACACGCCTACGCTCGCCCGGGCGGTGGCGCTGACGCCGAGGCAGCGCATCAAGGGTTGCGCGCAGTGGTGCCCAGCGCGGATGCACACGCCTCCACGGTTGGCCAGCTCGGCGATGTCGTGTGCGTGCATTCCCTCGATCGTGAACGACGCGAGCCCGCCTCTGTGCTCTGGCTCGGGCGGGCCGACGACGCGCAGGCCCGGCACCTCGGCCAGGCGCTCGAGCATGTAGCCGGTCAGCTCCCGCTCGTGGGCGCGCACCCGCTCCATGTTGAGTGCCGACAGGTAGTCCACTGCCGCGCCCAACCCCACGGCCTCGGCGATCGGGGGCGTGCCCGCCTCGAACTTGTAGGGCAGCTCGTTCCAGGTGGCCCCGTCGAAGTCCACCGAGGCGATCATGTCGCCGCCCGTGAGGAACGGCTCCATCTCCTCCAGGATGCTTGCGCGGCCGTGCAGCACGCCAATGCCGGTCGGGCCGAGCGCCTTGTGGCCGGTCCAGGCGTAGAAGTCGGCGCCGAGCGCGGCTGCGTCCACAGGCATGTGCGGCACGGCCTGGGCGCCGTCCACCACGGACACGGCCCCGGCAGCGCGGATGCGGGCCGTCATCTCCGCGACCGGCACGATCGTGCCGAGCACGTTCGATACGTGCGCGAACGCCACCAGCTTCACGTCGCCGCGTTCCAGTTCGCGATCGAGCTGATCGAGCGATAGCTCTCCGCGCTCGTCCACCTCCAGGTAGCGCAGTTGCGCGCCACGTTCCTTGCACAGCTGCTGCCACGGCACGATGTTCGCGTGATGCTCCATCTGGGTGATCAGCACCGCGTCGCCGGGGCCAACGTTGGCGCGCCCCCAGGCGTAGGCCACGAGGTTGATCGCCTCCGTCACGTTCTTGGTGAAGATCGTTGTTTTTTGCTCCCAGCCGACGAAGCCTGCGACCTTCGTGCGCGCTTTGTCGTAGGCGGCGTCGGCCTCCTGGGCGAGCGCGTACACGCCGCGGTGCACGTTGGCGTTGCGCTCGCGGTAGTAGGCGATCATCGCGTCGATCACCGCCGCCGGCTTCTGCGATGTGGCGCCCGAGTCGAGATAGATCAGCGGCTGTCCGTCGAATTCGCGCGCGAAGATCGGGAAATCGCCTCGCACGTCGAGGGCCGGGGCCGTGACCGCGCTGCTGGCTGGGGTGACCGCGCTGCTGGTCGGGGGTGTGAAGGCGGGTCTATATATACTTTTTGTGTCAACTACCATAGTGACTACAATATGTAGCTTTTATAGTGAATCGAGCAAAAACGGACATCACATCTCCGCACTGGGCTCTCTATCTGGCGGTTGCATAGGCCTCGATGTCGTCCTTCGCGCGCGCCAGCTTCGTCGCGACCTTCGCGCGCACCAGCTCTTCCAGCGGCTCATCTTCGAGCTGCCCAAGCACCGGCTCGAAGAAACCCTCCACGAGCAAACGCACCGCCGAGGGCCGGTCGAGGCCACGGGTGGCCATGTAGAAGATCGAGGACTCGTCCAGTTCGCCGACGGTGCCCCCGTGTGAGGCCGATACGTCGTCGGCCGACACGAGCACCGAGGGGATCGCGTCCAGGCGCGCCTTCGGCGAGAGCATTAGCGTGTGAATCTGCAGGTAGGTGTGTGTCTTCTGAGCGCCCGGGTCGATCTGGATCAAGCCCTCGAAGCTCGCGCGGCTGTTGCCCGTGGCGGCTCCGCGCCAGTGCACGTCCCCGCCGCTCGGCCCCGTCTCGTGTAGGTCCACGGCAAACGTGTCGAGGTGCTCCTCGGCCTCGGTAAAGAACAGGCCCCTGAAGGCCATGTCGCCGCCAGGCTCCATCACCGCAAGCTCCAGGTGGTGGCGCACGAGATGGCCTCCGAGCAGCGCCGGCAGCCAGTGACAGTAGGCGTCGCGGCCAACGCCGACGAAGCGGGTGGAGGCGTCAAACACGTCGCCGCCTTTCCAGTCCTGCACCTGAGCCAGGCGGCAGCGGGCGTTGTCCCGCAGGTACAGCTCGAACGCGCCCGCATGCAGCGATTGGCCCTCCTCGAAGTCCGCGGCCAGATCGTGCTCATGGAGCTTGAAGTCGCTTCCCTTCCCGCCGATGGCGAGCGTTCGCCCGTACTGCGCGACGCCCGCGCCGCCGATCGCGTACACGATCTCGAACGGGTCCTCGATGACGAGGTTGTCCGGCACATACAGGAACGCCCCGCCGGTCCAGAACGCGGCGTTAGCTGCCTCCAGCTTGTGGCGATTGATCGTCAGGCGCTTTGAGTACCACTGCTGAAACAGCTCCGTGTGCTCGCTGGCGGCCTGCTCCAGTCGACACAGGATCACGCCCTGCTCGGCGAGCTTGGGGTCGAGTTCGACGTGCACGGTCGAGCTGTCGAGCTGCACGATCCGCCCGGCGCGCGGTCGGTCGGGGATCGCCTCGCTCACGAACCCGGGCACGCCGGTGTCAGGGCTGTGCTCGCGCGGGCCGACCACGTCCAGCTCAAGCTCGGCGAAGCTCGTCGTCCAGAAGCCCGAACGGCGCCACACCGGCAGCTCGCTGTGCTCGAAAGCCTCGAGTGCCGTCGCGCGCAGCTCGGCGAGCGTCCTGTGTCCATCGCCCGCGCCTGCGCCCGCGAGCGCGTGGTAGAGCGACGCCTCGCGGTGGCGCCCTGGCTTGACCGCCACACCCTCAGGGGCGCGAGCGGGTGAGGCCCCGTTCGTCGGAGCGTTCACGGATGCGTCCACTGCCTCAGGCGGCACCGGCGCCGACCTCCTGGCGGATCTGATCGTAGCCCTCGCGCTCCAGGCGCTCTACCAGCTCCACGCCGCCCTCCAGCACGATCCGCCCGTCCATCAGGATGTGCACGAACTGGGGCTTTACGTAGTGCAGGATGCGCTGGTAGTGGGTGATGATCAGCGCGCCCAGCCCCTGCTCGTCGTGCAGGCGCTGCACGCCCTCGGCTACGGTGCGCAGCGCGTCGATGTCAAGGCCCGAGTCGGTCTCATCCAGGATCGCCACGTCGGGGGAGAGCATCGCCATCTGCAATATCTCCGCGCGCTTCTTCTCACCGCCGGAAAAGCCGTCGTTGAGGTGACGCGAGGTGAACGCGCGGTCCACATCGAGCAGCTCGATCGCGTGCTGAAGCTGCGCGCCGAACTCCTTCACGCGGATCGGCTCCTCGCGTTTGGCGTTGATCGCCATGCGCAGGAAGTTGGCCACCGACACGCCCGGAATCGACACCGGGTACTGGAAGGCGAGGAACAGCCCCGACTTGGCCCGCTCGTGCGGCTCGGCCTCGGTGATGTCCTCACCCTTGAAGATCACTTTGCCCTCGGTCACCTCATAGGAGGGATGACCGAGCAGCGTATTGGCGAGCGTTGACTTACCCGACCCGTTCGGGCCCATCAGGGCATGAACCTCGCCCTTGTCGATGTTCAGATCGACGCCCCTGAGAATCTCGCGATCCTCGGTGCGCACGTGCAGGTTGATGATTTCGAGATCGGCCATGGTTCCTTTGTTCTAAGCGGGGATGGGGACGGAGACTGAAGAAGCGTTAGGCGGGTATCGAGGGAAGCGGAGCGGAGGTGGGTATCGGAGAAGTGGGAAGCGGAGTGGATGTGGCGCCGGCCGTACCGTTCGTCGCGGCCATGAGCGTTTGCGCTTCGTTTCCGATCAGGAGGTCGGCGAGGGTGGTTTCGCGCAGAGTGCGTACGATCGAGAAACGCACACGCGTCCACAGCAGCTTCGTGGGACACACATGGTTGGGATCGGACTCGCGCGAGCACACCACGCGCCCGTCGGAGGCCTGGGAGATGCACTCGATCGGGGCGATCGAGCCCTCGAGCGCCTCAACCACCTCGGCCATCGTGATGTCCTGTGCGGGGCGTGCCAGCAGGTAGCCGCCACGGGAGCCCCGGCGGCTGTCGATCAGCCCGGCCTTGCGTAGGCGCGCGACGAGGTGCTCCAGGTAGGCGAGCGGCATCCCGTCATGCTCGGCGATCTCCGCCAGGGGCACCACGGACTCGGCGCCTTCGGGGGTGTCGCCCGCACGGCGCGCCAGCTCCACCATCACGCGCACGCCATACTCGGCCTTTGTTGAGAACATCATCGTCTGAATACCTACCTGCTGACTAGGGTATCAGCAGCAAAGTTCCTCCCGCCGGGCCGGGGCGGATGGGGAAGGCACCCCGATCAGGCGCTCTCGAGTAGGCGAACGTCGTGGGCGAGTCCTTCAGGGGTGATCTGTTCAACTTCAAACCCGACTCGCTCGATGCCATGGCGATCCACCAACAGCACAGTGGTGCCAGCTTCGACGGCGGTTCTTCCGGCACTCGCGGGGGAGATCGCATAGGCCCTCCACACGGGTTGCAGTTGCTTCGTGCTCCCAACCAAATACTGCACGCGCCCCTCCAGCGACGTTTCATCCAGAAAGCGGGCGACGCTGGCGCGCGTGTCCGCCCGGGGATCTGTGCTGATGAACAGCACGGTGGGACGCGGGCCGCTTTCCAGTTCGTCAAGCGCCCCACGCACCTGCTGGGCGACAAGCACGCATGTGCGACAGTCGGAGGAGAGGAAGGCAAGCATTACGACCTTGCCGCGATAGGTGCTCAGCGACACACGCCGGCCCTGCTGGTTGGTGAGCGTGAAGTCGTGGGCGTACACGCCGGCCGGGAACGTCGCGCCGTCGAAGCCGCTGGGGGAGGAGGGTTCGCCCGAGGAGCCGTCCCGCTCGTGGCCAAACACGATCGTCACCACAAACGCGATCGTCAGAACGACCACGAAGGCCGGCGGCACGAGGCGGAGTTTGAGACGCACGGCACGCAGGGTATGCGACCGGCACAGTCGCGGTGAACCTTCGCACGAGGCGGCGGTCGGAGGTTGTCGCGCACACCGCCGGTCGAATTCAAGAGCTATTCAAATCTTGGCCGCACCTAGCTATACTTTCTGAAGTACCATGAATTCCGACCGCAATTCAGGAGATTTCAGATGAGCCCGTCCAGTGCGGATCTGCTGCGCCAAGTCAAGAGCGAAATAGACGAGGTCGATCCCTCCGAGGTCAATGAGCTGCTGCAGGAGGGCGTCGCGATCATCGACGTGCGCGAGACAGAGGAGCTTGCCTCGGGCATCCTGCCAGGAGCCAAGCACGTGCCGCGTTCCTACCTGGAGACACGCATCGAGGGCATCGTGCCCGACCGCTCCGCCCACGTCATCCTCTACTGCGCCTCCGGCAACCGCTCCGCATACGGTGCCCGCACGCTCCGCGATGATTTGGGCTACGAACACGTCGAGTCGATGACCGGCGGCATCGCCCTATGGAAGGATCGTGGCTACGACGTAGACGTGCCGCGCACGCTCTCGGCCGAGCAGCGCGACCGCTACTCGCGCCACCTGCTGATCCCCGAGATCGGCAGCGAGGGCCAGCAGAAGCTGCTCGACGCCAAGGTCTTGCTGCTGGGCGCTGGCGGGCTCGGCTCGCCCACGGCGCTGTACCTGGCCGCGGCGGGAGTCGGCACGCTCGGGATCGTCGACGACGACGTTGTGGACCTCTCGAACCTGCAGCGTCAGGTGATCCACTCAACCCAGCGCATCGGCATCCCCAAGGTGGACTCCGCCGAGGAGTCGATCCACGCGCTCAACCCCGACGTGAAGGTCGTCAAGTACCCGGTGCGCCTGGACGCCTCCAACATCATGGAGATCATCGAGGGCTACGACGTGATCGTGGACGGGGTCGACAACTTCCCCACGCGCTATCTGCTCAACGACGCGACCGTGCGCCTGCAGATCCCAGTCGTCTCCGCTTCGATCCTTGGCTTCGACGGCCAGCTGTCCGTCTTCAAGCCATACGAGGGGCCGTGCTACCGCTGCCTATTCCGCGAGCCGCCGCCGGCGGAGCTTGCGCCTTCCTGCGGAGCCAACGGCGTGCTCGGCGTGCTGCCCGGCACGATGGGGCTGCTGCAGGCGACCGAGGTCGTGAAGCTGATCCTGGGCATCGGCGATCCCGCGATCGGACGCCTGTTGCTCTACGACGCGCTGGCCGCCACGCTCACCGAGGTCAAGGTCCACCGCGACCCCGAGTGCCCGATCTGCTCGCGCCCGCCGGATGAGATATCCGACGAGGAGATGGGCGTGTTCCCCGACTACGAGGCATTCTGCGCCGCTGCGGGTTAGCGCCGCTAACCCGCAAGTCGTCAAGACCTGGTAATCATTCCCCGATGGCCAAGATCAAGATTCCACCGGTACTGCGCCCTTCCGTGGGTGGCGAGCGCGAGGTTTCGGCCTCCGGCGAGAACGTCGGTGAGATCCTGCGCGACCTGGCCGACTCGCATCCGGCGACGGCTGACCAGCTGTTTTCGGCCGATGGCAAGCTGAATCGCTACGTGAACGTGTATCTCAACGACGAGGACGTGCGCGTGCTGGATGGGCTTGACACTGCGGTCGCCGATAGCGACACGGTTGTGATCCTGCCGGCGATGGCCGGCGGACGCTGAACGTCCAAGTTTCCGCCCGCCGCTAAATATTCCGACCGGGCGAACGACTATGTTCCCATGCCAGTGGGAACCGATGGCCTCCTCAGCCTGCGCAGTCTCGTCGGTGCGCTGTCTATCGCGCTTGCGGCGTTCGCCGCCGGCGCCCTCCAGACTGCGCCCGCCGTCGCAAACGAACACAACAAAGCGCCCGAATACTCGCTGTCGGTCGTCGAGGGCGCCGACACGCAGGCCGAAGACTCGATCGAGCACGTCAGCGGCGGTGTCAATTCGAAAGCCGAAGTGACCGTGTCGCTCACCCACAACGGTCTCATCGTCGAACAAAACAAAGGCGAAGGGGGCACGTGGCTCTCGAAGGTGCCGCAAGTGGGCGACGTGGTCACTTTCGAATCCGAAGGCTTCACCACGTCAGTGACCTACGACGGCCTGCCCTCGCTGGAATCGACGGTATGCGCCGGCTCGACCAACTTCTCCGGCCAGCGCACAGGCGGCTACACCATCGAAGGCGGCTACTACACGGTCGTGCCCCACCCCAAATACTTCGCCAGGCGCAACGGCGGCTTGGCGCAGGTGCAGGTGCTCACCGGGTCGAGCTTCGGGGGTGACTTTCTCTCGCCGCTTGTCAGCGGTGAGACCGTCTACGCCGTCGAGTCGCTGACTTCGCCTCTCGCGGACGGCGCCACCTTCACCTACTCCAGCGAGTACGACCGTCCGGTCGGCGGCTGTCCACCCCCGCCGCTGCCTCCTCCTCCACCGCCTCCGCCACTCGCGCTGGCCGGCGCGTTCTCGAAATTCACGCGGACCTCGATCGTCAAACTGCTTCGCTCCGGATGGTCGACTCACGTGACGATCAACCAGCCCGGGACGATCGTCGAGGATCTCTACCAGCACAGCGGCATCTTGCCGGCGTTTGCGGCGACGAGCAAACATAAGCGACCGCGCAAAGAGCCCAAGGCGCTGTTGCTGGCGCGCGGGACGGCTACCGCCAAAGCGGCCGGCACGTTCACGGTCACATTGCACCTAACCTCCACCGGCCGGCGCCTGCTCAAGCACGCGCACAGCGCCAAAGTGGTGCTGATCGCGACGCTCACCGCCGGCACGGGCGCGAAGCTTGCGCTCGGACGTCATTCGCTGACGCTTCACCGCTAGAGCCACCCTCCAGCCGGTGCGACCCCGAACCGCACTGGCGTTGCTCTCGACGGTCGTCTGGCTACAGCCCCCGGCGGTTCTGCCCGTGCCCTCGCGCACCGGCGCGGACGGTCCACCACGGCCGTTCGGTGCGGAGCCGCCAGCGGGGCACGAACCCACGAATACCCCGCCGTCCTTTGTGCGGGCCCAGAACCACGCCCTGCTCTACGGTCCCTTCCCGCATGGTGGACTGGCGCGGGGCGTCTCCGACGGAGACCTGATGCTGAACGAAAACGCGGCCGTTCGCGCGCAGACGATGAGTAGGGTGCGGGCGCTTGGAGGGAGCGTGGCGCGCATCCCTGTGGACTGGCGCAACGTCGTTGCAGCCAGCCCGCCAGCGGGCTTTCAGGCGCGTGACCCGTCCAGCCCCACCTACGATTTCTCCCAGCTCGACGCGGCCGTGCGCAGTGCCGTGGCCGCTGGTCTGCAGCCGCTGCTGGTCGTCTCCCACGCGCCCGCTTTCGCCGAAGCGCCTCACCGCTGGTCCTATGCGTACCCGGGCAGCTGGGCGCCCAGTCCGGTGGCGCTCGAAGAATTCGCGGCGGCCCTCGCTCGCCGCTACAGCGGCGCCTTTCCCGATCCGCTGCACCCCGGCGCCACGCTGCCGCGTGTGCGCCTATTTCAAGCGTGGAACGAGCCCAACCTCGCTCGCTACCTGGAGCCGCAGTGGGTGGCGGCGGGTCGGCGCTGGAGCGCGTTCTCTCCGTTGCTCTATCGCCAGTTGTTGAACGGGTTCTATGCGGGCGTCAAGTCGGTACAGCCGAGCGACACGGTCATCGCCGCAGGCCTCGCCCCCGAGGGCGAACCCGCGGGTGTGGGAGCGATGGCACCCGTCACCTTCCTGGAAGGGCTGCTGTGCCTCGGCGTCGCGAGCGCGAGCTGTTCAGAAAAGCCCCATCTGGACGTCCTTGCCTTCCACCCGCTATCCGTTTTCAACCCCGACGTGCCGGCAGTCTCCAGCCTGGATGTGGCCGTCTCCGACATCGCCAAGATCACGGGATTGCTCTCGCGGGCGGAGCGCGAGCACACGGTCCTGCCGGCCGGACCGCGCCCGCTGTGGGTCACCGAGCTGAACTGGGACAGTTCCCCGCCCAGCTCCACGGGCGTGCCCGGCTCCCTGCAGGCTGCCTGGATCTCTCGTGCGCTGCATCGTCTATGGGTAGCGGGAGTCAGCCTGGTGGATTGGCAGTTCCTGATCGACCCCTACGGCGGCACCCCCCTCGCCTTGCCCGACGGGGGCATCGGCCTCTATCAGAGGCCGGCCGGGCTGTACTCGCCGGGTCCGGGCGGCAACACCGCGCTCGCGAGGCCCAAGCCGTTCCTGCGGGGCTTCACGCTGCCTTTCGACCCGCTGCGTGTAAACGCGCGACAGGTACGCGTCTGGGCATTGTTGATGCACGGAGGCCAGCGGGCTGTCCTGCAGCGCGCGGGGCGCGATGGGCGGTGGCGCACCCTTGCCCGTCTGCGTGCGGATGGCTACGGCGTGCTCAACGTGCTGCTGCGGTTCACTGGGCCTGTGCGCATGCGCCTGCGTGTCGGTGGGCTTGTCTCGGCATCCATGTCAGTGCCTCTGACCCGAAGCGCCTTGTAATCAGTGCCCGAGCTGTTACGCCGCGACGGTCTCTGAAGCAGGCGCGACGTTCGCCATATCCGCCGCCGGCACATGGCTCATCGCGTGCTCAGCCAGTGCCGTGATCGTCAGGCTTGGATTGACTCCGACGTTCGCCGGGACCGCAGAGCCGTCGCAGACGAGCAGGTTCTCGTAGCCGAAGACGTGTTGATGGGCGTCCACCACACCTCTGGAGGCGTCGGCGCCGATCACCGCTCCGCCGAGGATGTGGGCGGTGGTGGGGATGTTCAGTGCCGCCTCGGTGAAGGAGCTTTGCGCGATGCCGCCGGTGCGCTTGGCGAACCATTCGGCTGCCTGGTTGGCGACCGGGATGAATGTGGGGATCGGGCGCTCGGGGTCCTGTTCGGTGCTCAGCCACAGCGTTTTGAACGGTCCCTGTTTGGGGCGCAGCGCGATCGCGTTGTCGAGCGTTTGCATCACGAGGATGATGATCGTGCGCCGCGACCAGTTCTTGGGTCGCACCACCTGTGCGAAGCGCTTGGGGTGGCGCACGATCTGGCCGAGCAGCTTCAGCGGGCGTGTCGCGCGCGTGCCGTCGCCCGTCAGCAGCGTGTTCAGGCGGCTCATCGAGTCGCCGTCATTGCCGTAGGTCACCGTCTCGATGTGGGTGTGTGCGTCCGGGTAGATACTGGAGGTGATCGCCACCCGCTTGATCAGATTCTCCGGATAGTCCTCGGGCACCGTCACGGCGAGGATCGCCTCGCTGTTGGTCCTCACCAGCTCGCCCAGGCGGTTCGATATGCGCGGCAGCGAGCCGCCAAGGCGGCAGCGCTGCAAGAGCGTGTTCGTGCCGAGTGGACCAGCTGAAACGACGACGCCCCGGGCGCGCTGCACCTTGCGTTCGCGGCGCACCCACGCGCCCGAACGGATGCTTTCGACCTCATAGCCCTCGCTGCCGTCTCCCGCGCCGAGCGGGCGGATGTCGATCACGGTCCGTTCCGGGCTGACCTTGGCTCCGCGCTTCTCCGCCAGATACAGGTAGTTCTTCACGAGCGTGTTCTTCGATCCGTGCGGGCAGCCCACCATGCACCGCCCGCACAGCGAGCAGGGAGTGCGGTCGGGTCCCTCGCCGCCGAAGAAGGGGTCGCGCACGGCCGCGAGCGGCTCCTCGTCTCCGTCCCCGGCATCGCCGGTTGCGCGTGCGCCGCCCGGCGTTCCAAAGTAGACCCCCACCGGTGTCTTTTTGTAGGTGTCGGAAACACCCAGCTCCTCACCAAGCTCGCGCAGCAGCTGGTCGGCGGGGTCGTCGTAGGGGTTCATCGTCACGCCGAGCATTCGCTGCGCTTCCTCGTAGTGGGGCGCCAGCTCCGCCTCCCAGTCGGCGATGTCCGCCCACTGCTCATCCTCGAAGAACGGTGTTGGCGGCACATACAGCGTGTTCGCGTAGCCGAGGCTTCCACCGCCCACTCCACAGCCGCTCACCACAGACACGTCTTTGAAGGTGGTGAGGCGGAAGATGCCCTTCCAACCGATCTTCGGGCGCCAGAAGTAGCGCTTGTAGTCGGCGGTGGACTCTGGAAATTCGTGGTCAGCAAAGCGCCGACCGCACTCCAGCACGCCGACGCGATAGTCCTTCTCCGATAGGCGCAGTGCCGAGACGCTACCCCCGAAACCGGAGCCGATCACAAGCCAGTCGTAGTCGAAGTCCCCGCGCATCCTCCCACCAGCATATTGGTTGCGCAGCCAGTCTGCCAATTAGGCACCCCTGGCATCTGGCGCTATATTCCGTGAAGTAATGGCTATGGGACGGGTGCAGAACAAGCCGTGCGGGGGCCGCTATGGCGACATAGTCCAGTCGATCGGCAACACGCCGCTGGTGGAGCTGCCGCGCCTCTCGCCCAAGCCGGGCGTGCGTATCTGGGCCAAGCTCGAGTCGCGCAACCCCACCGGCTCGGTCAAGGACCGCGTCGCCCGTGCGCTGATCGAGGACGCCGAGGAGAAGGGCGCGATCCTTCCGGGGCAGACGATCCTTGAGCCTACCTCCGGCAACACCGGCATCTCGCTAGGCATGATCTGCTCACGCAAGGGCTATCGCCTGAAGGTGGTGATGCCTGAGAACGTGACCCCGGAGCGCACCCAGCTGCTGAAGATGTACGGGGCGGAGATCGTCTACTCAGAGGGCTCCAAGGGCTCCAACGGTGCGGTCGAGAAGGCGCTCGACATGGCCGAGAAAGACTCCTCGTACTACATGCCCTACCAGTACGGCAACATAGCCAACCCAAACGCCCACTACAACGGCACGGCGCTGGAGATCTTGGAGGAGCTGGACGAGGTATCCGCGTTCGTCGCCGGGCTTGGCACGGGGGGGACGTTGATGGGCAACGGGCGCCGGCTCAAGGAGACCTTCGGCGACGCCTGCAAGATCGTCGCGGCCGAGCCGATGCAGGGCGAGCCCGTACAGGGCCTGCGCTCGCTTGACGATGGCTTCATCCCGCCGATCATCGACATCTCGCTCCTTGACCGCAAGATCTTCGTGACGAACACCGACGCGATCCTGTGGACGCGCAAGCTGCTCGACGAGGAGAGCGTCTTTGCCGGCGTCTCAAGCGGCGCGATCGCTCGCGTGGCTGTGCGCATCGCCGGAGAGCTGGACGAGGGTAACGTGGTCTTCGTGGTCGCCGACGACGGCTGGAAGTACCTATCGAGCGGTATCTACACGCTGCCTGTCGAGGAGATCGAGAACCTCGACTCCACCGTTTGGTGGTGAGACGCGATGGACATAGCGTCTGAGCTGCTCGAGCAGATCGTCGCGCACGCGCGCGAGGAAGCACCGAATGAGTGCTGTGGGGTCGTCGCGGTCGCTCCAGCTTCAGATGGCCTGCCGGCGCGAGCAATGCGCGTGCGCGCCGCGCGCAACGTACACGCGAGTCCCAAGCGTTTCGAAATCGACGGCCGCGACGTTGCTCGTGCGATCGACGAGTTCGACGAGGCCGGTTGGGACATAGGCGCGATCTACCACTCCCACACCCACACCGCGCCCTACCCCTCCCAAACCGACATCAACTTCGCGGCCCACTGGCCCGGTGTCGAGTGGATCATCGTCGGGCTCGCCGATCCCGAGGCGCCGGCGGTACGGTCCTATCTGATCGAGGGCGGCGCGGTCCGCGAGGTGCAGATCGGTTCGCAAACGACGCCCGTATAGGGGGTCGCGGAGACGGCGCCCAGGTGAGTACGGGCGCGCTCAGACAAGCACGGGCTGGCCCATGGGCTGCCCGGCTTCGCGCGTGATCGACTCGATCTCTTCGGCGGCGCGTTCGAACTCGCCGTCGGAGAGCACGGGGGTGCCCTCGAAGGGCAGTTCGCGCTGCAGCTCAAGCCATGAGCTGCACACGCCGTACTCGTCCTTGACCTTGACGGTCACCGGACGTGGAATGCGGTACGTGCGCAGCAACAGCACGTGCAGTGGGTGGCGGCGCTTCCATTCAAGGCGCTTCTCGGCGTAGTCGGGTGTCCATACGTAAAAGGGCGACAGCGCGTCGACGCAGCGCGGGTCTGAAATCGTGAAGTGCCCCGCGACTTCAGCCCAGGCCCTGATGCGCACGCGCTCGGGCTGCTGGATTCCGCCTTCGACGCTGAACGCCTCCACCGGCGGCTCGCCGTCGTTCCACACGCCTTCCTCCAGTGCCCTGCGCAACTCGGGCTGGTGGGACTCGCGTACGAGATCGTTGCGCTGATGGTCGAACGTCGGATACAGAAAGAAGCGGTCGTGCTCGAGCTTGAAATGCTTTTCCGGCTCGCGTATACCGCCCTTGCGTAGGGTCAGAAGCTGCTCGCCTTCGGCGAGGGCGCGGACGGTGACCGCCCATTCCTTGAGAGCAATTGGCATTGTGGAAACCTGAATACGAAGGATGATTAGGGCCGACACAACCCATCCGCGCCGCCCCTTTGGGCCGGTGGCACGGGGTGCCGCTGCCCTTAAAGATACGAAATCCGAGCGAAAATCCCAAATCCCCTGCAAATGGGCGGTTTTTTTTGGCGATTGTGCGCCTGTCGGCGGCAAACGATCGGTGTTCGCAAGGAAACGGGGGCGGGCTTTTCCGCGCCACTTTTTTGGGGCTGCGGGGCCGCACGACCGCCGTCGCGTGGCCGCCCTACAACCGCCGGCCCGCCAGTCCCTCGGCGGCCTCGATTATCGATGCGTAGTCCTCGGCGCCATGGCCGCGTCCCATCGTCGCCGCGAGCAGGTCGCGGGCGTGGGCGGCCGCCGGGAAGGGGATGCCTGCTGCCTGTGCTTCCTCAAGACACAGCCGCACGTCCTTGAGTAGGTGCTCGGTCTTGAACAGGGTCGTGTAGTCGTGCTCGCGCATCGGCCCCGACTTCATCTGCATCTGTGCGGAGGCGCCCGAGCCGGTCTGGGTTACGGCCACGAGCGCGTCGAGATCGACGCCGGTTGCCTTGGCGAGCAGCAGCGCCTCCGCTACCGCCGCCGCGTTGGCGGCTCCGAGCGCGTTGTTGATGAGCTTCAGCATCTCGCCCTGGCCCAGCTCGCCGACGTGCACGACCAGCTCGCCCATGCTCTGCAGCAGCGGCTCGGCGCGCTGGAAGTCGGCTGTCTCGCCGCCCGCCATGATCGTCAACGTGCCCGCCTCCGCGCGCGGCGAGGACCCCGTTACGGGCGCGTCGAGCATCCGCACGCCGTGCTCTGCCAGTGCCGCGCCGATGCGGCGCGTGTCTGTTGGGGCGATCGTGGACATGTCAACACACAGCAGGCTCTCGCCGGCGCGTGCAGCAGCGCCCACGTTTCCATCGCCTGCGCCCTCGACCACGCCGCCCGGGCCGAGCAGCACGCTCTGCACCTGGGCGCCGTCCACGACCATGCTCACGACGATGTCGCTTGTCGCGGCCACCTCGGCTGGTGTGCCCACGGCGGTCGCTCCGTGCTGCTCCGCCCAGCGCCCCGCCTTGCCCTCCGTGTGGGTCCACACCGTCAGCGGATACCCGGCCTTCGCCACGTTGGCGGCCATGCGTGAGCCCATGATGCCGAGGCCCAGGAAACCGATTCGCTCAGGCATGCGCTTGCTCCGGGGTTGGGGCTGGTGGGCCGCTCAAAGTGGTGTGTCCGCGGTTGGGGCCGGTAGGCCGCTCAGTGGGGTGTGTCAGGGGGGTTAGGTGATTTGGACGGGGAGCCATATCCGCCTCCTCCGGGGGTTTCGATGCGAAGTCGCTCGCCGGCCTGCAGCCTACCCGTCGTCTTCGCCGGCAATCGCGTCGGCTCGCCACATGTGCCCTTCGGGGTATCGATTCCGATCAGCGTGTCGCGCCCAGGCTCTCCGGGCTGCCCGCCGTGCGCACCGCGCGGAGCGTGGCGCCGGCGCTCGGCGATCAGCGAGAACGTCATGTCCTTCAGCGCCTGCAGCTCGCGCACGACCCCCGCGCCGCCCCGGTGCTCGCCTGCACCGCCCGACCCACGCCGCAGCGCGTACTCGGTGACGAGCAGCGGCAGCTCCTGCTCCAGCGCCTCGATCGGCGTGTTGAGCGTATTGCTCATCGCCACATGCACCGCGCTCGGGCCGTCCGCGTCGGCGCACGCGCCCTGGCCGCCGCCGAGTGTCTCGTAGTAGGTGAAATCGTCGTTGCCCAGCGTCAGGTTGTTCATCGTGCCCTGCCCGAGCGCCCGGTCGAACGCACCGAGCACGAGATCGGCCACGCGCGAGGAGGTCTCCACGTTGCCCGCCGCCACCGCCGGTGCCGGCAGCACCGAGTCGGCGGGTGGCTTCGCGTTCAGTAGAGAGCCCTCCGGCACGATCACCTGTACCGGGCGATACGCGCCTGCCGACGGTGGGATGTCAGGGTCGGTGAGCACCCTCACCGCAAACCAGCACGCCGACAGCGTCACCGCCAGCGGGCAGTTGAGGTTTCCCTCATGGCGGCCTGCCGAGCCGCTGAAGTCGAGTACCAGCCGCTCGCCGTCCACGGTCGCCTTCAGGTGCAGCGGCAAGTCGCCCTCGCGCGCCTCGAGCATGTCATGGGCTTCGCGCACGCCATCGGGCAGCGCCGCAATGCAGGCGCGCGTGCGCCGCTCCGCGTAGTCGAGCACCGCGTCGGTCGCGGCTCGCAGGCGCTCCGTTCCGACGCGTCGCGCCAGCTCGGCGAGCCGCCGTGCGCCGATGTAGTTGGCCGCCAGCTGCGCCCTGAGGTCGGCGCGGCGCTCCTGCGGCTGACGCATCCGCGTGACCAGCTCCTCGATCGCCTGCTCGGTCAGCGGGCGTGGATGAATCACGATGCCCTCCTCCTCCAGCGTGCGGCTGTCGGCTGGCATCGACCCCGGCACGCGCCCGCCGACGTCGGCGTGGTGCGCACGGCTGGCGGCGAACCCGATCAGCGTTTGCTCGGCGGGGGACGAGCCCGGAGGGGTGGAGGGGGAGGGAGAAAAAGCTGGAGTCGGGGATCCGGAGAGGACAGGGGAAGGCGCGTGGGATGGCGCGAACACTGGCGTGATGACCGTGATGTCGGGCAGGTGCGTGCCGCCTTCAAATGGGTCGTTCAGCACCCACGAGGTGCCGGGGCGGTGCTCGCGGTCGAGCACGGCGCGCACTGCCGCCGGCATCGACCCGAGGTGCACGGGTATGTGCTCGGCTTGTATCGTCATTTCGCCGTCGGCATCGAACAGGGCGGTCGAGGCGTCGCGGCGCTCCTTGATGTTGGCCGAGCGCGCCGAGCGCACGAGCGCCTCGCCCATCTCCTCGCACGCCGCCCTCAGCGCGCCCGTGATCACCTGCAGCTCGATCGGGTCCAGCGCGCTCACGAGTCGCTCCCCTCCGCGAGCCGGTTGATGAGGGCGGTCAAGATCACGCGCCCCGTGTCCCTCGAGCGCTTCGCTCCAGCACGACGGTCCCGCGTTCGTCCACCGCCCCGCTCCATCCTGGCGGCACGAGCAGCGTGGACTGTGGCATCGCGCACAGCGCCGGCCCCTCCACGCGCGCTCCCGCCGGCAGCTCGCCGCGCCACAGCTGCGCCGGCACCCACTCGCCGTCGAACACAATCCGCGTGGTTGCGAGTGTCGCGGGTGTGGCGCTTGTGCTCTCCAGGCGCAGCGCGGGCCGCGCGCCGAACACTGACACGCGCACGTTCACCAGCTGCACCTCGGCCTCGGCATCGCGATAGCCGTAGCGTTGCTCGTGGGTCGCCTCGAACGCTTCGCGCAGGCGCTCGGGCTCGCATAGCGCATGGGAGTCGACCTCGGGGGTGTTACTCGAATGTACGTGCCCATCCCCCAAAACATTCCCCGGATCGATGTGCTCGTCCACCGACAGCTCAAACGCCTGGCCCGCGTATCGCAGCTCGTAGCGCACGCCGATC
Organism: uncultured Solirubrobacterales bacterium; assembly: GCA_963776985.1. Taxonomy (GTDB): domain Bacteria; phylum Actinomycetota; class Thermoleophilia; order Solirubrobacterales; family Solirubrobacteraceae; genus Palsa-744. The sequence continues at coordinate 966,211 of CAVZOV010000002.1, forward strand.
TGTGCCGGCGGGGCGTCCAGTTCCTCGCTCGCGCGCTCGATCAGCGCTCCCAGCTCCTGCTCGACGCGCTCGCGGGTGAACGTGCCAGCGCTGAGCATCGTCGTGCTCGACGCGTCGCGCCGGGGGGCCGCCGCCGCCAGGCCGAGCGCGCTCAGCACGCCACACGCGCGTGGACACAACACGCGCCCGATGCCCAGCTCGGCAGCCATCGCGGCCGCGTGCAGGGGGCCGGCGCCGCCGAACGGCAGCAGCGCGAAGTCACGCGGGTCGATGCCGCGCCGCACCGTCACGCTCGCCAGCGCGCGCCGCATCTCCGTCTCGGCGACCCTGACGATGCCCTCCGCGCACGCGAGCGTGTCGAGGTCCAGTTCGCGCGCGAGCGCTCCCACGGCGCGCTCCGCCGCCTCGCGGTCGAGCCGCAAGTCCTCGGCGAGCAGCCGGCCGAGCACCAGGTTGGCGTCGTTCACCGTCGGGCGAGTCCCGCCGCGCCCGTAGCAGGCCGGCCCGGGCTCGGCGCCCGCCGACTCCGGCCCCACGCGTAGCGCCCCGCCCGGGTCGCGCCACGCGATCGACCCGCCGCCGGCGCCCACGGTGTGGATGTCGAGCGCCGCCAGTGCCAGCGGCCGCCCCGCGACCGTGCGGCTCGCCGTCTCGGCCACGCGTCCGTCCTCGATCAGACACACGTCGCAGGAGGTGCCACCCATGTCGAAGCACAACGCGTTGCGCTCGTCCGCCGCCTCGCTCAACAGCAGCGCCCCGCCAACCCCGCCCGCCGGCCCCGACAGCACCGTCAGCGCTGCGTGCCCCGCGGCCCTTTGCGCGCTCGTGAGCCCGCCCGAGGACTGCATCACCTGTATGACTGGCAGTCCCAGCTCGCTGGCCTGCTCGCCGAGCGCGCCCAGGTATGCCGCTAGCAGCGGCGACAGCGCCGCGTCCAGCTCGGTTGTGGCTGCCCGCTCATACTCCCTGAACGTCCCCACCAACTCGTGCGAGAGCGACACGTGCGCGCGTGGCAGGCGCGCTTCGATCAGCTCGCCGAGCCTGCGCTCGTGTTCGGGATGGGCGTAGGAGTGCAGCAGCACCACCGCCACTGCCTGTGGCGCCGCGGCGGCCAACCGCTCGATCATCGCATCGGTCCCGCGCGCATCCAGCTCGCGCAACACGCCATTCGGTCCCGTCCGCTCGGGCGCGCCGAAGCGCAGCTCCGCTGGCGCGAGCGGCCGCGGCGAGGCAGCGCACAGGTCGTACAGGCTGGGCCGCGCTTGGCGCGCCAGCTCGACGATGTCGGTGAACCCCTCGGTTGCCACCAGCGCCGTGCGCGAGGGAGGGCGCTCAGGCGTCGACTCCAGCAGCGCGTTCGTCGCGACGGTCATCCCGTGCGCGAAGCGCCTTACCTGCTCGGGCCTGGCGCCAGCGCGCTCGAGCACCGCCCGCACCGCCGCCAGCACTCCGCGCTGCTGTTCGCGCGGCGTGCTCTGCACCTTGGCGGTGTGCGTGCTGCCATCCTCGCCGACGAGCACCGCATCGGTGAACGTCCCGCCAACATCAACCCCGAGCAGCATTGCTCGGGAAGGCTACTCAGGCTGCTGCGAGGCGCTCGTTGTGCTCGGTGTCGGCCAGGTGCTGGTGCGACGGGCAGTACCCGTTGTGCGGCAGCGGCACGCGCTGGCAGGTCGAGCCCTTGCGCGTCGTTGCGCGGCACGTCGGCGGCTCGTCGCTGACGGCGGCGTGCGCCTCGACCGGATGCTCGATCAGGTATTGCTGCGCGATGTCCACGTAGCGGTTGACCGTTTGCAACACGCGCTCCTGAGCGCTCATCGGGAAGTAGGTCCTGATATCGCAAAACAGCGTGCGCGCGGGCTTTGCGAAATAGTGACGGTCGGTCGCCAGGCGCTCGACCGCCGACTCGCACGCGTCGAGCACGTGCTTGTGATTGGCGGTGCCATCCGCGTCGAACCGCGACTCCGCAATGTACGGAGCCAGATCCCTGTAGATGGCTCGGCTGAACTGATACATAGTTCCGCTCCCTACAACACCGGTCACGGATAAAAAGACCGGACTTGTCAAGTATCAGAGCCGTTTCTAAGGCGCACAGAAGTAATTCATTAAGCCTTGGTTAGCTTTTCGCCTGCCGATTGTTTTGGGGGTGGGGCCGGCGGGGCCGGCCTGCTCGGCGTTCCCGGGCGGGAACACGCCCGGCTTCTATACCGCTCGGCGGGCTCAGGCCCACGGCTGCCACTGCGGTTGCTCGCCCGCGGCGGACACGACCACGTGCTCGCCATCAAGGCTCGGGTCGCGCTCGGGACAGTCGGTGCGCGTGTGCGTGCCGCGGCTCTCCTCGCGCTTCAGTGCCGAGCGCGCGATCAGGCGAGCCAGCGGGTGGGGATCCTCGAGCAGCGCTTCCAGCCCCTCGGCGCAGCGTTCGATGCCGGCGTGCTTCCACAGCGCCGTGCGCGTTTCCTGCTCGACGGCGGGCAACGGGATGGTGGTGGGTTCCTGGGCCGACTCGTCGTGTGCTGTCTGTGGCCGGTCCGTTGGCGTCGTGCCTGCCGACGCCGGCTCTCCCAGCGCCGCGAGCGCCGCGCGGCGCCCGAACACAAAACACTCGCTGAGGGAATTCGACGCCAGCCGGTTGGCTCCGTGCAGGCCCGTGCACGCCGTCTCGCCGACCGCATACAGCCCGGGCACGCCGGAGCGCCCGTGCAGGTCGGTGAGCACGCCGCCGATCGTGTAGTGCGCCGCCGGCGCCACCGGCACCAGCTCGCGCGTCGGGTCGAGTCCCGCCTCGCGCAAGGCGCCCACCACGTTTGGAAACAGCGCGGGGTCGATCTCGCGCATATCGAGGTTGACTGAGCGCTCGCCGCTCTCGCGCAGGCGGGTTTGGATCGCGCGCGACACCTCGTCGCGCGGCGCCAGCTCGTCGACGAAGCGCTTGCCGCCGGCGTCGTGCAGTGTCGCTCCCTCGCCGCGAATCGCCTCGGTGATGAGAAAGCCTTCTCGGCCCTTCACACCGATCACGGCGGTCGGATGGAACTGCACAAACTCCAGGTCGGCAAGCGCTGCTCCGGCGGCGTGCGCGAGCAGCAAGCCCTGCCCGATCGATCCGGGCGGGTTGGTCGTGCGCGACCACAGCGCCGCCGCGCCGCCCGTGCTCAGCACGACCGCAGGTGCGTTCAGCGTGCGCCGACTCGCTTTGGGGTCGCCGCCGCCGCCGTTGGCGGCACACACCACGCCCGTGCAGCGCGGGTCGGTCGGGTCACCGTCGCTCAGCAGCCCGCACACGCGCGCGCCCTCGATTACGCGCACGCGCGGGTGTGCCACCACGAGCGCCGACAGCTCGCGCAGCAGGCGTCGTCCCGTGGCGCTGCCGCCGGCGTGCACGATCCGCCGGACCGAATGTCCGCCCTCCAGGCCGAGCGCGAGCTGACCGTGACGGTCGGCGTCGAAATGAAACCCGAGCGCTTCCAGGTCGTGCACGCAGTCCGGAGCCTCCTGCACCAGCGCCAGTGCCGCCGAGCGGCGCACCGCGCCGCGACCCGCGCGCTTGGTGTCTGCCAGGTGCAGCTCTGTGCTGTCGTCGGAGGACAGCACCGCCGCGAGCCCACCCTGCGCCCAATAGCTCGCGGTCTGCGCCAGCGGCAGCGCCGACAACAGCGCCACGCGCCCGCCCTCGCGGGCCACGCACAGCGCCGCATACAGCCCCGCCGCGCCCGCGCCCACGACCGCCACGTCAACTTCGGCGCCTGAGCCGCCCCCAAGCGACCCGGCGGTGCTCATCCTCGAACCTTCCCTCAACCCATGCCCCCCGCGGGGGGCATGACCCATTTCGGGTGTAGGCGGATCATCCCGCCAGCTTGACAAGTGCCGCTGCCAGCACCCCGAGCGACAGCACCACGACCAGCACGAACGCGCTCGCCAGCGCCTTCCATTTGGGCGGTGCCGCCAGTCGCGTGCGTGCACCGGCGCCGCAACGCAAGCACCAGTCTTGGTCTGCCCGCAGCGGCGCCGCGCACAGCGGGCACACCTCTGTTGGCGCTCCCGCGTTCGGCGCGCCCATGCTCGCGGCCGCCGGTGTGCTCACGCTCACTCCTCCCGTGCCGGGGGTCGCAGGATCTGAGTTTGTTCTTCGTCGTGCGCCGGTGAGGCCGACGGTGCCGGTTTGGCGGGCACTGGCGCCGCGGTGTGCTTCGGCGGGGACGACGGCTGGGAGGGTTGCGTGGCGGGTGCCGGCCGGATTGCGAGCGCGGGCCGCGCGATAGGCGCTGGCGCCTGTGTCGCCAGCGGCGCGGCCACAGGCTGTGCTTGCGGTGCCATCGGCGCCGTGGAGATCGGGCGATCGGCGTTGGCATCGAACGCCAGCCCGCAGCTCGGGCAGAAGCGGGCGTCGCTGCCGTGGATCGCGGCGCAGCGTGGGCATGCCGCGATGCCGACTTCGCGCAGCACTGTCACCGGCCGGCGGTCGCCCAGCACCGCTTCCAGCTCGCGCAGCTCGGCGTCGAGCTGGCGCAGCATCGCGAGCTTGGCGAGCACCAGCGGATCGTTGCGCTGACCGAAGCGGTGCAGGTCGAACACGAGCCCACCGAGATCGCGATAGGCAAGCTCGCGCGCCTTGCGCAGGAAGCGCGCCCTGCGGCGCATCTGCCCGCGCTCGCCAAAGCCCGGCTTGCGCTCGCTCGGGACGGCGTCGGCCTGGGCCTGCTCCGGTACGGGCGGGCTCGTCTGCTCGGGCGCGACAGGCTGTGCGGCGGCCTGCTCAGGGCGCGACTTGGACCCGTCGGCCGGCTGGGTGTGCTCAGCTGTCTGCTGGGTACCCTCAGACGCCTGCGGCGTCTGCCCAGCTTCATCCGCTCCTGCCACGACACTCATGCTATCCGGCCTCCGCGACGAGTAGGCGCCATGCATCCGCCACTCGTTCGGCCATGCGCGTCGCCGAGAACCGCTCAGCGCGCTCGCGCCCGGCCACGCGCGGGTCCGCGGCGGCCACGTGCGGGGCGGCGGCGGCGCGCCAGCGCTCCAGCTCGTAGGGCGCGCACAGAGTGCCCTGTAGCGCCTCGGTGTGCGCCCCGCCGGGTGTTGTTGTGCCCTGCGATGTGCCCAGCGCCTCGGCGTGGATGCCCACGGGTGTGGCGAGCACCGGCACTTCGCATGCCAGCGCCTCCAGCACCGCGAGGCCAAAGCCCTCGCGCTCGGAGGGCACGAGCACCGCGTTGGCCGCGTTCACATACAGCGGCACGCGGGTCGGCTCCACGCCGCCGAGCGTGAGCAGCGCCGCGTCGAGCGCGCGCGCGAGGGCCTCGGCTCGGTCGTAGCGCTTCTCCGGGCGTGCGGGGTCGGATGGGAACAAGAGGTAGGGACCGTGCACGTCGAGGCCCAGCTCGGCGCGCGCCGCTTGTCGCGGCAGCGGCACGAAGCGCTCGGTGTCCACTCCGCAGGGCAGTACGTGCGCGCGTGCGCGTGCGCGTCGGCCCGGGATTTCCAGGAGCAGCGCCTGCGACGCGGCCGCCAGCAGGCCCACGGTCGGCAGCACCAGGCGCGTAGCAACGCGCGTGCGCGGATGGCGCACATCGGTGCCGTGCACGGTTAGCGCGCGTCCTCGCGCTCTCACCGCCAGCGCCGGCCAGGCGCTCAGGCCGAAGTGCGCGTGCACGACGTCGAAGGGCTCGCCCGCGTAGCGCCTGCGCAGGTCCCTCGCGGCGCCGGCCAGCGCGCGCGGGCCGGGCGCGAACTCGTACAGCTCGACGTCCAGCTCGCCGAGCGCGCGCAGCGCGCCGACCTGGTCGCGCACGAAGCGCCCGCGCTCGGGACGGTCCTCGCCGGGCAACATGTTCGACACCACGAGCGCGCGCACAGACCCCCGACCGTAGCGCTCTGGAATGATGCTTGGAGTGACGAGCGCCCCGCCGAACCTACCCGCGAGTCCATACTCGCAAGACGCGGCGACGCCGGAGGCGGGCGCAAGCGACCCCCGTGCGCGGCCGATCGGCGTGTTCGACTCGGGCGTCGGTGGACTGACGGTGTTGCACGAGCTGCTCGTGCGACTGCCACGCGAGGACTTCCTCTACCTGGGCGACACGGCGCGCTTCCCCTACGGCGAGCGCTCGCCTGAGGAGCTGGCGCGTTTCTCCTCGGAGATCGCCGAGGAGCTGTTGCGCCGGCGCGCGAAGCTGCTTGTGATCGCCTGCAACAGCGCCACCGCGGCGGCGCTGCCGATATTGGAGCGGCGCATGATGGAGACGACGCTTGGCATCGACGTGCTCGGCGTCGTGCGTCCGGAGTCGCTGCGCGCGGTCGCCGCGACGCGCAACGGGCGCATCGGCCTGCTCGCCACGCCCACCACGGTCGCAAGCGGCAGCTACCAGCGCGCGATCGGCGCGGTCGATCCGCACGTCACCCTGCACGCGGTCGCCTGCCCGGCGCTCGCCTCGATCATCCAAGCAGGCGAGCAGTTCGACGAGCGCGTCGTGGAGAGCGTGCGCGAAGCGTGCGCGCCGCTGTGCGAGGCGGGCGTGGACACGACGATCCTCGGCTGCACCCACTACCCGCTGATCGCGCCGATGCTGCAGCGGATGCTCGGCCCCGATGTGACGCTCGTCAGTTCCGGCGGCGCGCTCGCGCGCCAGGTCGAGCACGCGCTCTCCACACGGGGCCTCGAGAACCCGCGCGCGCACGGCGAGGGCGACTATCGCTTCCTGTGCACGGGCGACCGCGAGGCGTTCAGGGAGATCGGCACCCGCTTTTTGCAGATGCCGCTCGGCGAGATCGAGCACGTCGAGCTGCAGGGCGTGGGAGCGCTGGCATGAGCGTCGAGCCGATCGTGCGCAAACGCAGCTATGCGCGCACGGTGGCGCAGCTGCGCCCGGTGGAGATTGAGCCGGGGTTCGTGCGCACCGCCACCGGCTCGGCGCTGATCTCGATGGGGGAGACGCGCGTGATCTGCACCGCCTCCGCCCAGGAGGGCGTGCCGCGCTGGATGACCGGCAAGGGCCGCGGCTGGCTGACGGCGGAGTACGGGATGCTGCCCGCCTCCACGGGAGACCGCAAGGCACGCGACATCTCCAAGGGCCGCCTGGACGGGCGCTCGGTCGAGATCCAGCGCCTGATCGGGCGCTCTGTGCGCGCCGTGATCGACCTGAACCTGCTTGGCGAACGCACGATCTACCTCGACTGCGACGTGCTGCAGGCCGACGGCGGCACCCGCTGCGCCTCGATCACCGGCGCCTATGTGGCGCTCGCGCTCGCATGCGAGCGATTGAAGAGCAAGGAGCGCATCGAGCGCACGCCCCTGACTGGCACGATCGCGGCAGTGTCCTGCGGCATCGTCGGGGGCGCCGCGATGCTCGACCTCGACTATGGCGAGGACTCCAACGCCGAGGTCGACGCCAACGTCGTGATGACCGGCGACGGTGGCCTTGTCGAGGTGCAGGCCACGGCCGAGCGCACGCCGCTCTCGCGCGCCTCGCTGGACGAGCTGTTGGCGCTCGCCGCGGATGGGATCGAGCAGCTGCGCGGTGCTCAGCAAGCGGCGCTCGGCGCGGCTTCCTGAGACGCACCGTGGGAGCGCCCGGCCACAGCGACGCTTCAGGTTCTCCGGACGCGTCCGCGCGCACACGCCTGTTGCTGGCCACCCGCAACGAGCACAAGCGCCGCGAGTTCGCGCGATTGCTGCCGGGCTTTGAGGTGGACGCCCTGCCGGAGGAGGTGGTGCTCCCGCCCGAGGATGGCGACACGTTCGAAGCGAACGCGCTCGGCAAGGCTCGTGCGGCCGCCGCCGCCACGGGCAGGGCGTCGATCGCCGACGACTCGGGCATCGAAGCCGCCGCGCTCGGTGGCGCGCCCGGAGTGCGCTCGGCGCGCTACGCCGGTGAGCACGCGTCCGATGAGGAAAACCTGGCCAAGCTGATCGCCGAGGCGCCCGCCGGCAGCGGGCTGGCATACGTGTGCGCGCTCGCCTATGTCGATCCGCTCGCCGGGGTCGAGCGCGTGTTCGAGGGTCGCTGCACTGGCCGCATGGCAGAGCGCCCGCAGGGCGAGCGCGGCTTCGGCTACGACCCCGTGTTCGTGCCTGACGATGAGTTCGAGCAGCGGCCGGGCGATGCGACGATGGCCGAGTTGAGCGACGAGCGCAAGGACGCGATCAGCCATCGCGGGCGGGCCGTGCGCGCGCTGGGCGAGTGGCTCACAGCAGGTTGATCGCGGCCGAGGCGCTCACCGCGACGCTCAGCGCGGCGTAGCCCTCATAGCCGGACAGCAGCAGCAGCAGCGCGGTCAGCAGCGCCACGAACACGGTCACGATCCATGATGCGCGAGCAAGATCCATCTCCGCACGTATTCTTCTCCTTCGTGCCCGAACCTGCTCCCCCGTCCGCCGGCCCGTCCTCCGCAGGGCGTGTGCTCGACGGCATCTCCGGCAACGGGGCGTCCGCTGCGGTCGTCGACTTCGGCGACCGCCTTGCCGCGCGTGTCACCGAGCGCGAGTCGCAGATCGTGCTCGGGCTCGACCCAGACCCAAATGCGCTGTGGCCGGGAATGGAGCACCACGGGCAGGCGCTGCCCGACGGAACGCTCGCGGCCGCGCGTGCGGCCGCCGCGGCACGCGCGCACTGTGAAGCACTGATCGACGCGGCGGGACCCGCTTGCGTCGCGGTCAAGCCGCAGCTGGCCCGCTTCGAGCAGCTCGGCGCGCCAGGTCGCGAGGCGCTCGGGGCCGTGTGCGAGCACGCGCGCGCGGCGGGATTGCTGGTGATCGCCGATGCCAAGCGCGGCGACATCGACGTGACTGCCGCCGCATATGCACGGTCGCTGTTCGGCGGCCTGGACACCCCATTCGGCGCGGTCGCGGGCCTGGGCGTGGATATGGCCACGGTCAACCCGCTGATGGGCAGCGACGCGCTGGAGCCGTTCGTTGCGGCCGCGCGGGAATCGGATTCGGCGGTGCTTGTGCTCGTACGCACGTCCAACCCAGGTGCCGCCGATATCGAGGACCTGCGGCTCGCGGAGGGAGGATCGGTATGGGAGCGGATCGCGACGCTCGCGGACACGCTCGGTCGCGAGGGCGTGGGGGAGAGCGGCCTCAGCGACGTCGGCGCCGTTGTCGGCGCGACCGTGCCCGAGCACATGGCGCGCGCCCGCGAGCTGATGCCCAGCGCCGTGTTCCTGCTGCCCGGTGTGGGCGCGCAGGGCGGCCGTGTCGAGGATCTCGCGCCCGCGTTCGCGCCCGGGCGCGCGGGCGGGCTGGTGAGCGCGTCGCGATCGATTTCGAGCGCACATCTCGCCGCCGGTGGCGATCCGGCGGATGCGGCGCGCACGGAGGCAGAGCGTCTACGTGCACTCGCATGGTCCATCTCCGAGTAGCTCCGGGGCAGCGGAGGATTTACGTAGATTTCAAACTGATCGCGCTCGCGTCCGCTAGCCTCTGGAGAGCGTCGAGCGGCGCCACCCGGCTCCGCTCGCGCACGAAGACGGAGATGACACGCAGATGATCATCACGGTCACGCTCAACGCGGCGATCGACAAGTCGCTCTCAGTGCCCAACTTCCGCCTCGGACGGCGCCACCGCACCGTCGAGCAACGCACGATGGCCGGCGGCAAGGGCGTCAATATCGCGCGCGCCCTGAAGGCGCTCGGACAGCCCGTGATCGCCACCGGCCTAGCCGGCGGCGCGACTGGCACGCACATCGTGGAGCAGCTGACAGAGGAGGCGATCCTCAATGACTTCGTGCGCATCCGCGAGGAGTCGCGCACCAACACATCGGTGCTCGACCCCACAAGCGGCGAGCAGACCGAGGTCAACGAACGCGGCCCGTCCGTGTCCGAGCAGGAGGTCGAGCTGTTCCGCGACAAGCTGCTGTATCTGGCGCGGGGCGCCGCGATTGTCGTGCTCGCCGGGTCGCTGCCGCGCGGCGTCTCCTCCGATCTGTACGCGGAGCTGATCCGCGACCTGCACAAGGCCGGCGTGACGACCGTGCTCGACACCGACGGCGACCCGCTCCTGCACGCGGTACGGGCAGAGCCCGACGTCGTCTCGCCGAACATCCTCGAGGCCGAGGAGCTGGTCGGCCACGAGTTCGGCAGCGAGGAGGAACGACTGCTTGCGGTACGCGAGATCGTCCAGCTCGGCCCGCACGAGGCGATCATGACAATGGCCGACGGTTGCGTCGCTGACGTCTTGATCGAAGGCAAGTCGTGCATGCGCCGTGCCCGCACGACGCCACGCGAGCCGATCGCCAAGCGCGGCTCCGGCGACGCTTTCCTAGCGGGCTACGTGGCGGCCCGTTACGAGGGCCGCACGCCTGACCAGTGTCTGCGCTTCGGCGTGGCCTGCGGAGCCGAGTCCACCGCGCGGCTTGGAGCCGGGCTGATCGACCCCAAGGAGGCCCGGCGCATGCAGAGCGAGGTCGAGGTGGGCGAGGTCGAGCTACCGGCAGAGGTCGGCTGACACCTGATCGCAAGCTTTTTCCCCAAGCCATTGACACGGGGAGCCATTTACGGTATAACGTGGTCACGTCCTGGCGCCGGTGTGGTGTTGGGCGAAACATAAGATCGGGTTTTTGGGTTGGCCTTCCGGGTCGATTCGAGCGCTTACCGGGTTCCTTGGGAGAGGGCCGGGTCGTTTTTTCGAGAGGGAGTTGTTGTTCGCGTGTTTTCTTTGGGGAATAGCGTGTTTGGGAGTCCGTGTGTTGTTGGCGGGTCCGTTATAGGACGCGTCAGCGTCGCTGACGCGTCTCTCTCTCTCTCTCTCTCTCTCTGGGACAGCTGCCTTCTAGGCGCTGGTCCCTTCGCCGCGGTTTCGCCGTTGGCATCCTGTCATAGGGACCGGCTTGGTTTCTCGCGCGCTGTGGCGCGCCAGCTTTGTGTTCTTGCCGCCGTGGGTTGTGTGTCCACGGCGGTTTTTGTTGTGCCCGCGGTCCCGCGGGTTTCGTGTGGATCGTTCTTGGAGGAGGGGTTGTGTCTATAGGTGCTCGTAAACCGGTCCTACCGGTCATCGCTGTGTGTGCTGTGTTGGTGGGTTGGCTTGTTTGGAGTGCGGCGCCTGCGTTGGCGGTGGCTCCTGAAGCCTCGACGTTTGCGACGTCTCGGTGAACGCCCGTAACGGCTAACCCCGACGCGGTGGTGTTGGTTTGAAGGCGAGTTGAGTCCAGGTGGGACCACCGGTCCGTTGACCTACCAGTTCAACTACAACACGAACGGTACTTGTGGTGGGGGCAAAGCGTCTCCTGAAGAACCGCCTTTCCAGCAGAGTACGGCTTCCCCTAGTCTCGAAGTTACCGAAGCAAAGCAGACACACGTGTCTGGGACAGCGTCAGAACTTGAACCGAATGATACGTACACGTTCTGCCTGGTCGCCACCAACGCGCTAGGCGAACAGTCTCAAGGCAACGAAGTGTCAGTCTTGACGGGGCGTCAGGCACCAACGATCACCAGCACATCGACCTCGAACATAACCTCGACCGCTGCGACTGTTAGCGCCGAAATCTATCCGCACGGGGAACTAGCGACTTATCGGGTGGAATACGGTCTCGCTGACACGTACGGGTCCAGTACGCCTGAAGCGAGTATAAGCGCACAACACGGTCCCGCAGACATCCAGACACGGTTGACCGGTTTGGCGTCTAACGGCGAATACCACTATCGGCTCATTGCGACTAACCATACCGGTAGCCAACAGTCACCGGACGCGACGTTTATGACAGGCGAAACAGTGATTGCGAGTAGTTTGGGTCTGCCGGATGATCGTGCGTATGAAATGGTCACACCATCGTTTAACGAGGACGCAAATGTATATGTTCCCTTGTCTGAAGCGACGGGAGAATCAGCTAGTGAAGGTGTCCAAACATTTAGGTTGTTTCAGGTTGCGAGCGATGGGTCTTCTGTGGTGTATGTGGGTGATGCTACTTCGGGTGGAGGTAATGGTGAAGGCGGCAAAGGCATTGGTAACCAATTTCTCGCTAGCCGCCTTGCCGGTGGCGGTTGGGTAACGAATAGTATTCAGCCGCCGGGAGTCTTTGCCACGGGGTATGAGGGATTTTCGAGTGATCTGTCCGTTGGGGTTCTTGAGTCCGGTACGCCAGCCGAAACTAAAGATCTGCCACTATCTGAAGAAGCTTTGAGTGGTGGCTACAACGTGCTTTATGCACGGGCTGCGAGCGATAATGTTTATCGACCGCTTTTTACAAAGGATGTACAGCCAAATCGGCCAACAGAAGACGAACTCGGAAGTTTTGGTACCAACGGGACTGTCAATCAATTGGGCAAATCCAGTCCTGATTTCCTTGTTTTTGCGGGTGGGTCGGCTAGTTTTAGTGACCTGCTGTTTGAGACGAATGATGCTTTGCTCGGTGGTGATGGCGTACTTGAAAGTGAACTCCAGCGGGACGTGAAGACGGAGATCGCTAAAGACGAAAACAAGAATTATTTGTACGACTCCGTTGAAGGCAAGTTGCGTCTAATTGACGTGTCGCCCGAAGGGAGGGTGGTGCCCGACGCGACGATCGGTGCGCCCCCGCTTATGTATGCTAATCCTCAACCTCACCGTAATCCGCCCAATTTTGGCGGTGCGATTTCGGCTGACGGGAATCGTGTGTATTGGTCTAGCCTTGAAACAACTGGAGAAAATCTAAATGTGATAGACGACATTAGGGAGCGGCCTACTGGTCTTTATTTGCGTGAGAATCCTGGGGAGCCGCAGAGTCCTGTTGTGAATGGTAAGTGTAGTGTGCCGAGCGATGCGTGTACGGTTCAGGTATCGGCGGGTGAAGCACAGTATTGGGCGTCCGCCGCGAATGGTCGTTACGCGTTCTATGGCGAAGGAGGAGGGCTCTACCGGTTTGACGCGGAGTCGGAAGCTGGTGGTGGCTCACGGGAAGTCTTGGCTAGCGCCGATGCTGGTGTGATGGGGGTGCTCGGTGCAAGCGAAGATGGTGAAGATGTGTATTTCGTTGCGACGGGAGTTCTTGCGGGAGGGAATAGTGAGGGCGCCGATCCTGTGGAAGGTGCACCTAATCTGTATCTATCGCGTGGTGTGGGGTCGCCCGTGTTTATAGCGACCCTCTCAAGCGCGGATGGTGGTGAATCAGTCCCTTACGGTGGACTTATCGTTACAGGGTTTGGCGAATTTGGTGATTGGCAGGCTGGTTTGGGTCATCGTACGGCTCGTGTTACTGGTGATGGCGCGGGTGTGGTGTTCATGTCGACTCGGTCTTTGGGTGTCGTTGGTTATCCGCATGGCTATCCGAATATGGGTGCTGGTGAGGTGTATGCGTATGAGGCTGGGTCTAATAGTTTGTTTTGTGCGTCGTGTGGTTCTACGCGTGAAGGAGCGTCGGGGTATTTGCCGGTTAGTTGGGGTGATAATACTTTGCCGCAGTGGATCAGCGAAGACGGTGATCGTGTGTTCTTTGACAGTGGTTCGGCGTTGGTTGCGCAGGATACGAATGGTAAGCAGGATGCGTATGAGTGGGAGCGCGAAGGGACTGGCACTGTACTAATAGCGTTAGTGTGAATGGTGGTTGTGTGTTCTTGCTCTCAGGTGGTACGAGTAAAGCCGCTTCCTGGCTGATAGGCGCCGGTGAAACCGGTAACGACGTGTTCGTGGCGACACGCGCGCAACTGGTGCCTGAAGACCAGAACGATGCGTTCGATCTTTATGACGTGAGGGTTGGTGGTGTGAAGCCCGTTTCTCCGCCGCAGTGCACTGGCAGTGGCTGTCAGGGTGTACCTGCACCACCACCAACATTCGCGACACCATCCAGTGTCACGTTCAACGGAGTAGGAAACTTCCCGCCAGCTACGACGGTTAAGGTCAAAACAAAGGCGAAGCCAGCATCGCGCGCACAGAAGCTAGCTAGCGCATTGAAGGCTTGTCGTAAAACATCAAAGCGTAAGCGAGCATCGTGTGAAGCACGAGCCAGGAAACGCTATGGACCCTTGGAGAAGACGCGCAAGAGTTCGGGAACAGTTGTGAAGGAGAAGAAATAATGTTCAAGCGTTCTGTACTGACCCTTGTCCTTGTGTGTAGTCTAGTTTGCTCATACGCGTCGTTGGCGTCCGGCGATGCTCCAGCACCTGGTTATGAGGTGATTGGGCGTTTCGCTCCGACTAATCTCCCACCGGGTGGCGAAGGACGACTAGTCTTGTACGTGTATAATATTGGTGGGGTAGGAAACTTTACCGATCTGTCATTGACTAATATATTGCCTGCTGGTGTAGTCGCAAAGACGGGGGAGATCTGGAGGGGAATCCGCACCTGTTAGTTGTACTGGATCGACGGAGGTGACGTGTGCGGTGGGATCGCTCGCTACCGGCGGTGAACCTGCACGTATCCTGATCCCTGTGAGTGTGTCTGGGAGTCCTTCTAGCGAACCGGATAGAGTAACGGTGAGCGGCGGGGGCTCCTTGGGTATCGTGAACACGACCGTCCCAGTACACTACGGAACAGGACCCGCGCCTGTGGGTTTCGCTAACGCGGACACGTGGATCTCCAATCAGGACGGTACGATAGACACACAAGCCGGTTCACACCCGTATGAGCTGACCCTCGCATTCGCTACCAACAGTATTGGCGTTGGACATGCTGAAGAACAGCCGAACGGTGACCCGCGTGCACTAGACGTGAATCTACCGCCGGGGCTAGTCGGTGAACCTGGTGCTGTACCGAAGTGCACACGCGAAGAATTCGACGGCGAAACATGCTCGCCTAATACTCGGATCGGGGAAAACTTTGCATCGGTGTCAGGAGCAGGACTATTGTCTCAGCAAGTATATAATCTTGTGCCGCCACCCGGTATTGCTGCACAATTCGCATTCACGTTCAACGATATTAGCATATTCTTGGACGCGCGCGTGCGTAGCGGTGGAGATTACGGTATTACAGAGCACGCGAATATACCGGCAGCGCAAGATCGTGTTCAACACGACAACGATCTGGGGTGTACCAGGAGAACACGAAACGGGCGCTGGAGACAAACCGTTGTTGACACTACCGACATCGTGTGGGCTACCGCCAGAGTTCAGTATCGAAGAGCTAGGTACGTGGCAAGACGAAAGCCTAAGACCACCCCCGATCAGCTTCCCATGGCACAACAGTCAAGGTGAGCCGGTAGGGATCACCGGCTGCGAAAAGCTCAAGCACTTCCAGCCATCGATAGGCCTCGCACCGGATACCAGCTTTTCAGACACCCCGGCAGGCCTGTCAGCGACGGTGCAGGGTGCCACAGGGATTGAATCCCGAAGGACTAGCGACACCAGGTCTAAAGGAAACGACGGTCATGCTACCCGAAGGCGTAGCGATCAACCCAGGCCAGGCAACCGGTCTAATAGCATGCCAATCCTGGCAAGAGAACATCGGTGGAGCAGAAGCAGAAAAGGAAACGATGGACGGTCCACCATCGTGTCCAGCAGCGTCAAAGGTAGGGACAGATGAAATCTCAACACCACTATTACCCGGACGACTGAAAGGCAACGTGTACGTCCTGCAATCCAACCCACCCAACCTACAACTGCTAGTCGCTGCCGAAGGCGAAGGCATCTACCTGAAGCTGATCGGTACGGTCCACTTGAATGAACAGACAGGCCAGCTAACGACGACGTTCAACGGTACCCCACAAGATCCAGGAACACCAGACGCACCACTCAACGAATTCGTGCTGAACTTCAGCGGCGGACCACAAGCAGCACTAGTAACACCACAATACTGCGGAACATACACAGCGACAGCGGACTTCACGCCATGGAACACCCCGTTCGACAGCGGATGCGCTATCGGAAAGCAACTTCCAGATCACAGCGGGACCAGGTGGAAGCAACCTCCTCTAACTGTACGGGACCTTTGCCGTTCAGCCCGACGATGACCGCTGGTGCTACGACAGATCAGGCTGCGTGGCTATACGGACTTCACGATGTTGCTGTCGCGTAACGATGGGCAGCAGCACATCGAAAAACTACAGTTCAAGACACCAGAGGGCCTGTTGGGCATGATCGCCAAGGTCCCCCTCTGCCAGGAACCACAAGCAGCCGAGGGAACATGCTCAAGCGCTTCTCAGATCGGGCATACGGTCGCCGAGGTTGGTCCCGGCCCGTATCCGTTCGTGTTGCCTGAGCCTGGAGCACCACCAGCACCGATCTATTTGACCGGACCGTATGAGGGCGCGCCGTTTGGCCTCTCGATCGCGGTGCCGATCGTAGCCGGCCCATTCAACCTGGGCACCGAAGTGGTGCGAGCGAAGATCGAAGTGGACCCGCACACGTCCCAGTTGACTATCTCAACGACGGCGTTCCCGAAGACGGTGAAGGGTATCCCGACCGATATTCGCGAGATTGACGCTGTGATCGATAGGCCGGAATTCATGTTCAACCCAACGAGCTGTAACCCGATGAGCTTCTCAGGCACCGCGTATAGCTTCGAAGGGGCAACAGCACCGGTATCGAGTCATTTCCAGATGGGATCGTGTCGCAGTCTCGCGTTCAAGCCGAACTTCTCGGTGTCCACCAGCGGGAAAACATCACGGGCGAGCGGGGCGAGCCTGACCGCGAAGATCGTCTACCCCACGGGCAACCTTGGAGCGAACCAGGCGTCCTCGCAGTCGAATATCGCGTCGGTGAAGGTGGATCTGCCGAAGCAGCTACCGTCAAGGTTGACGACGTTACAGAAGGCGTGTACGGCGGCGACGTTCGAAGCGAACCCAGCGAACTGTCCGCCAGCATCGATCGTCGGCCACGCGAAGGCGATCACGCCGGTGCTACCGGTCCCGATCGAAGGACCAACGTATTTCGTATCGCATGCTGGGGAAGAATTCCCAAGCCTGATAGCGGTGCTGCAGGGCTATGGCGTGACCGTGGATCTTGTGGGTAGCACGTTCATCAATAGCAAGACGAACATTACGAGCAGCACGTTCAAGAACGTGCCAGACGTCCCGATCGCGAGCTTTGAACTGAACCTGCCGCAAGGCAAGTATTCGGCATTGGCGGCGAACGGGAACCTCTGCAAGAGCAAGCTTGTGATGCCGACAGCGTTTACGGGTCAGGACGGTGCGGTGATCCATCAGTCCACGCCGGTCAGCGGTGACGGGTTGTCCGAAGGCACGCAAGGCGAAGAGCAAGGCGAAGGGCAAGTATCCGCAGGCGAAAGCGAAGAGGAAATAGGGGGTGGGTAGCTCATGTCCCCGCGGAGGTTGGTGATGTTCGGTGGCTAGTGAGCGGGTTGTTCCCGTCGATCGTGCTGGTCGTGAGGGTGGTCAGGTGCTTGAGATGCAGCGTCGACGCTTGTTGACGGCTACCACGGAAGTCGTGTATGAGCGTGGTGTGCATGGGTTGACCGCGGCGCTTGTCGCTGAGCGTGCGGGAATGTCACGCCGCACGTTCCACGATATTTTCAATGGTCGTGAAGGATGCCTGTTGGGCGCGTTTGAGGAGGCCGTCAATCACGCTACACGAGCGGTCCTGGTGGCTATGGGTGGTGAGGAGCGGTGGGCTGAGAAGCTCAGGGCTGGTCTTACGGGTCTGCTCTCGTTCCTTGGACTACGAGCCGAGTATGGCGCGCCTGTTGATCGTGGAGGCGCTCGCGAGCGGCGAAGAGACGCTACGCGCGCGCAAGCGCGTGCTCGAGCAGATCATCGCGATCGTCGATCAGGGACGAGCAGAGGGCAAGACGCCAAAGCGGGGACCGACCCCGGCGGCAGGCAGACAGGCTGGTCGGGAGCCCCCACCGCTTACGGCAGAGGGCACTGTGGGTGCCGTGTTCAGCGTGATCCACGCCCGCATGTTGGAGCAGGACACGCGCTCGCTGACAGACCTGACAGGCCCGTTGATGGCGATGATCGTCGCACCCTATCTCGGACCCGCAGCCGCACAAAAAGAACTCAACCGCCCCGTGAGCGTTCCCGAGCCGGTCACGCCACGCCTACCAGCGGACCCCTTCAAAGACCTGCCGATACGACTCACGTATAGGACAGCACGCGTGCTCGCGTCCATCTCAGATGCCCCAGGTGCCTCCAGTAAGCAAGTCGCCCAGGCCGCCGGCATCACAGACGAGGGACAAACATCAAAGCTGCTGAACCGTCTACAACGCAACGGACTGATCCACGACACTGGCATCGGACCAACCAAGGGCCTACCACGAGCCTGGACACTCACCCAACGCGGAGAGAACATCCTCCAAGCCGTCGGCGAGAGATAAATAAAACAGGTAGGGGCTACCCGCCGGCCACATCGCGCCGCAGGAACACGAGATAGGCCGCGAACAACGATGGACCCGCGTACAGTGCGCAGACCCACAGCGAATGCGTGACCGGGGCCCAGTCGGTTGGGGTTCGCAATAGGCCTTGCCAGTTCTCGAACTGTTCGGTGAGCAGGTAGGGCTTGATGCCTTCGAGGCCGGGGATGCCGGCGAGGATGTACAGAAGGATCACGATGCCCACCGCGCCAACAACTGAGGCAGTGCTGTTGCGAGTGGCGGTCGATAGCAGCACGCCGATGCAGGCCACCGCGAACAGCGGTATCAGGTAGCAGGCGTTGGCGGCGACCACGAGCAGCAGCCCTTCGGCGGCCGGCACGGTGCTGCCCGAGAAGGTTTTGATCGAGTTGAAGCCCCACGATGCGATCCCGCCCACACTTGCCACCGCGGCAGACAGGAACACGGCGATCGTCGCGTAGGTGAGCGCCGCGAGCGCCTTGGCGGCGAACACCTGTCCGCGGTCCACCGAACGCGTGAGGATCGTCTTCAACGTGCCGTTGCCGTCCTCGGCGGCGACCACATCGCCCGCGACCAGCGAGGCGATCAGTGGCAGGAAGAACACCGACTCGAACAGCAGCATCAGCACTGGCGTGGCCAGTCCCGATTGCGTTATCTGGGCCGCGAAAATGCTG
The DNA here is from genome assembly GCA_963776985.1 of uncultured Solirubrobacterales bacterium. GTDB lineage: Bacteria > Actinomycetota > Thermoleophilia > Solirubrobacterales > Solirubrobacteraceae > Palsa-744. Next base: position 985,069 of record CAVZOV010000002.1, read on the forward strand.
TCGCCGCCGCCGTGGCGGGCGTGGATGTTCTGCACCACGACGAAGATCAAGGGCAGGATCGCCGCCAGGCCGAGACCCAGGTAGGTGCGCTTCTGCGACACGAGCTTGCGCAGCTCCCAGCGGTACACGACGAGCGTTGAGGGACGGCGCGCATGGGTCGTTGTGGCTGGCGCCGCGAGGGGAGGGGAGGAGGCCGCGACGCTGCTCATAGGAGGGCCTCGGCCATCGGCGCGGCGCCATTGCTCTCGGTCAGGCGGAAGAACAGATCCTCGAGCGTCGCGAGTTCCGGTGTGAGCGCAAGGATGCCGATCCCGGCCTGCCCGAGCGCCAGCGACAGCGCGCCCACGTGCTGCTCGTCGGCCTGGAAGCTCACGCCGTGCTCGCCGGCTGACACATGCTCGACGTCCGGTTGTTCGCGTACCACGCCGAGTGCGCGCGCGTCGTCTGTCGTGCGCAGGCGATAGCCAGCACCGCCCTGGCGGCGGAGGTCGGCGAGCGCGCCCTCGTACACCACTTTGCCGCGGTCCACGATCGCGACGCGGTCGCACAGTTCCTGCACCTCAGGTAGCTGGTGGCTTGAGAGCAACACGGTGATGCCTTCGCCGGCAAGCCGGCGGATCAGCGCGCGCATGTCGCGCATCCCAGCCGGGTCCAGGCCGGTCGCGGGCTCGTCGAGGATCAGCAGACGTGGGCGGCGCAACAGCGCCGCCGCGATCCCGAGTCGCTGGCGCATGCCGTGCGAGTAGCCGCCCACCTTGTGCTTGCCCCGCGGCGCCAGCTCGACCACCTCCAGCACCTCCTCGATCCGCGTCGAGGCGTCATCGCCATCGAGCGCCGCCAGCAATTCCAGGTTCCTGCGGCCGGTCAGGTACGGGTAGAAGCGCGGCGCCTCCACGAACCCGGCCACGCCCGCAAGCGCCCGTGCGCCCTCACGCAGCGGGTCGCGTCCAAACAGCTCGACCGACCCTGCGCTGGGCGTTATCAGGCCGAGTGCCATACGCAGGGTGGTCGTCTTGCCCGCGCCGTTGGGGCCGAGGAAGCCATACACGTCGCCGGCGCGCACGTTCAGGTCGATCCGATCGACTGCCAGAACATCCTTGTAGCGCTTCACAAGGCCGCGAGCCTTCACCGGCTGGGCCTCGGGGTCGGTCACCCTAGAGTCCTCTTGCGAACGCCTCTATCGATGCTGGCGTGACTGAGCCCGCGAGCAGGTAACGCACACCCGCGCGCTCGAACGTGAGCAGCGTGCCGAGCGGGGTTGGCAGCTCCGAGGCGCTTGTGCCGTTGATGTTGACCTTCGGCAGGCTTTCGAGCTGGGAGGACGTCGTTTCCTTGGCGCCGGGCTTGACCGGGCTTTCCAGCAGCGCGATCGCGCCGAGGCCCTTGCCGTGGGTGCTCAGCTTCGGCTTTTCGCCTCCGTCGGAGGGGGAGGAGCTACCCGAGCCGTGCCTGGTGGGGAGCGTCACTTCCTCGATCTTCGCGTTGGCCGGCGGTGTGAAGTCGAGCGTCGAGCTTTCGACCGGCCCGTAGGAGATTTCAGTGGTCGCCAGTTCGACCACGGGCGCGCTGCTCGTCGTGGAGTAGATCGCGGTGCGCAGTGGCACGCCGGTATTGGCGTCCCACGACAGCTCGGCGCCGCCGATCAGCCCGCCGTTTTCGCGTGGCGACACGCGCACCGTGTAGGCGGCCTGTCCCGCCACGTCGGTCGGGGTGGCACCGGAGATGTCGGCGTGCGTGCTCGCTTTGGCGAGCGCTTCTTCGATTTTGGCGACCGTGGGGATTTCGTGATCGGGGGCACTCGGGCACGTCGGTGGGCACTCCGAGGCAGGCGGTGGATGGATCGTCGTGTCGGATCCGGCCGGTGGCACGTAGCGGTAGAGCGTGTTCGTCGACGCGTCGTACATCGACACGTTCTGACCGTCGTAGAGGATCTGCGTGTCGCCCTTTTCAGACTGCAGTTCCAGGCGCGCATGTCCGTTCGCGCCGATCCACAGGCGGCCCGAGGCGCCGGATACGAGCGGGCTGGAGCTGAGCTGGCTCGCTTCGCCACCGTCGCTTGCGAGGTTGGCGCCTTCGAGCAGATGGTTGGTGAACTGGATGCGCGCGCTGACACCGTCGATCTTCGGCGCCGACAGCGCGTCGTGCACCGCCTCGGCCAGCGGCTTGGCGGGCGGGGTCGGACCGGCGCCGAGCGCCATCGCGAGCGCGGTCACGCCGATACCCACAGCCACGATCGTGCCGCACAGCAGCAGCAGGCGGGAGAGGGGCAGACGACGCAGGATGTTCACGTGCTCACGTCCAAAGTCCTTCGACGGCGCGGTCGGTGGGCGACACCCACTCAGACCAGCGTAGCGCTCAAGCTAGGCACTGCCTAAAGGTTGCCGAAGAGAGCTCTCATCCCGGGCGCGGCGCAAACGCTCCCGGAGCGTATTCCGTGCGCAAACGCGATCGGCGGACACTCAGGCGCAAACGCCCGCGGCGGGTCCTTTGGGCCGGTTGCTCATGTATCGTGCCGACCGATGCAAAACACCGAGTCAAAGTCTCGCCTGCGGGTCGTCTATCTAGCGGTGGTGCTCGCGTTCGCGTTCGGCATGGTCGTGCCCGTGCTGGTGCTTACCGCCAATGCCAAAAACAAGGCTGCCGAAGCGCCCGGCGGAGTTCGCCTGACAGCCGAGGAGCAGCATGGTCGCGTGCTGTTCTCCGACTCCTGCGCGTTCTGCCACACGCTCTCCGCGACCAATTCCGTCGGACGCATCGGCCCCAACCTGGACATCAGGGTCGGGCGGGACCTCACCACCGAAGCCGCCCGCCGGGCGCTCGTGCTCAGCGCGATCACCGAAGGTCGCGCGCTTGGCCTCGGCAACATGCCGGCGGGGCTGTATCAGGGCAAGGAAGCCGAATCGGTGGCCGACTTCGTTGCCGCCGTAGCCGGGCGCTGACCGCGCTCGAATAGGGTTAGAAGGACCGCGGGTCAAGCTCGCGGTTCGCCGCACTGGTTCCGCCGCCGGCGCCTTTAGCATCGTGGCCGATGCCACAAGCTACCGGTAGGCGACGGCGTCCAAAGCCGACCATCGCCGAGCGAGTGGGTCCACGCCCCGACATGATCGCCGCGTGGGCGGCCATCCTCGGCTTCGTACTGGTCATCGTGGCCATACTGAGTGCTCGCGGCTGAACCTGACTTTTTGGCCAACCGTCGATAGCGGGCGGCCGGGTCATCGACTACGCTGCGCCGAGCATGGCCAGTCTGCCCCACACCGCCGCCGACGTGAAGGCAATTGTCGAAGAGCGCGATATCCGCTTCATCCGCTTCTGGTTCACCGACATCCTCGGTCAGCTCAAGTCGTTCTCGATCAACTCGCAAGAACTCGAGGATGCGTTCGAGGCGGGCATGGGCTTCGACGGCTCCTCGATCACCGGCTTCAACGCGATCGAGGAGTCCGACATGATCGCGCTACCCGACCCGAGCACCTTCGCCGTGCTGCCCTGGCGCCCGGAGGAGCAGGGCGTGGGGAGGATGTTCTGCGACATCATCACGCCCGAGCGCACGCCCTATGAGGGCGATCCGCGGCACGTGTTGCGACGAGCTCTTGAGCGCGCGCAGGGGATGGGCTTCGACACCTTCAACGTCGGCCCCGAGCTTGAGTACTTCCTGTTCAAAGACAGCAAGTCCACCGAGGTGCTGGACGAAGGCGGCTACTTCGACCTGACCACGCTAGACGCCGGCACCGACGTGCGTCGCGAGACGGTGCTCGCGCTCGAACAGCTCGGCATTCACGTCGAGTACACCCACCACGAGGTCGGCCCCTCCCAGCACGAGATCGACATGCGCTATGCGCCCGCGCTGAAGATGGCCGACGACTGCATGACCTACCGCATCACGGTCAAGGAGTACGCCGTCAAGTACGGTTGGCACGCCACGTTCATGCCCAAGCCGCTGTTCGGCGAGAACGGCTCGGGGATGCACACCCACCAATCGTTGTTTCGCGAGGGCAAGAACGCCTTTTACGACCCGAACGACCAATACTTCCTCTCCGATGTCGGCAAGGCGTTCATCGCCGGCCAGCTCAAGCACGCGCGCGAGATCTGCTCGATCTTTGCGCAGTGGGTCAACTCCTATAAGCGACTCGTGCCAGGCTACGAGGCGCCCGTGTACGCAGCCTGGTCGCGACGCAACCGCTCGGCGCTCGTGCGCGTGCCGCTGTATCACCCCGGCAAGGAGCAGGCGACGCGGATGGAGCTGCGCTGCCCCGATCCGGCTTGCAACCCCTATCTCACCTTCGCCGTGCTGCTGCAAGCGGGTCTTGAGGGGATCGAGAAGGGCTACGAGCTGCCCGACCCGATGGAGAAGAACCTCTACCACCTCACCGCCGAGGAGCGCCGGCGCCTGGGCATCGAGCAGCTGCCCGAATCGCTCGGCGAAGCGATCGAGATCAGCGCCGAGTCAGAGCTGGTGCTGCGCACGCTCGGCGAGCATACGTTCAACCGCTACATCGAGATCAAGCGCCAGGAGTGGGAGGACTACAGGGTCCAGGTCACCCAATGGGAGCTGGATAGGTACCTGTCTATTTTGTAGGCAGCTCGCAAGCGATCGGGCGCGGTGGGGCCAGCGTCCAGTGCATCGCCTGCAGCATGTGCCCGAAGGCGGTTGGGTGGCGCGGGGCGATGGTTTGCAACAGGGCGATGGCCCCGGCGCTCTGGCGCTCGTACTCTGCGTTGCCCGTGAGTTGGGCGAGGCGCAGTAGGCCCATTGCGGCGCTCGACCCGCCGGCTGGGATCGGCGAGTCCTCAAGCTCCTTGCGCCGTACGATCAGCTCCTCACCGTCGGCGGCGGTCGAAAAGAAACCTCCGTTCTCAGGGTCTGAAAAGCGCTCGATCAGATGGTCGGCGAGCACTGTCGCCTCTGTGAGCCAGCGCTCCTCACAGGTTGCCTCGAACAGGGCGATCAACGCCTCCAGCAAGAACGCGTAGTCCTCCAGGTAGGCGCCGATCTTCGCCTGGCCGTCGTTATAGGAGCGGAAGAGGCGGCCCTGCTCGTCGCGCATGTCGCGCAGCACGAACTCCGCGCAATCGGCGGCCGCGTCCAGGAACGCTTTGCCGTGCTCCGTGTCGACGGGTTCGTTCGGAGCGCTCTTCAACTGTGCACCCGCCTCCGCCAGCGCGGCGATCATCAGGGCGTTCCAGCTTGTTATGCGCTTATCGTCGAGTCCTGGCCGTATGCGCTTTTCGCGGGCATCGAGCAGGCGCTTGCGAATCCGTGCGCGGGTTGCCTCGTCGGGTCGTGGACCACGATCCTCGAGCACGCACAGCCCCGGCTCGGGGATTGTGCGGGTCGCGGAAGTTACCCTGCTCACTCGCGCCCAGCCAGCGGATCGCGGCCTCGGCATCCTCGCCGAGTGTCTGCTCCAGCTGCTCGATGCGCCACACATAGAAGCGGCCCTCCGCGCCATCGGAGTCAGCGTCCAGGGCGCTATAGAAGCCGCCCTCGGGGCCGCGCATCTCGCGCAGTGCCCAGTCCAGCGTGTCGTGGCACACCTCCAGCAGCTGCCGGTCCCCCGATAGCTGAAAGCCATGCAGATATGCGCGCGCGAGCAGCGCATTGTCGTAGAGCATCTTCTCGAAGTGCGGCACCGTCCAGGTCGCGTCCACCGCGTAGCGATGAAACCCGCCGCCAACCTGGTCGTAGATGCCGCCTCCCGCCATCGAGCGCAGCGTGTACAGGGCCATTGCGGCGGCGTCGACAGCGGCCGATGTGGGAGAGGGTGACGAGGGAGGGGACGGCGAGGACGAGTGGGTTTCCGGTGAAAGTGGGGCGGGTTTGGATTGGGATATTGGGTCGTTCCCCCGGTCCACCGTGGCTCGGCACATCACGTACTCCAGCACCGACGCCTGGGGGAACTTGGGGGCTACCCCAAAGCCGCCGTTTACCGCGTCGAACGTGCCTTTCAATCCATCCAATGCGGTTTCGAGCGCGCTCTCGTCAAAGGCCCCTTCGGCCGGCGCGAGCCGCGCTCCGCCCGCCAGCTGCTCGCGCAAGCGCTCTCCGCCCGCCCTGATCTCCTCGCCTCGCTCGGCCCACGCTTCGGCGACCGCCAGCAGCACCTGAGGGAAGGACGCCATCCCGGGGCGCTCCCGCGGTGGGAAGTAGGTGCCGCCGTAGAACGGCACGCCCTCTGGTGTCAGGAACACGTTCAGCGGCCAGCCGCCGTGGCCGGTCATGGCCTGCACGGCCTCCATATACAGCGCGTCCACGTCGGGGCGCTCCTCGCGATCCACCTTCACGCACACAAACCGCTCGTTCATCAGCTGTGCGATGCGCTCGTCCTCGAAGCACTCGCGCTCCATCACGTGGCACCAGTGGCAGGAGGAGTACCCGATCGACACGAGCAGCGGAACGTCGCGCTCGCGCGCGGCGGTGAGGGCGACGGGTCCCCACGGCAGCCAGTCCACCGGGTTGTGCGCGTGCTGGCGCAAGTATGGAGAACTCTCGTTCGCAAGCGCGTTGGGCACCCGCTCAGCGTAGTGGCGACACGGCTGCGGCGGCGCGTGGACCGGGGCGGCACTGACCTGGGTGCGTATTGGCGGGAAGGTCAGTGCGGGTCTGTTGGTGCTGAGGTCGGTGCGGGTGTGTCGGCGCTGAGGTCGGTGCTGGGAGGTCAGGGCACGCGCGCCAGCGCCGGCTGGCGGAAGCGCGCACTCAGAGTTGGCCAGCGGCTATCCGACGTGCCGCTTGCCGGTGCCCCGGCGCTCGCGCTTGCGAGCTTCACCTTGGCGAGGTCCACGTCGAAGTGCCGCCCGCCCAGCGTGCCCGTAGCGTGTGCGCTCGCACCAATCCGCACCGTGCCGCGCGCCGCCGCCTGGCCTTCGACGCGAAGATCGGCGGCCTGCAGGCGACCATCGGCGATCGGGAAGCTGCCGGAGATCTGCACGCCGCCTACGAACGAAAGGTGGTGCAGCGTCAGCGCCGATGAGGTTATGCGCGCGTACCCGCCGCGCAGCCCGCCGAAGCTCGACCCGCTCGGCAGTTCTTGCTCGGCCTGCAACGTCGCGCCGATCACCTGCTGTTCGAGGTCCACGATCGTCTCCAGCACAACCGCGAGCGTGCGTCCCGGCGTACCGGTTACCGCGCCCACCGGTTTGACGAGCGACAGCTTGCTCGGCACGATCGGCGTGGGGGGCAGCGGGTCGGCGGTCGGGGCGCACGGCTGCACCGCCGTGCCCGCGAAAAACGCCTTCACCGCGCTCTGCGCGCAGCCGCTGAATTCGGTACCGAGCACCGAATGCCCGGTGTAGGGCACCGTCAGCAATTGCGACCCAGGGATGCGCGCTGCCACCGCTTCGGCGCCAGCGGTCGGCGTGCGCAGATCCTGCTCGCCGGAGAGAATCAGTGCCGGCACGTCTGGCAACGCAGCGATCGCGGGCGGCGCGGGTGCGAGGTTGGGCCAACGCGCGCAGGCGGGCGCCAGGCTGTCGGCCCACGCGACGGGCGCGTTGAAGGGATAGAAGGCTGAGGCGGGCAGCGCCCGCAGCGCGCCCAGCGCTTCAGCGATTCGCGTGCTCGGCAACGCTGTGCGCTGCCACGGAAACGGCTGCTCTTCGCAGGTCGTGTCAGCAAACAACGCTTCGTCGAGCCCGTCGGAGCTGGCCAATGGGGTGCCCGGAAGCTTCACGGGACCTGCGCTGCCCAATCGCGCATCGCGCTCGGCGGCGATCGTCTCAGAGCTTGCCAGTGACACCCCCGGCACGTTCGGGATCAACCCGTCCGCCAACAGGTTCAGGCGCAGCAGCGGCGCGGGGTCGCCGCGCAGCGCCGACTGCACCGACGCTGGCAGCAGTGCTCGCAGGGCAGGGTTGAGGTCGCCCGCGCCGATCAGGTTGAGCAGGTCCACGTCGGACATCGTGGCCCTGTGACCGTGGCCAGAGCCGTCATACACCGTGCCGCTGAGCGCGTGCTTTTGCATCTTCGCCACCAGTCGCGCGACATCGCCGAGCGGGTTGCTCGTGATGCCGGCGCATGCGCCCTGGGAGCACAGCTCTTCGAACACCGGCTTCATCGCGCTGAACGTCGCCAGCTGGAGGGGGTCGTCGCGTTCCGGTGGCACAACCGAGTCGAGCACCAGCGCTTCAACGTATTGCGGATAGCGTTCGGCATACTCCAGCGCTACCTTCGTGCCGTAGGAGGTCCCATACAGCACGAGCTTTTCGTAGCCCATCGCCTCGCGCAGCGCCTCGATGTCGGCCACCGATTCCTGGGTTGTATAGGAGCCGCGCGCAGGGCCGATCTGAAGTGCGCAATGTTCGAACGCCTGCCCGATCGCGGCAAGCGATTCGCCGCCTTCCAGAGCCGGGCAGGAGAGCGGTCCGGAGCTGCCCGTGCCGCGTTGGTCGAATACGACGAGGTCGCGGGAACCCAGCGCTGGCGCCATCTCCTTGGCCATCGCCGCCGCAAGTGGGTTGGCCGCCTGGCCGGGTCCACCGGCGAGCCCGACGACCGCCGTGCGGCTTGGCGTCGAGCCGGCCTGCAAGTGCTCGATGCTCAGCGCCACTGTGCCCGGGGCCGTGCCACTGCGACTGAGCGGCACTTCCAGCGTCGCGCAGGAGAAGCCGGGAGTACTCGCGCACGGGGCGAACGCGAGCGCCTCGGCCGGTGGTGGCTGCGCGACGGCAAGTGTGGCCACCAGCAGCGTCGCGCCGAGAGTCAAAGCCAGTATGCGCCGCCCCATGGGCCACCACGTTAGCCGGGTCGTCTCAAGACCCTGTGAAGAAGCGCTTCGCGCGGTGGCGCCGCGCGGCGATGCGTGAGCTACTCGCCCCGTAACCGCAATGCCGCCAGTGCTCGCGCGCTCTGCAGCACGTCTCCCAAATTTCCGGGGAACGCCAGCGTGGAGGTTCCCACTTCGGCCACGCTCGCCGGGAACGACCCGAGGTGCACCCGCTTGCCGGCAAGCACACCGGTCAGGGTCCCCTGTGGGTCGATGCGCAGAATGCCGCGCGCCGCTGCCGATCCGCTTATCTTCAAGGTCGCCTTGCCCGCCACGACCGTTCCCGACACGGTCACGTTGGGGACGTAGGAGTAGCCGTGCAGCACCACGGCGTCTTTGACTATCCCGCCCCAACCGGCCCTCAGTCCGCCGGTGCGCACCGAAAGCGTCGCGAGCGAGCTTTCCAGATCGTCCCGTTCGGCCAACGTCAGTGCAATCTGCCGGTCGAAGTCGGCGGCCGTCTGCACAACCGCCGCGAGCGTGCGCCCCGGCAGACCGTGATTGCCCTTCGTGGGCGCCACTTCCGCGAGGCTTCGGGGTGGCAGCGGTGTCGGCAGGTAGGGCTTGGGGGGCGTCCCGACCGCGCACTGAGCGATCGGCTTGCCCGAGAACATTGCCTGCAGCGCGTTGCTGGCGCATGGCGTCGGCTCGGTGCCGAGCACCGAGTGGCCCGTATTCGGCACGACCACGAGGTGTGCGTCCGGGATCTGCGCGGCCACCTGCCGTGCGTTTGCGGTCGGCGTGCGCAAATCGTCGGCGCCACTGAGTATCAGCGTCGGCACGTCGGGAAGCCGAGCATCGTTTGTTTCCGGGGCGCCTTCGGTAAGCGGCCACTGCGCGCAGGCCGGGATGTCGCTGAGCGCCAGCGCGTTTGCGGCGGTGAACGGCGCGAACGCCGACGCTGGCTGGGCCGCGAGTGCGGCTCTCGCTTCGCGCAGACGCGTGCGCGGGCTCGCCTCCGGGTTCCACGGGAACGGCTCTTCGTCGCAAACGGAGGAGTAGTACAGCGGCGTGTCAAAACCCTCGGCAAGCGATTCGCCTTCTCCTTCCCCTTCACCACCCGCCGCTCTGAGCTGGAGGCGCCCAAGCGGCGCCGTATCGCCGTGCACCGCCGCGCGGACGGCGGCCGGGAATTCGGCGCGCAAGATCGGGTCCAGGTCGCCCTCCACCAGGATCCCGATCAGGTCGCTCGAGGTGATGTGGATCGTGTGGGGTTTGCCTTCTTCGTCGATCACCCGCTCGGGCACGGGCCCACCGCCCATACGCCTCACCAGACGCGCGAGATCGCTCACCGGTTCGGGTGTAATGCGAGCGCAGGCCCGCCCCGAGCACAACTGGCGCAGCACGCGTCCCACCGCGGCGAAGGTCGTCTTGTCGAGCGGTTCGGGGCCCGATGGCGGCACGACCGAGTCGAGCACCAGCGCTTCCACGTGGCTCGGATACTCCTGGGCGTAGCGCTCGGCGACCTTCGTGCCATAGGACGTGCCGTACAGCACGAGCTTTTCGTACCCGCCCGCCTCGCGAATCGCCTCGATGTCGGCAACCGTCTGCGCGGTCGTGAACAGGCCGCGCGTGGGGCCGATCTGCCCCGCGCAGATCGCGATCGCGTTCGGCGGCGAGTCGAATGTCAGGTGTTCAAACGCCGGACACGACAGCGGATGGGAGAGACCCGTACCACGCTGATCGAAGGCGATGAGGTCGCGCGTGGACACGATCGGCCCGAGGATTTCGGTGAAATCTTCCATGAACGGAATCGCCGCCTGGCCCGGCCCGCCCGCCAGCGCGATCACCGCGTCTTTGGAGGCACCGGTCGGAGAGAGATGACGGCGCATCGCGAGCGTAATCACACCCTGCGAAGGGTTGGCCGGGTTCAAGGGCACCGTTAGGTGGCCGCACGCCACCACGTTCGAGTTCCCGCATGGCGTCCACGCGATCTGGGCCTGCGCGGCGGTCACGTACAGGGCCGCGCATGCCGTTACGACCAGGAATGCGCTAGCGAGTGTCCTGGCGGCTCGTCGCACCAGTTGGAATCTAGCGGATCTCATGTGGTACCGCGCCGACACGCGTCAGCACGCCGAGTGCGGGCTGGAGCACGATCATGCGCGTGCTTGAAGAGCGCCGCATCGGCTCGCGCGCGGCGATAGGCTCGCGCTTGCCATGGCCCTCGACCGCGAAGCGATTACCGCCCCCGCCGCCCCCGCTGCGATCGGTCCATATTCGCACGCGGTGCGCGTTGGATCGCTCCTGTTCTGCTCTGGGCAGATCCCGCTCGACCCCGCCAGCGGCGAGCTGGTCGGAGCGAGCGCCGGCGAGCAGGCGCGGCGTTGTCTTGAGAACCTCGCGGCTGTTTGCGAGGCCGCCGGCGCGTCGCTGGCCAATGCCGTGCGGCTGACCGTCTACATGACCGACCTGTCGGCCTTCGTCGAGGTGGGGGAGGTCTATGCGAGCTTCTTCGACGATTCCCCACCGGCGCGCGTGGCCGTGGGCGTGACGGCACTGCCGCGCGGCGCCCAGGTCGAGATCGACGCGATCGTCGCGCTCGGCTGAAACCGCTGGACACCGTCTGGCGCTGTGCACGGAGGGCGCGGGACCTGGCGTACCCCGCCCCCGAATGAGGACGCGCTTGCCGCCCGCGCGCACCAGCCGGCCCGCGAGCGCGGTGCGACTCAGCGCGCGGTCTCGCCCCTCAAATCGGCCCGCCTCACCTTGCCGCTCGCCGTCTTCGGCAGCTCGTTTGCGAACTCCACGATCCGCGGGTACTTATATGGGGCGGTTTCGCGCTTGACGTGCTCCTGTAGTTGCGTGGCCAGCTCCGGGGAGGGGCTCTGCCCGTCGCATAGCACCACGACCGCGCGCACGACCGCGCCGCGCTCCTCGTCGGGTGCCGCCACGGCGGCGGCCTCCGCGACCGCCGGATGCGCGACGAGCGCCGACTCGACCTCGAACGGGCCGATCCGGTACCCGGCCGACACGATCACGTCGTCGGTGCGCCCCTCGAAGCGCAGGTACCCGTCCTCGTCTTCGCTCACGCGATCGCCCGTATGCCACGGGCCCTGCTCGCGACGGTCGCTCGCGCTCCAGCTGCCGTCGGGCTCGCGTCTTACGTCCTCGCCGAGATACCCGAGAAAGAACGTCGGCACCGTCCTCGGGTCGGCCACCAGCTCGCCATCGATCGTATTCAGGTGTGTGCCCGGCAGTGGCTTTCCCATCGAGCCGGGCCGTGCATCGACGCCGATCCCCATGCCCGTCATCTGTCCCGTCTCGGTCTGTCCATACCCGTCGCGGATGTCGAGTCCGGTTGCGTCTTTCCACACCTTCAGCACCTCCGGGTTCAGTGCCTCACCAGCGGCCACCATTCCCTTCAGGCTCGGCAGCTTTCGCATTTTCGTGCGCTTGGCGATCACCCTGTACTCGGTCGGCGCCATGCACAGCACGTTCACCTGCTCGCGTTCGATCGTGTCGAGTCGCTCCTCCGGGTCGAATCGCGCGTCGTGCAGCAGGGCGCTTGCCCCCATCAGCCACGGCGCCATGAACACGTTGCGTGCCGACTTGCTCCAGCCGCTGGCCGCCGTACACCACACCAGCTCGCCCGCCTTTGCGCCGAGCCATTGTTCTGCCTGGATGCGCTGCCCGTACAGATAGCGCTGCGCGTGCACCACCGCCTTCGGCTCGCCTGCCGTGCCGCTCGTGAACGTGATCAGGGCTGGGTCGCTTTCGTCCAGCTCGGCGTAGGGGGTGTCTGTTTTGGTGGCGAATAGTTGGGCATCGGGCGTGTAGAGCACCGAGCAGTCCGGCTCCGTCTGCTCGAGCTGCTCGCGGTTACGGACGTCGGCGACGATCAGCGCCGGGCGCGCCACCTCCAGGCGCAATCGCAGGTCCTTGGCGCGCAGCTGCTCGGTGCAGGGCAGTACCACCGCGCCGAGGCGAAAGCAGGCCATCATCGTCAGCACCCACTCCGGCCGGTTGCCGATCAGGGTCATCGCGACGTCGCCACGGCCCACTCCGAGCTGGGCGAGTGTCGCCGCCATTGCCCTGGTGGCGCCGTCCACCTCGCCGAATGTCCACTCGCGTCTGGTGCCGTCGTGGGCCAGCTCCACGAGTGCGAGTCGCTCTGGTGGCTGGGCTTGTAGAAGATCTCTGGCGAAGTTCATGCGCTCGCAGTCTGCCAGGCTGGCCCACCCAGGTATCCTGCGTGCACACGACACGAATGCCGATTCCGACCTTGGAGCGTCCTCAGCAATGGCCGTAGCCGCCCCCTTTACCGAGAAGACCGACGAGCAGAAGGCCATCACCGAGATGGTCCACCAGTTCGCCGACGAGCAAATCCTGCCCAACGCCGAGCACTACGACGGCGAGGACCTGTACCCCGAGCCGATCGTCGAGCAGATGAAGGAGCTTGGCCTGTTCGGGGTCACGATCCCCGAGGAGTATGGCGGCATGGGGCTCGACCTCACGACCTACTCGATGATCGTCGAGGAGCTATCGCGCGGCTGGATCTCGATCTCGGGTGTCATCAATACCCACTTCATCGGCTCCTACCTCTTGATGAAGTTCGGCAGCGAGGAGCAAAAGCAGAAGTACCTGCCGCGCATGGCCACCGGCGAGATCCGCGCCGCCTTCTCATTGTCCGAGCCCGAGCTTGGTAGTGACGTGCAGGCGATCAAGACCTCCGCCAAGAAGTCCCCCGAGGGCGACTACGAGATCAACGGGCAGAAGATGTGGGTCACCAATGGCCTGATGTCCTCGCTCGTGTTCGTGCTCGTCAAGACCGACCCCGACGTCCAGCCGCGCCACAAAGGCTTCACCTGCTTCATCGCCGAGAAGGAGGGGGGCGTCTCTGAGAACACGGGCGCCTACGCCGGGCTGGGTGTGCCCCCCAAGATCAAAAAGCTCGGCTACAAGGGCGTCGAGTCCACCGAGCTGGTCTTCGACGGCTACAGGTGTCCCGCGGAGAACGTGCTCGGCGGCGAGGACGCCGGGCTCAATAAGGGCTTCGTACAGATGATGGACGCCCTTGAGGTCGGTCGCGTCAACGTCGCCGCGCGCGGCGTCGGCATCGCCCAGCGCGCGCTGGAGCTGGCCCTACGCTACTCCCAGGAGCGCAAGACGTTCGGCAAGCCGATCGCCGAGCACCAGGCAATTCAGTTCAAGCTCGCCGACATGGCCACCCAGGTCGACGCCGCGCGGTTGCTCACACTGCGCGCCGCGCGCCTGAAGGACGCGGGCGTTCGCTCTGATCTGGAGGCCGGCATGGCCAAGCTGTTCGCCTCCGAGGCCGGTCGCTTCTGCGTGGAGGAATGCTTCCGCATCCACGGCGGCTACGGCTACTCCAAGGAGTATGAGATCGAGCGCCTCTACCGCGACGCGCCGCTGCTGTTGATCGGCGAGGGCACCTCGGAGATCCAGCGCATGGTGATCGGCAAGAAGCTTCTTCAGCGACACAAGATTTGAGGTCTATGTCCGTGCGACGGGAATCCAAGGGAGGCAGCTGATGAGCGGCGACGCAAAGACGCTGATCGAGACCGCCGCGCGACGCTTCGTGGAGGAAGTGCCGGCGCTCGCGCCGATGAAGCTCGTCGTGGGCGTCGAGCTTCACGGTCGCGGCGATGTCCAGCACTTCCGCCTGCAGATGCCCGAGGCACAAGTCACCAAGGGTCCCGCCGACGACGCGCGCATCAACGTCGAAATGCGCCGCGAGTTCTTCAACGTCATGGCCGCCGAGGGCAAGGTCCCCGACTGGATCGAGGCTTTCACCTACGGCAAGGCCAAGGCCACAGGGCCGTCGCAGTTCCTGAAGCTGATCTCAACCGTCGTGGACAAGCACCAGGAACGCGAGCGACTGAAGTCGGCGCGCAAGCACGCCTGAAGACCCAGGGGACGTCTAGACCCAGGGGACGTCTACTAGTGGTACGCCAGGATTTGCTGGGCCAAAAAGGCCAGCGAGGCGACCATGCAGACGCACATCACGATCAGCGAGAAGTTTTCGCTCACAGTGCCCATACCATAGCGCTAGCGTGGGTCGCCAGGCGTCGATGTCCGTCCGGGCTCACGGTACGCGGTACGCCGCTGAGCTGCCGAGCACGTTGCCGCTCGCATCGAGCGCGCGGGTCTGTATGTATGGCGCGCTGGTCGTGACGGTCACCTGGGTCTGAAAGCCACCCTTGGGGACGGTCACGAGCGGGGTCAGCGCGGTGGGGGAGGCGCCCCCGAACACCTGCCATGAGGCCACTTCGGTTGCGCCGTTCCAGCTCGTCAGCACGACGGTGCTCGACCCGCTTCGTTTCGCGACGATTGCCGGCGGGCTGCTCGGGTGCCCGCTCCACGGCGAGAGGTAAGTGCGGAAGTCCTGCACGTTGGGGCCGAGCGTGCCGTCGAGCAGCACTTCCCCGGCGGCGTTGTACTCGGTGAAGTTGGGCAGGTTGCCGTACCCCATCAGCCAGTTGCCTGCGGGCAGGCTCAGCATGTTGCCCTGTGCGGGGGCCAGTAGCGTCTTCGTCGGGTTCGTGTAAGCCTTCGTGAGCGACACCGTTTTGGTCGCGAAATTGGGCTTCAGCAGCACACCGCGCGACTGCCTCTCCTTCGGTGGGGTCGAACCGTTGTCGAACACCGAGATGATCCCGCCGGGCTGCCATTCGGCATCGTGCTGCCAGTAGGTCTGCGTGCCCGGGCCGAGTTTGAAGGTGGAGTGCTCGCCGCCGATCTGCCAGTTGAACGCTCCGGTCTTGATGCTCACGTCATACAGTGCCCACGAGTTGCGCGCCGAGATCAGCACGTCGTCCGAGGTCCCCGGATCCACCGAGTTGACGTGGATGTAGTCCCACGGGTTGCCGTTATGCGGGATCGGATTCTTCGATTCGTGCAGCGGTATATGCCCGAGCGCGTGCCACTCCCACATCACGAGCCCAGTCTTCACGTCGATCTCCTGGATCACGGAGTCGGTCAGCACGCCGCTTGAGGAACCGTGCACCGAGGTGAGGCTCATGCGGATCGGGTCGAACACGTCGATCCACGCGGTGCCCTGCGGCGTCAGCTTGATCACGTGCAGATCAGCCTTGTAGCCGTTGCCCGCCCTGATGCTCCCCAGGCGCTGATAGGAGCTGTTGTAGAGCACATCTTCGCCCTGGCCGAAGCCAACGCCGAGAATGCGGCCCTGCCACCAGGTGAGCACGGGTTTGCCTTCCCACTGCTGCACCTGCATGTTGGTCGCCTCCTCGCCGGCGGGCAGTGGGTGAAACCACACAAGCGCGCCGTCCTGTTCGGCGATCATCGGTCCGGGCGTGCCCTCGCCCTGATAGGGCGCGAGAAACAGATCGCCTGCACTCGCGCCGAGCTGGGCGTGCGTCGTCAGCGTCACGGTCGAGGGCGTCAGCGACGGGGCGGAAGCATAGTGTTGGATTGCGTGCGGGTTACCCGGGTTGTTCGGGAACTCCGCCTGGCTGACCGACACCTGGTGGGCGACCGTGAACACCGTCGTCACAGGGCTCGACGGGGTAGCGGAGCCCACGCCTACCAGTGCATGGACGGCAACGTGCTCTCCTGGCCGCAGCGGCGAGTTGAGCACGAAGCTCGCGCCGCTACCGGTCGAATAGCGCTCCAGTTTGCCCGAGTGATTGCCGCTGCTCGACCCCACCACGCTCACGTCGCCAACTGTCGTGCCCGGTTCCCCGAGAAAGCTGATCTGCGTATCGGGGGAGGCGTCCTCGGTGCCCGGCTGCGGCGAGACAGCGATCGAGTTGGCCTTCGCCTCGGACAGGTCGGCCCTTGGCGTAAACGCGGTCGCCACCGCGCTTGAGGAGCCGGCATCCCCGCACGCGCACAGGCCCGCACACATCGCCACCGCGGCGAGCAGCACGCCCACACGAGCCTTCCTCGAATCGTCACGGCGCATCGTCGAACCCCCTACGAATCGTCATCGAAGCACTGGCGAGAATGATCGGGAGGTCCCGATCACGCGGCCGGCGGCGTTCAATGCCTGCACCCGGAAGGTGCTGAAGCCGGCCGGTACGGGAATCGCGGTCTCGAATCCTTGCTTGGCGGTCGTTCTCACCGCGGCCAGCCTACCGGTGCCCGCGGTCCCGAGTACCCGCCAGGAGGCGACCTCGGTGGCACCGTTCCAACTCACATACACCGTCGTCCTGCCGCCTGCCTGTCGGGCGGCGCCCGCGGGTGCGGTGAGCGGCTCGCCCACCCATGGCTGCACTGTCTCGCGATAGCTCAGGTCATAGCCGGGGAAGTTCGCCTCGAGCAGTCGCTGGCCGGAGCGACTGTACTCGGAGAAGTACGGTTCCGAGCCCCAGCCGACGAACGTGTTGCCGTTGGCCAGCGGCTGCGTGTCGCCCATGTATTCGGTTTCGAACTTGTTCCCGCCGGTGTACTGGGCCACGAGCGTCGCCTTGTTCGTGCTGTGGTCGAGGGAGAGGACGAGCCCGCGCGAGGCCGCCGTCGCCGGGACCGACGTGCCCCCACCGGTCAGCTGGCAGCAGTGATCGTCGAACATGGTCACCGTAGAATCGGAATGCCCGCCCACCCCGAACGCGACATCGTGCTGCCACTGGAATTCGGCGCCCGGGCCGAGCTGGAAGCTCGATTTCTTACCGCCGAGCGTCCACTGGATCTTGCCGGTAGCGATGTCGACCATGTAGGCCGCCCACGTGTTGCGCATCGACACGAGAAACTCGCCAGTGCCGCTCAGCGCGATTGAGTTGACGTGGTAGGCGTCCCACGGGAACCCGTTCGTCGGCACGCTGGCGTAGGAATCGCCCAGCGGGATGTGCTGCAGCGCGTCCCAACTACGCAACAGCTTGCCGGTTTTGAGGTTGTACTCCTGTACGGCTGAGTCAATCAGCGCGCCGTTGTAGGCGCCGCCATAGCTCGACAGGTCCTTGGCGACGTTCTTGTTCGCGGTCACCCACGCGTCTTTGCCTGAGATCGCAAGCTCGTGCAGTGTCAGCACCCAGCCATCCGCCCCTTTCAGCCGCGCCACCGTCTGGTAGTGCTGGTTGACGACCACGTCTTCGCCGCTCTCGGTCTGCCCCGTGTTCGTGACGACGCCCTGCCACCAGCCGAGCGCCGGGCGCCCTTCGTAGGTCTGCAGGCTCAGGTTGGAAGCGACGACCTTTTCCGGCACGGGCTGAAACCACACCGGCTGCAGGTTGTGGTCTAGGATCAGCGGTCCGCTCTGGCCGACCAGCGGGGGATAGTTGAGGTTGTAGAAGTTGGCGGTGAGGATGTACCCGCCTGCCAGCTGGTTGGCGGCGATCGGGCCGTCCTTGTGGAGTATCGGCGGATGCAGCGTCGGCTCGGTGACGAAGCTGTAGGCACCTTTGGTGGTGTAGGCGCCGACGGGCGCACCATGCGAACCGGCGAACGCGAGGTCCAGTGCGAGGAAGCCCGCCACGACAGCGAGGACCGCGAGCGCGAGGCGACGCGCCGAGCCCGCCGGGGCCGCTGGGCCCGACGGAACGGGCCCCGATCCTACGGTTGCCGCCACGGGCTTCTTCATCGCCGTGAACGTGACCAGCGCCGCCGCTCCGGCCAGGCCGGCACCGATCAAGTAAGCGAGCCTGAAGCCGTCGGTCAGTGCCTGAGGCACGAGCGCGCCGGTGCCGATCAGATGGCTCGAGCGCTGGGTCGCAAGCGTCACCAGCACCGCCAGGCCAAGCCCGCCGCCGATCTGCCTCGAGGTGTTGACAAGGCCCGACGCAAGACCCGCCTGCCCCTCCTTGGCACCCTGTGTGGCGGCGATCGTGGATGGCACGATCGACATCGCGATGCCCGCCGCGGTCAGCAGGCCCGGAATCATGATGTAGACGATCGCGCTGCCGCTCGACCCGACCCGCGCGAGCAGCAGCATCCCGGCGGTCAGCATCACCAGGCCGCCGCCGAGCACGGCGCGCACCCCGAAATGGCTGACGAGCTTGCCGGTACGCGAAGCGACCAGCATGATCATCAAGGTCATTGGCAGGAAGATCAGGCCCGTGTGCAAGGGGGAGAGGCCCAGCACCTGTTGTAGATAGAGCGAACTCACGAACCACATCGGGAACAGCGAGGCGCTGAACAGCAGCACGATGTTGTTGGCGATCCGCAGCGGCTTGGTCAGCTCCTTGAACGGGATCAGTGGTTCGCTCGCCACACGCGTCTCGATTACGCCGAACACTGCAAGCAGGGCGATGCCGGCGAAGATCGGGCCGAGCGCCGCCAACGTGTCCCAGCCGGCCAACCCCGCTTCCACGACCCCGAACACGAGCACCATCTGGCCGATCGTGAGCGTCAATGCGCCCGCCAGGTCAAACGTGCGTCGCGGCGCTCGACGGCGCTCGCTGACAACGATGTAGGCGACCGCGGCGGCCGCGATCGCGATCGGAGGGTTGATCAAAAGCACCCAGCGCCAGCTCAGCTCCTGCGTGATGAGCCCACCGAACAGCATCCCCGCGGCGCCGCCGAGTCCGTTCATCGCCGCCCACGCGCCGATCGCGCGGTTGAGCTTGGGCCCGGGAGCAAACGATGAGGTGATGACCGCCAGCGAGCAGGCCGCCATCAGCGCGCCGCCGAAACCCTGCATGGCACGAGCGGCGACAAGCGTCGCGCGATCGTTCGCGATGCCACCCGCCAGCGAAGCGAGCCCGAACACGAGCAGCGCCAACACGAACATCCTGCGCTGGCCGAAATGGTCGGCGGCACGGCCGCCGAGCATCAGGAAGCCCGCGAAAGTGATCGCATATGCATCGACGATCCACTGCAGTTCGGGTGCCGTGAAGCCGAGGCTCAGCTGGATCGAGGGCAGCGCGACGTTGACGATGCTCAGGTCGAGAATCACCATGAACTGCGCCACGCAGCAGACGCCCAACAGCCACGCCTCGCGCGAGCCCAGGGTGCGCTTGGGGGACGGCGGCTCGGCTGCCGCCGGGCTTGTCGGTGCCACGGCGCTCATTTTCGAGATTGACGCCTGGTAGGGTGGGCGCCGAAATCCTTGCCCCTATGGGTTCCGCCCATGACTGGGGGCAAGCAGTTGAGCGACGAGAGGAGGCCGGTCGATGAAACGAACGTCACTGGCCGCCATGCTAACGCTGCTGGCCGTCCTCGCGGCCACCCTGGCGGTGGCAGGGTGCGGCGGCAAAACAACGAGCAGCTCGACCTCCACGTCGACTGGTGCAACGACGAGTACGACGACGAACGCCGCTCCGCACAAGCACTCCACCAAACCGGCCTACTGAGCACCACGTCAGCGGGGATGCTCGCCGGCATTCCTGCCCGCGCGCGCTGGTACCCACCGGCGGTTTGCGTCATTGCGACTGTCCAGTACTTGGCAGCGCGGCGGCGTACGTCGTGACCTTGGTTGGCTTTGAGGTCCCCAGAACACGGCCGGCGGAATCGAGTGCCTGCGCCTGCGCATAGGCGTACTTCTTGGGCAGGACCGTCGAGCTTTCGAATTCGCTGACCGGGATCGTCGCCCGTGCCGTCAGGGTTTCAGGGCCTTCGCCCGCGAGCACACGCCAGGAAGCGACTTCGGTGGCGCCGTTCCAGCTCATGTGCACGATCGTGTCTTCTCCCGTGTCGTTGAGGTTGGCGAGCACCGCCGGCGGGCTTGCCGGACGTCCGTTCCAGGGGAAGCGGTAGGCGCGGTAGAAGGACATGTCCAGCGGCAGATGGGCATCGAAGAGCAGCGATCCGCCCGGGGCGAACTCGCTGATCGCCGATACCCCGCCATAGCCCACGACCGCATTGCCGTCGGCCAGCGTTTGCATGTTGCCCTGGCTGGGGGCAAGCAGCGGCGGACTGGGATGCGTATAGGCGGCGAGCAGACGCGCCTGGTGGGTTTTGAAGTTCAGGGCGACGCGCAGGCCGCGCGACTGCCGGTGGATGGGCGGGTTGGAGCCGTCGTCGAAGAACGTGACGTCTCCGTCGGACAGGATGCGACCATCATGTTGCCATGCCGTTTCGGTGCCCGGGCCCATCTTGAAGGAGCTCTTCAGGCCGCCCAGGCGCCAGAGGATGTTGCCGCTGCCGCCCTGCAGTTGATAGCCGGCCCAGGTGCTGCGCGCCGAGATGAACACGTTCCCGGATTGATTGGCGTCCCCACCCTCCACATCGATCGAGTTGATGTGAAACCAGTCCCACGGTGTCGCGGTCTTTGGTGTTTCGGTCTCGGACTCCGAGGCGGCGACGTGGTCGAGACTGTGCCATTCCCAGCGCACCAGGCCCGTCTTCATGTCGATCTCCTGCACCGCGGTGTCGAGAATCGCCCCGTCACGTGCCCCGCCAAGGGGGGAGAGGTTGCAGCGGATCGCGTTGAAGGCCGTCGTATAGGAGATGCCGTTGGGGACGATCTGGAAATCGTGCAGGTCGGCCTGCAACCCGTTGCCGCCCGCGACCCTGGCGACTGCCTGGTAGTGGGAGTTCAAAACGACGTCTTCGCCCTGTCCAAAGCCCAGCGAGAGCACCTTGCCGTGCCAGAAGGTGAGGTCGCGCTGGCCTTCGTAGCTCTGCACGTTCAGGTCCTCGGCGGTTTCGCCTTTGGGCAGACGGTCAAACCACACGAGCCGGCCCTGAGGTGTATAGATCAGCGGGCCATATTGGCCTGGCCCGGGCCCATTGGTGGTGAGGATGTCGCCTGCGCTTGGGTCACGATCGGGCACGGTGACGCTCAGGACTGGGGCTTGGGTGCCGGGCAGCGTGTCGAAGCTCTGGTAGTCAGCCGGTGCGGCCTGCGGGTTGGGAAACGGCGGCGAGCCAGCGGTCGAGTAGGGGGTGTCTACGTGAAATGCGAAGGACACCCGCTTCTCGCTTGCGGTTGCCTGGGCCTGGCTGCTCGCGCTCGCCCCTGGTTGCTCGGTGTCGATGGTTGCGCTCACCGTCACGCGCTCGCCGTCAACGAATGGCGTGCTGGGCAGGAAGCTGGCGCCGTCGCCCTGCGAGTAGGAGCGCAGCTGGCCGGTGTGGGCGCCGCTGTGCTGACCGACGACCGACACTTCGCGAATCTCGGTGCTCGGGACTCCCAGGAAGCTGATTTGCGTATGGGGGTTGGCCGTGTCGGTTTCCGGCGCTGGCGACACATCGACGGGCAGTCCCGCCAGCTTGGCACTGTGCTGAAGCGTGCTCGGCAGGCACGACGGCGAGGACGCCACGCGCGCCTTTTTGTCGGCGGGGGACAGCGCGCCGGTAGCCAACACGACGACCACGGCAATCGCAACCGTGGCGGCAAGCAGGGTCATGGCAAGGCGGGTTCTGCTCATGCCAGACGGCCGCTAGCGTCCCGAGTCGGCAATTCGGGGCTACTGGACCGTCGGGGCGTCTGCGGTCGCAGTGTCCAGGGCGTCCGTCTCGCCGGTGCGCCAGGTTTGCAACGCCCCAAGCGCACCGTCGATGACCCGTCCGAGAAAGGTCTCGCGGTCGTTGACATGAGGTAGCGGCTCGGCCGGTACCGGCACATCCAGGAACTCGCACAGCGGCTCCCAGCCTTCGCTCACACTCCACACGAGCAGGCGCTCGGGCGGCACGGTTGCCTTGACCAGCTCGTTGTGGCGGTTGAAGCCGGCGATCAGCTGCTCGGGCAACTCGTGCCCGGCGGCGAATGGCGCCTGCTCGATCCAGAACATGCGCTCGACCAGCTTCAGGTAGCGAGCCCAGCGCGGATCGACCTGGGCGCGAGCGCTGGAGAGCAGGCGAATCAGCGACTCGCCGTAACACATGTTCCAGATCGTCTCCCTGAAGCTGGGCTCCCACTTCTCGGGGTCACGCACGCTGAGCAGCACCTTGGCGTCGGGGTAGAAGTCCATCAGCTCGCGCCAGAAGTAGCCGCCGGGCCAGTCCACCGTGGCCTGGGAGTCGGCGAACACCTCCTCCCAGGGTTCGCCACCGTCGAGCGCGCGGTTCCACACGTCCACCTGGTCGAGGTCGGCGATGACGTTGACCCAGTGGTAGCAAGGCTCGAAGCCGAGCGTCTCGAGCGCCACCTTCTGCGTCAGCGTGCCCGTGCGCGGCATTCCGGCTCCGATCACCTTCATCTGCGTCCTCCAGGCTCCGTTGATGTAGTAGTCCCTGCAGGCTAATCATGGACGCCTGTCGAAGGGTTTGTGAAGAAACATGTCGATAGGATGAAGAGTCTATGAAGAAACGCTGGCGAGGAGCCGCTCTTTCGCGGTTGCCGACGGGTTGCTCACGTATCCTCGCTTTTACATCCGCCCGTTCAGTCCGCCCTTCCAACCAAGACAATCCAGGGGGTCCACCTTGAAGGCTATAGCCGACCTCCCCGGCTTGCGGGATCGGTCGCTCGTGTGGGACGAGCAAACGCCCGGGCTCGCGCACATCAGCCGTCTGGCGCTGGCCGGCCCGGAGACTTCGTTCACCCAGAGCGACGTGCTCGGCCTGCTCGGGCTGAGCGACGATGAGTTCGCCCAGCGCATCTTCAGTCGCTGCGGCGTGCAGCGTCGCAGCCTCACGCTGACCGACGACTTTCTTGCGACAACCGTCCAGGGCCGCACGCACGCGATCGAGGAGCACCTGCTCGGCTATGCAGTGCGAGCGATCGACGAGCTGGACATCGATCCAGCGGATATTGGCGTGGTGGTAAGCGCCACGCTCTACTCGCTCGGCGGGCCGACGATCGCTCACCGGCTCGTGGATCACTACGAGATGGACCCCGCAACCGACAAGTACCACGTCGTGGGCGTCGGTTGCGCGAGCGCTGTGCCGCTCGTGAGGCTCGCCTCGCAGACCCTGCGCGATCGACCCGGCAAGAAGGCGCTCGTGCTCGCGGCCGAGAGCATGACCGGGATCCTGATGGGAGCGGCCGAGGATGACGAGCGCAGCAAGACGGTCGGATCCTCGATCTTTGGCGACGGTTGCGCCGCGGCCTTGATCGAGTTCGACGAGGCGCCCGCGGGCGCGGCCGGTCCGGCGGTGCTCGCCTCCAAGGTCCATCAGGTAGCGGGCACGCTTGGCGCCGTACGGATGCAGCTCACGCCGCAGGACAGCTACCTGCACTTGATCCGCGAGCTTCCCGACGTCGCCAGCGACGGCTTGCTCGAGCTGGTAGACGATTTCCTTGGCGCGAGCGGCTTGGAGCGGGCGGCGATCGACCACTGGCTCGTGCACCCAGGCGGGCGGCGCATCATCGAGAGCGTGCAGGAAGCGCTCGACCTCTCCCGCGAGGACGTCGCGGCCAGCTACGACGTGCTGTCCGAGCACGGCAACATGGGCACGCCGTCGATCTTCTACGTGATGCAGCGAGCCGTCGAACGCCGCGCGCCGCAGGCAGGGGATCTTGGACTGATGGTAACGGTGGGCCCCGGAGTTACCGTCGGGCTGATGCTGCTCCGCTGGTAACCACGGGGTGGTCGCCTAGCGGCGCCAGCCGCTACTCATGATGCTCGACGTACAGACCAGTACGCCTGCGCTCATGTGCGGCGTCTGGCATCCACTATCCAACCACCCCGCTGGGGGTGGATCGAGTGTCAGCGTTGAGCAGATGGGTCGCGACAGGCACGTGGAGCAGATTGAGCACCGCGTCCACCGCGGCGGGCAGGGCGAGCGCTGGGGATAGGTGCAGCTCGGGGGCACGGGGTGGCTGGTAGGGGTCGTCCACGCCTGTGAAGCCGTCGAGGTTGCCGGCGCGTGCGCGTGCGTAGAGACCCTTGGGGTCGCGTTCCGCGCACAGCGCGACGGGCGTGTCCACGAACACTTCGAAGAACGGCAGCGCATCGCCCCGATGACGTTCTCGAACCTCGCGGCGCGTGTGTTCGTAGGGGGAGACGAGCGCCACCACGGCGATCGCTCCCGAGTCAGCGAACAGGCGGGCCAGCTCGCCGACTCGACCGACGTTCGCTTCGCGGTCCTCGCGGCTGAAGCCGAGGTCGCCGCAGATGCCGCAGCGCAGGTTGTCGCCGTCGAGCAGGTAGGCGCTGCGACCCTGCTCGACCAAGCGCTCCTCGACGGCGGCGCCCAGCGTGGACTTGCCCGAGGAGGGCAGGCCGGTGATCCAGATCGTCGCGCCCCGGGCATCCAGTGCCCGCCAGCGCTGCTCACGCGAGAGCGAGCCATCCTGCCATATCACGTTCGGGCTTGCGTCCATCGGGTGGAAGCACACCTCCCGGAAGATTGGGAACCGTTAGCGCACGGTTAGTGTTTCTAACATAGCGCTCGGTCGAGAGTCTCGCCCCGGTGCGTAAGGCTCTCCTAAGAACTGCTGCGGAGGCTCAAGCAGGCGCGAGTGTCGCGTTGTCGTCGTAGAGCTTGACGATCTCAAGCGGGATAGGGTCCCACCCCCCCGCCGCGGTGAGGCATAGTCCGCACAGCACGCACTCGTCGAGGTTGTTCTGCACGAGTTCGAGTGTGCCCTCGGCGGTCTGGGCGAAGATGTCCACCGGACACGCTTCGGTCAGCTTCGCGGCGAGCGCTGTGTCGGAGGCTGCCGCATCGGATATCTCGACTGCGATGAAGATTCCATCGGCTCTCATGCCGGGCTCCTCTCGGAGATCTTTGACTGGATCAGGCCGGGGATGTCCTCGATCCGCTCCGCCACCGTGATCCCGGCTTGGGCGAGACGCGCGATCTTCTCGCCCGCGGTGTCCTCCTTGCCTTCCACGATCGTGCCGGCGTGTCCGAAGCTCATGCCTGGCATCTCGTCCATAAAGCGTCCCGCCATGAACGCGACGATCGGAAGGCGCGATTTGTTCTCGGTGACCCAGCGGGCAAGCTCGGCCTCCATGCGTCCGCCGGGCTCGGTGTAGATCACGATCCCCTGCGTTTGCTCGTCGGCCTCGAACAGCGGCATCAGCTCGGCGTAGCTCGATCCGATGATCGCGTCGCCGCCGATCGACACGGCCGTGGATTGACCGAGACCGGCGGCGCTGAGCGTCGAGGACATCTCGGTCGTCATGCCGCCCGAACGCGAGATCACGCCGATCGGGCCTGGCGTGTAAGCCTGCGCGGCGTTGCGCGCGGGGCCGCCGATGCCGCCCATCTTGATTACGTCGGGCACGATGATGCCGAGGCAGTTGGGGCCGATGATGCGCGCGCCGCGCAGCGTCGCCAGCTCGACCATCTCCGCCACATCGCGACGCGGGATGCGCTCGGTGACGATCACGGTCAGCTTGATGCCATTCTCGATCGCCTCGAACACCGCGTCCTTGGTGAAGGCTGGGGGGACCGTCACAACCGAGCCGTAGATCGGCTCGCCGTGGTGGGCGACGGCTTGGGCGACTGTGTCGAACACCGGCACGCCATGCACGTCGCGGCCGAGGCGTCCGGGCGTGACGCCGCCGACGACCTTCGCGCCGGCGCCGTAGTCCAGGCACTCGCGTGTCAGGTTGACGGCCTCGCGGCCGGTGATGCCTTGGACGATGAAGGTTGTGTCTGCGTCGATGAGAATGCTCATGCCGCCACTCCTTGGATCTTCTCTACCGCGCGGCGTGCGGCCTCGTTTAGCGAAACGCTGCGGTCGGCGTAGTCCACTTTGTACTTTTCGAGGATCTTGAAGCCCTCCTCCTCCCATGCGCCCGGGATGCGGAAGATCGTGATCTTCTCGGCCGGGTCCATGTTCAGCTCCAGGCAAGCCTTGATCACCCCGCGCGCGACGATGTCCACGCGCGTGTTCGACACGATCGACATCATCACCGCGATCTTGTCTACGCCGGGCTTCTGCAGCACGAGCTTTGCCAACCCGCACGCCTTGGCGACCGACGGGTTGCCGCCGATCTCGCAGTAGTTGGCGGGCTTGCCGCCGTGGGCGCGCACCGCGTCGAACAACGTGAGCGAACCGCCGCCCGCGCCGATCACAAGGCCGAGGTTGCCATCGAACTCGGTCACATTGCCGGCCACGCCACGATGGTCGGTGGCGTCGACCTGCTCGCCGGCCAGCTCGAATGGCGTCGCCTCACGTGCTTGGCGGGTCTCCTCGTCGCCCACGCCGAGGTCCTTCAGTAGCTTCTTGTGGCGGCCGCGTGCCTCGTTCTCGATGTCCATGTGCGCGTCGAGTGCGACGAACGAACCGT
Source organism: uncultured Solirubrobacterales bacterium (assembly GCA_963776985.1). GTDB lineage: Bacteria > Actinomycetota > Thermoleophilia > Solirubrobacterales > Solirubrobacteraceae > Palsa-744. The sequence continues at coordinate 1,011,818 of CAVZOV010000002.1, forward strand.
CGGCGAGCTGCCCGAGCGGATTGATCTCGGCAAGCGTCATGTCGTTGGCCACGAACAGCTTCGCCAGCCGCGTGAGGATCGGCACGAGCTTGTTGAGCGCCGATCCGGTCACGCCGGTGGAGGCGATCACCTCCTTGGCCTCGAAGTCGCCGAAAGGCAAGATATTCGAGAAGTGGCGGCGACCGACCTTGTCGGGCTGCTCCTCGGCGACCTGCTCGATGTCGATCCCGCCGACGGGCGAGAAGATCATCACGGGCTGCTTGCGGATGCCATCCCATACGACGCCTGCGTAGTACTCCTGGACGACCTCGGCCTTGGGATCGACCAGCACGCCGCGCGGCATGTGGCCGTTGATCTCCAGGGCGAGGATGTCGCGTGCGTACTCCTCGGCCTGCTCTGGTGTGTCGGCGAACTTGACACCGCCGGCCTTCATGCGCCCGCCGGTCAGCACCTGGGACTTGATGACGGTCGGACCACCGATGCGCTCGGCGATCTGCCGCGCCTCGGCTGGGTCGGTGGTGAAGCCGTAGTCGGTTACCGGGATACCAGCGCGCTTGACTACCTCGCGCGCCTCAAACTCGAAGAATCTCATCGCGTCCTTGATGGCTTAGGGGACGGGGCGTCGGAACCCTATCGGGACGGCCGCTCGCGTGCGCTCGTGGCGACCGTCCCGCACATAGGACGCGGAGTGGCTACATGACCTCGATCGTCTCGTACACGTCCACCTTGCCGCCCGCGGCGATGATCGGACAGTCTGCGACGAGGCCCGCCGCCGCGTCGAGGCTGTCGGCGGCGATGACCGAGTAGCCGGTCAGGCCGGACCCTGCCCCGCCGTTGCTGCCGGAGGCGCTCACGGAGGTGGACGCGCCGACCGGGTTGCCGGGCGCGACGACCGCCGAGCCAAGCTTGCCAAACCATTGTCCCCAGGCTGCCATCGCCTGTTCACGCTCGGCCTCTGTCGCCGCCATGCCCCCGCCGGTGTATGCCAGTAGGTAGTTCGCCATCTTCTTGCTCCTTCTGTTGGTTTGTTTGTGTGTGTTTTGTCCGCGCTAGCCATCGGAAGTGCCCTATCGGGCCTCGACCGGCATTGCGAGGGTCTGTCAGGACGTCTGTGTAGCCCGCTCGTTGAGATGCGCCTGGAATGCCTCCAGCACGCCTTCCCAGCCGTGTCCGTGCGAGTCGCGAGACTCCAGTGACTCGAAGCCCGTGTGTTCGAGCACGACCGTCGTTCGCTCTCCCTCGCCGCGAAAATCGACCGCCACGGTGCTCAGGTGGCCGAACTCGCCGTCTTCCTGTTCCCACTGCCAGCTGTAGACGAGCCGATTGGGGCGGCTCACCTCGCTGTACTCGCCTTCAGCGGTGTATTTTTTGCCGCTTTCGGGGTCTTCCATCGAGATGCGATAGCGCCCGCCAACGCGCAGATCGACCTCGGCGACAGGCGTAATCCAGGCGGGGTTTGCCTTCCACCAGCGTCGCAGTACCTCGGGGTTGGTCCATGCGTCGAACACATCCTCTGCGGTGGCATCGTATGTGCGCTGCAGGCGCAGGCTGGTCTCGTTCGGCTTGGTTATCTCGGTCATTTCGACTCCTTCGCTGGGTTGTTCTCTTGCTGTGGTGCTTCCTGTCGGGGCTGCCGGTGTTCCCTCTGCTCGCGTAGGTACTGATCGACTGTGTCGAGCTTGCGTTCCCACAGCTCGCGCTGATTCGTCATCCACGCGTACGCCTCGTCCAGCGGCTGCTCGCGCAGCCGCAGGCGGTGGGTGCGCCCGTCGATGACGCGTGTGATCGCGCCCGCCTCCTCCAGCAGCTTGAGGTGCTTGCTGATCGCCGGCTTGGACACGCCGAAGTCGCCGGTCGCCTCGCCCACGGTCATCTCGCCGCCGGCGAGGCGCTCGAGGATGCCGCGGCGGATCGGGTGCGAGCAGGCTACGAAGGCGCGATCTAGGAGGGCATTGTTAGCCATATGGTTAACAATAGCAGCGCCGTGGGAGAATGGCAAGGTGCGCGGCCGCGTACTCCGCCCACGACAACAGCGCCTCTGTAATGGCGGTCAGCTCGACGTCAGCTCGACCAGGTTAGGTCGGCGGGGAGGGCCCCGGTGACGGTGAGGTCTCGGTGGCAGAGAGGCAAGAGTCGCTACGGCGACCGCGTGCCGGCGTTCGCGGCAGGGACTCGGTAGCTCCCTACGGTTTGATCGCTTTGATCACGCCTTTTTTCGACGGCTTGTGGCCCTTGAGCTTCACAGTGCCCGTCGCGGTCTTGAAGACCGATCCGGAGAGGTAGCTGGCGCTAGCGGTGCTGCTCAGTTTGTAGCCGCCGATCGCCAGCAGGCTCTTGCCATGGCTATTGAGTTTTATCGACAGCGTGTCGACGCCGAGGTTGAGCGAGTTGAACGAGGCGGTGCCGATCGTCTGGACCACGATCTTTGTTTTCTTTTTTTTGCCTTTGCCCGTTGTCTTCTTGAACTTTGCGAGCAGATCGAGGTCGCCCGTGCACTTCACGCCTGCGCAATCCACGACGACGGACAGGTCGCCTTTGCCGTTGACCTGGTCGGTCTGATTGGGGATCGTGAGCGATGACACGATGGGTGCCGGTGGTGGTGGCGGCGGCGGAGGCGGAGGCGGAACGGGCGTGGGCAGCGCGTTGAGGTCGGCGACCTCGAGGCCCCCGGCGTCATTGAACGTGAGCCAGCCCTGACCGTCGGCAGCCACGGCGAGGCGGGGAATTTCCGAGTAGGCAAAGCCGATCGTTCGCGATGTCGCGTTCGCCGTGGAAGGTCTGTCCCCCGTCGCTCGATTCCCACAGGCGCATCACGTAGTTGCCTTCGCTGTTGACGACCGGCTGAGCCACATACAGCGCACCGGTTTCGGGGTTCTCGTAGATGTCGCCCGAGTTGAACAGCGTGCCCGTACTTGTGGGGATCTTCGCGATCTGTACCGGTTCACCGAAGGTGTGAGTCGTTTCGTTGAACTTACGCACGTCGATCGCCGACGGCTGGGCTTCAAGCGATTCTCCGGGGGCGATGTCCGTCGAGAGCATGAACAGCCCGCCGGGACCGCTGGCCAGCCGTGGCACGTACCCGTCGCTGACCTTGATCGGTCCTTCCCATCCGCCTTCCTCGTCGTCGCCGATGCCTCCCTTGGCGTAGTAGCGGTAGAAGAAGATTTCGGGTGCCGGAGCGGAGAGGTTGTAGTAGGCCTCGATCTCGGGATGGATCTGTGCTTTGGTGAATTTATCTTCGATTGTGCCGGTGACATAGCCAAGCGTCGAACTGGCCACGCCGCCTGTGCCGGGGTTCGCAAAGGTGAAGGAGGTCGTTCCCCGAGGCGATTCGTTGGCGTGAAACCGAATCCAAGCCCCGGATTGTTGAAGGCCATCCCGAAGTAGTCTCCGGTCGACTGGACGCCCGCAGGAGTGTTCGGGTCCAGCAGCACGTCACCGACGCCCGTCTTGTCGGGGGAGGCTGAAGGAATTGATTTCGCGGCGGAAAACGTTGCGCCGCCGTCGGTCGAGGTCCAGATCAGCGTGTCTTCGTCTTTGATGTAGCGAGGTCCAACGACGTAGACCACCCCGGCGTGAGACCCGAGCACGGGGAACGGCTGGATGATCTCTTCGTCAGCGCCGGACGGCAATGGCAGGGGGATCGGAGACGGTGCAGCGTTCCACCGCGCGGGATCTTGCAGAACAGCACGACATCCGGTTCGGAAGAGTTCGCGGCAGGGTGGTCCCAGGCTACGTAGCCGGTTCCGCTCGCTTCGGTGACGATTGGGCCACTCGTGTCGGCATGCGAGTCGAGCGTGAACAGATTGGTGGCCTGTGCCGCCGAGGGGAGCAGAATCGCGAAGGACATGCCGAGAAGTCCGACGAGCAAGTCGGAGCACAACAGCTCTCGGCATGGGACGGCTTCGGAGTGCGCTGCGAAACATGCTGTCCCCTATCGGTTGATGGCCAATGGCCGAGGCTGATGTGTATTCAGGCCGGGCGAGTCTACCAGTGGTCTGACCGGTCTCTAGTGCCGATCTAGACGGATATACGGGAAGACCGGGGCGGGCTCGGGGCGGTTACGCCCCCGCGGGAACGAACCCGTAGGCCTCGGCCAGCTCCGGGTCCTTGCGCGCCAGCATCTCGGCCAGTTTAACCATCACCTGGCACTGCTTCCAGGTGGCGTCGTCCTGCATCTTGCCGTCGATCATGTGCACGCCGCGCCCGTCTGGGATCGCCTCGATCACCTTCTTGGCGAAGATGACCTCCTCGGGGTCGGGCGAGAACACCTTCTTGGCGATCCCGATCTGCACGGGGTGCAAGGACCAGGCGCCGACGCAGCCAAGGAGGAAGGCGGCGCGGAACTGTGTCTCGCAGCCAAGCTCGTCCTTGATGTCTCCGTAGGGGCCGTAGAAGGGGAGCGCGCCGACTGCCGTGCACGCATCAACCATGCGTGCGATCGAGTAGTGCCAGGGGTCCTGCTGGTAGCTTGCGCGCGGCAGCTCGGGGTTCTCGGCGTCGGGATCGGCGATCGTGCGGTAGCCCGGGTGCCCACCGCCCACGCGCGTGGTCTTCATGCGCCGTGAGGCCGCCAGGTCCGCCGGGCCGAAGCTCATGCCCTGGATGCGCGGGCTTGCCGCCGCAATCTCCTCCAGGTTGGCCACGCCGAGCGCTGTCTCGAGGATCGCGTGCACGAGGATCGGTTTCTCGATGCCAGCCTTGGCCTCGAGTTGAGCCAGCAAACGGTCCACGTAGTGGATGTCCCACGGACCCTCGACCTTCGGGACCATGATGACCTCGATCTTGTCGCCGATCTCAGTCACGATCTCGGTCAGATCGTCGAGCACCCACGGCGACTCGAGCGAATTGACGCGCGTCCACAGGGCCGTCTCGCCCATATCCATCTCGCGGCCCACCTTGATCAGCCCGGCGCGCGCGGCCTCCTTGCGGTCCACCGACACGGCGTCCTCGAGGTTGCCGAGCAGGATGTCCACTGTTGGCGCGATCGCGGGCACCTTTTCGACCATTTTCTCGTTTGAGAGGTCGAGGAAGTGGATCATCCGCGACGGCTTGAAGGGGATCTCGCGTGCCGGCTCGGGTGCGCCGATCGCGAGGGGCTTGTCGAAGGCTCTGGGGTTGCGCAAGGGTCTTCTCCTGGTCAGACGGCGCGCTGCGGGCCGTGTTGAAGTCGGCCCTGAACGCTATCGGGTTGCTCCACACTAGAGTTCCTGCTCGGTTCAAAGCCCATCCCGCACCACAGGAGACACCCCCTACCCATGAGCGATACCCATCCCGTCGAGACCGAGCAGGCAGCCCGCGAGGCTTCCGGTGCCCACCCTTATGGCCGCTACCTGGAGGAGTTCGAGGTCGGCGCCACCTACAAGCACTGGCCCGCAAAGACCGTCACCGAGTCAGACGACCATCTCTTCTGCCTGATCACGATGAATCACCATCCGCTGCATCTGAACGATGTCTACGCCGCCAAATCGCAGCAGAAACGCAACGTGGTGGTGGGTCCGCTCGTCTACTCGCTCGCGCTCGGCATGTCCGTCTCCGACGTCTCCGGCAAGGCGATCGCCAACCTCGCAACCGAAGAGCTCAAGCACCCCGCGCCTGTCTTCCACGGCGACACGCTGTTCTGTGAGTCCGAGGTGCTCGAGAAGCGCGAGTCCCAGACAAAGCCCGACCGTGGCACGGTCAAGGTGCACACACGCGTCTACAACCAGGACGGGGTGCTCGTTGCCGAGTTCAAGCGGCTCGTGCTCGTCCCACGCCGGAATCCAGGCGGTCCTGGCGCTGAGGGCAACGTCGAGTAGGAGCGCGCCTCAGCGCCGCCCACGGAAAGCGCGCGTGCTTCGAGACAAACTCCGGAGCCACGCGCTCAGGCCGTGCGATAGGCTGTTGTGAACGCCCCCAAGGGCGTTTTTCCGTTCCCTAGCGCCATTCTGCGCGGCAGCGCCGCCAGGCGCTCGCCCACCGCGACACTGCAAGGAGTCACGCGCACGTCATGGAGACCACCGCCGCCACCGCCCCCAACACCAACAACGAGCGTCTGCTGACGTGGGTCGAGGAGATCGCCGCGCTCACCGAGCCCGAGTCAATCTGCTGGTGCGATGGCTCCGCTGAGGAGTACGACCGCCTCTGCCAGCTCCTGGTCGACGCCGGCACATTCCAGCGGCTCTCCGACGCCAAGCGTCCCAACTCCTACCTTGGTTTCTCCGACCCCGGCGACGTCGCCCGCGTTGAAGACCGCACCTTCATCTGCTCGCCTAGCGAGGAGGAAGCGGGTCCGACCAACAACTGGCGTGATCCCGATGAGATGAAGGAAGCGCTCAAAGAGCTGTTCGCCGGCTGCATGCACGGCCGCACGATGTACGTCGTGCCGTTCTCGATGGGCCCGATCGGCTCGGACAAGAGCCAGATCGGCGTACAGCTGACCGACTCGCCCTATGTAGCGGTCTCGATGCGAATCATGACCAGGATGGGCTCCGCGGCGCTCGACGCGCTCGGCGAGGAAGGCGACTTCATCCCCTGTCTGCACTCGGTCGGCATGCCGCTCGAGGACGGCGCCGAGGACGTGTCCTGGCCGTGCAACGCCGATAACAAGTACATCGTCCACTTCCCCGCCACTCGCGAGATCACTTCCTACGGCTCCGGCTACGGTGGCAACGCCCTGCTCGGCAAGAAGTGCTTCGCGCTGCGCATCGCCTCGGTGATGGCGCGCGACGAGGGCTGGATGGCCGAGCACATGCTGATTCTCAAGCTGACCTCTCCCGAGAAGGATGTCAAGTACATCGCGGCGGCGTTCCCCTCCGCGTGTGGCAAGACCAACCTGGCGATGCTGATCCCCACCCTGGAGGGCTGGGAGGTCGAGACGATCGGCGACGACATCGCCTGGATGAAGTTCGGCGAGGACGGTCGCCTGTACGCGATCAACCCGGAGGCGGGCTTCTTCGGCGTGGCGCCTGGGACCGGCGAGCACACCAACCCGAACGCGATCAAGACGATCGAGTCGAACACGATCTTCACCAACTGCGCGCTGACCGACGATGGCGACGTGTGGTGGGAGGGGCTGACCGACGAGCCGCCCGCGCACCTGGTCGATTGGCGCGGTAAAGACTGGACACCCGCCTCGGAGACGCCGGCCGCACACCCCAACGCCCGCTTCACCGTCGCCGCCGCGCAGGACCCGGCGATCGCCCCGGAGTGGGAAGAGACAGCCGGCGTCCCGATCTCGGCGATCCTGTTCGGCGGCCGTCGCTCGACGGTCGTGCCGCTGGTGGCAGAGGCATTCGACTGGGAGCACGGCGTCTTCCTTGGCGCGACGATGGGCTCTGAGAAGACCGCTGCCGCAGCCGGCACGGTCGGCGAGCTGCGCTTCGACCCGTTCGCGATGCTGCCTTTCTGTGGCTACAACATGGCCGACTACTTCGCCCACTGGCTGAAGATCGGGCGTGAAGCCGATGCGGCCAAGCTGCCGAAGATCTTCTACGTCAACTGGTTTCGCAAGGACGGCGAGGGCAAATTCCTGTGGCCCGGCTATGGCGAGAACTCACGTGTGCTGGCTTGGGTCTTCGCGCGCTGTGCAGGTCACGGCGCGGCCGTGGAGACGCCAATCGGCCACATGCCGCCTGTCGGTCCCGACGGCCTCGACACCGCGCGGTGTCGACGTCTCAGACGAGGATATCGCCGAGCTGTTGCGCGTTGACGTCGCCGAATGGAAGGCTCAGTTGCCCCATTTCCACGAGCACCTCGGCAAGTTCGACCGCCTGCCCAAAGAGCTGCACGAGCAGCTGCTCGGCGCTCGAGCAGCGACTCTCCGCCTAGCTTCCGACTTGAATGTGGGCGCCGGGCTGAGCCTGGCTTACTGGTGCGGCAATGGCGCGGCGCCCGCGCCAGCTGACCGGCCCTAGAGCGGCTCGACCGCCGGCTCGCGCCGGCGCCAGGTGACGGTCAACGCCACCGCTTGCGTCGTCAGTGCCGCGAGCGTCGCAAGCAGGAAGCTCTCAGCGATCCCGAGGGTTTCGAGCGACACCGCCAACACGAAGCAAAACAGTGCGTAGGCGACCAGGCCAAGCACGAATCCGCGCATGATTCGCAGCAGGTCCTGCTCGCCGTATTGGGCGTGTGTGAACACCGCGAGCACGCTTGCGATCACGGGAAACGGCGCCAGCAGGCCGCTCAATTTCGCTCCCAGCTGACCCGCGACCGCCGTCAGTACAAGCACGAGCGCGACCGCACTGAGCGCGCGCAAAGGCAGATCCCAAGTCGGCAGCTCGACGGCGCTCCGCTGCTCGTGCCGCGCCCGAGGGAGGACCAGGAGCGTCACTCCAATCGCCACGAGCACCACCGCAAGTGCCGGACCGGCGCTCACTGTTGTGGTACTCAGCGCCGCTGTCATCAAAAAGAACGCACCCCATCCCAAAAAAAGACTCCCAGCCCAGCTCATGCGACTGGCCAGATGCGCATACACCAAGACGAAAGCAAGCAATGACACGAGCCCGAGCAGGGTGCCGGCGGCGGCGCCGGCGGCAAACGCGGCTCCGTGATCGAGCGCGAACACGAGCAGGATCGGACCCGCGACCACCGGCAGCCCACCCACCAGTCCGCCGATCCGAGCGCCATAGCGTCTCGCCACAAGCGAAGCCGCGATCACGAACGTCGGCGCGAGCAGTATCTTTGCCGCGAGCACTCCCACCGGTCAGATGATGACCGTTGGGTCGCTAATCGTGTTCGTGCGGTTCGCTGCTACCAGATGATGCGGGCGGGCGTGACTCCTCGGCCAGCGATGTGATCGTCAGCAACCCTCTGGCGGCCGATTCGAGCACCTCGGTTGCCTCCTCCAGCGAGCGCGCGTACAGCTCGACGAGCAGGTGCACGACGATCTGGTCCTCCTCATGCTTGTGAAAGCGCACGTGCGTGAAGAACTCGCGCACCCCGTACTCGCCAAAGGCCGCATAGGAGAGGGCGTCGCCGGCCTCAGGTCCGGAGCAGATCTCCACGTCGTCGGCCTCGACGGTCACCGTGCACGAGGCAACCCAGGGCGTCCCGGCGATCATCCGCTCCCAGCGGTCCTCGATCGGCTCCACGCGCCCGCCGGAGAAGCCCAGGTGCGGCTGGTCGTGCATGCAGTCCAAACACTGCACAACCGCCTCCTGCAGCTCGTCGACGACTTCCGAGCGCTCGCCGGTTTCTGGGTCGATCTTGTGGATGCCCTCGTAGTGCACCTGCACCTCGAGGTTCTGCGACCAGCAGCGATAGCACCGCAGCCACGCCCTGGCGGTGGTCTCGGGTGCTGGGCCTCCCTCCATGGGCCTCATTGTATGCCCATGCGACGACCTCTCCGCTATCCGAACGTAAACGCGTAGCCAGAGACGCCGGGAGCGAAGCGCAGCGACAGGTGGTGCCGCTGATCGCCCGGTAGCGACACGAGCGAGTACAGACGCTCGTTTCGCACCGTAAGCACGCCGTCGTGCACGTCGGCTCCGGCGTACTTATCGGGTATCGGCTTACCGTCAAGCAGCACCTGCACCTGGCGTGGCCTTTCTCCTTCGGAGCTGAGCACCAGATACACGTTCTTGGCCTCGAACTCCAGGTCGATCCCAGCACTCGACACTGCTGTCGCCGGCTGACCGGCGATATTCCACGTGCCGCTGTAGGCGAATTCGTTGAGCGCAAGACTTGCGGGCACGCTCGTGCCATAGTCGTGCAAGCCGGACTGTGGCCCGTTGCGCCACCCTTGGGCGCGATTGGTGCCCAAATAGGTCTCGGGTGTGGCCACTTCGCTGGGCGTCACGACGTCGGTCGGGTGTGCCATCCCGCCGACATTCGCTCCCGCTTCGGCAAGCAGCGAGCGGATCGCGGTTTCGGTCTGGGAGTAGTCGCCCTCGCCCGCCGTGGCGTAGCGCACGTCGCCTTTGGCGTCGATCAGGTAGTCCGCTGGCCAGTACTCGTTGCCGTAGGCGTTCCAAGTCCCCATTTCGTTGTCCTGCACCACGGGATAGCGCAGGCCGAACTGTTCGATCGCGTTCTTGACGTTGGAGGCCTCGTGCTCGAAGGCGAACTCCGGCGTCTCCACGCCAACGACCGTCAGGCCGTCCTTGCGGTAAGCGGCGTCCCAAGCCTTTAGGTATGGCAGCGTACGGATGCAGTTGATGCAGGTGTAGGTCCAGAAGTCGATCAGCACAACTTTCCCGTGCAGCCCTTTGAGCGTGAGCGGCGTGTTTGAATGCCCACCCACTCCGGTGTTGAACCAGTCCTCGGTATCGGCGAATTCCGGCGCCGGCCCGAGATTCTTCAGCTTGGCCGCGTCTGCCAGCAGCGTCGCCTGGCTCGCGCCCCGAGGTGCGGTGGTCGTTTTCGAGCCAGACACGAACTTGGCGGTATGTCCGGTCACCTGGGGCAGCCGGCTTTCGACGGCCTTCGATTTTTCAAGGCCGGCCGTCAGGTTCACGTTGGGGATGTGTTCGGCAACGTATTGGTCGAAGTCGACGTCGACGCCCACGACGATCGCCAGTGCGGTGAGGATCATCACAATGCCGAGCGTGCGCTGCAACGCTGGCCCTCGGCCGGCGGCGCGCACGCGGTCGAACAGGCTGCGCCCGCCGAGCGTCAGCGCGAACAACACCACTGCGCTACCGACCGAATAGGCGATGGCCACGGCCACGGTACGCCCGCTCGCCGCGCTGACCGAGATGACGGCAGCGAGGATCGGCCCCGCGCACGGGGTGTATACGAAGCCGAGCGCACCGCCGACCAGTAGTCCTGAGCGGAAGCCATCGCCGCGCGTGCGTGGACCGAGCGCCGCGATCCGCGACATGCGCGCCTCCAGACGGTCGGCCAGCCCCGGCACGATCAGCGCCAGGCCCGATGCGAGCAGCACGGCAACGGCAATGTCGCGCAGCGGGTCGGAGCCGAGACCGACGCCGTCGACCACGTTGGCCACGCCCACGATCACCACGGTGAACGTCACGGTCAGGCCGATCACGACGCCGAGTGGCCGGCGTCGCCCGCCCACGCCGCCCGAGGCGAGTAGCGCCGGCAGCACGGGTAGCACGCAGGGCGACAGCGCCGTACCGGCGCCAGCAAGAAACGCAAAGCCGAGCAGGATCAACATCTCGCCACCTAGCTTATGGCCGACACCGGCCGCGCAACGCCATTACTAAACGTCAGCGCTTGAGCATTATGTAGACGGTGGCGATCGCAAAAGCGATCTGTCCGAAGGCAAGCGCCGTGCCCAGGTTGATTGCGCCAAGCGCCCCGGCGAGCAGGCTCGCGAGCACGAACGCGCCGAACATCGTCGCCAGGTCGCGCGCTATCGGTCTCATGTTTTCGCCATCGCCGTCTCGAGCACGCCCACGAGCGCCTGCGCGTCGAATGTCGGGTCCTGCTGCTCGAGCAGCCGCTCAGTCGCGTGCCTTCCACCCAGCGCTCGCAGGCCACGCTCGCCGTGCTCGGCGACAAAATCAAGCAGCGCCCCCGAGCGTCGCGCGCGCAAGCGTCTGGCGGAGACGTCGGTACTCGCCCGGTGCTCCTCCAATGCGCCCACCAGCTCGTCAACCCCCTGGGGCGGCGATAGAGAGGAGACGGCCAGCACACGCGTTGCCTTCGTGCCGAGTGAGCGCAACGCCGCGCTAAGATCGCGCCTGGTTGCAAGCGCGATCTGGCCGAGATCGGCCTTGGTGACGACGAGCACGTCTGGAGTCTCCATGATTCCGGACTTCAAGAACTGCAGTACGTCTCCGCTGCCGGGCTGGACGACCACCGCGACCGTGTCGGCGACGTCCGCCACCTCGGTCTCGGCCTGTCCCACGCCGACTGTCTCGATCACGACCACGTCAAACGCGGCCGCCAACGCCTGTGCTGCCATACGCGTCGCGGGGGCGAGACCACCGAGTCGCTGGCCAGCGGCAGTTGAGCGGATCAGCACCGCCTTGTCGGCTGGATCGAAGTCAATGCGTGCACGGTCGCCAAGCAATGATCCGCCGGAACGCTTTGAGCTTGGGTCCACCGCTAGCATCGCAACGCTCTTGCCGCTCATCCGCCATGCGTGCAGCAGAGCCGAGAGCAGCGTTGACTTGCCCGCGCCAGGTGGTCCGGTCACACCGACGATGTGTCCAGGAGCCTCGCCGCCGAGCACGGCCGGGGACACCTCGTGCAAAAGCAACCTGGCCTGCTCGCGGTCAGCCTCCGTGCTGCTCTCAAGTAGGTTGAGCGTCGCCGGTGCCGCGCTCAGATCGCCCTCGCGCAGACGCGCCCCGAGTTCTGCGCCGCTCATCTAACGCTCATCTAAACCTCTAAACGGACGCTGGCACGCCGTTGCGCTCGCCGACGATCCCGACGATGTCGTGCATGATGCGCGAGATGTCGAAGTCCTTCGGGGTGTAAATAGCGGCGACACCGGCTCGTTCGAGCTGAGGCACGTCCTGGTCGGGGATGATCCCGCCAACGACCACCGGCACGTCAACTTCGGCCTCGCGCAGCGCGTCCATCACAGCCGGGATCAGCTCCCGATGAGAGCCCGACAGGATCGACAGCCCGATCACGTGCACACCCTCCTGCAGCGCCGACGCCGCGATCTGGGCGGGAGTCAGGCGGATGCCTTCGTACACCACGTCCATGCCCACATCGCGCGCGCGCACGGCAATCTGCTCGGCGCCGTTTGAGTGACCGTCCAAGCCGGGCTTGCCGACGAGGATCTTCGGGCGGCGGCCGAGCTTCTCGGCCAACTGCTCGACTTCCTCGCGCAGCCGCGCCAGCTCTGTGTCGGCCGGCGCCGCGCTGGCCTCGCCGACACCCGTGGGAGCGCGATAGCTGCCGAACACCCCGCGCAGCGTCCTTGCCCACTCGCCCGTCGTTGCGCCCGCCCGTGCGGCCGCGATCGTCGGGATCATGAGGTTCTCGCCGCTGTCCTCGTCGCTCGCGACGCGCGCCAGCTCGGCCAGCGCTGTGTCAACGGCCTGCTGATCACGCTCGGCTCGCCACTTGCGCAACGCCTCGATCTGCTCGGCCTCGACCGCCGGGTCCACGACCAGGATGCCGCCCTCCGCGTCGGCGGTTAGGGGGGAGGGCTCTGTCTCGGCGAAACGGTTCTGGCCCACCACGATCTGCTCGCCCGACTCGATCCGCTGGATGCGCGCGCGGTGCGAATCCACCAGTGCGGCCTTCATATAGGGCACCGCCTCCACCGCGCCACCGTGCTCGGCCACGACCGCCATCTCGGCGCGTGCACCCTCCAACAGCTCTGCCACGAGCCCGTCCATCACCTTCGAGCCCTCGAAGATGTCCGGGTACTCCAGGATGTCGGTTTCATAGGCGAGTACCTGCTGGATGCGCAACGACCACTGCTGGTCCCATGGTCTCGGTAGCCCAAGCGCCTCGTTCCAGGCTGGGAGCTGGATTGCGCGGGCGCGGGCGTCACGGCCAAGCGTCACCGCGAGCGCCTCCAGCACGATGCGCTGCACGTTGTTCTCCGGTTGGGCCTCGGTCAGGCCGAGCGAGTTGACCTGCACGCCATAGCGAAAGCGCAGACGGCGCTCGTCGCTGACGCCGTAGCGCTCGCGCCCGAGCTGTTCCCAAAGAATGCCCATCGCACGCAGCTTCGCGTGCTCCTCTACGAAGCGCACACCCGCGTTCACGAAGAATGAGATGCGGCCGAACACATCGCCAATCAGCTCCGGTGCGCGGTCACCGAGGCGCTTGTGCGTGGCGTCTAGCACCGCGATCGCATTGCTCATCGCATAGGCGATCTCCTGCACGGGCGTCGCCCCGGCCTCCTGCAGGTGATAGGAGCAGATGTTGATCGGGTTCCACTTCGGCACATGCTCGACCGTGTAGGCGATCATGTCGGCGATCAAACGCATCGAGGGAGCCGGCGGGAATGCGTAGGTCCCGCGTGCAAGGAACTCCTTGACGATGTCGTTCTGGGTCGTCCCCTGCAGACTCTGCTGCTCGGTGGGTGGGTCCTGATTTTCGGCCGCGACGATGTAAAGCGCCAGCAGCCAAGCGGCCGTGGCGTTGATCGTCATCGACGTATTCATCTCGCCAAGCGGTATCCCGTCCATCAGGGCCGCCATGTCGCCCCGATGTACCACGGGCACGCCAACCTTGCCCACCTCTCCCCGCGCCAGCTCGTCGTCGGGGTCATAGCCGGTCTGGGTGGGTAGGTCGAAGGCCACCGACAGCCCCGTCTGGCCCTTTGCGAGGTTACGCCGGTACAGCTCATTGGATGCCCTGGCAGTGGAGTGTCCGGCGTAGGTGCGCATCATCCACGGCCGATCGCGCTCGGGCAGGCGTGGGGAGTGCTCGCTGCTCATAGCGCCATTGTATGGGGCGCCAACGAGCTTTATCCTGACGACCTATGAGCGAAACCATCGAGCTACCGCGCACGGGTGGGCCTGGAACTGGGTTGGGCGACTCCTGGAGGGTGATCGTGCGCAACGACGACCACAACACGTTCGACCACGTCGCGCGCACGCTCGCACGCTTCATCCCGGGCGTCACGCTACAGCGCGGCCACGAGATCGCCAGCATCATCCACAACTCCGGTCAGGCAATCGTCTTCAGCGGACACCAAGAGCCAGCCGAGCATTACTGGGAGCTGCTGAAGGGTGCCGGATTGACGATGGCACCCCTGGAGCAGTGCTGATCTAGCGATCTAGACTCTGCAGCGCGCGCTTACGGGGATTGCGGTCGAGCCGTTCGCCGGTGGGTCGATCTTGCACCACGTCAGCTGATGGGCGGGCGTGTCGAGTACCGCCAGGAATGTGTAGGCGATGCCTGCCGAGCGCACCGTGCAATGAAACGCCTGGCGGCCGGCGTGAGTGGCACCGGTGCTCGCGCAGCGCACGCTCTGAAATGGTCCGCTGAGTTCGCTGGCCTGCACTCGATTGCGTGCGTCGGCGGCGATCGCACGTTCCAGTGCCGCGCGGGCCGGCACACCCGTGCGCAGCGTCGCGGTGTGCGGAGCCTGGTCCTCTTCGACGACGATGTCGCCCTCGCGATCGGCTTCGACTTCCGCCCGGCGTTCTGAGGGCGTCGGGCCAGAAGAGCCTTCGCTGCTGTGCACCACGCCGCGACCCACGAGAATCAACACGAGGAACGCGAGGATCGTAAGCACCCAGCGCGCCCACAGCGGCGTGTTCCGTAGTCGTGCCACGAACCGACCCAGCGGGCTACGGCTCGTCGCGCCCATTGCTCTGGATCTTCGGTTCAGACGTAGTGGGCAGCGGGTGTGTCGCTCGCGTCGCCGTCGGGCGACTCGGGCGAGTAGCCGTTCGCCGGACCGTCCGGGTGGCCATTCGGCGCGTCGATCGCCACGGTCTCGCCCTCAATGCTGCCCGCGGCGGTGCGATCCCACCAGCCGTAGAGCACGGGGATCTGGTACCAGCTCGAATAGCGCACCCTGAAGTCGGTCATCTCGGGGCCGTCCCAATAGCGTTCCCAGTCGATGTGCTCGGCGAAGTGGGCGAACTGCTGGAAGCGATAGCGGTCGTCTTTGGAGCGATACACCGCATAGGACGTCGCGCCGTAGCGCAGCGCCGTTCCCGCCGCCTCGTTCAGCGCCTGCTCGAAGTCGTCAGCCCTGAAACCGGTCGCATACCAGGGGACGATCACCGTGCCATCCATCAGCCACCCACCTCCGCGTGTATGGCACCTGGTCCATCGGCGGTCTTGCCCTCGCTGTCGGACTCGGCGCCGACGAGGATCGAGATCTTGCCCAGGTGCTTGTTTTCGAGCATCAACTGGTGTGCTTCGGCGACGCCCTCGAAACCAAGCGTGCGCCACAGCACGGGCCGAATCTGACCTGACTCGATCAGCTCGTTGGCCTTCATGCACTCATACGCGTTCGCGAAGTGCGAGCCGAGGATCTCCTTCTGCTTCATCCACAGGTAGCGCACGTCGAAGTCGAGGTTGAAGCCGGTCGTGCCGGCGCAGATCACGACCTTGCCGAACGGCTTGACCGTGAAGACGGACGTGGGGAAAGTCGCCTGCCCGACGTGCTCGAAGACGATGTCGGGGGCGTCGCCGAGAATCTGCTTCACGCGCTTTGAGAACTCGCGCGAGACGAGGAAGCGCGCCTTGTCCTCCTCGGGGGTCTCGCCTCCCCTGCGCATCATCCCCGCGAACTCGGCCCGGTCGATGTAGTCCACGGCGCCGAGACGCTTCACCAGCTCGCCCTTCTCGGCGGAGGAGACCACGCCCACGCAGTGCGCGCCGGCCGCGGCGCAAAGCTGCGTGGCGAACACGCCCAGGCCGCCGGCCGCGCCCCAGATCAGCACCTTTTGCCCAGCCTGCAGTTTGCAGCGGGTCATCAACATGCGATAGGCGGTGAAGTACACGAGCCCATAGGAGGCCGACTCCGACCAGCTCAGCGCCTGTGGCTTGGGCAGCAGTTGCTGGGCCTGCACCTTGGTGAACTGGGCGAACGATCCCCAGGTCGTCTCATAGCCCCAGATCTTCTGCGAGGGCGCCGCCATCGGATCGAGGCCATGCACCTCCGGATCCTCATAGGACGCCTGGTTGCAGTGCACTACCACCTCGTCGCCCGGCTTCCAACGAGTCACGCCGGCGCCCACCTTCCACACGATCCCGGAGGCATCGGAGCCGCCGATGTGGTGGCCGTACTGTGGGTGGTCGCCGTACTTCATCACCGACACCGGCTTGCCGAGTGCGGCCCATACGTTGTTGTAGTTGACGCCGGCGGCCATCACGCGCACGATCACCTCGAAGGCGCCCGGCTCGGGTACCTCGATCTCCTCCAACTGGAAGGCGTCCTTCGGTTCGCCCTGGCGCTCCTCGCGGATCACCCAGGCGGCCATCGTGCTCGGCAGCTCGCCGGGCTCTGTGTCCACGCTTGAAACTCGTTGAAGATCGATTGCCACGGTGCGTCTGAACCTCCGATGATTGAAGTACCCACCCACCCCGAACGGGCTTGCAATCCTACCCGGCGAGCACAATGCCAGGGGCCAAGCCCCCGTGCGGGGCGTCGAGCATTATTGGAAGGGCAGCTCGACTACCACTGCGCTCGGCGCCCTGCTCTCCAACGGTGACGGTTGCGCCCGGCTCTGCCTCGCGACGCACAAGCGCCAGTCCGATCGGGCCGAATCTGGGGGAGAGGATGGAACTGCCCAGGCTCCCGACAGACCGCTCGCCAAGTACCAACGCCGCGCCCGGCTCGGTCGGCTCCGACAGTCGCAGGCCACGCAGATGACGGTTGGGCTTGCCCTTGTAGTAGAGCCGCGCCACCGTCTCCTGGCCGACATAGCAGCCCTTCGTGAAGCTCACCGCGCGCTCGTTCAGCCCCGCCTCCTGAGGGATCGTGGCCTCGTCCAGGTCGATCCCGTAGCGCGGGCGGCCATGCTCGACACGCACGATCTCCGCCGCCGTCTCGCTCACTTCCACGGCGCCGGCTGCTTCCAGCGCAGCGCGCACGGCTGCGACCTCCGTGGAGTCGAGGAGCACGTCGACTCCGGTATCCGTTCGGATCAGGCGCGCGGGCGTGCGATCCAGTTGCGTGAGGAGGTGGCTGTGCTCGGGCTCCGCCAGAGCCGACGGATCGAGGGCGAACGCCCTGGTTGCGACCTGCGCCGCCTCCGGTCCGACAAGCGACAGCAGTGAGTACTCCAACGTGCGCTTGTGCAATTCCACCTGGTAGCCCACCTTGAAGCGGCGGATCATGTCGAACAGCGCCTGCAGCGCGCAGCGCTCGGTGTCGAGCAGTAGTTCTGTCGGGCTCCGCACGGGGATCCTCGCCAACCGCGAGGATGCGCAGGTCGCCGAGCATCTTGCCCTTATGCGTGAGAAAGGCCGCGTAGCAACCCTCGCCGGGATTCAACCCGACGAGCTCGTTTGTTACCTGACCGTTGAGAAACTCGACGACGCCCATACCGGTGAGCGCCAGCTTGCCGCGCTCGGAGTGGTCAACCAGTCCGCAACGCTCGGTCAAGGTCGTGTACTCCTCAAGTAGCGCTGTTGTGTCGATGCTCGCCACGTTGCCGAGGATAGCCACGCTAGGCTTCACCCCATGGCACTAGCGGATACCTTCCAGGGCATCGTCGATTCTCTGCCCGACGACTGGACCGACCTCGAGCTCGACCTGCGCATCGCCGACGAGTCGCGCTACATCGACGCTTCGGTGTACCTGGCCACGTGCAACGCGCGGCCTTATTCGCACCATGACTGGCACTGGCGCCTGCTCGTCGCCCACCGCTTCGGACACGCCGCCTCAGCGCCCACGGTGCACGGCACGCTACGGCTGCTCGACGAAGCCGGCATCGAGGGCGAGCTGGCCGTGCGCGAGCAGCGCGCCGGGCGCGTCGAGGTCACGCAGATGTGGGGCCGACCGCACTCGGTGCGCGAGGAGTTCACGCGCCTACGGGCGCAGTAGCCGCACCGGCACCCACGTTGGGCACCGGCGGAAGCAGACATCGATGGCTCAGGTACTCGCTTTCATCCCAGACCTGCTTTTCGGCTCGCGTGTACAGGCGGCGTTGGGCGCGGACGGTCACGATGTTGTGCTTGTGGCCGACGCAAACGCGGTTCGGGAGCGGCTGGCCGGCGTGGCCGTGCTCGTCGTAGACCTCACCGACGAGGCGGCGGGGCGGGTGGAGTTGGTCAGGTCGCTGTCAGTCGTCGGGTCGCTTGCGGGCATCGCCACGCTCGGCTTCTACTCGCACGTTGAGGCCGAGGTGCGCTCGCTGGCCGAGGGTGGGGGGTTCGATCTGGTCGTGCCGCGCTCGCGTATGGCGCGCGAGGGGGAGGAGTTGGTCAGGCGGTTGGCGGCGAGGCCCTGAGTCGAGGCGCCAAGAGGAACACAATCGCGGCGAGCCCGACCAGGCTACTCACCTCAAACAAGATGTTGCGCATGCCCCCGGCCAAGAGTTCGGCCTTGGTCTCCCCGAATTCGTGGTGGAGCTGATCGATCTCCCTGGCAATCAGATACACGTGAATTCCGAGCAGGCTGAGGGCCGCCCCCAACAGCCCACAGACGGTAAAGAACGCAACGGTTCCAACCGGTCCGGCACCCAAGTCGGGCAACCAACGGGCGGATGCGGTAGTTCCCGCTCCGAAGCACACCACGAATATCAAAACCGGAACGAGCATCGAGGCGATCATCTTCGATTCGGCGTCGCGCGTCGATGGCTGTTTCTAGTTCGGTGGCAAGGTCGCGCCGCCTCCGGGTTCGGTTCGCGCTCTATCCGCTGTCACGGCGCGACTCCTCGCCGCACTCGCTGACGTCGCGCTTCAGTGAATCGGGCCTGGGAGGCGCTTATCGCGCCCGCGTCTCCTGCGATTGGCGAGCCACCGTGGGCGAACGGGTACGCCGAGCGCGGGAACAAGTATCCGGTAGGTCATAAAGCCGGTAATGCAAATTCCTACGGCGTAATACCAGCCGCCTTCAGCGCCAGCGCTGGCAAGCAGGAGATAGCTGACCACTATCAGGGCGCAGCCCGCCAGTAGCGATGTGACTATACGTGCGATGTTGCTCATTGTCTGCATGCTAGCACCCCGTGATTCGAAGACAGGCGTATCCGATGAACGCGATCGAGCAGCCGCCCGCGCCTCCGGCCGCCGCGCCAAGCGCCAAGTTCTCAAATGCCTGGCGCAAGGTGGACGCCGCGACGACTGAGCCGACCGCCGCGCCCACGACGGTCCCGGCCGAGCCGATCAATGTCAGCAGGTCGGCGAGAGGTGGTGCATTGACAACCGCATCGGGCATCCCCCGATTGTCGGCCGCGCTTGGGACGGTATTCGGCGCGGTGGCGTTTGAGGCACGCTTCGCTTGCCGGCGGAGTGGGCTCGATTGGCGAGTTCAGCTCGGTGGCAGCGCCTCGCCACCGCCTACGTCCGCGTGCTCGGCCTCGGTCGGATCGAGGGGCACGAGCGCGGCGTTGGGCACGCGCTCGGCCAGGGCGACCTTGTGGCCTGCTCGTTGAAAGAGCGCGATGCGGATCACGACGCCGTGGCAGACGACCAGTGCGGGAAGATCGCCTCCTTCGACATCGGTGAGGGCGGCTGCGACACGAACGCCCTGTTGCGCGAACGACTCGCCGCCAGGGAAGCCGAAGTCGGGGCGGCCTTCGATGAAGCCCGCGAAGCCATCCGGGTCCTCGGCCTGTACGTCGGTGAATAGACGGTCGGTCCAGTCGCCGGCGTCGGTCTCCATCAGTCGCGGCTCCTGGCGCGGTTCCAGGCCAAGGCGCGCGGCGACGATGTCGGCCGTTTCGCGCGCGCGCAACAGCGGGCTGCACCACAGCGCGACGAATGGAATCCCGCCGGCTGTCCCCGCCGTGGCACGTTCAGCAAGGTCGGCTGCCTGCTCGCGTCCCGTGTCGTCAAGCGGGACTGGCAGGTGGCCTTGGAAGCGACGCTCGAGGTTGTATGCGGTCTGGCCGTGGCGGGCCAGATATACGTTCGCTGGACTCATCGTGCGCGAGGCTAGTGCGCGAGCACCGGTCGAGCTGTTCTTGGCGGTGGGACTAGTTGCTCGCGGGCACGGGCTGCGCGGCCTCGCCGGCTTTGCCTATGAACAGATACTGGTAAAGCAACGCCGCCACCGCGGCCCCTAGCACCGGCCCCGCGTACCAAACCCAGCCGTTGGCCCAATGGTCGCCCACGAGCTGCGGCCCGAAGGCACGCGACGGGTTCAGCGCGGCGCCCGTGAACGGTCCGCCGAACAGCACGCCGATCGTGATCGTGAGGCCGATCGCAAGGCCCGCGACCGCGCCGAATGGGCCGCGCTCGTCCACGGCCGAGCCAAATACCACGAGCACGAGGAAGAACGTGAACACGGCCTCCAGCAGGAAGCCCGAGCTTCGCGTCGACGCCGTGTCCGAGCGCGGGCACGCCGAGTTTTACCGCTTCGGTTACGGCGCGCGGCAGCAGCTCCTTGACAAGGAGCGCGGCCAGCGCGGCGCCGCCGAACTGTGCGATCCAGTACACGACCGCGAGCGGGGGCTTGATGCGGCGGGTGATCAGAAAACCGAATGTGATCGCGGGGTTGAAGTGTCCGCCGGAGATGTACCCGAGCGCGCACACCATCACGCCGATCGCGAGCCCGTTGGCGATCGCCACGCCGATCAGAGCTGTGTCATGGATGCCGCCGGCGGCCGCCGCGGCCCCGGCTCCGATGAAAGTGAGGGTGAATGCGCCGATCATCTCGGCAACAGCGCGTCGCAAGGTGTCTTCGTTCATGAAGCAAAAACTACGATCCGGGTCGGACGGACCTACACTCAACCAATGCGCCGCCGGGTCACGTTCTCCCGCAACTTGACGCTGTCGCTGTCGCGGACGTGCCAGTGCTACTGCAAGTACTGCGCGTTCGCCACGCACCAGGCGCACCTGTACTCGCCCGAGGAGGTGATCGAGATCCTCGACGGTGCGGCCAAGCGGCAGGTCAAGGAGCTGCTGGTGCTTACCGGCGAGCGCCCCGAGGTCAACCCCGAGGTGCGCCAGCGCTTGAGTGACTACGGCCACGAGGACTTCACGGCTTATGTCGTCTGGACGTGCGAGCGGGCCTTGGAGCGAGGCCTCTTGCCACATACGAATCTTGGCGTGCTCTCGCGTGAGGACCTGGTCCGCCTGCGCGAGGTCACCGCTTCGCAGGGCCTGATGCTCGAGTCCGTCTCCGAGCGTCTCATGCAGACCGTCCACGCGGGCTCTCCGACCAAGAATCCCGAGCGTCGCCTGGAGACGATCCGAGCCGCGGGAGAGCTTTGCATCCCGTTCACCAGCGGCATCCTCGTGGGGATCGGCGAGACACTGGAGGAGCGCATCGCCTCGCTGGAGACACTGGCCGCGGTGCATGCCGAGCACGGGCACATCCAAGAGGTGATCCTCCAGAACTTTGTCCCCCATCAGAGCTACTACGGGCAGGAGCCGGCCGAGATCGCCGACGCGGCCGCGCGCGCATACTGGCGTACGGGCGTGGAAGCGGGGAGCATTGTCGCCGAGAAGGGGCGCACGCACACCGAGGGGAGCGAGACGGACGCCGGCGAGTCCCTCTTGCCCGTGCGGCCGTCGTTGCCGCTGCCGAAGTGGGCAACCGAAGGCGCGGGGGCAGTGTCGATCGAGGACATGAAGCTGCTCATCGAAGAGGCACGCAGACTGATGCCCGACGTCGGCATCCAGATCCCACCGAACCTTGCCGACTGGTGGAGCGAGCTGGTGGCGGCCGGCGCCACCGACCTCGGGGGACTCTCCGCCAACGGGGACCATATCTCCCCTGAGCACCCGTTTCCCTCGCCTCACCAGGTGCGCAAGCGCCTGCAGGCCGACGGGTTTGCGCTCACCGAGCGGCTGTGCGTGTACCCGCAGTACATCGACCCTGAGTGGGTCTCCCAGGGCGTGCTCGACACGATCAAGCTCAAGTACTGGAGCTTCATCCCGCGCAGGGGCTCCGGACGTACCGACCCGCCCGCGCCGATCCGCCCCGAGCTTGTGAGCGGCGCGATCGACAAGGGCCGCGACGGCCTGCCGCTGAGCGCCGAGGAGCTGACCGCGATGTTCGCCGAGACACGCCCCGAGGCGATCGAGCAGATGCGGGTGGCTGCGGACGAGCTGCGCGCCGAGCTGGCGGGAGACACGGTCACGTTCGTGGTCAACCGCAACATCAACATCTCCAACGTCTGCACCGTCGGCTGCGCGTTCTGCGGCTTCGGGCAGGGCAAGCGCTCGCCCGACGCCTACCAGCACGACGAGGCCGAGTTCGTACGCCGCGTGCTCGAGGCGATCGACTACGGCGCCAGCGAGCTGTGCATCCAGTCGGGCATCCACCCCGATTGGGACCTTGAGGACTATCTCGGGTGGTTGCGATTGGCGAAGGCCACCGCGCGCGATGCGGGGACGGAGCTGCACCTACACGCCTACTCCCCGATGGAGATCGCCCACATGTGCGACATCTCCGGACTACCCCCTGCCGAGGTGTTCGCGCAGCTGCGTGACGCGGGCCTCGATTCGACGCCGGGCACCGCCGCCGAGGTGCTGCACGATGGCGTCCGCGAGCGCATCTCGCCGAACAAGTTGCCCGTCGCGCGCTGGGTGGAGATCATCGAAGCCTCCCACGCGGCCGGCCTGCGCTCGACCTCGACGGTCATGTTCGGCCACATTGAGGAGCCGTGGGAGCTGGCCGAGCACATGCGCGTCGTGCGCGAGCTGCAGGAGCGCACCGGCGGCATCACCGAGTTCGTGCCGCTCTCGTTCATACCGTTTCAGACTTTGCTCGGGCGCACCCACGGGGTGGAGGAGATCTCGCGCGAGGAGAATCTCAAGCACACCGCCGTCTTCCGCCTTGCGCTCGGTCGCACGGTCGCGAGCCTGCAGGCCTCTTGGGTGAAGATGGGCCTCGACGCCGCCACCGAGTCGCTGCGCTGGGGCGTCAACGACCTTGGTGGCACGCTCATGGAGGAGTCGATCAGCCGCCTCGCCGGCTCCTACCACGGCACCAAGCTCGACCCCGACCAGCTTGTCGCGGCCGCGCATCGGGCCGGGCGCCCCGCAGCCGAGCGCACGACGCTCTACGGGATCAGACGGGACTACCCGCTGAAGCTGCGCACCGCGGTGGCGATTGCCCGCAGGATGATCGTAGGGCTGCATGTGCCCTCCGTAGAGCATCACCAGTCGCGCGTGGGGTAGCGTCGCCGCGAGCTTGCGGCCATGGCTCTGGTTGACCAGCTCGTCCTCTTCACCCTGGATCACGACAGCTGGAGTCTCGATGCCGCTCAATCCCTTGTCGATCTGAGCGATCACGCCGGTGGAGGCGAGGATCTCTCCTGACCACGCTTCGAGGTTCCCGTGCGTCATGTTGATCTCCAGCAGGCGCCGGCGATGCGCGGCCACGACCGGCAGCGGGTGAAACGCTTCGGCGTCCTCCTGGTTGACCGACACCGTGATCAGCAGCTGACCGAACGTTGCGTTGGCGACTTGGCGGATGACCGGTAGCTGCAGGAATTTCACGAGGTGCGCCTGCGCGGCTGTAACGGCTTCGATTTTCTGCCCGGCTGCAGCCGCGTCGACAAGCACGAGCCCCCGCACGTTGCTCGGATAGCGCTCGGCATACCCCAACGAGATGGTACCGCCGTAGGAGTGCCCGACGAGGATCGGCCGCACCACATTCAGCTTCACCAGCAGTTCGTGGATGGCTTCGAGTTGGCGATTGAAGGGCACATACCCGCCGGTCGAGTACCCAAAGCCGGGGCGGTCGATCGCGATCGTGCGATGCCCGGCAAGCAGCGGCGTCACGTCTTCCCAATCCGCGGCTGTCCCCGGCAGACCGTGGATCAGCACGACGGGAGTGCCCGCGCCGGGGTGTTCGATGTAGTGGATGCGCAGCTTGCCGACCTGCACGAACGACCCGGTCGGCTTGGGCTCCGCGGGCAGGCGGCCGTAGGTCCAGTTGAGCACGACCACAGCCAGCGCGAGCGCACCGAGCAGGATCAACAGCAGCCGCTTCAGGGAGATTCGACCTTGCACAGCAGGAAGCGTAAAGTGCTCGCCCGTCGATGCGAGGACGCCTGTCGGAGAAGGTGGGAGGAACGTCCGCTTCGGCGGCAGCCGCGAGCGGTTCAGCGAAACAGATCCTCCTCCAGCGGTCGCACGAGCGCAAGCGCGCCGGGCCCGTCGTCCTCGCCGACAAACCGTCGAAGTCCCTCGACGATCACGACCGGCTCGCGCGAGTCCTTGGCGCGCGCGAGGTCGGAGAGCGCCGCGATCGCATCTGCCACCGCGATCCAGGTCGCGTGCAGTTCGCGCCCGACGCTGTCGGCGCGCCCGCGCCAATCCTGCAGTGGCGCCACGCCCGCGCAGCCGATTGTCACATCGCACTGGCCATGGCGCCAGGCCCGGCCGAAGCTGTCGCTGATCAGCACACCCACGCTCGCTCCCGTCAGTTCGCGCAGGCGCTTGCGGATTGCTCTCGCCGAGGCGTCGGGATCGCGGGGAAGCACGATCAGCGTGTCGCTGTCGACCGAGTTGGATGCGTCCACACCGGCGTTGGCGCACACGAAGCCGTGATGGGTGCGGCAGATGAGCACGCCGCCCGCTGCGCGCAGCAGCTCCGCGGACTGGTCGAGCACGACCTGCACGGCGCGCGGATCCCTGCCCTCGTCGGCGAGGTGCATTGCCCGCTCCGTCGGCTTCACGTCCACCAGCCTCACAACCGCCCCCTCGGCCTTGGACACGACCTTGTGTGCGATCACCACGATCTGGCCGCTCTCCAGCGGGCGCGCGGGCCGCTCGGCGTCGAGAGCGTGTGCAATCAGCGTGCCGAGGTCGGTGCCGCTGCTCACCTCGGGCAGTCCCGCTAGGGCGTGTGCGCCCAGCTCGCTCACGCGTCAGGCCGCCCGCGAGTCGAAGTCCGGGGTCGGTCCGTCCTCGCCGGCTGTCCCGTCGCCGCTCGGTGTGGTGCGCGGCGCGTGGGCCAGTACCGCGCGGGTGCGTGGCGCGCGCGTGCGCTCGCTCGCGAGACGTTCGCGCAACACGGCAAGGTCCGCGCCCGTGTCGATGTCGAGCAGCAGCGACGCGGGTGTCGCGATGCGACACGCGGCGCCCACCTCGGCAGCGAGTCGCTCATGGCGCGCGCGGCTGTCGGGGCCAAAGCTGGGGGAGAGCGCGCCGGGCGGGCACAGCAGCAGTCCGTTCGTGCCGCTGCCGTGGCGGTCGGGCACGATCGTCACGCTGGGCGTCTCGTCGAGCAGCAGCTCTGCCAGCTCGCCCGGGTCGAGCGTGGGACAGTCACCGGGCACGCACAGCGCCCGCTCGAAGCCATCCGCGAGCGCTCGCGCGAGGCCGAGCGAGGCCGCGGCGCTCTGGCCTTCCTCGACGGTGTCCTCAACGACGACAGCGTCGATGTAGCGGGCGGCTGCAGCCACGGAAGGCTCGCATGTGACGACGATCGTGGCGTCGATCGCTGGGCATTCGCGCAGCGAGCTGAGCACGTCACCCACCATTGCCCGCGCGAGGTTCGCTCGCAGTGACTCGGCGACGCTTTCGCCCAAGCGCTGCTTGGCGAGCGGAAAGCGCTTCACGGGAAGGATCGCGGCGGTGCGCATGCGCTCTGAGAGGCTACCCGGAGAGAGCTTCGACGAACGCGAGCGTTTGCTTGGCAACGCGTGCACGACCCGGGGCATCCGGCATGTTCGTGTCGATCTCGAGCGTTGGGAGTCCTTCAACATGCTCGTCGGCGACGATCCCGTCGAGCAGGCCGGGCGCGACCTTCTCGTAGAAAGCCGCCACCCCGGCGGCGCTCGCGGGTTGCTCGTACGCGGCGAGGAACGCGGCAGTGGGGCCCTTGAGGACCTCGCCGCCGACGATTGGGCTCACGCAGACCACCGGTGCGTCGAGTGCGGCGAGCGCGTCGCCAAGCACGTTCAGGATCGGCCAGATCGAGATGACAGGGTTGCTGGGACCGACGATCACCGCGCGAGCGGCCGCCAGCGCCGCGAGTATCTCGGGCGTCGGTCGAGGAGCGCAGTCCAGTGGCGGTGGCGAGCCCACAGGAGCGATACGCGCTTGCGCGGGAGAGGCGAAGGCCACCTCGTGCACGGTCCCCGCGGCTCGGTCGCCGATCATGAACTGCTGGAAGTCATGCCAGCCGGCGTCGGTGCGCACATGGGTGCGCAGCGGCTCGTCGCACATCGGCAGCACGCATGCGTGCACGCCGATCGCCTCGTTCAGCCTCGCGAGCGCCTCGGTGGAGCGCAAGCCCTCGTCCTCCATGCGCTTGCGCTCCAAGCACCAGGCGAGGTCGCGGTCGCCGAGGTTGAACCACACGTCGGTACCGAGTGCGCGCAGCGCATCCATGACGGCGAAGCTGTCGCCCTCGATGCCCCACCCGCGCTCGTCGATGAGATCGGCCAGCCAGAAGGAGACGAGGTCGGGGTCGGGGGAGACGTGTGAGCCGTAGATGTCGATGTCATCGCCAGTATTGGCGATCACGACCAGCTCATCGGCACCGACCACATCGAGCATCCCGCGCGCGAGCTTCGCCCCACCTGTACCGCCGGCGAGCACCACAACCGGTCCGCGCGACCCGCTCACTCCCAGGAGTCGTCGGGCAGGCCGGTGATGCGCACGCCCGCGTGACATTTGTGCTTGGCGTTGATCGAGATCATAAGCGCCGTCATCGACTCGGCGATGCGCGCCATCTCCAGGCGCCCGCAGTCCACACAGCGCAAGCCGTCGATCTGCTCGAGCAAAAGCGCCGCGCGACGCTTGTCCTCGCGTGCGTCGCCGCAGATGAGCACGTCCTGGGCAAGGTCGTGGTCGAGGTCGGTCAGCGATGCCGCCGAGACAGTGTGCAGAGCAGAGACAACCTTCACGCCCTCGGGCACCATCTCGAGCGCGGCCTGTGCGGCGGAGCCCTGCCACACGCCAAGCATGCGCGTCGCGCGCCCGCTAACGGCCGCCGCGAGCGGGACGGTGGCATCGATCAGCAGCTGACCCTCACGCAGGGACCCCTTGATGTTTTTGAGCGTCTCGGACTGGCTGCGGAAGGGGACGCTCAGGATGATCGTCTCGACGGCCGCCACCGCCTGCGCGTTCTCGGCGCCGGTGAACCCTCCATCGGGAACCATCTCGCGGGCACGCTCGGCCGCCTCGACCGCACGTCCGCCGTCGCGCGAGCCGATCACGATCGGCACGCCCGCGCGTCCCAGTCGCACCGCGAGTCCGAACCCGAGCGCTCCCGAAGCTCCGATGATCGCGATGGGATCTGTGGTGGTGGCGACCACGGCGGCGGAGTATAGGACGGCGGGTGTGGATTTTTATGGGAGACAAGATCCGCCCGACCATCCGAAGACGGGCAGGCGCCGCCGGTCGCCGCGCACAGCTACGCTCCAAGCATGAGATTCGAGGGCAAGACGGCGCTCGTCACCGGCGGAGCCTCTGGGATCGGCGCTGCCACCGCCCGGCTGCTGGCAGCCGAAGGGGCCCGGGTGGGGGTTGGCGACGTCAACGAGAGTGGCGCGCGCGAGCTTGCGGGTGAGATCGACGGGCTTGGGTGCGCCATGGACGTGACCGACACGACCTCGGTGCGCACCGCCGTCGCCGCGATCGAGGAGCAGCTCGGCCCGATGGATGTGCTCGTCAACAACGCCGGCACCGACCTGTTCTCCTACTTCGTCAACAGCGACGAGGGCCTGTGGGACTTCGTGCTCGGCGTCAACTTGCGCGGCGTACTCGCCGTCACGCACGCCGTGCTCCCGGGAATGCAGGAGCGCCGCTCGGGCGCGATCGTCAACGTTGCCAGCGAGGCTGGTCGCGTCGGCTCGCAGGGCTCCTCCGTCTACTCGGCGGCCAAGGCAGGGGTGATCGGCTTCACCAAGGCGATTGATCGTTGTACGCAGCTACGGCAATACAATGGGACATGCGCACAATTCTCTATGCAGCCAAGAGTTCGGAGGACGAGAAGGGCTCCATCGTCGGCCAGCTCGATGCCATCAGGAAGGCCATCGACGCCGAGGGCGACCGCGAGGTCATCGGCGAGCACAGCGATGAGAACATCTCGGGCTTTCGCAAGTCGCGCGGCTCTGAACTAGAGGCCGCTATCACGTTGGCGAAGGCGGCTGCGCCGTCCGAGCTGTGGTGCTTCGACCCGGACCGTCTCGCGCGCGGGAACGGGGTGGAAGCGCGGCACCTGGGGAAGCTGTACTTCGACCTGCTGGAGGCAGGCGTCAAGATACGCGCGGTCAACGGCGACGACGACCTGAAGGACCCGATCCGCGCGGTGCTGCGCGGCGAGCGCAACACGCAGGACAGCGCGGCGAAGTCGGCCCACACGAAAGCGGGTCTAAGCCGGACTGTCCAGAGCGGCCAGTGGCGCGGCGGCATCTTGCCGGGCGGCTACGAAGTCGTGCGCGAGGTGGATGAGCGCGGTCGTGTGTCGCGGCACTTGGTCAAGCACCCCGAGGACGAGGCTCACTATGACCTGATCTGGCGTCTTGCTGAAGACGGTGCCTCCGTGCAGCGGATCGCGCTAGAGCTTGGGCGCAGGGGCGCGACGACGCGCCCGGTCCGCAAGCGTATGAAGCACAAGCACGGACCGAAGGCTGGCCTTGAGGTTGAGTACACCCCACAGCTGTTCACGGCCAACCGCGTTTCGCAGGTGCTCACTAACCCCTTCTACGCGGGGCAGCAGACCTACAAGGGCGAGACGTTTGAGGGCGACTGGCCGACCTACGTGGACCTCGAAGCGTTTGAGCGGCTGAAGTCCGAACGCGCGCATCGCTCGCACGCGGAGAAACGCCGTCCCGGACGGCCGCCGCGTGACTACCTGCTCAGCGGGTTGGCGCGCTGCGGTGTGTGCGGCGGCCCGATGCAGGGATGTGGCGACCGCGCCAGAGGCACGCGCAGCTATGCCTGCGCCGCCCACCGGGAGCATCACAGGGACAGCGGTAGCTGGTGCCACATGGTGGCGTTCGACGCTGCCAAGGTTGACGGTCGTGTCCTCGAAAACCTCGGGACGCTGCTCGCCGACGCTGACTCCCTGCGTGAGCAGCTCGACGCAGGACGGGTCGCTGAACGCGCCGAGCTTGAGCGGGTTGCGGCGAGGGCCAGCAAGGCCGCGCAGGTAGCGGAGGCCGCAGCCGAGCGTGCGACGCAGGAATTCGCGGACGCTGAGGATGCCGACGAGCGCGCCCTGCTGAAGGACGCCGCACGTCTGAAGCGCGATGAGGTCAAGCGCGAGCGTGCGCGGGCGGACGCCGCGCTCGATGCGCTGAATCAGCCCTCGCCCGAAGTCAGCGACACGGACGTGATGGCTCGCCTGTGGGCGACGCTTTCCGGTGCGATGACCGATGCCGGTAAGGACGTGAAGGTGCTCAACTCCGCTCTGCGCGAGACGTTCGACCGCTTCGAGCTTCACCACGTCGGCGTCGGTGGCTTCATGGCCGTTCCGTACCTGAGCGTCGCGGCTGCCCGGCGCGCTCTGCGAGAGGCTGGCGTGCCTGCGGATGCGACCGTTCCCTCGCTCGCCCACGACGGCACGCTCGGGCTCCCGGCCTTCACCGGCTGATGAGAACATAGTTCGGCCTGGGAAGATCGTCCGGCCCACTTGACGGCCGGGCTCTTGCCCGTGCGCCCTGTTATCGTCGCGCGCCTCAGCTGGACGTGAGGCGAGATCCAGGGCAGGCTATTCCGAAAGATGGGAGTCGTCGCGACATGCGGCTAGAACGCGCGAGCGTCAAGAACTACCGGAGTGTGAAGGACACGGACTGGTTCGATGTCGCTCACGACAAGACGATCTTCGTCGGCCCCAACGAGGCGGGCAAGACTGCGATCCTCAAGGCGCTTGAGCACCTTAGTCCGGGGGATCTCGTTAGGCCGTTCGAGGCGCTTCGGGACTACCCGCGCTCGATGTATGACGAGTTCAGAACGAGAGGCACCGATCCAAGCTCGGTCACAGTCGCCAAGGCGGTATTCACGCTCGACCGTGATGACCAAGCCGCCGTTTCGGCAATAGCGCCGACACTCGCTGGATGCAGGTATCAGCTCTGGGTAACGCTCGGTAACACAACGTCCCACACGCTGCTTGACGTACCTGAGCGCGCGAAGGTGGGCGAGCACAAGGACGCGTTGCGACGGCTGGCGGTTCATGCCGACAGTCGCGTGCCGCCGCCTGCTGAGGGCGCCGAACCCGCGCCGAAGCCCTCTGACCAACTGAACAAAATCCTTGAGGGCCTTGCGGACAACCACGTGTTCACTGCTGCTGAGGCGGACCAGTTCCTCGCATGGCTTGATGTCACGGCTCCGTACATCGATGAGAAGAACGCTGACGAGACTGGTCGGCTCTCGTCCCTGCGAGGCGCGATCAAAATCGTCGGGGATCGTAACGCCGTTGTCAGCGAGCTGTCCAGTCGGCTCCCGGTACTCGTGTACTTCTCGAACTACACGCGCTTGCGCCCGGTGCTTCACCTCAAGCATCTGGCGGATGCTGAGGATGCGGGCGCGATAGATCCCAGCGACGACTACAACTTCGGGAACTACTGCTTGCTGAAGTTGCTTGGGTTCACTGCACGAGAGCTATCCGATCTAGGTAGCGCTACGGAACCACCAGCGAACAATGGAGAGGCGTTCGAGGAGTACCGCAGGAAGCTCGACGAGCGCTCCGCCGTGCTAAACGCAGCTTCGCTGCGGCTGACCGACGAGATCAGGAAGGTATGGCAGCCGGACGACGAGAACGGCTCCGACTACACGATCCGGATCACCGCCGACCAGCAATACCTCAAGGTTGCGGTCGAGGACTCGCTAGGCGTCGAAGTCGAGCTTGACCAGCGCTCCGAGGGTTTCCAGTGGTTGGTGTCCTTCTTCGTCGTTTTCTTCGCGCAGGCCAAGGATGAACTGGAAGGAGCCATCCTGCTGCTTGACGAGCCCGGCCTAAGCCTGCACGGCTTGAAGCAACGCGAGTTCCGCAAGACGCTTTCGCGGCTTGCAGCAGATAACCAGGTGGTCTTTACGACGCATTCACCATTCTTGGTCGGGCCTGATGAGCTGGACATCGTGCGGGTCGTCGAGATGATCGACCGCACGGTCGGGACGAAGGTTCACACGGAGGTCGTCGCTGACGATCCGGCATCGTTGCTCCCGTTGCAAGAGGCATTGGGATACGATCTTGCGCAGAGTCTCTTTGCCCAGCAACGGAATCTGATTCTTGAGGGACTTACTGACTATTGGTACATCGAAGCGACCGCGAACCTCCTACGAGCCGATGGCGGTGCTGGTCTCAAGGACAACATCGCGCTCGTTCCGGCCAGCAGCGCTGGCAAGGTCGTGTATTTCGCGACGATCCTTCACGCGCAGAAGCTGAAAGTCGCCGCTCTCCTCGACTCGGATGCAGCTGGTGACCAGGCGGCGAAGCAGGACACGCTCGTTCACACGCTCGGGAACAAGGGAATTCTCCGCACTAAGGATTTCTATACCGGGGCAGTCACCAAGCCGGAGATCGAGGACCTACTCCGAGATACCCTCGTGGCCGTGGGAAAGGACGACTTGGGCTGGGACGTGACCTCTGTCGCCACTGCGCAACCCGCTCGTCCTGTCGTTGACATATTCAACGATACGGTAAGCGGATTCTCGAAGTACAAGCTGGCAAAGGCATACGTCCGCTGGACCCGAGATTACACGGCCGCAGACCTAGCAGCCGCCGAGCGAGCGGCCTTCGATGCCCTGATCGAGCGGATCAACAAGTCGCTGAAATAAACGGCTGTCGTATGCTCAGCCATCCGTACGCGGACCTACTGCGCTCGACATGATGGGTCGACTGAAGAAGCACATCGACTCGACCGACGTGTTCTTTGGCCTTCTACCTGCGGCAGCGGGATACGCGGCCTTCGTTTCGTGGGCGTCGCTAATCGTGCGCGCGATCAGGGGCGAGGAAGTCGAGGAGGACTGGCGTGTGTGGGTCTCCACAGCCGCCCTGATGGCTTCCTTCGTGTTTGTCTCCGGCACGCGCGTACGTGAGACCGCCGCTCTGCGAGGTGCCGCCATCGAGATGCGTGAACTCACTCGGGTCGCAGCCAGGGATGCCGAGACCCGTGACCGGCGTGCGGCCGAACAACAGGACCGCCTGGCGGCGCTTACAAAGGCTCTCATTGTGCTGGCCGCCTTGACGCTCGCCGCCGCCGTCGTGACGCTCGTCGTCTCGGTCGTCGGCGCGTAGAACAGCCTCTCCGGCCCGCCAGATCATGTGAGATGCGGCTCTCGTATATTCGTCAACGGTCTGCTGATCAGCGCGGTTGAAACTGTAGGTGGCGCGTGTGACAATCCCAGGCACATAGCCTGCGGGTTTCATCGTCGCCTACTACACCGAGGTTGGCCGGAGCTGCGAATACCGCGCTGATGCGCGGACAGCCCTCAGAGGCGCGGTTCGATCCAGTTGGAGAAGCTCGCCAGGCAGATCCCCACGTGGGCGGGTTTGGTTTTCAGTTTGCGCCAAGCGTGCACACCTACATGATATCGGAGAAAGCCGCTATGTGTGAACGGTGGGGCAGGCATTGAGACGGCTGCGCGAGCACGGAGCCTGGTCGAACCACGCGCTCGCCGCCGAAGTCCGCGAGAGCACGGCTGAGCAGGCCAACCCGGCCGATGCGATGGGTACATTGCATCCGTGGCTCGATTCCACATTGATGTAGTTGCGTCCTACGCGCCGACAGAACCGTTGGGGCCGGACTACCCACTGCTCGACGCCGGCCCCGAACTGAAGGTGCCCGAATCTGTGCACGACGCGCTCTGGGTGTGGATACAAGCGGATTCCCGAGGGGACACCGATGACCTTCAGATCAAGGACGTGAGGCTTGAGGACGACGGCAGCGCACAGCCGTTTCGCCTCACGCTGATCGTCACCTGTGAGGTCGAGGCGCCGACCGAGTGGGACGCACGAACAGACGCGCGGTCTTGGTTGCTCAGCGAGATCGCGGCGGGCCAGCTCCCGACGGCGGAGTCGGTGGTCGCTAACGCCGACTAAGCCGCAGCTTGTCCTATCGTGGAGCGGCGATGGAATCACCGCTCGAAGAACCCGCCGTGGTCTACAGCCCGTTCGACGCGGATGAGGCCAAGCATCTGCACACCTACGTTCAGGAGGTGGAGGCGCTCGTCCGCCTGAGCTTCTTCACCGATCCCGGCCGTGGCCTCCGAGCGAGGGGCGAGGACCCGCCTACCTCCGTAGTGATGGTCGAGATTGACGACGAAGCCGTGGTTGCAGCCGCCGCCCGCTTCCGGTCTATCTACCGCGATCAAGAGCACGCGAGCTACCGGCGAACCCTGGCATTGCTCAAAAGGCATGTCTGCGAGTCACCTCTCCGCGAGGCAGCGCTATCCGAGCTAAGAACCTTTGAGCGCTGGGAAAAGGACTCATTGAAGGATCGTGGCCTCACGATCACCGAGCGTGGGAAGCCGCTGTCCCAGAGAGAGATCATCAGGCTGTTCCTGTACGGCCGATACCTTCACAAAGACCCGAAGCTGAGCGAGCGGATCGACGGCTTCATGTTCTCGGAGGTGATGCGCGGCGAGTTTCTTGGTGCGATGCATAGTCTCACGCACGTCTACTGGGCGCTGCGCAATGTGGTCAGCGCGATCCTAGATACACCAGCGCTGCTACCCGAACACCACATGGCAAAGGTCAGCTAACCGCGCACGCCCTCTTGCGGACGTGCTTGCGTAGCTGTCGATTCGATCACGCTCGCCCCAGGATCGTCGCTCGGGCAGCGAGAGCACGCCCCGACGATCACCAACTGCCTGTCGGTCGGCCACGGTTGGCAGATCATTCAAAGGCGTGTCACAATGGGCGCAAGCGATCGCAGCGAGCCCGGTGGAACATAAGCCCCAACCGCTCACGGGGACCGGGAGTCAAGCGGGACGCAGAGCGACCACGACGACCGTATTGCAGCGCGGCGGTGTCGGTGGTCTCTGCTGCGCGCTGTTGGTCGAAAGGAGAAACCGATGGAGGCTTCCGCCACACAAGAGGATGCGCTGCACGCAGCACTTCACCGGATCATCGAGGACCGGGAGTCGTACAGCCCGGCCGGGCTCGCGCTTGAAGTCGCGCGTGCCATCGACACGGCATACCCTGATCTCCAGGGCGTGCTGAGCGCCGTCGTTGACGGTGTGCTCTGCCGCGAAGAGCGCGTCATGTCCACCCTCGACGGGTGGGTGCAGGACCGCGCCGCTCGGGAGTTCGAGTCGGCATGATCCGGCTCTGCCCCGTCGGGCAAGTTCGCGTACGCCGAGGAGGGCTACGCGCGCCAGAAGCTGGCCTTCTGGGGCAGCCATCCGGACCACATGAGCCGGAAGGGTGCCGCACCGACGAGTGCCTACCGCTGCCCCAAACGCGGGTCTGGCACCTGAGGTCGGGCCGGCGTGGTCGGCGGTGAAACGCAGCATCGGGCGGTCGGGCTCCGGCTCGGCCGCCCACACTTTCACTGCGCGCGGCGACGTTTACAGACGGCCGTCGCGGACGACGGGATATAAGTGGATTTAGTGAGCAGAATCGAACACAACGAACACAAGCTGGGAGGGCAGCATGGCGGCTGAAATCGGAACTGACGGCAGGGTCTACCTTGACGATGGCGTGATCCTTGAGGCGCAGGGCTGGACGCTGGGCAGCCTCCGCGCCGACATAGAGCGCGCGTGCAGCGCGTGGGGCGTCGTGCTGCCCGACATCGACGCGGTCGTGCGCGACCTGACCCCGGAGTTCACGCCCGCTGAGGACGTGCAAGTCGCGGAGGCCGCACGCATAGATGAAGACGAGCGCCTGCGCGATGCAGGCCTGCCCGTCGATGGGGAGGACGAAGCGGTTGGCGTGCTGCGCGAGTGGCAGGCGACGAAGGGCGCGGACCTGATGGACGTGGACACGACGCTGCCCGTCCGGTGGGTGCCCGGTGCCGAGAGGATCATCCGCGCGGGCGAACGGCAGTCGTGGCTGGCGTCGGAGGGTGAGGGCAAGACGCAGGCAGCGGTCCACCTCGCGGTCCAGGTGGTCGCGGCCGGTGGCCGGGTCGTCTACGTGGACGTGGAGAACGACCGGCTGGAGATGGCCGAACGAGCGCAGCCCATCGCTGCGGTCCTCGGCGTCGATACGCGCGGCAGCCTCTTTTACCTGGACGACATCAACCTGTCGGACGTGCATGAAAGCGACGACCTCCTGGACGCATGGGTGCGGGGGATCTGGGGTGCCGACCTGCTCATCATCGACTCGTGGACGCGCTGCTTAACGACTTCGGGCTGGACGAGGACAGCAACCGCGACGTGACCACCTTCATGCGGCGCTGCATCGACCCGCTGCACAAGCGGGGCATCGCCGTGCTGATCCTCGACAACACGGGCAAGGACCAGAGCAGGGGCGCACGCGGAGCCAAGAGCAAGTCGGCGACGGTGGAAGCCGTCTACAAGGTCAGCGGCGGGAAAGCGATCACGCAGACAGAACACGGGACGCTGAAGCTGACGAGGACCCGGTGCCGGGGCGGCAAGCTGGCGAAGCAGGTGGAGGCCGGGTCGGGCGGCGGCAGCTTCACGCCCTTGTGCCCGGTGGAGGGAGCCGACGCGGCCACGCAGAACAGGCGGGCGACCCTCCGCGACGAGCTGGACAAGCTCGGGCCGTCGTCCGTCAAGGACGTCATCGGCTCGCGCGGCTGGGACGCCGAGGACCGCAACCGCGTGAAACAGGTGCGCGGCGAACTGGACGACCTCGTGGAGGGTCGGCTCGCGGACAAGCAGGAGGGCAAAGGCCAGAAGCCGGCCGTCTACACAGCCCGCCCGCTGTGACCCGTACAGGGTTGTGTCCGTTGTGGAATCGTGAACACAACACAACACGGACACAACCCTGTACAAGCGCCTGGACATAAGCGCTTGAACACAAGAACACAAGTGCAGGGCATACGCACGGAATCCCAGTGTTTGCAGGCTCTTTGCCTGTGTTCTGTGTTTGTGTTCCCTAGATAGAGATTGACTACGTACGCAGGGACTCCCTTGGGGTCGCCCTGTGTCCTTGCCAGATCAATCCGACCGACCGCAATGCAAGCGTCGGGATACGGTCGATCGACCGCCAATTTTCGAGATGTGGAGAACTGTCATGGAGCAGGGATACTCACTACCGCGCCACGTAGAGATTGCACGCAACCCGGAGCAGCATCGGATCGCGCAGGACCGGCTGATCGCGGAACTGAAGCATGACCGGGCGTGCGTGGGTTACGCGAAGATCGCGCCGTCGCAGCGATGACTCACTGCGATTCGCTCGGGCGCGGGTACGCGCCGCCTCCCGCGAAGTAGCACCGAACTTCCCTCCAGTCATAAGAGAAGCCCGTTCCCAGCCAGCGGGCTTCTCTTATGTGTGAAGTGACGGGCTAAAATGTATAAGTGGAAGTACGAACGAAGCCTGCACGCGAGCTGACGCTCGAACTTGACCGCGACAACCTCGCGGCCATCGGGCGGACGACCGTGCGCGAGTACGCCGCGCGTCTCGGGATCAGCGAGCACGCAGCGAAGGTCCGGCTGCGCGCCTGCTACGACGCGGGGTACGCGCAGCGGCGCGCGCTCACTACGTGCAAGGCCGGTCGGCAGCCGTGGGTCTACGCGGCGGTGAAAGCGTGAACCGCGAGAAGTGGCAAGCGCAGCAGCGGGAGCGGGAACGGAACCTCGACCGCAAACGCCGTGAGAGGTACACGCCCGTCACCGTGACGTGGCTCGATCCGCCTGTGACGGTCGGGCGCTTCCGCGTCGTCGGTGTGTCTAGCGACTGCGCTCCCGATGTGGCTGCTGCATACGGGGTGAGGGTGTGAGTGCGGTAACGGTCAGCGTCGTATACGACGCAATACCTCTTGTGTGTTGTGTGTTGTGATGACACAAGATGTGATGCGGATGCAGGCAGCGGCGCACGCGGCGGTGCGCGTGTGAGCGATTGGTACGACAAGCCGGAGACACCGAAACGGTGCCGGATGTGCAGGGCCACCGTGGTCAGCAGGGGCGTACCGGCAGGTTGGTACTCGCTGCGGACTGCGGACGGTGGCGACAACCCGAGGATGGGTGGCCTAATCTGCTCTGTGGCCTGCCTCGCGGATGCTGTGCGCGACCTGGAGGCGAGGTCGTGACGCATACGCGACCGTTCACTGTGAACGCGGGCGTGCTGGCACGGGCGAGCGCGGAGTCGTGACGATGACTCGCTGCACGGGCAGGGTATATACCCCATACACACGCGTTCGCGGGCGCGTATGCAGGCAAAGAAAAATTCATCCCAAAACTTTTCTCGACGCACAGGATGGTGACTTCCCAGGTGCCGCCTGTGCGGGTCACGGGCCGCAAGCGAGCAAAAAGAGGCGGTCCTGATGGCACCACCCCTGCCCAGGCCAGTCGGTCGCCGGTCCTTCCTCAAGCAGACGTGCGCGGAGTGGGAGTCGTGGCCGTGGGCAGAGTTCACCACGGCA
Source organism: uncultured Solirubrobacterales bacterium (assembly GCA_963776985.1). Taxonomy (GTDB): domain Bacteria; phylum Actinomycetota; class Thermoleophilia; order Solirubrobacterales; family Solirubrobacteraceae; genus Palsa-744. The sequence continues at coordinate 1,049,707 of CAVZOV010000002.1, forward strand.
CAGGCAGCCCACGCCGCCAGGACCATCGCCCTCATTGACGACCTGAACCGGGCAGCCACAGCGGCCGAACGCATCAAGCTCGACCAGGCGGTCCGCCAGGCGCTGCGCGTGCTGGGGCTGACCAAGAAGGATGACGAGGACGATTCACCCAGCGAGGAGGACATCGCAGCGGCAGCCCGGACCCGGAAGGAAGGCTGCGAAGTCCGCGAGCAGCGGCACGCGATCCGGATGGGAGTCGAGGTCGGTGACGTGTACCTGCGCTTCCGTGACCGCGAGGGCAACCTGCATGACCTGCGCGACGCCCTCATCACGGATGAGTGGGACGCGCTCCCCGACGCCGCGCTCGAAGGTGTGCGCCAGGAGCAGGCAGAAGTGGACGGCACGTGGCCCGAGGTGAATGTGTGAAACGCGATGCACCCACCGGGATACCCTCGCACGAGTGCGAGAACCACGAGCGCAAGCGACCTTGGCCCAACCTCTCCAAAGTGCGGCGTGTCCGCATCGAGGAGTCCACCCCGCACACGCGGATGGCACAGGCGGCGAACGCCGACAGAGAACGCGAAGGAGACCAGACCGAATGAGCAGCGGACCACTGAGCAACCCAACACCCACACCGGGCAAGAACGCCTACGACGAGGACCCGACCGTGCAGCGCTCGATGGACGGCAGCGCAGCACGGGCCGCCGCCGCGGCGCACAAGGCTGGAAAGATCCACACCACGCCGAACCACAAAGCAGGGGCCGGCACGGCCAGCGACCACGCACTCCCGGACCGGCGCGGCGGGCAGGACAGGCACCCGACGACAGGCCAGTATCGGTGAGCCGAGTCGCCATCAGCATCCAGACGCTCGACGGGCACAAGGACACCTACCTCCGCAAGGAGGTCGGCACGATGCACAAGGGCACGATCCTCGCGGCGGTCGAGGCGATGCTGGACGACCGGCCGGCGCACACGATCGGCTTCGCAGCCAAGCCGACGTTCAAGGGCCCCGGCCGAAACAAACGCCCCAAGCCCGACGGAGGAAACCCTTCCCGGCACCTGACACGACACCGGGCGGCATCCGCCGACCCGTGGATTGGGCACCTCGCCCTAACGAGAGGAAGTACACATGACGGACATAGACACACTCAGAGAGACCGAGGTCCGACTCAGGGCCACCGACAACAGCACGCACGCCTCACTCCGGAAGGCGCGGCACGACCTCGACAACGTTCGCGGCGATGACCGTGAGGCGTATGCAACGGCCCTGCTTGCGGGGGGCACCCTGCCGAAGGCCCGCGCCGTGAAGCTGCGCGATCAGATCCGCGACTACGAGGTTCGCGTCATACCGGGCATTGACGAGGCGCTATGGATGCTGGCCCGGCAGGTACGTGAGACGATCCGCCCCGACCTCGACCCGTCCACGCATCGGACGCTGGACACCGAACTGCGCCGCTGGCAGCCGCCCGACACATACGACCCCTCGGCGCCCGCGCCCGAGCGGCACCTTGCACCCCGTCCAGACGACATCGTGCAGTGGGTCGTGGATGGCATCGCAAGGCTGGAGCGCTTTATCGCCGAGCAGGAGGCGAAGGCCGAGGTAGACCGGCGCAAAAAAGAGGCGTACAGGCGCGTGCAGGTCGCGCAGGGCATACACGACCGGGCGGAGCGCCAGCGTATAGGTGAGTGGGCGGATGCACATCAGTTCGCAAACATGCCGCCCGGCTGGCCGATCCAGTTCGACCGCAAAAAGTTCCTCGAAGACGAGGGGCTGCTTGAGGACTATGACTACGTCGAGCCGAGGCGCTGACATGGCGGCCAACACGCAGCCAACGAAATCCTCCGGGACGACCTCCGCACGGAGACAGGAGGCCGCGGGCGAGCGTGCGCAACGAGCGCGACCCCAAACCCCACGGCGACCCGGCAGTCCGATCAACGCGGCGCTGCGCGGGGACATGGCGGGCAAACGCCGCGAGACCCTGCGCCGGGTACTTACGAAGGCCGGGCACCATGACGACGTTGCCCTGATGGAGGCCGAGGAGGAGGCACGCGAGGCACGCCGCCTTGCAGACGAGGCGAAGCGACGGGCTGGCCGTAGGTAGGCGCGTGCCGGTTGTGACCTTGACTTGCCCGGCCTTCATCGGGTTGTGCCGGGCAAACGGCGCGGCGTCCCTGCCAGCGCGCGCGCCACGGCGGCACGGCATCCTCTCCTGGGTCCGTGCCGCCGCAATTCTTCCCTCGGCGCTATGCAGGCGCCACTGTCATGTGTCCTGGCGGCCGTGACGGCATGAGGTAAGCGGGCGTGGTGAATCCTCACCTCCTACACGGCCGCTGACAAAGACACCGACGTAGAGCCAACGCTTGACCGGTAGCGGCTCCGTCGGCGTGCCAGTTTGCGGTTCTCCACCGGCTCCTCCTCATCGAGACAGGACAGGATTCATCCTGCGTCGATTTAGCCGTCCGGGTCACACGCGGCGAGAGATGCGGCTCTCGCACGGGTTTCTCGATTCACCACAATCTCGACGGTTGTTCGATCTTGTGACGAATTCACCATTTGGGATTGACAGGTACACGGTCGCCTGTTTCGATTGGAGTATTCGCACCAATCCGGTTGGGAACCGAAAAGGAAGGAACCGTCATGGATGCCAAGGTAACGATCCCTGTAGACCAGTGCATTTGCGAGGGACGCCGTAGCCCTCGCCCGAACTGCTGGGCCACCAAGCACGACGTGAAGCCGCTGACACAGAGGCAGATCGATCACGACCGCTCGCCTGCCTCCTACGACCGTGCTCTCGGCGAGGGACGCAACTGAACAACCGTGCGTGCGCTCGCGGATCGGCGCGCGGTCTTGCATCACCAAACGTAAACCCGAGAATAAAGGAGCACACCACGAGCAACGTAGTCGTCAAGCAGGGAACCCCCAGCACAAGCGGCGAGGTAGTTGACACAAGCGAGGCCACAGTCGTCCCCCCGTCATCCGAGGTCAAGTCGGAGGCGGCAGCACGGGAGGTCGCCGGGCAGCAGAAGGCGACCGGGAAGAAGATCAGCGACCTGGCCGGGAAGATGGCAGGCGCGAAGAAGCCTGCCGCGAAGGGCAAGGCGAAGCCCGCTGCTGCGAAGCCGCGCAGCACCGGGAACGGCAGCGGTCCCACGAAGCGCATCACGGCCGAGTGGCTGTCCGCGAAGAAGAAGGACGTGCTGGTGAAGGATGAAGTCACCACGGCTGGCGGCGCTGTCCTCACAATTGTGGGACGGTGGACCCGCCGCGCGAAGGATGGGAGCCTGACGCCGATGGTCACAGGGCGGATTACCGCGGGGGCTCCTGACGGCAAGAAGAAGGGCGACCGTCTCAACGCGGTCGCTGCGGAGGTAACGCACGTCGCCAAGAAGTGAGCAGCACGACATATCGAGCCGTGCGAGAACGCCCTCTACGGAGGGCGTTCTCTTTTGCCTTGTATCGACTCGAATACCGAGCGAATTCACACGAGGGCGGCTGTTGTACTACCCGTGCGCGCCGTTGATAATTGAATAGTCGGTAATCCGGCCAAACGGGTAAATGTAGTGCTTCTTCATGCCGCCTCCCTCGGGTCTTACCCACCCGGCCGCCCGGCTCCAGTAGACCGTCATCGGCCAGGGAGGGATGACGGCTGCGTGAAAGGGAATTGCCATGAAGCGCATCAAGCGACTGTCCGTGACGACCGTGGGGCTGGTGGGGTTGTTCACAGCAGCTGCCCTCGCGTGGTTCGTCCTCGGGACCATCGAAGGAACGGGAGTGACGCACGCCGGGAAAGGATCAGCAACGAACGTCCCGGTCAAGGTCGTCATCCACGAAGGGGTGACGCCGACCCAGGAAGAGCCAATCGAAGAACTCACGATCGAAAATACGGCTAACCCCCACATGATCGAAGTGACATCAATGCACCTGACGATCACGACGGGTAACGAAGCCGAATGCAAAGCGTCCGAATTCTCCATCGTGCCTGACGGGCCGGAAAGCTTCAACCCGACTGGCTTCTGGACGGGCGTCGAATACAAACCACACTACGCGAACGTGGATGCAGGCCAAACGGTGAACCTGATCGGTCCCGGCCCGTCAAAGTGGGAGGCCAACCTGAAGATGTCTCCCACCGCACCGGTCGGCTGCGAAAACGTTGAAGTGAAGGTCCACGTCGTAATCAACTAAGTGAACTGCGGCGCACGGAGCTGGTGACTCCGTGCGCCGCGACTACTTCTAAGCGAGGTGATTGTATGACAGCAGGACAGAAGGTGCAAACGGTGGGACGGCTACCCGCCGAACGCCGGACACGGACGCGCGGCTTGCGCCGGTTCAAGCCATTTGATCGACGCGCGCGGGACCGTGACGTTCGTGAAGGTCGGGAAGCGGCGCACATCGGCCTGACGGCCGCTGACATTCCCCGGCTCAGACACGAGGACGAGATGCGCAGCGAGGGGTCGCGTGCCCACGTCTGCCGGGTGTGGATGCCACCCGATGGCTTCTGCGGGCAGCGTCGCGCCGACCAACTCCTACCCGGTGTGTGGATCGTGGACGAGTCGCGGTCTTTCGGCGTCTGCCTGGAGATTGCCGAGGTTCACATCACGCCTACGCTGGTGCTGCTCGACTTCATCGGCCTGGATGTCGGATTGAACCTTGCGCCCGATGTGCTCGTGCGCGTGGTCGCATCTGCGGCCACCGCCGAATAGGCGCACACCAGCACGTCGCTGAGCGACTTCGATCCGCGCCGCGCGGTAGCCAACCACGGCCGGATCGGGGTCGCTCAGATGACGACTACGCACGGGCGGTTGCAGTTCCTCACATAGCCGGTGAAGATGTGAAAACCCACAGGAGGCAACATGGGGATTCACCTGTCGGACGAGGTACGTGCAGCGCTGCGTGACGAGGGACTTTCGCTTGACGAGGCTGCGGTTATGACGGGCGACGAACTGCGGAAGGCGATTGGCAATCGGCTCACATACGAACTGGCGGTCGCACTGGCACAGGAGGACCGTGGCCTCGCCGTGGTGCCCGGCCGACCGGAGCTGCTGCCGATAAACGACCTCCGCGAACGCAACCTGCGCATCCTGCGCCTGCGCCTACTCGACGGGATGAGCCACGCGGCCATCGCGCGGGAGGTCGGCCTGTCGAAGTCCCGCGTGCCGCAGATCCTCCACAAGCACTGGGGCGTCGATTGGCCGACGCGATGACGAAGCTGCACGACGTCCACGCAGCCCATGACCGCTACTGGCGTGACGGGTTGACGCTGCGCGAGGTCGCGTCGGAGTACGGGATGGATCACGGCGCGCTGTGCTGGCGCTTCGTCCGTGCCGGCCTGCCCCGTCGCCCGGTGGGGCGGAAAGCTCCGCGCCGTCCGGGTGTCGAGGTGCATCCCGTCGAGGCCGAGGACGAGCAGAAGCACGAACGGGACGCCCGGTACCTGGCGGCGCTGGATCGGCTCGGCACGGCGACGGTCGCCGACCTAGCCCGCGAGGTCGAGGCCGCGCCTAAACAGGTGCTCTACCACGTCAATCGCTTCGTGGCGCGCGGCGCAATTGACCACGTCGGCGGTCGCGGAGGGATAGGGGACCCTCGGCGCTACGCGGTTCGGAGGGGACAGTGACCTTCGCGGAGAACGTCGCAGCCGCGCGTGCAGCATCGGGCCTTAGCCAGTCGCAGGTAAGCGGGCGATCGGGCATCCACGCCACGGAGGTATCGAGGATCGAGCGCGGGCTACGCGACCCACGCCTCTCGACGGTCGTGCGGCTGGCGCGGGCGCTCGGGGTCAAGCCGGCGCGGCTAGTGGACGGCCTGTGACAGGCCTGCCGCGTTCACCACATCGACAGGCCGCCGCTGACGTTCAGCGTCTGGCCCGTCACATACGAGGCGTCATCGGAGGCGAGGAACGCAATCACGGCGGCGACCTCCTCGGGCTCACCGGAGCGTCCGAGTTGGGTCTGATCGACCATGCCCTGCTTCAGGCGCACGCCGATCTCGCCGAGGATTTGTGGCGCGGCGTTCAAGAGCGGTGTCTCGATTGGGCCGGGAGCGACGGCGTTGACGCGCACCTGGTAGCGGGCGGCCTCGCGCGCTATGGCCTTTGTGAACCCGATTACGCCAGCCTTCGCCGCCGAGTACACGGCAGAGCCCTGCGAGCCTACGCGCCCCGCCTCAGAGGCGACGTTGACGATCGCGCCCGCCTTGCGCTCCTGCATCCCCGGCAGAACGGCGTGGGTGACGGCGAGCGTGCCGCGCAGGTTGACGCCGAGCACGAAGTCCCACAGACCGGGATCGGTCTTGACGAAGAATGAGAACAGGTCCGTCCCGGCGTTGTTCACGAGGATGTCGATCGGCCCGATCTGCTCGTTCGCGGCCTCGACAGCGATATTGACCGACTCAACGTCGGTGACGTCCATCCGTAGCCCGAGCCCGTCCAGCTCGGTCGCCACCTCACGGGCGCCGTCCTCGTTGATGTCGCAGACCGCCACGCGTGCGCCTTCGGCGGCCAGTCTGCGCGCCGTAGCTGCTCCGATCCCGGATGCCCCACCGGTCACGAGCGCGGTTCTTCCCTCAAGTCTCACCGGCTAAAGCCTATACTGCCGTTGCAAATCTTGAGGTGGGTGTTTAGATTTTGAAACTGTCAATCACCAAGGCAATCGCGCGCGAGTCGGCGCGCTACCGCGTGCGCTCGAATGCTGTCGCGCCCGGCCCGATCGAGACGCCCTTGCTCAACTCCGCGCCGCAGCTGCTCGGCGAGCTGGGCGAGCGGCTCAAGCAGGGCATGGTCAACCAGACCGTTATGCGGCGCTCGGGAGAGCCACAGGAGGTCGCGGCGGCAATCGCGTTCCTTGCCTCCGAGGACGCTTCGTATGTGACCGGGCAAACGCTGAACGTCAGCGGTGGCCTGTCGATGTGGTGATGGAAGACAGCGCCGCATGCGGCGCTGTCCCGACCGGTACATGTACCGGTCGGCCGGACCGTGCATGCACGGTCCGGAACGAGGCCGCACATGTGCGGCCTCGCCGCTTGGCGCATGCGCCAAGCGGCACTTGGATATAAAAAGGTGCATGCACCGATGGGTCCCAAAGGGAACGATCGGATGACCCTTCCAGGCTCAGTGCAAATCAGGGAGGTCGGGCCGCGCGACGGTTTTCAGAACGAGCCCGAGACGATCCCCACCGAGCGCAAGGTCGAGCTGATCGACATGCTCGCTCGCACCGGCCTGCGGCGGCTGGAGGTGACGAGCTTCGTGCGTGCCGACGTGATCGCGCAACTCGCCGACGCCGAGGAGGTGCTGGCGCGCATCGACGTGCCCGAGGACGTGTCGGTGAGCGTGCTGATTCCCAACGAGCGGGGGTTGGAGCGGGCGTTTGAGGTGCTCGACGGCCCCTCGCGCGGACGCCCTGCGTTCGACGAGATCAACGTGTTCATGTCGGCCTCGGAGACGCACAATCGTAAGAACGTCAATCGCTCGATCGCCGAGTCGCTCGACGGCCTGCGGGTCGTGCTGGCACGCGCGCGCGAGGCCGGACTGCGTTGCGAGGCGGTCATCTCCACCTCGTTTGGTTGTCCCTATGAGGGTCACGTGCCACCCAAGCGGGTGCTCGACATCGCTCAGCGGTTGTGCGACTTCGGTGCGCAGGAGATCGGCTTCGGCGACACCACCGGCATGGCCAACCCTGTGCAGGTCGGGGCTTTCTTTGCGCAGGCGTTCGAACGGCTGGGCGCCCCTCGCGCGGATGGGTCACACGACCACGATGTGCAGCTCACCGCCCACTTCCACAACACGCGCGGTCAGGGCCTTGCGAATGTGCTGGCGGCTTTGCAGGCCGGCGTCGCGAGCTTCGAGTCGAGCTTTGGCGAGCTGGGCGGCTGTCCCGTGCCGCCCGGCGCGACCGGCAACATCGCAAGCGAGGATCTCGTGTCGATGCTGCACGAGATGGGGATCGCCACCGGCATCGACCTCGACGCGCTGCTCACGTGTGCGCGGCGGGTGCGGGAGGTGCTCGGCCGCCAGCTTGGCTCGCACACGCTCGTGGCGGGCTCGGTCGACTGGCGCTAGCTTGGCGTGCCGGCCGGCTCGGCCTGACGTGCCTGCTCGCGCATCGCCGCCACGCAGTACTCCTGCACCGCCACCTCCATCTCCAGCGTCGCCGCCAGCGCGGGCCGCGCGGAGGCGTCGATCACACGCTTGGCGCGTCCCACCGCCACATGCGAGTTGGCCAGCAGCTCGTCCACGAGCGCCTGCGTGGCGTCTTCGAGATCGTCAGGCGCGACGACGCGGTTGAGCAAGCCGATGCGCTCGGCCTCGGCGGCGTCGATCGTGCGGCCGGTCATGATCAGCTCCTTAGCCCTGCCAAGTCCCACCACGGCAGGCAGACGCGTGGAGCCGCCCACATCGGGAATGATCCCGAACTTCACCTCCGGCAGCCCCAGCTGGGCGTCGTCTGAGGCGATTCGCAGGTCGCAGCCGAGTGCTACCTCCAGCGCTCCGCCCACGCACGTCTTGTGGATCTGGCAGATCACCGGCTTCGGTATCGCTTCGGCTAGGTTCGGGCATTCCAGGAACGTGTTCCTGAACGGCCGCAGGTCGCCCGGTTTGCTGGCCGACGCCATCAACTCGCCGAGATCCACGCCGGCGGAGAACACGGGCCCCTCGCCGCGCAGCACCACGCAGTGCACCGACTGCTCGGCGTCGGCCTCGCGCAGGGCTTGGGCGAGCGCACGCAGCAGCTCCTGGCTCATCGCGTTGCGCTTCTCCGGGCGGTTGAGCACGATGTGGCGGGCCGCCCCGCGGTCTTCTGTGGTGACGATGCTCATGACAGGTCCAGTACCGGCGTCGGCGCTTCGATCGACCCGTCGTGGTCCTCGCTCGGCACGATCGCCGTGCCCACCGCGAAAAACTCGATCGTGTGGCTGCCCCAGCCGTGGCTCTTCTCCTGCAGATCCACACCGACGATCCCCTCCGCGCTCAGCGTTTGCGCCTCCGACTGCATGCGCTCCATCGCAAGCTCGCGCGCGTCATACAGCGCCTGGGTGAAGTTCGACAGCTCCACGTTGCGTCCCGTTTGCGCCATTGACTTGAGCATGCCGCGGTGGGCAACGTGGTAGACACAGCTGCCCATCACCATGCCCACGGGCCGGTGACCGGTGCGCAGCAGCGTCCAGAAGTCCTGCCCCGAGAGGTCGCTCGTGAACGGCCTGCCGTTGGGCGCGCGGTGCAGCTTGCCCTCGCGATGCTTCACCGCGGTGCCGATCGCGATGAACTCCGCCATGTCCTGGCCCCACTCATAGCGGCCGATATCGAGGCGTACTCCCACCACACCGTCCGCCCCGAGCTGGTCGGCCTCCTCCTCCATGCGTGTCATCGCCAGCTGTCGCGCCCCATACATGGCTTCGGAGAGCACCGTCATCTCCTGGCTCTTCTTCCAGCCCGCCAGCTGGATGCCGATGTGGTAGATCGAGCTACCCACCACCAGGCCCACCGGGTCGAAGCCGGCCTGCTTGATCAGCAGGAACTCGTTGACGCTGAGGTCTGAGGTGAACAGGCCCGCGCGGTTCTGCTGCAGGCGCGCCTTGCCCGCCTCGGGCACCCCCTCGAGCGAGGTCGGGTCGTACGTGCTCTCGGTCTCCTCTGTCTCGCTCATGCTTGCGCTCCTGTTGGTGGGCTCATTGTTGTGTTCCTCTGCTTCGTTCGAAGATTGCTCAAAAGCTATGCCGTCAAATCGATGGTCGTCTCGGGCGCGTTCGGGATCGTCGCGCGGTCCTCCCGGATCGCCGTGCCGATCACATGGAAAGTCACCATCAGCCCGCTGCGTGAGTAGGCGCCGCCGCCAAGCGACACCTGGCGGATGCCGTGCGCGATGCGCACGCCGATCACGCCGCTCGCATCGAGCCTGGCCGCCTGCTCGGTCACTCGTCCCACTGCGATCTCTCGCGCGCTGTAGATGCCTTGCGTGAATTCAGGCAGCTCCTGGTTTTGGATGAAGTTCATGCCGCCCAACCTCTGCGTCGAGTAAGACGCTCCCACGAAGAACACCGAACTCCACGCCACGATCCCCAGCGGCTCCACGCCCGCGCTCAGCAGCTTCGCGTAGTCGGCCACCGACAGCTCCGTGAGCACCGGGCCGTCCTCGCGCGAGCTGCCGCCATGCCGGGATCGCTTGTCGTGGCGTGTGTTGCCGGCGGATCGTGCGGGCGGTGTGGTCTGGGTGCGCGTGCCGGGCGGAGTGCCGTGGCGTACCGCGGTGCCGATCACCACGTACTCGATTGAGTTTTCCGCCCAATCGTGGGCGCCTGTTTGCAAGTCAACGCCGATCACGGCGTCCGCGCCCACGTGTCCTGCCTCCAGCGCCAGCCTGTGCAGGGCCCGCTCGCGCACCTCGTTCCATCCTTGTGAGAGCGCCTGCATCTCGAACATATACCCGCCGCCCATCGTCGACTGCCACGGCGTGTTCTGGTAGCCGACTTGATAAATGGAGCTGCCCATCACCTGCGACACCGGCTTCAGGCCGAGTTGGTGGCACAGCGCGAAGTCGGCGACCGACAGGTCGGAGGTGAACGCGCCGCCGTGCTCGCCCAGCTCGCGCAGTCGCCGCTCGGCTCCGAGCGGGATGCCGCCCTGCTCGACCCGCGCCAACGACTCGGCCTGCTCTGCGGGGCTCTCGCCCGGGTCCGCGGGCTCGTCGTCCTCTTCGACGTCGGGCGGCGGCTCGTTCGCGCTCATCCCACGAGCCTTTCAAGCGCCGCGCGGGCCTCGGCGCTGCGCTGCGCTTCCTCGCGTAGGTCCGCCGCCAGCGCGCCCACCCACTCGCCCGGGTCGAGCGCCTCGCGCTTGATCGCGATGCCTCCGACCTCGCGCTTGCGAAAGCCTTCGACGCGCTCCGAGACTGTCAGCTCATAGGAGGTGTCGCCGAGACTCACGCTGAGCTGGCGCACGCGCTTCTCGCCGCGCCCCAACAACCCGCCGCCACGGCGCTCCACACGCGTCTGCGAGGGCAGCGCGCTCTCCAGCTTGCTTGCCAACACCTCCACCGAAATCCGCAGGTCGGAACCGTCGGCGCGTAGGCCGGCGGCGGAGAGGTCGAAGTCATCCTCGGCGAGCATCCCCAGTGAGGGTACTCCGACCGCACGCCGCGCCGCGTACCGTCCCGGGTCTACCGATAGGCTCAGCTGCGCATGAGCGATCTGCGCCAAGCAACAGAGCGAGCGCTCACCGGTGGGCCCGAGCGCCACCGCGAGAAGGCGCGCGAGCAGGGCAAGCTGCCGGTACGCGAACGCGTGGGTTTGCTGCTCGACGAGGGCTCCTTCTCCGAGGAGGCGTTGCTGGCGAACTGGAACGAGGACGGGCTTGGCGCCGACGGAGTCGTGACGGGAGTCGGCACGATCGGGGGGCGACCGGTTGCGCTGATGGCCAACGACCCAACGGTCAAGGCCGGCTCGTGGGGGCCGAAGACGGTCGAGAAGATCCTGCGCATCCAGGAGTGCGCCGCCAGCCTGCGCATCCCGATGGTCTACCTCGTGGACTCGGCGGGTGCGCGCATCACCGAGCAGGTGCAGATGTTTCCGGGACGGCGCGGGGCGGGGCGGATCTTCTTCAACCAGGTGCGCATGTCCGGTGTCGTGCCGCAGGTGTGCGTGCTGTTCGGCCCCTCGGCGGCAGGGGGTGCCTACATACCGGCTTTCTGCGACATCGTCGTCATGCGCGATGGCAACGCCTCGATGTACCTGGGCTCGCCGCGCATGGCGCAGATGGTGATCGGCGAGGACGTCACCCTGGAGGAGATGGGCGGGGCGCGTATGCACACCGGTGTCTCCGGCTGCGCTCATCAGCTGGTCTCCTCAGACGAGGAGGGCATAGCGTTCGCGCGGCGCTACCTGTCCTACTTCCCGTCCAACCGCGATCAATCACCACCTGATGCCCCGTCTGCAGCGCCCGCGACTTTCGCCGGTGACGGCAGTCCCTTCGAGGTGATCCCAAGCGACGAGAACAAGCCGTTCGACATGCTCTCGTTGATCGAGGCGATTGTCGACGAGGGCTCGCTCTTGCAAATCCACGCGCGCTGGGCCAAGGAGCTGATCGTCGGCTACGCGCGCTTGGACGGTCGCGCCATCGGGATCGTCGCCAACCAGCCCAAGCACAAGGGCGGCGTGCTGTTCTCCGACTCGGCCGATAAGGCCGCGCGCTTCATCTGGACGTGCAACGCGTTCAACATCCCGCTCCTATTCCTGGCTGACGTGCCCGGCTTCATGATCGGTACGCAGGTCGAGCGCCAGGGCATCATTCGCCATGGGGCCAAGATGATCAGCGCGGTTTCCGAAGCCACCGTGCCGAAGATCTCGGTGATCGTGCGCAAGGCCTATGGCGCTGGGCTCTACGCGATGGCCGGCCCCGCGTTCGACCCCGACTGCTGTATCGCGCTGCCGAGCGCATCGATCGCGGTCATGGGCCCGCAGGCCGCGATCAATGCCGTCTATTACAATCAGCTGCAGACGATCCCCGAGGGCGCCGAGCGCGAAGCGAAGACCGAGGAGCTGCGGCGCGAGTACGCGCAGGACATCGACATCCTGCACCTCGCCTCCGAGCTTGTGGTCGACGCCGTGGTCGAGCCTGAGCGCCTGCGCGAGGACCTGATCCGGCGCTTTGCCCACGCGGAGAGCAAGCGGCGCGAGTGGCCCGCCAAGCGCAATCCGGTCACACCCGTTTGAGCGCGAGCAGACCGCGTCTTGCCGCTGGGCCCTCTCGCGCCAGCGTTTCGTGACCGACGCTCCACGCGGCTCTGCAGCGGATCCGGCTCTGCACTAGATTCCTTTGCGATGGACTCCACCGACCTCGCCTTCGCCGGCATCGCCAAGCAGGCCGAGTTGATCGCCGCGGGCGAGGTGTCCTCACGCGAGCTTGTTGACCTCTATCTGGAGCGGATCGCGCGCTTCAACCCGATGCTGAACGCGTTCCGCGTGGTGTTCGCTGAGCGCGCGCGTATGGAAGCCGATCAGGCCGACGCCAGGCGCGGTGCCGGAGGGGAACGCCCGCTGCTGGGTGTGGCGATCGCGGTCAAGGACGAATTCGACGTCGCCGGTGAGCTGACCACGTTCGGCACCAACGCCTACGGCGAGCCCGCGCGCGAGGACTCGGAGATCGTGCGCCGCATGCGCGCCGCCGGTGCGATCGTGATCGGCAAGACGCACATGCCCGAGCTGGGCGCCTTCCCGTGGACCGAGTCACCCACCTGGGGCGCCACGCACAACCCTTGGCGGCTTGAGCACAGCCCTGGCGGCTCCAGCGGGGGCAGCGCGGCCGCCGTCGCCGCTGGTCTTGTCGGCGCCGCGCTCGCAGGCGACGGCGGCGGCTCGATCCGCTTTCCCGCCGCCTACTGCGGGCTGTTTGGGCTGAAGACCCAGCGCGGACGAGTACCGCTTGCGCCACATGTGGGCGCGTGGCACGGTCTGGTCGTCAATGGCGTGCTCGCGCGCTCGGTGCGCGACACCGCGCTGTTCTACGACGCGATCGCTGAGGGTCCGAGCGATCCCGACGCCGACCCTGTGCCTCCGTGTTCGTTCCTGGCAGCGCTTGGGCAGGCCGGACTCCAGACGCCGGTGGGAGAACCCCCGACGCTCGAGGAAGAGTCGTCCTCCTCCGGTAATGGTCAAGCGTCCCGTCCGCTGAAGATCGCGCTCGCGAGCAAGCTGCCGCCCTCGCCGCTGACGAAGCTGCACCCAGAGAATCGTGCCGCACTGGACGACATGGTTGCGCTGTTGCGCAGCCTTGGCCACGATGTGCAGGAGTGCGAGATCGACCACGGCCCGCTGGTGCCGCCGCCAGAGTTCACCGCGATCTACCTGCGCAGCGTCCACGAGGAGGCCGCCACGTTCGCTCACCCCGAGCGCCTTGAACGGCGCATCCGCACGCTTGCGCGCCTAGGCGGGATGCTGCCGCCCGGCGCGGTCGACTGGGCGCTCGGTCGCCAAGCGGACTACGCTGAGCGCCTGAACGAGCCGCTGGCCGACCACGACGTGCTGTTGATGCCCGTAACCCCCGCACCCCCACCGAAGATCGGCGCCCGCGAGGGTCGCGGCTGGCTGCGGACGACGATCGCGGCGTCCGCCACCGTCCCCTACGCGGCGCCCTGGAACTTCACCGGTCAGCCCGCCTGCTCGGTGCCCGCGGGGTTCGCCGCGGACGGGCTGCCGCGCGCGGTGCAATTCGTTGGCAAGCCCAACGACGAGGCCACGCTGGTCGCGCTCGCCGCACAGCTCGAGGCCGAGCGGCCCTGGACGCCGCAGCGCCCCGCCGCGTTTTCGTGAGCGACTCGCCGGAGCAGGGGAGGCCATCCTCTGAGCTGTCTGTGGCCGGCGAGCAGGCGGCGCCTGAGAGGGAGAGCCAGTCGCCCGAGCCCACCTTTGCGGGCAAGCCGGCGGCCCAGCAGGAGCTGCTGGCGCTGGCGGTCGATCTTGCCAAGCGCGCCGGTACGCTGCTATTGGAGCGATTCGAGGCCGGTCGCGAGCCGGCGCTCGCCAGCAAGAGCACGCCTACCGATCTTGTCAGCGAAGCCGACCTCGCCTCCGAGCGCCTGATTCGCGACACACTCGCACGGTCTCGACCAGCGGACGGATTCCTCGGCGAGGAGAGCGGAGGAGAGGACGGTTCGAGCGGCCTCACCTGGATCGTCGATCCGCTCGACGGCACGGTCAACTTCCTCTTTGGCATCCCCCAGTGGTGCGTCAGCGTGGCCGTCGCCGACTCCCGTGGATCGCTCGTGGGCGCGATCTTCGATCCCTGTCGCGATGAGCTGTTTGCCGCCACGCGCGAGGGGCGACCGACGTTGAATGGCGCGCCGATCCTCGCGTCAGATCGCGGCGAGCTGGCGAGCGCGATGGTTGCCACCGGCTTCGCCTACAGCGCTGAGGTGCGCGCCGCGCAGGCCGAGGTGCTGGCGCGCCTACTGCCGCGCGTACGCGACATCCGCCGCTTCGGCAGCGCCGCGCTCGACCTCGCGTGGACCGCCTGTGGGCGCTATGACGCCTACTTCGAGCGCACCACCAAGCCATGGGACATCGCGGCCGGCACGCTCGTGTGCGAGCGGGCCGGGCTCACGGTGACGGAGTTGCCCGAGCGGGGTGGCCTGCCGCTTGGGGTGCTGGCATGTGTGCCGGCGCTGGCCGGGGAGCTGCTCGAGCTTGTGGGCTGAGCATCGCTCTGGTGTGCCGCCTTGGCAGCGGTCGGTTGCGGGGCGAGGCGGCGTTAGCCGCCAGCCGGTCGAGGTGATCCGCTCAATTCATGCGGCGGGTGGGAATCGAACCCACACGCCCTTTCGGACAATGCCTTTTGAGAGCATCGCGTCTACCGTTCCGCCACCGCCGCAATATCTCAATATTACGGGTACGCGGCGTCTCTATGCGGGTCTGGCGAGCGCGCTCTCCTCGGCACCCGCGTCGAGCTTCTCAAGCTCCACGTTCCAGCCCTGGGAGAAGCCGCGCATTGCGAACGCGATCAGCAGTATCTGCACCGGCACGATCAGCAGCGTGACGATGCCGAGCAGGCCGGCATTGAGGTTCGGCGGCGCATAGCCGGCTTTGTTGCGTTCAAACCAGGATGGGGCCGCCACGAGCGCGAAGATCAGCAGCAGCAGTCCCAGCGCGGCGGCGATTGGCAGCACGCCACGACTCCAGCGGACGGCGTAGTAGGCCATCAGCAGATACACGGCCGCCCACGCCAGCAGGATCGGGATGCCGCCCTCGAGCGTGCTCCAACCTCCAATCGTCACGACCAGGATCAGCGCGGTGGACACGAGCAGCAGCAGCACAACCGTGGCGCGCGTGGCCTGAACGACCGGCTTGCCGCGGTTTGGGTGCGTCACGATCACGCCCGCCGGCGTCCTGCTCCCCGAAGTTGAAGACATCTCGCTCATGACCATACAATCTCTGGCGGTCCTCACGCAACCTGCGGGCGTGGTGGAATTGGTAGACACGCTGGCCTTAGGAGCCAGTGGGCTTTTGCCCATGGGGGTTCGAGTCCCTCCGCCCGCACTATTTGGCTCTCAGCTGGAGGCAAGTGCCGCGGGGCACGCGAGCGCGTTTTCGGCGGCGCGCACCGACTCCACGAAGATCTCGATGCCGGTGAGCATCAGCTTGCGCGAGATAACCAGCGGCGGCAGGAAGCGAGCGACGTTGCCGTAGTGGCCGCCCACCTCAATGATCGCGCCTCGATGGAAGCACTCGGTGCGGACCCGTGCCGCCATCTCCGGCCACGGCTTCTTGGAGTCGCGATCCTTCACCAGCTCGATACCGATCATCAGGCCCCGGCCGCGCACATCCCCAACCGAGGGCAGTGTCTCCTGTGCTTCGCGCAGTAGTCCAAGCGTCATTTCGCCGAGCGTCATCGCGTGGGCTGGCAGATCGACCTCGCTCATGAACTCGATGGCCGCAAGCCCCGCCGCCATCGCGACCTGATGACCCCGGAACGTGCCGATGTGAGCGCCCGGCTTCCACGTGTCCAGCTGCAGGTCATAAGCGACGCACGACAGCGGGTAGCCGATCCCACCCAGCGCCTTTGACAGCGTCATCACATCTGGAGTGACCTGGTCGTGTTCACACGCAAAGAACGTGCCAGTCCTCCCAAACCCAGACTGGATCTCGTCGACGATCAGCGGCACGTCCTGCTCGTGCGTGATCCTGCGCACCTCCGCGAGATACCCGTCCGGGGGCACGATCGTGCCGCCCTCGCCCTGGATCGGCTCGATCAGCACGGCAGCCGGCTTGGGTATGCCGCTGTGCGGGTCTTCCAGGGACGTCTCGAGCAAACGCGCGCAAGCCATCTCGCACGAGTCGGGCTTCAAGCCAAGCGGACAGCGGTAGCAGTAGGGGTAGGGCATGAAGTGCACCGGGCTCGACGTCGGCCCGCCGAAACCGACGTCGCTGGTTACCGACAACGCTCCTGTCGTCATGCCGTGATAGGAGCCCTGGAAGGCGATCACAGCCTCGCGTCCGGTGTGCGCACGGGTCAGCTTCAGCGCCGACTCGATCGCGTCCGATCCGGTTGGGCCGCCGAAGTGAAAACGTGCGCGCTCGCGCAACCGGCCCGGCAGCAGCAACTTTAGCTTGCGCATCAGCTTCAGCTTCGGCTCGGTCGGGAAGTCGAGCGCATGCACGAGCTTGCTCTGTTGTGCCGTCGCGGCCTCCATCGCTGCCGGCAGGCTGTGGCCGGTGTTGAGCACGCCCGCTCCGCCAAACAGGTCGATGAACGTGTTGCCGTCGACGTCGCGCATCGTTGCGCCCTTGCCCGCCTCGATTGCGACCGGCACGCTACGCGGGTAGGAGCGTGCGCTTGACTCCAACTCCTCCTGCTCTGCCAGCATCTCGCGCGAGCGCGGTCCCGGTACCTCGCCCGAGAGCGACGGGGCCGGGTCGAAGTGCATCTGCTCGAAGCTGTGGTCGCTGTCGCTCATCGTTCAGGTCTGTCGCGACTATAGCTTTCCGGTAGGTGCGTGCAGTCGGATGGTGGCGGGTTGGTGGCGGGGGCGAAGTGTGAGGGCCTGGCGTGGCCGGGGATGAAGATCGGTGCGTGCGGTCCGGTGCTCAATCCGCAGCGCCGCCGTGCAGCTCGCGCATCACTGGAAACGGTGCCACCTCGCGCAACGTCTCGTGTCCAGTGAGAATCATCAGCAGGCGATCCACGCCCATTCCGCCACTGGCGGACGGCGCAAGGCCATACTCCAGTGCGCGCACATACTCCTCGTCGTGGGGGTGTGGCGCGTCGTCGTCATCCGCGCGGCGCTGCTTGCGCTGCTCGACGAAGCGCTCGCGCTGCTCGACAGGGTCGTTGACCTCCGAGTCGCCGCTGACCAGCTCGATACCGCCGATCACGGCGTCGAAGTGCTCGGCCAGGCGCGGGTCTTGCGCGTGGGCCTTGGTGATCGGAAACGACTCCAGCGGGAAGTCGTAAACGTGCGTGGGTTGGTTGAGCGTCGGCTCCACGAGCTTTGAGTACACGGCCTGAACAGTCTGTGCCCAGCTCGCGTCGGGGTGGATCTTGCCCTCAAGCAGCGCCGCCAGCTCCTCGCGCTCGGCCGCCAGGAAGTCGACGCCCGTCACGCGCAGGATCTCCGCTTGCATGGTCGTGTTGTGCCACGGCTTTGCCAGATCGATCTGCTCGCCGCCGCGCTCGATCGTTGTCGTGCCGAGCACATGCCGGGCGACGTAAGCGACCATCTCTTCGGTGAAGGTCGCGACGTCTTTGTGATCGGCGTAGGCCATCAGCCACTCGAGCATCGTGAACTCAGGGCTGTGCCGGTAGGAGATGCCCTCGTTGCGAAAGCACTTGCCGAGGTCATACACATTCTCAAGCCCACCGATCAGACAGCGGTTGAGATACAGCTCCACGGAGATTCGCAGCGACATCTCCTGGTCGAGCGCGTTGTGGTGAGTCAGAAACGGTCGCGCCGACGCTCCGCCCGCAAGCGATTGCAGGACGGGAGTTTCGACCTCGATGAAGCCGCGCTCGGCCATGAAAGCGCGCAGTGCGTCGATCGTCTTCGCGCGCGTCACGAACAGTTCGCGTGTGCTCTCGTTCGCGAGCAGGTCCAGCTCGCGATAGCGGTAGCGCGTGCCCGTATCGCCAAGCCCGTGGCGCTTGTCTGGCGGCGGCCGTAGCGCCTTCGTGAGCAAGGCGCAGCGGTGGGCGCTCAGCGCGAGCTGACCGCGCTGGGTGACGTAGATAGGGCCCTCCGCTTCGACGATGTCGCCGACGTCGAGGTCCACGGTGCGCTCGTAGGCCTCCTCGCCGAGCGTGTCGTGGCGCACCGCCAGCTGGATCTCCCCGGAGAAGTCGCGCAGGTCGATGAACGTCGTCTTGCCGTGCCCGCGTCTGGAGGTCACGCGTCCGGCGATGCGATAGCTGAAGTTGGGGTGCTCGCCCGCCTTCAGCTCGGCTGGGTCGTGCGTTTGCTGCAGCTTGGCTATCTCGGTGCGCTTCGCGGCTGGTATGTGGGGGAACGGTTCGATCCCCTGCGCTCGCAGGCGGTCCGCCTTGGCTCGCCGTTCGTGTGTAACAGCATCGTCGGGTGCGCTATCGAACATCCTGGATCACCAGCATGACGGTACCATCGCGCCCCGCGCCAAGTCCGTTTGCGCTCGATGGGGGAGCGGCGTGTGTGTCACCTCCGCGCTAGCTCGCGCTTGTGTTTTTACAGTGGTGTTTCTGTAGGCGAGCGTCGATGATGCCCTCGTGCGACACACCGGCGACCCCGAAATCGACGAGCAGGTGGCGGCGTTCGGTGAGAACATGCGCGCCGCTCGCCTGCGTGCCGAGCTATCGCAGGTCGCGCTGTCAGAGGCAACGCAGCTCGATCGTGCCGCGATCAGCTTCCTGGAGCGGGCTGAGCGCTCGCCTGATCTTTCGACGCTGGTGCGCATCGCCAGCGCGCTCGCCGTGGCGCCCGCCGCGCTGCTTGACGGTATCGGTTCGGCTGGCGCGCGCACGTCCGGTCCGCCCGCCGATCCGCACATCAGCACCGAGCCGGCGTCGCTGCTCGGTGGCAACCTGCGCGCCGCCCGCGTGCACGCCGCGCTCTCTCAGGAGGCGCTCGCCTACGAGGCCGAAGTCGATCGCGCCGCCATCAGCGTTTACGAGCGCGGAGGCCGCGGGCCCAACCTGCGCACCGTGCTCAAGCTCGCGCGCGCTCTCGGGCTGCGTCCGGCGGCTTTGTTCGCGGGAGTCAGGTAGTCGGACGCGCGAGGTCGCAGCCCGGCGCATGTGAGGTAGCGTGGGCTCTGACGTAGCCGGGCGCGGAGCGTGCCAGGGTCAAGGATTGCGGACGCGGGCATAGCCGGGCGCGGAGAGCGGCATAGGGGCAAGGATCCCGGGCGCGGATGTCGCTCAGAAGCTCAGCTCGGCGGCGCGTATGGCGGCTCGGCTCGGCTTGAACTGGTTGCCCTCCCGCGTCGCCAGGTTGGCTTCGAGTAGGACGTCCAGCGCTGCTTCGGTTTCGTTTAGTTCTGATGTGTTGGTGGGGTCCCGCTCGCATGCGCTTGCGAGTTCGGCAACGGTCATGCCCTCGCGTCCTTCGTTCACGAGGGCGTGCAACGCCACCGCCGCGAGTGCGTCCGGGTGTTGGGAGCCCTGGGCGTCTTGTGAATTCGCCACATTTCGAAACTACACGACGGAGCGGTCGAATGCGCCGTGGGGGAGTGGCGTAGGCGTGCCGCATGAGCACCCGACCGCAATTCGGCTGCCCGACGCAATTCGGCCGCGGTTCACCGTACGGTCGTAAGTATGGCCTGCCCTGACCTGCTACTCGGCCGTGCCCGCGTCCGACTTGCTATTCGGGTGCGGCCCCCGTCTCGCGCTCGACCTTCCAGCCGGCGTTCAGCGGGCTCAGGAAATAGGGGGGCTCGTCGGTAGCGAGGCGTTCGTCGTAGTTGTAGTTCTTGATGTACCCGGTGCCGCCCGATGTGCCGACCGGGCCACGGAACTTTTGGGCGACCGCGCCATATATGTTCAGTTCGCCCAGGTTTTCGCCGCAGCCGAAGTTGTCGACCACGAATGAGTGGCTGGTGGAGAGGATCGCCGCGTAGATCCACGGGTTGGTCAGCGAGCCGCTGGCGTTGCCACAGCCTCCGCGTCCTTCTTCTTTGATCGGGTGATAGACGCGAACGTATTCGGTCGCGATCAGGCCGAGCGTGGTCGTACCGGACGGTTCGGTGCCAAGTTTGCCTTCGACGCTGGTGGGGTAGACGCTGCCGTTGACGATGAGGTTGTCTTCAGCGGCGATCGTCAACGATTCGCTATACGTACCCTTGACGTACACGTTCCCGCATTCGTTCTCTTTGCTGGTCTCGTTGCTTTCGTCCGATTCTTCTGGGGTGTAGGTATACCCGCAGCCTTCGCCGGTCTGCACGTAGATCAAGCCGTTTTTGGGCCATTTGATCGCTTTGAGTTTTTCAAGTTTTTTCGTCGTTTTGTTGTAGTTGGTAACGGCGATTTCTTTGGTTGTGCCGTTCAGTTCCAGGTAGGTGACGCCAGTGAACTTGTCTTCTTCTTCCACATACGAGCGCAAGCTTTTGTCGCTTTCTGGGGCCTTGAGTTCTTCGCCTTTGGTGGGTTCTTTCTTGAGATCGTTGTATGTCGGTTCGGACCCTTTGGCGCAAGCTGGCCAGGTACCGCCGTTGATTTCCACAGAGTCGGTATGTCCCGGGCGCCCAAAGTTGAGTTCTTTGCTACAGGTCACATTGGTTGCATCGTCGGTGTGAAACGGGCCGTTAACGCTGTCTTCCTTGGCAAAAAGGATCGTCTGGCATTTCGCACCGGTTTTGGTTCGTTCGGCATAATATTTTTCGCATTCGGTCGTCGAATCGCCGGCGATCGTGGGATCCTCGACTTCGTATTGGGTGAAGTACACGTAGTTGAGGAAGCCGATGACGTGGAAGGTGGCGATCACCGTGCGCTTGTCCGTGCCGGCGTAGCCCGTCGATTCGATCCGGAAGGTGTTGGCCAGCGCACCCGTCGATTGGATCATCGAGCCAAACGGGTTGGTTGTCAGGCATTCTTTGGTGCCGCCCGGCGCGGTACTCGCCACCAGCAGTTTGATCGTGTAGTGGCCGTTGTATTCGTTTTCCTTGGTTTCGTACGATTCTTTGCCTTTAGACAGCAGGTTTGAGGGCGTTTTGCACGTCTCCCAGTAATCGGGGTTGCTCTGCAGCTGATACTCGTACTCCTGCACGCCACCAAGCGCGGCGTAGTAAGCCTGCTTTTGGATGATTTCGTTGCGCGATAGCTTGGCGTCTCCAGTTACGGCGGTGTAGGAGGCGACCAGCAGTAGGCCTGTGACGATCATCACGCCCAGCGCGATGATCATCGTAAACCCGTCCTCGGAGCGGGCGCGGGTGCGTAGTCGGTTGAGCGTTTTGATCATTCGCATGGCTTTGCTTCGATCGGGGTTTCGGCGTTGGGCACGCTAAAGGACAGGGTCACAAGTGTTTTGAGGTCTGTGCTGCGAGCTTCGGTTACGTTTTTGTCAACGGGTCCCTGGCGGAAGTTGATTTCCACGGCAGCGGCTTCTTCCGCGCCTTTGGCGGTGAGGATGTTTTCGGCGCCTTTGGTTTCCAGGCCGATCTGTTTCAGCGTGCTGAGGCCTTCTGTTTCGGAGCTTAGTTTGCTGGCTTCCTTACTATATTTATAGTACTGAAACATCGGTTCGATTTCAGTTTCTTTTCCTTTGACGGGGTTCTCCCATATGTGTTCCCCAAGGCGCGTTTCTGTCTTTGTCGCGGGAAATGTGAATTTGGGCCAAGTTCCGCCATTGCTTTGGTATGTCCTGTTGACGAGTAGTCCAGTGCTCTTTTGCCACACGATTTCATGCTTGTAGGCGGTCGAGATTTCCGCTTCTTTGCTGTACGCGTTGATGAATACGAGCTTAGCTTCGCTATTGCTTGTGGTTTCCATGCTGCCTACCTGGATCGGAACGAATTCCGAGGCGATGCAGGCCGAGTGCAGTTCTCCCACAACCTTTGTCATCGTGGTTCTGCCGATCTGGGTCGCTTGTACAACATCGGTGACGCGCGCGGCCTGCTGAACGGAGACATCGAGGATTGCATACAGGGCGCCGACGACAACCACGGCGCTGAACATCGCCACCAGCGTTTCGATTAGCGTGAAGCCATGCTGGTCGCGGCGGAGGCTGGCTAGTGTGGGGCGCGATGGTCTCATCAGCAGGAAGACGCTTTCGCTACCGTTATCGAGTCTTTGCTTCCGAGTGAGGTGTACGTTTCTTCTTTTTGTTTGAGGTAGATCGTGTCGCTGTGTTCGGTCGTCGAGTTGAGGTTTGCTTCGAACGTGTAGGTATGTTTTTCCGCCGGGTTATAGAGACACACCTGCTCCTTACCAAACGGCTGGAAGGGGTGTTCTAGATGCCCGAGCGTCGTGGTTTCCTGCGTATGTTCGAGGTTGGCGGCCGAAGCGTTGCTGGGGACGGGGGCTTTGGCGCAGGTCGTGTTGGTGATCTTTACTTTGTAGGCTGTGCTCGCAAGTGCGCCCTGGGCCGCGCTGGTGCCGGTGTAGACGTTGACCTGTAGGTAGGTCATGGGTATGTTGACGCCAGTCGTCGTTTCGCCAATCGTCGTTTCCCCATGGTTTACGGTAGCTTTGCCGTCTGTAACGACGCTGTCGATGCTGTTGGCGTTGTTTTCCTTGCAGTCGCCGGCATACACGATCCAGTACTTTTTGGTCGCGAGCGAGGGAAACGGGAACAGGTCGCCTTTCGTATATCCCGTGCCCATCGGCGTTGTTGCGTTGATTCCGTAGGTGCCGGTGACAGGCTTGTACTTGTGTTCGCCACTGGCTTCGTATTCGAATTTAGTGGCGCCGACCGTAAATTCGTTGGCACTGGTGGCTTCTTCGAATGCGGCCACAAATGTGTCGCCGGTGACGGTTTCCACTCTGCCTTCGTGTGTAAAGGTCGAGCTTTCGGTGCCGGCGGGTGGCGTGTACATAAATTTTGCCGTGATCGCGCCGCCTTCGTTGAGCACTACCGCGTCATGCGTCGTGATGTTCGGAGCGATCGTGACTTCCTTAGGCGGCACTTTGACCGCGCCGCTGGTTGTGACATAGCCAGGTATTTCTTTGATTTCGACTTTTGCCGAGGTCGAGGGGATGCCGCCGAACACGACGCAGCCTGCCGTGCCAGTCGTCCCTTCGAGATTGGTTGCTTCGGTGGCTTCGACCCCCGTATATTTCACGAGGGTGGTGACGCCCGCGAGCGGTTCTTCGGGGCTCCAGCCGTTGGTCGCGTCGACCTCGAGCGCCGATCCGTCGGGCGGCGTGATGATGCTCGACTCGGTTACCGGTTCGCGTTTCGCGGCTTTTATTTGGGGCCAGGTGACGCTTGACGTGACGCGGAGGTAGTCGCCGTCGCCCTTGGAGCTGGATTCGCTGGCGGCGGTCGCCAGGCAGTCGGAACTGGGTTTCGATTCGTTGACGTAGACTGCGGCCTGCGTAATCGTGTATACGGTGCCATCGACGTTCTTGGTGACGTAGTTGCGCATCGCTTTGGAGGTACCGGCGAGCAGGTTGAGCGTGCTGGCCGGGTCGCTGCGCAGCTGCTGCTGGGACTCTTCGGCCAGCTGCGCGGCCACATTGTGGAAACGCTGGTCGGCGGAGACGCGGTCGATGACCTGAAAGCCCGTGAGGGTGCCAACCACGATCAGCGCGACGAACAGCGACGTGATCACCACTTCGATCAGCGTCAGCCCGTCCTCGCGTCGCGCGATATTTCGAAAGATTGTGCGGAATGTCACAAGCGTGTCCCTGTTGTGTCTGGACACCTTTTCGACCGAACGGCCGAGTTGCTTGAGTCTTGGGCCGGGCGGTCGAATACGCGCGCTTTGTGGTCGGGCGACGCGTCGCCCGACCGGGATGCCTGGGCTACGGCGCTACTGGTTCAGCGCGAGCGTTTCGAGCAACGTGTTCCAGTCGTCCTGGCCGTGCACGAATTCGAGTTCTTCAAATCTATGTGCTTCGCGTTCGACGCGAACCATCAGAGCTTGGTCGGCGGAGGCGAGGTAAGGCGCGAGTAGTTTCCGAGGAAGTTCCTTGATTTCGATGGCTTCCACCTGCCGATCAAACTGTTCGGTGTCGGTCGGTACCGTCCTGTAGTCGCTCGCGACCCAAGCACGCGTATCCGCACACAGGTCTGGCACGGACAGGACGGTCATCGCGTGCAGATTCCGCGCATACGTGCGGGCGGCACGAGTAATCCGGGGATTGCTCCATTTCAATGGATCGACCGCGTGCAGGAACCGACGAGCGATCGCCGCATCCGCGCGATAAGAGGTCGCCCACAGCGCGCCGATGACCTCGTCGCTCAGCTTCTGCTCCTCCCCGCTCTGCGGGGAGCCAGCGCCCACGTCCGGGCATTCGGCCTGCAGACCCAGGTCGAGTCGGTGGATGCCGGCTTCGACCGTCGGCCACCCGCTCACAACCGCGTGAAGCGCAGCGTAGGATGCGACCAGGTAGGCGTGCGTGGACGCAGCGTCCCGTGGCGTCGTCGAAGCGGTCGCGGGCACAGCCCCCACCGCAAGCACCGCCAAAGCTATCGCAAGGCATCTCAGCATCCCCGCCCAAGGGTATCCTAGAAAGTGCTCCGATCCGCCGATACCGGGGGTCCTGCGGTTGTTGGTCCTTGCGTGGTCGAGTGCGCTCTCGCGCATGGCCGTGTAGAGTCTGTCGGGCGTTCACGAGCGCCTGAGGCACTCGGAATGGCCTGCAAACCAGGCAGTTCTGGGGGACTGGTGTAACGGTAACATGGGGGTCTCCAAAACCCTTGCTCGAGGTTCGATTCCTCGGTCCCCCGTTGGTGTGCGAACTGCTTCGCTTCGAGCGGGGGTGGTGTTGGTTGGTTCGGAGACGGCCTGGCAGGGTGGTCTATCGCATCGACGACGCAATCCCGATGTGTCGGTACTTGACGTTGCGCATCGGGCGGATATCCACCGACCGCGGTGAGCGATGGCCCAGGTCACAAACGGTGAGTCTCGGCCCGCTTGAGGAGAAGCAGGTAGAGGTGTTCCTGGGTGGCTGCTGGGAAGGGTCGCAGTGCGCCGCTGCTGGACATCGAAACCTCGGCTGGACCGTAGACAAAACCAAGGATGTCGATGTAGTAGGACAGCTTGATGTGGTGGATAACGACTGTTGCCTTGATTCGCCACCAGAAACTTCCCGTCGCGCCGGGAGCGGGAGGAGTGCCGTCCGATATCGACAGCGAGATCGAGTTTGGGTTGACGATGGTCCGGGAGCCCTGACTCTTGATGATCTGATACTTGAGGAGTAGCTCGAGATAGTGCGAAAGGCACCCCCGGACGTGGTTGCCACGCATTGCCGACAGCTCCTTGGCGGCCAGGGCCGGGGTTTGCGCGACACTGACTTCGGAACTCACACTGAAGTGCAGGATCGCGTGTTCGAGCTTGAAGTCCTTTGAGTTCTCTTCGGCGAGATCCGTGGGGGAGTTCGCGGACTTCCCCACGCAGTCCGTCAGTTCGCGTTCGAGTCGCTTTTCCACCGCCGTTTTATGTTCGTTTTTGTGTCTTGCCGTTGCCGTGAAACCGGGCACGTCCGCAGCGGTGAGGTTGACCGCGCGAGCGAATGCGATCGCCTGTGCCTTGGTGAGCGGTCTAACCGTGTCGGCTCGTTCCCCCGTTTCGGGTGACGTGCGCGAATTGGTCGTGGTTGCCATGCTTGCCGCTGTTGAGGTGGTCGGATGGTCACTCTTTCCGCATGCAGCAAGGACCCAGGTCATCGCCACGAGCGCAAGGATGACGACCGGTCGGCAGAGCACCGGGCGCATTCTGTCAGACGGCGCGGAGAGCCCCGATCGGACTGCTGCCAGCGCGCGCAAGCTCGGGGTTCGATCCTTCAGTCCCCGCTTCGCACTGTCATTCCCCGGCGTCGGCTCCAGTTTTTGTCACGAACATCGATGCTCCATCGCTGGAGAGCGCCTTTCTCACAAGGCCCGGGGCGAGTACCCGAGCAATGCCCGCGAGGGCGTACGGTCTCGGTACATAGCGCTCCGCCTTGCCATGCAAGCCGACATCCACGATCGCCTCGGCCGCGCGCTCGGGGGTTGAGACGATCCAGCGCGTCATGCGGCGGGCCGTCAGCTCGGCGGCCGGGAAGCCCTCGGTCACAATGAAGCCAGGAAGCACCAGACCGACGTGGATGCCATGGGGACGCTCCTCGGCAAACAGCGCATCGCTCCAACCCGTAAGCGCGAACTTGCTGGCAGAATAGGCGCCGGCGCCAGGCCTGGCGACGCGCGCTGCCGTGCTGGACACGTTCACGATCGCGCCGGGGGCAGACGAGCGCAACAGAGGCAGCAGCTTCTCGGTGAGGCGCACGGTTGCGTCGAAGTTGAGCTGCATCGTTTGGCGCACGTTGGCGTAGCCACCATCGGCGAAGCCCGCTCGCCACGACGCGCCGGCATTGTTGACCAACAGCGTCAGATTCTCGTGATGGCCGCGTACGTGATCGAGCACTCGCTGAGGAGCATCCGCCGTCGTCAGATCCACGGCGAGAAAGCTGGTTTGCGCTGGCAACGTGTCCGCGAGCGCGCGCAAGCGATCCTCGCGACGCGCGACAAGCACCAGCCGCGCACCCGGCTCGCGCGCCAAGCGACGCGCGGTGGCCTCGCCGATGCCGCTCGACGCGCCGGTTATGAGCGCAACCAGAGACGCCGGTCCAGCGCCCGCGTGATGTTTATGTGGGGTGTGGTCGCTCATAGGTTGCAGGCGCCATTGCGTTTGGGCCGCGAGGATCGTGCAGAACAATACGACTCTCCGGTAGCTCCGATCGGATGGTCTCACGATCAACAGCTCAGAGACATGGTGCCCGCGGGTTCGCGATGGCATCGCCGTTGGCCGAGGGATCTTGCGCCTACCATCCGATCGATGAGGAAGGTCGCTCAGTCATGGTGTGGGGATCGGCGGTCGCGTTGAGCGAACCCGATGGCTCCCAGCGAGCGCTGCAGATCGCCGATGGGCCGACGATCCCACTCTCCGAGGTGACTGTGCGCGCAAGTCGCTCATCTGGTCCGGGAGGCCAGCACGCCAACGTCACCGCGTCGCGTGTCGAAGCGAGTTTCGACGTGCTCGCCTCGCCCACGCTAAGCGACGCGCAACGGGACCGAATCCTGGCGCGCATCGGGCCACGAGTGGTCGCGATCGCCCAGGACGAGCGCTCCCAAGCACGCAACCGCGAGTTGGCCTTGGCCCGCCTCGGCGAGCGGCTCTCGAGGGCGCTGGCCGTTCCCAAGAGCCGACGTGCCACCAGACCGACTGCGGCCTCGCGCGAGCGACGCCTTCAAGCCAAGCGCCGGGCGACCGAACGCAAGCGCGAGCGTCGTCCGCCCGAGGAATAGCCGCGGTTCGGGCGGGACGGTTGCTCGCGGCTCTATCCGAGCGTGGCTTCGCGCGGTAGGACCGGCAAAGCTGTCCGCCGCTTGGGGGAGGTGGCAAGCTCCGGCACGGGGTCGGCCTCGCCGCGCAAACGACGATACGGCCAAACAACATTGCAGTAGGACAGTACGCGCCGCCGGTCCTCCTCCTCGCAAGCGACGATCGCGGCGCCGATGCGCCACTCCCCACTGTGTGCCAAGCATGAGCGTACGGCCACCTGAAGTCTTGTCGGGACAGAGTCACGGCCGACGCCGGGGAGCTGGACGGTGAGATCCGCGAGCGTGCCGATGGGCAAGGGACGCGATAGCTCAAAGCCGACCCCGCTGGTGGTGATGTCGTGCATCCGTCCGAGCAGCGAAGGATCGCTGTCGCGCAAATTCCCGTTCGGGACGATTACCGCTCCGGCGGCTATGGGAGTCCGGTACTCGCCTCGCAGCTGTCGCCGGCGCCCCACGAACGCAAGAGTGCGCGTGATTCGGCGCAACTCGAAAGCGCCGAGCAGGGGTAGGAACCATGCGGCGAAGCCATGCATCACAGGCAGTGGCCCAACGCCAAAATCCTCGAGGATTCGCAGCAAAAGCCCCAAGCCGAGCAGCCCGGCGAGGACGAGCAGCGCGCGGAACTGGCGTACCGCTTCCCAGCCGCCACGGTCGATACCCTCCTTCGGGGTTACTCGAAAGTTAGCCCGCCCCGGTCGAACGACGCAGCGCAGCGCACGCGCAAAAATCTCGGCCGTACACAGTTCGTAGTGTGTCGCCTCGCCGCTGCTCTGTTGTCCACGGCACAGGGCGGAGCCGGCAAGCACCATCAGCAAAGTCGCGGGAGCCCATAGGGATGCGAGCGCCACTGGAGCGATTCGCAGTGGTAGCGCTCCCGTCCAAAGCACAGCCGCGAGCACCAACACCATCAGCAGCCGCACCGGACCGGCCAGGTAAGAGAGCAGGCTGGCCAGGTAGCTCAGGCGCTGACTGAACGTCAGCTCGTGTGCGCGCAGGGGACTCTCTGGCGTCGTGAAGACGGCGAGATTGCCTCGCGCCCAGCGGTCGCGCTGGAGAAGATAGGCAGCGAGATCGTGAGGAGCGCGTCCTTGCGCGATGATGCGCTCGTCGTAGTGGGTGCGCCAGCCGCGCCGGTGGAGCTTGATCGTCGTATGGAAATCCTCCGCGATGGTGTCGGTGGCCACGCCCCCGACGGAGAGCAGCGCCTCACGTCGGATCAGCGCACACGAGCCACACCAAAAAGCGGCGTTGTGGCGGTTCTTGCCGACGCAAATCGCCGAGAAGAACACCGACTGCTCGTGTCGGCCAAGGTCATAGTGCTGGATCGAATCGTGGTTTGAGAAGTCGTGGGGTGTCTGCACAAGCGCCACGTTGGAGTCCTCGAAGTAGCCAACCATCGTCTCCAGCGCGTCAGGCAGCGGCACATGGTCGGCATCGAGCACAAGCACCAGTTCGCCATCGGTTTGCGGCAGCGCATGATTGATGTTGCCCGCCTTTGCGTGACTTTTGTCGGGACGCGTCATGTAGCGAACACCCCATCGACTCGCAAGCTCGGCGATCTCTTCGCGAGCGCCGTCGTCCAAGATCCAGGTGGTGTGCGGATAGCTCATGAGCGCACAGCCCGCCAGTGTCGCCTCGAGCACCGCGGGTGCCTCGTCGTATGTGCAGATGTAGACGTCGACGCTGCTTCCCGGGGCGGCGGGCGGGCGTTCGCCCGGACTCACATCCCAGGTGAGCCACGCAAGTGTCGCGAGATTCCACAGGCCGTACAGCTCGGTGACCAGCAGGCACGCCCACAGCAGAACGTTTGATCGATGCCAGCTCCAGCCGATTCGCCAAGCGAGATATGTCATCGACCAGCACAACGCCACGACGACGAGCAGCCGCAGCAGACGGGGATGGCGCGCCCACCAAGAGCCCCAGCTCCGTGCGACAGTGGCGCCATCGGACGGAGCGTCGGCAGCTCTCCGGGGCATCGGCAGACCAAGCAGCGCCCAGCCAAGCACGCCGAGTGCCACCCGTGGCAGCGGTTGGTGCATTCGCTTCTTATGCCCGCCAGCCGTCTGCGGTCGCGGCACTCGAAGTCGTCGCTGAGGACGGCGTGGCTGTTCCACAACGTTTGGCATGTGCAGCTCATCGGCGCAGCGAGTGGCCTGGTTGAGCCGGCCAAACCATCGTGAACGGCGATTTGCGACGCTTAGCAGCATGTATCACGTCGAGCTGCGCCAGTTTCCCCACAATTTCTGCCATTTCAACCTCACCGAAGGAGAGCTGCGCGAGGCGGTCCTCGACTCGTGGGCGCGAGGAGAGTGGCTCGAGTTCGGCGAACGCAAGTGGAACCCCAACCAAGCTCAGCTGACCGTGTTCGAGGGTCCTCGCCTAGCACTCGATCAGCTCTCGATGGGACGTGGTTGGCGTGCTGCGGTACGCGAAGGTCAGGATGTCACCGAGCGGATGCTCGCGGCCACCCGTGCCGATGCCGACGTGTCAGGTGGGACGCATACGGGTACTGCTGCGAGCGGTCAGGTGCCTGCTCGCGAAGCGCCCGTGCCCGGGCCAGATCCCGCGGTCGTGACTCTGGTCGGGGAGCTGGTCGGACTGCTGGGCGAGGATCCCATGTCGCTCCTGCGAGCTTGGCAACTCGCGCTGGAACGTCATCCGGATCGCACCCCGAGCGAATCCCTCGCGCTCGCCGAAGACCTCTTGCGCGGTTGATCTGACGCTAAACTCACGCCTAGCTTCGCTTGGTGGGCGTAGCTCAGTTGGTAGAGCTCCGGGTTGTGGTCTCGGCGGTCGCGGGTTCGAATCCCGTCGCTCACCCTCACGAAAAGCCTGCAAAATCGTGGTTTCATGTAGGCGTTCAGTCCTTTGGGCTTTACATAACAAGGTTTGGTTGGCTGGGCGGCGAACGTGGTTGGTGTGGAGCGGTCTGAGGCTGAGGCGGTTTATGACTCGGGGCGTGAGGCGTGTGTGGAGTTCTTGATGCGGTTGGAGCAACGGTTGCGCGCGGTCGAGCAGAAGGTGGCTCCCACTTCGCGTAATAGCTCCTCGCCACCGTCGGCTGATGCTCCGAAGACTCGTCAGCAGCGTCGGGCGGAGGCGCGGGAGAAAGCTAAGGATTTGGCTCGCGAGGACGCCAAGCAGCGTAAGGCGGGCGGTCAGCCCGGTCATCCGGGCGTGGGGCGAGAGCTGCTGTCTGAGGACCAGATGAGTGAGATCGTTGATCATTACCCCGAGGAGTGCTCCGGGTGCGGGCGGGAGTTCACCGATGCTGAGAAGGTCCCGCGTCATGGGCCCGGCCGCCATCAGGTTGCCGAGCTGCCACCAACGACGGTTGTGTATGTCGAGCATCGCACCCATCGGTTGCGGTGCTCGGGATGCGCTAAGCGGACTCGCGCAGTTCTCGGGACGATTGGCGAGTCGGCGTTCGGGCCGTGGTTGCAGGCGGCGGTGGTGGCGTTGACGGCGCGTAACCGGATCTCGCGGCGGGACATGAGCGAGCTTGCCTGGGAGCTGTTCGGGGTGCGGGTCTCGGTCGGCGCGATCGATCAGATCTGTCAGCGCACCTCAGGGCTGCTCGCCGGCCCGCACGAGCGTCTCACGAGCCAGGTGCTGGGCTCTGGCGCGGTAAACGTCGATGAGACCGGCTGGTTCCTTGCCGGAGATAACCGCACGATGTGGACTGCTACGACTGCGCAGGCGGCGATCTTCCGGATCGTTGAGGATCGCCACCGCGACCGGCTCGAAGCGCTGCTCGGCAACGATTTTCACGGGATCGTGACCTCGGACCGGTGGTGGGCGTACGACCTCCTGAACCCCGAGCAGCGACAAGCCTGTTGGAGTCACCTGCAACGGGACTTCCGGTTCCACAGCGAAGGGTTGGCCGCCCAGCAGCAGTTCGGAGAAGCCGGCCTCGCGCTCACCCGCCGACTGTTTGAGGTCTGGCACGCGTTCGCCGAGCACCGAGATCGCCGTTGGCTGACACGCGAGATGAAACCGGTCATGGCCGATCTCCGCAAGCTGCTCGAGCATGCCGCCAACGGCAGCAAACGCCACCGCCTGCACCGCCGATTCGCGAACAACCTTCTGAAGATTTGGCCCGCGCTCTGGACGTTCGTGACGATCGACGGCGTCACCCCGACGAACAACGCTGCCGAGCGCGCGCTCCGCGGACCGGTGATCCACCGCAAGCTCTCCCACGGCAACCAATCCGATGACGGCGAGCGATTCACCGAACGGTCCCTCTCCGCCTCAGTGACCTGCCGCCTCCAACACCGCTCCCTGCTCGCCTACCTCCGCGAACTACTCACCACCCACCAACACGGCGGTGCCCTCCCCGCCCTCCTCTGACCCGCAGCCCCCGGGAACCCAAAGGACTGAACGGCTACGGTTTCATGCGGAGAGGTGCCTGGGAGGCATTTGTTCCGTGCGGAACAAATTTCGGTACGTTTTGCGCTCGCTTGGCGAGATGCGCCATGCAATTGGGCTGCGAGTGGGATAGCGATTCGCGCTCATACGGGGTAGGGGCGGCGTTTTCGCTCGCTCTTTGGGGAGTCATCAGGTCGAAGTCAGTCAAGGAATCCAGTAACCGCCGGGACGCTTTTGACGCAGACGGGGGAGGGTTTACTAGTGTCCCGCGCCGTTAATTCGTTGTAGAAGTCGTGAGATGGAGTCTAGGGTTTGCTCTGCGGTCTTGGTCCAGATGAATGGCTTGGGGCTTTCGTTCCATTTGTTGACCCAGTCGCGGATATCTTTCTCCAACGCGTGGACGCTGCGGTGATCTGAGCGACGTAGCAGATCGTCTGTGAGGTAGGCGAACCATCGCTCGACCTGGTTGATCCAGCTGGAGTACGTCGGGGTGTAGTGCATGTGAAACCGGGGGTGTGCGGTCAGCCAGCGTTGGATGGCGGGGCTCTTGTGGGTGGCGTAGTTATCGCAGACGAGGTGCACGTCGAGATGCTCGGGGACCTGACTGTCGATCTTGACCAGGAACTTCTTGAACTCGATCGCGCGGTGGCGGCGGTGCGTTGAGCTGATGACGGTCCCGTCGGCGGTGTTAAACGCAGCAAACAGGCTGGTCGTGCCGTGGCGCAGATAGTCGTGGGTGCGCTTCTCCGGCATGCCCGGCATCATTGGAAACGCCGGCTGGGAGCGCGCGAGCGCTTGCACCTGGCTCTTCTCATCCACGCTCAAGACGACTGCGGCTTCGGGCGGATTCAGATACAGGCCGCAGATGTCATAGACCTTCTCCACAAACAGCGGGTCGTTGGAGAGCTTGAATGTATCCGCGCGATGGGGCTTCAGATCAAACGCTCGCCAGATCCGCCCGATCGTCGACTTTGACAATCCCGAGCGCTCGGCCATCTTCGCGCGCGACCAATGCGTCGCGTTCTCCGGCGTGGACTCCAACGTCGCTACGACCACGTCCTCGACCTGCTCAGCGGTGATGCTCGCCGGACGTCCCGGACGCGGATCATCGGACAATCCGTCCAACCGCAGCTCACAAAACCGTCGGCGCCACTTCCCGACCGTCGGCGTCGACACACCACACGCCACCGCAACATCCTTATTGGAATACCCCTCCGCGCACCGCAAAACGATCCGCGAGCGCAACGCCAACGCCTGCGAAGACTTCCTACGCCGCTCCCACCGCACCAACTGATCGCGCTCCGCATCGGTCAACTCCAACACCTGCTTGGGCCGTCCAGTTCTCACCATGCCACAGCTTATCACACTTAAGTACCGAACTTAAGGCGCAGGACACTAGGTCACCGTGCCAGGAGAGTTCGACCCATTGTGATCCTCGGATCGTGCTTCAGGTGCGTACTCTTCTGCCGATCAGGCGATGAATGATCAGCGATATTGGCTCGATCACGGTCGCTCACCGGAAATTGTTGGTTCAGGTAGTCGCTAACACCCGAAGGCATTAGCGCGAGGTGGGGCTGATCCAACGCCTCTTTTCGTCCGAAGGGGGCACGAGATCGGCGGCAACGATGGCTACCGCTCGCCCAAAGCAAAGCAGGTGCCGCAGCCCTCCTTTCCGCGCACAGCAGGTGGCTTGGCGCACACGCGAAGATGCTCGTCGCACGGTGGACGCAGGCTGTTGCTTTGCGACTTCGATGTCCGAGCCCGGCGAGACGATCACCCGTTATGAACGTGATCCTGAATCAGAAGACGATCAATCAGTGGATCTACGAGGTGGAACCGCACCAGTTGGTGTTCCCGCCGACCTGCGATGTCTGCGGGAAATCGGAGGTCACAAAGGTCGTGTCGCGTGAGATTGATCGTGGGCGGATGTACATCGTGCGGCACTCTAACCCGGGCTTCGATCCCTCAGCGGCACTCGCGTTCTGTGAGGAATGCTGGCCCCGCTGGCTGATGTGGAGGGCTCGGATGGGTTTTGACCTGCACTGGGAGCACTCGTCTGGCGCGGCGTGCCACGCCGGATGCCTAGCTCGGCAGGGCGGACGGCGTACCCAGTTGCTGGCTCAGATGTCGATGCTCACGTCTCGCACTGACGGGTTCTTCGCACAGAAGAGTATCGACGGGATGCCCACGATCAACGGGTCGCCCTTGCTCATGGCTATGCGGATGAGCCACTTCTTGTACCGGATGCTCCAACGCCAGGCGTACTACGAGTCGATCGGGGACCCGACCGAGGTACAGTCCCAGTTGCTGCGCGCGTTCCAGCTCAGCGAGATCATTGGTGTCCCGAGGGCGCAGACTGACGGGATTTTGATCATCGTCGAGGCGTTCGAGTCGTGGTACAAGGCGCCAGATGGGGACGTCGGTATGCCGAAGCCGGGCGACAAGTCGATCGGGCTGCACTGCGTTCACCTCACCCACTACTCAGACTCGGGGGCGATTCTCGGCTTCTGGAACTCTTGGGGTTCCGGATGGGGAAAGCGCGGCCACGG
This sequence comes from uncultured Solirubrobacterales bacterium, assembly GCA_963776985.1. Classification (GTDB taxonomy): domain Bacteria; phylum Actinomycetota; class Thermoleophilia; order Solirubrobacterales; family Solirubrobacteraceae; genus Palsa-744. Next base: position 1,084,530 of record CAVZOV010000002.1, read on the forward strand.
CACGATCTCGTTCGAGTACCTCGAGATGTACTTCTATGAGGCCTTCGTAACCAGGCGCGCACGGTTCGGTCCCGCAGCCTGGAACTTCGCCTCTCTTCCGGATGACATGACACGCCAGGACCTTCGCGGTCGTCTAATGCTCCAGACTTGGCGCCAGCGAATTCGCAAGAGGGGCCTGCACGAGGAGAACTGGGTGGTCGAGGTCTATGAGACGCCCTCGCCGACTACCGGTCGTCGGGTGCTATGCGCCGAAGTGCAGAACGGGTTTGGCCTGCGCCTCGGATGGGCCTTTCTGAGGGACCATCACGACCCAGATGGTCACATTCTCGAGATCACCGAGCTATTCGTCTGGCCGACATTTCGGAGAATGGGTATAGGCCGGTTCCTTGAGGATGTCGCAGTCGACTACGCGACCGCTTGGGGTTGCGGTGAACTCCATCTGATGATGAACGAGGCCGACGCTGTCGTCGGGCCGCCACGCGCGGCGGCGAGACTCTTCGCTCAGGCGCTCGGCTACCAGTGGCGATGGCGCAACGAGGTGGCGCCGCGCCGCATGGCCACCGCGATCAAGTCGGTCAGTCGCGCGTCGACGTGAAATTCCCCTTCGGCCACACGAGCCTGCCCCGCTCTTTGCAAACGCTCGAAGCTCCGTGCTGGCGAAGGTGCAAGACGAGCAATCCCTCCGCTCGGGCACCTACTAGTCTCGCGCCAATGGCAAGTCGAGAACCGGCACCCGAGGAGCTGGCAGCGGTCGACCTTGTCGCCGCGCGCTCGGCGGGTGTTGGGAGTTGCGTGACGGCGAGGGCGACCCTCCGGGGATGCACGACTTCGACGTGATCCTCCCGGATGGACGCTGCGTCGCGCTGGAGGTCACGAGTGCGATCGACGGGGTAGTCGTCGCGCTCTCGGATGCAGCTTTTGGAAGAGAAGGGCGACAGCAGCGCTGGCCCGCTCCCGACCTGGCGAACGATTGGATCGTGACGATCCCGCAGCGCCCGGTCCGTGTCGCCGAGATGATGAGCGCGATGCTCCCCATCCTGGAGATCTTCGAGGAGCACGAACACGCCGATGTCGACCCGCACATCAACTATGCCTACGTCAGTCCACGCTCGGAGATGCCTACGGCGGTCGTTGAGGCCGCCCGACGGATGGTCGAGCTTGGGGGTGACTCGGGCGCGGGTGCTCGCGCCGCGGGCCGAGGGCGACGCGGAGATGTTCGTCACGATCAGTGGCGGTTTCGCGGGCGACCCCGGCGCCGTTAACCGACTGGTCGCCGAACGGGCGGAGCCCAAGCGCGAGAAGCTCGCTAGGGCTAAGGCCGACAGTGCGAGCGAGTGCCATTTGTTCGTCTGGCTGGACGGGACGCAACCGGGCGCAGAGTTGGCTGTGTCAACGATGTCGCCGCCGCCGGCGCCTGAGATCCCGTCGGAGGTCGACGTCGTTTGGCTGGCGACGCCGCCGCTGGCCACGCCCGAGAAGCTCTGGCGCGCGCGGCCGTCGGCAGGCTGGGAAGTGCTGCGCTAGCTGTTGTGCCCGGTGACGTCCCGAACGCGGGCGCGGGGTGGCCGGTTGCCGAGCGCTGAGTGGGTGCGGCGCTCGTTGTAGTGGTTGATCCAGTGTGGCAGGGCCTCTTGGCGCGCGTCGGATGAGGCGTATTGGAGTGCGTAAGCCCACTCCCGAATGAGTGTTTGGTGGAAGCGCTCGACCTTGCCGTTGGTCCTGGGCGTGTAAGGCCGCGTGCGGATATGGAGGATCGCTCGTTGCCAGAGCAACTGCTTGAAGCTCCTGCTCTTGGTGTAGGTGAACGCGTTGTCGGTCATGATCCGCTCGCAGACGATCCCCTGTTCCAAAAACCAGTCAAGCGCGCGACGCGTGAACGCGGTGACCGTGGCAGCGGTCTCGTCCTTGTGGATCTCCGAGTAGGCCATCCTTGAGCAGTCATCGACGATCGAATGCACGTACTCCCAGCCGACCCTCCTTGAGCGTTTGGTGCGATCGCCGGTCACGGCGTGCCCGGGCTCGGTGAACTTCCCGAGCTTCTTGACGTCCATGTGCAACAGGTTGCCGGGACACGGCCACTCGTAGCGGACCACCGCGGGAGCATCGGGCCGTGGATGGCGTGAGCAGCCGCTACGGCGCAGCACCTGATGGATCGTCGAATGGGGTCTTGCGATGTCCGTCTCGTCTGCGAGCCGCCGCGGGCTCCAGCCGGTGCGTTGGCGCCGCTCACAGATCCGTGCGGCCTCCCCAGCCGGCACCTGGTTCGGGCTTCGGTGCGGCCGCGAGCTGCGGTCTTCCAAGCAGGCGAGCGTGACGCGATCGGTCTCCTCCGCTTCGCGCCAGCGGCGCACCCACTCCCAGCACGTCGACTTCGCCACATTGCAAGCATCCGCCGCCGCCTGCAACGTGAACCCGTCCTCCTCGACCAGCAGCACCAAGCGGAGCCTGCCGATCTGAGTGAGTGGAGCGTTAGCGTGTTGCATTCCGGGCCTCCCTGAGGTCAGTGAGCTTTGACACCCACAGCCTCTCGGCAGGCCCGGACCTACCTCACACCGTTCGCAACGTCCCTGGGCACATCAGCTAGCGCGCCTGTCACGCCGTTGGCGGGCACAGGCTCGCGGATCGGTGCTATGTCTTCGTCTGTCGAGAGGCAGTACCGAGCTCTGGCCGCCGTTCGACTCGTGGGCGCCAGCTGTGTCCTCCCGGCCCTGAAAGCAGGACAATTCTCAAACGAGATGTTCCCTGCTTCTCGCCAATCGCAGGGGGCTGCGGCATCATTAGGAGGTGCCCAAGGGCAAACCTCGGAAGCAACAGCGTCGTCAGCGGCCGCGCCCTCGGCGGCCGACGGAGCGGGTCACGCCGATAATGATCCACGAGGGCGCCCACAGTCCGCTCGGAAGGAGTTAGAGGCCCTGAGAACGGCCCACGATGCCAGCCTTTTGCTTCACGACGTGCTCATGGGCCTCAGTGGGCCGGCGGCGGATTGGGCAACACCACGCGGACGACAGAAAATCGCTGTCGGGTTCCTGTCGGCAATCTCGCTTCGATCTTCGCGGGCCCCATGGGGATCATCGGCTGGGGCTACGTGCCGGAGGCGATGGGACTCAAGCGCCGGATTGGTGAGGCGCTTTGGCGTACAGAAAAGGTCATCAACGACCAAAGCGGCGAGTACGCTCGTCTTTGGGTCGATGGGAAGCCTCCGAGCGGCGGCATTCGCGTTCCTGAGTTGTGGAGCGTCTACTCCGCCGGCACACACGCCGACATTCGGATGATGGGCCTTGAAGTGGCGGAAGTCGCTGGCATGAAGCGAATGACTGTCCCGATCCTGCCCACTCGCCAGGCCGACATCGCGAATGGCATGCTGACGGAAATCGCGGTTGAGGTTCTTGACTAAGCCGCGATCGCTGTCGAGTGGGTGCGAGAGCGCGAGTTCACAGACGATGAGCAACGGCGCGGAGACGAAATCGTGGAGGCGATTGAGAGGCTGCGCACCAAGTATTTCGACGGAATCTCCGAGCCAATTGAGGCGTCGGAGGGAGAGGCTTCGACCGTCCGATCCGCGCCGTAGCTTGGTCGAATGCCAAGGGATCTACTCGGAACGGACGGTGGGTGTCGCGCAAAGTTGTGCGAGTGATGGGTGAATGTCAGCGGTGCCCGTAGAGATCTGGTTCGGTGGGCCTGGTCGAGTCTCTGTGCAATTCAGGTGAGCGTTTTAGGCCGTTTGGGCGACCAGGTGGTGTTTGTGGAGCTTCATCAGGTTGTGAGTCGCGGTGATCAGCCGCCATTCCGAGCGTGCTGCGGATCTGCCTCGCCTGTGGAACTGGTTGATGCGCCGGTTGTGCTTGGTTTGAGCGAACACCGGCTCGACCATCGCCTTGCGTTTTCGATAGAGCCCGCCGCCGACCTGGCCGGCGAGCATGGTGCGCATGAAGGCGTAGCGCCCGCAGTCCCAGCCGCGGCGGGGTGTGTTGCGCTTGCCGGCATCGGGCGGGATCAGCACCTGGGTGCCGCTGCTGACGACGTTGTCGATTTGATCTTCATGCCAGTAGCCACTGTCAGCGACCGCGACCCCAGGCGCCTCGCTCACACCGACCTGCTGTAGCTCGCGCCTGGTGGCCTTGATCATCGGCTCGAGCTGCCCGAAGTCTGGTGAGGTGAGCGTTATCTCGGCCGCCAAGACGATCTGATGCTCATTCACGGCGGCCTGCACGTTGTAACCCTGGGTGTAGCTGCGCGGCGTCTTCACGTTCCGCGAATCAAGATCGGTTGTGTTGATCTTCCCCGCTGGCGTCTCGGGCGGCTCGTATGGCTTTGGCGGGCAACTGAGCCGTCGGCCTTGCGTGTCCCGACCGTGTGCTCGGTAGTGCTCATATGCCTCGTTCGCTTCGCGCTCGACCCGCAGGTTCTCCTGCAGGCGACGCTCGCACTCGAGTAGGCGCTCTGGCCGCGACCTTGGGATCGGATGTGCCGCGCGACGGCCGTGCTCATCGAGCTGGTGGCGCGCCTCACGCAACCACCCTTCATGCCCATCAGCCCGAGCGACGATCACCTCGGGGTCAAGCACCAGCTTCACACCCTGCGACTCCGCATCAACCATCTCGGTGTTCATGTCTTGCCCGCCTGCACGCTCACGCGCGAGATTCTGTTTGGCCTCACGCAGCGCAGCACGTCGCCCCTCACGCGTCCACAAATGCTCAGGCAGCTCATCGCCACACGCCTCGCCGTAGAGCTCATCCTCGGCCGCGTCGAGGGCGCCCGCCTCTTTCAGAATCTCCCGCGCGAGCTGCTCATAGTCAACGTTTGAGTGGTGCGACGCGTTCGCGTGCACCTTCGTCCCGTCGATCGCAATCACCCCGACCTTCACCAACCCCGATTCCCGACAGAGCCCCAGCACCTCGCTGAACAAGCCCGCCAGCGCTGCCTCGTGGCGGACACGAAACCGCGCGATCGTCGCGTGATCGGGCGTCTGCTGCGCCGCGATCACCCGCTAGGCGACATCCTCAACACACTTGCGCTCGATCCCGCGCGAGGACCGCTCACCCCTTGCATAGGAATACAGCAAGAGCGAGACCATCATCCCTGGCTCGAACGCCGCGCGGCCCCACCCATCCCGGCGGTAGGAGCCATAGAACGCCGCGAGATCCATCTCCTCGACCGACGCCAACACAAACCACGCCAAATGACCCTCCGGCAGCCAATCACGAGGGTCCGGCGGCATCAAAAACACCTGCTCACGATCACACTCAAGAAAGTTCTGGGGCATACCCCAAAAGTGTCATAACCACGCCGGACAGACCCAGGACTTTGTGCGACACTCACCGCGCAAACGGAAAGCAACGCTGGGAGTCCTGTCGCACACTCGACGAGGCCCGCAGAGCGAAGGCAGCCAGGATGGCCGATATCGGCCGTGGCGAGTTTGACGAGCGCTCTCGAATCACGCTGCACGAATACGTCCTCGAATGGATCGAGCGCTACCAGGGACGTGGCAGGCGCAGCTTCCGTGACTTAACCCGCGAGGAGTACCGGCGGATGCTCACACAGTACGCGCTGAGGTTCTTCTCCGACCGGATGCTGTTGACCGAGGTCACACCGAGTCGGGTCGCGGCGTTTGTCGCTTGGTTGTGCGACGAGCGAGAGCAGGGGGGTGCAGCCTTGGCGGATAAGACCGTCAAAAATATCGTCGGACCTTTGCGGACCTGCCTTGCGACAGCGACCAGGGAGGGCCTGATCCGCTCTAACCTTGCTCGTGATGTCGACTTGCCGCATCGACCGACAGCAGAGGACTCGGAGGAGGATGAGGTCAAAGCGATGACGCGGGAGGAGCTGTCTAGGTTGCTGGCGTCGGTGCCGGAGCGGTGGCGCCTGTTCTTCTGGCTGCTGGCGGTCACGGGCCTACGCATCAGCGAGGCTGTGGGGCTCCAGTGGCGACACATCGAGCTTGATGGAGGCCAGCCGGATGTGGGGGTCCGGCGCGGTGTCGTACGAGGCAAGCTCGGTCCTCCAAAGTCTCGATACGCGCGCCGCGACGTTCCAATCAGCAACGCTCTCGCCGATGCCCTACGCGAGTATCGTCGCGGGACTGAATGGCCGGGCGATGAGGATCTCGTGTGGCCCGCGAGCAACGGTCAGTTCCTCCATGTCGGCAACCTGCGTCGCCGCGTGCTGCTGCCCGCACGAGAAAAGGCGGACCTGGACTGGATTGGCTTCCATGCCTTCCGGCACACGTGCGCCACGCTCCTGTTCGCCGAGGGTCGCAACGCAGTCCAGGTGCAGCGGTGGCTCGGCCACCACTCTCCTGCCTTCACGCTCGCGACATACGTCCATCTACTCGACGGCGACGTCGGAGCGCCGCTCGAAGGTATTCAGGCGGCGTGAGCGAGCTGCCTGACGAGACTCTCGTACTCGTCGGCCAGCGGAGTGGCGCCTAGCGAGAGCAACATGGCGGAATGGCCGAGGGCGGCAAGTGCCTTGGGCGTGTTGAGCGGCAGCATCTCTTCGCCGGTGGCGATGTAGAGCCCTGTCGGTCCATCGTAATCACTGAACTCGTCGTTCATTGTGTTCTTGCTCATGCTCTTATCGTACCGGCGTCCTGCGATGAGACACGGATGGTTCGCTCGAAAAGGTCTGCGAGGGCGTCATAGCCATGGTGTCGGCCTCCAGGCCGTAGCCCTTGACCGAGCGCCCATTGTTGCTCATCGTGGTCGGGTAGCGCGACGCCCGTCGCGCCGAGCCGGATAAGGGCGTACTGAAGTGCCACGTAGGCGGTGCGTCCGTTGCCGTCGAAGAATGGGTGCGTGGAGAGGAGCTTGGCGTAGAACGCGGCAGCCGGCAGGGTTGCCTCGTGAAGCTTTCGCCTACGGCCTTGGCGGTGTGCGTCTTCTCGCTCCCCGACGGCTTGCTGCAGCCCGGTGAACGCTCGTCTCAAGCGCGCTGGGATGTTGCGGCCCTTGCAACTCACCACGGTCAAAGACTCTGGGGCTTGCCGGCTGCCCCAGACGACGCCGTACTGGCCCTGCTCGTCACCCCGGCGGAATCGCCCGGCCTGGTCGGGAAACCACTTCTCAAAGATCAGCCGATGCCACCGACTGATGTCCCGTGGTGTGGCGTCGTATCCGCGGGTCGCTTCGACGGCCGCGTCAGCGGCGATGATCGCGACCTGCTCGGTAATGGCACGCCAGGTCTGCTCCGGGCTCATCCCTGCAGCGCAGTACAGCTCGGAGGTGGGGTCATCGTGGAAGACCGCGAATGTGGCGCGCGCGGCCGCCACGGCAACCTGGGCGAACTCGTCCTCTGCTGCTGTTCGCTTCGCTATCTGTCCATGCCCTCGCCCCATCGCTCGAAGATACCCCGAGCACAAGACCTCATCCTGGGTGCCCTCAACCGAGCTTGTATGCCTCGGCGCGCTTGTAGAGCAGGGAGAGGAGGCGCTGATCGGTTGTGAGAGACGGTGTCCTTGACCCTGAGATGGTCAACGTCACTACGCCGCGCCCGGCGGCAAAGGCGAAGAAGTCCTGGTGTGTCTGCGCGGGCGTGCCGACGCCGTCCGTCGCGCGGAGTCCCATGCTCGGAGGCGCTACCGGAAGCGTGCTGAATGCCACCTTGAGTTCTGGCTGTGGCGGAAGGAGGCAGTGACGGTCGTGCGGATTGCCGAGAGCCGAGACATATGCCGCGGCGAAAGTCTCGCTCGACATCGCCGCGACGGTCGAGCGCGCCCACCAATACGCGCTGCCAAAGATGGGCGATTGAACCTTCATCAGCAGCTCGCCCGCTGGGAGGTGGGAGCAGCGCGGGAAAGGACCATGCTTGCGCTGGTACTTGACGACTTCAACGTATCTTTTGCTCGTCGTCCCCGGCAGATCAACAGCGCGCAGATTGACGGCGTGCGCGTAGGCGAGGGCTTGGGCGCTGGTGATCGGCGTGTCCGGGTCAAGGGCAGCGCCACTTGAGGACGCGGAGCTGCTTCCACATCCGGAGAGGATTGCTGTGCTCACGACGAGGGCAAGCATTGTGCTGGTGGGCCGACGCATCACTGGGATCATCCCAAGCCGTTGGCTTGTCAGGCGTCCACGCTTGGCATCGATGCGGCGCTCACATGTGCGCAGGGTCAAACAAAGTGCAAACATGCCCCACGCCATCCGACACCACGACGGTTTGCGCGAAAAGGCAGATCCCGCATAACAAAGCCAAAACGCCGACTCTACGACACCCTACGCCACGCCATGATGGGGTTGTGGTCTCGGCGGTCGCGGGTTCGAATCCCGTCGCTCACCCCTCTGATGTGTCTCGGGATATCGGAGACTGGCGCCTCGAGATTTAGGTTGCGGTCAGGCTTAGCTGATCTCCTAGCCGCCTCCTCTGAGCACCCTGTCAGAACCTCCACGCGACGCCGCGGTGGCGCGCTAGATACGTCGATCGTCGATAATGGTCCCAGCGGTGAAGCTCTACGTTTGTTACGGCACATTTGGCCCTGGCACACGGCATCCGTGCGCTCGGGCTCACAGGGCGCTTGTCGCGGCCGGTTACACTCCGGAAGTCATAAGAACGTACGGCTGCTATGGAACCGATCGCCTATTCCGTGGACGCTGCGCGGTCAAGCGCTTGACCGGCAACTACAAGGTCCCCACGCTCGTGCTCGATGACGACACGGTCGTCGACGAATCCGACAAGATTGTCGCGTGGGCTGAGGCTCATCAACGAACCTAACACTCGGACTGCGGGCGAGTGATGCGACGGGGTTGTCGTCTCGATCCGGGCGCTAATCCACGCGGCGGCTCCGCCCTGGCCAGCGCGGCGACCGTGGACCTCAACCCTCGCGACGGTCGAGCGCGCGCGTCGTCATCCTGGCCAGCGCGATGCCGATCAGAGCGCCGCCGATCGCATCGCCGGGATAGTGCACGCCGGTGTGCACGCGCGAGTATGCGACGAGCGCCGCGAGGATGTGTAGCGGGATCGCGGCGGTTGACATCGTCGTGCCCACGCCGCTTGCGAACGCGAACGCCGCGGCGGAGTGGCCCGATGGAAACGACGTCGACACAGGCATTCGCACGTGGCGCTCGGGCGGTACTCGCTCGGCCGTGCGATTCGGACGCCCCCGGCGACTGAGTGGCTTGATCGCCAGGTTGACGATGGTCGCCGTGACCGCGACGGACGCGAGGCCGCGGGCCGCCGCTCGACGCCCAGTCGGACCGCACGCGAGGGCGAGCACCGTCCCCGAGGCAAGCGAAAGTCGCGAATAGTTGGCCGCGTGCGAGAGTCGGCGCATCGATCTGTCCAGGGCGGGCGTCGGAGTGCTGGCGACCCTTGCGTAGAGCGCGGCGTCGAGCCGCTCCGCTTCGATCATCCACCGGCGATACCCAGGGATGGGCTTATAGGCGACGGGGTCGATGTCGGTGCGGATCATGTGCGGTCATCCTATGAGGAGCAAGTCAGCAAGGGCCGTTGACGGCGTGCGCTCGGCGATTGTCAGAGACATTCTCCGCGAGCTGAGCCGCATGATTGCTGGCTTTACGCGCTTCAAGCGTCTGCTCGGTTGCGCGATGGCGGCCGAATCGTCAAATTCGCCGCTCAACGGGTCCGAGCGGGCGGGACTGGCGGTGCGACCGGCGTTTTGCGAACTTCGACGGCATTCAGGCACGGAGTAGGAGACACGGCTCGACTTGAGCGCTCGAACCCATGAACCTCTGTGTGCGATGCGCGACCGAGACTGCGGGTTCGGCGACATCGCATTAGCAACCGGGTGCCGTGCCCGTGGGCCACGGAGTTCGGATCAACGTTGAATAGCACCGACCAGGCAGGGAAACATGGCTTCAACTAGCAGGACGCGTCCGATGAGGACGCGCTCAAGAGCGCAAACGCAGCCGGCAGAGCCGGACGCGTTGCCGCGCGGCCACGTAACTGAGATCCAGCGTGCCCGGATGCTTAGCGCGGCGGTCGAGGCGATCGAGGAAAACGGCTATGCACGACTCACGGTCGCGCAGGTGATCAACCGCGCAAAAGTCTCGCGCAAGACGTTCTATGACTTGTTCGTCGATCGCGAGGACTGTTTTTTGGCCGTGTTCGAACGGACGCTTGAGCAGGTCAGGGCGAGGGTCATCGAAGCGTACGCACAGGAATCGTCGTGGCGTGAGGGTGTTCGGGCAGGCTTGGCGGCGCTGTTGATATTCATCGACGAGGAGCCTGAGCTTGCGCGGTTGTGCGTCGTGGATGCGCTCGGTGGAGGTCCGCGTGTACTGGAGATGCGTGCGCGCGTGCTTGCCGAATTGCGCTCGGTGATCGACGAAGGTCGCGGCGCCGCCACGACCAGACGCGAGCCTCCGAGCGTGACTGCCGAAGGCGTAATCGGTGCGGCATTTGCGGTGATCCACACACGTATGCTCGAACGCAGTTCCAAGCCCTACATCGGATTGCACGGCCCACTCATGAGCATGATCGTGCTTCCCTACCTCGGGACGCGCGCGGCGAGTCGCGAACTGGCTCGCCCTGCACCACAGGTGCGCCGCCGCGCAAAGTCAGAGCGGGGTGTTGGCAAGGACCCGATGGCCGGGCTAGACATGCGCTTGACCTACCGGACCGTGCGTGTATTGAGTGCGATCAAGGAGCATCCACAGGCAAGCAACCGTGAAGTGGCAGACGGGGCTGGGATCGCCGACCAGGGCCAAATATCCAAGCTGCTGTCTCGCCTTGAGCGTCTCGACTTGATCGAAAACGTCGATCAGGCGCAGTCAAAGGGCGCGCCAAACGAATGGCGCTTGACGGCTCGCGGCGAGCGTGTCGAGAGGGCCACCAGACCGATGTAGGAGCCATCTCGGGGTCGATACCCAACCGGCCTGTCCGTGCGGCGCGTCAGACAGCGCTTCGGATGGCCGTTGGCGGCCGTCCCGTCGCACACGCGCGGTCGGATCAGGGGGTGTGTATCAGAACCGGCGCCGCCGCACACAATCCCCCCATCCCGTCGACCGCTCGCAAGCCCAGCCTTGATTGCGACTCTCGCCACGACCGCGCTCGCGTCCGGGAGTGTCCTCGGGGCTGCGCTTGCGCTGTCCTGTGCGACCTCGACCACATGGCGCTTGAGGGCTCGTCGACGGCGACGCTACGTGCGTCTGAGCGTGGTCCCATACCGCGGCGACGATCCGACGGCTGAGGCGATCGTCAACATGTTCGAGGCGCTCCACAAGCGACTTCTGCGCCGCTGGTGGAGACGACTGCTCGACGGCCAGCCGTCGATCGGTCTGGAGGTCCACTACGACCGCGAAGCATGGCTGTCGCTGACGTGTCCCGTCGGGCTGGAGTCGCTGGTCGAGGCCGCGCTGCGCAGCGCTTATACGAACTGCGTCGTGAGGTCAGCGACCCGTGAACCCGGGCCGCCTCCATGCGTGCTGCGCCTGAAGAAGCACGCTCCGTTCACCAAGCGAGCAAAGCGGATCGATCGCTTCGAGCACGATCGTGCGCCCGCCGTCAACCGCCTGATCACGACGATGGCGGCGTGTGCCTCGCCTGCGTTCGTGCAGATTGCGTTGACGCCGACGCCAGCCCTCTTTGAGGGGCACTCCAAGCGTGCCTACAAGCGCCACGAGCACCATCTCTCGCGCGAGCGCAAGTTGCGCCTGCCGCCGCTCGACCGCTCGATGGTCGAGGACGAGGAGTTGAAGGGTGGCCTCGATGTGCAGCATCGTCCGCTGTTCTTCGCGGACATACGCATCGTGGGGCAGAGGCGGGAGGTGTGCGAGCGAATCGCCTCAGAGCTGCGTGCCGCATCCGCGGAGAACCGCATCGTGGAGCGCGGAACCCCCATCCGCCATGGCTGGCTGGGCCTGTACACGCGGCGGGTGCAGCGCGGCGAGGGTAACCCCTTGCCGTCGATTCGCAAGGGCGTCTTCGCCTCGACCGAGCTGGCGAGTATGTGGCACATGCCCTCCGTCGACTACTCGACCGTGCCGTTCGCACGCAACCCACTGCCACTCGCACCCGCGCCGCCCGCGATCCTGCGTGTGCAGGAGGGAATCGGTGGCACGCTGCGTGACATCTGCGGCCTCGTATCGATCCATCCTGGGCTGCGCCGCCAAAACACGGCTGTACCTGGGACCGTGGAGCAAGGCAAGTCGAGCTATCTCGTGGCGACGGTCGCCGAGGATCTACGGCGCGAGCGTTGCGCGGTGATTGTGCTCGACCCAAAGGGGGACGCGGCCGAGGCGGCGCTCAGCCTTGTGCCGCCCGAGCGCACGTGCACGCTGCTCGACTTCGCTCACCCCACATGCGGGTTCAACCCGCTGGCCGTGGATGCGCCGGCGGACACGATCGCCGACTACGTCGTCTCGGCGCTGAAGCATCTCTTCGATGATGGAGAAATCAAAGCCTCATCCGATCGCTATCTGCGCAACGCGATCATCGCGGTGCTGGCGTACGACCGTGCGAGCACGCTGTGGGACGCCGCACGGCTGCTGTCGGTGGGGGAGGAGGGCTATGCCTACCGCGCACGCGTGGCCGGACGACTGCGCACTCAGCCCGAGCTCAAGGAGATTTCAGAGTTTTTCACGGCGGAGCTTTCAGCTCAGCTGGCGGACGCGCGCGGTATGACCACAGCGAAGCTCGATGCCCCTGTCAACAAGCTTGCGCGGCTGCTCAACTCTCCCTCGATCAAGCGAGTGTTGCTGAACGATTCGTTGCAGGTCAGCTTCGACCGAGTGATCGAGGGTGCGGAGGTGCTCGTCGTGAAGGGCGCGCTTGGTGCGATGGGCGCTGGCAACACGAGCGTATTGATGCAATTGCTGATTGGAATGCTCGACGCGGCGCTCGCCCGCACTCAGGACGGGGTGGCGGCCGGGCAGCGCACGGCCGTCGCGCTGAAGGTGGACGAGGCTCCGCTCGTGCTCAACCGCGGCTTCGCCGAGACGATGGCGCTGAAGCGCTCCGCCGGCCTTGAGACGGTCGCCTGCTGGCAGACGGATTCCCAGTGGATCGATCGCGATGTACGCGCACAGCTCGACGCACTGTTCGCTCACCGCGTGTATTTCGCCACCGCCTCGGTGCGTGACGCGCGTGACGCGGCAAGCCTGACGATGGCGGAGTTCTCCGACACCGTACGTCCCGGCATCCGCAACCTGTCCGATCTTGGCCGTCCCGACGTGCGCTTGCATCTGCCGCGGCATAGCGCGATCGTCAGCTGGGTGACGCCCGAGGGGCGCCAGGCGCCATTCGTCGCGCACACGCTTCCGCTGCACATCGACGAGCAGCGGCTGGCACTGCACGCCTCCAGGCAGGTCGAGCGCGGAGGACGCTATCGCGAGGACCTCAGCCAGCCTCACTGGGAGCGCGAGACTAAATTGGACGGCGGCGACGCCGCAAAGTCGCCAGGGACCGAGCAAGCCCCACCGCCAAGCGGGTCGCCAACGATCGAGAAAGCCCTACCGCCAAGCGAAGCACTCCCGCCGACGGCGGCAGAGAGCTATCGCGAGCTGGTGGATCTCAGTGATGCCCAGAGCGTGCGTTGGGCCAAGAGCGCAAGCTCGCCGACCACGCTCGACCCCGAACCGCTCGATATCGAGATACTTACGCTGATCGCCTCGATGCGGCACCTGCTGAGCAGCCAGATCCACCGTCGCTTCAACAGTGGTCGTGCCGCCACCACCACGCAACGTCGCCTCAAGCGTTTGTCGGACGCGGGCCTGGTGGCGCGCCTTCAGCTTCATCGCAAAGACGGCGGCGGCGTGCCGATGTGCTATTCGATCACACCCACAGGACTCGATCTTTGCGTCAAGCACGGCGGGTCGGCTATTAGGTCCATCGCGGGCGAGGAATTTCCCGGGAACGACCCATCCCCTCCCCAATCCACTCCACGCAACGAAGAACGATTGCTGCAACAGGCCCGCCACGACGTTCGAGTAGCCGGCTGGGCACTGGCTGTGGAGGGCGCGCTTGCCAGCGGCCCGTGCGCATTGAGCGGTCCCGAGCATTCGCTCCTGACGCCGCCAACGCGCTCTAAGTCGGGTGAGCGGCGGATGGTGGGTCCCGTCGACCTATGTCTCCCGGGGGGTCGAACGCCCCACGGCTTCCTGCGCACGGTCGCCTCCGCTCAGAGAGTCGAGGTCGAGCACTTCCAGAGCGTGCGCCCCGATGCCACAGTGGCTCCCAGCGATGGGTACGAGCTGCTCGTCGAGCTTGACGATCGTCTGCCGGAGAATGCCGGTGCGGCAAAGCTCGAGCGCTACGACCACTTTCTTGCCGGTTGGTCCACTGGGCTGCGACGCTATGCACGACCCGGAGCCGCGCTGCCGCTGGTGGTCTTCGTGTGTCGCGACCGGGCTCGCGCTCGCGAGTGCGCGCGCCGCGCCGACGGTGTGCTGACGGCCTGTAGGGCCTATGCCGGGGAGTATCCGTCGGACTGGGAGTACCCTGGCCGCGAACGGGTCGTGTTCGCGTCCGAGCGTGACGCACACGAGGGACTGCTGTGTGCTTGGGGTGTCGCTCGGCTGCCCCCTGAGGTGCGGGTCCCGGCTGCCTCAGGCGATCCCCGTGGGCGCGATCCGCTCGTAGAGTCGCGTGAGATCTGGAGCGGTCAATCGCCCCGAACGTGATGTTCCGCGAGAGTTTGGTGTGGGTCGAACGGGTCGCTTGCCGGTTGCCTGACATCGAGCGTCCGAGAGGAAAGGTTTGACAAAAATGCTTTGTTGCTGACAGCCCAAGCAATCCTATTTAGTTGAACATAGAGCGGTCATCGGAAACAATTTTGGAGGACTCCAGAGATTTTCTTGACACCGCAATGGGTGTGGCAAAGAATGCGCGCCAGGCCCGTTCCGCGGGTCTGAATGACACGGTTCTGGGACTTCTCTGACCAAGGACGGACGTCCCGAACCGGGCCAACCACCCCCGGAGGGCCGGCTGGCGTGGTCGCGCTGCCGGCGAAAACAACCCGGATAGGCTCGGCCTCCCAGTCGGTCCTTCAGACGGATGCCACAGCCCATTCGTGCGCGCTGGCGAGTGGTCCAGGGGGTCTGTATGCGCGGGCGCAATGAGTTCGGCGAAGGCCGCCTCGGGTGGATTGGTAGGTGTGATGTGTGTACCCGTAAGCGCAAGGCTGGAGCCAAACCGACAAGTCAGAGACAGGCTGATGGAACTGTACGTATGGATTTGACAATGCCCGAAGCGTTCGCGATGATGCGGCCGTCGTCAGCGCGCAGGCGGCATGGTCAGACCCGGGACGTCTCGCGGACTAGCGTCTCAGAGGCCGGCCAACCCTCACAGAGGGCCGACTGGGCGCGACCGTGACAGCCGGAGAAGGCCTCTCCTGGCTCCGGTCGCCGCCCCGGTCGGCCTGCCGGTCGATCTTTTTGGTAGGTAAACCGTGCCGCCGTCAGCCATCGCGGAATGCGGTTTCGGTTACCAGGTTGTTGACGTTGCCGTGTGTGCCTTGACACCTTTTCAACGCTGTGCAATTATCCCCTCTCGTCGAAGATACGGAATACAGATCGGAGCGCTGCCAATGGTTCGATCAGTCAACGTCAGACCTCGGTGTCTCCGGTGCTCGTCTAACCGAGTGTGAAGGAGTCAATACTTCCCAGGAACCGAATGGGCGGAGAAGGGAAGAGGGTTCGGATGCGCAGTCGCCCCCGCTGCGACCCCGAACAAGGCTCGGGCTGGCAGATGCGCCTCGTGCCGAGCACTGGGCCCGTGCGGTAGCGGCGGCATGACCTGAGCCGCGGTTGTCGCACGGGACCCCCTATGGAGAGCGATCGGCCACGAGGCTGCGCTCGCGCTTCTACTGCTTGCACGCCTCGGCGTTCCACTCGATGCCGCTAAGCAGCACAGCTGGTCGGATGTCCAGCTTGAGTGCGAGCTTCAACACTGTGCGCAGGTTCGGTTCGCGCCGTCCGTTCTCATACACGCTGATCGCGGCGCGATCGACTTTGGCGTCAAGCGCAAGTCGCTCCTGGGAGATGCCGGTGCGCGCGCGAGCCCATTTTAGGTTGGCGCCGAATACCGCCGCCGGAGAACGGTCGGTGCGCTTGGCACGGCGCGGTCTGCTTCCTGGTGAGTCGCCCGCTCCTACGCCCCGCAGTAGATCGGTTGGTCTGACTCGCAGTGCCGCACATACCCGCAAGAGGGTCGGCATGTCCGGAGAGCGCTCGCCACACTCCATGCGACTGATTGCGGCCCGATCGATCGGGACGGGCGGTACCACCTGGGCTTCCGTGGCCGCTGACAGCTCGGCCTGCGTGTATCCCGCAAGTCCGCGCGCGCGTCGTAGGTTGGTACCAAACGCCCTGATCTGCTCGGAAATCTCCCCGCTGTCGGCTCCACCCATGAATACATAATTCACGGCTGATTACAAAAGAGCCACTGAATAAACGCCACAACTACTTCCGGTCGACCATTTCGTGCTGTCGGTCGCGTTGCATCGGTCCAACCATCCGACATGGACCTCATCGGAGTAAGACTGGCCGTGGTTGGCGAAGGCGACCATATCGGCAGGAGTACTGGGGCGAGCGCTTGTGGACGGTCAGCGAACGCTCACGCCAACGAATGGCCGCAGCGCAACGTACTCGGCAACCTCGGTCAGGACGGGGGAGCTCGCGTGTCCGCTCGCTCACTACATACACGAAGCACAGCTCGACAAGGGCGTCGGCAGTGGCCTCCACCGCGATCGCCGTTGGGGGCTGATCGTTGGCGCTGAGTTCAAGTCCTGGCTCGAGCATCGCCGAGTAGGCACCTATCGCCTGATGGGCGGTGCTCGCCGCCTTGGGACTCGCCGTCAACGCGTCGATCAGTGCCAGATGTGCGTAGGCCGGCTCGGAGGCGAGGAACTCGAGCAGCGCGGCGATTCCCGCGCGCACGGCGGTCGGCCAGTCCTCCTGGGTTTCGTAGGCGCGCTCGACGATCCCCAGCGCCTTACGATGGCCGAGCTCGTAAGCCACGAGAAACGCGTCCTCCTTGCCGGAAAAGTGCTCGTAAAACGCTTGTACCGACACTGCCGCCTCCTGCACTATCTCGGGGATCGTGCTGGCGCCGTAGCCCTTCGCGGCCGATAGGTTCGCCAGTGCGTCGAGAATTCGCTCGCGCTGGTTGTGCACCACGAAGCTGCGCGAGACGTTGCCTTCGCCACGTGGCAATCCCCTGCGCTCGATCGCGCGCGAGCTGAGAGACAGCGTGCCCGGTGCCCGCCCACCGACTGGCACCGCTGCGCCACTGTCGCCGGTTGCCGGCTGTACCGGCATCGGGTTAGCGCCAAACTTGTAGCGGACCGCCCATCCGGCCACCTGCGGCGCGAGTGCCAGGAACTCGGCGCGTCGCGGTCGGCGTACGCGAGCGCCGCGTCGTGCCCTTGCGTACATGATCCGCAGGATCGCCCCGATGATGATTCTCGACAGCATCTCGCCATCGGCGGAACTCTCGCCAAGTGCCTCGCCGAGCGGACGCGCAAGCGCGTGCAACGTGCGCTCCCGCCGCTCGATGCCGGTCGGTCCCGCGGCCGTCAGCTCGACCGCGAGTACCCTCAGCGCCGCGGGGTTCTCTAGGGCCAGGTCGAACAGCTCGCCTACGAGCGCCTCGACCGTGCTGGAAGGATCGCCTGCACCTACTGTCCCGTCGGCGCTCGCTTCGTCGTTGTCCTCTGGCGTGCCGGTCGCCCGGTGAACCCGCTCCACCCATTCGTCTGCGATCTCGTCGCTGACGGCAAAGAAGCACGCTTGCTTGTCCTCAAAGTGCTCGTAGAAGGTCTTGCGCGACGCCACCGCCTTGGCGATCACATCGGCTACGACAGTCGCCGCGTAGCCCTGATCGCCCACGCTCGCGAGCATCGCCTGGACCATTCTGGCGCGGGGGTCAACCATGGCTTTCTTGCGCTTGCGTGCCTTTCGAGGTTCCCGTCGGCCGATTGGCGGCGGGTCGGCTGTAGGTTCGTCGGTCTTGTCCACTAACCGACATTGTGACTACCAACGCCGATTGGTGCCAACTGCTCACTTTCGCGTCTAGCTCTTGTCAGGCGATTTTGAGCACAGTTTGACCTGGGAACGCCCATAAATCTACCCTGTCTCACTGGCCGTAACCCCCTTTGTGTCTGCAGTTGCCCGCTCTATGCCCCGCGTCGGCCTGCAGTCGCCCGAGCATCGCGAATAAGGGCAACGGCGGCCGGCCGCCGGATTGTCGCCGCAATCGCCTGAGTTGCGTAGCGCAGTCGGGTACGTGTGCCTTCCTCGGCGCAAGCATGGCCTGTCACGGGTGGCGTCTTTCCATGGATTGGCTAGGCTGGCCACCCCTTTCTTTCGCGTACCCACTGGCCGTATGCCCGGAACGGGCACCCATAGCTCGCTTCGGCGAGAGTCAGAGACAACCAATCTACGTCGCTGAGGTCTGCTCTGGCTGCCTACACGCACATTGGCGTTTGCGCTGGCGCCGAACCGGCTGTGCGCTAGATCCGCCACCCAGCTCCTGCTGTCTATCCGGTCCTCGCTCGGCCGATCTAGTCGATTCCCATCTGAGCGGATCCCGGCCAGCTTCCTCTTCTGCGTGCGGCCCGATCGATGCCTTCCGAGACCCCCATAGGGGGGCTCGGAGTTTTCCACTGATCCGCTTGCCGCTGCCCAGCGTCGCTTGACGGTTGCTCTGCGCGCGCCTACAAGGCACGGCACACCGGCCAACCCGACAGCCGAGATATGCCGGGGTTTCGACCGCAAGGAGCGCACCATGACAGCAGCACTGTTCTGCCCACCAGCCACCGCGCGTCGTTCGTCGTCGCATCGGGATGCCCAAGCGCGACGGCTTGCGCGATCTTCGACTTCGGCAAGCTGCGGTGAGGGAATCGTAATCGGACGTCCGCTCGCCGGTTACCTCGATGTCGAGGGTTGTGCGCGTGAGCTGCTTGCGGTTCCCGGTCATGCCGGCAGCACGCTTGTGCTCGACCGGGACGCCGCCACGCTCTGCGATCGTCGCCTAGTCGCCCATCTGGCCGCGGACGAGCCGCCCGAGAACGCCGAGATCGTCTGCCGCCATTACCTCGCGGACACGAATGGGCATTGGTGCCGACGCGTGCGACCCGAGGATCTAGAAAGCGTGCCGTTCGTCCACTCCGTCGCTCAGGCTGATGTCGAGGTTCCCGTCTTCGACGGGAAGGGCAACGCTTATCGTCTCGCGGCCCTCGCCGGTGAAGGATCTACACCCCAGCTGCGCTGGTGTATGCGTCGCGCCGACGCAGACGACGAAGACTGGGAGCAGACCGCTCTCCGCGACGTGGTGGCCGCGCTTGAGAGCTACGAACCAATGCGTAACCTCACCGAGCGCGCCGTCGCCTCCCGTCGACACGACCGCGGCGTACTCGTAACACGCGTTTGCTACGAGCTAGAGCGTCTCTATGCGAGCCCCGTCATCCTCAACCGCGCGCTTCGCGAAGCCGTGCTCGACGCGATCGATCGCCACGGCATGAGCATGAGCGAGATCGCGTTGCGCTGCGGGATCGTGAAGCACGACCGGCGTGGCAAGATCAGCGGCGAGACGAGCTGGCTCGCGCGACGCGTCGGGATCATGCCCGAAGGCGGAGAGACCGAGATCACGCCGTGGGTTCACAGCGACGTGCTTGCGACGATCGCACGCAAGGGACTCGGCATCAGCCCACGCGAGGTCGAACTGCAGTGAACCGTGCCACCGTCCGAGCTGCTCGGCCCGCCGGTGCCGACCCGTGTCGGGCACGAATTCTCGTTGTCGAGTCAAACGCGCATGTCGGAGGCAAGCTCGTCGAGCGCCTTTGTGCCGACCGCTATCAAGCGATACTGGCCCGCACTCCCGGGCACGCTCGCACACTCGCGCGCGCCGAGCCGCTCCGGGCGATCGTGCTTTGCGCGCTCGACCCACCGCGCGTCGCGCTCGACATGCTTGAGGAGATTCGCAGCTCGGGCCGCGACTCGCACCATGCATCGGCTTGGGATGAATGCCTGCCGGCGATCGTGATCAGTTCGCGCGCCGAGCAACTGGACATGCTGCGCGCGTTTGAGATGGGCGCGGACGACTTCATCGGCGGCAAGCACTCCTATCTAGAGGTGCGCGCTCGTCTGGGGGCGGTACTGCGCCGCTCCGAGGGGCTCCCGGCCACGCGATTGTTGCGAGCTGGCCCGCTTGAGATCGACACGCGCGCGCACGTTGTGCTTGTCGGCGGCGTAACAGTTGAGTTGTGTCGCCTGGAGTATGAGCTGCTCGTCCATCTCGCTCGCAACCCCAGTGGCGTCTGCTCCAAGCGTGAGCTACTAAATGCGATCTGGCGCGAGCGTGCCGGCGCCGGCGCTCGGACGGTCGATAGTCACGCCAGTCGCCTGCGGCGCAAGCTCGATACGGCAGGCGCACCCGGGCTCGTCGTAAACGTTTGGGGCGTCGGCTACCGCCTCACCTGAGCGATCCGCGAGCGCCATCTCGGCGGGATCGCAACCACTCACCAAGACGTGCAATAGCTCGATCTTGACGGGTCCCAGCGACCCGCCATGCCACACCTCAGCGGCGAGACCCAGCGGTCTCGCCGCTGCTCGTTAACCACCACGACTGGCGCGAGCCGGTCTACAGAAAGGAGCGGCGCATGCCGTCGTCCACTTACACCACCGAACCAGCGGTAAACCCGCTAGCGCCACTGGCCGAACTGGCCGGCTGGCTGATCTCGACAACCCTGCACGTAGCGCTCGGCCTGCTCGTCGGCATGATCGCGGCTCGTGCGATGCGCGGACACCACCTGCGTTGGACGTGGGCCGCGCCGGCGCTTGTGCCGGTTGTGCTCGACCCCACCATGTTCTCCGGGTTGGCCACGACGCTTGCCGCCGGCGGCGTGTGTGCCGCCATGCGTGGAAGGCGCTGGCACCGCGAAGACCTGATGGCCGGCGGCGATCTCGCCGAGATCGCATCGCGGCGGCGTGGCCCGCTCGATGCCCTGCGCACTCTCATACAGGAGCTTAGGGCGCGCCTCGCCGCAGTGTCGCCGCCGACAGCACTGCGCGGGGGGCGCATGCCGATCGGACGCACCGAGTCGGGCGAGACGATGTCAATCCCCTTCGGCGCGGGCGACGGCGGTAGACACACACTGATCGTCGGCGCCACCGGCTCGGGCAAGACTGTTACCGAGACATGGATTGTTGCCAGGGCGATAGAAGCCGGCATGGCTGCTGTCGTGATCGATCCGAAGGGGGATGCTCGACTGCGCGAGCATCTAGAGGAGGCCGCTCGGGAAGTCGGTCGGCGGTTTCTTCAGTGGACTCCTTGGGGCCCGTCGGTCTACAACCCGTTCGGTCATGGCGAGGCCAGTGAGATCGCCGACAAGGCGCTTGCGGGAGAGCGTTTCACCGAGCCCCACTACCAGCGCCAGGCGCAGCGTTATCTTGGCTATGCGGTGCGTGCCTTGCGTGGCGCGGGCGTCGAGGTGAGCCTGCCGGCGCTCGTAGAGCAACTTGACCCCGAGAACCTGGCGGCGCTCTGTCTGAGTCTGCCCGAACCTCAGCAGGAGGTAACCGACGCCTATCTGAACTCGCTCACGCCGCGCCAGCGGACAGACCTGAGCGGGGTGCGCGATCGTCTGGCGATTGTGGTCGAGTCAGACGTTTCGCCATGGCTCGATCCGGCCACGGCGGGCGCGGACACGTTCGAGCTGCTCGGCGCTATCGAAGAACGCGCCGTCGTCTACTTCGATCTCAAAGCTGATGCCTGGCCGCTGTTGGCGCACATGCTGGGCGTGGCGATCGTTCAAGACCTACAGACGACGATGGCGGCACTGCAGCACGCTCCGATTGCCACTGTCGTGGCAATCGACGAGTTCGCCGCGATCGCCGCCGGCCGGGTGGGGCATCTGTTCGGCCGAGCTCGCTCGGCCGGCATCAACCTACTGTTGGGCACGCAGGAGCTGTCGGACCTGCGTCCCGACGGACACCGGCAGCTGCAGGAGCAGGTGTTGGGCAACCTGGCCTCGCTGATCGTCCACCGTCAGGTTGTACCTGAGTCGAGCGAGCTTATCTCTCGACTCGCTGGCAACCGCGGGGTGTGGCGAACTTCGCAAAGCGACAAGGGTCGCTGGACGCGCACACGCACAAGCGCTCCGTTGCTTGCAGCCCAGGATGTCCGTGCCCTACCCACCGGCTGGGCCGCGGCGATCGATCTGGGCGGGAGCGCGACGGTGCGCGTCGGCCAGGTCTTCTCCGCTGTAGCCAAGACGACGACAAGCAAGCCCACGATAAGGAGGTCAGCATGAGCAAGTCCACACACCCACCCACCCCCGAGCAAATCGAGTTGGTCCGCTGGGCAGCCTCGCTCGGGGCCGTCACAGCCGAGGCATTGGCTCACCGACGCGGCGTGAGCGTAGCTTCGGCTCGCGCTCGCCTGGGCGCCGCTCGACGCGCCGGTCTGCTCTCACGCGAGCGTCCGCTGACCGAGCATCCGGCGCTGTTCGGCGCCACGCGTGCGGGTCTGCGAGCGTGCGGGGCGCGTGGCATCGATACATGTCGCATCACGTCGAGCAACGCGCATCATCTGACCGTGTGCGCGGCGGTCGCCGCGGCGCTCGAGCGTTGCTACCCCGATCATCACGTCAGCGGCGAGCACGAGCTGCGTCGAGACGAGCGCGACCACGACGGTCCGCTCGCCAGCGCTCAGCTCGGCTGGTTGCACGCGCGGGGTACCGACAGGCACCGGCCCGATCTCGTGCTGTGGCCGAGTGTCGCCGCGCGGGAACGCCCGGTGGCCGTCGAGGTCGAGTTGACGATCAAGGCGCCTCGGCGCCTCCGTGACATCTGTCGCGCCTGGGCTCGCAGCCAGACGGTTGCGGGCGTGCTGTATTTCGCGCCGCCGGATGTCGAGCGGGCGCTCTCGCGGGCGATCGAGCGTGCGCGCGCGTCGGAGCGCGTCGTCGTGCTGCCGCTGGATTGTCTTCTCGCTGTGGATGGCGGCACGGCGGGCATCGGCTGAATTCGTGCACAACGAATTTAGCCCGTCAATCCGGGCTAAACGGGGTGTTTGGGCGTCTCTCGCCGAGAACCGTCCCAAGCGCCGCGTAGCTTCAACGAGGGGGCGAGCCAACAGCAAAGGAGAAACCCATGTCTTACTCAAGCATCAACCGAGTAGTGCTCGTCGGCCGTCTCACAAGCGATCCCGAGTTGCGCGCGCTGCCGTCGGGCACGAGCGTGTGCGCGCTGCGTATCGCCTGCAACACGACGCGCAAGACCAGCGAAGGCGAGTACACGGAGAAGCCCAACTTCTTCAATGTCAGCGTTTTTGGTCCCGCCGGCGAGTCTGTCCACCGCTATATGAGCCGCGGTCGCCGGGTTGCCATCGACGGGCGCCTGGACTGGCGCGAGTGGGAAACGGCGGAGGGCTCAAAGCGACAAGCCGTCGAGGTCGTCGCCGAAAGCGTCCAGTTCCTTGATGGTCGCGGCGATCAGAACTCGCCCAACGGCTCCTCCGGTGAGGAGGACTCGGCCGATGGCGCCCTGGCGGAGGAGCGCGAGCTCGTCGGAGTGGGGTCGGGCATCGAGGACGACCTCGTCTTCTAGCGCCCGGCTACAGCGGATATTGGCGGGTGGGATGTCCATAGCGGCATCCCACTCCGCCTCGATCGGCGCCCCAGACGCCTTTTTCTATTTAAAGGCGCGTAAACTGCCGGCCGCGGCGCCATCAGTAGGCGCTCGCCCACCTTCGAGCCGACAAGGAGCCCTTCCCGGTGCCAGTTAACACCAAAGCGATCGGAAAGACCTATGCACCTACCACGTATGCGGTGGGTCGAGAGAAGATCAAGGAGTATGCGCGGGCGGTTGGCGAGACCAACCCGCTCTACCTCGACGAGCAGGCCGCGCGCGAGGAGGGCTATGCCGACGTCGTCGCACCGCCGATGTTCGCTGTCGTTTACAGCTCCCCGTCCGTTGCTCCCTCGCTATTCGATCCCGAGGTCGAAATGAACTTCGCGATGATGGTGCACGGTGGGCAGGAGTTCGAGTGGGGGTCGCTTGTCGTGGCCGGCGACGAGATCACGACGACGGCGTCGGTGAAGGACATCTCCGAACGCGACGGTCGTGGCTACTACGTGTTCGAGTCCGTGTCTGTCAACCAGCGCGGCGAGCAGGTGTGCCGCGGAACCTGGACCAACATCGTCCGAGGAGTTTGAGCCATGGCTGATTTTTCCTTCTCCGAGGGAGCGCAGATCCCCGAGGTGCGCGTAACCCCCGACAAGTACCTCACCGCTCGCTATGCAGGCGCGTCGGGCGACTTCAACCCGATCCACATCGATGAGGAGTTCGCCAAAGCCGTCGGCTTGCCCGGACGCATCCTGCACGGGTTGTGGTCGATGGCGCAGGTTGCCCGTGCCCAGACCGAGGCGGCCGGCGGTCCCGCGGCGCTCAAGCGTCTGTCGGTGCAGTTCCGTGGCATGGGCGTGCCCGAGCAAGAGGTCGTTGTGAGCGGCACCGTGCGCGAGGTCAGCGATGGGCGAGTGCTGATCGACACGGTGGGCGAGCAGGCCGGCAACCAGATCATCCGCAACGCCGAGGCTGAACTGCAGGTCTGAGGTCGCCGTCACGTTCCGCGCCAGCGTGGCGCCTACAATCGAATCCATGCTCACACCACGTCAGGAGCTGATCCTGTGCAAGGTGGTGGAGGATTACCTGCACAGCGGCCAACCGGTGGCATCGAAGACGATCGCCGCCGACTCGAGCCTCGACTGCGGGCCCTCCACCGTCCGCTACGAGCTTGCCCTGCTCGAGGAGCACGACTTGCTCGCCCATCCCCATACCTCGGCCGGGCGTGTGCCCACCGACGCCGGGCATCGCTACGTGGTGGACATGATGCTTGGCGCCGGCAAGAGCATCTCGCCGGTTCGCCCGCTTGCGCTGTCGCTGACGCGCCGGGAGATCGAGGAGGCGATGCGCGTGACGAGCGAGGCGATCTCCCGCGTCACGAGTCTGCTCGCGGTCGTCTCGGCCCCATCGCTGAATACGGCCACGATCCGCCATGTGGAGGTGCTGGCGTTGCAGCCCGAGGTCGTGATGGTCGTCGTCATCACCTCGACCGGCGGTGTGTCCAAGCTTCTCACGACATTCGACCGGTCTGTCGATCCGGGACTCATCGCGTGGGCAGGCGAATATCTCAACGAGCGGCTCGTCGGATACGGGCTCGGCGCTCGGATGCTCTCCAAGCGTCTTGAGGACCCGAGCCTCGGCGCCAGCGAGCAGTCGTTTGTCGGTCGCTTGGCGTCCGCGTTTGGTGGCCTGGCGGCTGAGACGGAGGACACTCTCTATGTCGACGGCACGGCCCACCTGCTGTCGGATCGCCGCTTGCAAGACCCGATTCAGGTCAACGAGCTGATGAGCTTGCTGGAGCGTCGGGTGGCGCTGCTGGGCGTGCTGCGCTCGGCGCTCGGCGAGCCCGACGTGTATGTGCGGATTGGTCGCGAGAACGAGATTCCCGCGATGCGCTCGCTGGCGTTCGTCGCGGCCGGGTATGGTCTCGCGCGTCGTAAGCTCGGCACCGTGTCGGTGATCGGGCCCGTGCATATGGACTACGCGGGTGCAATCGCCACGGTCAGACAGGCAGCACACGAGCTGTCGCGCTTTGTCGAAGACGCATACGCTGAGCGCTAGCCCGGATGAGCGCGACAACTCCCCGCGATCCCTACGAGGTGCTCGGCCTGCCGCGCGACGCCGCCGAGCAGGACATCAAGAAGGCTTTTCGTCGACTCGCCCGCGAGCTTCATCCCGACGTCAACGCCCACGACCCCAACGCGGAGGACAAGTTCAAGGAGGCCGCGGAGGCGTACGAGATCCTCTCCGATCCCGAGCGACGCGCGACGTACGACCGCTACGGTCACGAGGGACTGCGCTCTGGCGGGTTTGCTCCGAACTTCGACTCGTTCGGTTCGATTGGCGACCTGTTCAACGCGTTCTTCGGCTCGGGCAGTCCGTTTGGTGGCGGCTCCGGGCAGGCGCTTGGCGGCGACATCGCGGTGGCGGTCGAGATGTCGCTGCTGGAGGCTTCGCAGGGAAGCACGACCGAGATTCGCTACGAGGCGGTCGATCGCTGCGAGCACTGCAACGGCAACGGCGCCGAGCCGGGCACCCCGATCGAACGCTGCTCGCACTGCAACGGCGCCGGCCAGCTGCAAGGCGTGGTGCGCACTCCCTTCGGGCAGATGGCTCGAACGAGCATCTGCGAGGTGTGTCATGGCGATGGGCGGGTCCCCAGCTCTCCGTGCCACGAGTGCCGGGGACGGGGACGCAAGGCAGTCAAGCGCGAGGAGCAGGTGAGCGTCCCTGCCGGTATCGCCGACGGTCAGCGCATTCGCGTCAGCGGGCGTGGTCACGCGGGCGAACATGGTGCTCCACCGGGGGATCTGTATGTGCTCGTGCGGGTGCGTCCCGACGAGCGCTTCGTGCGCGAAGGCGACGATTTGATTACCGCGCTGGACGTCGCCGCGCCACTCGCCTCGCTTGGTGCGACGCTCCAGGCACCCACCTTGGAGGGCAGCGCCTCGGTGCAGGTTCCGGCGGGCACGCAACCCGGCACCGTGCTGAGCGTGCGCGGAGAGGGCATGCCAGCGTTGCGCGGCGGGCGCCGCGGCAACCTTCGTGTGGTCGTAAACATCGTGATCCCCCGGCACCTCGACGACGCGCAACGCGACCTACTCGCCCAGCTCAACGAGAGTCTCACCGACCACAATCTGGCTGGCGAGGAGTCGGTCCTCGCGAAGCTGCGCAGGGTGTTGCGCCACCAAGCCGCGTGATTCGTCTCGCGCTGCGCGTGCGCCAAGCCGACGCGGAGATCGTGCTGGCCGAGCTGTTGGAGCTTGCGCCTGGCGGGGTGGAGGAGATCGAGCTACCGGGCGCCGAAGGCGCGCAGGCCATGGTTGAATACGCGGTATATGGCGCTCCCGGCGAGCTGCCAGACTTGCCGGACGTGAAGGCTGCTGCCGGTGGTGTGCCGATCGAGGTGTCAACCCGCGAGGTACCCGACGATTGGTCTGAGCGCTGGAAGCAGTTTCACCGGCCGGTGTTGATCGAGCCGCCGCGCGATGGCGCTCATGCGACGGACGTCCCGTCGCTACACGTGCGTCCGCCGTGGGAGGCTCCGAGCATGCATCCGGGTGCGCTTGAGATCGCGATCGACCCGGCACAGGCGTTTGGCACCGGCGCGCACGCGACCACCCACCTGTGCCTAGAGCTGCTCTTGGAGCTTGCCGCGCACGATGAAGCCCGCGGACACTTGCTCGATGTCGGTTGTGGCTCAGGCGTGCTCGCGATTGCCGCGGCCAAGCTCGGCTATCGTCCGGTGCTCGCGCTCGACAACGACCGCGAGAGCGTGCGCGCGACGCTCGCCAACGCGGCCGCGAACGGCGTGGAATTGGGGGCCCGTCGCTTCGACCTGCGCGCCGAGGCGCTGCCGTGGGCTGCCGGAGGTGCGGATTTGGGGGTCGCTCCCTCGGTACTCGGCACCTGCACCACCAGCGAGCGCACCTCAAGCTCGGCTGGGCGAACGGTGGTGCTCGCCAACCTTCTGCGACCCCTGCTGCTTGAGCTGGCCGAGACGATGCCCGCCTCCCAGCTGCCGCGGCGGCTCGATTTGATCGCGAGCGGCCTGTTGCGCGAGCAGGCCGACGAGGTGGCCGGCGCTTTCGCTACGCGCCTGGGCCTCAGCGAGCGAGCGCGTCGGGAGCGCGGGGAGTGGTCGGCCCTGTGGCTGACACAGCCTGCGGCTGCTCGGTAGCGGCGCGCGCGACTGCCCTGAAGAGAAGGTCGATCGCGGGCCGCGCACCTCCCTCGGTCTCGATCAATGCTCGGGCCGCCCTCAGCGCCGAGCCGATCGTGTCGAGCGCCTCGCCGCTGGCGCCCGGTTCGGGGTCGCGACATGCCGCAATCGCCAGGTCGAGCATTCCCTTGGCTTGGTCTGATGCACCGGCGAACAGCGCCGGTCCGGCAAGACTGGCATAACCGTAAACACGGGCGAGGCGACCGGACATGGCAAGCTCGTCCGAGCCACGCGGTGGGCTGGTTGGGGGAAGGCCCTTGCCATCGACCAGGCTTGCCATCGTCTCGCCCAGGACGAGGCGCGTGGCCTGCTCGTCAAGGCCGGCGTGCGCAGCTACGCGCAGCGTGAGATACAGGCCGCTGGAGGTCAGGCCATAGGGCGGGTCGGTGGCGAACACGACGCGCTCGGCGGGCACGCGCGCAAGCAGTTGGATGACGTCCACCGGGAAGAAGCAGGAGGTGTCGTACAAAATCCCGGGATGGCCGGCCAGGCGCGAGGTGAGGATGCCCTGGTCGCAGATAGCGCCGTGCGCGAGGATCAACACGACGCCCGGATGACGCAGCGCAAGGTCGGCGAGGCCGTCGGCGATCGGAGGCATACCGCGTCCCGCATGGATCAGGATCGGCACGCTTGCTTCTTCGGCGAGCGAGAAGATGCCCTCCATCTCTGCGCCGTCGAACGCGAACGCTTGCGCTCGCGGATGAAGCTTTATGCCGCGCGCTCCCCGCTCGATGCAACGCATGCCCTCGACTGTGGGGGCTTCGGCCGGGTCGAGCCGGCAGAAGGGGATCAGTCGACCCTCGCTTTCTCCGGCCCATGCGAGCACCCGGTCGTTGGGCACGCTGTAGGAGGGCTTGCGCTCGGGGTCGTGCAGCGGGAACACGCACGCCCGCCGCGCGTCCGCCGCGTCAAGCTGGGAGAGCAGCGTCGGCAGGTCCAGCGAGCGACCGTCCTCGTCGAGCCCCAGGTGTGTGTGCGCGTCGAACGTTTCGCCGTCTGCGGGCCGCAGCCGCTCGGCTTCTGCCACGAAGGGAGCAATGGCGTTGGCGTACAGGGTCGCGTTCACAGTGACCTATTCTGCCGATCCCGGCAGCTGACGGGGTTGCGCCTGTCCCGGCTAATGGTGGCGCGCGGTTCTCGCAAGCCGCCGCGAGGAGCGGTTATCGCGTGCGTCGCGGCCAGTCGGCGTATCCTGAGCCGAGGATGACGATTGCCGAGCAGGTCCAGACGGATGTGACGAGCGCGATGCGCGCGGGCGAGAAGCAGCGTCTGAGCGCGCTGCGCATGATTCTCTCCGAGCTGCGCAAGGATGCCAAGGAGGGTGCGGGGGACGAGCTTGCGGTGCTGCGTCGCGAGCGCAAGCGTCGCCTGGAGGCAGCGAAGGCGTTTCGCGAGGGTGGGCGCGAGGATCTCGCCGACGGCGAGGAGTCCGAGGCACGGCTGATAGAGGGGTATCTGCCGGCCGAGCTTTCCAACGCGGAGCTTGAGGAGATCGTGCAGCGCGCCGTGGCAGACAGCGGGGCGCAGTCGCCGAAGGACATGGGTCAGGCGATGAAGAGCGCGATGGCGGCCGTCGATGGGCGCGCCGACGGCAAGCGGGTGTCGGACTTGGTCAGGGCGGCGCTCGGGGGATGAGGACGCAGATCGAGCTGGGAAACGAGGTTGCCGCCGAGCTGGCGGGCACCCAGGACGCGGTGTTGCGGACGCTTGAGGCTCATCTGCGCTGCAGGGTGTTTTTGCGCGGCAACCTGCTGACGCTGGAGGGCTCCGAGGAGGATGCGCGCACGGGCGAGCGGGTCGTGCACGAGCTGTCGGAGCTGATCGGCCGCGGTCATGAGATCGGTCCTGGCACGATTGCCGCTGTGACGGGCGCGCTGGATGCGCACGAATCGCCGGCCAGCGTGCTTGAGGATGTCGTGTGGCGACATCGTGGGTTGCACGTCGCTCCGAAGACGGTCAACCAGAAGCGTTACGTCGACTCGATTCGCTCGTGCACCGTCACGTTTGGTGTCGGCCCCGCAGGTACCGGCAAGACATTTCTGGCGGTCGCGATGGCTGCCGCGGCACTGTCGCGCCATGAAGTGAACCGCATCATCCTGACCCGTCCGGCTGTCGAGGCGGGCGAGCGACTTGGCTTCTTGCCGGGCGATTTGATGGCGAAGGTGGATCCGTACTTGCGCCCGCTGTTCGATGCGTTGCATGACATGCTCGACCCGGAGAAGGTTTCCCAGTACCTGGAGCGGGGGGTGATCGAGATCGCGCCGCTCGCGTTCATGCGCGGACGCACGCTCAACGACTCGTTCGTGATCCTCGACGAGGCGCAGAACACGACGCCCGAGCAGATGAAGATGTTTCTCACCAGGCTTGGGTTTGGTTCGAAGATGGTTGTGACGGGCGACATCACCCAGGTCGATTTGCCGCGTGAGCAGCGCTCGGGCCTGATCGCGGTGGGCGAGGTGCTGGACTCGATCGAGGGCATTCGCTTCGTGCGCTTCGGCGGGGAGGACGTGGTGCGGCACAAGCTGGTGCAACGGATCGTCGAGGCTTACGACGAGCACAGCCGGCGCGAGGCGCCTGAGCGACCGGAGGTCGTTCAGCGCCTGGCCGAGCGGCGAGCCTGAGTCGCGCCGTCGATGATCGAGGTCGAGGTTTTCGGCGCACTGGCCCCCTCGGAGTGGCTCGCTCACGGGGAGGTTGAGCGTTTGTGCGCGCTCGCGCTCGCCTCTGCCGGCGTGCGCTACGGTCATCTCGCGGTCGAGTTCGTAGACGCCGAGCGGATCGGCGAGTTGAACGCTAGGTATCGGCGCAAAGAGGGCCCGACCGACGTGCTTTCCTTTCCGATCGACGGCGCCGAGCCGGGCGATATGACGCCGAAGGATGCCGAGAGAGCCGCGGACGTGGGTTGCGACCCGAACGAGGAGCGAGTGCCGCGCGAGCTTGGCGACATCGTGATCTGCCCTGAGCACACGGTTGATTTGCGCGAGGCGGTCGTACACGGTGCCCTGCATCTGGTGGGAATGGACCACGAGACCGACGAGGGGCAGATGCTCGCCGTGCAAGCGGAGATCCTGCGCTGGGTGGGTTCGTGACTCGCAGCGGCTTCGTCGCGCTCGCGGGGCGGCCCAACGTCGGCAAGTCCACGCTCGTCAATGCGATCGTCGGCGGGAAGATCGCAATTGTCTCCGACCGCCCGCAGACGACGCGCAGGGCGATCCGCGGGGTGCGCAGCGACGGCGAGCGCCAGCTCGTGCTGGTCGATCTACCTGGCGTGCAACGGCCTCGGGACGCGCTCACCGAACGGATGGCTGGACGTGTGCGCGAGGAGCTGGAGGGTTGCGACGCCGCGTTGCTGGTACTCAACGGCGAGCAGGGCGTGGGGCCGGGCGACCGCTATATCGCCCAGGCGCTCGCGGCGGCAAGCGCACCTGCGGCGATTGCGGTCAACAAGGTGGATCGTCTCGATCGTGCCGCCACTGTGGCGGTGCTGGCGGCGGCGGGTGAGCTGGATGTGGGCGAGGAGATATTCCCGATCTCGGCGCGCACCGGCAAGGGTGTGGAGGCGCTTGTGAAGTATCTGGCCGAGTTGATGCCGCTCGGGCCGTTCATGTTCCCGGCGGAGGCCGTCTCCGACCAGCCGCTATCGCTGCTGCTCGCCGAGCTGATCCGCGAGGCCGTCATCCGGCGCACTTTCCAGGAGCTGCCGCACGCAGTGGAGACGATCGTGGAAGAGGTCGAACGCCCACGCGAGGGCCTCGTGCGGGTGCGCGCGCTGATCTGGGTCGAGAGCGAGTCTCAGAAGGGGATCGTCGTCGGCGCACGCGGGCGGATGGTCAAGGCGATCGGTATCGCCGCGCGCAAGGAGATCGAGCGTGAGCTTGACTCTCAGGTTCATCTCGACCTGTCGGTGCGGGTGCGTCGGGATTGGCGCGGGGACGAGGGGCTGCTGGATCGGCTGGGGATTACCTGAGCGAGGTTCCTTGGTGGCGGCTCAGCGCGAGCATGTGACGAGGCCGCGAAGACGCTATCGCTCGAGCTTGCGCTCCAAGACTCCGGAGATGTCCCTGATCGTCGTCAAGTCCAGCTCGCCCACGAAAGCGAACGGGACCGTGAGCACGGCGGGTGGCGCACCACCGGCAAAGCGCTGACGTCGCAAACGCGCGATCTGGCTTTGCTGGACACGTGCGCGTTCGTATGAGGCGCTAGCCACCCGCACAGCGCTGCCGATGACCCGCGCGTCGACGTGGGGCGGCGCTAACCGCTCCACGACAAGCGCTTCGATTCGCCCCAGCTCCTCGCGCGTGAACCGTCGCGGCAACGTGCCGTTGACGACTACGGCGTCGAGATCGCGGTCAAGCGCTCGGCGCAGGCCTTCCTCTAGCTCGAGTGTCTCGGTGACCGCCATCTCGCTCGCGTGTGTGACCGCGACGTAGCCTGACCTCTGCGGGTCTTCGAGCAGCTGCCGCGCCCTGCCTGCCTGCTCGGCCAGCGGTCCGACGCGCACGATCGAGGAGAACGTTTGCGGCGAGCGCAACATCGCAAGCGCATGTCCGGTGGCGGGGGCGTCGAGCACGACAAGGTCGTAGGGCGCGCCACCGGACCCCCGGCGGCGCGAATCGCTCGCTGTCCGTTTAGCCGCGCCGCGCCCTTCGCACAGCTCGCGCACCTTGATCAGGCTGACCAGCTCCTTCGCGCCTGGAGCGGCAGCGGCGAAATAGTGGAAGGTGCTGCTTGCGGCCAGCAGGCGTGCGGAGATGCGGCCGGTGAGGGTTTGCAGCCACTCGATCATGGCTCTGTCCGGGTCGATGCTTGTGCTCCAGAGGTTCTCTCCCAGCTTGACCTCCTCACCGTGGCCGCGATGGTGGTTGTGGTGGGCGCGCTCACCGGCGTGCGCTCCGTGCGTGTGCTCGAAAAGATTGGAACCGTCGCCGCTGGAGCGCCCATCGCTGCCGGGCTGCTCATCGCCAAACAGGTCGGCCGCGTGGTGTTGCTGGCCGACCTCGACGACGACCGTCCGCAGCCCGCGCCTGGCGGCGATCAGGCCGAGGGCGCAGGCAACGGTGCTCTTGCCGGTGCCGCCCTTGCCCGTCACGACGATCAGCTTGCGCTCTAGCAGTGGGGCCATTGTCGTCATCCAACCTACAATTCCGCGGATGAGCACACCCGCCGACAGCACTATCGAGCAACTCCTCGTGTATGACGAGCGCGGCCTGGTGCCGTGCATTGTGCAGGACTGGACCACCGGCGAGGTACTGACACTCGCGTACATGAACGAGCTAGCGCTCCAGCGCACGCGCGCCACGGGCGAGCTGCACCTGTGGAGCCGCTCGCGCCAGGAGCTGTGGCACAAGGGCGCGACGAGCGGCAACACGCAGGCGGTTCGCGCACTGCGCGTGGACTGCGATGGCGATGCCATCCTCGTGCTTGTCGAGCCGGCCGGGCCAGCCTGTCATACGGGAGAGCGCACCTGTTTTTATCGAGGTGAGCTGGAGCTGCTCGCACCGCACGAGACGCTGCCGGCACTCGAGCGCACGCTGCGCGACCGTGCCCGCGAGCGACCCGCGGGCTCCTACACGGTGGAGTTGCTCGACAATCCCGGCCGGATCGGTGAGAAGGTCATGGAGGAGGCGGAGGAGGTTGCTCGCGCCGCGCGCGAGGAGAGCGACGAGCGCGTGCACGAAGAGGCCGCGGACCTGCTGTATCACCTGCTCGTGCTGCTGCACAGTCGCGGGCGTGCCCTGTCCGATGCGGAGCGGGTGCTCGATGACCGTCGTCGCTGACCCCGGCGGGGAGAGCACCCGATGAGCACGGTCGGCGGGACACAAGCGGACCCGCGTATCGGTGCGCACAATCTGATCCCGGTGTGGGAGACATTCATCGCCGACTGTGAGACGCCGGTGTCGGCGTTCTTGAAGCTGCGCGAGCTGGCCCCCGGCGAGCCGGCCTTTCTATTGGAGTCGGCCGAGCAGGGCCAGCGCATGGGGCGCTATTCGTTCATCGGGTTTCGCCCGCGCTCGGTGTTGCGCTGGTCGCTCGGCGACGCTGGCGATCCGTACGCGCTTGCGGCTGCCGCGGTCGCGCACTGCCGGCAGGCGCTGCGGCCTGACGGGGTGGATGGGTTCCCATTCATGGGCGGTGCGGTCGGCTTCTTTGGCTATGACCTGGTGCGCACGGTCGAGCCGCTGGGCGAGCCGGCGGGTGGGCGGGAAGGTGATCCTCTCGGCTTGCCGGACATGGCGCTAATGCTGACCGACGTGGTGGTTGCCTTCGATCACCTGGAGCACACGATCACGATTCTCGCGAACGCCGACCTCGACGCCGAGCCGGACATCGAGCGTGCGCGTGAGGCCGCCGCGGCAACTATCGCCGAAGTGCGCGCGTGTCTCGCGGGTCCTGTGCCGGCGGTCGCGCGCTCAGGCGGGCACACTGATCGCCAGGCCCCGAAGTTTGAGTCGAACATGAGCCGCGAGCGTTTCGAAGCGATGGTGGCGCGCATTGTCGAGTATGTGCACGCGGGGGATGCTTTTCAGGTCGTTCCCTCCCAGCGCTGGTCGGCGGCGGTGCCGGTGGAGGCCTTCTCTATTTACAGAGGCTTGCGCGCGGTCAACCCGAGCCCTTACATGTACTACCTCGACTTCGGCGATTTTCAGATCGCGGGAGCGAGCCCCGAGCCGCTGCTCACCGTCACGGGCCACCGCGTCTCGACGCGGCCGATCGCGGGCACCCGCGCGCGCGGCGCCACGCCGGAGGAGGATCGCGAGATCGCGCGTGGGCTGCTGGAGGATGAGAAGGAGCGCTCCGAGCATGTGATGCTCGTGGACCTCGGCAGAAACGATCTGGGGCGCGTGTGCGAGTACGGCAGCGTCGTTGTGGACGAGCTGATGGAGGTCGAGACCTACAGTCACGTGATGCACATCGTCTCCTCAGTGTCGGGCACTCTGCGCGAGGATGTCGGCGCGATGGACGCGCTTCGCTCGGTGCTCCCGGCGGGCACGCTGTCAGGCGCGCCAAAGGTGCGCGCGATGCAGATCATTGACGAGCTGGAGCCCGTCAAGCGCGGTGGCTATGGGGGTGCGATCGGCTATCTCAGCTATGCGGGCGACCTGGACACAGCGATTCACATCCGTACTGTCGTCGTCAAGGACGGTGTCGCGCATGTGCAGGCGGGCGGCGGCACGGTCGCCGACGCCAAGCCGGAGTACGAGTACGAGGAGTCGGTGAACAAGACCAGAGCGGTACTGCGCGCGGTCGAGCTGGCCTGCGAGCAGCCAGATTGGGCATGAAGATGAGGGTGCTCGTGATCGACAACTACGACTCCTTCACCTACAACCTCGTGCAGTATCTGGGCGAGCTGGGCGCCGAGGTGGTGACGGTTCGCAACGACGCCACCACGGTGCAGGAGCTGCTCCAAGGCGACTATGAGCGTTGCGTCATCTCGCCGGGGCCGTGCACCCCGAACGAGGCGGGCATCTCCATGGATGTGGCCAGGCGGCTGCCCGAAGCGGGGATCCCGACGCTTGGGGTGTGTCTCGGTCACCAGTCGATGGCGCAGGCGTTCGGCGGCGCCGTCAAGCTGCATGCGCCCGTTCACGGCAAGGCCACGACGATCGAGCACGACGGGCGCACGATCTTCACAGGGCTGGCCTCGCCGCTGACGGTTGGGCGCTATCACTCGCTTGTAGTCGATAGCGAGCTGCCCGACTGCCTGGAAGCGACGGCGCAGGGCGGCGGTGTGCTGATGGGCTTGCGCCATCGCGAACTACCTGCCGAGGGCGTTCAGTTTCATCCGGAGTCGGTGCTCACCCAGCAGGGCAAGCAGTTGCTCGCGAACTTTCTCGGGCTCGATTGGCCCGTAGCCGGGGTTACGGCGCCTTCGTATGGAGCGGCCGCGGGCGCCTTGCGGAAGACAGCGCACTGATGCCAAACACGGTTCTCACAAGCGCGATCGACGCGCTTGCCTCGCGCAGGGACCTGAGCCAGCAGGAGGCCTCGGAGGTGCTCGCGGAGATCATGCATGGCGAGGTGTCCGAGACGCAGATAGCGGCGTTTCTGATCGCGCTGCGCACTAAGGGCGAGACGGTTGACGAGCTGGCGGGGTTGGCCGCCACGATGCGCGCGCTTGCGGCGCACGTGCCGGTCGAGCGCGACGATCTGCTGGACACGGCGGGCACGGGCGGCGGGCGGCGCACCTTCAACGTCTCGACCACGGCGGCGCTTGTCGCGGCCGGCGCGGGTTGCGCGGTAGCCAAGCACGGCAACCGCTCGGCGACCAGCTCCTCAGGCTCGGCCGACGTGCTGGAGGCGCTCGGCGCACGGATCGATCTCGACCCGCAAGGAGTGGCGAGGTGCATTGAGGAGGCGGGGTTCGGGTTCATGTTCGCGCCCGCCCACCATCAGGCCACGCGCTTCGTGATCCCGGTCAGACGCGAGCTGGCGGTGCGCACAGCTTTCAACCTGCTGGGGCCGCTCACCAACCCGGCGGGCGCGACGCGTCAGCTGATCGGCGTGGCGGACGCGAGCTTTCTGGAGCGGATCGCCGGTGCGCTGGCTCGCCTCGGCGTGCGGCGCGCGCTGGTGGTTGCGAGCGAGGATGGGTTGGATGAGGTTTCCAACTCCGCGGCCACCCAGGTCGTCGAGGTCAACGGGGAGGAGTTGAGGCGCTACACGCTCACCCCACAGGAGATCGGTATCGCGCTTGCCGACCCGTCCGATCCGCTGCTCTGCGGCGGCACGCCCGGCGAGAACGCACAGGTTACGCGCGCGGTGTTCGCCGGGGAGAGCGGCGCTCGCGCGGATCTCGTGCTTGCCAACGCGGGCGCCGCGATCTACACGGCCGGTGCCGCCGACAGCGTCGCGGAGGGCGTCGAGGCTGCCCGCGCCGCGATCGGCTCGGGCGCCGCTGCGGCTGCGCTGGAGCGGTACGTGCGCGCCAGCCGCGAGTACGCCCCGGAGCAGGCGGCGTCGTGACGGTGCTGGATCGCATTCTGGCCGAAACGCGCGTCGAGGTGGAGCGTCGCAAGCGCGAGCGGCCACTCCAAGCTGACGCTTCACACGAGCGGCCGGGCCGCTTTCACGACGCGCTCGCGGCTCCCGGGATCGGCGCGATAGCCGAGTTCAAGCGCCGCTCGCCCTCGGCGGGAGCGTTGCGCGAGGGCGCCGACATCGCCGAGATCGCGCGCGCCTACGAGCGGGGCGGAGCGAGCGCGATGTCGGTGCTGACGGAGGGCCCCAACTTCGGCGGGTCGCTCGAGGATCTGTGTGCCGCGCGCGTCGCGTGCGACCTTCCGATCTTGCGCAAGGACTTCGTGGTCGATCCCTATCAGCTGTATGAGGCACTGCGGGCGGGTGCCGACGCGGTGTTGCTGATCGTGGCCGCACTCGAGCAGAATGAGCTTGCCGAGCTGCACCAACTGGCGGGCACGCTCGGCTTGGACGCGCTGGTGGAGGTGCACGATCGTGAGGAGCTGGCGCGTGCGGAGCAAGCTGGGGCGAGGCTGATCGGCATCAACAACCGCGACCTGCGTGATTTCAGCGTGGATGTGGGGCGCACCGCTGGCCTCATGCCGCATATGCCGGCCGGGGCGATGGTCGTGTCGGAGTCGGGGATCGGCACGCCGCGGCAGCTGGGGGAGCTGGAGCACCTGGGCGTCGCGGCGGTGTTGGTCGGCGAGACGCTGATGCGTGCGGCTGACCCAGAGCAGGCACTCGCCTCCCTGCTGATGGGGTCCTCGTGCGCCTCCGGCTCACACGATTTGACTCCGCGCATCGGGTCGAATCTTTTATGAAGCATCACGGTCGTCTTTATTTTGCGTTGAGCGCGAGCAGTCATCCTGAGCGTCCATGAAGCGCATGTTTGCCATCCCGTTCGTGTCGGCCCTGATCGGGGGCGGAATAGTGGTTGCCGTGATCGCCGCGACTAGCGGCTTGGGCTCCTCGCAGAAGACGGTCACGGTCGTGCAGCAGTCCTCGCCGATCGCGCCCTCGAATGCTTCCCAGCAGACCACGGGGTTGACCCCGCACCAGATTTACGAGCGGGACGCTCCCGGCGTGGCGCTTGTCACGTCCACCATCGTCAAGCAGGTCGAATCGCCGTTCAGTCTCGGTGGCGAAAGCCAGGAGCAGGGTACCGCCACCGGCTCGGGCTTCGTGATCGACAACAACGGCACGATTCTCACCAACTATCACGTGGTTGAGAACGCGGTAAAGGTGGACGTCAGCTTTGAACACGGCAAGACGGTGGAAGCGAAAGTGATCGGCAAGGATCCCTCCAACGATCTCGCCGTGCTGCACATTCCCACCGAAGGTCTGACGATGCATGTGCTCACGCTTGGCAACTCCAGCAAGGTGGAGGTCGGGGACCCGGTGCTTGCGATCGGCAACCCCTTCGGCTACGACCGTACGCTCACCACGGGCGTTATCTCGGCGCTGCAACGCCAGATCACCTCGCCGAACGGCTTCTCGATCGACAACGTGCTGCAAACCGACGCGCCGATCAACCCCGGCAATTCCGGTGGGCCGCTCCTCAACGAGCAGGGCGAAGTGATTGGCATCAACTCGCAGATCGAGACGGGCGGCAGCGGTGATGGCAGCATTGGGATCGGCTTCTCGATTCCGATCGACACCGCCAAGTCGGAGCTTCCGGCGCTCGAGAAGGGCGGGACGGTTCGCGGGGCGTATCTCGGCGTGAGCACGATCCCGGTCGACGGCTCGCTCTCGGCGCTCAATCTGCCCGTGACGAGCGGTGCGCTCGTGGAGACGGTCGAAGCCGGCACGCCGGCCGCCAAGGCCGGTCTTCGCGGCGGCAACCTGGAAGTGCAAACCGCGGGCGGCAAGGTGTCGGTGGGCGGGGACATCATCGTGAAGATCGATGGCGAACCGATAGCAAGCTCCGAAGCGCTCGCGAGCGCGATCGAGGCGAAGAAACCTGGTGACACGATCTCGATCGAAGTGGAGCGCGCCACCGGCAGCGGTGGGTATGAACGCAAGACGCTCAAAGCGACGCTCACGGGTCGCCCAAACTCGGTGAAGAACGCCAACACGCCCGAAGGGTAGGCGCACCGTCCGTCGGTAGTGATCGCTCGCCGGAGCGGTTGCGACGACTCGCGGCAACCGAGGTGTGGTGCCCGCGAGGCGTCGGCACCGTCAATCGGGACGCGATTCAGTCCTTGTATGGGCCGCAGATGCTCGTCGTGATCATGACGAACTCGCGAAAGTGCATAGTGACGATGTCGTTCAGCGTGGCGGCAACGCGCTTGGGGTCGATGTCTTTGGCGGCACCTTCTCTGGTCTCGATGCCCGAGTCGTTTTCGTTGAAGGAGCCGATTGAGCCAAGACCCACCGATTTGTGCGCGAATTCGCATGTCCAAGCGCTGCCTTCCTCGCGCAATCGCCGACCGAGGTCGGCGATCTGGCGACGGTCGGCCCAAGCCTGAGCCGCTCCCGGGGTCGGTTTGGCGGCCAGGCTCCAGTCGCTGGCGGGCTCGCCGCCGGCCACTTCGACGGCGAAGCCGGCGGCCTGGCCCTGGGTTCGCAGTTCCCGACTCGAAGAGCAGCCGCCGAGCACTATGACGAGCGACAGTGCCGTCGCGGCCGACCGTCCAGGAAGATTCATGATGGCAATCATGCCGAATATTCGGAAAGGGTGGCGGCCGGCTCGCTCGCCCCTCCGACGTCTTTCGACGGTGCGAGTCAGCGCTTGCGACCCGACTGAGCCCGACGCTCGCTACCGTTGTCCCATGTCGGACACTCGCATAAAGATCTGCGGCATCACGCGGCTCGCCGACGCCGAACTGGCGGTCGAGCTGGGGGCGTGGGCCGTTGGCATGGTGTTCTTCGGGCCAAGCCCGCGCAAGTGTTCGTTGGAGGAGGCGCAGCACATCGTGACCGCACTGCGTCGCAAGACCGAGCTGTGCGGAGTGTTTGTCAACGCGCACATGGATGAGATCGTCGACGTCAGCGATCGGCTGGGGCTCACGCTGCTGCAGCTGCACGGCGACGAGGGGCCGGTGTTTTGCGGCGAGGCCGCACGGCGCACCGGAGCGCGCGTGATCAAGGCGTTGCAGGTGTCGGACATCGGCGACATTCGCGACGCGGCGCGCTACCACACCGACTTCCACTTGCTTGACGCGCGCTCGGCCGAGCCCGGAAGAGAGGGGTTGCGCGGCGGCACGGGGGAGACGTTCGACTGGAAGTTGCTCGCGGGCCGGCGCTCGAAAACGCCGCTGATTCTCAGTGGGGGCCTCGGCCCGACCAACGTGGGGGAGGCGATCGAGCGGGTGCGTCCATATGCGGTCGATACCGCCAGCGGGACCGAGAGCGCACCGGGACACAAGGATCCGGAGAAGCTGCGCGACTTTTTCGCGGCAGTGGATCGGGCCGCCTTCGATGCCTCCGCCAAGCCAGTGTCTATCGCTGAGGTCGCGCCAGTGCCCGCGGAGCCTGTATCGCTCGCCGAGCCCGCGCCAGCGCTCGCACCCGCCGAGTCCGAGCCAGCGCCTGCTGAGCCCGCCGCCGACGGCGTGCCGCCGGTAGGCTCGCCCACGTGAGCGCAACGCCCGTCAACCAGCCTGTCGAGCACCGCTTTGGGCGCTATGGGGGCCAGTATGTGCCCGAGACGCTGATGCCGGCGCTCGCCGAGCTGGAGCAGGCGTGGATGCGGGCGCGAACGGACCCCAGGTATCGTGCCGAACTGGACCTGCTGCTGAGAGATTTCGCGGGTCGCCCAACGCCGCTATATCGGGCGGAGCGGATCTCGCGGCGACTCGGCCGGCCCGTGTACCTCAAGCGCGAGGATCTGAACCACACCGGCTCGCACAAGCTCAACAATGCGCTCGGCCAGGCGCTGCTCGCCAAGCGTATGGGCAAGAGGCGCGTCATTGCCGAGACGGGGGCGGGCCAGCATGGCGTGGCGACCGCGACCGTGTGTGCGCTGCTGGACCTCGACTGCACGATCTACATGGGCACCGAGGACACGCGCAGGCAGGCTCCGAACGTGCAGCGCATGGAGCTGCTTGGCGCGCGCGTGCAGGCCGTGGACGCGGGCGCGCGTACGCTGAAGGAGGCGACCTCGGCGGCGATTCGTGACTGGGTGACGAACGTCGCCGACACCCACTACATCATCGGCTCGGTGGTGGGGCCGGCTCCCTATCCGGCGCTGGTGCGCGACCTGCAGCGCATCATCGGCGAGGAGGCGCGGGCGCAGATACTGGAGCGTGAGGGGCGCCTGCCCGCGCGGATCGTGGCGTGCGTCGGCGGCGGGTCGAACGCGCTTGGCATCTTCGCGGCGTTCCTCGGCGACGAAGACGTCGAGCTGATCGGCGTCGAGGCGGGGGGCGATGGGATCGACACCGATCGTCACGGCGCGCCGCTGACCGTGGCGGGTCGCGCCGGGATATTGCACGGCGCGCTGTCGGCGGTGATGCAGGACGAGGAGGGCCAGATCGTCGAGGCACACTCGATATCGGCTGGCCTCGATTACCCCGGGACGGGTCCCCAGCACGCACACCTGCGCGACACTGGTAGGGCTCGATACGTGGCGGTGACCGACCGCGAAGCCCTGGCGGCGTTCCGCGAGCTAGCGCGTCTTGAGGGCATCATTCCCGCACTGGAGACCGCTCACGCGCTCGCCTGGACGTTCGCCCAAACCGACGGTGAGCTTGACCTCGTGTGTTTGTCCGGGCGCGGCGACAAGGATCTGGCCGAGGTGCTCGATGCCGGGTGAGGTTTTTTTTGGGAGACAAGATCCGCCGCCGCCCTTGAGGTCGCCCGGGAGACCGGTCGCCACTGCCGACGCGGGCCAGCAGGCTCTCCTCATCGGGGAGAGACGGCCGTGAGCGCTACCGCGACCCCCCATTACGGGGGACAGGCGAGTGGCACCGAGCGAATCGCGGCCGCTTTCGCCGCGAGCGGCAAGCGCGCCGCGCTGATGCCATATTTGATGGGCGGGTTCCCGACGCTCGAGCAATCGCTTCAGATCGGGAAGGCTTGCGTGGGAGCCGGCGCGGACCTGCTGGAGCTGGGCGTGCCCTACTCCGACCCGCTCGCGGACGGGCCAACCATCCACGAGGCGGGCACGCGTGCGCTCCAGGCGGGGGCGAGCCTCGCCGGAGTGCTCGAGGTCGCGCGGGCGCTCGCGCCGAGCGTGCCGGTGGTGCTGATGTGTTACGCCAACATGGTGTTCGCGCCGGGTGTCGAGGCGTTCGTGGAACGCCTCGCGCAAACGGGTGCGTGCGGGTTGATCGTGCCCGATCTGCCGCTGGAGGAGGCAGCGGAGGTGCTGGCCGCGTGCGACGCGCACGGGCTTGCGTTGGTGCCGCTGGTGGCGCCCACCACCCCAGCGGAGCGCCTCGCCCAGATCGGCGCGCGGGCGCGCGGCTTTCTCTACACCGTTTCCGTCGTCGGCACGACCGGCGAGCGCGCGTCGCTGCCTGAGCGCTTTGCCGAGGTCGTGGCCGGTGCGAAGGCGAGCACGAGCGTGCCGGTGGCGCTGGGCTTTGGCATCTCCACCCCCGAGCAGGCGTCGCAGGCGGCCGAGGTGGGCGCCGACGGCGTGATCGTGGGCACGCGATTGGTGCGCGCCGCTGCCGAAGCAGAGGACCCAGCGGGCGCCGTTGGCGAGGTCGTCGCCGACCTTGCGGCCGCGCTTGTCCCATAGGCGGCGTCCTACTCGCGCGGCCTGTTATAGGATGCCCCCGCAATGGGACTGGTACTCACCGTAACCGCTGGCCTGATCATCTGGATCGTGCTGTGGGCGCTTGGCACGAAGGGCTTCGATTCCTTCATGCTCGCGGCTCTCGTCACCGTGCTCGGCGCGTCCGTGAAGATCCTCTCTGGCTATCTCCCGGGTCGTCGCGGCGATTAGCGCCACTGTGCGCGCACGCTGGCTGGGCACCGGGCTCGCCGCTCTAGCCCTCGTGCCGGCGATGGCCGGGTGTGGCGGGGTAGGCAGCTCGACGGCTGCCGATAGCGTCGGCCAGCAGCTCACCGTCTACTCCAGTCTGCCACTGCAGGGTCCCGAGGCGGGTATCTCCCATCAGATCGAAGGCGGGGAGAAGCTGGCGCTCGCAAACGTCGGCGGACACGTCGGACGCTTCACCGTCAGCTACACCTCGCTGGACGACTCCAGTCTCACGACCGGCGAGTGGGAACCGGGCGCGACCGCCTCGAACGCGAAGGCCGCGGCGCAGGACCCCACCACGATCGCCTATGTGGGCGACTACAACTCGGGCGCGACGGCAATCTCGCTGCCGCTCACCAATGCGGCCGGCATCCTGCAGGTGAGCCCAGCGAGTCCCTATGTGGGTCTGACCTCCTCGCTGGACGCGGGACAGGGCGAGCCAGAACGCTTCTATCTCTCCGGCAAGCGCACGTTCGGGCGAGTCGCCCCCGGCGATCCGGTGCAGGCCGCGGCGCAGGTGGCTGCGATGCGCAAGCTGGGCATCCACAAGCTATACGTGGTGATCGATCAGGACCCGTTCGACACGCCGCTCGCGCAGATCGTGGCGGGCGACGCCGAAGCGGCAGGCATCAAGGTGCTCGATGAGGACACGATCATCATCGGTCCCGGCTCGACGTTTACGGGCGAGGTGGCGAAGATCGCCAGAAGCGGTGCCGAAGCGGTGTTCGTGAGCGCAACCGCCACGAGCGAAGCGGCGGAACTGTGGCGCGAACTGCACGCCGCCGCGCCGCGCCTGTCGCTGCTCGCGTCGAGCACGATGTTCAACAATGTGTTCACTTCGCACCTCGGCGCGGCGGAAGGCAGCACGTTCATCGGCTCGCCGATACTGGCTCCCTCGCTCTACCCACCCTCGGCGCAGGCGGTGCTGGCCGAGTACGAAAAGCGGTTCGGCGCTCGCGCCGAACCGTACGTGCTGTATGGGTATGAGGCGATGAGCGCCGTACTCGCTTCGATCCGCGCCGCCGGCGACAGGGGTGATGACCGCCAGGCGGTGATCGACAGCTTCTTCGCGATCCGCAACCGGCGCTCGGTCCTCGGCACCTACTCGATGCGGCCGAGCGGCGAAACGACGCTGTCCACGTATGCCATCGACCGCGTGGTGAGCGGTGCGCCCGCGTTCTGGCACGCGTTTGACACCGCGGGCTGAGTAGCCCATCCGCGCATGCACCGTGCGGGAGCGGCGCCGCACGGTCTCGGCCTGCCGGCGACCGCGACGGAACCACGGGCCCGTCCGGTCGCTTCGCCGCGCAGTCGCTCCAAAAATGGACCTTCCAGTCAGCCGGAGCCGAGTACGGCGCGCAGCGCCGCGTCCAGCTGTGGATAGCGGAACTGGTAGCCAAGCACCAAGGCCTTGGCGGGCAGCACGCGCGCGCCGCTTGTCACGATCTCCGCCATCTCTCCATACAGCAACCGCAGCGCGGCGCCCGGCACCGGCAGCAGCGAGGGACGGTGAA
The DNA here is from genome assembly GCA_963776985.1 of uncultured Solirubrobacterales bacterium. Classification (GTDB taxonomy): domain Bacteria; phylum Actinomycetota; class Thermoleophilia; order Solirubrobacterales; family Solirubrobacteraceae; genus Palsa-744. The sequence goes on from CAVZOV010000002.1 coordinate 1,128,675, forward strand.
GCGCCCGGCCGAGTGCCCTGGAGAGGTCGCGGTTGCGCTGCGGCTCAGGTGCCGTCGCGTTGATCGGCCCCTCCCACTGCTCGCCGTCGATCGCGGCGAGCGCGATGGCCACGACATCGTCGACGTGAATCCAGGAGACGAACTGTCCTCCGCCCGCGACGGGACCGCCGATGCCGAGCTTGAACGGCGGCAGCATCTTGGCGAGCGCGCCGCCATTGCGGTCGAGCACGACGCCGGTGCGCAGGGTCGCCACGCGCATCCCGAGCGGCTGTGCCTCGAGCGCCTCGATCTCCCACGCGCGGCAAGTGCGTGCGAGGAAGTCGCCGCCGGCGGGCGCGTCCTCGTCGATCGGCTCGTCGCCGTGCGCGCCGTAATAGCCGATCGCGGAGCCGCTCACGAGCACGCGCGGACGCTGGGCTGGCTCGAGCGCCGCGAGTCCCCGCACTAGCTGCTTGGTGCCTTCCACGCGACTGTCGAGGATCGCTTGCTTGGCGCGCGCGCTCCAGCGCTGGGCGATGTTCTCGCCCGCCAGGTGCACCACCGCGTCGCGCCCGGCGAGCGACGCCGCCGGGGCGGGTTCCTCCAGCGGGTCCCAGCTCACGGTTTCGAGCGCTCCGAGCGAGCGGTCACTCCAGGCGGGCGCCTGTGTCGGATTGCTCAGCCGCTCGCGTGCCTGCTCGGGGTCGCGCGTGAGCGCCGTAACCTCGTCGCCGCGCGCCCGCAGCGAGGAAACCAGCCTTCGGCCGATGAGGCCCGTCGCTCCGGTGACGGCTACTCGCACGGCCGTCAGCCGTTCGTGTGCGCCCGCTGCTCGCCCATTCCCATCAGCGTATCGTCCCGCGTCAAAACGCATCCCCAGCGAACCCGACCTGTTGTCCGGCGAGCGCGTCGCCGCTTGCGCGTGCTTGCTCGGCCACTGCGCTTGCCACCGCGGGCGCCACGTCGCGGTTGAACACCGACGGCACGATGTAGTCCTCGCGCAGCTCGCGCTCGTCCACGATCGCGGCGATCGCGCGCGCGGCCGCCAGCTTCATCTCCTCGGTGATTGCTTTCGCGCGCACGTCAAGCGCTCCGCGGAAGATGCCAGGGAAGCACAGCACGTTGTTGATCTGGTTGGGGTAGTCCGAGCGGCCTGTGGCCATGATGCGCACGTACGGCGCGGCCTCCTCGGGAATCACCTCGGGGTTTGGGTTGGCCATCGCGAACACCATCGCGTCGTGTTTCATCTTCGCGAGCGCCTCCACGGGCAGGGCGCGGGCGCCTGAGAGGCCGACGAGTAGGTCGGCGTCGTCGATCGCGTCGGCGGGCGTGCCAGTGCGCTTCTCGGAGTTGGTGGACTCGGCGTACCAGCGCTTGACTGAGTTCATGCTGCCGTCGAGGTAGTCCTCGCGCTCGGTGGAGAGCACGCCGCGCGAGTCGGCACCGACGATCTCGCTGACGCCTGCCTCGAGCAATATCTTCGTCACCGCGACTCCGGCCGCTCCGAGGCCGATGACCAGCACTTTCAACTCGGCGAGCGAGCGGCCGGTGAGCTTGGCCGCGTTGAGCAGCGCTGCCATCACAACCACGGCGGTGCCGTGCTGGTCGTCGTGGAATACGGGGATATCGAGGTCTGCCTTGAGCCGCTCCTCGATCTCAAAGCAGCGTGGCGCGGAGATGTCCTCCAGGTTGATGCCGCCGAAGGACGGCGCGATCAACTTGACGGCGCGTACGATCTCGTCCGTGTCCTTGGTGTCCAGACAGATCGGAAACGCATCGACGCTTGCGAACTCCTTGAATAGGCATGCCTTGCCCTCCATCACCGGCATCGCCGCGGCGGGGCCGATGTCGCCGAGGCCGAGCACAGCTGTGCCGTCGGAGACGACTGCCACGGTGTTGCGCTTGATCGTGTACTGGAAGGCCTTGTCGGGGTCGTCCTTGATCGCCGTGCACACTCGCGCCACGCCTGGGGTGTAGGCCATCGAGAGGTCGTCGCGCGTCTTCAGCGGGTGCTTGTTGTGCTGTTCGATCTTGCCGCCGACGTGCAGCAGGAAGGTGCGGTCGGTGGTGTCGATCACAGCGACGCCGGCCAGTGAGCCGATCGCAGCGAGGATGCGGTTCCAGTGCTCGCGGTTGGACGCGTCCATGACGATGTCGCGCACGCTGTGGCCCGCATCGGCCTCGACGAGGTCCACGGCGACGATCATCCCGCCCTGCTCGCCGATCGCGTCGGTCACCGCACCCAGCATGTTCTGGCTCTCGTCGATCTTGACGCGGATGGTTAGACGGTACTGCGCGCTGGGGGTGACGCTCACTGGAAGAGGCTCCTCGAATAGCCGACGCGGCGGTCGGACGGCCCGGCATGTTATTTGCTTGGCGCCGGCGGGCTCGCGTCCCCTCGACTCCCGTGCTGGCCCGTGGCCCGTCCTGCGGTGTCAGACGCGTAGATACTGCCGGGCGGACGCCTAATAGAGTGCTGATCGTGGATCGCCGCCTGTTCCTGATCGACGGGCCCAGCCTGGTGTACCGGGCCTTCTACGCGTTGCCGGAGTCGATCGCCACCTCGACGGGCGAGCCCACCAACGCGATCTTCGGGTTCGCCTCGATGCTCGTGAAGATCGTCACCGACCACGGGGTGCAGCCCACGATGGTCGCCTGGGACGCGGGCAGCTCCGGTCGCACCGAGCTGTTTGCCGACTACAAGGCGGGGCGTCGCTCGCGCCCGGACATGCTGAAGCTGCAGTGGCCGGCGATGGAACCGTTGGTGGAGGCGTTCGGCTATCGCAACGTCAAGCTCGACGGGTATGAGGCCGACGACGTGATCGCCTCGCTCGCCGAGCAGGCGCGCACGGCGGGCGTGCCCGTCACGATCGTCACTGGCGACCGCGACGTATTCCAGTTGATCGACGAGCAGGGGCTCGTGCAGGTGATGGCCACCGCCCGCGGCATCACCGAGACGAAGCTGTACGACCACCAGGCGGTGATCGACCGCTACGGGCTGGTGCCCGAGCTGATCCCCGACTTCTACGGGCTCAAGGGCGACACCTCCGACAATATTCCCGGGATCCCCGGCATCGGCGAGAAGACCGCCAGCGAGCTGATCCAGAAGTTCGGAACGCTTGAGGGTGTGCTCTCCCACGTGCGCGACATCGGCGGCCCCAAGCGCAAGCAGAGCCTGATCGACCATGCCGAGGACGCGCGCATGTCAAAGCGTCTGGCGACCGTCCAACGCGACCTTCCCGTCGGGTTTGACCTGAAGAGCGAGGCGGCGCGCGAACCGGACCGCTCGCGCCTGCGCGAGGTCTTCCGTCGCTGGGAGCTGCGCGACCCGCTGCGTCGCGTCGAAGAAGCGCTCGGCGAGGCGGAGCTGGCCAAAGCCACCTCCGCCGATGAGGTCACCCTCACAGGGCGCGTGCGCGAGGGCTCCGTGGCTGACATCGCGAGCCTCAAGACAGCCAGCGGTACCCGCCCGCAGGAGTTGTGCGTCGCGGTGCGCGCCGTCGAGGTGGAGGAGGGCGAGCTGTTCGCCCTTGGCTCGCCCTGGCGCTTCGCGATCACCCCTGACCCTCCCCCGGCGGGGGCGGCGCAGGGCAAGAAGGCTGCCGCACGCGCCTCGCGTGCGGGGGTGTTGCTCGGCGACTGCGCCGACCCACAGGAGGTCGTGCGGGCTTGCGGTGAGCAGGCGGTGGTTGCCCACGACGCCAAGGCACTCGGCGCCGTGCCCTCGCGACTCGTGCACGACACGATGCTCGGCGCCTACCTGCTCGAGCCCGCGCGGCGCGGCTATCCCTTCGCGGAGCTGTGCGAAGAGCGCGGGTTCGTCGCTGAAGTCGAGGACCCGTTGGCTGGCGAGGTGTTGCTGCTCAGCGCGCTCGCGGCGTGGCAGCGCGAGCAGATCGCCGAGCGTGGCCTTCTGAGCGTGATGTGCGACATCGAGCTTCCGCTCGTCGCGGTGCTGCGTGAGATGGAGCTGCTCGGCGTGCGCCTCAACCTGGAGTGTCTGCAGGAGATAACGGGGCGTGTGCGCGAGGAGATCACGGGTCTGGAGCAGCGCATCTACCAGCTCGCTGAGGAGGAGTTCACGATCGGCTCGCCTCAACAGCTCGGGGAGATCCTGTTCGTCAAGCTGGGCCTATCGCGCAAGCGCCGCGGCAAGACCGGCTTCTCCACTGACGCGCGCGTACTGCAGGCGATTCGCGAGGAGCACGAGATCGTGCCCTGTATCGAGCGCTGGCGCGAGCTGTCTACGTTGATAAAGACATACTTGGACGTGCTGCCCGAGCAGGTGGACGAGCGTTCACGCATCCACACCACGTTCCTGCAGGCCGGTGCTCAGACGGGGCGCTTGGCCTCCACCAACCCGAACATGCAGAACGTCCCGATCCGTACGCCCTTGGGCCGCGAGATCCGGGGCTGCTTCGAGGCCGAGGAGGGATGCGTGCTGATCTCGGTCGACTACTCGCAGATCGAGCTGCGAGTGCTGGCGCACATCGCCCAGGAGCCGGTTTTGGTCGAGATCTTCAAGCGCGGGGAGGACGTGCACACGGCGACGGCCTCGCAAGTTTTCCAGGTCGGTCCTGAGCAGATCGACCCGGGTATGCGCTCGAAGGCGAAGATGATCAACTACGGAATCGTCTACGGGCTCTCCGACTATGGCTTGGCCGATCGCCTCAACATCCCCCTGGAGGAGGCCAAAGTCTTCATCGACGCCTACCTGGAGCGTTTCCCCCGCGTGGCGGCCTTCATCGCCGAGACGATCGAGTCGGCGAAGGAGGAGGGCCATGTCAAGACGCTGTGGGGTCGCCGCCGCCAGATCCCCGAGTTGCAGGCTCGCAACTACCAAGTGCGAACGCTCGGCGAGCGCCTGGCCGTGAACACAGTGATCCAGGGCACGGCAGCCGACATCATCAAGCTCGCGATGGTGCGCTGCCACGCGGCGCTGCGCGAGGGCGAGTTCGCCACGCGCCTGATCCTCACTATCCACGACGAGCTGCTGTTCGAAGGGCCTCCTGCCGAGACCGACGCGGCGTGTGTTCTGATCGAGGAGGAGATGGTGGGCGTATGGGAGCATTCCCCGCCGCTTGCCGTGGACATTGGGGTCGGGCGCAACTGGCTGGAGGCCAAGTGAGGAGTCGGGGTCGTCGCGCATTGGGCCGGCTCGTGCGGACACCCGTGCGAGCGAGACGCTGCGCGCGAGCGGTGCGGTCGTTTCCATGAGCCGCCTGCTCGCCGTCGCGCTGGTGGCGGTCGCGGGCGTGCTCGTAGGTGCTCAACCGCCGGTCAACGCGCGGCTCGGCCGTGTCGTGGGTGCGGTCCCCGCGGCCGCCGTCTCGTTCACTGTTGGCACGGTCGCGCTGCTGCTGATCGTGTCGTTCACCAGCGAAGGATTCGGCGGTCTCGCCGACATCGGCAAGGCCCCGTGGTGGGCGTTCGTCGGTGGCCTGCTGGGCGCGGCGTATGTGACGGTAGCGATCCTCACCGTGCGTACGCTTGGCGTCAGCGCCCTGACGGCGGTGGTGATTACGGGCCAGCTCACCGCCGCTGTGCTGATCGACCGCTTCGGTTTGCTGGGGATCGCCAAGCAGCCGATCGGCGCCACACGGATTCTTGGGCTTGCGCTGCTCGTGGCTGGGGTCGTGCTGGTGGTGCGCCGGTAGGACTGCCACCGTTCGGGGGGCTTCGCCAGTAGGTTGCTCAGGCGGCCGCGACGGGCACGCCGAGATCCGCCGGCTCGTCGTCGACCACCGTCCGTGGGCCCTCCATACGCGCGCAAACGGCACCTTCGTTGAAGCCGACGGAGGGTAGCTTGAAGGCCGCATTGAAGCGCGAGCGCAGGTTCTCCACGGCGATGAGATTGACCAGCTCGACCAGTTCGGCGTCGTCGAAGCGCGAACGCAGCTCGGCGAACAGCTCGTCGCTGACCTGCACCGGTGTGAGGGTCATGCCGACGGCCAGATCGAGCACGAGCCGCTCGGTCTCGTCAAAGTGCGGGCTCTGGCGGTAGCGGTAGAGATCGTTGACCTGCTCCTGACCCACGCCCCATGCCAACGCCTGCTGGGAGCCGATGTCCTGGCACATCTCACAGCCCTGCATGACGGCGGACTTGAGCTGCACGAGCCCGCGTAGGTGGGCGTCCACACGCGGTTTGCGCGCGACAGCGCTCTCGAAGATGCCGTAGCCGACGAGCAGCGAGGTGCGGTGCGCGCGCACGGGAATGTCGGGTGTCAGCTCGTGCTTGCCGGTCATGCGCCCGAGTTCGCGGCGGACCATGCGGTAGATGATTCGCACGAGCGGATTGGCTTTGTTGGCGGGTACGCCTTCGATCCTGCTCATTTCGTGCTCCTTTCGTGGTCGATCGCGCGGCGGTACGTGCGTTTCGTGTGTTGCCACACCACGATATGGTGATTGTGGTGCCCCGTAAAGGACCACTTTGACACTCAATATGGGAACCAATTCCGGGCCGGAGTTGCTGTTGGCGCTTGACCGCGAAGCTCCTCGCCCGCTGCGAGCCCAGCTCGAGGAGGGTCTTCGAGACGCGGTGCGCTCGGGACGTCTGCCGGCCCGTGCTCGGCTACCGGCGACGCGTGTGCTGGCGGCCGACCTGGGGGTGTCCCGAAGACTGGTGGTGGACGCCTACGCGCAACTGCTGGCCGAGGGCTATCTGCTCGCCAGGCCGGGTGCGGGCACGTTCGTAGCCGAGACAGCGGGCGTGCCGTCACAGTCGACCGTCGAGCCAGCCCAGGGCACGCCCGCGTTCGACTTCTTCCCCGGATTCCCGGACCTGGCCACGTTTCCCCGCGGCGCCTGGCTGCGTGCCATGCGCGAAGTGCTGCGCGAGGCGCCGGATCGGGACCTCGGCTATCCCGACCCACGTGGCACGCCCGAGCTGCGCTCCGCTATCGCCGCCCATCTGCGCCGTGTCCGCGGCGTGGTCGCCGACCCTCGTGCGATCGTCGTCTGCTCGGGCGCCGCCCAGGGCTTTGCGCTGCTTGCGCGAGCCCTCGGAGGGCCGCGTATCGCGGTCGAGGATCCCGGCCTGCCACCACATCGTGCGATCCTTCTCGCCGGTGGGGCGTCGCTGGCGGCCCTACCCGTCGATGAGGAGGGGGCCCGTGTGGCGGAGCTGGCCTCGCTTGCCTCGTCCCGCGGGCGGATCGACGCCGTGCTCGTGACGCCCGCCCACCAGTCGCCAACGGGCGTGGCTCTCTCTCCCTCTCGCCGCGCCGCTCTGCTCAGCTGGGCGCGCGAGACCGAGGGGATGATCGTGGAGGACGACTATGACGCCGAGTATCGCTACGACCGGCCGCCACTGGCCGCGATGCAGGGGCTGGCGCCCGACCACGTGGTGTACATGGGCACTGTCAGCAAGACGCTCGCTCCGGCTTTGCGCCTGGGTTGGCTCGTGCTTCCCGCTCGCCTCCTCGACGCTGTGGTTGGAGCGAAGGCGCTGGCGGACGGTGGTTCTCCGACGCTTGATCAGCTCGCGCTGGCTCGCCTCATCGATGGCGGTGCATACGATCGCCACATGCGTACCGCTCGGCGGCGCTACCGTGCGCGGCGAGACGCGCTCGTGACGGCGCTGGCGCGTCATCTCCCAGGCGCCCGCGTCACCGGCCTGGCGGCGGGACTGCACGCGATCGTCCGGCTCGAGCGCCCGGTCGACGGGATCGAGATCGTCAACTCCGCGCGAAAGCACTCGGTGGGTGTGTATTCGCTTGGCTACGCCTACATGGAGCCACGTCCCGTACACGATGGCCTGATCCTTGGATACGCTAACCTGGCCGAGCAGGCGATCGAGGAGGGCATCCGGCGATTGGCGCAGGCTTTCCGGGAAACCTCTCGCTGAGGCAACGCTCACCGGCGAGCCTCGCTATGTCCATCCAAGCGAACTCGCTACGCGCTCAAGTCAGCTGGGCGAAGTGCTCAGACGTGCGCCGCAAGGCGCACGGGCGTTCCATCGCGACGCGGCCGCGCGCCCACGAACGAGGGCGAGGCGATCTGCAGGTAGTGGTTAAAGGCCCACGCGCAAAAGCGCTCTGAGGCGAGTGCGCGTGCCATTAGGGTGATCGCTCGGGTCGGGGTCAGCTGGCCCACGGCGCGCTGCGTGTTCAACAGCCAGCGGAACTTGCGCTCATGGGCGTCGGAGAACGCTCCGTAGCGTGCCAGCGCCTGCTCGCGCGTGGCCTGGCCGGTGAGCACGGGCCGCATCTCGCGCGCGCAGGCGATGCCGAAGTACAGCGCGGTGCGAATTCCCTCGGCGGTCAGCGGCAGACAGTGTCCCGCCGAGTCGCCGACGAAGAACACCCCATCCTCGATCGCGGGGCGCAGTTGGTGGGGGATCCAGTTGCCCTGATAGCCGTCGGGCGGCAACCCGAGGTCGCCCGCGAGGCGTACCGTCGGCTCCTTGACGTGGTGGGCGGGCCAGAACGAGCCGACGCCGACGCGCAACTCATCGCTTGCGGGGAAGCTCCACGCGTAGCCGGCGCGGATGTACTTCTGGTCGATCCACAGCTCCAGCTCCTCGCCGGCTCCGTGCGGATGCACCTCGAGGCCGCGCGAAAGGCGGGCGTTTGGGGGTTGGATCGGCGTACCGTTGGACAACACCCGTCGCCACCCGAGCGCGTCCACGATCAGCGGTGCCGTGAGGTCTCCGCGGTCGGTGTGCACGGTGTGCCCGTCGCGGCCGCTGACCGTTGCCGTCTCGAACTCCGCGTCGCTCGGGTGAGCTTGACCCCACAGCAGTGCGCACAGCTCGCGGTAGTCGAACGTGGAGAAGGTCCACGGCAGCTTCCAGCGCGCCGTGGTCCACGGCGTGTGCACCACCAGCTCGTCGAAGGTCTGGCGCAGCGAGCCCTCAAGCTCCAGTGCCTGGAGCCAGCCGGTCGGGATGCCGCACGCCGAAGTCTGGCGCTCGCCGATCTCATAGCGGTCGATGATGAGTACGCGTGCTCCCGTGTCGGCCAGCTCACGTGCCACCGCCAGACCCGCAAAGGAGGCACCGCAAACGAGCACGTCGCAATCACGCTTTAGTCGCGTGCGCTCGGCCCCGCGCTTGGTCGCTCTAACCGGCATCTGAGCGCCAATGATATGTACCCCGCCCGGTCCGGTCGTGGGCGCCGGGTTCCAATGCGAGCGCACCCCACCCAATCCCAACGGATCCCGCGCCGCAGGGCGCGGGGTCTCTGCCCCGGCCCGCGTCCCTGCGCTAGGCTTCGACCGGTGCAAACACTTATAGAGAATCCCCAGGCCCACGTGGTCGAGGGGTCAAACGGACTGCTGCTCGAAATCGACGGGCAGATCGTCCCCAACTACGACGCCACGATGCAGCCCTTCGAGGAGGGCGAGGTCGTGACGGGCAATGTCGTGCGCATCGACAAGGACGAGGTGCTGGTCGACATCGGCTACAAGTCCGAGGGAGTCATTCCCGCGGGCGAGCTGTCGATCCGCAAGTCGGTCGATCCGCGTGAGGAGGTGTCGCTCGGCGAGGAGGTCGACGCGATGGTTCTCACCAAGGAGGACCAGGACGGACGCCTGATCATGTCCAAGAAGCGTGCTCGCTTCGAGAAGGCATGGCGACGCATCGAGGCCGCGGCCGAGTCGGGCGAGCCGGTGATCGGATCGGTCATCGAGGTCGTGAAGGGCGGCCTCATCATCGACCTCGGGGTGCGCGGCTTCCTGCCCGCCTCACTCGTCGACATCCGCCGTGTGCCCAACCTCGACGAGTACATGGGCACGCAGATCGAGACGAAGGTGATCGAGCTGAACCGCTCGCGCAACAACGTCGTGCTCTCGCGTCGTGCAGTGCTCGAGGAGGAGCGCAAGGAGGTGCGCCAGCAGATCCTCGACCGCCTGCAGCCGGGGCTTGTCGTGGAGGGCCAGATCTCCAACATCGTGGACTTCGGCGCGTTCGTGGACCTCGACGGAATCGACGGCTTGATCCATATTTCCGAGCTTTCGTGGTCGCACGTCAACCATCCCAGCGAGATTCTGGGTATCGGCGACACCGTGCAGGTAAAGGTGCTCGACATCGACCGCGACCGCCAGCGCATCTCCCTCGGGCTCAAGCAGACCCAGGAAGATCCGTGGCAGCGCATCGTGGACACCTACAACGTCAACGACGAGCTGGCCGGCAAGGTCACGAAGGTCGTCACGTTTGGCGCGTTCGTGGAGGTGCTCGACGGCGTCGAGGGGCTCGTGCACATCTCAGAGCTCGCCGGCCACCATGTCGAGAGCCCGCGCGAGATCGTGCACCCGGGCGATGAGATCCGCGTGAAGATCCTCGAGATCGACTCCGAGCGCCGGCGCCTGTCGTTGTCGGCCAAGCGCGTCGAGGATCAGATCCTGCCGTTGCCGCGCCCCGACGCGCCCGCCGCATCGCCGGCCGAGCCCCAGGACGTGGCCGACGAGCAGGTTGTGCTCGAGGATTCGCTCGACGTGGCCGTCGGAGAGGACGCCGGTGAGATCGCTGCCGAGCAGGCCGCCGCGGATGCTGCGGAAGCCGCCGCGGAGGCCGACGTCGCACCGGAGCCTGTAGCGGAGGTCGCCGCAGTCGAGGCGCCCCCGGCTGAGGCGCCCCCCGCGGAGGAGCCAGCCGCCGAGGAGCCGGCAGCCGCCGAGGTCGTCTCGTCGGATGCGTCCTTGACCGAGGCGCCGACGGGCGAGGAGCCTGTGGCGGAGGCGTTGGCCGCAGAGGTGTCCGTCGAGGAGCCTGTCGTGGACGAGCCTGCCGCCGAGCAGGAGCCCGCTGTCGAGGAGGAGCCGGTGGCCGCAGTCGAGCCGTCGGTCCCCGAGCCGTCCTCGGACGCGCAGCCGGTCGGCGAGCAAGCACAAGACTGACGGGTTCGGCCCGGTGCCGCCGGTGATGCCGTTTGTCGGGCTCACCGGTGGTATGGGAGCAGGCAAGTCGACGGCGCTGGAGGCGCTGAGAGAGCTTGGTGCGCAGGTGCTCTCGACCGACGTGGTGGTGCACGAGCTGTATCGCGATGCGCGAGTGCGCGACGCCGTCGTGCAACGTTGGGGCGCGGAGGTGGCGCCCGAGGAGGTCGTGGATCGCGCGGCCGTGGCGGCGAGAGCATTTGCCGGTGGGGAAGAGGACCGCCGCTGGCTGGAGAGCCTGCTGTGGCCGCTCGTCGGCGCACGGATGGCCGCTTGGCTCGAGTCCGTCCGCGCGCTACGCCCCGCTCCGAGAGCTGCCGTTGTTGAGGTCCCCCTGCTGTTCGAGGCGGGTATGGAGAGCGGTTTCGACGCGACGATAGCGGTGATCGCGCGAGAGAGCACGCGCCGCGAGCGAGCGGCCGGACGGGGCCACGCGCTCGCCGACGAGCGGGCCGCGCGCCAGCTCTCCCAGGAGGAGAAGGCACAGCGTGCGACGTTCGTGGTGCACAACGACGGCAGCCAAGCCGAGTTGCGGCGCGAGTTGGCCGACGTGCTTGGCAAGCTATCGGGATGAGTACGCAACGGTCTCCGGCGGCCGCTCGCGGTCGGGGCGACCGCGCCGTCTACGCGTCGAGCCGACGCGTGCGTGGGCATGGCCCATCTGCGCGTGGTGCGCGCGGGCCCGTAAAGGCGCTCGTGGCGTTTGCGATCGTGGTTGTGATCGCGGTGGTGCTGGTGGCGCGCATCGAGCACGCGCTGCCCGGTGAGAGCCTGCCACTCAGCGACGTAGCGGTGATTCGCGAACAGGCGGCCGAAAAGCACCTCGACCCCGCACTGATCGCGGCCGTGATCTACGCCGAGTCGAAGTTCGATCCGCGCACCTCATCGGCGGGGGCGCTAGGGCTCATGCAGCTGTTGCCGACGACGGCCGAATACATAGCGCACCTGTCCGGTGGGGTGCGGTTCACGACGAGCGACCTGGCCACGCCGAAGATCAACGTCGCGTACGGGAGCTGGTACCTGCGCTACCTGCTCAACCACTACGAAGGCAACGAGCCTCGAGGCGGTAGCCGCCTATAACGGCGGCCTGTCGAACGTCGATGCATGGGTGGCCGAAGCCAAGCAGCAGGGTCGCAGCCTTACAGCTGGGGAAATCCCCTTTCCCGAGACGCGCGCCTACGTCGAACGGGTGATGCGCGTCCAGGCTGAATACCGCAAGCTGTATCCGCGCCAGCTCGGGCTAACGTAGAGCGCGATGCCACCGTTCAAGCTCGATACGGCGTTCACGCCTACAGCCGACCAGCCGAAGGCGATCACCTCGCTCTCCGAAGGCGTGCGCGAGGGCGAACGCTTCCAGACGCTGCTCGGCGCGACCGGCACCGGCAAGACGATGACGATGGCGGGGGTGATCGCTGAGGTGCAGAAGCCGACGCTCGTGATCGCCCACAACAAGACGCTCGCGGCGCAGCTGTGCAACGAGTTCCGCACGTTCTTCCCCGAGAACGCGGTGGAGTATTTCGTGTCCTACTACGACTACTACCAGCCCGAGGCGTATGTCCCCAGCAGGGACCTCTACATAGAGAAGGACTCCGCCATCAACCAGGAGGTCGATCGTCTCAGGCACGCCGCCACCGCCGCAGTGTTCGCGCGGCGCGACGTGATCGTGGTGGCGTCGGTGTCATGCATCTACGGCCTCGGCTCGCCCGAGACGTATGAGATGAACATGCAGATATTGCGTCGCGGCGAGGAGATCGACCGCGACAAGCTGCTGCGCAAGCTCGTATCGATTCAATACACGCGCAACGACACCGTGTTGTCTCGCGGGAGCTTCAGGGTGAAGGGGGAGACGCTCGAGGTGTTCCCGGCATATGCGGAGACGGCGTTTCGCGCGATCATGTTCGGCGACGAAGTGGAGCGGTTGCAGCATTTCGATCCGCTCACCGGAGAGCTGATCGCAGACGATCTGGAGCACGTGGCGATTTGGCCCGCGACTCATTACAACGTGAAGGAGGGCACGATCGAGGACGGGGTGGCGGCGATCGGCAAGGAATTGAACGAGCGCTGCGAGCAACTGGAGGCCGACGGCAAGCAGCTCGAGTCCCACCGTTTGCGCCAGCGCACCCAGTACGACATGGAGATGCTGCGCGAGATGGGTTTCTGCTCGGGGATCGAGAACTACTCGCGCATCCTCGATGGGCGCAAGCCGGGGGAGCGGCCGTACTGCCTGATCGACTATTTCCCCAAGGACTTCGTGTGCTTCATCGACGAGTCCCACCAGACGGTGCCGCAGATCGGGGGAATGTTCGAGGGTGACCGCTCGCGCAAGAGCACGCTCGTGGACTACGGGTTCAGGTTGCCGAGCGCGATGGACAACCGCCCGCAGACCTTCGACGAGTTCCTCTCGATCACCCCGCAGCTCGTGTTCGTCTCAGCGACGCCCGGGGAATACGAGCGCACGCGCTCACAACGAATCGTGGAGCAGATCGTGAGGCCCACCGGAGTGGTGGATCCCGAGATCGACGTGCGCGAGACCAAGAACCAGATCGACGATCTCATGAACGAAATCCGCAAGCGGGTGGACGTGGATGAGCGCGTGCTCGTGACCACCCTCACGAAGAAGATGAGCGAGGATTTCTCCCAGTATCTGCTCGAGATGGGCTTCAAGGTGCGCTACCTGCACTCGGAGATCGACACGCTGGAGCGCATCCAGATCATCCGCGACCTGCGGCTCGGCGAATACGACGTGCTCGTCGGCGTGAACCTGCTGCGCGAGGGGCTCGACCTGCCCGAGGTCTCGCTGGTGGCGATCCTCGACGCCGACAAGGAGGGTTTCCTGCGCGGGGAGACTTCGCTGATCCAGACGATCGGTCGCGCGGCGCGCAACGTGAAGGGGAAGGTGTTGATGTACGCCGACAGGGAGACGAAGGCGATGAAGGCGGCGATCGAGGAGACCGACCGCCGCCGCGAAATTCAGGTCGCCTACAACGAGGAGCACGGGATCACCGCGTCGAGCATCGTGAAGGGGATCTCCGATATCGCCGAGTTCCTGCAGGCGGAGTCGAAGGTGCCCAAGGGCCGCCGGCGCTCCAAGGCGGCCAGAGCGAAGGCCAAGGAGATGCCGCAGCACGAGCTGGAGCGGATGGTGGTGGAACTGGAGGAGGAGATGATCGCGGCCGCCGACGACCTGCGCTTCGAGTACGCCGCGCAGCTGCGCGATGAGATCAGGGAGCTGCGGCGCGAGCTGAGGGAGGTCCATGAGAGTGAGGCGCCGGCCGCGCAGACAGAGACAAGCGAGACTCCCGCGGGCGAGGTCGCATAGGATGACGTGCCGTGGAGCTTGACCGTCAGCAGATCGAGAGGCGCGACTTCCCGATCGTGCGCCGCGGATATGACCCGGCGACCGTGGATGCCCACCTGCGTGCGCTCTCCGAGGAGGTCGAGGAGCTTCGGCGGGAGGCCGAGCACAGCGGCCGCGAGTCGCTTGCGACGGTGGCCGGCACGCAGGTTCAGGGAATACTCGAGGCGGCACAATCGACCGCCGACACAATCGAGCGTGAGGCCGCACAGGACGCTCAGCGCGTGCGCGAAGCGGCCACCGCGGACGCCAAGCGCACCCGCGACGAGGCGATCGCTCGTGCCCGTGAGCACGTGGCGGCCGTATCGCAAGCCACCGAGATCCTGCTCGCACGCGTAGGGTCACTCGATGGCGAGACACGAACGCTGGTGGAGAGCCTGCGCGCCGGCGCCGGTCGCCTGGCGGGCGACCTGACGACCGTCGAGGGGGAGATGGAAGCCCTGTATGACGCGGCCGCGGGGCGTGTCCCGGGCGGTGGCGGCGGGTCCGTGGGCGAGGGCGGTGGTGGCGAGTTCGCCGACCGTGGACGCGTGGAGAGTGTTCTGGACGAGAGCCCGGTCTTCGCGGCACCCATGCCCGAGACGCACAGCGAGCCCTACGTCGAGGGACTGAGCGAGTCGCACGCCGGGATGCAGGGAGACCCCTACGCGGAGACCGTTATCCAAGCGTCGATCGCCGAGGCTGTGCGCGAGCCTGCGATCCTCCATGAGGATGCGGGCGAGCAACCGTTCATCCAGCAGGCTGGCGGCGAGCCGCCCGCCGGCGACCTGGACGGCGCGCGCCTGGTGGCGCTCAACATGGCGCTCAACGGCGACTCGCGCCAGGACACGGGGCGCTACCTGGCGGAGAACTTCGACATCGCCGAGCCAGAGCGGCTACTGGACGAGGTTTACGCGGTTATCGAAGGGTAGAGGCGCTACTTCGCCTGCCGTGCTGAACGGTCTTGTTGTTGTTGTTGGCGGCGGGGGCCAGCGTCAGTACTTGCCGGAAATCATGTTCCAAGCCCGGTGCAGCTTGTCCGAGAATCCGGGAGCGCCCTCGGACGGGTCGTCCTTCATGACTCCGGGATTCTCGGTCGGCTCGGGCAGGTCGAGGCAGGCTGTCGCGTCCAACTTGAGCGTGACCGCGTGCTCGTGGATCGACTCCACATTGTCGGCGTCGGCGAAGCGATGTCCACTGCTGCCCTGACTCGCTTCGATAACGATCCCGTCGAAGACATCCTCCTCGGGAACGGAGAGCACGTGTGTAACCTCGCCGATCGGCTCCCCGTCGCTGCTGTAGACGGGCGTGCCGGGGTCCAGTACCTCGTAGGAGATTGGAAGGCCGGGGTCGTCCACGGGGTCAGCATACCTTGCTTCCTCCTCAGAGGAGCCCGGCCAAGCGAACGTCTGTTCGCACCACTACAATGACAGCCGAATGCCGCAAAGCAACAAGATCGTCGTCTCCGGGGCGCGCGAGCACAACCTGAAGGACATTTCCCTGGAGTTGCCGCGAGATGCCCTAGTGGTCATCACCGGCCTCTCCGGTTCAGGCAAGTCAAGCCTCGCTTTCGACACGATCTACGCTGAGGGACAACGGCGCTACGTCGAGTCGCTGTCGGCCTATGCGCGCCAGTTCCTCGGCCAAATGGACAAGCCCGACGTGGACTCGATCGAGGGCCTCTCGCCGGCGATCTCGATCGATCAGAAGACGACTTCGCGCAACCCGCGCTCGACCGTGGGCACCGTGACCGAGATCTACGACTACCTGCGTCTGCTGTGGGCGCGCGTGGGCAAGCCCCACTGCCCGATCTGCGGGCGTCCGATCAGTGGTCAGTCGGCCGAGCAGATCATCGACCAGGCGATGGAGCTGGCGGAGGGGACACGCTTCATGGTGATGGCGCCGGTCGTGCGTGGGCGCAAGGGCGAGTACGGCAAGCTGCTCGACGAGCTGCGCGCGGACGGGTTTGCGCGCGTGAAGATCGACGGGCGCATCCGCATGCTGGAGGAATCGATCGTGCTCGACAAGCGCTACAAGCACGACGTCTCCGTCGTCGTGGATCGCCTGGCGATGCGCCACGACATCCGCAAGCGATTGGCCGACTCGATCGAGACTGCGGTGGGTCTGGCCGACGGACTGGTCGAGATCGGAGATCGTCGGGTCCTCAACAGCCGGTGATGACGGGGATGGGGACGGCGTTCGGGTCTCTTCGGACACTCGTTCGCATTCGTCGGGCGCCCTCGGGACCAGGGCGCCCGCCTCGCAGATCGTCCCGGGCGAGAAGCCGCAGCCGGGGTCGCTGTTTACTTTCTCGGAGAAGTTTGCGTGCCCCGAGCACGGACCGTCGCTGGTGGAGCTGGAGCCGCGCATCTTCTCGTTCAACTCGCCCCACGGCGCGTGCGAGCGCTGCACGGGGCTGGGCTCGCAGATGGTGATCGACCCCGATCTGGTCGTGCCCGATCCGACCCTCTCGGTTGGCGAAGGAGCGATTGCGCCATGGGCCAACAGCGCGTCCAACTATTACGAGCAGGTGACCGAGGCGATCGCCAAGCGCTACGACGTCGATCTTGGCGCGCCGTGGGAGGATCTGCCGCAGGAGCATCGCGATCTGTTCCTGTCGGGCACGAATGGCGAGCCTCTGCAGATCACCTACCGCAACCGTTTTGGTCGCACTCGCTCCTATGGCACTCGCTTCGAGGGCGTGGTCGCGAATCTGCAGCGGCGTTATCGCGAGACAGACTCGGAGTGGACGCGCGAGAAGATCGAGGAGTTCATGTCGCTGCGCGCCTGCCCGGAGTGCGGCGGCGCGCGGCTACGCCCGGAGTCGCGGGCGGTGCTCGTCGCGGGCACGCGCATCGAGGACTTCTGTGCACTGTCGGCACGGCGGGCTTTGGTTTGGCTTGAAGAGGTTGAACTCTCGGAGACCGACCGTCACGTCGCGCGCCTGATCCTACGCGAGATCTCAGAGCGCCTCCAGTTCCTGGAGAACGTGGGTATCGGCTACCTCTCGATGGACCGCGCGGCCTCCACGTTGTCAGGCGGTGAGGCACAGCGGATTCGCCTGGCGACCCAGATCGGCTCCTCGCTCGTGGGGGTGCTGTACATCCTCGACGAGCCCTCGATCGGCCTGCACCAGCGCGACAACGCGAAGCTGATCGCCACCCTCGAGCGCCTGCGCGACCTCGGCAACACGGTGATCGTGGTGGAGCACGACGAGCAGACGATGCGCTACGCCGATCATCTGGTCGACCTGGGGCCCGGTGCGGGCGAGCACGGCGGCTGGATCGTGGCGCAGGGCACTGCGACCCAGGTCCAGAAGGTCAAGCAGTCACTGACCGGGCAGTTCCTCGCGGGAACGAGGACGATCGAGGTGCCGGAGAAACGACGCACGCCGATCGGCTACGTGGAGATCCTCGGGGCAAGTCAGCACAACCTGCGCGATGTCGACGTGCACGTGCCGCTCGGCACGCTCACATGCGTGACGGGCGTGTCGGGATCAGGCAAGTCGACGCTCGTCAACGAAGTGCTCTACAAGGCGGTGGCCAATCGCTTGCATCGCGCCCGTCAGCGCCCAGGAGCGCATCGTGCGATCAACGGCCTCGATCAGCTCGACAAGATCATCGCGGTCGACCAGTCGCCGATCGGTAGGACCCCGCGCTCGAACCCAGCCACCTACACGGGCCTGTTCGACGTGATCCGCGACCTGTTCTCAAAGACCCAGGAGGCCCGCGCACGCGGGTATAAGCCGGGGCGCTTCTCCTTCAACGTCAAGGGGGGGCGCTGCGAGGTGTGCCGCGGCGACGGGCAGATCAAGATCGAGATGCACTTCCTGCCCGACGTATATGTCCCGTGCGAGCAATGCGATGGGCGCCGCTACAACCGCGAGACGCTGGAGGTCAAGTTCAAGGGCAAGAGCATCGCCGAGGTCTTGGCGATGCCAGTCGAGGAGGCGCTTCACTTCTTCGAGCACATACCCAAGATCCGTCGCCGCCTGGAGACGCTCGACGCGGTCGGCCTTGGCTACATCCGCCTCGGCCAGCCGGCGACGACGCTGTCAGGCGGCGAGGCCCAGCGCGTGAAGCTCGCGACCGAGCTTTCGAAGGTCGCGACAGGACGCACGCTGTACATCCTCGACGAGCCCACAACAGGCTTGCACTTCGCCGACGTTCAGCGTCTGCTGGAGGTATTGCAACGACTCGTCGACGCCGGCAACAGCGTGGTCGTGATCGAGCACAACCTCGACGTGATCAAGTGCGCCGACCGCCTGATCGACATGGGTCCGGAGGGGGGAGAGGAGGGCGGTATGGTGATCGCCGCGGGCACCCCGGAGGAGGTAGCGGCCGAGCGCGGGTCGCACACGGGTGAGTTCCTGCGCGACTTGCTCGTGCCTACGCCCAAGCGCAAGCCGGCGCCACGAAAGCGCCGTGCCAAGGTTGCCGCGTGAGCGCTGCTCAGCTGCGTATGTGGATCACTAAGTGGCGATGGTACGAGCGCAACTCACTGCCGTGGAATCGAGTGGCGATCCATCGTGAGTTCATGCGCCGCGAAGCGTTCGCACGCTGGCCTGTGCACGGCAACGTGCTCGAGGCGCTGCGCGAGGGGCGTCTCGAGATCGGAGCGCACACGCTGTTTGAGCCAGGCGTCTGGATCACGATGCCCGGCAGCGCGCGCGTGCGTATTGGCAGCGGCACGTTCCTGAATATGGGCGTGATGGTCGCCTCCGAGCAGCTCGTGGAGATCGGCGATCACTGCATGCTTGCCAACGGCTGCTTCCTCAGCGACTCAAGCCACCGCTACGACGACCCCGAGAAGCCGATTACCTGGCAGGGTTTCGAGAGCAGGGGCCCCACGCGGATCGGCGATAACTGCTGGCTGGGCGCCAACGTCGTCGTCACGAGCGGCGTGAGCATCGGCGAGCGCTGTGTGATCGGCGCCAACAGCGTCGTCACCAAAGACATGGAGCCGTTCACGGTCGCGGCCGGAGCCCCCGCGCGAGTGCTGCGCAAGATCGAGTACGGCAAGCACCAGGCTCGCAGCTGACGGCGAGTCCGCCAGAAGCGCACTTCGGCGACCGGCGGCTCGCCGCACGTTGGCTTCGGCGAGAAGCTGCTCGCCTGGCGACTCAGGCGAGCAGCGTGTGAAGCTCCGCCAGCTCGCCCGCGTCGATCGAGTAGCCGTGCTCGGGTCCGGGGTAGCGGCCGCTGCGCACATCCTCTGCGTAGGCGGCGACACCGGCGTCCATTTCCCGTTGGATGTTGGCGTAGCGCTTGACAAAGCGCGGCCCCAGGCCGTCGCGGATGCCAAGCAGATCGTGGAACACGAGCACCTGCCCGTCGGTGTCGGGGCCGGCGCCGATGCCGATCACAGGCACCTCGATGTGGGGCATCAGCTCCTTGGTGACGGCGCTCGGGATCGCCTCGAACACGATCGCGAAGCAGCCGCTGCCTTGGAGCGCCAACGCCTCGGAGGCGATCCGAGCGGCGGCTGTCGCGGTGCGGCCTTGGGCCTTCCAGCCGCCGAGTGCGGTCGAGCTTTGCGGTGTGAGCCCGACGTGCCCCATCACGGGGATGCCGGCGCCGATGATCGCGCGCGCACGGCTCGCGGAGGCGGGGCCGCCGCCCTCGAGCTTGACCGCATCGCAACCGGCCTCCTTGACCATGCGGATGGCCGAGGCGACTGCCTGCTCGTCGCTGATCTCATACGAGCCGAACGGCAGGTCGCCGATCATCAAAGGCATGTTCAGTCCGCGCCGCACAGCCCTCGCCAATACGAGCATGTCGTCGAGGTCGACCGGCGTGGTCGAGTTGTAGCCAAGGATCGTGGTGGCGGCCGAGTCGCCGACGAGCACCAGATCCACGCCGCCGGCCTCGGCAGCGCGCGCGCTCGGGTAGTCGTATGCGGTAACCATCACCACGGGCTCGCCGAGGCGCTTCTTCTCGGCGAGGAGTGGCAGGGTCATCGGAAGTCGGCCGGGATCGGAGGGCATCGAGCCCGCTACGCTCCCGATCGTCGTCGGTTGGCTGGATGTGGAGCTGGGGTGGCTTGACATGGTGAGTCCTCTCTGGCGCTGGTTGACGCCTTGCTCAGCTCCTCGTGCCCGCCTCGAAGGAGGTCGGCGGGGAAGCTCAGTAGGGTCGCCACCGCGTCGTCGACGGTGATGATGCGATTCGTTTGCGCCTCCACGTGCACGACGCGAGGCTCGTAGTGCTCCATCTCCGCACGGTCGTACTGCCCGTAGGAGATGACGATGATCGTGTCGCCGCGGTGCACGAGTCGCGCGGCGGCGCCGTTTACCTTGATGTCGCCCGATCCGCGCTGCCCGGCGATCGTGTACGTCTCGAAGCGGGCGCCGTTGTCGACGTCGACGACGTGCACCTGCTCGTGCTCGAGGATGTCCGCCGCCTCGAGCAGGTCCGGGTCGATCGTGATCGAGCCGACATAGTGCAGGTCGCAGTCGGTCACGGTGGCCCGGTGGATCTTTGACTTGAGCATCACGCGCTGCATATGGCTGTGGTCTCCCTGAGGGTCGCTTGCTGAGAGTTAGAGGGCACGATGGGATACAAGATGGTGTTGTCGATCAGTCGTGTAGCGCCGATACGGGCGGCTACGGCGAGCAGTGCCGGCTGCTCCAGGCGCTCGACGGGCTCGAGTGTGTCTGGGCTCACGAGCGCCAGGTACTCAGGTTCCACGCCGAATCGAATCATCGCCTCGCGTGCCGTCGCCGTCAGCGCATCGGCGGTGCGCTCGCCACCTGCAACGGACGCCGCCGCGGCCTGGAGCGCACGATGGAGTGCAAGTGCGCGCTGTCGCTCCTCGCCGCTCAGGTGGGCGTTGCGGCTGGACATCGCAAGGCCGTCGGGCTCGCGCACGGTCGGGCAGGCTTCGATCCGCACCGGCATGTTCAGGTCGGCGACGAGGCGGCGGATGACGATTGCCTGCTGCGCGTCCTTCTGGCCAAAATAGGCAGTGTCGGGCGCCACCATGTTCAGCAGCTTGCATACGACGGTGGTGACACCGCGGAAGTGGGCTGCGCCCCGCACGGCTCCCTCCAGGCGGTCGGTCAGCCCAAGCACCTCGACCGTGGTCGCAAAGCCCGCCGGGTACATCTCCTCGGCGGTGGGGGCAAACAGCACGTCAGCCCCCGTGCGGGCAGCCAATTCGCGGTCACGTCGCTCGTCGCGTGGGTAGCGCTGGAGGTCGTTGTTCTCGTCGAACTGCGTTGGGTTGACGAACAGCGAGACGACAACGATGTCGCACTGCTCGCGGGCTTTGGCGATCAGCGAGAGATGACCATCGTGTAGTGCGCCCATCGTCGGCACCAGGCCGATCGTGCGGCCTGCACCGCCAGCAGACTCAATGGCCTGCCGCAAATCGCCCACAGTTCGCAAGGTCCTCATGGGCTTCAGGCCTCGACGGGCCCGATCGATGTGAAGATCGATACGTTCATTGGCTCGGTCCAGTTCCCTGTGGGATACCGGTCGCGACTCTGTTAAGCATACAACCCTTACCATCCGCCCTGGTGTCCACCGCAGAAACCAAGCAATCCGCAGAGCAGCGCCGTGAGGCGCTCAAGCAGGTGTTCGAGCAGGCCCAATGCTGTGTGCGCTGTCAGGAGCTTGCAAGTACGCGCAAGAACGTGGTGTTTGGCGCCGGCAACGCCGACGCCGACCTTATGTTCGTAGGCGAGGCCCCGGGCGCCAGCGAGGACGAGCGTGGACTGCCGTTTGTCGGTCGTGCCGGCAAGCTGCTGGAGACGCTGCTGGGCGAGATCGGGATTGCCCGCAGCGACGTGTTCATCGCGAACGTGCTCAAGTGCAGGCCGCCGGGTAACCGCGACCCGCTGCCCGTGGAGATCGAGAACTGCCGCGAGTACCTCTATCGCCAGGTGGAGCTGATCCAGCCGCGAGTGATCTGCTCGCTTGGCAACTTCTCGACGAAGTTGCTGCGCGAGGATCCGACCGGCATCACGCGCTTGCATGGCAAACCGCAGGAGTTGACGCTCGGTCGGCGCACGGTGCGGCTCTACCCGATCTTTCATCCGGCGGCGGCGCTGTATACCCCGCGGATGCTCGAGACGCTGCGTGAGGACTTCGCGCACCTGCCCGAGCTACTCGCGCTGCCCGAGCCCTCGCAGCCGTCCGCCGACATGCCAGAGGAGCTCCCCGAGCTGAGCGACGCATCCGCGGGAGCAAGCACCGAGTCTCCCGGATCGCCCGAGGCGGACGGCGCGGTCGATCAGCTCGGTCTGTTCTGAGGCTTTGGTGCGATCGCTAAAGCAGGCGGGGCGGCTGGCCGATACCAGATTCATCTCCATCCTCCCAAGCACCACGGCCGGCCCGCGCTTCCTCTCCTGCGGGCCGGCCGCATTTTCGGGCTGGGTTGCGGGATATTTCGTCAGTTTGGACTAGTCTTCTCTCGTGGCGACACGCATCGTCGAGACCTCGGATTCGGCCCAAACCGAGGCGCTGGGTGCCGAATTGGCCGCCGTGCTGGAGTCGGGCGACATCGTGCTCGTACGCGGCGAGCTGGGCGCCGGTAAGACGACGCTCGTGCGCGGCGCCGCCAGAGCGCTTGGGGTACTCGACGCGGTGACGAGTCCCACGTTCTCGATCGGACACCGCTATCGGGGCTCGGACATCGTGGTGTCGCACTTGGATCTCTACCGCATCGCGGGCCTGGGAGATGAGGAGCCGGACCTGCTCGACGATTACCTGGGCCCGGGACGTATCGCGTTCGTGGAGTGGCCCGAGCAGACGAGTCCCGAGTTGTGGGGCGCGCGCGTGCTGGTGACCCTCACGCACGAGGGCGCCGATCGGCGGCGGATAGAGGTGTGCGAGCGCGAGGCGCCCAACGGCGAGGCGTGGCTGGAGGCCGAGTCGCGTCCTTCCGATCGCGCGGGTATGACAAATGGGTTGGCGCCATGATCGTGCTCGGGTCGGATACCTCGACGCCGTCCACCGTCGTCGGCTTGAGGCTTGCGGATGGGCGCACGCTGCAAGCCCGCGACGATCCAGACTCACGGCAGCGCCCGGGTCACGCCACGCGGCTGTTGCCGCTCGCGCACGACCTGCTAGCCGAGGCCGGCATCGAATGGAGCGAGCTTGGGCGAATCGCTGTCGGAGTTGGCCCCGGGACATTCACCGGGCTGCGCATCGGGATCGCCACGGCGCGTGGCTTGGCGCAGTCGCTGGGCGTGGAGCTGGTGGGCGTCTCAAGCCTGCGCGCGCTTGCCTGCCTGCCCCCCGCCGTTACGGGGAGTGCCCTTCAGGACGCCGATAGCGCGGGTAAGCGGGCTCAGCGCGTCCTGGCTGCGATCGACGCACGCCGTGGCGAGGTGTTCATCGCTGCCTATGACGATGGCCGGGAGCTGATCGCGCCGCGTGCCGTCTCCCCCGACGCCATCGCCGAGCTGCTGGAGAGCGCGGCAGTGGACACGCATGCCGAGCGGTGGCTAGCGCTGGGCAACGGCGCCATTCTCTACCGCGAAGCTTTCGAGCGAGCCGGCGTGCATGTCGCCGACGATCTCTTCGACGCTCACCGAATTCAGGCGCCGGCGATCTGCGAGTTGGGCGAGCGGACGCTCGTGAGCGCGGAGGCGGTCGTGCCCGACTATCGGCGCCGCCCCGACGCGGAGACGGCTCTCCAGGGAGCGGCTTCCTAGTGGGCTCCTCGGCGGCACGAATAACGGCCACGGGGTCTTTCCCGGTAGAGATCCGGAACCTCAACTATGCGGATCTGCCGCGAGTGATCGCGATCGAGCGGCGTGCTTTCCCAACGCCTTGGTCGCTTGCGATGTTCGTGCTGGAGCTGTCCAAGTCCTCGGGTGTCTGTCTCGCCGCGCTGCACGACGGTCGCCTTGTCGGCTACATGATCTGTTCTCGCTACGACACGGTGTGGCACGTGATGAACATCGCCGTGGACGTCGATCGTCAACACAGGGGCGTCGCCTCAGCGCTGTTGGCCGAGTTGTATGAGCGGGTCGGCGATCCGCGGGCGCGCTTCACCCTTGAGGTACGCCGCTCCAACTACGTAGCGATCCACCTCTACGAGCGCGAGGGCTTTCGTGCGGCGGGGTTGCGCCGGCGCTACTACCAGGACAACGGCGAGGATGCGCTTGTGATGTGGCGTACCCCGGCAACGCTCGCGGGCTCGCTCGACGACGTGCCCAATCCCGGACCGGTATGAGCACCGTCACCTCACACCACCGCAATCCGGTGAATGTCATCCGCCCCCGGCGTGCCTTGGCATGACGATTCTCGCCCTTGAGACGAGCTGCGACGACACATGCGCGGCGGTAATTGGCGAGCGCGGAACGATTCGCTCGAACACGATCTCCTCGCAGCGGGCGCACGATCGCTTCGGCGGGGTCGTGCCGGAGATCGCCTCAAGGCACCATCTGGAGTTGGTCAACGCGATCGTCGAGCGCTCGCTCGCGGACGCCGGCACGACGCTGGAGGAGATCGACCTGGTGGCAGTCACACAGGGTCCAGGGCTCGTCGGGGCCTTGCTCGTTGGTCTGTCCACCGCGAAGGCGCTTGCGGCGGCGCGCGAGCTGCCCTTGGCACCTATCGATCACCTCCAGGGACATGTTGCGGCCAATTTTCTGGCTGGCGGCGAGGACGGGGCGCAGGAGCCCTTCGAGCCTCCGTTCCTGTGCCTGATCGCAAGCGGCGGCCATACCCTGCTTGCGCATGTGCGCGACCACAGTGGCTTTCAAACGCTCGGGCGCACGCTGGACGATGCCGCCGGGGAGGCGTTCGACAAGGGCGCGCGGATGCTCGGGCTCGGCTACCCGGGTGGGCCGGCGCTCGAGCGGCTCGCCTCCGAAGGCGATCCGCAGGCGTTCGAGTTCCCGGCGTCCGGTTCGCGCTCGCGTGGGGGACGGGGGGCGACGCGCGCGTTTGGGCGCGGTCTGGACTTTTCCTTCGCGGGCCTGAAGACGTCGCTGCTCTACCGGCTGCGCGAGCTTGGCGATGAGGTCGCGCGCGAGCGCGCGGCTGACCTGGCGGCTTCCTATCAGGCGGCGATCGTCGAGCACCTGATGCTGCGCGCCGAGCAGGCGCTCGTGTCGACTGGCCTTGGTCGCCTCGCTGTCGGCGGTGGCGTTGCGGCCAACGGCGAGTTGCGCCGGCGCTTGCAAGCGCTCGGTGCGAGCGTGCACGTGCCCCCGCGTGTGCTGTGTACCGACAACGCCGCGATGATCGCCGGCGCGGCCCGCTTCGCGCCGGCGCTGGCATACCCCGAGTATCTGGGGCTCGACGCTTACGCGACGGGCGAGCGTCCGCGATGAGCGTCGTGCTCACGCTCTACTCCAAGCCGGACTGTCACCTATGTGTGGACGCGCTGGCCGCGCTGATCGGGCTGCAGTCCGAGCTGGGGTTCCACATCTCCGAGGTTGACATAACTACAGACGAGGCCCTGCACAGAGCGTATTTCGAGCGCATCCCGGTGGTGGCGCTGGAAGGCGAGGAGCTGTTCGACTATTTCGTGGACGAGCAAGTACTAAGGGTGCGCTTGCAAACCATCCTTTAGAGTCAAGGTCGATGGCTTACAACGATCTGACGGCGCCCGTGGGCTCGACGCAGGAAGGCGAGCACTCCCTGGGCGAGCGCCTCTCGCTCGGTGTCGCCGCGCGCCTCTCGCGCTACCTGCAGGTGCTCACCCAGGCAAAGAAGATGGGCAAGGAGACGATCTCCTCCCAGGAACTCTCCGACTACACCCACGTCAACTCCACCCAGATCCGCCGTGACCTGTCGGGATTCGGGAAGTTCGGCAAGCGCGGCGTCGGCTACAACGTCGAGTCGCTCGTCTCACAGATTCGCAAGATCCTGCGCACATCCGGCCAGCACAACATCGCGCTGCTGGGCGCCGGACATCTTGGCAAGGCAATCGCCTCCTCAGACATCTTTGCCGACCACGGCTTCAGGGTCGTGGCGATCTTCGATGTGGACGCCGGGAAGGTTGGTACGAAGGTCGGTGCCCAGAGCGTGCGCCATACCAGCGAGTTGCGCCAGGTCGTCGAGGATGAGGACATCGTGGTGGGAGTGCTCGCCGTTCCCACCCAGGCCGCCCAGGGTTTGGCTGACGAGCTGGTGGCGGCGGGCGTAAAGATCATCTTCAACTACTCGGAGTCGCTGCTTGCGGTGCCGCCCGAGGTGACCGTCCACACTTCGAGTCCCGCCGTCGATCTGCTCTACGCGCTGTACTTCTATCTCACCTGAGACGACTTCCACCCGGTGCGCACGCCCCAAGTTCCTAAGCTGGGGACCACCGCAGAGCGAGCTCAGACCACATCGCACGCCCCCAATCTCTCCCCAAATGACCAGCCTCGATCTAGACCAGGCCGTAGATACATTCGCCCAGGCCACGGACCTCACCGTCGGTATCGAGGAGGAGTTCGCGATCCTCGACCCCGTCACGCACGATCTCGTGCCGCGCTTCGAGGAGCTGCGCGACGCCGCGATCGCGTGTGATTCGCTGTTGGGAGAGTCGATTGCCGGCGAGTTGATCTCCTCGGAGATCGAGATCGTCTCCGGGCGCGGCGAGAATTTCGCTGACGCGCTCGCACGACAGCGCGAGCGACGCAGGCGCCTGTTTGCGCTCGTGGGCGAGCAGCGCGCCGCGCTGGCGGCCACCGGAACCCATCCGTGGGCCGACTATCGCGAGCAGCCGATCATCGACACCGAGCACTACCGGCGCGTGGAGGAGGGCCTGAAGTACGTCGCCTGGCGCAACAACACCTTCAGCTTGCACGTGCACGTCGGCATCAGAGATATCGATCGTGCTGTGCGCGTGTGCGACCGGCTGCGCCCGGTCTTGCCGCTACTGCTCGCGGTCTCCGCCAACTCCTCGTATCTCGACGGCCGCGACTCGGGGCTTCACTCTGCGCGCACGCAGAGTTTTACGAGGAACTTTCCGCGTTGCGGCATACCCGATTCCTTCGGGAGCTGGCGTGCCTATCGCGAGTACATCGAGTTCCTGGTGCATACGCGCTCGATCGTTGAGTTCACACAGGTGTGGTGGTCGGTGCGTCCTCATTTCCGTTTCGGAACCGTCGAGGTCAGGATCTGCGACGCGCAGAGCACCGCTAGCGAGTCAGAGTCGTTGGCGGGCCTGATCGTGGCGTGCGTGGCGCAGGCCGCGCGCGACGTGGACGAGGGTGTGCCGCTCTCCGATCCCGCGCCACGCCTGATTGAGGAGAACATGTGGCGCGCGATCCGCTACGGGCTTGATGGCAAGATGGTGGACCTACAACGTGCTGAGGAGTATCCGGCCGCCGAGATCGTCGAGCGGCTTGCCGCCTGGACGGAGCCGGCGCGGCGCGAGCTTGGTGTAGACCTCGTGTTTCCCGAGCGTAACGGCGCTCAGCGCCAGCGCCGGGCGATCGAGGCGGGCGCGAGCCCCGAGGAGGTGTTCGCGGCCTGCGTGCGCGAGACACAGCAAACCTATTCCCAGGAGGTGACAGTGTGATGGACGATGCTCACGAGCAGGGTGGTGGGGCCGCGACGACGGATGCGGTGTCCAGCGAACCGATGACTGGTGCTCAGCCGGGCGAGCCGATGGCGAGCGCTCAGCCGAGCGAGGAGGAGATGCGCGCTGCATACGAAGCAGAGCTGAACCGCATCACGAGCGCCGAGATGATCGTGCAGACGGCCGTCTCGCTGATAAACATCGGCGGTCGTCGCCTAGGGCTCGTCCCGCCTGGCTCCACCAGTGAGCAGGCTGCCGCCACGGGTGGCGAACGCGATCTCGAGCAGGTGCGCGACGCGATCGACGGCGCGAGCGCGCTGTTGCCGATACTCGAGCGGCGGATGCCGCGTGAGCTGGGGCCTCTGCGCGACGCGATCGCGCAGCTGCAGGTCGCCTACGCGCGCGAGGCCCAGAGTGCGGCCGCTGCAACGCCACAGGCAACGCAGCCACCGACGCCTGAGCCGACAGGCCCGACGGTCGCCACGCCTGCCAAGCCGACCGAGGGCGAGCAACCGCAGAACCCAGGTCCGGCTCAGGCCAGTGGCAGACTGTGGGTGCCGGGACGCTGAGGTCGATCGCCGTGCTTCTCGCGCCGCTGCATGGCTCCTGAGGCACGGGTCGGCCGGGCCATCTAGCCTGCCACACTGCTTTCCGCCCCGCCAAACGATAGACTCCGCGCGCCTTTACGCCGGGCAACACGCTCATAGGAGCGGCTCGTAAACGAAGGTGCGCGCGAATTTCCTCGCGCGGCACGCCAATCAGACCGCGGAGGATTTCTGTTGAGTAGCTTTCTGACGAACCATGGGGTCGTCGTCGCCCTCGTATGCGCCGCCTGCGCCGTCATCTACGGCCTCGTGACCACACGTTCCCTGCTGGCGCTCTCGCCCGGCAACGAGCGGATGCAAAGCATCTCACTCGCGGTCCAGCAGGGCGCACGCGCCTACCTGAATCGCCAGTACACCACGATCGCGGTTGTCGGCGTGGTGATGTTCGTGGCGCTCATCTTCATCCAGAACATCGCCGTCGCTTGCGGTTTTGCGATCGGCGGGATCCTCTCCGGCTCGGCCGGCTACATCGGCATGAACGTGTCGGTGCGCGCCAACGCGCGCGTCGCGGAGGCCGCGCGAGGCGGCATCTCCCCAGCACTACGCGTCGCCTTCCAGGGCGGCGCCATCACCGGCATGCTGGTCGCCGGTCTCGCCCTGTTTGGCCTTGCCGGCTACTACGGTCTGCTCACCGCGGTCTTCAACGATAGTCAGAAGACGGCCGTGGACGCGCTCATCGGACTGGGCTTCGGCGGTTCGCTGATCTCGGTGTTCGCCCGTCTCGGTGGCGGCATCTTCACCAAGGCCGCCGACGTCGGGGCCGACATCGTCGGCAAGATCGAGGCCGGCATCCCTGAGGACGATCCGCGCAACCCGGCCGTGATCGCCGACAACGTCGGCGACAACGTCGGCGACTGCGCCGGCATGGCGGCCGACCTGTTCGAGACCTACGCCGTCACCGCCGTCGCGGTGATGCTGCTTGGTGTGCTCACCTTCCACGAGTCCACCAAAGTCGTCATGTACCCCCTCGTCCTCGGCGGCGTCGCGATCATCGCCTCGATCATCGGCACCTTTGCCGTTCGCTCCAAGAGCGGCAACGTCGAGCGCGCCCTCTACCAGGGCCTCATCGTCTCGGGGATCATCGCCGCCGCGGCGTTCGCGCCCATCACCTACTGGCTGATGAAAGACCTCACCTTCAGCCAGGTCGGCAACGTCGTCAACCCGCCCTCCTGGGGCAAGTTCTACCTGTGTGCGCTGATCGGAATAGCCGTGACAGCGCTGCTGTTCGTGATCACCGAATATTACACTTCCACCCGTTTCTCACCGGTCAAGAAGACCGCGAGAGCGTCGGTCACCGGGCACGCCACCAACATCATCCAGGGCTTCGGCTCAGGTCTGCAGGCGACAGCCCTCCCGGCGATTGTGCTGGTGCTCGGCATCTTCGGCGCGTGGAAGCTCGCCGGCGGTGGCACCACCGGCATCTACGGCATCGGCGTGGCCGTCATGGGTCAGCTGTCGCTCACCGGTCTGATCGTGGCGCTCGACGCGTTCGGTCCCATCACCGACAACGCCGGCGGCATCGCCGAAATGGCGGATCTCCCCGAGGAGGTGCGCAACGTCACCGATCCGCTCGACGCGGTCGGGAACACGACGAAGGCGGTCACCAAGGGTTACGCGATCGGCTCCGCCGTGATGGCGGCCGTCGTGCTGTTCGCCGGCTTCCGCCAGGAACTCGCCGACCACACCCACAAATCGATCGAAACGCTCGTGTTCAGCATCAACGAACCGCCGGTGCTCATCGGCCTGCTGCTCGGCGGCCTGATGGTGTGCCTGTTCGCCTCGCTCTCGATGGAGGCCGTCGGCCGCGCCGGCGGCGCCGTCGTGGAGGAGGTGCGCCGCCAGTTCCGCGAGCACCCCGGGATCATGGAGGGCACCGAAGAGCCCGACTACGCCGCCTGCGTGGATATCGTCACCAAGACAGCCCAGCGCGAGATGATCCTGCCGGCGCTGCTCCCGATCGCTCTCCCGGTGATCGTCGGGCTCATCGACACGAAGGCGCTCGGCGGACTGCTGATCGGCGTGATCGTCGTCGGCTTCTTCTTCGCGGTGATGATGACCGCGGGCGGTGGCGCATGGGACAACGCCAAGAAGCTGATCGAGGACGGCGCGTTCGGCGGTAAGGGCTCTGAGGCGCACGCCGCCTCGGTCACCGGCGACACGGTCGGCGATCCCTTCAAGGACACCGCCGGACCCGCGATCAACCCGATGATCAAGGTGGCCAACATCGTCGCCATCCTGATCATCCCGCTGATCACCTGAGAAGTGTCGCTCCGGGCGCGCTGCTCCCCGCTTGTTGGGAGCGCCCCTGGAGCGTCGTCTGTGCCAGAGTCGGGGCTGTTCGCTCGCAGCGTGCGAACAGCCCCGTGACTCAGGTTCTAAGCTCAGGGAAGAGATGAAATGACCGGCAGGCAGGCTCATCGCACAGGCACGCTCGTGCTATCGCTGGCGATGGTCGCGATCGGTATCGTGCTAGCGGTTGAGGCGCTCGGCGGTAGCGAAGGGATCGTGTCCGCTCGCCTGTTGCTCGGGCTGTTGTTCTTCGCGGCCGGATCTGGACGCTTGTATATCGAGAAGCTGAGAAGGGATCGCCGAGTATGAGCGTGGGCGGCGGATCGGGGCCGAACGGGACGCCCGACGGGAAACCGCCTGGCGCGATTGAGGGTGTGCCCGGCTCGATCGTCATGCCTGGCGGTGGCGAGGGGGCGCCAGCGCCCAAACACGCGCGCGCTCCGGAGCTGGCCGCGCACGCCCGCATCACCCTGCGCCATAGTCTCGGCTCGCCGATCCTGTTCGCGATCGTCTACACGTCGCTCGCCTCGGCTGTGTTCTTCTCGCTGGGTTTGGTAACCGACCATGCGGCCGGGTTGACGCCCGTCGTGTTTCTGATCGCCGCGGTGATGTTCGGGGTGACGGCGATGACCTATGTCGAGGGCGCCTCGCTTCACCAGGAACCGGGTGGCTCCACTGTGTTCGCCCGCTACGCCTTCAACGAGCTGGTCAGCTTCGTCGCGGGTTGGGCGATGCTGCTCGACTACGTGATCCTGATCGCGGTCACCGCGTTCGCCGCCACCCAATACCTGCGCGTGTTCTGGGCGCCGTTCGGACACTACGGGGAGGCGCTGTTGTTGGCCTTCGCGATCATCGCGTTCGTGGTGTTCAGCAACGTGCGCGGGTTCCACTGGCGTCGCGAATACCGGATCGGCGTGGTCGTGCTCGGAGCGCTCTTGCTCGAGCTCGTCGTGATCGTGATCGGGCTGATCGACTTCCTCGACCCGCACCGACTGATCTCCCAGATCCACCTCGGCAGCGCACCCACCTGGACGGGCCTCGTGTTCGCGCTCACCATCACCACCATCGCGTTCACTTGCGTGGAGTCCGCCTCGGGCCTCGCGGGCGAGGTGAAGGCCGGGCGCGGCGCTCTGCGGCGCCTGATCGCAAGTGGCACCGTGACGGTCGTGATCGCCTATGTCGGCATCGCGATCGTGGCCGTCTCGGCCTTCCCGCTGACGTCGGGTGGGGTGCCCGG
Organism: uncultured Solirubrobacterales bacterium; assembly: GCA_963776985.1. Taxonomy (GTDB): domain Bacteria; phylum Actinomycetota; class Thermoleophilia; order Solirubrobacterales; family Solirubrobacteraceae; genus Palsa-744. The sequence goes on from CAVZOV010000002.1 coordinate 1,160,464, forward strand.
CCACCATTTCTCAGATGCTCCCGTGCTCGACATCATGGAACAACTGCACCCCCACTGGCTCTCGCAGGCGCTCACCTATTCGATCGGCGCGATCGCCGCGCTCACGCTCGTAGCCGCTGCCGACTCGGCGATGCTCGGACTCTCCCGCCTCGCCTACTCGCTATCGGTTAACCGCCAGATTCCAAGCGGCCTCGGACGCCTGCACGCCCACCGCTCCACGCCCTATGTGCTGATCCTGCTCGCCGGCGTGATCGCCGCCGGGCTCGTGGTCCCCGAGAGCCTCGGCTTCCTCGTCGGCACCTACGCATTTGGGGCGATGCTCGCGTTCACCATCGCCCACGCCTCCGTGGTGAAGATGCGCTACAGCGAGCCCGACAGGGAGCGGCCTTATCGCACACCGTTCTCCGTGCGTGTACGCGGCGGCGAGCTGCCGCTGCTCGCCGTCATCGGCGCGGTCGTCTGCTCGCTGGGCTGGATTGCCACGATGGTTGTGCACGAGACCGCCCGCTACGTAGGGCTCGGTTGGATGGCGGCGGGAATCGCCCTTTATGTGGTCTACCGTCGCGCGGACGAAACGTCGCTGTTGCGGCGCGTGACCGTGCCGGTAGAGGCACTGCGTGCCGAACATCTGCCCGAGCGCGACTATGGCTCGATTCTCGTGCCACTGTGTGGTACGCGCTTGGATGAGGACATCGTGCAGACCGCCGCGCTGCTGGTCGCGGGCAAGCCGACGGACATCGCCGAGATCGACGCCTCGACGATCGAGGCGGTGTGGATCTTCGAGATGCCGATGTCTCTGCCACTGGATGCGCGCCTGCCGGACGCTCAGGTCAAGCACGCCCGCCAGGCGCTTGCTCGCGCCAAGGTGGTGGGGGAGGAGTATTCGGGCGTGCAGGTTGCTACCGCGACGATCCGGGCGCGGCGCGTGGGTCAGGCGATCCTGGAGGAGGCACGCAGGCGTGGGGTGGAGGCGATCGTGCTGGGTGCGGAGGAGCCGTCTCGCATCCGCGGCGGCGCGCGTCTCGGTGGGCGTGGGGGTCCGCTCGAGAACTTTGTCGGCGACGTCACCAAGTACGTCGTGCGCAACGCGCGTTGCCGGGTGATCGTGACCGCCCCCGCGACTCGCGACTATGACGAGGTTGCAAGCAAGAACGCGCTCGCGACCGATGGTCGGGATGTTTCCACCGCGCCACCGGTCGCCGGGCCGGCCGGCGGACCCATCGTCTAATCTCACCGCAATGTCTGCTCTCGCCCCCTCGACCGTCGTGCTGCCCATTGCCGCCCGTGGGCTGGCGCTCTCGCTGCCAGTCCACGTTGGCGTGTGTCCCTACCCAACGCCGACCAGTGCGCGAGCCGCTTCATGTTCATTCTGATCGTCGGTGCGGGCCGCGTAGGCTCAGCCGTGGCCAAGTCGGCGCTGGCGGCCGGACACGAAGTGTCGGTGCTTGACGAGGACCCGCTCTCGCACGAGCGCCTCGACGCGGGCCAACGCGACAGCTGGGAGGAAGCCAGCGGCCAGTTCACGCTCGGTACCGCGCTCGAGACCGACGCGCTGGTCCAGGCTGGGATCGAGCGCGCGGACGTATTCATAGCCTCCACCGACGGCGATAACACGAACCTGATCATCGCCCAGATCGCGCAGCGGCGCTTCGGCGTGCCGAAGGTGCTGGCACGCGTAATGGACCCGGCGCGCGCCGGCTGGTACGGAGAGCAGGGTCTGCACACAATCTCTCCCACCAAGCACGCGATCGAAATGTTCGAAAGCGCGCTCGCGGTCGAGTCGGCATAGATCGCTCGTGCTCGGAGGCCAACCATGTACGTGATCATCGTCGGCGCGGGCAAGGTCGGGCGCAATCTCGCGCGCGAGTTGATCACCAAGGGCAACGAGGTGACGCTGATCGAGTCCTCGCGTCCACGCTATCTGATGATCGAGGAAGAGTACGAGCACGCCGTCCAGTACGGCGACGCCACCGAGCTGTGGGTGCTCGAGCGCGCCGGCATCCAGCGCGCCGACCTCGTGATCGCGGTGACCGGCGACGACGAGGACAACATGCTCGTTTGCCAGGTCGCCAAGGAGAAGTACCTGTGCGAGCGGATCATCGCGCGCGTCAACAACCCGCGCAACTACGACCACTTCAAGCTACTCGGCATCCAGCCTGCCGTATCGGCGACGGACCTGATCCTGCGTCTGATCGAGCACGAGGTTCCGCGCTACGGGCTCGTGCACCTGCTCGCGCTCGAAGAGGAGCGCCTTGAGATCATCGAGCTCGAGGTCAGCGCCGGCGCGCCGGTGGTCGGCGAAAGCGTGTCCAACATCGCGCTGCCCGAAGGCAGCCTGATCATCTCGGTGCTGCGCGCCGGCGGCGGCTTCGTGCCCAAGGCCGACACGATCATCGAAGCGGGCGACGAGGTGTTGCTCGTGCTTGACCCGGGCCTGGAGCCGGCGATCACGGCGTTCTTCGCGCCCGGGGGGAGTCAGGCCGGGGTCTGAGCGGCGCAACTGCCTGCGCCGAGACTATCGGTAGCGAGTCGCTATATTCTGTGCCGCAACACGCACTGTCCGGGATAGTCCAATTGGCAGTGACGCCCGGTTCTGGTCCGGGAGATTGGGGTTCGAGTCCCTGTCCCGGAGCCTAGGAAGCCCTGCCCGCCCTTTCGGGCGGGCGTTCCCTGGATGGGATGGATGGGTTCGAGTCCCTGTCTTGGAGCTTTGAGGGGTTATGCCGCCGCGTGGATCGCCCAGTCGCGGTACAGCTGGTAATAGCGCCCTTCGGCCGCAAGCAGCTGCTCATGGGTGCCCTGCTCTGCGATCTGCCCGTGCTCCAGCACGACGATCCGCCCGGCGCCGCGGATCGTGGAGAGGCGATGGGCGATAACGATCGAGGTGCGTCCCGCGAGCAGTCGGCGCAAGCCCTGCTCGATGCGTGCCTCGGTGTGGAGGTCCACATTGGAGGTGGCCTCGTCGAGGATCAGGATGCGCGGGTCGGCGATCAGCGCGCGCGCGAAGGCGATCAGCTGACGCTGGCCGGCCGACAGCTGGGCGCCGCGCTCGCCGATCTCGGTGTCGTACCCCTGGGGCAGCTCTGAGATGAACTCCTCGGCGCCCACGGCCGCGGCGGCTTGACGGATCTGCTCCTGCTCGGCGCCAGGGCGTCCGAAGGCGATGTTCTCGGCGATCGTGCCGGAGAACAGGAACGCCTCCTGGGGCACGATCCCCATCTGCGAGCGCAAGGATGTGCTCGACACCTCGCGCAGGTCGTGGCCGTCCACGAGCACGCGCCCTTCGGTGGGGTCGTAGAAGCGAGCGACGAGCTTTGCCATCGTGGACTTGCCCGCCCCGGTGGCGCCCACCAGTGCGACCGTCTGCCCTGGCGGGATTTGCAGGTCGATGTGCTCGAGCGCCAGCACCTCCTCTGCTTCCAGGGGCGCAGGCAGCCCGTCCTCTATGGGTGCGCTGACCGACTTGTCCACATTCTTGCGCGCACGCCTTGGTTTGTAGGCGAAGGTGACGTCCTCGAAGCTCAGCTCGCCACGGATGCACTCCAATGCCGGTGCGCCTGGCTTGTCGGTCAGTTCCGGCTCGACGTCGAGCAGCTGGAAAATCTTCTCCAGGGCCGCCATGCCCGACTGGTAGGTGGTGTAGAGCTGGGAGAGCTGCTGAATCGGTTCGATCAGGTACGCAAGCGTGGCCACGAACGCGACGACGGTGCCGGCGGTGATGTTGCCGGAGATGGCTTGGTAGCCGCCGTAGAGCACGATCCCGGCGATCGCTATCCCGGAGAGCATTTCCACCGCCGGGAAGTAGGCGGCGTTGAGCCTGACCGTGACCATGTTGGCGTCGCAGTTGTCGTCGTTGAGCTCGGCAAAGCGCGCCAGGTGGCGCGGCTCCTGGCCGAAGCTGCGCACCACGCGGATGCCCGAGAGTGTCTCCTGCAGATAGGCGGTTATCGAGCCGATCGTCTCGCGCGTGCGCCGGAACGCGCCGGCTGAGGTCAGGCGAAACCAGAGGCTGCCGGCCGCGATCAGCGGCAGGATGCAGAACGTCAGAAGCGCCAGTTTGACGTCGAGGTAGAGCAATACGGCCACAGCCCCGACCAGCGTCAGCCCGGACTGAAACAGCGTCACGACCGAGTCGGTCACGAGGCTTTCCAGCGCCTCGACGTCGTTGGTGATGCGCGAGATCAGCACGCCCGCCGGGCGGCTCTCATAGAAGCCGATCGGCTGGCTCTGAAGATGGGTGAACAGGCGGATGCGCAGGTCGGCGAGCGTGCGCTGCCCGACCCAGCCGACGAGATAGGTTTGCACGTAGGTCATCAGCCACACGAGCAGTGCGGCAACGAGAAACGCGATCACGACCAACACGAGCGTTTTGAAATCGTGGCGGTCGATGCCTTCGTCGATCGCGGCCCTGGCCAGCAGAGGCGGTGCGAGTGAGGCGGCCGTACCGACGATAAGCGCGGTCAACATCCCGGCCACGCGCAGGCGATAGGGCTTCAAGAGTGCCAGCAGTCCGCGCAGGTTGCGCCCGCGGCTCTCGCGGCTTGCGCGCGAGCCGTCCCACTGCGCGCCGCCGCGACCCATGCCCGGACCCATACCGCGCCCTCCGCCACGCCCGCCCATACCGGCGCCCATGCCACCGCGACCGCCTGGGGGGCTCATATGCCGCTGACCTCGCGCTCGCGCGTCTCGCGCGTCAAGAAGACCTGCTCGGGCAGACCGCGTTCCACTATCTCGCGGTACAGCTCGGAGGCGTCGAGCAGCTCCTCGTGATTGCCCTGGGCCACGATGCGCCCGTGGTCGAGCACGACGATCTCATCGGCCAGCGCGATCGTGGAGAGGCGGTGGGCGATCACGAACGTCGTGCGTCCCGACATCGCTTCGGCGAGCGCGAGCTTGATCGACTGCTCGGTGGAGGCGTCCACTGAAGAAGTGGCGTCGTCGAGGATCAGGACGCGTGGATTGGCAAGCAGCGCGCGAGCTATCGCCAGGCGCTGACGCTGGCCGCCAGAGAGCGAAAGGCCACGCTCGCCGATCTCGGTGTCATAGCCCTGGGGCAGCCGCAGCACGAAATCGTGCGCCTGTGCACGGTGTGCGGCTTCTTCGATCTCCTCGGTGGAGGCATCGGGCCTGGCATAAGCGATGTTCTCGGCAACGCTTGCGGAGAACAGGAAAGGATCGTCGCTAACGACCGCCACGGCCGAGCGCAGCGACTGCAAGCCGACTGAGCGCACGTCGGCGCCGTCGAGCAGCACCTCGCCCTCGACCGGGTCGTACAGTCGCGAGATCAACGCTACGAGGCTGGTCTTGCCAGAGCCGGTGGCGCCAACGAGCGCGACCGTGCGTCCCGCGGGCACATCGAGGTCGAGATCGTGCAGCACCGTCCGTCGCGCGGCAGCCGGCGCCGTGTGTCCATTCTGTGTTGCGGCATTGGCGCCGTCTTCTCGCCGACTGGCGTGCGCGTAGGTGCTGACGTTCAACTCGTCGTGAGGGTCGCTGTAGCGCAGCGTGACTCCACGCAGCTGCACGTGACCGCTGCCAGCGGGCAGCGGCGGCGCGCCGGGTGGGTCGGCGATCGTGGGCTCACGGTCGAGCACCTGGAAGATGCGCGCGCCGGAGGCGGTGGCGCGCTGGGCGAGGTTGAGCGTGACGCCGAGCGAGCGCAGCGGGCCGACGAGCATGTTGAGCAGCAGGTAGAAGGTGGTGAACTGACCGAGCGTGAGGTGGGCGTGGATGACCGCGTTGCCGCCCAGCAACAACACCGCGGCGATGCCGAGCTGGGGCAGGAAGCCGATCGCCGGGTTGTAGGTAGCTTCCAGGCGCGTGGCGACCATCGCCTGCTCGAAGGTGCGCCCGACGCTGCGGCGGAAGCGCTCCAGCTGGCGTGGCTCGCGCGCGAAGGACTTGACGATGCGCACGCCGGAGATGTTCTCCTCAGCGTCGGCAGTCAGTTCGGCGATGCGTTGCTGCACCTCCTGGATCGCGGGGCGCGCACGGCGACCGTAACGGTAGGAGATCACCACCACGAACGGAGCCGGCGCCAGCGAGATCAGGCCGAGCCACGGGTTGATCACGATCATCACGATCCCCGCGAGCACGATCGTAAGCACGAACTGCAGGATGAACACGAGGCCATAGCCGAGAAAGAAGCGCACCGCGGGCAGATCGACGGTTGCGCGCGACATCAGCTGGCCGGTCTGCTGGTGGTCGAAGAAGCCCAGCTCAAGCCGCTGCAGCTGGCTGTAGAGGCGCTCGCGCAGGTCGTATTCGACGCCGAGCGACACGCGTCCGGCGATCATGCGCCGCCAGTAGGTGAAGCCCCAGCGTGCGAGCACGACCGCGATGATCGCCAGCGCGTACAGCAGCAGCGTGTGGCGGTCGTGCGAGCGCTGGACGAATTCGTGCCTGTGGGCGTGACGGGCGCCGGTGTTGATCGTTTCGACCGCCTGTCCCGTGAGGACCGGCAACAGCACGCTCATCGCCATCGCGAAGCTGGCGAGGATCCAGGAGACGACCACGCCACGCTTGTAGGGACGCAGAAAGCCGAGTAGTCGGTAGAAGGTACTCATAGTTGCTCAGTCAACGATTATTGCATCCCGCTGTGGTCGTGGCTTTGGTGTTGCATTCCAGGTGCTGTCCGACTTGCTCGATTCCTAGCCCGAGCGGTGCCTATTACCCTTCTCGCATGTCCTCCGAGCCCGCGCTCCCGACCGGTCGTCGCGGCCCGAGCGCCGGTCTGTGCGAGACCTGCAGGCACCGCCAGCTGGTGCCCAACACGCGCGGCTCGGTGTTCTGGTTGTGCACACGCTCGCGCACGGACCCAGCCTATCCCCGCTATCCGCGACTACCGGTCCTGTCCTGCCCCGGCTACGAGCGGCTCGGGGACTGAACCCTCGCTCGCGCGCACGTCCGCTGGCGCGTCCGCGGCCGGTGCCTGCGAGGCCACGAAATCCCGTTGGCGCACCAGCACCAGCGCCAGCACCGCGCCGACGAACGCGATCGCGGCGGCAATGATCAGGATGTGGTCGAACGCTTCGGTGAAGCCGACACGGTAGGAGTGCTTGAGTGCAACCTGCGCGGCCGGGGAGAGGGCGTGGAACACGTGCTTGATTTCGCCGGACTGAAGCAGCGTGTTCAGATGTCCGTGGGCGGCGGACTGCACAGACCTCAACTGCCCGCCGAGCGCGGTTGTGGTGGTGCTCAGCACGTCGTGCTGAAAGATTGCGCCGAGACCGGCGATGCCCGTGGCGATGCCGACCTGGCGGAAGGTCGAGTTGATGCCCGAGGCCATGCCGCTGCGCGAGTAGTGCACGACGCCGATCGCGGTGGATGCGAGCGGCGGGTTGATCATGCCGATGCCCACGCCTGTCACCGCGAAGCCGGGGATCAAGGTGGTCCAGCCTGAGGTTGCGCTTATCGCGGTCATCCCGAGCAGGCCGGCGCCGACGAGCAGCAGCCCGCCGCCGAGCAGGTAGCGCACGGGCATGCGCACGCTGAGGCGACCGGCGATCGGGGCGGCCACGAACGAGAGCAGCGTGATCGGCAGGAAGCGTAGGCCCGCCTGCAGGGCGCTATAGCCAAGCACGTCCTGGATGTAGAGCGTCAGGTACAGGAACATCGCGAAGATCGAGGCCGACACGCTGAACGCGACAATGCTGGCGCCGGTGAACGCGGGCTTGCGGAACAGCGAGAGGTCGAGCATCGGTCGCGACTGCTTGAACTCGGCCACGACGAACGCCACGAGCAGGATCGCCGATCCGCCCAGCAGCGAGACGATCCGCGTGGAGCCCCAACCGTGTTCGTTGCCCTCGATCAGTGCGAACACGAGCATGAACAGCGCACCGGAGAACGTGACCAGCCCGATCCAGTCGACGCGCCTGGCGCCCGGGTCGCGCGACTCCACCACTCGCGCCAGCGTGATCGCGACGGCGGCAATCCCGATCGGGACGTTGATGAAGAAGATCCATTTCCAGCCGATGCCCGAGGTGATGATCCCGCCGACGACCGGCCCGACGGCGACCGCCGCGCCGGTGACGGCGCCGAACACGCCGAACGCGGTTCCTCGCTCGCGTCCGTGGAAGGCCTGGGCGAGCAGGGCGAGCGAGGTGGCGTACATCATCGCCCCGCCGACGCCCTGTACGGCGCGGGCGAGGTTGAGCATCAGCGGCGTGCTCGAGAACCCGCAGACGGCCGAGGAGACGGTGAACACGACCAGCCCGAGGGCGAACACGCGCCGGCGGCCGATCAGGTCGGCGACCGAGCCTGCGGTCAGCAGGAAGGCGGCGAGCGTGAGCGCGTAGGCGTTGACAACCCACTGCAAATCCGAGAAGGAGGATTTCAGCGCCGATTGGATCGAGGGCAGCGCGACGTTGACGACGGTGATGTCGAGCAACAGCATGAAGATCGCCACTGAGACGGCGATCAATGTCCACCACTTGCGCTCCACGGCCGGCTCCCTTCCGCCCTCTTTAGGACGCTGGACTCATCTCACTGTAGGACGCGATCTCGCGAAGGCGCTCGAGCACCCTGCGGCGGGTGCCGCTCAGCTCGCGACGCAGCTTGGAAAGCTCCGAGGCGCGGTGCTCGACGAGATCGAGCTGGCGGTCGATGTGGCCGAGCGCCTCCTCCAAGAGCTGGCGCCGGCGCTCGGGGTGGACGTCCTCGCGGCGCAATTGGGCGCGTACGGCGGCGCGGGCCTCCTCGGCGGTGAGCAGATCCTTCAGCTCATCCAGCGTGACGCCGAGCAGCTCCTTCAGGCGCATTACCTCTCGCAGGCGCTCGACCTCGGCGGGCGTGTAGAGGCGATGCCCGCCGGAGGGGCGCTCGGGAGCGCCGGGTAGCAGCCCGATTTCCTCGTAGTAGCGGATCGTGCGCGGCGTGGTGCCGGCGAGCTTGGCGACGTCGCCGATGCGCAGGCTGGCCACGGGTGCTACGGCGTCGGTGTTCATACCCGCACGCCCACTCGCAGTGCGGCCTCGGTTTCGGCGGCGCGAGGCTGCGGCGGGGGCTCGTCCTCGCTCGGGACGCTTATCTCGCGTGGACGCAAGAGGCACACGAACGCGCCGAGCAGCGAGGTTCCGGCCAGCACCCACAGGGCGACGTGCATGTTGGCGATAAACGGTGAGAGCTTCTGCTCGGAGAGGCCCTTGGTGACGCCGGAGAAGACCGCGAACAGCGTTGCCTTGGGGATGGCCGAAGTGACGATCGCGAGCACGAAGGCGATCGAGAGGACCGCGCCGGTGTTTTGCACGAGCGTCCGCGCGCCCGCCGCCACACCGCGCCGGCGCGCAGGCACGACGCCCATCATGGCGGCGGTGTTGGGGCTGTTAAACATGCCCGAGCCGATGCCGACGAGCGCCAGCCAGATCATGCTCTGCCAGTAGGGGGTGTGGACCTGCAGGGTGGTCATCGCGGCGAGGCCGGCCGCGGTGACGAGCATGCCGCCGGCGGCAAGGTTGCGCGAGCCGTGGCGGTCGGCGCGGATGCCGGCCAGGGGAGAGGCGATCAGCATCCCAAGCGCGAGCGGTATCAGCCTGATGCCGGCTTCGATCGGGCTGTTGGACTGGGCGCCCTGGAAGTAGAACACGAACAGGAACATCAACGCGAAGCGCGCGAGCCCGTTGATGAAGGCGGCGCCGGTGGCGGCGGCGAACAGGCGGTTGTTGAAGATCGAGAGGTCGAGCATCGGCACCCGCGTACGGCGCTCGATCAACACCCACAATGGCAGCAGCACTGCAGCCGAGACGAGCCCGGCGATCACGACCGTGTTGTCCCAGCCCGACAGGCCACCCTTGGAGACGCCGAGTACAAGTCCCGTTAGGCCAACGATGAAGACGGTGGTGCCAAGCGTGTCGAAGCCGCGCACCTTGTCGGGCTTGGCCAGCTCGCGCAGGATCAGCCCGCCCCAGGCGGCGCCGGCGAGCGCGAGCGGGACGTTGAACCAGAACACCCAGTGCCAGGAGATCTCCACCAGCGCGCCGCCGAGCACGGGGCCAAGCACGAGGCCGACGGCGGCGACCATCGTGTTGGCGCCCATCGCGAGGCCGAGCTGCTCCTTGGGGAAGGCGTCGGTGACTAGCGCGGCGGCATTGGCGAACAGGAACGCCGAGCCGATCCCCTGCAGCACGCGCCAGCAGATCAGGATTGTCGCGTCGGTTGAGAAACCGGCGCCGAGCGAGGCGAAGGCGAACACGAGAAAACCGCCGACGTATGCGCGCTTGCGCCCGAACAGATCGCTGAGGCGTCCGGCTGTGAGCACGAGCACGGTGGCCGCGATCAGGTAGGCGAGGATCACCCATACGAGCGCGAGCAGACTCGTTTTCAGAGAACGCTCGAGGCTCGGCAGCGCGATGATGAGCGTGCCCGAGTTGGTCGCCGCGAGCAGCATTCCGAGGCTGGTGCAGGACAGTGCCCACCAGCGGTAATGCTCGTGCTCGGCGTCTACGCCGAAGCGGGAGGGGCGAGATATGGAAGCTGACGTGAACGTAAAGATCAGAATAGCAGTGGTGCGCCCGTTTCCCGGGATGGGTTTGGGCGAGGCCACGCCGGTGGTGCGTGCTGGCCCGGGGCCGATCTGGACGGGGTGGCGTTAGGGTGCCACTGCCATACCTCGCGGGGTACGTGTTACACGCGGCGTGCGGCTTACCGTGCTGCTAGAACATTGTGGATGAGCGATTCAGCCGCGAGTAGGACCGACGAGCAGTGGCGCGAGGAGCTGACGCCTGAGCAGTATGAGGTGTTGCGCCGGGCGGGAACAGAGGCGCCGTTTACCGGCGAGTACGTGTACAACAAGGACTCGGGTATGTATCGCTGCGCCGGCTGCGGCAGCGATTTGTTCAGCTCCGAGACGAAGTTCGAGTCGGGTACCGGCTGGCCGAGCTTTACAGAGCCGGCGGTTGCCGAGACGGTCGAGCTGCGTCCCGACAACAGCCTGTTCATGCGCCGTACCGAGGTGGTGTGTCGCAACTGCGGTGGGCACCTCGGCCACGTGTTCGACGATGGCCCCAGCGATGGAGGCCCGCCCACCCAGCGCTACTGCATCAACTCGGCCGCGCTCTCGTTCGCGCCCGAGCAACCGTAGACTGGGCGCGCCATGATTATGGAGAACCGCTCCAAGCGGCTGTCCGAGCCCCTGAGCTGGGGGCGGCGTGAGAAGACGATCGTCGCCGTCCTGCTCAGCTGTCTGGCGTTGGGTCTCCTCGGCCTTGGTGCCTTTGCGCTGACGGGCGGCTCCAAGGAGCCGAAGGACTGCGTCGACATAACGTTTGCCAGCACCCTTGGTGCTGCCAAGATGCACGCCTGTGGCGCACGCGCCAAGACCATGTGTGCTGCTCCACAGGCATCCAAGGAGATTGCGCAGCCGCTCGAGCAGGCCTGCCGCCGCGCGGGCTACCCGTTCGAATAGGGCTTTACGTGCGTCTAAAGATGCCCGCTTGATGCTTTAACGACAAACAACGAAGATCCCTTGTGGGCACATGCCCCCCGTCGTTGCGGGCTGTCTATACAAATGTCGAAACGCTGCGGCGAAGTGTTGGCCAGGGTGTCCCTAGCCCCGCCCCCTCGCTGCCGGTTTCATAAGCGGAGCTAAAGAGGCGGGGTTGCCATCTCCCACGGGAGAGGGTGGCTCGCCGTATCTACAAAGGTAGTGAAACGGAGGCATATGTCCATCTTGGCGACAGCCGAATGGCTGTCATACCCATCCTGGCTCAACGCCGGCGACAACGCATGGCAGATGACCGCGGCGACGTTCGTCGGGCTGATGAGCCTTCCCGGTCTCGCCGTCCTGTACGGCGGGGTCATGCAGAAGCGCTGGTCGGTCAACAGCATGATGCTCACGTTCGTGGCGTTCTGTCTCGTACTGGTGGCCTGGTGCCTGTGGGCCTTCAAGATGGGCTTCGACAACCCGATAGCCCACAGTGGTGGCGGAATCTTTGGCACGAAAGGCTTCCTGGGCACCGCGCTCGGGGAACCGGGAAGCGTGCTCGGGCATGCCGCGGAGGAGGGCCAGGCGCTGATCCCGTCGATCTCGACGGGCCCGCCGTTCCACTTCCCAGAGGCATCGCTCGTGTACTTCCAGTTCGTGTTCGCGGCGATCACGCCGATCCTGATGTTGGGTTCGGTGCTCGGACGGATCAGCTTCAAGGCGTGGATCCCGTTCGTGCTGCTGTGGATCACGTTCGTGTACACGGTCAACGCGTTCCTGCTGTGGGGCGGCGGCTACTTCGCGGCTCATGGCGCACTTGACTACTCCGGCGGTTACGTCATCCACCTGGCGGCTGGCATCTCGGGCTTCGTGGCGGCGGCGGTCATCGGACCGCGATTGCAACGAGATCGTGAGGTCGACGCGCCCAACAACCTGTTGATGGTCGCGGTCGGCGCCGGTCTGCTGTGGCTCGGTTGGAACGGGTTCAACGGTGGAGACTCCTACTACGCGGGTGCGGACGCCTCTGCGGCGGTTCTGAACACGAACCTCTGCACGGCGGTGGCGATGCTCGTGTGGATCGCGTGGGACTACATCTTCCGCGACAAGCCGTCTCTGCTCGGCTCGGTCAACGGCATGATCACGGGCCTCGTCGGCATCACCCCGGCGGCCGGTTTCGTCAACGGCTATGGGGCGATCATCATCGGCGTGGTCGCGTCCACGATCGTGTGGATGTCGATTCGCTTCCTTTCGCGTGCGCCCGTGTTCAGGCACGTGGACGACACACTCGGAGTCATCTACACGCACGGCATAGCCGGCCTCTGCGGAGGCTTGCTCGTCGGGCTCTTGGCTGACTCGAACGTCGTCGAGTACATCGGCAGGGGCGGTGATACGAACCTGCCGGGCGTCTCGGGCCTGCTTGTGAATGGCAGCTGGACGCTGCTGCGCTGGCAAGCCGAGGCAGGCCTGTGGGTGATTCTGTTCAGCGGCACGATGACGTTCATCCTGCTGAAGCTGGTCGGGATATTCATGCCGCTGCGACTGTCCGACGAGGAGCTGGAGATCGGCGATCACGCGATCCATGGCAACGAGGTGTATCCCTCGGATGTGCCGACGCTCGGTGGACCGCACGCGCCGTCCTTCCAGCCGACGCCGGCGGGCAGCGCCGCATAACCGTGAGCCGGGTAGGGCGCGTCTCCTCTGTGCGCGCCCTCCCGGTTTTCGTAACCCACAACCCGAAACCCCGCCACCGGCGGGGTTTCGGCGCTTAACGACTCAGTTCGCGGTAAGGCCGATGGGGCAGGCCACGCCGGTGCCGCCGAGCCCGCAGTAGCCGCCGGGGTTCTTGGCGAGGTATTGCTGGTGGTAGTCCTCGGCGTAGTAGAACGTTCGTTTGGGGTCCGCTAGCGCCGGGTCGGGCCCAAGGATTTCGGTCGCGATCTCGCCGTGGCCGCTCGCGCTGAGAACGCGCTGGTATGCCTCGCGGGAAGCCAGCGCGGCACGCTCCTGTGACTCCTCGGCGCAGAGCACGATCGAGCGGTATTGCGTGCCGACGTCGTTGCCCTGGCGCATGGATTGCGTGGGATCGTGCCCCTCCCAAAAAAGCCTCAGCATCTCTTCGAAGCTGGTGGCCTGCTCGTCGTAGGCGACGAGCACCACCTCGGCGTGGCCGGTGCGGCCGCTACACACCTCCTCGTAGGTGGGGTTGGGCGTGAAGCCGCCCGCGTATCCCACTGCGGTCGTGTAGACGCCGGGCGCCTGCCAGAAGATTCGCTCGGCTCCCCAGAAGCAGCCCATGCCAAATAGGGCGCTGTGCACTCCTTCGGGGAAAGGCGCGCGCATCGGCGTGTTGAGCACGAGGTGGTGCTCGGCCACGACCATCTGTTGCTCGCGGCCGGGTAGCGCGTCGGCGCGGTCGATCATGCTCGCTTCGCGTCCTTTGAACAAGAACATTGCTTCAGCCTAGCGCGCCGGTACCTGTCGGCAACCGCAAGGATCGTTGTAGTGCGACATTCGCGCTCAAGCGCCGGTGCATCCGCTCCGAAGAGATAAGCAAGCGATGACACACGACGCATCTCAGTCACTCCGCGCAGGGGCGACGCTCGCCGAGACCCCGTTGCCGCGCGCCTCGATCGGGGCGGTGCCGTTTCGCGCGCTCGCTCGCCGTATTATCGCCGGCAAGCCGCCGATGGCGTGGGCGCTGTCGCTGCTGTTTCTGTTCAAGGGGTGCGCGGCTCTGGGCGTGCTGGCCTTCCCGATCAGCTCGGTCGAGCCGACTGGCCCGATCGCCGTTGCGGGTGCGCTCGCGCTCGTCGGCGCGCTCGGGGTGTGGTTGTTCGCGCTGCGCATCCCTACGATCGGGTTCGAGTTGCTCGCCGCCCTCGGGTCGGTCGTGACGAGCTTCCTGGTCGCACATGCCGCCACGCACGGCGGCATGATGGTCGCGGCCTTCGCCTACCCATGGATTGCGATCTACTCGGCGCACTTCTTCGAGCGCCGAGTGGTGATTGCTCAAGGATTGTTGATCTCGGTCGGCTTCGGCGTCGGCCTGCTCCTCGGCGGCCTCCCACATGTGGGTGTGTACTGGGCGACCGTGACGGTCACGATCTGGTCGATCTGCCTGGTGCTCGGCCATCTCAGCGAGAGCCTACGCCGGCAAGCCGATACCGACCAGCTCACCGGGCTGCTCAACCGCAACGGTTTCCTGGCAGCCGCCACTCGCGAGCACGCGATCGCGCAGCGCAGCGGCAACCCGCTCACGCTCGCGCTACTGGATCTCGACGGCTTCAAGCAGATCAACGACCGCCGCGGCCATGTCGCCGGTGACCGCGTGCTCGCCGACCTCGGTGGCGCGTGGCGCGCGTGTTTGCGCACCGGCGACATTCTTGCTCGTCACGGTGGCGACGAGTTCGTGCTGCTGCTGCCCGCCACCTCGCCGGAGGGCGCGGTAGCCGTGCTCGACCGCTTGCATGTGAAGGATCTGCCAGTGAAGTGGTCGGTCGGGATCGGCGAGTGGCTGCCGGGCGAGAGCCTTGCCGAGTGTGTGGCGCGGGCTGACAGTCACCTCTACAGCGTGAAGAACGCTCTGCACGTACGCGACGCGCGCGGTGGCGTCGAGTCTCTGTCGGGCGCCGTCAGCTGAGCGTCTTCGACTCGCGCCGCCGGCACCGGACGAATGACCGGCGCCGAATGCGCGTTTGATATTGGGCACTTCGGGCAACACAGTTTGGAGGGCATCGTTCCTCCCTCATTCCCTCCCCGGATCGGCCCGCCCCCGAGCGGGTCGATCTGCGCCTGTGGTCGCCGTTGCACGCGCTGCGTAAAGGTGCTCTCCGCGCCGTTGCGGGCGTCGCGGTCGACGGCCCAGGTGAGGCCAAAATCCTTCCCTGGCGGTGCGCGGATGGACTCGTCCACCTTCTCCAATAAATTCGCTGGTCGCAGGCGTTGGTCGATCGCGCGCTACCGACGGCGAGGAGCAGAGCGGGATGGCAGCAAGAACCGCACGAATAGTGTTGGCGGTGGTGGCGTTCTCCGCCGCCTCGCCGAGCTGGTTGGACACGACGCCTGTCGCGGCGCGGCGCGGCGCTCAACCGCTTCCCGGCAGGCGTGCACCTCGCTTTCCGGCTTCGCCAAGTGTGGCGGCGGCGGCTCGCTATTTGGCTGCGCGTGCCGGAGTCAAGGCATTCGCCGAGATCGACAACAGGGGCAAGCTTGCCGGTGTCAACGTGCATGTGCGGTTTCATTCGGCGAGCACCGTCAAGTCGATGCTGCTTGTCGCCTATCTTCGGATGCTTGCCGCGCAGGGACGCTCACTTGATGCTGGCGCGCGGGCGCTGCTGTATCCGATGATTCACTCTTCTAGCAACGAAGCCGCGACGGAGGTTCTCGAGGCCGTGGGGGAGAGTAGGCTGGACGCGGTGGCGCGGATTGCCGGTATGCGCGACTATGAGCCCGGCGGAGCGACGTGGGGATTCACAGAGATATCGGCCGCCGACATGGCGCGCTTCTTCTTGATCCAAGACTCGCTCATCCCGCAGCGGTTCGATGGATACGCACGTTGGCTGCTCTCCACAATCGAACCGAGTGAGAGCTGGGGGATCCCGGCTGTGGCAAGACCCGAGTTTCAGGTTTTCTTCAAGGGTGGGTGGCTGCCCGAAGTCGAAGGTCTCGTCAATCAGGTCGCCCGTTTGGAGCGTCCGCGCGAGCGGTTTGCGATGGCGGTGCTCAGCAGGGACGACCCGTCGATGGCGTACGGTGAGGCAACAATTGAAGGGGTGACGGCGCGGCTGTTGGGGCAGGCTATGGCGCACGCCGCGGAGTAGGTAGGCTTGGGTGCGGGCGCCGCCACGTAGCGGGAGCCGGAGACGATTCCCTGGAGCGTGCATAGGTGAGACGGGCAAGCGGTTGGAGCGTGATCGTGGCGTACAGCTTGGTGTGCGCCGCCACGCAGGTGTTGTGGTTGACGTTCGCCGCGATCACGACCGAGACAGCGCGTCATTACGGCGTGTCGGTGGGCGCGGTGGGTTGGTTGGCGGAGATATTCCCGCTGCTCTATGTGGTGCTGGCGATTCCCGCGGGGATATTGCTGGATCGCTGGTTTCGTCCGGTGCTCGGTGCTGGTGGTGCACTGGTCGCGGTTGGCGGGCTATTGCGCCTGGGCGGCGACACGTTTGCGTGGGTGATGGCTGGGCAGGTCGCCGTGGCTGTTGCCCAGCCCGTTGTGTTGAGCGCGGTGAGCAAGCTTGCTGGCGAGTACCTGCCACCGCACCAGCGCGCTGCCGGCATCTCTTTGGGTTCAGCCGGCGGCTTCGTGGGGATGCTAATCGCCCTGTTGCTCGGCCCAACCCTGGGCGGGCACGGGCATATCGAGCGATTGCTCGTGGTCGAGGCAGTGTTGGCCGCGCTACCGGCGCTGGTGCTGCTCGTGACGCTGCGCCGGCCCGGGCAGGAGAGCTCAGAGCATGCGGCGATCGCGGGGAATGCCGCACGCGCGCTGTGGGCGCTGCCATCAATGCGCACCTTGTGTGGTCTGGTGTTCATTGGGTTCGGCATATTCGTGGCGCTTGCCACCTGGCTGCAAACGCTGCTGCAGCCGGCCGGCGTCTCCGAACAGGCCGCTGGCGCGCTGCTCGTTGGGATGGTGATCGCCGGGGTGATTGGTTGCGCGGTGCTGCCGCCGATTGTCGCGCGCAGGGGTATCGAGCGAGGGTTCATGCGCACGGCGGTGATCGTTGGCTGCTTGGGCTGCGTGGCGCTTGGCGTGCTGCCGTGGCTTGGTGGACAGGCTGCAACGATCGTCGTCATGGGTGCGGTCTTGCTGCCGGCGCTGCCGGTGATCCTCACCGCGACCGAGCGTCTCGCTGGGCCGGCGGCGGGCACGGCCGGAGCGATCGTGTGGATGGCCGGCAACCTGGGTGGGCTCGTCGTGGCGCTGCTCGTACAGGTTCTGGTCCACGATCCGCTCGCAGCGTTTCTCGCGATGGGTGCCGTATCCTTGCTCGGGCTACCGATCGCGGCGCGGCTCACCGCGCCGACTGGAGAGGAGCTGGGCGCCGGCCCGCTGGCGGCCACAGCGAGTTGATCGTAGTCCTGCAAAGCGGGCGCACGACCGGGCCGCACGCGCAGGCGTTGTCTATCGCCTTTGAGCTGACTGAGTGGCGTCTCTGTCTCGCTCTTCCACGTCGCTAGGCGTCTGTTCTCCCTGCGTCCTCAACGTAGCGCTTCAACTCATCGGGCCGACCGTTCACGAAGATCGCGCGGGTCGCCGTCTCCACCGGCCCACGGATGAGCATTCCGAGCATCCGGCCGGGATCGACATCCAGGTTGTAAGTGGCTCGTGTGTGTCCATTGCCGAGATCCTCTAGCTCCCAGGAACCCTCGACCGATTTCATGTCTCCCTGCTCCTGGGTCCACCCCAGGCGCTGAGGGCCCTCGTAGCGAAAGCGAACCCGGGCTTTGACGCGCTTGACCTTGATATCGCTCTCGGTCTCGACCAGCGTCGGTCGTCCCTCGGCGTCGTGCTCCAGCGCGCTTATCGCGTCAAGCCCACCTTGCCAGCTGGGCGCCGCCAGGACATCCTCGACAGCCGCCCACACGCTCTCCAGGGGCGCGTCGATCTCACTGCTGGCACTCCCGCCCATGTTCGCCATTGCCTATCGACCGTCCGCTTACTCGCTCGATGTTTTCACAACCGATGTCACCTCACTTACAGCGTAGTACCACAGGCAAACGCTAGGGCTTCTTGGGTTTGGGCTTGCTCTTGGTAGGCTCGTCGCGTGTAGAGTGCTGCTTGCCCGCCTGGGCTTGTTCTTCCCAGAAACCGATCGCCTTGCGGTGATGCCCGATCCCAAACTTGAGTGCTTCCCAGGGGCCGCGCCGGCGTCCCGGTTGGTCTCCAGGGTCGTGTGCCGCGATTGCTTCGTGCTCGGCCAGCTTTTCGCGGAGGATCCCAAGTTGAGCCTCGGCAAGTGCCTGTCCGTCGGCTCCAAAGAACAGCTTCAGCAACGCGAGGTCGCGTATCACGTAGGGCTCGGGCGTAGCGACGTGCAACCAGTCCTCAAGCGCTGCTCGTCCTGAATCGGTGAGGCTGTAGAGCTTGCGTCGTCTGCCGTGCTGCTCCTGGTTCTCTGTCACGTAGCCGCCGCGCGCGAGCCGCGCGGGCTCTGAGTACATCACGGCGTGCGGCAGCGTCCAGAACTGTCCCACCGAGGCCGCAACCATCCGCTTGAGGTCATACGGCGTGGCCTCTCCGACGTACATCGAGAGCATCCCGAGGACGATGTAGGAGTTGGGCGTGAGGTCGATCTCTTCGGTCATGTGCGCAAGCCTTGACAATGGTCAGTTACGGATGGTATGTTCCGTACTATGGCGCGGAGATGGTCAGGGGTAGGGTCGGGGTCGTTGCGGCGTCGCGGTGGAGTCTCGCGAATACGCGATGGACTCGTCGCCTTCATCGCGCTCGCGCTCGTATCGTTCGGGTGCGTGAGCAGCGTCGCGGCGGCTCCCCTGGTCACGCTCAAGGTCAAAGCGCTCCCTATCCCCGGCTTTCCAGGAACAGGCAATCTCCTGGGCGCCGGCGCCGCCGTCGAAGTCCAGTCCACGATCAGCGGCACCGAATACGGTGGCTACCCCTCGCCGCTCACCGGGATCGACATCTACTCGCCCGCCGGATCGAAGATCGCACCTGCCGGGTTCGCTACTTGCTCAGACTCAGTGCTGGAATCAGCCGGCGGGGAAGGTTGCCCGAAGCGCTCCAGCGCCGGGCCGGTCGGTGTTGGGTTGGGTGTCGTCGCCTTCGGCGGCCAGCCCGTCCCCGAGAAAGTCACGATCGAATCGTTCTTCGCCCCCGGCGGCGGGCTGACCTTCCTCGTGGAAGGCCGCACGCCCTCCTATTTTCAGGTGCTTGAAAAGGCGCATTGGATCAACGCCAGCCCACCCTACGGGCAAGAGGTGATCGTCGAAGTGCCGCTGGTCGAAACCACCCCTGGCGCCAACGACGCGTCTGTCACCTCGTTCACAGTCAAGGTCGGCGCGGCCTACAAGCAGGGGAAAAGGACGATCTCCTATTTCACTCAGCCAAAGAAGTGCCCGCGCGGTGGCTTTCCGGCGAGGATGGAAATGAAGTTCCTAAGCGGGGAAAGCGTGACCGTGTCCGACACGGTGCCGTGTCCGGCTAGGAGATGAGCTTGTGGTTCGCGTGCTTGACGTTGACGTTTAGGGTGTAATAGCTCTTCCCACGGCGAGGCTTACTTCACCGAGATTATGCCCCACCGCCGTAGCGGTCACGGCCATCAGCGAAGCGCATGTACTCGATGCGACAGCTGGGGCGGCTGCGTCCAAGCCGGCTGGGAACGCGTCTTTGAACGACTAGCATTCCTCCGCGGCGAGTTTTGGGCATCCAATAGCCGGATGGATCTTCTATAACCGCAATCGACTGACTCGTACACACGATTGGCCGCGCCCAACTAGAGGCTTGATGCGGGTTCGTCGTCCGTCGTAGGCGGCGAGGGCTTGGGGTGGGCGTCCGGCGTGAATGTTTATGTGGATTGCGAGGGTGAGTGCGAGTAGGCGTTGTGCGATGCGCTGCACGAGCCCTGCGAGTGTCTTGGCGAGGTGGGCTTCTAGGCGCATCTGGCGCTTGAGGTTGGAGAACACGCTCTCGATGACCAGGCGTACGCGTGCCTTGACGATCTCGCTCGCGGGGCGCGGACCGTGACGGTGACGCTCGGGTGTGATGAGCTTGACGTCGATGAGTTCCATGCAGTCGCGGTACTCCTTGCCCCAGAAGCCCTTGTCGGCAAAGAGTGTGCTGCCGGCATGCGCGGCAGCGAGTTCCAAGGCGCGTTCGCGCTCTTGCCCGGTCTTGGGACCGGTGAGGTCATAGCCGATGGGGACGCCCTTGGCGTCACTGATGAGCACCAGGCGCATTCCCCATACGAATAGGCTCTTGGATGGGCAGTATCCGTAGCTGGCGTATCCGGCGAACTCACTGAATGACGCGCAACCGGGATAATTGGTGCACGCGATCAGCGTCCCGTCGACCAGTCGCACCTGTCCGTCGGCGATCAGTTCGGCGACCATCATCTGCGCCGTCGTTATCTGCGGTGTGAGTCCTCTGAGCCTGCGGTTGTGTTGGGATTGGCCAGGCAATTCCGGAAAGAACCCGGGCAGCAACGGGCCGATCACACCCAAAAACTGGCGGTCTGAACAGATCCCCGTCACTGCCTGGGCGACCGCCAAGGCGATCAGCTCCTGATCGGTGACCTTGCCCGACGGGCCCGGGCGAGGAATCGACAACGAGCAAGCGAATACGTAGGCTGCAACAACGAGGGTCTCCAGCGAAGCGTCCATCTCGTGCTCCAATCACGAGTTGACAAAGAGCTGGGGACCCTCTTCTTATCCCAACACCACGATTCCTGCCAGCAAACCCCAACCCGCATCAAGCCTCTAGCCGGCACTCCCGTCCAGGTGGACTAAACCTTGATCCACCGTTGTTGGGTGGGGTGCCGTCCGGGGCTGGGATTTAAATGACCTCCTGAGCAGGCAGAAAGCTGTCGTGTCGGGCGACGGCGGGCCTGCACCAGGAGGTCACCATCATGGTGAAGGGTCTGGCGGACGTTTCGAGGGTCGTGTTCGATGATGAGCGGGCGGTCGCGAACGCTGGTGTGATGCTCCCGGCGCTGCTCGCAGCGCGGCTGGGGATCGAACAAGTCGTTGATGACGCGGTCGATCTCGGCGATCGTGCTGGTGGCGCGAACCCGGGCAGGAAGGTGATGAGTCTGGTCTCGGCGATGGTGCTCGGCGCGGACTGCATCGAGGACTGCGATGTGTTGCGCTCCGGGCAGACCGGCGTGGTGCTCGGCCATGGCGTAGCGGCACCTTCGACGTTGGGGACGTTTCTGCGTGCGTTCACGTTCGGGCATGTTCGCCAGCTCGACCGCGTGCTCGACCAGACGATCAGGCGCGCGTGGGCTGCGGGTGGCGGACCTGGCGAGGAGCGGCTGGTGATCGACGCTGACAGCTTCGTCGGCGAGGTTTATGGCTATGCCAAGCAGGGCGTCGGCTTCGGCTACACCCACAAGCGCGGTTATCACCCGATCGTCGCTACGCGCGCCGATACCGGTGAGGTGCTGCACATCCGTCTGCGTCACGGGTCGGCGAACACATCGCGCGGGATGCTGCGCTTCTGCGACGAGCTGATCGCGCGTGTCAACCGGGCCGGCGCGACGGGCGAGCGGCTGCTGCGGGCCGACTCGGGGTTCTGGAACAAGAAGACGTTCACCAGGCTCGATCAGGCGGGCTGGAAGTTCTCGATCGGCGTGCGCATGCAGCCACATGTCCGCGCCGCTATCGAGGCGATCGATGAAGACGCATGGGTCACCTTGGAGGACTACCCAGAGACGTCGATCGCGCAGATCGCCGAGACCACACTCGGTGACTGGCGGCTGATCGTGCGCCGCGTCCGGCGCTTGACCCAGCAGGGCGAGTTGCTGCCCGTCTGGGATCACTACCCGTTCGCGACGAACCGCGGCGACGCGCTCGCCGTGGTCGAGGCCGAGCATCGCCAACACGCCGTCGTCGAGCTCGCTATCCGCGATCTCAAGGACCAGGCCCTGGCGCACTTTCCCTCCGGGCAGTTCAACGCCAACGCCGCGTGGACGGTAATCGCCGCACTCGCACACAACCTGCTGCGCTGGACACAGACGATCGCCCTGCCCAACGCCACGACCAGGACCGCGCGCACGCTACGCCGCCGACTACTCGCGCTCCCCGGACGACTCGCCCGCCACGGACGCCGCGTCACACTACGAATGCCCGTCCGCTGGCCCTGGGCCGATGACTTCCTCGCCGCACTCGCCCGCCTGCGCGCGCTCCCACCACCAGCCTGACCCTGGGCAAGCCCCGCGACACCGATTGCTGCCACGCTGCCAGCCCCGGCCTGCCCGAACCCCATCGGGACACGACCCTCAACGGCCCCTCCAACACCTCACAGCCAACCAACGGACCGCTCCGCGGCCCAGCCAGACAACAACGGTCCCCTCGCCGACGCGATCACCGCCCACGCCAACGCCCTCACATCACAACGGTGGATCAAGGCTAAAGAAAGGAAATGCAATGATCGAGCGAATCGAGGACATGCCGACAGGGACGATGCTTCACAGCCAGCGGCAAGTTCACCCGCGACGATTACCGCAAGACCCTGGAGCCTGTCTTGCGCAAGGCCGCAGAGTCTGGAGAGATCCGCATGCTGTTCAAGCTCACGAACTTCGAAGGACTTGAGCCTGCCGGTTCACGCATGCCCTGCCAGGGCAGCAAGGAACCGCTCGATTTCGTTGGCGCATTGCGCGGCAGTCTCGCGCTGCTCTTTAGCTCCCTCAAATCGGAGTGGGACGGTCATGTAATCCTTCTCAACCTTCAGTTGCGATTCCAGGGCCGTTACAAGCGCCCGCCGATGTGTATTGAGGTCAATAAGGCACTGGGCGTCGGACTTCGCATCGCCCCAACCAACCTGGCCCAGCAGCGCGCGATAAACGTCAAACCACTCAAAATGTGGCGCGAACCACTCGGGGTGCTGCTCCCGGCCGCGCTCGATTGACGCCTGCTCAATCTTCTGAGCATGACCGCCCAGCTCCCTGATCGCTGCTGTGCGGACGAGACCTACGATCCCGGCGGGAAGCGTGATGATGCTCATATCGGTTCCTCCTTGTCATTGGAGGCACCAAGAAGCGCTGCCCACGAGACCAAAACACCCCCCTGGCAAGGGGTTTCGATACGGTGTCTCAGCGCCGAAGGGTTCCTCCTCGGTGCCACGCGGGGCGGCTGTTTGCGCAGCGCGCCCCGCATCTATATTTGGGTGCAGACCATCCTACATGATTCGGATGATCGAAACTTAGAGTGGCGGCCATCTGGGTGCGCACATGATGGTCTGGACGCGCCCGATCGCCCGAGCCTTCCGAGCCATCTCATACAATGCGCTACATGCCAACCGACACAAAAGCCGGTCCAGCCTGGACTCTCGAGTTCTACGAAGAGGATGGCCGCGAGCCCGTCCTCGACTTCCTGCGCGGCTTGGATGAAGTCAAGGAGCAGGCACTGGCCGCAGCATTGCGCAACGTTCTCGCGTACGAAGGGATCGGGGTTTGCGGGTCGTCGTGGGGCAAGTGGGTTCAGGGAGCACCAGGCATTTTCGAGTTCCGGGTACGCCACGACGCCGCCACCATCCTGCGTGAGCGCGGCCTACCCCCTCCGGCGAACCTGGACACGTCGCACCGCAATGTCCTCCTGCGAGTCTTCTGTCACGCGCACGGTGGAAAGATCGTCCTGTTGCTTGCCGCGTACGACAAGGGCAAGGAGCCGAGCGCCAAGCGCCAGAACATGGAGATCAAGCGGGCAAAACAACGCCTGGCCCGCTGGAAGGGTCGGCAGGAGAAGGGCAAGCATCGCCGGACCAAACCCTGAGAATATGCGGTATACTGCATAAAATTCCGACGGCTAACCAGAGAGTCCGTGATGCCTACCAAGTTTGATGACTACATCCGCGAGGTTGAGAAGAAGGCGAAGGCCGGCGGCCCGGAGGCCGTCGCGCGCTGGGACGCCTTCAACGCCCACTTCGCAATGGCTCGCGAGGTCCGCGAGCTACGCAAGGAGCGTCACTTGACGCAGAAGCAACTGGCCGCTGCGTCTGGCATCAACCAGGCGGAGATTTCGCGGATTGAGCGCGGTCAGACCAACCCGACCGCAAGTACGCTCGCCGCCCTGCTGGCCCCGCTTGGAGCCCACCTCGGAGTCGTCAAGCGCGAGGGTCGCGACCTCGCGCACGCGTAGAGCGCCCCCCGGCTCAGTCCGGGGCCTGCCGGAGTAGCATGGCTCTCATGCTCAAATCATCAGTAGCACCCACCACACCGGGGCGTCGCCAGCGGAACTGGTCTAGAACGCCTCTAGTCTGGGACTGGGTTTTCATGGGCGATACTGGGCTCGAACTCGCCTCTGGCGCTCAGGTAGGACCAGATGGCCCGGTTTTACTGGGCCACGGTGCCCTTAGATCTGCTCAGGTTCGCTCAAATTGCTACCAAAATTGCTACCAAGCCCGGACCAGTCGCGGCGCTAGAATATGGGCATGACGACACGCGCCCAAGCTGCCGAGAACGCGCTGGCGTCCGTGCGCGCCGAGGGTCTTGATCCCGGAGTCGCCGAGGCACTCCTGGGCCGCTGGGGGCGTGGGGAACTGACCGACGCACAGCTAGACGACGCAGCACGTCTGATAGCCGCCGGCGAGCCGCTCGACGAGCTGCTCGTTCCGGCACGCGCGTAGTCTCAACGCCGGATCTCTCGATACGTTCCGGCGGTGACAGCCGACCCATACGTCTATCCCCGCACCGACGTGCTGCGAAACCTTCTGGACTTGCGCGACGCGGCCGCGCTTGCGGAGCGCGAGGCGGCACTCAGCGCCATCCGCATAGCGCAGCTCGAGCGGCGTTTCACTCCCGGCGATTCTGACCTCACCCACCTGCAGGCGACACACCGCCACATCTTCGGCGACATCTACCCGTGGGCCGGCGAGCTGCGCACGGTACGCATCACGAAGGGCGGCGACCTATTCGCGCTGCCTGAGCACATCGCTCCCTACCTGACGACACTGTTTGCGGACCTCGCCCATGAGGATCGCCTCCACGGCCTGGGCCGCGAGCAGTTCTTGGAACGCCTGACGCACTACTACGCCGAGATCAACGCCGTCCATCCCTTCCGCGAGGGCAACGGGCGCACCCAACGCGCGTTTCTCGGCCAGATCGCCAAGGCCGCCGGCCATCCCATTGCATGGGTCCACCTCGATGCCGAGCGCAACATCCTCGCCGCCCGCGAGAGCCATCGCGGCGATAACTCACTACTCCACGAGATGCTCGACGACCTCCTGGAATAGGCCAGCGCCGCACTCCGGTCACCCGCTTCTTTCATCGCTTGGACTCGCTTCTGACCCAGGCCAGATCAAAGCTCCGTCACACTCAGCCTGGCTCAAGCTCACCGGCTGAACGGCCGGGCCAGCTGGCACGGACACCTCAGCACAAGCCGACCTTGTTGGCGGCGTATTGGGCTTGCGCCACGGTGAATTTGCTACCGGCTTCGGACGAGAGCTGTTCGATCAGCCCCTGGCATGAAAACGATGAGGTGCTGAGGTACTGCCTACCCGATTTCACGGCCTGTTCGTTCCAATTCACTTCGAGGTGTTCCACAGCCCAGACAGCGTCTGCGTGCGGATATTTGCTACCCGCTTCGGAAGACAGCTGTTCGATCAGCCCGGCTTCTGAAAACGCGGACGTTTCGAGATACTGTTCAGCGGATTTCAGCGCATTCTGCTGAGACAGGGTGGCGTTTTCGACTTCTTGGTGTTTCCGTTCTGCGCGTTCTTCGACTTCTTTATGTTCTCGTTCTACGCGCTCCGTTTGTTCCCGTTTTGCCCTTTCGCGCGCCTCCCTTTCTTTGTTGGCTTGAGCTATTGCTTGTAGTTCGGCTTGGGTGTGATGCCGCGTGACCGTGATGGTGCCTTCCGCTGACTGGTGACCTGTAAGGGACGCGCGGACGACGACCGTGTTTTCACCGACGTGGAGGTGCTGCGCCGTCCCGTGCCAGGCGCTCCCGTGAACGGCGGCCGGGTGTTCGTTGACGGTGACGGCGGCACCGGGCGTCACCGTCCCTGTCAGCGTCGCCTGGGAGCCGGTCTGGGAGAAGCTCCCCTGATTGAGATGCAGTTGGACCGTCGGCTCAGGTGGAGGCTTCGCCACCGATCCTACGCCTACCGAGGTTGCCTTCGTGCTGTTGTTGCTCCCGCCCGCTGCCGCGCCGATCACGATGAGTAGGACGAACACCGCCAGAGCGCTCCACAGCACCTTGCCTTTCGTGCTCCTGCTCTTCCACCAGCGGCTCAGCCCGTTCCCCGCGCCGCTCTCATCGCCCGGCTTGGCCTCGGCCATTCAATCGCCTCCTCTAGTTCTTTTCGCCGCAGAGAGGAAACCCGCCCGTGCGGTCCCCCCGCATTGCGCTGGCCTGCCTCTTAGCTATTCCGACTCCCGGACTTGCGCAAGCTACCGACCCCGGCGCCGAAAGACAAGAGCGACTTCGTTCGCCCCGCTCAGGTTTTGCCAGCAAGTCAGGCGTGCGCGAGGGCGCGCATCTGGCGCACCGGGTGACGCCCAAGACGACTGAACGTCGCGTAGGACGAGGCGTGCCCATGCGTTCGGGGCGCGACGCTGACAGGCACCCGACCCCTGAGCCGATCGATTACGCCGCGGCGCCTTGGCACGAGTAGCAGCTCGGTGTCCTCTCCGACGAGAACGGTCGCCTGCCCTTCGATCAGATTGCGCCAGAGGACGTCGTCGGCCCACTCCTCATCGCTGGGAACGAACGCGACATCAGCCGGGTAGCCGAGGTCGTCGTCGCCACGCGACGCCGCCATGAACAACTCATCGGTCTTGTCGGTGATCTTCGAGCGCTCGACCACGCACTGCACAATAGGGCCAAGAAGTTCCGCCCGTCAGATCCTCAAGCATCTTGGAGCGCCATCACGTCGACTGCGAAACGAGCGGTCTGCTGCTGCCACCCGAGCCAAACGCCGCCTCCACAAACGCCGACTCGTGCGCGCTCGGCGAGTAATCCGCGTAGCGCTGGGTTGTCTCGATATCCCGATGCCCCATCCACTCCTGCAAGGTCCGCATGGGAACGCCGGCACCAGCCATCGCGGTGCCGAACGTGTGGCGTAGATCGTGGAAGCGATGCGACAGCTCAAGCTGCGCGGCCTTGAGCGCCCGGCGGAAGCGCCGCAGGATCGCCGCCTTGTCGAGCGGCCCGGCCGTGTGGGGATCCGCGAAGACGAGCGCATCGCCACTGCTCTCCCCCGCTCCGCGGCTGAGCCGGTCAAGCTCTCCCGCAACCTCGTCGGCCATCGGAACACTGCGCGTCGAGCGACGGGACTTCGGGGTGCCGAACTCGCCCAGCACGTAGTTCTGGCGGACCCTGATCCGACCGGCGGTCCAGTCCACGTCACGCCATCGGAGTGCCACCAGCTCACCCTGCCGCAGACCGGTCATCGCGGCCGTGAGATACATCGCATGATCGATCTCGTGGTAAGGCCCATCGACTGCGGCGTCAGCGAGCGCTCGCACCTCAAGCGGCTCAAGGAACCTGATCTCGGCGCTCTCGGGCTTGCCGGGCAGCTCGATATGCCGGGCGACGTTCACGGGCAGCCATCCCTTGCGCTCGGCGAACCCAAGCAGCGCCGAGAGGTAGCCGATGTAGTTACGAACGGACTTTGCGCCGACAGGACGCCCATAGCGACGGTCCCCCTTCGCCTTCGGTCCGGGCCTCTCGCCCTTCTCCATCATCGTCATCAAATCCTGAACGTCCTGGGCCGTTATCCGGCGTAGATCGCGCTCCGCAAAGAACGGCTCAAGCCAAACGCGCAGGATCGACTCCACAGCCGTCGTCGTCGCCTTCTTGCGGCTCTGACGCTCCAGGTTCGCGAGGTAACGGCGTCCCAGCTCGGCCATCGTCAGCGCATCGCCAGTCGTCATCCGGGCGGGCTTCGTCTCCGCGATCAGGCGTCGCAGCTCTGCCTCGGCCTGGCTGCGTGTCAGGCCATCACGCGAGCCCTCGACGCGCATCGGGCCAACACGACGCTTGACCTGCCGGCCACCGTCCGCACGCCAATGCGCATACCAGACGCCCCCACGCGCGTAGAGCGAGCCAGCGCCGTAAGGCCGTCGGGGCATCTTCCTAGCTGTCGCCATCACTCATCGTCTCCCTGATCGCGCACCACCATCGGCCGCCCAAGGTAGCGCGCGCTGCGGCTGCCTCAACGCGATAACCGTCTCGTTAGTCAGGACGCCTCCCGTGCTCTGCCTGTCGATCGACAAGCAGCGAGCGCGCTGTACGCGAGGCTGCACCTCGTGAACGCCACGGCCCCCGCATCCGCGCTCGCCACCAGTCCTCCAGATCGTCCGCGCTGAACCGCACATAGCGCCCGAGCCGCACATGCGGAATCCGATTCGCTCGTGCCTCAGCGAGGACCCACGACGCGGGCACCGACAGCAACCGCCCAGCCTCCGTCGCATCAAGA
>CAVZOV010000003.1:0-460023 GCA_963776985.1 uncultured Solirubrobacterales bacterium
GCGCATCTTCGCCGTGTCAGCAAGTTCGAACTCGTGTGGTGCGTCCGAGAGGCGGTAGGCACGTGACGACGTGGACGCTGGTCACGCAGGACAGCAACCGCACGGTCCTGCCGCGGTAGTGCTCGACGGCCTCGGCAGGTGTCTTACTTGTGCGTGGCATGGAGCGGGAGCATCATCGCAACGCGCGTCACGTCGGGGCTATCGTCAATGTCGATCTCGCCCGCGCTCAGACGCCGCTCGAACTCCTCGCCGCTCATGCCCAGGCGCTTGCGTGCCTGTTCATCTACTCGCTGGTCCCACTCCTCGGGGCTCAGCTCGCGGATCTCGTTGTCAGTTCGGGTAGCCATTGCAAACGCTCCTTGGAAGGAATCGACCGCGAAGGCCGGCTCCTTGACCATCCATAGTAGGGGAGTACGCGGGTGGCGTCCATCGGTCGGTTTCGGCAGGCCCCGGCGGGCGTCTGACGCCCGCCGGGGCATACCCTTTCACGCGGCTGCGACGAGCTGCAGCGCGCGGGTCTTCTCGGGTCCATCGTCGACAGCGCGGGCGAAGCGCTGGCCGCTCGAGCGCAGCGGGCGCAGCCAGTCGCCGTACTCCACGATGGCGTTCACGGCGGCCCACTTGGAGCCGGGCGCGTTGCCCTGCGTGTTGCCGCGCATGAACAACTCGGCGATGTGGTCCTTCGTCTGCTGCCGCGATTTGCGGGTGCGACCGCTCACCGAATCGCTCGTGCCACTCGGGTAGAGCTCGTCGAGGACTGAGCGGAGCTGGCGTTCGCTGCAGCGCTCGGAGGCGAGCTGGTCGCCGAGGCGCTTGAACTGCTCGTAGTAGTTGATGGACAGATCGAGGACTCGCCGAGCCTCGTGAACGCGCTGCGTGACCGCTTCGGTGTGGCGGATCGAGAACTTCTGCCGCGCGTTGGCGAGCCCCCAGTTGAGGGTGTTCTGGCAGACCACGCGGATCGGCGTTGTGGCGGCGACCACGGCGGTCGAACCGTCGTGGCTGTTCATCAGCAGCACGTAGGGGCGCACGTCGTCGCCCCCGACTTCGACGTGATCGGGGAGCGTTGCGAGCACCCATACGCGGCGGCCGCCGTGCAGGCTGCCAGCCGTCTCGAAGTTGATCGAGCTGCCGAGAAGCTGGTCGATGAACGTGAAGGCTTCGTGGTTCTGCACGAGCCTGTAGCGCTCTCCGACGATGCCCAGCACCTCGCGCGTGTCCTGACGGACGGTCGCGTAGAAGCCGGGGATCTCCTCGCAGCGGGGCACCCACCACTCATTGGTCGGTTTGTCGCCGCGGTCGACGGCGATCGGCTCCTTGGCGACGCTCCAGCCGAGTCCCGACGCCTCGATGGCCTCCGCGACCGTTGCCGGCGGTTGCTCGAGCACGGCTCCCAAGCCGTGCCAGGGGGTCTCGCGTACCGAGAACATGGTGTCCGAGTCAGTGAGTCCAGCGGACATTTGAGCCTCCTTTGCTGGGGCCCCGCCGGGTGCGGGGCCGGTCGCAGCCCCGACCGCAGCCCCGAAGGGGATGCGAGAATGGTCGGGCAAGCCGGCTCCCGCACCCGGCGCCGCCTTCATCTCGCCGCGCGGCTGTGACAACCTTGGGCGTGTCTAAGCAACACCTGGCCTCGCGCGGGTGCGCAAACCGCCATGATTCGCACATGCGGATCGCAGAGCTGAGTGTCGGTCACTTTCGCGGCTGGCGCGAGTCGGTGTGGTGGCGACCTGGCTATCAGACGTTGTTGGTCGGACCTAATAATGCGGGAAAGACGACGCTGCTCGCGGCAGCCGATCTTGTGCTCAACCCTTACCGCGACGCCTACCGTGATCGGCTTGGGGTTTGGGATTATCCAGACTGCGACACTTCCACGCCTGTCGAGATCACGGTCATTCTGGAGGAACTTTCGCCGGAGGACCGCGACCACTTCGAGCCATACCTGGAGGGGCGACGCGAGGACGGCACATTCGGCGGGTGGGACTCTCCAGAGGAGGAGTTCGACGACGCTCAGCTCGTGCTGCGGTTGCATTTCCGAGGTATCTACGGCGAGCCGTCGCGCGCGTTCTTCGCACGCCCCGAGGCCGGTGAGGCACCAGTGCGTCAAGCCGACAAGATCAGGATTGGCTGGCAGTACATTCCGGCCGGTCTCGATCCCCTGCACGAGCTCGCGTTCTACTCCAACTCTGTCCTTGCGAGGCTTTTCGAGCGTGGCGATCTTTCGGACCCGCTCGAGGCGATTCGTCAGGCGATCGACGACGCGAAGGGTCCGTTGCTTTCGCACCCGACTGTTGCCGGCACACGCACTCAGCTTCAGGAGTCAGCGCAGCGCCTTGGGCTTGCGCCAGCAGGCGATCCGCTCGACCTAGCCGTAGCCGGTCTGAGCGATCGGCGCGTCCTACAGAGCCTTCAGCTTGTGCTGCTCAGCGGACGCTCCACCACGCACCTGCCGCTGTCGGCGCACGGCCGGGGCGTGCTGCGAGTGCTTCTGATTGCTGCGTTGCTGCAAGGCGCTCGCACGTCGGAGGGCAATCTGATTCTCGCGTTGGAGGAGCCCGAGCAGAACCTTGAGCCTGTAGGTCAGCGCCTCGTCACTCGCTCACTTCTGCTCGCCGAGGACGCGGGTGCTGCGCAAGTTCTTCTGAGCACCCATTCGGCGGAGGTGGCGGGCACCGTACCGTTGGCCGACATCCACCTCGCTCGAGATGCGGAGGCGGGCCCCACACTGAAGGCGCTGCGGAAGGCGCTTCCTGCCGAGCACAAGTTTTTTGAGCTTCATGCCCGCGCCGCGCTGGTTGCCGGGCTCTATGCGTCGGTTGTCGTTCTTACTGAGGGAGCGACCGAGCGCGGCGCGTTCCCGGCGCTGTGGGCATCTCATCGTCCAGGTGACGGCCTAGACGAGCACCGCATCGAGTTGGTGGACTGCGAGTCGATCGACAAGATGCCCAGCTTCGTCCGGTTCTTTCGCGAGCTCGAAATCCCGGTCGTCACCGTCGTAGACACTGACAAGCCCGAGGCGTTGGCGAAAGTGCTCGCCGCCCAGCCAAATGTCATATTGAGCTGGAGGACGCACACCGATTGGGAGGGTGTACTCGCGACCGAGGCCGATATTTCTGAGCTCGCGGCTGGGATCGAGACATGCAGGGACACGCTTGGCACTTGGGAGGAGCACGCCGACCAGATCCGCAGCGCCGTCATCGAATACGTTGGACAGTCTGATCACCTTGCCGACGCGATTGGCCTCCCTGCACTAATCACTGGTTACGCCGAGGAGGATGCCCGACGCGCGCTCGCGTGTCTGTTGCGTGGCAAGGCCGGTCTTGACTTCAAGAGCCCTCTCTATGCACGGATCATTTGTGCCACGCTGGTCGTTCTGCCACCTACCGCGACGGCGATGATCGACCATGTTCACCGCTTTGCCGCAGGGGACGAGTCTGCGGCTGGCGCGCATGACCTTTGACCAAGAGCAGCAGGACGTGCTCGAAGACCAGCAGAAGTGTCTGCTGGTTCAGGCACCTCCGGGTTCGGGGAAGACCCATACGTCGGTGCGCCTCGTTGGGCGGGACATCGACGCCGGCAGGATAGGGCCCACGCAGCGGGCGCTGGTGCTCACGTTCAGCCGCAATGCGCGCTCCCAGCTCGACGCCTACGCGGCCGATCTGCTGACACCGAGCCAGCGCGCGAGGATCGAGATTACGAACTATCACGCCTGGTTCTGGCAAAAGGTGAGTCAGTACCGGACATCTCTCGGACTGCCACTTGAAAT
The DNA here is from genome assembly GCA_963776985.1 of uncultured Solirubrobacterales bacterium. GTDB lineage: Bacteria > Actinomycetota > Thermoleophilia > Solirubrobacterales > Solirubrobacteraceae > Palsa-744. Next base: position 3,764 of record CAVZOV010000003.1, read on the forward strand.
CGAGCTCGCCAGCCCCGCAGAGCGCGAAGCGGACATCAGCGCGCTGATGGGTCTTGAGGGGATCGCTCGCACGCCGAAAGATCGAAGGCAGAGCGACGACTATGGTCACGCGCTCGAGTACGGCCTACAGAACGGGCGGCCCGAGCGCCTTGCGCAGCCGAGACCACGCAATACCGAGATAGCCGCGCGTCTGCGCGATCTGCACCGCAGCACAGGACGTCTCCACTACGACGATCTGGCCTACTACATGTGGCTGCTGTTGGACCGTTCGCGGACCCTGTGACATCTCTGGCGGCACAAGTATCCGGTCATCGTCCTAGACGAGTATCAGGACAGCTCACCACTCCAAGCAGCCATCGTGGAGCGTCTTGCCGGACGGGAGTCGCGCCTTTACTCGTTCGCTGATCCCCTTCAACAGATTTACGAGTGGCGCGACGCTTCCAAGCGTCGCCTAGATGAGTTCCGCGCAAGCCAAAACCCGTCCGAGCACACCCTACGCACGCTCCATCGTTACCGGGACCGACCCGCGCTCCAGGCGTGGATGCAGCAGGCGCGCGACGTGCTTCTCGACGACGCGGCAACTGTCACTGCTAAGCGTCCGGCTGAGATCAACGTCGTCTATTACGATCCGAACCTGCCAGAGAAGGGCAAGGTATGGGGTGCCGAGGCCCGTGAGCTCTGGCAGATAGACGACCCGATCGCAACCGCGTTCCGCAGTAGCGAGGCCCGCACAATCGGCGTAATTGCGCGTCGCCGCGAGCAGCTAGCAGTACTCGAGCGACACCTAACCAAGCGCTTTCGGTGCGGCCGGTTGCGCGCCTCTGAGGACGCACTCGACCTCGCAACTGAATGGGTCGACGGCTACGCCAGTGCGATCACCGTCGAGCACCATACCCATCGCCTCTTGACCCTTGCACACGCAGTCGCCCCCCGCCACGGCCAGCTCGACTTCGCGGATCGGGTCGGGCCGGACGGCATCAACCCGGCGCGCCTGCACGAACCGAGGCGAGCTTTGGCGAGCGGGATCACCGATCTTGCCCGTCGCTGTGAGACGCTGACAGACGCCTTTGTTGCGGCCCACGATCTCACGCGCCTGGTGTCCGCGAGCCAGGACGCGCGCATCATCGACTGGGACACGCTCTATGCGGTCCGCCGTGTGCTTCAAGCGCCATCGCATCTCTCGGACATAGAAGCGGCCGAACGAGCGCACGCGCGCGTGCGCCAGGCACGTTTTGCCACGTCCCCTACCCCGCGGCGGGTATTTATCTTCTCTCGTGTCACGAGGGCAAGGGCAAGGAGTTCGACCTTGTTGTGCTGCCCTATGTAGCGGATACCAACTTTGGCGACGACGAGGAGGCGCGGCAGTTGCTCTACGTGTCCCTCAGCCGTGCTAGGCGAGGGATATTGGTACGTCTAGCGTCCGGGCACGTACCGCCGATCTGCCGCCGTCTCGGGCTAGCTTGAGTCGCGATTCGCGCCTTAGTGTGTCGGAGTCAGCGCGTCAGGAATGAACCTCTCCGACAGCCATCTGGGCAACGCGGGGAGAGCGTTCACATACGAGTCGATCGCGTTCTGTTGAAGGGCGTCGAGGACCGACGGTGGCGGGTTCTGATCAAACATGACGGAAGCGATATCGGACAAGCGGAGTCCTCCGACGACCTGGATCTCGACAACTTCATCCGGGCCACAACTGTCGAGCGAGTGGCGTTCGGTGGGTGCGCCGCGGTCTGAGGGCCAAGCGAGTTCGTCGGGCTCACGAAGCGGCGCCGGTGCCCCGGCACCCTGGCGAAGCCATATGAGCGTGTCGCCGAAGAACACCGAGGTTCGGTGTCCAACGTCGCGGGAGAGCAGCACGCGGGCTGAGCCGTAGGCTTGGTGAAGCGTAGCTCGCGTCTCGGGAGTCGTGACATCGCCACTGCTGGCGGCGTATCCAAAGATCGGCAGCTCGCTGAGCGCCGTCTCGTGAACGCTCCAAACGGCTGACTCCTCCGCTGGGCATCGCTCAGGATTCTTGCTGTGGACTCCGGCCTCGTGTCTCGTCTTGAAGCGTCCGTCTCGCAGGATCGCCGCGAGTGCGTCCAGAGGCACACGAACGGCTAGCTGTAGTTCCTGAGGACGTTGTTCATCCGGTCCTCCTTGGAGGCTGGTGGTTGTCGAAGCCCCAGTCCAAGGAGGTCCGGATGAAGTTGCACGCTAATGCGGCGTTGTCATTTAGGCAGCGTGAGCGGATGGTGCGTCGTGTTGTCGATGAGGGATGGTCTGTTGGGGAAGCCGCTGAGGCGGCTGAGGTCAGCGTTCGTACCGCGAGCAAGTGGGTCGCTCGCTTTCGCGTCGATGGTGTTGCTGGACTGTTGGATCGTTCCTCGGCGCCGCTCGTCGTTGCGAACCGAAGTGATGAGCACACGGTGCAGGCGATCGCTGCTCTGCGGCGTTTGCGGTTCACGGGCCCAGAGATCGCGGAGGTCCTTGATCGGCCGCTCTCGACGGTCTCGGGGATCCTGACCAGGATCGGGATGGGTCGCCTTGGCCGACTCGGCCTGGAGCCTGCTGAGCGCTACGAACGGACGGTCGCGGGCGAGCTGATCCATATCGACGTGAAGAAGCTCGGACGCATCCACGGCGGCTCGGGCAAGCGGATTACGGGCCAGAGGCGCAATCCGAAGAAGACGCACGTCGATCGTGACGGCATAAAACGCAACGTCGTTGGCTGGGAGTACGTGCACATCGCGATCGACGACGCGACACGACTCGCCTACGCGGAGGTACTCACAGACGAGAAAGCGACCACAGCGATCGCGTTCCTGCGCAGAGCGATCGCGTTCTTCAAACGCCACGGCATGCGGGTCCGCGAGCTGCTCACCGACAACGGTGGGGCATACCGCTCAGCTGTTCACGCCATCGCGTGCCGGTCACTCGGGATTCGTCACCTACACACGCGCCCTTACCGGCCACAGACCAACGGAAAGGCAGAGCGCTTCATCCGCACCATGCTCGGCGGCTGGGCCTACGGCGCGATCTACGCGTCAAGCACAGAGCGCACCGCAGCCCTTGACGGATGGCTCTGGACCTACAACCATCGAAGACGACACCAAGCCATCGGGCGACAAACACCCATCACCCGCCTGAACAACCTCCTCGGGACTTACAGCTAGCTCCGCGTCGGCGAGAAGCGTGCGCAGATGACATTCGTACTCATCGCGCATTGCTTCTGGCCAGCACTGGCCGAGTTGCTGCCGGCCCACTCGGACACGCTCGCGAAACTCGGAGCGGACAACTGGCGCTTGCGGCAGCACGCGATAAAGGATGCCGGGTCTACCAGCGCCGGATGTGTCGAGACGTCTCGCCTCCACCCCTGGACTGTGGCGGGACGCTCGACAACTCTCCCCAAACTCTCCCCACCCGAACGTTTTTTGGGGGCATCTGAGAGCACTTGAGGTCACCGAAAACCGCTTAGGTAAGCGGAGAGCAGCGTCCTGAGACGCACTACAAAGCCGTCTACACCGGTTCGATTCCGGTCGTCGCCTCTACAAGCGATCGCGAATCGAATGTTGACGGGCGCACCGGCTTGTTCTCCCAAGCAGGCAGTGGCGAATGGTTGACCACGGCGCAAGTCGAGCCAGAGTTGCGGCGGCTCATCCGCGAGGTTGCGCCTAGTGCCCCAAGCGGTGATCGTCTCGACGTGGGGGAGGTGGGTCGCCGCTACTGCGCGCACCTGGTAGCCCTTGGGCGTAAGCGCAGCACGTTGACGGCGGTCGCGATGGCGCTACGTGTGTGGATCGAACCGCATCTCGGTGGCCGGGCGTTCGCGAGCGTCCGGCCCGAGGACGTGGAGGACACGATGCGTGCGATGACGGCGGACGGGGTGGGGTCGAAGTCGATCCGCAACTACATCGGCACGTTGAGTGCGATGTACCGCTACTCGATGCACCCACGGCGCCGTGGGCGACCACCAACCCGTGTGAGGTGATCGACCTCCCGGCGCTCCCCACATCGACGGAGGTTCGCTACCTGATGATGCCGCAGATCGAAGCGCTCGCCAGTGCCGCAGTTCCCGGCGAGCACCAGTAGCTCGACCGGACGCTCAAGGCAGCCAAGATCGATCCGCACCGCTTCCACGATCTACGCCATACGTTCGGGACAGCGATGGCCGCTGCTGGCGTGCCGATGCGGACCCTTCAGGAGTGGATGGGTCATCGCGACATCGCGACGACCTAGTGTCCTGCGCCTTAAGTTCGGTACTTAAGTGTGATAAGCTGTGGCATGGTGAGAACTGGACGGCCCAAGCAGGTGTTGGAGTTGACCGATGCGGAGCGCGATCAGTTGGTGCGGTGGGAGCGGCGTAGGAAGTCTTCGCAGGCGTTGGCGTTGCGCTCGCGGATCGTTTTGCGGTGCGCGGAGGGGTATTCCAATAAGGATGTTGCGGTGGCGTGTGGTGTGTCGACGCCGACGGTCGGGAAGTGGCGCCGACGGTTTTGTGAGCTGCGGTTGGACGGATTGTCCGATGATCCGCGTCCGGGACGTCCGGCGAGCATCACCGCTGAGCAGGTCGAGGACGTGGTCGTAGCGACGTTGGAGTCCACGCCGGAGAACGCGACGCATTGGTCGCGCGCGAAGATGGCCGAGCGCTCGGGATTGTCAAAGTCGACGATCGGGCGGATCTGGCGAGCGTTTGATCTGAAGCCCCATCGCGCGGATACATTCAAGCTCTCCAACGACCCGCTGTTTGTGGAGAAGGTCTATGACATCTGCGGCCTGTATCTGAATCCGCCCGAAGCCGCAGTCGTCTTGAGCGTGGATGAGAAGAGCCAGGTGCAAGCGCTCGCGCGCTCCCAGCCGGCGTTTCCAATGATGCCGGGCATGCCGGAGAAGCGCACCCACGACTATCTGCGCCACGGCACGACCAGCCTGTTTGCTGCGTTTAACACCGCCGACGGGACCGTCATCAGCTCAACGCACCGCCGCCACCGCGCGATCGAGTTCAAGAAGTTCCTGGTCAAGATCGACAGTCAGGTCCCCGAGCATCTCGACGTGCACCTCGTCTGCGATAACTACGCCACCCACAAGAGCCCCGCCATCCAACGCTGGCTGACCGCACACCCCCGGTTTCACATGCACTACACCCCGACGTACTCCAGCTGGATCAACCAGGTCCAGCGATGGTTCGCCTACCTCACAGACGATCTGCTACGTCGCTCAGATCACCGCAGCGTCCACGCGTTGGAGAAAGATATCCGCGACTGGGTCAACAAATGGAACGAAAGCCCCAAGCCATTCATCTGGACCAAGACCGCAGAGCAAACCCTAGACTCCATCTCACGACTTCTACAACGAATTAACGGCGCGGGACACTAGGGCTACGCGGACTACGCGCCGAATGAGCGGGAGGTTGAGATGGTGGATCGAGCGTTCAGGGGTCCGGGGCTATAGGTAGCCTTGTGTACAAATGTCGTCAGTGGCTGACAGTGAGGCGCGGCACTGGTGCCGAGCACGAGCGGATTGCATATGAGTGAGCGTCCGGTCCTGGCGGAGGCGAGGACGCCGGAGGGCAGGCGAGTGGTGCTGTTCGAGGACACCTGGCTCCGTCACATCCTTCTCCCTCAGCAAGGGCATCCCGAGCTTGAGCACTATCTCACGGCGGTTCTTGCGTTGCTTCCCGACCCTGATCATCGCGAGATGGACTCACGCCCGTCGCGCGAGCGCTTCCTTAAGCAAGGCGTCGGGCCTAGTAAGTGGCTGATGGTGGTCGTAGACTCTGCACAGGAGCCGTCACGCATCGTGACCGCTCTTGTTACGGACACGGAGAATCGCCAAGCGGATGGACAACATGAAGGTCAAGATCGACGATCTAGTGTTCGAGCGCGCCAACTACGACGCGGACGGGGACGTGCTCTACCTCACGCGCGGCGAGTCGAACGTGGCCGCCGATGCTGTCCTCACGCCTGAGGGGCACGGTGTCCGATACGGCCCTGACGGTGAGGTGATTGGTGTCACGATCATTAACGCGCGGTGGTTGCTGGAGCGCGACGGGCATCTAACGATTACGGTGCCACACGAGGTGCGTGTCGAGGCTGGCGAGCTTGCCGCGGCCCTCGGTTAGGTGAGTTTCAGACTGATTGTTTGTGCGCCCGAGACATGAGTCTGGGCTATCAAGGCATTGTGTGCGCCGGGCTAGCCACGATAAGGCTCAGTCATTGTCGCCGCGGGAAGTTTGGGTTGTCGCCTTCTCCTCGCATCCTTTTCAATGGGTGGTAAAGCTACTTTGCCTCACCTTGAATCATGCTGAGCGCGTCTCGGTAGAGGAACGGAACCCAGTAGGCTGGATTTTGCTTCGCCCCCCGGCGCTCAAAGAAACCCACATCGACTAGCTGTTCCGCGACGCGGCGTGCCTCCTCCGGGGCCACCTCCCAGATAGCGCCGAGTGTGTGGGGGGTTTGCTGCGTCTTCTCGCCTTCGAGTTGCTCGACGTGGAGCTTGAGATCCGGATACTCGGCATACAACGTCGTTGTCAATCGAGTGGCGGAGACCGCTTTGAGCGCGTCCTTGAAAGCGGGTCGATCGAAAAGCTGTTTTGCCGGGGGAGGATCATGACCTACCTCGAAGCGCTTCAGTTGGCTCTCTCTCAGGCTCGACATAAGATGGATTAGCTCTCGCGGCGCGGTCTTCGTGCTGCCATCCTGGGTTCGGCTAACCATCCAGTCAAATGTCTGTGGGTTGCGCCCTAGGTCTACCTGCTCCGGAAACATGAGCTTGAGCAGGCTCTCCTGCTCGGGCACGCTCGCGAGTACCTGTGCGGCATCGATGCCGTAGTAGTCACATATCTCGGAGTTGCGAAGGGTGCGGCGCATAACGAGGTTAAGAAGAGACTGACGCTCCCAGGAAATTGTCAAGGCTCGTGTAATGTGACTTGCCTCGCGGAAACCGCTTTCAGTAATGCTCCGCCAAATGTCTGTTCGCAAGAAAATCTTGACTGCAATTCGATCTAGCGCTTGCAGATCGAGATAAACCTTAAAGAGGGCTCGCAGGGCATTCTGCTCAAGCTCCTCCTGAGTGACAAACGCCACATCGAGACGGTCCAAGATGAGCCACACGCTGAAGTCGAGCGTCTTGAGGGCTTCGTTGGCAGACTCCAACAATTCGTCGATTGAAACGATCCCGGCCGCCCTCAATTCGGGCTGAGGCTGACCTAGTGTGATCTTGCCGGTGATGCCGACTGGCATACCTGTGCCTGGATCAAGCAGTAGGCCGCCCTCGACTGACTCCGCGCGTGCTACTTGCCGGACGTAGTTGCGGGTCGCGTGCAAACGAGACCGCAGGCTGGTTTTGGCCTCGAACAGTCCTGCCTCAAGCAGTGTGTTATAAACGCGTTTGGCATCATCTGTCTCGACACCCCATTCCTTCAAGACCGTTGCTACGAGGCCTAGGAAGTAGACCTTCCAAAGGCCAACAAACTCAGTCTCGCTTGTCGGCGGATCTTCTGCGACATCCTGGAATGCTGGCGCTCCGCTTGGATTCTCGGCGGGAACGATCAGGATGCCACGGTCGAATAGCTCCTGCTGCTTTGTGACAAGCAGTGAATAGAGGGCGCTCTTCCCCGAGCCCTTCGGTCCGTAAACGACATCAACGTCACCAGCATATAGCCGCCGCCACTGGTCGGTCTCGACGAAATACTCGGCCAACTGGTTAACCTCTTGCTCGGCGATACGCTCGCCGAACGAAGCTTCTTGCAGCGCTTCTCGTAGGTCCATCGGCGCAGTCTATATGTAGGCTAGTTCCGGCATCTAAGACGACGATGCGACCTTGGATCAGTTGTCCGGGTCATCGTCGCCCCTGCGCTGCTCCGGTTACGACTCGCGGCGCGAGTGGTGCAGAGCGGCGACCCAATTCAATGCTGGCGATCCGTCGTGGTCGAGCGTCCACTCGGTCGGTAGTTCTGCCATCGGAAGCAGTTCGTCCTCGACGGCTCGCAGGGCGGGTAGTTCGATAGCGTACCTGCGGCAACGAGCTGCGCCCGAAGGCGTCCCGAGCGAACCCAGCGCCGGATCGTCTCTCGGTCCTGGCCGAGGCGGCTTGCGGCTTCTGCGACGGTCAGCATGTAGCGTATTGTATGCGACACATCGGACCCGTCGGGAGCCGGGCCCAATGGCGGAATGATGCGCGCGCCAGCCCGCCGTCTAAGGTTCCATTCCGAGCAAACCCCAGCTAACCTGAGAGCATCGAAGCCCAGCAAACACGGGGCCTCACGCCCCAGGGCACCCCCACCAACCGTTTCGAGCCCAGTATCGCCCACTGACTTCCTCGGCACGCAAACTACGGGCGTCCCACCCGCGCAGCCTGCCGCTAGGCTGGTTTTGACGGGGGCTTTGTTTCGTGGATTCGTCCGCGAGGGAAGGGAGTCTTCAAGGCAGCGGGTGGCGCTGGCTGTCCTGTCAGCTCTGGTCCTGTCGGTCGTGCTCACGCTGCTGCATCTTCCTGGTGTGGGTGAGGGTGTATGGCAGCACGATTCGGTGTACAAGCTCGACGAGTCTCCAGATCGGGCGTGCGATTGGCTGTTCGTAGCGGACGAGCGTGGTCCATAGCACCGTGGACTCCCGGACGATCACGACGTTGTGCCCGGTGATCAGGGCGGAGCGGGCCTGGAGCGTCACCGTGTCGGGGCGATCGTCGAGCATGCGCCAACCGAGCACGTTCGTGGGCGACCGTCCAGGCGCGAGCCGCAGCCCGAGAACGAACCGCCAACCGAGCGTCTGAAACCAGCGGACGATCGTTGGGGCGTCCTCCCAGGTCGCGCGCGCCCACTGCTCAGCACTCATTGACCGGGCGTCACCAGCCGCAAGCTCATACGTGATCGCCCGGTCAGCGCCAGCCAGATCCTCGCGCGATCGAATTGCCTCGGGTACCCCGACGACGTGGGCATGCGAACGTGTCACACCGGCAACCTTCCCCGTCCTGGTGCGACGGATTCAGCATAGGTGCATTCCGCGGACGGCATAAGCACATACACCACATCACGCTCCGCGCACGAGCACCGTCTTCGTCTCTCCGGCGAGGCAATGCTCGCGCAGGGCGCGCGGAGCGTCGTCGAACGGCGCGATGTTGGTGGTGACCTGCTCGGGGTGCAGCTTTCCGTGCGCGATCAACTCGAGCGCGCCCGGAATATTGGTGCGTGCGTGTGGAATGCCGATGTGCAGTGTGCAGCGGCGGATGTACATCTGGATCAGGGGAATACCCGTGCTGCGGTGCAGGCCACCGTTGCTGGTGCAGATGCCGTCGGGGGCGGTGTGAGTGAGGGCGAGGCGCAGCGGATCGGCGCTTGAGTGGACGACCAGCGGTACTGGCTCCTGGCCGCGTAGCTCGCGCGGCTTCAGCGCGATCAGACCGAGCCGTTCGGCGTGCGCTCGCATGTGCGCTCGCGAGTCCACCAGGCGCACGTTGCGCGCGCCCAGCGCCAGGGCGATCTGGCCGGCATAGAGGGCGACGCTCGCGCTTACCAGCGGTCGGCGTGAGATCCCGGCGATGATCAGGACTGTTGCATCGGCGTCGGTCGCCAGCAGCGCCGGCAGGTGTGGCGCGATGTGGCGGTAAGCGTCGGCGATGTTGTCCGAGAGGCTTGCGGCGGCGGCCGGCGCGACCCCGTCGGGGAGTGCGACGAGCATGGCGTCGGCGTACGGGACCACTAGCTCGTCAGAGAACGCGCCGCCGAAGTGTCCGCTGCCAACGCCCATGCCGAAGGCCGACAGTGGGGGAACGCTGAGGCAGCTACCGGGGTGGCCGGCGCGACAGGACGGGCAGGAGCCGCAGCTGATCTGGAATGGGACGACGACGCGGTCGCCGGGCTTTACGGTGCTCACACGCTCACCGACTGTCAGGACTTCGGCGACGCATTCGTGACCGAGGTGCACGGGCAGCGCGAGGTTCATCGCGCCGAGCGCGAGTGGGCAGTCGATATCGCAGGTGGACGCGGCGAGCGGATGGACGATCGCCTGTTCGGGTCCCGGTGCCGCCGGGGTGGGCACCGAGTGCCAGCGCATGCGGGCGCCCGGCACGGCGACGAGCGCGCGCATGCGCCGCTGGCTTGATCTGCGTCGTCTCTCGCCGCTGGCGGCTGTGCGTAGCAGTCGCTCAAGTCGCTGCAAGCGGTTGCGTTCGAGCAGAGCCGGGATTGCGGCGCCGGCGCCCGGCGTCATCAGGCCGGCGTAGTGGCGGACGTAGCCGCGCGGGCGGTGGGAATGAGCTGACATCGACACTTCCCGACTAAGATACACACGTATTGTGTACGATGCAATCGTATGGTCGTCGTGACCCCTGATCTGACCGGGCTGGCGCGCGTTCGCAACGCCGCGCTCGAGGAATTCGCGCGCGACGGGGTCGCTGGCACCTCGCTCCGTGATGTCGCCAAGGCGGCCGGAGTCTCGCCTGGTCTCGTTCAGCACCACTTCGCGACGAAGGCGGCACTCGTGGAGGCGGTCGGCGCGCACGTCGTCGGATTGGCTGCGGAGGCGTTCGGCGATCTGCTCACGGCCGGGACTCCGGTCGAATCGCAGAAGCAACTCGGCGACCGCGTCACTGCATTCGTGGCCGAGCAGCCAACGGCGCTGCTGTACGTGGCGCGGGCTGTGGCCGAAGGAGACAGGACCGCCGCGGCCGTGTTCGACGCGTTTGTCGAGATCGCCAAAGGGCTTTGGCAGACGCTGGCCGACCACGGGCTGCTGCGAGACGACGCCGACATCACTTGGGCGGCGCTGCATGGGGTCACGTTGATCCTCGGCACCGTGCTGTACCAGGCGCAGATCGGCCGGCACCTGCCCCAGCCGTTCATGACCGCCGAGGAGCTGGAGCGGTGGAACACGGCGGGCAACGCGCTATTTACAGAGGGCCTCTACCGTCGCCCGCCGAAGCGCGCGTGACCCGCCAGCGGAGCGACATACCGCACGAATGGCTCTATCCCGAGCGCCTGTCCCGTCGCCTGCTCGACCAGTGGCATCGTGTCGATCCGCCGCCCGTGGCGGTGCACGTGCTCGCGGAGCCACTCCTTGATCGGGCCTACCTCGCCGTGTCGCAGATCCTCGTCGCGCGATCCCAACTGTGTCTCCATCGTCTCCCACAGCTGCGCGGCGATCAGGCAGCCGAGGGCGTAGCTTGGGAAGTAGCCGAAGCTGCCGGCGCTCCAATGCACGTCCTGCAGGCAGCCGAGCGTATCGGATGGCACCTCGACGCCGAGTAGGCGACGCATCCCGTCGTGCCAGGCGGCGGGCAGATCGGCGACCGCCAGCTCGCCGCCGATCAGCGCCTGCTCCAGTTCGAAGCGCAGCACGATGTGCAGGGGATAGGTGAGCGGGTCGGCGGACACGCGGATCAGCGACGGTTCGACACCGACGAGACTTGAGTTCAGCGTTGCGGCGTTGATTCTCGTACCCGCCGGCGCTCAGTTCGCCAGCCAGCACCTCTGCGAACGCGGGGCTGCGCGCGACATGGTTCTCCCACAGCTTGCTCTGCGACTCGTGCATCGACATCGAGGTACCACCGCCGAGGTTGGTGCGGTCGAGCGCCGGGTCGACCTGGCGCTCGTACAGCGCGTGTCCGTACTCGTGCAGCGAGCTGAGCAACGACTCCACGTCGCCGTCGTCGTAGCGAGTGGTCAGGCGCATGTCGCCTTTGCCCATCCATGCCGTGAATGGGTGAGTGGAGGTGTCCACTCGCCAGCTCTCCTGCTCGACTCCGAGGCGGCGCAGCGTGCCTGCCACCGCGGCCTGCTGGGCGGCCACTGGTACCTCCAGGGGGCGGCGCGGCGAGTGGATCGTCGCCTCGCCGACGAGTGGCGCGAGCGCATCTGCGAGCGACCCGAAGATATGTCGCAGCTCCTCGCTTCGCAACCCGAAGTCGTAGTCGTCGAGCAGCGCCTCATACGCGCTCTGCTCGCCGTCGGTGAGACAGTCGCCATAGGCCCGCGCAAGCTCCACGTTGCGTTCCAGTGCGGGTGCGAACGCGGCGAAGTCGTCGTTTGCGCGGGCGCGCTGCCAAACGTCCTGGCCCTCCGCACTCGTCTTGGCGAGTTCCACAGCCAGCTCTTCCGGTACGCGCCGCACTCGCTCCCAGTCGCGGCGCGCGAGCCGCACTATGTCGCGATCCAGCTCGCCGAGTGCGGTGGCGCCGACCGCGGTAGCGCCGGGTGCCCCGGCGTCGAGCGCCTCAGAGTCGAGTGACGCCCCGTCGGGTGCCGAGCCGTCAAGCTCCTCCAGCCACTGCCCGATCTCCTCGCTGGCGGCGCGCTCGTGGGTGAGGCGCGCGAGCGCGCCGAGCTGGTGGGCTCTTGCGCCCGCGCCCTCGCTTGGCATCGTCACCATCTGATCCCACTCCAGCAGCATCGCCACCGACGCGAGGTCTGAAAGCTCGGCGAGGCGCTCGCGCAATTGCTGCAGGGCGGCGTTCATGCGCTGGAGAGTACGCTCGCCCGAGGGTGTTGCGCTATCTGCGTCGCGCTGTCGCGGCCAGCGCCGGGTTCGTCCAGCCGGCGTCGGTCGGGTTGATCGTGCTCCCGGGCGCCACGATCTCATCGATCCGGTCGAGCACCGCATCATCGAGCTGCACGTCGGTGGCGCCAAGCTGGGACTCGAGCTGCTCCATTGTCCGCGGCCCGATGATCGCCGCAGTCACCGCCGGGTGGCGGATCACGAACGCGAGTGCCATGTGGATCAGGGATATGCCCGACTCATCAGCGAGCTGCCCGAGCGCGTCGGCGGCCTCCAGCTTTGCTTGGTTTGCCGGTATCGAGAGGTCATAGCGTTGCGGGATCATCGCCGAGCGTCGTGAGGTCAGATCTTCCGCTCCCTTGCGCCAGCGTCCCGACAGCCAGCCGCCCGCGAGCGGGCTCCAGGGGATAACGCCTATCCCATACTCCAGGCAGGTGGGCAGCACGTCGGCCTCGATCCCACGCGCGAGGATCGAGTACGGCGGCTGCTCGCATACGAAGCGTTGGTAGTCGCGCTCGCGCGCGACCCATTGCGCCTTGACGATCTGTGCCGCCGGGTAGGTTGAGGAGCCGATGTAGCGCACCTTGCCCTGGATCACGAGGTCTGAGAGGGCGCCGAGGGTTTCCTCGTGATCGGTCCACGGGTCCCAACGGTGTACCTGATAGAGGTCAATCCAATCGGTCTGCAGGCGCTTGAGCGAGGCCTCGACCTCGCGCATGATCCAGCGCCGCGAGTTGCCTGCCTGGTTGGGATCCTCGCCCATCGTGCCGTGGAACTTCGTGGCGAGCACCACGTTCTCGCGTCGCCCGCCGCTGAGTGCCTTGCCGACGATTTCCTCAGACTCTCCGCGCGCGTACACGTCGGCGGTGTCGATGAAGTTGATCCCGGCATCGAGGGCTCGGTGGATGATCCGGATCGACGCGTCGTGGTCGGGCTCGCCCCACGCACCGAACATCATCGCGCCGAGACACAGCGGGCTCACATGCACGCCGGTGCGTCCCAGTGTTCGCAGGTCCATGCCGACACACAGTATCGCTGAGGCCGCCGCTAGGATGCTGTGGCCCGAGTGGCCTCGGAAGGGAGCAGTCGAAGTGAACACGCTCGCCGCAAGCTCTGCCGTTCCCCGCTCCATCAGGACGCCCCGTCTCGGAGTCGTGTTCGCCGGCCTGATGCTCGTGATGCTGCTCGCGGCGCTCGACTCGACGATCGTCGCGACGGCGCTACCGACGATCGTCGGCGACCTCGGTGGGCTGGAGCGGCTGTCGTGGGTGACAAGCGCCTACCTGCTCGGGCAGACGGCGGTCACCCCCCTGTACGGCAAGCTTGGCGATCAGCTCGGGCGCAAGCGGGTCCTGCAGAGCGCGATCGTGCTGTTCCTGCTGGGCTCGGGGTTGTGTGGGCTGGCCCAGTCGATGACGGAGCTGATCGCGTTTCGCGCGGTGCAGGGGCTCGGCGCCGGAGGGCTGATCGTGCTCGTGCAGGCGAGCGTTGGCGACATCGTCTCCCCGCGCGAACGTGGGCGCTACCAAGGTCTGTTCGGCGCCGTGTTCGGCTTGGCGAGCGTCGCCGGCCCGCTGCTCGGCGGCGTGATCGTCGAGCACCTGTCGTGGCGCTGGATCTTCTATGTGAACCTGCCGATCGGGTTGCTCGCGCTCGTGGTGATCGCGACCACCCTCCCGGCTGCCGCCAGTGTGCGCACTCGCCCGGCCATTGACTACCTTGGTGCCGGGGTGCTCGCGGCCGCGCTGAGCGCGATCGTGCTGGTCGCGAGCCTCGGCGGCACTACCTGGGCGTGGGGTTCGGGGCAGACGTTGCTGGTGGCAATCGTTGGTGTGCTGCTGCTCGGTGTGTTCCTGGCCGTGGAGCGACGCGCACGCGAGCCGGTGCTGCCGATCTCGGTGTTGCGCGACGACGTGTTTCGGATCGCCGGCCTGCTCTCACTGATCGTCGGCTTTGCCCTGTTCGGGTCGGTGACGTTCCTGCCGCTGTTCTTTCAGACCGTGTTCCATTCAAGCCCTACCGGTGCGGGGCTACGGTTGATCCCATTGATGGGCGGGCTGGTGCTGACCTCGGTCGTCTCCGGTCGGGTGATCTCGCGCACCGGCCACTACAGGGCGTTTCCGATCGCGGGCACCGCCGTCATGACAGTGGGGTTGCTGCTGCTCTCTCGCCTGGATGTCAGTACGAGTGCGATCGCTGCCGACCTGTACCTGCTCGTGCTCGGCCTGGGCTTGGGGATGGTGATGCAAGTACTGGTGCTTGCCGTGCAAAACGCGATCGACTATTCGGTGCTGGGTGCCGCCACGTCGGGCGTCACACTGGCGCGCGGCATCGGCGGCTCGATCGGCGCCGCCGTATTCGGCACGATCTTCTCTACCCACCTGCGCAGCGAGCTGCACAACGCGATCGGCGGGGTGCTTGGCGCGCAGGTCGCCGGCGGCGCGCGTCTCACCGGCGCTCAGGTCGAGAGTCTGCCGGCTCGCGCCCGGCTCGCCTACGAGAACGCCTACGTGCACGCGCTGCAACCGGTGTTCCTGGTCGCGGCAGGGGTGGGCGCGGTCGGGTTCCTGTTGAGCCTGCGCTTGCGCGAGCGACCGCTGCGCGCGACCGCCTCGACAAGTCAGGGAATCGACGATGCGCTCGCGGCGCCCAAGAGCCCGAATTCGCTTGCCGAGCTTGACCGTGCGCTCAGCGTGCTCGTCAGTCGCGAGCGACGGCAGGCCTTCAACGAACGGGTCGGCGCACGCGCCAGCGTGGATCTCAGCTCGGGGGCGATCTGGGCGCTCGCCCGCTTTGGCAGCTATGGGGTGCAGGGGACACGTGAGATGGCCGGCGAGCAGGCGATCGAGCAGGAGCGCATCGAGGCGGTCGAGCGCGAGTTGCGTGAACGCGGTCTCGTCGCCGACGCCGAGGATGGGCCACGGCTTACGCCCGCGGGGCAAGCGATGGCAGATCAGGTGTTGAGCGCACGTCGCGACGAGCTACGCGCGATGCTGGCCGACGACACGACCCACCAAGTCCCCGAGGTTCACCAGCTGCTGGAGCAGCTGTGCGTGGAGCTGGCGGGCCAGCAACCGTGAATCGTGTATGGGGCTGGCTCAGCTATCGATCGTCGCCATGCTCGCGTAGCGATCCCCGGCGGTGATCCCCACCGGTGCCGCCTCGTCGATCCGGGCCAGATCCTCCGCGGACAGCTCGATCTCCCCGGCCGCGACGTTCTCCTGCAGGTATGAGCGGCGCTTGGTGCCCGGGATCGGCACGATGTCCTCGCCCTGGCTGAGCACCCACGCGAGCGCGAGCTGGCCGGCGCTCACCTGCTTCTCCGCCGCGATCTGCTCGATGCGCTCCACCAGCTGTAGGTTCTTCTCGAAGTTCTCGCCCTGAAAGCGAGGGTGGTGGCGGCGGAAATCGTCCTCGGGCAGATCCTCGGGCGCCTTGTACTTGCCGGAGAGAAACCCGCGGCCGAGGGGAGAGTAGGCGACGAAGCCGATCCCCAGCTCGCGTACGGTCGGCAGGATCTGCTCCTCGGGGTCGCGCGACCACAGCGAATACTCGGTTTGTAGCGCGGAGATCGGGTGCACCGCGTGGGCGCGACGGATCGTTTGCGGCGAGGCCTCCGAGAGCCCGAGGTAGCGCACCTTGCCCTCGCTCACCAGCTCGGCCATCGCGCCAACCGTGTCCTCGATCGGCACGGTTTTATCGACACGGTGCTGGTAGTAGAGGTCGATGTGCTCGACGCCGAGGCGTCGCAGCGACGCTTCGCAGGCGCTGCGCACATACTCGGGCCTGCCGTTGATGCCCACCCAGCTGCCGTCCTCGCGACGCTCGTTGCCGAACTTGGTGGCGAGCACGACCCGCTCGCGGCGGTCGGCGATCGCGCGGCCGACGAGCATCTCGTTGGTGAACGGTCCGTACATGTCGGCGGTGTCGAGCAGCGTCACGCCCAGCTCCAGGGCGCGGTGGATGGTGGCGATCGCCTCGCCCTCCTCAGCGCGGCCGTAGAACTCGGACATGCCCATGCAGCCGAGTCCCTGCGCGGATACCTCCAGTCCCTGGGTGCCAAGCTTGCGTGTGTTCATACCTGCTCCTTCCGCTCGATGGGCGTCCAACGCTGTGTACTCGTTTGCCCGCTTTGCTCGCGTGTAATCGCCGCGACCAACCAACATAGCCGTCCGGGGAGGGCGCTCGCCCGCGGCTCCTACGCGTCGGGGAGGCGGGACGTCTCGCCTGTCATCTCGCGTCGCAGCTGGTGTACCTGGCGAAGCTCACGCACGTCGTCGTCGAGCGCGGGGCGCTGCTCGGGCTCGCCCGCGCCGAGCAGCTCCGGCTCGATGCGGTGGCGCACCAACTCGCCGGCGAGCGCGTCCACGCGCTGCGCGCCTGCGCCGGGACGCGAGCTGACCACACGCTGCAGGCGCTCGCCGGCGAACAGCAGCCCCACGCCGTCGTCGGCCGCCCAGCCTCCCGGCAGCGTGCCGTCGCGAACGCTCGCAAGCCACACGGGCAGTCGCTCGGGCTCGCCGTCGGCGTGCACCGTGAGCGAACCGGGCAACAGTCCGAGCCCGGCGAACGGCTCCGGCGGGCCGCTGGAGCGCGTAACGCCGCCCTCAAACCAGCACATCGCACCGGCGCTGATTCCGGCAAGCACGGTGCCCTGCTCCCATGCATCGACGAGCAGTCGATCTAGCTCGTGTGCGCGCCACAGCGCGAGCAGGTTGCGCATCGATCCGCCTCCGACGTACACGATGTCCTGGGCGAGCACGACCTCCCGCAGCGAGCCCTCCAGGTCGCCCAGCCGAAACAACGAGACGTGCGTCGGCTTGCACGCGCGCCCGCCGAAGCGTGCATAGAACGCGTTGATCTGAGTGGTTGTGTCGCCGGACGCCGTCGGCAGGAACAGGATTCGCGGCTCGCGCTCGCGCGACAGCGACAGCACGAAGTCGTCGAGCAGCGGGTTGGTTGGCTCCATCGTGAAGCCGCCGCCGCCCATCGCGAAGATCGTGCGCTGCTCCTCGGCTCCAGGGGAGGGAAGAGCGCTCATGCTGGCGCGACCGTGCTCGCGCGCAGCCCGGTCGGATCTTGCGGCGAACTCACGCGGCCGCGACCGCTCGGTTAGTGCGCAACGTCCCGTCGCCTGCATCCTTGCTCTTGGCCTCGCCCGCGCCGGCACCGAGATAGGACACGCTGAGCGCGTCCTCAACGACCTGCTCACCAACCACTTCCACGCGGTAGGCGCCGCCGTCGGGGCGTGAGCTGACGACTCGCTCCAGGCGGGTATCGCGGAAGTGCAGCGCGACACCATCATCCACCGCGAACCCCGGGCGCATGCCCTCGCTCACGAGGCTGTGATACTCGGCGCGCCGAGCCGGCTCGGCATCGTAGTGCACACAGTTCGAGTATGGCAACAACCCCAGCCCGCGCACGCGCCGTGGGGGACCGTGGAAGGCGCTGAGCGCCTCATCGAACCAGCACAGCGATCCCGCCGAGGGCCCGCACAGCACGATCCCCTCGCGCCAGGCGGCGCGCAGGATCTCATCGAGCCCGTGCGCGCGCCACACGCCGAGCATGCTCACGACGTTGCCGCCGCCGACGTAAATCAGGTCCTGGGCGAGCAGGTGACAGGCGAGGTCGTCCTCGACTCCGCGTCCGCCCTGGTCGCGGCGAAACAGGGAGATGTGGCTGGCCTCGCAGTGCGCTGAGAAATGCCTGTAGAAGCGCACGACATAGTGGTCGGCGTCGCCCGATGCGGTCGGCAAGAAGCACACGCGCGGCCGTCTCGCGGCGGTCAGCGACAGCACGTAGTCGTCTAGCGTCGTGCTGTCTTTCTCCATCGAGAACCCTCCGCCCCCGAGGGCGACGATCTGAGGGGTGGGGGATCGCATCGCTGGTTGTCTCGCTTGGCGCAAACTGAGGATTGCCCTCAGTGTCGTCTCGCCCGCCGCGCCCGCGTATGGACCAGCGGACAAGATCCACCGCTCGGTCCTCGACAATCATCCAATTGCCGTTGCCTATGCCACATGTGGCATAGGCCCGGTCGCGCATGCGCGACCGGTCGGACAGTGCATGCACTGTCCGAAATATCGCGCCGCATGCGGCGCGATACGGGACGTGCATGCACGTCCCGTCCCCTCGGCGCATGCACCGAGGGGAACAGCTCGTATAAGCGATGTGCGTGACCACTCGATATGTGTGCCGAGAGGAACAACACACCCCAGCACGGTAAGCTGCTCCTGACCGATGCAGCCCCCGCTTGCCACCGAGTCGCCCGAGCACGTCGATGTGCTGATCGTCGGCGCCGGCCTGTCCGGGATCGGCGCCGCCCGCCACCTGCAGAGTGAGTGTCCCGGCAAGAGCTACGCGATCGTCGAGGCGCGTGATTGTATCGGCGGCACCTGGGACCTCTTCAAATATCCGGGCATCCGCTCGGACTCCGATATGTACACGCTGGGCTACGTGTTCAAGCCGTGGGAGGACTCCAAGTCGATTGCCGACGGTGCCTCGATTCTCAGCTACGTGCGCGAGACCGCGCGGGAGAACGGCATCGAGCGCAAGATTCGCTTCAACCGTCGCGCCGTGCGCGCCGAATGGTCGAGCCCCGACGCGCGCTGGACGGTTGAGATCGCATCCATCGACACCAACGAGCGCGTGCGTATGACGTGCAGCTTCCTGTTCATGTGCAGCGGCTACTACCGCTACGACGAGGGCTACACGCCCGAGTTTCCTGGCCGCGAGCGCTTCGCCGGGCAGATTGTGCATCCCCAGCATTGGGATGAGAGCCTCGACTACGCCGGCAAGCGCGTCGTCGTGATCGGCAGCGGTGCTACCGCGGTCACGCTCGTGCCGGCGATGGCCAAGAGCGCCGCGCACGTGACGATGCTGCAGCGCTCTCCCAGCTACATCGTCTCGCTGCCCGACGAAGACCCGATCGCCAAGGCGCTGCGTCGCTTCCTGCCCGCCCAGCTCGCCTACCCGATCGTGCGCTGGAAGAACGTGCTGCTGACGATGGCGAGCTTCCAGCTCAGCCGACGCCGCCCACGGGCAATGAAGGCGTTTGTGAGAGCGCGCCTACAGCAAGCGCTGCCGAGCGGGTATGACATCGACACGCACTTCACGCCAAGCTATGACCCGTGGGATCAGCGCCTGTGTCTGGTCCCCAATGGCGACCTATTCCGCGCGCTCGGCGATGGCAGCGCGTCTGTCGTCACCGACCATATCGAGCGCTTCACTGAGAACGGCATCCGGCTCCTCTCGGGAGCGGAGTTGGAGGCGGATGTGATCGTCACCGCCACCGGCCTGAACCTGCTCGCGCTGGGGGGACTCGAGCTGTGCGTTGATGGAGAGGAGATCACGCTGGGCGACACGATGAGCTACAAGGGCATGATGCTCAGCGGCGTGCCCAACATGGCATTGGCGGTCGGCTACACCAACGCCTCGTGGACGCTGAAGTGCGACCTCACCTGCGAATACGTTTGTCGGTTGCTCAATCACATGAGCGAGGGCGGATACACGAGCTGCGTGCCCAAGCGCGATCCCTCGGTCGCCGAGCGACCGTTCATCGATTTCTCCTCGGGTTATGTGCTGCGCTCGCTCGACCGCTTCCCCAAGCAGGGATCGAAGGCTCCGTGGCGTCTGCACCAGAACTACGCGCTCGACATCGTCAACCTGCGCTACGGCTCGATCAAGGACAGCGCGATGGAGTTCTCCTCCGGCGCGGCCGCGTCGGCGGGCCAGGCTTCCGAGGCCGTTCTGGCCTGAGCTACACCAGTAGTTCGTCGGGCGACTCGATGATGCGCAGGTGCTCGTCCAGGCCGGCGATGCTCAGCAGGCGGTCCACCTGTGCTGAGCCGCGGCTCAGCGCGAATGCTTGGCCGCGTTGCTGGGAGCGCTCGTATGCCACGAGGATCACGCGCAATCCCGCCGAGTCGACGAAGCGGAGATCCTGGAGGTCGAGCACGAGCATCTCCGTGCCGTCGATCTCGGGGCTTTCGACCGCAGCTTGCAGCACGGGCGCGGCGAGCAGGTCGAGTTCTCCCCGAAGGCCAACCACAACCCTGTCTCGCTCGTGGCGCACATCAATCTGAAGATGCTCGTCGCCCAACACGAGCTTATTTTAGCGCTGCGAAGCCGTCCGATTCAATAGGCGCGCGCCCAACAGAGCGATGTCGTCGCGGAGCGTCCCCCGCGCTCGCTCGAGCGCCACGTGCTCGACGTGCTCGAGAAATCCGGGCAGGCTCAACTCCGGCGCGCGGCCGCACAGCTCGATCAGCCCGTCCTCGCCGATCGGCTGGCCGCCGGCCACACCGGCGTCCGGCACGCCGTCGGTGTAGAGCAGCAGCGTTGCTCCCGCCTCCAGCTCGGCTTGCTCCAGCGTGACGTTGATCGGATCGAGCACGCCCAGCAGCGTGCCGTGCTGGCCGATCTGCTTCGCGACTCCGTCTGACCCGATCAGCAGCGCGGGTGGATGTCCCGCAAGCGCGACCGTGAGGCTGGCGCCCGCCGAGTTGGGTTTCATCTCCACCAAGCACGCCGTACACATGTCAGCGCCGGGGGGCTGCTCGCGCAGTGCCTGGTGCAGCGTGCCGAGCATCTCGCTCAGCGATTGGCCGCTCATAGCGGCGGCTCTGAGCGTGTGCCGCGCAAGCGCCGTCACGCCGGCCGCTCGCGGTCCCTTGCCGCACACGTCGCCGATCGCGAGTATCCATCCGTCCGGACCGTAGGCAAACACGTCGTAGAAGTCGCCGCCGACCTCGTTCAGCTCGCCGGCGGCGCAATAGCGCGCCTCGACCTCGGCCGCGGGAATCTCCGGCAGCGACTCCGGCAGCAGCGCCTGCTGGAGCGTGTGTGCGATCCGCGTGCGCTCCGTATACAGGTGCGCGTTTTCGACGGCCGTGCCCGCACGCCGCCCGAGCCGCTCCGCCAGCGCGAGGTCGGCGCTTGAGAGGCGACGCGTGGACTCTGCCGAGACGAGTGTGATCGCCCCGATCGTTTTGGTCGGTCCGGCCATCGGCACGATGATCACCGAGGTCGCCCCGATCGCGCTGAGCAGCTCGTAGTGCTCGTTGTCGCGAGCGTAGGCGGCGAGTGCGTCGGGTTGGATGTCGGTGAAGATGCGCGACTCGCCGGTGCGAATCACCTCGGGTACGCCAGCCGGCTCGTCCAGCGCCGGCTGATAGCCGCGGTCCAGCTCTTCGGCCAGCGCGAGCCTGGTCGGGTCGGAATGGTGGACGGCCACGCGTTCGATCGTGTCCTGTTCGGTGAGCAGGTCGACCGCGCACCAGTCGGCGATCTGCGGCACCGCGAGCTGTGCCACGCGCCCCAGTGTCTCCCCGTAGTCCATCGAGGAGGCCAGCACGCGGCTGGCCTCGGCCATGAAGCTTTCGCTGCGCTCCACGCGCTTGACCTCGGTGATGTTCTCGAACACGTTGACGGCATACAGCACGCGTCCGCCATCCGGCTCTCGTATCGGCGTCGAGCGCACGATCAGCCAGCGCTCCTCGCCAGTTGCGCGCACGATGTTGCGCACCAGCAATGGCTCTGCCTGCTCGCCTTTGAAGAGCAGTCTGCCCGGCATGCACTCCAGGTCAAGCTCGCGACCCTGCTCGTCGAGAACCAGGAATCTCGGCATGATCGAGCCTGGCGCGGCGCTCGTCAGCTCGCCCGGCGAGGCTACCCCGAGCAGCTCCGCGGCTGCCTGGTTGGCATAGATCGTCTGTCCCTGCTCGTCGACGACCGTGATCGCCTCGGCCACGCTTGCGAGCACGGCTTCCAAACGCTGCTCTGTGCCCTGCAGGCGCGAGAACAGGCGCGCGTTGTCGATCGCAAGCGCCGCGCGTCGCGCCAGCTCGCATACCAGCTCAAGATCGTCGCTGCTGTAGCAGGCCCCGTCGCCGAGTCGCAGCACCGAGAGCGTGCCGAGCGTGCGTCCTCGCACAGGCAGCGGCGCAACCACGGCCGAGCGGTAGTCGTGGTCGATCATGAACTGCGCGTGCGCCGAGCCTTGGGCGAAGGAGCTGAGCAGTATCCGCGTCATCTCGGGCAGCAGCTCCGCTTCTCCGCTGCGAATGACACGCGCAACGGGGTGCTCGCCGTCGGGATCGAGCGGGTAGGTCGCCCGCAGTCGCTCCAGTTGCTGAGCGATATCTGCCTGCGTGGCGACCACGGCGACGTCCCTGATCGATCCATCGTCGTCAAGCAAGTCGATCACGCACAGGTCCGCAAGCTCGGGCACTGTCAGGCGTGCGACTTGCCCCATGGTCGTCGCTGGCTCCAGCGAGCTTGCGAGCACCGCGCCAGCTTCCACGAGCAGGCTCACGCCGGCATCGCTCACAGGCTGCGCCGGCGTGCTACGCGGTTGCCCATCCGATCGTTCTCCCATCGCCCTCGTGGCAGATCTTCGCAGTCACGTCCGACGAGCGCCACTTGGAGGCTGGAAAGAGACGGTTTGCGGGAACACCGCAGTTCGGGATAGAAGCCACCCAGACACCCAGGCCCAGGTTATGGCGGGGCGCTACTACCAGCGACCGTACCAGCGCCGTCGTCCACCCCCGTCGGGTAGGCCGCCCACGAAGAAGCCGATCAGCCACAGCAGCATCGCCACGATCAGCACATACCACAGAACGTGCACGGCGAAGCCCAGTCCTCCGAGGAGGGCGAGAAGCAGGACCAAAACCACTAGCGCAACCATGAACAGCCTCCCAGTTGGTAGGTGCCGACGCGATGGGTCTCGCCGGGTCGTGTGGTGTTGTTACCCGTCGTAGTTCCGGCTAACCACAGTCGATGGTGGCTGTGGTGCTGACGATGTGGCGGCGTGCCTAGGGTTGACGCACAGCCAGAGCGCACATCGGGCTAACGGCGATCCGTCAACTCCAGGGTGAGCGTCTCCTGGGCCCCGGTACTTGCCACGCGGTGGCGATCGGCAAGCTTCTCGACGATCTGACCAAGGCCATCGAGATTCGAGTCGCACACGAGCCGATGCGCCCGCCCTGCGTCGAGCGGTCCGATGTGCAGTTCGAGATTGCGTGGCTCGACGGCGACCGCGACCCTGAGATAGCCGTCGCCAGACGATCCATCCGCGTTGGCGAGCAATGCGTCGCTCACCAAGTGTGTGTCGGAAATCCTGTCTGTTGAGAAGTGAGCGCGGGCCGCCAGCGTGCACAGGATGCGTGGGAGCACCGTGCGCGCCAGCTCGACTGGAGCGATCGCCACCGTTGTCGCAGCGGGTGACTCCTTAGGCACGACGGGGGCGTGTCGTCCCGGTCTGTGTGTATCGAGTAGCACCTCTAGTGCGCCTGTACCAGGTGTGGCGAACTCCATGCAAACTTCGGTGCCTCCCTCGGGCCCGTCTCGCAGCTTTAGGCGATGCACCAGCGCCCGGATAATCGGCATTCCAATGCCCAGGCTCGACTCGCTGGCGATGCTGCGCGCTTTGATGCCCACGCCGTGGTCGCGCACCACGATATGGAGGGCGTTCGCGGCGACACTTACCTCGACCTCAAGCGGCCCTTCCTCACCTTCGTAGGCGTGTAGCACGACGTTGTTACACGCCTCCGTGGCGGCAGTCAAGATGTCGTTGGCTTCGGTTTCGTCGAGTCTAATGGCGAGCGCTACACCGCTCAGCATCTCCCTCACGAGCAGCACGTTCTCCGCTCTGTTGGTCAGATTGAGGAGAACGTTCGGTTGCTCAGCCATTGGATGCCGCGAGCGAGGTAGGTCGAGGACTGGATTGTCCAGTGAGTCTCTCGATCGCCTGGGACAAACGATACTGGTGTGCACGCGCCTCGCCGACGGCCCTACGTTAGCGCTCGCAACTGCTCGAGCGAGCGACGCAGCAAGCGTGAAACCTGCATTTGCGAAATGCCGATGCGAGCCGCGATCTCGGTTTGCGTAAGATCCTCGATGAAGCGCATGTGCAGCATCAGCCTTTCACGTGCCGGTATGTGCTTCAGCGCGGCAAGCACGGTCGCGTCCAGCTCGATCAGCTCGTAGCGCTCGTCCTCGCGCCCGAGCGCGTCCCCATAGGTCGAGGTGCCGTCCTCGCCACCAGGACGGGGGGCGTCGAGAGACAGCGACTCGTATGCCTGCACGGCCTGCAGTGCCTCGATCACGTGCTCGGTGTCCATCTCCAGGTACTCCGCCAGTTGGTTGACGGTGGGCGCGCGTCCGCGCTCGTTGGCGAACGTCTCCTGTGCGTCGCGCACCTGCAGAGCACGCTCTTGGTCGCCGCGGGGCACGTGCACAGACCAGCCGCAGTCGCGGAAATATCTGCGCATCTCGCCGAGGATCGTCGGCACCGCAAAGGACGCAAACGGACTGCCGCGGTCGGGGTCGAAGCGGTCCAGTGCCTTTAGGAGCCCAAGCGAGGCGACCTGCAGCAGGTCTTCGAAGGGCTCTGAGGAGCGGTTGTAGCGGCGCGCGAGACTGCGCGCGAGCGGCATGAACCGTCGCACGAGTGCCTCCTGGGCAAGCCGGTCACGGTCGTGGTGCCAGCGCGCGAATAGCTGGTCCAAATCGTCCTCTTCGGCGTGAGTAAAGCGGGGGTGGGGCGCGATTTCGGCGAGCGATGACATCTCAACTCTCCTCCCTTGGCCTACTCGGTTGATGGTTTATGTTAGCGCCGACCCTGTCGATCGGCCCACTGATGGGTGCACTACCCCGATCGACGGGGAGTTATGCGCGCAATCTTGTCGGTGCGCCACGGCACGCCAACTCTGCGATCATCGCCCCATCGTCAGAGTCCCCACGTTGGTCTGCTTCGATGCGCCGGGCGTGCGGCGCGGCATGGTGCTTCGTCCGATCGCGCCGGCCGACGAGCCCGACTTGTTGCGTATCCATCGGACGCCCGAGGTTGTGCTGTGGTGGGATGTGCCTGATGAGGGCTTTCCCTGGAGCGATGAGCCGGAGTCGACACGCTTGACGATCGAAGTCGATGGCGTGGTGGCGGGCATGATCCAGTTCTCCGAGGAGCAAGCGCCCAAATACCGCCACGCTACGATCGATCTGTTTCTCGATCCCTCGTTGCACGGCCAGGGCCTTGGCACCGAGGTCGTCAAACGGCTGGTTCGCCACCTGATCGACGACCGTGGCCATCACCGGATCACGATCGATCCCTCCGTCGGGAACGCTGCGGCGATCCGCTCCTACGAAAAGGTGGGATTCAGGCCGGTGGGGGTGATGCGCCGCTACGAGCGGCTCGCCGGTGCCCGCGAGTGGCGCGACGGCCTACTGATGGAGCTGCTTGCGGGGGAGGGTTGAGGCCCTCGCCGGCCTATGCAATAGTTAAGTGAGTGCTTAACCAAAGCGCCCACACGCGACGCGGTTCCAGCGACCACAGCCAACACGCCGGCCACGGTCACGGCGAACGCGTTCCCCTGGACCTTGCCTTTCAGGCGCTCGCCGACGTCACCCGTCGGGCGATGGTGGAGCGGCTCAGCGATGGGCCGGCCTCGGTCAGCGAGCTGGCCCGGCCGCTCGCCATGTCACTGTCGGCGGTCATGCAACACCTCCAGGTGCTCGAAGCCAGCGGCTTGGTTCGCTCGGAGAAGGTGGGGCGCGTGCGCACCTGCCATGTGGAGGCGAAGGCGCTGGGTGGGGCTGAGGATTGGATCGCACAGCGACGCAAGAGCTGGGAGCAGCGTCTGGACCGGCTCGGCGAGTACCTGGCCGAGCATCCCGAGCAACCACAAAAAGGGAAGAAGCCATGAATACACAGCAAGAGCGATCTGTTCTCCATGCCACCTTCACGATCGAGCGCACATACGAGGCGAAACCGGCACACGTCTTCAAAGCGTGGGCCGAGCCCGCGGCCAAGGCCGCCTGGTTCGGACCCAAAAACCTCCCGCACGAGAGTCGAGAGTTCGCCTTCGAGGTCGGCGGCCACGAGCGTTTTGCGATCGAGACACCGAGCGGCTCGGTCTACCGCTTCGACAGCCGCTACCAGGACATCGTCGAGGGCGAGCGGATCGTCTATGCGTATGACATGTATCTGGACGAGGCGCGCATCTCGGTCTCCCTCGCCACGATCGAGTTCGAGGCGGTCGGCGCCGCGACGAAGTTGCGCTTCACCGAGCAGGGGGTCTTTCTCGACGGTTATGACACACCGGCCGAGCGTGAACATGGAAGCGCGGTCTTGCTCGATAGCCTGGGCGAGACACTGCAAAAGGAGAGTTTGTGAGCATGCCCACACACGACGAGCAAAGCAGCATCCACGCAGCCGAGCGCTCGCGCTGGACAGCGCTGTACGTGCTGTGTGTCGGCGTTCTGATGATCGTGCTCGACGTGACCGTTGTCAACGTCGCGCTGCCCTCGATCCAGGAAGAACTGCACTTCTCCACCTCGAGCCTCGCATGGGTCGTCAACGCCTACCTGATCGCCTTCGGCGGGCTCTTGCTGCTGGCCGGACGCTTCGGCGACCTGTTGGGGCGCAGCCGCATCTTCCTGCTCGGCGTAGGCCTGTTCACGCTTGCCTCGCTGATGTGCGGCCTGGCCTGGACACAGACACTGCTGGTCTGCGCGCGCTTCGTGCAGGGCATCGCCGGCGCGATGACCTCGGCCGTCGTCCTCGGCATGATCGTCACGATGTTCCCCAATCCTCGCGAGCAGGCCAAGGCAATCGGCGTGTACGCCTTCGTCGCCTCCGCCGGCGGGTCGGTCGGGCTGCTGGCCGGCGGCGTGCTTACGCAGGCGCTCGACTGGCACTGGATCTTCTTCGTGAACGTCCCGATCGGGATCGCGACGATCCTGTTCGCCCGGCGTCTGCTCGACAAAGACGAGGGGATCGGCTTCGGCGAGGGCGCCGACATTCCCGGCGCGGTGCTCATCACCAGCGCGCTGATGCTCAGCGTCTACACGATCGTCTCGCCGGCGGCCGAAGACGGCTGGGGCGCCGGAACCACCCTGGCCCTGGGCGCGCTCTCGCTCGTGCTGCTCGCTGCCTTCGTTGCACGCGAGGCGACGGCGCGCAACCCGCTCATGCCACTGCGCATCTTCCGTTCGCGCAACGTCAGCGGCGCAAACCTGATTCAAGTGTTCTCAGTGGCCGGGATGTTCGGGATGTTCTTCCTGGGCGCGCTGTACATGCGCAAGGTGCTCGGCTACGACGCGCTGGAGATCGGGCTTGCGTTCCTGCCGGTGACGATCACGATGGGCTCGATGTCGATTCGCTTCTCAGAGCCCCTGATCACACGTTTCGGCGCACGCAGACTGCTGCCTCCGGGCCTTGCCATGATCGCGGCGGCACTCGCGCTGCTGGCCATCACGCCCGTTCACGCGAGCTACCTGACTGGCCTGTTGCCCTCGATGTTGCTGCTGGGCACCGGAGCCGGTGTGTGTTTTCCCGCCCTGA
This sequence comes from uncultured Solirubrobacterales bacterium, assembly GCA_963776985.1. Lineage (GTDB taxonomy): Bacteria > Actinomycetota > Thermoleophilia > Solirubrobacterales > Solirubrobacteraceae > Palsa-744. The sequence goes on from CAVZOV010000003.1 coordinate 31,571, forward strand.
TGGGGGTCGCCATGTCCGGCGCCACCCCCAGCGACGCGGGTCTTGCCTCAGGCCTCGTCAACACGACCGCCCAGGTCGGCGGGGCACTCGGGCTGGCGGTCTTGGCCACATTGTCGGCCTCCCACACCACGAAGCTGCTGGCTCAGGGGAAGTCCACGGCGGTGGCGCTCACCGGCGGTTATCAACTCGCCTTTTGGATCGCCGCCGCGCTTGTGGCGGTCGGGCTCGTCGTATCCGTCGTGGTCTTGCGGCCGACGGCGGCGGTCGCCGAGGAGCACGAGGCGCTCGGCGCTGGAGTGGCTCAACCCGACGCGGCCTGACGACTCTGGCGCGTCAGCTCCTTGACGAGCGCTCTCACCGAGCGCTCCAGCTGCTCGATGCTCGCCGACTCCACGCGGCCCACGCCGACCGCGCGGTTGACCCAGGCGTTGATTTCGCGGTGGCTTGAGCGGCTGCGCCTGGCGAGGTCCGCCACCAGACGGCTGCGCTCCTCGCGCAGGGCCGCGCGGCGCTCAAACGCCGCCGGGGCCGCCGGTTCGGTTGGCTCTCCCCGGCTCCCGGCCCCCAAGGCCGGTGGGCTGCTCGCGGACTCGGTGGGCGCTTTAGCCGCCGGGCCGAACAGGGTCATTTGCGGAGCGACTTCCGCGCTCAGCGGCACGAAGTCGGCGACCGGTGAGGGCTCGCTGACGCGGCGCTCGCGCGGCTCCTCCAGGTCCTCATCGTCCTCGCGGGGGCGCAGGGCGCGGCGTAGCTCGCTCTGCACCTGTGCGGCGTGGCCGCGCAACACAGGGTCGGCGGGCAGATACACCCAGCTCGGCTCGGGCATCCGGCCCGGGATCGTGCGCACGAAGCGTCCCACGATCTGCCTGAAGATCATCGGCGTCTTCGCTGCCGTGGCATATACGCCGACGCGCAGGCGCGGGATGTCAACGCCCTCGGAAACCATGTTTACGGCGACGATCCACGGCTCGCGCGAGCCCCTGAACGCCGCGAGCTTGTGCGCGGCGCGCGTCTCGGTGTGCAGCACCACCACCGGAGCCCTGCCGGTCGCCTCGCCGAGCAGCTTCGCGATCGCGCGCGCGTGCTTGGCGTCGGCCGCGACCGCGAGCGCACCCGCGTCGCGATGACCCGCCTCGCGCAGGGCTTTCAGCTTCGCGTCGGCCTCGATCAGGATGCGCGGCAGTCCGTCGGGCAGCTCGGTGGAGATCGCCGTGCGATAGCGCCGGCTCGCCTCGCGCGTGCTGAGGACCGTCTCAAAGGACGACTCGATCACGTCCTCGCCGCTGCGCCACGACAGCGTGCCGTCGAACGTCACGAACGCCACCGGGCGGCAGATCCCGTCGGCGACGGCCTGGGCATAGGTGTAGGAGACGTCCGGTTCGGCGACGCCTTCGGCGTCATAGCTCACGCCCGGGATCGGTGTGGCGTCCGAGCGAAACGGAGTGCCAGAGAGGAGCAGCCAACGCGACGCCCCGGAGAACGCTTGCTGAAAGCTCGTGCCCCACGCCAGCTCGTCGCCGAGATGGTGTGCCTCGTCCACGACCACCAGCGTGTCCGGCGCGACCCTGGCGGCCCACTCGCGTGGATCGCTCGCCACACGCGCATATGTGACCGCCACGCCGTGGAAGTCGCGCGAGGCGAGCGGTCCGGGCGCGTCCGGTTGCAGCTGTACTCCGAGCTCAGCGGCCGCGGAGGCCCACTGGCGCGTGAGCGGTGTCGTCGGACACAGCACTGTCACCTGGCGCACCTGGCCGCTCGTGAGCATTCCTCGAGCCAGCTCCAGGGCAGGGCGCGTCTTGCCCGCCCCGGGTGCCGCCGAGATCAGGAAGGGACCGCCCTGCCAGCCATCGAGGCGCTGCAGCGCCTCGCGCTGCCAGGCGCGCAGAGATGTAGTTGGAGCTCGGGTCAAGAGCCCGGCATCCTGCGCTACGGGCCGGACGTACCGCTCGGTTTGGCTCAGTCAAACGGCCTGAGGAGCCGAGTCGTGTCCCGCCTTGGGCGAGGTCGTCGATCGGACCCCGCGGATGGGCGATCAGGAACGCGGCGGGGATGGCGCGTAGCGGTTGTGCAGGATCAAGAGGTTGCCGTCGGGGTCGTCGAAGATCGCCATGTGGCAGACGCTCGTGTCGAACGTGTCTTGGGGAAAGCTGACACCACGCTCTTCAAGCGTCGCACGCGCGCTCGCCACGTCCTCCACGTGCAGCGCGATCCCGCTGCGCATGGGCACGTGCTCCAGGCCCATCTTCTCGGCGTCGATCACGCTGATCGTCAGGTTGCCGGTCTCAAACTCGGCATAGTTGCGCTCCTCCAGGTACACGGAGCGCTCCAGTCCGAGCGTCTCGCCGTAGAACTCCACCGCTACCGGCAGGTTCTTGGTGGGCACTGCCACGAAGTCCACGCGCGTCACCATCTCGCTCATCTTCAGGTCTCCTTGCTCTCGGGCTCAGGCGCTCTCGGCCTGCACGCGCCCCGACTTTACCGCCTGCACCAGCTCGTCGTAGTCGCGTTCGTTCTGGTCGGCATAGGCCTCTGAGAAGTCCACGATCGCCTGGTCGAAAACGCCGCCAGCGCCGAGGTAGGAGGCGATTGCGATACGGTCGCCCGTGCGCGCATGGGCACGCGCGAGCGTCCACGCGCACAGCGCACCGTAGGCGCGCAGCATCGGGTGGGTCATCGTCTCGATCTCGACGCTCAGCTTGCCGTCCCACAGTTGGCGCACATAGAAGTCGCGCGTCACGTCGTCGATCCCGGTGGCCGGCAGCCAGCCCAAGAGAATGTCGCCGGAGGCCTGCATCAGGCGCTGGCCCTCGACTACGCGCTGGCCATGGTTCGCATACTGGGAAGCACCGGCGAAGGGCTCGAGCACCGAGGCCTGGGCTTCCTTGGCCTGCAGCACGAGCGGGTCTTGCTCGTCGCGTCCCATGAACAGCAGCACCCACGCACGCGTGCCGACGCTGCCGACACCCACGACCTTGCGTGCGATGCTCTGGAAGGTGTAATCGCCGAGCAGCACGCTGTACTCGTCGGTGAGACTGTTGCTGTAGTCGGCGAGCATCCCCTTCAGCCGCTCGCGCAGCGCCTCGCTCTCCGCTTCTCCCAGGAGTTCCTGAAGCGGCACTATCAGAGGTGGTTCGCTGATGAAGCGCAGCTGCCCGTCGACCGCTTCGGTGAGCTTGAGCACCGCGCGCGTACTGTTCTTCGCGCGAGCCTTGCCCAGACGCTTTTCCATCTGTTGCAGGCGCTTGCCCTTGACCAGTTGCTGTGTGCGCACGACGTCCATGACGTCCTTGGCGTTCAGCTTGGCATACCACACCTCGAGGTTGCTCATCTGGGCAAATCCGCGCATCGACAGCCTGTAGGCCTGAGCCGCCCAGACGATGATGTCGGCGATCTCCTGCCTGCTCAAATTGAGGTCGCGTCCGGCGACGCACAGGCTCACTGCCAGCCGCTTGACGTCCCACTCCCATGGCCCCGGCAGGGTCTCGTCGAAGTCGTTGATGTCGAACAGCATCTCGCGCTCGGGCGAGGCGAAAACGCCGAAGTTGGAGAGGTGTGCGTCCCCGCACAGCTGTGCTCGCAGGCCCGAGGCGGGGGTCTGCGCGGAATCGGCCGCCATGATCGCGGCCGCGCCCCGGTAGAAAGTGAAGGGCGAGACGAGCATGCGCCCGTAGCGGATCGGCACCAGCTCGGGCACCCTGCTCTCCGCTTGACCTTCGAGGATGGCCACGGGGTCCTTGCGGTCCTTCGGGGCTTTCCATTCGGCGTGACTGGAGCGCGGCGTATGCGCCCGCGCGTCCTTGCCTTCGGCTTCGCGTCGCTTGACGGTCTCGGCGTCGCTCATGTGTCGCTCCTTGGGCTCTCGTCAGGGTTTTCGGGCGCGGGAGGTGGGGGAGCGAGTGTGGCTGCTCCCGGGCTCGACGGGGGCGATTGGCCCGCCGGCGGGGCAGGCTTTGGTGGCGTGCTGGCGGATGGTGCATGCTCGATGGGCACGCTGGATGGCGGAGAAGACTCGACAGGTGTGCCGGCGAGTGGGGGAGACCCGCCCGGGGTGTGCGCGGCAAGATGCGCGTCGGGAAACTCCAGCGCCGTTTGGCGACGCAGCATCTCTGTGCCGAACACCGCCAGCACGATGATGACCAGAATTCCCGTCAATGATTTGGTCGCCACGATCGGCCCCCACGCAAACAGCAGCAGCAACAGCAGGCCGAGCACGCCAAAGGTGACATCCGGGCGGTCGCGCATGTAGGGAGCCATCAGATGGCGTAGCGACGTGGCGATCCTCGTTGGGCCCGCAAGCATGGCCGCGAGGACCACGACCACGCCGATGAACACGGTCGACCACGCGACGTTCGCGAGCACGCTCGTCCCGATCGACCAGGCCGCCTGCGCCGCGGGTCTTACCGCTTCTGTGGTGGCCAGCGAATCGACCACCTTCGATCCGGCAATCCCGCGCACCACGACAACCGCAAGACCCGCCCCGACGAACGCCGCGCCGACCTCGATCAGTGTTTGGCGGCGTCGTCCGCGCGCCAGATACACGGCCAGAGCGAACATCGCCACCACCAGCAGCGGTAGCACGAGCGCGAGGCTGCGCAGCAGGTTGACCGCATCCTGCATCGTCTTCAGCTGGTCAGACTTCACAATCCGCAGCTGAGCCACTTTTGGTGGGATCTTTTCCACCAAACTCGCCGGGGCGCCCACCTTTTCCGCGACTTCGCCGAGCATCGGGCGCAGATCGAGCACCACCGCACCGCCGCCGGGCAGCTTCACGACGCTGCCTTTGTTCTCGATCAGGCGCACAAACTCGGCGTGGGTGATGCTGTTGGCCTTGCTCCACAGTTCCTGCACGCGCGGGCGTTCGAGCAGCAGGTTGATGCCCTTCTGGACCACGTCTTTGAGCGCTCCCGCCGCCGGCGAGGCGAGGGGCTGCAGTTCGCTCGGCAGCTCTTTCTTCAGTTCGCCCGCCACATCCACATTCGCGTAGAGCTGTTCGGTCAGGTAGCCCGACACCGCTTCGCGGATCGGTGGGCTCTCGATCAGCTTTGTGTTCGTGCTCGTCCAGTAGCCGTTGTCGAGCAGCTGACGGTTGGCCCACACCGCGAAGATCGCCACGATGCCGAGCACCGTGGCCACGCCGATCAGGCTTCGCACGAGCCAGCGATGGGGGTGCGAGCCGAACGGGGCCGCGGCCGGCGTGCCCGAAAAGGAGGCTGGAGTACTCACGTCAGCAGGCTAAGCCGGGCTGAGTTTGTGGATAACCGTGTTATGCCGCATGTCGGGGTAGGGGTTTTCCGGCAATCGGGTGCGAACGGATGCCCCTCGGGATATACCTATCACGCCAGCGTGGACCCTAGCGGACCCGCCAGCTAGCGCCGCGTCAGGCACCCGTCTGTCGCTCAGCTCTGGCGCAAGCGCACTGCTCGCGAGCTGCGCCCGTAGAGCAGCTCGCGCACCTCGACCTCGACCTTTTCGCGGCCGTGTGAGGAGCCTTCGAATTCGGGCGAGCGCGGAACCAGCCGGCGGGGGCGCGCCAGTCGGGCGCGCCTGCCGCAGCAGGAGCAACTGGTGACGTTGCTGTATGACCCCTCACCGCACGACTCACAAAAAATATATGGCATCCTGGCCTCCTCCGGCCTAGGCGTGGGCGGCGCACATGGTGGCGGTTGCGCAACCCTACTCGCCCAAGTTCATGTGGTTCGCATCAGAACACGATGCGGAGCACGCTGGTGGGTTTTTACGTAAATTGCGTAAAAATTCGTGACTCTTTGTTTCCCTGAGCGCGCTTGTTCTAATCGAGCACGCGATGCGCCACGCCAGCTGGCGTGGCGATCAGGATGTCGCTGACCATCTCCGGCGCGAACAGGCCGTGCTCGACGACCCCCGGAGTGCACGACAGTCGCTCTGCCAGTGCGCGCGGACTGTCGAACGGGCCTAAGTAGTCGGCGAGTGGGTTGCCGTCGGGACTCGGGGGAACATCGCGCGGGACCGCGTTGCCGAGCGAGGCGAGGGTCGTGTGAGCGCCAAAGCGCAGGATCTCGAGTGGCACCGGCGGGCGCAGGACCTTGACGGCCTTCTCGGCGGAGGCGATCACGACAAACCGAGCAGCCGCCGCGGCGACGATCTTCTCACGCGTGTGGGCGCCGCCACCACCCTTGACCAGCCACCCCCGCGGATCGATCTGGTCGGCGCCGTCGATCGTTATGTCGAGCCGGCCAAGCTCGTCTAGCTCGTGCAGCTCGAGCCCGCACTTGCGCGCCAAGCGATCGGTAGCGGGCGATGTGGCAACGCAATGCAACGTGAGACCGCGTGCGGCAAGCGCGGGCAGTAGATGAGCGACCGTCGAGCCGGTTCCCAGCCCGACTCGATCGCCGTCGCGCACGAGCGCCGCCGCCGCGCGCGCCGCCGCCTGCTTTTGCCCTTCGGTGTCGTTCAGGGACGCTTGTGAAGACGCGCGAGAGGCCCCCATCGTGCAAGCGAGCCTACAGCGCGAGGCGCTTGCAAGGCAACCCGCTCGGGCGAGCAGGGTGGATGCAGCAGGAAGCCCTGCGCGAGCGAGCAGCCAAGCTCGTGCACGGTCCGCAGCTGCACGTCGTTCTCGACCCCGACCGCGACAGTTTGTAAACCGGCGGCTCGGGCGAGCGCGACGAGCGCGAGCACAACAGCGCGCTTGCTCTCGTCCTCGTACAACCCCGCGATCAGGGCGCGGTCCACCTTGATCATGTCCACGGGCAGCGTGCTCGGCAAGCTGAGGCGCGACTCGCCCGATCCAAACCGGTCGAGCGCGATGCGCACACCCAGGCGCCGCACGTCTTCAAGCGTCGCCCGCGCGCGCTCGGGGTCGCGTAGGATCGAACTCTCGGTCACCTCCAGCCACAGCGCCTCGGCGGGGAGATCGTGGCGCGAGAGCGCCTGCTCGACGCGAGTCGCCAGGTCCAGCTCGGTGAGGTCACGCGCGCTCACGTTGACGAAGGCCGCCACTCGCTGGCCTGGCGCTCGCCAGCGAGCGGCGTCCGCGCACGCAGTGTCGAGCACCCAGTCGCCGATCTCGGCGATCAGGTCGCTCTCCTGCGCGAGCGGTATGAACGTCGAGGGACCGATCGGCTCGTCCTCGCCCGTGTCCCAGCGCAGCAACGCCTCGCAGCCGATCGCGCCGTCGCCGGAGAGCGGGAACAGGGGTTGATAGACGAGCGAGAGCTCTTTGCGCGGCAGCGCGTCACGCAAGCGACGCTCGATGTCGAGGTGGGCCGTCACCTCGCGCCGCAAGCTCTCGTCGAACAGCTCGAGCCGATAGCCGTCGGAGCGCTTGGCGCGGTACATCGCGACGTCCGCCTCGCGCAGCAGCGTCTCAGGGTCTGCGTCGGGATCGTGGGACACCGAGACGCCGATGCTCGCGAGCATCGACACCTCGGCCGAGCCCGCCACGAACGGCTCCTCCAACATGTGCAACACGCGCTCGGCGACCGTCAGCGCCTCCGCGTCGCTCTGCAGATCCTCCGCGAGCACCACGAACTCGTCGCCGCCGAGCCGCGCGACGGTGTCGCTGTCGCGCATCGTCGTCGCGAGCCGCGACGCGACCGAGCTGAGCAGGTGATCGCCGAGGGCGTGCCCGAGGTTGTCGTTGATCGCCTTGAACCGGTCGAGATCAATGAACAACATCGCCACCAGTCCGTTGTTACGGTGCAGGCGCGCCAGCGCTTGGCGAGCCCGATCCATCAGGAGCAGGCGGTTCGGCAGCTTGGTGAGTGGGTCGTGGAGCGCCTGGCGCTCGAGCCACATACGGTCGGTCACATCCTTCGCTGCCGCGTACCAAACCCTCCCGTCACTGCGAGCGCTCCAAAGCAGCCAGCGCCACGACCCGTCGCGGTGGCGATAGCGGTTGGTGAAGTTGGCAAGGCCAGCCGTGTGGTCACGTCCGGCGAGCATCACCGCGGTCGTTTGCTCGACGTCTTCGGGGTGCAGCAGCTCGCCCATCGGACGCGCGAGCAGCTCATCGCGCGTCCAACCGAGCACCTCCTGCCATGCTGGGTTCAGCAGTGTGAAGCGACCGTCGGGGGTGATCGTGGCGAGCAGGTCGCCGGTGGCATCGAACAGCCGCTCGATCCGCTCGCGCTCCGCGGAGCTACGAACGTGGCTGAGGCCACCCTGCGCGGGTCGGTCGCGCTGCCCCTGCATGGGTCTATCGAACGCGGGCTGCATCTGCTGTGGGCTCTCTCGATGCTTTGACTATGCGTTTTCGCTCGCCTAGCTCTCGACCGCCCCAGCCACCAGCCATACCTCAATCTTGTTCGAACGGACGGATTTTCTAACCAGGGATCACCTGAGCCGAGTGTTGCGTATCGGCTGGGACTGTTCGCGGCGACTCGTAAGCGGACGGTCCCCCTCGCAAAAAGCGCCACACCGAGAGGCAAATGAGGATCGTCATGATCCCGGCGCTCGAAGCGCACCACTCGCACACCGCATGGATCGAGAACAGCTCGCGGTATGTCAAGTACATGGAGAATCCGAACCCTGCGAACGTAAACACCAGCGTCGCCAGCCGGCTCGTCTCGCTTTCCGGCGCCAGCAGAGACCCGAGGATCGCGACGTAGCCGATCAAGCCCAGCACCGCCACCGGAACGCCGATGAGCTTCGAGTAGACCGACGTCTGAACCTTCAAGCAGCTGCTCGACGTGCAGACAGGATTGATATCGGCGTAGTGGACGTAGGTGAGGTAGCTCGCCACCCCGAGCCCGATCGTCGCCAGCACGATCATCGCGATTCGGAGGGCACGCGCACTCATCGCGCCGACACTCAGGCTTTCAGCTGCTTTTCGATCGCCGCTTCGAACGGGCCGGCTTCGGTGAGCCCCGGGGCTTCGAATTTCTGCAGAGTGCCGCCGCTCTTGCCGATCAAGAACGACGGCGTGCCGGTGAAGCCGTTCTGGTTGGCGGTCTGGGCATCAGAGATGACCTGGTTGGCGTAGGTGGGGTCGTTGCGTGCTTCGCTCCACGCGGATGTGTTCAAGCCCGGCACCTGGGAAGCCAACCCCTGCAGGTAGCTTTCGGTGACATAGCCGCTGTCCTCTTCTCCCTGCTCGTGGTAGAAGAGCTCGATGTAGTACCAGGCGAGGTTCTGCGCGCCAGCGGCGTAGGCCGCGATCTGCTGCGTGCGGAACACTTCCGGGTTTTTCGTGGCGGTTTCCATCGAGTTGTATTCGAGCTTCAGCTTGCCCGTGCGCACGTACTTCTTGATGATCGTGGGCAGCGTGGTGACCGTGAACTGCTTGCAGAACGGGCACTCCAAGTCGCCGAAGTACTGCATCGTGACCGGCGCGTTGGGATTGCCGAGCACGTTGCCTTTCTGGGGGATGCCCTGCAGCATCGTGGTGACGGTCGCCAGCGCCGAGTTGGCCGCCGCGCTTTTCGGTGCGGGCGCGTTTTTGGAGCCGCCCGTGCCGGTCGCGATCAGGATGATCGCGATGATCACAACCACCGCTCCCGCGACCGCGCCAAGCTGGATCAGCCGCTTGCGCTGGGCGACCTGGCTGGCTTCCGCTTCCTCGATCGCCTTGCGCTGCTCGCGCGCCTGCTCGCGGCGCTGCTTGCGCGTCAGATCGGACTCCGGGTCGTTCACGGGACTCATGGATGCAACTTTTGCACACTTCGCCTGAAGATTGCTTAAGGACTGGATCGCGACAGGCGTCGAGCTTCGGCTGCGAGGCGGCGGGTTGCCGGTGGCCAGGTGGCTGGAAACCGCACCGGCATGCGGGATACGCTGGGTTGGCCGGAGTTAGGTTGGGGCCGTTGGGAGAGAGACATTTGTGTGCGGGTGCTGGCCTGCCTGGCCCATGCGTCTGCTCCAGGCCTGGTGTCGGCGGGATCGCTCGCCACACTGTGTGTTGGCGTACCGTTCAGGCACGCAATGCCCCCGTAGCTCAGCTGGATAGAGCGTCGGACTTCTAATCCGAGGGTCGCAGGTTCGAATCCTGCCGGGGGCGCTCTGTGATGTCTCATGACATCGGAGGAATCTCGGGGGCTGTCGGGTGGTGTTCGTAGTCGCCAGAGTAAAGGTGGGGATCGTGAACCCACCCTCACTCACAGCTGGCCATCGCGGATGTGTACCGAGACTGGCTCGCCCGCTACGTCGATGTTGTAATTTGTAGTCATGGCCAATCACAAGCGCAGACGCCCGAAGCAGCGGCGAGCCGGTTGTCTGCTTTGCAAGCCACAAAAGCTTCCGGCCGTAAAGAAGGCTGAGCGCAGGCGCGCACGCCGCGATGCCCTTCGGCACGAGCTGCGCGCCGCGTGGGAACCAGGTGCTCGTGAGGCATGATCGGCTTAGCCGTCAACTCCAATACCCCGGCGACAGACGCGGCGTTCGACCTATTGGCGCAGATCGCTGTCGATCCCGCGAATGACGAGCGTTACCCGACTGGAACCGTGCTGATCCCATCTGACTCGCGCGACGCGTCGATGAGCATCGCGCGCGCCATCAATGAGCACCGCCCAATCGCGCTCGTGTTTCCCGACGGCTCGGATATCGTTGCGCGACCTCCGGTTGGTCACGGGCTCGCCCTGCTGCTGGCGGTTCGGCTCATCGCGATCGCCGAACTCTTCGGTGCTCGACGCGACCGGCCAACGTTTGTGCCGCGTGCATGGGTGACTGAGTTTCACGCCGCCCGTACGGCACCTGAGTCGCGGCCCGTCGCATAGCACGCCGCACTCATCTTCGACATCGTGCGGTGTCGCCCATGCTCACCTCAAGACGAAAGCGAAGCTCGCGATGCCCGAAATAACCTTCTACTTCGACCTGGGCTCGCCCTACGCTTACCTGACCGCTGAGCGAATCGGCAACCTCCTACCAGAGCCGATCCTCTGGCAGCCGATCTCCCTGGGTGCGATCTTCAAGTCCAATGGCCGCTCCTCCTGGGCGCTTGCCAGCCAGGAGGAGCGCCAGGCCGGGATGGTCGAGGTCGAGCGCCGCGCGCGCGAGTACGGCCTGCAGCCGATCCACTGGCCAAACCCATGGCCGACCAATTACCTATACGCGATGCGCGCCGCCACCTACGCCTTCCAAGCTGGCCGCGGGCGCGAGTTCACCACCGAGGCTTTCCGTCAAGCGTTCGCGTGCGGCAAGGATCTCGAGATCTCCGAGAATGTGCTCGAGGCAGCCGAGCGCGCGGGTCTCGATCGGGGCGCCGTCGACCGGGCCACGCGGGACCCGGAAATCAAGCTGGCGCTGCGCAGCGGCACCGAAGCCGCCGCTGCGCGTGGAGCCTTCGGCGTGCCCACGGTGGCCGTCGGCAACGAACTCTTCTGGGGCGATGATCGCTTGGAGGACGCCGCGACGGCGTTTGCCGGGGGCTGACGTTCGGGGGAGTGGTTGGCCAGTCCGGCGGGCGGGCAGACCGGTTGACATCGCCGGTGCGTCCGCTAACATACCGATCGGTATGCGAGACGAAACCGTCGATCTTCCTCCTGGTCCGCGCCTGCCGCGTGCTATCCAGAGTCTGTTTTGGTTTCGCCGGGCGCAGTGGATGCTCGACACTTGCCAGGCACGCTTTGGCGACATGTTCACGCTGAAGATCGCCTACGAAGGCACATGGGTGGTGACATCCGATCCGGACGCGATCAAGCAGGTGTTCACGGGCGATCCGCGCTTGCTGCACGCGGGGGAGGCCAATCGCATACTGCTACCGGTGCTCGGCCCAAGCTCGGTGCTGTTGCTAGACGAGAAACCGCATCTGAGCCAGCGCAAGCTGATGCTCCCAGCCTTCCACGGCGAGCGGATGAAGCGCTACGGAAAGCTGATGGCGAGCGTTGCCGCGGAGGAGATCGAGCGCTGGCCGCTGGGACAGCCCTACCCGCTGCGTGGGCCGATGCAGGCGATGACGCTCGAGATCGTGCTGCGCGCGGTGTTCGGCGTCGCCGAAGGCCCGCGTCTGGAGACGCTGCGCCACGAGCTTCGCCGTCTGCTTGACACGCTGACCAAGCCCGCCGCCGCCGCGATCCTGCTCACCCTGGGGCCTGATGGCGTGATGCGCCTGGGCCTGTTTCGCCGCGAACTGGAGCGCGTGAACCGTCCGATCTACGAGGAGATCGCCGAGCGCCGCCAGGCGGGCGACCTGGCAGAGCGCGACGACATCATGTCTCTGCTCTTGCAGGCCACGCACGAGGACGGCAGTCCGATGAGCGACGAAGAGTTGCGCGACGAGCTGATCACGCTGCTCGTCGCGGGCCATGAGACGACCGCCAACGCGCTCGCCTGGGCGGTGGAGCGGCTGTGTCGCCACCCCGAGAAGCTGGATCGCCTCACCCAGGAGGCACGTTTGCCCGATGGCGAGCGCCAGGACGAATATCTGAAGGCGACAATCCAGGAGACGCTGCGCCTGCGCCCGGTCATCTCGATCGTAGTTCGCCGCCTCGTCGAGCCGATGGAAATCGGTGGGCGCATGTTGCCGGCGGGCTGCTCGATCGTGCCGGCGATCCATCTCGTGCACCGCCGCGGCGACATCTACCCACAGCCCAACGAGTTTCGCCCGGAGCGGTTTCTGGAGAGCGAGGGAGGACGCCCACCCGGTACCTACACCTGGATTCCCTTCGGCGGTGGCGTGCGCCGCTGCCTCGGTGCCGCATTCGCGCAGTTCGAGATGGAGTGTGTCCTACGAGAGCTGGTCTTGCGTCGTACGCTCGCGCCCTCGCGCCCCGGGTCAGAGCGCGTTTATCGGCGCGCGATCACCGAGACTCCGCGCCACGACGCCGAGGTCTTGGTGGGGTGCCCCTGACCCGTGCGGAGCGGGGTGCCGCGACCCGCGCCGCGCTGCTGCGCTCCGCGTCGCACTCGATCTGCGAGCTGGGGATGCAGGGTGCGTCGATCGACCTGATCGCCGAGCGCGCGGGCTACACGAAGGGTGCCTTCTATGCCCACTTCGCAAGCAAGGAGCAGCTGTTCCTGGCGATGCTCGAGCAGAAGTTCGCCGCCGACCTGCAGCGCCTGGACGCGGCGATGGTGGGCGCGGGCGACGCGACCGAGGAGGTTCGCCACGCGGCCGGCGAGTTCCTGCACTACGTATACCGAGATCCCGAGTGGCCGCGGCTCTACCAGGAGTTCGCGGCCTACGCCGCCCGCAACGATGACTTTCGCGTGCAGTTCGCCGCGCGCCAGCGCGACCTGCGCGCCGGCATTGCCGAGGTGTTCGCTCGCTGGGCATCCTCCTTTGGAGTGAAGCCGCCACTCGATCCGGCGGATGTCGCGGCGATGACGTTCTTCATGGCCGATGGCTTTCTGATCGACCGGATCGTCGATCCAGAACTCGACGAGGGCTTGTATGAAGCGATGGTCGAGGTGTTTCTGCGCGGCCTGCTCGCGATGGCGCAGGACTCCGCGCCCGACGCCTGAGCTGGACGCTCGCCGACTCCCACCTCTCGCGATCGACTCCTGAAACGGCCGTCAAGCCCGTTTGAAGCGCTCGCAACGTTGACATCGTCGCTGCGCGAAGTCTGTCATCTCTCATGCGAACGGCGGCGATTGTCGAGAGGGTGCTGGGCGATTCGCCCTCCCTCGATGAATCCGATGTCAGGAGTTTTGCCATGACAAGCATCGCCGCAAATCGCCGCAGCGCGAGCGATCGTTCTCACGCTGGGACGCATCGCCGCCGCGCAAGAGCGGGTCTGGGCGCCATCGGCGCCACGTTGGCCGCAAGCGCGCTTATGGCCACGAGTGCCGCTGCCGTAGCTCCTCCGACGGTGACCGAAACATTCCCCTCGACCGGTTCCGAGCAGTCGTTTACGGTCCCAGCCGGCGTGAGCAGCGTTCGCGTCAACGCGATTGGCGCGGCTGGCGCACAAGCGTTTGGGCCATTCGGCAACGACGGAACCGGCGGCGCGGGCGCCGACGTCGTCGGACAGCTGCCCGTGAGTGCTGGCGAGGTGCTGTATGTGGAGGTCGCGGCAGCCGGCTTCAACGGTGGCGGGAGCGGTGGAGTGGGCTTCGAGGGCGGGTTTGGCGGCTCCGGTGGTGGCGCGTCGGACGTGCGCACCCTCTCGCTGACCGAACTGGAATCGCTCGAATCGCGGCTGCTCGTCGCGGGCGGCGGCGGAGGAGGAGGAGCCGCTTTTCAAAACGGTTCGGGCGGGGACGGCGGTAACGCTGGAAACCCCGGCACCGCGGGTAGCGGTGGATCGTCCTCGACGGACGGTGTCGCAGGTGGCGCGGGCACGCTGACGGGTGGCGGAGCAGGCGGCGTCGCGAGTTGCGTCGAACCCGACGTGACCGGCGAAAATGGTGGCGTCGGATTCGGCGGACGAGGCGGTGGCGAGGCTTTCAGCCCGTGGTCAAGCGGCGCTGGTGGCGGTGGCGGCGGCTACACGGGCGGCGGAGGGGGCGAGGGTTCCTGCGACCCCAATCCCGAAAACGCCGCAGCGGGCGGCGGTGGCGGCGGAGCGAGCTTCGTCTATGGCGGAGCGAGCTTCTCCTCGTTTGGCGCGGCCTCCACCTCGACTGCGCCGTCGGTCTCGATCACATATCTGACGCCTGCGACCGCGACGTCCGACACCTCGACCGTCATGTTCTCGGCGACCCAGCCGCTGCAGACCGTGAGCGCTCCGCAGACGATCAAGATCACCAACACGGGTGGTAATCCGCTTCAGATCAGCGGGGTCGCGTTCGCGGGATCGACCTCGCCGCTTTCCACGGACGCTCCCGAAGACTTCCTGGTCGGCTCCTCGACCTGCTTCGGCTCGATTGCTTATGAAGAAAGCTGCCAGTTGACGGTGCGTTTCGCGCCGCAGAACGAAGGGACCCAGACCGGGACGCTGCAGATTCTCGGCAATATGGGCGCTGGGCCGACGGTGGTCGATCTAACAGGCACCGGCGGCACGCTGCCACAGGGACCGCAGGGCAACACAGGTGCGGCTGGATCGCAGGGAGCGGCTGGCACGCAAGGTGCTCAGGGCACTCCTGGTGCGCAGGGAGCTAAAGGTGAAGTGGGTGCCGCCGGGCAAACCGGCGCAACCGGCTCACAAGGTCCTGCTGGCGAAGCGGGTAAGCCAGGCGCTACGGGTCCCCAGGGCCCGGCGGGTCCGAAGGGCGAACGGGGACCGCGTGGGTTGACCGCAACGTACGTGTGTCACCCGCGTCGACGCAACGGCAGCTACAAGGAGGCGTGCTTCGTGAGCGTCAGAACGCCCACTGGCGCGGCCTCCGTGGCCAGGGTGCAGCGCGACGGCGTGACCTATGCGATCGCCACGATCGCTCACGCACCAAGAGCTGGTGCGCTGCTGCTAAAGGCCGAGCGCAAGGTGCCGGCCGGGCGCTACACGCTCGTGCTGCTCACCAAGCACGGCACGAGCAGCGAGACGATCACGATCGGGTGAGCTTCGCAGCCCGTGGCGGGCGAGCACGCTTGCCACGGGCCGTGTGTAGCATCGGCCGCCGCCGATGTTCGTGCTCACGACGCTGGTCTACCCGCTGGTGCTCGCGCTGCTGTGTGTCGGCGCGGGGTTGCTCCTCGACTGGGTGAGCGGAGGCTGGCTGGCGGCGATGCTGTTGCCGGCGGTGGGCGCCGCCGCGTTGATTGTGGTGTCGCAGCTGAGCACGTATGTGACGCCGCTTGCGCCGGCCACGCCCTACCTGCTGGTCGCGGTCGCGCTCGCGGGGTTCGTGCTTGCTCGCAAGAGGGCACGCGCGCTGGTGCTGGCAGCGCGTACCGCGCGCTGGCAATTGCTTGTGTGTCCGCTCGCCTACCTGCTGGCGCTCGCCCCAGTGCTGCTCGCCGGGCGTCCCACGTTCTCCTCCTACATGGCGTTGGCCGACTCGGCCGTGCACATGCTGGGCGCCGATTTCCTGATTCGCCATGGCCAGGACTACTCACACCTGGACTTGCGCAACTCATACGGCCTGTACATGCACAACTACTACGCCTCCGGCTACCCCTCCGGCGCCGACACGCTGTATGGGGGCAGCTCGTTTCTGCTGGGGCTGCCGCTGATCTGGACCTTCCAGCCGTTTGTCGCGTTCATGCTCGCCACGGCCGCGGGGCCGGCGTGGGTGCTCGTGAAGCGGGTGGGGCTCGACGGCGCGTGGGCGGCGCTGGCGGCGCTCACAGTGACGCTGCCGGCGCTCGTGTACGCCTACGAGCTGATCGGCTCGGTCAAGGAGATCGCCTCGTTGTCGCTGATCCTGGGCATGGGCGCGCTGGTCGTCTCACACCGGCGCTGGCTGGACGCCGGCGCGCGCGCGGCGATCCCGTTTGCGCTGCTGGTCGCCGCGGGCGTGTCGGCGCTTGGTGTTGCGTTTGGCGCGTGGGCGTTGGCGGCGGCGCTCGTGCTCGGTGTGATCGCGCTCAGCCAGCTCACCCCCCGTCGCGTGGTCGGGCTGCTCGCGGTGGGCATGCTCGTGCTGGTGGTGGCCGCGTGGCCTACGTGGGTCAATGTGTCCGGCTCGTTGAACGTGGCCGGCGCGATCGCGTCGACCTCCAACCCGGGCAACATCCACACTCCCTTGCGCGCCTGGCAAATGCTCGGCGTGTGGCTGGGTGGCAGCTACCTGGAATTGCCCACGGGCGTGCTGCTGGCGCTCACCTCCCTGGCGATCGCGTTCGTGCTCGCCGCCGCGATCGTGGGTGTGGGAAATACTGTTCGTGCCCACTGGTATGCCCTCGCCGGCTGGTTCGGTTTGTCGATTCTCCTGTGGCTGTTGCTCGGCACGTACGCGACCACCTGGGCGAACGCAAAGACCCTGATGCTCACCTCGCCGCTGGTGATGCTGATGGCGTGGGCGGGGATCTCCGCCCTGCGTGGCTCGCGCATTCCTATTCTCGCCTCGCTCGTGGCCTCCTTGCTGGTGGGCGGGGTGCTCGTGTCCGACGCGCTCCAATATCACGCCTCGAACCTCGCGCCAACCGCACGCTATGAAGAACTCGCGTCGATCAACACACGTTTCGCGGGGCAGGGTCCCACGCTGTTTGACGACTTCGACGAATACGCGTTGTACGAGTTGCGCGACATGGACATCGGCGGTCCGAGCTTCGTCTATCCGACGCCCGCGCTCGCTGCCGCCGGTGGTCATGGCAAGCCGGTTGATCTGGAGCGGGTCGCACCGTCGGCGCTGTTGGAATACCCGTTGATCGTCACGCGCCGCGATCCGACTGCGGTGCGACCGCCGGCGGCCTACAGACTGCTGTGGCAGGGCGTGTACTACCAGGTGTGGCGGAGGCGAGCGCACGCCCCGGCGGCGATCGCCCACGTGGTTATCTCGGCGTCACCGACCCGGCCGCGGGCCCAGTGCGCGGATGTCGGCAGAGTGGCCGCAGCCGCAACCGCGCACGCTCGTGGCTTGTCACATCTCGGGGTGGCGTTGGCGCGCGAATCGCGGGGGAGCGGTAGGTCTGCGCGGGTCGCCACCACGCGTGTGCGCCTGGTTGCCGCGCTTGCCCCCGAACTGGTTGCGGTGCGGCTCAAACGCACCCATCGCACTCACGGCTGGGGGCGAACGCGAGCGGGGATCGTGATGCACGGCTCCGGGACCCTGCGCGCGAACTTCACGCTGCCCCACGCCGGCACGTGGGAGTTGTGGTTGAAGGGTGAGGTGACGCGGGCGATTGATGTCGCGATCGACGGACGCGAGCTGGGATCGGTCGGCGGCCAGCTCGACGGCAACTCGCTGGTGACAAACCCGCTCACCCCTGTGCGCGCGACCCTCGCGGCCGGACGCCACACGCTCACGATCACACGCCCCGGAGCAAACCTCGCGCCAGGCGATGGTGGTGCGGCGACGCTCGCCGCGATCTTCCTCGTTCCCGCCGGACCGACTGGAGAGCCGGTACTACGATCGGTGCCGGTCGCTCGCTGGCGGATGCTGTGTGGACGTCCACTTCAGTGGGTCGAAATCGTGCCCGCGAGATAAATGCATGGGCTCGGCCGGTGGGCGTGGCGACCGGCGACGTGGGCGATCTGCGGTGGCGAAGCGGATCTTGTCTCCCACCCATACCCACATGTCGGGTGCTGCCCATAGCCTTCGCACGCGTGAGCCGGGAACGCCATCCCTCCGCCGATGAAGTCCTGCTCGGCGACTGCCTGGAGCTGCTGCCGCGCTTTGCCGACAGCGCGTTCCAGCTGATCTACATCGACCCGCCGTTCAACACCGGGCGCGCTCAGGCACGCCGCACCGTTGCCACGATCTCCGGGGAGGAGGGTGACAGGACCGGTTTTCAGGGCCGGCGCTACACAACCAGGCTGCTCGCCGAGAGCAGCTACCGCGACTCGTTTGACGACTACCTCGCGTTTCTCACCCCACGCTTGGAGCACGCCCACCGGCTGCTCGCGCGCGAGGGCACCCTCTACTTCCACATCGACTACCGCGAGGCCCACTACTGCAAGCTGCTGCTCGATGAGATCTTCGGCAGGGAGTGCTTTCTCAACGAGATCGTCTGGGCGTATGACTATGGCGCGCGCTCACGGCGGCGCTGGCCCTCCAAGCACGACACGATCCTCGTGTATGTGCGCGACCCCGCCGCCTACTATTTCGACGCGCAGGAGGTCGATCGCGAGCCCTACATGGCACCCGGCCTCGTCACGCCCGAGAAGGCCGCGCGAGGGAAGCTGCCGACCGACGTGTGGTGGCACACGATCGTGCCCACCCGTGGCACGGAGAAGACGGGCTATCCGACGCAGAAGCCCGAGGGCATTGTGCGGCGGATGGTCAGTGCCTCCACGCAACCGGGCGACTGGTGCCTGGATTTCTTTGCGGGTAGCGGCACGCTCGGCGCCGTCGCCGCCCGGCTCGGTCGTCGCTACGTGCTGATCGACTCAAATCCCGAGGCGGTGGAGATCATGCGCGCGCGCCTGCCCGCGGTCGCCTCGCAAGTAGCGGCGAAGCTTGGCTGAGAAGGCGGCTATCAGGGGTCCTTTGGCCGGCGAGCCAGCGTCGGACGCGGCGAAGAGCGGGGGGAGATAGGGTCTACGCGGTGCCGCGCCGCGTCCTGATCCTGTCCTGGGAGTACCCCCCGGTGATCGAGGGGGGCCTCGCCCGCCATGTGCGCAAGCTCGCCGAGGGGCTGGTCGCCCAGGGCGTTGCCGTGGATGTGCTCACGCGCGGGCGCGATGAGTCTCCGGCGAGCGAACTGCAAGGCGGGGTCACCGTCTACCGCGTGAGCGAGCCGCGCTTTCCGCTCGAGCTTGATCGTTTCCTCGGCTGGGTGGAGCGCATGAACGAGGACATGCTCGCCGCGGGCAGCGTGCTTGCAGAAGAGCACATCTACGACCTCGTTCACGGCCACGACTGGCTCGTCGCGCACGCCTGTGCCGGGCTGTCGGAGTCGCTCGGCATTCCCTACGTAACCACGATCCATGCCACCGAGCATGGTCGCCACCAGGGCTGGGTCGACAAATCGCCACAATCGGATATCCACGCGATCGAGCGCTGGATGGCCCATCGCGCCGACTCTGTGATCACCTGCTCGCACTACATGCGCGGCCATGTCGCCGACATCTACGACATCGACGAGCGTCGCATAACCGTGATCCCCAACGGCATCGATCCGCGTGACCTACGTCCGGTCGATGACTTGAACGCGCTGCGCCTGCAGTTCGCCCGACCCGAGGAGAAGCTGGTTCTGCTCGTCGGGCGCCTGGTCTATGAGAAGGGTTTTCAGCTTGCGCTCGACGCGCTTCCGGGCGTGATCGAGAAAGTCGCGGGCGTGCGCTTCCTGGTCGCCGGCAGCGGCACCCACGAGGTCGAGCTGAAGGCCCAAGCCGAGCGCTTGGGGCTGAGCGAGCACGGCGTGTTCCTAGGCTGGATCGGCGACGACGCGCTGCACTCGCTCTACCGCATCGCCGACCTGTGCGTGGTGCCCTCCCTGTATGAGCCGTTCGGGCTCGTGGCGCTGGAGGCGATGGCCTCCGGTTGCCCCTGCATAGTTGCCGACACCGGCGGTCTGCGCGAGGTCGTGCCCGCCGGCGAGCGCGTCGGTTTGCGCTTCAACGGCGGCGACCCCGAGCACCTGGGGGTGATGATCGAGCGGTTGCTTGTCGACGTGGAGCTACGCGACCGCCTCGTCACCGAGGCATCGGAGCACGTGCTCAGCTTCGACTGGAGCGACGTCGCGCAGCGCACTCGCGCGATCTACGCCGATGTCCTGCCGCGCCGCGCGGTGCCGCGCGGCGAACCGACCAAGAGGGAGTAGGGGAGATGCTCGACGCACTGATGCAGGACGACTTTCAGCTAACCCTGCACCATCCGCTGCACAGGATGCGCAGCGTGCATCCCGGGGCTGAGGTCGTCACGCTCACCGACGCCGGTACGGTCCGCGCCACATACGGGCAGATATGCGAGCGCGTTGACCGACTCGCGCGCGTGCTCGAGCGCCTCGGCGTCGAGCAGGGCGATTGTGTGGGCACGTTCGCGTGGAACAACCAGCGCCACTTCGAGCTTTACATGGCGGTGCCATGCGTCGGCGCGGTGCTGCACACGCTCAACATCCGCCTGTTCGCCGAGCAGCTCACCTACATCGTCAATCATGCCCAGGACGGCGTGATCTTCGTAGATGACTCGCTCGTGCCGATTCTCGAGCAGCTCGCGCCCACCTTCTCAGGCGTGCGCCACTATGTTGTTATGGGAGATCCCACCCACCCCCGCGATGGAGCCGCCCACGGCTCACAGGGTTGGGCGGGGTCGCTCCCGAACGCGCTGCACTACGAGGATCTCCTGGAGGAGGCGGGTGCCGGCCCCTACGAGTACCCCGAAATCGACGAGCGCCAAGCCGCAGCGCTCTGCTACACGAGCGGCACCACCGGTAACCCCAAGGGCGTGCTGTATTCCCACCGCTCGATCTGCCTGCACTCCACCGCCTCGCTCATGAAGGACGCGCTCGGGCTCTCCCAGCGCGACCGTGCACTGCTCGTGGTGCCAATGTTCCATGTGAACGCGTGGGGCATCCCACACGCTGCGGCGCTCGCCGGCGCGGACCTGGTGCTGCCCGACCGCTTCCTACAAGCGGAGCCATTGGCGAAGCTCATCGAGTTAGAGCGCCCCACGATCATGGGTTGTGTGCCCACCATCTTCTCCGAGCTGCTCCGCTACGCCGACACCCACGAGGTGGACCTATCCTCGCTCAGCAACGCCGCCTGCGGAGGCTCTGCGGTGCCGCGCCAGCTGATGCGCGACTTCGAGGAGCGCCACGGCGTGAATGTGTTCCAGGCATGGGGCATGACCGAGACGAGTCCTGTCGCCAGCTACTCCCGCCCGGACGAGTCGGGAGGACACGACGAGCACTATTGGGACATGCGCGCCAAGCAGGGTAAGCCCCTGCCGTGGGTGCAGACGCGCTTGGTGGACGACGACGGCGAGGAGGTTCCCTGGGATGGGGAGAGCACCGGCGAGCTGGAGGTGCGCGGCCCGTGGATCCTCGCGCGCTACTTCAACGACGACTCCGGCGAGGAGCGCTTTGACGAAGGCTGGTTGCGCACCGGCGACATCGCCTCGATCGACGAACACGCGTTCATCCAGATCACCGACCGCTCCAAGGACGTGATCAAGTCCGGTGGAGAGTGGATCTCCTCGGTGGAGCTTGAGAACGAGGTGATGGCCCACCCCGACGTGATCGAGGCCGCAGTGATCGCCAAGCCTGATGAGAAGTGGGCCGAGCGGCCGCTGTGCTGTGTGGTCGTGCGCGAGGGCGCCTCGCTGTCGGCGGAGGACCTGCTCGAGCACCTGCGCCCGCGTGTGGCGAAGTGGTGGCTGCCCGACGAGTTCGCGTTCGTCGCGGCGGTGCCCAAGACGAGCGTCGGCAAGTTCGACAAGAAGGTTCTTCGCCGCGACCTGCGCGACGGCACGCTCGCCGGGCGCGTCAAGGTGGACGCATAGCGCATCCGACTATCTCGGCTGCGTCGAGCAGGGCGTCCGCACGACGAGTAAAGCGTCCGACTTATGGGCAAACATGCAGGAGAATCGAGCCCAGGAGTAAAAGGATTGTCGAGTAGACTGCCCAATTGCGGCATCGCCGAGCCTTCGGCGGTGCTCTCAAATGGATATGAGGGGCCTCTCTGTGGAGGCCCAAGCGACCACCGGACGCGGGAGACAGCAATATGCGACACGACGTGACGGCCTCCCAGAGGCCACAGGCCCAACTTGCAGCACCAATCGGACGTGGACGCGCGCGTCGGCGCCGAGTGGCGCTGCGTGGGCTTCTCGCGCTGCCGATCGCGCTAATGCTGCTCGCACCGGGGGCCAGCGCCCTGGCGGCGGAAGCCACCACCGGCTACAGCCAAACCACGCCACCGCCGACCACCACTACAACGACCACGACCACGGTCACGACCACGGCGAAAACGACTCCGACGACGAAAACCGAAGCGACGACGAAAACCGAAGCGACGCCCAAAGGCGGGGTTTCCCCGACAAGCACCTCGACCACACCCTCCGTTCCCACTAGCTCGACAGAACCGGCCAAAGCAGCGACCGAACCGACGGCAACTACTGCCAAAGCCACGACGCTGCCGTTCACGGGCCTCGACCTGCGCTGGGTAGTCCTCGCCGGCGTCCTGCTCGTCGGCCTCGGTATGTCGATCATGGTGGCGCAGCGCAGCCGCCGCGGCACCGAACGCTGAGTCACAATCGGCAAGAGCTGAACACGCGAGGAGGGCCGCCGGTTCGCGCCGGCGGCCCGTCTCTTGACGCTCAGCCGCTCACTATTACGAGATCACCGATCGATAGCAGCGGGTAGACCTGGCCCGCTGTTCCGATCGGCAGCTCGACGCAGCCGTTTGACTGCGGGAAGCCATATGAGGCGCGCGGGAAGCCGTGCACCGCGTCGCCACCGTTGAAGTAGTTCACCCACGGTACGCCCGGATCGCTGTAGTGGCTGCCGTCCGGATTGGTGCCCGTCATCGTCGTGGACACGTAGCGAGCGTAGATCGGGAACGTGCCCAGTTCCGTTTCCGCTCCCGCCACGCCCGTGTTGGCTGGCGTCGAGATAGCCACGCGATCGCCGACGTGCACCTGCAGCGTCTCGGGCTCAGACTCGCTTACAGTCACGAACGTGTAGGGCGTGCGGTCACCGTGGCCAAGGGTCTCGGCGGCCAGCAGTGACGCCCAGGTCGAGCCGTCGGGGTCGCCGGTGGCGGGTAGGCCATGATCGGTCTGGTACACGATCAGCGCGCCGCGCGTGGTGGGATCGAGCGAGCCATATGCGAGGCCGGGCGCGTCATGCACGTCCGCCACGAGCCTCGCGGCGGGCGGATCGAAGGCGTAGCGCGCAGCGCTGCCGCGCGACTCGGATTTTGCGCCACTGTTGCGCCCGTGCGTGGCGTCGATCGTGTACGGCAGATAGCGCAGCCGCGCGAGCGCCTGCTGCAGGCCGCGCAGCGATGGGCACGCCACGCGCAGGGTTTGCCTGTGGGCCTTGCCGAGCGGTGGGTGCCCCAGGGCGTCGGTGCCGGCCCACACGGTCAGCGTGTATGTGGAGCAGGGCTCGAGCGTCGAGGCGGGCGTGAACGTCTCGGAGTCGCCGCTTGCCGTCCACTTGCCCGCCACCGCCGGCGTGAGCATCGGCGTGGGCGAGTCCGAGGCCGGCGCTCCCGACAGGCGCACCACGAGCCGGGCGGTCCCGTCGGCGACGGCGCTGGAGGGCAATCCCGTTAGATGCGTGGGGGGCGCGGGCTTGGTGGGTCCTGGTGACGTTGGCACGGTTGGTGTCGTGGGCGTCGCCGGTGTCGTCGGCACGCCCGGCGTGGTTGGTGTCGCGGGTGTGCTGTTTGCCAGGGCCACGCTCGAGGGCGCTGTTGCCGCCAGGGCGCATGTAAGTGCGATGAGTGTTCTGTTGTTCACGGGTGTGAAGGGTAGCCCGTCCGGCGGCCACTCTCTCCGCTTGAGCGCCGGCTTGCGCCGCGCCGGAGAAGGTCAGGCAAACGTCTCGTTGCGCGTGGTCGTGCCTTCTTCGTCGCGGTAGCGCACGGCGATACGTTCTTCTTCGAGGTCGAGCACGACAAAGCCCATACGGCCCCAGTGGTCGCCTCGATACTCCGAGAAGCCGCGTTCCTCCCACAGGCCTGGACGACGGACCGGTTCGTGGAGCTTGTGCTCCATCAGCACGGGCACGCCCCCGTGTCCGATGCAGCGCGGAAACTTCACGTGTAGGTCTTCCTCGAAGCCCATACAGCGGTGCTCGTGGCCCCACAGCCACGCCGTCGTGCGTCCGTCCGCAAGGACGGGGGCGAGCTTCTTCGGCAAAAACGGGCCAAGATCCTCGGTGTCGTATGCCGAAATCGGCTGATGGTGGCTGAGCAGCATCAGCTTGCGTTCCGATTCCTCGGCCACGTGTTCGGCGAAGTCGATCTGCGGGTCTTCGAGCACGCCCACGAAGCCGGTCGAGAGGAGATCCTTGCTCCACGAGGTGTCGAGCGCAAGAAAGTCCCATGAGGGCGAACGCAGGCGAAAGAAGCTCGTCGGTTTGCCGTCGGATGAGCTTTGACTGGAGAATCGCTCGTCGCCGAGCAGGGTTTCGAAATAGCCAAAGCCACCCCCATACATGTCGTGGTTACCGTTCAGCGACCACGACGTTACGCCCGCGCCTGCCTGCTCGCTCGTCACCGGCCACATACCCGCCGCGAGCACATGGCGGCGGACCTCCTCCTCGGTCCCCGAGTAGTAGATGTCGCCGAGATGCACCACGTGCGCTTCGCGGTCATGGGCCAGCGCATCGGCGACCTCTTCGGCCATGAACTTCGCCACCTGCCGCGCGCGCGGGATCCCCGTGCCCCAGTCGCCCACGATCACGATGCGGGCGTTGTCGGCGACCTCGTGTTCGGCCGGCAGCGGATTGAATGAGTGCGTGCCGTCGGCGATGCGCTCGATCATCGATGCCGCGATGTCGATCACCCAGTCGGGATCGTCGGGCCCGTAGCGCACCGGATGCAAGACCGACTCGATCAGGTGTATCAAGCAGCGCAACGGGCCGCGATGTCCGGAGTCTTCCTCGCGCACACCGCGTTCGCGCAACTTGCTCTCCAGGGTGCTCTGCAAGAGGCTCTGGATCGGATCACGCGACATGAATGGAGCCTCGTTCGCCGCGTCCGCGCCCGAGGACGCAAGCCCTGGCTCGACGTCGCGCAGAGCTTCGCGCAGCTTGGTCTGCGGATCGCCCGTGCCCGGGAGTGCCATCGCCGCGCGCGTGGCCGGCTCGCTCAGGCGTGGGTCCTTCAGTGCGGAGCGCACCGCTTCGATGTACCTCTGCACTTCGCGTCGATCGACTACTTGCCTAATCATTGGCTTGTTTCCAATCCTCGGGCATAGCTGGGCTGCGCCAGCATATACCGAGAGGAGCCAAATGTTCGACAGAGAGGAGCCAAATGTTCGCGACTGTCTACGACGCCAACGGAACCCGATTGCGGGTGGCCCTGCTCGACGAGTTCGCAGGTGCTAAAAGCTCGTCAAGGCGCACACATCTAGGCCGAGCCCATGGGCCAGCTCGTTGCCTAGTTCGTTGTCTTCGCTGAAGCGCTTTTCGCGTTCATCGGCGAGGACTTTTTCGCTTTCCTTCAGGGCGGTAGCCTGGTTCTGAAGTTCACCCGCGGCGGCATCCCAGTCCGCGGTCATCTTCAAAAGCCTCACTTCATCCTGTGGCGGCGCTATCGATGCTCTGAGCTGTCTGTCGAGCGACAGCAGTGCCGTCGCCTCGATTTCCAGTTGCGTGACTTCGCCGGGCTTGGCGTTATCGGCTGCTTCACGGGCCTGCGCGCTAAGGCCTTCTTCGCGGCACATGGCAGTCAGCTCCGTCACCCAGGCGTGCTGATCTGGGACCACGGTGGGGCTCGTGCCCGTGCTCGTGACCGTAGTCCCGGTCTTCGCCGCCGGGCTTGGCGTGCCGGCAGCGTGGCTCCCGCCGTTGAATAGCGTCAGTGCGGCCACCAACGCACTGAGCAGCGCGGCCAGGCAGGTCAACACGCCTCGCAGCGTGGTCCAAAATCGTCAAAAGCTGCTTTTGGGTTTGTCACTCATGTATTGCGACGATCCTGAAGATGATGGGCTCAAACAAAGCGTCTCTCCGGCAATTCGGCAAGACGGACTCATATCATGAATGGTGCAAGCGGCTATTCCGCCTTTGGCCCTCCATCGTGGTGCCGAGTGCTTGTGGCGGCTGCGTGTAGAGGAGAGGCGAGTGATCTTCGATCGTCGGGACGCCGAGCAAGCGATCGACGTTCTCGCGGTCAGACACGTGGTCGCGCATATCGACGCCAGGGCGCGAGCGGGCCCTGAGAGCCCTGCACGGTGGGCTGGAAGGGGTTCCAGCGTGGTCCGACTGGCGACACTCAACTCGCCAAAATGCGGATGAGAGGACTCGAACCTCCACGTCCTTACGGACACGGCGACCTGAACGCCGCGCGTCTACCAATTCCGCCACATCCGCGTGTCGGGGACGCGACGATATCGCACCAGGGCCGCACGTAGCTCAACGACCGGCTCGCTCCACACGGCAGGTCGAGGGTTGCCATCGCACGGCCTGCCGCCGTCGTTCGACGCCTCGCTTTGCTAGCCTCGACGGCGACTAGACAGGCCGCCATCGTCTAGGGGACTAGGACGCCGCCCTCTCACGGCGGTAACACGGGTTCGAATCCCGTTGGCGGTATTACGTTAGGCCCCATGTTTACGGGGCCTTTCGTGTTTTAGTGGGTGGTGCGCGCCAGTAAATGCGCCAGTCAGACGAAAGCGCGCGGCGCCGCCACTTGGCGAAGGGGTATACCGTGCCCCGATGGCCGCGCGGGAGCTTCTTTGGGATGAGCGGAGCCTCGACAAGTCCGGCGTGCTGACCGTGCCGCTTGGCCCGGCGCCCGAGTCGCATCCTGATGGGTATCACTGGCGGGAAGCGTTCCACGCGCGGAACCTCCCCGCCTTCGCTTCGGGACCGTGGGGCGCCGTGACCCTGCGGGGTGAGGACATCATCGAGGTCACCGACGTCAAGCCGCGCTTCGAGGCCACGCTGCAAGCGCACCTTGAGCAGACGCTACGCAACACGGCAGCGTTGCTCGACGAACAGAACGCCGAAGTCCAGCGAAACAGGGAAGGGTTGCGCGGGCTCCGGCGCAAGGAGCAACCAGGGTTCAGCGCGTCCGACGGAAGGGGAAGTGAGCCCGGCGCCGATGCTGCTCGGCTCACTTCTGCTCGCGCTTGGCTCCCTGCCAAACCGGCACCACGAGCATGAGCACGAGCGCCACGAACGCGAAGATCGCGCTACCCGTCAAGCCCGCGATAAAGAGCGCGACGACGACGCTGCCCGCGGCAGACCCCCAACCGCCGTAACGCTGTCGCCACGCTCGCTTTGCCCATTTGTATTCGGCACGGGTGCGGTAGTCCTCGGGTCGGGGCTTCGCCATCACACTGCCTCCTTGCCGCTCGCGAGCGCGGCGATCGTGCTCATGTCCATACCAGCATCCTTTGCTCGGTCGATCAGCACCGCCAGTTCTGCGACGATTACCGCGTCCGCGGACACCTGAGACGGAGCAGTCCTATATGCGAGCCCCTGGATGCTGCTCGTCAGCTCATCAAGTCCCGCACGCTCCACGTACACGGAGGCCGTCGTCTGGACGTTCGCGTGACCCATCAGGGCTTGTGCCGCTCGTAGACCAGCATGCTTGGCGACATGATCTCCAAAAGCGTGCCGCAGCAAATGGGGATGGATGTGCGCCGTGATCCCGGCCCGCTCGGCCACACCCTTGATGATGCGTGCGAATGGGGTACGACTGATCCGGCATGTCGGGGGGGCCGGAATCCTGCCGGCGGGGCGATACGTCGTGATGACGTAATGGTCGGCACGAACGTTCGTGCGTATGTCCTCCACGATGGGCTCGAGCTCGGGCAGCACCGGCACCCACCGCTCTTTGGCGCCCTTAGCGATGTCGGCGCTGAACCACACGAACCCCTCCCGTGCGAAATGGCGTCCCTGGAAGCTCATGAGTTCGTTCGCCCGAGCACCCGTGCAGACCCCGAGCAGGATCGTCCGCCGCTCCCTCTGCGTCTCACAAGCGGCGATCATCGCCTCTATCTCCATGCGCGTCAGCCGGTACACACTAGCCTTGCGCATCTTCGCTCGCGCGACCTGGCGTGCAGGATTGTCCGGCCGATACCCCTCCGTCAACATCCAGTCATAAAAGCTCACGAGGACCGTGTGCTCGCGTGCGCGTGTGTTCGGGTGCTCCCACCGTGCGAGGGTTCGCTTCACGTCCTCACGAGAAGCCCGGAGCGGGCCAGCGAGCGTATCCTGGGCGTGCAGTCCAAGCACTCGCCGGCAGGTGCGCACCGTCTCCTCACTGTTGATCCTCCCCAAGTGTCGCTTGTCACGGAAGTAGTCCTCAATGAAATTGGCCCACTCCGTGCTCATCGCTCCGCGAGACCCTCGCGGAGCGCGGCAGACTGGCGGCCCATGCCGCTCCGCCGGGTTGCTCTGAACCTGGCCGTGGGAGAGCTGACTGCGATACAGCGTTCGTATCGCAGTCAGCCTGCGTCCCGCTGAGGGTGGTGAAAATCCCTGCTCGCGGCAATACTCCATGTATCGCGAGATATCGTCCGGCGACACATCGCCGATCGCGAACCCTTCCATGACCGCCCAGGCCATGAACGCGGCCACGGCTGACCCGTATCTCCGTTGAGTGTGGGGCGACAGGTTGTCCGAGCCCATGTCTTCTGCATGAGGGCGACCGTCGGTGCCAGGTGGGTCGCGGTTCGATGCCGGTTGTGCTCATCGGTTCCTCCTTGTAGTGGGAGGCTCCGGGGGTCTGTCCTGAGAGGTTGAGCGCGCCGACTGTCGGTCCGATAGCGTTGCTCGCGCTCCGGGAGTTCAGGCTCCTGGGGCCATGCCCCCGGCCGTTAGCGCGGCGCGGGGGCGCTTATCCTACACCCACCCATGACAAGACGCAAGCACACGCCGCTCATTAGGCGACGGGACCGGCCAGCACATGCCATTTGCCGTCGGGAGTACGGCCACTCAGATAGACGTAGTCAGTGTTCGTGTCCTTGTGCAAGACCAGCGCCCCCTGGTCGTTGGTCGGCGACTCTATCCATTGCTCAGCGAGATAGTCTGCGTCCGTCACCGAAGTCAGACCAGCGCCTTCGGCATATCCCGTGATGTAACAATCGCTAACTACTGTCATGCTGCACCTCCTTGAGTTGATTGTCAACCCCTTCTAAAACGTCCCATAGGAGCCTCCTCCACGGCTAGGTAGCGGACGAGACGGACCACGCGTCATCTTTCGTGTGCGGCTCTGCACCACCCCGTCGGCGATCACCGCGATACGGTCCGCGTTCACCGCACCGTCCTGAACGATCACCTGTACGTTGCCACCCGGAGCACCGATACCCTCGCCACCATGCGCGACCACTAGTCGCGGAGCACCGGGAGGACCGGGCACGATCCCGCCACTAGCGAACGAACCACCAAAGGGGGGGAGGTTCGCCAACACCTTGTACTGGTCTTGACTGACGGCGAACTGTGCGGCGAGCTGTTCGTTCTGCTGCTTCAGTAGCGACGTGAGTTTCTCGTTCGGCGGAACCGGGACCAGCCTGCACCTTCGCCTTAGCTAGCGCCTTCGCCATAGCGCCCATACCAAGTTCTTCTCTCTTTTGCGAGCTTGGCGAGAGTCAACGCCGATTCGCCAAGCTCTCCGCCACCACCACCGACACCCTGAATAGTGGTGAGGTCTTCGCCCCACGTTTTCCCATGTTCCTTCAAGCCCGCGACCTGTTGTTCCCGGCCTTCCTTGCGAGCCTTGTACGCTTCGCGTTCACCTTCCCACACATGCAGATTTCCGCCTTCGCCAATGGACGTGTCGCTCCCCCCAGTTCTCTTTATTCTGAGCTCCAACCAGTGACGTTCGGAATGCAGCTTTGAAAGTTCCGCCTTCGCCGACTTGATAGCCGTCGCATTCTGTTTCGGATGGCCTTCCAGGCTACTAATATGGTGTTCCACCTTTGAGATAGAAGCGTTTAGCGTCCTTATCTCCTTCAGGTTTTCTTCTATGGTGTGACGCGCTTTGTCGATCTGCTTTTGGAGCCTCGCGATCCTTTCCTTCAACTTCTTGATCATTCCTTGACGTTCTTTAATCGCCTTGGCAACCCACACATTCAATACACTGATCGTGCCCCGCGCCTTTTCAAGGAGCGCGTGGTAATTACCCTCCGTGTTGGCAAGCTTATGCAACTGACCCAGGCGACCTTCAACATTCGCTAGATTCTCATAAGGCGTGACCTGTTCGCCAAGCGGACCTTCAGTGAGGATGAACGCCAGTTCCCCCGAACCGTATTCCTGGAGAGAAATTTCGTTGCCCACGGCCTGGTAGTTTTCTGAAGCGATCGGGATTTGCTTGTTAACGAGATTTTCGAGTTCCGCCATAGGAGCAGGCCATACCACTCCCGGAACCTTCCCACTCAGCTTCTTCGACGTTTTGTGCTTGTTCGCTTCGCCCTTCTTCGTGTGCGCACCCGCTCCGAAGTTACGAGGCACGGGCGTCGTCTTCTGCGCGTGACTCCCAATAACGTGCGGTAGCCCGCCACGGGCGAACCCCACGAGCCCCCCGTGGGAGTACCATTTGAAAGCGCCCTCATGCGCGAGAGCCTTAGTGGGATTGCCGTAGGTCGCCGCTATGTAGCGCGCCATCGCTTCGATCTGTTCCACACCGTTTGAGCCGGGACCACCACCATCAGCTGCGAGAGCGCCGCCTCTTGAGAGTGGTACAAGAAGTCGCAGCTTGCTGAGCATGAGTGTAAGGCCCACAATCCACTCCGCACCCGGTCCCAGCTTCTCGAAATCGGTCAGCATGTCCGCGACGTCTTCGGTGATCGTCGTGACTGCCTTACTAGCGGCGGCGCGATCGTCTCATAAATATCGGTGAGCGGCCGGCGAGATCGGACAGCGCCTCCAGGAGAGCGATGGTCTCTTCCTTGTGCACCACGAAAATAGTGTGCAATGCGGAAGCGCCCGTAACGGAGTTCTCGTATTCGCGGACACCGTGCAGCATCTTCGTCAACGTTTCGATAATGCCTTCACCCGTATGCGCATCCTTGTCGAAAAGGTACGGCGGCGCCGCCGAATTCTTTTAGGAACGCTCCCCACACGTGGAAATCTTGATGAGATGGGCCATTAGTTTCCCAGTGGGCGAAGTGAGCGGGTTGTATCTTGGTAAAGAAAGGGCGACCGCCCGGACCAAGGTTCGCCCGCGAGCTTTGCGAGAATGCCTCCAAGCGAGAGCTGTCGCGTCTCCTGCTCGTAGGCAAGATCGGGCGACTGGAGTCGGGCGCGCGTTCGGTGGAGGCAGGAGTACTCTGCGCCTCCGTCATCCCCTTCGCGGCGAGTATCTTCCGAGAAGGGAAGATTGCTTGGTCTTATCGCTCCGCCATGGCCGCTACGACTCGCCTCCGTCATTCCCGGAACAGCCTCGGGACGCGAAGACGAACCTGCCACAACAGTTTTGGTTCCTTGACCGCGCGAACTGGCTATGGCTGCCATGTCGGTTGCGGAGCGTTGAGACTCCGTTCCTGGCGCGCCTGCCGCTGCTACACGCGTCGTGTCGCCTGTGTGGTCGCTACGACTGTACGCTGGTCGCCCTGGCTGATCGTGTCGTTACCAACAGCAGCCGCTAGGGACCGAGTGGGGTGCGGCTCGCGGCCTCCATAACGACCACCATCGGGTTAGCGATAGAACCGGGGGCGGAGGCTCCTCGTACCCGTAGATCCCAGTCGTCGTATGGCCTCCACCATGCTCGCCGGGACCAGCAGCAAGCAGATCGCGAGTGGCCTCTGTGTGGTCGCGCAATGCGCTCGTCAAATCGGCCGTAGCGGCAAGATGTTCCAAAGACGAGACACCCCCACGATCCATCGCGGAGAGGCCCGCCAAAGTGCCCATGCCCGCCACGTTGAAGTCCACGTCCCCGTGCAGCGTGTCGAGCATGGCCTGCATCTCAGCTACAGCAGTGGCGACTCTGGCCTTCGCGTCGTCTAGGTCAGCGCGTAGGGGAGGAATCGGCTTCGAGTGTCAACTCGGCCGACCCAGATTTACACCGTCAGCCATGTCTCACTTCACCCCCTCTCGGACGAAAACGGTCATCCCCGCTGTGGCGAGAAGGAGGCGCCAGCGGGGATGACCAGGTGTGCGGGGGAAAGGAACCCCGCCCGGTGCCCCGTACGAACCGAACGGAGCACAAGTTTTCACGCGTGACCTCATGCGGCAGCGCGATTGTAGACGCCGACTCGCGCAAAGCGCGAGCATAGGCCTCGGCCGCGCCAAGACCCTCGGACTTGACAAGATAGTCGGCGGCGCGCTCCACGGGAGAAAAAAAAAAAAGAAAAAGAAAAGAGGGGAAAAAAAGAGAGAGAAGAAAGAAGGAAAAAAAAGAGAGAAAGGGAAAGAAAGAAATAAAAAAAAAAAACAAAACTGGTTGTTTCGGCATCGCGTCAATAAGGTGTATGTTAGTGAGGACAAGGCGGGTTGGCAGGTGCAATGGTTTAAAATCAACGATTGGTCATGCGCTTTGGGATCAAACGCCCCGCCTGCTTATAACCGTAGGCCTGGCCGATAAAGCTGTCCACGTCAACGATGAGCCGCTCGGCGCCCGGACCGGCGCCCGTCCTCCACGCGCGCACCAGCGCGTGATCCAGTACTCGGTCGAGCTGGCGCACATGCCGAAAGTAAACGCCCGCAGAAACGTTCCGAGTGTAGAGGGCGCCGGTAGCCAACCACCAAAAGACGGCGGGTGCGACCCGCCCGCAGCACATCACAATCATCGATCGAATCGGCGCCGAGCAGCATCGCGAACACGAGCGCCATCACCTTCCTGCCCACATTTGCAGCGCCGGAATATCACGCCGAAGCCCACGAACCGGCCAACCAACCCTCAATCCCAAGCCGGTCGGCCAACGTCGCGACCAGCGCGATACCCGCGTCTGAGACCACACGATCATCGTCAAAGACGACACGCACCCCGTCCAGTCCGACCCGCTCGTCATCCTGCACCATACGAGTGACCTCCTGACCCCGGGCCGCGACAGCCGCAATCTGTCGCTATCAAGCCGATTCAGGAGGTCATTCAACGCTCACCACCGGACAAAGCCCGGCCTGGCTTAGAGCCCGTTCAAAATCTCTGGCAAGCGTAGGATCTTGCGATGGGGCACGCGGTGCGTTTGCGGGCGCTTTATGGGGCGTTCAATGCTCGGAACGTTGACGCGGTGCTGCGTGAGATGAGTTCGGATGTCGACTGGCCAAACGCCTGGGAAGGTGGCCGCGTTCATGGTCACGATGGTGTTCGTGACTACTGGATACGCCAGTGGGCGGCTATCGTTGCGACGGTGGAGCCGGTCGCCTTCACCACGCGCCCGGATGCCAGCATCGCCGTCGAGGTCCATCAGGTGGTGCGCAGCGTCGATGGCACGCTAGGCAGCGAGGGACGTGTCCTTCATGTCTACGTGTTCCGTGATGACCTCGTCGCTCGCATGGACATCGAGGAGTTGCCAGCGCTAACAGACGCCGGGAGCGATGCGTAGGTAGCGTTGGCAGATGATCGCGCAGCCTAGATGCATGAAGGCTTCGTGGATCTCCGACATGCGCTCCCACCGCAGGCTTAGCCGGCGAAAGAAGTGCAGCCACGCGAACGTGCGCTCGACGACCCAGCGCAGCTTGCCCAGACCCGAACCGCGCTCCGTCTGGCGGCGTGCGATGACCGGTTTGACACCGCGCGCCCACAGGGCGCGACGGTACTTGTCGTGGTCATAGCCGCGATTGGCGATCAGCGCGTCGGCTCGCCAGTCGGGGCCGGCCAGGCTTGCCGCGCACGGGCCCGACACGGTCCACCAGCGGCAGTAGTTGGGTGACGTCGTTGCGATTGCCGTCGGTCAGCGAAATAGCCAACGGAATGCCACTCGCGTCGGTCAGGAGGTGGTGCTTGGATCCGGTTTTCCCACGGTCAACGGGAGACGGCCCGGTCAAGGCTCCCTTGAAGAGCACGGATATGGCTGCCGTCGACGACCGACGTCGACCAGTCAATCGCGCCGGTCGCGTTCAGCTTGTCGAGCAGCGCGGCGTGGGCACGCTCCCATACCCCTGCAGCCTGCCAGTCGCGCAGGCGTCGTCACGCTGTCACGCCTGAGCAGCCCAGCTCGCGCGGCACGAAGCGCCAGGCGATTCCGGTCACCAGCACGAAGACGATGGTGTTGAAAGCGACGCGATCGGGGACGCGGGGCCGGCCCGTCCTCCGCGGCTCGACGAGCGGCAACAGCGGCGCGACAGCCTCCCAGACCTCGTCGCGGACCTCGAAGACCGACGCCACAGCAACACCTCCAAGCGCTCGGTTATGTAAACCCTCATGCTGTCTTCGCCATGTCAAGCTCCAGACATCTTTTGAAACGGGCTCTAAGCCTCGATCGCCCGGCGAGCTGTTGATTCAGCGTTCTCGCGTGCCCGAACGCCTGCGCTACCGGAGCGGACGCATGATGCTCCTCGCGTTTCAGGCGCGACTGAGTGCGCGGGAGGTCGGCGTGGCATCGTGGGATGACTCGCCGTTGGCGATCTCCGGGACAGTGGTCGCGATCTGCTTGACTTCGGTCGGCTTGAAGCTGTTGGGGCGGCCTTGAAGGAGTGCGTGGAGTCGGGAGTCGTGGACGAAGATGCAACGGGCCGGAGGTCTTTCAAACGCAGGCCGCGGGTTCGATTCCCGCCGGGCGCACTGGTCGAATCTGGCTTGGATAGTCGGGATGCGGCGCTTCGGCTTGTTCGCGTCGGACCTTGTTGGGGTTGGGGTGGTAACGGAAGTGGTAACTCGGTATCTGCTGGCGGGGCTAGCGGGCCTATATCCGCGAGGCCTGGAGCGCCGGCTGGCTGGCCGCATCGCCTGCTCTCGCGGCCTTGGGTAGCGCCTTGATGGCTTGGGCGAGTTGCCCGCGGCGCTCGTGCGCAAGCTTGATGTCTTGGCTGGTGAGCCGGTCGCGTAGCGCTTTGCCGTGTCCAGTGCACGCCATTGTCTTCGATGGCGTGTTGTTCGAAGGGCGCCCATATAACGACGACGGGGGTGACCCACGGTCGCTTGCCCGTTGCGCTGCCGAGGTCGTCGGCAAGCTCGGCAGCGGTGCCTCGCATGCGTTTGGCGAGCGTTCGCTGTTCGTAGAGGTCTTCTGGGTCCTCTTGTCTGTGCCAAGTGATCAGGCCGCCCGTAATCGTGGCTGTCATGTCGAGAGGCGGTTGCGGTGACCGGCGGGTGGCGGGATGGGGTTTGAGTTCGTCAGGCGGTTTTTGGTGTTCGTTGGTTGGTTGTGTGGAGTCCGGCGGCGTGTAGCGCGGTGTTCCATGTGCCGAAGTGTTTGGCGACGGTCGTGGCGGTTGGTCGGGTGTCGGTGGGGTCGCGTTGTTGCCAGTCGCTCTTGTGTGGTGGTCGTTTGTGTGTGTGGGCCCAGTCTTGGAGTGTGCGGAGGATCTGCTCGGCGCTCCATTTCGGTGGTTGGTCGGAGACGATACCGGCGGCTTGGATGAGGGCCGGCCATGAGCCGAAGAGTCGGGCTACCGTTTTGGCGTTTGGATGGTCTTCTCCGGCGTGTCTCCAGTCTGTTTGGCGTGGTGGGTGGTCGTGGTTGCGGGCGTGTGCTCTGGCTGCTGCGATCACGGAGGTGCGGTCCCAGTGGGGCCGGTCTGGTGTTTGCAGGTCCACGGTTTTGAATGCTTGATCGAGTGAGCCGAAGTGCTGGATGATTGTTTCGGCGACCGGAAGTGCGTGAGCGGGGTTCAGGTCGCTCCATCGAGGTGGGCGGTCGTGCTGTTCGGCGAACCGGCGCAGCGCGTCGCTTATGCGAGTGCGGTCCCACGGTTCTGTGACGGGGACGCCTGCTTCTCTTAGGCCGGCTCGCCAGGAACCGAAGTGCTCGACGACGGTCGCCGTTTGGGGCCAGCGACCGTTGGGGTCTCGGTGAGCCCAGTCGGTGGTGGTGGGTGGCCGGTCGTGTTCGCGCGTGAAGTGTTGGATGGCATCGAGGATCGACTGGTCATCCCATTCGATTCGTGCGGGCACGATTCCCGCTGCAAGCACTCCTGCTCGCCACGAGCCGAAACAGCGCTCGACGGCCCTAAAGCCGGGGTGCTCCTCGGTGCTCTTGCTCCATTGGGCTCGCGTCGGCGCACGCTGGTTGGCAAGCTCAAACGCCTGTATAGCGACGGTGATCGTGGCCGGGTTCCACCTTAGTGCGTAGGGGTTGGTGAGGCCCGCTTGCTGGCGCGCCGTTTCAATCGAGTCGAAGTGCTCCAGTATGGTGCTGTGCGCGGGCAGTCTGAAGGATGGGTCTTCCAGGTCACGCCAGCCCGGTGCCCGCCCGTGCTGGGAGGCGAATGTTTCGATGGCGGAGAGGATCGTGTCACGGTTCCAAAAGCCGTTGTGCGCATAGGCGTTAACGTTCGCTGCCTGCAGAGCGAGGCGCCATCGCCCAAACTGTTGGAGTACCTGATGTGAGCTTGGCCAGCGCGGCCATTCACGTGCCCATCTGCGTGCGGGATCCTCGCTTGTATCCCAGTCCTCCAGTCTGGGTGGCTCGCCTTCCTGCTCCGTCCAATCTCCGAGCGCTTCGAGTATGCGTTCCGCGCTCCACGACGGTCGCGGGTGCCCGTCATGACAGGCACGACAGTGCTTCGCGTACCGGCTGATGACCGGATCGCCGCACTCAGGGCATGGGCTCGCACTCAGATAGGCAGTCACGGTGTCGCGGTGGACGTTGAGATGGGCGGCGATCTCGCCGAGGTGCACACCTTCGGCGTGCATACGTTTAGCCGTGTGCACCCGCTCGGGCAGATCGAGGTCCCACGGTCCCGTGCGGCGTCTTCGCAGCCCGGCGCTCTCCAGTGCTTGTGACCACGATCCAAAGTGCCTGGCAACCGTCCCCCAAGAGGGCCAGCGCGGATATTCTGCGGCCCAGCGTTGCGCGCGAACTCGCCCGATCACGTCAGCGGCGCGCTCCGGTGGTCCCCACTCAAGCGTTCGTGGCGGACCGCCGAACTCATTCGCCCAGTCCACGAGCGCAATGATCACTCGCTCGGGGTTCCACGTTCCCGGGAGCACCCCGCGCACGGGACGCCGATATGTCGATCTTGCCGAACTTTTAGCCATCAGCACAGTCTCCCAAGGAGAAGGTCTGAGCCGCTCGACGATCCGGTTCTTCGCTACGGCACGCTCAAGCTAGCGCTCGATTGAGGTCGCCCGGTCAGGCCAGAACCTCCACCCACCTCGAACACGTTTCCGCGTAGGGGAACCCGTCCTGTCCATAGCGGACGCGGAGCCGGAACGGGAACTCGCCGGTGGCTCGGTTGAACCGGTAGCTGGCCTGGACGCGCCCGTCGGCGCCGGTGCGTGGCGTGCGGATCGGTTGCCACTGCCCGAGGTAGTAGACGAGTACTTCAACAACAACCCCGCTGGTGGGGATGTAGCCGAGTACTTGGCCTTCGAGCTGGATCGTACCCGTGGGGGTGGTGTGTCGTGGTGTGACGCGCAGGCGTAGCCCGGCGTCGACGTTCTCGCGAACCTCGGTTTGCGCCGCGTATCCTTCGCTTTCAGACGCACGGTAGGCAAGGTCGATGAGCCGCGATGGCCCAGCGGGGATGGTCGTGGTTAGCGAACCGTCTACCCGTGTGAGGGTCAATCCAACGAGCTGCA
This sequence comes from uncultured Solirubrobacterales bacterium, assembly GCA_963776985.1. GTDB lineage: Bacteria > Actinomycetota > Thermoleophilia > Solirubrobacterales > Solirubrobacteraceae > Palsa-744. The sequence goes on from CAVZOV010000003.1 coordinate 69,208, forward strand.
TTTGGCCCGTGCCGAGGACTTGCTGCAGGATGTCTACGCGAGCATCGGGGATCGGTTGCCCCCCCTCCCAATTTTGAGCTGCGCACGCTGCATCGACTTCACCGGGCCGTGAGCGCCTGTGCGTCCAACAAGACGAATCGTGCTTTTGGGCTTCGCGGACATTCCGATTCGTCTGCAGATCGCGCCCTGGGGCGTGGGCTGCCTTACAGATGGCCGGGAAGCAGACTCATCCCGCAAATTCCGAATAAAAGATTGCCCGCATATCGGCATCGCTCAACAGTTTAGGGCTATGATAGTCCACTTACTGGGTGGAGGGCAATAGTCAATATCTGTCGGACGTGCGTATCGGGGAGGTCGTATGTCGTGGCTGGCGATCCGGAGGTAGTTGCCTGTGTCTGTGTTGGTTGTGTTGGGGGTGTGTGAGGGTTTTTCGAGGGGTGGGGGTTGGGTGTCGCTGTTGAGTGGCGTGTCGTTTGAGGTGGAGCGTGGGGAGGTCGTTGGGATCGTTGGCGGTCGCTTGTCGGGTAAGACGACGTTGTTGAAAATCGCGGCTGGGATCTCGGTTCCTGAGAAGGGCAGTGTGCGATTCGGGGAGCGAGAGTTGACGAGTCTGAGCGATCGGAAGCGTTTGCGTTTGCGCGGTGGTGAGATTGTGTGGTTGAACCGGGCGGGGATGTCGCAGAAGTTGGAGGTTTCGAAGATCGTTGGGTGGCTGGTGGCTGGTGATCGCGGAGGCAGAGCTGCCGAGCGTCGTGCGGTCGAGATGCTTGAGCGTGTCGATGCGCTTGACTGTGTTGGCCGGCGGTGGTCTGACCTGTCGCAGTGGCAGCAGGTGCTTGTCGGGTTCGCGCGAGCGTTCGCGGGCAGCCCGGACCTTGTGGTCATCGATGACCTTCTTGACGCGCTTGGACCGCGCAGGACCGAGGAGGCATCGAGGTTGTTGCGGTCGCTGATCTCCGAGAGCGAGAAACGTTGTGGGGTGCTGATGAGTGTCTCTGACCGGGACTCGGCGGTGTTCGCCGACAGGGAGTGGTCACTCACTCGTGAGGGGAAGCTCAAGCCCACGACCGGACACCGCAACACCAACGCCGACATCCTCGCGTTGCGACCCCGAACTGAGGTAGACCAGCGGCTCTGACGATCACGCTAGACCATAGACATGATTGTCAACCAGCCTGGATCGTTCCATCCACCCGTACATGGATTCCAGATATTGGTTACGATTTGCGTCGTGAAGCGGAAGGGCGACATGACACCGCAAATGATGGTGTTGGGTCTCGTGGCCGTACAGGCGGGGTCTGTAGCCGATACGCAGCGCCGTCTCATCGATCTCTTCCCCGGCACCGATTTCGCTAAGAACTCGGCGCACACTAACCTTCCAACGCTCGCGCGCCAAGGTCACGTACGGCTCATCGAAGCGGGCTCTGAACTGAGCCAAAACCGCTACGAGGCCACCGATCGGGGGATCGCGCATCTACACGAGTGGATCGCCAGTTCCCCACCGCTTCCCGCGCTCCGCGACCCGATCCACGGCAGGATCGAGTTCGCCGGTCTCGACGGTATCGCGAATCTTGAGGATCTCGAATCGCTTCTGCTGGAGGTTCGCGCCCAGGAGAAGGGCTGCCTTGCTATCAGCGACGACGCGCACGAAAGACTTCTGGCTGAGCAGCGTCTCATGGCCAGATCCTCATTGAAAACATGGCAGGAGCGGCTCAGGGCCGATCTTCGTCTGCTCCGCCTCAAGGACGTCAAGCTGAGCTGGGCCGACCAGGAACATCGCCGCAAAACCTTTGGGGATGAGCTTGAGGAAATCATCAGGCGACACACCAGGCCAGGGCGATAGCGGTGTCTGTGTTGGTTGTGTTGGGGGTGTGTGAGGGTTTTTCGAGGGGTGGGGGTTGGGTGTCGCTGTTGAGTGGCGTGTCGTTTGAGGTGGAGCGTGGGGAGGTCGTTGGGATCGTTGGCGGTCGCTTGTCGGGTAAGACGACGTTGTTGAAAATCGCGGCTGGGATCTCGGTTCCTGAGAAGGGCAGTGTGCGATTCGGGGAGCGAGAGTTGACGAGTCTGAGCGATCGGAAGCGTTTGCGTTTGCGCGGTGGTGAGATTGTGTGGTTGAACCGGGCGGGGATGTCGCAGAAGTTGGAGGTTTCGAAGATCGTTGGGTGGCTGGTGGCTGGTGATCGCGGAGGCAGAGCTGCCGAGCGTCGTGCGGTCGAGATGCTTGAGCGTGTCGATGCGCTTGACTGTGTTGGCCGGCGGTGGTCTGACCTGTCGCAGTGGCAGCAGGTGCTTGTCGGGTTCGCGCGAGCGTTCGCGGGCAGCCCGGACCTTGTGGTCATCGATGACCTTCTTGACGCGCTTGGACCGCGCAGGACCGAGGAGGCATCGAGGTTGTTGCGGTCGCTGATCTCCGAGAGCGAGAAACGTTGTGGGGTGCTGATGAGTGTCTCTGACCGGGACTCGGCGGTGTTCGCCGACAGGGAGTGGTCACTCACTCGTGAGGGGAAGCTCAAGCCCACGACCGGACACCGCAACACCAACGCCGACATCCTGCGCTTCCCGGCACGTGAGTCGAGCGGTAGGGTCGCGGGGGCATAGGCTTCGACGAGTGCTCGAACTGCGCCATGTTGTCAAGCACTACCACCTCGGCGGCAACCCGATCTATGCCATCGATGACGTTTCGATGACGGTCGCCGCTGGCGAGGTTGTCGCATTGTACGGTCCGTCTGGCTCAGGGAAGACCACCCTCATCGAACTCGTCGCCGGCCTGAAGACTCCCGACAGCGGCAGCATCATCGTCGGCGGGCACGATGTGGCCAACATGTCGCGCAAGGAAGCCAACGGCTTTCGGCTCAATGACCTCGGGATGGTTTTGCAGCCGAGCAGCTTGCAGCCAGGTGCGAGGGCGATCACAAGCGCATCGATCAAGCTGATGAACTCCGGCGCGCGCTCGGCGCGCGATCAGATAAGGCCTCTGATGGTAGAGCTTGGTCTGGGTGAGCGGCTTTACCATCGCGTTTCGCAGCTGTCGATGGGCGAGCGCCAGCGTGTGCTGATCGCCCTTGCGCTCTCGGGGGAACCAAAGCTCGTACTGGCCGATGAGCCAACGGCGAGCCTGGACACAGAGAACACCCACAGCGTGTTGGGCTTGCTTCGGGGCATGTGCCTGGAGCGCAACATGGCACTCCTACTCGTGACGCACGATCCGGAGGCGGCTAGCTACGCCGACCGGACCTACGAACTCCGCGACGGCCATCTCAATGATCGACGCCTACCGGACCCGTCCCCGGTCGGCTTCAAGGCGGCCGCCACGGGTGAGCCGGACAGATGAAACTATCCGGCCTGCGCTACATCTACGAGGCACGTCTCGGCGCTCGCGCGACGCTTATACAGGAAGGCTTCGCGATACTTGGGATCGCGGTCGGCGTTGCGCTGCTGTTTGCCTCCCAGGTTTCCAGTACCAGCCTTACGCACGCCGTGACGCAGTTGAACAGCCAGCTCGTCGGCAGCGCTCAGGTGCAGTTGCAGGCCAGGAGTTATGAAGGCGTCTCTGAAGGACTGCTCCAACAGGTTCGCCGCGCTCCTGGCGTTGAGGACACGCTGCCGCTGCTCGAACGACAAGTGAACCTGATCGGCCCTCACGGTGGGAAGCCGGCGGAGCTAATCGGGGTCGAAACAAAGGATGTCATCAAAGCAAGCGGTCCACTGCTGCGCCGGTTCTCCGCACGGCAGCTCGCCTCCGTAAAAGCGATCGCACTGCCTCTTCCCCTGGCCAGGGCAATCGGTGTGGGTCCGCTAGAAACGATCCGACTGCAAGTTGGGGCTCGGTTTGTCGAAACGCTCGTCGGCACAACACTGACAGAAGAAGATATCGCCGGGCTGGCTCACAGCCCGGTAGCTGTGACATCGATCGGCTATGCGCAACGGCTGACGACGGCGCCCCACCGAATCACGAGGATTTTCGTCCACTACAACCCGCGGCAGTCCCGCACGGCACTCGCGGCACTCGCGGCACTCGCTCGCGTTTGGAACGTAAATCTAGAGTCCAGCACTTTCGAAGCGCGTCTGTTCGCGGTCGCTGTAGCACCACAGAACAGTAGCGAGCAGCTCTTCTCCGGAATCTCTGCGCTCGTCGGGCTCATGTTCGCACTCAACGCGATGCTCATCACCGTCCCTTCGCGGCGCAAGCTGATTGAGGACATGGCTCCCCACGGCGCCGCCCCTACGATCTTGGTGTTGCTCGTGGACGCAGCCGTGCTCGGGATGGTGGGATGTGTACTGGGGCTCGTTCTCGGCGACCTGTTGTCGGTCGCGGTGTTTAACGCCAGTCCTGGCTATCTCACGTTCGCGTTTCCGATCGGCAACACCAGGATTGTGACGTGGCAGGCGGTTGCGCTTGCGGTCGGCGTCGGTATGGCGGCGGCGGTGGCGGGTGTCCTTTGGCCCGCTCGCGAGATTATTCTGGGGGCACAAGAACCTACCGAGACTCGCTCACGGGATCGCCGGTCATGGCTCGTTGCCCGCGTGATTGTCGGTCTGGTGTGTCTGGCTATCACGGCATTTGCGTTGCCCGCCGACACCGCGGCGGCTGTGATCGGCAACATCGCACTCATTCTCGCACTCGTGTGCTTGTTGCCGTTCCTCTTCGACGCTGGCGTCTCACTGTTTGCGCGCGTGTCGAACCTCTTCGATGATGTTGGCTCCGGGCTCGCCCTGGAGGAGCTGAAGACGCCTCAGACGCGCGTCCGCTACCTGGCAATTGCCGCGACGGCAGCGCTGGCCGTCTTCGGCACATCTGAGTTCGGCGGCATCCAAGCGAACCTAACTCGCGGTCTTGACGCTTCGATTCGAGGCATGGACTCCAGTACGAATCTGTGGGTCGTGCCCAGGGGCGGCTTCAGTCTACAGACGACGGTGCCTTTCCGGACGGTCGATGCTAGCGTGCTCGCGTCGTTGCCTGGAGTACGTCGGCTGTCGGTCTATCGCGGTGGTTTCTTGGATTGGGGCGAACGACGGATCTGGGTGATAGCGCCGGCGCCAAGCATCGAACACCCGCTGCCCGCCACCCAACTGCTCAGCGGCATACTGGGGGCGGCAACCGCTCGTGTACGCGAAGGCGGCTGGGCCGTGCTCTCGAAGAGTGTCGTCGCCGAGCGGCACCTGCACATAGGAGAGTCGTTTACGCTGCCTTCGCCACGGCCAACCAGCTTCCGGCTGGCTGGCGTGAGTTCGAACCTCGGATGGCCGCCCGGAGCGATTATCATAAACGCCGCCGACTATGCGCGGGCATGGGGAAGCGCCACTCCGAGTGCCTATCAGATACAAACGGGCGCGGGCATAAGTCCAGCTGCCGAGCGGCTCGTCGTGCGCCGTGCTCTTTCCGGAGTAGGGCTCTCGGTACAGACCTCCGCTGAACGTGAGCAGCTCCAATACGCCGCAGCGGCTCAAGGTCTCTCACGACTCACGCAAATTCGGATACTGATACTCCTCGCCGCGATACTTGCCGTTGTCACCGCGATGTCAGCGATGATTTGGTCGCGCAGAGAACAGATCGCAGCGATGAAGTGCCACGGACTGCCAGAAGGAGCACTGTGGCGCTCTCTACTGTGCGAGAGCGGCGTCATACTCGCGGCGGGCTGCTCGATTGGGGCGGTATTCAGCTTGTATGCCCAGCTATTGGGAAGCTATTCGCTCTCCACGGTGACGGGCTTTCCGATCGTTTTCGACGTCGAAGGCGTGGCCGCGATCACGAGCTTTGCTCTAGTTACTGGCATAACGGTCGCGGTACTGGCCATACCGGGGTATTTGGTAGTGCGTGTGCGGCCGAGCACCGTCAGCCCGGCGTACTAGCCAGCGCACGCCCCGCCACCGCGAACGGGTTGATGCTGCTCCGGTCTCAGGACGTCACCTCTGGGTGCTGCTGGTAGCTGTCGCTCGCGAGTTCACGTGGGGCCTGCCTGCTGTTCGCCGAGAGGTGGCGCGCTGGCGCTGTGTCGCGGCGCATATCCCACCTGGGCCACTGCGGGAGGACGCGCTCGACGCGCTGGATCGTAAGCGAGGGCAGACCGACGGAGCGGCACTCTTCTCGATCCTGCCACGAGCGCGTAACCGCGACTACCTGCGACTGCTCGTCGCCTACCAGGTCATCTGGGACTACCTGGACAACGTCAGCGAGCGTGGCGCGTCTGCCGGTATCGCAAACGGGCGCCAATTGCATCTCGCGCTCATCGACGCGCTCGATCCGGGCGGTCCCATCCGGGACTACTACCACCACAATTTCTGGAAACATGACGGCGGCTACCTCACGGCTCTGGTGGAGAGTTGCAGGGATTGCTGCTCGCGACTGCCGTCCTACGAGTGTGTCCGCGAGCTTGTGCTGCGTGACGCCAAGCGCGCGCAGGTGCTCGCGCTCAACCACGACCTAAACCCGAAGCGACGCGACCTGGCGCTCGAAATGTGGGCGTGGCAGACGTTCCCCGACGGTCATGAGGCGAGCTGGTATGAGCTGACGGGTGCCGCGAGCGCCGGTCTTGCGGCATTTGCGCTGCTGGCCCTAGCGTGCGAACCAGACTGCAGCGAGAGCGAAATCGTGCGCACTCACGCCGCGTATTTCCCGTGGACCTCCGCCGTGGCCTGCATGTTGGACAGCTACGCAGACCAGCTCGAGGACGCCGCCAACGAAGCTCATAGCTACATCGCACACTACCCGACCCCCGAGCTGGCAGTCGATCAAACATGTCGGCTCCTGCGTCGCTGTCTTTGTGAGCTTCCACACGTTGAAAAACAGCGAGAAGCACGTGTTGATCGCGTGCAGCATGGTCGCCCTGTACCTGTCAAAGGACAGCGCCCGCATAAATGCCATGCGGTCAGGAAGTGCACGTCTCGCTCACGCCGGCGGGTCCCTGACCCGGCTCCTGCTTCCAATCCTGCGGCTTTGGCGAGCCGCTCACTCACTACAAGGCTCCTAACCACAAACCAAAAGGAGACAGCAATGTCACCCACGGCAAAATCATCGATACTACGACGCCTCAAAGGAGATCTACCACCGACGCCACCACACCCCGCGATAGCGCAGACGCTAGCGGGCATATTCTCACCCTACGCCTACGTTGAGCACTGCCGGGCCGTGTGCGGTAATCGGTTTACTCTATATCCCCTAGATATGCTGCCAGTCGTATTTTTCGCCGACCCAGAAGACATACGCACAATCCTCACCGGAGACCCGACTGAGCTGCAACCCGGAGCCGCTGGCTCCATCGTCGCCCCAGTGGTCGGTGAGCGCTCCTTCATGTTGCAAGAGGAAGACGACCATCTTTGGGGACGTAAGGCGATCACACCCGCGTTCCACAAGCGAATGGTGGAGAAGCAAACATCAGTCATAGCCGACGTGGCCGAGCGATCAATAGCATCGTGGCCACTACAAACACCGGTCGCGCTGCATCCACACCTCAGCTCGCTAACGCTAAAGGTAATCCTGCGGATCATGTTCAGCGACCACGACACGGAGCTAGCGGCGCTTCACGCGCTGCTGACGCCAATGCTGGCCGTCACCGACACCCTGCTACTCCAGGGGTCAAAGCTGCGGCATCTCGCAGGCTGGCGGGGAGCATGGCGAGGGTTCCTCCGACAGCGCACCGAAGTAGACGAGATCATCTACCGATTGATCGGGCAACGGCAAAAGTCATGTGTCGTCGATCGGCCAGGCGATCTGCTCGACATGCTGCTGGCAGCGTACAACCCCAACGGCGCCCCGATGTCCGAAGAGCAGATCCGCGACAACCTCATGTCGGTAATCCTCGCCGGCTACGAGACAACGACCGGCCAGCTTGCCTGGGCATTTCAACTTCTCGCCCACAATCCACAATGGCAGCGCCGACTCACCGAGGAACTGGACAGCCCGTACGGCGATGAACACCTCACCGCCACCATCAACGAGACGATGCGCCATAAGCCAGTCTTTCTCTTCGCGATCCCTCGTCACGTCGCAAAGCCAGTCCAGATCGGCGATTGGACCTACGAGCCGCCAGTTCGGCTCGCCGCCTGCACCTACCTGTTGCATCACAACCCAGACCTGTACCCGAACCCACACACGTTCCGTCCAGAGCGCTTCCTTGGCGTAACCGACCAGTCGCAAACCTGGCTGCCCTGGGGTGGCGGGCGCAAGCATTGCCTGGGCCACCACTTGGCGATGCTTGAGATCCAGACTGTTTTGCGTCGGGTCCTATCGTGCAGGATCATCACGCCCGCTAGCCGCTACATCGAGCGACCGCGCTGGCGCCGCGCGATTCTCGTGCCGAGTGCGGGCGGCAGGGTCGTATTTCACCCACGAACCGCCCTAGACTTAGTTAAAGAACGTTTCTCATTCGTTAACTAACGACTTGTCTCGGACCCGGTCCAATCTAGATCCGCGAGTGCGAAGATCGCCCCCGCGATGACCGTACACAAAAAGGATCGATTACACGAACGGTGCTCTTTCAAGGCGTGTTCGCGAGCGGGAAGGGAAACCGGTGGCTGGTAGCAAGGACGATAAGTCCAAGCCCCGTGTCCGCAAGGAGCCCAACCCGAGGTATTCGCGCTCGTTGGAATACGGGGTGGCGATCCTTGAGTGTTTCTCCAGCGAGCGGAGGGAGCTTGGGATCGTTGACATGGCCGAGCTTGTGGGGTTGAGTCGCTCCACCACGCATCGTTACGCGGTGACGCTTGTGGCGCTCGGTTATCTGGAGCAGGAGTCCAAACGCAAGTACAGGCTCACCGGGCGTGCCGGTATACCCGGGTCGGCAGCGATCAGCGCCATACGCCAGAGCACACACGCTCGCGGCGTACTTGAAGAGCTGCGAGACGACACCGGCTATACGGTCAGCATGGGAGTACTTGACAGGGCGCGTGTCACGTATGTGTATCGCCTGTTCGGGCACCGGCCTGGACAGCACGCAATCGACCGCGACCTCGGTGTAGGCGCGAACGTTCCCCTGTATTGCACGGCGCTTGGCAAGGTACTGCTCGCTAGCGTCTCTGAGGCGGAGCGCCGCGAGCTCCTCGCTGGACTGAGCCTGATCCCACACGGTCCTCGTTCGATCCTGGATCGCGACCAGCTGGTCGCTGAGCTTGAGCGGATCAGTTTGCGCGAAGCGGTGGTAAGCGATGAAGAGTCCATTGGCGGTGCCCGCTCGATAGCGGTGCTCGTTGCCCAGTCACACGAGGAGCTGCCGCTCGCGATAGAGGTGACCGTTCCTTCCAGCGCCTATACGGTGGCACAATTGGCTAAGGACATCGGACCTCGCTTGAAGCGTGCTGCGAAGCTCATCGCCGGCGAGTGAGACTCAGCCGAAATGAACCGGGTGACTGGCGCGTAATGTAGCCTCAACGTGAACTCAGGCGCTCCGTCGAGCGCACGAATCGCAGGTAGCGCGCGAATCTGGGGTCCGTAAACCAGCGTGGCGCACGGATGACCGCAGGCGGCAGGTCGCGATAGATCAGCAGTCCGCTACCGGGACCAATTTGGCGCAGCCAAGGTGCATTCGCGACGTTTTGTTGGTTGACGCTGATGCTTTCTCCGTTGTGTCCGTGGCGGTTGTGGGTGGTGTGTGCGACGGTCTCTTCGCCGAGCAGGCCGGTGAGGTAGTCGGTCGTCGTGGGGTCTGTGAGGGGTGGTAGGAAGAGTTGTGCGGTGGAGGCGGCGAGGATCGCGTCGCGCTCGGCTCGACCGTAGCGCTGCTCGATCTGCGCGATCGATTGCCAGCTGGTGGCGATCGTAATGCCGCTGTCGCCGCATTGGGAGAGCCATGGCGCGAGATCGCGCACAGGCGCGATGTTCGCGGCCTCATCCAGCAGGAGGTATAGCGGCGGGTCGAACGCGCCGTGCTCGCGCGCGGTTTCGATGGCGGTCTCATAGATCGCGGTGACGAGCGCAAGGATCGCGGGTTGCAGGTCGCGCTGGTGGTGTGCGGCGGCGACGACGTAGATCGTGCTTGCGGGGCTCGCGAAGAACGCTTCGGGTGTCAACTCGTTGTTGGTGGTGCGGGTGACGCGCGGGTAGCGGTAGGCGCCCAAGAGGCTTGCGGCACTCATCACGGTCGTCTCGCGGTTGCAGGGATCGCGCGCGAGTACGCTGCGCAATTGCGCAGCAGCGGCGTCGGCGCCGGTGTCCTCTAGGTATCGGTCGGCGGGCGCAAAATCGCGCGTGTCAAGCCAGTGAAGGACGGTCGCAATGTTCTCTGCGGTGAGCCTTGCCGCGTAGAGCAAGGGTGCGAGCAGGACGCTTGCCTCTCTGTCCCAGAATTCCGATGCGGCGTTTGTATGGTCGGCGTGAGCGGCGCTTGAGAGCGCGGTCGCGGCGCGTAGCGCGCCCTCCCAGGTGTGTGCGCTTGAGAGGGGACTGTAGGAGCAGCTCGGCCGGGCTCCGAAAGGGTCGTATGCCCGCGATCCGAGTCCGGTCCAACTACGTATGCGGAGAGTTCGGCACCCCCAAGTCCAAGCGCTCCACCCGCAGCGTGCCCATGGCCGCCGAGGTCGCCAACGCACTTGGACGCTACTACCAGCTATGCGCTGAGCCCCGGCGAGGACGAGCTTGTGTTCTCAAGCCCAAAGGACGGTGGCCCCCTCGACAAGTCATCCGTGATCCGCCGGCTGAGCCGTGCGCTGGCGGCGGCCGAGTTGGACACGTCTCACCGGTTCCACGATCTGCGCCATACCTTCGGAACGGCGATGGCAGCAGCCGGCGTGCCAATGCGCACCCTGCAGGAGTGGATGGGCCACCGCGACATCCAAACAACGCAACGCTACGCCTACTATGCGCCAAGAACACGCGACGCCGAGCTGGTCGCCGCTGCGTTCAGACGGCCGGCTGAGGCTCCCGACATGCCTGGACGAACGCCCATCCCAACTCGGTGAAGACAACCCCGTCGATTGTCACATCGCGATCCGAGATTGTTCCTAGTGTCGTTGGCATCGAGCGGATGTAGCGCAGGAGCCCGAGACGGGTGAGATTGTCGAGCGACGCACCGTCACGATCACCGGGCACGGTCGTAAACGTGTCCACCAAAAACCGCTCGGCGGAGGTCTTATTGGCGAAATGATCAAGGGTCGCTGCATCGACTGCGTCCAAGTCGCGCAGGATGTATGGGAACGCGGCCCTGACCTCAGCCGAGCTTACGGTGCTCACGTTGGCAAGCAGGTTCGCCCACCGCTCCTGCATGCTCTCATTCGCCTCCAGAGCCCCGTTCTCGAGGATCGCCCGGAGCAACTTGTCCGGAATCTCCGTGTACGCGTGGCGTGGTAGGCCTGAGCGTCTGATCTTCTCGGCAGCTGCGAGGGCTTGACGGATGAGCCTGGGATAGAAGCGGTAGTGGATTGTGCTGGTGATTGCCTCCGCGTAAGCCCGGACGGGCTCCAGCGCGCCCGACTCTTCAGTCAGCGCGCCTACAACGGCACCCGTGGTCTTCGCGGCCAGCTCAATCTCATCACCCATGCCCATATGATGCCTTTACACGGAGTCGGCAGGAGCGACGGTCCGGTAGCTTGTCAAACGGTGGAGCCGCAAGCTTGGGCACCTGGGAGTGATCACCACGGCAAGGGTCTCCTGTGGCGACCGCGACGTGACCGTGACGATGGGTACACGCTCCAGCTGTTCGACGCTGCTTGCACTCATGCCGAGGCCATACAGAGGCTCGGTGGATCGAGGCGAATAGTGGCCGCGCTGCTCGTCCATCCCGACTGTAGTTTCGACCTGTATCCCTGGGATGACGACGTCGAGGGCCTCCCGGGCATCGTGGAAAGTCTCGAGCCACGCTTGAAACGACGCGACGATGGTTGGTGGACGTTCGAGGGACGGTGACGCAAATACCTTGGTCCCGGAGGTACCACTTGTGGTACCAACATGAGCGAATCGCACGTGATCGGAGGGACTTGAGAGCCCCGGATCTACCGAGGATGCGTCCCTGAGAAGCACCTGCGGCCGTTTCGAATCCCGTTGGCGGTATTGGACTTCAGATCTTTTGACCAGGTGTGTGGCGGAGGCCCTGGGAGTTCTCCAGAGCAATCCACTTGATCTGCTCCTCCTCCGCTGTCGCGAGGACGTGCGGATCGGCCGTTGCCACATGATCCTCCTCGGTAGTCATGGCAAGGAGCAGGCAGTCGCCCAGCGACAACGGTCGACGAGTACGGTGATAGTGCTTGACCCGTAGCTCCGCTGCTCTCCACGCATGGACGCGTTCCGTCGCCTGCACCCGGAGATTGGTTGATTGCTCAAGCGATTCGACAGCAGCGCGTGTGCGCTGCACTGCGATCCCATGGACGCGACCAAGACGATCCGCGGTCTCGGCAAGATTGGGGGCCGCGACCACTGTGCTACCACCGGCGATCAGTTGTCCCACCTCGTTTGCCGCCGGCTCGTCGGCTAGGAGGGCGATCAGCGCGTAGGCATCAAGCAGGATCACCGCTGCCTGTGCGTCTGGCGACGCCGCTCCAGCCCAGCGTTCTCGGCGCGGGCGCCTGCGCGCAGCTCGTCGATGTTTCGCCCGTTGCCCATCTCCTCAGCAAAGATGCCGCGTACTGCCGCGATCGGGTCATCCGGCGCGGGACGCAGGACCAGCTCGTCTCCGTGGTCCTCTGCCAGCACTGTGCGGGTCCCCCAGCGCTTGCGGATGGCCGCTGGCACCGAGATCTGCCCGCCACTAGAGATCACAAGCCGCTTTGTCATGGTCATGAAAGCCTACCATGGACAACGACGAGAGCGGACCGATCATTGAGGCTAGTCGTCGAACACCCTGTTGGACGAGAGTAGGCGGGCGAGCTCGGGAACTGGTCGGGCGGGCCGATCCAGGATCTCGACGAACTCCTCCCAGGAACTCTCGTCGAGGCGGAACACCCGGCGAATGGCGAGGGCGTCCTCGGCGACCGCGCGGGCTGCCTGGACGACGAAGTCGGTCAACGTCCGATCGGTCTGCTCCGCTGCTAGGCGCACGATCGCGTCGACATCCTCGGCTACGCGCATGTTCCAGCGTCGCGTCTTGCGCTCGACGGTCTTCATGGCTCCTCGTTGTACTCTGAGCGTGCCTACATCACATGGGCATCTGCCTAATCTCCGTGTGCACCCTACCGGCGCTCACCTAGCGAAATCGGCCCGGTTTCTATAGCCATGCATTGGTTCGGCTTATATCCTGATGGGTGTACTAAAGGTGTAGGTGGTCGAACCATCGGCAAAGAAAAGGTCGCGTAGATCTCGGTGCAGGGGCAAGCGTCCCCCGCCCCCGCCCTCGGCGTTGGCCGGCAAGGTGCTGCCGAGCGAGGCCGAGTGGGAGTACGCGGCGCGCGGTGGGCTCGACAGCACGGCCTTCGTCTGGGGCGAGCAGGAGCGCCCGGGCGGCGAGCTGATGGCCAACCATTGGCAGGGCGAGTTCCCGTGGCGCAACACCGGTGCGAAGGGATGGCGCGGCACCTCACCCGTGGGCCTCTTCCCCGCCAACGGCTACGGGTTGTACGACGTCACAGGCAACGTCTGGGAGTGGACGAGCGACTACTACTCCGTCCGCTCCCCTGGTACCGAGATATCCCCGAGCGCGTGCTGCAAGCCCCTCGTCAACCCGCGCGTCGAGACGCCGGACGGGAGCTATGACCGCGGGCGCCCCGGCGCGAGCATTCCCCGCCGCGTGATCAAGGGCGGCTCACATCTCTGCGCACCGAGCTACTGCTTGCGCTACCGCCCCGCCGCACGCCAGCCCGAGGCGATCGACACCTCCACTAGCCACATCGGCTTCCGCTGCGTCACGCGCAGGGAAAGGTAGAGAGGCAAGCCACAGTGAACTGATGGCTACCGGCTCCGGTGTAGACTCGACCGAGTGCGTAAAGTCCCCGTGATCGCTGCTCTGCTGCTCGGTGTACTACTGGTGTTCGCCGGCTGCGGTGAATCCTCCCAGGAAAAAGCCAAGGCACAGGTGTGCCAAGCGCGCGCAGACATCTCCAAGGAAGTCAAGAAGCTCAGTGAATTGACGCTCTCTACCAGCATCCTCACGGAAGCCAAGAGTGGCGTGGAAGCGATCGGCAAGGACCTCACGACGATCAAGAATGCTCAACCCGACCTTGAACCAGCGCGTAAGGAACAGGTTCAGGCGGCGACCCGTACTTTTGAAAGCCAGATCAATTCGATCCTCTCGGAACTGACCTCCAAACCTTCGCTCAGCAAACTCGAAACACAGCTCAAATCGTCGCTGACGCAGCTCGCCTCCAGCTACGAAAAGGCGCTTGCCCCTCTCAACTGCACTTAAATACGGACAGGCCGGGCAGGGGGCGGCGTTACACTCGGCCTACTCCCAGCCGGGGGTGCTTTCGGTGCGCCGATCAGATCGCGTTGGGTCGGAGAGCACAGGTCGACAAGAGGAGTGGCGATGAGCAACGAGGAGTTGGAGTTCGGTCCCGTCGATATCGTGGTGATCGGTTATCCGCCGGATGCTCCGCGTAGCGGCGAGGCGATCCCGCTGTTCGTGGATCTCGTGGACCGTGGAATCATCAGAGTGCTTGATGTACTGATGGTCCAAAAGGACCGTGAGGGAAACGTTTCCGGCCTTGAGATCGCCGACCTCGACGGCGATGGGGTGGACGACCTGCTGGTCTTCACCGGAGCGCGCACAGGCATGCTCGGCGAGGAGGACGCGAGCACCGCCGGCGAGGCGCTCCAGCCCGGCGAAGCGGCGCTATTGATCTGCTTCGAGAACGCTTGGGCCGCGCCGTTCGCGACCGCCGTGCGCCGCAACGGTGGACGAGTGCTTGCGTTCGAGCGGGTCGCCGCGCAGGACGTCCTGGACACACTCGACGCGCTCGACAGCGCATCCTGACTGAAAGGCGTATCTCATGCCACTACTTCGCGCCATGGCCCGCACCGCCGTCGTTGCCGGCACAGCTACAACCGTCTCCAATCGTGTCAGTCGTCGCCAGCAAGGTCGCTGGGCCGCTCAAGAACAGCAGCAGACGGCTGCCGCGCCACCGCAGCAAGCATATGCGGCTCCGCCACCACCGCCGGCTCAGGAAGCCGACCCGATCGAGCGCTTGAAGGAGCTTGGTCAGCTGCACGAGTCGGGTGTGCTGACCGACCAGGAGTTCGCGGACGCGAAGGCGAAGATCCTGGGTTGAGTCGAGCAGCCGCTCACCGGCGCGCAACCTTGCGCGCCGGCTCGTCGGCTGAGATTGAGTAGCTGCGCTCAGGCCGTCTTGGGCTCGCCGAGAACGGCGAGTCCGTGGATCACGATCAGGCAGATCGCGAAGATCCCAAGCGACCAGAACGGGTACGCCCCGCCGATCGACAACAGCGCGCCGACCGCTCCGATCGTGGCTGCGACGATCCCGACAAAGCGCCCGTAAGCGCCGCCGCCGAACAGTGACAGCGCGGCCGTCAACTGGATGACACCGAGGATGATCGTGATCCAACCCCATGTGTGCAGGCTGGCGAACACGTATCTGTTGTCGTTTACGAAGAAACTTGCGTTTCCAATGGCGGCGATGCCGTAGATGATGTTGATGGTGCCGGCTACCAGCAACAGGATGCCGGCGAACAACGCACTGCCTACCCCTCGCATACGCACTCCTTCCGTAAGGGTGCCTCGTGACACCAGTCACAAGGTTCGATGCAAATGGTTGTAGTCCTGTGCGCCTGTGCACCGCGTGTATTGCCGAAGCTATCCAGATGGTGGGCGGTCTAGCGCAACTCGCCAACCTAAAGCGAGTTTTAAGCGTGATGTTGGTGGATGCCACTTCAAGCTTGCAAGCGCGCGCGCCCGAGGGGAAGCGCTGAGCGATGTCCGTCGCTGACGCTCGGCTCACGCACATTGAAGCGCGCCCCGCGCGTCGAAAGATCTACCGCGCGCGCCCTCACGATGACGATGCCGCGCTCGTGCTGCGAGTGCAGGCAGGAGATGAGGAGGCTTTCGCTGCGATCTTCAAGCGCCACCACGCCTCGCTCCTGTCCTATTGCCGGCACATGCTCGGCAACCGCGACGAGGGCGAGGATGCGCTGCAGCAGGCTTTCATCAAAGCCCATCAGGCGCTGCTGCGGGGGACCGCACCGCGCGAACTGCGCCCGTGGCTGTACGCGATCGCGCGTAACTGTTGCCTGTCGGCGATCGCGGCGCGGCGACCGACGGCGCAGCTTCAGGACCACGCACCAGCGCTCGCCGGACTGTCTGAGGAGGTACGCCAGCGCGAGGACTTGCGCGAGCTTCTCGCCGGGATCGGCCGCCTGCCGGAGGATCAGCGCAGTGCGCTGCTGCTCGCAGAGCTTGACGATCTCGGCCATCAGGCGATCGCGACAGTGGTGGGGTGCCAGGTGAGCAAGGTCAAGGCGCTCATCTACCAGGCACGCACTGCCCTGATCGCCGACCGTGACGCACGCAATACGCCGTGCCAGGAGATTCGTGAGGAGCTTGCCGTGGCGCGCGGAGGCGAACTGCGCCGTGGGCCGCTGCGCCGGCACCTGAAGCTGTGCGCCGGCTGTCGCGACTTCCAGCTCGCTCTCGGCGCTCAGCGCCAATCGCTCGCGTGCGTGTTGCCGGTGGCGCCCAGCGCCGGCCTCGCGGCCGCTGTGCTCGGGCACGCGGGCGCCCATGCCGCGGGTATGGCGGGCATCGGCGGTGCGGGAGCGGGAGGCGCCGGCGGAGCAGGAGCCGGAATGGCAGCCGTACCGGCTGGCGGAGCCGCGGGGACGAGCGCCGGAGTGAGCACAGCTGGGGTCACGACTCTCGGTGGGGGTGTGGTGGGCAAGCTCGCGGTCGGTGGCGCCATCGCGGCGCTTGCGGCGGCCGGTACCGTGGCGGCGCATCGGCGTCTGCTGAGCCCACGCTCATCGCGGGTCACCCACGCACGGTTGGCCTCCTTCGCGGCGCGCGGAGTTGAGGTGGCCGGTGGCGCGGGCGTGAGCCCAGGCTCGGAGGCCGATCGTGGCTCGATCGCCAACCATGCTGGCTCCGCCGCGTTCGGTGAAACATCGCCACCGGCGCTCACCGGTGCAGCTGGCTCCGCCGGATCTCTGATTCTGAGCCCATTTGTCACAGCGACGAGCGCCGCTGCCGGCGTGCAGACGCTGGCGATGCTCACCGGCACGAGCACATCAATCTCCACGGCGTCCGCGGCGCAAGTCGCTACAAAAGCCGCACAGGGCGATGGCGGCAAGAGCGCGCTCGCGCAGGCACGCAGGGCACGCGCCAAGCTGCGGCGAGCGGCGCTTCGTCGGCGCGCACTGCGGTTGCGAGAAGCCAGGCGCCGTGCTCGTCTGCGCAAGGCGCGCGAGCGGGCGCTCCGCCGTGCCCACCGCCGGGTCGCCTCGAAACCCGTCAAGCCCGCAAAGTCACCCATCGCTCCGGTAGGGCCCGCGCCGACGCATCGACACCGGCGAAAGGCCGTTGCGCTCTCGACGGTGACCAGCACAGCAGCCGGCACGAGCACGAGTGAAAGCAACACGACAACGAAGAGCAAGGCGGGACGAGCTCGCCCGACTGTCACCGGCACAGGGCCTGTTTCGGTCAAGACAACTGGGACGGCGGGCTCCGAAACCGCTATAAGCGTTGGCAAAAAGGCTGGCTCGAGCACCGGCAAATCGAAAGTTGCCTCGTCGTCGGGCGCAGGCGGCGAACAATCCGCTTCGGGCGCGAGCGGCAAAGAAGCTTCCGGCGTAAAGGCTGGGAAGAGCGGCTCAGAAACGGGCTCCGGCGCAGCGCACGCAAACGGTGGGGGACACGCGGACAAAGCAAGCGGCACAACGAGCCAGTCAAGTGAAACGGCAGGCCCGAGCGGCGCTGGGACGAGCGGCACCGCGACTAGCGGCGCTGCCCCGAGCAGCACCGGCGCGAGCGGCACTGGCGCCAGCAGCCCCAAGACCGGCTCGGCTCATGCGAAGAAACATCTCCTCGAAGCAGAACAACTGCCCAACCTTTGATGGGCAAGGGCAGTCATAGGCGTAGTTGCGCACCGCAACTCAACGACAACCGCAATGGGAGGATCGCGCAAATGCGTCTTCGTAAATTGGCATCGGCGGCAACCGCCGCGACCGCACTGCTTGCACTGGCAGTTCCGGCCGTCGCGTCCGCTCACAAGCATCCGAGTCCGAGCGGCCGTTGCCGCATCGACCTCAACGTCGCACCCCAGGAGATCACAGCAGGGGATCCCGTCCTGGCCTACGGGCGTCTCTTCTGCGATCACAAAGCGAGCGCGGTGGGCCAGACGGTCAGCCTGCTCGAGCATTCCTTCGGCACCCCCGGGTATACGGTCGTGCAGAGCACGACCACCGGTCCGCTCGGGTTCTACGAGTTGACTCAGACTGGCGTCAACACCAACAGCGCCTTCTTCGTGCGCTCGCATGGCGCAAGGAGCGGGCGTCGGCGTGTGCGGGTCGCGGCTCAGGTCACGCTCAGCGGCCCGCCCGAAGGCACGCAGCTGCTCACCGGCGCGCCGAACGCGGTGACGTTCACTGGCACGGTCACGCCGGCCGATGCGGGCGCGCGCGTGATTCTGCAGCGCCAGAACGCCCTCACCGGCAACCAATGGCGGCGCATCGGTGTCGGCACGGCGGGCCCGGAAGGCGACTTTTCGGTTCCGCATACGTTCGTCGTGCCTGGCGCTGCGAACCTGCGTGTGCTTATTCGCAGTCATGGGACGAACATTCCCAGCCCTTCAGATGTGCTGACGTATGAGAATCTCCCAGGCTCAGAATCCGCAGCTCACGATCGAAGCTTCGGCTGATCCGATCGCCTACGGGCAGTCGCTGACGATCGGCGGCGTCGCATCTGGGCTCGCGAGCACGCCGGTCACGCTGTTCGAGCGCGCGGCAAGCCAACACGGCTTCGCTCCGGTGGCGGAAGTCACGACGAGTGCCTCAGGTGGCTACACGTTCCCGGCGCAGTCCCCCGTTTACAACACCTTCTATGAGGTGAGGACGGGGGCCAAAGCCAGTGGCGAGAAGTCAGCCGTGCTGTTCGAGGGGGTCCACGACGTGCTAACGGCCGAAGCCTCTCCGACGACAGTCCAGGCCGGTCAACCGCTCACGTTCAAGGGCACCGTCGCTCCCGCACACGTCGGGCACATCATCTATCTGGAGCGCGAGAACGCATCCGGCAACGGCTTCCATGTCGTCCAGATCGCGAGCATCGGGGCCGGCTCGACATACACGATTGTGCACACCGTCTACGACGCCGGCACGAAGGTGTTCCGTGTGCGTGTTCCCGGCGACGCGGAGAATGAGGGTGCGTTCAGCGCGCCGTTCACGATCCAGGTGACTCCCGCCCCGGCATCGTCGCTGATGCCGGAGGCGCCTGGCAACTCGTCGTTGCCCGCCGAAGGTCAGATCGAAGGATCGGAAACGGAAAAGCCGCTCTCCGAATAGGGTGCGCTACCAATAGCGAGCTTGTCAAAGGTATCTGTGGCCGTCCCACAAGGGGCGGCCACAGTGCGTCCTGGATGGTGTCTCGCGAGCCGAATCTGTGAAACCGCGCGCTGCGACTGGGGACCGCGAGAAGCTCAGCCGACCTCGACGATGTCCCCGATCTTCAGCAGCGGGTAGACGTGCGCCGCTGCTTCGATCGGTAGCTCCACGCAACCGTTGGACTGCGGGAAGCCGTAGGACGCACGTGGATACCCGTGCACCGCGTCGCCGCCGTTGAAGTAGTTGACCCAGGGGACATCTGGCACCGTGTATTTGGTGCCGTCGACGTCGGTGCCGGTCATCGTGGTGGATTCGAAGCGAGAGAAGATCGGGAAGGTGCCCTGGGCGGTTTCGGCACCGGGCACGCCGGTGTTGGCTGGCGTGGAGAACACTGTGTGGCCGTCGACGTGCACCTCCAGTGTCTCGGGCAGCGACTCGGTGACAGTCACCCACGTGTAGGGGTCGGGGTTGCGCCGATCGTGCACGTCGGCGCTGAACAGCGCCTTCCAGGTCGCGCTGTTGGGTTCTCCGGTCGGTTCGATTTCGTGTTCTGACTGGAATACCATCAGCGCGCCCTTGGTGGTCTCGTCGATTTCGTCTGGCACCAGCGCTGGGACGTCGCCGAAACGCGGGCGTGGCGTGCCCCTTGGCGGGTCGAACGCGTCCTGGGCGGCGAGTTGTGCGCGACTGCTCTGCGGTGCGCCCGGGACGGGCTCGTACGGTAGGTAGCCGAGTCGCGCAAGCGTTTGCTGCAGACCGAGAACCGAGGGGCAGGCGACGTTCAGCGGTACCTCCCGACGCACGCCGAGCGGGGAGTGGCCGGTGGTCGTGGACGACGCCCAAATCGTGAGTGTGTAGGTGGAGCACGGTTCCAGTCCAACTGTTGGCGTGAAGTACTCCGCGTCGCCGCGTCGGGTCCACGTGCCGTGCACCGCGGGGCTCAGCGCCGGCGTTGGCGAGAAGGTCGCTGGCACACCCGAGAACCTGACTCGTAGCGGTGCGGTGCCGTCGGCGATGGTCTTCTCAGGTAGGGCGGTCAGGTGGGTGGCTGGGAGCATCCCGACGGTGTCCGACGCGCTGGTGGCGCGGAATTCGGGTCCGCCGAGGCCGGCGCCCACGCCCGCACAGATAAGGCCGACCGCGAGTATCGCGACCAGGCCGAGACGAATGGCGAGTCGGCTGCTACTCATCTTTCCCGTCCCTCCATGGAAGCGATGGTCTACAGACAGACGACAGGATTCTACTACCCCCAAAACGTGTACCCCATACGGTTCGGACAGACGAACCGAATACTTGAGCCATGCCGCCGAGCCGACGGACGCTCCTCGGCGCGTGGCTTGCGCGGGCAGTGGTCGAACAAGGGAACCGCCGCGCCGGGTCGAACAGTCCGAGATGGAACTTTCGCTGCCGCTCCTGCGTCGTTCGGAGACCGATGTGGTCTCCGGCGGGAGGGCGAGGCGAGGCGAGGCGACACGGCATACGGGACGGTCGCGGGGAGGAAGCTCGCGCGGAGCGACGTCTTCGGCGCGCCGGCTCCACGGGCGCGCGCTGTCGCTGGCCTGGCTTGCCGAGAACCGGCGTACGCTGCGCGCCATGCTGTGTGCGCTGCTTGCGGTGCCGTTGCTCGGCGGGGGATGGTTGTGGCTGCGCGACTCCTCGCTGGTGTCGGTTCGTCATGTGCGGATCGCCGGAGTGCAGGGAATCGACGGCGCCCAGATCCGCACGGCACTCGAGGACGCGGCCACGCGGATGACGACGCTTGACTTCAATCTCGCCGCGCTGCGCTCCGCGGTCGCCCAGTATCCGATCGTGGCCGGGTTGCACGTGCGTACTGGCTTTCCGCACAACGCGAGCATCGTCGTGATCGAGCGCCAGCCGGTTGCGGCGCTGCTGGACTCCGGGCAGCGCACGGCCGTGGCCGCCGACGGCACGGTGCTCGGAGCGGCGTACCTGTCCAGCTCGCTGCCCACCGTCGACGCGTCGGCACAGCCGCTCGTGGGGGCGCGCCTGCGCGAATCGGCTGCGCTTGCCGCCGTCGGTGTGCTCGGGGCTGCCCCGGCATCGCTTGAGCGCTTTGTTGTTCGTGCCTACGATGGTCCGGAAGGACTCACGGTCGCGATGCGTACCGGCCTGCTCGTGTATTTCGGCAATGCCACCCGCCCGCACGCCAAGTGGCTGTCGCTTGCGCGCGTGCTCGTCTCGCCTGGATCGGCGGGAGCAACCTACATCGACGTGCGCCTGCCCGAACGCCCGGCCGCCGGATTCTCCTCCTCGTTGCCTGCCATCTCGTCTTCTTCCACATCTTCCTCCACCTCTGCTGCGGCGGCGACGGCCTCGGAGTGCGCTTCAGGATGTGCCTCCGGCGAAACCGCCGCGACGCTTGCCAGCCGTCTGGAAGCCTCGATCGGCGTGGGCGCGACCGCGGCTGTCTCTCCCTCTGAACCGTCAGGCACGGACTCCGCCGGTGGGTCCGCTTCGGCTCCGGTCGAAGCGTCGTCTTCGAGCGGCACCGAAACCGGCTCGGCGCCGGCTGGCGGCGAATCCTCCGGCTCTCCGAGCGTGTCCGCGACTGGCGCGTCGGGGGCGCCGAGCGAAGCCGCCACGACTCCCGTTGCCGGAGGTTAAGGAAGACTCAACTTCTACTCGAGACTTAGCGTGGTTTGGAGCCAATTCTCGATGTGAACTCGAGGGTTGGCGGTTCTGCAACGAATGTTGCGAGAGTGAGGGTTGCCGTTGACAGGGCGAAGTTCCCTGCATAACTTGCGTATTCTGAAGGCTCGCTCCGCCACGCGGGGCAAACCTTAAATAACTACTTGAAGGCTCGGACATCATGGAGAGCGGCGGCAGTTACCTGGCGGTCATCAAGGTCGTGGGCGTTGGCGGAGGCGGCACCAACGCGGTCAGCCGCATGGTCGACGCGGGACTTCGCGGCGTGGAGTTCATCGCCGCCAACACCGACAACCAGGCGCTCGCGATGTGCGACGCCGACATCAAGCTGAACATTGGCCACGAGTCCACCAAGGGACTCGGCGCGGGCGCCAACCCCGAGGTCGGCTTTGGCGCCGCGGCCGAGTCGCGCGACGACATCAAGGAGGCGCTGAAGGGCGCCGACATGGTGTTCGTCACCGCCGGCGAGGGTGGCGGCACCGGTACCGGCGCGGCGCCCGTGATCGCGGAGATCGCCAAGAACGAGATCGGCGCACTCACTGTGGGAGTCGTTACACGCCCATTCGACTTCGAGGGCTCCCAACGAGGACGCCAGGCCGTCGAGGGGATCGAGCGGCTGCGCGAGGTCGTGGACACACTGATCGTTATCCCCAACGAGAAGCTGCTCGCGGTCGTGGAGCGGCGCACCTCGATGCTCGACGCTTTTCGCGAGGCCGACAACGTGCTGCGCCAGGGCGTGCAGGGCATCACCGACCTGATCACGATCCCGGGCCTGATCAACCTCGACTTCGCCGACGTGCGCACGATCATGCACGACGCCGGCTCGGCCCTGATGGGAATCGGCACGGGCGGCGGCGAGGCCCGTTGCGCCGATGCCGCGCGCGCGGCGATCTCCTCGCCGCTGCTTGAAGAGTCCGTCGACGGCGCGACCGGCATCCTCTTGAACATCACAGGCGGCAAGGACCTCGGCCTGTTCGAGGTCAACGATGCCGCGGAGATCATCCAGAACGCGGCCGACCCGAACGCCAACATCATCTTCGGCGCCGTGATAGACGAGGCGATGGGCGATGAGGTGCGCGTCACCGTGATCGGCACCGGCTTCGACCACCGGCCAGGACGGGCGGTGCGCGGGGATCGCAAGCGCCGCGAGGGCGGACGGCCCGATCGCGGCCCGCGCATTGACGACCGTCAGCGCTCCTCGCTTGAGATCTCCGACGACGACATCGACGTTCCGCCGTTCCTGCGCTAGCCTGCGCGCCGTGCCGAACCCCCGCCGCACTCCGCTCTACGAGCGCCACGTCGCGGCCAAAGCGAAGGTCGTCGACTTCGTCGGCTGGGAGATGCCCGTGCAATACCCCGACGGCGTGCGCGCCGAGCACATGGCCGTGCGCGAGCGCTGCGGCATTTTCGACGTTTCGCACATGGGCGAGATCGAAACGGTCGGGCCGGGTGCCGAGGCGCTGTTGCAGCGGCTGCTCTCGAATGACGTGGCGAAGATCGCGATCGGCGGAGCGCAGTACAGCGTGCTCTGCAACGAGGCCGGTGGCGTGCTCGATGACCTCTTCACCTACCGCCTGGAGGCCGACCGCTACCTCACGGTCACCAACGCCTCCAACCACAAGCATGACCTTGATTGGTTTCACTCTCATACCGGCGACTTCGACGTCGAGCTGCACGACCGCGTCGAGGATTACGCGATGCTCGCGGTGCAGGGACCGCTTGCGCGCGAGATCGTGCAGGCCATCTCCGACGCGCCGCTCCCCGCTCGCATGTCCGCCGCTCCTCGCCGGCTCATCGGCGCGGAGGTGCTCGTGTGCGGTACCGGCTACACCGGCGAGGACGGCGTTGAGCTGCTGGCCGACCCCGCGCACGCCCCGGCGCTGTGGGACGAGCTGGTGCACCGTGGCGCGGTGCCCTGTGGGCTTGCCGCGCGCGACACACTGCGCCTTGAGGCCTGCTTTCACCTGTACGGCAACGATCTGAGTGTCGATCGCAACCCGATCGAAGCCGGCCTCGGCTGGTGCTGCCGTGAGGACACCGGCTTCGTCGGCGCGGATGCGGTCGCGAAGGTGCGTGCCGCCGGCCCACCCGAGCGACTTGTTGCGTTCATGCTTGACGGTCCAGGCATCGCCCGCCAGGGCAATCCGATCGTCGGCGGTGGCATCGTTACCAGCGGCACGCTCTCACCCTGCCTGGGCGCTGGCATCGGCATGGCCTACGTGCCAGCCGGGCGTGTGCCTGTCGGCACGCCGCTTGAGATCGACGTGCGCGGGCGTGTGCGTAAGGCCACGGTTCACACAAAGCCGTTCGTTGCGAAGAGCGCGTGAAGGGCCGCCGTCGCAACCGATGAATATCTTTTGCCTTCAACCGCAACATCGAGACGAGGAGCCGTGCCGATGGCCGAGGTGAGCTATCCAGACGATCTGCTGTACCACCCCGAACACGACTGGGCGCGCATCGACGCCGAGGACCCCGACGTCGCCATGCTCGGCATCACCTGGTTCGCTCAGGACGCGCTCGGCGAGGTCGTGTTCTTCGACCCGCCCTCGCCCGGCACGATCGTCCACAAGGACGAGCCCTACGCCGAGGTCGAGTCCGTCAAGGCGGTCTCCGACGTGGTCGCGCCGCTGTCTGGAGAGATCGTGGAGGTCAACGAGAAGCTCGCTGACAGTCCCGATGCGATCAACGAGGATCCCTACGGCGAGGGCTGGTTGGTGAAGGTGCGCATGTCCGATCCGACCGAGCGCGAAGCGCTGCTCGACGCCGACGCCTACAGCGCGACCCTCAGTTAGCGGAGCCGTCGCGCCAAGCGGCTAGGCTCAGGGCACTTGACTCAGTACACCTCAGTCACCGACAGCGATCTCGCCGCGATGCTCGCGGCGATCGGGGTCTCCTCCGTGCAGGAGATCTTCGATCGCCAGATCCCGCGGGAGGTTCGCCTCGGCCGCCCGCTGGAGCTGCCCGAAGGCCAGAGTGAGCAGGACGTCTACGAGCACCTGCGCACGCTCGCCACCCGTAACACCAGCGCCGAGGACGAGCTGTGCTTCCTCGGCGCGGGGATGTACGACCACTACGTGCCGGCAATCGTGGACATGCTGATGGAGCGCTCGGAGTTCCTCACCCCCTACACGCCCTACCAGCCCGAGATCTCCCAGGGCGGACTGCAGGTGATGTTCGAGTATCAAACCGCCATCTGCGAGCTGACGGGGCTGCCGGTGTCCAATGCCTCGGTATATGAGGGGCCGAGCGCGGTCGCCTCCGCCGGGTATCTGGCCAAGCTCCACAACAATCGCTCGCGTTTCGTCGTCTCCGCTGGACTGCACCCCCACACGCTCGCCACGCTGCGCACCTACGCGCACGGGTACGGCATCGAGGTGGTCGAAGTTCCCCTCTCAGGCGGTGTCACCGACCCCCAGGCATGGGCCCAAGCGATCGACGATGACACGAGCGCCGCGATCTTCGCCCAGCCCAACTTCTACGGCGCCGTCGAAGACGCCGCCGCCCTGTCCGCCGCCGCCAAGGCTGCGGGTGGAGAGCAGCTCGTCACGATCGCCCAGGTGGACCCGATCGCGCTCGCCGTGCTCGCCCCGCCCGGAGAGTGCGGCGTGGATGTAGCTGTGGGGGAGGGCCAGTCGCTCGGCAATCGCCTCGACTTCGGCGGTCCCTCGTTCGGTTTCTTCGCGGCGCGCGAGGATTATTTGCGCCGCATGCCGGGGCGTATCGCCGGAGAAACGACCGATGTGGACGGCCGTCGCGGCTTCGTGCTCACATTGCAGACACGCGAGCAGCACATCCGCCGCGAGAAGGCCACTTCCAACATCTGTACCTCGCAGGCGCTCAACGCACTGGCGGGGGTCGTCTACCTGTCGTGGCTTGGGAGGCAGGGATTCGTGGAGCTGGGGGAGCTGCTGCTGAGGCGCACCCACTACGCGCGCGAGGCGCTGTGCGCGCTGGACGGCGTAGCTGCGCTTCATTCCCAGCCCGTCGTGCGCGAGTTCGCCGTGCGCCTCGACGCGGATGTCGCCGCTGTGCGCCGTCGTTGCGCCGCCGCGGGCGTCAATCCCGGCGCCGACCTGTACGCCCTTACAGGTCGCGATGAGGACCAAGGCGGCCTGCTCGTCGCGATCACCGAGCGGCGCTCGCGCGCCGACATCGACCAGCTGGTGGAAGTCCTTGGGCAGGCCGTCGCGGCTGAGCGGCGTGGTGGCGAGTCCGGGCGCCGGGTCGAGGTGGGAGCGAGCGCATGAGGGCGAGCAGCAAAGCGCGACCGGTATCACGGGCATGAGCGCTGAAACCAAACAAAGGCCGCCCACCGACAGCACCGACACGGCGCTGCAGCGCGAGCCGGCGGTCACGATCTTCCAGCGCGGCGCCCCTGGCCGGCGTGCCTTCCAATGCCCCAAGCTGGACGTGCCCGACGTGCCGCTCCAAGATCTGCTGCCCGCCCATCTGCGCCGCTCGGAGCCCCCGCGCCTGCCCGAGGTCTCCGAGCCCGAGATCGTGCGCCACTACGTGCGCCTCTCCAAGCGCAACTTCGATCTCGACTCTGGCTTCTACCCGCTTGGCTCGTGCACGATGAAGCACAACCCGCGCCTGCACGAGCGCGTGGCGGCGCTGCCTGGTCATGCGCGCCTGCATCCGCTACAGGACCCCGAGCGCGCACAGGGAGCGCTCGAGCTGATGTGGAACCTGGAGCGAGCGCTCTCGGAGGTTTCCGGCCTGCCACACGTCTGCCTGCAGCCCTCTGCCGGCTCTCACGGCGAGTTGGCGGGAGTGCTGCTCACGCGCGCCTACCACGAGGCACGCGGCGAGACTCGCCACAAGGTGCTCACGCCCGACACGGCTCACGGCACCAACCCAGCGACGGTCACGATGGCCGGCTTCGAAGTGGTGAAGATCGCGACCAACCCCGACGGCGGCGTCGACCTCGAGGACCTGCGCGCGAAGGCCGACACGGATGTGGCCTGCCTGATGCTCACCAATCCCAACACGCTCGGGCTGTTCGACTCGAACATCCAGGAGATCGCGCGAATCGTGCACGAGGTGGGCGCCACGCTCTACTACGACGGCGCCAACCTCAACGCGGTCATGGGCCTCTCACGCCCCGGTGATATGGGCTTTGACATCGTGCACTTCAACCTGCACAAGTCCTTCACCCAGCCACACGGGGGCGGGGGACCGGGCTCCGGGCCGATCGCGGTGTCCGACCGGATCGAGCCATTCCTCCCTGTACCGCGAATCGTGCGCAACGAGGGCTCCAACGGGTCCGGCCCGCGGTTCGATCTGGTCGAGGACTGGCCCGGCGCCAAATCGATCGGCCGTCTGCGCGGATTCCAGGGCAACTACGGCTGCTTCGTGCGCTCCTACGCCTACATCTGCTCGTTGGGCGCCCCTGGGCTGAAGGACGCTTCCGAGACGGCCGTGCTCAATGCTAACTACCTGCTCGCGCGTCTGCGAGAGCTTGGCGTCTCAGAGCAACTGCCGCTGGCTTACGGCGATCTGTGTCTGCATGAGTTTGTGCTCTCAGGCGGCCCGATGAAGCGCAACTTGAAGATCAAGACGCTCGATCTCGCCAAGCGTCTGCTCGACTACGGCTATCACCCGCCGACCGTCTACTTCCCGCTGCTCGTCGAGGAGGCCCTGATGGTGGAGCCCACCGAGACCGAGACCAAGGAGACGCTCGACGGCTTCGCCGAGGCACTCGCCGAGCTGTTGCACGAGGCGGCGGAGGACCCTGAGATCGCCCAGAACGCGCCTTACACCACACCTGTGCGGCGGCTGGACGAGGTCGGCGCGGCCAAGAATCCGGTCATCCGCCAAGCGCTTTGACGCTCGCGTTCGCGCCATTGCCCGATCGGCCGGCTTCCCTGTAGCCTGGCTCGCCGTGCGCATCTTCTCCGGCATCCAGCCCACTGGCACCAAGCACCTGGGCAACTACATCGGGGCGATCCGCCAGTACGTCGCCGGTCAGGATCGCGGCGAGGCGCTGTATTGCATCGTCGACCTGCACGCGATCACCGTCGCCTATGAGCCCGCGGAGCTGCGCCGCAGCCTGTATGACCTCACGGCACTCCTGCTCGCCTCAGGTCTCGACCCGGCGCGCTGCATCCTGTTTCGCCAGGGGGACGTGCCCGAGCACAGCGAGCTGTGCTGGCTTTTGTGTTCGGTGACCGAGTTGGGACGCCTGCAGCGCATGCACCAGTTCCGCGACAAGTCGGTCCAGCAGCGCGAGCTGGTGTCGGCCGGCCTGCTCGTCTACCCCGTGTTGCAGGCCGCCGACGTGCTCGCCTACCGCGCGCACGAGGTGCCCGTTGGCGAGGACCAGCGCGAGCATCTGGAGCTAATGCGCGACGTGGCGCGGCGCTTCAACTCCCGCTTTGGCGCTGGCAAAGACGTGCTGGTGGTGCCTGAGCACCGCATCCCCGAGGTCGGCGCGCGCATCATGGACCTGCAGGACCCCACGCGCAAGATGTCCACCACCGGTGCCTCCGAGCAGGGCACCGTGTACGTGCTCGACGAGCCTGCCGCGATTCTCAAGAAGTTCAAGAGCGCGGTCACCGATTCGGGCCGTGAGATCGAACGCTCGCCCGAGAAGCCCGGCGTCTCCAATCTGATCGAAATCCTCGCGGTCGCACGCGAGCAGACGCCCGAGCAGG
Organism: uncultured Solirubrobacterales bacterium; assembly: GCA_963776985.1. GTDB lineage: Bacteria > Actinomycetota > Thermoleophilia > Solirubrobacterales > Solirubrobacteraceae > Palsa-744. The sequence goes on from CAVZOV010000003.1 coordinate 97,930, forward strand.
TGGAAGCGGACATGCGCGACGCACGCGGCTACGGCGACCTGAAGACGGCGGTGGCCGAGGCGGTAATAGAGATGCTCACGCCCGTACGCGAGCGCTACGTGCAGCTGCGCACCGACGAGCCGGCCCTGGAGGCGGTGCTCGCCGACGGCGCATCCAGAGCACACACAATCGCCGCCGACACGCTTGTCGACGTACGCGAGTGTATGGGCCTCGGTCCGCCCCGCGGCGCCCAATGAGCCCGCGAAAGCTTCGGTTTGCAGGACATCTTCTCTTGCGGGTTGCGTACCCGTCAACGTCGTCGGGGGCGCACGGTACGGTAGCTCCGTGACGCTTCCCGCGCTCGACCTCGACCTGGAGATATTCAGCGGCCCGTTCGACCTGCTGCTGGCGCTGATTCTGCGCGAGGAGGTGGATCTGCTCGACCTGGAGCTGGCGGACGTGGTGCTCGCGTATCTCGACCACCTGGAGGGCCGCGGCGAGCTGGACCTGGAGACGGCTACCGAATTCATCGTGCTGATCGCGGCGCTGCTCGAACTGAAGTCGCGCCTGATGCTCGCCGAGGATGGCGAGGAGCTGCTCGACATCGAGCCCGGCGAGGCCGCCGAGGAGCTGCTGGAGCGGATGCTGCAGGCGCGTCGCTACCGCTCGGCCTCGACGCACTTGCAGGAGCTGTTCAAGCGCGAGCAGGGAGTGCGCTTCCGCAGCGCGCCGTTGCCTGCCCACTTGCGCAAGTCGGTGCCCGAGCCGACCGACAGCTCCCAGGATGCGGCGGTGCTGGGCCAGGCGATCGGGCGTCTGCTGCGGATGCCGCCCACGATCAATCTGCGCCACATCTCGATTCAGCGCGTCACCGTCGCCGAGCGCTTGGACCATCTGCGCGGGTTGCTCAGGCGCGGACGCTTCTCCTTCGAGGAGGCTGTGCGAGGCGAGGATCGCATGACGGTCGCCGTGACCGTGTTCGCGCTGCTCGAGCTGTACAAGCGCGGCGAAGCGTGGTGGGAGCAGGAGGACAGCTTCGGCGAGATAGCGGTCCATGCCGTCGCCGCCGCAGAGCCGCGACACGCCCAGGTCGGATGACCGATATCGCTGAGGGCGCCTCCGACGATGGAGGATTCCCGATGGCGAGGGTCGAGCAGCCAGGCGAGCCGGGGCAAGAGCAACCGGCGCTTGAGGATCGGCCGCTGTCTGCCGATCAAGATGACGTGCTTGCCACCGACGTCGAGTCAGAGCAGACGGATGCCCTCGCCGAGGGCGCCGAGCCCGAGCAGGACCAGCTGGACGCGCCAGGCGCAGACAGCTCTATAGCCAGCGTGCTCGACATCGAGGGATTGCCTGAGCCCGAGCCCCAAATCGTTCGTACCGTCGAGGCGCTGCTGTTCCTCGCGCCCGACCCGCTGAGCCCGCAAGAGCTGGCGGAAGCGGCCCAGGTTGAGGAGCTGGCCGCGATCGCGGCACTTGCCGAGCTTGCCGAACGCTACGCGCCGGGTCTCAGCGGCATCAACCTACGCGAGCTGGGTGGCGGGTTCACGTTCGCCAGCGATCCGGAGACGGAGGACGCCGCCAGGCGCCTGTTCAGCCGTCCGCGCGCATCCACGCTGACGCCGGCACAAGCGGAGACGCTCGCGATCGTCGCCTATCTGCAGCCCGTGTCGCGCCCAGAGATAACCCGGATTCGCGGCGTGAGCGCCGACTCGGCCGCCTCAACGCTGCTCGAGCGTGGACTCCTGGAGGAGTCGGGCCGCTCGCAGTTCGGAGCGGTGATGTATCGCACCACCACCCAGTTCCTGAAGCTGTTCGGGCTCAAGAGCATCGATGAGCTGCCCGACGTGGCCCAGTGGGACCCCACGCCCGAGGAGCAGGCGGAGTTGCGCGATCGGCTGTTGCGCGCCGGTGAGGCGCGCGCTGGCGGCGCCACCCAGCCCGAGCTTCAGTAGCGCTTAAGCCGCACGGGCAGCGAGCTGTCCGCAGGCCGCATCGATGTCGCGGCCGCGGGTGAGGCGCACCGTCGCCTGGATGCCTCGTGCCTCCAATGCGCCCTTGAACGCGGCGATTGAATCCCGGCTGGATCCCTCGTAGGACGAATCCGTCGGGTTATAGGGAATTAGGTTGACCTTGAACATGCGCGGCTGCTCCCCCGACCCTCTTGGGCCGAGCAGCTTTGCCAGCGCGACTGCCTGCTCGTAGCGATCGTTGACACCGGAGAGCATCACGTACTCCACGAAAACGCGCCGGCGCTTGCGCTCGTAGAACGCCCGACACGCATCGATCACATCCGATAGCGGGTAGCGCTCGTTGACAGGCATCAGCTCGCTGCGCAGCGCTTCGTCGGCCGCGTGTAGCGAGAGCGCGAGTCGCAACGGCATCTCACACTTGGTGAGCCGCTCGATGCCCGGTATCCAGCCGACGGTAGAGATTGCGGTGCGGCGGTGGGCGATGCCGATGTCGGGCAGCCGCTGGCAAGCGGCGAGCACGGCGTCGAGGTTGAGCATCGGCTCGCCCATGCCCATGAACACGCAGTGGTCCACCGGGGCGATGCGGCGAAAGTGAAGCGCTTGGTCGACGATCTCCGACGCTGTCAAGTTGCGGGCGAATTTCATGCGGCCGGTGGCGCAGAACGTGCACGTCAGCGGACAGCCCGACTGCGAGGACACGCAGATCGAGTGGCGCCGGTCGCGATAGCGCATCAACACGGCCTCCAGGGGCCGGTCGTCGGCGGTCGTGAACAGCGCCTTGACGGTGCCGTCGCTTGCGGTGCGCTGCTCGCGCGCGAGCAGTGTCGAGAACGGCACGTTCTCTTGCAACCACTCACGCAGTGGGGCTGGCAGGTTCGTCATCTGCTCATACCCGGCCGCGCCCTTCGCCGCCCACTCCCACACCTGCCGTGCGCGAAACGCGGGTTGTCCGGTCGCGGCGAGTGCTTGGTCGAGAAGTTCTAGATCCACAGCCCTATCGTTGCAGCCAATGCGCCTTGGCAAGTATTTGGCTCACTCCGGCGTCGCTTCGCGCCGCGCGGCAGAGGCGATGATCCTGGAAGGGCGGGTAACGGTCGCGGGGGAGATCGTGCTCGATCCCGCGCTGGACGTAAACGAGCAGTGCGTTGTCACGGCTGACGGGCGCTCGCTCGAGGGGCCGCAGATGCACGTTGTGTATGCACTAAACAAGCCGCTCGGCGTGCTCAGCACCGCGAAAGACACGCACGGTCGCCCGACCGTCGTGTCGCTGATCGTCGAGGAGCGCTCGCGCCTCTACCCGGTGGGGCGCCTCGACGCCGACTCGAGCGGGCTGATCCTGTTGAGCAACGACGGGGCGCTGGCACACCGGCTGACGCACCCGAGCTTCGAGGTCCAAAAGACATATCGTGCCCGTGTCGGCGGCGGGTCGGTGGGGGAGCAGACGCTGCGCCGGTTGCGTGAGGGCGTGAGCCTCGAGGACGGCATGACCGCGCCGGCACGTGTGCGGCGCGTGGGCCGAGGGGTGCTCGAGCTGACGATCCACGAGGGCCGCAACCGCCAGGTTAGGCGCATGTGCGACGCGGTTGGCCATCCGGTGCGCGAGCTGGAACGTGTGACGTTTGGACCGCTGAAGCTAGGGGACCTCGCGCCCGGCACCTACCGGCGTTTGAGCGAGCCTGAGGTCGAGCGGCTGCACGGCTCCGTCGGCGGGCAACGGTCGGCGCAATAGCCCACGTACACCCTGTGTGCGCCCTCACCGGCGGGTACGGCTGCTCGCTCTGACACAATCGGCCCCGATGTCGCAACGCCTCCATGCCCTGCGCGGCGCGATCTCGGCATCTCACGACGACGCGCAGGAGATCCTCAGCGCCACGACCGAGCTGATGAGCGAGATCATGGAGCGCAACGCGCTCTCCCCCGAGCAGGTGGTGAGCTGCATCTTCACCGTCACCGACGACCTCACAGCCGAGTTCCCGGCGGTGGCGGCGCGAGAACTGGGCTTCGAGCGCGTACCGCTGCTGTGTGCGCGCGAGATACCGGTGCCGGGGTCCTTAGCGAAAGTGATACGCGTGCTGATCCACTACTACGCTGGCGATGAGCACGAAGCCAAGCACGTGTACATGCGCGAGGCGGCCAGCTTGCGCGCCGACCTGCAGGCGGCACAGTAGCGCCCGAGCGTCCGGGCAGATCGCGCTGCGGTCGCCGTCGCACCGGACCGTCGCTGCGTTCGCCACAATAGTCCCGTGGCACTCGAGTTCTCACAGCGCATTTCGCGTATCCCCTCCTATCCGGTGGCGGGCGCGTATGCCGAGCGCGCGCCGCGGGTCAAGCTCGCCTCCAACGAGTCGCCGTGGCCGCCCCTGCCAGCGGTGATCGAGGCGATCCAGGGCGCGCTGCCGACGCTCAACCGCTATCCCGATCCCACCAACGCGCTGTTGCGCGAGCGTTTGTCGGATCGCTACGGCGTGCCCGCCTCGCGCATCGCAATCGGCAACGGCTCCTGCGACATCCTGCTCGCGGCGGGCGAGGCGCTGCTGGAGCCCGGCGCGGAGCTTGTGTATGCGTGGCCCTCGTTCTCGGTGTACCCGCACCTGAGCGCCGCCTCCGGCGCGCGCGCGGTGACCGTGCCGCTGGACGCAAACGATTGCCACGACCTGCAGGCGATGCTGCGCGAGATAACGGTCGCCACGCGCATCGCGATCGTGTGCAACCCGAACAACCCGACTAGTACTGCGCTGCCGCTGACCGAGGTAGCGGACTTCGTTGCGGAAGTTCCAAAGCATGTGTGCGTGATCGTCGATGAGGCGTATTGCGAGTTCAACCTGCTCGACGATCCCGACGCGTCGGTCGAGCTGCTCGCGCATCATCCGAACCTCGTGCTGTTGCGCACCTTCTCCAAGGTGTACGGCCTATGCGGGCTGCGCGTCGGTTTCGCGCTGTGCGGCTCGGATGACCTGCCGCGCGCCGTCGATCAGATCCGCCAGCCCTTCTTCTGCAACGCGGTTGCCCAGACCGCGGCGGTTGAGGCACTGGCCCATCAGGACGCCGTCACCGATCGCGTGACGCGCACCGTCGCCGAGCGCATCTCCGTCGATGAGCGTCTGCGCGCGCTCGGCATCGAAGCGGCCGAGTCGCAGGCCAACTTCTGCTGGTTCGGCTTCGGCGAGGACGACCCAGAGCTGGCAAAGGAGCGCGAGCAGCAGGTCATGCGCGGTCTTGCGGAACGCGGGGTGCTCGTGCGCGGGGGCGGAGCGCTCGGACGTCCAGGCGCGCTGCGAGTCACCTACGGAACGGCCGAGGAGAACGCGATCTTCCTCGACGCGCTCGGGGAAGTGCTGTGAAAAGTCGGAGACGGCTGGCCTGCAACGCTCGACTGCGCGCTGTTTCTCTGCTACAAACGTATTAGACGATCATGCAGACGACCACCTCGACACAAGCCTCCGCACCCATGGGTGTCCGCATGTCGTATTGGTCGTTTCGCTGCGCCTGGCGATTTAGCTAGGCGCTTCGGCCGTGCCTCCGTCCGTGAGCGGAGGCCACCAGGCCGCACTGGATCCTGCACAGGATCGAGCGCCGTTCACCGGGCTCATGCCTATCGCGACTCGCCCTGGCGACGCGGTGCTCACGGAGCAGACGAGCACCCAAAATCAACCCGTACTTGAAAGGATGAACGAATGATGATCGTCATGAAGGAGACCGCGACCGAGGATGAGATCGGCTCGGTCGTTCAGAAGATCGAGCGAGCCGGCGCGCTCGCCCACCGCAGCCAGGGCGCGCGCGTGACCATCATCGGCGCGATCGGCGACGTCGAGCAAGATGCGAGCGTCGAGAGTCTGGGTCTTGAGGGCCAGCCCGGCGTGGACCGCGTCGTGCCGATCCTCAAGCCGTACAAGCTCGCCTCCTCGCAGATGCGCCACGGCGAGCGCACGGTGCTCGACATCGAAGGGCGCAAGATCGGCGGCGAGCACTTCGCGCTGATCGCGGGTCCCTGCACGATCGAGACGCGCGAGCAGACGCTCACGACCGCGGAGGTCGTCAAGGATGCCGGCGCGGCACTTTTCCGTGGCGGTGCCTACAAGCCGCGCACCTCTCCCTACGCATTCCAAGGACTTGGGCAGGAGGGATTGAGACTGCTCGCAGAGGCGAAGGAGCAGAGCGGACTGCCGATCGTCACTGAGTTGATGGACATGCGCGACCTAGAGCCAGTGCTGGAAGTCGCGGACGTCGTACAGATCGGTGCACGCAACATGCAAAACTACCCTCTGCTCGCGGAGGTGGGCCGCTCCGGGCGTCCTGCTCTGCTCAAGCGGGGGCTGTCCTCGACACTGGATGAGCTGCTGATGGCGGCCGAGTACATCCTCAAGGAGGGTAACCCGAACGTGATGCTGTGCGAGCGGGGTATCCGCACATTCGAGACGGCATATCGCTTCACGCTGGATTTGATGGCGGTGCCGGTGCTCAAGGAGCTTTCTCACCTGCCGGTAATCGTCGACCCGAGCCATGCAGCGGGCAGGCGCGATCTCGTGTTGCCGCTCTCCCTGGCGGCAGCTGCCGCCGGGGCGGATGGAATCATCGTCGAGGTGCACCCGAACCCCGACGAGGCTATCTGCGACGGGCCCCAGGCACTGATCGCGGACGAGTTCGGCGACTATGCGGCGGCCGTGCAGAGCGCCGCGGCGCTCGCGGGGAAGGTATTCGCCACGGCTTGAGGGCTGCTCGAAACATATGAGAGTGGCGCTGCTCGGAGTCGGGCTGATTGGCGGCTCCATTGGGTTGGCGGCGCGCCGTCGCACCGGCGCATATGTCGTCGGCTATGACCCCGACGCGCAAGCATTGTCGAGAGCGGTTGAGACGGGCGCTATCGACGCGCCCGCGTTTGAGGTGGCCGACGCCGTACGCGACGCCGACGTTGTGTTCGTCGCCGCTCCCGTCGGCTCGACGACGCACCTCGCCGAGCTTGCGCTCAGCGAGGCCAGCGCGGAGTGCGTCGTTAGCGATGTCGGCTCGACCAAGCACGCGATCGCCGAGTCGATCTCCAGACGCGCGTTTCGTCGGCGGCCATCCGCTGGCGGGCGGCGAGCGCGGCGGCGTGGAGAACGCACGCGCGGACCTTTTCGAGGGAGCCACCTGGTATTTGACACCGCCCGCCGGCGCGCGGTGGCTTGCGGCCGGAGCCTCCTCGCCTGCGGATGCCGCGCCGTGGGCAGTCGAGCGGCTGCGTGGGCTGATCGAGCGGATTGGCGCGCGGCCCGTTGCAATCGACCCGGATACTCACGACCGCCTGATGGCCAACGTGTCGCACCTGCCGCACGTGTTCGCGAATGTGCTCGTCGCGCAGATCGCGGGCGCGATCGAGTCAGGCGACGTCGAGGAGCAGGGCGGCGGGCTTGGCGCGGGCCCGAGCTTTCGCGACGCCACGCGCGTGGCGGGCGCAAACACTGCGATATGGACTGACATATACCTTTCAAACCGAGACGCGGTGATCGAGGCGATAGACGATGCGATCGTGCGGCTTGGCGACGTGCGCGCGACGCTCCAGGAGCGCGACGGCGCGGCATTGGCGGCATGGAACGAGCGAGCGCGCGCGCAGCGCGAGCGCCTGCGCCAAGCAGGTCTCGCGTCGGACTCGTAGGGTAGGAAACCTATGGATGTGCGCTTCGAGCCTTCCAATGGGCTGCACGGCGAGCTGACGGCCCCGCCGGACAAGTCGATCTCCCATCGCGCCGCGCTGCTGGGCGCGATGGCCTCAGAGCCGACCCGCATCGAGAATTATCTGCATGCGGCCGACACCGACTCGACGCTCGCGGCGGTCAGGGCACTGGGCGCGCTCGTGGATGAACGCGACCCCCCAGCACCTGGCGCGGGAGTCGTCGTCACGGTACGTGGCACGGGTCTGCGCGAGGCCCGGGTGCCTGACGGGCCGATTGACGTCGGTAACGCCGGCACGCTCCTGCGTTTGCTGCCGGGTTGGCTGGCCGCGCAGGAAGGACGCTCTTTCACGCTCGACGGCGACGAGTCGATCCGCCGCCGCCCGGTGGATCGCGTTGCCGAGCCGCTGCGCCTGATGGGGGCGACCATCGACGCGCGCGAAGATCGCTTTGCACCATTCACGATCCACGGCGCGCGCCTGCGCTCGATCTCCTACGAGCTGCCGGTCGCAAGCGCCCAGGTGAAGTCGTGCGTGCTGCTGGCCGCCCTGGCCGCCGACGGCGCCACGACACTCGGCGAGCCGGCGCGCAGTCGGGACCACACGGAGCGCATGCTGCTTCGCGCCGGCGTCAACATTCACCGCAACGGCAAGCATGTCACCGCGATGAACGCCGACGAGCTGGTGCTCGACCGCGTGGTCGTGCCCGGCGACCCCAGCTCGGCGGCGTTTGCGATCGCGGCGGGCGTGCTCGTGCCCGACTCGCGCCTGCTCGTCCGTGATGTCGGCGCCAATTGGACACGCACCGGCTTCCTGCACATCGTGCAGCGGATGCGCGGCATTGTGCTCGGCGACCTGGAGGACGAGAGCGGCGAGTTGATCGCGCAGGAGCCGATCTGCGACCTCGACGTCGCCCACGGGGCGCTCGAGGGAACGACGGTGGAACCCGAGGAGGTGCCGCTAGCCATCGACGAGCTGCCACTCGTCGCACTGCTCGGCTGCTTCGCCGAGGGGGATACGGTCGTGCGCGGCGCCGGCGAGCTGCGCCTGAAGGAGTCCGACAGAATCGCCACCGTAGTCGAGGGCTTGCGCGGCCTCGGTGCCGACATCGAGGCAACCGAGGACGGCTTCGCCGTGCGCGGCAAGCCTCGAGGCACCAAGGCTGGCGGTCTGCGCGGCGGCACTATCGACGCCGCCGGAGATCATCGCATGGCGATGATGGGAGCAGTGGCCGGCCTCGCCTCGCGCGAGGGTGTCACCGTGCACGGGATGGAGGCGGCGGCCGTGTCCTATCCGGGCTTCGTAAACGATATTGGTGCGCTGACAAGCTGATGGTCGACCTCTTGTGCTGATCGCGATCGACGGGCCCGCGGGCGCCGGCAAGTCCACGGTGGCTCGTGCGCTTGCGCGGCGGCTCGGCTTCAGCTATCTCGACAGCGGCGCGATGTATCGCTGTGTGGGGCTGCTCTCGCTGCAGGCGCCCGAGTGTGCTCCGGCCGACCTGGCTGTTTCGGCTCGGATCAAGTTCGAGGCAGCGAGCAATCCGGCGTCTGTGCGTGTGCTGCTCGACGGCCACGATGTCAGCGAGGCGATCCGCACGCCTGAGGTTTCCGAGGCCGCTTCGCGCATCGCCGCCGACCTTGGCGTGCGCGAGGCGGTCGTGGCCAAGCAGCGCGAGCTGATTGCCGCCGGCGATTGGGTCGCCGAGGGGCGCGACATCGGTACGGTCGTGGCGCCGAACGCCAAGCTGAAGGTCTATCTGACCGCCGATCCCGTCGAGCGTGCGCGTCGGCGTGCCGCCGAGCTGGGGGTCGATCCGGCGACCGTCATGGCCGAGCAGGCTCTGCGCGACGAGCGCGACACCACACGTGCCCATAGCCCGTTGGAAGCCGCTGCGGGCGCCATCGTGCTCGATACGACAGGCATGACGATCGAGCAGGTGGTCGAGCACATTGCGGGGCTTGCGCGGGCCGCTCACGCTTCGCCTTGAACGCCGGCCCAGGTGTCGGCTGGAAGCCGGCCGCCAATTCGCGCCGATGCAAGCTCGCCGGCCGGTCATACTCCACTGATGCAGAAGGTGGCGATAGTCGGGTATCCGAATGTGGGCAAGTCCTCGCTTGTGAATCGCTTGGCGGGCTCGCGCGAGGCGGTTGTGCACGAGCGCGCGGGGATCACACGCGACCGCAACGAGATCGAATGCGAGTGGAGCGGGCGCACGTTCACACTGATCGACACCGGCGGCGTGGACTTCCAGGACGAGGATCCGCTGTCGGGCTCGATTCGCGATCAGGCCCGCGCGGGGCTGGCCGACGCGCAGGTCGCGGTGCTGGTCGTGGACGCGAAGGCCGGCACACGGCCGGGGGACGAGGAGATGGCTGAGCTGTTGCGCCGCTCGCCGCTGCCGAGCATTGTCGCCGCCAACAAGTGCGACGGGGTTGCCGACCTGCCGCTTGCTGCCGACTTCCACCGGCTCGGCCTGGGTGAGCCGCTTGCGGTCTCGGCCGCGCAGGGTCTCGGTACGGGCGACCTGCTCGATCGCATCGTGGAGTTGCTCCCGCCGGCGGAGCAGGACGATGTCGACGAGGAGGAAATCCGCCTGGCGCTGATCGGCCGCCCGAATGTGGGCAAGTCCTCGCTTGTCAACCGTTTCCTCGGCGAAGATCGCGTGATCGTCTCTGAGGTCGCTGGCACCACCCGCGATGCCATTGACACCCCCCTGACGGTGGACACCCCGGACGGCACAGGCAGCCGGCGGCTGGTGCTGATCGACACCGCCGGCATGCGCCGCCAGTCCAAGGTGGAGGACTCGGTCGAGTACTACACGACCCTGCGCTCCCAGCGCGCCGCCGAGCGCGCCGACGTGGCGCTTGTCGTATGCGACGCGAGCGACGGGGTTACCGCGCAGGATCTGCGTGTCGCGGAGCTTGCGATGAAGACGGGTTGTGCAACCGCGATCGTGCTCAACAAGTGGGACCTTGTATCAAGTGCCCACCCACCCACCGAGAAGGACCTGGATCACGAGCGCGCGCGCGTCGCCGAAAAGTTGCGATTGCGCCCGCGCGTGCTCACCGCGAGCGCGAAGACAGGTCGCAACGTCTCGCGACTGATCGCCGAGGCGCTGGCGCTCGGAGACCGCCGCCGTGGACGCATTCCCACACCCGAGCTGAACCGCTTCTTGGCCGAGGCGGTACAGGCGCGCCAGCCGCCCGTGGGCACACGTCGCGGCTCAAGCCAACATCGTCTGAAGCTGATCTACATGGCCCAGATCGAGGAGCGCCCACCGCGCTTTGCGATCCAGGTCAACTCGCGCGCGCGGGTCACGCGCGACTACGCCTACTTCATCGAGAACCGTCTACGCGCCCGCTACGGGATGGACGGTGTGCCGCTGATCATCGACTTTGTCGAGCGTGGCACCCGCACACGCACGCAAGCCGCATAGACTGCTGTCCACTTTTCAAGCGACGCACGGAGCCGACCCCAAGCCATGAGCCAACATTCCGATACAGAGTTCCTGTTCACCTCCGAGTCGGTCACGGAGGGCCACCCCGACAAGATCGCCGATCAGATCTCAGACGGCGTGCTCGACGCGGTGCTTACAGATGACCCCTATGGCCGCGTCGCCTGCGAGACGCTCGTCAATACCGGACTGATCGTCGTCTCCGGTGAGATCTCCACCAACACCTACGTAGACATCCAGGAAATCGCGCGTGAGACGGTGCGCAAGATCGGCTACGACAACGCCGCCTACGGTTTCGATTGCGACACGTGCGCGGTCATCAACGCGATCGACAAGCAGTCTCCGGACATCGCACAGGGCGTCAACGCGGCGTATGAGACACGCCATGACCCCGCCGATGATGACGAGCTGGATGTCGCGGGCGCGGGCGACCAGGGCATGATGTTCGGCTACGCCTCGAATGAGACCGAGGAGCTGATGCCGCTGCCGATCGCGCTCGCCCACAAGCTCTCAAAGCGCCTCGCCGAGGTGCGCAAGGGCGAGGTGCTGCCCTACCTGCGCCCCGACGGCAAGACGCAGGTCACCGTCCGCTACAAGGACGGGCGTCCCGTGGAGATCGAAAAGATCCTGATCTCGACACAGCACGCCGATGGCATCGACTCCGAGACCCTGATCAAGCCCGACCTGTTCGAGCAAGTGCTGCGTCCCGTGCTCCCGGCCGAGCTTTACGACGAGAAGAAGCTTCAGAAGAACTTCCTCGTCAACCCCACCGGACGCTTCGTGATCGGCGGGCCGATGGGCGATTGCGGCTTGACCGGCCGCAAGATCATCGTCGACACCTACGGTGGCATGGCCCGTCACGGCGGCGGCGCCTTCTCCGGCAAGGACCCCTCCAAGGTCGATCGCTCCGCCGCCTACGCGGCACGCTGGGTCGCCAAGAACATCGTCGCGGCGGGCCTCGCTGACCGTGCCGAGGTCCAGGTCGCCTACGCGATCGGCGTCGCGCATCCGGTGTCGGTGATGGTCGAGACGTTCGGCACCGAGAAGGTCGGCCGCGGGGAGATCGCGCGGCTCGTGGACGAGCACTTCGACCTGCGCCCCGGCGCTTTCCGCGAGGAGCTAAAACTGCACCGCCCGATCTACCAGAAGACCGCCGCCTACGGGCATTTCGGGCGCGACGACCACGACTTCACGTGGGAGAAGACCGACAAGGCCGAGGCTCTGCGTGCGGCCGCCGGGTTGTCGGCGGCAGGCGCGGGCGTCTGACCGGGCGCACCCGTAGTTTTTTGGGGTGCCCGCCCGTCTGCCCACCCACCCGTCCGACTCGCCGTCCGCGATAGCCCAGGTCGAGCCGATGACCACGGCCCGCGCGCTGCGCGGGCCATTCGACTACCGGCTTCCGCTCGAGCTGCGCGGGGAGGTGAGGGTCGGCTCGATGCTGGTCGTGCCGTTCGGGCGGCGCGAGATCCTGGGCGTGGTGACCGCGCTGGCCGACAGCAGCGAGATCTCCGAGGAGAAGCTGCTCGCGCCGCTGCGCGCGCTCGAGCTTGGTGTCCCGATCGAGCTTGTCGCGCTGGCGGAGTGGCTCGCCGCCGAGTACTGCTCCACGCTCGCGCGTGCGCTCGCGCTCGTGCTGCCACCGGCGGCCACACGGCGGCTGAGTGGGCGCAAACGCCGCGCCGCGCCGGCGCGCCCCGAGCACGTCTCGCTTGGCGCGCGCACGCTACAGCCGCCAGCGCCGAACGAGGAGCAGGCTGCCGTGCTTGCCGATCTGACGGCGGCGCTTGAGTCGGAAGCCGCACAGACGCGACTGTTGGCGGGCATCACTGGCTCGGGTAAGACCGAGGTGTATGTGCGCCTTGTCGCCGAGGCACTTCAGCGTGGGCGCGGGGCGATCGTGCTCGTGCCAGAGATCGCGCTCACGCCGCAGATCGTCGGGCGCTTCGTCGAACGCTTCGGCGACACAGTCGCGGTGCTTCACTCCCGCCTGACGGTCGCCCAGCGCCGCGAGGAGTGGCGACGCCTGCGCCTGGGGGAAGCGCGCGTGTGCGTGGGGCCGCGCTCGGCCGTGTTCGCCCCTGTGCAGCGGCTCGGCTTGATCGTGATCGACGAGGAGCACGATTCTTCCTACAAGCACGAGGGCGACCCCCGCTACGACGCGCGCACGGTTGCCGCACGCCGTGTGAGCGACAGTCGCGCGCTGTTGCTGCTCGGCAGCGCCACACCGCGTCCGGAGAGCGTCCATGACACGCACGGGCCGCTGCGGCTCTCACGCCGCGTGGACGGCCGGCCGTTGCCAGCGGTGAGCGTGCTCGACATGCGCGAGCAATCGCAGCCCTTGCATCCGCTCACCGTGCAGGCGCTCGCCGATGTGCGCGCCGCCCGCGGCAAGGCGATCGTGCTGCTCAACCGCCGCGGCTGGTCGAACTTCCTCACCTGCCGCGAGTGTGGGCGTGTGTGGGGCTGTCCGCACTGCGATGTGGCGCTTGTGCTGCATCGCGCCGGCGGCTTTCTCGCGTGTCATCACTGCGGCCACCGCGAGGTCGCTCCCAACCGTTGCGCGTGCGGCTCGGCCTCTGTGGCTCGCCACGGGGCCGGCACCGAGCGAATGCAGCACGATCTCGCCGCCGCGCTCGACGACGGCGAGTTTCCGGTGTTCCGCCTGGACGCCGACACGGCCGGTGGTAAGCACGGCTCCGGTAGCGACGTTGCCACGCTGCTCGGCCGCTTTCAGGCGGCTCCCGCGGGCGTACTGATCGGCACGCAGATGGTTGCCAAGGGGCACGATTTCCCCGACGTCGCGCTCGGCGTGGTGCTCGACGCGGACGCGACCCTGCGCTTCCCCGACTTCCGCGCCGAGGAGCGCACATTCGCGCTCGTGACCCAGCTGGCGGGCCGCGTCGGGAGGGGCAACGACGGGCATGTGCTCGTGCAAACGATCGCGCCCGCTGCCCGCTCGATCGCGCACGCCGCCGCCCATGACAGCGATGGTTTCCTCGCCGGTGAGCTGCAACGTCGCCAAGCGCTCGGCTACCCGCCCTTCTCGAGTCTGATCCGCGTTGTGTGCGCCGCCGAGCACATATCCCGAGCACACGCCGCGGCCGAGCGCGTGCGGGACGCCGTTGGCGCCGTGGAGGCGAACATTCTCGGCCCGGCTTCGCTGTTCAAGCTGCGTGGGCGCGAGCGCTACCAGCTCGTCGTGAAGGCGCCCCCGGCCAATCGCTCGGCGGTCGTGCGTGCCGTTGGCGATGCGGTGCACAGCATCGCCGAGCAGCGCGGACATAGCGGCGTCAGCTTCAGCGTCGACGTCGACCCGCAATAGCCGCGAGGCTCCCGCGAACTAGACTTTGCGTCGATGAGCGACAAGGAGCAGATGGACGCCGAGGTTGAGCCCGAGGAGGGCGCGCCGAGCGTCGAGGAGCTGGATCCAGAGACACGAGCGCGCCGCGACGCGGCGCTGCGCCACGTGCGCAAGTTCGGCGATCCCGTGCTGCGCACGACCGCGCTGCCGGTCGAACGTTTCGACGCGGAGCTGGTTGAGGAGATCGAGCGGATGGGAGAGCTGATGCACGACGCGCTCGGCGTCGGGCTTGCCGCGACCCAGCTCGGCGTGTTGCACCGCGTGCTCGTGTATCGCGCCTACACCGACGATCCGCTTACTGCGCTCGTGAACCCGGTTCTCGAGTGGGTCAGCGAGGAGCTTGAGAGCGCCGAGGAGGGCTGCCTCAGCCTGCCGGGCGTGCACGTCGAGGTCGAGCGTCACGCACGTCTGCGCGCCCGCGCCCGCAACGCGCACGGCGAGGAGATCGTGGTGGAAGTTGAGGGCCTCTCGGCGCGCATCGTCCAGCACGAGATCGATCACCTCGACGGCATCCTGATCCTCGACCGCATCCCGCGCGAGGCGCGCAAGCAGGCGATGCGCGAGATGCGCGAAGCGGTCATCGCCTCAAGCGCGGCGTAGTGCGCACTGTCTTCCTCGGCACGTCGCGGTTCGCCGCCACAGTGCTCGAGAGTCTGGCGGGGGAGGGTGTTGAGGAGGGCACGGGCGGTGGCGCTCACTGTCCGGCACTGGTCCTGACGCGTCCCGACCGGCCTGCCGGTCGCGGACGCAAGCTGTCGAGCCCCCCCGTCGCCGAGACCGCGCGCGCCCTTGGGCTCGAAGTGGCCCAACCGGAGAGCGTCAATGACGAGGCCACGCGCGCTCTGGTCGCTGGCGTTGCGCCCGAGGCGGTGCTCGTGTGCGCGTTCGGCGCGCTCATACGAGAGCCGTTGCTTTCTGACTTTCAAATGCTCAATGTGCACCCGTCGCTATTGCCGCGCTGGCGCGGGGCAGCGCCGGTGGAGCGCGCGATCATCGCCGGCGACGAGCATACGGGCGTGTCGATCATGCGGTTGACCGCCGGCCTCGACAGCGGGCCTGTGTGCCTCGCCGAGCGCGAGCCGATCCTGCGGGACGACACATACGGCTCGCTCGCCGAGCGGCTTGCCACGCTTGGCGGCCAGCTCTTGCTGCAGGCGCTCGACACGCTTCAGGCCGGACGGCCGCTGGAGTTCGTCGAGCAGGACGAGCGGCCCGTCACCTACGCGGAGAAGATCGGCCCCGAGGACCGGCTGCTCGATCCCAGCAGGCCGGCTGCCGAGCTGGAGCGCGCTGTGCGTGCGCTCAGCCCGCACATCGGCGCGCGCGTGGTGCTCTCCGACGGGACTCTGCTCGGTGTTAAGCGTGCTGTGCTTGCCGAGGTCGGTGTGCTGGCTGGAGGGGTGGTGCCGGCAGGAGAGAAGGCGCCGGTCGGGGCAGGGGTGTACACGAGCGGCGAGCACCTGTTGCTGGCGTGCGCTCCGGGCGTTCTCGAGCTGCTTGTCGTGCAGCCTCCCGGCAAGCGGCCGATGGACGCGGCTGCGTTCCTGCGCGGCCACGGGCTGCCGGGCGCCTGATGGCGGGAGCAGGCAGGCGCGAGGGCGCAGACGCGAGGGGACCGCGGGACGGGGGGAAGTCCAGCGCCACGAGCGCACACCTCGCGCCTGCGCGACGCTGCGCCTACGCGGTCCTGCGGCGCGTGTTCGAGCAGGGAGCCTACGCCGACCGTGCGCTGCAAGCGGAGGCTCGCGAGCTGGACGCGCGCGACCGTGCGCTCGCGATGCGGCTCGCCTACGGAACAGTCCAACGTCGCGGCACGCTCGACCATCTGATCGAGCACCTCGCGGGCCGCCCGCCGAACCGGCTCGATGCGCCCGTGCTCGGCGCGCTGCGGCTTGGCCTCTACGAGCTTTTGTATACGAGCGGGGCGCCCGACCGCGCGGTTGTCGCCGACTGCGTCGAGCTGGCCAAGCTCGGCAGTGCGCCGGGGCGCTCCGGCCATGGCCTGGTCAACGCCGTGTTGCGCCGCGCGGGGCGCGAAGGAGTCGATGCGCTGCTCGGCGGCCTGCGCGAGGACACGCCCGAGCACGCCGCGATCGCCCACTCCCATCCCGAGTGGATCGCGCGCCTGTGGTGGCGTGAGCTGGGGCCGGCGGACGCTCGTGCGTTGATGGCTGCCGACAACGAGCCGGGCGAGCTAGCACTGCGTGTCAATACGCTACGCGGCGATGGTGTCGCATTCGCGGGCGACGCGGGAGCGCCCGCGCAAGCGGACGTTGCCGCCGTCGCGACTCAGCTGGGTATACCGACTCACAGCGACCCAGAGCTGCCTGAGGCGCTCGTGCTGGACGGTCCGCTCGACATCCATCGCACCGGGGCCTGGGCCTCGGGAGCGATACTCGCGCAGTCGCGCGCCGCGATGCTAGTCGCACGCGCGCTGGACCCCCAGCCTGGCGAGCGTGTGCTCGATCTGTGCGCCGCACCGGGCGGTAAGAGCACCCATCTGGCCGCACTCATGCGTGACCGTGGCGAAGTGCTCGCCGTCGAGCGCAATCGTGCGCGCGCCGAGCAATTGCGGGACACGGCGCAACGGCTGCACGTCAGTTGCGTGCGGGTCGAGGTCTCAGACGCCACCGTGGCGCGTCCCGAGGGAGCCGTGTTCGATCGCGTGCTCGTGGACCCGCCCTGCTCGGGGCTTGGCACGCTGCAGGCACGCCCGGATCTGCGCTGGCGGATCGAGCCTGAGGACCTCGAGCGACTCGCCACCCTCCAAGCGGCGATCCTCGCGGCTGGTGCCGCCGCGCTCCGTCCGGGCGGCGTGCTGGTGTATTCGACATGCACGATCTCCCCGGCCGAGAACGAGCGACAAATAGAATCGTTTCTGGATCATAACTCCGAGTTCGCGCTCGAAGACCTCGTGAACGAACAGCAAACCCATCTCCATCCACATACGCCAAAGGTCCTCCTGACGATGCCCCATCGCGACCACACCGCGGGATTCTTCATTGCGAAGATGCGGCGAGTGGAGGAGCCTGCTCGGGGTAGTCTCTGAGCATGGAGGGGTCCACGCCGAAAGACAAGGTCGATCTCGGCCCCGCGTGTCCCAACTGCTCCGAGCCATGGTTGCGTCCGACCAACCTGCCCGGGCGCTACCGCTGTGTCTACTGCTTGCATCGCTTCGAGCTGGCGTCGGTATGCCCCAACTGCGGCGAGCACTCCACGATCGTGCGCATGTCCTCGACTGCGATCCTCAAGTGCAATAACTGCGGCGACTCCATGCTTATGCCCATATGAGGGCGTGGACTGAGAGAATCTAGGCGTGAGCACAGCGGACACCCTGCGCGCCGTACGCGTCGCGCCCTCGATCCTCTCCGCCGATTTCGGGGCGCTGCGGGCGCAAGTGGGGGAGGTGCTGAGCGCCGGCGCGCGAGTCATCCACGTCGACGTGATGGACGGCCACTTCGTGCCGGCGATCACGCTTGGGCCGCTGATCGTCTCCTCGTTGCGCGAGCAGCTGGAGGAGGTTGGGGGCGTGCTGGACGTACACCTGATGATCGAGCGTCCCGAGCGTCAGGTCGCGGAGTTCGTGCGCGCCGGTGCCCATTCGATCACTTTCCACGCCGAGGCCACGCCGCACGTCGCCTACGCCGCGAGTCTCGTGCGCGACGGCGGTGCCTGCGTCGGTATCGCGATCAACCCGGCCACCCCGGTCGGGGCGCTCGCGGAGATGGCGCACGCGATCGACCTCGCGTTGTGCATGACGATCAACCCCGGATGGGCTGGTCAGCAGCTGATCGAGCACACGCTGGATAAGGCGATGCGCCTGCGCCACATCCTCGGCGAGAGTGTCGCCCTGGAGGTGGACGGCGGCGTGGACCCGAGCACAGTGCCTCGCTGTCGTGAGGCGGGCGCGAACCTATTCGTCGCCGGCTCGGCGATCTTCGGCGACCCTGACCCTGCCGCCGCCTATCGCGCGATCGTCGAGGCTGCGGGTGCCATCTGAGTAGGGCGCGTGCCTCGCCGATACACCACGCCAAGCATCAACGCCAGCAGGCTGGTCGCGCCCAGATAGCCGATCTCGGTGCGCAGCAGTTCTTCAGAAACCAGCGGCGCCAGCATCCATGCCACAAATACGACCGCCGCGACGATCCAGCAGCTGGCTGCCGTGCGCGCCTGGTTGCGCGCCAGCGCCGCCTGGTTGAGAGCCCCGGATGTCAGGTGCATACCCATGCCAAGCCCAATCAATGCAAGGCCCACACGGCCGTATTCGAAGCTCTGGCCAAACAGTGCTTTCATCACCGGCGGGCCAATTGCGAGCAATCCGAGCGCCGTCGCCAGCGCGAAGACCACGATCGCGATCACCGTCACACGGATCGCCTTTGCGAACGCCGCGTGCCCCTCGGTCGCCTCGAGGCCCGTCAGGTGCGGCAGCAGTGAGGTCTGGATCGCCTGAAACAGCTGCAGCGGCGCCCTGGCGATCAGCAGCACGTTGAACACGATCCCCGCGAGTGCCACGTTGGTCGAGGTTATGTCCACGGTCAGCACCGCCGCGTTCAGCAGCGTCTGCTCGGAGAGCATCACGCCTGAGACGGCGAACGCGAAGCCAGAGCCGCGACGGAGCGATAGCTCATCAGCGGAGACTGCCTCCTCCACACCCTCGGTTCCCGGACCAGCGAGTGCCGCGTCTAGCTCCTCCATCTCAGGTGCACCATGGGGCTCGCCGGAGCGCCGCGCAAACGCCAGCGGCACGACAACGAGCGATACGAACGGCGCAGCGGCGATGCCCAGCACGACCGCCGTCTGCCCGTGGGTTATGCCAAGCGCCACCGCCAGTGCGAAGCACAGGCGCGAGAGCGATTCGATCAGCACCAGGCCGCCAAACAGTCCGAAGAATTCGTGCCCCGCCAGCCAGCCACGCGCGAAATAGCTGGCGGCGTACGCCAGCGTGCCTACAACCAGTACCCAATACAGCGCCGCGTAGTGGTCGAACACATTGTCGATCAGCACTTCGTGAAGTGCCAGCGCGAGGATCAAGAAGACAAGCGCAAAGGTCGCTTGAATCGCGATCGGCACGCGTACCGAATGCTGCTCGTGCCCGCGCGCGCGACGATCGGCGATCGTGCGGCTCAGCAACTGTTCGATCGGCCGGTAAATGACCGAGATGATCACGAACATGATCGACCACAACAGGTCAACGCGCTTTGCAGCGACTTCGCCGAGCACGTGACTGGCGATGGAGAAATACGCGAACGTCAGGATGCCGGTCGAGGCAATGCCGATCGAGAGGATTCGCGCCCCACTACCGTAGGAGCGGCCCCTAGAGGCGGACAAGCAGCATCGTCCAGGGGAACGGCGAGCGCGCCTCCACGACCTTGCCGTAGCGCGAGAGCAGTTGCACGAACGAGCGCTTGGACCAGTGGTTCAGGTGTCCGGGCGTGTTTCCCAGATCGGATAGGTAGGCGCCCCTCGCCATGTTGAGCATTCGCCACATCGGCTCGCGCGGAACGGACACGAGCAGTCGGTTCTCCGCGCAGCGAGCCATCTCTGAGAGCGTGTGCTCCGGGTCGGGCACGTGCTCCAGCACCTCGATCGCGCACGCGAGATCGAACTCGTTCTCGGCGAACGGCAGGTTCTCGGCGCGCATTGTGCGGTATTCGAGGTTGGGCGCTTGGTGCTGCACCCAGCCAGCCTGGATCGAGGGCTCCTCGAGGTCGATCCCCACCACGCGCGCCTCGCCGAGTTGCTGCGCCCATTGGTGCACGAGCACACCCTCACCGCAGCCGACGTCCAGCAGCGAGGTGGGGCTCGCGGCCTCGAATAGCTCGTCGAGCGTGCGCTCGAAGCCGGCCATCATGCGCTTGACGAGCGGGTTGGTGGAGCCGTACTTGTCGTAGGTGTTGCCGGTGACGATGCCGTCCTCGGAGACTGTGACGCCGCCGCTCATACTTCGATCGTCTCAACCGCGTCGGCCGGGTTGGCCGCATCGACTGGGTCGCCCGCGCCAACCGGGTTGGGGTCGTGGTCCGCCGCCGGGTGGGTCGGATTCGCTTCGTAGTGAGAGGGCTCGACGCCGAGTTGCAGCTCGATGCGGCGCACGCGCTCGAACGTCTTCTGGGTCATCACCCGCTGCGCGGCGAGCAAATCGCCGATCACGCCCAGTGCCCACAGTACGACCGCGGCGATGAACAGCACGGCGCCAAGGATCAGCGACTGCACGTGCCCCTTGCCGTTGCCTTCCGCGTAGGCGACCACGAACCGGGTCCACACGCCGAGCGAAACCACTCCGATGATGGCGGCCAGGCTCCAGAACACGCGCAGTGGCTCGTACTGGGCGTAGATGCGGAAGATCGAGATTGAGTTGCGCCGCACATAGGCACCCATCGAGGGGAACAGCCGTGACTCGCGCGTCTTGGCGTTCGTGCGGATCGGGACGTGGTCGATGGCCACGAGCTGCTTGCCCGCCTGGATGATCGTCTCCAGGGTGTAGGTGAACTTCGAGACAACGAGCAGCTGGATCGCGGCCTCGCGGTTGTAGGCCCTGAATCCCGAGGTCGTGTCCGGCACGCTCGTCGAGGACGCCTGGCGCACCACCCAGGAGCCGAGTCGCTGCAGCAGCTTCTTCAGTGGCGAGAAGTGCTCGATGTTGCTCACCTCGCGGTCGCCCACAACCATGTCGGCACGACCCTCCAGGATCGGCTTCACGAGCTTGGCTATGTCCGGGCCGTAGTACTGGTTGTCGGCGTCGGTGTTGACAATCACGTCCGCCCCCAGCTTCAGGCACGCATCGAGCCCTGCCTGAAAGCCCGCCGCCAAGCCCTTGTTGTTGGTGAGGCGCACTATGTGATGTACGCCATGGGTGCGCGCCACCGCGATTGTCTCGTCGGTCGATCCGTCGTCGATCACCAACCACTCCACCGTCTCGATGCCCTCGAGCGTTCGCGGCAGGTCGGCGAGCGTCGCTGGAAGCTGCTCGGCCTCGTTGAAGCACGGGATCTGGATGATTGCCTTCACCGTCGAAAGCCTATCCCGTCCGGGCGCGGTTCTTTGCGTGTCGTGCCCGTCCGACCCGGCGATGGGTAGTGGATGGGCGCCAGTGTCCACGCAGATAGGCTCTGCGCCGGATGGCGAGCACAAGCGCGACGACGACGGCCCGGAGGGGCAGGGGTGGATCGGCTCCCATGCGGTTTCAGGGCCTGCGCACGATGAGCGCTTCGGGTTGGGCGAAGTTCGCATTCGGCGCGATGTGTGCGCTCGCGCTCGTGGGTTACTTCGCTTTCCCCACCTATCCCACCTACGACTCGTTCTACGCGCTGCTATGGGGTCGCGACCTGCTGCACCTGCACATTCCCGACTTCCGCGTATACCGTGCTCCGACCGAGCATCCACTCGCCATCGCCTTCGGGGCGCTCTGCTCGATCTTCGGTCAGGGCGGTGCGCGCTTGATGGTGCTTGGCTCGATCGCCTCCTTCGTGGCGCTCGTCGCCGGCGTCTACAGGCTCGGGCGCCTGTGCTTCGGGCCGGTCGTGGGCGTGTTCGCCGGACTGCTCGTGCTCAGCCGCTTCTTCGTCGAGAACCTCGCCGCGCAGGGCTATCTGGACATCTCCTACGTCGCGCTGGTCGTGTGGGCGACGGCCCTTGAGATCGAACGCCCTCGGCGCGGGCCGCTCGTGTTCGGCCTGCTCGCCGCCGCAGGCCTGCTGCGCCCCGACGCGTGGGTACTCAGCGGTGTCTACTGGCTGTGGATAATGTGGGGACCCACCCGCCCAGCATCCACCAGAGTGCGCTTGGAGTACCTAGCGATGGCGTGTCTTGCGCCCGTGCTGTGGATCCTCGTCGACGGCGCGATCACCGGCAACCCGCTCTACTCGCTTCACTCCACCTCCGAACTGGCGGCCGAACTCGGCCGTACCCAGGGGCTCTCCGGGGTGCTCTCCTCGACCTGGAACTATGCAGTGCGGATCGACAAGCTGCCGGTGGTGCTCGGCAGCATCCTCGGCGCGGGGATCGGCGTGTGGCTGGCGCCCCGACGCGTGCTCGTGCCACTCGCAGTGCTCGGATGTCTGCTGTTCGTGTTCGTCGCTGAGGGTGCCGCCGGGGCGTCGGTCGTGGACCGCTACATGGTCGGCGCGTCGGTTGTGATGCTCGTGTTCTGCGCCGTTGCCGTCGGCGGCTGGTCGATGCTCCAGCGCGGCACAGCTTTGCGGCGCGTGTGGATCGTTGGCGCGGCGGTGTTGCTCGCGTATGGCGTCGTCTCGGCGGCGAGCACGCTCAGCCTCACGAGTCTGCGCACGACGCTCGCCGACCACGAGAACTTCCACGAGGGATTGGCCGCGGCCCTGCGTAGTCCAGCTGTCGCGGCGCAGTTGAAGCGCTGTCCGCTGCTGTCGCTGCCCAACAACAAGCTGATCCCCGATGCGCGCTGGATTCTCGACAGCGTCGGGCAGGGCGACATCGTCGCGCGCAGCCAGGCAAGTGCGCAGGCGGCGCGCAAGGACTACGAACTGCAGGAGCGCCTCAGCCGCGGCAGCGTCGCTGTGTACCCGCTCGGCGAAGCCGTATTCGTGGACGCGATCGTCGATGTCGGCGACGATCCGCGCGACCAGGTGCCGGCCGTGGGCTTCAAACGCGTCTACACGAGCCGCTACTACGCCGTGTATGCCAACTGTTGAGCGCAGGAGCGTATGACGCCCGTTGAGCGCCGCCAGAGCGCCTCGACGCGCATCCCCGCACCTCCCGAGCCTCATCCGAGCGACCCGCGCGAGTCGGCGAGCGCGAGCGCGGCGGCTCGCGACGAGCGGCTGTGGGCATGGTCCGGGCTCGCGCTGGTGCTGCTCGTCGCGCTTGGCCTGCGCCTGTGGGGCATAAGGGAGGGTCTGCCCTACGTCTACAACATCGACGAGGCCGGCCATTTCGTGCCCAAGGCCGTCGCGATGTTCTCCGATGGGTTGAACCCGCGTTACTTCGTCAACCCGCCGGCGCTCACCTACGCGCTGCATGTCGTGTTCGACCTCTGGTACGGGGGTGGCGAGGGGGTCAAGCACGAATACGGACTGCACCCGGGGGAAGTGTTCCTGCTCGCGCGGGTCACAGTCGCGCTGCTCGGCACCGCCGCGGTGTGGTTGCTCTATCTGCTTGGAGCGCGCCTGTTCGACCGGCGTGTCGGCCTGCTCGCGGCCGCGATCGAGGCGGTCGCGTTCCTGCCGGTCTCCTACGGCCATCTTGCGCTCAACGACGCCGTTACGCTGCTGCCGCTGACACTCTCGCTCTTCGGCAGCGCCGGCGTGATGCGCCATGGGCGAAAGCGCGACTACGCGCTTGCCGGCATTGGCCTCGGCGTGGCCTGCGCGAGCAAGTACACGGCCGGCATCGCGATCGTGCCACTGACCGCTGCCGCCGCGGCGCACTACCTCGATTCGATCGATCCGGCGCGTGGTCAGCCGACGTCGAGCCACCCTGAGCATCGCGTTCTGATCGGTGTCGCGCTTGCCGGCGCGTGCGCGCTGGCTGCGTTCTCGATCGCCAATCCCTACGCGCTGCTGGACTTCAAACTGTTCTATTCCGAACTGATCCATCAGTCGAGCCTTTCCGACGAAGCGCAGGGCAAGCTCGGCGCGCCCAAGGAGATCGGGATCCTCTACTACCTGTGGTCGTTCACTTGGGGCCTTGGCTGGGTGCCAGCCCTCGCGACGCTTGGCGGCGCCATCGCCATCTGGCGCCGCAGCGCTCGGATCGGCTGGCTGCTGGTGCCCGCGGTCGTCCTGTTCCTCGGCTTCATGGGCCTACAGGACCGCTACTTCGGCCGCTGGCTGCTCCCGATCTTTCCGATCGCGTGCGTGCTGGCGGCGTTCTTCGCGCTGGAGCTTGTCCGTGCGGCGATCGCTCGCGGTCGGCCTGCGGGGGTCAAGGCGAACATGTCGCCAGGCGCTTCCAGCGGTGTGCCGGCGACACCGACGTCAAGCGAAGGATCGCGGGCGGGTCGAGTCGTGCTCGTCTCCGCGTCCCTACTTGCCGTCGTCCTCCTGCTCGGCCAAGGACTCCTCTACAGCGCACACAACGACATCGTGCTCTCGCGCGCCGACACTCGCAACGCGACGCGCGCCTGGATGGTCGCGCACGTGCCGCGCGGCACGCCGATCGTCGTCGAGCCGGTCGTGCTCGATTCTTGGATCGAGGAAGGCGCGGGCGTCTCGCGCTCCGATCGCTGGCTGAAGTATCCGGCGCTGCAGTCGGTTATCGCTCCCGACGGCAGCCTCGCCCCGCAGTCGATCCACACGGTTGCACTGGAAGATTACGAGACGACTCTCTCGCCAGCACTGATCGGTTGGTATGAGCGCCTGGGCTACTGCTGGGTCGTGAGTGGCTCCACCGAGTCCGGCCGGGCACTCGCCGATCCTGGCGCCGCTCCGTTCGCGAGCGCCTACTACCACGCGCTGGGCAGCCAGGCGGAAGTCGCCTATCGCGCCTCGCCCTACTCGCCGGGGAGTCGTCCGCCGAGCTTCAGCTTCGACTGGTCCTTCGACTATTACCCGCTCTCCTACCAGCGTCCCGGGCCGGAAATGACCGTGTATCGCCTGCGTGGAGGGCGCTGCGCGCGAACCGCGCGGTAGTCGCGTCCGGCCGCGCCCCGCAGCTCCTCGCGGGCCACGCTTTCGGGGCTTCCCCGCGGTGACCCTTATCCTGGGTAGAGCGATGGCGATAACCACCGACACCGACAGAGCGCACCTCACACGCGCAATCGAGCTGGCCCAGCAGGGGGCGGGCGAGGTCAAGCCCAACCCGCGCGTCGGCGCGGTCGTGGCGCGCGACGGAGAGATCCTCGGCGAGGGTTGGCACGAGCGCTACGGTGGGCCGCACGCCGAGGTCAACGCGATTGAAGCCTGTGGACCGCTCGATCTCACCGGCGCGACCCTGTACGTATCTCTGGAGCCCTGCTGTCACGAGGGCAACACGCCGCCGTGCACCGATGCGATCCTGCATGCTGGCATCGCACGCGTGGTCGTGGCCTCCGACGATCCAACCGAGAAGGCATCGGGACGGGGACTCGGGATCCTGCGCGACGAGGGCGTGGAGGTGGTTGTTGCCGACGGCGAGCTGGCGGCGCGTGCGCGCCTGCTCAACCAGGCGTTTCGCAAGCACGCGCGTGTCGGGCGCCCGTGGGTGCTGTTCAAGTCGGCGATGACACTCGATGGCAAGGTCGCCACCCGTGCCGGAGATTCGCAATGGATCAGCGGCGAGGAAAGTCGGCTGCTCGCGCACACCTGGCGCGCGTCGGTGGACGCCGTGGTCGTCGGCATCGGCACCGCGCTGGCAGACGACCCGCAGTTGACCGCGCGCCCCGACGGAATCCCAACTGAGACGCCGCGCCAGCCGCGCCGCGTCGTATTCGATTCGCTCGCGCGCCTGCCGATCGCCTCGCAGCTCGTCGCCGCCGCCGACGAGGTTCCCCTCACCGTCGTCGTCTCGCGAGCGGCAGCCCGCGCCGATGCGGATGCGCTTGAGGCCGCCGGCGCGCAGGTGTTGGTAGCACCGGGCGAGAACGAGCCGGCGCGCGTGCGCTCCGCGCTTGACCAGCTCGGCGCGAACGGCATCGCCTCCGTCCTCTTGGAGGGAGGGCCACATCTTGCCGGGGCGTTCCTCGACGCTGGCGAGATCGACGAGATTCGGCTGTTCCTCGCGCCGATCCTGCTCGGCGGGCGCACCGCGCGAGATCCGCTGGAGGGCGAGGGGGTCGAGCGCATCTCCGACGCCCTGCGCGCGCTCACCTTCGGTTGCGACCGTGTCGGCGAGGATCTGTTGATATCCGCTCGCTTGCGCGAGTGGTAGCCCACTACACGACGAGCCCGCGCGCATGTTCACAGGACTGATAGCCGACCTCGGGAGTGTCGCCAGCATCGAGAGCGACGCCGACGGCGCGACGCTCGATATATCGACGGCGCTTGCGGGCGAACTGGCCGAGGGCGATTCCATCGCGGTCAACGGCGTGTGCCTGACCGCCACGGGCGTGCGCGAGGGCGGCTTCAGCACGCAGGCGATGCTGGAGACGCTCCGGCGCTCCTCGCTCGAGCAGCTGCGGCCCGGCTCGCCGGTCAACCTGGAGCTCGCGCTGCGCGCCGACGGACGGCTTGGGGGACACATAGTGCAAGGGCACGTCGACGGCACGGGAACTGTTCTCGGAATGCGCGAGGAGGGGTTTGCGCGGGTCGTGGAAGTCGAGGTGGAGGGCGAGCTGGGGCGCTATCTGGTGGAGAAGGGCTCGGTGGCGGTCGACGGTGTCAGCCTGACCGTGAGTGAGATTCGCGACGATGGTTTCTCAGTGTCGTTGATCCCCGAGACGCTCGCTCGCACTAACCTCGGAGAGACGCAGGTAGGGGATCGGGTCAACATCGAGACAGATGTGCTCGCCAAGCACGTAGAGCGACTCTTGAAGACGGAGGCCCGCACATGAGCCAGCCACAGACAAAGACCCCGTTCGCCACCGTCGAGGAGGCGATCGAGGAGATCAGGCAGGGCAAGATGGTTGTCGTCTGCGACGACGAGGACCGCGAGAACGAGGGCGACCTCACGATGGCCGCACAATTCGCCACTCCCGAGGCGGTCAACTTCATGGCCAAGGAGGGTCGTGGACTGATCTGTCTTTCCCTCACGCCCGAGCGTTGCGACGAGCTTGGGCTCGATCTGATGGCCGCCAAGAACGAGTCGTCGTTTGAAACGCCATTCACGGTGTCGGTCGAGGCGCGTGAGGGTGTTACCACGGGCATCTCTGCGCACGATCGCGCTCATACCATCCAGGTCGCGATCGACCCTGAGAGCGCGCCGCGCGATCTCGTCCAACCGGGCCACGTGTTTCCGCTCAAGAGCCGCGGTGGTGGTGTGCTCGAGCGAGCCGGACAGACCGAGGCGGCGGTCGACCTCGCGCGTCTGGCGGGTCTGAACCCGGCCGGGGTGATCTGCGAGGTGATGAACGACGACGGCACGATGGCCCGTGTGGGCGATCTGGTCGACTACTGCGCTCGCCACGGGCTGAAGATGATCACCGTCGCCGACTTGATCGCCTACCGGCGCCGCCACGACAAGCTCGTCGAACGGATCGTCTCCACGCGCCTGCCGACCGCCTTCGGCGACTTCGAGGCGGTCGGGTACCGCTCGCTGGTGGACGACAAGCACCACGTGGCCCTCGTCAAGGGTGAGGTCGCCGGGCGCGAGGACGTGCTCGTGCGCGTGCATTCGGAGTGCCTCACCGGCGACGTGTTTCATTCCTTGCGCTGCGACTGTGGCGAGCAGCTTGCCTCGGCGCTGGCGATGATCGAGCAGGAGGGAGAGGGTGTGCTGCTGTATCTCTCCCAGGAGGGGCGCGGTATTGGCCTGCTCAACAAGCTGCGCGCCTATCGCCTGCAGGAGGATGGTCTGGACACGGTCGAAGCCAACGAGCGCCTCGGCCTGCCCGCCGACCTGCGCGACTACGGGATCGGCGCGCAGATCCTCGTCGATCTCGGGCTCAGCTCGATCCGCATCCTCACCAACAACCCCAAGAAGATCAAGGGCCTTGAGGGCTATGGCCTGTCGGTCAGCGCGCAGATCCCGATCGAGCACGCACCCAACGAGCACAACGAGGCCTATCTGCGCACCAAGGCTCAGCGTATGGGCCACATCCTGCACCATCAGGGGCTCAACCTCGACGCGGAGCTGCTGCACTCCGAGCACAAGCAGGATCGCGAACGCGAGCGTCCCGAGGGGCCTGGCCACCACGAGGGGCACACCCAGCGGACACCGGGCGAGCGATGAGGTATGCGATCGCGATCGGGCGCTTCTACGAGGATCTCGCCGAGCGCTTGGAGAAAAGCGCCCGCGACGTGTTCCGGCGAGCGAGCGCCGAGGTGGAGGTGTTCGACGTGCCGGGGGCGTTCGAGCTGCCGCTGGCCGCGCGCTACGCGGCCGACTCCGGGCGCTTCGCCGGAGTGGCGTGTCTCGGGGCGGTGATTCGCGGCGAGACCAACCATTACGACTATGTCTGCGCGGAGGCGGCGCGGGGGATCCAACAGGTATCGCTCACCACCGGCGTGCCGTGCGCGTTCGGGGTGCTCACGTGCGAGACGATGGAGCAGGCGCTGGCGCGCGCCGGCGGGGGCAGGCGCGATCAGGGCGCTCACGCCGCCGAAGCGGTGCTACGGATGGCCGCACTACGCTCCGAGCTGCTGAGCGGCTAAACTGCCGGCGTTCATGGCCAAGGTATGTCACAGCTGCGGGAAGGGTCCCGCGTTCGGCAACAGCCGCAGTCACTCGATGGTGGCTACCAAGCGGCGCTTCGACCCCAACCTGCAGAAGGTCAAGATCCTCGTCGGCAAGGCTCCGCGTCGCGTGTATGTGTGCACGCGGTGCTTGAAGGCCGGCAAGGTGACGAAGGCCCTGTAGGGCCAACAGGCTGCGTCCTACCGATCGTGAATCGACGGGATCCCCGATCGGCCAGCACATGTGCAATTGCACATTTCGCTTCCTGCGTCCTTGCCTGACTTGCCTCTCAACCCCACAGGCGCACGATGTGTAACGGCCGGTCGTTGTGATGGTATGTAGGTTGCCGGCGAGGGGTTGCGGGCACCGTAGTTGGATCGAAGAGGTCTTTCCAGCCGTTGACTGACACCAATCTGATCCGCTTCAGAGCCGCTGTTGCGGGTGCGCTCGCGCACCTGGAGTCGCGTCGCCAGGAGGTCAACGACCTCAACGTGTTCCCGGTCGCCGATGGCGACACGGGCGACAACATGGTGCTGACGCTGAAGGCGGTGCTGGAGGAGCTGGATCGCCTGCAGGGCAGCGACTCCTCCAAGACGATCGACGAGATCGGGCGCGAGGAGATCGTGCAGTCGGTTGCGCGCGCGGCGCTGCTCGGTGCGCGCGGCAACTCCGGAGTGATTCTCTCCCAGCTGATCAGGGGTGCGGCCGAGGAGCTGGTGAGCCGGCCCGGACAGCTGATCGACGCGACCCTGATCGGGGCGGCGCTCGCGCACGCCGCCGACCGCGCGTACACCTCAGTGCGCGAACCGGCCGAGGGCACGATCCTGACCGTCGCCCGCGAGATGGCGCACAGCATCGTGACCGATGTCGCCCACAGCCAGGAGGGTGGACGGCTCGCGCCCGCCACCGAGCCGCGTGAGCAGGACCTCGCTATCGCAGACACGCTCGAACGCGCGGTTTCGGCCGGCCAGGAGTCGGTCAAGCGCGGGCCAGAGCTGCTCGCCGAGCTACGCAACGCAGGGGTTGTCGATGCGGGCGGTCACGCGCTCACCGTGATCTTCGCGGGGGTGGTCGCGGTGTTGCGCGGAGAAGAGCCGCCGGAGCTGGAGCACTATGCGCCCGCGAAAATCAGCCATCCGCAGCACAACTCCAGCACCTATCGCTACTGCACCAACTTTGCCGTCACCGGTCGCGACCTGCGCGCCGCGAGCTTCAGCGCGGCGCTCGAGCAACTCGGCGATTCCGTGCTCGTGGTCGGCGATCCCACCACCCTGAAGGTGCACGTGCACACCGACGATCCCGAGCGTGCCACCGCGCTGTTCGACGGCGTCGGTGAGGTGTCCCACCTCGACGTGGCCGACATGCGCGTGCAGATGCTCGAACGCGAGGAGCGGCTGGCGGATGGCGTCGCGGACAATGGTGCCACGCCAAGCAACGGTGCCACGCCGAGCAACGGCTCCGCGCCAAGCAACGGCTCCGCACCAAGCAACGGCATCGCGACACGCAACGGTGTGCGTCGGGTGAATGCGGTGCACGGAAATCCAAGCGGGGTGGGGGTCCACGCGAATGGCGTGCCCACCAGCGCTGAGCAGCGACCCAGGGTGCGCTGTGGGGCGCTTGCCGTCGTCAACGGTGAGGGGCTCGCAGGGTTGTATGGCGGCCTGGGCGTGGACACGATCGACGGTGGCCCCACCCTGAACCCGTCCACGTATGAGCTGCTGGCGGGCATCCACGAGGTGGATGCTGAGGAGGTCGTGGTGCTGCCGGGTAGCGCCAACGTGACAATGGCGGCCGAGCGCGCCGCCGAACTGTCGGACAAGCATGTGCTCGTGGTGCCCTGTACCAGCCAGCAGGCAGGGCTCGCGGCGGCCGTGGCGTTGCAGGGTGACCGTGGCGTGGCCGAGAACGCGCGCGCGATGGAAGAAGCGCTCGCGGCGCTGCGCACCGGCGCGGTGGCGCAAGCGGCGCGGGCCGATGCGCAGGGCCGCTTCCAGCAGGGCGACGCGGTTGGGTTCGTCGAGGAGCAAATGATCGCTTGGGGGGAGCCGCGCGAGACGCTGCTGGCGGTATTGCGAGCCCTCGCGGCCGACGCGGAGTTGATCAGCGTGCTCGCCGGCTCGGGCGCCCCCTTGGAGCTGTCTGAGCTTGAGGGCATCATGGACGGTCATGTCGAGCTCGAGCTTCGCGACGGCGGTCAGCCTGCCTACTGGTGGCTACTCGCCGCCGAGTAGCGCACCTGAGCCATATCCCGCCGCATTCGCCAGTGTTGAGCGGCTGACACGCGCGCAGATGCTCGCGGCGCCCGTGCGATGGCCGCGGCCATCGCGCCTGCGCATGGCGCTCCAGGTGCCGAGCAAGAAGCTCGGGGATGGGCTCGCGGCGCTCGGCGTGAGCACGCTTGGCGAGCTGCTAGAGCACCTGCCGCGCGACCGTCGCGAGGCACGCACGGTCGGCGAGTTGCGCGCAGGCGAGCAGGCGACCGTGGCGGTGCGGGTGCGCTCGATCGTGGGTAGACAGGTGCGCAGGCGTGGAATGAGGGGGCTTGTCGAGGCGACCGTGTTCGACCACACCGGGTCGATGCGCGCGACATTCTTCAACCAGCCGTGGCTGGTCAAAAGCTACCCGCCGGGTACGCAGCTGGTGCTGCACGGCAAGGCCGACGGCGGTGGGCGCTTTCGCGTGTCCCATCACGCGCTTGCCTCCAAGGCCGGTGCCGAGGACGGCTCGGCAGGCGGATCGGGCACCGACTTTGACGTCGGCTCGCCGGATGCTCCGAGCGCTGCCCGCGACGTCGGCTCGCCGGCTGCCAGAAACGTCGCTCGCAACGATGGCTCGCCGGGCGGCCCGCACGAGTCCCGCTCGGTCGCCCACTACCCGGCGGGAGAGGGCGTCAGCTCGACCCAGATCCTCACGCTCGTGCAGGAGGCGAGGGACGGGCTTGGCGACGTGCTGGAGCCGCTCGCCGCGACCGTGCGCGCGAGCGAGCGACTCCCCGAGCGCGACGCGGCACTCGCCGCGATCCATTTCGGCGATGGCGAGCAGGGGCCGCGCGAGGGCTTGGAGCGGCTTGCCTTTGAAGAGCTGCTGCTGACACAGCTGGTGTTCCTGGTGCGTCGCGGGCGGCGTGGCGAGCAGGCGCACGCGCGCGCATTGCGCGAGCCGCCGACGCTCAGCGCGCGCTGGCTGGGAGAGGGCCTGCCGTTTGCGCTGACCGGCGATCAGCGCAAAGCGATCGAGCGGATCGCACGCGACCTGGAGCAGCACCGTCCAATGCAGCGCTTGCTGATGGGCGATGTTGGCAGCGGCAAGACCGTCGTCGCGCTACATGCGATGTTGCGCGCGGTCGAGCACGGCGCGCAGGCGGCGCTGATGGCGCCGACAGAGACGCTTGCCGAACAGCACTTCGCGACCGTGCAGCGACTGTTGGGCGCGGAGAATGTGCGCTGTGAGTTGCTCACCGGATCGACGACCGCCAAGCGCCGCGCGCAGATCGTGGGGCGCTTGGCCAGCGGCGAGCTGTCGCTGCTGCTCGGCACGCACGCGCTGATCGAGCCGGACGTGCGCTTTGCGGAGCTGGCGGTGGCGGTCGTGGACGAGCAGCACCGCTTCGGTGTGCGCCAGCGCTCGGCGCTTGAAAACCAGAATCCCGCCAAACCGCCGCACATGCTGCACATGACCGCGACTCCGATCCCGAGGACACTCGCGCTGGCGCGCTATGGCGATCTGGATCGCAGTGTGCTGCGCGAGCTGCCACGCGGTCGCCAGGCGATCGACACGCGCATCGTCGCCGGCGAGCAGGCGCGCGTGGAGGCCTATCGCCTGCTGCGCGAGCAGCTCGACGCCGGCCGTCAGGCCTATGTGGTGTGTCCGCTCGTGCAGGAGGGCACGCAGGATGGTGGCTCGCAGGAGGGCGAGGCGCGAGCGGCGAGCGCGGAGTTCGAGCGGTTGCGCGCCGGCGAGCTTGCCGGTCACAGCGTCGAGTTGCTACACGGTCAGATGCGCCCCCGCGAGAAGCAGGCGGCGATGGCGGCTTTCGCGTCGGGCCACGCGGGCGTGCTGGTGGCCACGACCGTGATCGAGGTGGGCGTGGATGTGCCGAACGCGACCGTGATGCTGGTGGAGAACGCCGAGCGGTTCGGGATCTCTCAGCTGCACCAACTGCGTGGACGGGTCGGGCGCGGGGAGCACCGCTCGACCTGTTTTCTCGCCGCCTCAGCCGCGGCCGCCGGTTCGGCGCGCCTGCGTGCGCTCGCTCAGCACTCCGACGGATTCAGGCTCGCCGAGATCGACCTGCGCCTGCGCCGGGAGGGCGAGCTGGTCGGCACGCGCCAGTCGGGACTCGGCCAGTTCAAGTTCGCGAGCCTGCCCGAGCACGACGAGCTGCTGGAGCGCGCACGCGCGCGTGCCAAGACGATCCTCGCGGAAGACCCCGAGCTGTGCGGGCCCCTGCACGGGCTGCTCGGAGAAGCGCTGCAGAGCGCGTTCGGAGAGCAGGCGCTGCGGCCGATACCCGCATGAGCACTTCGGCGGCTGACGCCGGCGCGATGCTCACATGAGGGTAATCGCCGGGCGCTTGGGCGGGAGGCGCTTGAGCGCGCCGCCCGGACGCACAACCCGTCCGACCTCCGACCGGGTGCGAGAGGCGCTGTTTTCGATGCTTGGCGAGGTTGACGGCGCGGTCGTGCTCGACCTGTTCGCGGGTAGCGGCGCGCTTGGCATCGAGGCGCTCTCCAGGGGCGCGAAGCGAGCCGTGTTCGTGGAGCGCGACGCGAGCGCACTCGCAGCGCTGAAGGCAAACCTGGCCGCGCTTGGCCTTGGCGATGAGCAGGCGCAGGTGCGCGCCGGCGATGCGCTGCGGGCACTGCGCGCCGCACGAGCGCGCCGGGAGACATACGATCTCGTGTTCGTCGATCCTCCCTACAGGCGCGCGAGCGAGCTTGGGAGCGGCTGCTCGGCACTGTTGCCGGCGCTGCTGAGCCCCGGTGCGCGTGTGGTTGTCGAGAGCGATCGGCGCGCGCCGGCGGAGCTGGCGCTACAGACGATCGCGCGGCGGCGCTATGGAGACACGACTATCGCGATCCAATGCCTGCCCGCCGATGGCGAGGATGGATGCGATGATGTCAAGCGAGGACAGCCATGAACGTTGAGAAGTCGATAGCCGTGTGCCCGGGATCCTATGACCCGATCACCAACGGCCACCTGGATGTGATCCAGCGCGCGGCGGCCCTGTATGACGAGGTTGTGGTGGCGGTCGTGAACCGCTCGGTGCGCAAGGACAAGACGCTTTTCGGCATTGAGGAGCGGATGGCGTTCATCGAAGAGGCGCTCGTGAGCCTTGCGAGCGTACGCGCACAGCCGTTCAACACGCTTGTCGTCGAGTTCGCGCGCAGCGTCGGCGCGAAGGCGATCGTGAAGGGGCTGCGCGCGATCTCCGACTTCGAGTATGAGTTCGAGATGAACCAGCTCAACCGACGGCAGGATCCCGAGATAGAGTCGGTGTATCTAATGGCCTCACCGCAATACAGCTTCCTGTCCTCCAGTGGCGTGAAGGAGCTCGCCACGTTCGGTGGGCGAATCGACGATCTGGTGCCCGCACGGGTGGCCGAGCGCTTGCAGGAAGAGTTGCGGCGCTGACGAACTTTGCTGACGTGAGGCCCATCTTGAGAGACAACTCTGCTTACAAATCGTGGTGCTGGACGCTCCACGGAGGTGATCGCTGATGGACGTGCTGGTGCTGATCGACAAGCTTGACGACCTGGTGCACAACGCCAAGTCGGTGCCCATGACCGACCAGGTCAGGGTCGACAAGGAGGAGATTTACGACATCCTCGACCAGATGCGTGCGACGATCCCCGAGGAGATCAAGCAGGCGCGCTGGATCGTCAAGGAGCGCCAGGAGATGCTCGCCGAGGCCAAGAAGGAGGCCGAGCGCATCGTCAAGGAGGCGCGCGAGCGCCAGGAGACGCTCGTCGGTGACGAGGAGGTCACCAAGCAGGCCGAGCGCGCCGCCGAGGACATCGTCGAGGACGCCCGCGCACGCGAGCGCGAGATCCGTCTTGGCGCCGAGGACTATGCCGATGAGATCCTCGGCACGCTGGAGGTCAACCTCTCGAAGTTCATTGCCGCCGTGCAGCGCGGACGCGAGCGCCTGCAGGGCAAGGACGAGCCCGCAGAAGTTTCTTAGGGTTCGTTGGGGATGGCCATGCCACATGTGGCATGGCCCCGGACAGTGCATGCACTGTCCGGAAAGCAGGGCCGCATGCGGCCCTGCTCGGGGCGCGCATGCGCGCCCCGACCGACCGGCACATGTGCCGGTCGGAGACGAGTCGCACATGTGCGACTCGTCCACTCGGTTATAAGAGGTACATGTACCGACCCGAACAGCACCCCGGGCAGCTCCGATGTGCGCAACGAGCGCGTTTTTGGGTAGGGTGCCCGCGGTGAGTTCACCGCTCAAATATCGACTGGAAGTCGCCAAGGTGCTCCTGGGCACCGGCATCCTCACGCCGGTGCGGCCCGACCGCGCCGTCAGATCGGTGGTGGCGCTGAAGCGCTGGGGCGCCACGCCCGCGGCCGCCTACACCGGCTCGGCGGCGCGCTTTCCCGACCGCGCCGCATTGATTGACGAGCGCGGCACGCTCACCTTCGAAGAGGTGCAGTTGCGCACCAATGCGCTTGCCCGCGAAATGCAGGCGGCGGGGATCTCCGAAGGCGACGGGGTGGCGATCATGTGCCGCAACCATCGCGGCTTCATCGAGGCCACGATCGCATGCTCGAAGCTGGGCGCCAACTCGCTGTACTTGAACACGGCGTTTGCCGGGCCGCAGATCACCGACGTGATGCGCCGCGAGAACCCGGCGGGGCTGATCTACGACGCGGATTTCGCCAACCTCGTCAGCGACGGCGGCGAGGGACGCAAGCGCTTTGTCGCGTGGAGCGAACCGGGGGTGCAGCCGGCGGACCCGCTGCTGGAGGATCTAATCGCGAAAGGAAGCACGGCCGACTTGACCCCGCCGGCCGAGAGCGGCAAGGTCGTGATCCTCACCTCCGGCACGACCGGAACGCCCAAGGGAGCATCGCGTAAACAGCCCGATTCGCTGGAGCCGGCAGCGGCCCTGTTCTCGAAGATCCCCTTGAAAGCGCGCGAGACGACGATGATCGCCGCACCGATGTTCCACTCGTGGGGCTTCGCGCACTTCACGCTTGGCCTGCCACTGTCCTCCACGCTCGTGCTTCGCAGGCGCTTCGATCCCGAGGACACGCTGCGAGCGGTCGCCGAGCACCGCGCCACGGCGCTGGCGGTTGTGCCGGTGATGCTGCAACGGATCCTCGAGTTGCCGCCCGAGACGATCGCCAAGTACGACACGCACGCACTGAAGGTGATCGCCCTCAGCGGCTCGGCGCTGCCGGGGGAGCTTGCGATCCGCGCGATGGACACATTCGGCGATGTGCTCTACAACCTGTACGGCTCCACCGAGGTGGCATGGGCCACGATCGCCACGCCCGCCGACCTGCGGGCGGCTCCCGGCACGGCCGGCAAGCCGCCGATGGGGACCGTGGTCAAGCTGCTCGATGAGCACGGCAAGGAGGTCCCGAGCGGCACCAACGGACGCATCTTTGTGGCGAACGAGATGGTCTTCGAGGGCTACACCGGCGGTGGCGGCAAGGAGATCATCGGCGGGCTGATGAGCACCGGCGACGTTGGCCGCATGGACGCGGGCGGGCGCCTGTTCGTGGACGGTCGCGACGACGAGATGATCGTCTCCGGCGGCGAGAACGTGTTCCCGCGCGAGGTCGAGGACCTGCTCGCCGACCACGAGGGCATCGAAGAGGCCGCGGTGATCGGCGTGGATGACGAGAAGTTCGGCCAGCGCCTGAAGGCGTTCGTCGTCGCACGCGAGGATTCGGGACTGGACGAGGAAGCGGTGCAGGAGTACGTCAAGCACAACCTCGCTCGCTACAAGGTGCCGCGCGAAGTCGTGTTCGTGGATGAGCTGCCGCGCAACGCCACCGGCAAGGTGCTCAAGCGCGAGCTGCGCGGCGACGGCTGACCTGCATATCAAACTTTTTGATCGACTACCATAGTGACTACTAGTCGTAGTTATTATGGTGAATTGTTCAAAAACGAACACACAATGCCCACCTCCCCGCCGCGTTGCGGCGGGAAAAGGCCGCGCAACCCACATCAACCCTCTAGCCTGAGGGCATGACTGCGGTAACGCACGTTCTCGACCTCGGGGGCATGCGCCTCAGCGCGGGCGAGGGAAGGCGTCTTGACCTCACGGTCAAGATCGACGCGCTCACGCTGGGTGGGGAGCCCTATGGCGCCAGCCCGGAGGCGGTGCCTGTGAGACTCGACATTTCGCGCATGACCGGTGCTGGCTACGCATTGCGCGTACGCTTTGTGGCGACCATTACGGGCGCGTGCATGCGCTGCCTGAAGGAGGCGGCTCGCCAGATCGACGTGGACGCGCGTGAGTTCGACGTCCCCGGTGGTGGCGAGGAATTGTCGAGCCCGTATGTCGCAGACGAGGAGCTTGACCTGATGGCCTGGGTGCGAGACGCACTCGTGCTGGCGCTGCCCGTGCAGGTGCTCTGCCGCGAGGATTGCGCCGGACTGTGCCCGGTGTGCGCGGCCGACCTCAACGAGCTGGACCCTGCCGGTCCTGAGCACACGCACGAGCGGGCGCCAGACCCCCGCTGGGCGAAGCTGAGCGAGTTGAAGCTTGAGTAGTCCGCGTGCGGCTAGTCCCAACGCAGCTAGTCCCAACGCGGCTATTTGGTCGCTGCCCTGGTAGCCTGTCCCGCCGATGGCGGTACCCAAGAAAAAGCAGTCGCACAGCCGCACCTCGCTGCGTCGCGCCAACCACAAGATCCAGGCGCCGACGGTGAACGAGTGCCCGCGCTGTCACAGCCCGCGCCGACCGCACCGCGTGTGCCCGGTGTGTGGCACCTATGCGGGCCGCGAGATCGTGGCGCAGGACGCGCACAGCCACGAGCACGATCACGACCACGAGTAGCCCGGCGCGGTGAGCAGCTCGGCTGAGGGCCGCGCGGCGCAGGCGCTCGACTCGAGTTCGAGCCCTGTCGTGGCAGTGGATGCCGGTGGCGCCGACATGGGCCCGGTAGAGGTGGCGGCAGGCGTGCGGATCGCGGCCGAGCAGGGCACGCGCGTGTTGCTGTTCGGTCCGGCCGCCGATTTCCAATCCCTCCCACCCCTGGGATCGCGAGTGGAGGTGATCGATGCGCCCGTGTCAATCGCGAAGAGCCCCGATCCCGCGCGCGCTGTGCGCGCCACGCCGCAGGCTTCGATCGTGCAAGCCGCCAAGGCGGTGGCGTCCGGTCGCGCCCAAGCGCTCGTGTGCGCCGGCGGCACGGGGGCGGCGCTGGCAGCGGGCCTGTTCAACGTCAAGCGCGCGCCCGGCGTTCATCGCCCGGCGCTGGCGCTACCGATACCCGTGCCCAATCACGCCGTGACGCTGCTCGACGTCGGCGCGAGCGCGCAGGCGCGCGTCGAGCACCTGGTGCAGTTCGCCTTCATGGGAGCCGCGTTTGCCACGGCCGTACTTGGTGTGCAAAGTCCGCGCGTCGGGTTGCTCTCAAACGGCGAGGAGGCCGAGCGCGGCAGTGAGCTGGTGGTGGGCGCCAGTGCCGAGCTACGCGAGCGCCTGGCCGGTGTGGGTGCATCCAGTGCTGCGTTCTCTTTCGTCGGCAACGTGGAGGGTGGCGACATTGTTGGTGGCGCAGCCGACGTGATCGTGACTGACGGCTTCACCGGCAACATCGCGCTGAAGTTGATGGAGGGCGTCTCCCAAACGATGCTCGGCGCGGTCCGCGACGCCGCCTCCTCTTCCACGCGAGGCAAGCTCGGCGGGATGCTCTTGCGCCCGGCGTTGCGCGGCTTTCGCGATGAGATCGACCCCGAAGCGGCTGGCGGCGCATACCTGCTGGGGTTGCGTCGCCTCGCGGTGATTCCGCACGGACGCTTCGGCAGACGCGGCTTCGCGCAGGCGATATTGCGTGCCGAGCGCGGTGCGCGCGAGGACGTGGTTGGTCGCACATATGCCGCGCTCAGCGACGCTGGCGCGCTGCGCAAGGTGCCTGTGTCCGCCGATCCGGCTAGCCTGGCGGGCGAATGAACCGCGAGCAAGTGTTCGTCCTGATCCAGGCCCATTTGGCCGACGAGCTGGACGTGGATGTCGATCTGATCGGCGAGCAAACCCGCTTCAAGGACGATCTCGGGGCCGACTCGCTGGACCTGTATACGCTCGTGCAGGAGCTGGAGGACACCTACGGCGTGCGTATCGCCGACGAGCAGGCAGCCGAGATCCTGACCGTCGGGCAGGCCGTGGATTTCGTAGTGGCAAACTCAAGCGATGGATGATCGGAGAGACCGGTGCGGCGTAGAGCTGCTGCAATCGCTGCTGGACGAGCTACCCGAGGACCTGGCGCGACAGGTGTTCACGCACGCCTCCTGGACGGAGCGGCGCAGCGACTCCTACACGCGCCTTGCGTTCCTCGGCGACAGCGTGCTCGCGCTGGCCGTCACCACGCATCTGTATCCACGCTTGGAAGCCGAGCGCTTCGGTGCCGGACGGCTCACGAAGATCCGCGCCCAGGCCGTGTCGGGGCGCTCCTGTCGCGTGGTGGCCGAACGCCTGCGCGTGGGGGAGCGGATGCGGGCCGCCGCGCCGGAGAACGGGGACGGCAAGTCGGTCGGCTCCCTGCAAACCGAGCGGGTGCTCGCTTCGGTGATCGAGGCGGTGATCGGAGCGTGCTACCTGCAGGCCGGCTACGAGCGAACCGCGGAGGCGGTGGTGCAGGCGTTCGCGCCGGAGATCGAGCACGCGCTGGAGCATCCCCTGGACTTCAAGTCCGCCCTGCAGGAGACGCTCGCCAGGCGCGGGGAGACGATCGAGTACGAGGTGACCGAGGAGCAGGGACCTCCGCACGACCGCACGTTCACCGTCGTGGCCTTCCTCGACGGTCGAGCGCTTGGCAGCGGTCGGGGGCGCAGCAAGAAGCACGCGGAGCAGAAGGCGGCCAACGAAGCGTTGGAGAGCCTTTCCAAGGCATAGGTCAATGCATCTGAAGTCGCTCACGATGAAGGGGTTCAAGTCGTTCCCCGACCGCACCAAACTGGACTTCGGCCCGGGCGTGAGCGTCGTGGTCGGGCCCAACGGCTCAGGCAAGTCCAACGTCACCGACGCGCTGCTTTGGGCGATGGGCGAGCAGTCGCCGCTGGCGGTCAGGGGCCAGTCGATGCAGGACGTGATCTTCGGCGGCGGTCGCGGCGTGCAGGCGCGCAGTGCCGCAGAGGTCGAGCTCATACTCGATAACTCCGATGGCACGGTGGACCTGCCTTTGTCGGAGATCTCGATCCTGCGCAGACTCGATCGCTCGGGCGATGGCGAGTATCGCCTCAATGGTGCCCGCTGTCGCCTGGTGGACGTGATCGAGGTGCTCTCCGATACAGGTCTCGGCAAGGAGACGCATTCAGTTATCTCCCAGGGTCGTGTCGAGGCGATCGTGACCTCAAAGCCGCGTGAGCGGCGATTGTTGATCGAGGAGGCCGCAGGTCTCGGCAAGCACCGCAAGCGTCGTCGCCGCGCGCAATTGAAGCTCGAGCGCACCCAGGAGAACCTCGACCGGGCCCTGGACGTCGAGCGCGAGGCACGCACCCGGCTGCGCCCGCTAAAGCGCCAGGCCGAGGCGGCCGAGCTGCACGAGCGCCTGGAGCACCAGATGCTGCAGGCGCGCCACGAGCTTGCGCGCGAGGCCGTGAGAGCGACCGGCGAGCAGTTGGCTCAGGCCGAGGAAGGCGTGCAGGCCGCCCGCGCGGCGCGCGAGCAGATCGAGTCGCGCCTACGCACCGTCGTGGAGCGCCGTGGACGGGCAGAGAGCGCATTGGCCGAGCGCACCGAGCGTCACGACGCGCTCTCCAAGCGCGTATATGAGGCACGCTCGGCACGCGAGCGCCTGCAGATGCGAGGTGAGCAGGCAGCCGCCACGGCCGCGACCGTGGCACAGCGCGCCAGCCGCATAGAGATCGAGCTAGGTGCGATCGAGGGGGCTTTCGCCGACGCTGTTGGCGGGGAGCAGGCCAGCTCCGAGGAGGCCGCAAGCGTCGATCGCGTGCGTGCGCTGGAGGCCGCCCTTGCGCAGATCGACGGCGAACGCGAGCGCGAGCTGGAGCGCGAGATCGAGCAGTTGCAGCGCGAGCGTGAGCAGGCGAGCACGCGCGTGGCCGAGCTACAACTGCAGGCCGGTGAGGCGCGCGAGGCGCGCGAGCGGGCCGACGCGCTCGCAGAGCTTGCGCGCTCTGGTCTGCGCCAGCTCGAAACGGCCGCCGATTCTGCGCGGCGCGAGGCGGCCAAGATCGGCGCGGAGCTGGCCGCGGCCAACCAGTTCCTACGCAGCCACGCGAGCGCCGGTGGTGCCCGAGCGGACGCGCCGCGCGCACTCAGCGACGCGCTGCAGGTCAAGCCGGGCTACGAGCTGGCGCTCGCCGCCGCGCTCGGCGGGCGCCTGGACGCGGCGCTCGTGCGCGACATGGACGGTGCTCGGGCGCTGCTCGACCGCGTCGGTCCCGACGGCGGCACGGCGCTGCTCGCGGGCGAGGCCGCGAGCGAGCGAGACGACCTGCAGGACGGCGCCGCACCGAGCGATACCGCGGAGTCGGCTGCCACGAGCGATGCGGGCAAGCAGGACGCGCAAAGCGCCGCGCCGGAAGGCAAGGCCCCAACCGCGGGCGCGCAACGCCTGACCGATCTGCTGGGCGGCACGGGCGCGGTGCTTGCGCTTGCCCAGCGGCTACTCGCCGACGCCTGGGTGGTCGAGCGCCTGGAGGACCTCGCCGAGGATTTCGCCGGGATCGCGACGACCACCTCCGGACGCGTGCTGTTCGCTGGCTGGGGCGAGCTGCGCCAGGTGACCGAGGGCGGAGCCGAGCGGGTGCTCGCGCGCCGCAACGAGCGTGACCGGTTGATCGCCGAGAGTGAGCGCGCCGTCGCCGAGGAGCATGCCGCAAGAAGCGCGGTCGAGCAGGCACTGGGCCAGGCGCGCGAGGCTGAGGAGGTGCGCGAGCACGCCGACAGGACGCTGCGCGACAGCGATCGCCAGCTAGCCGAGGCGGCCGAGGCGGAGCGCAAAGCTGGCTGGCTGATCGAGCAGCGCCGCGCCGCGCCCGAGCAGGGTCCGCTGGCGGTACGTCGCGCCGAGCTTCAGGGCGAGCTTGCTGCCGAGCGCCGCCAGGCCGAGCGCCGGGAGGCCGAACGCATCGAGCGCGCCCGGCGGATCGAGCGCTTGCGTGCCCAGCGTGCGGCGGACCTCAGCCTGGCGCCGCGCGCCGAGCGTCTGGCCACCGTGCTCGCGAGCGCCGGCGAGAGCATCGCGGGGTTGCTTGCGCAACTGGAGCAGTTGCTCGGCGAGGATCGCGCCGCGGGTGAGCAGGTGTCGGCCGAGTTGCGCGAGTGCGCGCGCGAAGAGGCCGAAATTCAAACCGCGCTGCGCGTCGAGGGCGAGGCGGTGACCGGCGCCGAGGTGGCCGCGCAGCGTCTGCGCGACCAAGCGGCAGAGGCACGCGAGGAGCTGCGAGTCGTAAGCGAG
Source organism: uncultured Solirubrobacterales bacterium (assembly GCA_963776985.1). GTDB lineage: Bacteria > Actinomycetota > Thermoleophilia > Solirubrobacterales > Solirubrobacteraceae > Palsa-744. The sequence goes on from CAVZOV010000003.1 coordinate 140,178, forward strand.
CGCCTGGAGCTGGGCGAGCCTGAGGGCGAGCCCGAGCCGCTCGACGAGGAGCAGCAGCAGGCGCTGATAGCTCGCCTGGAGCGCCTGGTCCGACGCCGCGAGCAGCTCGGCCCCGTGAACCCGCTCGCCCAGCAGGAGTACGCCGAGGCGGTCGCCCACGTCGAGGAGCTGGAGGAGCGGCGTACCGACCTCGAGACCGCGCTGCGCGAGCTGCGCTCCGTGATCCGCGAAACCGACCGTCAGATCCACGAGACGTTCAGCGAGACCTTCGACGCGGCGGCACGCAATTTCGAGGAGCTTGTGGGCGATGTATTTCCCGGCGGCAGCGGCAGGCTGAGGCTTGTCAAGGACGAGCAGACGCCGCGAGCGGTGCTCGGCGGCGAGCCGGCGCCACAGGACGGCGAGGGTGGCGACGCCGAGGCCGCCGCGGAGATCGAGGACGAGGCCGAGGAGCGCGAGGCCGAGGAGATGCTGGGCGTTGAGATCGAAATCACCCCGGCCGGAAAGTCGACCAAGCGGTTGTCGCTGCTCTCCGGAGGGGAGAAGTCGATGACCGCGCTCGCGTTCATGTTCTCGGTGTTCCTGGCCCGCCCATGCCCCTTCTACGTACTCGACGAGGTCGAGGCGGCACTCGACGACCTCAACCTCGACCGTTTTCTGACGCTATTGCGCCGCTACGCCGACCGTGCTCAGTTCATTGTGATCACCCACCAGAAGCGCACGATGGAGGCCGCCGACTGGCTATATGGAGTGTCGATGGCCGACAACGGCGTCTCCAAGGTGCTCTCGCGGCGGCTGCCCAAGGAGGACCCGGCGCCGCCAATGGCAGCTGTGGAGCCGCCGGCTTCGCATGTGGCGGCGGTTGAGGAACCGGCTTCGCGGGTCGCGGCGATGGAGGATGAGGTGTCGCATGTGGCCGAGGTGGAGGACCCGGCGTCGCAGGAGGTGGCCGTGGTCGAGGACCCACCGCATGTCGCTCCGGTTGCCTAGAACGCCGGTCGGATGAGCGATGCCACGCGACTGGTCCGATCTCATCCTTCTCGACGCCTCAGCTGAGGCGCAGGCGAGCGAGCAGGGCGCCGGGGGCGGCGAGCGTCGCCGCGGTCTTTTCAAGCGCCTACGCGAAAACCTCTCAAAGACGCGCCAGGCGCTTGGCTCGGAGATCCAGGCAACGCTCTTCACAACGCTCGATGAGCACACCTGGGAGCGACTGGAGGAGGCGCTGATCATGGCCGACGTGGGAGCGAGCACGACCGCGTCGGTGGTCGAGACGCTGGAGCGGGAAGCCACAGAGGGCGGCCTCTCAAGCGGGGAGGCCCTGACCGAGCGCTTGATCGAGCTGCTGGCCGATACCGCTCGCGGCGAGCACGACAAGATCGACATTCGCGCCAAGCCGACGGTGATACTGGCCGTGGGCGTCAACGGCACCGGCAAGACGACGACGATCGGCAAGCTCGCCTGGCACCTGCGCAAGGAATTCGGGGTCAGCGTGTTGCTCGCGGCGGCGGACACGTTCCGGGCAGCCGCGACCGAGCAACTGGAAGGGTGGGCTGGGCGCGCGGGCTGTGAGATCGTCACCGGCACCGAAGGCTCCGATCCGGGGTCAGTGGCCTTCGAGGCGATGGCACAGGCGCATGCGAAGAACATCGATGTGGTGATCGTGGACACCGCCGGTCGCCTGCACACCCAGGACGACTTGATGGGTGAGCTGGAGAAGGTGCGCAGGGTCATCTCCAGGCAACTGGAGGGAGCGCCGCACGAGACGCTGCTCACGGTCGACGCGACGACCGGTCAGAACGGACTGCGCCAAGCGCAGGTGTTCGCCGAGTCGGCGGGAGTGAGCGGAATCGTGCTGACAAAGCTCGACGGCACCGCGCGGGGTGGGATCGCGCTCGCGATCGCGCGTGAGCTGGATTTGCCGGTGAAGCTGATCGGGATCGGCGAGCAACTGGAGGACCTGCGCCCGTTCGATGCGGACGATTTCGCGCGCGCGCTCGTAGCTGCGGAATAATCAAAGGTATGGATGCATGGATCCTGTGGTTGGTGGTCGCCTGTGGCCTTGGCGTGGGCGAGATGCACCAGGGCGGCTTCTACCTCGCGCCGTTTGCCATGGGGGCGGCCCTGGCGGTAGTTGTGAGCCTGCTGGGCGTCGGTGCGCTGCTGTCGACAATCGTGTTTCTAGTCGCCTCGGGCATCGTGTTCACCACGCTGCGACCGGTCGCGCGCCGTCACCGACGGCTGCCGCCGGCGATCAGGACGGGCGCGGCGGCGCTCGTCGGTCGCAAGGCGATCGTGCTCGAGCGGATCGCCAACGACGAGGGCGTCGGTTGCGTGAAGATCGACGGCGAGGTGTGGACGGCACGCAGCTTCGACGAAGATCAGGTTTTCGACGCGGGCGAACGAGTCGAAGTCGTCGAAATACGCGGCGCGACAGCCTTGGTCATGCACTGAGAGGTCGCTGGCGCTTCGCGAGGCGTTGTCCTCAGTCGCTTATGTGCAAAGCACACTTCGCGAATTGCCTGTGCCCCGAAGGGGTGCGTCCTAGCCTCGCTCGACCATCGACCTCTCAGAGGCTGGGTGGTCACAGGTAACCTCTGTAAGAGATCCCGCGAGAAAGGAAGATCCCAACCATCATGGTCGCTCTTATCGTAATAGCCGTACTGGTCATATTCGCGCTGATCGTCGCGGCGCGCACGATTCGTGTGATTCCGCAGGCGCGGGCGGGCGTGGTGGAGCGGCTCGGTCGCTACAGCCGCACGCTCGAGCCCGGTCTCACACTCGTCACGCCCTTCATCGACCGCGTGAAGCCACTCGTGGACCTGCGCGAGCAGGTCGTGAACTTCTCGCCGCAGTCGGTTATCACTGAAGACAACGTGGTGGTGGCGATTGAAACGGTCCTCTACTTCACGATCACCGATCCTCGCTCGGCGACATACGAAGTAGCGAACCCGCTGCAGGCCATCGAGCAGTTGACGGTCACCACGCTGCGCAACGTGATCGGCGGTCTGACGCTGGAGGACACACTCACCGCGCGTGAGAACGTCAACACCCAGCTGCGGGTCGTGCTGGATGAGGCCACCGGCAAGTGGGGCATACGCATAAACCGCGTGGAGATCAAGTCGGTTGACCCACCACAGGACATCAGGGCGGCGATGGAGAAGCAGATGCGCGCTGAGCGCGACCGGCGAGCGGCGATCCTCACCGCCGAAGGCGAGAAGCAGGCTCAGATCCTCACCGCGGAGGGTCAGCAGCAGGCTGTGGTGCTGCGCGCCGAGGGCGACAGGCAGGCGGCGGTGTTGCGCGCCGAGGGCGAAGCGAAGGCGATCGACACGGTGTTCAAAGCGATCCACGAGGGCAAACCCTCGCGCGAGTTGCTCAGCTACGAATACCTGCAGATGCTGCCCTCGCTCGCCGAAGGCGACTCCAACAAGGTGTTCGTGATCCCCTCCGAGTTTGCCGAGGCGTTCGGCGGTATCGGCGAGGCGATCGCGCGACGGACCGGACAGCAGTCGCCATCCGGGGGCACCCCCGAGCGCGAGTGACGTTCCGAGCGCGACCGCCGGTTCGCTCGTGGGCGCCGGTACGGATGAGCTATTACGGGGCAGGCGTGCCCGCCTGCCAGAATTGACGATCTGATGTTCGATTCCCTAGCCGAGAAGCTGCAGGCCACGCTCGGCGATGTGCGCGGGCGCGGCACTCTTACCGAGAAGGACATCGATGAGGCGATGCGCGAGATTCGCCTCGCGCTGCTGGAGGCGGATGTCAACTTCAAGGTCGTGAAGGGCTTCACCGCCGACGTGAAGGCGCGCTGCCTCGGGGCTGAAATCGTCGGCAAGCTCAACCCCGGTCAGCAGGTCGTGAAGATCGTCGCGGACGAGTTGACGGGTCTGATGGGTGGGTCCTCGGCCGGCCTGAGCTTCTCGCCACGACCGCCCACAGTGATCCTGATGGCCGGCCTTCAGGGCTCGGGCAAGACGACCGCGACGGCGAAGCTTGCGCGCTACCTGAGCGAGGAGCACTCCTCCTCGGTGGCGCTTGCAGCGTGCGACGTGTATCGCCCTGCGGCGGTCGAGCAGCTGGTCAAGGTGGGCGCACAGGCCGGCGCCGTGGTCTACGAGCAAGGCACCGAGCGCGATCCCGTGGAGATCGCGACGTGGGCACTCGAGCGTGCGCGTCAAGAGGGCAAGGACATGCTGATCGTGGACACCAGCGGGCGCCTGCACGTGGACGAGGCGCTGATGGCCGAGCTGGTGAAGATCCGTGACGCGGTCAAACCGCACGACGTGCTGCTCGTGGTCGACGCGATGACCGGGCAGGACGCGGTCAACGTCGCCGAGCAGTTCGCCGCGGCCGTTCAATTCGACGGCGTCGTGATGAGCAAGCTCGACGGCGATGCGCGTGGAGGCGCCGCGCTGTCGGTCAAGGCGGTGACCGGCAAGCCGATCATGTTTGCCTCAACCGGCGAGAAGCTCGACCAGTTCGAGCGCTTCCATCCCGACCGCATGTCCCAGCGGATACTCGGCATGGGCGACGTCATGAGCCTGATCGAGACCGCCGAGCGCCAGTTCGACGAGACACAGGCCGCGGACTTGGAGCGCAAGCTGCGGCGCAACGAGTTCGGGCTCGACGACTTCCTCGATCAGCTGAAGACGATCCGACGGATGGGGCCGTTGACCAACCTGCTCGGCATGATCCCGGGCTTTGCGGGCGCACAGCTGAAAAACCTGAAGGTGGACGAGCGCGAGCTGGACCGCATCCAGGCGATCATCCTCTCGATGACCGCCGAGGAGCGCAGCCACCCAGAGCTGATCAAGGGCTCGCGCCGTCTGCGCATCGCACGGGGCTCGGGCACCAATGTGCAGCAGGTCAACCAGCTCGTCAAGCAGTTCGGCCAGATGCGCAAGATGATGCGCGGCATGACCCGCGGCAAGATGCCAGACGTCGGTGCGCTGATGAGACAGGCGCGTTGAGGGGCTCGCCGTGGGTGTCTCTGGCGCATCGGGCAACGCCCCAATCTCCTCTAGTAACCTGAACCGTCTAAGCTCTCAAGCTGGATTTGGAAAGCACTCAGAGAGGAAACCGTGTCTGTAAGGCTGAGGCTCACGCGTGTGGGCGCAAGGAAGAACCCCGTGTGGCGCGTCGTCGTCGCCGATCAGCGCTCCCCGCGTGACGGGCGCGTGATCGAGACGATCGGCCACTACAACGCCCAAACAGACCCCTCGACGATCGCGATTGACGAGGAGCGAGCCAAGAGCTGGCTTGCCCGTGGTGCGCAGCCGTCGAACACGGTCGCCAAGCTGCTGCGCATTCAAGGCATCAGCTAGCAGCCTGGCGCGTCAGGGGCGATCGAGTGTCCTCCGAGGTGATGAGAGAGCTATTGGAGTACCTGGCGCAGGGACTGGTCGACCATCCCGAAGAGGTGTCGGTGGAGCAGTTCGAGGAGGATGACGGGACGGTCGTGCTCGAGCTGTGCGTTGCCGACGGCGACTACGGACAGGTGATCGGCCGTGGCGGGCGAACCGCGCAGTCGCTGCGCACCGTCGTGAAGGCCGCCGCGGTGGGCGAGAAGCGCCGCGTGCTCCTCGACATCGTCGACTAGGGGCAGCCGATGAGCGCTGGCTCAAGCGCGGTTGCCGCAGGGCGTGTGGGTCGCGCACATGGTTTGGACGGCAGTTTCTACGTAACGGGCTCACGCCCGCGGCTGCTGGTCCTCGGAACCGAGGTGATGTTCGGCGAGCACTCCGCTGCGATCGTGCGCCGGGCCGGCACAGACGAGCATCCGATCGTCCGTCTGCAGGGAATCGAGGATCGTGGCGCCGCCGAGGCGCTGCGAGGCACCGAGTTGAGCGTCGAGCTGGCCGCGGCCCCAGCCCTGCAGGAGGGCGAATGGTGGGCGCGGGAGCTCGAGGGCTGCGAGGTGATCGACGGCGAGCGGCACGTCGGCACTGTGGTGGGGTTGATGGAGCTTCCCTCGTGCGAGGCTCTGCGGGTACGGCTCGCCGCGTCGTCCGCCCTCGGTGAGGACCGAGCTGTCGGTCTGCCGGCAGCCGAGCTGCTCATACCGATGGTCAAAGACGCCATCCGCCATGTGGACCCCGAGGCCAGGCGGATCGACGTGGACATGAGCTTCCTGGGGGACACGCCGTGAATCGCGCCATGCGAAGGCCACTGCTCGGACGCGGAGCGCAGTGATGGAGATCGACATCTTCACGCTCTTTCCCGAGTGGTTTGAGTGGTTCACGGCTCAGCGTCATGTGCGCAACGTGCTCGACGGCTCCTCGCGCCTGCAGTGCGTGAACTTCCGTGAGCACACCCAGCTCAGCGGCGGGCAGGTAGACGACACTCCCTTTGGTGGCGGCGCGGGCATGGTGCTGCGCGTCGACGTCATGGACGCGGCGCTCAGCGCCCATTACGGAATCGATGCGACCGAGGTGCGCGACACGCGCCGCGTGATCGCACTCGCTCCCGGCGGGCGCGTGTTGGACGAGGACTATGTGGCCGAGCTTGCGCGGGAGCCGGCCCTCACATTCCTGTGTGGGCGCTACGAGGGCTTCGACGAGCGCATCGTCGAGCACTTCGCCGCCGAGACCCTCTCGATCGGTCGCTACGTGCTCTCTGGCGGCGAGCTTGCCGCGATGGTGGTCTGCGACGCGGTCCTTCGCAAGCTTCCGGGAGCGCTCGGGCACGCCGACTCCGCCGTCGAGGAGTCCTTCAGCGAGGCGCTCGACGGCGACCCGGAGTATCCGCACTACACCCGCCCCGCCGAGTATCGCGGCTGGGGGGTGCCCGAGGTTCTGCTCTCCGGACACCACGAGCGAATACGCCAGTGGCGTGTTCAGCAGAGCAAGCTACGTGGGGAACAGAGACCTGCATAGGGTCCTGCGCTCCGGTGAGCGCTGTTCGCTACCATTCGCGAGCGCGTCGGTCTGTGCAGCGACTCCCGCTCACACGGCGCCTTCTTTTTGCCATGAGCACTGTTATCGAAAGCATCGAGCGTGCGCAACTGCGCCGCGTCCCCGACTTCGCGCCGGGCGACCGCGTGAAGGTGCATTTCCAGGTCATTGAGGGCACCCGCAGCCGCATCCAGGTTTTCGAGGGTGTCGTGATCAAGCGCCAGGGCCACGGTGCGCGCGAGACCTTCACGGTACGCAAGCAGTCCTTCGGCGTCGGGGTCGAGCGTATGTTCCCGGTCCACTCGCCCAAGATCGAGCGCATCGAGGTGGCTGCCCGCGGTGACGTGCGTCGCGCGAAGCTCTACTACCTGCGCGATCGCGTCGGCAAGCGTGCGCGTGTGCGCGAGCGTCGCTACACCGGTCCGGAGGAAGTGGTCGAGTCGGGACTGTTGTATGAGCCCACGGGGGCAACTGACGCGGAGGGTGCGACCGCCGAGGAGACGGTCCTGGACTCAGAGGGCGTGGAGTCCGTCGCCGCGAGTGGTGCGGAGGATGGCACGGAGGGCGTGGAGTCCGGTGGTGCAACCGATGACGCCGCTGGCGCGGAGGCGGCCACGACGGCAGCTACCGACGAGGCCGATGGCGCGAAGGCCAGCACAGCGGTCGCGGACGAGGCCGATTCCTCCTCCTCCTCCGACGCCGGCGATGCTGCAGCCGGCGACCCGGTCGCGTGACACCCACCCGTGCCTCGGCGACGAGTGCCGGGGAAAAGGACCCTCCGAAGTCGAGGCTGAACTCGATCGTCGAGTTGATCGTGATCGTGCTGGTGGCGATCGGACTGGCACTCGCGATACAGGCGTTCATCGTCAAGCCCTACAAGATCCCCAGTAGCTCGATGGAACCGACGCTGGATGTTGGTCAAAGGGTGCTCGTCAATCGCGTCGGGATGCACTTTGGCGAACCGAAAATCGGCGAGATCATGGTGTTCCACCCGCCGAAGGACGCTGAACAGCAGGTTTGCGGACCCGCTCCCCACATGGTCACGCCGGGCGGAGCCGCGTGCGATTCGCCCGAGCCCCAGGAGGACAACGGGGTGAACTTCATCAAGCGGGTCGTGGCCGGCCCCGGCGATACGCTGTACATCAAGGAAGGTCATGCGTACGTCAATGGCAAGCGCGAGAAAGACTCGTACATCAGATCGTGCGGCAGCAGCTCGGAGTGCAACTTTCCGACGCCGATCAAGATTCCCGCCGGTCACTGGTTCATGATGGGTGACAATCGTGGCGAATCGGACGACAGCAGGTTCTGGGGACCGGTCCCCACGAGCTGGATCATCGGACAGGCCTTCTTCACCTACTGGCCTCCCGACCGCATCGGCACTCTCTAAGGGGTCTCGGATGCCGGATAGCTCCAGGGCGCCGTATTCGCGGCGCCGGCGCTCCATTCGTCGTCGGGCGCGCGCGGGATCGAGTGGGCAGCGCCTATTCGCCTTCGATCGGCGACTCGGCGTGCCTTTGGTCGCCGGTGCGGACGAGGCCGGTCGCGGCTGCCTGGCCGGTCCGCTGGTCGCGGCGGGCGTCCTGTTCGACTACGACCGGCTGACGACGCGCGATCTGCGCGCGCTCGCGGCACTCAACGATTCCAAGCAACACACCGCGCTGGCGCGCGAGGAGCTGTATCCGTTGGTCCTCTCCACCGCGACGCGGGTCACCGTCGTTTCGCGCTGCGTGAGCGGGATCGACTCGCGTGGCCTGCACAAGACAAATCTCGCGGCGCTGCGCGACGCGATACGCGGCGTCACGCGCGACATCGAGGGCGAGGTCGAGTGTCTCATCGACGGCTTCGCGGTGCCCGAGTTCGAGCGCCCGCAGCGCCCGGTCGTGGGGGGCGATGCCACGAGCGCGGCGATCGCGGCCGCCTCGATCGTCGCGAAGGTCACGCGCGACCGCTACATGCATCATGCCGACGAGCTGCATCCAGGCTGGAGCTTCGCCGAGCACGTCGGCTACTCGACCCCGCTTCACCGCGAAGCGATCGGACGCCAGGGCGTCTCGCCTCTGCATCGCATGTCGTTTCAGTCGAGGGCTTACGAGCAACTGGCGCGGTGAGCGACGAAGCGCCGATTAGACCGGGACAAGACCGCTAGCCGGCTCTACTTGGAATACCGATGGGAAACGGTCGGCGAGTCCAGTGGAACGCAGCGCTTCGCCGATGATGTCAGCCGCTCTTTGTGCGGCTGCTGCTCTGTCGGGTTGGTCGTCTGCAAGGAGCAGCACAATCGTCGACGCATCGTCATCCCAGGTAGCGACTGGGCCCAGCTCGGAATGCTCCCGCTCCAAGTGTCTTGTCAGAGGCAGCCAAATTGATTCGTCGCTGAACGGCACGTTCGCTACGGAGGTCCACGTTCGATACTCCACGATCATCTCTTATACCCCTTTTTCTTCATGCAGGCGAGGAAATTTGCGAGTGATCGCGAGGACGACGGTGTGCCTGCGATCTTGCATGGCGGCTGATTTGCTTCGGGAGGGAAGAACAACCAATACTCCTTGCGCTTCTCGACGCGCCAGCCTTGGTCTTCGGCTCGTCGTCTGATCTTCTTGAAATCGCCGTCGTAACTCATGCGAGCGTCAGATGCCTCACCAAGCCCCCTCGACATGGTCGAGGCGCAACAGCTTGTCTGAGCCATCGACGATCACTCCGACGGCGTCGAACCGGATCGTGTTGGCTTTCGGACGTGCGTGGGTGTTGTTGTATAGCCAGGCGCACGCGAGCCGCTTCAGGCGCGAGCGCTGTCTGAACTTCAGCCAAGCGAGCGGTTGATCCTCAGGGCACAGGCCCCTGCGGCGGTTGTTCGCACGTCGTGTCTTGATCTCCGCGAAAACGAGGGCGGTGCCATCGAAGGCAATCAGGTCGATCTCGCCGTGGCGCGTGCGCACATTGCGCGCCACTGTCACAAATCCGAGCCGGCGAAAGTGAGCGACAGCCAGATCCTCGCCAAGCGTGCCCAGCGCACGGCGCCCACCACCGTTGGGGAACGGTGCACCTGGACACGTGGCGCTCGCGGGACACATGCCTCGAACATAGGGCAAAAAATGTGACGTAAAACGCACAAATGTGCCGATCTTCAGGCCGGGAGATAAGAATTTCTCGGATCGCGGAAGTTTGCTCTCGGTGCCTCCAGCCGACGCGCGTGGGCTCGCTCGCATAGCCTTCGCGCCGATGCCGACACAGTCGCGAGCAACATCCGGATCGCCGGACGCCAGCAAAGATCGTGCGGCCGACTCGGGTCCCCGCGGGATCGACGGCGTCAGCGGCTTCATGGGTATGCGCTGGGACAGTGCCGACACAGTTCGTCTGACGATCAGGCCCGAGCTGATCAACGCGGGCGGCCTGCTCTCTGGTGTGGTCACCTATGCGCTCGTCGATTACTGCATGGGCTCGACCCTGTGGCCACACACCTCCGAAGAGGAGCACATCGCGACGCTCAACATCTCGATCAACTACATCCAAACCGCGATCGAGGGCGAGATCGTGTGTACCACCGAGCTGGATCGTCGCAACCGCACGAACGCGGTGATGCGCAGCGAGGTACGCCACGAGGACGGACGCCTGCTCGTGACAGCGATCGGCAGCTACGCGATCTTTCCCGCGCGCAAGCGTCCGCGGGCATCCTGAGCGCAGCGCTTGGCGGTCGCGGCGCCGATCGTTCGCGCGGAGCGCAAGAATTCCCTGCTATGCGCGGCGGTCGATCCCCGTTCCATCGCCGAGTCAGCACTTGACATGTCAAATATGGCCCACACACCTCGTGCGCTGACCATCGCCGGCTCGGACTCGGGTGGCGGGGCCGGCATACAGGCGGACCTGAAGGCGTTTGCGGCCTGCGGGGTTCACGGTACGAGCGCGATCACGGCGATCACCGCGCAGAACACTCTCGGCGTGAGCGCGATCTATCCGGTTCCTCCCAGCATCGTGCTCGCGCAGGTGCGAGCGGTCCTAAACGACATTGGCGTTGACGCGGTCAAGATCGGGATGCTCGCCACTGCCGAGATCGTCGCTGTCGTAGCGCAAGCACTCGACGAGCTGCCGGCAGGTGTCCCGGTGGTGGTGGACCCGGTGATGGTGGCGGAGTCCGGTGCCAGGCTGTTGGACGCGGACGCCGAGAGTGCGCTGATCGCGCAAATATTGCCGCGGGCGACCGTTCTCACGCCCAATCTGCATGAGGCGCGCGCACTCGCGCAGCGCACGCACGCCGAGGGCGAGAGCGGCGTGCAGCGTGGAGCACGTGAGGAGAGCGCGGAGCGTGAGCGAAGCGCAGGCGACGAGCACGTTGCGCGCTCGGATGGCGGAGAGGGTGCGCCTTCAGGGAGCGGCGAGCCAGCGTATGCGGACGACGACGCGTACGAGCTTGTCCGCACCGTGCTCGCGCTCGGACCGCGCATCGTTGTGCTCACCGGCGGCCACCGAGCCCAGGCGGTCGATCTGTTTCTCGACGCCGAGGACCCCGATCGGATCGTGAGCATCCCCGGCGAGCGCCACCCCGACGGTGCCGCGCACGGCTCGGGCTGCACCCATTCCTCCGTGCTCGCGGCCCAGCTCGCGCTTGGCCGCACCCCGCTGCAGGCCACGTTCGCGGCACGTGAGCTTGCCGGCGCCGCGGTCGCGGCCGGGCTGCGCGACGTGGGGGAGGGTCCGGGGCCGGTCGATGTGCTCGGTCTGGAGCGTTTGCGCGCGCGGCGGTCAGCGTCCGAGTAGCTTCTTCGGCGAGCGGCCGAGCGCAGCTTTGACCTGCTCGGCCGCGGTGGAAATCGCGGTTTTGCGCACTGTGCTTGGCCGTTTGGCCGGGCTCGGCGCGTTTGCCATAATCGGTCGCGATGAAGTTGCTGCGCGTCAAGCCGGGACACGGCGAGGTGGTGCTCGCCGAGGGTGACATAAGCGTCCCCGAGCAACATGCCGAACTGCTCGCCGCGTTCCGTCGCGAGCTTGACACGGGCATGTGGGCCGCCGTGCCGACAAGCACCACCGCGGGACGCCGCGAGGCCGAGCTTGTCAGGAGCTTCGAGGAGATACCGGCAGGCGCCGAGCGCGTGATCTTCTTCCCGCGGGCCGCGGGCGGCTAGAGATGGTTGGAGAGTATCGTCATCCGCTGAGCACAACCGTGCGCCACCGGACGGTGGTTGGGTCAGTCCTCGGCACTCGTTCCGCTTCGGCGCCAGTCTTCTAGGTCGATATGCCGCTCGCGCTTGGCACCGCCGCGCTCGTATCGATTGCGCTGTTGTGGGCAATTGCCTGGCCCGCTATGCGCGAGCTGATGCCGTCCGCACTGGAGACGCTCCGTACGCGCGTGCGGCGCTTACCCGAGCCCGTGCTAGCGGAGGGCTATGACCCCGGGCGCGAACTGCGCGCCGAGCAGCGCGCCCGCGCTCTGCTGCGCTCGTGCGTCAACGAGGAGGAGTGGGCGATGTACAGCGAGCTTGGCTTCCTGCGGGTGTTCGGCGTCGCTGCGGCTCGGCCCCACGCATACCTCCTCTATCCCCACAAGCCGATCCTTGCCTACGCGCCTGAGTCGGGCGCGCTGCTGGGCGAGTATTGCGTCGAGTTTCCCGACCACTCGCGTCCATACGGCAGCTCCAGGCTGCCGGATGCCGACGACGTGCTCGCCAAGTGGATGGCGCTGACAGCGGACGAGGGCTCGCTGATCGCGCAGGCGAACATGCATCTCCCGGGGCGCCAGGTGAGCGTCGCGCGCGTGCGTGGCGATATTGCGCGCCTGTCGTGCTGGGAGCGCGAGCGGGCTGCGGGGGACAGGCGGTCGGAGCCGGCCGAGCGTGTGGCTTCGCGCGACCGGCCGTCGCTGCGCGCCGGTAGTGTTCCCGCACTGTGAACGCTCCCCCCGCTTTCGACGTCAGGCACCGCTCGCGCGCTCTCACCGAGGGCCCCGAGCGCGCCGCGGCGCGCGCCTATCTGCATGGCATCGGCTACACGGCCGAGGATCTCGCCAAGCCGATCGTCGGGGTCGCCCACTCGTGGATCGAGACGATGCCGTGCAATTTCAACAATCGCGTGCTCGCCGCGAAGGTCAAGGAGGGCATTCGTGCCGCCGGGGGCACACCGATGGAGCTGAACACGATCGCGATCTCCGACGGCATCACGATGGGCACCTCCGGGATGCGTGCCTCGCTCGTCTCGCGCGAGCTGATCGCCGACTCGATTGAGCTGGTCGCCTCCGCTCACGCTTTCGACGCGCTCGTCGTCATCTCCGGCTGCGACAAGACGATCCCTGCCGCCGTGATGGCCCTCGCCCGCCTGAACATCCCGGGCCTGATGCTCTACGGCGGCTCGATTCGTGCCGGCCACTACAAGGGCCAGGACGTCACCATCCAGCAGGTCTTCGAGGCAGTCGGAGCCTACGCGGCCGGCAAGATCACCGAGGCAGAGCTGCATGAGCTTGAGGAGGTCGCCTCGCCCGGAGCCGGAGCGTGCGGCGGACAATTCACCGCCAACACGATGGCGATGGCCTTCGAGGTGCTGGGCATCTCACCCGCTGGCTCCTCGATGGTGCCGGCCGAGGACGGTCGCAAGCTCCAGGTGGCCGTCGAGTGCGGGGAGCTGGTCATGGATGTGCTCCGCAAAGGACTGCTCCCCAATCAGGTCATTACAAAGCCCGCGCTTGAAAACGCGATCGCGGCTGGGGCGACGAGCGGCGGCTCCACCAACATCGTGCTGCACCTGCTCGCCGTTGCCCGCGAAATGGACGTGGCGCTCTCGATCGAGGAGTTCGACCGCATCTCCGACGCCACCCCGTTGCTGTGCGACCTGCAACCCGGCGGGCAGTACGTGGCGACCGACCTGTATGAGGCGGGTGGCGTGCCGCTTGTGATGCGCCGCCTGCAGGAAGTCGGTGTGCTGCACACCGACGCGCTCACCGTTACCGGTCGCACCGTCGGCGAACACGCTGCGGAGGCACAGGAGACCTCTGGCCAGAAGGTCGTGCGTCCACTCTCGAGCCCGCTCAAGCCCACCGGAGGCTTCGCCATCCTGCATGGCAACATCGCCCCCGATGGCTGCGTCGTCAAGCTGGCCGGCCACGAGCGTCGTCGCCACGTCGGTCCCGCCCGCGTGTTCGACGGCGAGGAGGCCGCGATGGCCGCCGTGCTCGCCCACGAGATATCCGACGGAGACGTGGTCGTCATTCGCGGCGAGGGTCCCGCCGGCGGTCCGGGAATGCGCGAGATGCTGTCTGTCACCGCCGCGATCGTCGGCGAGGGCCTGGGGGAGAGCGTCACGCTGATCACCGACGGACGCTTCTCAGGTGCCACCCATGGCTTCATGGCGGCTCATATCGCCCCCGAGGCGGTGCGTGGCGGGCCGATCGGCGCCTTGCGCGACGGTGATGAGATAACGATCGACGTTGATGCGCGGCGGATGGATGTCGCGTTGGACGACGAGCAGATCGCGGAGCGGCTCTTGGCCTACCGGCAGCCCCCGCGTGCCGATGAGCACATCGACGTGGCGATCCGCAAGTACGTGAAGCTGGTCGGGTCGGCCGCTGAGGGCGCGGTGACCAGTTGAGCGCTACTCCGCGAGGAACTCGTCGAGCAGCTTGTTGAACGAGGCGGGACGCTCGATCATCGCTACGTGACCGGTGTCCTCGAAGATGACCTTGCGCGAGTTGGGTATCAGCTCCTCGAACACGCTCGCGTCGGAAACGGGAATCACCCTGTCCTCGGCACCCCACACGATCAGGCTCGGGCAGGCGATCTCCGGTAGGCGCTCTCTGATCGGATAGTCGATGTTGGCCTTCAGCGCCTGCATGAATCCAGGCTTGCCGGCCCCGCGCAACTGCTCGGCGGCGAGTGCTGCGGGCAGCCGGCCCGGATGACGCGTGATGAGTCCCAGCGTCAGGTTGCGCAGCCCCGCGCGGCGCGCCACCCAGTCCGAGCGCGACGCCGTCCAACCGGTATACACCGCCACGATCGGCGCTACGCGGCGCAAGTACGGCTCGACTCGTTCCACGTCGCGATGGCGATACGTGCTGATCCCGGCCGCCGATACCAGCACCAGGCGCTCGACCAGTTGGGGGAAGGCGATCGCAAGCTCGGTGGACACAAACCCACCCATTGAATTGCCCACCAGGGTTGCGGCGCTCACCCCGAGCGTGTCCAGCAACCCGTCGAGGATGCGCGCATACGCCGAGATCGTGATGCGCTCGTGCGGCATCGGCGAGTGACCGAATCCCGGCAGGTCCATCGCGATGACGCGGTGGTCCTTCGCGAACACGGGCAGCTGCTCTAGCCAGTTCGGCCAGCTGCCCGACAGGCCGTGGACGAAAACGATTGCGGGCCCTTCGCCCATGTCGATCGTATTCACCGGCGTGCCCTGCACCGTCACCCAGCGCTGGTGCTCGCGCCAGTCGACATCCAGCCAGTCCGAGCGTCCCTCGGGCCCGTAGGACTGGCGCAGCTCGTCACTGGGGAGGGTTCCCACGCCGCTCATCGTCCAATAATGTACTCGAACCATGCGTATCGCCATCGATGTCGACTCAACCCTGCACCATTACTGGGACGTGCTCTCGGAGATATCCCGCCGCCGGTTCGGCGTGGAGCTGCCCTATGAGGAGCAGTTCACGTGGGGTATCACGCGGCTGCGCCCCGACCAGCTGGAACTGTGTATCGAGGAGAGCCACGGCGCTGAGACGATCCTCGCTGGGAACGCGTACCCGGGCGCTGTCGAGACAGTTCGCCAGTGGAGCGAGCAGGGACATTTCATCCACATCACAACTCACCGCGCGAGCGCCTGTGCTTCCGCCACGGCCGAGTGGCTTCAGAGCATCGGGCTCCCGTTTGACGACCTCTGCTGCTCCTACGACAAGGTCAGCCGTTGCGTAGAGCTTGACATCGACCTGCTGATTGACGACAGCCCGCTCAACATCACGGCGGCCATCGAGTGCGGGATCTCGACCGCGACCATCCTCCATCCGTGGAACGCTGAGCTTTGCGAGGTCGAGGACGTGCTCGGCGCCCGCGACTGGAGCGAGCTTGCGGAGCTGCTCGCTCCAGTCCTCTGCGTATCCTCACCCACGCTGCTCAGCCCCAGCTAGCCCGCGCGGCAGGGTGCCCGCCGCTCATGGCGAATAGGGCGTGGTGATGAGCGCAGCGATCGCCGACATCCCCTCGAGTCTCGGCGAGCCGTGGTCGCGAGCGCTCGCGCTGCTGGAGGACGATCTGCGCCGCACCAGTGCCGCCGCCCGCACCCGTCGTGCGTACGCGATCGACACGCTCCAGTTTGGTGAATGGGCGAGCGCGCGCGAGCTACTCCCGGCGAGCGTCGGCGTGCGCGACGTACGCCGCTATATCGCCCATCTCTCAGAGCTAGGCTCCTCAGCGACCACGACCGCCCGCAAGCTGGCCGCGATCCGCGCCCTGTTTCGCAGTCAGCGTGAGCACGGACACATCGAGCAGAGTCCCGCCGACCTGATCTCGACGCCACGCCGCGGCTCCCACCTGCCACGAGTGCTGAAGGCGGGGGAGATGGCCCGCCTGCTCGACAGCATCCCGGCCGCCACTCCACTGGAGGTGCGCGATCGCGCTCTGTTCGAGCTGGCCTATGCTTGTGGTCTGCGTGCCGAGGAGATCGTCTCCCTGAACCTCTCAAGCGTTGACCACGACGCCGAGCAGCTTCGGGTCGAGGGCAAGGGATCCAAGACGCGCTTCGTCCCCGCCGGCGAGTTCGCGCTGCGCGCCGTGCGCGCCTACGTGGAGCGCGGTCGTCCCGCGCTGTCTCACGCCCAGGCGCCCAGGGCGCCAACCGCGAGTGGTCCCGCAAAGGCGCTCGCCGGAGCGAGCCTCGGGGGCTCGCTCAGAGTCGACGCCGGCCAAGTCGAGCACGGCCGAGCCGACCTCGACCGAGATGCTCTGTTCCTCAGCCGCACAGGCCGGCGGCTCTCCACCAGCGATGTGCGTCGCCGCCTACGCGCCTGGTCGGCGCGCGCGGGAGTGCAGGGTGGGCTCTCTCCGCACGCCCTGCGTCACAGCTTCGCCACCCACTTGCTTGACGGCGGTGCGGACCTGCGCTCCATCCAGGAGCTGCTCGGTCACGCGAGCATCTCGACCACCCAGGTCTACACTCGGGTAGAGTCCGCCAAACTAAGAAGCGCCTATGCGCGCAGTCACCCTCGGGCCTGATCGGCGGGAGAGGACCCTGGAGACGAACGTCAAAGCGATCGAGCTGCGCGAACTGTGGCGGCGCTATAAGTCAGACGGAGACCCTCGCGCTCGCGAGCGGCTCGTCGTTGCCTACTCGCCACTGGTCAAGTACGTGGCCGGCCGCACCGCGGCCGGCCTGCCTCCGCACGTCGAGGAGGCCGACCTAGTCTCCTATGGGCTCGTGGGGCTGATCTCGGCGATCGAGCGCTTCGACATCTCGCGGGAGATCAAGTTCGAGACCTACGCGATCACACGCATCAAGGGCGCGATCATCGACGAGCTGCGCTCGATCGACTGGGTGCCCCGCAGCGTGCGTGCTCGCGCTCGCGAGATCGAGCGCGCCAACACCAAGCTCGAGCACCGCCTGCAGCGCAGCCCAACCGACGAAGAGATGGCCGCCGAGCTGAGCCTCACGGTCCCGGAGTTCCACGAGTCGCTGCTTGCGATCTCCCACTCCTCGGTTGCCGCGCTGGACGAGCTGTGGACCGTGTCTGACTCAAGCGGCGACCAGGTTTCGCTGATGGACACGATCGAGGACCCCAACGCGCCCGACCCCTCGCGCGCGCTCGACGTCGGCGACCTGAAGGATCGCATCGCCGATTCGATCGCCGCGCTGCCCGAGCGCGAGAAGCTCGTGATCGCGCTCTACTACTACGAGAACCTCACGCTACGGGAGATCGGCGAGGTGCTCGGCGTGACCGAGTCGCGGATCTCCCAGCTGCACACAAAGGCCGTGCTGCGCCTGCGCGGCAAGATGCAAGACGGCTCGTTTGACTAGCGATTTCGAGGTTCGTCCTCGGCACTGGATGCCATCCGTCGGGGTCTCGGCGGAGGCGTTTCGTTGACTTGACGTCGAGCCCATCGTGGTGGAGATCAGGGCCACCGGCGAGCGCTCGCTTGACGGCCCGGCTAACCTGATGGGTCGATGGCCGCCCGCGCGATAGTCACCTCGCACCCAGTCGTCGCCTGCGACGTGTGCGGGCGAAGCCTCTTGCGAGGCGAGAGCCCAGACGTGTTTCTGGCTGGCGGACAGCGTCGCACAGTGTGCGAGCTGTGCATCCCACGTGCCGCCGCCGAGGGCTGGTTGCGCGAGGCCGATAACCATGCCGCAAGCGTGCGTCCGGTACGCGGAAGGCGTGCCGGCTCGCTGTTCGGACGTTTGCGCCAACTGCGCGAGCCGGCCGAGGCCTCGGTTCGGCGTGAGGCTTATCCGGCGCCAGGTGGGGTTGGCGGCGCGACGAGCGCGAACCAGCCCAAGGAGGGGCTGTACGAGTTTCTCGAGGGCGGCTCGATCGAGCGCGCGGAGCCCTACGAGCAGGATCTCTACATCGACTCCGCACCGGCGGGCGGGTCGGCCAGCGGCGCGTGGAGCGAGCAACCCACTGGGTTTGGCGAGCCAAAGCATGCCGTTGGCGAGGAGCAGCCCGAGTCCGGTCATGAGGAGTTTGTCGAGTCCTGGTCGTCCGCGGCTGGCGATTCGGATCATGCGGCCGTGACCAGTGGGGATCTGAAGGTCGCCCGGGCGCTCGAGGTCTTCAACGCGGGAGAGGCTCCGCGGCGTGTCGCGGGCGTCGCCCGTTCGCTCGGCGCCCCCTCGGTCACGGCGCGTGCAGTGGCGGAGTCCGGCAGCACCGTCGCGATCGTCGTGGCGTGGGAGCTGTGCTGGTATCGCTACGAGGTCGACCTGGGAGACGAGACCACGGGATCGAGGCTTGTCGCACAGGGCATGGAGCTTGACGAGCTGTCCGAGGAGGATCGGCTCGGCAACGCCTCCGCGGATGAGCGCGGCGAGCTTGCGCCACTGGTCGGGATCGGCTGAGCGTTTGCGGCGCAGTACGATCTACGCACGATGATCTATTGCGTGGTCCCCAAGCCGCTGGCCGACGAGCTGTACCCAAAGCTCGTCAAGCACTACGAGAACGACGACAACGTGACGGTCATCATCGACCGCCGCGAGTCCGATCGTCGCGCGCGCGGCTCGCGCGCCTCTGAGGCGGACAAGCAGCGTCGCGTGATTCGCGACCGCCGCCGTGCGCGCGTGCCGGGCGACCTGCCGCCGCTCGCCGACGGCTCATAGTTTCGCCATGAAGGTCGTGGTGCACGTCGACGGCGGATCGCGCGGCAACCCCGGACCGGCCGCGGCAGCGAGCGTCGTCTCGTCACCTTCGGGAGAGGTTCTGGACGAGGCGTCTGAGCTGCTTGGCACCGTCACCAACAATGTGGCCGAGTATCGAGCCCTGCTGCTCGGCCTGGCGCGCGCCGCGGCGCTTGGAGCAACCGATGTGGAGGTCGTCAACGACTCCGAGCTGATCGCCAAGCAGATCCAGGGGCTCTACAAGGTCAAGCACGCCGCGATGCGCCCGCTCTACACCGAGGCGATGGCGGCCTTGCGCGGCTTCGGCGAGTGGAGGATACGCTCGGTTCCGCGAGCCCAGAACGCGCACGCCGATGCGCTCGTAAACGCCGCGCTCGACGGCGCGGCCGCCCCCGCCGTCGGCTGACACTCCGCGCCGCGCGTCTCGCTACGCTCGGCTTGTGCTGAGGCCCCGCAACCGCGAGCTACTTGGTCTGATTCCCGCCGCGCTGCTCGTCACCGCTGGTTTCACCGCGATCTTCATCCAGCAGCAGAGCAACTCGACGACCGCGTCCACGAATGTGACGCTCAACCACGCGTCGAGCTTGTCGCTCACATACGGCGCGGTGTTCCTCGGGCTGTGCTTCGCGGCACACCTCACGATCCGCTTCGCGCTGCCCGACGCCGACCCCTACCTGTTCCCGCTTGCGGCCGTGCTCGCGAGCGTGGGCATCGTGATGATCTACCGGATCAACCCATCGCTGGCGCGCCAGCAGGCATTGTGGATGGTGGTCGGGCTGCTCCTGTTCGCGCTGACGATCGTGTGGCTGCGAAAGCGGGGGGTGGGCGTGCTCGAGCGCTACCGCTACACGATCGCCGCGGTCGGCATCGCGATGGCGGTCTTGCCGCGCTTTCCCGTGATCGGCGAGCAGGTCAACGGTGCCTACCTGGACATCCATTTCGGCTCGCTCTCCTTCCAACCGGCCGAGCTTGCGAAGGTCGCGATCGTGATCTTCCTCGCCAGCTATCTGCGCGACAACCGCCAGATCCTCGTCACGGCCGGTCGGCGCGTGCTCGGCCTGACGTTGCCGCCGATGAAGCAGTTCGGTCCGATGCTGCTCGTCTGGGGCGCGGCGATGGCGACGCTGCTGCTGACTCGCGAGCTTGGCACCTCGCTGATGTTCTACGGCGCTTTCCTCGCGCTCTTGTATGTCGCCACGGGGCGCTTTTCCTTCCCGTTGATAGGTCTCGTCCTGTTCGGGCTCGGGGCGTGGTTCGTCGCCACCCATGTCGGCCATGTGCACAGCCGCGTGCTCGCCTGGGAACACCCCTTCGATAAGTCCCTCTACTACTCCGAAGGGGGCAGCTACCAGCTGGCGCAATCGCTGTTCGCGCAGGCCGACGGCGGCTTGCTCGGCACTGGGTTCGACCAGTCGCTGCTGGTGCTGCCCCACACCCGTCAGCCGATTCTGCCCGTACCCGAAAGCGACATGATCTACGCGGTCATCGTCAACGAGCTTGGCCTCGTGGGTGCGGCGGCGCTGCTGCTCACCTACCTGCTGTTCGTCGCGCGTGGCCTGAAGACGGCGATGCTCGCGCGCGACTCGTTCTCAAAGCTGCTTGCCGTCGGACTGTCGGTCGTGGTGGCGATGCAGGTGTTCGTGATCGTCGGCGGCGTCACACGCGTGATCCCGCTGACCGGCGTAACGCTCCCGTTCGTCGCCTATGGCGGTTCCTCGGTCGTCATGAACTTCGTGCTGCTCGCACTCCTGCTCGTCATCTCCGACCGCGCCCGGCGGCCCTATTCGTCCTCGCACTGAACGTCAGGTCGGTGTCCGCGCGTGCTCCACGGGTGCCGATGCGAGCCAAAACGCCTTGATCTGAGCATGAATGTGGCGGTTTGAGTGGTTTTTGGCAGGTTCGCTGCGGGTTTTGGTCGAAAACCTCCACATAGTCGGGCGCCGTTGCTGGTTTGGGGTGCCGATCGACGAATATCCGCCGCGATGCCAATTTCCACTACAGACACCACGACGGACACCGCTGCGAACATCGTCGTGCGCGCGTACGACATGCGCACTGGTGAGCGTCGCGTAGCCGATGTTCGTTCCGTCAAGGCCGGCTCGGCCGAGGACCGCCGCCGGCGCTACTCCACTCCCCGCGACAGCAGCTTCTCTTCGCCCGCCGGCCTGCACCACCGCCCGTGGCTGGGTCGTTTGCGCCGTGCGTTGCGCGAGGACCTGTTCGTGTTGCACTACCAGCCGATCGTCTCGCTGCGCGAGGGGACGGTGTCCCACTACGAGGCGCTGATTCGCCTTGCCGACGATCCCGACGGTGTCCTGGTGGCGCCGTGCGATTTCCTGCCGGCGGCCGAGCGCTACGGGCTGATCCAGGAGATCGACAGGATGGTGATCGGCAAGGTCGTGGCCCTGATCGGCGACGAGCTGGCCGACCGGGATGCCCGCGTGGCCGTCAACCTGTCCGCCCTCTCGATCACAGATCGCGGAATGCTCGCTCACATCGAGCAAGAGCTGACCCGCCACCGTGTCGATCCCGAGCGTCTGGTTGTCGAGGTCACCGAGACAGCAGCGATCAGCGACATGAGCCGCGCGCAGACCTTCTGCGAAGGCGTCCACACGCTTGGCAGTTCGGTCGCGCTCGATGATTTCGGGGCCGGCTTCGGCTCCTTCCAATACCTCAAGCACCTGCCGTTTCGCTACCTGAAGATCGACGGTGATTTCATCCGCACGTTGCCCAGCTCGCACAAGGACCAACTGGTGGTGCAGGCGCTTGTCGGCGTGGCTCGGGGGATGGGCAAGCAGACGATCGCCGAGTATGTCGGCGACGAGCCTACGATGCGCTTACTGCGCGACTACGGCGTCGATTATGCGCAAGGATTCGAGGTCGGCCGTCCCTGCGCCCAGGTCGAGGCGTTCGCCATCGCCTGAGGCAGTCGTACCCTCCTGTGCCACTAGACAGGATGGAGCGGCCGGGTTGGTCCGGGTGCTCGGTGAGGATGGCCGGCGGCCTGATGCTTCTATGTTTGTCAAGTCACGCTATTTGCGAGTTTTGGCGGTGTGGCTTGGAGTAGCCGGTAGAGGTGGCGTGCGGTGTAGCGCTTGAGGCATCGCTTGATTTCGCGGGTGCTGCGTCCTTCGGCGGTTCGTCGGGCTGTATAGGCGCGTGTTTGGGGGTCATCGCGCATGCGGCAGAGCACGATCGTGTGGAGCGCTCGGTTGAGCTGACGGTCGCCTGAGCGGTTCAGGCGGTGACGCATGGTTTGTCCCGAGGACGCCGGGATCGGCGCGACGCCCGCGAGTGAGGCGAAGGCTGCCTCGGAGCGAATCCGGCCGTGGTGGGAGTAGGCGCAGAGGATCTGCGCCGCGACGATCGCGCCAACGCCCATCTCGGCTAGTGTCCCGCGCCGTTAATTCGTTGTAGAAGTCGTGAGATGGAGTCTAGGGTTTGCTCTGCGGTCTTGGTCCAGATGAATGGCTTGGGGCTTTCGTTCCATTTGTTGACCCAGTCGCGGATATCTTTCTCCAACGCGTGGACGCTGCGGTGATCTGAGCGACGTAGCAGATCGTCTGTGAGGTAGGCGAACCATCGCTCGACCTGGTTGATCCAGCTGGAGTACGTCGGGGTGTAGTGCATGTGAAACCGGGGGTGTGCGGTCAGCCAGCGTTGGATGGCGGGGCTCTTGTGGGTGGCGTAGTTATCGCAGACGAGGTGCACGTCGAGATGCTCGGGGACCTGACTGTCGATCTTGACCAGGAACTTCTTGAACTCGATCGCGCGGTGGCGGCGGTGCGTTGAGCTGATGACGGTCCCGTCGGCGGTGTTAAACGCAGCAAACAGGCTGGTCGTGCCGTGGCGCAGATAGTCGTGGGTGCGCTTCTCCGGCATGCCCGGCATCATTGGAAACGCCGGCTGGGAGCGCGCGAGCGCTTGCACCTGGCTCTTCTCATCCACGCTCAAGACGACTGCGGCTTCGGGCGGATTCAGATACAGGCCGCAGATGTCATAGACCTTCTCCACAAACAGTGGGTCGTTGGAGAGCTTGAATGTATCCGCGCGATGGGGCTTCAGATCAAACGCTCGCCAGATCCGCCCGATCGTCGACTTTGACAATCCCGAGCGCTCGGCCATCTTCGCGCGCGACCAATGCGTCGCGTTCTCCGGCGTGGACTCCAACGTCGCTACGACCACGTCCTCGACCTGCTCAGCGGTGATGCTCGCCGGACGTCCCGGACGCGGATCATCGGACAATCCGTCCAACCGCAGCTCACAAAACCGTCGGCGCCACTTCCCGACCGTCGGCGTCGACACACCACACGCCACCGCAACATCCTTATTGGAATACCCCTCCGCGCACCGCAAAACGATCCGCGAGCGCAACGCCAACGCCTGCGAAGACTTCCTACGCCGCTCCCACCGCACCAACTGATCGCGCTCCGCATCGGTCAACTCCAACACCTGCTTGGGCCGTCCAGTTCTCACCATGCCACAGCTTATCACACTTAAGTACCGAACTTAAGGCGCAGGACACTAGTAGCCCGGGTGCGAGATCTGTGACGATAGGCTTGATCTCTGTTTCGAGTTCGAGCGCTTCCTCTTGCAGCGCGAGTGCTCGGCGGGCGCTCGCGCGTATAGCGATCGTCGTGGCGCGCTGTTCGCGGTCTTGCGTAGAGCTGACGCGCAGACGCGCACAGCGCGCGAGCTGCTCGCTCGTAGACAGAGAGCGCAGCCCTTCACGCAGCGTCGGTGCTGCTGAGACGAGCAGCCCCTTCATCAGCGTGATCGCCGCTCGCTTGGAGCGCACCGCGCTATCGCGCGTAGCCAAGAGAACGCGCAGCGCCTCGCGCTCGCCGCGCTGGCGGGGCCGCGCGAGATGCTCGCGTGTGAGCGCTTCGCGGGCTGCACGGATCGCGTCGAGCTGATCGGACTTGGCGCGGTCGCGGCGCGCGGGGCGGCGAGGACGATCGACCTCGAGCACCAGCTCGCCCTCTCGCTGAAGAAAGACGGTCAGTCCCGCGCCATAGCTGCCCGTTCCCTCGACTGCCCAGGCTCTGCGGCCTGGGGCGCTCTCACGCGCGAAGCGCAAGAGCCGTCGATAGCCGCGCTCATTGGCGGCGACGGTGATCTGTCCTTCAACGACCGCCGTGTCCGCGGCGAGGATCGCCGCGCTATGCGAGTCGCGGTGCGTGTCGATGCCGAGCACATGGTCGGCCTGGTCTGCCAGCATGAAATACGACCTCCTGTTCCTGGGGGTTTGTCTGTCGGTACTCGGCCTGGGCAATAGGAACCGCAAAGGGCAAGACTGTGATGAGTCACGCCCCACAAAACGGGGCGGACAGGCTTCTGATCAGGCCACCAGCGGAGGCCAGGCTGGGACCGGCAGCAACAGACGGACAGATCAGGACAAGAGCACCCACGCCAAGCGCAGGGCCAGTGCATATGAGGGTCACGTCCATCGCCACCAGGGCCAGCCTGAACACCAGACCCGACGTTTCCCCACGTGGGGAAACGTCGACTACAACGCAATTACCGAACGCACCTTCACGACACAGCGATTGCCGTGCACACACTCACAGCGCATTTGCGTGGGTTGCCGGGTTTGATCCCGGCCGAGCCACATACGGAGGTCGCCGACCATGTCAGAGGATCGCAGGGCAGTCGTAGTCGGGTTGGACGTGCACAAGTCGTCTGTGAGGCTGGCGGCGGTGCGTGATGGTGAGGTGTTGCGCGAGCGAACGCTTGGCTATGACCACGAGCAGCTGCTCAGAGAGGTCCGGGCGTGGCCAGGCGCACGGGTCTGCCAGGAGGCCGGCCCGACCGGGTTCGGCTTGCATCGCGCGCTGGTCGCGGCCGGAGTCGACAGCGTGATCGTCGCGCCTGGGCTGGTGCCCTCGCGCCCTGGTGACCGGGTGAAGACCGATAAGCGTGACGCTCGGCGGCTGGCGGGACTGCATGCCGCTGGACTTTTGACGGAGATCTTCATCCCGACACCCGAGCATGAGGCGTTGCGCGATCTCGTCCGGGCGCGCGAGGATGCGCGTTTGGACAGGATGCGTGCCCGCCACCGGCTGGGGAAGTTCTGTCTGCGTCACGAGCGGACGATGCCGACGACGTGCTGGGGCACCACACGGCGCGCGTGGCTTGGACGCCAAGCGTTCCAGCTCCCGGGCCAGCAGCAGGCCTTCGATGACTACCTGTTCGCTGTTGACCAGATCGACCGGCGCATCGAGAGCTTGCAGGCAGAGCTTCACCGTCTTGCCGGCGAGGGGCCCCACCGCGAGCTGATCGCCAGGCTGCGCTGCATGCGCGGGATCGACACCCTGACAGCGATCGGACTGGTCGCCGAGGCCGGGGACTTCAGCAGGTTCAAGACCGCCGAGCAGTTCATGAGTTTCGTCGGGCTGGTCCCCTCAGAGCGCTCCTCCGGGGAGAGTCGCAGGCAGGGCTCGATCACCAAGGCCGGCTCAGCGCACGCCAGGCGGCTGCTCGTCGAGTCAGCGTGGAACGGGCGGCGGCGCCCGACGGTCGGCTATGAGCTCGCGCGCCGCCAACGTGACCAGGACCCCCAGGTCCTCGAGCATGCGTGGCGCTGCCAACAACGACTGCATCGAAGGTGGGCAAGGATGGCAGGCCGCGGTAAGCCCCACCAGAAGATTGTTGTCGCCTGCGCACGGGAGCTCGCCGGGTTCGTGTGGGCGATCGCCACCGAGCAGCCACTACGGACTCGCTAAAGAGAACACGATCGTGCTCGAGCGTGGGGTGGCGGGCGCTCCCTCCCAGAAGGAGAATCCTCGCTTCACCTATGCGGCGTCGGCTCGCCGGCGACCCGCGACGCTAGACCGAGGCAGCTCCCGACGGATACCAGTCATGCGGCACCAACCCGCGAATGTCAGTCTGATCCACCGTCGCTGCCCCGGGACGCCCGCCACCCCACGCTCGAACCGCTCAGCGCCAACCCGCGCAGGGCCTTGACATTTTGCTCCATGTCAGATGATTGATTCCGCGGTTTTTTAGGCGGCGTAGTTGACGAGTGCTCGGCTGGGGCGTCCTAGCTGGTGGTTTAGAGAGATGGCGGCTGCGAGGGTGAGTAGGCGTTGCAGGATTCGCTCCCTGAGGCCGGGGAGCGTCCTGGCGCCGTGGCGCTCAAGGGTGAGGATGTCCTTGCAGGTCCAGAAGATGCTCTCGATGCGTTGGCGGATCGGCGCGAGATGGGGACCCTTTCCGGGCTCGTCCTTGCGTCGGGGCCGAATGATCACGGCGTCCAGGTCACTGACTTGGCTTGCGAACTCTGCTCCGGCGTAGCCCTTATCGCCGATCAGGGTCACGCGGCCATCGCGGCGGCAGCGCTCGAGGAGCTTCAGCGCGACATCGCGCTCACCTTGCTTGGGGGAGCAGAGCGCGAGCGCCCGGGGTGTTCCGTCCGGGGCGAAGATCGCGTGCAACCTGAATCCCCAGAACAGACGGGAGTGACTCGCGCAGTACCCATAGTCAGCAGCGTCAGCGAGCGCCGAGCGCTTGACGGTCTCACGGCTGCGAGCGCACTCCACAGGGGTGCTATCTACGAGCAGCAGATCGTCGTGGAAGCCGGGGCTCTGGCTGGCGAAGACCTCTATCAGCCACTCAAGCGTCTCGGCCAGCTTTCGGCGGCGCTTGAAATACCCAGGCTGCCCGGGAAGCCTCGGAAACAAGTGCCCCAGACGCTTGGACGCAACCGCCAAGAACCGTCGGTCAGAGGGTATTCCCATGATCGCTTGGGCGACGCAGAGCGTTACGACCTCCGCGTCTGTGACGCTACGTCTGGCGTTCTTAGCCTGTTCGGGCAGGAGATCGTCAGCTGTGACATAAACAGCGGTTAGCAGCAGGTCGAGGTCGGCGTCCATCGAGGCCCTCCCTTGGGTCGGCGGCTGGTTATTGAGTACCGCCGACTTCGACCCTGCTGCCTCAAAAACCTCCGAAAACCACAGCCCCAACCGCGGAATCAATCATCTAGGGCGTCGGTGAGCAAGCGAGACAAGGACGCAGCGAGTGAAGTGTACCGAAGCCGGGAAGACACTCGCTCCGCTCGCATCCCCGTTTCGGCCAGCACACGAACGAGTGAGGACGCAGACCGATCGATGATCCAGATGCGCTCATCGATCGGCCAGCGCCGCTCAGCGGCGTCCTAGCGTGGCTCTGGCATCTGCGTACGCAACATCGCGTCCCACAGCCGGTCCGGCAACAGTTTGCGCTGCATCACGGTCAGTCGCGCTGAGGGCGTTAGCAGCATTCGCGAGGGCGCTTTGCGGCGGGAGATCGCCTTCTCGATCGCCTTTGCCACGACATCGGGGCCGCCGCCGAGATGACGCATCGGACCCTCGTATACGCCGATCGTCATCGCAGCCAGCTTCGTGCTGAAGCGCTCATAGGGGTCGGTCGCATTCGCGTCTGTGGCGGTGGCGGTGTCGGCGCTCGCATTGGCGCCATTCGCCCGACTTGCGGCGCTCCCACCTGCTCCCGCTTCACCCATGGTCGCCGCCGCGGTCTTGCCGAACTCGGTCACGATCAACCCGGGCTCTATGAGCGTGACGTCCACGCCGAAGCCGCGCACCTCAAAGCGCAGCGCGTCGCTTATCGCCTCCAGCGCATGCTTGGTGGCGTGGTAGAAGCCGCCACCGGGGAGTGTCAGCTTGCCGCCCATCGAGCCGACGTTGACGATCTTGCCCCAGTGCTGGGCACGCATTGCCGGCAGCACCAGCTGCGTCAGCTCGACGAGCCCGAACACGTTCGTCTCGAACTGGCGACGCACGGCCTGCATCGGCACCTGCTCGATCGGACCGCCCTGGGAGTAGCCGGCGTTGTTGACGAGCACACCCACGGCGCCGTGCTCGCGCTCCACCTGCTCGACCGCGGTGCGCATCGATTGCTCGTCGCACACGTCCACCTGCAGTAGCTCACAGCCCGCGTCGGCGAGATGCTCGATCGACTCGAGCCGTCGCGCGCTTGCATACACCTTCCAGCCGTGTCCAGCGAGGCGTCGCGCCGTCGCCTCGCCGATCCCCGACGAGCAGCCGGTGATGAGAACCGCCTTGGACACGGCGCCGGGCATTCGCCCAGCATACGGAATGCGGCGCGCGATGCGATGGTGGGTGCGATGCCGGGAGGACGCGTCGTCTGGCGCTCGCGCTTGCACGAGCGCCCGGCTCATCCTCTAGGCTGCCGTCTCGATGCGTGCCGTTACTTTCCAAGCGCCCGGCGAGGTGCGCGTAGTGGACGTACCCGAGCCCGAGATCTCCGATCCCGGCGATGCGATCGTGCGGATCGAGGCGACCGGCGTGTGCGGCTCGGACCTGCACATCTATCACGGCCGCGTGCGTATCGAGCCGGGGTTCACGATCGGCCACGAGTATGTCGGCACTGTTGAGGCGATCGGCGAGAACGTACACGGCGTCAACGTCGGCGACCGTGTCCTCGGCTGCTTTCAAACGGCGTGCGGTCATTGCTACTTCTGCCGGCGCGGCTGGTTTCACAAGTGCGACTCCTCGCGTACCTTCGGCCATGGCGCGGCGCTCGGCTCGCTGCAGGGCACCCAGGCCGAGCGCGCCCTCGTCCCGTGCGCCGATCTGGTGCTGCGCAAGATTCCGGCGGGCATGAGCGATGAGGTGGCTCTGTTCGCGGGCGATGTCATGGGCACCGGCTTTCACGCCGTCGTGGACAGCGGGCTGCGCCCCGGCGACGTCGCTGCCGTGCTTGGCCTCGGCCCCGTGGGTCTGTGCGCGGTGCAGGCAGCCAGAGCGTGCGGCGCCGCGCGCGTCGTCGCGATCGACACCGTGCCCGAGCGCCTGGCGATGGCCGAGAGCTTCGGCGCGCAGGCCGTGCACCTAACCGAGGGCGATCCCCGCACTGCCGTGAGCGAGGCCAGCGAAGGGCGCGGCGTGGACGTGTGCATCGATGCGGTCGGCGACCCGCGCGCACTCGATCTGGCGCTGAAGCTGACGCGCAAGTGCGGCACCGTGCAGGCGGTCGGCGTGTATGCGGAGCGCGCCGAGGTGCACATGGGCCTCTTGTGGATCAAGTCGCTGCACGTGTGTGCCGGGCACGCCAACGTGATCGGCCACGTCGACCGGGTGCTGGCGCTGATGTCCGCCGGACTGCTGGACCCAAGTCCGCTCGTGACCCACCACATGAAGCTCGACGACGCTCCGGAGGCGTACGCTTTGTATGACCGCCGCGAGGCGCTGAAGATCGTCCTGACGCCCTGAGCCGCGCTCTAAAGGAGCCTTCCATGAGCACCATCGCACAGTCAACCCTCCCCGACGCGCTCGGAGACGCCGCGCGGGACTTCATCGCCCAGGAGCACAAGCTGCTGATCGGCGCCGAGCGTGTGCCGGCCGCCGACGGGCGCACGTTTGCCACGCTCGACCCAGCCAGCGGCCGCGAGATCGCGACCGTCGCCCACGCTGGCGCGGAGGACGTCAGGCGCGCCGCGGCCGCGGCCCGCGAGGCGTTCGCGAATGGCGCGTGGGCGGCCATGGCGCCGTCAGAGCGCAGCCGGCTGATGAACGCGCTCGCCGACGCGATCGAGGCAAACCAGGAGCAGCTTGCGCAGATCGAGTCGCTGGATAACGGCAAGCCGGTCAAGCTCGCCCAGTACGTGGACGTGCGCGGCACGATCGCGCACCTGCGCTACTACGCGGGCTGGCCAACGAAGATCGAGGGCAGCGTGCTGCCCGTGACGGCGCCGAACATGCTCTGCTA
Source organism: uncultured Solirubrobacterales bacterium (assembly GCA_963776985.1). GTDB lineage: Bacteria > Actinomycetota > Thermoleophilia > Solirubrobacterales > Solirubrobacteraceae > Palsa-744. The sequence continues at coordinate 170,096 of CAVZOV010000003.1, forward strand.
CACGCGCCGTGAAGCGGTTGGGGTGTGCGGGCAGATCGTGCCGTGGAACTTCCCGCTGATGATGGCTGCGTGGAAGATCGCCCCGGCGCTGGCCGCCGGCTGCACGATCGTGCTCAAGCCGGCCGAGCAAACCCCGCTGAGCGCGCTGCGCCTCGGCGAGCTGGCGCTGGAGGTCGGGTTCCCGCCGGGCGTGCTGAACGTGCTTACAGGGGATGGCGAGACCGGCGCGGCGCTGGTGGACGATCCCGGCGTGGACAAGATCGCGTTCACAGGCTCCACCGCGGTAGGGCGTGAGATCGGCGCCAAGGCCGGGCGCGCACTGAAGCGCGTGACGCTCGAGCTGGGCGGCAAGTCGCCCAACATCATCCTCGACGACGCCGACGTCGAGGCGGCTGTCGCGGGCTCCTTTCAGGCGATTTACTTCAATTCCGGCCAGGCGTGCAACGCGGGCTCACGGCTGTTCGTGCCGGCCGCGCGCTTCGATGAGGTCGTGGGCGCGCTCGCCGACAGCGCGAAGGCGACCCGTCTGGGGGCGGGGCTCGATCCGCAGACCCAGCTCGGGCCGCTTGTGTCCGCCGAGCAGCGCGACCGCGTGATGTCCTACGTCGACGCGGGTCGCGAGCAGGGCGCGGAGCTGCTCGCGGGCGGTGGGGTGGCACTGGCCGACAGCGGCGGGTGGTTTGTGCAGCCGACGCTTTTCAGCACGACCTCCGACGAGCTGAGCATCTCCCGTGAGGAGATATTCGGCCCGGTGCTGGTGGCATCGCCATACGACACGCTCGAGGAGGTTGCCGAGCGCGCCAACGCCACCGAGTACGGCCTGGCGGCCGGGGTGTGGACGCGCGACGTCGGCAAGGCACACCGCCTCGCGGCGATGCTGCGCGCCGGCTCGGTATACATAAACCAGTGGGGGCTGGTCGATCCGTCGGCCCCGTTCGGCGGCTTCAAGTCCTCGGGCGTTGGTCGCGAGCATGGACACGACGGGCTCAGTGCCTACCTGGAGACGAAGACCGTTTGGACGGCCCTCGGCTGAGACCCCTGGCGACGTGAGCGGAGCGCTCGCCACGAGCGTCGAGCGCCGCGAGGGGACGCTCGCAACGAGCGCGGAGCGCCGCTGGGTGGCGCTCGTGGGCGCGCTCACCGTCGTGCTGCTCGCCGCGACCCTGGAGATCGTGCTCGACGCGACCGTCGGCCACTCGCCGCTGATCCCCAAGTCGCCGAGCATCGCGAAATGGATGAGCGGCGTTGGCGAGCGCCTCGGCTATCGCGTGTTCCTGATCGCGCTGCTCGCCTACACGGGCGCGTTCGCGGGCATCCTGTTGCTTGCGCGGCGCGTGTCGGTGCGCTGGGCGATCGCGCTGACCGCCGCGTTGCAGCTGATCGTGTTCGCCGGCCCGATCCTGATCTCCACCGATGTGTTCAGCTACATCGCCTACGCGCGCATGGGCGTCGAGCACGGAGTCAACCCCTACCTGCACGGCCCGATCGCGATCTCAGCAGACCCCGTCTACCGCTATGTCGGCAAGGACTGGATCAAGGTCGCGACTGCCTACGGGCCGCTCTACACGCTGCTGTCTTACCCGCTCGCCCCGCTGGGCGTGGCGGGGGCGCTGTGGGGGATGAAGCTGGAGGCGCTGCTGGCAAGCGCCGGCACGCTCGCGCTGACCTGGCGCTGTGCGCGGATGCGCGGCCTGGACCCAAAGCTTGCGCTGCTGGTGGTCGGTGTCAACCCGCTGTGGGTGATCTACGGGCTCGGTGGCGCCCACAACGACCTGATCATGACGCTGCTCTTGATGGGCGCGGTGGCGCTCACGCTCTCTGGCGAGCGCGGGTCGCGCAACGAAATCTATGCAGGCGCGGCGGTGCTCGGCGCGACGCTCGTGAAGGCCACGGGGATCGTGCTGCTGCCGTTCATACTGCTCAGCCGCCGCCGCGTCGCGCCCCTGATCGGCGTGGCCGTGGCCGGGGCGGCATTCGCGCTGATCGCCTACGTGGTGTTTGGCATCCACGGCGTGGACATCGTCTCGGCGCTCAATCGCGACTCCGCGTTTGTCTCAAGCGATGCCTTCCCGACCGAGATCGCCCACCTCTTCGGCAAGCCCGGGGTGTTCCCGATCGACCACGACCTGCTGGAGGCGATGCTCCTGCTGATCGTCCTGCACCTGTTGTGGCGCACGTGGCGCGGCTATGACTGGGTGGCGGCCTCTGGCTGGACGCTGCTCGCGGTTGTGGTCGCAAGCACGTGGCTGCTCGCCTGGTACACGCTGTGGGCGCTGCCGCTCGCCGCGATCAGCCGTGACCGTCGCCTGCTGTACGCGACATTCGCTGTGCAGGGCCTGTTCATCGTCCACCAGCTCGCGCCATTGCTGGCGCCGGTGTCGTGATCCCAGCTCCCGCTCCACGCTCGCGCGCGCAGCCCGAGAGGCTCGCGTGAGCGATCCGGCGGCCACACCCACCGAGGGCATCTGGGGGCGCCTGCCCGAGTGGGCGCGTCCGCTTGAGCGGGAGCGCCAGGGCCTCGGCAGCCGGCGGCTGGCAGAGACCACGATCCTGATCCTGATCGGCGTGTTCCTGGCTGTCGCGACCGTCAACGACGTCGTGTTGCAAACGCATGTCAACCATCGCCTCAGCGCCGATCTGCTGACATGGCGCACGCTTACCGGCCACGACTACATCAACCTCGACACCGAGCAGGACATAAAGACTCACACCACGCACGACACGGTGTGCGGCAACGTTTCGCCCGGCGCGCCCGGGGCTCGCGCCCAGCTGTGCCTGACGATGACGGGGCCAGTGGTGTCGGGGATGAGGACCGTCAGCGGCGGCTACTACCTGCCGCCCTACCATCCCAACCTCTATGGCAACCGCTACGGCTGCTTTGGAGTGCCCACACAGCAGGGCCTGTGCGGACGCACGTCGGCTCCTGCGGGCTCTCCACCGGACCCGCCGCTGCCCACGGGTCGCCCGTGAGCGGATTGCTCGCCAACCAGGCGGGGCGTTCGTGAGCAGCTCCCTCGCCAACCCGCCTGCTCGCCCATGAGCGACACCTCCAGCTCCACGGCGGCGCTCGGAGGGCGACCCCAGCGGAGCTTGCCGCGAGCGCGCGTCGCGAGCGCGCTGCCACCGTGGTGGCCGCTTGCCGCGATAACACTGCTCGCCGCCGTGCTGCGCCTGAGCACGCTCGGCCAGCAGAGCCTCTGGTACGACGAGGCGTTCACGCCCGTTCATGTGCTGCGCGCGAGTCTGACCGCGACGCTGCACAACGTTGTGCACACCGAGAACACACCGCCGCTGTGGTACGTGCTGGAGTGGGCGTTCACTCGCGTGCTCGGCACGAGCGCGGTCGCGCTGCGCCTGCTGTCCGCGCTCGCCGGGATCGCGACCGTGCCGGTGGCGTGGCTTGCCGGCCGCGAGCTTGCCGGCCGCAGAGCGGCGATCGCCACCGCCGCGTTCGTGGCCGTCAACCCGCTGCTGGTGTGGTACTCCCAGGAGGCTCGCGCCTACGGCCTGTTCGTGCTCTGCGCCTCGCTCGCGCTGCTGTGCTTCCTGCGCGCGCTGCGCGACCCCAGCACGCGCCATCTCGCCGAGTTCGCGCTCACCGCCTCGCTCGCGCTGCTGAGTCACTACTTCGCCGTGTTCCTGCTGATCCCGATGGTTTTGTGGCTGTTGGCGGGCGCGGCGCCAGCGGGCTCACAACGCGACGGGCAACCCCGGGAACGACCCTCAAATCCAAAAAATCTCAAGCGCACCCTCCTCGCAGTCGCGATCCCGGCGATAGTCGGGCTGGCGCTGCTCCCGCTGATTCTCGCCCAGGGTGGGCACGGCACGCAGTGGATCGGCGAATGGGCGCTCGGCGCTCGCCTGGAAGCGATTCCGCAGTACTACCTGACCGGCTACACCGGCGCCGCGCTCGGGCACGGCATCGAGTTGCTCGTCGCGCTCGTGCTGCTTGCGGGGTTCGCCTACGGTCTGTGGTGCACGCTCACGCCGCGCGAGGAGCGTGGCGCGCTGATCGCGCTCACGGTGCTGGCGGGTGGCGTGCTGATCCCGGTCGCGCTCGCATTCGTCGGCGTCGATTACCTCGCTCCGCGCAACCTGGTCGCCGCGATGGTGCCGCTGAGCGCGCTGCTCGCGGTCGTGATCGTTGCGCAGCGCACGGGCAGGGTCGGCGCGGCGCTGGCGGTACTAGCCGGGCTCGCGTTCCTCGTGCTCACGATCGACATCGACTTGAGCCCGCGCCTGCAGCGCGGCGACTGGTCGGGCGTGGCGAGCGTGCTGCGTTCCGCCGCCCCCGAGCACGCGATCGTGACTGCGCAACTGGGATCGGCGCCGCTCCAGTACTACCTGCCCGCTCTGCGCGAGCTTGCGCCCGGCACGCGCATACCGGTTGGCGAGATCGACGAGGTCGGCTACGCACCGTTGCGCAAGGGCGCGCAGCTACCGCCCGTGCCAGGTTTCAAGCTCGCAGAACGTCGCGACATCCATGGTTTGATCGTGTATCGGTTCACATCCAATTCGTCTGTCGGGGTTTCCACTGAAACGCTGCTGAGGAGCGCGATCACTGAAGAATCCCGTGCAGAGGTACTCCTCCCGACGGCATCGTCGCTGAAAACGCACTAGCCTCCACCGCCATGTCATCGCAGATCGTGCACACCGTCAGCGAGGCGCAGGTGGCACTGGAGCGAGCGCGCGAGCGCCTGCTTGCGTTGCAGGACAGTGCGGGCTGGTGGAAGGGCGAGCTGCAAACGAATGTGACGATGGACGCCGAGGACATGCTTCTGCGCGAGTTTCTCGGAATCCGACAGGCGGATGAGACCGAGCGCTCGGCCGCGTGGATCCGCTCGCAGCAGCGCGCTGACGGAACATGGGCAAATTCTCACAGTGGGCCGGGTGAGCTGTCCACGACGATCGAGGCCTACTGGGCATTGCGCTTGGCTGGTGACGAGTCGAGCGCCGAGCACATGCGTGCGGCCGCGAGCTTCGTGCGCGAGCAGGGTGGCATCGAGCATGCACGTGTGTTCACCCATGTGTGGCTCGCCCTGTTCGGACTGTGGTCGTGGGAGCAGGTGCCGGCACTGCCACCGGAGATCGTGCTGCTGCCGCGCTGGGTGGCGCTGAACATCTATGACTTCGCCTGCTGGGCGCGACAGACGATCGTGGCACTGTCGCTGGTGATGGCCCACCGTCCCCGCCACGAGCTGCCGTTCGACCTGCACGAGCTGCACGGCGATGAGCCATGGCGCCCAGCTGTGGGGAGCAGCGCGCGCGGGCGCTGGCTGGCGCGCTTGGATCGCGCTCTGCACGCCTATGAGCGCCACCCGCCGCGCCTCTTGCGTCGCCTGGCGATGGGTCGTGCCGAGCGCTGGATCGTGTGTCGCCAGGAGGCCGACGGCTCGTGGGGTGGCATCCAGCCGCCGTGGGTATATTCGCTGATGGCTCTGCACCTCTGCGGCTACCCGCTCGATCATCCCGCGATGGCGCGCGGCGTCGCCGGCATCGACGGGTTCATGGTCGAGGAGCGCGACGACCCGCTCGCCGTCGGCGCGCCGCCCGGTCGGAGCCGTCGCCTGGAGGCATGCCAGTCGCCCGTGTGGGACACGGCGCTCAGCGTGGTGGCGCTCAGCGATGCGGGCTTGCCTGCGGATCATCCCGCGCTCGTGCGTGCGGCGCGATGGTTGCTCGACGAGGAGGTGACCGTGCCCGGCGATTGGCGCGCGGCACGGCCGAGCCTGAAGCCGGGCGGGTGGGCATTTGAGTTCGCCAACGTCAACTACCCCGACGTGGACGACACCGCCGAGGTCGTGCTGGCCTTGAGTCGCGTACGACTCCCGGACACCGAGGAGCGCAGACGCATGAGTGGTGCGGTCGAGCGAGCCGCGAGCTGGACTGTCGGTATGCGCGGCTCCGGTGGGGCGTGGGGCGCGTTTGATGCCGATAACACCCGCTCGCTGGTGCGTGAGCTGCCGTTTCTCGATTTCGGCGAGACGATCGACGAGCCCAGCGCGGATGTCACCGCGCACGCGCTTGAGATGCTGGCCGCGCTGGGTCGCGCTGAGGAGCCGCCAGGACGCGAGGCGGTGCGTTGGCTGATCGCCCAGCAGGAGCTGGGCGGCTCCTGGTTTGGGCGCTGGGGGGTCAACCACGTGTACGGCACCGGCGCGGTCGTGCCCGCGCTGATCGCGGCGGGCGTGGCACCCTCGCAGCAGTGCGTTCGTCGCGCGGTGCGCTGGCTGCTCGAGCATCAGAACGAGGACGGCGGCTGGGGCGAGGACACGTGCTCCTACGACAGCGCGGAGTGGGTGGGGCGCGGTGCCAGCACCGCTTCGCAGACCGCGTGGGCGCTGCTCGCCCTGCATGCCGCCGGCGAGCATCGTGGTGAGGCTGCCGCCCGTGGCATCGCCTGGCTCGCGCACACACAGCGCGAGGACGGAAGCTGGGACGAGCCGCAATACACGGGCACCGGGTTTCCCTCCGACTACTACATCAACTATCACCTCTACAGGCTCGTGTTTCCCGTGATGGCGCTTGGCCGCTGCCTGGCCGAGCCGGCCGCGCCGCGCCGATGATGCGAGCCGTGCCACTCGAGCTGTCCCCGCCGGCGCTGCCGAGCGCTCGCGCCGCGATGGAGCGGGCGAGCGCTGAGAACTTCCCCGTGGCGATGCGCGTGCTCGCGCGCCGCGACCGTCGCCGACTGCTCGCGCTGTACGGGTTTGCGCGGCTGGCCGACGAGCTTGGCGACGACTACGCCGGCACGCCGGCCGAGCGGCTCGCTGCACTCGACTGGTTGGAGGCAGAACTGGACCGGGCCTTCGCGGGCCGGGCTCGCCATCCGCTGCTCGTGTGCTTGCAGGCGGTGCTCGCCGAATGCCCATTGCCGCGCGATCCGCTGGCGCGCCTGATCGAGGCGAACCGCACCGACCAGCGCGTCGCGCATTACGACACCTGGGAGCAGCTGCGCGGCTACTGCGAGCTGTCGGCCAATCCCGTCGGCGAGCTGGTGCTGCACGCCTTCGGCCTCGTCACCCCGGCGCGCATCGCGCTCTCCAACGACGTGTGCACCGCGCTGCAGCTGGCCGAGCATCTGCAGGACGTCGCCGAGGACCTGCAGCGCGGTCGCGTGTATCTGCCCGAGGCCGATCTGGCTCGATTCGCAAGCTCGCGCGAGCAGCTCGCGATGCTTGGCGCGCGCGCCGATTTGGGTTTGGATTTGGGGGGCGTTCCCGTTGCTTCGAACACTCGGGGTGAGGATTTCGAGCGCTCTGCGAAGCATCTTCGCGAAGCGCTTTCGTTCGAGGTCGCACGCGCGCGCGACCTGTTGGCCTCGGGTCTGCCGCTCGTGGCGGGTGTGGGCGGACGGCACAAGCTCGCCCTTGCCGGGTTCGTGGCGGGTGGGCGCGCGGCTCTTGATGGGATCGAGCGTGTGGGCTTCGAGGTGCTTGACGGTGTCGCGCCGGTGAGTCGCGCGCAGCGCCTGCGCGCGCTCGGGGCCGTGCTCGCGGAGAGCCGCCGGTGAATGGCTGCTCGGACTTGGCGGGGTGCGCGTGAGCGCCGGCTGGGGCGGACCGGAAGAGCCGCGGGAGAGCGTGCGCGTGGAGCGCGCATATGCGCACTGCGAGTCACTGACGCGCGCGGCGGCGGCCAATTTCTACTACGGTATTCGCCTGCTGCCGCGCGAAAAGCGCGCGGCGATCTGCGCGGTGTATGCGTTTGCGCGTCGCGTCGACGACATCGGCGACGGCCACATCGAGCCGAGCGAGAAGCTCGGTCTGCTCGGTGCCGCGACACAATCGCTCCAGTACCTCTCTACCGACAGCTCCGATCTCGTGCTCGTCGCGCTGGCCGACTCGCGCTGGCGTTTTACACTGCCGGTCGAGTCGCTGCTCGATTTGATCGCGGGGGTGCGGATGGACGTGGAGGGCGCTACGTATGCGAGTTTCGACGATCTGCTCGTCTATTGCCGCCGTGTGGCCGGCTCGATCGGGCGGCTGTGCTTGGCGATCTTCGGTGCGCGTGAATACCAGCGCGCGGCGGCGCTCGCCGACGACCTTGGCGTGGCGATGCAGCTCACGAACATTCTGCGCGACCTGCAGGAGGACGCCGAGCATGGGCGCGTGTATCTGCCGCGTGAGGATCTCGTGCGCTACAGCCTCAGCACCGACGGGCGCTACGAGGGCGAGGAGGGTCAGCTCGACGCGTTCACCCGCTTTCAGGTGCGCCGTGCGGACGAATGGTTCGAGCAGGGCATCGAGCTGGTCGGGCTGCTCGACCGGCGCAGCGCGGCGTGCGTGCTCGCGATGAGCGGCATCTATCGGCGTGTGCTGGAGCGCATCCGCCGCGACCCCGAGCGAGCGCGCGCGAGCCGCGCGTCGCTGCCGGCATGGGAGAAGGCGTTGGTGGCCGCAAGCAGCCTGGCTCGAGCCGCGCGTTGAGCGAGCAGGGGACTCGGATGGTAAGCGAGTCCCGCGCGGTTCGGGAGCCCTCTGCGGCCAGTGAGCCCACTCCGGCCAGCACGTCCTCGCGCGTGGTCGTGCTCGGAGGCGGGCTGGCCGGCATCGCTGCCGCGCTCGACCTCGCCGACGCGGGCTCGCACGTAACTCTGCTTGAGGTGCGCCCGCGGCTTGGCGGTGCGGCCTACTCGTTTGAGCGCGACGGGTTGCGCCTGGACAACGGCCAGCACGTGTTCTTGCGCTGTTGCGGCGCCTACCGCGCACTGCTGGACCGCTTGGGCAGCACCGGGCGGGTGCGTGTCCAGCCACGCCTTGAGATTCCGGTGCTGAGCCCTGGCGCGAAGCCGGCGCTGCTACGGCGCGGACGCCTGCCGGCACCGCTTCATCTCGCGGGTGCGCTCTTGCGCTATCCACATCTGAGCGTTGGTCAGCGCTTGAGCGCGGCGCGCGCCGCGCTCGCGCTCGGACGGCTGGACCCGGCGGTCGCGCTGGAGCGGGAGCGGGCCGCCGCCGGTGCGCGCGGAGGATCGGTGCACAAGCAGTCGCCAGGTCGCGGTGAGGCGAGTTCAAGCCACCCGCTTCCCGGCACGCTCGGCGAGTGGCTGGCCGAGCACGGCCAGGGGCCGGCATCAGTGGCGGCGCTGTGGGATTTGATCGCGCTGCCAACGCTGAACCTCCCGGCTGCCGAGGGCTCGCTGTCGCTCGGGGCGTTCGTGCTGCGCACCGGCTTGTTGGAGCGGGCCAATGCGGGCGACATCGGCTTTCACATGCGCCCACTCGGTGAGACGCTGGGCGAGCCGGCCGAGCGCGCCCTGGTGCATGCGGGCGTGGAGGTGAAGCTCGGCGCGCGGGTCGAGCATGTCGCTCAGGGTGAGACGGGCCTGCGGGTGCGGGCGAGCGGGGTGGAGCTGGATGCCGATGCGGTCGTGTGTGCGCTACCCCACACGCGCGCCGCTTCTTTGCTCGAGCCATTGCTGGGCGAGCAGGCGGCCCGTTGGCTGGGGTTGGGGGAGTCCCCGATCGTTAACGTGCACGTTGTGTACGACCGGCCTGTGTGCAGCTGGAGGTTCGCGGCGGGTGTGGGAACGCCCGTGCAATACGTCTTCGACCGCACCAGCGCCGCTGGCTTGTCCGAAGGCCAGTGCCTTGCGATCTCGCTGTCGGGCGCCGAGCAGGACATGAAGCGCTCCGGCGAGCAGCTGCACGAGCGCTACGTGGGTGCGCTTGAGGAACTGTTTCCGCGCGCTCGCGCCGCGCGTGTGCTCGGCGCGCATGTCAGCCGCGAGCATGCGGCCACGTTTCGTGCGGCACCTGGGGTACAGGCCCTGCGCCCCGGCCCGCGCACGCGCGTGCGCGGGCTCGTGCTCGCGGGCGCGTGGACAGACACGGGCTGGCCGGCGACGCTTGAGGGCGCCGTGCTGAGCGGCCACGCCGCCGCGCGCGCTGTGCTGGGTTCGTCTGTCGCGCCGATGGATGCGGGCGATGCCAGCTTCCCTGCTCGCGCCGCCGGGGAGCGCCGGCCGTGAGCGACGTGCTTGTCATCTCGCCGCTGGGCATAGAGGCGTTGGCAGTGCGCTCGGCCGCACCGGGCTTGCGCGTGCGCACGACCGGCATGGGTCCGCACCGCGCTCTGGACGCCGTGCCCGGCCTGCTTGCTGACCCGGCGGCGGCGCTGGTGGTGCTCGGCTTCGGTGGTGGGTTGCCAGCGGATAGCAAACTGTGCGAAGTGGTCGTGGCCAGCGAGGTGCTCACGATCGACGAGCACGGTCGCCAGGCCGGCGAGAGCGTCTCCTGCGAGGCTGCGGGCGCGCTGGCGAGCGCGCTCGGGGGGCAGGGCATCGCGGCGCGAAGTGGGGTCGTGGCATCGGTGCGGGAGATCATCGTCGGGGAGGCGCGTGCGCGCATGCAGCGCAGCGGCGCCGTGGCAGTAGACATGGAGTCGGCGTGGGTCGCGCAGGCGGCGAAGGGCCGTCCGTTCGCGGTCGTGCGCGTGCTCTCGGACACGCCCGAGCGAGAGCTGCGCCAGCGCTTGCCGGTGGGCCCGCCACTGCCGAGTGTGGCCGACGGGCTGCGCGCGATCTCCGCGCTGCGCCAGGTCGGGGCGGCGCTCGGACGCCTCAAGCGCCAGGGCAGCCTTCATACTGTGCTTGGATTGAGCGGTAGCGTGTTTGCACCGAGCAAGAGCGACTGAGCAAGGAGCCGCGATGGCTGTTCCGATCAGACAGGGCGCAAAGATGGGGTGGTACTTGATGCGCCAGCGCATTGCGCGGCGTGAGAAGTTCCCTCTGATCGTGGAGCTGGAGCCGTTGTTTCAGTGCAATCTTGCGTGTGCAGGGTGCGGCAAGATCCAGCAGCCCGACCATGTGCTGCGTCAGCGCATGTCCGTCGAGCAGGCAGTCGGGGCGATCGAGGAGAGTGGTGCGCCGATGGTGTCGATCGCCGGCGGCGAGCCCCTGATTCATCCCGAGATCCATCTGATCGCAGGAGAGCTGATTGCGCGCAAGCGCTTCGTATACCTGTGCACGAACGCGATCCTGCTGGAGCGCAAGCTCGCGGACTTCAAGCCGAGCCCGTATTTCGCTTGGGCGATCCACATGGACGGACTGCGGGAGCGCCACGACGCCTCCGTCGAACGCGAGGGCACCTTCGAGAAGGCGGTGTCGGCGATCCGTGCCGCGAAGGCCGCCGGCTTCAGAGTCACGACCAACACGACTTTCTTCACGCACGACTCGCCAAAGACGGTGCGCGACGTGCTCGACTTTCTCAATGACGACCTGCAAGTCGACGAAATGATGATCTCGCCCGCCTACGCTTACGAGAAGGCACCCGACCAGGAGCATTTTCTCGGCGTGCGCCAAACGCGCGAGCTGTTCAGCGAGGCGTTCGCCGACGGTAGGCGCAAGAAGTGGCGCCTGAACCACAGCCCGCTGTTTCTCGACTTCCTCGAAGGCAAAGCCGAATTCGACTGCACAGCCTGGGGTATACCTAGCTATTCGCTATTTGGTTGGCAGCGTCCGTGCTATCTGATGTCGGATGGCTACGCCGCCACGTACAAGGAGCTGCTGGAGAGCACCGACTGGAGCGCCTACGGTCGCGGTAAAGACCCACGCTGTGAGAACTGTATGGCCCACTGCGGGTATGAGCCGACGGCCGTGCTGAAGACAACGCATTCGCTGCGGCAGTCCGTGCGCGCCTTGGTCGGCTGACTCCACGCGGCCCGATCTGCTCACCAGCTGTGGCTATTGCGGGGTAACGCTTGGCATCTCCGTCTCATCGCGGCCGCGGCGGATGTCCTGCCAGGTCATACCCTCTCTCAGCAGCGCGGGGACGCCGAGCGAAAGTGCCGTGAGTAGCTCGATCGCTTGCAGGATGATGCCGTAGGCAAGCGCCGAGCCTGCGCCGATGCCATACGCGGCTAGCACCACCAGGCATGCGGCCTGAAATACGCCTACGTTGGAAGGGGTGGCGGGCAGCACGGCGCTGACGTTGACGGCCAGCAGGATCGCGGCTGCCGTCACCGGCGTGGCCTGCGGGTTCAGGCCGAGCGCGAGGATAACCATGTAGCAGGAGCCCCATTGCAGGGTCCACGCGAACAGCTGGGCGGCGATGGCTGGGACGCCGTAGCGCGGCTTGGCAAACGCGACGAGGCCCTGACGGCCGAGGCGCAACAGTCCGGCGAATGCGATCGCCCCGGCCCGGATGCGCAGGCTGTGCGAGCGCTGGGCCAGGCGCAGAAGGGGCGGTATACCAAATACGAACAGGGCCACGAATGCGGGCACGGCAAGCACTGCCTCCAGGGCCGAGGCGTGACCGCGCAGGATCGGAACGCTTGAGAACGTCACGGCGGCGAGGATGCCGAGCGCCACCAGGTTGATGAGCGTTTGCGAGAAGACGGTGCCGGCGACCACGGGCAACGTACGGGCCGTGCGACCGTCCAGGCGGCGGCTCAGCACGAGCACGCGCGTGGGCTCGCCGATTCGTCCGGGGAATAGCGCAGAGGCCATCACGCCGATCATGGTCGCGCGCACGACTGGCGCCCAGCGCAGCCGTGCGTCTGGTAGCGCGGCACGCAACACCGCGTGCCAGGAGACAGCGCGCGCCAGCAATGAGAGCATCATCAGCGCGAGCGCGAGCACCAGCCAGCCCGGGCTCGCGGAGATCAGGGCATGCCCGACGCGGGGAAGATTCAGGCGGGTGAGCGCGTATAGCAGCAGCCCGGCGAGCGCCAGCGCGCCCACGATCGCACCGATGCGTCTGGCGGTGCGGCGGCGAGTCGGCGAGGCACTCATTGGGTGGGGTGTCTATCAGAGCCCCGCAGGTCGGGCACCGTGAGCCGACCGGGCCGGGGCCGCACACCGATTTTTGGGTTAGTTCGTCTCGGCGAGAGATCTCCAGCCCAAAGCTCGGTGGATGTCGCGATTCCAAATCTAAGAATCTCTTTATCCCGTGGAGCGATCTGAGCGGCGTTGCGGGCCAAGCGGCGGTTGCATACGCAACAGAAACAATCAATTACTAACAGTTGAATGTTTCGTAGGGCCTCTGGGTACTATCGGTTCGTGGATCGTAAGGGGTGGCAAGCTGGACCGTCGTGGAATTCTCTCACCAACCGCATGGTGGGCGTGGGAGTCCCATGATGGCGTCCGCGCGACCGCCCGAGAAGCCGTCAGATCGAGGTATCGGAGCCATGGCACAGGACCAAGACATTGCGATCGCGCTCTCCCAAGCGCAGATCGAGCAGGTAATTCGCTCAGTCGGGCTGGTCCGGAACGGAACGATGTCGAGTTTGCTGCTGGCGGCGCTCGACAACGCGCACGGCAAGCACAACGGCGACGGGCCGCACAGCTCGCTGCACGATGCCGCGCAATTGGCGTTGACGGATGCGCTGAGCGACTCGCAGCTATCGCAGTCGCTGCTTCGCGGGCTGGCGATTCTGTCGTGCTTTGGCCCGGAAAGGCCGTGGCGTGCGATCATCGACCTCTCCAAGGAGCTGGAAATGTCGCCGTCTACCACACACCGCTACGTGAAGACGCTGCGCGCTATCGGGTTGCTCGAGCAGAACCCGACGACGCGAGAATACCGTCCGGTCGCGGTGTGAAGAGGGTCAGCGCTATAGCGATACGCCGTTAGCGACCCTCGTAGGTCGCGTGTCCTGGGCCCTGCTCCAGGAAGGAGCGCACGGCGCGCTTGAGATCCTCGGTGGCGAACAGCTCGCCGGCGAGCTTTGGCACGACCGCGTCCGCTCCGCGCGCTCCGCCACGGTCGAGCGCCGCGCGTACGATCCCCTTGGTCGCGGCGTGCGCGCGCGTCGGCCCCGAGGCGAGCTTGAGCGCGAACTCGTGCGCCGCCTCGGCAAACCCCTCGTCGGGCAGCACACGGTTGACGACGTTCCAGCGCTCGAGCGTGGCCGCGTCGTAAAGCTCGCCCGTCATCACCAGCTCGCGCGCCCGCGCCGGCCCGGCGCGCTCGGCGAGCCGCTGCGTGCCACCCATCGCCGGCGTGAGGCCGACAACCGTCTCCACGAGGCCGAACCGCGCGGACTCGGCGGCGAGCAGGATGTCGCAACCGAGCGACAGCTCGAACGCGGCCGTCAAGCACAGCGCGTGAGCGGCGAACACGCTCGGCAGCGGCAGCTCCTCCAGGCGATGCACGATGCCCAGGAGGCGCACCCACATCTCCGCGGCCTGCTCGACCGACAGGCCGTCGAATACGTGTACGTCCACGCCACCGCTGACGACACGGCCTTCGGCGCGGATCAGCAGGCCGCGCGGGGGCTTGCCGACGAGTGCGTCGACAGCCTGCGACAGCTCGTCCATCAGCGCTTGGTCGAACAGGTTCAACGGCGGGCTGTCGATACTGAGCACGGTCAAAGGGCCGTCGTGCTCGATGCGCAGCAGGCTCATTTCGGTCGCTCCATCCGGAGCGCAAGCCTATAGATAGCGGCGACGGCAAGTGCGGGCGACCGATGGCAAGCGGCGGCGTCCAGCGGTCGCGCGATCCTACGGCATGGCAGCGATACCGCTCGAGTTGTGCGTGAATGTTTCCGACTCCCACCGGTGGTCGGCGCGTGGTGCGAAGTCCGCAAACTGGGCCTTTATCGCTTGGGCAAGTTCTGGTTGCCGGGAAGCGCACTACTTTTGAGGTATGACAAGACATGGCGATTTCGATTGTGCCCCGATTCGAAAATGTCGTACAGGGTATGCCTGGGGTATTGTGCGCAGACAGGATCGGTCGGGCAGCTGGAAAGGTGGGGTGGGCTTGATATCGACTTCTGCGGTCATATTCGCGGCCGGTCGCCGACGGTTCGCGCGCGAGCGGAGCGGCGTGTTTTGATGCTGCAATTGGATGAAGTCGTAAAGCACTATCGCGTGGGGGAGGGCGAGACCGTACGAGCGGTCGACGGCGTGTCCCTGTCGGTGGAGCCCGGCGAAATGGTGGCTCTATACGGTCCGAGCGGCTCCGGCAAGACGACGCTCCTGATGCTGATCGCGGGCCTCTTGACTCCCGACAGCGGCAGCGTCAATGTCAACGGACGTGAAGTGTCCGCACTGTCGACCCGTGAGCGAGCGCACTACCGCCGCTCGGAGCTTGGCTTCATCCGCCAGTCGCTCGACCTGATTCCCGGAGTGCGCGCTGACGACAACGCCGCCCTGAAGCTGCTGGCGACGTATGGGCGACGCGATGCGCAGCGTCAGATCGGGCCGTTGCTCGAGCGCCTCGGGCTCGACGGGCGTGCCTTACAACGCTCCGAGCAGCTCTCGATGGGCGAGCGCCAGCGCGTGATGATCGCACGGGCGCTATCCACCGAGCCGAGCTTGGTGCTGGCCGATGAGCCCACCGGCAGCCTCGACACCGACCGGGGACGAGAGGTGCTTGCGCTGCTGGCGGAGGTGTGTCACGAACGCAATGTGGGCGTGCTGCTCGTAACGCACGATCCCCGCGCGGCCGCGTTTGCCGACCAGGCGCATGCTCTGCACGACGGACGCTTGGTGGAGTACGAGCCCGAGCGCGCTCTTGCACCATTTGAGGTTCACTGAGAGCGTGTCTTGAGTGGGCCGGCGGCGTCGTGCGCCGGCGCTGAGAACCAATGAGACTGTCGACGATCTTCTACCTGTATCGCGTGCGCCTGCGCGCACGGTTGGTGCAGGAGCTGCTTGCCGTAGCCGGGATCGCCGTCGGTGTGGCGCTGTTGTTTGCTTCACAGGTCGCCAACACGAGCCTCGCGGGCTCGGTGGCTCATTTGACGAACGGGCTCGTCGGCGAATCGCGGCTGCAGTTGATCGGGCGAGACCCGACTGGGTTCAACGAAAGTCTGCTCGCCGAAGTGCAGAGGGTTCCTGGAGTGCGCCTTGCCGCACCGGTGCTCGAGCGCGGGGTGAGCGTGATCGGCGAATCCGGCGCCGAGTCGGTCGAGCTGATCGGGGTGGGCGCGAGCTTCGTGAGCCTCAACGGCAGACTGCTTTCGCACGTGAGCGCCACGCAAATATCCAACCAGCGGGGCTTGGCGCTACCGGAGCCGGTGGCGCGTCGGATCGGTACCGGCCCGCTCAAGCGGGTGTTGTTCCAGGTCGGCGATCGCAGCGTCAACACGCTCGCGGCCGTGATTCTGCACGGTAGTGAAGTCGGCGAACTCGTCGACAGCCCGGTCGCGATAGCTCCCCTCGGGTTGGCGCAGCGACTCGTTGGAATCCCAGGATCGATCAACCGCATCCTGGTCGAGCCCAGTCCAGGTCACGAACTGGAGGTGCGGGCGGGACTCAAGCGCATCGCGGGCAACCGTCTGAACGTGCGCCCCGCCAATTTCGAGGCGATGGTGTTCGGTCAGGCGGAGGGTCCGACGACGCAGTCGACCGAGCTGTTCTCCGCGATCAGCGCGCTCGTCGGATTCCTGTTCGCGTTCAACGCGATGCTGCTCACGGTGCCGCAGCGGCGCAACCTGATCGGGGACCTGCGACTCGATGGCTACACCCCGTTTGAAATCGTCGAGGTCACGTTGTTTGACGCACTGATGCTCGGCCTCGTCGGCTCGGCGATTGGGTTGCTGCTCGGCGAGCAGCTCTCTCACGGCCTGCTGCAAACCAATCCCGGCTACCTGTCCTTCGCGTTCCCGGTCGGAACGCTTCGGATCGTGAGTTGGCAGAGCGTCGTGCTGGCCGCGGCGGGCGGGCTGCTCGCGGCGATCATCGGCGTCATCGTGCCGCTCAGACACGACATCTTCTCCTACAGCACACCGAGCCCGCGCCGCTCGATCGACTCCGTCACGGCCAAAATCGCGATTGCGCTATTTGGCGGTGTCGTGTGTTTGGCGATCACGAGCGCCATCCTGCTCATCGGCATCTCAAGCGTCGCGAGCGCGGTTGTGGCGTTTGTGAGCCTCGTGCTCGCGCTGCTACTGATCCTGCCGGTGGCCTTCAGCGCGATCGTGGGCTGCTTCGATTTCGTTCAACGCTCGCTGGTGGGGGTGTCGCCGACAATCGCGGTGATAGAGCTGCAGTCAAGCTCCACCCGTGCGCGCTCGCTCGCAATCGCGGCGACGGGGGCGATCGCGGTATTCGGGAGCGTCGCCATTGAGGGTGCTCGGCAGAACCTCGACAGCGGACTGGCTCGGGTCTCCAAGGAAGTGACGAGGGTTGCCGACCTCTGGGTGTCGCCCGCCGGTGCCTCCAACACGCTCGCCACGACCCCTTTCAAAGGCGGCGCCGCGAAACTGCTGGCAAGCTTGCCCGGAGTTGCGCGCGTGGAGGTGTATCGCGGCGGATTCCTAGATATCGGTGATCGTCGAGCGCTCGTGCTCGCGCCACCGCGAGAATCCTCTGAACCGCTTCCACCAAACCAGATCGTGGATGGAGAGTTGGGCGCGGCGACGCGGCGGTTGCGCACGAGCGGCTGGGCGACCTTGTCGCGCTCGCTGGCGAGCTACTACCACGTGCGCGTCGGGCAAACGTTCGTGTTGCCCTCACCCAGGCCGACCGCGTTCAGGCTGGCCGCGACGACAACCAACTTCGGCTGGTCTCCGGGAGCGGCGATCCTCAACGCCGCCGACTACGCGCGCGCGTGGGGCAGCACCGACCCCAGCGCCTATCAGCTCGCGGTTACCCCCGGCTTCTCGATCGCCGCGGTTCAGCAAGAGATTCGCCGGGCGTTGGGGCCGAAGGCTCCGCTCGCCGTGCAAACCGCGCGCGAACGCGAACAGGTGGATCGCTCGACGCAGAGACAGGGACTGTCCCGTCTGAGCGAGATCGCCGCACTGGTGCTGATCGCCGCCGCGCTCGCGATGGCGGCGGCGATGGGAGCGATGATCTGGCAGCGCCGTCCACGGCTCGCCGGCATGAAGGTCGACGGGTTCGACCAGGGTGAGCTGTGGCGTGCACTGCTGTGGGAGAGTGGACTGCTACTTGGAACGGGGTGTTCTATAGGTGCGGTGTTTGGCCTGTATGGACAGGTGTTGCTTAGCCATGCGCTCGTGAGCGTCACGGGCTTCCCCGTCGTTTTCACAATGGGAGCCCCAATCGCAATTGGGATATTCGCGATCGTGACAGCGGTGGCGGTAGCTATCGTCGCGCTGCCTGGCTACATAGCGACACAGGTGAAACCGGCCCTTCAAGACTGATCGAGACCGCGCCGCTGCACCCCGAGGAAGTCGATGCCGGGTGCGTTCAAAGACGCGAGTCGAATCTCCATCAGGCAGATCGGGGCGCTCGTCGGGGCGGTCGTACGCGAGCTTTGCTGGGGCCTGAGCGCTGTCTCGCGCGAGGTTGAGGTGTGGCACCGCAGGGCCGCCGCAATCCCCGACCGCGTAATCAGGGAGGACGCGCTCAGCGCACTGGAGAGCAAGCGGGGCAACATCGACGGCGCGGCGCTATTTTGGACGATTCCCAACAAGCGTCGCCCACAACTGTTGCGTCTGCTCGTCACCTACGAGATCATGTGCGACTTCCTCGACAGTGTGAGCGAGCGCGGCGCCGGAGCGGGACTGGCAAACGGTCGGCAGCTGCATCTCGCGTTCACCGAGGCGCTCGATCCCGACGTGCCGATATCCGACTATTATCTTCACCATCCCTGGCGCGAAGATGGCGGCTACCTACGCTTGCTCGTCGAATTATGCCGGCTAGCGTGTGCTTTACTGCCCTCCTACGCGGCGGTGTTATCGACACTGATCCGCGCCGCCGGTCTCGCCACAGTGCAGGGGATAAACCACGAGCTTGACCCGCGGCTGCGCGATTTGACCCTGCGTGAATGGACAGCCCGCGAGTTCCCCGGCCGCACCGATCTGGCCTGGTATGAGCTGACAGGCGCCGCCAGCACCTGGATCAGCGTGTTCGCGCTGCTGGCGCTGGCAGCAGAGCCCGGCCGTCGTCCGAGCGAGGCCGCGCAAACGTACTCCGCATACTTCTGGGTATGCCTCGCCGCGACCGTGCTAGACAGTTACGTCGATGAGGCCGAGGACATCGCCAACGGCGACCACAGCTATTTCGGGCATTACCCAAGCAAAGAGCACGGTGTAAGGCGTGCGGGGGAAATCGTAGGGCGCGCCACCGGTGAAATGCATACTCTGCGCCACAGCGAGCGCCACACGGTGATCGTCGGGTGCATGGCCGCGCTGTACCTGTCAAAGGACAGCGCTCTGGTGCCGGAGCTGCGCGACACTAGTCGGATGCTGCTCCACTCGGGGGGATCGCTTGCGCGGTTGCTTGGGCCTGTGTTGCGGGCTTGGCGGGTGGCTTACTCGCTTGGTGGGGAGTGAGGTGTCTACGCCCACGTGTTCGGTTCGGCTCGGTACCTACGCGCTCGGCGGAAGAGGACAGTTTGACGCCATCCAATGGGCTACGATCCGGCGGAGGTCAGATCGCGCTCGGATATGATCGAGTAATGGCGCGCACGGACAAGCTGGCTGACGAGTTCGATTCGCCATCGGCGCGCGCGATGGACGAAGTCATCGAGCTTGCCATCCAAGAACGCTAGCCCTACCCGGAAAAGGTGCTCTTCCTCGACGCCGACGCGCCTGAGATCGGTCCCTGTATCTGGCGAGCTGCCGACGAAGGCCGGGTGATCGTACTTGTAGACCAGGACGGGACCACCCGTACGTTGCTGCCTGAGCCCCATCCTGGTTAGCGCGAAGCCTGAGCGTACTCGGTCGCACACCCTGACGCATCGGTGGTGAGGACGCTCGACCGCGTTGGTAGCTAGAATGACCGGGTCGCGCGGCTGTAGCTCAGTTGGCTAGAGCGTCTGCTTGCCATGCAGAAGGTCGAGGGTTCGAGTCCCTTCAGCCGCTTCGAAAAAGCCGTAGGCGTTCAGTCCTTTGGGCTTTACATAACAAGGTTTGGTTGGCTGGGCGGCGAACGTGGTTGGTGTGGAGCGGTCTGAGGCTGAGGCGGTTTATGACTCGGGGCGTGAGGCGTGTGTGGAGTTCTTGATGCGGTTGGAGCAACGGTTGCGCGCGGTCGAGCAGAAGGTGGCTCCCACTTCGCGTAATAGCTCCTCGCCACCGTCGGCTGATGCTCCGAAGACTCGTCAGCAGCGTCGGGCGGAGGCGCGGGAGAAAGCTAAGGATTTGGCTCGCGAGGACGCCAAGCAGCGTAAGGCGGGCGGTCAGCCCGGTCATCCGGGCGTGGGGCGAGAGCTGCTGTCTGAGGACCAGATGAGTGAGATCGTTGATCATTACCCCGAGGAGTGCTCCGGGTGCGGGCGGGAGTTCACCGATGCTGAGAAGGTCCCGCGTCATGGGCCCGGCCGCCATCAGGTTGCCGAGCTGCCACCAACGACGGTTGTGTATGTCGAGCATCGCACCCATCGGTTGCGGTGCTCGGGATGCGCTAAGCGGACTCGCGCAGTTCTCGGGACGATTGGCGAGTCGGCGTTCGGGCCGTGGTTGCAGGCGGCGGTGGTGGCGTTGACGGCGCGTAACCGGATCTCGCGGCGGGACATGAGCGAGCTTGCCTGGGAGCTGTTCGGGGTGCGGGTCTCGGTCGGCGCGATCGATCAGATCTGTCAGCGCACCTCAGGGCTGCTCGCCGGCCCGCACGAGCGTCTCACGAGCCAGGTGCTGGGCTCTGGCGCGGTAAACGTCGATGAGACCGGCTGGTTCCTTGCCGGAGATAACCGCACGATGTGGACTGCTACGACTGCGCAGGCGGCGATCTTCCGGATCGTTGAGGATCGCCACCGCGACCGGCTCGAAGCGCTGCTCGGCAACGATTTTCACGGGATCGTGACCTCGGACCGGTGGTGGGCGTACGACCTCCTGAACCCCGAGCAGCGACAAGCCTGTTGGAGTCACCTGCAACGGGACTTCCGGTTCCACAGCGAAGGGTTGGCCGCCCAGCAGCAGTTCGGAGAAGCCGGCCTCGCGCTCACCCGCCGACTGTTTGAGGTCTGGCACGCGTTCGCCGAGCACCGAGATCGCCGTTGGCTGACACGCGAGATGAAACCGGTCATGGCCGATCTCCGCAAGCTGCTCGAGCATGCCGCCAACGGCAGCAAACGCCACCGCCTGCACCGCCGATTCGCGAACAACCTTCTGAAGATTTGGCCCGCGCTCTGGACGTTCGTGACGATCGACGGCGTCACCCCGACGAACAACGCTGCCGAGCGCGCGCTCCGCGGACCGGTGATCCACCGCAAGCTCTCCCACGGCAACCAATCCGATGACGGCGAGCGATTCACCGAACGGTCCCTCTCCGCCTCAGTGACCTGCCGCCTCCAACACCGCTCCCTGCTCGCCTACCTCCGCGAACTACTCACCGCCCACCAACACGGCGGTGCCCTCCCCGCCCTCCTCTGACCCGCAGCCCCCGGGAACCCAAAGGACTGAACGGCTACAAAAAGCCCCGCAAATGCAGGGTTTTTCTTTGGGCAAACACCATCGGGGGCAAATTTTGTCCCAAGGTTTTGTCCCAAAACTGGATAGACCCCTTCCTACCGCTGCGACACTTGGTGTTGCAAGCGTCCGGTTCGCTCGTAGACTGTTTTTATGGCCACTGTCGATCGAACGATCCATCTTGGGGCAAGAACCTATGCCCTGCTGCGCAAGGAGGCCGCTCGTCGGCACCTCGATGTCGATGCAACCGCCGAGGGAGTCCTTGCCGAGAACCTATCGGCCTCCCCCATCGACACGGCTGAGTTGGAGCTAACGCTTGAACGCGCGGCCCGCCTGCGCGCCACTTTGCCTCCCACCGAAGAGGCGACTTCCCTCATACGTGCAGGCCGAGACGAGCTTGTCCGGCGTGCTGAGTACCGGTGAGCGTTGTCATCGACGCCAACGCGCACTCGTCGCGTTCGTAACCAACAGGGGGCGGCCGAGACCGTGAGAGGAATGCTCCGCGCATGGATCGCTGACGATACGCAGCTGCACTCGCCGATGCTCGCTCGCTACGAGATCATCAACGCATTCGTTAAGAAGGCCGCATAGGGCACGCTGAGCGACGATGCGATCGACGAGGCGTGGACGGTGATTGACGAACTGCCGATCAGCTATCACGCCTGTGGATCGGAGCTGTAACTCGCTGCTTGACAGCCTAATCGACCAGCAAGAGGACAACGCACCCGGACAACACGGGCTGCTCGACTACTACACATCAATGGAGCAAGCCGCCGACCGTCTGGAGATGATCCTCCGTCAAGCGGTAGGTCCGGCAGGAGAACTCAAGCCGGATCACGGACACGCCATGATCGTTGCGGCGATGACGAGCTTCTATCTCACAAGCCCGGAGGCGAGAGCGCTTGAGCTAAACGACCTATGGGATCGTCTGCGCAAGAACATCGGTGCTCTCGACAGTCCTACGATGCTTGTGATGTATGCACGCGACATAAGGATCTATGGAATTTACAGAACTTTGTGCGCGGGGACTTCCATACGAAGGGCTAGAATGTTAGAGCGCCACCATGCCAGACTAGGACAAAACCCAACAAAAGAAGAAGGGAAGGCAAGGTGTCCATGAAATACGTGAGTTGTCCGTGGTTTGTCGTTATCGTGACCATTATGGTGATGATTGGCGGCGCGGCATCTGCACAAGCCAAGTGGGGACCAACCAACAACTGCGGCATTAGAGCCGAACCAAACGAACATTGTTACGCTCTCTCCGGTCGCAGTACAAAAGTTTTGGCTTCGGTCGCCGCTGAGGAGAATGAAGTAGCTGTTGTCGCTGATTGGGAGAATGGAGGATTCTATGACCAAGAGCAATGGGTAAGTTGGCCAGATGCACCTAAACCGGAGAATGTTGGATGGGTCGAGGATGGGATCACTGAGGGCGAATATATGAACTGTTGTACCGCCTATCCGTTTGTTGCGGAGGAGACTCAAAAAAATGAATACCACCAATATGTAACGCCTGGGCCTGTCGCAAGTGGTGCGGATGAGTACAACTATGACATGATCTATGATCCAGAAGAAAATGGCGCCTATCACATGTATTGGAGTTCGGCGACCAATCAAGCGTACTGGTTCGAAGTCGCAAGATACGGCGGTGGTCGACCCGTCGATATCGGAGAACAAGAAGCTGGGTTCGAGGGAGCTACGGAATACGCTCCGTACCATCTCGGGCGACAGATGGTAGCGGCTTTGGCTTCTGGGGGCTGGACGCCCTGGGAAGGGGATTGGTGGTATAAAAACCCAGGTGTTTGTATGTGGGCTAATTCTGAATCCAGTGCAGCAGGGAATATCGAGTGGGATCCCGGCCACAACGAATGCAGTTGAGATAAGGAAGGAGCGGAAGAAATGCGAATCATGCACCTAAAAGGTGTGTCGTTTGTGGTGATGACACTGACATTGACAGTGATATTGGCTTTTATCGTTAGTCTGGCATTGACTCACAGTCGCGCAAAAGGGCAAGTGTCGAGCACGACGGAAGAACGAATGACTGGTTATCGTACGCCCACGGGTCCGGAAATGACGCTTGAAGCGGCTACTAATCTAGTGGTTAATCGTTGGGCGCACGAAGATGGAGGTATGACTGGGGCTTTGGCGGTCACGACCGTTCACACCGTGTTCGCCCAAGCGATGGCGGTATCTAATGGAGAAGCCGCGAACGAAGCAACTTATGGTGGGCCAGCTGACATCGCAGAATGGCGCACTAGCCCTGTTTACATGATTACGATGACGGCTACCTCGGGCGGAACATTTAGGCCAAACGTATCTGTTCCACGAAGGCAGAGCGAGCCGTCAGGGGCTGTCATGACGGTGATCGTTGATGCTCACACTGGGGTGAAGGAGGGACTTAGTTTGACCTCGGCGCCTCCAGCCAATCTTGGCGAATTGGGTCCGGCAGTTCAAACGGTAGTTCCTGCGGAGTCTCCAGTTGCAATGGCGTCACACAGCGTCCCGTTGGGTAACACTGGAGCTGTGATTGGTCGTGCGTATTCTGACGGTCACGCTGTCGCAGGTTGGCGGGTGGTTGTGGGTCACAAACTCCCACATCATGTCATGATTACGGAAAAGACCTATGACGGTGGAGATTTTGGCTTCAGTCTGACAGCTGGTAGCTACGAAATTGCTCTTAAGCGACCGAATGGACGAATTTGTGGCAAGCAGGCGCTACATATTGAGCGTCACGTTGAGAGTAAAGTAAAGCTGAGCTGTTAAGGAGGAAGTGTTTCCTTTAAGAAATGTCGTTAGGGATTGAGTGTCTAAACGACGGGTCGGGCTTTTTGTGAGCCGACCCCTTGTTGGGTTGGGGGAGGGTGGCGGAGTTAGGCGCTAGCCCGGATCGTGCAGTAAGGGTGTGAATGTGATGGCGGGCTCGTGTCCGGCGGTGGGTGGGGGCGTCGTGAGGGGTGTTGGCTTGCGCGCTGTGTCTGGGGGTGGTTCTGGGTGATCGCGGCGCCTTTTTTGTCGGCATGCGGGCAGCCGTGATCGCGGGGCGGGCTGGCTGGCGGGTGGTCAGCTAGTTGGCGCTGGGAGCGCTTTGAGCTTCGCGAACGCGGCGAGGAGATCCTCGGCCCATGGCCATGTGTACTAGAGGTGGAGCTTGACGCGTCGTCTGGAGAACGCGATTCGTCCGGCCTGGGCGTGGGCGTTGGTGTCGACGACAATCATCACAGCAATTGTGAGCGGCGGTCAAGTTCATCGCGGCCTTCACGGATAAGGCTCACGACGTCGTCAGTGCGTGGCAGTGTGGCGCGTAGCCGCGCGGCGCGATCGAGTGTCCGATCCAGTTCAGCGATGTCGGTGGGCGTGTGGGACAGATTTTCGGCGAGGACGTCCTCGGTGGTCGCGTTGACGTCGAGGTGGCTACACGGCCTGCGCTCCGGCGCCGACCACATACCGCCCGCCGTCGCCGCGCAGCAACAAGCCCCGCAGCTCCAGTTCGATCAACGCCAGCATCAGCCCATCGGTCCCGCTGGCGCGTCCCGCGAGCTTG
This sequence comes from uncultured Solirubrobacterales bacterium, assembly GCA_963776985.1. Taxonomy (GTDB): domain Bacteria; phylum Actinomycetota; class Thermoleophilia; order Solirubrobacterales; family Solirubrobacteraceae; genus Palsa-744. Next base: position 194,898 of record CAVZOV010000003.1, read on the forward strand.
GGTAGCGTGTCTTCGCCGGCACCGACGCGGTCGAGCACGGTACGAAGCCGCGGCTCGACCTCGGCCTTGAGCGTCGATTCGTGTTCGGGCTCCGGAGCGAGCGCCTCGCGTGTGCCGACCCCATAGAGTAAATCGAGCGCGTCCTGGGGCTCGCGGATCAGGTGAGCGCCGCCCATCAGTAGCAGATTGGTGCCTCTGGAAGCCGGTGAGGTCAAGCGACCCGGTACGGCTGCGACCGGCTTGCCAAGCGCTTGTGTGACGTGTGCGCACGCAAGTTCCCAGGGACGCTCCTCAGCCTCGACGACGATCGTGAGCCCCGCGAGCAGCGCCAGTGTGCGCGAGCAGGCGAGCACGCCCCAATAGTGAGAAGGGAGGCTGGCCGGTGCCTCGGAGATCGCGCAACCGCTCTCGACTATTCGGTTGCAGAGTGCTCTGCACGACGCGGGCGCCGGTCGGTCGAGCCCGCTTGCGAGCACGCTAAGCGTCTCCCCGCCGGCTTCAAGCGCGCCTGCATGCGCGGCGGCGGCGATGCCCTCCGATAGCCCGCTAGCGACGGTGATTCCCGCTGCTGCCAGTCCTCGCGCAAGGCTGCGTGCCGTCTCCATGCCGTAATCGGTCGCTTGGCGCGCGCCGACGATGGCGACGACCGTCTCTCCCAGCAGCTCGGCCAGGCGCGCGCTGCCGCCGCGGACGGCAAGCGCGTGCGGTGCAAGCGCGCTGTTACGCAAGCCCGGTGGATAGCTGAGGCTATGGCGACACATGCTGTCGATGCTCGCGTTGGCATCATTGGTGCCCGCGCTGGACTCCATGTAGGCGCGATGCAACTCCTCGCGTCGGCGTCCTCCGATCGCATCGATCAACTCGCTGTCGGCGAGTTCGAGCAATCGCCAGAAACGCTCGGGGTCGCGGGCGCGGTAATCGAGCCGTGCGCTCAAGCTTCCGAGCAGTCGGCGACGGCGCTCGCAGTGCGCGCAGGCTTCATTCACGCCGCCCGCCTCCAGGACAAGCACGCCTCGGGACGCAGGGAGAGCGCTTCGGCAAGATGATCGGCCCTCATCTTGGGGCTACCGGCGAGGTCGGCCACAGTGCGCGCCACGCGCAGCGCTCGGTGGGCGCCGCGTGCGCTGAGCATCCCCTGTTTCTGTGCCTCCGCCAGCAACCGCTCACAGGCCCGGTCCAGCGAGATGTGCTTGCGCAACATGCGCGCGTCCATTTGCGCGTTAACGAGTACTCGGTCCTCTGCGAGCCTTGCCGCCTGCAGTTCGCGTGCGGCGATCACCTGCTCGCGCGTTGCCGCGGATGTCGTAACTGGCGCCTCAGCGAGACTCGCCGAACTCGAGCGCTCCATGTTTAGGAGCAGGTCGATGCGGTCGAGCAGCGGTCCGCTGAGACGGCGGCGGTGGCGGGCGATGGCTGTTTCGCTGCAGCGGCAGCGCTCGTGCTCGCCGGCATAGCCGCACGGGCAAGGGTTGGTGGCTGCCACCAGCATGAAGCGAGCCGGGTAGATGGCGGAATGTTGGGCGCGCACAATCGCCACCCGGCCCTCCTCCAGCGGCTGGCGCAATGCGTCGAGGGTGGAGCGAGCGAACTCCGAGAGCTCATCGACAAACAACACACCGTTGTGAGCGAGCACGACCTCCCCGACCCAGCCGCGTCGTGCGCCGCCGATCAGCCCGGCGGTCGTGATCGAATGGTGCGGCGCGCGAAACGGACGCTCAGTGGGTAGCCGGTCGTGCTCGAGACGTCCGGTCACGCTCTGGATGCGCATCGCTTCGATCGCCTCAGAACGGGTCAGTGGTGGAAGGATCGACGGCAGCCGCTGGGCGAGCATTGTCTTTCCCGTGCCGGGCGGCCCGTTCATCAGGGCGTTGTGACCGCCCGCGGCCGCGATCGTCAGCGCCCTGATGGCGAGCCGCTGGCCGCGCACGTCGCCGAGATCGAGGCTGTGTCCGGCTCTTTCGTGTTCGCGCCGAGGGCTCGGTGCGGGCAGCGGGTCGGGCTCGCCGCCGGACAGCACGCGCGCCGCGCTTGCCAAGCGCTCGGCGACGCCGACCTGAAGCCCGTCGATTAGCTTCGCCTCCCGCGCTCGCGCGGGCCCCAGCACGAGCATGTGAAGTCCGGACTTCATCGTCGCCTCGGCGACCGCGAGTGTGCCGTGGCTTGCGCGCACCTCGCCGTCGAGCGATAGCTCACCGAACAGCGCGTGGGTTTCGAGCCCCTCGCCAGGAATCTGTCCACTTGCGGCCAGCACCGCGCAGGCGAGGGCCAGGTCGAATCCCGGGCCGACCTTCGGGATGTCGGCGGGGGCGAGGTTGGCCGTTATCCGCCGGGCTGGGAACTCGTACCCCGAGTTGAGCACAGCGGCGCGCACACGGTCGCGTGCCTCGCGAACAGCGGCATCGGCGAGGCCGACGACCGTGAAGGCCGGCAGGCCGGGCCTGATGTCGACCTCGACGGTGACGGCTCGTGCCTTGAATCCTTCGATTGAGAACGTGCGCGCCCGAGCGAGCATCTGTGCCTCCCTTTGCGGTTGCGAGGTGAGGCACACCAAGCTAGGCCGCGCTTGGGACGGAATTCGGCGCGAGACCGTTTTTGGGGGCCCGGCGACCCCCGATGCCCGCTACAGACCGGCGGGGTGGCGCTCCACAAAACCGCCGCCATCGTCGCCAGGCGAGTTCGACCAGCGCGAGCCATCTTCCTGCAGCGCGACGGTGTCGTAGCGGCGTCCGTCGATCGTCATATAGGCGTGTTCGGCATTCGCGTAGATCGTGATGTAGCGGCCCGGGCCGGCTTCGCCGTAGGACTCGAGGCCAGTGGAGTCCTCTGGTGAGCTGAGCAGCCCACCGCCGTGCAGCGCGTAGGAGACAGAGCCCGAGCAGTCATAGCCAACTGACTGGAAGGAGCCGTGTCCACCACCGTACACGTAAGGGCGTGTGGCGATTTCATCGGCGGCGGCGATCACGCGCGCCACGACGCTCGAGGCTTCTCCGCCCGCGCCTGCGGTGCTCGAGCTGCCGCCGCTGCTACTGCCGGCGGTGCTGCTCCGTGGCATCAGTGCGCTGCTGGGGTGCAGTGTGGCGTGCTCGCCGAGTCCGAGCGCGTGCCAGGTCGCTGGTCCCACGACGCCGTCTACCGCGAGGCCGTCGCGCGCTTGCAGGCTCTTGACCGCTGCCTCGGTTTGCGGGCCGAATTCGCCGTCGGCCTGGATGTGGAGGGCTTCCTGCAGGTGACGCACAGCGTCGGCGGGAGTGTTCGCGCTGGGCGAGGAGGTGGACGTGCCGCCGTCGGCGGGCGCAGGCGCGGGCGTCTGGGTCGGTGCCTGCCCGCCTGTCGTTGTCGCCGGTGTGCTCTGCGCCGCCAACCTATGGGGGAAGAGGCTCTGGTGCAGCACTGCGTGTTGCTTGATGTCGAGCGCGCTCCATGTTTGCGGTCCGACGACCCCATCGGCAACGAGGCCGTGGCTCGCCTGGAAGTGACGCACCGCACGCTCGGTTTCCGGACCGAAGGTGCCGTCGACCTGTGCCACGCCGACCTTTTCCTGCAAGCGCACGACAGGACTTATGGTCGACTTGGCTTCGGTCCCGCCGGTGCCGCCGGTTTCCGATTCTTCTCCGGTGCCAGTGTTCTGTGCGACGGTCGCGGATGAACCTTGAGCGGCGGTTTTTTCATTTGAATTTGGCACGTACGACGCGTCGACAGGCGACTGAGCGGTCGATTCAGATTCTTCGACGGGCTGCGTGTATGCACGAGTCGATTGTTGTGCCTCTTCTCCAGGGGAGACGCTTGCGATGTCGGTCGTGAGTGCACCGTCGGAGGTCTTGTCGTGCAGTGCAGCGCTTGTCATCGGTCCCACGATGCCGTCCACGGTCAGGCCGTTGTTTGCCTGGAAGGCGCGCACCGCTTGTTCTGTTTCGGGCCCAAAGACACCGTCGACTTTGATGCCCCCGAGCGCCTGCTGCAGGAGGCGTACCTGACGGCCTTCGTTGCCGATTTCGAGCAGGATGTAGTGGGTAGTTGTTGTCGGCGGCTCAGGTGCCGGCGCGGGGGTCTGTTGGGCGCTGCCGTTGGCGTCGGCCAGCCCTGCGGCGGGGCCGGCGGCGATCGCGATCAGCGTACCCAGGGAAAGTCTGCGTGCGCGTGTCGCCGTCGGCACGAACTGCAGCTCGCCGGCGCGGCGGCGCGTGCGTGAGCGCAGTTGCGAGAGCTTCCCACGGCTCTTGCTCGGCGAGGTTGCGCGGAGAGGGCACGCGGTTGCGGGCATCGACGAGCTTGGAAAGGCGCAGGGGAGAACCGCCGCCTCGCTTGGCGGCCGCACGCTCGCGGCGTGCCCGGGAGCGGACGAGCGAGGCCTCCCAGGGGTCGAGCACTGCAAGATCGCGCGGGGATCCCGACATGGCAACAGCGTCCTTTCGTTATCTCAGGGCGCCTACGGGGTTAGCTGTCGGGCTCGCGTATTTACGCTACGCCACTGCTGTGGCGATTCGCCCCAACGGCCGCTGGCCGCATTTGGGTCCCCCGCTCCTCGACCCGTGGGGCAAGGACTCGGCACGAACGCGGAGCAACGTATCACGTCCCGTTGCAAGTTGCATCACATGGGAAGGGTTGCAAGGATTTTTGCCGACGGTACGGTTTCGCCGGTTTGCGAGGCTGGCAATGCGCAGCTCCGACCACGATGTTACTTCGCGACCGTGTCCCGGCTTCGCACGCACCGTCGCCGGTGTCATGCGGATTGGAAACGACCGAGGAAGCCCTACGTGGCCAAGGAAAAAGAAGTTAGGGCAGCCTAATTAGGGTTGCCTAAGTTATGATAGGCTGCGCTTGTCGGAAACCCGAGCCCGTGAGTAGGGTATCGCGAGAGATCGCCGTATGACCAACGCAAACGCAACCGCCAAATCCCCTGCGCCCCGTGTCGCAAAGCGCACGAGCGAACGCGCCAGCTTCTATGTCTGGACAGCGATCGTGCTTGTTGTATCTGTCACCGCGGTGATCCTGGGATGGCATGCGCACGGCGGCACAACTGACCCGACGGCGCTTCCTCCAGGGGATCGCTTGAACCACACGACGGTCGTCGTCAACAGCGCCATCTTGGTGTTTCGCGAGGGTCTTGAGACGATCCTCGTGCTTGCTGCCGTAACGGCGAGCTTTCTCGGCGCCAATCGCGTCTACCGCCGTCCGGTGGTCAGCGGCGGAGCGATAGCCATCGGGGTCGGTATCGCGACCTGGTTCTTCGTGGTGTGGCTGATCGGGCGCTTCCATGGTGGCGAGTTCGACGTGCAGGCCGCCACCGGCCTGCCCTCGCTGATTGTGCTTTTGATCGTCATGAACTGGTTCTTTCACAAGATGTACTGGACCGGTTGGATCTCCAGCCATCACAAGCGCCGTCGCGGCCTGCTCTCCTCCGATCCCGAAACGAACAAGCGTCGGATACTGCTCGGCTTGGCGCTGCTCGGTTTCACCTCGGTCTATCGCGAGTGCTTTGAGATCGTCATCTTCCTACAGAACCTGCGCGAGCTGTATGGCTCAAGCGTCGTGCTCGAGGGGGTCGCGATCGGCGCCCTGTTCACCGCCGCGGCAGGCGTGCTGACATTCGGCCTGCACCAGCGCCTGCCCTACAAGCGGCTGTTGATCATCACGGGGCTGATGCTCCTGTTCGTGCTGCTCGTGTCCGTCGGCGAGGAGGTAAACGAGATGCAGCTCGCCGGCTGGATCGGCACCACCGAAATCCACTGGCTGCAGATCCCCGCCTGGATGGGCACCTGGTTCTCGCTGTTCAACAACTGGGAGACGTTCATCGGCCAATTCCTCGCATTGTCGGTGGTGCTCGGCTCATATCTGGCCGCGCAATACCTGCGCGTGTGGCGCCCGCGCCGTCGCGGCGAACAGGCCGCCCGGATCGCCGACGCCGTGCCCGAGCGCCCCGCCGACCTCGCGATTTCTGGCGCCAGAACCGCGCCGCAGATGTAGCCAGGGGCGCGATCGGCGAGCCACTCCGCTGGCGGGCGGGTGCGCGCTAGCCCGGTTCGGGTCCGATCTGCTCGATAAACGCCGCCAACGCGGCCACCTGCTCGGGGTGTTTCGGTAGATCCAGACGCCTGGTGGCCGCAAGCATCGACGCGGCGTCATATCCCCGGATCGAAGTCTTGCCCGGGTGTAGCAGCGCCTGCGTGACGAACCGTTCGTTGACGACGACGCTCCGCCCGTTTGTGAGCGTCATGCGGTGCCCGGCGAAGCTGGCGAAGCTCGGAGCGACTTTCGTCGTCGTCGCCTCCAGATGGCAGGCGGCGCAACCGTCGGCGACGACGAGGCGTGCGCCTTGCTCGATCAACTGTTGTTGGTGGGAAAATGGCTCTGAGACATATCCCGGTACGGTCGAGTTCGATGAACTATGGTCGGTTGCGTTGCCGCCGCAGCCGGCGAGTGAGAGCATGACGGCGAGCGCGAGCAGTGTCCTCGCGCCTGCTTGTGGGGCAACTCTCATGCCACGTCGGGTACCCCGACCGGTGGGATCTCCTCGGCCGGTGCCCGCTGTGGGGCGTTCGCGATTTGTGCCACGGGCAGCAGTGCGAATGCAAGCAGCACGAACAGCGGCCCGGCGTTGACATCGGTGGCGCTTGCGTTCCAGAACGGCCCGCCAAGGCTCTGTCCGAACACCCAGTACACAAGAGACACGACTATTCCTATCGCAAGCGCCGGCCAGCGCAGCGGTGTCCACACGCCCAGGGCGACCGCTACAGAGACGATCGCCAGAACGATGGCGATCGTGGTGCCGTGGCCGTGCATATCGTTGCCAACCGAGGTTTGGAGCTTGGCCAGCCAGTGCGGCGAGGCTTCGGCCATGCCGTTGATCATTTCCTGGGTCGCGCCCTTTGCGCGGTTCACGTTCACAAGCCACAATCCGGCAGACATAGCCCATAGTGCAGACCACACGCACAGCCCGCCGCGATCGCCGAGCGGTCCTGTGTCCGCTGGGGAGATCCCCTGTTGCCTGGCTGTGGGATAGACGAGCAGGCCGACGATTCCGTACAGGATCACCGCCCCCGGCGCGCCCATCAAGGGCGAGGGCAGCGTGTTCGAGGTGAGTTCGCCAAAGCCCTCTCCAAACCACCACACTGTGAGCGCCCAGCCGAAGGATGCGATCAGCGCCGGCTTCACTGTCTTGCGGCTGAGGATCAATCCGAGTCCGATCGCGACCTGGATCTCGCCGGCGAGCGTGTTCCACAGCGTGAGGTCGCGCCCATAGAAGTTGGCGAATGTTTTCATCGGATCACCGATGAAGCCCGGCTGACCCTTGGCCGCCGGCGCGAACACTTCGGTGACGATGGCGTGCGTGTACATGAAGCTCTTGAACTGAAACAGTCCGTCGAGCAGCCACAGCAGACCGAGCGCAATTTGGATGCCGCGCGCAGTGATGCGCACGCGCCCGCTGAGCCAGGTGCTCATGTGGGCAGTGGCCCCGACGCCGGTGGGCGCACGCGGTCGCGGTTGCAACGGTTGGGCATCGGCGACTCCTCTGTCGCTATGGCGGCGGCTGTTTGCGCGCCAATCATACTTGCGGGTGGCTCAGCGAGACGCGGTCGAGAACCGGCCGCGCGCTTGTGTCGGTGTGGTAGCTTCGATCCGCTATGGGTAGCAGCATGAGCATGGGTGGCGCCAGTCCGTCGAGCGGCTCGGCTCACGCCTCGACTTCGCTTGGGGGCATGTCGGCGAGCGCCGTCCACGGCGCGGTCAGCATCCTGCCCGAATGGTTGGCGGTGCTCTGGACCTTCGTATTCCTCGCCATCCTCGTCATTCACGCGTTGCACCTGCGCGATACTCACGGTCAGCGGCGGATCTGGCACTCCGGGCACGTCTTGATGGCGCTCGGGATGGCATTCATGTTCGCGCCCTCCTCGATCGATCACTTCGACATCCCCAACGGTTTCTGGCAGCTCGCGTTTGCCAACGGTGCGCTGGCGGTGCTCGCCTGGATGCTTACCCAAGCTCTTGCGGGCCGGGCGATCAACGTGCTGTGGTTGGTGATGGCCGTGGATCTCGGGGCAATGGCCTACATGTGGTCGCCGAGCGGATTCCAGGCGCCGCTCACGTGGCTGCTCGTCGCTTATTTCGGGGCGCAGTCGCTCTTGTGGATCGCCGACCGTATGCGCGAGGTCGATCATGTGGCGCTACGCGGCGGCGGTATCTCGGTTGGTCCCGACGGCGCGGTCGCGATGTCCGCGGCGGAACCGTTGGTGTGCTTCCGCGACTTGCGCGTGTCGATGTTCGCGATGACCCTTGGCATGGCATACATGTTCGCTGCGATGCAGCTGATGAGCTGAGGGTGCTCTGCTCCGCTACCGGCGGCACGGTATCGCCCCGGTCGCGCTCGGCGGTGCCGATGCCGCGCGGCGGTTAGTTAATCGGTAGCGCGAAAGCGCCACTCAGGCTGTGTCCGGATCCGTCGTGCCCGGCGATCTGAAACTGCCACACACCGCGTGTGAGCTGGGTTTCGGCGATGTCGTGTCCCGTGCCTGCCACATAGAAGTTGACTTTTGCGTGCGTGCCACTCGCGGAGGTCGCGAGCATCGAAAGCGTGTGAAAGCTCGGCCGCGCGCCGCTCGCGCCCAGGAGATACAGGTGCATGTTGACGGTGCCCGGTTTGAGCCGTTCGACATACACCTCCAATGTCTCACCGGCCGGCTCGCGTAGCGTCTCCGAGGCGCTCGACGGGACCGCAAAGGAGTTGGGGTCGGCGAGCACGAGCCCCCCTAGCAACAGCGCGGGGATCGTCGCGGCAACAGCGATACTCGCGTAGCGCCGGCCACGGCTGCGCACCGGCGTCGCCCGTCCGGCGGCGCCGAAGCGGCGCAGGCGCAAGCTGTTGAGCACAACCGTGATGCTCGACAGCCCCATCGCGACCGCCGCGAGCGCCGGGCTGAGCAGGCCGGTCACTGCCAGCGGCAGCGCGATCAGGTTGTAGCCGAAGGCCCAACCGAGATTCTGCAGCACGATCGTGTACGTCTCACGTGCGAGACGCAGCGCGCGGGCGACGCCGCGCAGGTCGCCCGAGAGCACACTGATGTCGGCCGCCTCGATGGCCACCCCGACACCCGTACCCATCGCGATTCCAAGATCCGCCTGGGCGAGCGCGGCGGCGTCGTTGACGCCATCGCCCACCATCCCAACGCGATTGCCCTCGCGCTGTAGGTGCGCGATCCGTTCGAGCTTGCCGCTCGGGGTGACCTCGGCCAGTACGTGCTCGATGCCGACCTCCTCGGCCACGGCGCGGGCGGCACGGGGATTGTCGCCCGTGAGCAGCTCCACCTCTAGCCCCATCTTCCGCAGTCCTGCTATCGCCGTGCCGGCCTCCGGCTTGACCGTGTCGGCGAGCGCAAGCGCGCCGAGGATTCGCCCACCATCCGCTGCTTGTCCGCCTGCGAGGTGTCCGTCGGCTGCGCGCGCTGGGGTGTCGCGTTCGATCGCTATTGCAGTGCGCCCGCTCGCTTCCCAGCGCTCGAACACGGCTGCCAGAGGGGAGGAGCCGTCAAGCTCCGCCGGGCGCCCAACCCACAAGCTCTCGCCGTCCACGAGCGCATGCACGCCCCGGCCAGGGGTTGAGCGGAAGTCCGTGGCGCGCAATGGCTTCAGAGTGCGCTCGCGCGCGTGGGCGACGACGGCGAGCGCCACCGGGTGCTCGGAACCGGCCTCCGCCGCCGCTGCGAGCGCGAGCACCCGCTCGGGAGTCTCGCCGGGCGCGCACCAGGTGTCGGCGACCGAAAGCTCGCCTGTGGTGAGCGTGCCGGTCTTATCCAGAACGATCGTGCCCAAATCCTGACTACGCTCGAGGACCTCCGCACTGCGAATCAACAGTCCCAGGCTGGCGCCGCGTCCGGTGCCGACGAGGATCGCCACGGGCGTCGCGAGACCGAGCGCGCACGGACAGGCGACGATCAGCACGGCGATCGTGGCGTCCATGCCGCGCTGCAGGTGCATCGAGGCGAACATGCCCTGGAGGCCCTGGCCGGTGAGCACCCAGGCAAGCGCTGTGAGCGCGGCGAGCACCAGCACGCCAGGCACGAAGTAACGGGCGATCTCATCGGCCAACCGCTGGATCTGCGGCTTGGATGCCTGTGCGCGCTCGACGAGCGCCACCAGCTGGGAGAGGGCCGTGTCCGCACCGACAGCGGTTGCGCGTGCGCGCAGCACCCCATCCACGTTCAGCGTCGCGCCGGTGAGCAGCGCTCCGGCTTGCTTCTCCACGGGCAGCGACTCGCCGGTCAGCATCGACTCGTCCACGGCCGAAGCGCCCTCGATCACGATCCCGTCGACCGGAACCTTGTCGCCCGGGCGCACTAGCAGCACGTCGCCGGGGCGCACGTCCTCCACGGGCACCAGTCGCTCGGGCGCGTGCGGGTCCTCAGGATCGACCAGCCGCGCCTGCGTGGCCCCGAGACGCGCCAGTTCGCGTACCGCGCGACCACTGCGGCTGCGTGCCTTGGCCTCACACCAGCGCGCGATCAACAGCGCCGCGATGATGATCGCGCCCATGTCGTAGTCGAGCGGCATATCGAACTTGCCGACCGGCACGCCATGCCGGTAAACGGCGCTCGCGCTCAGCAGCATCACGGTCGAGTAGGTGAAGCTTGCGAGCGTGCTCAGCGCGATCAGCGTGTCCATGTTGGTGGCGCGCACGCGCGCACGGGCCCACGCGGAGCGCAGGAACGGCAGCCCGCACCAGAACTGGACGGGTACCGCAAGAGCAGCCGTTATCCAGCGCGCGGTCGCGTCGTGTGGGTGGGCATACGTGAGGAATGCGATCGCGGTGGCAAGCGGCACGGCGATCGCGATGCGTCGCAGAAGTGCGCTCTCTTCGCGTGCCTCGCTTGCTTCCAGCGCCTCAAAGGTGTGCGCCTGCTCGATGGCGCTGGGCAACACCGGCTTCGCGTCATAGCCGGCGCTCTTAACCGCGGCGACGAGCTGCTCGGCGTCCAGTGCACCATTCTCAGACTCGACCGTCGCGCGAGCAGTCGCGTAGTTGACGAGTGCCTCACTCACGCCCGGCTGCTCGCCAAGTGCACGCTGCACCCGCGCCGCGCACGAACCGCACGTCATTCCCGACACGTCGAGTTCGACGATCTCGCTGTGTTCGCTGAGACGATCGGCGAGGGCAATCGGCTCGACAATTTGCTTGGTGCTCATCTTCTATGCTCCCGCTTGGACCTTGGTGGTGCGGCCACGTCTATTTCAGCACGCCCTCGTCGAGGACCCGTGTGTGTGCATGTGGCGCTCAAGCTCGAAGAGTGGGTCCGGGAGCACACCGGTGCGCCCTACACAGTGCTTGCGTACTCAGGAGGAGGTGGCGGCGCCGTCGCTCCAACTCGCCAAACGCAGCAACGTCGCGCTCGAGACGCCGCGTCCCGATACCGCGCACAGGTGGCCGTCGCGCAGCCATGTCACGACTGTCGCGCCGTTGTTGCTCAGCACGCGGTAGGCCACGTCATCACGCCAAACGAGGGTGCCGCCGCCGATTCGCGGCGCTGGAGTTCCGCTGAGGATCGCGTAGCCGATCCGCCGGCCGGCGGTGTCGCCATAGAAGACGGTCACGATCGAGCGGCCGTCGACACGGTCGGTGCGCGCCCCCGTGCTGTGCCAGCCGAAGCGGTCCTCCCAGTAGGGGAACGGCACACCACCTACCGCGACGGCGAGTTGGGTGCGATGCGCGCTGTTCTGTATCGGCGCGGGCAGCGTCGCCGCGCGCAGGGTTGGTGCGGCCGCCTGGCGCAGGTCCGGCATGGCGCTGCTGCTGCCGCCGCCGAGGCTCACCGCGATAGCGACCGCCACGACCGCGAGGATCGCCGCGCCGGCACTTGCGAGGCCCAGCGTGGAGAAGCGTCGACGCGGCGATGCGCGCCGAGCGAAGCGGCGATCCTGGTGTTCGACCACGAGCGAATCGATCTGTCGGTGCAGCGATTGTGGCGCCGGTGCGTCGAAGGAGCGCACCAGTTCGGCGACGTGTCGCTGCTCGTCCTCGATATGGGAGTGGGGTTCGCTCACGATGTCCCTCTACTGGGTAGGACTCCGGGGGCCCGCGTCTCATTCCCACGGACTGCCTGGCTCGGTGGGACGCGGGCTGCGGGTACCCCCTTGAAACCCGGCGAATCCGAAACTTCCGGCGAATCCGAAACTTTGGCCGGTGGTGCGGGCGAATCTGGCTCGAAGCGCAGTTGCTTGGCAAGTTGCTCGCGAGCACGGAACAGCCGGGTCGTGATCGTTGCCTCGCGCACACGCAACGCGCGGGCGGCTTCCCGATAGGACAGGCCGAGTACATCCACCGCCACAAGCGCCAGACGCCGATCTTCGGGCAGCATTGCGATCGTCGCATACACCTCCTGCATCTCAAGTGCCCGTTCGGGCTGGTTCGTCGGCCGCGAGTCGGCCGCCACGACATCCTCCAGGGTGGCCACTGTCGTCGGGCGGCGACTCGCGGTTCGCCGGCCCGTCAGGAATGTGTTGCGCAACACGCGCATCAGGTAGTACAGCTCATCCTCGCCACTGAGCGCGCGTGGTCGAGCGAGCACGCGCGCGAACGTCTCCTGCACGAGATCCTCGGCGTCCTCGCGCGAGCCGCACAGCGCCCACGCGGCGCGATATAGACGGTCCACGTGTTGCGGCAGCGACTGTGGGTCCAGTGTGCGCATTGACTGGGGGAGCGATCCTCCGCTCATCGAGATGGTCGATCCCGCTCTGCGACTGTAGCGCCAAAGTCGATTGCGGTCGCGCCCAGAGCGCGTCTCATCGGACCGCCCGCCTTGCGGCGGGTGTGGCCGGGAAGGATCGCGTCGCACCGGAGTCCTGGATTGTTGGAGCGTGATCGGCTTCAGTTGCACGAGCACGCGGAACTGACTGGGTACTCGATGAGAGGTGGGCTGAGATTGTGAAGCTGCGTAAGCGTTACCTAGCCGTAGCGGCCGTGCTCGGATCTGCTGTAGCGATCGTGCCCGCTTTCGCTGCCGCGCCGTCTGAAGCGAAGCTCGAAGTCAACGAAAACTGTGTCGAGAGTGATTGGCCGTGCTGGGCGATCCCCGGTTCGGGGGCGAACCCGGCACCCGCGAGCAAGGTCACGATCGCCACTGGCGGCGAAGTCAAGTTCGTTGATGACGCGAACACTGCGGCTGCCGTTGTATGGATGGGCTCTGCGCCAGCCTGCTCAGGTGTGCCTGCGAGCGCTATGACCAAATGGGAAGGCACGTGCAAGTTCGAACAAGCAGGGACTTACAAGTTTGAAAGCTCGACTCTCTTTAACGAGGGGGGATCGTTGGACTACACCAAATACGAAATCGTGGTGGAAGGCGCAAGTGTCGGCACAACCCCCACCACGACGACCACAACCACCACAACGACGAGCACAGCGCCGATGTCGGGCAAACCCAGCCCCGGCTCCGGCGCACCTTTGGAAGGAGGGTCCAGGGCGCTCAAGCTTGCTGGCAGCCAGCGTGGATCGACGGTGCACGGGTCGATCAAGGTGCCCCAGGCCGGCTCCGAAGGGCGGTTGGAAGTCGGTCTGTTTGCCGGCGGCGCCTCGCTGGCCAAGGCGGAGCACTCTGTAGAGGTGCGCGTCGGGCGGCTGGTGCGCTCGTCGCTGAAAGCGGGTAGCGTGTCCTTCTCCGTGCCCCTGAGCGCTAAGGGCAAGACCGCACTGCGTCGCCACCGGCGCCTGGCGTTGACGGTAAAGATCACGCTCACACCACAACATGGCGCGGCGGTGACGGTCACCCGCGGCGTCGTCTTGCACGCCTGAGCTGAAAGAGCGCGGCGATTATTGCTCGAATAACTCCGGATGCCCGTTGGTGGACGGGGCGGCCCACACGAGCACGGGACCGCGTGCGCTGAGCCTGACCTTCGAGCCGGGTGTTGGCGGCGCTTCGCGCGCGGTGCGCACGGTCAGCTGCCGCTCGCCGTGCTCCTCGTCGACCTGCACGTGGAGCACGGCGTCGTGGCCATGGTAGCCGGAGCGCACGATCCGCCCGGCCAGACCCTCCTCGCCGTCGGGCGCGGTTAGGTCGATCTGCTCAGGGCGGATCAGGATCCTCACCGGGGAGCCGCTCGGCAACGGCTCGCCGCGCCACTGGGTAGCGAGCTTGCCGAGTGGCGTATCGACGAGCGTGCCGTCGAGGACGCCGGCGATCACGTTGGCTTCCCCGATGAAGCGTGCCAACTCGTCATCGACCGGCCACGTGTATAGCTCCTGCGGTGTGGCGCACTGGGCGATCTTGCCGTTGCGCAGGACAGCGACGAGGTCGGCGAGCGAGAGTGCCTCGTCCTGGTCGTGGGTAACCAGCAGCGTCGTTGTCGAGGATTCGCGGAGGATTCTGCCGACGTCCTCGCGGACGCTTGAGCGCTGGTGGGCGTCCAGTGACGCGAATGGCTCGTCCAGCAGCACGATCTCCGGTTTGACGGCGAGTGCCCGGGCCAGCGCGACGCGCTGTTGCTGTCCGCCGGAGAGCTGGTGGGGGTAGCGGCGCGCCAGCTCGCCCAGCCCCACCATGTCCATCAGATTGGCCACTCCTTGCCGTCGCGCCGCGCGGGAGAGTCCGAAGGCGACATTCGCCTCGACGGTGAGATGGGGAAAGAGACCGCCCTCCTGTGGCACGTAGCCGATCTTGCGATGCTCGGGGTGAACGTGTGTGCCCTCGGCGTCGACGAGTTGCTCGCCGATCCTTATGGTGCCACGGTCGGGTGTATCGAAGCCGGCCAGCAGCCGCAGAAGCGTGGTCTTGCCACTGCCGGACGGTCCGAGAATGGCTGTCAGGGAGCCGGCTGGCACCTCGAGATCCAGGCCAGCGAGGACCGAGTGGGTCCCGAACCGCTTGTGCAGCTCGCTGATCCGCAGACTGTTCACGTTGCGATTGGCGCCCTGGATGGGAGCCTGTCGAAGAAACGACCGAGCACGTAGCTGGGCAGGGCGGCGATCGCGATGATCGCGAGCGCAAATGGAGCGGCTTGGCCGTAGGCGAGGTTCTGCTGGTAGGCCCAGAACTGGGTCGCGAGCGTTTGCACGCCGGTCGGGATCAGGATCAGCGTGGCGGTCAGCTCGGTCACCGCCGAGAGGAACACGAGGCAGAACGCGGCCGCGAGGCCAGGGCCGATCAGCGGCAGCGTCACACGCCAGAGCACCGCAAGACGTCGCTGCCCTAGTGAGCGGGCGACCTCTTCGAGGCCGGGCGGTGCTTGCATGACGGATGCGCGCACGCCGACCAAGGCGAGTGGGAAGAACAGGATCGCGTAGGCGAGGATCAGCAGCGGTGCGCTCTGGTAGAGAAACCCGTTGGCGTAGCGCTCGGTGAAGTAGGAGAACGCGAGCGCGATCACAAGGCCCGGCATCGCGAGCACCAAGTAGGTGCTCCGCTCCAGCAGCTGATAGGGGCGTCCCCGGTGACGGATGGCAAGCAGCCCCACAGGAAGCGCCATGATGGTGGCCAGGGCGGCGGCGGCTGCACTATAGAGCGCGGTATGCCACGCGGCGCCCACGAGTGAGACGCCGGTGAGATAGGCATGTCCTGCCTCAAGCATCCAATATACGCTTGCACCAACAGGGACACCGAGCGCGAGGGTCACCAGCAACACGAAGCCCGCGAGCACCGGCATCCTTGCGCGGCCCAATCGGTGCCGTGCTCCCACGCGCTGCGCGAGTGGCCCCGAGCGGCTCACGCGATTACGGCCCCTTGCCAGCCCCTCGCCAGAGAGGACGAGCAGGCTGAGGAGGACGAGTACGAGCGAGAGCGCCGAGGCGGTGGGTATGTTAAAGGAGACGTTGAACTCGGTGAAGATCTCGGTGGTGAAAGTCTGGTAGCCGAGGATCTCAAATGCGCCGTACTCGGCAAGCAGCACGAGCGTGACGAGCAGGCAGCCGCCGAGGATCGCCGTGCGGGCCTGTCCGAGGGTGATTCGCCAGAACGTGCTCAGGCGTCCGGCGCCGAGGCTGCGCGCGACCTCCTCCTGGCCGGGGTCGGCGTTACGGAAGCTCGCGGCGACCGGCAGATACACCAGCGGATAGATCGCCAGGGTCATCACGAGCACCGCGCCGCGAAACCCCTGCACCCACGTGCTCAGCGACGCCCAACCAAAGCTCACCACGAAGTCTGGGATCGCCAGTGGCACCACCACGAGCACAGCCCACACTCTCCGGCCCGGTAGGTCGGTCCGCTCGACGAACCACGCCGCCGCGATCCCGATCACCGCACACAGGACCGTCACCACCGCGGTCAACCTCACGGTGTTCCACAATAGGGTCGCTGTCAACGACCGAAAGATCAGGTTCACGATCGTCGAGGTGCCCGCGCCATGCGCCTCGATCAGTAGGAAGCACAGCGGCGCTACCAGCACGACAGCAACTGCCAGGCTGAGCGTGAGGAGCACCCACGGCGGGGGAGAGCGGCGAGCCGGCGCGACCCCATCGTGCTGTGCCGCCGTCAGCGGACCTTCACCGACGGCCGAAGCCGGCGCGACGCTCATCAGCAACGGCCCGGTTGAGCAGGGTTGCTCACAGCAATCCGGCATTGCGCAGCAGCGCGATCGCCGTCGATCCGTCCCCGAGCTCGGGGATCGTGATCGGATTGGGTTGCAACTCATCGAATGGGGTCTCCGGGGCAGCGATGCTGACATCGGAGGCGATCGGGTACTCGAAGCTGATCGAGTGCGCGATGATTTCCTGCCCCTGCTTTGAGACGATGAACGCGAGGAACTTCTGCGCGTCCGCGTTGTGCTTGGAGGACTTCAGGATGCCGGCGCCCGAAATGTTGAGGACATAGCCGGGGTTGCGGGGCGCGAAGTAGGTGATCTTCGACGGCACGTTTGAAGCGCCAAGCTCGGCGCGCATCCGATACCAGTAATACTGGTTGACGATCCCGAACGCGACCGCGCCACGGTTGACCTCATCCGCGATCGTCTCGTTGTCCGGGTAGACGTGGCTTCCCGCGTTTGACTTGATCGCTTCCAGCCATTTCAGCGCGGCCGCTTCGCCGTAGGTGCGCGCGTAGGAAGTCACTATCGGCTGGAAATCGGTCTCCCCGGCCGCGAACGCCAGCTTGCCGCTGTACTTCGGATCGGCCAGTTCGGTGACGCCGCTCGGCAGTTCGCTCGCGTTGATCAGGCTCGGGTTGTAGATCAGCACGCTCACCCTCGCTGAGACGCCGAGCCAATCGCCCTGCGGCGAGTTGTACCTGCTCGGGGTGTGCGTGAGCGTCGCGGAGTCGACCGGAGCGAGCAGCCCCTTGCCCTGTAGGTACTCCAGCGCGGGCGAGTTCTCGGTGTAGACGACGTCCGCGGGCGAGCGCGACCCCTCGGTCACGATCTCATCCGCGAGAGTGTCCTCGTCGTCGTTGCGCACGTTCACCTTGATCCCCGTCTGCTTTTCGAAGCCTTCGACGAGCGAGTCGGTTGTCTGCTCGTGCTGGCCGTTATACAAGGTGATCGACTGCCCCGACCCCGACGAGGAGGAACTCCCGCAGCCGACCAGCAGGGCGGCTGAGAGCGCGATTGCCGCCGCGAGAGAAGCGGTACGTCGTGTTCTGATCATGGGTGTCCTCGGTCGGTGATGGTCACGATTCGAGTCCCGGGCAGAGATGTTCGATCGTCTTGCCCGCCGCGCTCACGGCGCTCTTGGCGGCACTGGAGCCGTCGCTGGACGAGAACGACTGATAGGCGGCGGCGAGCGTATCGATCGCCCGATGCAGAGTTCCGTCAGCGGTATGAATATCGCGCAGGGGCATAATCTGTGCCTGAGCATGACCGACCGGGTCGGCTTCCGGGTCGGGGCCGTCGCTGAGTGCCGCTTCGACCTGCTGGCAGGTCTGCTTCTTGACCTGAGCGCTTGAGAGCGCGGGCTTGGAGGAGGAGCCGCAGGCCATCGCTCCCAGGCTGAGCAGGCTCAGCGCGGCGAGCATGAGCGCCAAGCGGGTCAGACCCACCCGCGAGGCGGGTCCGTGATCATCGGGCATCGCACAACCTCCAGCTAGAGAAATCCGACAGCGCGACTCGGGTATCACGCGGCGCAGACCATAACACAACTTAGGCAACCCTAATTACGATCGGCGAGGCATCTGGATCAAAGCCCAAAGTCCATGTCGCCTGGCGTCGCTCGGATGAATAGCATGTGATCCCATGGAGGGTCAATGCACCAATCTGATCCTCGCGATCACGGCAATCAACGCGTGGAACCGCATAGCGGGGAGTAGTGGCATCGTGTTCGCGGAGGACTCATAGGCCTTGCCAACCGCGTTGGCGCGGCTCGCGAGACATCTCCAACTGGTTATCTTCGATTGCGATGGTGTTCTCGTCGACAGCGAGGTCATCTCCAACGCTGTGCTCGCCCGCGCGTTGACCGAACAAGGAATACCTACGACGCTGGTCGAGGCACGGCGCGACTACCAGGGGCTGCTGCTGGCCGATATCGACACCCGGGCACAAGCCAAGCTTGGGCGGCCGCTGGCGAAGGACTGGCTCGAGCGATACGAGCACGATCGTGCTGCTGTGTTTCGCCGGGAGCTGAGGGCGGTGCGCGGAGTGGCCGAGGCGGTAGAGCGCATCAAGGCAGCAGGGCTACTGGTGTGCGTCGCCTCGCAAGGCAAGCTTGAGAAGACGCGCCTGTCGCTGAGCCTGACAAGACTCGACGCTCTCTTTCCCAAAGAGGCCTTGTTCTCCGCTTATTCGGTGGCGCGTGGCAAGCCGCACCCGGATCTCTTCCTACATGCCGCGGCGACGATGGCGGTCGAGCCCTCGCGCTGCACGGTCGTTGAGGACACGCCATCCGGGGTGACGGCCGCCATCTCAGCAGGGATGCGTGCCCTCGGGTATACGGCGGACAGCGACGAGGCAGCATTGCGCCAAGCGGGCGCCGAGACATTCTCGACGCTTGAGGAGTTGCCGGCGATGTTGGGGATCGGCTGACTCGCCGGGAAGGAATCCCGCGACGGTGGAGTCCTACAGGGAAGCGCGCGAAAGGCGGGCCGTGCGTTGATCGCTGCCTCAGAGCCGACGAAGAGATCGTCGGGGCGGGGACTTGGTCAGAAGTCGTCTCGTCCGATACCCGAACCACAGGAGACACCCAGTGCCTAGAACGTCGATCCTTGCTCTAGTTGGTGTTGCGCTCGCTGTCGCCGGCTGCGGCAGCTCCAAAAGCAGCAGCCCCTCCAGCACGTCGGCCGCTGCGAGTACTGCGACCACGATCTCGAGCGCAAACTCTTCTCCTTTTCTGGCAAATCTGAGGACTGTCAGCATGGTTGCCTCGACGGTCCCGGCCAACGGCGACGTGAATCCGTACGGCATCGTGTTGGTTCCCACCAGCGTGGGCAAGCTCCAGGCGGGCCAGATGCTGATCAGCAATTTCAACGCCAAGGAAAGCGCAAAGGAGACCGGTCAGGGCACCGGCACGACGATCGTGCAGGTCTCGAGGACCGGGAAGGTTTCGCCGTTTGCGACGATCGATGCCAAGACGCTCCCTGGCTCATGCCCAGGCGGCGTTGGGTTGACGACGGCGCTGAATATCCTTCCTGGTGGCTACGTCGTCGTGGGCAGCCTGCCAACGACCAACGGCAAGTCGGCGACCGCCAAGTACGGCTGCCTGATCGTGCTCGACAGCGAAGGTAAGGCGGTCAAGACGATCGCCAGCAAGAACATCCAGGGTCCCTGGGACTCGACCGCTAAGAGCGAAGGCTCCAAGACCACGCTGTTCGTCAGCAACGCGCTCAATGGCGGTGCCGCGAAGGGCATCCACACGATCGACAACTCGACCGTGCTGCGGATCGAACTGGAATCCGGCGAAAATCAGACGCCGAAGGTGCTGAACGAAACGGTGATCGCCAACGGCATTCCCTGGGTTAATTCAGCAGAAGCCCTCGTGCTCGGCCCGACCGGACTCGCACTCGCCTCCGACGGGACGCTGTATGTGGCCTCGACCCAGGACAACAAGATCCTCGCGATTTCTGAAGCAATGACGCGCACGACGCCCGCCGCGAAAGGCGGCACGGTCCTCACCGAAGGTGGCCACCTCAAGGAACCGCTCGGCATGGTGCTCGCACCGAACGGCAACATCATCACGAGCAACGGTGGTGATGGCAACATGGTCGAAACCACACCCGCCGGCCAGCAGGTAGCCGTGCAGACCGCCGACAAGAAGACGGGCGCGGGGTCGCTGTTCGGCCTGGTCATAGCCCCAGAAGGCAAGCGCATCTACTTCGTGGATGACGGCGAAAACACGCTGCTCCTGCTGCACTGACGACGCTTCGAACTCACCGAAAAGCTCTGGGCGTTGCGGGCCTTCTCGTAGGCAGCGCCTAGAGCGATCGGTCACAGGCACTGTGGAAGGAACGCTCCTGCCTGGAGTCTTTATCAGTACAGCAGGACTCACACGCGCCAACACGGCGCCCGACTTGCCACAGGAGCGACCACATGCGCCATCTACTGAAGCTGTCCATACCGGCACTCGCCGCGTCCCTCCTGCTCGCCGCGTGCGGCAGCAGCTCATCCAGCAGCACGACCAGCTCGGCGGCCAGCACAGAACCCGTCACGCAGACGAGCAGCAACTCGTCAAGTGCTGTCGTCGTGAAGAGCGCCTCCAACTCGCTCGGCACGATCCTGGTGAACAGTCAGGGCATGACGCTGTATCACCTCAGCGGCGAGGTCAACGGCAAGTTCATCTGCACCAGCACGTCCTGCCTGGGTGTGTGGCACCCGCTGATCGCATCCAGCGGCGCTCCCGGTGGCGAAGTGGGCTCGCTTGGGACCGTGAAGCGTCCCGAAGGGACAATGCAGGTCACCTACAAGGGCACGCCGCTCTACACGTTCACGGGAGACCAGCAGCCCGGTGAAACTAAGGGCCAGGGCATCAAAGACGTAGGCACCTGGAGCGTCATCACGACCAGCTCCAGCAGCACGCCCGCGCCGAGCACAAGCAGCTCATCGGAACCGGAAAAGTCCAGCGGTGGTGGCTCCGCCGGTGGCGGCTACGGCTACTGAGCCGTTCCGCGGATGCGCGGCGCAGCACGCGCGGGTGTGACACGCCACACCCGCGCGCTGGTCGCCAGTTGTTTGTGCGCGGTTGCGCTCGGCGGATGCGCCGGGCAAACCGGGTCGGCGGCCAGCACGCAACGAGCTGGGCGGGCAGCGATCGAGCGCTATATGGGCGAGGTCGAGCCGATCAGGCTCGCGGTCAACAAGCTCCTGGGCGGGGCCGACCCGATCCTCGAGGCGTTCCACGACAGACGTATCGCGCCCGGCGAGGCCGCCCGGCGCATGGGCCAGCTGGAGCAGCGGTTTGCGGCCTACGCGGTCGATATCGCGGCAGTCGATCCGCCAACCGCTCAGCTACGTGCTCTCAACGCCGGCTACGCCAACACCTACGTGTTCGAGGATGCCTACCTCAGCGCACTCGTTGCCGGCCTCGCCGACGACGAACTCACGAACCTGCCCAATACGCAGGCAGCTCAGCGCGCGGCGATCATCCGCTGGCGCATCGGCCTGACCGTCCTCGCCCGCGCCGCCGACGCGCCGCTGCCGGCAGACCTCCAACAAGCAGGCCGCGGTGAGATCGCACCGTCTCCCAACGGCAGCTAGTGCTGGCGCGCGCCAGCACCTTCGGCGTTTGAGCCCGCGCGGGCTGGGGCGGAGGTTCAAGCGTTTGACCCAGCTCGGATGGCCCAGGGACTTCCCGATCGTGCAGTTCCCCAACGCGCCACTCATCATCGCGTTCCTCGCCGGCGCCGCGGCTGCTCGCACGCATGAACCAGGCCACGCCTATCTCGCCGCGTTCTCCTTCCTGGCATTCGGCGTGTGGGCTTACCAGGAGCTACTACACGGCGTCAACTGGTTTCGCCATCTGCTCGGCCTCGGATACGCGATCTCCACCGTTGTGCACCTCGCGCTCGCGCTAGGAAGCTAGACCGCCAATCGAAGCTCACTGTGAAAATGAGACGCACGCCGACCGGTACCGACGGCGGTCGCCGCCCGGCGCCTGAGCACAACGGCACCGGGTCCTCTGCGCCAGGGCTACTTGACCGTGCCTCCAGAGGCGTTGATCGCATACCACGTGCCGCCGAACTCCTTTACGCCGACGTAGGAGGTCTTCCCTGGACCGCTATCGCCACTGTAGGTGTAGAGCGGGTGACCTGAGTAGGTGACCTGTTTGCCGCTGGTCGTGGACAGCAGCGAAGCCTTGACGCCCGAGCCGGCCGTCGGGCGACCGCTCGCTTTCAGCGAGGGCCATATTGCTGAGCATCCGCTGATCGCCGCGCAGCTGTTCTTGTTGCCGTGATCCTTCGTGAACTCATAGAGCGTGCGGCCCGAGCTGCTGACGAGGATGCTGCCAAGGTTGGTGTGGCGCAGCTGCACTGTGGCAGCGGCGCTCGAGTGCGCGGCCTGGAGGCTGCTCTGTGCGCTGGCGACCGTCGCGGCGCTTGCGACGCTTGCCAAGGCGACGGTCAAGAAAACGTAGGTTCGCTTCATGGTTCCTCCGAATGTTGGGTGCTCGGGCGCGTGACTGTCATCTCTACCTATAGACACCGCCACGCCGCGAACCTTCCCGAGCACCGGCGTGCCTCTGCTCCTCCTCGCCGTTGTCAGGCCGGCGGTCGTACACGCTCAGGAGGCGGTCGCGTCGTGAGCGCTCCAGCTCGCCAGCCGTAGCAGCGTGGCGCTGGAGACGCCGCGGCCGGATACCACGCACAGGTGGCCGGCACGCAGCCATGTCACGACCGCAGCGTCGTTCTCGGTAAGCAGCCGGTAGGACACGCCACCGCGCCAGGCGATCACGCCGCCGCCGACCCTTGGCGCCGGGGTGCCGGCGAGGATCGCATAGCCGATCCGTCGGCCGCTTGAGTCGGCATAGAAGATCGTCGTGATCGAGCGGCCGTCAACGCGATCGGTGCGCGATCCGGTGCTGCGCCACCCGAAGCGCTCGCTCCTCGTCCTCGATATGGGGCGTCTCAGTCATGGTGTTCCTCTACTAGAGGTGACTCCGGTGGGCAGCGTCTCATTCCCGCGGGCTGTCGGGCTTCGTGGGTGCCGCGGCGCGGAAGCGTCGAGACGGTCGATCCCGCACCGCGACTGCAGCGCGCGAGGGGTACGCGCCGCGGACAGCAATCGCAGTGGGAAGGATCTCAGCGCGCGGGAGTCTTCAGGGGATGACGGCCGGGATGCCGCTGTGCCACGCACGGCGCCCAACGATTGCCATATGGACACCCAGCATGAGACGAGAAAGGTAGGTTCACGATGAGGCCGCGCACGCTTTTGCTTTTCGCCCTCGCCGCGCTGCTGGGAGCGGCGACTGCCGTTCCGGCGTTGGCCACCGCCTCGGAAGTAAAACTCGAAGTCAACGAAAACTGCGTCGAGCCTGATTGGTCCTGCTGGGCGATTCCGGGGTCTAGCCAGCCGGCCTCGAAGGTCACGATCGCAAGCGGCGGCTCGGTCACCTTTGTCGACAGCAAGACCGCCGCGAACATCGCCTGGACCGGCACCGTACCGACGTGCGAATCGGCAGTGCCCGTCGCACCGGCGTCGCCCGAGACAGGCTGGGAAGGAAAGTGCACGTTTGCAACGTCGGGCACCTACAAGTTCGAAAGCTCCACCCTTTGGCCCGAATACACCAAATACGAAGTCGTGGTCGAAGGTTCGGCCATCGCGCCCTCCACCGGCACCACCGGCGAAGGCGGCTCAAAAGGCGCCTCGACCCCGGGCATTACCACATCGGGTCCCGCCCCAGCTGGCGAAAGCCCGACGGGATCGCCGCTATCCGGTGCTCCGAGGATCAGCTCGAGCCAAAGGGGTAGCACCGTCAAGGGCTCTCTCGAGCTATCAAAGGCCGGTGCCGGAGACCGCCTCGAGATCGACCTCATCGCCACCACCGCGTCGCTGGCGAAGGCCGGGCACGCTACGCAGGTGGTAGGGCGATTCGTGAGCGCTTCTGTTAGCGCCGGTCAACGGTCCTTCTCGGTGACGCTCAACACTAAGGCAAGGCGAGCGCTCAAACGTCACCATCACCTGGCGTTGAAGGTAAAGATCACGCTCACCCCAGTCTACGGGGAAACGACGAGCGTCACCAGATCCGTGACCCTGCACGGGTGAGCGGCAACGCAGCCCTCGGTCATGAGCATCGGGAAGGATCGGGACCAGTCGGGAGTCTGTAAGAGGCGGGTGCTCCAGCACCGGGACTACGGGATGACGAGAGAAAGGTGGCTAAGACCATGAGACCACGCACGCTGTTGCTTTTTGCCTTTGTTGCTCTGCTGGGAGCGGCGACTGCCGTTCCGGCGCTGGCCACCGCCTCGGAAGTAAAGCTCGAAGTCAACGAAAATTGTGTCGAGTCGAACTGGCCATGCTGGGCGACTCCGGGATCTAGCCAACCGGCCTCGAAGGTCACGATCGCAAGCGGCGGCTCGGTCGCCTTTGTCGACGACAAGACTGCCGCCAACATCGCGTGGACCGCTACCGCACCCCTGTGCGAATCGGAAGTGCCCGTCGCGCCAGCGTCGCCGAAGACGGGTTGGGAAGGAAAGTGCACATTCCCAACGCCGGGCGCCTACCACTTCGAAAGCTCGACCCTCTTCAACGACGGAGTCGACAACTACACCAAATATGAAGTCGTGGTCACAGGGACCGCCAAGGCGAAAACGACGTCAACCAGTCCTCAGCACCAGACCGAAGCGACACTCACGGGGAGCATCGAACCCGAAGGCAACCCGACCGAATATCATTTCGACTACGGCAGCTTGAGTGTCACCGAACACTCGAGCGCGCCAGCCAGCCTCGATGCCGCCGACTTCACAAGCCACTCGGTATCGCTCCCGGTGAGTGGCCTGCTGCCAGACACCGAATATCACTTCGAACTGATTGTGAGCTACGGCGCCAGTCAGACCGTTTCCGGTGGTCCACAGACATTCACGACACTGCCGGCCGCAGAGCCGGCAGTGAGCACCCTCGCTGCCTCCGCCCCGGAGGAAACTGAAGCCACGCTCAATGGCAAAGTCGATCCGGAGGGCGGCGCTGAAGCCGAATACTTCTTCGAATGGGGCGCCGGCTCCAGTGGAGCCTACGAACACACCACCAAAGTGGTGAGCCTGCCATCCGACGGTGCAGAACACCAGGTCTCCGCGACCGTGACAGGCCTGGCACCCGGCAGCGAATACCACTTCCGCCTCGTCGCGAAAAACAAATTGGGATCGGTCCAGGGCAATGACCTCACATTCATGGCCGCCTCGACCCCACCGGCGAAAGAACCGACCAAAGAATCTCCCGCGAAAGAACCTTCACCAACGCCGACCCCTACCGGCGGCAATCCCACGGCCACAACCTCCAGCCCACCATCTTCTGGGCAACCAAAGGTCGAACCTGCTTCCGGTCCGCTGTTTGGGTCGGTCAAGCTGGCATCCACTCAGCACGGCGGAGTGGTGCATGGGTCTCTGGTCGTGTCCTCGGCCGGTTCTGAAGGCCAGCTTCAGATCGAGCTGCTCACCAAAGGCGTCGCCGCTCCTGTCGGCAAGCTCGTACGTTCCTCGCCGCGTGCGGGCAAGCTCACATTCGCGCTGCCGCTGAATGCAAAGGGCAAGGCCGCGCTGCACCGCCACCGGCGCCTAACGCTGACGATGAAGATCACAATCACACCACTGCACGGCGCAGCGGTGACAGTCACCCGCGGCGTCGTGGTACACGCCTGAGCCAAGCCGACGGGCCGAACGATCCAAGGAGCCTCACCATCGCTTGAGCGTCCGGCGTTCTACGCGCTGCGTCCTGGTGGGTGGCGGGACCTCGTGACTCTGCTTCATCCTCCCTACACGGCGTGGAATCTGGCCAACGTGGCGATTGGCGCCGCGCTCGCCCCGCACCTGTACCCCGGACGGCTGGCGGCGACTCTCGCAGCGTTCTTCCTCGCGGTGGGCGTGTGCGCGCATGTGCTCGACGAGCTGCAAGGCAGGCCCAAGAGCTGTGCCGATCGAGCCGTCGCCACGACCTACGCGCAGATCGACACGGTGCAGAGCTAGCGACCCTTGACGGCCGTCTAGCGTGGGATTGGAGCGCCGAGCAGAGCGGCGACGGCGCCTACCGTGCCGGCGGCGAGCAGCGTCAGAACGATGCTGGGACGCAGCGCAAGCAAGGCGATGGCCGCGGCAGCTAGCACGACGTACTGCCACGTCTCGCTCAGCGCAGCGGCGAGCGGGATCGCCGAGCCGATGATCGCCCCGGCCGCCGCGGGCGCCGCCCCGGCGAGGAACGCGATCACTCGCTCGTTCAGCAGCAGCCGCTCGAAGCGAGCTGCACCGAACAGGATGAAAGAGAACGACGGCAGGAACGCGACGAACGCCGCCAAGAGCGCGGAGGGAAATCCGCCTGCGGCGTAGCCGACAGCCGCGACGGTCTGCGTGAGCGGCCCCGGTGTGACCTGCCCGAGCGCTACAGCATTGAGGAATTGCCCGTGGGTCATCCAGTGGTAAGTGCCCACGGCGTCTGATTGCATCAGCGGAACGATCACGAACCCGCCGCCGAACGCGAGCGCCCCGACCTTCAACGCAGTCCACACGAGCGCACCCGTCCCGCCCGGCTCTGCGACCGCTGCGAGCAGCGGCCAGGCGTGAAAGCTCACACCGCCTCCGGCGAGCTGGCGCTGCCATGCCAGCTCGATCCCGCCGCACGCCAGCAGGATGAGCACGAGCCACGGGCCGGTCGTGGCCGCCGCGATCCCTGCGGCGAGTGCGTAGACGAGGACACGGAGCCGCCGAGTGTTCGTGGTGCGTCTCCAGATCGGGACGGCAACGCCCAGTCCGGCCCTGACCGCGACAGGGGCAACGGCGGCGCCGGCTCCCATCCCTGCGCCCCGTATCCATGCGGGCGGCGATCCGGCGAGGAACAGCACGGACAGCGCGAGGATCAAGACCAAGCCGGGCAGGATGAAGCCAAGGCCCCCGATGACTGCCCCCTTGGGGCCGCGTAGCCGCCAGGCGCAGTAGATCGCTAGCTGCGTGGAGGCTGGTCCGGGGAGGATGTTGGTCGCGGCGATTGCCCGCTCGAACTGATCCTCGGCGAGCCATTCCCGTCGTGTCACGCACAGCTCGCGAAACAGCGCGACGTGTGCTGGCGGGCCGCCGAACCCGATGCAACCGATGCGGCTCCACTCTCGAGCGATGGTGCGCAGCGACACGTTGGCTCGCGGCGGCGCGGCTGTCGCGGGCTTTGGTGTCGAGTGGTGTGGGGCCATGTTTGCACTTTGTTTGCACCCTGGCGCGTGACGGTCGGGGCTACACTCGTGGCGGACGCCCCGGTGGACCGCTGACTTCGGTTATGTCGCCGGGGCTAAGAACTTCCAGGTCGGCGTGCGGTCCCCAGGATGTGCGGATCGGGCGGGAGAAACGCGGAGGGACTGAACGGGAAGCGCTCACACGCCTCGATGGCAAACCCGGCCTGCTCGATTCCGGCGGTCGTGTCTCGCGCCAGGTGACACCCACCAGCGAGGTGAGGCCAGAAGGTTGCGTCGGCGAGGCGTTGAATGCGCGCCTCCCACTTGGAGAGGCCGACGACGTGCTCATAGAAGCGCAGTTCGCCCCCTGGCCTGATAACTCGGAAAAGCTCGGCGAGCGCGCGCTGCTGGTCGGGAACGGTGCAGAGGACGAGCGAGGCAACCCCAGCATCGAAAGTCCCCTCGTCGCCGGGTAGACGATACGCGTCGCCGTCTAGCACCCGGATGTTTACCGAAGCTTCTGTTGCCGCCCTGAGTGCCTGCTGGCGCAGGTATGGCTCGGGCTCCACGGCGAGAACTTCGTCAACGGAAGCAGGGTAATGCGCGAAGTTCGCGCCGCTGCCTGCTCCCAGCTCGATGACACGCCCGCTCAGGTCGACGAGCAGCTTGCGACGATGCTCGGCGCCGCCGCGACGGTTGCTCGTATCCGCGAACCTCGTATATATGCGAGCGAAGATCGGGTGCCGGAAACGCTCAGGCATCAGCTACCGACCGTTCCTCGGGCCAAGCCTTCGCGCAAGCTCCGAATCCGCTTTTGCATCTGAGCCAGTCACACAGTCCTGAACTTCTCGGGAGTCGGTCATCATCGAGCACCGCGTTGAAGGTCTCGATGCCTCGGTCAGACGCGAGCCTTGAGCATCGGTCTTCTTGAGCGAAGCGAAAGACGCGCTCATTGAGCTTCAGAACGTCGCGGATGGCCGCGTCTCCGCGCTCGTCGAGCAACAGTTGGCTGAAGGCGCGAGCACAAGGAATTGAGGCTCGGAGCTGGCGCCATGCGAGGTCGGTCTGCTTTTTGGGCAGCACGCTGTTGTGGACGCGGCTCTCCATGCAGCGCTCTGGATGCATGACCCACACACGGACCTGTCGATCCTCGCCGACGAGCAAATCCAGCTCGATTGCAACGGCGCGGCGTCAAGTGTCTGCGGCGGCTCGTCCACGTCCCGCTGACGACCTTCGTGGCTCAGGAGAGAGAGCGCGCGGAGTCTAGATTGATCCGGATGCGATCGGGAGGGAGGGCAAAAATCGCGTTTTCGCGTTGTAGCTGCGCTTCGGTCTTTTCCCCGGACCGCAGCGCCTCGACATCGGCACGGCGAGCCTCCTCCTTCTCGTCCCAGAGCTGTTGCGCATCGACATATTCGATTGGCACGGTCATAGCTCTGTCGAGGATAACGCCTTCCTCGGAAGTTCTGTAGTCATTCCGCATCATTGCGGACATTTTGAGGAATCCTCAGCGGCTCCCCGAGATCGTCGTCGAGCAAGTGGACATAGGTTGCGAGCGTGAATGCGGCCGAATGATGGCCGAGCCAGCGCTGGACCTGAACAGCGTTGCGGCCTTCCGCGAACAGGATCGAGGCGCAGGTGCGACAGAAGGCGTGGAAGCCGACCCACGGAAGGTCCGCAGCCTCCTGAGCGGGTTGGAGCACTCGCCGAACTGCAGCACACTCCTCGGTCCCGCTCTTCAGGCGACCGTCGCGCCGTTAGCCGAGACGCTTCGTTCGCTTCCTGCTCGCGTCGTCTCCGTACTGCTCGCTGCGCTCTGAGGACAAGTTGCTTCTATGTCAGGCGAGGTTCGGAAATTGCGGGGTAGTGTCCTGCTCATCGTTGTCTGCGATAGGGCGACCTCCAAAGCGGCGCGACTCTCCTCACCGGTCCCGCCAGGGTGCGCGAGTGGGGACGATCACCTACAGGCCGTCTGGCACGTGCCTGTAGCGCGAGATCGACGCCCTGTTCACTCCCGAGCCCCGCCGCGACACAAACGCGGCCCTCTAGGGAAATCGCTGGGGAAATAGTCGGCCGCGTCCGCAGCCCTGATAACCTCAAAATCGTTGTGGGAGCTGGGCTTTCGGTGATGCCGGAGGAGGGACTCGAACCCCCGACACGCGGATTATGATTCGTCCCGGAGGGTGTTGCGGGGTGTCGCTCGGTCGGCTAGATTGGCTCTATTGCTAGGGATTCGCGTCTAGGGTGTAGCGGGCTTTGTCGCCGAATGGTGTGGGGCATGTTTGCACTTTGTTTGCACCCTGGCCTGGATTGGATCGCCTGAAGGCCCTTGATGCCTTACGCGTTGTCGGATGAATAGCATGTGATCCTATGGAGGAACGCATCGATCTGAAGGCCACGGCGCTCGACGTCTATCGCGCGATGGCGGCGTTCGATGGTTCGATTGAGCTTGACTCGGCGCTTCGAGAGCTGGTCAAGGTTCGTGCTTCGCAGCTCAACGGTTGCGCGTACTGCATCGCCTTGCACACGCGTGACGCGCGCAAGGCGGGGGAGAGCGAGCAACGTCTCTACGCCTTGGCGGCCTGGCGCGAGAGCCCGCTGTTCACGGAGCGCGAGCGCACGGCACTGGAGCTGACAGATGCGATCACCAGGGTCGGGGAGAGCGGCGTGCCGGATGCGGTCTACGAGCGTGCGGCATCGGAGTTCTCTGCAGCTGAACTTGCGAACCTGATCTTCGCCATCACGGCCATCAACGCGTGGAACCGCATCGCTGTGACTAGCGGCTTGGTGTTGGCGGATACACCGTAAGCTCCGGGTTGGTGCTTGCGTCAGAGGTCGGCGGCGCCGGCTTCGGGCATCGTCATCGAGCCGGAGGCCGGGTTCATCGGTCTGACGAGAATCGATCGCCTTGCGGAGGTCCGGTACGGCGGATGCGTCTGGGATCGTCCAACCCCACATGTTCTCTGTCGAGTCCCATGATGAAACAAGCTCGGGAAAGGGAGTTCCGAGCTGAAGCGTCTCGGGCGTGTCTGGCAGGCGAACAGCAAACCTCGGTGCATTTTTCCAGTAAAGGTCGATGATCGCGACGCGGTAGCCACCAGGCCTGAGGAGCGCCAGGTAGCCCTTTCGGAACTGAAGCTTCCACGGGAGGTCATCGCTGGCGACGAGGCGTTCGAGCTGCTCGGCCACTGCTCGGCCCACGGCGATGCGGTCCTCGGAGATTTTGAGTTCCTCGCTGTACTTGACCCAGTTCCAGTCGATAGCTGGACGAGCTGCCGGTCGGACGCTCTTGGCCCATTCGTTCGGTTGCACCAAAACACGAAAGTTGGGAGCGAGCGGCGAGTCTGCGATGCGGAGCAGCTCAAGCTCGACACCAAAGAAGCCAACACCGGAGCGCGTGTTCTCATTGAGCCACTCCAGCGCGGCGAGGTGCTCTTCATTGAGGCGCTCGGCGATCCAGATGACTACATCGGCTTCCGTACCAGCGCAATAGGTCAGTAGCTTCCCCAGGTGGTCGTGGTCCGTCTGGCCGAACTGGTTCTCGACGATCACGACGCGCTCTGTCGCATCCGCGAGGAGAAGGTCGAGCGAATAGCGACCAACCTGATGCTCTCGGGCCTTAAGTTCTAGCGATAGCCCCAGCGCATCCCCCAAGAGCTCGACGTTCTCAGCGAGCCACGGTGTGAACTTGTGCGCCTCGTGCGGCCAGCCTGAGCGAGCCGGAACACGCTCCAATTTTCCGAACGATGGTATTTGTTGACCACTCATTTCGTCCTCATTTGGCTAGCGGTTGAGTCATTCCGTTGGGGGTCTTATGAATGCGGGGCCCGAGACTATGCCAGAACCGGATAGCGTCGAGGTCGGGTTCGAGTTAGAGATGTAGCTGCGGTGGGACTGCCGAGGGGTATCCGCTGCGGTCTGTCTGGTTCATTTGATAAGCCATCCGTCCACTCACGAAGGGACATGCCATGCCTGAAAAAGATCGCCGACAACCGGCTAGCGGAACGCCGTTTCGATCCGAGCCCAAGGTGCTTAGGGGGAGTGCGGCGATGGAAGCCACGCAGATGTTCGCAAATGTTGGCGTGGGCGCTGGCGGTATCGCCGCTGTCTTGGCCGTTGCCAAAAGTGGCGGTAAAGGAGGCGGTCCATCGACAGGTGGCACTGTGTCCCCTCCATCTCCCCAGCAGAAGAAGACTCCGTGAGCCTTCTGGGCGGCGGCTTCGTCGACCCTCCTCGCCCGGGAACGCCAGTTCACAAGGGCAACTCCTAGAACGCGCTCATGCCTTACGAACACCCCTTGGAACGCGAGATGCTGGAACGAATGCAGCGGTGGGAGCGGTTGCGAGACAGGCGTCTGAATGAAGAGTCGTGTCTCAGACCTGATGACTGCTTGGATGACGTGGGCTGGGAAATCTTCTCGAGTGCAACTCGAGCGATGACCGCGCGGGACGCTGCAAAGCTAGCGATGGATGGCAACTACAGAACCCGTCTGCGGATTCGAGACGATCAGCAAAAAGGCGAAATCCGCGAGTTGGTGAATCGTGTCCGCGAGCTGGAACCCAACAGTGCGCGCCATTCGCTATTTGACACCAAGGCACCCGAACAGATTGAGTTTTGGCGCGAAAATCTTCCGGACTCGAACTTTGTGTACTTCATTCAGTCAGGTACATCCGGACCCATCAAGATCGGACTCTCCAAGGCTCCGACACAAAGGGTGAGCAAGCTACAGACCGGCAATCCGCGCGAGCTAATTCTCAGGCACGTCATTCCAGGCGATCGAAGTGTCGAGGATGAGTTGCACGATCGATTCAAGGCCGCCCGAATCCGAGGCGAGTGGTTTGGGCGGGCATACCTATCAGTGATTCTCACTTTCGCTGCTGGTTTGGCCGACGAGATGGTGCAAGCTTACGACGGCTCGCGCAACCCACCGAGGCTCACTCGCGGTGAGGTTAGGACCACGTCGGAAATAGAGCGGATACGTCGAGATATTGAGCGTCTGCGGATCGACGGCCACCGCGTACGAGACATCGGCGAGTACCTGCTACTCGACCCATGCGAGGTCGGCGATCATCTGATAGAGATGAGCCAGTCTCCAATCTACTATGTCGGTGATCTTAGCTGGGCTCTATCAGACCCACTTGAGGGTAGCGGCAGCGACGCGGTCGACAGACTCCTTCTATGCCCTAAAGAGTAAAGGTCGTCGGGTTACGCGGGCGAAGATTGGGCGCCGGAAACGCTCAGGCATCAGCTACCGACCGTTCCTCGTGCCAAGCCTTCGCGCAAGCGCCGAATTCGCTTTTGCATCTGAGGAAGTCGCACAGTCCTGAACTTCTCGGGCAGGCGCTCGTCATCGAGTACGGCATCGAAGACCTCGACGCCTCGTTCGGCAGCCAGCCTTGAGCATCGGTCTTCTTGAGCGAAGCGGAAGATGCGCTCGTTGAGCTTCAGGACATCGCGGATGGCGGACTCGCCGCGCTCGTCGAGCAGTAGGCGACTGAAGGCTCGGGCGCAGGCGACGGATGCTTCGAGCTGGCGCCATGCGAGATCGGTCTGCTTGTTGGCGAGGACGCTGTTGTGGACGCGGCTCTCCATGCAGCGCTCGGGGTGCATGACCCACACGGGCACCTGCCGGCCTTCACTTGGCAGCAGGTCGATCTCGATGGCGGTGGTCCTGATGTCCTCCGAGTTCATGCCGTAGACGCTTTCGAGAAAGTCCAGGCGCCGCTTGTGACCGTCGCTGTCGAGGAACATTGCCGCTCCCGCTAGCGGCGTGCGGCGTTGCCATCCGGCCACATGGACCCGTCCGCCGAGCAGATTGCCTGCGCGCTGGAGGTCTTTTGTGTTGCCAAGGAAGTCGATGTCTCGGCTGACTACCGGCGCCGTCGTGAGTCTGTCGCCCAAGCGATCTTCGAGTTGGCCGATCCACACAGAGACCGCCTGTCCTCCAACGAGGATGACGTGCCGATCGCGGACTACGTCCTCGATGCGGGCGATGATGCGTTGAGCCTCATCCAGGCTCAGCGGAGACGCCGAGACCTCGATCGCATCGAGCGCCTCAACATCCAGGTTTGGCGGATTGTCGCTCAGGAGAGTGAGCGGGCCGAGTCCAGATTGATACGAGCGCGGCCAGGGGGAAAAGCGAACGCCTCTGTTTCGCGCTTGAGCTGCGCCTCCGTCTTTTCCCCAGAGCGCAGGGCCTCCACATCGGCACGGCGAGCCCTCTCCTTCTCGTCCCAGAGCTGTTGCGCATCGACATATTCGACCGGCACGGTCATCACTCTGTCGAGGATAACGCCTTCTCCGGGAGTTCTGTAGTCATTTCGCATCATTGCGGACAGTCTGAGGAATCGCCAGTGGCTCCCCGAGGTCGCCGTCGAGCAGGTGGACATAGGTTGCGAGCGTGAACGCGGCCGAGTGGTGGCCGAGCCAGCGCTGGACCTGAACTGCATTGCGGCCTTCCGCGAACAAGATCGAGGCGCAGGTGTGACGGAAAGCGTGGAAGCCGACCCACGGAAGGTCCGCGGCCTCCCGAGCGGGTTGGAGCACTCGCCGGAAGACGTTGTTGGGCATGAGCGGCGATCCGTTGGAAGCTGGGAATACGGGGTCCTCATCACCTGGCCAATCCGTCGCTAGGTGGTGCTCGTGAAGCGCCATGGCGAGTAGCGGATCGAGTGGAATCTCGCGACGGCCGTAGCGGCTCTTGGGCGGTCCCATCCGGCCCTTCACGAGTGCCCGGCGAACCTTGACATGGGGGACAGGAGCGTCAATTGCCAGATGCCTCCACTGGAGTGCAATGGCCTCGCTGATGCGAACGCCCGTGGCAGCCAGGAACCAGAAGAACAGGTGCCATTGCGCAGGGACCAAGGCAAGCATCTCCGCCAGCTCGTCGCGGCTCATCGCCTTCGCCTCGTCATCTTCCATGTCCTCGACGGTCGGCCGATGCGGCAAGTCCACGTCTCGCGCCGGGTTGGAGCGGATCAAGCCCTCCCTGACGGCGGTCGTCAGACAGGCACGCAGCGGCGCCATGATGTTGCGCACGGTCGCGTCAGAGAGCAATCGTTTCTGCGCCTGCTCATTACATAGCCAAGCAACGAACCCGGCGATCTTCGACGGCGTTATCTCCGTGAGACGCAATCGAGCAGGGAAGTATCGACAGATGTATTGCTCGATCTGCCGCCGATAGTCGGCGCGGGTTCCCTCACGAAATCCGCGCCTTCCACGTCCCTGATAGCGCTCCACCCACTCACGGGCGTACTCGTGAAGGGCGACCCGCGAGCGTGGCTCGAACTCCCCGCGCTCGATGTCCGTCGCGCGTGCGGCCTTAAGGCGGCGCGCCTCGTCGAGCGTGCGGCAGGACTCCCACCGCTGCTTGCCGTCAACGCGGTAGCTGAACACGTAGCGACCGCCGCGCTTGAAGATGCCCGGCGTGCGGGTCTTCTCAAGCCGAGCAGACATCGCTCTCGCTCCGTTGGCGGGCGTGGGCGCCACTCCCGAAGGAGCGACGCCCACGGCAGGATTGGAGTCTCATCACAAGGACAGGCGGTCTGCGTGGATCGCCGTGCGCGAGGCGCAGACGACTCGTTTGTTGATCCGTGTCACAAGCCCCAGTGCGTCCAGTTCGGCGAT
Source organism: uncultured Solirubrobacterales bacterium (assembly GCA_963776985.1). Taxonomy (GTDB): domain Bacteria; phylum Actinomycetota; class Thermoleophilia; order Solirubrobacterales; family Solirubrobacteraceae; genus Palsa-744. Next base: position 229,717 of record CAVZOV010000003.1, read on the forward strand.
CGCGTCCACGACTTCCAGCCGGTTGCCCTTCTCGCGGACCAGCTCCTCGACGGTCCACGGCCGATCTTCGGCCAACAGCGAGGACAGGACTCCTTGGGTGTTCGTGCTCATGGTTCCTCCTTTGGTTGGAGGCCCCGGGAGGACTGCTCTGGCAGGGAAGCCAAGCCGTCTGGCTGGTAGCTTGACTGGCGTGCCGGGAGTTACAGCTCACGGTGCCACGGCGCCCGGATGAGCCTCTCATCGCGGGCGCCAACTTGTATGTATGTTCGATCAGGTCGAGCCTAGCGCAACTTAGCCCAACTGTAAAGGTCGCCGAGCGATGCCACCCACCCGCCGCCGAGCAGAGCCAGATACCGACGCCTACCGCATCCTCGGCAAGGCTCTGCGTGAGCTGCGCGAGCAGGCCGGGCTCACCCAAGAAGCGCTCGCGGCACGAGTAGACATCGGCGCCACATACGTCTCGCAGGTGGAGAACGGACACCGTGGTATCCGCTGGCACACCCTCCTTGCGTTTCTGGGAGCGCTCGACGTTGATCTCCGCCAGCTTGGCGAGGCGATAGACAAGCAAGAGCGCAAGTCCTCGTAGGGATCTTGTCGAGGTCATCCGGTTCGTCCTTCGATGTAGGCGTCGAGGTCGTCTCGGTGTAGTAGGACGCGCCGTCCGTCGCGGCGGGGGTGGAGCTTGCCGAGCGCGATGAGGTCGTAGATGCGGTCCTTGCCGCAGCGGAGCCGCTCGGCCGCGTCGGTCACGTTCAACCAGGGGGACACTGCCGGCGCAGCTGAGACCAGCGCGGCGGCGCGTTGAGCGATCTCGGCGAGCTGCTCGTCGGTGAGCCTGACGGTCAACTCGATCATTGCGTTGGCACCTCCTTTCACGACTCGCGGATCACAAGGGAACGATTCGCCCCTCTCTCTTAATGACCGTGAGAAGGCGAAAGCGGCCAAGCAATTTGTCTATTGCCTGTGCCTCCCGCAGCTTTCCGTCTGCAATCGACGGCCCCATCACGGTCCACCCAACCTGTTCCTGCGGTCCCATGCCAGTCCCGTCGCCTCAGTCTCCGCGATGCTCGCGGCGCATCAGGGCGCCGTTGCAGACCAGATGCACAAGCGTCTGATCGCTGTGTGACGACTGTGTGACGAAGTCGGTGGCCGCTTTGCGGTGCTCACGGTCAATAGGTATGTGATGAGTGCAGCGAGCATCCCGGCAGCGCGTGGCGGCGACTACGCCAGATATTTGGAGGGAAAGACGATTGCGCCGGAGCGCGGCGACTACTACCTGACCCCAGATGGCGAGTTGACTCAGGCTCCGGGGAGGTGGTTGGCGGACCCGCAAACGCTCGAACGTCTCGGTATCAAGGCCGACGCGGCGATGAGCGGTGAGGACTTCGTTGCGCTTATGGAAGGCCGCCATCCACAGACAGGTAGATGGCTTCGACGTGCAGGCGCCGACGGTAGTCGTGGGGGTGGGATCGACGGCGTGTTCAGCGCCCCGAAGTCCGTATCGACTACTTGGGCGCTCGCCGATCCGTGGCAGCGAGAACAGATCGAGCAAGCCCACACGAACGCCGTCGAGCAAGCCGTCGCCTATATGCGAGAGAACGTCGGTGTCGTCCGTCGTCGTTATGGCGGCGAGGTCGTAGAGGAGCCCGCGAAGGACTTGATCGCGGTCGAGTACAGGCACACCACGGCGCGCGGGGTCTCAGGTGCCGACGCGCCCGATCCGCAACTCCACAGCCACGTCGTCATCACCAGCGCGGTACGCGAGGATGACCGGATCGTCGCTGTGGGCTCCCGGCCTGTGTTTCGTGCGGCAGGAGAGGTCGGTGCTTTCTACCGTTCCGCGCTTGCGCAGGAACTCGCCGGCCAGGGGTATGCGATCGAGCAGGCGACGGGGAAGGACGGCAAGTATTTCGAGATCGCCGGTGTCCCCGAGGACTTGCGCGACGCCTTCTCGGGACGCTCCAGGGAGGTCGCGCGAGCAGCCGATCGTTTCCGTGCTCGCTACGGTCGTCCACCGGAGCGCGGCGAGCTGCGCGACCTCGCGCTCAAGAATCGCCGCGCGAAGAAGCTCACCAACCGCACCGACCTTGAGAACGTATGGAGGGACACCGCGAGCCGCTACGGGTTTGGTCCCGACGAGGCACTGCGGCTGCTCGCCGGCGAGCGCACCCCGCCAGCCGTCCAGCGGGTGGAGGATCGGATCGAGGAACGTCTCACCGAGCGTCACGCCGTCTTCGAGTTGCGCGACTTGCATACCGTCGCCCTGGAGCAGACCGCCGGAGAGCTATCGCCACACAAAGCGCTCGACGTAGCGCGGCAGATGATCCAGGATCGGCGCTTGTTGACACTTGAGGGCGGCCGGATGACGACGCTCGCTGTCCGCGCACAAGAGCAAGCCATCGAACGACGAGCAGCCGTACTCGCCCGACCCGCCGGACGCGATGTTGGGCACACCGCACGGATGAACGCTGCGCGCGAGGTCGCAGAGCGCATCGGCGCACAGCTCACCGACGAGCAAGACATGGCATTGCTCGTCCTGACTGGCCCTGAGCGCGCGAGCGTGCTCGTCGGCCCGGCAGGCACGGGGAAGGGCGTCGTCATCGACGCCACGGCAAGGGCAGAGCAACTGGCAGGTCGAGAAACAATCGGGATCGCCGTCTCCGGCTCCACAGCCGAGCGGCTTGGAACCGCCAGCCCTGCGCTTCAAGGAAACACGATGACGCTCGACGCGCTCACCGCCCGAGCAAATACCGGAACCGTCCAGGTTGGTCCAGATACGACGGTCATCCTCGATGAGGCCGGGATGGTCGATCACAAGCGCCTCGATGCCCTGACCGACTTGATCGAGCGTTCGGGTGCGAAGCTGATCGCGGTTGGCGACGGAAAGCAGCTCCCCTCGATAGGTCCCGGAGGCATGTTCGACCGGCTCATCCGACACGCTCCGACGGTGGAATTGGAGACGATCCACCGCACCACCGACCCGCACGAGCAGCGAGCTTGGCAAGCACTACGCGCAGGCGAACCCGAGCGCGCGATGGCCCACTACAACGCCCAAGGCCGACTCCACCTCACCGACACCCGCGACCAAGCCGCCGAGAACGCCGTCCAAGCCTGGGCACAACTCACCAGAGAAGCCGGGATCGACAAAGTCGCGTTGATCGCGGACTCCTCGAACAAGGAGATCGACAGGCTCAACGCCCGCGCACAACACCTCCGCGCCCAACGCGGCGAACTCGGCCCCGACGAACTCCCCCTCTCAAGCGTCCACTACGGACTACGCCAAGGCGACCATGTCGCGTTCATCGCCCAACACCGCCCACGCGGCCAACCGCGCGTCGAGAACGGCACACGCGGCCAAGTCACAAACATCGACCAGGAAGGGACACTCACGCTCGCGCTCGACGGGTCAGACCGCCGATTGCAACTCGCACGCCAAGACGCCGAGTCGCTGCGGCTCGCCTACGCCCAACACGTCTACCGCCAACAGGGCGCGACCGTGGATCGTGCCGTCGTGCTTACCGGCGGCTGGCAAACAAGCAAGGAGACCGCCTACGTCCAAGCCACCCGTGCCCGCCACGGCACCGACTGGTACCTCGCCCGCGACCAACTCGGCGAAGAAGGCCAAGACCCCGACCGGATCACACGCCTCGCCGGACGGATGACACGAAGTCGAGTGCACACCCCATCCGTCATCCACCGAGAAATCCCAGGCCCGTCGTGGGACCCCAGCCGCGATCCGCTACGCCTCAACCGCCTGATGCCTTATGTGGGCAGACTCATTCGAACACCAGCGCGCAACACGCCCGATCACGACATCGGCCGCGGACGCTGACACTCGATTGGTTGTCCTGCGCTCATTTTCAGCGGCTGTGTCCTGGCGCGACCCAGTTCGACTCACTCGATTGGTCCGCCTTGTCGGCTGCCGCCGGATGGAGTGCCATACTCGCTCTGTCGACGATAGGTGGATGGCTCGGAGGACATGGACACAACCGTCATCAAATACAAACGTGCGGTCAGCGAAGACGGCCGGACAATGTGGAGCGTCCTGTGCGGCGACGCCGTCATTGGCCGAGTTGAACGTTATCGCTCTCTTGGTCGGGGTTTCTCGAAGAGTCAGATGTGTACAAGACATGTCCTGGTTTGGGCAAGTACGGTGACCAACGCGGAGCTATCCGACGATGACCGTCGCGCGGTTCAACAACACATCCGTCGAGACAAGACGAGCCGCGAGGCCGCAGTTGACCACATAATTGAGGCGTACGCGCGGGCCGGAATAGAGTTGCCGACGAGGGTAGATCAGCGCCGCGCGGCGTAAGATCACCGGGCCTCGAATCGTCACGTAGGTTGCTCTACGCATGGAGGGCATGGACTTTCTACCTCTCGTCAAGGCGTATCCAGCGCTCAGCAAGACTTATGGCGAGGTGTCATGTATAGCTGGCGTCGAGATGACCGCGAGCGGGCCACAGTGGATTCGTCTATATCCCGTGCCCTTTCGTGCGCTCGGTGACGAGCAACAATTTCGCAAGTATCAACCGATACGTGTTCGGGTTGAGGAACATAGTGGGGACCGACGGCCCGAGACACGGCGCCCTGATCGTGATTCGATCGCGGTAATTGGCGACCAGATCACATCCAAAGATGGATGGGCGCAACGGCGTCGATTCGTCGAGCCATTGATGGTGACATCTATGTGCGAGATCCTCCGCCGTCAGAAGATCGAACGCATCTCACTAGGCGTCTTCCGACCGAAGCGAGTCATTGATCTCGTGATCGAAAAGAGGGATATCAGCCAGGAGAAGCAGCAGATCGCTCAAGCATGGGCGGCACAGCCGAGTCTACTCGACGGTCTCGCCGCCGACGAGAAGGGTCATCAGTTGCGGGAGCTAGAACTCATCCCTTGGACGTTCAAGTACAAGTACGAATGTGACGAGCAGGGGTGTGGTACTCATACGCAGTCGATAATCGATTGGGAGATAGCCGGGTACTACCGACGTGTTCGAAACTTCGTCGATTGGCAGGAAAGGATGAAGGCGCACTGGGTAGGGAAACTCTGTGGGAGTGATCGCGATACGGCGTTTTTCGTTGGAAACCAGCACCAGCGTCTGAACTCATTTCTGGTGCTCGGTGTATGGTGGCCAGAGCTTCGGGCTGAGCAGTTGGCGCTAGGCAATCTGGGAGACGTCTAGATCAACGCCGAACTCGCCACGCAACACCTCGACGATTACCGTCCGGTGGCACGTCTCGGGGTCGTGCTCGACGCACATGAGCGCCGAGCGCTTTTCGCTCAGCAGTGGTACTAGGTCGCGTAGAGCGTCTCGCCGCTCAGAGAGCAGCAATTGCTCGTAGCATCGCCGTCCCTCATCAACGCGACCGGCCTTGTACATGTCTCGATAAGGCTTCGGGTTGCCTAGAGCCTTGATGTGTAGGTACTCGATGCCAACCTCGGCCATCGCTTCGTCCAAAGCTTTCTTTGCGTATCCCCGACGACGAGAGATCGGTAGATCGCGTACGTCGACTAGTCGCTCGACACCGACATCGCTCAAATGTTGGGCGAATGCTCGGTGGTCCTTATGGCGCTCGTAGCCGACAGATCCGACCCACAGGCCGCCCGGCGCCTCGGTGACTGTGACCGCCGATGGCTCCACGAGTTCGACGCGGGCGAAGACTTCGTCCATGGTAAGGGCCTCGCCAAAGTATGCCCTTGTAAGCTCGGCGAAGGACCTCGTATCGTTCGCTGTTGTCGTGGTAGCCATTTGCCCCATGGTTCCATATGTCCCGGTCTACTCAACTGTACTCACGGAATCTGAAGCGACTTCGGGCGCGTGTTCGCACTTTTGTTCGCACCTACGTCCTTGACTCCTGCTTGCGACCGCATCCCAAACAGCAAGAGCCCAGCGTTTGCAGCAATTTCGCCCAATGCCGGAGGAGGGACTCGAACCCCCGACACGCGGATTATGATTCCGCTGCTCTAACCAACTGAGCTACTCCGGCGGGAGCGCGCAGTTTAGCCTGTGGGGCTCGCCTGGCCAGCCACGCCCAAGGTCCTCCTGAACCCTGCGACACATGTCCGCCTCCATGCTCCTAGCCGTGCCCAATGTCTCCGAGGGCCGTGACCGCCAGACCATCGACGCAATCGCCAAAGCGATGACGGCGGACAAGAACGCACGTCTGTTGAACACTCACGCCGACGCGGACCATCACCGCGCCGTGTACACCCTCGTCGGCAAGCCGGGCCGGCTGTCGGGCGCTCTGCTCGCGGGTGCCCGCGAGGCGATCGCACGAATCGACGTCGGCTCGGGGCGCGACTCCGCCGACGCTGGCCAGCACCCCTACGTTGGCGCGGTAGATGTTGTGCCGATCGTCTACACGGACATCGCCCAGCGAGGCCAGGCGTGCGCGGAGGCGCTCGTGGTCGCCGCAGACGTCGGTGAGCGCCTGCAAGTGCCTGTGTTCCTCTATGGCATCCTCGCGCACGCGCGCACGCGCGCTGAGTTGCGCAAGGGCGGCCTGGCGGCGCTTAGCAAGCGTATGGCAGCGGGCGAGCTGATCCCCGACTTCGGCCCGTCGCGCCCGCACCGCACGGCGGGCGCGACGCTTGTGGCCGCCCGCGAGCCGCTGGTGGCGTTCAACCTGGAGCTGGCACCGCCGGCAACGTTCGCCGACGCCAAGCGCATCGCTGCTCTGATTCGTGAGGGCGGGCCGGAGGGCTTGCCGGGGCTGCGTGCGATCGGCGTGGCGTTGCGCGGCGGGAGCGTTGCGCAGGTGTCTACGAACGTGGAGCGACCGCTCGAGTTGCCGTTGCGCGCGGTGGTTGTGGCCGTGGCCCGGCATGCACGTGTTGCGGGCGCGGAGCTGGTGGGGCTTGCTCCGCGCGCGGCGATGGAGGGGTTTCCGGCGGATGTTGCGCTCGCCAACTTCGATCCTGGCGTGGATACGATCGAGAACGCACTAGGGTTCTAAGCATTGCGGCGGGGGCGCGGTGCGCTCTTCGCGGAGTACTGCGAACGGAACGAGACATGGCTCAAACGAAGCGCAAGCGCCAAACTAAGCATCGCGGTAACGCGGCCGGTGTGGTCGAGTCGCGCGGGCGCACCGGGCGCAAGCCGACGCTCGAGGAGAAGACGGGCAAGCCGAGCGCGCCCAAACTGACGCGCCAGGAGAAGATGGAACGACCGCCGACGTGGGGGGGAGCGTTCCTGCGAGCCGCCGCCGCGGCGGTGCTGATGCTGCTGATCAGCATTCTGCTGCTGAAAAAGCCCAACGAGGCAATCGAGCTGTTTCCGATCGTGCTGATCGCGTACGTGCCGATCAGCTACTACACCGACATGTGGCTGTACCGGCGCAGGATGCGCAGCAAGTCCAAGCGCACGGGCGCGGGCGCGAAGTGAGCGAGCAGACCCAGGGCGCCGCTCCGGACGTGCGCGGCCTTGCGGTCGGGCCGATTCAGGAGAACAGCTACATCGTGCGTGCTGGTGCGAGTGCGAGCAGCGCGCTGCTGATCGACCCGGGGGAGGAGCCACAACGCCTGCTCGACGCGGCGAGCAGGCTCGGCGCAAAGATCGAGGCGATCTTGATCACCCACTGCCACTTTGACCACGTCGGCGCGGTCGCTCCAATCGCGCGCGCCACTGGCGCGCCCGTGTATTGCCCGGAGATTGAGATTGGCGTGCTGGCGGACATACAGAAATGGACGATGCCGGGGTTCGGGCCGTATGAGAGCTATGACGCCGAGCACACGGTAAAGGGGGGTGAGCGCATGACGCTTGCGGGGTTGGACATTGAGGTGTTGTTCACGCCCGGCCACAGCCCCGGGCACGTGACTTACGCGATTGGCGTCGCGAGCCTCGACGCCGCGCAAACGCCGCCGAGTTCCACCGATGCCACAACTCTCAGTGAGCGCGGCGAGCAGGGCGAGGAGGAGTCCATTGCGCCGCCCGCGCTCCAGGTGTTGCTCTCGGGCGACGTGCTTTTCGAAGGCTCGGTCGGGCGCGTCGACTTGCCCGGCGGCGACTGGGCGACGCTGGAGCGCTCGATCGCCGCGCTGATGGCGCGGTATCAGCCAAACACGGTTGTGTATCCGGGGCACATGGGCACGACCACCCTTGGCCGCGAGTGGAGCACGAACCCGTTTCTCAGCGAGCTGCGCGCATCCGTCGCGAGCCCTTCCCGGCCTTGAGCGGCGAGCAGATCAAGGCCCCGCGGGGCACCGACGACGTGCTCGGCGAGCAGGCGGTGGCACGCACGACCCTGGAGGCTCGTGCCACAGCGATCCTTCAAGGCGCGGGATACGAGCGGATCGAGACGCCTACATTCGAGGCAACCGAGCTGTTCGCGCGTGGCGTGGGCAGCTCGACCGACATTGTGCGCAAGGAGATGTACACGTTCACCGACGGTGGTGGGCGCTCGTTGACGCTGCGTCCGGAGGGCACCGCACCGGTGTGCCGGGCTTACGTTCAGCATGGGATGCACAAGCTGCCCCAGCCGGTGAAGTTTTGGTACCTGTCGAGCTTCTTTCGCTACGAGCGCGCGCAGAAGGGCCGCTACCGCCAGTTCTGGCAGGTCGGCGCTGAGGCGCTCGGCTCCGAGGACCCGGCCGTGGACGCCGAGTCGATTGTGTTGCTGGGAACGCTGCTGCGCGAGATGGGTGTGTCCGGGGTGCGCTTGCGCCTGTCGAGCCTCGGTGGCGCCGAGAGTCGCGAGCGCTACCGCGAGCGCTTGCAAAAGCACCTGCGCGCAAACGAAGAGCGGCTGTCCAGCGAGGTGCGTGAGCGCATCGAGTTGAACCCGCTGCGGGCGTTCGACTCCGCCCACGAGGGCACTGTCGCGACGATGCGCGAAGCGCCGAAGCTGCTGGACGAGCTGGACGCGAGCGACGCCGAGCACTTCGCCGAGGTGCGCGCGCTGCTGGATCGCGTGGGCATGGCCTACGAAGTCGATCCGACGCTCGTGCGCGGCTTGGACTACTACACGCGCACGGTGTTCGAGTTCACGAGCGATGCGCTTGGCGCGCAGAGCGGGGTTGGCGGTGGTGGGCGCTATGACGGGCTCGTCAAGCAACTCGGTGGTCCGGCGACGCCTGGCATGGGCTGGGCCGCGGGGGTCGAGCGGATCTTCCTCGCGGGCGGCCCGCCGGCGGCGGGCGGACACGCTGTGGATTTGTATGTGGGGTTTGATGTTTTGGGGGAGGATGGGTCGTACCCGCGGGTTAAGCAGGCGGCGTGGGAGATCTTGTGTGAGGCACGCTCGGCCGGGTTGAGCGCGCAACTGGAGATGGCAGGCCGCTCGTTGAAGGGACAGCTCGGACACGCCAATCGGCTGGGTGCTCGCTTCGTGGCGATCGTGGGGGTGCGCGACACAGTGCTGAAGGACATGCGCGACGGCGCTCAGGAGACGCTCGACACCGACAAGACGGTGCACGCTGCGTTGCGGGGGTTGCGCGACCTCGCGTAAATGTTCAACTCAGCGGGCGAATCTGCCGAAGTGGGGAGTGATGGCTCAGATTTCCCGTCCTTTTCAGATCGCGCTCGGTGGAGTGTTGGTGTTGGCGCTCGTGTGGATTGTCGCCGTGCGCGCGCACGAGTCCAACCCGAGCCAGGCGGCGTCCGTGAGCGCCCCGGCGCCGAGGACCGTGTCCAAGAGCGCGAGAGAGGCTGCCGCTCGCAGAGAGGTTGCGCGCCGCACCGCGGCACACAAGCACGCTGTGGTGACGCACAAGACCGTTCTCGCCACACACAAGACCGTCACACACAAGACTGTCACGCACACGACCGTCGTGGCGGCACACAAAACCTCAGCGACGTCCAGCAAGGCGGTCGTGGTCACACACCGCACCACGACGCGCACGCACAAGAGCGCGTCGGTGTCGCACAAGACCGTTGTGCCCTCCACCGGCCATGCGGTATCGCGTTCGGGCGTTCACCCCGATCGCACCGCGGCTGGGCGGCACGCTCCTCCGGCTGGGCAGATCGCCGTCGAAGCGGAGCTGGCTCACGGTAAGACCGTGATGCTCGTGTTCTGGAACCCGCACTCCTCCGTCGATCAGGAGGTTCACTCGCAGGCGGGTGCGCTTGTAAGCGGCTCTAAAGGCGCAGTCGTGATGCACTCCGCGCTGGCCAGCCAGGTGAACATGTTTGGTTCGATCACCGAAGTGGTGCGCGTGTACCAAACCCCGACGATCCTGATCGTCAACCGCCACGGCGTGGTGAGCACGCTCACCGGCTTGACGGAAGTATTCGCGCTGCAGCAGGCCGTGCGCGAAGCCCAGCACGCCTCGCACTAACACGACGCCTGAAGCCATGCACGTCCCGCGTCATAGCGCTTGGCGGTATTTGCTTGCGATACCGCTTGTGTCTCGATGCACACTCGCGACCGCCCGTCGCGACCGGCCCCTACACTCGACGGACGATGAGTGTCGACGCGCTCGCCCATCACCTGGAACGCCCGCTCTGGCGTGGACACACGCCCGCGGGCGCGTGCACAGGCGCAGCTGGCGGGGCAGCATGTGGGGACTTGATCCGCGTTTCGCTCGCGGTCGATCCGACCAGTCCCGAAGGACTGATTGTCGATGCCGGCTTCGACGCGAGCGGTTGCGGCGCGGCGATAGCGGCCGGTAGCGCGGTGGTCTCGCTCGTGCGCGGCGAGGGCTTGCTCGCCGCCGCGCGAGTCGGCGCGAACGAGATCGCCAGCGAGCTTGGTGGCCTCAGCCCCGCCAAGCATCACGCAGCCGAGCTGGCCGCCGACGCGCTGCACCGGGCGCTCGGTTGGGCCGCGCGCGAACACGCACAGCTGGCCATGGTGCTCTCGCGCACGTTGGTCGCGATGAGCGGCGGCGTCGACAGTGCCGTCGCGGCGCTGCTCGTGTGCGAAGGCAGGGACGGCGTCGCGCGGGGCGAGGATGTCGGTGAGCGCGAGCGCGCGGTTGTGGCGGGTGGTCGCGACTATTGCGATGAGCGCGGCGTCGCGGAGAGCGAGCCGTCGGCGCCCGTCGAGGCGGTGGCGGTGACGCTCGAGCTGTGGGCCGACCCGGAGAACGACGGCGAGCGCAGCTGCTGCTCGGCGCAGGCGGTGCGCGCCGCGCGCGATATCGCCCACGGCATGGGCCTTGCGCACTTCTCGATCGACCTGCGCGAGGAGTTCCGCGCCGGCGTGGTGGATGGCTGGCTGGCCGATCATGCGGCGGGCCTAACGCCCAACCCATGCGTGCGCTGCAACGGCAACGTGCGTCTCGACGCGATGCTCGATCTCGCCGAGCGACTGGGCGCGAGCGCACTCGCCACCGGCCACTACGCACGTGTAGTGCGCGAGAGCGAGCCCGGCGCCTGCGCATCGGACCCGACGTCGGGGCGGGACAGGCCATTGCTGCGGGTGGCCCGCGACGAGAGCAAGGACCAGAGCTATGCGCTTGCCGCGCTCGCGCCCGAGTCGCTCGCGCGCCTACGTTTCCCACTCGGTGCGCTCACCAAGCCCGAGGTGCGCGAGCTGGCCGCAAGCGCCGGTCTTGCGGTCGCGCGCCGTCCCGATTCCCAAGACCTGTGCTTCCTGGCGGGCACCAAGCGCGTCGATTTCCTGGAGCGCCATGGTGGTCTCGGCAGACAAGCGGGGCCGATCCTCGACAGCGACGGGCGCACGCTGGGCGAGCACGGCGGTGTGCACACCGTCACGATCGGCCAGCGCCACGGTCTCGGCCTCGGCGGCGGGCCGCCGCGCTACGTGATTGCCACCGACGTGCGCGCTGGCACCATCACGGTTGGCTCGCGCGAGCAGCTGCTTGCCGACAGTGTGCCGGTGCGTGACGTCGTGCTGCACCGCGAGGGTGCACGCGTAGATGGCGTGAAGGTGCGCTACCGCGGCCAGCGGATGCCGTGCCGTGTGGAGGGCTCACCGCCGCCAGGCATGCACGAGCGCCTGGAGGTGAGGATGACGGAGCGGATCGAGCGCACCGCCCCCGGCCAGGTCGCCTGCCTGTATGCGGGCGACACGATCGTCGGACACGGCACGATCGCCTCGCCCGTCTCCTCGCAAACGCCCGCCGGTCTCTAGGATCGTCGGGCGGCCCCGCAAGTACCTGGGCCGCGCGTGGAGAACCATGGATCCACGCATGGCCCGCTAGAGCAGCAGAGTACGACCCCAAATCCATAAAAAAATGACCACAAACGAAATTCGTGAGCAATACCTGGCTTTTTTTGAGGAGCGCGGTCACCGGCGCATTCCTTCAGCCTCACTGGTGCCCTCCGCGCACGATCCCTCGGCGCTGCTCACGGTCGCGGGAATGCATCCGCTGAAGCCGTATTTCCTCGGCCAGGAGGCGCCGCCCGCGCCGCGCCTCACAAGTTGTCAGAAGTGCTTTCGCACGGTGGACATCGACAACGTCGGCAACACCAACCGGCATCTCACTTTTTTCGAGATGCTCGGCAATTTCTCGATTGGTGACTACTTCAAGCGTGAGGCGATCGCGTTTGCGTGGGGGCTGTCGCTCGAGGTGTTTGGTTTCGCGCCAGGGGATATTTGGGTGACGGTGTTCGAGGGCGACGAAGGTCTCGGTCTCGGTCCCGACGAGCAGGCAATCGCGCTGTGGGAAGAGCTTGGTGTGTCCTCAGAGCGGATTGTGCGCTGTCCGCGCTCTGAGAATTTCTGGCAGGCCGGACCGGTTGGTCCGTGCGGCCCGTGCTCGGAGCTGTATGTCGATCGCGGCGCCCACATCGGTGCGCCCGGCGATCTGCCCGGTGGCGAGAACGAACGCTTCCTCGAGTACTGGAACCTTGTGTTCATGCAATACAACCAGCTGCCCAGCGAGGCGGGAGGGTCTGTGCTGCAGGAGTTGCCGGCGCGCAACATCGACACCGGCCTTGGGCTCGACCGTATGGCCGCGATCCTGCAAGAGAAGGAGTCGGTCTTCGAAACCGACCAGTTCCGGCCTCTGGTCCAGCTCGGCGAGCAGCTCTCAGGCGCGAGCTACGGCAATGACCAGGCCGCCGACCGGGCGCTGCGCATCCTCGCTGACCATTCGCGTGCGATGACTTTCCTGCTCGCCGACGGCATCGTGCCGTCGAATGAGGAGCGCGGCTACGTACTGCGCCGTGTTATGCGCCGCGCGATTCAGCAAGGACGTGCCCTGGATATGGAGCCGGGATTCCTCAGCCGCTATGCCGAAGTCGTGCGCGAGACAATGGGCGGCGTCTACCCGGAGCTGGTCGAGCAGCAAGATGCGATAAGCAAGTGGCTGTCTTCCGAGGAGGACAGTTTCGGGCGCACTCTTGAGCAGGGTATGGGGGTACTTCGCTTCCATATGGACCAAGCCCGTGAGCAGGGCGAGAACTCGATGCAGGCGCAGGATGCCTTCAAGCTGCACGACACGTTCGGCTTCCCATTCGAGCTTACGCGTGAGCTGCTCGAGCAAGAGGGCCTGAGTGTCGACAGTGTCGAGTTCGAGCGCTTGATGGACGAGCAGCGCGCCCGTGCGCGTGCCGCCGGGACGCTGAAGGGCGCGAGTGGTTCGGGTGCCGGTGGAGATGATCCGCGCGAGCGCGCCCGCCAGTTTGCAGAGAGTGCCGGCTTGCCGACCCGCTTCACCGGCTATGAAACCGAGCGACAGCCGACCAGTGTCGCCGCGGTCGCTGGCGAGGACCTCGAAGTGGGAGATAGCGAGGCGGGCGAATCAGACGGTTCGAGCGGCTCGAGCGATGGTGCGGTGAGTGGGCAGCGTCTGCTTGTCAAGCTCTCCGAGTCGCCCTTTTACCCAGCCGGCGGTGGGCAGATCTCCGACACGGGCACAATCGAATGTGAGCACGGCGATTGCCGCGCGCGCGTGGAGAGTGTCTTTAGGCTCGGCGACGACCAGGCACTCGAGGTCGTCGTGGAGCAGGGCACGCTTGACCCCAACGAGCCGGTGCTCGCACGCGTCGATCACGCCGTACGCCACGCCACCGAGTGCAACCACACCGCCACCCATCTGTTGCACGCCGCGCTGCGTGAGCGCCTTGGCACGCACGTGCGCCAAGCAGGCTCCTATGTCGGCCCTGACAAGCTGCGTTTCGACTTCAGTCACGGTGCCGCGCTCAGCGCCGATGAGTTGCGCGACGTGGAGGACCAGGTCAACGCGTGGATCGCGGGCGCCGATCCGGTGCACCCGATCACGACAACGCTGGACGAGGCCAAGCGTCTCGGCGCGATGGCCCTGTTCGGCGAAAAGTACGGTGACGTGGTGCGCATGGTCGAGATCGGTGCGGGCGAGTACTCGCGCGAGCTATGCGGCGGCACGCATGTCGCCAACACCGCGGAGATCGGTGTGTTTCGCGTGACCAGCGAGACATCCAGCGCCGCCAATGTGCGGCGCATAGAGGCGCTCACCGGCCCGGCGGCGGTGGAGCTGCTGCGCGAGCACGACCGCGAGCTGCAAGCCGTTGCCGCCACCTTGCGCACTCGGCCTGGTGGTGTTGCCGACGTCGTGGCCGAGCGGGAGGCCGAGCGTCGCAAGCTCCAGAAGAGCACTCGCCAGGATGCAGGTGTGGGTACGGAGGATCTGGAGTCGCTTGCCAGCGCGGCCACGATCGTCGGAGGCACGAAGCTGCTCGTCTCCAGGGTGCGGGTGAGTGACGCGAAGGCTCTGCCCGCGCTCGCCGATCGCTTGAAGGGCAAGCTCGCGGGCGACGGTGTGCTCGTACTCGGCGCCGCCATCGACGGGCGCGTATCGCTGCTCGTCAGCGTCGCGCCCGAGCTGGTGGCGCGCGGACTGAAGGCGGGCGAGATCGTGAAGGTCGCCGCCAGGGTCGCGGGGGGCGGGGGAGGGGGACGCGACACGATGGCCCAAGCCGGCGGACGGCACCCCGAGAAGCTGGACGAAGCGCTGCAGGCCGCACGCGAAGTAGTTGAGACAGCGCTCGCGAGCGCCGCCCCCACGACGAGCTGAGCCGTGGCGAGCGTCCCCGATCCGAGCGTCGCCGTGGGTGTAGGTTCGCCAGGCGGCCATTAGCGGTGCGAGTGCTGGCGCTCGACTACGGCAGTGCGCGTTGCGGTTGTGCGGTGAGCGACCCCACCGGCACGATCGTCACGCCAATCGACCCGATTGCGCGACCAGCGGAGCGACGTGGGATGGCCGCAATCGTGACGCTCGTAAGCGAGCGCGAGATCGAGCGCGTGGTTGTCGGCCTGCCCCTGTCGTTGCGCGGGCAGGACACCGAGCAGACGCGCGAGACGCGAAGCTTCGCGTCTGCGTTGTCGCGGCGGCTCGGTGAGGATGTGCAGGTCGAGCTATACGACGAGCGCTTCACCACCCGCATCGCCGCCGGCATGACCGGCGCAGTGACCAGCGAGGACTCGCGTGCCGCCGCCGTCCTCCTGGAGGGCTGGCTCGCGCGGGGTCGGTAGGGTCAGCGACTTGGCTTCAAACAACGGATCCGACGCTTCGCGGCAGCGCACCGAGCAGGAACGCGAGCATGCGCGCGAAGAGCGCGAACGCCGGCGGCTGGCGAAGGCCGGGGCGAGATCGGCGCCGGCGGAGGTCCCACCGTTGCCTCCGCCACAAGCCGAGCCTCCACAGCAAGCCGAGCGTCCGCAGCAGGTCGAGCGTCCGCAGCAGGTCGAGCGTCCGCAGCAAGTCGAACCTCCACAGCAAGTCGAGCGTCCGCCGCAAGCCGAGTCGCTATCGCAAACCGGACCGCGGTCGCAAGCAGAGGCCCCGTTGGAGCCCGCGAGCACGCGGCAGAGCGATGGGCAGCCGGATTCGCCACCGCCGAGCGCACCGCCGCCGGTGGACAGGCGCCCCCCGCTGTCGCCCCTGGGGGGACCGCTCGGCTCGCGCTTGCGCCCCGATCGCCCGCGTCGCCCCCGCACCAGGGCGCTGCGCCTTGGCGTGCCAGTCTTGATTTCCGTTGCGGTGGTCCTGTTGATTTCTGCCGCCGCCGCACGACTGTTGCAACCTCGCAGCTCCCCAGCGCCGCCCCCGCCGCCGAAGGTCGTGAAGCTGACGATCCCCGAGGGCTTCACACGCGCGCAGATCGCGCTGCGCGTGCATGGCGATGGGGTCAGTGGCAGTTATCTGGCTGCCTCCACGCATTCTGGTGCGCTTGACCCCGAGCACTACGGAGCGCCCGCCGGCACCCCGAGCCTCGAAGGTTTCCTGTTCCCGGCCACATATGAAATCTACGCGCGTGAACCGGCCTCGCGACTCGTCGCGCGCCAGCTCGGTGCGTTTGAAGAAAACTTCGGCGAGGCGCAGATTCGTCGCGCGAAAGCACTTGGGATCACCTCCTATGAATTGCTGATCGTCGCCTCGATGGTCGAGCGCGAGGCGCAGATCCCAAGTGACCGCGCGAAGATCGCAGCCGTCATCTACAACCGCCTGCATGCCGGGATGCCACTCGGTATCGACGCCACCATCTACTACGCGGTCGAGCAACAGCGGCACATCGCGACCTACACCGGCGAATTGACCGAAAGCCAGCTGCACATCAACTCCCCTTACAACACGCGCCTGCACACCGGCTTGCCACCAACGCCGATCTCCAATCCGGGTCTGGCCTCGATCGAAGCGGCCGCGCACCCCGCGCACGTGCCCTACCTCTACTACGTAGCGGGCGCCGATGGCTGCGGCGAGCAGGTTTTCTCGACAACCGAGGCGAAGTTCGAACAGAATGTCGCCGCCTATCAAGCCGCGCTCGCGCGCAACGGTGGGCACCCGCCCACCTGCAAACACTGATGAGCAAGCAGCGCACGCGCCTGGGTGTGCTCGGCTGGCCAGTCGCCCACAGTCGCTCGCCGGCGATGTTCGCCGCGGCGTTTGCCGCGTGCACGATGGAGGGCTGGAGCTACCAGCGCCTGCCGATCCAGCCGGAGCTGTTCGAGGAGACCGTTCGGGCACTCGGCGCATCCGGCTTCCTCGGCGCCAACGTCACGATCCCCCACAAGCAGGTCGCGCTCGTGCTCGCCGACAGCGCAAGCGATGCCGCACGGGCGATCGGCGCCGCCAATACGCTCAGCTTCGCACCCGATGGAGCGATCTCCGCCGAGAACACAGACGCGCCCGGTTTGATCGCGGCGCTCGGCCGCTTGACTGGAATGCCCGCCCACCCGAGCGTGCTCGTGCTCGGTGCCGGTGGCAGCGCCCGAGCGGCTGTCTGGGGGCTGCTGGATGCGGGTGCCGCCGAGGTTTCGATATGGAACCGCACCACTGAGCGGGCCGTCGCGCTCGCCCGGGAACTGGGTGCTCGAGCGGTCAGCGAACCGGTCGCGGCCGACCTGCTCGTGAACTGCACCTCGGTTGGGCTGCAACGGTCGGCCACTGAGGCCAGCTCGCTCAACCAACTCGGCATGAGCGCCGATCACGTCGGTAGCTATGGGTATGTCATCGATCTCGTCTACCGCGACGGCTCCACGCCGCTGCTCGCGGCCGCGCGCGCACGCGGTGTCGCGACCGTGGATGGGCTCGAGATGCTCGTCGCGCAGGGTGCCCTCAGCTTCGAGTTGTGGACTGGGCGGGCAGCACCGCTGCACGCGATGCGCCGCGGCGCGGGTATTCAGGACAGCTGAGCTGAGCGCATCGCGCGCCCGAGGGCGCGAGCGATGAGTGTGCCTCCAAGCGGACTGCGCGAGGACGCCATCTTTGGCGCTGACGACCCGACGAGGGTGAGCGTCGAGATCGACCGCGAGCGCGCCGACGTCGCTTCGGACACCAGCTTTCAAGGTCCGCCGCCCGCCAGCGTGTCCGACACACAAGCGGTCGAACCAGTGGTCGGTGTGACCCACCCTTCCCGTCGCGGCTCCTCCTCGCGCTTTCTCACCGACGTAATCGTCGAGATGGGCTTTGTCTCGCGCGAGCGCGTCGATCAGGCAATCGAGTCCTCGCGCAACGAAGGCATTACGCCCGAGCGGGTGCTGCTCACAAGCGGCGCGCTCACACCAGACGGGCTGGCGCGAGCGCTCGCCGAGCGCTACGGCCTCGATCACCTCGACCTGGACGTGTTCCCGCTCGACATGAGCGCCGCCAACCTCGTCGTCAATTCCGCCGCCAAGCGCTACCAGGCGGTGCCTGTTTCGTTCGTCGATAAGCGCACGCTGCTGCTGGCGATGGCCGATCCCTCAAACGTCCTGGCTGTCGACGATGTGGCGATCATGACCGGCTATGAGGTGCGCGTCGCGGTCGCCGCACCTGAAGCGATAACGGAGCTGATCTCGCGCATGGATCGCCTGGAGGATGTCGTCACCGACGAGGCGGTCGAGCAGAGCGAGCAGGAAAGCGCCGAGATCGTCAACCTGCGCGAGACCGCCGACGACGCGCCTGTCGTCAAGCTTGTCAACCAGATCGTCGCCCAGGCAGTGGAGCGCGGAGCCTCCGACGTGCACCTTGCTCCAGACGGTCACGAGGTGCGCGTTCGGGTGCGTGTGGACGGCATCCTGCAGGACATAACCACTGTCCCGCGGCGAATGGCCGCCGGCGTGGTCTCGCGTGTGAAGATCATGTCCGAACTGGACATCTCCGAGCGGCGCCTGCCCCAGGACGGGCGCGTGAGTCTCACGGTGGACGGTCGTCACGTGGACCTGCGCGTGGTCACGCTGCCGAGCGTGCACGGCGAGTCGATCGTGATGCGCATCCTCGACAAGGACTCGGTCGTGATGAAGCTCGACAAGCTCGGCATGGGCGTCGAGGAGCGCGAGCGCTTTGAACGCGCCTTCCACGAAACCCACGGCGCCGTGCTCGTCACCGGCCCGACCGGCTCGGGCAAGTCCACCACGCTGTATGCGGCGCTGCTCGCACTCAACACGCCGGAGAAGAACATCATCACCGTCGAGGACCCAGTCGAGTATCAGGTCGACGGGATCACCCAGGTGCAGGTTGCGGCGAAGGTGGGTCTGACGTTCGCGAACGGGCTGCGAGCGATGGTGCGCGCGGACCCCGACGTGATCATGGTCGGGGAGATCCGCGACCGCGAGACGGCTCAGATCGCCGTGGAGTCGGCGCTCACCGGGCACCTGGTGCTCTCGACGCTTCACACCAACGATGCACCGTCGGCAATCACGCGTCTGACGGAGATGGGCATCGAGCCGTTCCTCGTGGCCAGCGCGCTCGACTGTGTGCTCGCCCAGCGGCTCGCGCGGATGCTGTGCCCGAACTGCAAGCAGCGCACGATCGTGCCCGCCGAAGTGTTGCGCGAGAACGGCTACAAAGCACTTGTCGACCTGGAGGCGTATGAGCCGGTCGGTTGTCGTCGCTGCGGCGGCAACGGCTATCGCGGGCGTCTGGGCATCTACGAGGTGATGAGGATGTCCCCCGACACGCGCCGCATGACACTCGAGCGCCGCCCGGCGGAGGAGATCCGCGAGGTCGCCCTGCGCGAGGGGATGCGCGGCCTGCGCGAGGACGGCCTTGAGAAGGTGCGCCAGGGGCTCACCTCGATAGCCGAGCTTGCACGCGTTATTGGCGGAGGTTGAGATGCGCCCGGCTTCTGCCGATAAGGGGCGCATGAGACTTCAAGTTCAACGAGTGCTCGCGCACACCAGCCATGCTGACGTCGCGGTGTGGATGGTCGACCCGCTCGTCGCTTGCTCATATACCTCTGTTCGATCGGGCCAGCGATGAGCGTCGATTTCGCGGACATGCTGATGGAGGTTGTGGCGCGGCGTGCCTCCGACCTGCACCTCTCCGCCGGTGCGCCTCCGACGGTGCGCGTGCGCGGACGCTTGACGCGCATGGAGGGCTATCCCGAGCTGACCGACGTCGACACGCGCGAGATCGTCTACTCGATCCTCTCCGGCGACCAGCGCCAACGTCTTGAGACTGACTGGCAGCTCGACTTCGCCTACTCGATCCCTGGACACGCCCGCTTCCGTGTCAATGCCTACTTCCAGCGCGGAGCGATCGGCGCCGCCTTCCGCCTGATCCCCTTCGAGTTGACCTCTATCGACCAGCTCGGGTTGCCTCCGGTCGTGCACGACCTCACGCGCAAGCCGCGCGGGCTGGTGCTCGTCACCGGCCCCACCGGCTCGGGCAAGTCCACCTCGCTCGCCGCGATGCTCGATGAGATCAACTCCACGCGCGAAGAGCACATCATGACGATCGAGGACCCGATCGAGTTCTTGCACGGGCACAAGAAGTGCATCGTCAACCAGCGCGAGCTGGGCTCCGACGCACAAACCTTCGCCGACGCGTTGAAGGCCGCGCTGCGCCAGGACCCCGATGTGATCCTCGTCGGCGAGATGCGCGACCTGGAGACGATCTCCACGGCGCTGACGGCGGCTGAGACCGGCCACCTCGTGTTCGCGACGCTGCACACTCAGGACAGCGCCCAAACGGTGGATCGCATCATCGACGTCTTCCCACCCGAGCAGCAGGGTCAGGTGCGTGTGCAGCTATCGGTCGCACTGCAGGGCGTCTTCACCCAGCAGCTGATCCCCACCGCCGACGGCGCCGGGCGCGTGGTGGCGTGCGAGGTGCTCGTGCCAAACCCGGCAGTTCGCAACCTGATCCGCGAGGGCAAGACCCACCAGATCTACTCCGTCCTGCAAACCGGCTCGGCGTTGGGTATGCAGACGATGGACTCGGCGCTCGTGACGCTGGTACGCACCGGCAAGATTTCCCAGAAGCTCGCGGAAGCGCGCTCCTCCGCGCCAGAGGAGTTGCGCCGGCTGATGGGCGCTGGATCGTTGGCGGCATGAGGCGCACCGTGAGCTGTTTCCTCGTCATAGCGATGGATTGGGCGCTCTGAGATGAGCACGTACGTCTTCAAGGCGATGGACATGTCCGGCGGCAAGGCGCGCGGGGAGATCGAGGCCGACTCCAAGCAGGCCGTCTCAGACCAGCTGAAGTCGCGCGGCATGATCGTGCTCGATATCGCCGACAAGCACTCCTCGCGCGAGATCGAGCTGAGCTTTCTGAAGTCGGTCAAGGCGACCGACCTGGCCATCTTCTCGCGCCAGCTCGCGACGATGATCACCTCTGGCCTGTCGATCCTGCGTGCGCTGTACGTGCTCGAGGAACAGACCGAGAACAAGTTCCTCAAGGAAACGATCGTGCAGGTGCGCAAGGACGTCGAGGCGGGAATGTCGCTGTCGAGCGCGATGGAAGCCCACCCGAAGGTATTCACGCCGCTGTTCGTCGCCATGACGGCCGCGGGCGAGGCCGGCGGTCTGCTCGAGCAGTCGCTTATGCGCGTCGCCGATCAGCTGGAGAAGGACGCCTCGCTGCGCCGCCAGGTGCGTTCGGCGATGGTCTACCCGATCCTGATCCTCGTGTTCGCGGTCGCCACGATGCTCGCCCTGGTCGCGTTCCTGGTGCCCGTGTTCGAGGGTGTCTTCAAGGAATTCGGCGGCAAACTCCCGGCCATCACCGAAGTGTCGGTACTGATGTCGAAGATCGTCACCCACTACTGGTGGGCGATGTTCGGCACGTTCGGGCTGGTCGCCTTCTCGTTCATCAAGTGGAAGAAATCGGCTTGGGGCCGTCCCCAGTGGGATCGCTTTCGCCTGCGCATACCGATGAAGATTGGCTCGCTCGTACAACAGATAGCGGTCGCGCGCTGGTCGCGTACGCTCGCCTCGCTGGTCGCGGCCGGCGTACCGCTCCTGTTGGCACTCGACATCACCGGCCGAACGGCAGGCAACGTCGTCGTCGAGGACGCGATGGTCGGTGTGATCGCCTCGGTCAAGCGCGGCGGCACGATCTCAGAACCGCTCGCCAAGGCGACGGTCTTCCCGACGATGGTCACTCACATGGTCGGCGTCGGCGAGGAGACCGGTGCGCTGGATCAGATGCTCGCCAAGATCGCCGACTTCTACGACGACCAGGTCGAGGCGTCGGTGAAAATGCTCACCTCGATCATGGAGCCGATCATGATTTTGGTGATCGGCGGGATCGTCGGGTTCATCGTGATCTCGATGTACTACCCGATGTTTACGATCTACAACAGCATCCAGTAAGCACAACAGGGGGTTCCCCCTGTTGTGGGTGCGCATTTCGGGATACAACCCTTCATTTTGTAAAGCATTAGTCGCCGTTTTTCATGCACCGCGCCTGACACCGGTCAGATGGGATCGATCTGCAACCGGGCGCCTTGCACCGACAGGCTCATGCGCCCGTCGAGCAACGCAAGCAGCTCCTCGCCGACCAGCTCGCGGCGCCAGCCGCGCAGGGTGCGCACGTCAGCCTCGCCGCGGGAGTCACGGCCCGCGCGCGCATCGCGGCGGACGGCGACGATTGCCTGCAGGTCTGCGCGCGAGGCGAGCAGCTCGTATGCAACGTCGGCTTCGCGGGCGCGCGCCCTCACCAGCGCCTCGGCAAGGGCAATCAGCGGCGCGTCGTCCGGTCTCGGCGGGGCGGTGCGCGGCCCGCCGGCTAGCGGCGGATGGGAGCTTTCCAGGCCTCGCTGGACCGCCGCGAGCAGATCCTCACCGCCTCTGCGCAAACTGCCCTGACCGACGCCCCGGATGTCCTGCAGCTTGCGCGGTGAGGAGGGCTTGCGCTTCGCTATCTCCACCAGCGCGGCGTCGCCGAGCACGCTCTGTACCGGCCTGTCTCGCTCTGCGGCCGTGCGCTCGCGCCACGTGACCAACTCGCGCGCGACGCCTTGGGAGGCAGCGTTCAGGCTGCGGACGCGCGGCAGTCGCTCGAAGATGGCATCAAGGTTGCGCTCGTCGCTGACGCGCTCGAGGAATTCGCACTCCTCGCGCGCCCAGCGCAGGCGGCCGACCTTATCCAGGCGATGTTGCAGCTCGATCGCGAGCGCGCTCAGGTGCACAACGTCGTCGCGGGCGTAGTCGAGCTGCTCACCGGTGAGTGGGCGCGCGTCCCAACGGGTGAAACTCGCGCTCTTCGACAGTTTCACGCCAAGCAGTTCAGCCAGCAGCGCGTCGTATGAACACTGAGCACCCATCCCGAGGAAACCGGCCGCCACCTGTGTGTCGAACACGTTGCGCACCTCGCACCCGAGCGCGCGGCGCAGCAGCGCGATGTCCTGACGCCCGGCGTGCACGACCAGCTCGACCGCCGGGTCGGCGATCGCTTCGGCGAGTGGCTGCCTGAGCCATTCCTCCCGTAGCGGATCGAGAATCTCGATCCGCTCGTGCCCCTTTTTAGGGTGCTCGCCGTCTTCGCTCCCGATATTCCCGCTGCCATCGGCCGGCTCGGCAACGGCCAACTGGACCAAACACAGCAAAGTTCGATATCGGCCCTCGCCCATGAACTCGGTGTCAAGCGCGATTCGTCCCGCGGCGCGCGCTAGCTCGGCGATATTCATGGCGTGCTGAACTCCCGCTCGTCCTCCGCGCGCACGGCCGGCAGACGCAGCACGAAGCATGCTCCGGTCGTGTGTCTGTCGCTCTCGCGGTCCGACAGCGCGAGCGTGCCGCCCATGCGGCTGGCAAGCTCGCGTCCGATCGCCAAGCCGAGGCCGAAGCCGCTGTGCCCGCCCGTGGTGCTGCCGCGCTGGAAGCGCTCGAAGATCCGCTCGCGCTCGGATTCGGGCACTCCCGGCCCGTTGTCGCTGACCGTTATTAGCGACCACCTGCCGTCCGTCGCCGTGGCCGTTTGCACGTCCGACTCCGACGGCGCGATGCCGACCGCGTTGTCGAGCAGGATCCTTGCGATTTGCGCGACCGCGCCGGGATCGCAACGCGCCCAGCAAGCACTTGGCGAGGGGCACACCTCGATTCGCACGTTGCGCTCGCCCGCGCGACGCTCGAACTCGGCGGCGACCGCCCGGCACAGCTCCTCCAGCTCGACCGGCTCAGCGCGTAGCGGCACCTGGGCGTCCAGGCGACTCAGGTCGAGCAGGTCTGAGGCAAGGCTCGACAGGCGGTGGGACTGCTCGCGGGCGCGGGCGGTGCGCTCGCGCGCGTCGGCCAGGTCCAGTCGTTTGGGGTCGAGGTCGTCCTGCAGCAACTCGAGCGTCCCATCCAGTGAGGCGAGCGGTGTGCGCAACTCGTGCGAGGCGGTCGCCACGAATGCGTGGCGAGCCTGTACCTGGCGGCGCAGGCGGGCCTGCATGCTGGCGAACGCCCGTGTCAGATCGCCAATCTCATCGTCGCGCTCGTCGAGGTGGATCGGCGCGTCGAGCCCGTGGCGCTCCAGTTCGCGCGCCGCATCGCGCAAGCGCTCCAAGCGTCGCAGCAGCGTCGTGGTGAGCGCGAGTCCGAGTAGCAGCGCGATTCCCAGCCCGACAGCCGCAGCCTCGATGAACGCTTTGCGCACAACGTTCACCGAGGAGATCACATATTCCAGTCGCCGCACGAGCACGACCGCGTCGAGCATGCCGCCCTGCCCGATCCGCATCGGCTCGACCGCCACCAGATTGTTGCCGATCAGCGTATGCACGCCGCTGCCCGTATGCAGCGCGCGCGCCACCTGTGAGTAGTAGTCGGGCACGTCGAGGTCCTGGTCGGAGGGTGCATAGATCGTGTTCAGTTTGCCGTCCAGCACGGTTATCTCCGCGCCGGAGCGGTGGCGCAGGAGCGAAATCGTGGCGGATAGTTCGCGCTGGTCCGGATGGCCCGTGGCCGGGTCGATCCCGATCTCTTCGAACTCCGGGCGTGACGCGGAGATGGCGGCGAACACGCCGGCCTCGCCCTCGGATCGCAGTCTCTGCTCCAGCGGGGAGAGCAAGGCGAGCGCCGCCACGGCAAGCGTTACCGCGCTTGAGAGCAAAAGTGCCGCGAGCATCCGCGGACGCAGTCCCAGCACGTGTCGGCGCACGCCGGTGCGGCTGCGCCTGGCGCTGTCGCCGGTCGGCGGTTCGGGCTCGCTCACGGCTCCTGGAAGCGGTATCCGGCGCCGCGCACCGTGAGGATCAGCTTGGGCTCCTCGGGCTTGTCCTCGATCTTTTCGCGCAGGTGGCGGATGTGCACGTCGATCGCACGCGGGTCGCGATAGGCGGAGTCGCCCCAGATCGCGCGCAACAGCTCCTGGCGGTTGAAGAGCCTGCCGGGTTCGCTCATCAACTGCGCGAGCAGCTCGAACTCCGAGAAGGTGAGCTTTGCCTGACGGTCGTTGACGCTCACCTCACGGTGGCCGCGGTCGAGCACGATCGGGCCGATCGCGAGTATCTCGCGACCCATCCCCCTTGGGCCCGAGCGGCGCAGCACCGCGCGGATACGGCTGCGCAGCTCGGCCAGGCCAAATGGCTTGGTGACGTAATCGTCGGCGCCGGCCTCCAGACCCTGCACCGCGTCGGCCTCGGTGTCCAGCGCGGTCAGCATGATGATCGGCACGATGTTGCGCTGCTCGCGCAACGCGCGACACACGTCGTAGCCGTTGGGCCCCGTGCCGAGCGCCACGTCGAGCAGGATCACGTCGAACTGCTCGGAGCCAGCGCGCTCGATCGCCTCCGCGCCGCCTGCCACCGCCTGCACGGTGTGGCCCTCCTTGGAGAAGGAGCGCGTCAGCGTCTCGCGCAGTGGCTCCTCGTCGTCCACGACGAGGATGTTCATCGATGCTGAAGAGTCCATCGCGTTCACGCTACAGGCATCCGCGCTCGCACGGACGTTCGCGGCAACCGTTGCGTTGGCTCGGGCGCGTAGCGGCGCATGGACGTGAGCGGTTACGCGGGCACCTCACGCGGCGCCCCCGGTAGTCGCCACAGCACGCCGCGAGCGCGTAGGCCAGCCTTCGCGGAGACGTCGGTGCCGTGCGCGCGCACCCACAGCGCGGCGGGCGCGCAGCCTGCGACGGTCTTGGACGGGCGGGGCCCGCACGCCGAGTCCAGGAACGCATAGCGCACCTGTCTCTGCTCGATCAGCCGCTTGAGCTTCGCCACGCTCGTGAACGGCAGTCCGTTGTAGGTGGTGAGCATCAACACCGGGCGGCCGTCCTTCACGATTAGCGAGGCTACGTTCGTCGCTTCGCCGGCCGCCAGCTCGTAGCGTGCGCCACCCTGGTGGGCGAGCAGGTAGGAACTGAGCAGGCGCTGCTCTTCGCCGCTCAGCGCGCCGACGTTGCCAGCATCGGAGGTGTGGGCCTGCGCCGCCTGGATGCTCGCCACGAGCGGTACCGCAAGCAACGCCGTCAACGCCGCCGCCAGCGCTTGGCGCACCCGCACAGTGGTGCGTACCGGCTGAACCCTTTTGGCGAGCGTGCCCGCGGCCAACGCCACGCCTATGCCATACATCGCGGCGACGGCCGGCACGAAACTCTCGACGTAGCGAGGGTGCAATCGCACCATCGCGCTGAACAGCGCGATGCCCGTCGCCAGCCACACGAACAGCCCGATAGCGGTCGCCCGCCGTACGCGCTGCTTGCCGTCCGCGTCCGCGTCTGGGGCCGCGTCGCTGTGGTCAAGACCTGAGACGGACACGACTACGGCTGCTCCGAAGATGAGCGCCATGAGCGCCTCCCAACCGAGCCACTTGGCGGGCAGCTCGCCACTTCTAGCAAGCAGGCGTGTGGGAGAGGGGGGAGCTGGGGTCGTGCCTGTGGTTGCAGGTCGACTCACGCCAACCCCGTGTTTTACGACGACAGGGGCCTGTCCGACTTCGGTCGTTTTGCCATTCAAGCGTTCGCTGCCGTTGAACACGAAGGCGGCGTTCCAGGCGCTACCGTTGGTAGAGCCGATCGCGTAGGGGCGCTCACTCGCGGGGAACAGCAGCGTTGCGCTGAGCCAGGAGAGCGCCACGAGCACATACACGCAGGCAGCGGCCGCCAGTTGTCTGGCGAGCCGTCCGTATCGTCGTGCGGAGGCACTGTTGCGCTGAGGCGGCAAGCCCATGCAGACGAGCACGAACAGGCCGGGGAGGGCCACGATCGACTCGAGCAGCTTGACGTTGAACGCGAGACCAAGCGCGCCCGCCGCCGCAAGTAGCCACACGGTGCGGCCGCTTTCGCATGCGAGCACCAGCGCGAGCAGTGCTACCACGAGTAGCATCATCATTACCGCGTCCATCGTGTCGCTGCGGGCGGTGACGACCTCGATCGGCAGCGTCGCGAGCGCAAGCGCCGCGACGAGCCCGGCGAGCGCTCCGAAGGGGCGCCGCACCGCCGCGTATAGAAGCGGCACCGAGGCGGTGCCGGCCAGCGCCTCGGGCAGCTTCAGCGAGGTCGAGCCCCAGCCGAGCAGCTTCACGCTGGCCACCTGCAGCCATAGGTCCACAGGCGGCTTGTCGATCGAGACGCTGCCGCCGGGCTCATACGCGCCGAAGAAGAAATTGTGCCAGGAGAGGCCCATGCTGCGGACCGCCGCGTCGTAGAACGGGTCAAGTCGAACGGCGCCGAGATCGACCAGCCGCAGCGCCGCCGCGAGGGCCGTAATCAGGGCCAAAGCGAGCCAGCGCAGCTGGGCCCGTGGGGGTATCGTCGGCGCTCTCACGCCCGGAACGCTAATCTCGCCACTCCATGAGCGACGCACATGATCGCAAGCGGCCCGCCGCAAGCCGTGCCCGTAAGGGGTCCTCGGCCTCCGCCAGCGGGGATAGCGAGACAGACACGGCGGGCGAGGAGACGCACGAGCCGAGGGTGTGCATGCCCTGTCACGGCAGCGGCAAGGTCATCTCGAACCTCGACGGTCGCACCCGCACGGTTACCTGCCCATGGTGTCGCGGCGGCGGCGAGCGTCTTGTCGGCATGGACGCGCAGGAGTTCCAGCAGGAACAGGCCGCTCTTAAGCGCCACTGAGGGTGGGGCCGACGGGCTGACCGTTGTCGCATAGGTGTCGCCCGAGCGTAGCCCTGGGGTCACCGCAAGTCGGTTTGAAGCGGCGTAGCGGGGGTAATCCGTCCAAGTTACGTGCAACGCTAAAGCGTGCTTGCGCCGCGGTCGATGAACGCGCTGAAAAGCCAGACCGCAGGTCAAGGTAAGCACCAAAAAGGTGTAGGCAAAGCCGGCGGCTCCCTTAGGTCGATCGCAAGATCGACCGGGAGGACGCATCGTCAAGTTGAGACGGTTGGACTGAGGGCTGGCGCCCAAGAAATCGGATCCCAAGGAGGATTCAATGCTAAATCGACTGCGCCAGCGCGCATCAGATGAGGGTGGCTTCACGCTCATCGAACTCCTGGTAGTTATTTTGATCGTCGGCATTCTCGCCGCGATCGCGATTCCCGCGTTCCTCTCGCAGAAGAGCAAGGCGAGCGACTCGAACGCTGAGACCGTGGCTCAGACCGCGCAGACCGCGGCTGAGACGTATGCGACCGAAAACGAAGGCAACTACGAAAACATGACCAAGGCGAAGCTCGAAACAATCGAGCCCACGCTGAAAAACAAAGAAGGTGCTGAACTCGCAACGGTCTCGGTAGTCGGTACCAAAGGCGAAGGCTATGTCGTCACTGCAAAAGCCATCGCGACAGGAGACACGTTCTCGGTCGAAAGGACCACGACCGGTGAATTCACGCACAAATGCACCGCCGCCAGTACTACCAATCGCGGCGACTGTCCTGCCAGCAACACCTGGTAAAGATGCCGGTCTGATTTGAGCATGACCACATTTCCCCACGGGTGGAACGTGGTAGTCAATGCTCGCTTCTGCGGGGGCGGCCTTTGGGTCGCCCCCGCTTTTTTCGTTGCGGGTGGCGGCTAAAGTCACAACGATCACGCCGTCTCGTTCTGAGCGATGCCGCTGTCTGTTTGAGCTGTGTGCGCGGTCCCTTGCGGCCGCGCAATCTGGGCGGCGACTTGCACCGGTACTCAAGTATCTGCGCGCAAACGCCGATCATCCGTCCATGCCTAATACAACCGCAACCTTCACCGAGGTTTCAATGCTAAATAGACTGCGAACACGCACACGCGGTGAGGGTGGCTTCACGCTCATCGAACTCCTGGTAGTTATTTTGATCGTCGGCATTCTCGCCGCGATCGCCATCCCAGCATTCCTCTCGCAGAAGAGCAAGGCGAGCGATTCGAACGCTGAGACGATGGCTCAGACCGCGCAGACGGCTGCCGAGACATATGCGACTGAACACGAAGGAAGCTACGCAAGCATCGGCAAGGCGGCACTCGAAACGATCGAGCCTACGCTGAAAAACAAAGAAGGCGCTGAACTCACTGAAGCTAAAGAAGTCGGCACTAAAGGCGAAGGCTACGTCGTCACGACAAAATCCATCGCGACCAAAGACACGTTCTCGGTCGAAAGAACCGCGACCGGCGAATTCACACATAAATGTACAGCCGCCAGTTCTAGCAACCGGGGCGACTGTCCTACTAGCAACACCTGGTAGTGGCGCGACGTGAGCGCCTGCCGCCTCGCCGCGGTATTCGATGAGACTGTGCTTCTAGGGGGGCGACTTTAAGGGTCGCCCCCCTTTTTTTGTTTTGGGGCCGTCGTGAGGTTGCGCGGTCTCGCCGAGCAGGGTTCATTGCGGCACAACGCCTGCGTGAGCAAGACCACCGTTTCGCTCGGAGATGCCCGTTGGGCGTCGGCTTGCACGAAGGCTCAAGTCTGAGCGCGCAAACGCCGATCATCCGTCCATGGGAGCCGCAACAGCAACCTTCACTGGCGTGTTTGGCGCGATCGTGGGATCGTTTCTGAACGTCGTCGTCTACCGGCTGCCTCGGCGCGAGTCGGTCGTCAAGCCCGCTTCGCACTGCACGAGCTGCGGCTCGACGCTAAAGCCTTACGACAAGGTCCCAGTCTTCTCGTGGCTGGCGCTGCGAGGTCGCTGTCGCAACTGCGCGGCGCCGATCTCCTCGCGCTATCCGCTCGTCGAGGCGCTGTGCGCGCTGCTGTGTGTCGCGGCGGTGCTCGCCGGCGGCTCCACCGCCTCAGTCGCTCTCAACGTCACCTTCATCCTGCTGCTGGTGCCGATCGCCCTGATCGACCTGGAGCACCGCGTGATTCCTAACCGGCTGACCTCGCTGGGTGCTGTGCTTGCCATCGGTATCGGCACGGCGCTCGATCCCAGTGGCGAGCCGACGCGCTTGATCGCGGGCGCTGCCGCCGGCGGGGCGCTGCTGGTCGCGGCGCTCGCCTATCCCGGCGGTATGGGCATGGGCGACGTGAAGCTTGCGGGCATGATGGGCCTGTTCCTCGGTAGCGCCGTGGCGCCCGCGATGCTGATCGCGCTGCTCGCGGGCACGCTCTACGGGGCGTATGCGATCGTACGCAACGGAGCGCAGGTGGCGCGCAAGACGGCGATCCCGTTCGGTCCGTTCCTCGCCTTTGGCTCGGTCGTCGCAGTGTTTGCCGGCGAGCCGCTCGTACACCTGTACACGACGAACTTCCTGAGCCGATGAGCCCCAAGGAGCGTGGACAGATGACCAAGGACAGCCTCGACCTGCTCAGGCCGACGTCGATTGTGGTCGATATTCCACCGGAGGCACCCGCGGACGGGGTCGCGGATGTGGGTGGCGCTTCCACGCCGACACCCCAACGCAAAATGCCATCTCTACGCAAGCCGAGCCTCAAATTCGACCGCAAATCGCGCACGAGTTCTGGACCGACGCTCGTCGGCCTGGACATCCAGCCCGGCTATGTGACCGCCGTGCAGGCGCGTGTGAACGGGTCGGTGCTGGTGCAGCGCGCCGCCGGTGCGCCACTTCCGCCCGATACCGTCCGCGAGGGCGAGGTGCTGGACGGCGTTGCGCTGGCGGAGACGCTGCGCGAGATGTTCGGAGACTCGCGTTTGGACAAGCGGGTGCGCGTGGGTGTCGCCAACCAGCGCACGGTACTGCGCACGCTCGAGATGCCCCCGCTCACCGACGGCAAGGAGCTTGACGCCGCGATTCGCTTCCAGGCAGAGGACCAGATCCCGATGCCGCTCGAGAACGCCGTCCTTGACTACCACTTGCTCGGCGTGAGCGAAACGCCTGCTGGCCCGCGCCAACGCGTGATCGTTGTCGCGGCCCAGCGCGACATGCTCGAACGCCTGCTCTCCGCTGTACTCGAGGCGGGGCTGCGCCCCGAGGGGGTTGACCTGTCCGCTTTCGCACTGATCCGCTCGCTGCACCGCGTCGATGATCAGCACGCGGGTCGAGTGCTCTATCTGAACATAGGCGGGCTCACCAACATGGCGATCGCTGAAGGCAACGTGTGTCATTTCACGCGTGTGGTCAGCGGTGGCTTGGAGTCGATGGCCACCGACATCGCTGAGCGTCACGGTATCGCGCTGCTCAAGGCCCGCTCGCTGCTGGCGTCTGTCAACCTCGAAGCGGACAATTCCGGCTCGCCGCCATACGGCGCGGCAGATGCGCAGGCAGCGCTTGACCCCGAGTCTTTCGCAACGCCGAGCGAGCCATACGAGACATTTGCCGAGCCCGCCACGCATGCTGAGCCTTCCCCCGACCCTGTTGAGACGCCCAGCATCGACGTGCGCCCAGTGCTTGCCGGCGGCGTGCGCGAAATCGCTGGCGAGGTGCGCAACTCGCTCGACTTCCACCGCTCCCAAGACGGCGGAGGAGAGGTGTCCAGCGTGATCCTCAGCGGTCCTGCTCTACGGATCGCCGGCTTCGCCCGCGCACTGCAGAGCGAGCTGGGTGTGCCGGTCGTGCCACAAACGGTCGGGCTCGTAAGCGACGGCTCCGCCGGTTCGGTATCGCCGGAGCATCTTGCTGTGGCTACTGGCCTCGCGACCGAGGAGGCCCCGCGATGAAGGCCGTCAACCTGATCCCGGGCGAGCGGCGGCGCAAGAGCCGCGATGTCGTCGGACGCTCCGGCGGCGCGGCGTTGATCTTGCTTGGCCTGGTTGCGGGGCTCATCGCGCTGGCCGTGATGTATGGCAGCTCGAGCCACCAGATCTCAAGGCAAGTTGGCGAGGCCGCGGCGCTGACCGCCAAGACGAACGCGGTCGAGGCTCGCACCGGGCGACTGAACTCGTATACGAGCTTCGTCTCGATGGCCGAACAGCGGATGCGGACCGTCTCCCAGCTTGTCGAGTCGCGCTTCGACTGGTCGCACGCCCTGCACGAGCTTGGCCGCGTGATGCCAGCCGGGACCGCGCTTGACTCGCTGCACGGCGCGGTCGGCTCGGCTGGAAGCCAGGTGAGCGCCACAAGCTCCGCGTCGAGTTCTTCCTCCAGCTCCACGGCGAGCACGAGCGTGACCTCAAGCACGCCTCCGGGCAGCACGCCGACGTTCACCCTTTCCGGCTGTGCGACCAGTCAAGCGACGGTCGCCCAAACGCTGCAGCGACTGCGCCTGATGGACGGCGTCAGCGAAGTGCAGTTGCAAAGCTCCACGAGCTCTGGCAGCTCGAGCGGCGGTGGTGCGAGTGCCGGGGGTGGAAGCTGCCCGGCGGGCGACCCCTCCTTCACCGTCAATGTCGGCTTCGCGGCCCTGCCCGCCGCCCCCGCTATAAGCGCGCCGGCCGGGGTTACGCCCGCGGCTGCGCATAGCCACGGCGTCAAAGTGCAGGTCTCCGTTCGCAGCAAGGAGACACCCCGATGACTTTGCGCGACCGACTCATGTTGATGGGGATCGCGCTGCTCGCGGTGCTTGGTGGCGTGTGGTATCTGGGTGTTTCACCCGAGCGCGAAAAGGCCGCGAAGGTGAGTGCCGAAGTGCAGTCAGCACGCCAGCAGCTGGCGAGCGCCGAAGCGCAGGCGAACGAAGCTCTGAGCGCGCAGGCACGCTATGCGACCGCATACACATCGCTTGTGACCCTCGGTCAGGCCGTGCCCGCTTCCGCGGAAACGCCTGGGCTCATCTACATGCTCGACAAGGCAACCCACAAACACAGCATCCAGTTCTCCTCGATCACCAACGGCGTGTCGGGTACAAGCTCCGCCAGCTCCTCCTCGAGTTCCACGACGGCGGCACAAAGCGCCGGGCTCACACAGCAGCCGTTTACGTTCGTATTCACGGGAAGTTTTGTCGACCTGAGCAAACTGCTGGGTCAGCTCGAAGGCTTCACGGTGCTCACATCCTCAGGTCCGCTGCAGGTGAGCGGGCGTCTGTTGACGGTCGACAGCGTCACCCTGGCTCCCAACACGAGCGAAGCGGCGAGCACGTCCAATAAATCCAAATCGAGTGAACTGACCGGCACGATCACCGCGACCGCTTATGTGCTGCCCGCTGGCTCCTCTGAGCTTGGCGGCGCCAGCGCCTCGGGCCCTGCGGGCGGGCAGTCCGGTTCCGCGGGCAGCTCAAGTGGCTCGAGTGGCGTCACACCGGCCCTCGTGAAGGCGACGACCCCATGACCGAGTTTCTGCGATCGATAAAGACGGACCTGCTCTCGCGACGCCTGCTGCCTGCTGTTGTGGTGCTCGGTGTGGCGTTGATTGCCGCGGTGGCTTATGCGGTCACGGGCGGCTCAGCGAGCTCGACGCCGTCGGTGTCGGCGGGTGTCGCCACCGTGGGCGGTGCGGGATCGAGTGGACCGAGTGGCTCGCCTTCGGTGTCGGTTGCGGCGGCGAACCCCGAGCAGGCGGTGTCCGAGACGCCCGGTGGGACTCGTTATCAAAGTCAAGGACCGACGCGCGACCCGTTCGTGCCGTTGCCCACGCCGAAGCCGCCAACAAGCACCACTCCAGCAAAATCGTCAAGTTCCTCCAGCTCCTCTTCCTCGGGAGGCTCCTCCAGTGCTGGCAAAGGCGGTGGCAACAGTTCGCCGGCGCCGGTCCCGGCCAAACCGTCCGCGCCCGCAAAGCCGCGGAATCCATACACCGTCGCGGTGCTGTTCGGCGTTCCATCGAGCACACCGGGGCAACCTGCGACGCTCACGCCCTATCCGAGCCTGAGCCTGGGGCAGCCGCTGCCTTCCAAGCAGGATGCGCGCATCGTCTTCGAACGGGTAACAAGCACCGGCAAGGGTGCGATCTTCAAGCTTGTGGTTCCGCCGATCCTGCACGGTACGGGCACCTGCCTGCCAAGCGCATCGGAATGTCAGACGATCGACCTCGAAGCGGGTCACTATGAGGTACTCGAATACATCGAATCGAGCGGCCAGAGCGTGACCTACGAAGTCGGGGTCGTCAGCATCACTAAGAACAGCGGCGCCGCCAGCACGGCCCGGGCAAAGCGTGCCGTTAGCGCGGCACAGTTGAAGCGCCTGGCGAGCGCCATGCGAGCAGCGGACAACGCGCCCGTCGCTGGCGCATAGCGCGACTGCAGCGTCTTCTCGCAAGCTCGTCTGAGCCGCCAGCAAATAAGCTAGGCGGACATGACGCTCCGTCTCATCACCGCTGGCGAGTCCCACGGTCCCGGCCTCACCTGCCTCATCGAGGGCTTGCCGGCTGGTATCGAGCTTGCGCCCGAGGACCTCAACCGCGACATGGCGCGCCGTCAGCTCGGCCACGGTCGCGGCGGGCGCATGAAGATCGAGAAGGACAGCGCACAGGTCACGGCTGGGGTGCGCCATGGCTTCACGCTCGGCGGGCCGATCGCCCTGCAGGTCGAGAATCGCGACTACGCCAACTGGGAAGAGCGCATGTCGCCGTGGCCCGTCGACACCGAGGTGGCCGAGGTGCATCTACCGCGCCCCGGCCACGCGGACCTCGTCGGCACGCAGAAGTACAAGCAGAGCGATGTGCGCAACATCCTGGAGCGAGCCTCCGCGCGCGAGACCGCGGCGCGCGTGGCAGGCGGGGCGCTGTGCAAGGTATTTCTAGCCGCGCTCGGTGTGCAGGTCCGCTCGCATGTGATCCAGATCGCCTCGGTGCACGCGCCCGAGCGAGACGCGCCGCTCACACTTGCCGACTTCGAGGAGGTCGACGCCTCGCCGGTGCGCTGTCTCGACGCCGAGGCGGGGCGCGCGATGGTTGCCGAGATAAACGCTCTGCGCAAGGCCAATGAGTCGCTTGGCGGGGTGTTCGAGGTGCAGTCCTTTGGGGTTGTTCCCGGGCTTGGCTCGCACGTTTCCTGGGAAGAGCGTCTGGACGGGCGGCTCGCGATGGGCATCCTCTCCATCCAAGCGATGAAGGGCGTGTCGATCGGCGACGGTTTTCATGTTGCGGGAGTACCGGGCTCCGAGGCGCACGACGAGATCTTCTACTCCGAGCTGCGCGGCTACTACCGCGAAACAAACCGCGCCGGTGGACTGGAGGGCGGTATGACCAACGGCGAGCCGCTGATCGTGCGTGGCGCGATGAAGCCACTGCCCACGCTGACCAAGCCGCTGCGCTCGATTGACATATCAACGCACGCGCCTGCCGAGGCGCTGCGCGAGCGTACCGACTCCTGCACGGTGCCCGCGGCTGGCGTTGTGGGGGAGGCAATGGTCGCGCTCGTGCTTGCCGACGCCTACAGGCGCAAGTTCGGCGGCGATCACATCGACGATGTGCGCCAAGCGCTCCACTCCTACCGCGAGCGGATTGGATGGCCATCGCCTTGACCGGCGAGCGGCGGGGCGCGCGTCGCGGGGAGGGTTCGTAGTGGCGTCGCCAGCCGCCGCGCCGGAGCGCGCGCTCGTCTTCATCGGTTTCATGGGTGCCGGCAAGACGACCGTCGCAACGCAGGTCGCTACCGCGCTGGGTGTACGCGCGCTCGATAGCGATCGGCTGCTTGAGGAGGAGCTTGGGCATTCGATCGCTGAGGAGTTTGAGCTGCATGGCGAGCGGTCGTTTCGAGCCGCCGAGGAGCGGCTTGCCTGCCAATTGCTCGAAGAGGCGGGGTCCGGGAGCGTGATCGCGCTCGGCGGCGGCAGCATCCTCTCCGAGCGCGTGCGCGCCGCGCTCGGGCCGCATCTGACCGTGCTGCTTGACATAAGCGCGCGCGCCGCCTGGAGGCGCGCCGGGGGAGGCCCGGGTAAAGGGAAGCGTCCGCTGGCGAGCGACCGCAACTCCTTCGACGCGCTCTACGCGAGTCGCGCCGGGCTATACGAGCAGCTTGCCGACGCGATTCTGCCGGCGCTTGCCCCGCGCGTGGTCTTGCGCGCTCTGCCGTCGCTGCGTGCGCTCGCGCGTGCGCCTGCCGGCACCAGGCTGCTGTGGGCGACCGCCGCATCCGGGGAGTACCCGGTGTTCGTCGGAAGGGGGTTGCTAAATGCGCAAACGTGCTCCGCGGAGGGCCTGTGGCCGGTGGAGCGAGCCGCCTCGCGGCCATTTTGCGTGTCCGACCAAAACGTCGCCGCGCTCTACGTCGAGCGGCTGGGCGGAGTTCAGGAGCTTGTGGAGATCGCCCCGGGAGAGCGCAACAAGACGCTCGCCTGCGCAGAGCTCGTGTGGAGCGCGCTTGCCGGCGGTGGGATGACCCGCGCCGACCATGTGGTCGCGCTTGGCGGCGGCGTCGTCGGCGATCTAGCCGGGTTCTGCGCCGCCACCTATCAGCGCGGTGTGCCGGTAGTTCATGTGCCAACCACACTCGTCGCGCAGGTGGACTCCGCCTACGGCGGCAAGACGGGCGTCGATCTACCGCAGGCAAAGAATTACATTGGCGCCTACCATCATCCCGTCGGTGTGCTGGTTGACCCTGACACGCTCAGGACACTTCCGCGTGAGGAGCTGGCGGCCGGCTATGCGGAGGTGCTGAAGACCGGGCTGATCGCCGGGGGTGACCTATGGCGGCGCGTTGCCGACGGAGGGGCGCTCGATGAGCACACGATCCTCGCGTGTGCGCGCACCAAGCTCGCCGTCGTAGCCGAAGACGAGCGCGACGCGGGCCGCCGCCAGGTGCTCAACCTCGGGCATACGATCGGCCACGCGCTTGAGACCGTCACCGACTACGAGCGCTATCGCCACGGTGAGGCTGTGGGGCTCGGGTTGCTCGCCGCGCTGCGACTGTCCGGCCTGCCAGAGCTTCGCGCGCAGGTGCGCGAGCTGCTGAGCGCGCACGGCCTGCCGATCGAGCTGGACGGAGAGGATGTCGATCAGATCCTGGAGGCAACGATGCGCGACAAGAAGCGCACCGGCGCACGTGTGCCATTCGTGCTGCTCGACGCGCCCGGGGAAGCACGGACCGGATGTCATGTGTCGGAGGACGAGTTGCGCGCCGCAGTGTCAGAGCTACAGGCGCGCGGGTAGGCTCTGCTGGCGATGAGCGGCCTGATTCGCATAGAGGTAATGCACGGTGTCAACCTCGACATGCTTGGCAAGCGCGAGCCCGAGCACTACGGCACACTCACGCTCGATGAGCTCGAGCGCCAGATCGCGGCGTTTGCGGGCGAGCTGGGGATAGAGACACGCTTCTTTCACACCAACTTCGAGGGCGAGTACGTCGAGCACCTGCACAGCCTGCGCGAGCTGGTCGACGGGATCGTGCTGAACCCGGGAGCCTGGACGCACTACTCGTGGGCGATCCACGACGCGCTCGCGACGGCAGCGCTACCGGCGGTCGAGGTGCACATGTCAGACGTGAAGGCTCGCGAGGAGTGGCGGCGGCTCTCGGTGGTCGAGGATCTGTGCGTGATGTCGGTGTCCGGCAAGGGGATCGAGGGCTACAGGCTCGCGCTCGAGCGCTTGCGCGAGGAGCTCGGGGGTCGGGCGGCGTGAGCTTGCTGCACCGTCTCAGGCGAACGGCGCGGCCGTCAACCGGTAGGCGCAAGGACGGTCGGGTCATATGAATGAGATCGCGCGCACCACACGGCTCGTGGCGGAGCTACGTGCGCTGGAGGTCGATCGTCTACTTGTGAGTTCGCCTGTGGATGTGCGATATCTGACCGGCTACACGGGCTCGAACGGCCTAGCTGTGATCGCCACCGGTGAACACGCACAACAGTTGTTCTTCACGGACTTCCGCTATGCGATTCAGTCAGCCGAGCAGGTCCCGGATTTCTATACGCACGAGATAGCGCCCGTGGATCTGCTTCAAGCCCTGGCACAGGTGCTTGGGAAGGGCGAGCAGGGGACGGGTGGGAATCTCGATCGTGGCAAGCTCGGCTTCGATGACGCCGCGCTGAGTGTCAAGCAGCATGCGCGTCTGCGTGAGCTGCTTGGCGAGGGCTGGGAGCTGGTGCCGTGTGGCGGCGTCGTGGAGAGCCTGCGCGAAGTCAAGGACGAGCAGGAGATAGCGAGGATACGAGCTGCCGCGCAACTTGCGGATGAGGCCCTGATCGGTGTGCTTGAAGCAGGGCTGGTTGGGCGCAGCGAGCGTGATGTGGCGATCGAGCTGGAGCTGGGTATGCGCCGGTTGGGTGCGCAGGCGCCGAGCTTCCCATCGATCGTCGCCGCCGGTGAGCACGGCGCGCTCCCGCACGCGGAGCCGCGCGAGGTCGAGATCCCCAAGGGGGTGCTCGTCACGATCGACTGGGGTGCATACCTCGACGGCTACTGCTCTGACTGCACCCGCACCTATGCCACCGGCACGCTTGGCGAGGATGCGACCCGCGTGTACGAGCTTGTGCTCGCCGCGCAGGAAGCGGCGCTTGCGGCGCTAAGCGCCGGGATCAGCGGTCGCGCGGTGGACGCGGTCGCGCGCTCGATCATCGAGGGTGCCGGCCACGGCGAGCATTTCGGCCATGGCTTGGGGCACGGTGTCGGAATGGAGATCCACGAGGGCCCACGGCTGTCGCGTACTGCGGACGAGCAGCAGTTGCGCGCGGGGAACATCGTCACGGTCGAGCCAGGGGTCTACCTACCCGGGCGCCTGGGCGTGCGCATCGAGGACCTGGCCGTGGTCGACGACAACGGCTCGCAGCGGCTTACGCATTTGCCCAAGGCACTCACGTTCGTCGACTGATGTGCGTCCTCGTGCGTAAAAAGTCCACGACAGCCCGATTGCGAGCGGCAGTGTCCACGCCAGGAAGAACGCGGCTTGAGCGTCGGCCGAGGCGAAGTTTGGCAGCCACTCGCAGCTGACCCAGACCAATACAGTGCTAGACAGCGAGATGATCGCGGGACGGCGAAATGCGAGCGTCTCCCAGCTCAGCAAGGCCAGTACGAACGGCAGTGGGTAGTACACGGTGTCCCACGTGTCGAGCACACAGCGCACCAGCAGCACCAGCGCTAGCAGCAGCAGCGCGTCGCGCTCAGGAACTACGCGGCGTCGAGGTTCGGGTCGATCGGAGATTCGCTGGACGCCTACCGCAGAGGTGTCTCCCGCGCGCCAGAGCCTTGGCAGTACGGGTATGCAGAGGGCCAAGGCGGACAGGACGATCAGCGGATGACTCACAGCGCCCACCCAGTTGGGCGCTGTTCGATAGCCAGGCTTGAGTCCTCCGAACAAACCGCGCACGACCTCGCCGTGATGGCCAAGAAACCACCAGATCTGCCAAGGCTGGAAGATCGTGCTCGAAGGCGTTGCCACCCCATGCAAACTCGCTCCAAACGCGTTGTGCCCAGCGAGGGCGAACGGCGCCAGTAGAGCGGCACTCATCACGCCCGCGGCCGACAGCAACAGCATTCGACGTGCCGGGAGCGCGAGCAGCACTGGACCGAGGGCGACTACAGCCCACTCCTTGTTGGCTATCGCCGCGGCGATAGCCAAGCCTGCCAGGACAGGCTTGTCCCTGGCGGCCAGTAGCACGGCCGCGACGCACAGACACCCACCAAACAGTTCCTCGGGATGGCCTAGTTCCAAAGCCACCAGCGTCAGAGGGTTGACAGTGCACAGGCCGAGGGCCACCAGCTGTGCCAGCAGACTTCCGTCCCGCCGGCGGATCTGTGCGACCAACCAGAGACCGAGAATGGCGCCAGCCAGCAGGCACGGGAGCGCGAGCATCCGGTAGACCGCCAGTTCGCCCCCACCCCAGAGATCGGGGATCAGCGCGAACGGGGCCCGCTCGAGCAGAGAGCCGCCATACACAGGAGCCTCTCGCAGGAATGCTCCAAGGTGGCCGTGCACGAGCGCGTCGATGGGCGCCCGCGCTTCATTGTCATAGTCGTTCCAACCAAATCCAAACAGGCCCAGCCAGCCAGTTACGGCCGCACTGACGGTAGCCGCGAGCGCCCACAGGGTTCTGCGCTCCAGAAGCCTTGTCACATGAAGGGCATCGGCAGCTCAGATACTGCCCTTGAAGGGCGAAACGCGCTGCTCTGTTGGGCGCCAGGGGATCCGGCGGGGTGCTCTCGCTACCGAGTATCGAGAGTCCCTCTCGCTGGTCAGCCCCCGCGTCCACGCGAGACCGCGACTCGTCGGAACATCTCGGTCACCCCGAACTTCGGTGCGACGCGCTCGACGAGTCTGGGTGCAAGCTGTGCGAGCGCGAGCATCGGGCGGATCGGGGCTCCGCTCTCGATGATCTCGGCAGAATCCTCGTGGATCGCCCGCACTACCGCGTTTGCGATCTTCTCGGTGGTTGTCTCGCCCATCATGCGGTTGGAGCTGTGGCCGTCCTCGACCATGCGCGCATACATCCCGTCACCGGCAATGAATCCGGGGCAGATGACCGAGAAGCCGACCGGTGCATCCAGATACTCGGCGCGCAAAGACTGTGTCAGCCCGACCAGCCCCGCCTTGGTGGCGGCGTAGGGCTCGCTGAACGCGGGTCCGACCTTGCCGGCGACCGAGGCGATGAACACCACGTGTCCCTGTCCGCGCTCGAGCATGCCGGGGGTGAGCCTGTGGGTAAGCAGTAGCGGGGCGGTGAGGTTCACGTTCACCGAGAAGGTCAGTTCCTCGCGCGTGTAGCTCGTGAAGGCGCCAATCGACTCGACACCGGCATTGTTGACGAGCACGTCGATCGGCCCGAGTGCGGCTTCAACACTTTCAACAAGCGGGTCGGTGGCGCCCAGATCGGACAGGTCTGCGGAAATCGCCGCGGTCTTCACACCCAGCGCGCTCAGCTCTGTTGCTACTGCGGCAAGTGCATCTTCGCGCCTGCCGGAGACCGCCACGTTCATCCCCTCGCGTGCCAACCGGCGTGCGATGTGGGTTCCCAAACCCCCGGAGGCGCCGGTGACGAGCGCTGTACGACCTTGCAGGTTCTTCATCAGAGGCTCCTATGGTCGGTTGCATCGCGATGATAGGCGCTGACCGAGGCTGGTGGGTCCTGTGGACCTACTACTACGTGATCCCCGTTGCGCTCTATGAAGCTGTCCGCATGACTGAGCTAGTCATGCGATATGGATCTACGCTCTGAATTGACCGCCTATGACGCCGCTACCTTGCATCTGGCGCAGCGGATGGATGTGAAGCCGATGGTGTTCAGCCGCCGACTTGCAGGCCGATGCCCTGTAGGACGCTCGAAACGCCGGTTGCAGGGAGGTTCACGGGGAGATTCACGGTCGGGACTGTGAGGCTGGGCACCGAGATCTGCACAGGGGTGTTGGGCACTGAGATCGTCACAGAAGGAGTCGAGGGGACCTCAACGGGGGGTTCGGCTGGGTGAACGGGAGGGGTAGGTTGCGGTGGCTGTGGCGGTTGAACGTTGACCGGTGGGGTCGTCGGTGGGACGGAGACGGGTGCCGTCGGGTTGGATGATTCCGATCGCGACCCGACTGGGCTCTGCGCCGGTACGTGCGATTCCTGTGGAGGAGTCGGCTCGCTCGTACTCGCGCTGGGGCTAGTGCTCACGTTCGGACTGGTGTTGTTGGCGTCAGGAAGGTTGATTCTCCTACGTGGGTTCTCTCGCTTGTCGACGAGGGGCCGTCCGGTTCTCATCTGTCCGGTTTGTGGGACAGCCTTGGCGTCGTCTGCTCCAACGGGAACGGGACCCGATACCAGGTGCGCGACCGTCTGCGTGGTCTCGTATCGGCGATCGACTCTGCCGTGATGCAGCGCCGGGGAAGCGGCAAGCACGCCTGCCACTCCGAGCGCGGGAAGCGTTTGCGCGACCGAGCCCGCGATCAGACTTGTCGAGGAGACTTTGATCGCGGAGACCAAGCGCTCGGAGACGGCGCTCGCAAACGCCGATCGGGCAACCGGGCGACGAGCCGCATAGCAGGCAAGGAATGCCGCCACGACAGTCGCATCGAGCTGCGTGCCGGACTCATTGGAGAGGACATCGATAGCTTCCTTGTGGCTGCGCGGCGGCCTGTAGGGACGGGTCGAGGTGATCGCGTCGAACGTGTCGGCCACCGCGATGATCCGAGATCCCAATGGGATCTCGGCCGCTTCGATTGCGTCGGGATACCCGTTGCCGTCGAGTCGCTCGTGGTGATGGCGAACGATCGCGGTGAGCCGCGGGTCTCCAGCGCCGGCGAGAATCTCCGCGCCGTCACGTGCATGGAGCTTGACGATCGCGAACTCCCAATCGGTCAGCGGGCCGGGCTTGTGGAGGATCTCTTGCGGCGTGTAGATCTTGCCGATGTCGTGCACGAGCGCGGCGGTCTCGACGCTCGCGATCTCCTCCGGCGAGAGACGCATCTCGCGCGCGATCCTTACCGCGTAAGAGGCAACCCGACGGCTATGCCCGTGCAGGTATGGATCGACCGCCTGATGCAGATCGCTGAGCTGCGTGAGCAGCTCGATGCTGACCGTCGAGCCCGACTCACGAGCCGATTCAAAGAGGTCTCGCGTGCGAGCCAGGCGCCGTTCCGCCCGGAAACGTCGCACCCAGCCCCAGAGCATCAGTTCGGCGAAGATCACCTCCCGCGAGCCTGGCCAACGCATCCAGAGCCAAGCACCCACCGATGCGAACACAAGCGAACCGAGCACCGCCAAGGCGACCGCTAGCAGCTCCCAGAGCATCCCGTGGCGAGGCACGAGCGCGGCCACGACGGCGACCGGTCCCACGATCACCGTGAGCGTGGCGAACACGGACAGTGGCAGGAGCGCGACGAAGTGGCGCGGCGGTGTTACGTGGGGCCCTGAGTCACGGGCATCAGAACGCTCGCTGCCCTCGACAAGCTCGCTCAGACGGAAATTGAGCGCGCTCGACAGAGTGTCCTCTTCGACAGACATGGGCCTGATGATTGATCCGACGCACGGCGGCAAAATCTGAAGTCTCGAACCGTTGTAGTGGACGATCGTATGACCGGCAGCTCAGCGCACCAGGTACTAGCCGCATCGTCGGCCTACGGTATTCGGTGCTCGACGCATCTTGGAGCCCGACGGACACCTCGCGGTCACTGTTCCCGAGACGGTTGAGACAACCGCCGAGGATCTTGCCCCGCGCTCGCCGCTGTCTAATGCATTTCTCCGTCCGCTTATGTTGGCGTTGCAATCGGTAGGGGTTCAGGCAGCGCGAACAAGTCCCGATAAGGCACTATGGGTAGTCGCTTGAGCACGACCCGCGGCATCGCCGCGACGATTATCACGGTTCTCGTCGTGATCTCAGGTGTGTCGGGGGGTAAGGAACCAGCAGTCGCGCTGATTGCACTGTTGATCATCTCGCCCGTGATCTGGTGGCTCAGTTGGTGGGGGCTGGCCGTTCTCCACGGGATCGGCAACGTTTTTGTTCGAGGGCGCCCACCGAACGTCCGGGTAGGCCGCCAATGGCAATCCAGTGGATCCACCCGACAACAGCTCCGCCAAGACGGAAATGCTCGCATCTTCGCCGACCGCAGTGGGATCTTCTTCCGCAAGCGCCGATGGTTTGTGGGTTCGGGTGCGCCCCCGTTTGAGATTCCCGACGACAGATGGCGTCACATGGCAGTGGCGCAGATCGACGAACCTCAATACCTCGCCACGTGGCGAGACCGTGCTTTCTGGTGGTACGACGATACGTTTTACTGGAGCACCGCGGGCGCATACGCGAGCGCAGATATCAAGGCGCTTCTCTACAATCGCCAGCGACAGAGCAAGCGTGAGCTGGAGCACGCCCACGCAGTGCTAGCTGCATCGACCTCGCCAGCAAAGCGCAAGCGCGAACCAATTCCCAAGGACGTGCGCCACGCCGTCTGGGCGCGCGATCAAGGCCGCTGCATCGAGTGCGACAGCGACTTCGACATCCAGTACGACCACATCATCCCGTT
Organism: uncultured Solirubrobacterales bacterium; assembly: GCA_963776985.1. Classification (GTDB taxonomy): domain Bacteria; phylum Actinomycetota; class Thermoleophilia; order Solirubrobacterales; family Solirubrobacteraceae; genus Palsa-744. The sequence continues at coordinate 273,284 of CAVZOV010000003.1, forward strand.
CAGCATGGGCGGCGCGTCAACCGTTGAGAACTTGCAGCTTCTTTGCGCGCGCTGCAACCAGACGAAGGGAGGCCGTCTCTAGCACCCGTTTGATGCCCACCGCCGAGCGCGTCGAAGCCAGGAGGTCGAGTTTGCCGCCGGACTGGCCGACCACGGAGAGAGACTGCCGTCGTCACCCGCTACCCTCTGCGCCGATGGCCATCACCACCAACCAATTCAGGTGTGTGATCTAACCACATTGATCGGATGTGCTCGATCCGACGCGCCGCATAAGCTCGCGCAATGGCTGCGGCGAAGCGATCGAAGAACACGGTAGGTTCGGCTGGGGATGCGCCTAGACCGATCCGGCGACGGTGGCGCGACTATAAGACTCCTTCGGGGCGCAGTCCCGTCGAGGAGTTCATTGAGGATTTGTCCGATGCTGACGCGGCGGCTGTGCTGGTGGGCATGGAGGAGGTGCGGGACCGAGGTCTGCGCGCCGCGCGCCATCTGGAGGGCGATATCTGGGAGGTACGGGTAGGCGGCGACCGCGTGATCTATCGCATCCTGTTCGCCGAGGAAGGCCGTCGCGGCCAGGTTCTGTTGGCGCTCGAGGGGTTCAACAAGAAGACCCAGAGGACACCACCGTCTATCGTCAAGCTGGCGAGGACGCGCCCGGCCGACTGGCGACGGCGAGGCGACCAGAAGCGCAAGGCGCGTGGCGGGCGTCCGCTGCACCACTGACGCGTGCTACTGTTATCTCTAGAAAGAGATACCGGCAGAGATATTGAACCTCATTCGTTAGGTGGAAACCCATGCCCGAACGTGACTTCCTAGACAAGATGATCGACAAGCGCACGGCGCGCAGTCCTGAGTTTCCGCAGCTGATGGACGCAGCTCGCCGCCGGCGCGAGTTGCTTCGCGCTCTGACCGAGCAGCGGGAGGAGCAGAAGCGCTCACAGACCACAATCGCTGCCGCGATGGAGACGTCGCAGTCCTTCGTCGCGCGTCTTGAGAGCACGGCGGCCGACACGAAGATATCGACCGTCGATCGCTACGCGGATAGCCTTGGCTTCGTCATCCAGTATCACTTGATACCGGTGGCCAAGGCCAACGGGTCTCCAGCGGTTGTAGTTCACGCGTAGCGTTGGTCTAACGAATCTCAGTAGCCGCTATCGTGACCCAGCCGCGACGAGTCGAAGTCGCGACCTAACCACATTAAATCTGGCTCCAGAAAGGGCTGATCGACCACGGTCACCACCAACCAATTCAAGAACGGAAACCACATAGACGTCGAGGGGACCGTTTTCAAGATTCTCGAGTTCCAACACGTGAAGCCGGGCAAGGGCGGAGCGTTCGTGCGCACGAAGCTGCGCCGCGCCTCCGACGGCGCGGTGATCGACCGCACCTTCCGCGCTGGGGAGAAGTTTCGCTCGGTGCGCACTGAGGCCCGCAGGATGCAGTACCTCTACGCGGACGGGACGGACGCGCACTTCATGGACACGGAGTCTTTCGAGCAGATCGCGGTGGCGGAGTCGGCGTTTGCGCAGGCGCTGCGCTGGACGAAGCCGAGCAGCGAGGTGGATGTGCTGTTCATTGACGACGCGCCGTCGGACATCCAGCTGCCGAGTGCGGTGGACCTGCAGGTGGCGCAAACCGACCCGGGGCTGCGTGGGGACAGCGTGTCGGGCGGTGGCAACAAGCCGGCGACGCTGGAGACGGGCGCGACGATTCAGGTGCCGCTGTTTATCGACGTGGGCGAGACGGTCCGTGTGGATACGCGCTCCGGCGAATACATGTCGCGAGCCTGATGCTCCGCACGCGAGCACGTCAACCACTCGTACCCGGCAGCTAGGAGCGAGGTGCGCCGCTCCGAGCAACGCAGGGCGGCGGTGGTCGCCCTGTACCAGCACGACCTGACCGGTAGGCCGCTGGCGGAGACGCTGGGCCGCAACGCCTCGCTGCTCACAGGCGCGCTCGCGCATGCTGCGGCGGACCGCGCGGAGGAGCTGGACGAGACGATCGACCGGCACTCCCACGGCTGGTCGGTGCAGCGCATCCAGCCGCTCGAGCGCAGCATCATGCGGGTGGCGCTGGTCGAGATGCTGCATCCGGATGTGGCGCCGGGGGACACGCCGATCCCGGCGGAGGGGGCGATCGAGGAGGCGATTGAAACGGCGAGGACGTTCTGCGGCAGCGACGCGCCCGCGTTCGTGAACGGTGTGCTGGCTGCGGCTTTGCGCGAGGTACGCCAGAATGCGACCCAGCAATGAGCCTGGAGCGGATCGACGATCTCATCGAGCGGCTGGAGCGTGCTGCCGAGCAGTTGCGCTCGGGCGAGCTTTCGCCTGACGCGGCCGCCACGATGGTCGAGGACTGTGCGGCGCTCGCCACGCAAGCTTCGGCTGAGCTTGAGCGCCAGGCGCGCGCCGAGGTGTCTCAGCCCGCCCCGGGCCAGGACTCGCTGCTCTGAAGGCGGGCGCGCCGCTCGTGCAAGCCGCTTACCCCGAGCACCTGCGCCAGGAGATTGAGGGCTACCTGAAGGCGATGCGCTTCTCCGGCGAGGCGTTGACGGGGGGGCTGGAGGAGGCGATGCGCTACTCACTGCTGGCAGGCGGCAAGCGCATCCGGCCCGTGCTCGCGCTCGCGACCGCGGACGCGGTTGGGCTGGCGCGCGAGGAGGCGATGCCGTTGGCGGCGGCGCTTGAGCTGATCCACACCTACTCGCTGATCCACGACGACCTGCCGGCGATGGACGACGACACGCTCAGGCGCGGGCGGCCGACCTGCCATGTCGCCTTCGGCGAGGACGTGGCGATACTGGCCGGCGACGGGTTGTACGCGGAGGCGTTTCGCCACCTGCTTGGCGGGCACCGCTCTGCGCCCGAGCTGGTGCTCGAGGCGGCGGTGGAGCTGGCGGCGGCGACGGGCGTGGATGGGATGGTGGGCGGCCAGTATGTGGACGTGAGCGGACGCGCGCCGCATGGGCCGGCGGGGCTGCGTCGCTTGCACGAGCTGAAGACTGGCCGGCTGATCGACGCGTCGGTCGTTTGCGTGCTGTTACTGGCCGGAGTGCGCGGACCTGCGACAATTGCGTTGCGGCGTTTCGCGGGAGAGCTGGGCGTGTTGTTTCAGATCGTCGATGACATCTTGGACGTAACCGGCACCGACCTTGCGCTCGGCAAGCCGCGAGGCAGCGATGAGAGGCATGGCAAGCGGACATACGTGAGCGAGTTCGGAGTCGATCGAGCCAGGGAACTGGCGGCGGAGTCGCACCGGACGGCACGGGAGGCGCTCGCGCAGGCTGCCTTGGTCGTCGAGGGTGGGCCACTTGCGGACGGTGGGCCTACCATCGAGCTTGAGCAGATAGCGGACTTCATCTACACACGCACATCGTGACGATCATCGAGCGCATAGACAGCCCACAGGACCTGAAGGCCCTCAGCGAGGAGGAGCTTGAGCAGCTCGCGCAGGAGGTGCGCGAATACATCATCGACACGGTGGGGGAGATCGGTGGGCACTTCGGCGCAAATCTCGGCACGTGCGAGCTGGCGGTCGCGCTGCACTCGCTGCTGGACTCGCCGCGCGACAAGATCCTGTGGGACGTCGGCCACCAGGCCTACCCGCACAAGATCCTCACGGGTAGGCGCTCTCAGCTGCACACGATCCGCCAGTACGGCGGATTGGCGCCATTCTGCTCGATGGCGGAGTCTGAGCACGACATCATGGGGGCGGGCCACGCGTCCACCTCGATCGGGTATGCGGTGGGCATCAAGGAGGCGATGCGCCATCTCGACGATGAGCAGGCCAACGGCAAGGTTGTGGCTGTGATCGGCGATGGTGCGATGACGGGGGGCGTGGCGTTCGAGGCGATCGGGCAGGCGGGTGGACTGGGCACACCGATGGTGGTGGTGCTCAACGACAACGGCATGTCGATCGCCCCGAATGTGGGGGCGCTGTCGCGCTACTTCAACCGCGTGCGGTTGAACCCGAAGCTGTGGCATGCCCGCTCGGGCGTGGAGGGCGGTCTTGCGCGCCTGCCGGGAGGGCTCGGTTCGACGTTTGAACGTCTCGGCCCGCAGCTGAAGGAGTCGATCAAGGCGTTTTGGGCGCCGGGGCTGTGGTGGGAGGAGCTGGACTGGGCGTACATGGGCGTGATCGACGGGCACGACGTGCGTGCGTTGCGCGTTGCGCTGCGCGAGGCACTGGCGGCCGAACGCCCTGTTGTGGTGCATATCGCGACCGTGAAGGGCAAGGGTTTTGCGCCCGCCGAGGATGGTGGGCTGGAGGGTATGGAGCGCTGGCATGCCGCCAAGCCGAAGTCGATTCTCAACGGTGTGCCGACGGCCGCGCCAGCCTCGGCGGTGCCGAGCAGCGCGCAGCCGGCGAACGGGTCGGCCGGTAAGCCGGCGAAGAGTCCCGCGCCGCAATACACGCAGGTGTTCGGCGAAGCGCTGGTGCGCGAATGCGAACGCGACGAGCGCGTGGTGGGCATCACCGCCGCGATGAACTCTGGGACCGGGCTGAACATCCTGCAGAAAGCGATGCCGGACCGGTATTTCGACGTTGGTATCGCCGAGCAACAGGCGATCTTGTTCGCTGCGGGGCTGGCATTGCAAGGTGCCAAGCCGGTCGCGGCGATCTACTCGACGTTCCTGCAGCGCGCGTTCGATCAGATCGTGCACGACGTTTGCCTGCAGAAGCTGAACGTGGTTTTCGCGATGGACAGGGCCGGTCTCGTGGGCGACGATGGGCCGACACACCATGGTGCCTTTGACATCGCCTACCTACGCTGCCTGCCAAACATCGTGCTGATGGCGCCGCGCGACGAGGCGATGCTCGCGCACATGCTGCACACGGCGCTGCGCTACGACGACGGGCCGATCGCGCTGCGCTATCCGCGCGGGGAGGGCACGGGCATCGAGCTACCGCAGGTGCCGCGCGCGATCCAGATCGGCACGGGGGAGATACTGCGCGAAGGCGGGGCCGCCGCACCGATGGGCGCGCGTGTCGCGCTCGTCGGGTATGGGACAGGCGTCGGCAAGGCGCTGGCGGCTGCCGATGAGCTGGCCGGCGAGGGGATAGCGGTGACAGTGGCCGACGCGCGCTTTGCCAAGCCGATCGACGCGGGCTTGATGGCACAGCTGGCGGCCGAGCACGACCTGCTCGTGACCGTCGAGGAGGGCGTGCTCGCCGGTGGGTTCGGCTCGGCGGTGTGGGAGACGCTGAACGAGGCGGGAATGGCTCCGCCCCGCATCCTGCGTGTGGGACTGCCCGATCGCTACGTAACCCACGGCAAGCCAGCGCTCCTGCACGAGGAGGTCGGGTTCACCGGCAAGCGCATAGCCGAGCGAGTGCGCACCGCGATAAGCGATCGTCACTCGGCTGTCGTGGAGAGCAACTGATCCTCGCCTAGTTGGCGCGTGCTGGCCAGCAGACTGGGGCACATGTACTTTTCTTAGCCTCTGTACCGGTCGGCACATGTGCCGACCGGCCGGACCGTACATGTACGGTCCGGGACAGCGCCACATGTGGCGCTGTCGTCCATAAGGAATGGAAAGGTAGGGGGAAGTGGCGTTAAATGAAACGGCCCGCTGGGGAAGCGGGCCGTTTCGAGGGAGGAGGGATGCTGCTGTACTTCGGGTCGAGAAGAATCATGCACCAGGCGAACGCATGTTTGTGTGACGTCGATCACATATATGCCATCTCTGTATAAGCGCTCTCATTGCTTGTCGTCCCAAACTACTGAACTTGAGGCGGTGCGATGACGGGCGACCTAGAGCTAGCCGTCGAGGCGCTGGTCGAGCTAGTTGAGGACGCATACCCAGCGTTGCCGCTGGGCCAGCTCGCTCGTGGCTTGGCCACCTACGGGCACTCATCACTGACCGTGGCGCACTATGAAGCGCTAGACGCGATGGACGAATCATTCCGCAGCTCCACCAAAATGTTCCCGAGCGGCGGCAACGATCTCCTCTAGGTTGCAGACGTGCCGGTGCATTAGCGTTGTGAGCGGCTCATCTCTCAATGTGGCCGGCAGCCCTGCAAGCGTGTTCCAGCGTTGGGCGCCCGGGACTGGGCCGGCGGGAACAAGGCTTCCGTCCGACATCTTCCAAAACGGATTTCCGGCCCCATCTAGCACCCATACCTCCGCGCCGTCTGGCCGTGTCTCGTCCGGTGGCGGCAGAGTAAAGGTGCCCTTAAGCTGCCACACGCTCCGAATCTCAACGGGATGACCTTCCTTGACTACGGGATTTCTGAGGTTGTAGAAGCATCGAGAGGCGTCGTCCTTGCGCAGCTTGATCGTCGTCTCGGCCCACCATGCATCCCAGTCCGATGGGTCCGTCATGTGGCCCTTGAGATGCTCCAGTGCCCATGTGACCGAGCGCCCTTGGTCGAGAAAGTTGCGCACCGCAGTGTTCGCGCGTTGCTCCTCCGAGGCGTTTGCGAAGTCTTCCGCAGCATGACGCACGGCATCCAAGACCTCCTTGGCATTCTGAAGGTATTGCTCCACCGGAAAGCTCGGCGGGGTAGGCGCGTGGGCAGCCCCCTTCGCCCTCGCTCGTCTGTTTTGGTTTGTCTGTTTTGACCTCGCCACCGCGCTACCCTCGATCTAGATGACGGACGAGAAGCATGAGGTGAAGCCTACTCAGACGATTCCAGCAAAGGACGGCGACCTAGAGGTTCCGATTCCGTCGCGCGATGACTTCTTGGAGACGGTTAGGAAGGTCGCTGGCCCAGCGCTTCGTAAACAGCCTGACGAGACAGACCGGCCTCCTGAGCGATCCGGGTCGGACTGACGCCCGCCGCATGGGCGTCTTGTACGCGCTTGCGTAGTTCGGCTGACGCGGCGTGTCGCTCGTCTTCGGCTGCTTTGCGGCGCTCGGCTGCCTGGTGTAGGGCTTCTATGGCCTTCGTTTCGTTCATTCCGCGCACGCTTTCTCGACTAGCTCGGCGAACATCGACGGGTTGCGTTGGTAGCGCATGTTGTAGCGCCAGGTGAACTCGTTGAGATAGCCCTGTAGCCAGCGGTGGGACACCTTCCTGTAGGTGCCCTTGATCGATGGCTTCAGATGGCCAAAGAAGCCCTCAATCGTGTTTGTGTGCGTGTCGCCTTGCACGTAGATCCCGGCGGAGTGGTTGATCCGACTATGGGAGATGAAGTGCTCGTCGAGGCCGTTGTATGCGGACCACTCGTCGGTGATGATGATCGACTCGGGCTCGACCCACTCGATCACCTTGCGCTTGAGCTGTGGCCCACGACGCGACGGCAGGACAGTCGCCTTGATCCGTCCACCGCGTTCTACGGCAGCGAATACCGTTGCTCTACTACGTTCGCGTAGCTTCGCGGCTTCAGAGCGCCGCGTCGGCGTCGATGCGAGGTAGCGGTGCTGTCCTTGTGGCTTGCGGGGCTTGCCGTCCACAGACGCCTCATCGACCTCCACGTCACCCCTCAGCGGCTCGCCGTCCTCGACCATGACCTCGTTGCGGATCTTGTTCAGCATCCGCCAGGCCGTCTTATAGGACACGCCGAGCGTGCGCTCTAGTTGCTTTGCCGAGATTCCGCAGCGAGTGCTAGTGACGAGATACATCGCGTAGAACCACAGATGCAGCGACGTGGAGGACTGCTGGAAGATCGTTCCGGCGGTCGGGTGGACGTGATGCCCGCAGCCGGTGCAGGTCCAAGATTGCCGACCCTGCGCTGTTGCGTACCGGCGGAAGACGCGTTCCTGCTCGCACTTCGGACACATCGCATGTTCGCCATCCGGTGCATAGTGCAAACGCCACAGGTGCTCAAGGCACGCCTCGTCGTTGGGGAACTCACGCATGAACTCCATCAGCGAGTACGTGGACTCCGACGAGTCGGCGCGACGTGGTGCGTTTCGGTCTACCGGAGGCATAGCGTAAGGCTACCTGACGCACGGATGTTTGTCAAGTGGCCTTACGCCCTGCGGTCGGATATCATCCAACCGAGCATTTGGAACTTCCCCTAGCGCAGAAGCCTCTGACTGTGTATAATGCGCTTTAGAAGGGTCGGTTCGTCGCTCTTAACGACGCTTAGGAGGCGTTCGCCTCCCCCGGCCCTTTTTTTGCGCCCTTTTGCGACTGCGCGGGATCGAGTCAAGAGCATGCAAGGCGAGACCTTCGCGCCTCGTGGCGAACGCAATCTGCTCGACCTCGGTCCAGTAGCTCGTTAGCTCCGGCCTAACGCTTGGGTCATGTTGGTTTGCTGCGAGGTAGGCAACAAGATCGGCGGCTTGAAGACCAGGGCTGATTGCGCTCAGCGTGAAGTGGGGAGTCTGCATGAAGTGCCGGCGCCAATCGCCATTGACGCGCACGATGAAGTTTTGGATAGCACAGGCCGCACTTAGATCCTCGCTTCTGCCGCGATTGTCAAAGAAAAGCTGTCCTTGCGAGCCTGCGGGCCGGGTACGCATGCATCGTCTAAACCACTTCAGCAGCTCCTGATAGATCGGGGAGAGCGCCTGGGGATTGGGATTGCGTAGCAACAGCCATTCCTCGTGAGTGGTCCAGATCGCGAAGGCGCTCCCCTGATACTTGGTCACGGCTGCTAGTGCCTCCTCTGCCGCTTGCAGAAGTTTTGAGTGCCCGGTGCCCTCGCGCTTGCGGAAAGCTGACTTGGCAAAGCAGCTCGCGCCCTTTATCTCGCACTCATTGAGCTCGCTCGCCCCAAGCGCATTCTTCTTGATCTGCCAAATCTCGCGACAGAATGCGTTGTATTGGGCGCGAGGGATTCCGACCGCAGCTAGCGCCCCAACGTCCTTGTCGCCGACCCTTTGCCATGTCTCATCGATGAAGAAAAGCAACTATGGGAACCTATCAGTGCATCCTTCCGAAAGAATGGAACGAGCGAGACGGTCCTGCTACGGCTCAATAACCTCCGCCACGAGCGCCGACTCGTAGGAGCACCACGCCCAAACCGGCGACGTGGCGCTCCAACGTGCCGCTCCTATGGCAGCAGGGCTTCCAGCCGGAGTCGGATAGCCGTGAGGATGAGACAGAAGCCGATCAGCGGCACGATGGGCCGCTTTGCGGCGAGTCCGATGGCGACGCCCTCCACAACTGCGAAGGCGAGGTAGAAAATGCGCTGCCGCCAACTACTCGGGAACTTGGGCATGGCGCGCTCACGCCGCGATCTGGTCGAAGTGCAGCGCCGCTCGTGTGGGGAAGACCAGATCGTCGGCTGTGCGGTGGATCAATCCGGCTCCGTTGAGCCGGATAAGCGCGTCGGTCGTGTCGCCAGGACTCGTATTGCTGTTCGTCCGGTCGCGAATAAGCTCATCGACCGACCACGGCCTCTGGTCATCTGGGTCGAGAAGGCGAAACATCACGCCCCAGTCGTTCATGTTGTCCGCTTCGACCATTGGATTAGGCTCTTGTGCAGGCATGGGAGCTACGCCTCCTGTGCTTAGGTCCCGGCGGCAGTTTACGGCTGTCGTCGGGACCGATTGATGGGAGCGAGCACCGTAAACCCGCGTCAGGACAACAAAATGCCCAGAACAGCGCTTATACAGAGATGGCATATATGTGACGTCGATCACATACGCCCCGAATTCTTTAGATTGATCGAACTTGTCGCATTTGTATCGAGTCGGTGCGGGACGGCTCGCGACCCGCCTGGCCGCCACAGCGGCTACCGTGCCTAGCAACGCCATGGTTGAGAGGGTCCCCGCCAAGCAACGCCTTGACACACTGCTCGCCGAGCGCGGTCTGTTTGCCTCGCGCACGCGTGCGGCCGCTTCGGTGATGGCGGGCGAGGTTACGGTGGGCCACGGGGGGCGTCGTGCGGCCAAGCCTGGGGAGCTGGTCGCGGTGGACGAGGAGCTTGCCGTGCGTGCGCGCGCACCGTTCGTCTCGCGTGGCGGCGTCAAGCTCGCCAACGCGCTCGACGCATTCGGTGTCGATGTGGGCGGTCGTCTGGCGGTCGACGTGGGCGCGTCGACCGGCGGCTTCACCGACTGCCTGCTGCAGCGCGGCGTCGCCAGCGTGGTCGCCGTGGACGTGGGCTATGGGGATCTCGACTATGGCTTGCGCACCGATCCGCGCGTAACCCTGCTCGAGCGCACGAACGCGCGTTCGCTCGAGCGCGATGCGCTTCCCTACGCGCCCGACCTGGCGGTGCTCGATGTGTCGTTCATATCGCTCGTCAAGGTGCTGCCGGCTGTGCTTGCCTGTCTGGCCGATCGCTACGACGCGCTCGCGCTCGTCAAGCCGCAGTTCGAGGTTGGCCGCGAGCGGGTCGGCAAGGGCGGTGTGGTGCGCTCAGCGGAGGACCGCCGAGCCGCGCTCGTCGATGTTGGCGCTGCCGCGCTCGCGCTCGGTGTCAGCGTTCTTGGCTATCGCTCCTCCGGCCTGCCCGGCCCGAAGGGCAATCTGGAGACGTTTGTGTGGATCGCCGAGCCCGCCCGCGAGCATGGTGCCGATGGGGTGGAGGATCTGGAGCGGATGGCACGAGAGGTGGAGCCGTGAGCGACGGCGGCGAGCAGCTCGCCACGAGGCCCGATTCATTGGCTGCGAGTCAGGTGCGTAGCGTGTCGGTGCTAACCCACAATCGTCCTGCCCAAACTGCCGGTGCGCTGCAGGCGCTGATCGGCGCGGCGACAAGCGCGGGTGTGACGTTGCGCTTCGACCGCAACGAGACTGACAAGCACCGCCTGATTGCGAGCGAGGGAGTGGTTGTGGGCACGCCCGAGGGCGACCCGGTCGATCTCTGCATCGTGCTCGGCGGCGACGGTACGATCCTGCGCGCGTTGCGCCGCTACACCGGCACGGGGGTGCCCGTGTTCGCGATCAATTTCGGCGACATCGGCTTTCTCGCGACGATCGAGCCGGACGAGCTGGCCGAGGGGATCGCCCGCGCGTTCGATGGCGACTTTGAGCTTTTGCGTCTGCCCGGGATCGTACTTGACGCCCCGACCGGAATCGAGCGGGCGATCAACGACGTCGCGATCCACCGCAAGGTCGGGGAGCGTGTGGCTGAGATCGCCTACGTACTCGATGGCGAAGAACTCGGCAGCGTGCGCTGCGACGGGCTGGTTGTCGCGACCCCGGCGGGGTCCACCGGCTACAACCTCGCCAACGGCGGCCCGGTGATGGCGTGGGGGGTGGAGGGGTTCGTCGTGTCGTTCATCGCGCCTCACTCGCTCACGGCCCGCACGCTCGTGGCTGCTCCCAACGATCGCCTGGAGATCCACAACCGCTCCCGCGAGGCGCTCGACGTCTCAGTTGATGGGCGCCCCGTGTGCGCGATCGCGCCGGGCGCGAGAATCGACGCCAAGTTCGTCAACGACGCGGGAATCATCGCGCAGCTGCCTGACTCCTCCTTCTATCGCCGCCTGCGCGAGAAGTTCGGTCGCCTCGCGCGCTGAGCCGGGCGCTCAGGCGACGTTGCGGCCCTGGCGCTTGGGCGTCGTCTCGTCGGTGCGGTGCAGCGAATCGACGAACCCGTCGAGCTGCGCGCGCGAGAAGCGTCGCTGGCCGCCCGGTGTCCTGTAGCCGCTGAGGTAGCCCGCGTCGGTCCAGCGGCGGATCGTCGCGAGCGACACGCCGAGATAGCGTGCGGCCTGTGAGCTGGTGAAGATGAGCTGGTGCTCGTGGCTTGGGTCCACGGTGCTGGACATTTCGGCCTCGTCTGGTCGGTGTTCGCCTGGCGGCGCTCGTGTTCGGGAGTCGGCGAGCATCGCATTGTCCCGGATGCATAGAGATTCGGCAACTTGCGGGCATTGGTTGAGTGTGCGCGAGCTTTGTGGACGTTTGACGGGCAAAAGCGCACGATAGCCGCGGGTCGCCGCGGGTCCATTCAGGTCACCCGGCGTCCCATTTGTCGAGTGGCGCGCGGGCACACAAGCGGGGAAATCCGCCTATTGGAGCGGACAAACCGTCGCCCGGCGGGGGAGAAGCCCTCCGCTTGCAAGGAAACGTGCAATCGCTTGTACAAGGTGGACAAATCGTCCAATCCAGATACTATGCTACGCAAACCTACTCAACCCTTAACGCGCTTGGCCGAGGATGGAGGCCGTCGCAAGTAGGGATGAGCCGCCCGCGCGACGGAAGGAGCATTCAATGGGTTATAAAGGCTGATTGCATTACATCGACGCCCTCAGTGAGGCGCGATCGGTTCCCAGGGACGCCGCCAAATGGAGGCGTCCCTGGTCGTTAAGGACCGGCGCGCGGCGTGGCTCGTTGGTCTGCGGAGGAGTTCCCCAGACCGCGTGCCGGGCGAGTCTCGCGACCCATGTGGCCGGCGTTCCGGTCGGCTACCGCGCTGCGGGCTGGGCGAGCGCGCGGGTGCGCCGCTCGAACGCCAGCTCGGCCTCGAAGTCGGCGTCGTCGCCGTGCGCGAAGGTCACGGGTCCCTCGCGCTCGATCATCGCGATGAACGTGTCCACGATCTCGGCGTCGAGCTGACGGCCCGCGACGCGACGCAGCTCGGCGATCGCGTCCTGGGGAGTCATCGGCGAGCGATAGGAGTCGCGCGCGGTGAGCGTGTCATACACGTTGCACACGGCGAGGATGCGCGATGGCAATGGGATCTCGTTGCCGATCAGCCCTGCGGGGTAGCCGCTGCCGTCGATGTGCTCGTGGTGGTAGAGGATCGCGTCGGCCACGGGGCCATAGCCGTCCAAGCGTCCTACGAGCGTGGCGCCCTCCTGCGGGTGTCGGCGCACGACCGCCCAGTCCTCGTCGGAGAGGATCTCGGCGTGCAGGATGCGATCGGGAAGCGCGAACTTGCCGATGTCGTGCAGCAGGCCGGCGGTATGGGCGAGGTCCTGGTCGGCCTCGTCGCAGCCCATCTCGCGTGCCAGCGCGCGGGAGTAGCGGGCGACCGCGGCCGCATGTCGAGCCGTCATGCGGTCTCGCAGCGCGAGTGTCTCCACGAGCGTCACCAGCACGCCGAGCTGCATTGAGGCAAGCCTCACCGAGCGCGCCTCCAGCTGCTCGGCGCGGTCCTCGGAGCGAAGCAGCGCGCGCGCAAGGTACTGGAAGATCACGAGCACGAGCACGAGGCTGAGCAGCACGGGATAGCCCATCTTCGTGTACGCCACGGCGAGGATCACCGCGAGCACGTCGGCGGCGATCTGGCCGGGAAGCATCGGTACGAGTACCACGCGCACCTGCGCCAGGAACGACTTTTCCTGAAGCACGCACTTCTGGATCGCGATCAGCGCGAAGTTGAGGAGGTTCGTCGCGATGAACACGCAGAACACGATCAGCGAGAGCATCACGGTCTGTACGTGGCCGCCGCCGATCAACAATCGGCTGAGCAGCGCTCCCAGCACGAGATAGACGGAGTACGTCGCCAGGTTTGAGAGGCACACGATCGGGGCGGGGCGTCGCGCCAGCGAATCGGCGGCGATCGCGACCGCGCCGATTGCGACCGCCGGCGCCGGGCCGAGCAGGATCATCGCCAGCACGAGCGCCACGAACCCGGAGGAGACGCTCTGGCTGCCGACCGTGATCGTCAGCCACTCGCCGATCACGCTCAGCACGAGCAGCAGCCCGACGAGTTCGATTGGATGCCACTGCGCGGAGCGGGAGGTGAGCACCGCCACCGCGACGGCACCCGCCAGCAGTATCCACTGGCTGGCCAGATAAAGCCGGTATAGGTGTCGTCTGAGAATGCTCATCTTTGCGTGCCGCTTGCTCTGTAGTCCTTAACGGCCGACAGGGCGTCGCACTTAAGGACGGTTGGACCTCGTGTGCGCGCGAATGGGCGGTGCGTCGCCGCCACGACGGCTATTGCCCCGCGCTCGCCAGCTCCGGCTCGCCGGCGATGGCCACCGTGGGTTCGCTTGTGGATCGCAGCCCGTGCATCGGCAGGCGCATGAACGCGAGCGTTGCCAGCGATGCGACAGCGCCCGCCACGAGCATCGCGACTCGCGGCGAACTCACCGCCGCGATGCTGCCGCCGAGGATGAACCCGAGCGCCGGGCACAGCGCGTTCAGCGATCCGACGGCGCTCATCAGGCGGCCGTGCAGCCCGGCCGGCGTCAACTGTTGGACGGCACTGATCAGCGAAGGCCACTGGATGCCGTTGCCGATGCCGCCCACCACCGCCGCTGAGCACGCAAGCTCGATCGTTGGCGCGCCCGCGAAACCCAGGTAGGCAAGGCCCACAAGCAGCGTGCCGAAGCTGAGCATCGGCCCGAGCGATCGCTGTCGCGAGCGCGCGAACACGATCGCCCCGAATGCCGCGCCAAGGCCCCAGAAGCCCATCAGCAGCCCGTATCCCAGATCGCCCGCTTTCAGTGTCGACTTCGTGTAGAGCACCTCCACAGGCTCCACCGACGCGAAGAACACGAGTGCTATCGCCTGGGTGACAAACAGGGCGCGCAGCGTCGGCACGGCCCGCATGTGCAGCCCGATGGCGCGCAGCCGCGCACGAATCGAATCGCCGCCGGTTTCCGCCACATGAGTGCTCAGGCCCAGCAGGAGTCCCGCGCAGATGAGGAACGTGAACGCGTCCACGAGCAACGCGACTGGCCCACCGACGACCTGCACAAGCGCACCCGCAAGCGCCGGCCCGATCGCCAGGGCACCCATGAAGGCGAAGTTCAGTGCCGCGCTCGCGTGTCGCTGGGCGGCTTCGATAGTCGCCTCCCGCGCCTGTGCGTCGAGGACCGTGTCGCCGGCCCGCTCGAGTGCCTCCTCGACCGCCACCCGCGCTGCTGAGGCGCGGATCAACGCCGTCGCGGCCACGGCCACGATACCGTCGATCGTGACGAGCACGAGTACGCCCGGGAGCCAGAAGTGCCATAGCAATGCGGCGAGCGCGACGGTGAGCAGCGCCTCCAGCAGATACAGCAGCGTCAGCCGCCCGCCGCGCAGCGAGCGCTCGGTGCGGGCGACGAGCACGGGCGCCAACAGTGCCGGCAACAGGCCGCGCGCGACAAACAGGCCGGCGGTCGCGAACGCGCTGTGCGTGTTCGCGTACACGCCCAAAGCCAGCGCGACATACCCGAACCAGGTCCCCAGTTCGTTGATCGTGTACGCAAGCAGGATTCTCCGCAGTCGGGGAGACTTGGCAAGCAAGGATGCCTCTCGACGCTGGCTGGGCCTCGGCTCTTGACGGCCGAATAGGCGGGATTCTAGGGTGGAGGGCCGACGAGACGCCACAATGACGCGATTTCTCGGCCGGTTTGCACCCGCCGCGGCATCTAAAGCGCCGCGCCATCCGCCGGTACGTTCTCAGTACCCGTGGCGCGAGTCTGCTCGCCGACCGCAAGGATCGGCAGGGTCGGGTGTCGGCGGCCGAGCAGCCGTGCGAGCGACTCGACCGATACGTCGCGGAGATCGTCGATCAGCACGACCATCCGGCTGTTCGCTGCACTGGCCAGCACCTCCCACGTCTCGCCGGCCTCGCCAAACGCGGTCCCGGCCGGCAGCACGGTGCGCAGATCCTCCCGCACGCTCGCGCGCGCGCAAGCGTCGGTGCCGACGACAAGTACATGGGCGCTGTCACGGTCCAATGCTGGTCGTGCCGGCAAACACGAATCCTCGAGCGGACCATCCCTGCCAACCAAACACAGGCGAGGTCGCGCCTCGGGCGACACGTGCGTCGAGCCGCCGCCGCGATTCAACTCAGCTCGCCCAATCAGAGGCGGGAGCGTCGAGGTGCGCCAGCAAACCGTCGTGCACGAGCGTGCCCTCGCCTCCCGGCCATGCCAGCTCGTCCTCAAGGCAACCTGCCGCCGCGGCTCGACCGAAGGCCGTGAGCCCCTTCGCGCTAGCTGCCGAGATCGCTATCCATGCGACCGCGACACCGAAATCAACCATCGTCTCGACTCCTTGTCGTTGGGGAACGATGCGCGCTACCACCGCGTCAGGAACGGTCGCTGGAAGCGACACGTCGATGAAGCTGTGGCATCACTCGTGCAATGATGATGTCCGGAAGGTCGCTTGTCTGTAGAGCGTGTGGTGCCGATCTTGTCGTCCCAAAGGTGTCGGTGAGTGTCGTCCTAAACGGGCAATCTGCCCGCTATCGCCAGGTGCGCTGGCGCGCGCTGGAGCCCTGATGCGGACGGGAAGCTTCGCGATGCCGCCAGGGGAGCCTGTACGGTTAGCCCTGTATGGCGGCTGAAGCTGCCGGCGTGGACCGGCCAATAGACGTGATAATCGCTGACGATCACACGGTCGTGCGCGACGGCATTCGCGCGGTGCTCGAGCGCGAGACCGGCGAGTTCCGGGTTGTCGCGGAGGCGGCCGACGTACCCTCGACGATTCGCGCCGTGCGAGAGTTCAAGCCCGACCTGCTCACGCTCGACCTCACGATGCCCGGCGGTTCCAGCCTCGCGGCGCTGCCGACCTGCTTCGTGGCTCACCCGACGCTCGCGGTGGCGATCCTCACGATGCGCGAGGACCCCGAGTACGCGCGTCAAGCTTTGCGTGCCGGCGCGCGTAGCTATGTGCTCAAGGAGGCCGAGCCGGCTGAGCTGCTGCAAGCGTTCCGACTCGCCGTGTCGGGCCGTAATTACCTGCACCCGCGCCTTGGCGCGCTGATGGTGACCGGCGAGGGCGAGCACCAGGATGGGATCGCGCTTTCCGAGCGCGAGCGCGAGGTGGTGCGCCTGATCGCGCTTGGCTTCACCAACCCCGAGATCGCCGAGCAACTGCATGTAGCCGAGCGCACGGTGAAGACCTATCGGGCGCGCGCGATCGAGAAGCTCGGGTTCTCCTCGAGGGCGGAGATAACCGCCTACGCACGTAAGCTCGGGCTGGTCGAGTAGAAACCCTTTGTCGTGTTGTTCAGGCGGCGCATGCGCCGCCTGGGGAGACGCGCATGCGCGCCTCCCTGTGGGCCGCACATGTGCGGCCCAGCCGGACGGTGCATGCACCGTCCGGGTCAGGGGTGCATGCACCCCTGACTTCCACGAAGGCTATACCGGTGTGGGACGGCCGGCCAAGGGTACCCGCAGGCGCATCGTGGCGCCGCCGCCGGGAGCCGACACCAGCTCGATCTCCCCGCGCACAAGCTCGGCGCGCTCGCGCATCCCGGATACGCCAAAGCCGCCCTTCAGTTCCTGCTCGGGCGTGCGCTGCCGGGAAGCTCCGCCTTCGGGAAGGCCCTCGCCGTTGTCGGTGACGGCTGCCGTGACGGTGCCATTCTCCTCGACGATGCTGATCCTCGCCTGTGTCGCTTTGGCGTGACGGCTCACGTTCGTAAGCGCCTCCTGCACGACTCTGTAAATGGTGCTCTCAAGCTCTGGGTCCAGGCGCCTGGCATCGTCTGGCAGCCCGATGTCCGTCGAGATCTCAAGCCCGTCCATCGCCTGGGCGCGGCGCGCGAGCGCTTCCAGCGCCGGCACGAGCCCGAAGTCGTCCAGCGCGGCGGGGCGAAGCTCGGTAATCAGGTGGCGCAACCCGTCGATCTCCTGGCCAAGGCCCTCGAGCACCGTGTCGACGGCGGTGCTCAGCGCTTCCTGATCGCCGAGGTCGCGTGCGTTGGCGAGTTGCAGGCGCAGGGCTCCGAGTCCCTGCACGGTTTCGTCGTGGATCTCCCGTGCCCAGCGGGTGCGCTCGCGCTCTCGCGCCTCCATGCCGAAGCGCAACCGCTCGATCTCGACCGAGCGCTCCGCGGCCAAGCGTTGGGCGACGCTTGCGGCGAACGCGCTGAGCGCGCGCCGGTCGGGCTCGCGGAAGCCGCCGTCCTCGCGCGCCGCGATAACCAACCCACCTCCCTGTCCCTCCAAGCTGAACGGCTCGACGAGCACCGAGCGGGCTTCCAGGCCAAGCTCGTGCAGCCAGGTCGCTTCCTGCCCGCGCGGTCGATCGAGCGACAGCGACTTGCCGGCCGCATACACCGTTCCGAGCGCACTGCCCTCCATCGGCAGTACCCGCACCCGCACCGACTGCCGTCCGCTGGAGGCCGCCACGCGCAGCTCGCGACGCTCCTCTACCACCATCAGCAGCGTCGACGCGTCGAGCAGCGCGAGGCCGCGATCGGCCATCAAGCGCAGCAACCACAACTCGGACCCGGAAAGCACGGCGTGGGATTATGTCCCTACCGGCGGCGTACCGGCTGCCCCTCGCCGGTGCCGTGCGGCTGCTGACTCTGCTCGGCGGGGCGTTCTCCGGAGGCGTCGCCTCGCTGGGCCGCGAGCCGCGTCAGCGAAAGCAGTTGCTCGGCCGTCAGCCCCTTGTGCCACGCGGCTATGCCCATCGATACGCGCAGCGGCAGCCGACGCCCCTGGATGTCGAGCTTGATCGCGTGCAGTCTGCCGAGCGCGCGTCGCGCGACGATCTCCCCACGCCGCTCGTCCGCGCCGGGCAACACGACAAGCAGCTCGCCCTCGGTGGGGTGCCCGACGCGGTCGAAGCGTCGCAGCTCCGGCGCGAGCGCCGCGGCGAAGTAGGCGAGCGCCTGCGCGGGCAGCTCCGCGCCATGCGTCTGGGCCAGATGCTCGACTTCGTCGAGGCCCACGAGCAGACAGCTGAGCGCGGTGTGGTGGCGCTCGGCGCGAGCGACCTCCTCCTCCAAGCGCGCAACCAGCTGCGGCGCGGCGAGAGGGTCGCGTGGAGCCCGTGCGGCACGCGTTGAGTTCTGGGAGTGCTGGGAGTCGATGGCAGCCATGCCTGTGTACGAAGGAGATGCGCTTCGAATAGCCCTCTGTGGCCGATCTCTGCGGATTGTCCCCAGATTATGGACCCATCCCATCCGTGGCGCCACCCGGTCGGCGGGGCTGTGCGCATCGCCCCGCCGATGGGATCCGTCGGTGCTCGCTGGTACACCTGTCGCTGTGCTGTGCGAATTGCGTGTCGAGAACTTGTTGCTGATCGAGCGGGCCGAGCTTGCTTTCGGGCCCGGCTTGAACGTGCTTACGGGCGAGACGGGTGCGGGTAAGACTGTGCTTGCGCACGCCCTGGACCTATTGATGGGCGGGCGCTCGCGCACCGGCATCGTCAGGCCCGGTGCCGAGGAGGCCTATGTAGAGGGCACGTTCGCCGTGCCCGAGCGCTTGCGCGCGGAGATCGCGCGACTGTTGCCCGACACGGTCCGTGCCGAGACGGACCCGCGCGAGCTGACACTCGCGCGACGCGTGCTCGCCGATGGGCGCACTCGCGCGTATCTCTGCGGTCGCGCCGCCACCGTCGGCGATCTACGCGAGCTGGGCGCGCGCCTGATCTCCTTCTACGGTCAGCACGAGCACCGCAAGCTGACGCTTGCAAGCGCGCAACTGGAGCTGCTCGATGAGGTGTGCGGGGCCGAGCACGCCCGCCGACTCGATGCCTGCGCTGCCACTTACCGCGAAACGCGCGAGCTGGAAGCCGAGCTGGAGCGCCTGTCCCAGCTCGCGAGCGATCGCGAGCACGAGCTGGAGCTGCTTGAGCACGAGCTGTCGGAGATCGACGCGCTCGATACAAACGAGGAGGAGCACCAGGACCTGCTCACGCGTCGCGACCGCCTGCGTGGCCTCCAAGCGCTGTGCTCCGCGGCGGGTGCGGCGGCCGACGCGCTCGCGCCGGACTCCTCGGATAGTGCGGGCGCCGCCCACCTCGCCGCGGGTGCCGCGGCGAGCCTGCAGGCTACGGCGGGAATCGATCCGGAGCTTGACGCGTTCGCCGAGCGTTGCGTGGCGCTTTCGATCGAGACGCAGGATCTTGCCGGCGGCTTGCGCGGATATTTGGAGGGAGCGCAGGCCGAGGACGACTCGCTGCAGGCTGTCGAAGAGCGGCTCGCGAGCGTCGAGCGGGTTATGCGCAAGCACGGCGGCACCTTCGCCAGCGTGAGCGAATACGCGGAGCGTGCGCGGGCGCGACGCGAAGAGCTGCTCGGGGCTGAGGTGGAGCAGCGTCAAGCGCGAGAGCGACTGGCAACCCAGCGCGAGCTGCTGGGAGAGCACGTCGAGAAGCTGCGCGAGCGCCGCCGCCAAGCGGCCACACGATTGGCCGATGGGGTACGAGGGCAACTCGCCGCGCTCGCGATGGCCGACGCCACCTTTGAGATCGCGCTCGAGCAGGTCGAGCCCAAAGCAAGCGGGGGAGATGCGGCCGAGTTCACGATCGCTCCGAATCCAGGCGTCGCGGCCGCCCCGCTGCGAGAGATCGCCTCCGGTGGTGAGCTGTCGCGTGTGATGCTCGCACTCGCCAGCGCCGCGGGCGAAGGCGCCGGGGTCGAGGGCGCCCCGTCCAAGTCGACGCTCGTGTTCGACGAGATCGACGCGGGCATCGGCGGCCACACCGCCCGTGCCGTCGGCGAGCGGCTGCAAAGCCTCGCCGAGGGCCGACAGATCCTGTGCATTACCCACCTGCCCCAGATCGCCTCGCTCGCTGCCCGCCACTTCACCGTGAGCAAGGACACCTCCGCCGACCCAACCGTCGCAAGCGTCGCTCAGCTCGCCGAGCGCGAGGTCGTAACCGAGCTTGTGCGGATGCTCGGCGCCGAGGACAAAGACCCTGCAGCGAGGCGTCATGCTCGCGATCTGAGACGAGCAGCGTAGGGCCCGGGTAACGAACTCGCCGCGCGATCGGACCGTGAGCGTTACTCTCGGTTTCAATGGCAACAACCCGGCAGCCGCCAGGTAGGAGCGTGCCGGTCTTCGGGGCGCTGGCCGCGCCGTCGCGCGAGGTCGGTGGGCCGGTGCGGTTGGGGCGCAAGACGAAGCTGCTGGTCAGACACCTGGTGGCCGGCGACATAGCCGTGATCGACCACCTCGACATCGATCGCGTCTCGGCTGAGGAGCTGATCGCGGCGGGCGCGAAGGCCGTGCTCAACTGTCGTGCCTCCACGAGCGGGTCCTATCCGAACCTCGGTCCGCAACTGCTCGTGGAAGCCGGTGTGTTGCTGCTCGACCTTCCCGACGACTCGCTGTTCGAGTCGCTCAGCGACGGCGATCCGGTGAGTGTGCGCGCGACCGGCATCGGCGTGCTCGGCGAAGTGCTCTACAGGGGACAGCCACTTGCCTCCGGCGAGGTGCTCGACCTGGCGCGTGTGCGCGCCGACACCGAGGCTCGCAGGCGCGAGATCGGGGAGGCGCTCGAGCGCTTCGCCCACAACACGATCGAGCACATGCGCGAGGAGCGCGAGCTGCTCGCCGGGCGGATCGACCTGCCGCGCTTTCGCACCGACTTCCGCGATCGCTCGGCGCTCGTGGTGGTGCGTGGCGTGGATCATCAGCGCGACCTGCGCGCCCTGCGCTCGTTCATCAGGGACACGCGCCCCGTGCTGGTCGCGGTCGATGGCGGCGCCGACGCGCTGCTGGAGGCTGGCTACACGCCCACGATGATCGTGGGCGACATGGATTCCGCGAGCGAGGCAGCCCTGCTGGCCGCGCGCGCCGGTGGCACCGAGCTGGTGGTGCACTCCTACCCAGACGGTCGCGCCCCGGGCAAGCATCGCCTCGAAGAGCTTGGGGTGCACTTCAAGCTGGTGCCGGCACCCGGGACCAGCCAGGACGTGGCGATGCTGATCGCCGCGGAGAAGGGGGCGCGGCTAATCGTGACCGTCGGCTCCCAGTTCAACCTGGTCGAGTTTCTCGACCGCAACCGTGAGGGCATGTCCTCTACCTTCCTCACGCGCCTGCGCATCGGGGAGATCCTCGTCGACGCCAAGGGTGTGAGTCGCTTGTATCGGCCGATGCCGGGACTCGCGCCGCTGGTCGTCGTGATCGTCGCCGGGCTGATCGCGCTGGTTGCGGTCGTGTGGTTGACCCCGGCGCTACGCGACGTCGTGGATCTACTATGGCTGAAGCTGCAAGCGCTCCTCAGCTCAAGCGGCTGACGAGCGCCGTACGCTGAGGGCCGCAGCTCCCGACACCTCCCGATGTTCGACTACCGCTATCACGCGCTTTCGCTAGCCGCCGTCCTGTTCGCGCTCACGGTCGGCGTGTTGATCGGCGTGGCGATCGGCGATTCCAACCTGGTGTCCTCCGCCAAGGACGGGATCGTGCAGAACCTGCACTCGGAAGTGAGCGGCTCCCAGCACAAGGCAAGCGAACTTGCCACGCAGCTCAGCTCCGAGGAAACCGTCGCGGGGGACCTGTATCCGATCGCCGTGCACGGACTGCTCGCCAACAGGAACATCGGCTTGGTGTTCCTCGGCGCGTCCTCCGATCAAATCGACGAACTCGTGCGCGATGCCGTGACCGATGCCGGTGGCAACCTCAACATGGTCGTGGCGGTGCGTGAGCCACTCGACCTGAAAGGCCTGGCGGCTCAGGCAACCGGCACGCAATACACGGCGCTCGCCACCGATCCAGCGCTGGTAAAGGAGTTCGGCGTACGCATGGGCGAGCAGCTGGTCGTTGGAGGACAGCTGCTGGGGCACGTGCGCACACGGCTGCTCAGCTCCTACGACGGCGAATTCGGCAAGCTCGACGGGCTCGTGGCGATGCGCAGCGAACCGACCGGCATGAGCCCCGAAGACACGAAGCTCACGAGCGAATTCGAGTCGGGTTTGATCGAGGGCGTAACCGCCGTGGGAGTGCCGGCGGTCGGGGTCGAGCTGACCACGACGGAACCGTCGCAAATCCCGTGGTACAAGGCTCAGAACATGGCGAGCGTCGACGATCTCGACCAGCTTGCCGGACAGGCCGCGCTTGCCTTCGCGCTGGCCGGTGATCACGGCTCCTACGGCGTGAAGGCGACCGCCGACTCGCTGCTGCCCCATGTCGCTGGCGCGACGCAGCCGTGAGGTAGCGAGACGTGCACGCCCTGCCCTTCGTGCTCGGAGCGCTTGCTGGCGCGATCCTCGCGCCGTCGCTGTTGCGCGCGTTGATCGAGGGCGGTCACGTGCGTGCCAATTATCGCGGCAAGCATGTTGCGTTTCCCCTCGGCGTGCTCAGTGTGGCGGGAGCACTCACGGCGTTGATCCCGCTCGCGCTGGTGCAACGACTAAAAGTGACAGACGTGTTCTATCCACAGGCTTCGGCTGTGGTCGTGTACGCGCTCGGCGTCGCGTTCCTGGGGCTGCTCGACGATCTGTTGGGCGGCGAGCCACAGGGGGGCGCCCCGCGCGGCTGGCGCGGTCATGGTCGCGAGGTTCTACGTCTGCGGTTCTCCACCGGCGCGATGAAGGCGGTCGGCTCGCTCGGACTGGCGCTGTACGCGACCGGCGAGCTGGGTTTCTCCACCGCTCGTTGGCTGCTGGCGAGCGCGGTGCTGGTGCTCGCCACGAACGTCTTCAACCTGCTCGATCTGCGTCCGGGGCGCGCCACCAAGGCGTTCGTGCTGCTCGCCGGCGGCCTGATGCTCGGCACGGCGCGCCTTGCGCCGCTGTGGACGGTGGGACTGTTCGCCGGGCCGGCGCTCGTGGCGGGCTCATACGACCTGCGCGAGCGCGCGATGCTGGGGGACACAGGCTCGAACCTGCTCGGCGCGCTCGCTGGCTTGTGGCTTGTGCTGAGCCTCTCGGAAATCGGGCAGCTTGCTGCGCTTGGAGTGCTTGGTGCGATCACTGTTTATGGCGAGCTGCGCTCGATCGGCGCGCTTGTGGAACGGTTGCCGCTGCTGCGCCAACTAGACTCTTGGGGCAGGCCCACATGACCTCGCCCCACTCTGACCGCCACGCACAGGCTCCGGCCAAGACCCGGTTCATTTTTGTCACCGGCGGTGTCGTGTCCTCGCTTGGCAAGGGCATCGCTTCTTCGGCGATCGGCAGGCTGCTCGTCTCGCGCGGACTGAGTGTCGCCCTACAGAAGTTCGATCCCTACATAAACGTTGATCCGGGCACGATGTCGCCCTATCAACATGGTGAGGTGTTCGTGACCGAGGATGGCGCCGAGACCGACCTGGACCTCGGCCACTACGAGCGCTTCACCGACTCCAACACCAGTCGCGCCTCCAACGTGACGGCGGGCGGCATCTACGACACGGTCATCCGTCGTGAGCGCCGCGGTGACTACCTCGGCGGGACAGTGCAGGTGGTGCCGCACATCACCGATGAGATCAAGCAGCGGGTCGCGCTGATCGCCGAGTCGACCGACGTGGACTTCGTGATCACCGAGATCGGGGGCACGGTTGGCGACATCGAGTCGCTGCCGTTCCTTGAGGCAATCCGCCAGTTCCCGGTGGACGTGGGCCGGCGGCGCTGCATGTTCATCCACCTGACGCTCGTCCCCTACATCGGTCATGCGGGCGAGCTGAAGACCAAGCCCACGCAACATTCTGTAAACGAGCTGCGGCGCATCGGGATTGCCCCGGACATGCTCATGTGTCGCTCCGAGGGGCCGCTCTCGCGCGATATTCGCAAGAAGATCGCGTTGTTCGCGAGCCTACCGGCGGATGCGATCGTCTCCGCTCGCGATGTGGACAACATCTACAAGGTGCCGCTCGTGTTTCGCGAGCAGGGCGTCGACGACTTCATCCTCGACCATTTTGCGCTCCAGGCACCCGCGCCGGAGCTATCCAGGTGGCAGGAGCCGATCGAACTGGCCGAGCAGGCCCAGCACACTGTTCGCATCGCGCTGGTGGGCAAGTATGTGCAGCTCGAGGACGCGTATCTCTCGGTGTCCGAGGCGCTGCGCCACGCCGCGGCGCTACAGGGCAGCACGGTGCGGATCGACTGGATCGACTCCGAGAGCTTGGAGCAGAGCAACGGGGAGGACAGCGAGGACTCCCGCAAAGCGCGCGAGCTGCTGGAGGGCGCGGATGGCATTTTGATCCCGGGAGGTTTTGGAGGGCGGGGTGTCGAGGGCAAGATCGCCGCGGCGCGCGTCGCGCGTGAGCAGCGCATCCCATACCTGGGGATCTGCCTCGGTATGCAGATCGCCGTCGCCGAGTTCGCGCGAGCGCTCGCCGGCATGGAGGGAGCCAACTCGACCGAGTTCGACATCGAGACGCCGTTCCCCGTGATCGATCTGCTGCCCGAGCAGAAGGAGGTCGCCGACCTGGGGGGCACGATGCGTCTTGGTGCCGACCCGATCAAGCTGCACGAGGGGTCTCGTGTGCGGGAGGTCTATGGCGAGGCGGTCGTGTACGAGCGCCATCGTCATCGCTATGAGGTCAACAACCTGCTGCGCAAGCGCCTTCAGGGCGCCGGTTTGCGCATCTCGGGCACCTCGCCCGACGAGCGTCTGGTGGAGGTCGTTGAGATCGACGACCATCCGTTCTTCGTTGCCTCGCAGTTTCATCCCGAGTTCAAGTCGCGACCGGAGCGACCCGCTCCGCTGTTCCGCGGTTTCGTGGCCGCCGCGCTGAAGCGCGGGGAGCACGCGGGAGACGACGAGGATCGTACGCTCGCTGGCCGCTCGTGAGCGCGGATTTGCGTCACAGCGAGGCACGGCGGGCCACGCACACGCTGACTGTGCGTGCCGTGTTCAGCCTCAGCGACGAACGCCATGCTCAGGAGATCGCCGCCGGCATGATCGACCGCGCGCACGAGATCGCCAACTTGCCGGATTGCGAATGCGACGTCGATGTGAGCGTCGAGCTGGTGCGCCGTGAGGACGGCGCCGGGGCCACCGGCGGCGGTACTGGCGATGCCGGTGGCGCGCGTGCCCCTGGCAGTGTCGTAAAACACTAAGGACGCCTATGCTCAAGCTGCGCCGTGCCACTGTCCTTGGGGCGGGACCCGCCGACGGTCCCGAGCAGGAGCTTGCGATCTCCCTCGATGGCGAGCGTCGCATCGCGATCGCCGACATCGGCCTGCTCGGCTCAAGCCAAGTGGGCGACGAGCTGATCGTCAACGTGCAGGCGCGCGATCTGGGCCTCGGTTCGGGTGGGTTCGACATTGTGCACGCGAACCTCACGCGGGGCCTCTCTCACGACGGCACGCCCGACGCGCACGTGATGAAGCTCAACTACACGAGCTTGCAGCACGCGGTCAAGCCACTCGAGGACGAGAGCTTGGACCTGCCGCTCGAGGGCCCGGTGGCGGTGCTCGCGCTTCACGGTCAGCTCGCCGCGGTCGCATGGGCATTCGCACAGGCAAGGCCCGGCGCGACGCTCGGGTACGTGCAGACGCCCGGCGGCGCGCTGCCGGGCGGACATTCACGGGTGGTGCGGACTCTGCGCGAGCGCGGGCTGCTCGACGGTCATCTGACTGCCGGAGCGGCATATGGCGGGGAGGGGGAGAGCGTGACTGTCGCGGGTGCGCTCCACCATGGCCTGAGCACGCTCGGCTGGGACGCGGCTGTGTGTGGACCTGGCCCCGGCATCGTAGGATCGAGTTCGCCGCTCGGCCACGGCGGGATGTATGCGCTGGACTCGGCGCACACGGCGCTCGCGCTCGGCGCTCCGACGCTGGTTGTGGCGCGCATGTCCTCCGCGGACTCTCGCCCGCGCCACCGCGGCATCTCCCATCACACACTCACTGTGCTCGACCTGTTGCTCGAGCCCGTCACGGTGGCGCTGCCGGCGGGAATCCGCTCGCCTGTGGGCGCCGACCTGCGAGCCGGGCTGGGATCGGTGCTCCGGTCCTCCTCGACGGCGCTCTCCTCAGAGCGCGGCAGGCCGCAGCTGGAGCTTGACGTGGACCGTCCCGCGCGGATGGCGCGTCACGACTGGCGCCGCGCGCCGGTGGACATGCCCGCCTATCTGCAAAGCGGGTTGCCCGCCGAGACGATGGGGCGCATGCTAATCGAGGACCCGCTGTTCTTCGGTGCCGCGCTCGCGGGCGGCACCGTGCTCGCCGACCTATGCGTCGCGGGTGCTCGCCTCGAGAGCCAAGCTCGCTGAGCGCATCTTCGCGGGGAGGGGGCGCGAGGACCCTCGTGTGCTCCCAGACGTTCAGGGTGAAGCGGTGAGTGCGTGATGTTGACGGTGACTGCTCGAGGCCGATGCGATGGGTGTGTCCCGTGCGACGGTGAGAGTCGTCTTGCACCATCAAGGGGCGCGCGCGGGCGCAGCGAATGCGGCTATGTGAGCGACTCCCAAGGCGACGGTGGCGGTGGCGCGAGGACCGTGGCCGTCGAAGGACCTCGCTTCGCGGAGCTGACGCTTGACTTCCTTGCCTACCTGGAGCTGGAGCGCGGGCTTTCGCACAACACGCTGAGCGCCTACCAGTCCGATCTAACCCAGTTCGGCAGGTTTCTCGCGCGCCGCGAAGTGTCGCCACTGAGCGCTGGTCACGGCGATCTCGCGGCGTTTCTCTCCGAGCTGGCCGGTGGCGGGGAGGAGCGTCCCGCCGTGTCGCCCGCGACCCTGCAGCGCAAGGCTGCCTGTCTGCGCTCCTTCTACCGTCACCTGCGCCGCGAAGGGCTGATCGAGCACGATCCCACGGCGGAGTTGCGTGGGCCGCCGAAGACACGGCGACTCCCCATGGTGCTCTCGCGCGAGCAGGTCGCGAAGTTGCTCGCGCAGCCCAAGGGAGGAGAGCCGCTGGCGCTGCGCGACCGCGCGCTGCTGGAGACGATGTATGCGTGCGGGCTGCGCATCTCGGAGGCGATCGCGCTGGAGATGGGCGACGTCGATTTGCGCGAGGGCGTGTTGCGTGCGCGTGGCAAGGGATCCAAGGAACGGATCGTGCCGGTGGGACGCCAGGCGGTGAGCGCGCTCGATGCCTACTGCGCCAGGGCTCGCCCACAGCTGGTCGGGCCGCGCGTGGAGAGCCGTCTGTTCGTGAACCACCGCGGCGCCGGCCTGACGCGCCAGGGCCTCTACAAGATCATCCAGAGTCACGCGCGCAGCGCGGGACTGGAGCAGCGCATGACACCTCACACGCTGCGCCACACGTTTGCCACGCACCTGCTCTCGGGTGGGTGCGACCTGCGCTCGCTACAGGAGATGCTCGGTCACGCGGATCTTGCGACCACGCAGATGTACACGCACCTGTCAGCTGAGCGGTTGAAGGACGTGTACTTCGACGCGCACCCGCGTGCACATATGCTGGGGGCAACAGATGCCCGAGCTTCCCGAGGTGGAGACGATAAGGCGCCAGTTGGCGCCGCTGGTGGAGGGGCGCACGCTTGAGCGCGTGAGCATCCTCGATTGGCGCTGGTGCCGGCCGCTCGCGCCGAGCGAACTGGAGGACGCCCTGAGCGGGCGGGAAGTGCAGCAGCTGGGGCGGCGCGGGAAGTACCTGGTGTGGAGTTTGAGCGAGGACGTGCATCTGGCCCAGCACCTGCGCATGACCGGCACGGTGCTGTGCGATCCGGACCCCGAGCCGACACACGTGCGCGTGCGCGTCCAGTTGAGCGGGGGCTCGCGGCTGGCGATCTCCGATCCGCGCCGCTTCGGCACCGGCGAGCTGTTGCTCGGCGGCGATGCGCTTGACGAGTTCTTCGCCGCGCGCCTCGGCCTCGAGCCTCTGGACGAGCGCTTCACCGCGGCGCACCTGCGTGCGCAGGCACGTGGGCGCAGCGCACCGATCAAGGCATTCTTGCTCGACCAGCGGCGCGTCGCGGGCGTCGGCAATATCTATGCGGACGAGGCGCTATATCGCGCCGGTATCCACCCGCTACGCCCCGCTGGACGTTTGAGTGCCGAGCAATATTCCTCGTTGCGGGAGGCAACGATCTGGGCGCTCCAAGCGGGTATCGAGGCGCGCGGCGCAACGATCGACGATTTCCGCCACGTGGACGGGGTGTGGGGCTCTTTTCAGGATCGCTTTCAGGTGCATCGCCGCGAGGGCGAGCCGTGCGCTCGCTGTGGCCGCACGATCGTGAAGATGGTGGTGGCCGGGCGGGGCACCTACGTTTGCGAGACCTGCCAGCCGCGTCCGCGCGGCGCGCGCGACGCCGGCCGGGCCGGATCACGGTAGGCCTGCGCAACAGCCTCCTGCGAGCCGGTCCCAGTCGAATCGAGCCGCTAGGCGGCCAGCAGCTCGTCGAGGCGACCGCTCTCCAGGGCGCTGAGCGTCTCCGCGTATCCGCCGAGCAGCTGCTCACCGACGAGTACCTGGGGGAAGGTCATCATGCCCGTGCGTCCGGCCAGCTCTACGCGGCCGGAGGCGTCCTTTGAAAGGTTGACTTCGGCGAAGTCAACGCCGCGCGCCTTGAGCAGGCCCTTTACCCGCGCGCAGAACGAGCACGGCTCGGTCGTGTAGACGATGACTCTAGGTTGTGACTGGCGTTGAGGCTCGGTTTGACTCATTACTTCATAAAGTATAGAAAGGCGTGTCGGGCGAATAGCGTGGAGATGAGGTGTTGCGCTGGCACGGGGCACGCCTGGCGATGCTCCGCCGAGCACGATCCTAGACTCGGTCGAGCGATGGCGGGACTGGTGAAGACCGAAGCGGTGGTGCTGCGCTCGATGCGCTATGGCGAGGCCGATCGCATCCTGCACGTGTACACCCCCCAGCGTGGCCGGGTGAGCGCGATCGCCAAGGGTGTGCGTCGCGCGCGCAGCCGCTTCGGGGGGAGGCTCGAGCCGTTCTTTCGCCTGCACATCGAGCTGCACGAAGGCCGCAGCGAGCTGCTTACGGTCACGGGGGCGCAGACCGTCGAGGGTCACTCAAAGCTGCGCGGCGACGCGCGCGCGCTGGATGCGGCGGCACGCGCATGCGATGCGGTTGGGCGTCTGTTCGAGACGTCCGAGCCACATCCGGGCGTGTTCAACCTGCTGTGCCGCAAGCTTTCGCTGCTCGACGAAAACCCTGCCGGTGCGACACGCGCGGGCGCACTGGCATTCCGCTTGAAGCTGCTCGTCGCGGCGGGAATCGCGCCGCAGCTGGGCGCGTGTGCGTGCTGTGGGGGCGAGGAACATCTCGTCGGCTTCTCCGGCGCGGCCGGGGGCGTCGTGTGCAACTCCTGTGAGGCAGCCGCATTCCCGTTGGGCGAGTCGGCGCACACGTTCATGACACAGGCGCTGGGGCGTCCGCTGAGCGAGGCGTCGGCCGGGGAGGAGCGGGTGCTGGGCCAGGTCGAGCGTGCCGTGTCGGAGATGCTCGAGCACCACGCGCACGTGCGGCTGATGCCGGCCACGCTGCCACAATCGGGTGTGTGAGCATCGCAAGCGACACCAGGTCTGTTGCGGGCGCTTTTGCCGAGCGTCGCCGTGAAATCGAGGAGCGCGAGCTGTCGCCGCTGGCGGCACGCTCCTATCCCGCGCGCCGAGCGCGGCCCGAGGAGGACTGCGGCTTGCGCACTCCCTTTCAGCGCGATCGCGACCGGATCGTGCACTGCAAGGCGTTTCGCAGGCTGACGCATAAGACGCAGGTGTTCGTGGCGCCCCTCGGCGACCACTACCGCACGCGCCTGACCCACACGCTCGAGGTGACGACGATCTCGCGCACGGTGGCGCGTGCCCTGGCACTCAACGAGGATCTGGTGGAGGCGATCGGGCTCGGTCACGATCTCGGCCACCCGCCGTTCGGGCACATCGGCGAGGAGGCGCTGGACGAGTGCCTCAAAGAGCGCTTCGGCCGCGAGTTCCACCACTATGAGCACTCGCTGCGCGTCGTGGACCGCCTGGAGCGCGACGGTGTCGGGCTCAACCTGACCGAGCAGGTGCGCGACGGAATCGCCCGTCACTCCAGCCGCGCGCCGCTGCCACAAACGCTGGAGGGGCGGATCGTGCGCGTCATCGATCGTGTCGCCTACATCAATCACGACATCGACGACGCGATGCGGGCGGGACTGCTGCGCGAGGAGGATTTGCCTGACGGCCCGATCGCGGCGCTCGGCTCGACCGGCTCGCAACGAATCGACGCGCTGGTGCACGACATGGTCGAGCACTCGGCCGAGGCTGGCGACATCGTGCAGGGACCGGTCGCTGGTCCGGCGATGGCGCAGCTGCGCGAGTTCATGTTCGAGCGCGTGTATCTCGGCGAGGCGGTGCGTGCCGAGCACGCGCGTATTGCCAACGTGGTGCGCAAGCTGTTCGAGCACTACGTCGCGCATCCCGAAATGCTGCCGAGCGTCTCCGCGGGCGTCGCCGTCCCGGGGTCCGCCGATGGTACGAGCACGGGCGCTGGCGCGCCTGAGGATCTCGCCGAGCGCGTCACCGACTACGTGGCCGGTATGACCGACCGGTACTGCATCAGGGAGTACACCGACCTGGAAGTGCCGCGAGTGTTCGCCCGCTAGCGTGCTAGGGCAATGGCCCGTTACACACCAGACTCGCGCGACCGGGTGCGCGACGCGATCGACTTCGTGGAGCTGGTGGGCACCCGCACAGAGTTGCGCCGGGCGGGTCCGCGCAGCTACGAGGGGCTGTGCCCGTTTCACGACGAGCGCACGCCGTCTTTCAGCGTGGAGCCGATGGAGAAGGTGTACTACTGCTTCGGCTGTCAGGCATCCGGCGACGTGTTCACGTTCGTGCAGGAGACCGAGGGCGTCGACTTCAAGGGCGCACTGGAGTTGCTTGCCGACCGCGCTGGGATCGAGCTGCAACTGGAACGCGAGGATCCCAGGGAAGCCCAGCGGCGCGCCAGGCGGGAGCGCCTGCTGGAGCTGCTGTCGCGGACAGCCGCCTACTACGAGCGCTACCTGTGGGAGTCCGCCGAGGCAGCGCAGGCAAGGGCTTACCTGGAGGAACGCGGGCTGGGCGAGGCGATCCTCAAGGAGTTTCGCGTGGGGTACGCGCCGAGTGCGTGGGACCGCGTGCTGCTCGCTTCGCGGCGGGGAGGATTCTCCGAGGCGGAGCTGTACGAGACCGGGCTCGCGCAGCGCTCGCGGGAGCGGCAGGGCCTGTATGACCGCTTCCGCTCGCGCATCATGTTTCCGCTCAGCGACATGCGCGGGCGCGTGCTCGGCTTCGGCGCGCGTGCGATGCGCGACGGGCAGGGTCCGAAGTACCTGAACACCTCTGACAACGACGTTTACCACAAGGGTCGCCACCTGTATGGGGCGGATCTCGCACGGGTGGCGGCCACGAAGGCCGGCGAGGCGATCGTGTGCGAGGGATACACGGATGTGATCGCGCTGCACCAGGCCGGCTTCAGGAATGCCGTCGGGCTCATGGGCACCGCGCTCACCGACGAGCAGGTGGGCGAGCTGGGACGCCTGGCCCAGACCGTGCTGTTGGCGCTCGATGCCGACAGCGCTGGTCAGGAGGCAATGCTCAAGGCATCGCGGTTGGCGGCGCGGCGCAAGCTCGAGTTGCGCGTGGTGGAGCTGCCGGCGGGCGCCGATCCGGCCGAGCTGGTGCAGCAGGGCGGCGCGGATGCGTTCAAAGAGGCAGTGGCGCGAACCGTGCCGTTCGTGCGCTTCCGCGTCGAGCGCGTGCTTGCCAATGGCGACGACGCAAGCCCCGAGGGTCGCGACCGCATGATCGCCGAGCTACGCCCGGTGTTCTCGACGCTCCCGCCGAGCGCGATGCGGATGGAGCTGACGCGAATGGTGTCGGGACGACTCGGCTTGAGCGAGGGCTTGGCGGAGACGCTACTGGCCGCGAGCGGCGGCCAGGCTCAGGCCGTCGAGCGGCCTGGGCGTG
Organism: uncultured Solirubrobacterales bacterium; assembly: GCA_963776985.1. Lineage (GTDB taxonomy): Bacteria > Actinomycetota > Thermoleophilia > Solirubrobacterales > Solirubrobacteraceae > Palsa-744. The sequence goes on from CAVZOV010000003.1 coordinate 305,531, forward strand.
CGGGCGCAGGCGCCGGTACCGCGCCAGCGCGAACCGAGCGCGGTGCGGCAGGCGCTAATGGCGCTGCGGGTACGGGCGGTGGCGCCGGTGCACAGGCAAGCCGCGTGCTCTCCGCGCGCGCCGACACCGAGCGCGCGTTTCTCGCGCTGTGCATCGCGACACCCCAGCATGGCGAGCGCGCACTCGGGGAAATGGACATCGGCGGTGTGTTCACCAGCGAGCTGATGCGCAGGACCGCCGAGCACCTCAAGGCCGGACACCTCGCGGAGCCGCTCAAGGATGTGGACGCCGAGGATCGTGAGCTGGTTGGACTGCTCGCCGAGCTGACCGTCGAAGCGGGCCGCTGGCCCGTGCACGAGGGCTCCGCCAAGCCACCGATGCTCGACGTGCAGCAATTGCAACTGCGTCTCGCGTGGATCGATCGCCGTATTCATGCCGCGCGTGCGCAGGGGGCTGGCGAGGTGAGCGACCTGGCGAGGCTCAGGGGGGAGGTCAAGGTCGAGTTCGACCGGGCGCAGGAGCGGGCTTTGGCGGAGAGCGGGCCGGTCGGCGGCGTGTAGTGCCGGTGCGAGTGGACGCTTAGTAAAGTAGCCCGAGCTTCACGATCTGGGGTAGCTCAATTGGCAGAGCATTCGGCTGTTAACCGAAGGGTTGTGGGTTCGAGTCCCACCCCCAGAGCTTTTTTGACGCAAGCCTCGCGTACCACTCGGCCCCTGACGGGGACAGTATCCCCTTAGAGGAGCGAAACGGATTCGAGTCCCAATGTGGACTTGTGCGAAGACGCAAGTTGCTCGACCAGCACAGCAGCCATAGCCCCAGAATCGTGCTCGGCCGCCCAGGTGGCAAGCTCTTGCGCCCGCGCCCGGACGCTTGGTTCGCCGACCACAAACTCGACCGCGCGTCGCAAAGGCCGCGGAGAAATAAAGCGCCGGGGAAGACGAACGCCAGCTCCGGACCATGCGAGGCGGGCGGCGTTCTCGTTCATGTCCCCGGCGACCGGACAGGCAACGACGGGAACGCCGAGGGAGAGTGCACGCACCAGCGTGCCGTGGCCGGCATGGCAGACGACGGCGTCGCAAGAGGGAAGCGTGCGCGCGTAGGAAACCCAGGAGACAATGCGCGCGTTACTCGGGACGCGCAACGGACGCGAGGGAAGACGCCCGTTGTAGGTCGCCAGCACACGCACCGGCATGTCGGCAAGTCCGCGCAGGGCGGCGTGCAGCAGACGATGCTCGGGGTCCTGGGAGGTGGAGGGCGCGACCAAGACCAATGGGCTCGTGCCGGGCGGCAGCGGGACCTCCTGCGCCGGAGGCTCCCACATCAGTGGCCCGACGACGTGCGTGCCGGCGGGCCAGACGCGCGGGTACTCCAGCCCGGGGAACGTGGCGACGAGGGCAAGCTTGCGGCTGGTGCCGCCGTGCACGCCTGACAGCGGAGGGAGATCCACGCCCACCCGCGCTCGGTTGAGCGCGAGGCGCCCGCTCTCTAGGCCTCGACGGACGGGAAAATGGGCTTGGTTCCAGAAGGCGCGTCCAGCGCCGGTGCGCGGTAGGCGCGCGCCGAAAGAGTAGATCGGGAACCCGGGGGCCGCCTCGGGGAAGACGTGGGGGACCAGCGTGGCGCTTGGAATGCCCTCAAGCTCGCCGGCTAGAGACGGTCCGAGTGTGAGGATGTCGTGGACGACCACATCGGGGCGAAGCTCGCGCACGAGCGGGAGTGTGTCGCGCGTGGAGTAGACGACCGCCTCGTAGAAGTCCAGGGGCGTGTCGCCGATTGGGAAGGCGCTGTACTCGGGTGCTGGCGCGAAGGTGAGACCCTCCGCTTCGACGGGCTCGCGCCAACGCTTCCATGTTTGCAACGTGACGTCATGCCCGCGGGCGCGCAGGGCCCGGCCGAGCGCAATCATCGGGAACGCGTGGCCGGGGTCGCCGAAGGCGCCGAGCAGTAGACGCAGCGGGCGAGGGGCGGGCACGGAGGGCCGACGCTAGCCGGCGAGCTCGGCGACCAGGCGCAGCTGCTCGAGGCGATCGTCCTTGGTGAACGCGATCGGCGTGAGTCCGAGCGTGCCGACGCCCGCCTCGCGGTAGACATTGAGGCGCTCGCGCACCACGTCGCGGGGCCCACACAACGAGACCATGTCGATCAATGCATCCGGGATGGCGGCCATTGCCTCCTCGCGCTTGCCCTCCAGGTAGAGGTCCTGGATGACTTTGGCGTCGGCCTCGAAGCCGTAGCGGCAGACGAGGTTGTTGTAGAAGTTTTGCTTGCGCGAGCCCATGCCACCGACGTAAAGGGCGATGAAGGGACGCATCGCGTTGCGGGCGCCCTCCAGGTCGTCGGTGACGAAGACGTTGACGGTGGGGGCGATGTCAAAATTGTCGAGCGAACGCCCGACACGATCGGCGCCTTCCTGCAACAGGGGTCGCAGCTCGGAGACGTGCTCAGGTGAGAAGAGGGTGGGGATCCAGCCGTCGGCGATCTCTCCCGCCAAGGCCGTGTTCTTGGGGCCGATAGCCGCCAGATACACAGGTATGTGCTCCTGGATGGGGGCGATCGTGAGCTTGAGCGCCTTGCCGGGACCGTCGGGCAGGGGCAGCTCGAGCGTGTCGCCATGGAACTCGAGGCGTTCGCGCGCGAGTGCCTTGCGCACGACGGCGACATACTCGCGGGTGCGCTGCAGTTGCTTGCCGAAGCGCTGTCCGTGCCAGCCCTCGGCGACCTGCGGACCGCTGGAGCCAATGCCGAGGATCATGCGCCCGCCGGAGAGCTGGTCGATCGTGGCGGCCGTCATGGCGGTCATCGCGGCGGAGCGACCTGGCATTTGAAAAATGCCGGAGCCGAGCCGGATCGTGGAGGTTTGTCCCGCCAGCCATGCGAGCACGGTGGCGGCGTCGGAGCCGTAGGCCTCGGCGGTCCAGACGGAGTCGTAGCCCAGCCGCTCGGCTTCCTGCACGATTTCAAGCTGATCTTGGGAGCTGAGGCCAAGGCCCCAATACCCGATGTGTACGCCTAGCTTCATCTGCGTCCTTTCCTTTAGAGGGCGTCGCCGGGACGCACGAACATCATCTCAGGAACTACGCAAGCGGGGGAGACGCGCAACAGATAGCGCACAGCCTCGGCGATATCCTGTGGCCGGATCATCTCCTCGGCCTTGACCTGGCCCTTGACGAAGTCGGTCATCGGCGTGTCGACGAAGGCGGGGCAGAGGGCGGTGGACTTGATGCCGGCCGAGCCAAGCTCCTTGTTCATCGCTTCGGTCCAACCGACTACGGCGTGCTTGGTGGCGGAGTAGACCGAAAGCCACGCCTCGGCGCGCTTGCCTGAGATCGAGCTTGTGTTGACGACCAGCGTGTTTGAATGCTCGGCAGCGGACTCCTTGAGCATCGACAGGCACTCGCGGTAGAACAGCACGATCGAGCGCAGGTTGACGCTGATCTGCATGTCGAGATGCTTGGTGAGGATGTCTCCGACCGGAGCGCCGATGCCCACGCCGGCATTGTTGACGAGCACATCCAGGCGCGCATAGTGCTCGCGGTGCGCTGCGACCACCTTCTGGATCTCACTCTCCTCCGAGAGCGCCGCGGGAACCCCGTGGACGTCGAAGCCCTCCGAAGCGAGCCCATCCACGGCCGCCTGCAGCTTCTCGGCCCGCCGAGCGGCCATCGTGACGCCAAAGCCCTCCTCGCAAAGCACCCGAGCAATCGCCAAACCGATGCCGCTGGATGCTCCCGTAACAATCGCCGCCCGCTCCGCCATAGCTGCTCTCCTCGCTCGTTGACGAAGGAATCAAACCATCCCACGCCCCGAAGCGCACATCGGAGCCCTGCTGGTAGCTTCTGAGCAGTCGCGCTAGGTGCGACGAGGGCCCGTAGCTCAGTTGGTTAGAGCCGCCGACTCATAATCGGTTGGTCCCAGGTTCGAGTCCTGGCGGGCCCACTCTCTCAAAGTCCCTGCTAATCGGCTACTTTTGCCGCGCCGCCATTAGCCTCGATCGGCTCCGAATCATTCTCAAAAACGCCGTTGCTGCCTTTTCGCTGCCTTTTCACGTCGCCCACCAGCTCGGCGAGCTTGGCCTTCGACTCGGCATCCCTCCGCATCCCGTGGCGGTAGACGCGCAGCGTGAACGCAGCGTCCGTGTGGCCGAGCTGATCCATGACCGCGCCCGGATCGGTGCCGAGCGCCACCAGCAGCGAGGCGAACGTGTGGCGCAGCTTGTGCGGCGAGAGACGCTCCGGTAGGGGAACGCTACCGGCAGCCTCCAGGTTCTCGTTAGCGCGGCTCACAGCGCGCAAGAGAATCCGACTGCGGACGTTGCTCACGTTGAGCGGACCGCCCTCCCGCGTCGGGAACACACGCTCGCTTGAGGCTGGCCGAACGTTCGCCTTTAGCGTCGCCAGCTCGTCTCTGAGTGCTGGCAGTAGGTCGATGTGACGCATACCCGCGTCGGTCTTGGATGCCCGGACGGTGAGCCGGCCGGCGGCCAGGTCCACGTCGCGCCAGCGCAGTTCCACCAGCTCGCCGATGCGAAGGCCCGCGAGCGTCAGTGTGGCGAGGATCGCCCGCCGTGGTACCTGCCGATCTGCGCGGGCCTCGCGGTCAAGTTCACCGGCAGCGTCGAGCAGAGCCGCGATGTGCTCGGCCGAGTCCAGCCATACGGGCGCCGGCTTGCTGGCCTTCAAGCGCCGCCGACGGCCGCGAGCGGGATTGGTCGCGATCGCGTACTCGGGGTATTCGACGGCCACGTCGAGCACTTGCGCGAGCAGTCCGATCGTCTTGTTGATCGACGCTGCGCTCGGGGTGCCGTGCTTGCGCTTGGTCGCCGCGTAGCGGTCAACCTCGGACACCGTGATCTGCGAGAGCCGGTGATTGCGGAAGAACGGCAGCAGGTGGCCCGAGAGCTTCCATTCATAGTCCCGGCGAGTCTTGGGACGCCAGCCGTCCTCGCGTGCCGCGAACCAGTCCGAGGCGAACTTATGAAACGAGGGGTCGGCGTCAACGTCGGGAACGATCTCCACCGGCTTCGGCGGCTCCCACGTGCCGAGCCGCACCCTTGCCAGTTCGTCGGCTAGCTGATCCTGCGCCTTCGCTTGCGTCCAGCCATCCTCAGCGCTGCCGAGCGCCACATACTGCCGTGCGCCGTGGGCGGTAAAGCGCAGCGCGTAGGTCGGACTCTTGCGTCGCTTGTCAACGATCACCTGTCCTGTCGCTTGACGTGGCATCGTTCATCGCCTCCGCTTGTCGGCCTCGCGTGCGAGGATCGCGCCGAGGTAGTTGGTCATCGGTTCGTCCTGTTCGGTGGCGTGGACGCGCAACGTGCGCCAGTCGGCCGGCGAGACGTTTACGCGGATCACGCGACCGACCGGCTGCGTGTCCCTCTCTGTGGATGGTGTCTTAGCTGTTGTCATGGCAACAGTGTAGCAGCCGCAACAGTGGGCGTCCCTGGCCCGCTCACTTCTGCTGCTGCTGAGCCTTCCGTGCTGCCGCTTCACGTTCCGCCGCGTCTTGTCGCGCACCCTGCACGACGGGCCACACCAGCATGAGGGCGAGCGACGCGAACGCGAACACTGCACTCCGCGTCAGGCCCGCGATGATGAGGAACACGACGAGCGAGCCAAACACCGAACGCCAGCTGCCATAGCGCGCCCGCCACCTTCCCTTCGCCCATTTGTACTCAGCGCGGGTGGCGTAATCCTCGAGGCGCGGCTTGCTCATTATGTCCGAGCCTACGCTTGGCGGGTCCGGTGCGCTTCGCGCTCGCGTACACCGTGTGCTGCTTGGGAGAGCAGGTCGTCGGGCTCATCGCAGGCTTGTAGGCGACGTTGAACGTCGGCGGCGAGCGATGACCAAAGCTGCCGCTCGTGTTCGTGCAGTGCACGCCACGGCAACGGGTGACGGTAAGCGAACCGTGCCGCGTAGAGCGCATACAGTGCGTGCCCGTCGGTGCCGCCGTCCGTGTCTGGTCCTCTCCAAAGCGACTCGACGGACCATCCGACCTCGCGGGCGATGGCGAGCGCCAAGTCCACGGACGGCGTGTGCGTCCGCTTGTCGCGTTCGAGCGCCGAGACGGTCGAGCGTGACGCGCCGACGCGCTCGGCCAACTGTCCCTGTGTCAGTCCCGCCGCTTGGCGGGCTTCGCGGAGACGGACGCCCGTCTCGGGCGAGCAGGCGAGGACCACGGTCAGCGTGTCGGTGTGTGGTCCCTCGCCGCGCTCGCTGCCCTTACGCGTGTGCGTTCGTATCCTGACGAGCCCCCCGCGCGCGAGCGTTTCGGCGGTCGCCAGTAAGCGCAGGCCGGGATACGTACGGCGTCCGCCGGCGTCGCGGACCTCATCGAGCATCTCCCACTCCATTCCGGTCAGCAGCGCCCTTGGAGTGCTCACGGCAGCACGCCCAAAGCGATCACGAGCGCCCCGAGCACCTGCGAGAGCAGGAACGCCCACTCGGCGCTCGAGACGGGACGGCAGTGCTCCCCTCGCCGCCATGCCGCGAGTGTGCGCATGAAGTCGCGGTGAGTGAGCGCGGCGAACGTCGCCCAGATCGCGGCGAGCCCGGTCCCGAGCGCGCGTTCTCGTGGGTAGAGCGCACCGACGCCGACTACATACGCGATCCACGCCAAGCAGAACGCATAGTCGGTCACGATGTACACGAGCCTCGCGGGTGGTCTACGCCATCGTCGCAACCGGATCGCGGCCGTGTTGCTCACGAGTAGTCGCCCCCTTCGGCGTCGAGTTCGGCCAACAGTTGCTCCGCACTCTCGTGGAGCGCCTGCACTCGCGGATCGTTCCCCGCGCGCAGGAGGATCGAGCGTTCGATGTCTTTGGCGAAGTCGCCGAGCACCCGCACGCGGCGAGCCGCCGTCTCGCGTGTCGCACCCTCGGCTTCCTTGAGGTCATCGACAGCGACTGCGAGAGCGTTGTCAACAGCTTCGCCGAGGGCGGCACCATGCTCGGCGGCGTCGATCGTGAGTTCGGCCGGCGCTTCGACTTCGCTCCAGCCAAGAGCGTCGAGCAATGCCTGTACGCGGGCGAGCTGCGCCAATGGTTCGCGGTACCACTCGGGATGATCCTCGCGGCCGTGCTCATCCACGACGGCGGCTATCGCCTCGGCGGCGGGTTGCAGAGCGCTATGTACGCCGCTGCGCAATGGCCCGATGACATCGGACGGGATTGTGATGCTGGTCATGTCGGTTCCTCCTTGGATTGGAGGCTCCGGGGGCGGCTCTGACGAGGAAGACACCGACCCGTCTCGGTAGGGTGTCTGGCGCGCCGGGAGTTGTCGCTTCCGGTGCCAGGGGGCCGGGCGCTAACACCGTCGCGGCCCCCATTCATTTGTTTGGTGCCCGACAGCGTACCGCCGTCAACATCCCGACGTCAAGAGCACGATCTTGAGAGCATGGCGGGAACGTCCCGGTGCTGACATCGTGCGCGCCGTGCCACGTTCCCTGCCGCCCGATCCGGCGCTCGCCGTTGCGCTGCGTCGCCTGCGCGAGAATCGCGGCATGTCGCAGGAAGCACTCGCGTTCCGGTCGGGTGTCTCGACGGGCGCCATAGCTCGCATTGAGCTGGGCCAGGCATCGCCCGCGTGGGTGACGGTCCGCTTGATCGCGGACGCGCTCGGCGTCACCCTCACGGAGCTGGCGGCAGCGGTTGAAGCAGAGCGCGTTTGAGGCGTTCTAAGCCTGGATCCACCGCGTGGTTTGGTGTTTGGTGGCGATGGGTGTTTTTGGGGGTGCGGCGAGGTCTGATTGTGCGTGTGTGGGCGTGGGTGGCGGCGGGCGAGGCTTTAATGGGGTGCGTCGGGGTGTTTTCTGGCAGGGCAAGATTGCCGGTGTCGGCGCGAGGTGCGTGATGGTCAGCGAGTTCGGCGGACGGCGGTTAGGTCGCTGCGGGTAGTGCGCGAATGCGGGCGAGCGCGCTGGTGAAGTCGTGTTGCCATGGCCAGCGAGCGGGAAGGTGAAGCGTCCATTGACGCCCTGTGCGGGTCAGCCGGCCGGGGATCTGGAGCAGCCGGCGGCGCATGGTGCGCGCGACGCGGACGGTCTCGCCGGAGAGCCCGATCGCATTGGTCCAGCGCAATAGGTTGTGTGCGATGGCGGCGATCACTGTCCAGGCGCTGTTCGCGTTGAACTGGCCGGAGGGGAAGTGCGCCAAGGCTTGGTCCTTCAGGTCGCGGATCGTGCAGCTCCACGACAGCGTGTTGGCGGTGCTCGGCCTCCACGACCTCGAAGGGGTCGACGCGGTTGGTGATGAACGGGAAATATCGCCAGTCTGGCCACAGTTCTGCTTGCGGGCCGATGAGCCGGGTGCGGCGCACGATCAGCCGTCGTCCGTGACTGGTTGTCTCGGCGATCTGCGCTTCACCGTCTTGGGAGTAGTCCTCCAAGGACTGCCACGCCTTCTCGGGGATCGCTTTGATCGCCTCGGGGACCCAGAACTGCATGCGCACACTGATCGAATAGGACCATCCGGCGTCCTGGAGCCTCGCGATCAGCTTGCTGTTCCAGAACCCAGAGTCGGCTCGCAGAAGCTTCTCGCCGCTAGCGCCTGCCCGTGTCACGCGCGCGATCAGCTCCTCGGTGAAGCGCACAACACCGCGCTGGGTGTTTGCCTGTCCCTTGCGCAGCCGAACGTGCAGGACCTCGCCTGTCCCGGATCTGGAGGCGAGCAGCGGATGGTATCCGCGCTGTTTGGTGTAACCGAAACCGACACCCTCCTTCTTATAACCGTAGGCCTGGCCGATAAAGCTGTCCACGTCAACGATCAGCCGCTCGGCGCCCGGACCAGCACCCGCCCTCCACGCACGCACCAGCGCGTGATCCAGTACTCGGTCGAGCTGGCGCACATGCCCGAAAGTGAACGCCCGCAAAAACGTTCCGAGTGTCGAGGGCGCCGGCAGCCAACCACCCAACAATCGGCGCGTGCGACCCGCTCGCAACACATCACAATCATCGATCGAATCGGCGCCAAGCAGCATCGCGAACACGAGCGCCATCACCTTGCGCCCCGGATTCGCAGCGCCCGGAATATCACGCCGAAGCCCCACGAACCGACCAACCAACCCCTCAATCCCAAGCCGGTCGGCCAACGTCGCGACCAGCGCGATACCCGCGTCTGAGACCACGCGATCATCGTCAAAGACGACACGCACCCCGTCCAGTCCGACCCGCTCGTCATCCTGCACCATACGAGTGACCTCCTGACCCCGGGCCGCGACAGCCGCAATCTGTCGCTACCAAGCCCGATTCAGGAGGTCATTCAACCCTCACCACCGGACAACACCGGTGGATCCAGGCTAAGCCGCTCAGACGCCCGGAAGGGTGTTCTTAGTCTCCAGCGCGAGAACGCGCCAGAGGGCATGGCCAGCGGGGCAGACTCAGGCCAGATCGGGCTTCTACCCGCCCATAGTGGCGTCCGTGCGCCGTCTCAGCGTGGAGCTGCTCGCCCCGGAGCGGGCCAGGTCCGCCATTTCTCAAAGACCGTCTGCGTCTGGTCCAGCACGTCGCGCCAGTCGCTGCGTAGTGGCTCGACGCCAAGATCGGCGATGGCGCAGCGCAGCAGCGCCTCAAGCGATATGCGTTCCGTCGGCAGGTGGGCGCAGGCGATGCGCTCGTGACCCACGGCTGCGCCATCGCCGAGGTGCAAGTGCGGGCGCGCTTCCTCGCCGCGCCCCTCGGGGTGCCAGTGGTAGGCCAAGACCTCGCGCCCCTGCTCGTCATCGAGTGCGTACAGGTAGCCAGCCGTGCTGATCTTGTAGGGGCCGTGCTCCCCACTCGCCTTGACGATCCGGTAGTGCTGTGTGGCCCTGAGCGCAAGCGGACCTCGCAAGCGGACCGGCACTCCGTCGCCGAGCGTGACGGCGTGGGGCACATCGGCCAGGTGGTATCCGCCGTGAACATTGAGCACCGCAGGGGTCACGCACGACACCGCGCGCTGTAGCGGCTCGATGAAGTTGGCGACCGCCTCGGCGGGGTTACGACCGGCCAACGAGTGGCAGCAGCATCGCCACCTGTGCGACCTCGGGGCGGCAAGGGTCGGCGTCGAACTCGCCCGCGTCGTAGGTGGCGATGAACTCCTCGGCGCTCATATTCAGGTAGCGGCGCGCGGCACGGTCGAACACTTCGCGCGACTCCTCGGCGGTGCGGTACTGCGATGGTGTCTCTGCGACGGGGCTCATGGCTCTGCTCTCCTAGTGGGTGCTATGCCAATAATCGTCAGACACGATGATATCGGCACCGGACGGCGGACGCTCAAGCGTGGTGCCCACACCCCTGCCGACCGTGACATCGCCAGAACGCGCGACGCCCGCCACATGGACGGGCGCGGCGAGGGTGACGCTGCGCGAACGCCAGCCCTTTGCGGAGAGAAAGGACAAAAACTCCGCACGATGGAACCCGCGCCGCGCACTGACAGACAGTACGGGCGCGGGCGGGACGGAGGCCGGATCAAGGGGTCCGTCCCTTCGCTGCGTCGGCAGGGGAGTTTGTGACCCACCGGGGGAAGATGGAACCCCGGTCGCCGAGCGCACACGTTTTTCACCTCATGCAGCGCTCGCGTACTCGACGCCGGACTCCGCCATCGCACGCCTGAAGGCCGCGTTCGCGGAAAGTCCCTCGCTCTTCATCAACTCCTGGGCGTACTCGCCGACGCTGGCGACATCGGCCTGCGAGGGTTGTGACGGTTCGGCCTTCACGAGCCCTGCCGGCCGAGCGAACGCGACTGGCGGGGCCGTGCCCATCTCGTCGTAGTAAGCCTTCTGTACTGCTGGGTCGCGCATCGCCTCGCGGAACGCCGCTGCCGAAGACAAGGTTTTGTCGTACTTCGACAAGCTCTCGGCCTTACTGAGCGCCGACTGCAAACCCTCGCTCCGACCAGCCGCCTCGTGCGCGTGCCGCGCTTCATCCGCAGTCACGTCGTCGGGCCGGCGCAGAGCGACATATGCCTTGTGCAATGCGCCAATCCCTTTTTCGTGTCGCTGGATCATCGCTTGCGGCGTCGCGGGGTCGGCCTTCAGCTTCTGGAGGTCATCCTCCAATTCCACGCCGAGCTGTGCCCACTCGGCCTCCTTCTCTTCGATTTCTGGGAGGGTCATCGGGTCCGCCATTCGGGTTTTCCTTTCACTTTGTGTGGGAACGGGTGAATCTGCGGGCGCCGCGCCCGCCCAGCCGATCCGCCTCTTTTGAAGCTCGACCTCGGCGGCCTGCGCCTTGGCTAGAGCCTCATCGCGTTCTTTCTTAACCAGCTCAACTTGTGCAGACACGTCGGTCTCACTTTCACGAGCAGGCTCAGGAGCATCGTCGGCCTTCCAGATAAGGACGCGACGCCCAGGGTATGAATCGACATTTGCCATTTCAGACCTCCTCGGGCTCGCTGGCGGCGCGGATGGTCCTGTCGAGCTCGTCAGCGAACATCTGCCACGGATTGCTGCTCGGATCGACACCTTCCGTGTCGCAACGATCCACAGCTCGCTTAGCGGCATCCCTGATCGCTCGTAGCGTGGGGGTGTTTGCACCTTGTGTGGGAACATTAGACATTACTCTTTTACCTCCGTGCGCACTAGGGGATAGTTACGGCCGGGTCCGCGAAAACAGCCCGTGCCCTCGAAGTGAAAGGCCACGGCGCTCTCGACCGAATCCGGCCTGAAGGCTGTGGATTTCAAGTCGAACGGTGGGACGCGTGCTGCCGCACGATGGGCATTGTGCGTCCACATTTCGTCGCGGAGTGCGCGCGTCTCCGCTGCCGCTGCCGCCAAATGCTTGTCGAGCGCCTTCTTACGCTTCAGGATCGCCGGCTCCATTCGCGTGGCCGCAAGCTCCGCGTTCTCCCGTGCCTCACGCGCGGCCCGCTCGCCGGCCTCGGTCTCCCTTCGGGAAATCTCACGACGGGCACGAGCCACGTTCTCAAGCGCGCGCTCCGCCTCCCCGAGTTCACTTTCGGCCGCCTTCTGCTCACTAGCGACCTTCCCGTCGGTCAACGCCTCAACCGCCATCCGCTCGATTTGCGCCTTGAGATCAACCACACGCTGAGAAGCATCCGCCTCGATCGCCTCTAGCGAGTCGGGCTCGTGCACGACCTCGGCTTCGGCTGCCCGTGCGGCCGCTGCAAGCGCTTCATCTTCCCGCAGCTCGCCGGGATCAGGCCTCAACCCGCGCTCATTCTCTCTTTCTTCGAGTAGTCGCGACAGGCGGTTCCGCACGTCCGATTTGTGGATACGCGCCTCGTCGAGCGCGCGATCAGCAGCGACACTCGGCCGTTCATGCTGACGCTCCGCGCGCTGACGGCGATACGACCGCCACAAGTCTGGCGTGACCGCGATCTCGATGTCAGGGGATGAGGGGGTTGCTGTTGCTGTAGGTGTCATAGCTTTTCTCCTATTGATTGTGACCGTTGGGTCGGTCGGGTCTCACTGCTCAGTGCGAACTCGGTCACGCCGACCGCGCGCCGAACATCATGCGGACGCGCCCCGAACTCCCGGGCGACCGCTTTCACTGCCTGCTCCGGGTCCAGACCGCCAGTGCGATGACCGCGATAAGCGGCCTGCACGGCCGCCGTGTCAAGCGGCTTCTGTGAAGCGTGTGGCGCTGTGCCGTGAGGCCCACGGGAGGACTTGCCACCAAATCTCTGACCGGCACGAACCAGCACCCGCCGCGCCGTCTTCTCATCCTCCCCAAGCCGTCGAGCGACCGCACGCACAGCCTGGTTCTCGCTCTTACCTTCAGCCCGCGCCTCGGCAAACCACGCTCGCAACACGCTCACCGCTCCGCCCGCCCGGCGGTCCGTTGAGCCTGGCGACGAGCTTCCCGCTTCTCACGCTTCGCCTCGCGCTTCTCAGCCCGTTCACGCTCGCGTTGCAAGCGCTCACCCTCAATCTTACGACCCGGCTTGATAGGCATACTCGCCCTCCTCTCTCAGCCTAGCGAGCGCTTTCACCAGTGCCGCCCGCTCAGCCTTGTCATAATCGACGCCGCGACGCACTTCCCGAATACGCTCATCCAAATGAGCCACCCGGCGTTCAAGAATCTGGATTGCCTCAGAGTCAGTCACTCGGCACCACCTTCGTCCGCCAACTCGCGCAGACGTTCCGTGAGCGCCAGCCTGAAGCGCAACAGCAGAGTCTCGGGGTCGCCGAGAGCGACAAGCACGACCGCCAAGGATTGAGCGTCGTCCCAATCGGCCGCCCGGCCCGGTACACCCTCGGTCAACCATCCCAAAGCATTCGCCGCACCGGCCAGCAACGCCCACGCCTCACTACCACCCTCCGGCTCCCGAACGGGCGATAGTGACGACCACGCACAGCGCGTGTCATCAAACCCGCGAGCCGTAAGTTTGAGAGATTCAGCAAGGATAGTCACCGCCGCCTCGGTAGTAGACGCGTCACTCATCAGTAACCCCCTCAACGCGAAGCTGTTGGCAAAAACAGGTCACACAATCCGCGCCACCGACTCGGGGTGCAAAAGCTGTGAGGCGTGGATAATCCTCACGAGCACGGCAGCACACGGATTGTGTGAAGTGGCGCATGGTTGTCACCATCCGCCTGCCGTCCCGGCTGGCCCACGCCCTCGACCGTGACCGCCGTGAGTCCCACCGTGCTCCCAGCCACGGGGCAACGGCGTGTGACGCGCGCTTGACACGCGGCGCGGCGCTTGTGCTGCCGCCGCTTCCCTCTCGGCCTTCTCTGCGACTTCTGCTGCCTGCTGCTGCTCGCGCACCTGGCGTGTCCACGCCACCTGCGCCCTGCGCTGACCTGCATCGCCGAGCTGGAAACGATGCCTGAAAGACAACGGGATATCGGTGAGCGGCACAAGCTCGACGTCGGGGATGTCGGCCGGCTCGGTGTCTGTAGCCTGCTCGGCGACCTCGGGTGACTCACTGGCAGTGATGTCGTCGTCGAGCTGCTCAGCATCGGCAGTGGTGGGCTCGGGCTCGACCACGCTGGCCTCCTCGATGTCCTCGCCTCCCGTGTCGTCGTCGGGCACGACTTCCGCAGTGACGGTCTCCACGCCGTGCTCCGGGAGCTGCTGCGCCGGGGCTACGGCCACCGTTGGCATCGCACCAACGAACCATCTCTGCATAAGGGCGGCCCACGGTTCCTTATCCGCGTCGATGTTGCCCTCGTGCAAGAACCCGCGCAAACGTTCTGTCAACCGAGCAAGCTCACGCTCGCTCGACAGGCCCGATGTCTCACGCAGTCGCTCCACGGCCGCAACCAACGTCCCAATCTTGTCGAGCTGAATGCCCGTCGCCAAGCTCAGGTGATAGGCCCCGGTGTTCTTGCCTTCACGGACGGCGCGCTCGATAGCCCGCTGGCTTACACGCGCGCTCGTCATCAGATCGCGGGCGAACGCGCTCAGCTCATCCACGCTCGTGATCTCACCGGGCTCCGCAGGCGCTACTGGCGTCGCCTCTGCGGGCTCCGTGGCAGTCGGTGCGGGTGGCTCTGCGGCCACGCGCTTACGCCACGATCGAATCGTGCTCGTCTGGACGCCGAACTCGCGAGCAGCCTGCGCGCTGCCGACTTCCGAGGCGCGTTGCACAGCAGCAGCTCGCGTTGCAGGATCGGCCACCGTGGCACGCTTAGCAACGCCATCTGCAACGCCCGTAGCACGCTCTGCGGCTTCGCGTTCTTTGCGTTCGCGCCTGAGAGGGGAACCGGCCATCAGACGGCCTTTAGGCCGTACGACGAACACAACAGGCGCGACCTACCCGGACCCAAAATGGCGCTCAAACGCTCATAATCTCCGGCGGCGGCGGCGGGTGTGGCGTGGCGTGTCATGGGCGATCCTCCAGGAGTCGAAGATCGCCATGCCGACGGGGTTGCGGCTTCGCGATGGGTTGCAGCCCGAACGGTACGCAGCGCAGCGGATGCCAGACCGACCATTAGGCGTCCCCCTCGCCGCGAATAGGCAGCAATCGGGCACTGCTGCCTTTTCCCGCGCGCCGTCGGCAGCGCGAAACCCTAGTCTGCACGGGCTCAACCACCTCTAGGGACTCGCCGACTACCAGGCGATTGCTCCATGCCGCCAGCGTTCGGTCCAGGTCGAATCGCCAGCGTGGGCGTGTCCCGTTGCCGACCTTCTGGCCGCCGAGCTGGACGGCGTGCGTGTACACGTAGTCACGGGACACGCCGAGGGCGTCTGCGACCGCCTGAGCATCCACCAGCCCGGATGATGTCGAGCTGCGTTGACGCTCGGCCAGGATGTCAGCCACCCGCTCGGCCAGCGCGTCGAGCGCGGCGTCATCCAGCTCGGCGAGCAGGGCATCGGCTAGCGTGCTCATGCCGTCCACCGTTCCGAGACGACCATCGCCCGACCGGCGTATGCGATCCCAACGGCGTCCGCCTCGTCCTGCCCATCTACCGTCACGACGCGCTCAGCCCACGCCATGACCTGCGCCTTGGTCGCATTGCCGACGCCCACGGTGCGCTGCTTCCAAGTGCTGCTCGGGATCGTCCACACCGGCACGCCGACCATCTCGAATAGGGCCGCTTGGATAACGCCCACCGCGTAAGCGAGCGTCAAGTTGCGGAAGCGCCCCGACGGCTGCTCAACCCAGCACACAGTAGGCGGGAACGCGGTGGCGCGCTGCCTCGCGAAGATACGCACCTGCCGGTCGAGCAGGCCCAGGCGCTCGCCTTCTGTCGCGTCGCTGGCAGTCGTCAGCGTCTCGACCGTGATCGGCCCGCCGTCCGCCGGCGCGAACGCGAACGCCACGCGAGAGACGGCAGGGTCGATGCCCCACACGAACGCGGGCGCTGGGGCGTCTGTGAGGCCGCCTGCGGCGCTCGGGACGGGTCGCCTGCTCAGGTCGGCAGCCGGCGTGAGCACGGCCACGGTTCGGTGCGTGCTGGCGCTCACGGTGCGGCGCTCCCCGCGCGTGCGCGCGCGTTGGCCGGGCCCGCTCACGGTGCGGGCGGGAGTGGGGTTCCCAGCCGGTCGCGTACGACGGCGAGCAGGGTTTGTGGTCATGGGATCAGCTCCGGGAACTTGGCTGTGATCCGGTTGAGCGTGGCGTCTGGATCGGGGACCCGGTTGCTGTTGAGTCCAGTGGGCTCGCTACCGAGTCCCGTCCCCGGTCCCTCCCTATAGGGTTGGGACCCGGTGGACTCGGTTGCCGTGGCTGGGTCCGGGACTCGGTTGGGACTCGGTTGGGACTCGGTGGACTCGCGGTAGGGCCGGATGGTCGTGTGGCGGTGGGCCTGGCCGTCCTTGTGAGCCTCGATGTATCCCTCGCTGAGGAGCAGCTCTAGGGCGAGATTGACGTAGGAGGCGCGGCCGCCGATGGCGGTGCGGATTGCGTTGCGCGTCAGTCCGGCGTCGCGCTCGACTGCTTCGCTTACGCGGCGCATGATCGCGGTCGGGCGGAATGTGGACTGGTCGGCGCCGGCCTCGGCGTGTCCACGCGGTTCGATGGTTTGCGTGTCGCGCGGGAACAGCCATTCGTCTCCGCGCTTGAAGGCCGCGCGGATCGACCGTACCTTGTGGGCCTTGACGATGAGCCCGACGGGGTTCGTGGACAGCGCGCATGAGAATGTGAGGTCGGCGCGATCCTGCTTGGCGCTGACGCCCTTGGCGCGCGCTTTGGCCTCGACGGCGTGGCCCACGTTATCCACGAGTACCACTGCGACGCCGCTGCTGGTGAGCGGTGCCACGAGCCGGTCGTAGGCACGGATGAACTCGGCGTTGTTTTTGTCGAAGTCGAGGTCGAGTGCCGAGGCGACGGCGGATAGCGGGTCGAGCGCCAGCAGCTCGTAGTTGGCGACGATTCCCTCGACCCATGCGGCGGGGTCGCCCCAAGCCTGCACGATCACGGTCGCCAGGTCGAGGTAGCGGACGAGTCCCAGTTGCTCGCGCAGCGCGTCATCGACATCATCGCCCCGTCGCTGTGCGAGCAGCGCGGCGCGAGCGTTGAACTCGGGTTGTGTGACCTCGCATCCAAGGTAAGCGCAGCGCAAGCCCGCAATCCCGGCGTCGTAAAGTCCGGCTTGAATGAGTGAAGATCGTCCGCCGCCGGTCGGCCCGACGATGACCGCTCCGCTGCCTGCGTGCAGGAAGGGGAAACCTGGGAGTGTGGGCAGCGGCTCGACCTTGGCCGCCGTCGGGTCCATCGCTGTCCCGGTGAGCCATGTTGTCGGTTGAGGCGTCACGCCGCCCTCTTCTGTTCGGGGGCCGTGTCCGGCGAGGGGTGGCAGTAGGCACACGTCCACGGGCCATTCGCGAAGCGCCAGCGGTACCGGCAGCGGAGAGGGTCCGGGCAGCTCACGCGGCGACCCTCGCGGTTGCCTTCAAGCCGCTGCGGATCGTCTGCTCGATCTCGGCCTCGCCGAGCCCGGCGTGCAGGGCCGCCGCGCGCAGCTCTTCGCGCGCCCGGGCCTCATCGAGGTTGCCGACGGCTGCGTGTTCAACCGCGCGGCAGGTCGCCCAGAACAACGAATGATTCCGGTTGCCCGGTTGCGCCTCGCGGACGGTGCGTGCGAGCCCGTCGAGCACGCGCGACGGGTCAGCCGTCCGGCTGGCGGGTGCGGTCACGAATGGGCGCGGCTCGGGCCGCCGCACGAGTTCGACCAGCCAATTCGGCGCGGGTGGCAACTCGGTCACGGCCGGGAGCTGGCCGACGTACTCCGCGCCCGATGGATGAATGCTCGGAGGGGCGACGACGTATCCGCCGGCCGCCTTGATCTCGCAGCCCCTGATGGTCAACCGCGCGACGCTCGCCATCTCCGCTCGGAAGTACACCTGCACCCCTCGCCGGCCGGCCAAACTGGAGGGGTAGCGCTCGGAGCGCTCGGGAGCAACGCCCGTCCCGACC
Organism: uncultured Solirubrobacterales bacterium; assembly: GCA_963776985.1. GTDB lineage: Bacteria > Actinomycetota > Thermoleophilia > Solirubrobacterales > Solirubrobacteraceae > Palsa-744. The sequence goes on from CAVZOV010000003.1 coordinate 323,332, forward strand.
ACGGGCGCGGTCCCCCGCTCGAATCGGGTGAGAATGTCGCGGGGGTCAGCACCCGCCTTCGTGTCGATGTCGAGCACGACGACCCCCGACGCGCCGCAGGCGATCCCGATGTTCGCAGCTGGCATCCCGCCCCACCACCGCTCCATCTGTCGCAGGTCGCGGGTCGCGTCCTTGAATCCGTTGCGCGTGGCTGGCACCTTCTCCTGCGGGCGCAATGGGTGCACGTAGTAGCCGGATTCGGCCAACTCGCTGGCAGAACGCCCGAGGCCCGTCACGTGACCACCTCCGCGCGAGCGGTTGCCTCCCGCTGCTCGATCGCGACACGCAGCTCGCGCCACGCCGCCACCTGTGCCGCCTCGGGCAACGCACGGAGCGCTGCCGGCCCTGACAGCCGGTCGAGCGTGAACGACCGCGCCGCGCGCCTGCGCAACGGGTGGCTGTCCGGGGAGCGACTAACCTGAGGAAGCACTTTCGCCGCCCGTAACGGCAGAGTGAGTATGGACTTCGGCCGCGCGCCCAACGCGGCCGTCGTCGTCTTTGAGGTCCGCTGCGGCCAGCGCGGCCCAGGCACGCGCGAGAACATTGCTTCGCCTCGGTACCGCGCCTTGCTCGATCTGCGCGAGCGCAGACAGGGAGCATTCCGCTCGGTCGGCGAGCTGCGCTCGCGTCACACCCCGTGCAGCGCGCGCGTCTCGGAGAGCGCGCCCAGCGTGGGTCCGACCGGGGCGGGGAGTAGTAGTAACGCTCATGCGCTCCACTTTCGCGCCCGATCGGCCGCCCCCGAAGGACATATTTTCGCCGGATTGTGTCCGCGACAACTGTCCGCAGAAGGGCGCAGAGCGGGTGCGCGCAGTCCATGCGGCCGTGCACGCCGGCCTACCTCTGTGGTACGTGCCGGTTGCGGACGGCTACCTCCCCGTCCCTCGCCTACCCGTGCTGCCCGTCGAGTGGCAGGGGGGCTCCGTGCTGCGGCCCGTCGGCGAAGTCGCGTTCGGCCGTGAGCTTGCGGCGCGCGGCGGCAGGATCGCGCTCGACGGCGAGGTTGTCGCGTTGCTCGGCGGCAGGCCGCTGCTGCGAGAGCTAGACCTCCCGCAACGCGTACTCCGCGCTATCAGCGCGACAACTTTCCAGGAGGCCGCCGCCGTGGGCGCACGCGCGCGCGCCGAGTCGCCCCTACCACTCACGCGGCTGGAGGCGGCCGCGTTGCATGACCTAGCTGGCCTATCGGAGAAGCAGGTTGTGGACGTGCTCGTGCTCGCAGGCGAGGAACCGACGCGGCAGGCGCGCAGGTACATCAAGGGCGGGCGGGAGTTGTGGCGGGCGATTCCGGGCGCGTGGCCCTGGTGGGTCATCGATGGTCCACTGCCGCCCAATTGGTGGCACGACGAGCGCGTTGTCGCCGCATGGCGCGCGTGGTGGGACGGGGCACTCCCGGATGCCTGACGGCCCCGAGCGTCGCGGTGCTCCCGACGTTCCGCGCGATCCCTAGCCCACTTCGCTGTCGCCCAGGTCCGGGAGTGGCCAGCCTGCCGAGTAGCTGACGCTCAGCGGTCGGCTGCCTAGTCGCCCGCGCAGCCCGCGAGACGTGTCAGGCGTAGACCAGGGTAGGCGGCTCAGGCATCGGGGGGCGCGAAGCGGCGCTGTCCTGCATCACGAACGGGGTACCCGCCCTTACACGCCGAGCAAGTTCGCGAGCTCGTTCTTGGCTCGGTCCGGATCACTGACATCAAGGAGCGACGCCTGGTTGCGCAACACCTCAAGCTGCGCGGCGAGTTCCCCATCCTGCGGACGGGGCTTGACGAAGCTGATGTAACGCTGCTGCTTCCCGGACTCGATGACCGCCTCCTCCGCGCCGCGGAATGTGTAGATGGCCGCGTGGACCGCATCCCACGACCGCTGATCGGCGAAGCTCAGCGGCACGTTGCGCATGAGGTGTACGGCCCCGTTGTCGAAGCGGTAATCAAAGACCAGCGAGTCGCGAGCGTTGCCGATTCGTCCCTCGATCTGATAATGCCGACGCAGCGCGTTTGTGGGCAGGCCGAGCCGACGGATGACCATCTCCGACAGGTCACTGACGCCGAGGTTCTCGCTCTCGGGCGTCTCCTCGACAAGCGTGGCGTAGAGCTGGTCGAGCAGGACCACCGGGTCAGTCGGGTCAGGCGCGGCTGAGAGACGTTCGCCGCCGAACTCAAGGAAGTAGCTCTCGTCGCCGATCGGTTTGATCGCCTCTGCAATGCCGCCCTCCGAGAACCCCTGCTCGCCGAGGTGCTGCCAGTAGTGGAGGTGCGCGCGATAGTTGTCGGCTGAGCGGGCGAAGCGAGCGCTCCGCCCGTCAAGCGTCCCATCGTCGCGAAGGGCACGGAATCGCACACGGGCGGCGCCCGAGGGCTCGATCAGGATCACGCCCACGTTGACGGTCTCCCGCCGACGCATGTCTCGGATGTACTTCGCGACCAGCCATTGAGTGTTCACGTGATCAGCTCCAGTTGACGCTCGGCAGGCTAGTTTTCAGCAGATCGGGAAGCGTCGCCTGCCGGGCCGTGAGGAAATCCGTAGCGATAGAGGCTTCGCCAGCATCGATGATACTCCTGGTTACGAGGCCCCCGAGCACCTCCTCAATCACGCCTCGACGGATTGACTGCACCCGCTTGATCCACTCCTGGAACGGGCTCGGGTCGGTCATGTGCTGCGCCAACATCCCTACCGGAGCCGCGAACGCATGATCGGCGAGTCGGATCGGGTCTCCAGGAGCACCGAAGAAGGCATGACTATGGTCGAACGCCATCGGAGGCCAGATTCCTCGCGAATAGGCGATGTTCTCCTCGTGTCGGTCGCCATTGGCCACCCAGCAGTCGAACGCCAGAACACCGGCGGCAATGTCGGGGTGGTCGGTCGTGAGATCGGTCGGGATCAAGGGCGGAGGCCGCTCGTCAGCGTTGCCGAAGCGGAGCACGACATAGCCCACGTCTCCGCTGGATGCCTCAACAATCACGCCCGGCGGCACAGGCAGGTTGATGATGCTCGCAAGCCTTGCACAGACGTGCTCGTTCGCCACGAGGTAGGGCGTGGTGCCGGCGGGCGCGACCTTCGCTACGCCGTTGAGCGTGCAGTACTGCGGGTCGGTTGCGCCAGTGCCGACGCGCGCCCCCCAAGTGTCCACGGTGTATATCCCCAGGTCCACGAGCGCGGAATCGTATCGGTGCAGGCGCCAAGATGGCCCTACCTCCCGCCGGGCGCCAAAGGCTCGCGAGGCAGCAGGCCCGAGCGCACCACCGCAACACGTCCCGTCGGGCCGGGTGGCCGATTGAAAAGGCAGCAGCCTTGATTCTGCTGCCCTTTCGCTGCCGTATCGCCGCAGATCGCTAGGACCGGAGCGACAGAAACCCAACAAACACGGGGGCTCGATACCACCCGATAGGGGTGGGGCGCGTCCTCATAATCGGTTGGTCCCAGGTTCGAGTCCTGGCGGGCCCACTACAGAATCCCGTATAATTGTGCGGGATTCCCGCGCTAGAGGCCGCTGTATTTGACTCCCAAGAGCCGTTGGGGCCACCGTTGGGGCCGCCTGCCGGCAAGATGTCCCAGTCGGTGTGGAAATAGATACCGGCAGAGGAGTTCGTGCAATGGACGCGCCCGACTGCTTACTTGTCGTCCAAGAGAGGCAGCCGCGAAGGCGTGTTCGACACGCCTTCTTTCGAGGAAACGAGGGCCCTCGGGACCCTCATGTCCGCCGACTTGGACCGTCAGCACCGTCTGCGATGATCACGGCATGATTGAGGAAACCGCTACCTATGGACTCGTTCCACGCAGTCGCAAGGCGGCGGCACGCTCGGCAAGTGAACTCTCGCAGGTGATCACGGGACTAGAGAGCCACCACGCGCAAGAGGCCCATGCGTTTGCCGAGAACGCAGGTTCCCTCACGCGGGCGATCAACTCTGATCCAGACGCGATATTTGCTGACGGCCAGCTGTACTCGTGGCACAACATGCGGATTGAGGGCATCGCGTCTGAGTTGCGCTCCGCTCGTGACACGATACTTCAGCACCTGCTCGCCCTTCGAGCCCCGCTCGCCGACATTCTCGTCGAGGCCCAGAGCCTACTCCCGGAGAACGCAATGTTTTCCGCCGATGTTGAGCCTGGGGCGCTGGAGACGCCACCCAAGCCCATCGCCGGTATCGAACTGACCCTGTCCGACAGACTGCGAATACTCCTCGACACGCTTGGCTGGACTCAGCGCGTCGCTCGCAGTCTGGCTCTTCACGCCATTGGGGCCCTGTTACGCCCTGTTCGTCCTGATCGAGCACCCATCCGCTGCGGCGACGGACCTCCATGGAAAACTCGATGAGGTTCGAACTGAACTCGTGAGTTTCATCCTCAGAGACCACAAGCCTCGCTAGCGCGGCTCGTCTGACCGTCATCTCGATAGCTTCGGTCCCAGGTTCAGCGCAGCCGAACGGTCAGATCTCATGGGCGCCGTCTCTATTCCGCCGGAGGCAGGCCGATCTTTCTCGGTGTAACGTGGACAGTTCCTGACTTGAATACGCGCGAGACAGCGATGCTCGTGTGGGTAGTGCTCGCGCTTGGGATCGCGGTGGTAATCCCAAGCCTACGCGTGATCGTGATAGACGGCGTCAAAATCGCGACTAAACCCTTCGTTGCCATCATGCTCACTACGAGCACGCTGCTCGCAGCGGCGATAACGATATGCCTAGCCTGGGTCGGATACTGGCGGCCTGCGATGATTCCATCGACAGTCGCATGGTTCGTCGGTACAGCGATCGTGGGCACGTTCAGCATGGGCGGCGTTGGTGAGCTGCGACGCTTGGCCACGAGGACGGTCGCTTTTGCCGCCGTCGTCGAGTTCGTCTCGAACGCCTACACATTCCCGCTGCCGGCTGAACTGCTTCTCGTGCCGTTCGTCGTCATTCTCGTGACGCTGACCAGCTTCGCAGACCGCAGACCAGAGTTCGCGATAACACGAGCGCCATTCAAGGTACTTTGTGCTGTTTTGCTCGTGGGGACGCTCGCGCCTACCATTGTCTATCTCGTGCAGAATGCAGGGCAGATCGCCAGTGCCGAGCGGGCGCGAGAGTTCCTACTTCCGCTGATACTCACTGTCGCGTTCCTTCCGTATTTCTATCTCGTCCAGATGGTTGTGGCGTGGCAGTCAGCCCTCTCGATGCTCAAGAGCCAGATGCAGGATCGTCCTTCGCTACTCAAAGCCGCAAGGCGGGCCTTGATTCGCTCGTGCCACGCCAGCTTGCCTCGGATTCAGCTGTTTGAGCCTGAGTTCCGGTGGAGATTGGCCGCCGCAACCTCAGAGGAGGACCTCCAGCGCACGATGGAAGACTTCAACGATGCCGCCGCCGAGCGCCCTTGGCAGAAGCGGCACGTCGCGGAGGAGAAGTCGGTGGTGCGAGACTTGCTGCCAGCCGCTGGCGGCAGCAATGTCTTTGTTCGGTCGATCACCTTGGCGGACAGCGTCCAGACCGCGCTCGCTTCAGCTGCGGCGGCCAAGGGTTGCACACAAAAGGAGATGAGCGAGCTTCTAGACCGCCTGAACGCGCTCAACGAGCTGAGTGCGGTGAGCGCCGTTTCGCGTGCAGAAGTTATCCGGATACTTGCGCAGGACCGCTCGATCAGCGAAATCGAAGTGATCGCACCAGAGCTGGGCAAGCTTTCAACCATGCACGCTTCCGAAATTGTCCAGTTGGCCGGCGATTTCGATTCGCTTCTCCACCTGGCCGGTTTGCCAGCGACCGAGTCTCCGCGAATCGCAGCCGAACTTCACGCAATGTCCGCGGTCGCGGGACTGTCGCTCTCTGACGCCGTTCAAGCCTTTGTGACCCTCGTCGGCGGCGTCGAAGGGGCGGAGGAGGACGGTCAGAGAATCCGACTCCACAGTGGTATGAGGCGAAGTGCCCTCGACTCGATTCCCCCGAATCTGGCAAGTCGCGCATCTGGAACCAGGTGGCGATCGCGCTTCCCCAACCTCCGAACGTGGGGCCAGGTCCGTCTAGCGGATGCTCTGGATGATTGAGATCAGCTCGTCGGGCTGGTAGCCCTGTTGACGTGCGAAGCCGACGAGTTCACGGGCGCGTGCGATGACCGCGCCACGCTGTGGGGTTCCACTGACACGCACGCCGAGGCCGCGTCGGAACTCCAAGAGACCTTCGTCGCGCAGAGCGCGTAGCGCACGCAAGACTGTGTTGGTGTTGACCGCCATGACCGCTGCGAGGTCGCGTGCGGGTGGTAGGCGCTGTCCTGGCTTGGCCTCGCCATCGGTGATCGCGCGACGGATTTGCGCGGCTACCTGATCATGTAGCGGCGTGGGGTCTGAGTGGTCTATATTCCCTAGCATTGTGCTATTCATACTAGCATCATGCCTATCACTATGACTGGAGCACCCGCGTGCCTGTGACCGTCACGCCACCCCGCACAACATCTTCCCCGGCGATCGAAATCGAGAGTGGGGTGATCGAAGAGGCACGACGGCGACAGCGCCGCCGGCGCGTCGCGAGCGTCCTACTTGGCGGCGCACCGTGCGTGATCGCGGGCCTTTTGGTGCTGTTGATCGGTGGCGGAGGAGGCGACAGCGCGAATGCCCCTGGCAAGCCTTCGCCGGGCTCTCCCTTGAAGCTGACGCTCGCGCACGGGCGCGCGTACATCGGTGGTCAGCCGGCGCTGATGGGGCTCACGTTCTCGTTGGAAGCCGGCAGCGTCGGGGTGTGCTTCAGAGTCGCCGACCGGGGTGGTTGTGGTTCGCTTCCGAGCAGCGCCTACCCTGTGTATGGAGGCGACGGAGGCTTTCAACCCAAGGAAAAGGTCGGGCCCGAAGGCGAGATCGACGCGATCTTCACCGGTCCAGGCGTCGCCGCGATGAGGGTGGCCCACCTCGGGACCTTCAAGGCAGAATCCGCGCCCGGACTGCCCCCCGGCGCGAAGCAAATCGTCTTCTACCGCCCGCCCGGCTCGCGCGGCTCGGTACTTGCCCCCGGCCTCAACCCCCAAATTTTGCAGGACTTCGAGCACGCCCGGCGAGGTCCTGCGCTGACCGAGACACTGTTGAATGCTTCCGGCCGCGCGATCCCGGGTGGCAGCCCACAGAGGTTCCAACTCCCCAATGACTATTGGCAACGACCGCAGGCACCACCGGCCCAGGGAAGGTGTGCCGTGAACTCGTCGCTCGCGGGCACACACATCGCATGGGGCATCGTGGCGACCAAGATCGCCGCCGATCCCAACCTCACCACCCCCGGCTGGCTCTCATGCCTGGATATGTGGTTCTCCGCTCCCGGCACAAACTACGAGACCGCGATCCTACTCAACGCCCAATCGCCGGGCAGCACCCCCGCGCCATTGTGGGGCGCGATCCCGGCGCCAGGACATCCAGGCATAGTGGAGATCCCGCCGGTGCAGCGCGAGGTCCATCTCCCGCCGCTCAGCTCCACGGAGGCGACCCGGATTCTTGCCATAGACACCAAGACGGCTGGACGTGCGCGAGCTGAGCAGATTTTGCACGAAAGTGAGCGCAGGACGGTTTGGGAGGTATTCGTTCCACCTACGGTGGCACGCCGCGTCGGCCCCGCCTGGGTGCTCGTCCGCTACGGCGACAACCTTGCACAGCGAATCGCCTTTCTCGAAGCACTTCACGTGACCAAGCTCAAGCTCTCCACGTGAGCACATGCAATCGCTGGGTGTGAACAGTTGTACGAACAGCCGATCACACATCAAGCTGCCGCTTGAGCGCCAGTTACAGGTTGCGGACGTGGCGCCCGATCTCGTGGTCTTGGGGATATCCAGCGGCCTCCCAAAACGAAACAGCGACATTGTCGTCATATGCGACGAGGGCGGTCACGCGGTTAGTGCCTTGTCTGCGTAGGTGCTGCTCTCCTGCTCGTACGAGCGCCAAACCAACGCCTACGCGTCGGTGTTCGACGTGTACAGCCAGCCGGTACATATTGCCTCTCCAGCCATCCGATGCAGCGATCAGCGCGCCGACGATCGCGCCGTCGGCGTCTACAACAAGCAGACTGCCTGCGTCATGGGAGAGCAGTCGCTGCACATCATCGAGATGATCGGGCATGGTGGCGTGCCCGCTGCGAGTTTGCCCCCATAGGTCAAGGACCGCTGACGCCTCGCTCGGTCGGCACGTGCGCACAATAAAATCCACGACAGGCAAGCGGGTACCGTAATCGATACGCGCGGTGATGTTAGGCTCGCCCAACGTCTCTGTCAGCGTCCGCGTTCGAGGTCGTGATCGGGCGCGTCGCGTGCTGGTGTTCGCATGAGTTTGCCGACGTGAGGAATCAGGCGATCCAGGCGTAGCGGATCGCGGCTGGGATCCCAAGACGGGTCTGGGATCTGGCGGTGGAGGACGGATGGGGTGTGTGCTCGGCTTCGGTTCATCCGTTCGGCGAGGCGTGTGATCCGGTCGGGGTCTTGTCCTTCTTCTCCGAGTTGGTCGCGGGCGAGGTACCAGTCGGTGCCGTGGCGTGCTCGGGTGGCCTGGACGTAAGCGGTCTCCTTGCTCGTTTGCCAGCCACCAGTCAGCACCACGGAGCGATCGACCGTCGCGCCTTGTTGGCGGTAGACGTGTTGGGCGTATGCGAGCCGCAGCGACTCGGCGTCTTGGCGTGCGAGCTGCAGCCGGCGGTTTGACCCGTCGAGCGCGAGCGTCAGTTTCCCTTCCTGGTCGATGTTCGTGACTTGGCCGCGTGTGCCGTTCTCGACGCGCGGTTGACCTTGCGGGCGATGTTGGGCGATGAACGAGACCCGGTCGCCTTGTCGTAGTCCGTAATGGACGCTTGAGAGTGGGAGTTCGTCGGGGCCGAGTTCGCCGCGTTGAGCGCGTAGGTGTTGTGCTCGGGCATTGAGCCTGTCTATGTCCTTGTTCGAGGAGTCCGCGATCAACGCGACTTTGCCGACGCCGACTTCGCTGGTGAGCTGTGCCCAGGCTTGGACGGCGCTCTCGGCTGCCTGGTCGCGGGTGTCTGCGAGGTGGAGTCGTCCTTGGGCCTTGTAGTGGGCCATCGCACGCTCGGGTTCGCCTGCTCGTAGCGCTTGCCACGCTCGTTGCTCCTGTGGGTCGGTGGTGCGATGGATCGTCTCCAGCTCCACTGTCGGGGCACGGCCCGTAAGCCGGTCGAACATGCCTCCGGGACCTACGGAGGGGAGCTGCTTTCCGTCGCCGACCGCGATCAGCTTCGCGCCTGAGCGCTCCACCATCTCGGTGAGAGCGTCGAGGCGCTTGTGGTCGACCATTCCCGCCTCGTCGAGGATGATCGTCGTGTCAGGACCGACGTGGACGGTTCCGGTGTTTGCGCGGGCGGTGAGCGCGTCGAGTGTGAGTGTGCTGCCTTGGAGCGCTGGACTGTCGCTTCCCAGTCGCTCGGCCGTCGAGCCGGAGACGGCGATCCCGATAGTTTCGCGGCCTGCCAGTTGCTCTGCTCGTGCTGCGGCGTCGATGACGACACCCTTGCCTGTTCCGGCTGGGCCGACGAGAACGCTTGCGCGCTCGGGGCCTGTCAGGACGAGCAATGCCATGTCCTGCTCGTCGGTGAGCTGTGCGCCGATGCGCTCTGCGACCTCGCGCGCCGCGTTCATCCGGGCGGTGTGGCCGACCTCGCGTCCGGCTGGTTGGACGAGTACGGCTGCTCGTCGTTCGATCGCTTGCTCTTGCGCACGTACCGCGAGCGTCGTCATCCGGCCGCCCTCAAGCGTCAGTACGCGCCGATCCCGGATCATCTGCCGCGCGACCTGGAGCGCTTCGTTTGGCGACAGTTCTCCAGTGGTCTGCTCCAGCGCGATGGTGTGCAGGTCGCGCAGCTCGAACACGGCGTGACGCTCGGTGAGGCGTTCCTCGATCCGATCCTCCACTGGCCGGACGACAGGCCGGGTGTGCTCGCCAGCGAGCAGTCGCAGCGCATCATCGGGACCAAACCCGTACGTGTTCGCGGCGTCCCTCCAAACGTTCTCAAGGTCGGCTCGGTTTGTGAGTTTCTTTGCGCGACGGTTCTCAAGCGCGAGGTTGCGCAGCTCGCCGCGCTCGGGCGCGCGCCCGTAGCGAGCACGGAAGCGATCTGCTGCTCTCGCGACCTCTCTGGAGCGTCCTGAGAAGGCGTCTCGCAGGCCCTCGGGTACGCCGGCGATCTCGAAATACTTGCCGTTCTTCCCGGTCGCTCGTTCGATCGCGTATCCCTGATTGGCAAGTTCTTGAGCGAGCGCGGAGCGGTAGAAAGCGCCGACCTCGCCTGCCGCACGAAAGACCGGCCGGGAGGCGACGGCGACGATCCGGTCGTCCTTGCGTACCGCGCTCGTGATGACGACATGACTGTGGAGCTGTGGATCGGGCACGTCGGCTCCTGAAACGCCGCGAGCCGTGGTGTGCTGGTACTCGACCGCGATCAAGTCCTTGGCCGGCTCCTCGAGGACCTCGCCGCCATGGCGGCGACGGACTACGCCAACGTTCTCGCGCATGTAGCCGACCGCCTGCTCGACCGCGTTCGTGTGGGCTTTTTCGATCTGCGCTCGCTGCCAAGGATCGGCCAGCGCCCATGTGGTCGATACCGACTTTGGGGCGCTGAAAACACCGTCGATCCCACCACCGCGACTGCCATTGGCGCCAGCGCGCCGAAGCCACCGCCCGGTCTGTGGGTGGCGACCTTCCATAAGCGCAACGAAGTCCTCGCCGCTCATCGGCGTGTCCGCCCGGATGCCGAGCCTTTCAAGCGTCTCTGAGTCGGCCAGCCATCGTCCGGGAGCCTGGGTCATCTCGCCGTCGGGGGTCAGGTAGTAGTCGCCGCGCTCAGGCGCGACGGTCTTCCCCTCCAAATATCGGGCGTAGTCGCCACCACGCGCCGCCGGGATGCTCGCTGCGGTCATCACATGAAGTGATGACCGTGAGAAGGCCGAAACGGCCACCGACTTGCTCACACAGTCGTCACACAGCGCACGCACTCTTGTGCATGTTGTCTGTCGTGGCTGTTTGGAGCGTCGCGGGCGATGCGGCGCGGAGGCGACCTTGCAGGCGATGGGTGGTCGTGCGCTCGGCGGAACGCGGGTCAGATCGGCGGGTAGAGGATGCGCGATCGGCGCTTGTCAGAAGCGTCTGGACGAATTGAGTGGCCGTTTTGGCGTGCTCACGGTCAATAACTGTATGAGGGCTTATGAAGAAGACCAACTACGCCACTGCTCGTCGGTGCTGAAGTCGTTGGCCGGTCGGGTGGGGTCGTGGTCTATGACCGCGATGGCACCAACTCCAAAGCGGCGCTCCTCGGCACCCAGGCAGGCTTCACGAATCATCTGGGCGCGTCCACGTACGAAGTGGGCCACACCATGAGCACCACGTTCGTCCAGGTCCTGCTCGACGCTCTCGATGGCGACGCGCTCGACACGCTCGCAGAAAGACTTGCGCCGCGTTTGGCGAAGCCTGCCCAAACCGACGGTTGGCTGACGGTGGGGGAGGCGGCCGAGTATCTGCGTTGCCCGAAGTCCAGGGTCTACAGCCTCGTGTCCGCCCGGCGCATCCCGTTCGTGAAGGACGGGAGCCGGACGCTGTTCAGGCGCAGCGAGCTTGACGCGTGGCTTCGTGTCGGAGGCGGCAAGCGGCCATGAAGCGACCGCGCCATCCGACGTGTCTATCATTCTGTCTGGAGCAAGGCACAGCCACGACGGAAGAAAAGCCATGAAGCGCAGCGAAACCGAAGCCGGTACACCCATCATCGAGTTCACTCCCGAGGAGTACGACGCTTATCTCGAACGCGAGGTTCGTCGTGGGATCGGAATGAGCCGGGCGGAGTTCGTCCGTGCGTACAGCGCCGGCGAGCTTGACGACGCGGATGCCGCCGTGGGCGAGCTGGTCGGGCTGCTCCGGATCGGCCAGAACGGGCATCGAGCTGTCGCGTAGGGCAGCGCAGCGCCTCGTAGATCGTCTCAACGGCGTTCTCAACAGCACGGTCAGCGATTCGCGGCTGTCGCTGATTCAGTTGCCGGGCGATCCCGGCACCTTCGAGTTGACGAGGCTCATAGACGGAGACACCGCCCCGCTGGAGTTGCATGGGACCACAGTCCGCCTGTTCGTACGCTACGTGATCGTTGTCAAAGACGGCGACTTCAGCATCGAGTCCTATGCCTATCGTCTTCAAACTGGCAGATCGCGGGCTTCGTGGCTCATCCGTTGGGAGTATCAGCGCGATCCCCCGCGCTCGGACTACCCGTACGCCCGTGCGCACGTTCACGTGCGTGGAGCGTTCCCCGACGGTCAGCAGGCCGACAGGCTCCACATCCCGACGCTTCGTGTACCGCTCGAGATGGTCCTGTGGCACCTGATCGCCGAGTGGGGCGTCAAGCCGAAGCGCGACGACTGGCAACAACAGCTCGAAGCGTCGATCGACGGCTCCGACCTCAGACAACGCGCGTCCTGAAGTTGCGACGGCGAAGTGGCCGATACACGCCCTACGATCAAACGTGATGGCAGACGAGCGCAAGCTGGAGAAGACGAGCGTCCCCGGCATCTACCGTCGGCACGCCGGCGGGTGCAAACGCAACGGCCGCTGCAAATGCCCATACGTGGTCCGCTGGAAGGAGCGCGGGCAGGAGCACAAGCAGATGTTCGCCACGTTTGAGCTGGCGCGAGAGTTCAAGGCGAACCTCGGGTCGGGCAAGGGCACCCGCCGACCGCAATCGTCGTTGACCGTGGCTACCTACTACGAGACGTGGTTTCCCGCCTATCGAGGTCGCACGAGTCGGGGACTTGAGAAGTCCACGCGGCGGGAGTACGAGATCAGCTTCCGACTGCACATCCTGCCGTTGCCAATCGCCCACATTCGGATGCGCGAACTGGCTGCACCCGACGTGCGCGACTGGCTACGCCAGCTTGAGCGCCGAGACGCGACACCGAGCACGATCCGTCGCGCCAAGGCCGGACTGTCGGTCATGCTCGCTTCGGCCGTCGAAGACGGCGACCTTGGCTCCAATCCGGCGGCGGGCGTCAGGTACGTGCCGTCCGATACAGCGAAGCGGCAGCACCGCAAGCCGGCCCCACGCGCGCTGACCGCCGAGGACGTTATGGCGATCCTGGCCGCGATGCCGGTGTCTTGGCGCGCGTTCTTCACATTGCTCGCGCAGACGGGCGTACGGATCGGCGAGCTGTTGGGACTGACTTGGGAGCACGTCCACCTGGGCGACGATCCGCACATCATGGTTGCCGAGCAGGTCTACCGTGGCGAGCGCAAGAAGCTCAAGACCGAGGCGAGCTATGCACGCGTGCCGCTGTCGGCGTCGATGGCGGCGTGGTTGACCGAGCTGCGGCCCGAGGACGCGGCGGCCGACGCTCCGGTGTTCCCGTCCGCCACGGGCACGCCGTTGAGCTACCACAACGTCTACAACCGCGTGCTGCACCCCGCGCTGATCGACGCCGGGATCGCGGTGCAGACGGGAACGGTGACGGTGCGCAGGGGAGGGGAGGACGTCGAGGAGCCCGTGTGGGACTACCAGGGGGTCGCGTTCCATGCGTTCCGCAAGGCGTGCGGATCGCTGCTGCTCGCGCACGGCAAGAGCCTCAAGCAGGTGCAGGGCTGGCTACGCCATTCGCAGCTCACTACGACGATGAACGTGTACATCCACCAGGTCGATGACGGGCTCGGCAGCGCGGACGCGTGGGACGACATCCTTGGGGACGCTCGGGGCCACCTTGGGGCCACCGAAGGTCCGGAGGCAGTGCAAAACACGTCCGGCGCGACCCCCCGAAAAACCGCACGGTTGAGCCAAATCCAGCTAACAGCCGCAACCAGCCGTAAAGCCCGTAGCGCACTCATAATCGGTTGGTCCCAGGTTCGAGTCCTGGCGGGCCCATTTTTCTCAGGTCGGCGACGAGTGCCGACACGTCCCGCCAGTACGGGACATTCGCCCAAAAGGCCGAGGACTTTGGGCGACAGGAGCCGTCCCACAGATACTGGGGTTTCCTGCCGTCGTTGTCGATGGCGGAGGCAACTCGGAGGCAGATGTCGGCCATTTCGGAGGCAGAAGTCGGAGGCAAGCAGGAGCCGACACTCTGCCCGGCCAAAACCTCGCGAGGCGGGGAGTCCTGCGATGAGCGCTCGCGGTGTCACCCTGGATGCCGCTGTCCGACGCGTCGAGGAACGTCGCGCTGAGAGCGCCATCCGTAGGTGCCGCAGTTGTGGTCGGCAACTGTTTGGCGTGGGAGCGTTTGTCGTTCACGGCGGTGTCCCGAGTACGGGCCGGTGTGGGCAGGAGATCAGCGCCAAAAGCTGTTTCGCAACCTGGAGACATTTGCCAGGCGGACATCTTGTTGAGCGCGGTCACGGCCCCTGGTGCGGGCCTGCTGCCCTGGGGTACGCAGCAATGCGCTGCTCTGGGCGAGCATCGGCACTCGGGCAAGCTCGGGTGTCGCGTGAGCAGAGTCGCAGCGCGAGAGTGGAACGAGTCGGCGGCGGATCGCTGGCGGCGGCTACACAGACGGGCTTATCAGGATGCCGTCAAACGCGTAGGAAAGCGATCCGTGTTCTTGGTGGCGCGTGTGTGGGAGATGCAGGCACGCGGCGTCTTGCACATTCACCCGGTGCTCGCGTATGGGACCGCGCTGCAGATGGCCGGAGCCCGCTGCTACCTCGCACGACTTGCCGAGCTTGCACCGCAATATGGCTTCGGATTCGTTCACCACAGCCCGAAGCACGTCATGCCCCAACCGGCCCAGAACGTTGCCGCATACCTGTCGTCGTACTTCGTAAAGGGCAAACGCGGGAAGGAGACGCTGTGGGAGTCAGCGCGCTCGCCGGCGATGCCGCATTCGATCGTGCATGTGTCGATCAAGCTGACCCAGCAGACAGGCTGCACGATGCGGACTCTGCGCCTCAAGCGAGCGATCTTCTACGTGTGGCGAGCGACCCTGCCGTTCGAGGAGGTTCGGTCCGTATCAACGATCTTGCAAGCGTTCCCCGGCGCGGAACTCGTCGCGCCGGGCAGTCCAGATCGGGCACCTCCACCGGGAGCGTGAGTAAGCGCGCTGGGCTCCTGCTCGTCGCGGATCAATAAACAAAGCGCCCCGGCGCGGCGGTAACCGCCCGGGGCCGGCACAGGAGGTACTTCCCATGCAGGATCAGAGTAACGAGACACCCTCGGAGCAAGACCGCCGCACCGAACAGACTGTCCTTGTCATGCTCCTGACCGACGGGCAGAAAATTTGGTCGCTAGATGAGATGGTCGCGGAGATCGGTCGTCGGATGGAGACCGTGGACGCGTTGGCATCGCTTCAGGCCGCCGGTCTTGTCCATCGCTGCCACGACTTCGTGTTCGCGACGCGATCCGCATCACGTTTCGACGAACTCGACCTATGAGCGAGAGTCGGCTCTCGCGAGCAAGGCGAGAGCGCCAGACTGCCTGAGCACGGACGCACGGAGGCGGGCGGACGCGACCGGCCGTGAGGCCGCCGCGCCCGCCTCCGCCGCGCGCTCGCACGCGGTCAGAGTGGCGAACACTGTGATGCTCGCGGGATCGGGCGGGTTCACACAGAGAGCACAAAGTCAGGCATAAATTCGCCCAGGCGCCTCGACTATAATGATGGTGTCACAGCTGCGGTCCCATCATGATGTTGATCGTTAGTTTTGGGCATATCGGAGACCATCTAAGAGAAAGCAAGAAAATACAATGGATAATCAAAAATACAAAGGTAATAAAGCGATGTACAGAAAAATAAAAGGCATTTCGCGTGGCGCTGCCATTCTGATAGTTCCGTTGCTACCTCAGGGGTATATCGGGGCCGGGTTCGGCACCCTTTGGATCTTCTGGTCGTTTTGGGAGTAGTTGTCTGACTGGGTAGCCATTTTGTGCGGCGAGCTGCGCCTGGATTACGCAGGCTCGTCGCGCAACATCCTGGGAGTTGTGCGCCATCATCGCTTCTTCATACGGTTGGCCTCCGACTTGATCCCGTAGATCACGCTGTTATCCGTGGTCGCTAGTCGCTAGTCTGGGACTACGAGGACCGAGCCCGCCGCTGGACGCTTGGCGGAATCCGCGCCATGTTCTCCGATGCTCGTCGAGTTGGACTCGTAGATACCAACCCGTTCGCCGGGCTGCGACTCAGGGGATCGCGTGGACGCAAGGACATCGACATACCGGCGCGGGATGAAGTCGAGCGGCTCGCCGAGTATGCCGTCGAGGTCTGGTCGGGTGAGGTAGCGCTCACGATTCGCGCGCTCATCCTGATGGCTGCGTTCGTCGGTATGCGCCCCGCCGAGTTGTACGGGCTGCGCTGGTCGGACATCGATATCCGGGCCGACGAGGTCCACGTCGAACGCCAGTATTCGGCCTCAACGCGCCGTTTCGAGTTGCCAAAGAACGGCAAGACACGCACGAGCGTGCTCACCGCGCCGGCGAAGGCGGGTTTGCTCGCAATGCCTCGGCCCGTGGACAGTGACGCGATGGTCTTTCGAGGCAAGAAGGGCGGTGTCCTCACAGGCCGCACCCAGCACTACTACTGGCATCCAGTCCGATGCCGCTTCGGCAAGCCCTCTATGGACTTCTATGACCTGCGTCACTTCTGCGGCTCGTGGTTGTTCAACGACCTCGAACTACCCGCCCAGGACGTAGCCCACCAACTCGGCCACGAGGACGGCGGGGGACTTGTGCAACGACTCTACGGTCACCCGTCCGAGCGTCTGGCGCGCGAACGCATCAAGCGGGCCACCATCGGCAAGTCCTCAGTCGTCTCGCTCGCGGACGCAAAGCCGGGGCAGCCATGACCCAACCGGCCATCGATGTCAGGCGCGACGTGTCTCGGCCGTCGCTCAGTGATGGACGAGACGCGAGGCCGGCTCGAAGTCCCCATGCAACACGAGGGGATCGAGGTCGGCTCCGTTGGGCCACACGACTGTGCCCAACTGGTCGTCTACCTGCACCTGCGAGAAGTAGCCGGGATCGGCCAGAGGCTCGAACACGGGGCCGTGCAACTCCCCGGTGAGATCGACATCGCGTGTGCTGCCGTCGCTGAAGCCAAGCCTGAGCTTGTAGTGACCAAGCACGTCTACAGAGGTGACGCGAACGAACTCCATGCGCCCATCTTACGACAACGGGTCGATGGGCTCAGGAGAACCCCCGTCCTTGGCTCTCTGCCAATCCGCTTCCAACTCCTCGCGGTGCAGACTCGCCCACTCGGTCACGAGCTTGAGCGCGCGAGTCGGGAGACTGCCGACCAACACCTCGTTGCTGCCGATCACAATCGCCGCGTGATGCTCGGCGTACTCGGCATGGAAGTGGGGTGGATCGTGGTCGTAGAAGTACATCGTCACGACGATCCCATAGAAGAAGCTGATGCGGGGCACGGCGCCATCATGAGCACCGCTGCGGACGGAGAATGGGCCGACGCTTCAACCTCAATCGGAGGTCTCGGAGGCAAGTCGGAGGCAGACCCAGCCTCGACGGCCCGAAGGGTAAGGTCCGACCGGCCCCGCGTAACAAATCGGGCCCTTCTTACGCCGCTTGGCTCTGACCGGGCCAAACACCGGTCCGCACGCGCTCGTAGAGCGTGTCCGGGGCGAGGTCAGCGCCTTTAGGCCAGCAAACTGTTCCTGTCTCGGGATCGACTCTGACCTCTGCAAACCCCTGGGGAGTCACGGCGCGCTCGAAAACCGGGCCGCGCATACGGTCCAGCACATAGACCTCGCCGGTCACGCCATCCGCGAAAGTGAGCCGCAAGACGCCATGCTGCGGGACGGTCGCGTTAGTTATGTCCGGGGTAAGCCCAATCATTGCAGTGGCTCGATCTCTTGCAGTGTGGCACCTTCGCGTGCTCGACGCCAGTTCTCGTCGAGTTCCGCCGCGTGCATCTCCGCCCACGCCAGCACCAGTCGTAGCTCTCGACGCGGCAGGTCGCTCACCAGCACTTCCAGCGTGTCGATCTGGACCTTGGCGCTATGCCCGGCAGCTCGTGCATGGAAGTGAGGAGGGCCGTGGTCATCGAAATACATCGTGATCGTGAGCCCGAAGAAGCGGCTTATTGTCGGCATCGCTAGAAATAGTGACGGGTAGCCCGGTTGGCAAACTCGTCACGGCGGTGTTTGCTGCAAACCCGGCTGGGCTCTCGGAGTCAAAGCGGAGGTAGTCACGGCGCATTTGACACAGACTCCAATTCGCGTTACCATAAGTAACGTGAAGGTCAGGGGGAAATCGCTTCGATCGACTAGGGGCACGTGCAGGCAAAGTCGCGCGGGGCTGTTGGTATACGGGGCGTCGGCGATGAGGCGCTGGGCGCGAACACTGCTGCTGGTGGCGCTCGCGCTCGGCACGTCTCTGATCTTCGTTGGCGCCACCTGGGCGGGCGAAGCGGTGACGATTCAGGCCGGCTTCACCCCGGACGGGCTCGGCGCCTCGACCAACCTGTCGGTGAGCGCGAAGTTCGCTGTGTCCAACGAAGGCGCCTCGCCGGCGCGCAAGCTCACGTTGTACGCGCCCGCCGGCATGACGGTGGACGCGCGCGGCGCCGGTACGTGTACCTCGACGGCCCTGCAGAGGCTTGGTCCGAGCGGCTGTCCCGCCGATTCGCGGGTTGGCTTCGGTGGCGGTGTGGCAGTGTTTTGGTTGCCCGCGGGACCGGTCCGCGAGTCCTACACGGTGGACTTCTTCTATGCCCCCAGAGAACATGGGCGCTTGGCTCTACTGGCCTACGCGAGCGCGGTGACTCCGGTGGCCGTGGAACTGGTGGTGGTGGCCAGGCAGGTTCCGGCTCCAAAGCCTTATGGTCTCGGCCTTAGCGTCGAAGTGCCACCTATCTCGACGATCCCCGGAGCCTCTAACGCGGCTCTTGAAACCGCGTTCGCCACGCTTGGCTCTGCCAGTGTCGCCTATTACGAGAGCGTGCACGGTAAGCGCAAGCTCGTGCACATCAGGGGCATTGTCGCACCCAAGACGTGCCCGTCTGGTGGCTTTCGCGCCGAGGGCATTATCGACTTCGCCGACGGGTCGGCGCTCACCGTCAATCCAATCATCCCGTGTCCGCACAAATGACGATCCGCGCGCCGTTCGCTGCTGTGCTCGCCATTGCTCTGGGATTCTCGGCTGCGCTTACCTGGTCCGACAGTGTGGCGCGTGCTGGGAACCTCGTACTGTCGGAAAACACGATGCCCTCTGGAAGCCTCGCGCAAGCCGAAACCTTCGTGGGGATCGCGCCGTCGCTTCGACCGAGCCGACTCGGAGCCAAGGGCGAGCTTACGTTCGACATCCATTTCGCGGGCGGCGAATTCGGAGTTCCCCCGCCTGTGAGGCGCGCAGTCTTGAAGTTCCCCGCGGGAATGGGGATCGAAATCCCGGTACTTCGCAGCTGCTCGTCGGCGCGCCTGCGCTCGCTCGGCCCGAGCGGCTGTCCTGTGCAGTCTGAAATAGGTCGCGGGTCGGTGCGTGTCGAGGCTCACCTTGGATCGCAGGTGCTCACTGAGAGCGTTGCCTTGCGCATGTTCATCGGTCCGTTGCGTAATCTGCAGCCAACGGTTGAGATTCTTGGCCTGGGCTACAGCCCGTTCGAGGAGCGGCTGGTGTTCGGCGGTGCCGCGCTCGCCACCGAAGTGCCTTACGGGGAAGAGTTGGTGCTGCAGATCCCGCCGATTGTGACGCTGCCGCTCGAGCCCGATGCATCCATCGTTTCACTGTCGCTCACGCTTGGCTCGGACGGGACCTCGCGTGCCCATCAGGCGAACACCGTGATTGTGCCCTCCAGCTGCCCACCGGGCGGGTTTCCGTTCGCGGCCGAATTTACGTATGCCGACGGCACGAGCGCCGTCGCGCAAGCGACGGATAAATGTCCGTGATGACAGACAACACGACAACAGAAAGCAGGTGCCACAAAATGACACGCCGCAGCCGACAACAGACAGAATCACACGTTCCCCGGCTCGCCCGGGGCTTGACTGTCACGGTGCTGGCGCTTGGAGTCGCGTTGGCTTGTGCGCCCGCGGGCTTTGGCCACGACAGTCGGGTCGGGGGCGCTTCGAGCAAACCCAACGCTACCGGGGGCGCCGCCTCCGCGGTCGCGGCGCGGTCCATCTCTTTGAATGAGAACAGCGATATGCAGCTCACGAGCCGTAAAGGCTTCACTCTCAACGAGCGAGGCGCGGGGTCGGGCACCTTCAAAGGCACGATCTATGTTCACCTCAAGATCGTTTCCTCGAGCCACGTGACCGCCGAAGTGAACATTTATCCCAGTGGTGGCTCCTCGATCACCGGCTATGGAACGGCTGGTTATCGCAAGGAAGGAGCCATAGGCAGGTTCTCCGGTTCGCTGTCGGTCCAACGCGGGACTGGAACCTACGCTCACGCGCATGGATCGGGTTTGAGTTTCAGTGGCACGATCCAGCGTTCGAACTACGCGGTCACCGTGCACGTCGGTGGCACGGCGAGTTACTGACGCGGGTCGGGGGGAACGGTCATGCTCGAACTGCGCGATCTCGCAAAGCACTATCCGTCCGTCGGCGGGGAGACTGTGCGCGCCGTCGACGGCGTCTCTCTTACGGTCGGTGCGGGGGAGATGGTTGCCCTGTACGGGCCGAGCGGCTCGGGCAAGACGACCCTGCTGCTGATGGTCGCGACGCTGCTCGCGCCCACCTCGGGCACGATCACGATCGGTGGGCGCGACGTCTCTTCGCTATCCGAGCGAGAGGCGTCGCATTTCAGGCTCTCAGAACTGGGCTTTATCCGTCAAAACTTCGACCTCCTGCCTGGTGTTACCGCGATCGACAACGCGATTTTGAAGTTGCTCAAGGCGAAGCGCTGGCGCGAGGCTCAGCGTGAGATAACACCGCTCTTGGAACGTTTGGGCCTGGGAGAGCGCTTGGGCCATCGCGCCGAGACGCTCTCGATGGGAGAGCGCCAGCGGGTGATGATCGCGCGCGCGCTTTCCACCGGACCGCGCCTGTTGCTCGCCGACGAGCCGACTGGCAGTCTCGACACTCAGCGCGGTCGTGAAGTACTCGAATTGTTGCGGGGGCTGTGTCGCGAGCAGGGTGTGGCTGTGGTACTGGTCAGTCACGACCCGATGGCCGCCCACTATGCCGACCGCGTGTACTCGTTGCGCGACGGTCACCTCAGCGACTATGAGGCAGATCGGATGTACGCGCTCGACGGTAGCGCTCGACCATGAAGCTCGCAAACGCTCTGCGTCTTTACCGGGTGCGCTTGCGCGCACGCTTGGCACAGGAGTGCTTTGCGGTGGTAGGTATTGCCGCCGGGGTGGCACTGCTATTCGCCTCGCAGGTGTCGAACTCGAGCCTGCAGAGCTCGGTGTCGGCGCTGTCTCGTGGGATCTCCGGCAACGCGACGCTGCAGATCGTGGCGCGCGACCCAAACGGTTTCCCGCAGAGCACGCTCGCGCAGGTGCGACGCATACCGGGCGTGCGTGTCGCGGCACCGCTGCTTGAAGCCAACGCCAATGTCATCGGCCCGAAAGGTAGCCAATCGGTCGAGCTGGTTGGCGCCGACACAAGCCTCTCGGCGCTCGACGGCTCGCTCGTGCGTCATACCTCGATCGCACCGTTTGGAAGCATCGGCGCGGTTGTGCTGCCGGCGCCCCTGGCGAGGTCCCTTGGCGTGACGCAGTTCGGTCAGGAAGTCACCGTTCAGATTGCGGGCCGCACGACCCAAGCGCCGTTGTATGCACAGTTGCACGAAAAGCAGATCGGCTCGCTGGTGTCGAGCCCTGTCGCGGTTGTGCCGCTGTTCTTCGCTCAGGAAATGACGGGCCTGAGCGGGCGCGTTGGGCGCATCCTGGTGCAGCCTGCCGCGGGTGCGCAAACCCGGGTACGAACCGCGCTGAGCGCGCTTGCCGATGGTCGCCTGAATGTCGAGAGCACGGCCTATGAAGCGATGCTGTTCTCCAAGGCGGCGGCGGAGAGCAACCAATCGACCCAGTTGTTCTCGGCGATCAGTGCGCTCGTCGGGTTCTTGTTCGCTTTCAACGCGATGCTGCTGACCGTGCCTCAGCGCAGGCGACTGATCGCCGACCTGCGCCGCGACGGCTACACGCCGCTCACGACGATCGCGGTACTGCTGCTCGACGCGATCGCGCTGGGGATCGTTGCGTGTGTACTCGGGTTGGCGCTCGGAGAGGAGCTCTCGATCCACTTCTTCCACGCCAGTCCCGCGTTTTTCTCGCTCGCGTTCGCGCTCAGCTCGGCACGCGTCGTGAGCTGGCAGAGCGTGGCCATTGCAGTCGCGGGTGGGATGGGCGCGGCGATCGTGGCGGTGCTCAGCCCGCTGCGAGATATCCTCTCGCGCGATCCGCTGGCCGCGCTCAGCCAGCGCGAGGGCTCGGGCGCGACCCGCAGCGCGCGCCACCTTGCCCTCGGCGGACTCGTGCTTTTGGCGGGCGCCACGGCGCTGTTGTTGTTGGCGCCGCAGGCTTCGATTCCGGGGATGGTGCTTTTGGTCGGTGCGCTCTTGCTCGAGTTGCCGCTGGCGTTGAGCGTGACGCTCGAGCTGGTCAAACGGCTTGCGGGCACGGTTGTGAGTCCCGTGGCGCATATCGCGACGATGGAGCTGAGCGCGGCCCGTGCACGAGCGGTCGCGATCGCGGCCACCGGGGCCGTCGCGGTGTTTGGCAGCGTCGCGATCCAGGGCGCACATGGGGACCTGCTTGCGGGCCTGGACAACGTTGCGCGCGAAGTGAACGCCTCCAGCGACCTGTGGGTCGCGCCCGCCGGCTCCTACAACCTGCTCAAGACGGCCCCCTTCGCGCCCGTCGAGCAGGCGCGGCTCGCGCGGCTGCCCGGCGTCGCCGCGGTGCGTCTCTATCGCGGTGGGCTCCTGAACTATGGCTCGCGCCGGGTGCTGGTGATCGCCCCGCCGCGTCAGGCAACCCCGCTGCTGCCAGAAGCGCAGCTGGAGGAAGGCGATCCGGCCCAAGCGACCGCGCGTGTGCGCGCCGGGGGTTGGCTGGTGCTCTCGCGAGCGATTGCCGAAGAACATCATCTGCGTGTCGGCGACGCGTTTACGCTGCCGAGCCCCAACCCGCAAACGTTTCGTGTCGCGGCGCTCTCGACCAACATCGGCTGGGGGCCCGGAGCGATCGTGATGAACGCTTCGGATTACGCGCGCGCGTGGGGGAGCCCCGACGCGAGTGCCTATAGCGTTCTGCTTGCCCCCGGGGTGTCGCCCGCCCAGGGCGCCCGCGAGGTCGAGCGGGCGCTCGGGCCCGGCTCGGCGCTGTCTGTGCAGACGGCGGCCGAACAGACCGATCGCCGGCGCGCGCTCAGTCGCGAAGCGCTGGCGACCCTGACTCAGATCGCGACCCTGATCCCGATTGTCGCGGTGTTTGCGATGGCTGCCGCGATGGGAGCGATGATCTGGCAGCGCCGTCCGCGCCTTGCCAAGCTCAAGCTCGAGGGTTTCCCGCGCGTCGAACTGTGGCACACGATCCTGCTGGAGAGCCTGCTGCTCGTTGGCGTTGGCAGCTTGACCGGCGCGATCTTCGGTCTCTACGGCCAGCGGCTGGCCGATCGGGCGCTGGTCAGCGTGGTCAACTTTCCGGTCGTCTACTCGCTGCCCCTGCTCACCGCGCTGAGCAGTCTCGCGCTTGTGGTGCTCACTGCGCTGGCAATACTCGCGATTCCCGGTTATCTCGCCACCTCGGTGCCGGCGGCACTGGCGCTACAGGATTGACGACTGCTCCCAACAGACCCAAATGACCACCGACGCCAACCAACGTCCCTACAAACAGGTGGCGCGGGCGCGGGCGCAACAGCGCACTCGTGACGCTTTGCTCGACTCGGCGACCGACGCGTTTTTCGAGGGCAACTGGCTGCAAGCGTCGCTTGACTCGCTCTCGGCGAAGGCTGGCGTAACCAAGCAAACGTTGTTGCGCCACTTTGGCTCCAAGGATGGGCTGCTCGTACAGGCTGTGGCGCGTGGCGCCTCTCAGGTACGCGACCAGCGATGGAGCGTTCCCAGGGGCGATATACCTGGCACGGTCGAGAACCTGCTCGATCACTATGAGCAGTGGGGCGAGCGCTCGATGCGCATCGGGGCTTGGCAGCGGGGCCCCACGATGCTCGCGATGATCTCGCGGGCGGCGCGCCAGTTTCACTATGACTGGGTGGAGTATGCGTTTGGGCAATGGCTGAAGCCGCTCGGTGGGCACACTCGAGAGCGCCGGCGCGCGGCGCTGATCACGCTTTGCGATTTGCAGACCTGGTGGGTTCTCTCGCATGACCTCGAGCTTCCGCGCTCTGAGGTGCGCGCGATTCTGATCGATCTGATCGAGCGCACGCTGGCGAAGGATCCTTGAGGCTCCTCGGCGAAACTTCCGACCCGACCACTACGCTTTGGCCAGTGACCTCAGAGCCCGAGCAACGCGTGGCGGTCATCGACCTTGGGTCGAACTCGTTTCGGATGGTTGTTTTCAACTGCTCCGGCGGATCGTGGCAGCGCGAGGACGAGTGCTCGGCGGCGGTGCGCATCGGCGAGGGGCTGGCGGCCAGCGGGCGCTTGAGTGAGGCGGCGATGGAGCGTGCGCTGGGCACGCTCGACACGTTCGCCGCGAAGTGCCAGCGCCATCGGCTCGACCAGTATGCCGTGGACGCGGTCGCCACCAGCGCGATCCGCGAGGCGAGCAACGGCGGCGCGTTTCTCGATCGGGTGCGCCTGCGCACCGGCATCGACGTGCGGGTGCTCAGCCGCGAGCAGGAGGCGCGCTACGGGTACCTCGCGGCGGTCAACTCGACGACGCTGGCCGACGGCTGCGTGCTCGACCTAGGCGGCGGCTCGTTGCAGCTGGTGCGCGTCGCGGGACGGCTCGCGCGAGAGTCGGGCTCTTGGCGGCTTGGGGCGGTGCGCATGACCGAGCGTTTTCTCTCAGATCAAGGACCCGCCGCCCCGGCCAAGCGCGGCCAGCTCAAGGCGCTGCAGGCGCACGTGGCGCGCAAGCTCGAGCGTGCCCCATGGTTGGCGCTCGCCGGCCCGCGGCTGGTTGGGCTCGGCGGCACGGTGCGCAACCTCGCCACCGCCGCCGAGAAGGCGGCGGGCCTGCCGTCTGAGGAGGTTCAGGGGTTTGTGATCGAGCGGGCCGCGCTCGGCGATCTGATCGAGCGCCTCGCCGCGCTGCCGGCCGCTGAGCGCAGCAGGGTGCCGGGCATCAAACCGGCGCGCGCCGACATCGTGTTGGCGGGTGCGCTCGTGATCGAGGGAGTTATGCGCGCTGGGAGCTTCGACACGCTCGAGGTGACCGGTGCCGGGTTGCGCGAGGGCATCCTCTTCGAGCGCCAGCTCGCGCGTCAGCAGCTGGACGGGGTGCTCGCTTCAGCCGGTGCGCGCGCGGCCTGACAGCACCCGCTCACGTCCGGCACAGTCGAATAGCACCAGCTCATAGGGCGAGGGCACGGGCCCGCTCCATGCCCGGTAGGGCACCTGACGGCAGTCGTGCAGCACGGCCTTTGAGGCGAGGTTGCCGCCGCGCGAGGCGTATGCGCCGCCCAGCGTGACGTAGCGAGCCTGCCCGCTGGCCACCAATCGTGCCAGCCCGCGGCCGTTCAGCGCGGGATCGGTGCCACTGTAGCCGGCGAGCGCACCCGCGGGTGAGCCAAGCAGGATCATCGGCGCGGCGGTCGGCGCGGCGACGGTCAGCACGCTCCAGCGCGTGCCCGGCCGGTGTGTGGTGACGTAGCGAATCATGTTGCGCTCGAAGCGCAGGTCGATCGCGTTGATGCCGTCGCCGCCGTCACCGCTGGCCTGGTGGGGCCCGGCCGCCGGGAACGTGCCCTGCACCGGCGCGAGCCAGGTCGTCTTTGCATACCAGGCGGGCGCGACCAACAGCAGGCACAACAGGAAACCCATCGCGCCCGCCGCCAGGCGGCGCACCGTCATCGCAAGCAGTCCAACCAATGCACCGGCGATCAGCACCGGCACGAACCAGCGCGTGTAGTGCTGGTAGTCGAGGATCGACGCCTGCACCGCGACGGTCGCGGCCACCGTGCCGACCAGCAACAGCGCGCGCCAATCGCGCCGCTTGGCAAACGAGGCGAACGCGACGCACCCGGCGGCGATCATCGCGGCGGCGCCGGGTCCCACGGCGGAGATGTAGTAGGGGTGCACGATCCCATCGGAGAAGTCGAGGATCGCGACCTCGACCAGCAGCCAGCCACCGAACACCAACAGCAGCGCGAAACGCGATTTGCGACTCGCTCGCTCGCTCGCGCCCTGCTCGCTTGCCTGCGCCCGCGAGGATGTGCTCTCCGAGGTACCGGCATCCATTCGGGCGCGAGCACCGGTTCGTGCATCGGCGAGGACGAGCAGCGCGAACGCGAGCAGGCCGATCAATGCGAACGGCAGCATCCACGATCCCTGATCGGCGAGCTTCGCTTCGAACAGGCGCAGCGGACCCGTTGCCCCTCCGAACACGATCGGGTCGCGCAGCCGACCGTCGGGGAGATACGTGGCGGTCTGCTGCTTTATCAACCGCACGCGCCTCGCCGCTTCTCTGCGTTCGAGCGCGACCAGGCGGGCTCGCTGGGAGGGCGTCGGCGGGCGAAGTGCGCGGCGATGGCGGGGCGAGGGCGCGCGCACCATCGCGCCTTCGGCCACCGGCACCTGGCCGGGCCCGCCAACCTCTCCTTCGACGCGCCCGAAGCCGTTGTAGTCGAAAGTGAGCCCCAGCTCAGTGTTGTTTGTGGAGCTACCCACATACGGGCGCTGCGAAGCCGGTGTTAGTTCGACAGCGGCTATCCACAGGAACGACCCGATCCCCAAGACGAGCCCAGCCACGCACAGCATCAGCGCGCGACGAAGCCACGTGCCCGGTGCGCACAGCATGTAGGCGAGTGCGATGCCGGGCACAACCAGGTACGCGGCGAGGGTCTTGGTGTTGAAGGCGAGCGCGATCAGCGCGGCGCAGGCGAGCAGCCAGCGCCAGCGTCCGTCTTCGATCGCGTTCAGCGCCGCGCCGCATGCGAGGATCAACAGCAGAATCAGCAGCGGGTCCACGCCGTTGTCGCGCGAGACCGCGACGAACGAGGGGAACACGGCGAGTGCGAGCGCGCCCGCGAGCGCGGCGGCGATGCCGAGGCGGCGGTAGAGGATCCTGTAGAGCACCGCGACCGCGAGCATCGAGACGATCGCCTCTGGCAGCAACAGGCTGAGTGGCGAGAAGCCGAACAGCTTGGCGCTCGCTGCCTGCAGCCACAGCGCGAGCGGTGGCTTGTCGATGCTGACCAGCCCGCCTGGATCGAAGGAGGCAAAGAAGAAGTTGTGCCACGACTGCAGCATTGACTTCACGCCGGCCGAGTAGAACGTGTTTGCATACCCGTTCTGTGCGAGCCGGTGCGTGTCGAGCACGGCGGAGAGCGCGAGAATCGGGACGAGCGCCAGGTGCCACGCTCGCGCGCGCGGCGGCGGCGGCGTTCCTGCATGCGGCTCGCCCGGCGCCGCGACTCGTGCGGTACCACCCGCTGGCGGTCCCACGGGCGGCGCGGCGACGGCCGTATCTTGCGGGTCGGGCAGCGGCGGCTTTGCCTGCAAGGCCGACACGCTCGACTCGACCGGGTCGGAGGATTGCGTCCCCGTTGCGGGTGGTTGGAGGAGTGTCTGCTCCGCGTCTGGTGAGGTTGTGTGGTCGGTTGAACTCACGGTGCTGTGGACTGATTTTCCTTCCAAGGCCGGGGTTGCCGCGATACAAGCAAACCGCATTGGCGTGCTAAGGAACCGTTAAGCAGTGCTAGGCGTGCGTTTCGAGCCCGTCGAGCAGGCGTCGCAAGTCGCTCTCGCTGTTCCATGCGCCGACCGAGGCTCGCAGCCGTGTCTCCCCGGGGATGTCGCGCAGTACGACCCCCAGCTCACCCAGACGTGCTCGCTCGGCCAGTGGGTCGGGGCTCGCAAACGACACGAGCGTGCTGCGCCCGCGCGGTGTCACCTCGCGGCCGGCACAGGCCAGCATCTCGGCCAGGCGTGCGGCAAGCTCGATCGCGCGCTCGTGCACCTGGCGCCAGCCGATGCCCTCCAGCAGCTCTACCGCTGCCAGCGCGCACGCGAGCGCCTCCGCGCTGAGTGCGAACGTGTCGAAGCGGCGCGCGTCGCTGTGAAGCCCCGCGTCGAGACCCGCGCCGGGGTCGGCGAGGTTGCCATAGCCACGCCGACGGACCTCCACGTGTGAGCGCAGGGCGGGCGAGACGTAGAGCATGCCAATCCCATCCGGGCCGCACAGCCACTTTTGTCCAGCGCCGGCATAGGCATCGCAACCGAGCGCGTGCACGTCTACAGGGATCGCGCCGACGCCCTGTGCGCCGTCGAGCAGGACCGGAACGTCAAGCCCTGCCAGGCTGGGTGCGAGCCGGCCGGTCATCCAGCTGACGTGCGAGCAGGCCAGGAGTCGCGTGCTCGGCCCAACCGCGCCGGCGATGTCCTGCAGCGGCACTGCGCGCACAGACACCCCACTCACCTCGCGCGCTGCCGCGAGCGCTCCGAGCAGGCCGGGGTGCTCCTCCTCGCTTGTGAGGATCTCCTCACCCGGGGCCAGGCCGAGTCCGTCGATCACGCTTGCGAGTCCCTCACTCGTACAGGTGGTGAGCGCGACGTCGCTCGCATCGCAGCCAAGCGCGCGAGCGTATGCCGCGCGTAGCCGATCGCCAAGGTCATGGCGGCGTTCGAAATGCTCGCCGGCGCGACCGCGGTGCGCCTCGCCCAGCAGCTCGGAGGCGCCCGCTTCGGCGGCCGCAGCGGGCAGCGGGCCGTCGGTGCCGGCGTTCAAATACGCGATCCGCTCGAACACGGGAAACTCGCCGCGCAATGACTCGATGCTCACAGGCATGTCAGGATAAGGCCGCAATGGCGAACGTGCGTGAGCAGGTGCCGCTGTGGGTTCCCTCTGAGGAGGCGACCGCTGGCGCGCGCATGACCGACTTCATGGCCTGGGTCGAGGATCGGCATGGGCGCGCGTTCGAGGGGTACGCCGAGCTATGGGAGTGGTCGGTAGGGGAGATCGAGCTGTTCTGGGCCGACATCTGGGAGTACTGCGGCGTGCACGCCTCTGTGCCCTACGAGCGCGTGCTTGCCCAAGCGGAGATGCCGGGTGCCCGCTGGTTTGAGGGGGCGCGGCTGAACTACGCGGAGAACATGCTGATGCGCGACCGGGGTGGGCGGGATCCTGATCAAACGGCCGTGCTGCACGCGTCCGAGCTGCGTCCGCTCGCGGAGCTGAGCTGGGGTGAGCTGTCCGAGCTGGTTGCGGCGGCTGCCGAGGGGTTGCGCTCGCTCGGTGTGGAGCAGGGTGATCGTGTGGCCGCATACATGCCCAACGTTCCCGAGACGCTTGTCGCGTTCCTGGCATGCGCGAGCATCGGGGCGATCTGGTCGTGTGCGGCGCCGGAGTTCGGCGCCCGCAGCGTGGTGGATCGCTTCGCGCAGATCGAGCCGAAGGTGCTGTTCGTGGTGGATGGGTATCGCCACGGTGGCAAGGACTTCGACCGCGCCGAGGCGCTCGCCACGATCTCTGCCGGCCTGCCGTCGGTGGCTCACACGGTGATGCTCCCGTATCTGGATCGTGCGGCCAGCGCTGGCGGCCTGCCGGGTGGACTTGCATGGGAGGAGCTGCTCGCCCGCGGACGAGCGCTCGCCGGATACGGCGGCGTGCCGCGCTTCGAGCAGCTGCCATTCGACCACCCGCTATGGGTGCTCTACTCCTCGGGCACCACAGGCCTGCCAAAGGCGATCGTGCACGGTCATGGCGGCATCCTCCTCGAGCAGCTGAAGAAGAGCCTGCTGCACCTCGACCTGCACGGGGGCGAGCGCATGTTCTGGTTTACGACGACCGGCTGGATGATGTGGAATTTTCTCGTCGGCTGCCTGTTCAGCGACGCGGCGATCGTGCTGTACGACGGCAGCCCAGCCTACCCGGACCTGGGCGCGCTGTGGGCGCTTGCCGAGCGCACCCGCATCAGCTGCATGGGCGTCAGTGCCGGATTTCTGATGAGCTGCGAGAAGGCGGGCGTCGAGCCCGCCCGCGACCACGACCTGAGCGCGCTGCGCAGCATCGGCTCGACCGGCTCGCCGCTGGCGCCGGAGGGCTTTCACTGGGTGTACGAGCACGTCGGGCGCGACACCTGGCTGTTCTCAACCAGTGGCGGCACCGACGTGTGCACTGCCTTTGTCGGCGGTTGCCCGCTGCTGCCCGTGTACGAGGGAGAGATCCAGTGTCGCGCTCTTGGCTGCGCGGTCGAGGCATGGGACGAGCAGGGTCGCTCGCTCACCGACGAGCTGGGCGAGCTTGTGCTCACGAGGCCATTGCCGTCGATGCCGCTGTACATGTGGGACGACCGTGACGGGGAGCGCTACCGCGAAAGCTATTTCGACATGTACCCCGGAACCTGGCGCCACGGCGATTGGATTCGCATCACACCGCACGGGGGTGCCGTGATCTACGGTCGCTCGGACTCGACCATCAATCGCCAGGGCGTGCGCATGGGCACGAGTGAGATATATCGAGCAACCGCCGCGGTGGCGGAGGTGACAGACGCGCTCGTCGTGGACGTCCCCGCCGCGGGTTCCGCGGGCGGCGCGCCCGCTGCGCAGGAGCTGTGGATGATCCTGTTCGTGGTGTTGCGCGAGGGCGCGCAACTGAGCCCCGAGCTTGAGATACGCATCAAGCAGCGGATTCGCGAGGACTGCTCGCCGCGACACGTGCCCAACCAGATACTGCAGATAAGCGAGGTACCGCGCACGCTCTCGGGCAAGGTGCTGGAGGTGCCGGTCAAGCGCATCTTGATGGGCGCGGTGCCAAGCGAGGCGGCGAGCGTCGAGTCGCTTGCCAACCCGCACGCGCTCGACTACTTCGTCGATCTCGCCAACCAGTGGCACGCGAGCTAGAGCGTATTTACGTCGCGGTCGTAAAGGAGTACGGGGCGCGCCCGTCGAACAAGTGCGCCGATGAGACGACTAGCGACTCCCCCAGATAAGCCCACGGTGCACGGCGTTAGTGCGCTGAAGGGCACGACCGCGCACAAGGGCACCGGCGATCACCAGAGCCTCTCCCTCTACATCCAGGCCCGCTTCGATGAGTGCTCGCGCTCGCAGAAGGACGTGGCGCAGTACATCGTCGACCATCTCGACGAGGCTGCTTTCCAGACCGCGGAGGAGCTTGCTCGCCGCGCCAACACTTCCAGCTCCACGGTCGTGCGCTTCTCCCAAGCGCTTGGCTTCGAGGGCTTTCCCGAGTTGCAGGCCGCCGCGCGCGATGAGTATCGCCGCATCCATGCCGCTCCGCAGTCGAGCGGCGGGGCGGGCGGGGACAGTGCCTCGGCGCCGCTGTTCTCACTCGACCAGAACGAGTTTGAGACGGCGCTGGCGGCCGACCACCTGAATGTCGAGGAGACGGCGCGCAAGGTGTCGCGCCCGGCCGTCGAGCAACTGACCGAGGCGATCGTCGGGGCCGAGAAGGTGCTTGTCGCCGGCACCGACCAGATGGCGTTCTTCGCCAGCTACATGCGCCATCTGCTGATGCTGCTGGACCTGCGCGTGGATGTCGTGGCGAGCCCGTCCCAGGAGGCGCTCAGCCGGCTCGGGCGGATCGACCAGGGCACGCTCGTGATCGGCCTCTCAGCAGGCCGTCCCCATCCACTGGTCGTGCGCGCGATGAAGCTCGCGCGCCACCGCAAGGCACGCACTGCCGCCATCACCGACGCGACGCTGTCGGAGGTTGCGAAGCTCGCCCAGATCAAGCTGTACTACTCGTCGAACAGCCCGGCCTACGTGCGCTCGCACACGGCGCTGCTCAGCCTGATCCAGGCACTCGCGTACGGCGTGTACGCGAAGGACACGGCGCAATACGACGACCGCATCAAGGCTTTCCGCCTTAAGTAATCGTCATCAATCCCTTTCGGGAAGACGGGGTCGCATGCGACCCCGTCCCGGGACGTGCATGCACGTCCCGGCCGACCGGCGCATGCGCCGGTCGGTTTATGAGGCTCAGACAAGTGCATGTATGGGGCGACCGGGTTCGCATGCACCGACCGGGATATATGGGTATGGATACGTATGCATCGACCGGTCCCCGAGGCTCACACGCAGCATGTGCGGGCGGCTGAGTCTGCATGTACCGGTCAGGATAAGATCATGAATATGCGCGACGAGGCGACATTCACCGTCAAGAGCGGCCTGGCAGAGATGCTCAAGGGCGGCGTCATCATGGACGTCGTCACGCCCGAGCAGGCCAAGGTCGCCGAGGACGCGGGCGCCGCCGCGGTAATGGCCTTGGAGCGGGTGCCCGCGGATATTCGTCGCGATGGGGGAGTGGCGCGGATGTCTGATCCGGAGATGATCTCGGGCATCCAGGAGGCGGTCTCGATCCCGGTGATGGCCAAGGCACGCATCGGCCACTTCGTTGAGGCCCAGGTGCTCGAAGCGCTGGAGGTGGACTACATAGACGAGTCAGAGGTCCTGACACCCGCGGATGAGAGCAACCACATCGACAAGTGGGCCTTCAAGGTGCCGTTCGTGTGCGGCGCCACCAACCTTGGCGAGGCGCTCAGGCGCATAGGGGAGGGCGCAGCGATGATCCGCTCCAAGGGCGAGGCCGGTACCGGCGACATTGTCGAGGCGGTGCGCCACATGCGCGGCATCACCGGTGAGATTCGCCGGCTGTCGGCTCTGCAGGAGTCCGAGCTGGCGACCGCGGCCAAGGAGCACGCGGCGCCGCTGGACCTGGTGCGCTCAGTCGCGCGGGCAGGCAGGCTGCCTGTGGTGCTGTTCTGCGCGGGCGGCATCGCCACTCCGGCCGACGCGGCCCTGATGATGGCGCTCGGCGCCGAAGGCGTGTTCGTGGGCTCGGGCATCTTCAAGTCTGATGACCCGCCGGCGCGTGCGCGTGCGATCGTGGAGGCAACCACGCACTGGCAGGACCCCGAGCGCGTCGCGACCGCTTCGCGCGGGCTCGGCCCGGCGATGGTGAGCCTTGAGAGTTCCAAGCTCTCAGGCGAGCAGTTGCTGGCCCAGAGAGGCTGGTAGCGCTGAGCCGCAGGCAGGCGCGGTGCAAGCGCCGACGATCGGCGTGCTCGCCCTACAGGGCGACTTCGAGGCCCACGCGCGCGTGCTGCGCGGCCTGGGCGCTGTGGTGCGCGAGGTGCGCGTGCCGGCTGACCTCGATGGTCTCGAGGGGCTGGTGATACCCGGGGGAGAGTCCACCACGATGACGCTCGGGGTGCAGCGCGAGGGTCTGCGCAAGCCGCTGCGGAATCTGGCCGCGCGTGGGGTGCCGGTTTTTGGCTCGTGCGCTGGGCTGATTATGCTCGACCGCGAGCACCTGGGCATCGTGGACATGCTGGCCAAGCGCAACGCGTTCGGCCGCCAGCTGCGCAGCTTCGAGGCCGATCTGACAATGAGGGGCATCAAGGGCGGGCCCCTGCGCGGCGTGTTCATACGCGCCCCATGGATCGCCGAGCACGGTTCCGGCGTGGAGGTGCTAGCTGAGCTGGACGGTCATCCGGTGGCCGCCCGCCAGGGACGCGTCACGGCCGTCGCCTTCCACACCGAGCTGGGCTCCGAGGATCGCCTTCACCGACTGTTCCTCGCCGATGTTGCCGCGAGCGCCGGCTCCGGAGAGGGCGTTACCTCAGCTGCCTGAAGCGTGAGCGGCAACTGGGGCTCGCCGAGCAGCTCGAGCACGAGGTTGAGCGCGTCGTGGATCTCGCCCGCCAGCAACCCCTCGTCGTCAAGGCGCTCGGCTTCGTTCCAGTCCCAGGAGCGCGCCACATGGATGCTGGGGCGCAGGTGCGCAAAGCGCCGTCCGAGCGCGTGCAGGAAAGGGTCCATTCGCGGGCGGTCGCTCGCCGAGGCATAGCCGCGCTCCAGTAGCCACGGCCACAGGTCCGCCAGGATGTGGTTGCGATGGTGAGCGCCCACCTGCTTCCAGTCCTCGCCCTGCCAGCGGCGTGCGTACTCAGCTGGATCGAGTGTGCACGTCAGGTACACGCGTGTGCGCACCGGCGCGTTGCGAAAGCCGAGCAGCGGCTGTGGCTTGAGGAGCCACGAGCCCGGGCCGTCTCGGCCGAGCAGCTCGCACAGATTCTCAGCACGTCCGCCGGCATACAGCTGCTCGGCCTGCGCCTTCAGCTCGCCCGGCCACACGTGCAGCGTGAGACGCTCCTCCTCGATGTCCAGCGCGGCTCGCTGCAATGACGCGACTCCGAGCGCCGTGTCCAGGCGCACGTGCACAAGCCCGGCACGCTCGGGCACGATTCCGGTGGCTTCGCGCAGCAGCGAGCGCAAGCGCCACTTGCGTCTGACGGGGTCGCCGCCGACGCGTCGCAGCGTGCCGAAGGGGAGCAGTTGGCCGAAGTCCTGGTGGGCATAGGAGAGCACGTCCTTGACGATCGCCTGCTCGGCCGGCCCCAGCACGCCCAGCTCCACGAGTCTCCACCAGGACTCGAGCAGATCGTGCCAGCGCAGGACGCTCGTGCGCCGCTGGGCAAAGCGCGTCCCGTTCAGGTTCAGCTCGGCCACACGATGACCGTTGCGTCGTGCCCAGCGGCGGCACACCTTGCTCTCAAGCACCACCACCAGATCGGGGTCGAAGCGCAGCACGCCGTCGAAGCGCTGATTGTCCTCGGTGTCGGTCACTTTCTCAGCCAGGTCGAACGGCTCGGTGTCCGGTGTCAGGAAGACGCTCACCAGTCGTCCCCGCTGCACCTCGCCGCCGGCCAAGTTTTCCTCGGAGGCGTCGACGAGGTTGGTGGCCTGCATGTCCACGATGCAGTCGGGCAGCTGGCTCTGCGATGGCTCGCCGATCGCGCTCAGCAGCGTCTCGCGCGCCAGGGGCACAAGTCGCAGCACGATCATCGCGGCGCGGGTGAGCTGATCCTCGTGGCCTCGCGAAAGTTCGCGATAGGGCTCGAACACGTTCAGGTGTGGATTGCAGGCGGTGTTCTCCATGACCCTCCCCTCCTTACTAGGAGTCATGGAGTTTATTGTACTCTACCGTTTCAAGTGGCCTCGAAATGCACGATGCCGTCGGTTTCGCGCTCCGCCACACGGCCGTCCTCGAGCAGCACGTCCACGTGCCCGAGCACCTCCGAGAGCGTGAGAAACGCCTGCGTGACGGCCACGTTGCCCCACATCTCCTGCGCCAGCTCGTATGCGTTGCGCGGCTGCTCGGCGATCAGCCCATGCAGCTTCTCCGCGCGCCGCCGGTGCATCGCAAAGCGCTCGTCGATCAGCGCGCGATGGTCCTCCACCGGCTCGCCATGCCCGGCGTACACGACGCTCAACTCCATATCGCGCGTCTGGCGCAGCGAGTCCATGTAGATCATCAGCGCACGCGGGCGCTGCTCCGATTCGCCGTTCAGAGGCCTGGAGATAAGTGGATTGGAGGAGATGCGCTTGAGCAGGTGATCGCCGCCAAACAACTCGCCCGTGGCTTCGTCGAAGAACACTGTGTCCGACGGCGAGTGCCCGGGACGGTGCAACACCCGCCACTTGCGCGAGCCGAACTGCAGCAGCTCGCCCACCGCGAGCGGACGCGTCACGTTCGCGGCGGCGCCCCACGCGCGAAAGCTGGCGGACACCGCGCGCAGCGCATACACGACATCCTGGGGGATGCCGTTGCGCAGCATGATCGCCGCCGAGAAGCTGTCGCCGGCTTCCATCTGATGCTTGTAGTCGGCCAGCCACGGAGCCAGCTCATCCAGCGCGCAGACCTCCGCGCCGGAGCGCTTGGCGAGAATGTCGACCAACCCGATGTGGTCGATGTGCTGGTGGGTGACGACGATTCGCTCAAGCTCATCCACCCTACGGCCGCGCTCGGCCAGCGCTGCCTCCAGCGCGGTTAGCGAAGTTGCGGAATTGGGGCCGGCGTCCAGCAGCGTGAGCGGCTCGTCCTCGATCAGGTAGCAGTTGACGCGACCTACCGCAAACGGTGTGGGCACCGCGAGACAGTGCACTCCGCGCTCAGCCGCGCTTGCAAGCGCTTGCTCAGCGTCGCTCAAGATCTCATCGCGGTTCGCGGGGTTGCGCTCGCTTCGCCGCATGCAAATGCACGCGTACGCTCACGACCCGATCGCCGCTCACGAGCGGATCAGCTCCAGCACCTCGTCGCGAGTCGCCTCCATGTGCTCGTGCGAGCGCAGCGACTCAAGACACAGGCGCAACAGCGGCTCGGTGTTGGACGAGCGCACGTTGAAGTGCCAGTCCTCGTAGTCGATCGACACGCCGTCGAGCCAGCTCTGCTTAGCGTCGGAGTAGCGCTCGGCGATCTCGCGCATCTTGGCCTGCTGGTCGGCCACCTCGCTGTTGATCTCCCCGGAGATGAAGTAGCGCTCGCGGTATGGCGCCAGCAGCTCCGACAGTCGCTTCCCGTGCAGCGAGAGCTGCTCGAGAATCAGCAGGGCGGGGATCGTGCCCGAGTCCGCGCAGTAGAAGTCGCGGAAGTAGTAGTGGCCGGACACCTCACCCCCGAACAGCGATCCCTCCTCGCGCATCCGCGTCTTGAAGAACGCGTGGCCAACACGGTTTATGTAGGGCTCACCACCGACGCGCTTGACCGTGTCGGGCACTGCCCAGCTCGCTCGCACGTCGTAAAGGATCGCCGATGGGTGGGTGGGGTTTTGGTTCTTGCGCAGCAGCGATTCGGCCAGCAGCGCCGTGAGGAAGTCGCCGTCAACGAACTCGCCCGTGTCGTCGATGAAGAAGCAGCGGTCGGCGTCGCCGTCCCACGCGATGCCCAGATCGGCGCCGGTCTCGAGCACCTTCTCGATGATGAACCTGCGGTTCTCCGGCAGCAGCGGGTTGGGCTCGTGGTCGGGAAAGTTGCCGTCGGGGGTCCAGTAGGTCTCGATCAAGTCCAAGCCGAGATGGTCAAGCAGCGGCCCCAC
Organism: uncultured Solirubrobacterales bacterium; assembly: GCA_963776985.1. GTDB lineage: Bacteria > Actinomycetota > Thermoleophilia > Solirubrobacterales > Solirubrobacteraceae > Palsa-744. The sequence goes on from CAVZOV010000003.1 coordinate 360,177, forward strand.
CATCGGGCCTGCCATGCCGTTACCCCCGTCCACGACCACCTTCAACGGCTTGATGACGTCGTGATCGATCATCTTCAGCACGCTCGCCTGGAACTCCTCGTAAACGTCGATTTCCTGCACGGAGCCGCACGGGGGAGAAGCTGCACCGCCCTCGCCTCTTGGGGTGTCGAGCCCCCGCTCGATCTCTTCGCGTATGTCCTGGATGCCCGCATCGCCCGACAGCGCGATCGCTCCGTCGCGCACCAGCTTGGCGCCGGTGTAAGCCTTTGGGTTGTGCGAGGCGGTGCACATCAGCCCACCGTCCAGCTCGCGCGAGCCGACCAGGTAGTAGAGCATCTCGGTGCCAACCTGACCGGCGTCGAGCACGTCGGCTCCCTCCATCAGCAAGCCCTCGCGATAGCGGGCGGCAAGCTCGGGCGCGGTCAGGCGCATGTCGCGACCGAGGCCGACCCGCAGCTCGGTTGTGGGCTTGCCGGATAGCTTCGCGAGCACGCGGGCGAAGCCGCGGCCGACCGCGAGCGCGACCTCGCCGTCGATCTGCTCGCCGTAGAGGCCACGAATGTCATACGCCTTGAAGACGCCGGGGTCGATGCTCATACGGTCGCCCATCCTAGACGCGGGCGCGTCGAAGTATCCTCTTCGCCATGTCAGGGCATTCCAAGTGGGCTTCCATCAAGCACAAGAAGGCGATCGTAGACTCGCGGCGCGGCCAGCAGTTCACAAAGCTTGCGCGTGCCGTCACGGTGGCCGCGCGCGATGGCGGCGGCGACCCGGCCGGCAACGCGCCGCTCGCGCTCGCGATCGCCAAGGCCAAGGCGGCGTCGATGCCGAAGGACAACATCGAACGCGCGATCGCCAAAGGCACGGGGGAGGGAGGCGAGGCCGACGCGATCGAGACCGTGCTGTATGAGGGCTATGGCCCGGGCGGCGTGGCCGTGCTCGTGGAGGCGCTCACCGACAACCGCAATCGCACCGGTGCCGACGTGCGTCATGGCTTCTCCAAGCACGGTGGCTCGCTCGGCGAGCCGGGCTCGGTGGCGTACCTGTTCGAGAAGAAGGGCACGATCGCAGTCGACGCCGCTCGCTATACCGAAGACGACCTGATGGTCGCCGTGGAGGCCGGCGCTGAGGACATCTCGGTCGAGGACGACACGATCGAGGTCGTCACGCAGCTCGCCGACTTCACGGCGGTGCGCGAGGCCCTGGAGCAGGCCGGCATCGAGATCGAGAGCGCTGAGCTGGCGTATGTGCCCTCCAGTCAGGTGCCGATTGACGAAAGCAAGGCGAGGAGTCTTCTGAAGCTGATCGACGTGCTGGAAGAGCTTGACGACGTCGACGCCGTGTACGCGAACTTCGACGTGCCCGCCGACGTGCTCGAGCGTGTTGCCGGCTAGACAGGCGCGCCGGAAGTCGCTCACCTGCCGGCCGCGTGCATAATGGCGCGCGCATGACCTCTGACGGCACACTCCCGCCCGTGGTGATCCTCTGCGGGGGACGGGGCACACGGTTGCGAGAGCACACGCAGGAGATCCCCAAGCCGCTGGTGGAGATCGGTGGGTTGCCGATCGTGTGGCACGTGATCCAGCTCTACGCGGTCCAGGGCTTTGAGCGCTTCCTGCTCGCGACTGGCTATAAGGGCGAGCTGATCGAGCGCTTTGCCGAGGACACCTCCTGGCCGGAGGGAGTGGCCGTGGAGTGCGTGGACACAGGTCTTGACACGCCCACGGGCGGCCGCATCAAGCTCCTCGCAGAGCAATTGGGCGAGGATCGCTTCTGCGCCACCTACGCCGACGGTGTGGCGAGCGTCGATCTTGCCGAACTGCTCGCCTTCCACGACGAGCACGGGTGCCTGGCGACGATGACGGTCGTGCGGCCCGAGCTGCAGTTCGGCGTCACCGAGCTGGACGGCCGCGACGGCCGTGTGCTCGGCTTTCGCGAGAAGCCGCGCTCCGAGCACTGGATCAACGGGGGCTTCTTCTGTTTCGAGTCGGGTGTGCTCGACTACATCGAGACCGACAGCGTGCTCGAGCGTGAGCCGCTGGAGCGCCTGGCAAGCGATAGCGAGCTGCGCGCGCACCGCCACGAGGGCTTCTGGGAGTGCATGGACACCTACAAGGACGCGGTTGCGCTCAACGACCTGTGGGCCTCCGGCGACGCTCCCTGGCGAAGCTGGGATTAGAACCCGTTTCAAGTCTCCTCGCGGGCAGGCGTCCGGAGCGCCACGCAGAATCCTTCAGTTGATGATCGTCCTCGGTATAGATCCCGGCCTCGCCAACACGGGCTACGGTGTCGTGACGCGCGAGGGTGGACGACTGCTCGCGCTTGACGGCGGCACGATCGAAACGCGCGCCGATAGCCCGCACGAGCGGCGTCTCACCGACATTCATGCGGCCATCGAGGCGCTGCTCGACGAGCACGAGCCCGACGCGGTGGCCCTGGAGGAGCTGTATTTCGGCCAGAACGTACGCACCGCCTTCGCCGTCGGCCACGCACGCGGAGCGATCATGCTCGCCGCCGGACAGCGCGGCCTGCCGTGCACGAGCTACACGCCGCAGAAAGTCAAGTCCGCCGTGTGCGGCCACGGGCGTGCCCAAAAGGATCAGGTTGCGCGGATGGTGCAAACACTGCTCGCGCTACCGCACACACCGGCAAGCGATCACGCTTCCGACGCGCTCGCGGTCGCGGTCTGCCACATCAACTGCGCGCCGCTCGGCGACTCGCTGGCTCGCGCGGTCGCGGCGGCCGATGGGGCGCTGGTCCGATGATCTCGTTGCTACGTGGCGAGGTGGCGATTCGGCGCGCCGATCATGTGGTAGTGCTGTGTGGCGGCGTCGGCTACCGCGCGGCCGTCTCGGCCGAGACCTTGCGCCATGTTCCTGCTGTCGGGGGAGAGGCGACCCTGCACACGCACCTGGTCGTTCGCGACGACGCGCTGCTGCTGCACGGCTTTCATTCCGAGCAGGAGCGTGACCTGTTCCTGATGCTGCTCTCGGTGCAGGCGGTCGGCCCGAAGGTTGCCGTCGCCGTGCTCTCAAGCGGCCCCCCACGCGAGCTGATCGCGGCAATCGCGGGCGGCGACTCGGCTCGCTTTCAGTCGGTGGCGGGGATCGGCAAGCGCACCGCTGAGCGGATCATCGTCGAGCTGCGCGAGAAGGTCGACATCGACGGGCACGCCGACGGTCCGATCCTTGCCCATCGCGGCGAGGGCCCCAGGGCGCTGGCCCACGAGGGGCTGCTCGCTCTCGGCTATGCCCCCGCCGAAGCCGAGCATCTGCTGCGCGAGGCCGGCACCCGGGAGGGCGAGAGTGCCGAGGAGCTGATCGCCGGAGCGCTGCGTAGCGCGAGGGCGGCTTGAGCATGGTCGAGACGGCTCGCATCCAGACCCCGTATCTAACGCCGGAGGACGAGCTTGATCGCTCGCTGCGTCCCCGCAGCCTGGAGGAGTTCGTGGGCCAGTCCACCTTGTGCGAGCAGCTTTCGGTCGCGATCGAGGCTGCCGGCGCGCGTAAAGAGGCGCTGGATCACCTGCTGCTCGCCGGGCCGCCCGGACTCGGTAAGACCTCGCTCGCGCAGATCGTGGCGAGCGAGCTTGATGTGCCATTCGTACAAACGGCGGGCCCAGCGCTTGAGCGCAAGGGCGACATCGCATCGTTTCTGACTGCGCTGGAGCCCGGGAGCGTGTTTTTCGTGGATGAGATACATCGCTTGCCGCGCACGCTCGAGGAGACGTTCTACCCGGCTATGGAGGATCGTCGCCTGCCGATCACGGTGGGGCAGGGAGCGGGTGCGCGGATCGTGACGCTCGAGCTACCGCAGTTCACGCTGATCGGAGCGACCACTCGCACCGGGCTGCTCACCACGCCGCTGCGCGACCGCTTCGGAATACATGCTCGCCTGGAGCACTACGGCACCGAGGATCTCGTGGAGATCGTGACGCGCTCGGCCGCAATCTTGCAAATCGACATCGACGAGGCGGGCGCGCGCGCGATCGCCGCCCGTAGCCGCGGCACCCCGCGCGTTGCCAACCGCCTGCTCAAGCGTGTGCGCGACTACGCCGAGGTGCGCCTGGAGGGGATCGTCAGCGCCGCGGCAGCCCAGGGCGCGCTGGATCTGCTCGAGGTGGACGAGCGTGGCCTGGACCGGCTCGACCGCGAGATACTGAGAGCGATCTGCGTCAAGTTCGACGGAGGCCCCGTGGGCCTATCGACGCTTGCCGTCGCGGTCGAGGAGGAGCAGGACACGATCGAGGACGTGTACGAGCCGTTCCTGCTCCAGCAGGGTCTGCTCAAGCGCACCGCGCGTGGTCGGGTCGCCACGGCCGCCGCTTTCGCTCACCTCGACATCGATCCACCGGCGCCAGAGAGCCGCGGGAGCGCGTTGTTCTAAGGAGAGCGTGCTGTGCGCACGAGCCGGTCGCACGTCGGGCGCCCGGCTCCCCTACTCTGTGAAGTCCGATGGCTCATCCCTTCATCTGCCCCAACTGCGGTCACCGCACTCGCGAGATCGACCGCAACATCGGCTTCACGCGCCAGCGCAAGGGCTGTGAGAAGTGCGGCTTCGCTTTCCTGTTTGAGCTGCTCGACGACTACTACCCGGCTCCCGACGCCGCGTTCTTCGTGTGCGACGGCGAGGGGCGCGTGATCGGATGCGGACGCAACTCGTTTGCGTTTACGGGGCTTGAGGAGGAAAACGTGATCGGCCAGCGCGTCGAGCAGGTGCTCGGCCTCACTTTCTCAAACGGCGAGGACCCGGTGGAAACGGTGCTCGAGTGGGGGGTACGCGCGCTCGACGTGCCCGTGCGAGTGAGCGGCGAGCGCGACGTGGAAGCGACCGCGAAGGCGGACATGTTCCCGGCATACGACGACGACGGTGGGCTGTTGCTCGTGCTCACCCCCGATAAGTAGGCTGGACTAATGGGCAGCCGCCGCAGAAACGCATTCATCCTCGCGATCGTGCTTGGCCTTGTGCTCGCCTCGCTGGTGGTGATCGCGACCAAGCCGACGCGATTGGGCCTGGACCTGAAGGGCGGCGTGCAGCTGATCTACCAGGGCCAGGCGACAGCCGAGTCGAAGGTCAGCCCAGAATCGCTGAACCGCGCGATCGACATCATCCGCAAGCGCGTCGACCAGCTAGGCGTGTCGCAGGCGGAAATCCAGCGCACCGGCTCCAAAGAAATCGACGTGGGGCTGCCGGACGTCAACAACGCTCAGCACGCTCAGGAACAGGTCGGCAAGACCGCGCAGCTGTTCTTCTACGACTGGGAGCCGAATGTGATCGGTCCCGACGGCCAACCCGCTCCGACCGAACCGAAGGTGACCGGCGGGCCGAGTCCCGCCACTTACGCGACTGGGCTGCCCGAGTACGAAGCGGTGCAGCGCGCAATCAAGCGCAAGGCGATTCTGCGCAAAAACAACACCACCTACCAGCAGGGCTGTACCCCCGCGCAAGTCAACGGTTGCCTCTATGGCCAGTGGTACCTGATCGACCCGAAGACCAAAAAGGTGTTGAGGGGCCCCGATAACACCGAAGCCGAGCTGTATCCCGCTCCAGCTCACACGAAGACCGAAGCGGTACGGGTCAACCCCGGCACGGTGCTGGCTCAGGCCCAGCCGGTCACCGGCACCGACGGCAAGGTAACCCAGCCCTCGCCGGAAAGCTGGTACGTGCTCAACGACGACCCGGCGCTTACAGGCGAACAGATCAAGAACCCGGTCGAGAACACCGACACCAATACGGGGCAGCCCGATGTCACGTTCGAATTCACCTCCAGCGGAGGCAAAACTTTCCAGCGAGTGACCAAGGAAATCGCCCAGCGCGGCGAAGCGGCGGCGCTGCCGGGCGTGCGCAAGGAAGACGCGCTGCAGCACTTCGCGGTCGTGCTCGACAACCAGATCATCACGGCCCCGTCGATCGACTACACGCAGTATCCGGAAGGCATCGACCCGTCCACCGGCTCGGAGATATCGGGCGGCTTCACGCTGACCTCGGCTCAGAACCTGGCGGACGAGCTTCAGTCGGGCGCGCTGCCGATCAAACTCGAACTGATCTCCCAGTCCCAAGTTTCGGCCACGCTTGGCAAGACCGCCCTGGAACAGGGATTGATCGCGGGTCTGGTGGGCCTGGCCGTCGTGTGCCTGTTCCTGCTCACCTTCTACCGCGTGCTCGGCGCGATCGCGGTCGGTGGCCTGATGATCTACGGCATTTACTTCTTCGCGCTCATCAAGCTGATCCCGATCACGTTGACGCTACCGGGGATCGCCGGTCTGATCCTGACGATCGGCATCGCGGCAGACGCGAACATCGTGATTTTCGAGCGCATCAAGGAGGAGATTCGCGGCGGGCGCTCGATCGCGGCCGGCATCGCGACCGGCTACAAGCGCGGATTCGCGGCGATCGTCGACGCCAACGTGGTTACGTTCATGACGGCGTTCATCCTGTTCGCGCTCGCCACCGCGGAAGTCCAGGGCTTCGCTTTCACGCTCGGCATCGGCACGATGCTGACACTGTTCACGGCGGTGCTCGCCACTCAGGCCGCGCTCGGCTCGATGGGTCGCTCGCGCGCAGTGTCACATCCGGCGCTGCTCGGGGCGAGCAAGCGCAAGCGCAAATGGACATTCGACTTCATGGGCGCCTCGCGCTGGTTCTTCTCGCTGTCAGGCTGCATCCTGATGGTGGGTGCGCTTGCGATCGGAGGCAGGGGCCTCAACCTCGGCATCGACTTCACCTCCGGTACTCGCATCCAGACGAGCTTCGTGAAGCACGTGAGCGAGAACGAAGTTCAACAGGAGATGGCTGCGGCCGGGTATCCGGATGCCGAGGTCCAGAAGTACTCCGAAAAAGGTGTCGGCGGCCAGGGGTATCAGAATCTCCTTGAAGAAGCTGAGCCCGGAAAAGGTCGTGCGGATCAAAGCCGACCTCGACACCAAGTTCGGGTCCGGTCCACGCTCGCCGGGCACCAAGAATTTCTCTAGCACCTCGATCGGGCCGACGTTCGGACAGACCGTCGCGAAAAGCGCGATCCTCGCGATCATCGCATCGCTGCTGGTGATTTCGATCTATATCGCGCTGCGGTTCGAGTGGAAGTACGCCGTTCCCGTGCTGATCGCGCTGATGCACGACCTGCTGATCACGGCCGGTGTGTATGCACTGACCGGCCGCGAAGTCACGACCGCCACCGTGGCGGCGTTGCTGACGATCCTCGGCTATTCGATGTACGACACGATCATCGTGTTCGATCGTGTGCGCGAGAACGTGCCGCGGATGCCACGAGCCGCCTTCTCGCAGATCGTCAACCGCTCGATGTCGGAGGTGCTGACGCGTTCTCTGGCCACGAGTTTCTGCACACTGCTGCCGGTGGCCGCGATCTTGCTCTTCGGCGGGTCAACCCTGAAGGACTTCGCCTTCGCGATGATGGTGGGTATCGCCTCCGGCGCCTACTCCTCGATCTTCATCGCCTCGCCGGTGCTGACCCACTGGAAGGAGCGCGAGGGCGTCTATCGCAACCGCCGCGCGCGGATCGAGCGCGACCTGGGGTATGTGCCCGCGTACGCAACCTCCGCGGAGGGTCCGATCGACGTGGAGCCGGCCCCGAAGCCCAAGCGCGGTCGCCGCGGCGCGGCCGCCGTCGCCGAAGATCCCGGGGAGCAGCTCTCCAAGGACGAGTTCGAGGAGATGGTGCGTGACATCGAACCGGAGATCGCCGAGCAGTCGGGCCAGCCCGCATCGGCGGCGACGCGTGCCGGCGTCGGCTTGCGCGGACGTGGGCGCACACGCAAGGCCCAGCCGGACAAGCAGGCGGATGGCACAAAGCCTCAGGGCAGCGAGCCGCCGAGCGAGCCGAGCAATGGTGCGCCCGAGCGCGATCCGGCTGCGGATCTCACGCCCGAGGATCTCGTCATGAAGGACAGCGGCACCCCGCGACGTGAGAAGTCCAAGCGTTCGCGTAATCGCCGGCACGGAAGGGCGCGCTGATGAGCATCGCGACAGGCATCAAGCGGTGGACAAGCGACCGCGGGAGGTGGCGCTGATGGGAATGCTCGGCTGGGTGATGGTGGGCCTTGCGATCTGGCACTTTACGATCTGGCTGCCCGACCGTTTCTGGGGTGGGATCGTCGGAGCGTTCGTCGGCTCGCTCGTCGGCGGGATCCTCACGGGGCTTTTGATCTACGGGCTCAAGACCTCCTCGCTGCATGTGCCCGGCCTGAAAACGACCGACATCGCGGTCGTGCTGTACGCCGCGCCCGGCGCGGTGCTCGGCATCGCGGCCGTGTACTTCGAGGGTGTACGGCGCGGCAGCGCGCCCGCCGCCGGTCGCAACGCCTGAGAACCTGTTTCTGAGCCGCCCGCCCGCTTCCGTCTAGCGCGCCCCGTAGTGTGGGCGCACGATGGTTCGCTTTGACATGACCGATTGCGCCAAGCGGGACGTCACCCTGCTGCGCGAGCAGTTGCGTGTGAGCGACGCGCTCGCGCAGGTGCTCGTCCGCCGTGGCTACGGCGACCCGGACGCGGCTCGTGCCTTCCTGGCGGCGGATGAGCATCACGAGCTTGACGAGTTCGCGGGCTTGCGGGACGCGGCCGAGGCGATTCTCGCTCATGTGCGCGCCGGCAACCGGATCACGATTCACGGTGACTACGACGTCGACGGCGTGTGCTCCACCGCGATACTCGTGCGCGCGCTGCGCAAGCTTGACGCTAAGTGCGACTGGTATCTGCCCGACAGGGCGAGCGACGGCTACGGCCTGAGCGCGGCGACGGTACAGCGACTCGCGAGCGCGGGCACGCAGCTGCTGATCACCGTCGATTGCGCGATCACCGCCGTCGAGGAGGTTGCGCTGGCGAGCTCGCTCGGGATCGAGACGATCGTCACCGACCACCACCTGCCGCGCGCCGACGGGCTGCTGCCGGATGCGCCGATCGTGCATCCCGCGCTGTGCGACTACCCATGTCGCGAGCTGTGCGCTGCGGCGGTGGCCCACAAGCTCGCCCAGGCGACGCTCCGTGCCGCTGGAGGCGACCCGCGCGAGATCGACGAGGATCTCGACCTCGTGGCGCTCGCGACGATCGCCGATGTGGTCGCGTTGGTGGGCGAGAACCGTGCGCTTGTCCGGCGTGGCCTGCGTGCGCTCGCGGCTACCGCCAAGCCCGGCTTGCGTGCGCTGATGTCCGTTGCGGGCGTGGACCCGGGGAAGGTGGGCGAGCGTGCCGTCGCGTTCGCGCTGGCGCCGCGCATCAATGCGGCGGGGCGTTTGTATCGAGCGGACGCGGCGCTCGAGCTGATCCTCACGACCGACCCACAGCGAGCAGCCCAGGTGGCTCAGGAGCTGGACCGCGCAAACAGCGAACGCCGGCACACCGAGCAGAGCATCCGCGTCCAGGCCGAAGCGCAGATCGCGCGTTTGACCGACCGCGAGCAGCGCTCGGCATTCGTGCTTGCGGGCGAGGGATGGCATCCCGGCGTGATCGGGATCGTCGCTTCGCGCCTGGCCGAGCGCCATCGCCGCCCGGTGGTGATGATCTCCCTCGACGGCGAGACCGGCCGCGGCTCGGGACGCTCGATCGAGGGGTATGACCTGCTTGGGGGGCTGACCGCCTGTGCGGAGCAGCTCGTGCGCTATGGAGGTCACAGCGCCGCCGCCGGCGTCGAGCTTCGTCGCGAGCATCTGGCGGCGTTCGTCGCCGCGCTGGACGCCCATGCCGCAAGCGTGCTCTCGCCTGAGGATCTGATCGCGCGCGAGCGAGTGGATGCGATCGTGGACGGCGCGCAGCTCGACATGAGCCTCGCCGAGGAACTCGCCAGCCTCGCTCCCTTCGGCCGGGGCAACCCGACCGTGTCGCTGATGGTGCGCGACGCGATATTGCGCGACGTGCGTCCGATGGGCCAGGGCAAGCACGCTCGCTTCACCGTCGAGTCCGGCGGTGTGCACGCGCGCGCGGTGGCGTTCGGAAACGACGGGAAGCTCGGCGTGCAGGAGGGCGAGCCCGTCGATGCGACCTTCGTGCTGGAGGTCAACGAATGGAGGGGAGCCAGCGAGCCACGACTGGTGCTTCGTCACGCCCAGGCCGCCTCAAAGAGGGCTACCCTTAAGCCATGCCCGATATCCGGCCCAGCCCAGTCGACACTGTTTCCACTGCCAGCCCCCCTCGCCGCCTCCGCCGCAACGAGCTGAGCGAGTTCGAGCGGCGGCTGCTCGACGACCTGTTCGCGATCGTCTCCGAGCACGCCGCCGACGCGGCTGTCGAGATCGATCGCGGGCGTGTGGAAGACGCGTTCGTGTTCGCCTGCGAGCACCACGCGGCGCAGCGCCGCAAGTCCGGCGAGGATTTCATCGTGCATCCGGTTGGCGTGGCGCGCATCTGCGCCGGTATGCGGCTGGACACCGAGACTTTGTGCGCGGCTCTGCTGCACGACACGGTGGAGGACACCTCCGCCTCGATCGAGGAGGTGCGCGAGCGCTTCGGTGAGGAGATCGCCGGTGTCGTGGACGGTGTGACGAAGCTCACCGGCATTGTTTTCCAGTCGCGCGACGAGGCGCAGGCGGAGAACTATCGCAAGATGATGGTGGCGATGGCAAGCGATGTGCGCGTCATCCTCATAAAGCTCGCCGACCGCCTGCACAATATGCGCACGATCGACGCGATGCCCAAGCAGAAGCAGATGGACAAGGCACGCGAGACGCTTGAGATCTACGCGCCGATTGCCCATCGGCTCGGTATCCACGCGATCAAGTGGGAGCTTGAGGATCTCGCGTTCGCGACGCTTCATCCGCGCAAGTACCGCGAGATCAAGGAGCTGGTGTCCCAGCAGCGCGAGGATCGCGAGCGCTACGTCGCGGAGGCCGGTGACTATCTGGCAAGCGAACTGCAAACGCTCGGGATCAAAGCTCAGATCGCCGGACGCGCCAAGCACTTCTACTCGATCTACTCGAAGATGACCAAGAAGGGCCGCGAGTTCAACGAGATCTACGACCTCACCGCGATGCGCGTGATCGTGGATTCCGTCAAGGACTGCTACGGCGCGGTGGGCGTGATCCACTCGCTGTGGAAGCCGCTACCCGGTCGCTTCAAGGACTTCATCGCGATGCCGAAGTTCAATATGTATCAGTCGCTGCACACGACCATCATCGGGCCCGAGGGACGGCCGCTGGAGATCCAGATCCGTACCCAGGAGATGCACGAGATGGCCGAGTTCGGGGTCGCGGCTCACTGGATGTATAAGCAGCACCCGGCGGCTAAGGACGGCTCCGGCGGGGCCGAAGCGGACGCGAAGATGAAGTGGCTGCGCTCGATGCTCGACTGGCAGAAGGAGATGTCCGATCCGCAGGAGTTCATGGAGAGCCTGCGCATCGACCTGTTCGAGGACGAGGTGTACGTGTTCACGCCCAAGGGTGAGGTCAAGTCGCTCGCGGCTGGAGCCACGCCGCTCGATTTCGCCTATGAGGTGCACACCGAGATCGGCCACCGCTGCGTCGGCGCGCGCGTCAACGGCAAGATCGTGCCGCTGCACTACGAGTTGCGCTCTGGTGACATCGTCGAGATTCTCACCGCCAAGCGCGAGCGCGGCCCTTCGCGCGACTGGCTGGCGATGGTCAAGACGACGCGCGCGCGCAACAAGATCAAGCAATGGTTCAAGGCGGAGTCGCGCGATGACACCGAGCACACTGGACGTGAGCTGCTGCAGGAACACCTCAAGAAGCAGGGCCTGCCGGCGCAGAAGATCACAGGCTCCGCGCTGCTTGCCGACGTGATCCGCGAGATGGGCTATCGCAAGGCCGATGACTTCTACATCGCGCTCGGCGCTTCGAAGATATCCCCGAAGGTTGTTGTCAACAAAGTGCTGCAGCGCCTGAAGCAGGGTGAGGCCGCCGACGGGCAGGCGAGCGCCACCGACCTGCTGAAGATCGGGCGGCCGCGCGAGCGCGCGACAAGCTCCTCAAGCCAATATGGGATCGTCGTGGACGGCGTGGAGGACGTGATGCTGCGCCTGGCCAAGTGCTGCCGTCCGGTACCGGGCGATCCGATCGTGGGCTACATATCGTTGGGTCGCGGGATCACGATTCACCGCAAGGACTGCCCGAATGCGAGGCTGCTGCAGCGCAATCCCGAACGCTTCACCGATGTCGGCTGGGAGGGCGACCAGGAGACCTCGTTCGTGGTCGAAATCCACATCGATGCCTGGGATCGCCACCGCCTGCTCGAGGATCTCTCGCGCGCCTTCTCGGAGTCGGGCGCCAACATTCTCGAAGCGCGTTGCTTGTCGAGCCCCCCGATGGTGAAGAACCGCTTCGTCGTGGAGCTGGCCGACACGCAGAGCCTGAAGGGAGCGATTTCGCGCCTGCGCAACACCGAGTCGGTGTTCGACGCCTACCGGGTCACGCCCGGCGGGGCGGGTTAGCCTCCGGCCGGCAGGCCGGCGCGGAGACCAGCGGGCACCAGGCGTTAGGAGACGACGCTCAGCTCGCCGGGAAGGATCGAGTAGCGAGCCTCCATCACCTCGCCCAGGTAGTCGCCGTCCACCTGCAATGGCAGGGGCTGCTCATCGCTTGAGCGGACGGTCAGCTGGCTCGTCTCAGCCAGCGGCGTGATCTGACGGTGGCGGGTCACACGCGCACGTCTGGAGAAGGCGCGGTAGGCAATCGAGGGCATGTCGAGTGGTTGTGCGCGGCGCAACACGCACGCCTCGAGCGTCCCGGAGTCGAGCCGCGGACCGTCGGCCACTTCGATCGGGCGGTCCTGAAAATAGGTGAACGGTGAGCCGTTCTGCACGATCGCGGTGACCCCGGAGTGCTGCTCCCCGTCCAGCTCGACCGTGAGATGCGGCGGTTTGAGGATGTAGCGGCGCGTGAACGTGCTGACGGCCGCCCACGTGAAGTAGTAAGCGCCGAAGCGCGCCTTCAGATGGGGGTTTGAGTCCACGCGCTCCACGACGCTCGCGTCCAGGCCGAGTCCCGAGGCGAACGTGAAGCAGCGGCCGTTGACCATGCCCAGGTCCACTTTGCGCGGGCGCCAATCGTCGGCCATCGCGAGCAGGTGCTCGGTCGCGTCGACCAGCTCGCCGGGGATGCCGAGGATCTTGCCGTACACGTTGGCTGAGCCGCCCGGCAGACAGGTCAGCGGGGTGGGGGAGCCGCGCAGGCCGTTGGCGGCTTCGTTGACGGTGCCGTCGCCACCGAACGCGACCACCACGTCATAGCCCTCGTGCGCCGCCTCGCGGCACAGCTCGATCGCATGGCCGCGTGCCTCTGTGTCCACGGCGTCCACCTCGTAGCGGCCCTGTAGCGCATACACGACCAGGTGGCGCAAACGATCGGACACCGTCGTGGCGTACGGGTTGACGATGATCAACATCCGCTTCTTGGTGGCCGGGTCGAGCGGCTCGAAGACATCTGGGGTCGGGGAGGGCGTTCGATCCTCGGGGCGTACGCTGGCGCTCACGGCAAGCCCTACACCGCCGACGCTCAGGCGTTACCAGGCGCGGGCGCGAGTCCGCAAACAGGAGGTCTTGTGTTCCGTCGCCAGGCCTCCTATACTCTTGCGGCACATAGCTGAACACATCCAGAGGGGTGGAGGGACCTGGCCCAGTGAACCCCCGACAACCACCGTGTAATAGCGGCAGGTGCCAATTCCAGAGAGATGTGTGGCGGGCTTCCAGTCTTTGCCACACGGTTCACCGGCGAAGACAAGTTCATGGAAGGAGCCCCCTGTGGCTGTTACACACCTTAGATGCAGAGAGTGCCGTACCGAGTATCCGCTTGAGGCGCTGTACGTATGCGAGCGTTGCTTCGGGCCGCTTGAGGTCGCCTATGACCACAGTCGCCTCGGCGGCGACACCGACGAGCTGCGCCGCCGCATCCAGGCAGGACCGCAGAACATCTGGCGCTACACCGATTTTCTGCCCGTCGTGGACGGTCCTCCCGGGCCCTCGGGTCGCCTGGCCTCACGTACCGGCCTGCCGGCTGGCTGCACGCCGCTGATTCGCGCCGACCGCCTGGCCGCGCGTCTCGGGCTGCGCGAGGTGTGGGTCAAGAACGACGCTGCCAACCCGACCCACTCCTTCAAGGATCGTGTCGTGTCGGTCGCCACGGCCCGTGCGCGCGAGCTGGGTTTCAAGACGATCGCGTGCGCCTCCACCGGCAACCTCGCCAACTCCGTCGCGGCCCATGGGGCGGCTCTCGGCCTTGAGTCCTACGTGTTCATCCCCGCCGACCTGGAGGAGCAGAAGATCCTCGCGACTGGCGTCTATGGCACGAAACTGGTTGCCGTGAAGGGTAACTACGACGACGTCAACCGGCTCTGCACCGAGCTTTCCGCGGAACGCGATTGGGCGTTCGTGAACGTCAACCTGCGGCCCTACTATGCCGAGGGGTCGAAGACGCTCGCGTATGAGATCGCCGAGCAGCTCGGCTTCGAGCTGCCCGACCGCTGCGTCGTGCCGATCGCCTCGGGCTCCCTGTTTACGAAGGTCGCGAAGGGCTTTGCCGAGTGGCGCGAGCTGGGGCTCGTCGAGGGCGATGCTCCGCGCATGAACGGGGCGCAAGCCGACGGTTGCTCACCAGTGGCCAAAGCGTTCGCTGCCGGCCAGGACGTGTGCAAGCCGGTCAAGCCCAACACGATCGCCAAGTCGCTTGCGATCGGCAACCCGGCCGATGGTCCCTACGCGATCGAGGAGGCTCGTCGCAGCGGTGGCGGCGTGGACTCCGTCTCAGACCAGGAGATCCGCGACGGCATCGCGCTGCTCGCACAGACGACCGGCATCTTCACCGAGACGGCCGGCGGGGTGACGACGGCGGTGCTCGCAAAACTGGCGGCACGCGGGGACATCGACCCCGACGAGCGTGTCGTGCTCGTCATCACCGGCGAGGGCCTGAAGACGCTCGATGCGGTGCGCGGCACGTTCGAGACGCACGAAATCGACCCCTCGGCTGAGCAGTTCGAAGCGCTTGTGGAGAACGCGCCCGCCAACGCGACGAACGCGCCTGCCGCATTTGCGGGCGCGAGGAGCTGAGCGCGATGGCCGTCACGGTCAAGATCCCAACCCAACTTCGCGCCGCGGCTGGTGGCGAGAGCGAAGCGCAGCTCGAAGGCGCGACGGTACGCGAGGTGCTGGACAGCCTGTATGAGCGCTACGACGGTCTCAGCGAGCGCTTGGCGGATGAGAGCGGCTCGCTACGGCGCTTCGTAAACGTGTATCTCAGCGGCGAGGACATCCGCTTCCTGGATGGGCTGGACACTCCGGTCGATGACGGCGCGGAGCTGACGATCCTGCCTGCTGTAGCCGGCGGCTAGGGTGTCGTTGCGCGGCGCGCTGCGGCGTCCTCGGTCGCTCATGTGCAGAGCACACTTCGCGATCTGCCTGTGCCCCGAAGGGGTACGTCCTTGCATCGCTTGCCCAACGACACCCTAGAAGCTGATCTGATGACAGGTGTGGGTTTGTTCTAGCGAGTCGTCGCGTGTGCGGCGTGCTTGGCGGTGGGCGTGCCGTGGGATGCGGGCGGTGTCGCTCCGCTGACGCCGACGGTGGCGACGAGCCCAGCGGCGCACATAGCGCCGATCGTCAGCGCGCGCATTCGTTTGGGCGTGAGCCAGCCGAGGTTGTGGGTTTGCATCCACGTTCGAAAGCCCGAGGCCGCAGAGGCGGCTGCCATTGCGCACCCGACGCACATGCACTCAGCGTAGCGAGCTTCATGACACGAAGCGCTGTTTGACTCAGAACGATCGGATCCGGGTGTCCCTGGAAACAGTTGGCGAGCTGGGGTATGCTGCGGGGCGTCAGATGGAGTCCTGACGTGAGGGTTCGCTAGGCGTCCTAGCCACTCTCCGAACCGCCCACCTTGAAAAAGGGCTGATGGCTCCTTTCGCGAAACCTTCTATTTCACGCGAGAGGAGCTTGTCAACGGTGCGCCGATTCTCCCTAACTGGGCTGTTCTGGATGCCGAGTGTCGATAGGCGCGAGCTTGCCGCGATCTTCCTCGGCGGGATGGTCGGGGGGCTGCTGCGCGTGTGGCTTAGCGTGACCTTCGCAAGCGGCGTGAGCAGTTGGCCGTGGACGATCTTCGCGATCAACATCTCCGGCTCGTTTGCGCTCGCCTACTTCGCAACCCGCCTGCAGGAGCGCCTGCCGCAATCAACCTACCGTAGACCCTTGCTTGGGACGGGCTTTTGCGGTGCCTACACGACCTTCTCGACGATGCAGCTGGAGATCCTGAGGATGCTGGACGACGACCGCTTCGCGCTTGCGCTCGGATACGCGACGGCAAGCGTTGCCGCTGGCTACATGGCGATCTGGATCGGCACGGCAATGGTGCGGCGCACGCGGGTGATCGCATGAGCGCGTGGGTGTGGATCGCGGCGGCGCTGCTCGGCGGCATCGGCGCGAGCGCACGGTTTCTGCTCGACACACTGATCGCGGGTCGTGCACGCGGCGACTTTCCGCTCGGGACGCTGGCTGTCAACGCAAGCGGGGCGCTGCTATTGGGCTTGGTTACCGGCCTGGCGGTAGAGGGCAACCTGCTGGTGCTGGCGGGCACCGCCACGCTTGGCTCCTACACGACATTTTCGACCTGGATGCTCGAGTCCCAGCGGCTCGTAGAGGACGCCGAGGTGCCTAGCGCGATCGCGAACGTGGTGCTGAGCCTGCTTATCGGCGTTGGTGCTGTCGCGCTTGGCCGTACAGTCGGAGGGCTCCTATGAATACCCCATCGCTGGGCATAAACGAGGACTGCCTGAAGCTGACCACCTATTTCGGCGAGCGCGACCGCACCGAGGAGGGGCTGCTCGGGGACGTGCTACTCGGCATCTACGCCGAGCAGCATCTCGACGCAAGCGTGCTGCTACGCGGCACTGAGGGGTTCGGCGGGCTGCACCGTCTGCATACCGACCGGCTGCTCTCGCTGTCGGAAGACCTGCCCGTCGTCGCGGTCGCGGTTGCCGCGCGCGAGCGAATCGAGGCGACGCTTCGGAGCGTCCTTGAGGTCGAGCCGCGCGGGTTGATTACGCTCGAGCGCGCACGATTGCTCAGCGGGGAGATCGGCGCGGTGAAGTTGCCCGAGCGCCTACAGGAGGCGACCAAGCTCACCGTATATGTCGGGCGCCAGGAGCGAGTCGGACGCACGCCCGCGTTTGCGGCGATCTGCGAGTTGCTGCACCGGCACGGCATGGCGGGTGCGATCGTGCTGCTCGGCGTCGACGGCACGATCGGCGGGCACCGGGCGCGCGCCAAGTTCTTCGCTCGCAACGCCGATGTGCCGATGATGGTGATCGCGGTCGGCTCGGGCGAGTGCATTGCGGCAGTGCTGGGAGAGTTGGGCGGACTGTTGCGCGAACCGCTGATGACGCTCGAGCGGGTGCGTGTTTGCAAGCGCGACGGGGAGCTGCTGAGCACGCCGCACGAGCTGCCCGGCACCGACGAGCACGGTTTGGCGCTATGGCAGAAGCTGATGGTGTATTGCTCGCAGAGCGCGACCCACGAAGGGCGCCCTCTGAGCCTCCAGATCGTCCGCCGCTTGCGCGAATCGAATGCCGCCGGTGCCACCAATCTGCGCGGGATCTGGGGGTTTCATGGCGATCACTCACCGCACGGAGACAAGTTCTTTCAGATCCGCCGCCACGTCCCGGTGCTCACGGTCGCGATCGACACGCCCCAGCGCACCGCGCGATCCTTCCAGATCATCGACGAGCTGACCTCAGAGCACGGCCTCGTTACGAGCGAGATGGTGCCCGCGACGAGCGCGATCGCCGAGGTCGAGCGTCAGGGAGGATTGCGCTTGGCCGACCACGATTTTTGACGCCGGGCGAGCCTTGACGCAGGGCGAGCCGGCGACGCGGGATCGTGCCCCATCCAAAGACTCCTGCCACCGGGCATCCCGATAGCCGAGCGGTCGCCTCAGTGCCCCGCGTTAGTCCTGACCCGCTTGCGCTCGGACTCGTGCAGGCGGCCCTTCTTCTTTAGCGTCGCGCACGCTTCCACGATGTCGGCGCCGAGCGTTGCCACGAGGGAGTGTCCGAGGGTCTGCTTGACGAGCGCGCGCATGATCTTGACGTGCTCGGCGTTCGGGGGCAGCGTGTAAGCCGGGACCATCCAGCCACGCTCGGCGGCGAGTTGGGCGGCGACGTCGAACTCGTCGTAGTCGTGCTCGCCGGCGAGCTGGAAGGCGACGAGCGGCAGTTGTTCCTCCTGCTCCTCGCCGACCAGCACGAAGTCGCCACAGCCCGCGATCTCCTTGGCAAGCAGACGCGCGTTGTACTGCATCGTCTCCATGATGTAGCGATAGCCGTCGTGGCCATAGCGCACGAAGTTGTAGTACTGGGCGAGCACCATCGCCGAGCCGGTGGAGAAGTTCAATGTGAATGTCGCATCGCGCTTGCCGAGATAGTTCTCGTAGAACACGAGGTCATCGGGAAGGTCGCTCTTCTCCCGGAACACGAGCCATCCGATGCCGGGATAGACCAGGCCGAACTTGTGTCCAGACACGTTGATCGAGCGAACCTGCTCCAGGCGAAAGTCCCACTCGGTGTGCGGGTATAGAAACGGCCACACAAAGCCGCCACTGGCCGCGTCGACGTGCATCGGAACGTCGACGCCCTTCTCGTTCTTGAGTTGAAGCAGGAAGTCGTTGATACCCGTTATGTCATCGGAATGCCCGGTGAACGTCGTACCGAGCACCGCCGCCACGCCGATCGTGTTCTCATCGACATGCGGCGCCACGTCCTCGGGTCCGATCGTGTACTTGTCGCGCTTCAGCGGGACGATGCGTGGTTCGACGTCGAAATAACGACAGAACTTCTCCCACACCACGTGCACGTCGCCGCCGAACACGAGGTTGGGGCGATCGAGCGACTTCCCCTGTGCGTTGCGGCGCGCGCGCCACTTCCACTTCAGTGAAAGCGCACCCAGCATGATCGCCTCCGAGGAGCCCTGCGTGCGAGCACCGGTCGTCTCGCCCGGTGCGTGAAAGAGGTCGGCGAGCATCCGGATGCAACGCTGCTCGATCTCGGCGGTTTGCGGGTACTCGGCGTGGTCGATGAAGTTCGTGTGCAGCGATCCCGCGATCAAGCGGTCCGCCTCAGGCTCCATCCACGTGGTCACGAACGTGGCCAGGTTGCGCATCGGGATACCGTCGAGCAGCACCTCTTCGCCCACCAGCCCGAGCGCGTCCTCGGCCGGCATCCCGCTCTTGGGCAGCTTGTTGTCCGGAGCGGGCTCCAGCCGGTAGCGGTTGCCGTAGGCTCCCTGCAGCTTCTCTATGCGCCGGCCACTGAGGTCGGGCGGGCTCTCTCCGGTACGCCGGTTGGCGGTCTGGTCCCTGGACGGCACGGTCATCCTCCTCGGAGTGGCCCAACGATTGCGGGCGGTGTGCGTCAGGTTATACCCACCCGCCTGACTGTTCAGCCGCCGGGGCGAGGTTCGAATATCGCGAGGCCGGGTACCGCAAGATGGCAGGGCAGCGCGCACAGCGCGTCGGCCTGAAATCGGGGTCACCGGAAGGGAGTTGGCGATGAACGACGGTTATGAGGGTGCGGGGGGCGAGCCGCCATTGCCGCCGCCGAGTCCTGGAGCCGGTGCCCAGCCCGCTGGTCCCGGCGGTCCATCCCAGGGCGTGGGGGGACCCTCGACAGGTGGCGGCGCTCCCGCGCCTGGTAGCGGCGATGCCACGCAAGCAGGTGGCTATCCGCCCGCGCCTCCTGGCAGCGGAGCCCAGCCACCGAGCGAAGAGGGTGGTGGTGCCAGCGGATGGGCGATCGCGCTCGGGGTCGCGCTGGCGATAGCGATCGTCGTCGTGGTGATCTTGCTGGTCTCCGACAAAAGCTCCAAACCGACCAACTCGGTTACCAATCAATCGCTGAGCATAGGCCACACAACGACGGTGAATCCGACGACTGTCACTCAGCAGAAGACGGTCACGGCTCCCACGACGACGGTCACCACGCCTGCCACGACCGTTACGACAACCGCACCCAAAACTACGACGACGACACCCGCGACAACCGGGACGACCACAAAACCGTCCACGACCGGCACAGCCTCGACTCCGGCGAGTCCGGCGCCGTAGAGGCGGGCGCTCCGAGCGCCACTCGCCTGGCTTGGCGGAGCCGCGGACGCGGCTAATCGGTCACACCGGCATCACGGATGGGTCGGCGCGCTAGGCTGAGACGAATGGAGACTGAACGCGCACGCGAGCTGCTTGCACGAGAGCGTCGGCGGATCGAACTAGCGATCGCCGAGCTAACCGAGCAGGACAAGCAGGCGGCGGCCGAGCAGGGTGAACCTGGCGAGTTGGGCTCTGAGCCTGGATCCACCGCGTGGTTTGGTGTTTGGTGGCGATGGGTGTTTTTGGGGGTGCGGCGAGGTCTGATTGTGCGTGTGTGGGCGTGGGTGGCGGCGGGCGAGGCTTTAATGGGGTGCGTCGGGGTGTTTTCTGGCAGGGCAAGATTGCCGGTGTCGACGCGAGGTGCGTGATGGTCAGCGAGTTCGGCGGACGGCGGTTAGGTCGCTGCGGGTAGTGCGCGAATGCGGGCGAGCGCGCTGGTGAAATCGTCCTGCCAGGGCCAGCGCGCGGGAAGGTGAAGCGTCCATTGACGCCCTGTGCGGGTCAGGCGGCCAGGTATCCGAAGTAGCCGGCGGCGCATGGTGCGCGCAACGCGGACGGTCTCGCCGGAGAGCCCGATCGCATTGGTCCAGCGCAATAGGTTGTGTGCGATGGCGGCGATCACTGTCCAGGCGCTGTTCGCGTTGAACTGGCCGGAGGGGAAGTGCGCCAAGGCTTGGTCCTTCAGGTCGCGGATCGTGAGCTCCACGACAGCGTGTTGGCGGTGCTCGGCCTCCACGACCTCGAAGGGGTCGACGCGGTTGGTGATGAACGGGAAATATCGCCAGTCTGGCCACAGTTCTGCTTGCGGGCCGATGAGCCGGGTGCGGCGCACGATCAGCCGTCGTCCGTGACTGGTTGTCTCGGCGATCTGCGCTTCACCGTCTTGGGGGTAGTTCTCCAAGGACTGCCACGCCTTCTCGGGGATCGCTTTGATCGCCTCGGGGACCCAGAACTGCATGCGCACACTGATCGAATAGGACCATCCGGCGCCCTGGAGCCTCGCGATCAGCTTGCTGTTCCAGAACCCAGAGTCGGCTCGCAGGAGCTTCTCGCCGCTAGCGCCCGCTCGCGCCACGCGCGCGATCAGCTCCTCGGTGAAGCGCACAACACCGCGCTGCGTGTTTGCCTGTCCCTTGCGCAGCCGGACGTGCAGGACCTCGCCTGTCCCGGATCTGGAGGCGAGCAGCGGATGGTATCCGCGCTGTTTGGTGTAACCGAAACCGACACCCTCCTTCTTATAACCGTAGGCCTGGCCGATAAAGCTGTCCACGTCAACGATGAGCCGCTCGGCGCCCGGACCAGCACCCGCCCTCCACGCACGCACCAGCGCGTGATCCAGTACTCGGTCGAGCTGGCGCACATGCCCGAAAGTAAACGCCCGCAGAAACGTTCCGAGTGTAGAGGGCGCCGGCAGCCAACCACCCAAAAGACGGCGGGTGCGACCCGCCCGCAGCACATCACAATCATCGATCGAATCGGCGCCGAGCAGCATCGCGAACACGAGCGCCATCACCTTCCTGCCCACATTTGCAGCGCCCGGAATATCACGCCGAAGCCCCACGAACCGACCAACCAACCCCTCAATCCCAAGCCGGTCGGCCAACGTCGCGACCAGCGCGATACCCGCGTCTGAGACCACACGATCATCGTCAAAGACGACACGCACCCCGTCCAGTCCGACCCGCTCGTCATCCTGCACCATACGAGTGACCTCCTGACCCCGGGCCGCGACAGCCGCAATCTGTCGCTACCAAGCCCGATTCAGGAGGTCATTCAACCCTCACCACCGGACAACACCGGTGGATCCAGGCTGAGGACCTGTATGAAAAAGAGCTGGAAGAGGGCCTCGCGGAGGATCTCGCCGAGCAACTCGCGGCAGTCGAGCGCGCCGACGCCAGACTCGCCGCTGGCACCTATGGCATCTCGGTGGATAGCGGCGAGCCGATCCCGGACGAACGCTTGGAAGCGTTGCCCACAGCCGAGCGCACCGTCGAGGAGCAGCGGCCGCACGATCTTTAGCCGCCGAGCGCTCATGCGTCTGGTCGCGACAAACGACGACGCCGCACGCTCTTACTCGGGACGATGAAGGGCTGAAAAGGCAGCAGAAACCAGGCTGCTGCCTTTTCGATGCGCCGTCCTACCGCGACAGGTACTCGTGAACAGGAAATTCGTGAATCTCCGGCTCGGCTGTGACCCCGGCGGCTTGAACCCCAGGGCGAATGCGCCCCGCCGCGAAACTGTCGAACTGTGAGCGCGACTCCCAGAAGTCAAGTACGCCCCAACCCCCCTCGATCGGACCCGACGCGTGGAAGATAAGCCCGTCGGGGTGATTAGAAGTCCGCACATCGTGGTTGAGTGGCCGGGTCGGTAGGCCGCCGAGATCGGGCCGGCCGCCTATTGGCGAGAACCATCCTGTGCGTACATCGCATCGATCTCAGTCGCGTACTTCTCCCAGATGGGTTTGCGCTTGAGCTTCATGGTGGGTGTCAGCTCGTCGCCGCCGGGGAGCCAGTCGCAGGGGAGAATCGCGTAGCGCTTGATCTGCTCTACGCGACTTAGGTGGCTGTTGGCCTCCTCGATCGCGAGCGCTACCGCCGCCTCGACGTCCGGGGCTTTGCAAAGCGCCGCCGGCGAGGCGTCCTCGAGTTCATGCTCCGCAGCCCATGCGCTGGCGCCATCGGGGTCGAGCACGATCAGGGCTACGTTGTAGGGGCGGCGGTCGCCGAGGGCGATCGCCTGGCCAATCAAAGGACTCGCACCCTTGATCTGGGCCTCGATGTTCGCGGGCGACATATTCTTGCCCGCGGCGTTGATGATCAGCTCCTTCTTACGATCGACAATCTTCACGTAGCCCTCGGGGTCGATCTCGGCGATGTCCCCCGTGTGAAGCCAACCTTCGGAGTCGATCGTCTCCGCGGTCTGCTCGGGGTTGGATCGATAACCGCGCATCACCATTTGCCCGCGCACGAGCAGCTCCCCGTCCTCGGCGATGCGCACCTCGACGCCCGGCAGAGGCGGGCCAACGGTGCCGATCACGGGACGCTCGCGGGGGTTGCACGTCCCCACGCAGGTCATCTCCGACATGCCCCACAGCTCGCAGATCGGCAGGCCGATCGCGTGGAAGAACTCGAGCACGTCAATCGGCGTTGGGGCGGCGCCTGCGTAGAGCATGTTCGCCTGATCCAGCCCGAGGCGCTCGCGCAGTTTGCTCAGCACGAACTCGTCGGCCTTCGCGTATTCGGCGAGTAGCTCGGCTGAAGGTTCTTCACCCGCCTGTTCGGCGTGGACCCGTGCGAGCCCAACATCGATCGCCCACAGGACCGCCTGTTTGCGGGCGGGATCCTGCTCGGCCGCGATCGTCGTCTCGAGCCCCGCCTTCATCTTCTCCCAGACGCGCGGCACCGAGCCGAAGCTCGTGGGACGCACTTCGCCAAGAGCCGCGACCACCTCGCGCACATCTGAGATCGCGGTCACCTGCGTGCCGTAGAGCATCGATATGTAGTGCGTGGAGTAGCGGTCGGCCATGTGGGCGTGCGGCAGGTAGGAGATGACGCGACCTTCGGGCTCCACGGGGATCACCTGCGTGGCGGAGTGGCAGTCGGCGAGCACGTTGGCGTGGGTCAGCTCGACGCCCTTGGGTGGTCCGGTGGTTCCAGACGTGTAACAGATGGTGATCAGATCATCACCGGTGATGGCTCTCCAGGTCGCGTCGAAGTCAAAGCCGGACACTTGCAGCGATTCGAGCTGGGCAAGCGAGATGGTGCCCTCTGGTGTGCCGTCCACACAGATCACGTGCTCGATCGAGTCGAGCCCCGCCGCATTGATCGAATCGAGAAACTGCAGCTCGGTGATCACAACCCTGTTCGCAGCATTTGAGAACAGGTAGGAGATCTGCTCTGCAGAGCAAGTGCTGTAGATCGAAAAGGGCGTCGCCCCAAGATGCATCGCCGCGCAGTCGCAGATGTTGAACTCCGGCCGGTTGAGCAGCATGAGCCCCACCGTGTCGCCCCGCCTGACGCCGAGCGCCGCGAGTCCCGCCGCGATCCGCCGTACTCGCTCGGCGTACTGCCCCCAGGTGATCGAAACGGCGTCGCCAGGCGTCCGCAAAGCGACCCTATTGGCATAACGGGCCGCCGTCTGTTGAAACGCCTCGCACAGAGTCACAGCGTCCAAGTTGAACGTCATCGCCTCAACCCTCACCACCGCGATCATAACGCCGCCAGTCCGCGCCCGCCGGGTCTGGGAGACTGTGCGGGCGATGCCCGACGTTCTGCGAAACGTGACCTACGAGGTGGCCAACCGGGTCGCGCGGATCACTCTGAACCGACCCGAGCGCGGTAACGGCATCACGCGGGGGCTGATCGACGAGTTGGAGCGCTGCGTCGAGCGCGCCGACCTGGACCCGGCGGTCCACGTGATGCTGCTGGCGGGCAACGGCAAGGGATTCTGCGGCGGCTATGACCTCGTCGAGAGCGCCGAGGGCGGTGGAGGCTTGGGCGAGGGGGATCCCGCCCTACAGCCGGGCTCGCCGTTGGATCCGGCTGTGATGGCCGCCAACCACGACCCGGCGGGCACGTGGGACGCGATGGTTGACTACGCGATGATGAGCCGCAACGTGCGCGGCTTCATGTCGCTGTTTTACGCTGGCAAGCCGGTGGTCTGCAAGGTGCAGGGTTTCTGCGTCGCGGGAGGCACCGACATGGCGTTGTGCTCGGACCTGCTCATGATCGCCGCCGACGCCAAGATCGGCTACCCCCCGGCGCGTGTGTGGGGCGCGCCCACCACCTCGATGTGGGCTTATCGGCTGGGGGCCCAGCGCGCCAAGCGGCTGCTGTTCACCGGCGACTGCCTCTCGGGCGAGGAGGCGCTTGAGTGGGGACTGGCGATCGAGGCGCCCCCGCCCGAGCAGCTCGACGAGCGCACCGAGATCCTGCTCGGGCGGATCGCTCGCCTGCCGGTCAACCAGTTGCGGATGATGAAGCTGCTCGTCAACCAGACGCTCCACGCCCAGGGCCTGCACGAGACGCAGATTTTGGGGACGCTCCTGGATGGGATCGCGCGTCACACCGCCGAGGGGTACGACTTCCAGCGGCGTGCGATGCAGGCCGGATTCCGCGAGGCCGTGCGGGAGCGCGACGAGCCCTTCGGGGACCACGGCGCCTCGACATTCAAGGGTTGAGCAGCCCTGTCGGCCGGGACGACGTCGCCCACGAGTTTGTGCGTCACTTGTTGGTATCCGCGCGGTGGACAGGCCGGGGCGCCCCAGCTTGAGTCTACTCCACAAGGTCGAGGTCGAAAACGCCTAGGCGTAGCGCGCCTCCGGCTATCGCATCGTGCAAGAGCAGAACAGTAGGTTGCAATCGGGCCGTGCTCTGGCGGCCACACCGTGGGCGCCTACGCGACCAGGAATGCACGATCCGGTACCTGTCCAACCGTGCAGCACTCAAGTTTGGGTATTCCAACTGCCGATACGGTAAGGGAGGCTTCGGACCGAGGATCAGTTCCAGCCCATCAGGGACTCCGACCTTATTGACCGCAGGGTTGAAGCGCGCCCGGCGTGATTTGAACACGCGACCTTCCGCTCCGGAGACAAGCGCCGGAAAACCCGAAGAAGCGCAAGAAACGGCACTGACAAGCCATGTGCGAGATGGGCCTTGACGCGCCAATCTCCTCGCGATCCCTTTAGATGCCGGGGGATACCCGATGGATTTGGCCCACCAAAGGGCTCCGGTGGGCCAAAGTCGGACGATGCCTGTGTGGCGCGCCTCATTCAGCACCGGTAAGCGCTGCTCGAAGGGATGGACCCGCCATTCGCGGACACAAAAACGTATCTGGCCAAGTGCGAAATGTAGTATAGCCGAGGTACCGCGCTCATGCTACATTTATCGGGATCGTGAGCGCTCTATTTCGCCGCCAGCTCGCCCAAGACGCCATCGACGCCATCCTCGCTGGAGCGAGCGTACGTGATCTCGAGCGGGAGATGCTGGACTTCAAGGAGGAGGCTGGCACCGTCGGTCGTGACGGGACGCGACGGCCTATAGATGCGCACGACGAGACAGCGGCACGAGCACTGGCCGGAGAGGTCGCGTGCTTCAAGAACTCTGACCGTGGAGGGATACTCGTTGTAGGGATCGATGACAAGGCCGCAGGCTCGGATGCGTTCGCCGGTTCTTATCTTGACGTCAACTGGCTGCGTGGGCGCATCCATGCTCTGACGACGCCACATGTGTCGATCGAGACGCCGGAAGTACTGCACGTCGAGGAGCGGCGGATCTACCTCATTGATGTACCACCGGCGCTCGAGGAGGTCCGCGTCGGTGGCAAGCTCCGCGCCCGCTTCCGCGACCAGTGCGTGGAACTGACCGGCGACAGGGCTCGAGAATTCCTAGAGGGGCGGCGCAACTACGACTGGTCCGCCCGGGCCTCGGACTTCCGTCTGTCGGGCGCGGACGACGCCGCGCTGGAGTCGGCGCGCGCTCACTACGAGGAGTCGAAGGGAAGTTCGCCGGGCACCGATCTGGCACTGGCCAGGAGGCTCGGCATCGCAGCCGATGATTCCGAGGATCCCCAACTCAACAACGCCGGAGCGCTGCTGCTGTGCCATTTTGAGCCGAGCGTCGACCAGCTCGACGTGCTCGTCACCATCGCGGAAGGCGTAGCGTCAGAACGACGCCACCGCGCACCCGCCCCTCTACTCACCGCCTTCGACGAGGTTTGGAAGCTGTTGCTGGAGGTGTTCCCGTCACGCCAGCAGGTCATCGGGGTTCAGCGACGATCGGTCCGTCCCATCCCAGAGCGAGCTCTCCGCGAGGCGGTGATCAACGCGCTGATGCATCGCGACTACGAGCAGGTTCGCGGCCAGGTTGTCGCAATAGTCACTGGCAAGCCGGCATCGGCGTTGAAGGTGCGCTCGCCGGGAGGCTTTCCGTTTGGAGTGCGTCAAGAGCGACTGCTCGCCACGCGATCCCAACCTCGCAACCCAGTGCTCGCCAACGCCCTGCATGTGCTGGGCCTCGCGGAGAGCGAGGGTGTCGGCATCGCGACCATCGTTCGTGTCATGCTCCGCGACGGGCACGCCGAGCCCGACATCCACGAGGACGGCGGCGATGTCATCTGCCGAATAACCGGTGGGCAGGTCGATGCTTTGGTTCGCGAGTTTTTCGACGACATCAACAGTCGAGACTACGAGCTCGGTGCGATGGTACGGACGTACATCGCCATCACCGATCTGCTTTCCCATACACCGTTGCGGCCAGAGCGGCTCGCCGTCATCGGTCAGTGCAGTGAGAACGAGGCGTTTGAGCTCCTCATGCGGCTCGCCAATGTCGGGGCGCTCCGGCGGATGGTGAATGGCAGCCGATCGTTTCTGCTCGCCAACGATGCCGCCGAGAAGCTCCGCAGCCGCGTCAACTACAAGCGGCCAAAGACGCTCGACGAGCACTGGCAACTCATCCGCGCCTACCTGGACGTTGACGACGTTATCGGCCGGGACGAAGCTGCTGAGTTGCTTGGTGTCAAGCCCGAGCGCGCCTCGACGATCCTCAGTGAACTCTACAACGAGCACAACAGACTCAAGCCGGTTGGCAAGCCCCGCGGTCGCGGCGTGCGCTACGAGTTGGTCGGCTGAGCAGTGACGCACACGACATCAAATAACATAGGGGCGGAGACAGGTCGCGCGCCCCTCGGCCACACAGACATCGACCAGGCGCGCAGAACTCGATCTCCACGAGCAGCACCGTCGTTGTCGCAGACGTTCACCCATCGCGCGCGGCAGCTTTATGTGCCCCCCTCTCGTCGTAACGACTGCCCAGGGCCCGTGGAAAAACTCATCCGCGTCAACGTCTCCACATCGTCCACGTAGTCTGCGGGCGTGGGATCTCTGCAGAGTCGAAGGTCCTATAGATCTCGGCGACGTGTTCGAGCGGGGACTCCTCAACCATTGTCACGAGCATAGAGCCGGCATGAGACGAGCTAGGACGATTACCAGTCGCTGGCGGTGCCGACCATCGTGCGCCCGCAACTGCCTGTGGAAGCCAGCATCCGGCGGCGGCGACTACGCATCCTCCTCGTTCTTTGCGCAAGCGGCCTCCGACGCCACCGTGGTGCTCGCTTCCGAGGCTAAGCGGAAGCATGATCAGAGCGTTTCTGCTCCCAGCGTGAACCGACGCGGGCGGCAGCCCACTCGGACAGCAGCCGCGCCCCGGTGCGACCACTTGGCGGCCTACGATAAGCAGCGGGCAGCGAGCAGATGCTTGCGCTCGACTACGTTAGGCGCGCCACCGAGCAGTCGTGCGTCTCAGCCACTCCTTGCATCAAGGGCGTGCAACGCGCTCAGCCAAGCCTGCCCTACTATCGAACGATCGTGAAGTCAAGTGTCTGAGCGGGTGAATGTGAGGTTGCGGTGTCTGCGACGACGCTGACTGAGTAGCGACCCGTAGGAAGCAGGCTGCCGTGTGGTAGAGAGCCGTGGAAAGCGATCCGGTTCCCGCCTGCGTGTGCGGCGATCTCGAGCAAGCCCCGTGATCTCTTAAGGGAACATGACAGGTGAGTGATGGCACGCGGCCGGGGCGCGAGGCATTTCTCGCCGACACGCTTGCCGGGCAGCAATTGCGTGAACTTCAATCTGACGTTGGCCGACTCACTGAGCACGAAGGCAAAAACAGTTCCGACAGGAGTCGCACGTCTCCTTCGCGCGTCACTGCCGGTACGCGTCTCGCGCCAGGTTCTGTGGGATTGGCTCAAGTGGATGAGCTTCGGCGTGGGCGGGACGGCGGGCGGAACGAGCTGGGATGGTCGGGATGGAGGTGGAGAAACTTGGGCCGGGCCATACACGTATGCGCTACTCAGCTCGCCTGATCCCAAGGGCAGTTCGCCGCCCGTTACGAGCACTTCGCCGTTCTGCAACAGTGTCTCGGTGTGCAACATGCCGCTCGTGATCGGTTCGGTGAATGTCCAGCGGCCGGAGGAGGCTTCGTAGACTTCTGCGCTGCTGGCTGCACAGCAGTTGCCGGACGCCGGGTGTTCGGGATCACCATAACCAAGACAAGCTTCGCTGATTTCCGGGTTGCATTCTTGACCTCCGACCATCAGCACGTCTCCGTCTGGGAGCGCGGTCGCCGTCTGAAGGGTACGGCCCATATTCATAGGCCCGATCTCCTGCCAGGCGTTCGTGGCCGGATTGTAAGCTTCTGCGCTGGTCAGCACATCTTTGGGCGCAAACGTAGACACACCGGGTTCTACGCTCCCGTCGCCGCCCGCCACAAAAACGGACCCGTCCGGCAACAGCGTTGCGGCCTGATACATCCGTGGCTGATGCATCGGAGCGAGTATCGTCCATTCGGTGGTTTCAGGATCGTACTCTTCGACGCTTTCGAGTACCCGTTCATCGTAGAAACCGCCGGCGAGCAGGATGTCTCCGTTGTTCATCAGCGTCGCTGTGGCGTCGGCACGTTGTGCGAGCGGTTTCGCGACGATCGACCACGCGTTTGCGTCCGGGTCATACACTGCGGAGCCCACGGTCGTATCACCGGAGCGCGGACCGAACAGCCCGACCAGAAGCACGCGGCCGTCAGGCAGAGCGGTCAGCGTTTCGACCCGTTGCAGTTCGCTGGGTGCGGCAACGGGGTTCCAAGTGTTGCTGCTCGGATCGTAGGCTTCAGCCGTGGTGCTGCTGTCGCATACCCATTCCTTGGTTTCGGGATCGTACTGTAGGAACGGGCATGTACCGCCGACGACAAGGACGCTGCCATAGCCAAGCAGAGCCGCCTTGGTGCCATCGCGAGCCACTCGCGTCGGTGCGGCCTGTACCCATGACCGCGTGCTCGGATCGAACAGCTGCGCGAGAGTAAGCGGATTCGTAGTGGTGCCGCCACCATGTTCGACGCCGTTATACCCACCCGCCACAAGCACCTCGCCATCCGGCAGCAGCGTCGCCGTTTGCTCGGCGCGCGGTTCAGCCATAGGCACGACCACAGACCATGTTTCGGCGCGTGCCGCCACCGACGAAAAGCCCATCGCAAACGCCAGCAACGCCACGAACACCGACACCAAACGACTGCGCATCACTGGCTGCCCCAGGTCATTCCGTTCATGCATTCGGAACACTATCAGTTCACTTCTGGGCGGTACATCCGTCACTGCGCACTCGTCTGGCTCGCTCCCGCGCCGCCCGTTCGCGTCTTTCTTCGCTTGTTCGAGCTTGTGGATCGTGGCGGCAGCGACCGTCTGGCTGGCGGGCGGCACTTGGACGCCGATGGGATTTCGGTGGCGATGATGTCGAGGCTCGCGGCGAGATGGATCACTCGAGGCGAACGACCATCTCGTGTGGATGGGCAGGCCACTCGACGCGAAGAATGAACGCTAAGCCAATGCGTACGTAAAGGTCAAAAAATAGTGCTTTATTGAGTTCGGCCTATCTTCCTGACTCCTTGCAGACCGCTTCTGCTGGCGCTCTCCGGCGACGTAGGGTAACGGGCTGACTCCGAGCCGCATCAAACGGGGGCTCAGGCGAACAGTGCCGATAGTGGTCCGGATGCCGCCCGGGGCCCGTCACGCTATATCGTGCTGATTTGCTCTCAGGCGTCTGGTTCGATTGCGCTTGCTGGGAACCACTTAGAATTGAGCACGCGCCCGGCGTGATTCGAACACGCGACCTTCCGCTCCGGAGGCGCCTGGGTGGGGGAGGAGTTTTGGGGCGAATCTCGCATGGTTGCTGGGGATTCAGCGGGTGAGGGCCGATGAGTCAGGTCAGGCGTTTAGCCGCAATTTGCGGTCTTTTCGGGCGGGTTTTGGCAGGGCTGCCTTTTCAGGCGGCGTCCGTGGCCACCCAGAAGACTGGAGCTGTCTATCGAAGCGGTGCCCTACATGCTGCCTACGGGGTCAAGCGCCAGGAGCGACCGGGTAGCGCTCGTCGTCGAACACGGCGGCGATCTCCAGATGGCCGCCGAGCGCCTGCACGTAGGAGCGCAAGGTCGATAGATAGACATCGCTGCGGCCCTCCAGTCGCGAGACGTTGCCCTGCGAGATGCCAAGCTCCTCGGCCAGCTGGACCTGTGTGACGTGGCGTGAGCGGCGCAGATCGGCGAGCGCCAGGGCGTCCTCCATGGCGCGTTGGCGCTCGGCCACCTGCTCATCCCAACCTGGATTGCGACGTCGCGCCTGTTCGCGCAACTCGTTGAAGTTTCGGGTCTTGGTGGTCATCTGCGTTACTCCTTCTCAAGCTCTGCCAGGTGTTCGTCGAACAACTGGTCTGCCAGCGGAATCATCTCCGCGTAGAACTGTTGCCAGCGGTCGCGCTTGTCGCCTCCTATGAGCAGGATCGCGCTCCGTGTCGGATCGAAGGCGAACAGTACGCGTGTGGTGCTCGCGCGCAGCTCCTTCATGTTCGCGTGGCGCGAGCCCTCGACCGTGTCGACGAGGGGTCGCCCAAGCCCAGGACCAAGCTGTTCGAGCACGCGCACAGCGGCGTCGATGCTTTGCTGCTCGGACACTGTGAGCGTGTCCCACCACTCGCCGAACTGGTCTGTGAACTCGACTTCCCACACCACGACACTATATCCTAAACCGCATATACCGTCAAGTGCATGTACGCCGACGGCTTCGTATTTGCAACGAGCACCGGCAGGCGTCAGAGCACCGACAACCTGCGCTCGCGCGTGATCGGATCCTCGGTTGAGCGTGCCAACAAAAACCTGCAAGCACGCGGACTATCGCCACTGCCCGAAGGCATCACGCCGCACTCTCTCCGGCGCACCTTCGCGAGCATCCTCTACGCGATCGGCGAGGACCCCGGCGTCGTTATGGACGAGATGGGCCACACCGACCCGGCGCTCGCTCTGCGTGTCTACCGCCAGTCGGATGCGGCGTGGGGAGGATGAGAAGGTGGCTCTGCGTGCCCTTGTCGAAGGTGGAGAAACGGCACGATGCTGGGCATAGGTGGACCGCACCTATGGGACATTCGCCGTCGCCCACTGGTGCGGTGTCGGAGGGCGATGGAATCATCGAGCCATGCCTAAGGACCGAATGTGGCGACGGCGTCTCGCCCCGAACCTGCTGATGGTGGTGGAGCGCTCAAGCGCCTATCCCATCGAATACGCAATCGTGCTGTTGCTCGAACGCGATGGCGCGGTGCACACCGTCCGGATGTTCGATAATGCCCATGCGCCCACCGAACACCATGAGCACCGCTACATTGGAGCCGAGAAGCAGGAGCCAATCGTCACGCATGGCCCGATCAATGACGCAATGCACGCCGCCGAGATCAAGTTGAGACGCGGCTGGCGCGATATCGTTCGTAGTTGGGAAAGCACACGATGAGCACAATCTCCGACAAGACCGACGAGCTGTTCATGGCCGCAACGCTCAGCGACGATGACCTTGGCTACCCCAATGGGGTTGAGTTCGTTCCTGGCGACGAGGAATGGGCCGACGACGCTGTATGGCGCAAACTTGCCGAAGGCCGTCCGACAGTTCTCGTCGGGGAACAGGACGAGCTATTGCTCGTGCCTTTGCGGCGGGGCCTGATCGACAAGCTGCGTGGACGCGTCACCGTCAACGTCGGTCATCGCGTCGGCGGACACACATCTCCCTTCGTTACCGCAAGCTGTCTCGGCCGTCAGACTGTGCGCGAGGTGTGCGAGCGCGCCTGCGCCGCATGACAAGGCGTTTTAGCTCTTATCCGGGGGCTGCCGCGCCATCGTGCTCGGCCGCTTTGGAAAGAGGCATACGGCTGGATCTGGCACATCTATACTTTCCACATGCCAAGATTTGAGGTCAATATCGGTGAGACTACTCGCAGCTTTGAGGCGCCAGTCCAACCCAACGAGCCCACTCCTGAGGTGCGAACTGTCTACTGGGCCGGGGAGGCCATAAACGAAGAGGCAGCAAAGGAGGCCGCCTACCGTGCGTGGGACGAGAAGTATGGGGAGGGCAAACAACCCGTAGCAGCGATCACCAAGATCACACCGCTAGCTTCGTAGCGCCTCGCCCAAAGGGCCGCGATATTGCGCGATGTTTCGGCGATTCTCGTCAGTCGTGGAGCGCCGTCCACGATGAAAAGGCAGAGGAAAAGGCAAACGAGACCAGGTTTCGCGGTAGACAGCCAACGCCCACCATGCGCCTCTGAGTCGAGAATCCGCACCAATGAGCGGGATTCTCTAACGCGCCCGGCGTGATTCGAACACGCGACCTTCCGCTCCGGAGACAAGCGCCGGAAGAACCTGAAGAAGAGCAAGAAACGGCACTAACAAGCCATGCGCGAGATGGGCCCCGACGCGCCTAGCTCGTAGCGATCCCTTTAGATACCGGGGGATACCCGATGGATTTGGCCCACCAAACGGCTCCGGTGGGCCAAAGTCGGGCGGCGCATATGTGGAGCCTTTACGAGCATCAGTAGACGCTGCTAGAGATCGAGCCCCACGCCACACCGACACTGGTGGTTTTTACCACCTTCTATGGACGAGCCTTGCTCGTTCGAGCAATGAGTCGACGCAGACGCTCCAGTTGCTGATCGAGCGCCTCGCGATCAGCTGCCTGCGACTCGCCGACCGTCGGGGGTGTGCCGAGTAGTGGACCATCGTCGGGCACGCTCCAACGCTCGCGATATTCGGCGATTAGCTGTGCGCCGTGATCCCACAGGCCGCGCGTGCGGCGTCGTCCGGGGCGGGGGCCGAGCACCTGCTCGACACATGGGTCGGGCGTCACCTCTGTGGGCAACGATGCGACCGGTCCACGTACATCGCTAGCTTGCAGGGCGCCGCTCGCGAGTAGCTCGGCGCGGATGAGCGGTAGGGCGTCGGTGTCCTTCTCTCGGTCGGCGTCCTCCTTGGAGAGCAGCAAGTGCGATGCGCTGCCTACTTGAACATCGAGACCGGGTTCGAGCTCGATCGTTGTTGCCTCGCGCGTCCAGGCGTCGTAGTCGCCGACGCCATCCGTCCAGCGCATCACCTCGATCTGGCCGAGGCGAGTGTGGTATGCGACGCCGCGCTCGCCCGTGAGGTACGGCTGCGCTTGGAGTGCCTCGAGCGCTTGATCCAGGCGGCGCGTGTTGAGGTCATCGACCGCGACCGTGACGTCCACGTCGCGAGTGGCTCCCGAGAAGCCGCGCAGCTGCAGTGCCACGCCACCCACGAGCACGAATTGAACCTCGGCGCCGGCCAGGGTTCGCAGCAGTTCGCGATGACGATCCTCGATCTCGATCACACCGATACCAAGTGTCCCTTGCGCGCCTGACGCGACGAGTAGCGTCCAGACGCCAACACAGCACGCAACCCGACGCGGTACAAGGCGTCCTCGGGCCACGGCGAGCGCTCAACCAGGTCGAGCAGATCCTCCACCAAGGCGACGCGAACGAGACCGGCATCCTCCCGGTTGAGCAGGACGGGGTAGGCGCGGTCGCGTAGCGCAGCTATGTCCTCGATCCCAGTGGCCTGGGAGCGGACGGTGAGAATGCCTCGTCCGGCTCGCCAGCGCTCGCGCCGCTCACCGCTGTGCGGTGCCTGCTCGACGCCATCAGGCCACGCATCGGCGCGCAGCAACCACTCGGTCAGCTCCTCACGATCCTCCGCGGGCACGAGCAAGTCAATTCGCCCTGACCCCGGACGCTCTGGAGCGCCCCTGAGAGCGGCCGCCACCGGTCCCACCACGACGGCCAGCTCACCCGTCTGGTGGGTTACACGCAGCGCATCGCGGCAACCTCGCCAGCGGTTCCCGAGTACCGTCTTCAGCCGCTCGGTAGGCGACGCGATATCCAGTTGCTCACCCACCAGATCGACGAGCTTTGGCTCCGGTAGGACCACCTGAACATCCAACCTGGCGCCGGCTGCTGTGACCACCTTCTCCAGGTCCTCCAGGCTCGGGCGCTGTGCGCCTGTCTCCCAGCGCGAGAGCGTCTCGCGCGCCATACCGGCCCGCTGGGCGAGCTCACCGTGGGGTAGGCCCAAGTGGCGCAACATGGCGATGATCTCTGCTGAGCGCATCAGCTCATTGTAACATAGCTGTGATTTATCCATCACACCACGCATGGTTTCCCGAGGGGATCGCAGCTCTAGCCGGCAGTAAATTGTCATGATCGGGGATTAGTCGCACCCGTGGCAGCCGGGCCCCCGCCTGCGCACACTGTCCAGAAAACCTGTCGATTTGCAGGCAGTTCTCAAGCGCGCCCGGCGTGATTCGAACACGCGACCTTCCGCTCCGGAGGCGGACGCTCTATCCACTGAGCTACGGGCGCAACGAGCGTCCTTGACGACGCCGCTGACATCTGAGCTTAGCCTGCGGTGGCGACTGGCGCCAAATGGTCCGTCCGACCCATCGGTCAGGGTTCCGAGCATGCGGTCAGATGATCGGGACGCAACCGATCTCTTGCGGGGCGCGGGAGGAATACTGCTCGCGGCAGGCGCGGTCGTGCTGGACCTGCGCAAGGGAAACAATCACGATTGGGGTCAGCTGGCGCTGCTGCTGGTCATCGCGATACCAATGCTTGTGCTGTTCGCCCTGGCGGTCGGCGGCAAGCGCGACGAGGAGCGTGCCGCTCCGTCGCGCTCTGTGCTGATGGTGCTGGCGATCCTGCTCGGGCCGCTCGCGATCTCGCAACTGCTCGGCCTGCTTGGCGCGAATACCGCCAATACGCTCTACACGGCTCTAATCCTCGCTCTCGCGGGAATCTTTGCCGCCTACGGAGCGCGACGCGCGCGTGTGCCCTACGCGATGCTCCTGGCCGGGCTGGCGCTGCTCTTGACGTGGTTGATCGTGTGGATCAGGATTCTCGACCATCCCTCTGTCGACACGGTTCGCATCCTGCTCGTCGTCGCTGCCGGGCTGATGTTCCTAGCGGCGGTCGGCATGTCGCGTGCGAAAGCGATCGGCGCGGCGGAGATCGCCACGGTCGGTGGGATCGCGGCCGTCGCGGCCGGGACGCTCGGAGTCGTGGTGGGCACGTTCGCCGGCGTGTTGGATCCGGTCGAGAGGATCGTTGAGAAGAGCCACACGAGTGGAAGCGGTGCGAGTGTTTTCACGGAAACAGGCGGCTTCCAGCACTTCGGATGGGACCTCTACCTGCTGGTCGTCTCGGTCGCGCTGGTGTGGGCCGCGGCTCGCGTGCGCGCTCGCGGACTGGGCTATGTGGGTGGTGTTGGGCTGTTTGCTTTCCTTGTCAGCGTGGGGGCGCAGGTGACTCGCATCGAGTCCGGTCGCGCGCCTACCTCGTCGCTGGCCGGATGGCCGCTGGCGTTGCTCGTGCTCGGGGCCCTCGGGCTGCTCGCTCCGGCGCTCTCCCGTCGCGACGCCTAACGCACTCGCGCGCCGACACCGGGCTTCCGTCTCGACGCCCCACGCGTTCACGCCAGTACTAGCCTTCCACCGCTGCGCCCCACACGCTCGCGCCGCCACCAAGCTGCCACCGCTGCACCCCCGCACGCTCGCGCCGAACCGACGGGGCGCCGCCCGCTACCGTTGCCCGCATGGACCTTTCGCTCTTCTTCGCCGGCACGGGCGGCTCGGTGCCGAGTCCCCGTCGCGGCCTGCCCGCGATCCTCGTGCGCCGTGGAGCGGACCGCCTCCTGTTCGATTGCGGCGAAGGCACGCAACGCCAGCTGGTGCGCTCGGTGGGGCTTGCCGACATCGGCTGTGTGTTCCTCACTCACTTCCATGCCGACCATTGGCTCGGACTGCCGGGGATGCTGAAGTCCTTTGCATTGCGCGAACGCGAACGGCCGCTTGCGATCTACGGCCCGCCGGGCCTGCGCGGGATGATGGACGACGCGTATTTCATGTATGGGCGGCTGCCGTATGAGCTGCGTGTGACAGAGCTTGAGCCGGTCGATGACGTGGAGTTCGACGGCTACGCGGTGGCGCCGGTGCCGGTGAGTCATCGCAACAACAAGGCGTATGGGTACACGTTCATTGAGGACTCGCGTCCCGGTCATCTGGACCCGGAGCTGGCTGCGAGGCTGGGCGTCACGCCGGGGCCGGACTTCGGCAGGCTCGCGCGCGGAGAGACGGTCGCGGGGGTGAGCCCCGAGCAGGTGATGGGCCCGACGCGCGCGGGGCGCAAGCTCGTGATCTCCGGCGACACCGCGCCGTGCGATGCGCTCGCGGTGGCCGCACAGCAAGCGGACCTGCTCGTGCACGAGGCCACGTTCGCCGAGGAGGACAGCGAGCGCGCGCACCAGACCGGTCACAGCACCGCCCGCCAGGCGGCGCGGGTCGCGCTGGAGGCGCAGGTGCGACTGCTCGCGCTCACCCATATCTCCACGCGCTACCCAGGCCGGGACTTGCGCGAAGAGGCTCGCGCCGTGTTCGCCGCGACCGAGGCGCCGCGCGACTTCGACACGATCGAGATCCCCTTTCCCGAGAAGGGCACGCCGGAGTTGGAGCGCTGGTCAGACCGCCGTGCCCGCGAGCAAACCGCAGTCGGTCCCGTAGGCGAAGAGTCCACTGAGCCCGTCGCCGCACCTTGATACAGTCGCCCTGCTCCTTTAACCCGGTCCGGTGAGGCCAGGAAGGAAAACATGCAAGACGGGAAGATCGTCCTCGGTGAGGACGACATCGCGCGGGCGCTGATGCGTATCGCGCACGAGATAGCCGAGCGCAACACGGGCACCAGGGCGGTTGCCCTCATCGGCATTCACCGTCGCGGAGCGATTCTCGCGCAGCGTTTGCAGCCGCTGTTGGCCGACCTCCTGCAGGACGACGTGCCGCTCGGGGATCTCGACATCGGCTTCTATCGCGACGATGTCGCTTCGCGACCGCAGGCACCGGTCGTGCACGCATCGCACATCGATTTCGATATCGCCCAGCGCACGGTTGTGATCGTGGACGACGTTCTCTATACAGGGCGCACGGTGCGCGCCGCGATCGAGGCGCTGTTCGACTACGGACGCCCCGAGCGCGTGCAGTTGGCGGTGCTCGCCGATCGCGGTCATCGCGAGCTGCCGATCCGACCAGACTATGTGGGCAAGAACCTGCCGACCTCACGCGAGGAGCACGTGAGCGTGCGCGTGCGCGAGCTGGACGAGGTCGATGAGGTGTCGATCGGACACCCCCGTGCGGGGACAGACGCACCGGTGGGGGCGGGCGCATGAACCACCTGCTCTCTGTCGAGGATCTCGACCGCGCGGCGATCGAGCGGATCGTCGAGCAGGCAGCCCGCTTTGCCGAGGTGTCCGACCGCGAGATCAAGAAGGTGCCGGCATTGCGCGGGCGGATGGTGCTGAACCTCTTCTACGAGGCTTCCACGCGCACGCGCAGCTCCTTCGAGCTGGCCGCCAAGCGCCTGTCGGCCGACGTCGTCAACTTCGTCTCCAGCGGATCGTCGGTCGAGAAGGGCGAGTCGCTGAAGGACACGGTGCTGACGCTCAGCGCGCACAAGCCCGACGCGATCGTGATTCGCACCCCGTGGGCCGGTGCGGCACAGCTCGTGTCGGGATGGACCGATGCGGCGATCGTCAACGCGGGCGACGGCAAGCACGAGCATCCCACGCAAGCGCTGCTTGACGTGTACACGCTGCATCGTCGTCTTGGCTCGCTCGACGGCGTCTCGATCTGGATCGTCGGCGACGTCGCCCATTCGCGTGTGGCGCGCTCGAACATCATCGCTTTCCAGCGCATGGGCGCGAAGGTGACGGTTGCCGGTCCACCGACGTTGATCCCGCGTGGCATCGAGGCGCTCGGCTGCGAGGTTCGCTTCTCGCTGGACGGGCTCAGCGAGGCCGACGTCGTATATGCGCTGCGCATGCAGCACGAGCGCATGAGCGAGTCGTGGGTGCCCTCGCTGCGCGAGTATGCCTCCTGCTTTCAAATCAACGCGCGCCGCCTTTCCCCGCGTCAGTTGCTGATGCATCCCGGCCCGGTCAACCGCGGCGTGGAGCTGTCCGGCGAGGTCGTCGACTCGCCGCAGGCGCTGATCGCGGCGCAGGTGGAGGCCGGCGTGGTTGTGCGCATGGCCGTGCTGTACGAGCTGCTGTCGGGCTCGCGCGCGTTTCGTCCCGTCCCCGAGCCGCAACTCGCGTGAGCGCGCATCCGAACATGAGCATTCTGAGCCGAGCGGTGCGCGCATGAAAACCGCGACACCGCTGGTGCATGGCACGAGCGCCGACGCCGACCTGCTGATCTCCGGCGCGCACGTGCTCGACCCGCGCACGGGCTTGAGCGCTCCGCGTGACGTGCTTGTGCGCGAGCGCAAGATCGCGCAGATCGCGGCCCCGGGCGAGCTGAGCCCTGAGGGTCAGCCGGAGCTTGTGCGGGGCGAGGGCAAGCATCTTTTCCCCGCCTTCGTCGACCCGCACGTGCACCTGCGCAGCCCCGGGCAGGAGCACAAGGAGGATCTGGAAACCGGTACTCGTGCGGCTGCCGCGGGCGGGTTTGGCGCGGTGATCGCGATGCCCAACACCGCGCCCGTGCTCGACTCAGCGCCGCTGTTGCGCTCGCTGCGCGAGGCGGCCGCGCGCGAGGCGCGCGTGCCCGTCGGCTTCATGGCCGCGATCACATGCGGCTTGGAAGGCGTCGAGCTGACGGAGATGGCGGAGCTGATGGGGGAGGGTGCGCTCGGTTTCACCGACGATGGGCGCCCCGTCGCAAGCGCCGGCGTGCTGCGCAAGGCGCTTCAGTACCAGCGCCTGTGCGGCGGTGTGCTCACGCTGCACGAGGAGGACCCCTCGCTCTCCCACGGCGGCTCGATGCACGAGGGCTCCGTCAGCGCCGCACTCGGCATCGGCGGCATCCCGAGCGTGAGCGAGTCCACGATGGTCGCGCGCGACGCGGAGCTTGCCGGCTATGAGGACGGGCGCGTGCACTTCCAACACCTCAGCTGTGCCGCCTCGGTGCATGCCGTCCTCGCCGCCAAGGAGCGCGGTTTCAGGGTGAGCGCCGAGGTCACGCCTCATCACCTGTTGCTCTGCGAGGAGGATGTGCGCGGCATGGACACGAGCATGAAGATGAACCCGCCGCTCGCGAGCGAGGCCGACCGGCTCGCGCTGATCGAGGGCTTGCGCAGCGGCGCGATCGATTGTGTCGCCACCGACCACGCCCCGCACGCCCGCCACGAAAAGGAGGTGCCGTTCGAGCAGGCGCCGATGGGCACCACGGGCCTTGAGACCGCGTTCGCGGCGCTGCACACGGAGCTGGTCTTGCCAGGCACGATCGACCTGGAGCTGCTGGTGGAGCGGATGACCGCCGGAGCAAGCCTCTTTGGCTTGCCGACCCCACGCATCGAGGTGGGCGCGCCCGCAAACCTGACGCTCGTGGACCTTTCAGCGGAGTGGGTGGCCGGCGAGCATGGTTGGGAGAGCCGCTCGGAGAACTGTTGCTTTGCGGGGCGGCGCCTGACGGGGCGCGTGCTGATGACGGTCGCGGCCGGCACGGTCGCCTACCGCGAGCGGGCCTTCTCGGTGGTGGCGGCCTGATGCCCGCAGTCGTGGATAGGAGGGAGACACGATGAGCTTGCTCAAGCGCGAGACGGCCGTGCTCGTCGTCGTGGACGTGCAGGAGGGCTTTCGCTCCTATGCCAGTTTCGAGGCGGTCGCGGCGGCCTGCTCAAAGCTGGTGGGGGGTGCGCGCATCCTCGACGTTCCGCGCGTCGTCAGCGAGCAGTACCCGAAAGGTCTCGGTCACACCGCGCCGGAGGTCGGCTTGCGGGACGAGCCGCGCATCGAGAAGAGCGTGTTCTCCGCCGCGCGCGCCGACGGATTCGACCTGGGCGGTCGCACACAGGCGGTTGTGTGTGGGATCGAGACGCACGTGTGCGTCTCGCAAACGGTCCACGACCTGCTCGGTCTTGGCATAGACGTGCACGTGCCCGCGGATGCCGTCGGCTCACGCCACCAGCTCGACTACGAGCGCGGCCTTGAGCGTATGGAGCGCGCCGGCGCGGTCGTGAGCACGGTCGAGTCAGTCCTGTTCGAGCTGCTCGAGCGAGCCGGCACGACCGAGTTTAAGGAAGTACAGCGGTTGATCGTCTAATGGCAGTTCGCGACGCCTACGTACTATTTGAGGACGGCACCCGCTTCGACGGCGAGGCGTGCGCCGCCGATGCTCATGCCGTCGGCGAGGTCGTGTTCACGACCGGCATGTCCGGCTACCAGGAGTCGGTCAGCGACCCTTCGTTTGCCGGTCAGCTGATCACATTTACCTATCCGCACATCGGTAACTACGGGGTCAGCCAGCGCGCGATGGAGTCCGAGCGCATCTGGGCGCGCGCGGTGATCATGCGCGAGGCGTGCAACCGCGAGGACGCCCCCGAGGCCGAGCGCGGCTGGCTGGACTGGCTCACCGACTGCGAGGTGCCGGCGATCGGCGGTGTCGACACGCGTGCGCTCGTGCACCACATCCGCGAGGCGGGCGCGATGCGCGGGGGAATCTTCCCCGCGCGAATCGAGGAGAGCGAGGCACGCACGCTGATCGTGGCCGAGCCGTCGATGAGTGGACTGGACCTCGCCGCTGTCGTCACCCCGGACCGCGTGAGCGTGCACGGCGAGGGGGTGGGTGGGCCTTTGATTTCGGTGCTCGACACCGGCATCAAGCTGTCGATCGTGCGCAACCTCGTGCAACGCGGCGCGCGCGTGGCGCTGCACCCGTGCTCCACCTCGGCCGCGGAGCTGCTTGCCGAGGACCCCGACGCGGTGTTCGTCGCCAACGGCCCTGGCGACCCGGCGGCGCTCGACTACGTCGTGGATACCATCCGCGAAGTTGTCGGCAAGAAGCCGGTGTGGGGCATCTGCCTTGGCCATCAGCTGCTCTGTCGCGCCCTGGGCCTTGAGACCTACAAGCTGCCCTTCGGCCATCGCGGCGCCAACCACCCGGTCAAGGACCTGCACACCGGCCGCGTCGAGATCACTTCGCAAAACCACGGTTTCGCCGTGCTCGGACCGGGCGGTGCGCGCACGCTCGACACGAACGAGCCGGTGCGTTGGGAAACGGACTTCGGCGCCGCCCAGCTGACGCACGTCAACCTGTACGACCGCACCGTCGAGGGCTTCGAGCTGCTGGACGTGCCCGGCGGCGCCGTCCAGTATCACCCCGAGGCGGGACCCGGACCGCACGACAGTCTGCACCTGTTCGACAGGTTCCTGGAGCGGATCGCGGAGACGGCGTGATCGTCCACTGGAGAGCACGAGGCTGATGCCGCGACGCGACGACATAAACACGATCCTGATCCTCGGCTCGGGGCCGATCGTGATCGGTCAGGCGGCGGAGTTCGACTACTCCGGTGTGCAGGCGTGCAAGGTGCTGCGCGAGGAGGACTACAGGGTCGTGCTGGTCAACTCGAACCCGGCGACGATCATGACCGACCCGGAGTTCGCCGACGCCACTTATGTCGAGCCGCTGCTGCCAGGGCCGCTTGAGAAGATCATCGAACGCGAGCGCCCAGACGCGCTGTTGCCGACGCTCGGCGGGCAGACGGCGCTGAACCTGGCAAAGGCTCTGCACGACAACGGCACACTGGAGCGCCACGGCGTGGAGCTGATCGGCGCCAACTACGACGCGATCACGTGCGCGGAGGATCGCGAGCTGTTCGCCGAGGCGATGGCAAAGGCGGGCTTGAAGATGCCCGAAAGCGCGATCGCGACGACGCTGGAGGAGGCACGCGCCGCGCTGCCCCGGCTCGGGCTGCCCTGCATCGTGCGCCCAGCTTTCACGCTCGGCGGCCGGGGAGGAGGCATCGCGCGCAGCGAGGAGGAGTTCGAGCTGATCGCCGGCCGTGGCATCGAGGCCTCGCCGATCGGCCAAGTGCTGCTCGACCAGTCCGTGCTCGGCTGGGGCGAGTTCGAGCTGGAGGTGATGCGCGACAAAGCCGACAACGTCGTAATCGTCTGCTCGATCGAGAACATCGACCCGATGGGCGTGCACACGGGCGACTCGGTCACGGTCGCCCCGCAGCAGACGCTCACCGACGCGCTCTACCAGCAGCTGCGCGACCAGGCGATCGCGGTTATCCGCGCCGTGGGCGTGGAGACCGGCGGCTCGAACGTGCAGTTCGCGGTCAACCCGGAGACCGAGGAGATCCTCATCATCGAGATGAACCCGCGCGTCTCGCGCTCCTCGGCGCTCGCCTCCAAGGCCACGGGCTTCCCGATCGCGAAGATCGCCGCACGCCTAGCGGTCGGCTACTTGCTCGAGGAGATCACAAACGACATCACGGGCGTCACCCCGGCGAGCTTCGAGCCGACGATCGACTATGTCGTCGTCAAGTGGCCGCGCTTTGCCTTCGAGAAGTTCCCGGGCGCGGTGCCAACGCTCTCGACGCACATGAAGTCTGTTGGGGAGGCGATGGCGATCGGTCGCACCTTCTCCCAGGCTTTCTCAAAGGCGCTGCGCTCGCGCGAGCTGGACAAGCCGCCGCGTCTCGAGGCTCTCACAGACCAAGAGCTGCTCGACGGCCTGCTCACGCCGACGGCCGATCGCTACGAGACGATCCTCGAGCTGCTGGCCCGCGACGTCGGGATCGCCCCGGTCCACGAGCGCACCTCGATCGACCCCTGGTTCCTGGCGGAGCTGGAGCAGATCGCCAAGGACCCGCAGGCAAGCTTCGCCGGCGAGCGCTCGTTCAAGTCGGTAGACACCTGCGCCGCCGAGTTCCCGGCGCGCACCCCGTACTACTACTCCGGCTGGGAGCGCAAAGCGGCTCACGAGGTGAGCAGGGGCGAGCGCCCCTCGGTCATGATCCTGGGCGCCGGTCCCAATCGCATCGGCCAGGGCATCGAGTTCGACTACTGCTGCGTGCACGCGGCGATGACCGTGCGCGAGTCCGGCCGCGACGCGGTGATCGTCAACTGCAACCCAGAGACCGTCTCGACCGACTACGACACCTCAGACCGCCTCTACTTCGAGCCGCTCACGCTCGAGGACGTGCTTGGCGTGATCGAGGTCGAGCAGCCGGAGGGTGTGATCGTCCAGTTCGGCGGCCAGACCCCTTTGAAGTTGGCCGCGGGTCTGGTCGAGGCGGGCGTACCGCTACTCGGCACGAGCGTCGACGCGATCGATCTGGCCGAGGACCGCGGCCGCTTCGGCGCGCTGTTGGATCGACTCGGCTACCAGGCACCGCCGTATGCGACGGCCTGCTCGGTGCAGGAAGCGCTGTCCAAGGCCGGGGAGGTCGGGTTCCCGCTGCTCGTGCGGCCCTCATACGTGCTCGGCGGACGGGCGATGGAGATCGTCTATTCAAGCGACGGGCTTGCCGACTACCTCCAGAGAGAGCTGCCAGCCGCGGATACGCGAGGGGAACGAACTTCAAATCCTCAAAATCAACGGGAGCCAGACAGCAGCGACGCGCCGGCCAGACCGACCATCTTCCTCGACCG
Source organism: uncultured Solirubrobacterales bacterium (assembly GCA_963776985.1). GTDB lineage: Bacteria > Actinomycetota > Thermoleophilia > Solirubrobacterales > Solirubrobacteraceae > Palsa-744. Next base: position 404,551 of record CAVZOV010000003.1, read on the forward strand.
CTTCCTCGAGAACGCGGTCGAGGTCGACGTCGACGCCCTGTGCGACGGCGAGGAGGTGTGGATCGGCGGGATCATGCAGCACGTCGAGGAGGCGGGTGTGCACTCCGGCGACTCCGCCTGCGTGCTGCCGCCGCACTCGCTCGGCGAGGAGATGCTCGAGCAGATCCGCGCCGCCACGCGCGACATCGCGCTCGGTATCGGCGTCGTGGGCTTGATGAACGCCCAGTACGCGATCCACGAGGGACGGCTGTATGTGATCGAGGCCAACCCGCGCGCGTCGCGCACTGTCCCGTTCGTCTCGAAGGCCGTCGGTCTGCCGTTGGCCAAGCTCGCCTGTCGCATCATGCTGGGCGAGCGCATCGCCGATCTCGGCTTGCCGAGCGGACATGAGGGCGTTGGCTTCGGCGAGCACGTCTCCGTCAAGGAGGCTGTATTGCCCTTCGACCGCTTCGACGGCGCCGACTCGCTGCTTGGCCCCGAGATGCGCTCGACCGGCGAGGTGATGGGCATCGCGCGCGATTTCCCAACCGCGTTCGCCAAGGCCCAGGCCGCGGCCGGCTCGCCGCTGCCGAGCAGCGGCACGGCCTTCATCACCGTCACCGACTCCGACAAGCCGGGCGTGTTCGCGGTGGCGCAGATATTGCACGACAACGGTTTTCGCATCCTCGCGACGAGCGGCACGGCCGAGGCGATCGCGCGCATGGGCGTGCCGGTCAAGACGATCAACAAGATTGGCGAGGGCTCCCCGCACGTGGTCGATTGGATCGAGCGTGGAGAGGTAAACCTGATCGTCAACACACCCACCGGCTCGGGCGCGCGCAGCGACGGTTGGGAGATCCGCCGCTCGGCCATCGCCCACGGCATCCCGTGCCTGACGACGCTCTCGGCCGGCGTGTCGGCTGCGCGCGCTATTGCCCAGGCGATCAAGCTCGGCGAGCCGGATGTGCTCTCGTTGCAGGAACTACATGACGGCCCGAGCAGCTCCAGCGAGGCACAGGCGGCGTGAGCGAGGGAGGACCGCGCGTCGATGCCCGCGCGCACGACACGGCCCACGAGCGGCCACGCGTGACAGCTCCGCTCGGGCGACGGTTGCTTACCGTCACCGAGAACGAATCGCTTGGTGCCTATCGCGTACTGAAGGCCGCCGATCCCGATGGACCGCTGCCAGCCTCCGGTCAGTTCGCGATGCTTGCCGCGGCCGAGCGCTGGGGGGCAGGGGAGAACGAGCGCCCCTACCTGCCGCGCGCGTTCTCCTACGCGCGCTTCGGAGACGGCGAGGCGCACTTCCTGCTTGAGGACGTCGGTCCAGGCACGCGCCGCCTGTGCGAGCTGCGCCCGGGCGAGGGGCTATGGCTGCTCGGCCCACTCGGCCAAGGCTTCGCGCTCCCCAAGGATGGCAGTCGCGCCGTGCTCGTCGGCGGGGGTGTTGGCATCGCCCCGCTCGCGATCCTGGGCGACGAACTACGCGCCCGCGACGCCCGTGCCACCGTGCTGCTGGGCTTTCGCGACCGCGCCCACGCCGAGGGCGCCGCACTGCTCGACGCGACCGCACAACCCGGCGAGCAGCCCGCCGGCGCGTTTGGCGAGCTGCTGGTCGCGAGCGACGATGGGTCCGTCGGCCACCACGGCCTCGTAACCGACCTGCTGCGTGAGGAGCTTGACGGTGACACCCGGTCTGACGCACAGGCCAGAGTCGTTGTCTACGCGTGCGGTCCCCCGCCGATGCTTGAGGCGGTCCGCGCACTGTGCGCTGAGCGCGAAGTGCCCGCCCAGCTGGCACTTGAGGCCGGTATGGCGTGCGGCTTCGGCGCGTGCTACGGCTGTGTGGTACCGACACGCGAGGGCTACCTGCGCGTGTGTATCGACGGTCCGGTCGTGGACGCCGCCGAGCTGGAGCTGGTCGAATAATGAGCGCAAGCGTCGCTCACATCCACCCAGCGTTGGAGCCGGCACGATGAGCGTCGAGTTCTGCGGCCTGGTGCTCGCCCACCCGATCGTCAACGGTTCGGGCACGTTCGACGCACTCGCCGCGCGTCGCGCCTTCGGCAAAGCGCTCGACGACGAATTTCCCTTCGCCGCGTTCGTCTCCAAGACGATCACGCTGGCGCCGCGCGCCGGCAACCCGCCACCGCGCTTGTGGGAGGCGCAGGCCGGGCTGATCAACTCGATCGGGCTGCCCAACAAGGGGCTTGAGCGTTACCTCACCGAGGACCTGCCGGAGCTTGAACGACTGCCGGCTCCGCTGTTCACGAATGTGATGGGCTCCACCGCCGAGGAGATAGCGGAGCTGCTGAGTGCCTGCGACACGCGCGAGCAGATTGCCGCGATCGAGCTGAACGTGTCCTGTCCCAACGTTCACACAGGACTCGACATCGGCGCCGACCCAGTGCAACTGGAGCGCGTCGTCGCTGCCGTTCGACCGATGACGAGTAAGCCGCTGGTCGTGAAGCTGACGCCCAACTGCGCCGACGTCGCCGCGTGCGCGAGCGCCGCCGAGGCGGGCGGGGCGGATGCCGTCTCGCTGATCAACACGTTGCGCGCGATGGCGGTGACCCCAACCCAGGGCACATACGGCAAACGGCTCGCGCCGGGCTCGCCATGGCTCGGCGGCGCCACGGGCGGCCTTTCGGGAGCGGCCGTGCGACCGGTTGCGCTCGCCCAGGTCGCCGCGGTCGCAAAGCGTGTGTCGATTCCCGTCGTCGGGATGGGCGGCGTGCGCAGCGCCGACCACGCTCGCCAGTTCCTGGACGTCGGTGCGACGCTCGTGGCGGTTGGCACCGAGAGCTTTCGTGACCCCCGCGTGGCACTCGATATAGCGCGCGAACTGGCTGCCTGAGCGCGCTTCCGTGACCCGTTTGGATCCTCGACACCAGTCAACCCTCGACGGTTGAAAATGCCTGCAAACCGGCCACACCACCATCCACCAGTCTCGACATAGCTAAAGCTCAACCTGAGCTTCATGTGAATTCGGCGGGTTTTCCTTGAACGGCGCGCGTGGGTCTGTAGACTCGCCGCCCATGCCGACCGCAACCGGCCCGATGTCTCCGACAATCTCCTCAGCAATGACCGCCAAGCCCTCGGCAGCCCCCGAGCGCTCGCTCAATCAGCGCATGGACGCCCTCGCGCGCGCCAACCGCATCCGCACCGAGCGCGCCCAGCTCAAGCGCGACCTGAAGGCCGGCAGGCTCTCGATCCACACGCTGCTGCTCAAACCGCCGGAGTATGTCGAGACCGCGAAGGTGTTCGACATGCTGCTCGCCGTGCCCAAGTATGGTCGCGTGAAGGTCAACAAGATCCTCGCCGCGTGCCGCATCTCGCCGAGCAAGACGATCGGCGGATTGTCAGAGCGCCAGCGCTCAGAGCTTGTATCCCTGCTGCGACGCTGAGCTGCGCTGGCCGATCGGTGAGCGCATCTTGGTCGCCGATCGGTCTGCGTCCTCCCTCCCTTATGTGCACAGCACACGGCGGTCGGTGCGTCCTTGTCTGGCTTGCTCATCGACGCAGCAGGAGCCCGGTGCAGAAACTCGGCGCCCGCCGCCCGCGACATTAGGGTTCTCGCGCGTGGCACGCGTATTTGTGATCACCGGACCCTCAGGGGTGGGCAAGGGCACGCTGATTCGCGGGCTGATGGAGCGCCTGCCGCAACTGGAGCTGTCGGTGTCGGCCACCACGCGGGCGCCGCGACCGGGGGAGCGCGAGGGGATCGACTACCACTTCCTCTCCGGCGAGCAGTTCGAGCGCCACGTGCAGGCAGGCGATTTCGTCGAGCACGCCGACTATGCCGGGCGGCGCTACGGCACGCTGCGCAGCGAGCTGGAGCGGCGCGTCGCCGAGGGTGCTCCGGTGGTGCTGGAGATCGAGGTGCAGGGCGCGAGGCAGGTGCGTGGCGCGATGGACGAGGCGGTGCAGGTGTTCATCGCCCCGCCCTCGCGCGAGGCGCTGCGCACACGGCTGATTGGGCGTGGCACCGACGGCGCAGAGGAGGTCGAGCACCGTCTCGCGGTCGCCGAGCACGAGCTTGCCGCACGCGACGAGTTCGCCCACGTGGTTGTCAACGACCGCCTCGAAGACGCGCTGGAGGAGCTTGTGGACATCGTCGCCGCCGAGCTGGGCCAAGCGCGAGAGCCGAGCTGACCCGGGGCACCCCCTGCGCCCTCTGGGGCACGACGGGCGAACAGAACGCGACCCCGCGTCCACTACACTGTGTGCTCCACAAGGAAAGGCACCCGCGACACCATGATGACCTCACCCCGCATCGACCGCTTGCTCGACAACGTCGACTCCAACTACGCAAGCGTGCTCGTGGCCGCCAAGCGCGCGCGGCAGATCAACAGCTACTACCACAACCTGGGCGAGGGAGCTTTCGAGGAATTCCCGCCGCCGATGATCGAGACCGCCTCCAAGAACTACCTCACGATCGCCCTTGAGGAAGTTGCAGCAGGGAAGATCAAGTACCACTACCGCTAGGACGTGCCCTGGGCGGCGCGAGACTGTGTCCTCAGTCGCTTATGTGCTTAGCACACCGCGCTCCTGGCGTCCTTGTCTCGCTTGCCCAGACCACGTCCTAGTTGCGTTGTGACGCAACTAGCGCGTCACAACTTGCGCGTATTCGTCTAAAGCCGTAGAAGAAGTACATGGCAAAGATCCTGCTCGGTGTCAGCGGCGGCATCGCCGCCTACAAGGCGCTTGAGTTCATACGGCTCGCGAGCGCCGCGGGGCATTCGCTGAGGGTGGTGCAGACGCCCACGAGCAAGCGCTTCGTGGGGGAGACGTCCTTTGCCGCGCTCACAGGTGCTCCGGTGCTGAGCGACGAGTTCGAGCGCGATCCCGCGCGCGGCGCGTTCCCCGGAGAAGCGTCGCCCGCGCACGAGCCGATCAGTCATCTCGCGCTCGTCGCAAACGCCGACCTCTACCTGATCGCACCCGCCTCGGCCAACACGCTCGCCAAGCTCGCGGGCGGGTTCGCCGACAACCTCCTCACAAGCGCGGCGCTCGCGGCGACTTGCCCCGTCGCGGTGGCACCGGCGATGAACAACCACATGTACGAGCACCCCGCCACGCAGGCCAACCTTGCCACGCTGCGCGAGCGCGGAGTTCATGTCGTCGCGCCCGATAGCGGCCGGCTCGCCTCGGCCGGTGAGCAGGGCATCGGGCGTCTGGCCGAACCGGAGCGCCTGCTCGCGGCATGCGAGCAGCTGCTTGCGGGCGAGCGCGTGACCGCGGCCGGCTCCGAAGGAAACGCGTCGCCGGCGCGAGGGCCGGAGAGAGACGGCACCTGGGTCGGCGTACGCGTGCTCGTCAGCGCCGGCGGCACGCGCGAGCCGATCGACAGCGTGCGCTTCGTCGGCAACAGCTCCTCGGGCCGCATGGGCATGGCGCTCGCCGCTGCCGCACGACTGCGCGGAGCCGAGGTGACGGTCGTGGCCGCCAACGTCGCGCTGCCGGCGCCGGCGGGCGTGACCGTCCATCGTGTCGGAACCGCCGCGGAGCTACAGGCCGCCTGCGAGCGGGAGTTCCCCGCCTGTGACGTGCTGTTGATGGCCGCCGCCGTTGCTGACTTCAGGCCCCTTGAGCCAGCCGCGGGCAAGATCAAGAAGGGGGGACGCGACCGCCTCACGATCGAGCTTGAGCCAACGGCCGACGTGCTCTGCGCGCTGAGCACGAGTCGTGCGCCCGGCCAGACACTCGTGGCCTTCGCCGCCGAGCATGGCGCGACCGGCATCGAGCACGCGCGCGGCAAGCTAACCGCCAAGCACGTCGACGCCGTCGTGTTCAACGACATCTCGCGTGAGGACATCGGTTTCGAGTCCGCCGCCAACGAGGTCACGATCCTCACGAGCGCTGGCGCCGAGCATGTCGCGCGCGCGCCGAAGGAGAGTGTCGCAGGCGCGATCCTCGACGCGGTACAGCGGTTGCGATGAGCCCGAGGAGGGTGCCGATGCTATTCTCGACAGACAGCTTTCGAGTCGTCGCCTATGTGACGGCTGGCAGCACCGAAAGTGGGCGCCCGCCCGCTTTTTTTTACGCCCATAGGGTGGGAAGAGAGTTTTCTGGGAGATGTCAGCAGTGCAGTCCGAAATAGAGGAGCGCCTGGCCGCAAGCGAGCTGGATGTCGAGGTTTTGCTCGCCGAGACGCTGCCCAACGGCACGCTCAGGGTGTTCATCGATCATCCCGAGGGTGTCACGCTCGGACTGTGCGAGCGGGTCACGGAGCTGCTGTCGGAGTTGCGCGAGCGCTACTCGCTCGAGGTGTCCTCGCCGGGGACCGAGCGCCCGCTGACCAAGCCCACGCACTTCCGCCGCTATGTCGGTCGTCGCGCCCGTGTACGCACACGTGAGCCACGTCCGGTTCCCGCGACAGGCTCGGCTGCGGCCGAGCGGCGGGCCAAGAGCTTCACTGGCGAGCTGGTTGGGGTAACAGATAGCGAGATAACGCTCGCCGCCGACGGGGGCATCGTCGCGATCCCCTATTCGGAGATCCGTCGTTCGAACCTCGTCGAGGAGTAGGAGAGAAAACCTATGTCACGCGAGATCCTTGAAGCCATGAACGCCCTGGCGCGCGAGAAGGGCATCGAGCCCGAGAAGCTGATGATCGCGCTCGAGGACGCGCTGCTGTCCGCTTATAAGAAGCAGCCAGGCTCGGCCAAGTACGCGCGCGTCGAAATGGACCGCGAGACGGCCGACTTCCGCGTCATCGAACTGATCATCCCCGAGCGCCTGGAGGCCCATCTGATCGTCGAGACGATCGACGAGGGCACCGTCGTCGATCCGGAGACCGGCGAGCTGCGCGAACCGGAGGAGCCGGAAATCGATCCCGCCAAGTTCGCTCAGTACCGCGACCAGATCGACGAGCGTGACGTCACGCCCGAGGACTTCGGGCGGATCGCCGCGCAGACCGCCAAGCAGGTGATCCTGCAGCGCATCCGCGAGGCCGAGCGCGACATGATGTTCGAGGAGTACCGCGACCGCGTGGGCGAGCTGATCACCGGGATCGTGCAGCAGTCCGATTCGCGCTACACGCTCGTGCAACTGCGTGAGCGCGTCGAGGCGCTGCTGCCGAAGTCAGAGCAGGTCGACGGTGAGCGTTATGACCACTCGCAGCGCATCAAGGCCGTGATCAAGGAGGTCTCACCTTCTACGAAGGGACCGTCGATCATCGTCTCCCGGCGCGACCCGGAGCTGATCAAGAAGCTGTTCGAGCTGGAGGTGCCCGAGATCGCCGACGGTCTGGTGGAGATCGCCAATGTCGCCCGCGAGCCCGGCTACCGCTCGAAGATCGCGGTCATCTCCCACGCCGACGGCGTGGACCCGGTTGGCGCTTGCGTCGGCCCACGCGGCTCGCGCGTGCGCATGGTCGTCTCCGAGTTGCGCGGCGAGAAGATCGACATCATCCCCTTCAACGAAGAGCCCGCTCGCTTCGTCGCCAAGGCGCTCTCGCCGGCGCGCGTACGTGAGGTCCTGGTCGATGACGAGGCCAAGCAGGCCACTGTGATCGTGCCCGACGACCAGCTCTCGCTCGCGATCGGCCGCGAGGGGCAGAACGCGCGTCTGGCGGCGCGACTGACCGGTTGGCGCGTTGATATCCGCTCGGAGACCGAGTTCGCCGCCGAGGAGGCCGAGCACGGTTATGAGGAGGAGGAGCTGCAGGGCCGCTGCGCCGCGATCCTCTCCAACGGCCGCCGCTGCCCCAACGCCTCGCTGCCCGGCTCGCGCTACTGCGGCCTTGAGTCCCACCAGGCGCTCAGCGGGATCGACAGCGACAACGTCGCCGACCTCTCACCGCAGGGTGGCGCCGACGCCGCTGAGCACGCACCGCCGGTCGAGGACGCCCCCGTCGAGGCGCTGGCCGAGGCTGAGGCGGAGACCGTCGAGGCGGCTGAGGAGCAAGCGTCATAGGGGCGCACGTACCCCGACGCCGCTGCGTCGGTTGCGGGCGCGTCGCGCCAAAGTCCGAACTTCTGCGTTTGGCGGCCGTGTCGAGGGGAAGCGCGAGCCGTCCTGTCGCAACCTTTGATCGCGCGGGTGCGATGCCCGGTCGTGGTGCCTATGTGTGTCGCGGAGCAGGTGAGGAGCCGCGGCGTGACTGCTTGAAGTCGGCGGCGGCCAGGGGAGTCTTGCAACGCGCTTTTCGCCAGGCGGTTGACGTTCCTGGCGAGTTCGTAGAATCGGAGAGTCGATGAGTAAGAAGCGCGTACACGAAATAGCCAAGGAGCAGGGCATCTCCAGCAAGGAGCTGCTCGCGAAGCTGAGCGCCGCCGGCGTCGCCGCCAAGGTCGCCGCGTCCTCTGTCGAGGAGGCCGACGCGCTGCGCGTGCTCGCTGGCAATGGTGCGTCTCCTGCCACCACTCAGGCATCACCCACACCAACTCCGTCACCTGTCGTGTCACCGCCCGTCGCGCCACCGGCTCCCGACGCCCAGGTCACCGCGACGCCCGACGCCCAGGTCACCGCGACGCCCGACGCCCAGGTCACCGCGACGCCCGACGCCCAGGTCACCGCGATGCCTGGCGACCAGGTCACCGCGACGCCCGACGGTCAAGGTGCCCAGCCTGCGGGCGAGCGTGTGCGTCCGACGCGCGATTCGCGTACCGGCGAGCGCACTCCCGCGAGTACGGGCGCCGGTGGGCGCCGGCGTGTGGTGATCGACTCGCAAGCATCTCGCCGCCAGCAGGGCGGGCCTGCCAACCAGCCGGTGCGCCGCCCCCGCAGGGGCCGTCGCCGCAGGGGCACCTACGACGAGACGATTGCCCCGATCGACACGTCTGCAATGCAGGACACCGATCTGATCCGCGTGAACTCCGGCTCGACCGTCAAGGACGCTGCCGAGTATCTCGGTGTGCCGGTGCCGGAAATCATCAAGAAGCTGATGATGCTCGGCGAGATGGCCACGCTCACGCAGACCCTCTCTGATGATGCGATCCAGGTGCTTGCCGACGAATTTGACAAGAAGATCGAGATCGTGCATGCAGCCGATGACGTCGAGGTCGAGCCAGTCTTCGAGGACGAAGAGGGAGACCTTGTCGATCGTCCCCCGGTGGTCACGATCATGGGCCACGTCGACCATGGCAAGACCTCACTGCTGGATGCGATTCGACAGACCGAGGTCGCCGCGGGCGAGGCCGGCGGTATCACGCAGCACATCGGCGCCTACCAGGTCCATCACGGCGACAAGGTGATTACGTTCCTCGACACCCCCGGCCATGAGGCATTCACTGCGATGCGCGCCCGCGGAGCACAGGTGACCGATCTGGCTGTGATCGTGGTGGCGGCCGACGACGGCGTCAAGCCGCAGACCGAGGAGGCGATCGACCACGCCAAGGCCGCCGAAGTCCCGATCGTGGTGGCGGTCAACAAGATCGACAAGGAGGGCGCCCAGCCCGAGCGCGTTCGCACCGAACTCACCCAGCTTGGCTTGCAGCCGGCGGAGTGGGGCGGAGAGACTGAGTTCGTCGATGTCAGCGCCAAGACCCGTGAGGGTCTCGACAGCCTGCTTGAGATGATCCAGGTCGTAACAGACCTGGAGGAGCTCAAGGCCAACCGCGACGCGACGGCCTCAGGCACAGTTATCGAGTCAAAGCTCGATCCCGGTCGTGGGCCGGTGGTGAGCATCCTGATCCAGCGCGGCACACTTGAAGTGGGCGACGCGCTCGTCGCCGGCGCGAGCTTCGGGCGCGTGCGCGCGATGCACAACTTCATCGGCGCTCGCGTGAAGACAGCGGAACCGGGCGAGCCGGTTGAGGTACTTGGTTTCGACGGTGTCCCCGAGGCCGGAGAATTCGTGCGCGCCGTGGAGAACGAGCGCCGTGCCCGTCAGCTCGCCGGCGAGCGTGCCAACCGTCTGAAGACTGAGGCGCTCGCACGCCGCTCCGGACGCAAGGTGTCGCTCGAGGACGTCTTCAAGCTTGCTCAGGAAGGCACCGTCAAGGAACTCAGCCTCGTCATCAAGGCAGATGTCGCCGGGTCGCTGGAGGCGATCGAGGACGAGATCGCAAAGCTGCCACAGGACGAGGTGTCGGTCAACATCATCCATCGCGGCGTCGGCGGCATCAACGAGTCCGACGTGATGCTCGCCTCAGCCTCCTCGGGGCTGATCCTCGCTTTCAACGTGCGTCCCGTCGGCGACGCCCGCCAGCTCGCCGACCGCGAGGGCGTGGAGATCCGCTCATACTCGGTCATCTACCGCGCGATCGAAGAGCTACGCGCGGCGATGCAGGGAATGCTCGAGCCCACCGAGGTGGAGACATCGCTCGGCCAGGCCGAGGTGCGCCAGCTGTTCCGGGCCTCGAAGATCGGCGTGATCGCCGGCTCGCACGTCAGCGAGGGCAAGGTCACGCGTGGCGCGCGGGTGCGCGTGGTGCGCGAGGGCACCGTCATCTACGACACGACCATCGGGAGCCTGCGCCGCTTCAACGAGGACGCGCGCGAGGTCAGCGCCGGGTATGAGTGCGGAATCGTGCTCACGAACTTCCAGGACCTGCGCGAAGGCGATGTCCTTGAGACATATGAGACGCGCCTTCAGGAGCGACAGCTAGCCTGAGTGGTGTCGTGAGCGCGCGAGTTTGTGACGCGTGCAAGCAATCGTGCAACTCGGAGCCTTCAAGGGACACGGACAGGTAGGATGACCTCAGACCGTATGCGGAGGGTGGACGAGGCCATCAGGCAGGTGGTGGGGGACGCGGTAGCCTCGGACTTGAAGGATCCAAGAGTGGGTTTTGTGACCGTAACCGATGTCAGAACAAGCGCCGATCTGAGCCATGCTCGCGTGTATGTGAGCGTGCTTGGCGAGGAGCAGGCGCGCGAGGAGAGCCTGAACGGGTTGCGCAGCGCGCACGGCTACCTACAGAGCCGGATCGCCTCAGAGCTGCATCTCAAGCGCACTCCGACGCTCGACTTCGCCTACGACGACACGACCGATCGAGCGATGCGCGTGGACGCGCTGATCGAGGCTGAGCTGGACGGCGGTGACGACGCATGAGCGCCGCCGAGTCGGCGCAGGCCGCTCGCCGGCTCGTAATCGAGCGGATTCGCGCGGACTCGAGTTTCGTCGTCGCCACCCACGAGAACCCCGACGGCGACGCGCTCGGCTCGCTGATCGGGATGCACGGCCTGCTCACCGCACTCGGCAAGAGTTCGGAGATGTTCCTTGCCCCGAGCGATCTGCCGCTGCCGCGCGAGTACCGCTGCCCGGCGCTCGCTCACGCGATCCAGGCCGCGCCAGCGGATATCGGCCAGCGCACGGTCGTGATGGTGGACTGCGGCAATATCGACCGCAACCCGGCGGCCGTGCTGCAGAGCGGCGCGCACCTGCTCAATATCGACCATCACCACGACAACACGATGTTCGGGACCGTCAACCTGGTGGACTCCTCCGCGTCCTCCACCGCGGAGATCGTGTGGGACCTGCTGCACGGGCTTGAGGTGGCGCCCACCACGGCTATCGCCGAAGCGCTCTACATCGGTCTGGTGACCGATACGGGGCGGTTCATGTACGAGAACACCGGGCCGCGCGCACACCGCATGGCCGCCGAGATGGTCGCGGCGGGCGTGAACGTGCCCGCGGTTTACCGTCGGCTGTATGAGGAGATACCGCTCGCCAAGCTCACACTGCTGGGAGTGGCGCTCGGGGGCGTACAGCGCTTCGACGACGGCGAGCTGACGCTCGCCTCCCTCGACGCTCAGGACTTCGAGCGAGCAGGCGCGGAGGAAAGCTTCTCCGAGGGGATCATCGATCATCTGCGCTCGGTCGAGGGCACCAAGGTCGCCGTGCTGATCCGCGAGCTGACGGCGCCTGAGAACCGTGGCAAGCGCAAGGTGTCGCTGCGTGCGACCGCCGACGACGTCGACGTCTCGGCGATAGCCCGCGCTCGCGGCGGCGGCGGTCATCGTCGCGCTGCCGGCTTCTCGACAACACTGGAGATTCCCGAGCTGATCGCGTTCCTGCGCAGCGAGATAGCCGCCCAGCTGCACCCGGCGAACAACGGCTCGCCACCCGTGCCGACGCTGGCCTGAGGCCGTTCCCCGACCGTGCATCGCATGGGTGCGGCGAAGCCTCAAGATGCTCGCCTGACCGCCAACCGCGATATCGAGGGCATGCTGCTGATCGACAAGCCCGTCGGGATCACATCCCACGACGTGGTCGCGCGGGTGCGTCGTTCGCTGGGAGGCGCGAAGACCGGCCATGCGGGCACGCTCGATCCCTTCGCGAGCGGCCTGTTGATCGTGCTCGTCGGCCGCGCTACGAAGCTGCAACGCCAGATCATGGAGTTGCCAAAGCGCTATGAGACCGTGGCACGCCTGGGCGCGGTGTCGAGCACCGGCGACCCCGAGGGCGAGATAACCGTGACCGGCAGGGTGCCGCCGGACCCGCCACTGCTGCCGACGGGCGAGATCCGCCAGCGCCCGCCGATCTACTCCGCGATCAAGATCGAAGGCGAGCGTGCCTACCGCAAGGCACGCCGTGGCGAGAGCTTTCAGATGCCCGAGCGGATCGTGACGGTGAGCCGCTTCGAGCAGACTTGGCGTATCCCAAAGGGCACCCCCCATGACGGGGAACAGGCACCCTCTGGGGCGCAGGCAGGCGAGGACGAGCGCGCCGCATATGAGATCGAATGCTCCTCCGGCACATACGTGCGCTCTCTGATCGCCGATCTCGGCGATGCTTACTGCGAGCAGCTCAGGCGCACCGCGATCGGGCCGTTCGAGCTGACCGGTGCCGTCCCGCCGCCACCACGAGGGGAGAGCTGGACGGACCCACCGCTATTCGGCGTCGAGCAAGCGCTCGCGGCTGTCGAGAGCTTTCAGGCCGCGTCTCGCAAGCGGCCGCGATGACGTAGGCTGCCGCCGTGGAGATCACTCGGCTGCCCGATGTGAAGCGCAGGGAGCGGCGTGTGGCAGTGGGCACCTTCGACGGCGTCCACCTTGGCCACCGTGAGGTGATTCGCGGCTCCGACAGCGTGCTCACGTTCGACCCGCACCCCTCCTCGGTCGTGGCGCCACAGCACATGCCCAAGCTGCTCACCCCGCTCGCGGTCAAGGCGGAGCTGATCGAGGCGCTCGGCGTGGCGGAGACGATCGTGATTCCCTTCGACGCCGACTTCGCGAAGCGCAGCGCACGCGATTTCATCGACGATGTGCTCGTCGGGGCGCTCGACGCCACGTATGTGTCGGTGGGCGAGAACTTCCGTTTCGGCAACCGTGCGATGGGCGATCCGCGAATGCTTGCCGAGGACGAGCGCTTCTCCACGCGCGTCGTGCCGCTGCTGGAGGTGGAGGGGGAGATCGTCTCCTCCAGCCACATCCGCGGGCTGGTGCTCGCGGGCGAGGTCGACCAGGCGACCCGTTTTCTCGGCGCGCCGTTTCAACTGCGCGGCGAGGTCGTGCACGGCGACGAGCGCGGTCGTGAGCTGGGCTTTCCGACCGCCAACCTGATCCCCGACGACGCGCTCGTGTGTCCCGGTCACGGCGTGTACGCGTGCCTGGCCGACACCGGCACGGACGCAGGCGTGCTGCCGGCGGCTGTCAACATCGGCGTGCGCCCGACCTTCGTCACCGGTCGCGGCGAGCTGATCGAGGCGTACGTACTCGACTTCGACGGGGACCTGTACGGACAGGAGCTGCGACTCGACTTCCTCGCGCGGCTGCGGGGCGAGCGACGCTTCTCCTCCGCGGAGGATCTGGTCGAGCAGATGCACCGCGACGTGGAGCGCACGCGTGAGATCGCCGCGTCGCATGCATCCTGAGCGTTTTCTCGCTCGGATTCGCCAACCATCGCCGTGATCGCGATGTGCCGCCGGACGCGAGGCTGCTAGCCTGTGCGACCGCGATGACCGTAACCACAGAGCGCAAGCGTGAGATTGCCGCCCAGTTCGGGGCGGACGAGCACGACACCGGCAACACCAGGGTCCAGGTGGCGTTGCTCACCGAGCGCATCAACGATTTGACAGAGCACCTACGCGAGCAGACGAAGGACCATCACTCGCGCCGCGGCCTGCTGATGCTCGTCGGACAGCGCCGCCGTTTCCTCGACTACCTAGCGCGCAAGGATCTCGAGGGTTACCGAGCACTGATCAAGGAGCTTGGTCTACGTAAGTAGACCAGCGTGGTTTGCGCGATGAGCGCCACCGACTCTACGTCCACGGTTCTCGCCCCGGGCACCAAGGTGCCTGACTTCAAGCTCGCCACCGAAGGCGGCGAGGACTTCACGCAGGCCGACTTGCAGGGCAACACGACCGTGCTCGTCTTCTACCCGTTCGCCTTCAGCCCGGTGTGCACCGATCAGCTGCAGGTGTACGAGCAGTCGCTTGCCGAGATAACGGCCGAGGGCGCGGTTATTTACGGCGTCTCCTGCGATTCCACCTGGGCCCAGAAAGCCTTTCGCGAGAAGCTGGGCGTGAGCATTCCGCAGCTGTCGGACTTCGAGCCCAAGGGCGCGGCCTGTAGCGCGTTCGGGGTGCTCCATCCCGGAGGCTTCCCGCAGCGCGCGCTTGTGATCGTCGGCCCTGACGGGGTCGTGCGCTGGAGCTATCAGGCGCCTTCGCCCGCCGATCTCCCCGGCGTGCACATGATCCTCGGGGGCCTTAAAAACGTTTAGCTGTTCCGGGTCGTGCATGCACGACCCGGCCGACCGGTACATGTACCGGTCGGGACCGTGCCGCATGCGGCACGGTCTTCCTTGAATGGGAAGAGACGGACGCGCGTCCGCTAAGCTCCACACGTTCGGATACAAAGATAAAAAGAAAACGGCTCTGCCGACCGACGGGCAGAGAGGGAAGGTAGTTCAATATGAGTAGCAACGCCGTTACACGGGTCTCCGTGGAGATTGCAGGTAGCGAGATCTCCTTTGAGACCGGCAGGATGGCCAAGCAGGCCTCCGGCGCAGTCGTCGTCCGCCAGGGCGACACGATGGTCCTCTCAACCGCCACAGCAGGTGGCCAGCGCGATGTGGATTTCCTGCCGCTGACAGTTGATGTGGAGGAGAGGATGTACTCCGCCGGGAAGATCCCCGGCTCGTTCTTCAAGCGCGAGGGACGCTCGGGAGAGAAGGCGACGCTGACAGCGCGCATGATCGACCGCCCCCTGCGCCCGCTGTTCACCAAGGGCTGGAACTACGAGACGCATCTTGTGGCGATCCCGATCTCGGTGGACCATGTGCACCCCTACGACATCCTCGCGATGAACGGTGCCTCAGCGGCCCTGATGATCTCCAACGTCCCCTTCGCTGGCCCTGTCGGCGCGGTACGAATCGGCAAGATCGACGGCAACTTCGTCGTTAACCCGGGCGAGGAGGACTTGCTCGAGAACTCCGATCTCGACCTCGTCGTGGCCGGTTCTGAGGACGCGATCCTGATGGTCGAGGCGGGCGCTAACGAGATCTCCGAGGCGGAGATCCTCGATGCGCTAGACATCGCCCACAGCGCGATCAAGAAGATCTGTGCGCTACAGCGCGAGCTGGCCGAGAAGGTCGGCAAGGACAAGACCCCGATCACCGCCCCAACCGTCGATCCGGAGCTGCTCTCAAAGGTGAAGGCATCGCATGGTGCCGCGCTTGACGAGGCCACTCAGGTCGAGGACAAGCTCGAGCGCCAGGACGCGTGCAAGGCAGTCGAGGGCGCAATCCTCGAGCAGTACGGCCCCGCCGCGCCCGAGGGCGCAGGCGAGGAGGCGACCAAGGCAGCCAAGGATAAAAAGGCGGAAGCGCAGCTCGCTTTCGACAAGCTGGAGAAGGCGATCATCCGCGAGCGCATCGCGATCCACAAGAAGCGCCCCGACGGTCGCGCGGAGGATGAGATCCGCGACATCACGATCGAAGTGAGCGTCACCCCGCGCACGCACGGCTCGGCGCTGTTCACGCGTGGACAGACACAGGCCCTGAGCGCCGCTGCGCTGGGCACGCTCAAGGAGGAGATGCGCCTTGACACGCTCGGCCTACAGACCAAGAAGTACTACTTCCACCACTACAACTTCCCGCCGTTCTCGGTGGGTGAGGCAGGCCGTCTCGGCCCCAAGCGCCGCGACATCGGTCACGGCGCGCTGGCTGAGCGTGCGCTCGTGCCGGTGATCCCCTCAATCGAGGAGTTCCCCTACACGATCCGCGTCGTCTCGGACATCTTCGAGTCAAACGGCTCGTCCTCGATGGCGTCGGTGTGCGGCTCCTCGCTGTCCCTCATGGATGCGGGCGTGCCGATCAAGCGCCCGGTGGCTGGTATCGCGATGGGCCTGATCAAGGAGGGCGACGACTACATCGTGCTCACCGACATCGCCGGCGTTGAGGACCACCTCGGAGACATGGACTTCAAGGTGGCGGGCACCGAGCAGGGCATCACCGCGCTGCAGATGGACATCAAGATCTCGGGCGTCACGTTCGACATCCTCAAAGACGCGCTCACCCAAGCACACAAGGCGCGTACGTTCATCCTCGGCAAGATGGCCGAGGTGATCGAGGGTCCGCGCGAGCAGCTCTCCGAGCACGCACCGCGCATCCAAACGATCCAGATTGACCCCTCGCAGATCGGCATGCTGATCGGCAAGGGCGGCGAAACGATTCGCGGCCTCTCCGAGGAGTTCGAGTCGCAGATCGACGTCAACGACGAGGGTCAGGTCTTGGTCTACTCGGCCAACGGCACGCTCGGCGATGCGCTCGTAGAGCGCATCCGCACGATGATGAAGGAGGTCGAGGTCGGCGACGAGTTCGCCGGCAAGGTCGTCAAGACGACGACCTTCGGCGCGTTCGTGGAGCTGTCCAAGGGCACTGACGGTCTGCTGCACATCTCAAACGTCTCGCCCGGTCAGCGCGTGGACACGGTCGAGGACGTGCTCAACAAGGGCGATGAGATCAACGTACGCGTGGTCGAGGTCGACCGCGAGCGCGGACGCATCGGTCTGCGCCTCGCCGACGATCCAGAGATCGCCGGCAAGAGCGTTGAGGAATTGGCAACCGTCGGCAGCGGCGGTGGCGGCGGTCGTCCGCCCCGCAGCGGCGACCGTAACGGCCGTGAGGGTCGGGCGGGTGGGCCCCGATCCAGCGACCGCGGCTCGGGCCGTCCCCGCCACGGTGGCAGGGATCGCGACTGAGGACCGGCGGGCCGCTGGGAGCACGTCTCCGATCCGGTCCGGCGGGCACCTGAGGTGAGCGAGCATCGAATAACCACGCTGGATAGCGGCGTGCGGGTGATCACCGAGCGCATGGAGAACGTGCGCTCGGTGGCACTCGGCTTCTGGATCGGCACCGGCTCGGCGATGGAGTCAACCGAGCAGGCGGGGCTCTCCCACCTGCTCGAGCACATGCTGTTTCGCGGCACCGAGAGCTATCGCTCGGAGGAGATCGACCAGATCTTCGACGCGATGGGCGCCGAGATAAACGCCGGCACCGACCGCGAAAGCACCTCTCTCTATACGCGTGTGCTCGACGGCCACCTGGAGCGCGCGCTCAGCGTGATGGGGGAGATGCTGTGGCGCCCGCGCTTCGAAGACCTGGAGGCCGAGCGCCGGGTCGTGCTGGAGGAGATCGCGATGTACGAAGACGACCCCCAGGACCGTGTGTTCGACGTGCTCGGCGAAGCGGTGTTCGGCACGCACCCGCTGGGACGCGCGGTGATTGGGCGCGCCGAGGTGGTGGGCGCGGTCGAGCTGGACGGCTTGCGCGCGTTTCACGCCGAGCGCTACCTGCCGACCGACATCGTGGTGTCCGCCGCGGGCTCCGTGGACCACGACGAGCTGGTGGCGATGGTGAGCGAGGCTGCACCGGCGAGCGCGCCACAGAACGGCGGCCCGATCAGCGGCGACTCCTCGCAAACGCGCGCAGACATGCCACGCGCCGTTAACGGCGCGCCGCAAACGCCGGCGAACACACACGCCGACACCGACGACCACACAGCCGAACCATCCTTCGAGCGCCGCGTGCGCTTCTTGCGCAAGGACACCGAGCAATACCATGTGTGCCTCGGCGGCAAGGGCATCTCCCGTCACGACGAGCGTCGCTTCGCGCTGCGGGTGCTTGAAGGGATACTTGGCGGGACGTCCTCCTCGCGCCTGTTCCAGGAGGTGCGCGAGAAGCGCGGACTCGCCTACTCGGTGTTTTCCTTCTCCAACCTGCACGCCCACACAGGCGAGGTCGGACTGTATGTGGGCACGCGCCCGGAGAACCTCGCCGAGGCGCTCGCCACGATCGCAATGGAGCTTGAACGTTTCGTCGAGGAACCCGCCGACGAGCACGAGCTGACGCGCTCGCGCGAGAACGTCAAGGGGCGCATGGTGCTGGCGCTGGAGTCCACGGCCGCACGCATGAACCGGCTCGGCTCCTCGGTGCTGGCCGAGCTGCCGATTCTCTCCGTGGATGAGATCATCGAGCGGATCGACGCTGTGCAACTTTCCGATCTGCGCGAGTTGGCGGGCGAGCTGTTCGTCGGCGAGGGGCTATCCGTCGCCGGTGTTGGGCTGGATAGGGACATGTTCGACGCAGCGCTGACACCGCTCGAACTGGCGGCGCCATGATCAGGGTCGCCGTTGCGGGCGCCGCGGGAAGAATGGGCGAGACTGTGTGCGCCGCCGTGGAGGGCGCCACGGACATGGAGCTTGTGGGCCGTGCCGACCCACAGCTACACACGACTCTGGAGCAGGTCTTGAGAGATAGCCATCCAGAGGTGGTGGTCGACTTCACGCTTCCGGACACGGCGCTGCAGAACGCGCTGGAGTGCATCGAGGCCGGCGTGCACGTCGTGATCGGCACCACAGGCTTCGATTTGGCGGCACTGCCCAAGCACAGCGGGACACAGCGCCAGGGCGACTCGCGCCGCACTCACGACTATTCCGGCGAGCACTCCGAGAGTCATTCCGAAGAGCCCGCGGGGACGGCCCGCGCGAACGTCTTCATCGCGCCGAACTTCGCGATTGGAGCAGTGCTGATGATGCGCTTCGCGGCGGAGGCCGCCAGGCACATGCAGAAGGCCGAGATCATCGAGCTGCACCACGACCGCAAGCTCGACGCGCCCAGCGGCACGGCGGCGCGCACGGCGAAGCTGATGGCGGAAGCCTCCGGTGGGCCGGAGCCCCAGATCCATTCGGTGCGTCTGCCGGGGATCGTCGCAAACCAGGAGGTCATCCTCGGCGACATCGCCCAGACGCTTACGATCCGCCACGACACGACCGGCCGCGAGTCGTTCATGCCGGGCGTGCTGCTGGCTATTCGGGGTGTCCGAACGCTTACAAGCTCGCCCACGGTCGGACTCGAGCACCTGCTCTTCCCCGGCCGATGAGCGTGGAATACTGCACACGATGAGTCCCCTCGGCACGATCCTCACAGCAATCGTGACTCCCTTCGACGAGCAGGGTCGCGTCGATGAGGAGTCATTCGTCGCACTCATGCACCACCTCGCCGAGCATGGCTCCGATGGCTTTGTGGTATGCGGCACGACGGGCGAGGCGGCGACGCTTACCGACGAGGAACACCTCGGCCTGATCGGCCTGGCAGCACGCGAGCGCCCGTCTGGCACCACGATCGTGGGGGGCACCGGCTCCAACGACACCAAGCACGCGATGCACTTGACCGAGGTCGCCACCGAGCTTGGCGTCGACGCCACGTTGAGCGTGACTCCCTACTACAACAAGCCGAGCCCGCGCGGGATCGTGCGCCACTACGAAGAGGTGGCACGCACCACCGACAAGCCGATCCTGCTTTACAACATCCCCGGCCGCACTGCCGTCAACATGGGCCCCGAGCTATTGGCACGGCTGGCGCAGATCGAGCACATCGAGGGCGTCAAGCAGTCAAACCAAGCCGAGTTGCAACTGATCGACGGGCTCGAGCTGTACACAGGCGACGACGCCACGTTCGCGCATACGCTCGATATCGGCGGTGTCGGCGGCATTTGCGTTGCCAGCCACATCGTCGGCGATGAGATGCGGCGCATGGTGGACGAGCCCGAGCATCGTGCGGAGATCGACGCAACACTGCAGGACGTGTACGAGACACTTTTCATGACGGCCAGCCCGACGTGCACGAAGGCAGCACTCAACCTGCTCGGCCACAAAGTGGGCGGCCTGCGCCTGCCGATGGTCGAGGCAAGCGACGAGGAGCTGGAGGCGGTGCGGGCGATGCTCGTGCGCCACGACCTACCGATCACAGATCGGCCAGCGAGCGCCCGCACGTGAGCGCTCTGCGGGTTCTGCCCCTCGGGGGGCTGGGCGAGATCGGCAAGAACATGACCGTCGTCGAGTACGACGGTCGCATAATCGTCGTGGACGTCGGCCTGCGCTTCCCGACCCCGGAGATGGTTGGGATCGACCTTGTGCTGCCGGATTTCTCCTACCTGCGCGAGCGCGCCCAGGACATCGAGGCGATCGTCATCACCCACGGCCACGAGGATCATCTCGGCGCGCTGCCATGGGTAATACGCGAGCTTGGCGCAAGCGACGCGCCACCCGTGTACGGAGGGCCGCTGACGATCGCGATGGCGCGCTCCAAGCTCGATGAGCACAAGCTGCGCGACGTGGAGCTATTCGACGTCGCCCCGGGCGAGATGCTCGACCTCGGCCCGTTTTCGATGGAGATGGTGCACATGACCCACTCGATCCCCGATTCGAGCGCGGTGGCGCTCGGCACCGAGCTGGGCACAGTGCTCATCACCGGCGACTACAAGTTCGACCAGACGCCTGTGGACGGACCGCCCGCCGACGTTTCGCGCCTGGCCGAACTGGGCCGCGAAGGCGTGCTGCTTCTGTGCGGGGATTCGACCAACGTGGACCGCAAGGGCTTCTCGCCCTCGGAGTCGCTGGTCGGCCCGCACCTGGAGGAAGCATTCTCGCGCTGCGAGGGGCGCATCGTGGTGACGAGCTTCGCCTCCAACATCCATCGCGTGCAGCAGGTGATCGACGCGGCCGCGGCGCTGAACCGCAAGGTCTCGCTCGTAGGCCGCTCGATGCGCAAGAACGTCGGCATCGGACGCACGCTCGGCCATGTCGACGTGCCCGAGGGCATTCTCGTCGGCACGCGCGAGATCGAAGACTTCCCCGACGAGCGCATGGTGATCATCTCCACCGGCTCCCAGGGCGAGCCGCTGTCGGCGCTGCGACGTATGGCCTACCGCGACCACCCGCAGGTGAAGCTGCGCCACGGCGACACCGTCGTGTTCAGCGCCACGCCCGTGCCGGGCAACGAGCGCGCGGTGAACGAGACGATCGACCGGCTCTACCACATCGGCTGCGACGTCGTCACCGCCCAGGACGCGCCCGTGCACGCTTCCGGGCACGGGTATGCCGAGGAGGTGAAGCTGATGCTCAATTTGACAAAACCGCGCTACGTGATGCCCTTCCACGGCGACTTCAAGCGCCTGCGCCTGCACGCGCAGCTGGCGGAAGCGGTCGGCATCGAGCCCGACGACGTGTTCCAGGGCGAGAACGGGCTGCCGCTGGACATCGACGAGCGTGGCGCGCGCTTCAAAGAGCACGAGCAGTCCGGGATGGTGTTTGTCGACGGCGTCGAGATCGGCGACATGGCCGACGTCGCGCTGCGCGACCGGCGCATGCTCTCCGCCGACGGCATCTTCATCGTGGTCGTCACAATCGCCGAGCAGGACGGTCGCTCCGTCGCCGACCCCGAGGTGATCTTCCGGGGCGTGCCCTTCATGGACGAGGCGGGCGAGCTGATCGAGGAGATTCGCGGCACCGTCGACGAGACGCTCGCGCGTGCCGCCAAGGAGGAGATTCGCGAGGTGGACCTGCTGCAGCAGATGCTGCACGACGACCTCGCGAAACTGGTGTACGACCGCCTCAGGCGCCGCCCAATGGTGCTGCCGGTCGTTGTAGAGGTGTAGGGAGCCTCAGACTTCGAGCTTGGCTGTCGGCGGCGCGTGCGCGCTCGGCTCATCGGCCGCGGGCATCGCCGGCAGCGTTACGACGAAGCGCGCTCCCGGTTGCTCGGCGCCGGGATGCGTAGGCTCCACCGACACGCTGCCGCCATGAGACTCGGCGACTGCCCGCACGATCGCGAGGCCGAGGCCGAAGGAGCCACCTCTGTCTCCGGCACCGCGCACGAAGCGCTCGAACAAGGTGGAGGACAAACCCTCCGGTATCCCGGGACCATCGTCTTCGACGATCAAACGTGCGCTCCCGGCCGGCTCGATCGCTGTGGACACGCGGATCTCGGTGCCGGGCGAGGTGTGGCGCAGCGCGTTCTCGATCAGGTTCAGCGCGAGCCGGTGCAGCTCGTCGCGCGATGCCTCCACAAGAACCGGTCCCACCCGCCCGACGTCGAGGGAGATGTCGTGCGCGTCGGATACGGGACCCAGCTCGGCGGCGGCCTCGACCACGATCTGCGCGAGATCGCAGGGCACGCGGCGCACGACCCGCCCGACGTCGCTGCGTGCCAGCAGCAGTAGGTCGGCGACAAGCCGGCGCATCCGCTGTGAGGAGCGCAGCGCGGAGCGGGCGGCGTCGGCCTCTTCGCCGTGCAGCGATTCGGCCAGCAGCTCCAGGTTGGCGAGCACGCTCGTCAGCGGCGTGCGCAGCTCGTGCGAGGCGTCGGCCACGAACTGGCGCTGGCGCGCGAGCGTCGCTTCGGTTTCTGCGTGCGCGGCGTCCAGCTCGCGCAACATGCCACCGAGCGTGCGCGCCAGCTCCGCCACCTCATCGTCGGCGAGCGGCTCGGGCACGCTGCGGCTCGGGTCGCGCGTGCGCGCGATCTCAGCGGCAGTGCTCGTCAGCTGCGCGATCGGCGCCATCGCACGGCGCGCGATCATGATGCCGGCGAGCAGCGCGAAGCCGCTGCCGGCGAGCACGCCGAGCAGGAGTAGCAGCTCCACCCGCGCGATCGTCGCGTCCAGGTCGGACAGGCGGCGTCCGTACTGGACGATCACGGTGCCTCCGGTCGGCCCGCCGAGCGCCACCAGGTTGGTGTGCACACGGAAACCATCCACGTTGGCTTCGCTGTAGAGCTTCAGCTCGGAGGGCGCACCCGAGGTGTTGTAGAGCGTTTCGCCCGCGTCGTTGAGAATCCGCACGACCGCGTTCTCGGACTTGGCGTAGGAGTTCAGGTTCGGCGGGCTGACGACGGTCAACTTGAACCCTTCGATGTAGCTGCCCGTCACCTGCACGCGCAGCAGCGCCGCAAGGTTGTCGCCGGACACTGCGACTTCGCGGTTGAAATTGGAGCGAATCCGATGCACCGTCAGCGAACCGACGACCAGCGCGAACCCACACAGGATCGTGAACGTCAAAAGCGCCGAGACACCGGCGAGCCGCGTGCGGATCGGCAGGCGGTCGAACATCACCGACACACGTGTGCTCAGACGCTTGAACATAAGTGATCCTGACCGTCTCATGACCAAGCTGGTCGTCGCGGGACGTCGAAGGGCGTACTGGTAGTACGTTCGAGACGGCACGTGGCGATCCAGCGCCGCGTCAGGGGGCGGTCAGGCTCGGAGAACGTATCCGGCTCCGCGGATCGTGTGTAGCAATCGTGGCTCGCCCTCGGCCTCGAGCTTGCGGCGCAGGTTCGACACGAACACCTCGATCGTGTTGGTGGTCGAGAAGGGGTCGTAGCCCCATACCTCGTCCAGCAGTCGCTGGCGCGAGATGACGATGCGCTCGTTGCGCATCAGGTACTCGAGCAGCTCGAACTCGCGCTGGGTCAGCTCGATCTGACGCTCCCCACGGGAAATCTCGTGCGTGTCCACGTTCAGCGAGAGGTCGCCGACCCGTAGCGGGGCAGAGCCGCGCGGGGGACGGCGACGCAGCAGCGCGCGCATACGCGCGAGCAGCTCCTGGCGCTCGAACGGCTTGACGAGGTAGTCGTCGGCACCGGCGTCGAGTCCCTCCACGCGCGACTCCAGGGCGTCGCGTGCGGTGAGGATCAGGATCGGCACGTCGTCGCCGTCACGCAACTGCTTGGCGACCTCGATCCCGTCGATCTCGGGCAGGCCGAGGTCGAGGATCACGAGGTCGGGGGCAAACGTGCGGCCATGTTCGAGTGCCGTCTTGCCATCGCCCGCGGAGCGAACCTCATAGCCCTCCATACGCAGCGAGCGCTGCAGCGCCTGGGCGATGTCCTCGTCGTCCTCGACAACCAGTACGCGGGGGGCACGGGTGAATTCGCTCATCTCAACCAATGTGTCTAGCGGTGTGTACTAAAGCGATGGTAAGGGTCTCAGCGCGAAAAAGCCTGCTTGTCGGGTCCCTTGCAGGCAGGGGCTTGGCCGTCGACGTCGAAGCTGGCGCTGATGCCCGCAACCCGCAAGAGCCCAAAGCGCCAGCCGGCGCGCAAGCAAACGCGCAATCGCACAACCTCCAGGGGTGGGCGCTCGACCGCCCGGTCGCGCTCGCGGCGCGGGCGGGGACGCGGTTCGAGCTGGCTCTACGACGGCATCAGCTTCAGCCGGCCGGTGCTCACCCAGAACCAGCGCGATGTGCTCGGCCTCGGCTTGGTCGCGCTTGGCGTGTTCATGGCGTTCGTGCTTTACGGATTTGGAGGCCCACCCGACCCCGGCGGTCACGTCGGCCATGGGCTGGCGGTCGCGCTCGGCTGGTGCGTGGGCGAAGCGCGCGTGTTGGCGCCGATCGCGCTGATCGTAGGCGGTGGGGCGCTGCTACTCGATCAACTTATTCCCACGCGCAGGCCGTTGCGCACCGGCGGGCTGTGTGTGTTCTCGGCCGTAACGCTTGCGCTCGCGGCGGGCACGCTTGGCGTCAGCGACGGCACCCCGGCCGAGAGCTCCGTCCTCGACGCAGTGGCGCTCGGACTTCCTGCAGTCCCATGGCGGCATTCTCGGGCAGACGTTGTACTGGGTGGCGCACCGGCTCGTGCAGAGCGTGGGTGTCGACATCCTCGTCGTGTTCCTGCTCGTCGTCGGCGTGGTGTTGCTGACCGGCGCGTCGCTGGCGGCAGTGCTGCGCGCGACCGGCAACGGCCTGATCGACACGAGCCGCATGGTCAGGGCGCGGGCGAGCGCGCTGGAACGCGGCGCCAAGGACCCTCAGACAGAGCGCGGGCAGGCAAAGTCCAGGCGCTCCACCGGTGAGTCGATCCAGCCGCCGGAGCCCGAGCCGCACGAGCTGATCGTGCGCGCCACGCATGTGGAGGCACCTTCGGTCGACGGCGCGGCTCCAGCCCTCACGGCGAGGTGGATCCGTGGGATGCCGATGCTGACGACGTGGTGGAGCAGGCCGGGTCGGACCCCGGGAACGACCCCATATCCCAAAAAAACAGCGAGAACGAGTTCGACGCGGCCGAGCTTCCCCTGGCAGCGGAGTCCGATGGGGACGCGAAGGACGACGCGGAGCCGCTGGACGAGTCACTGCTCACGCCTCAGGGACGCCTGCGCGATGTCGTTACCGACGATCCCGATTTCCACTGGGAGCTGCCGGGGGCGGAGCGCATCCTCACGCGCTCGACCGCTGAGCAGGCGCGTCCCGACACCGCCGGGCAGGAGCGCACCGCGACGAGCCTGGTCGAGGCGCTCGGTCACTTTGGCGTGCAGGCGAAGGTGATCGGTACCGTCGCCGGGCCGCACATCACGCGTTATGAGCTGCGCCTCGCGCCGGGCACGAAGGTGGGCAAGGTGGCTCAGCTGAAGGACGACCTCGCCTACGCGCTGGCCGCCACCGACATTCGTATCCTCGCCCCGATCCCAGGCAAGCAGGCCGTCGGGGTCGAGGTGCCAAACGCCAAGCGACGCATGGTGCGCCTCGGCGACGTGTTCCAAGAGCCGCCGAAGGACTGGTCGCCGCTGACGGTGTGGCTCGGCAAGGACGTGGCCGGCAAGGCGATCGGCGCCGACCTCGCGAAGATGCCGCATTTGCTCGTGGCGGGCACGACCGGCGCGGGCAAGTCGGGCGCGATCAACGCGATGCTGTGCAGCGTGCTGCTACGCGCCACCCCGCACGAGCTGCGCCTCGTGCTGGTGGACCCCAAGCAGGTCGAGCTGAACCACTACGAGTCGATCCCGCACCTGCTCACACCCGTGATCACGAGCCCGCGTATGGCCGCCAATGCGTTGCAGAACCTGGTGCGCGAGATGGAGCAGCGCTACGGGATCATGTCGCTGTCGCGCACGCGCAGCCTGATCGAGCTGAACAAGGCGCGCGAGGCGCGCAATGAAGCGCCGCTGCCTTACATCCTGTGCGTGATCGACGAGCTTGCGGACCTGATGATGGTCGCGCCGGCCGACGTGGAGGACTCGATCATCCGCTTGGCGCAGAAGGCGCGCGCTGTCGGTATTCACCTCGTGCTCGCGACGCAAAGTCCGCGGGTCGATGTCATCACCGGCATGATCAAGGCCAACGTGCCTTCGCGCATCGCCTTCTCGGTGTCGAGCCAAACCGATTCGCGCGTGATCCTCGACCAGAATGGTGCGGAGTCGCTGCTCGGCCAGGGCGACATGCTGTTCAGCCCGGTCGGATCGTCCCGCTTGCAACGCATCCAGGGTGCGTATATAGACGAGTCGCAGATCGCGAAATTGACGGACATGTGGCGTAAGCAGGGCGAGCCCGAGCTGCGCGAGGAGCTGCTCGAGGAGGTCGAGCCGGCCGAGCCGGAGAAGAGCGGCGACGACGAGTTCGACCCCGACGAGGATCCCCTGTTGAGCGATGCGATCCGGCTCGTGGCGGAAATGCAAACTGCCTCCACCTCGATGCTGCAGCGCCGTTTGCGCCTCGGCTACACGCGTGCGGGGAGGTTGATCGACATGCTCGAGCGTCGCGGTGTCATCAGCGGTTACGAGGGTTCGAAGCCTCGTCAAGTTTTGATTGGAGAGGGGGACGTTCCACGCGTCCTCAACATGCTGGGTGAGCCTGCTGGCGCCACGGCCGATGACACCTCTGCCTCGGTAACGCCCTGAGAGGCTGACAGTCACTAGCCTGTCCAATGAAATGACAGATATCGGGGCGACCCTTCGCGAGGCGCGGATGCGCGCTCGCATCGACGTGTCGGAGATCGAGGCCCAGACGAAGATCCGGGCCAAGTATCTGCGAGCACTGGAGAACGAGGAGTGGGACCTCCTGCCCGGTCCCACTTTCGTGCGCACGTTCCTGCGCACGTACGCCCAGGCACTCGGACTCGACAGCAAGGCGCTGGTTGAAGAGTACCGCCTGCGCTGCGAGCCACCGACCGAGACCGACCACCAGCCGATGGTGGCGGGAACCCCGCGCTCGCGCAGCCGCTCGCGCCCGGGTCGCGGCGCACCGGGGCCTTCGCGCGGTTACATGATCGCAATCGGAGTGGTGGGCCTCGTGATCGTGCTGTTGATCTACGGCCTGCTGTCGAGCAAAGGCAACAGCCCAACCCCAGCCGCGACGACGGGCACGAACACGGCGCAAACGCACAGCCACCACACCACACACGCGCCGGCGAGCACGCAGCACGCGAACTCCGCCTCGGTCGTGGAACTGTCGCTCGAACCCTCCGCGCCCGTGTATGTGTGCCTGGTGGACGCCGCCGGGCGCAAGCGCATCCCGGGCCTGATCATCCAGCCGCCCTACACGCCGCTGAAATACCACTCCAGCCATTTCGAACTGCTGCTCGGCAACAGCAGTGTGACACTGCACATCGACGGCAAAGCTTTCACGGTGCCGCCGTCAAGCAAGCCGATCGGCTACTCGATAACAACCGCGGGCCGCACCACGCTGGCGGCAAACGCGCAGCCCACGTGCACATGAATGCGCCGCGCGCCGGCATCCTCGTAACCGGCACGGAGGTACTGACGGGCCGCGTGCGCGACCGCAACGGTCCGTGGTTGTCCGATCGCCTGCGCGAGCTGGGTGTTGACCTGGCGCACACGATCATCGTGGGCGATCGTCCACAGGACATGGAGGGCGCGCTGCGCTTCATGGCCAGCGAGGGACTCGACCTGATCCTGACAAGCGGCGGACTGGGCCCAACGGCAGACGACCTCACCGCCGAGGTCGTGGGTCGCTTCCAAGAGCGCGAGCTGATCCTGGACGAGCCGCTGGAGGCACGCATAACCGAGATAGTGCGCCCGCTATCAGAGCGCTACCCGAACATAGACCGCG
This sequence comes from uncultured Solirubrobacterales bacterium, assembly GCA_963776985.1. Lineage (GTDB taxonomy): Bacteria > Actinomycetota > Thermoleophilia > Solirubrobacterales > Solirubrobacteraceae > Palsa-744. Next base: position 432,547 of record CAVZOV010000003.1, read on the forward strand.
AAGCGATAGCCATCGGCACGCGCAAGCAGGCAATGGTCCCGCGCGGAGCGACGATCCTCGACCCGGTGGGCACCGCCCCGGGACTCGTGGTCGCACCGGCCGACGGCAGCGAAGGCCCAACGGTAGTAGTGCTGCCCGGCCCGCCACGCGAGCTGCAACCAATGTGGAAACAGGCAACGCAGACGCCCGCGTTCCGCGCGGCGATCGCGGGAGCCACGGAATACCGCCAGGAGATGCTGCGCCTGTTCGGCATCCCCGAGTCGGAGATAGCCGAGACATTGCGCGAGGCCGAGCGCGACGGCGTGGACCTGGGCGCGCTTGAGATAACAACGTGCCTGCGCGGGGGAGAGATCGAGGTTGTCACGCGCTATGAGGCCGGCGCGCAGGAGACCTACGACGCGTTCGTGGGAGTGGTGGAGGCCCGTCACGCCGACACGCTCTACTCGACCGACGGAACCAGCATCGACGAGCAGGTGGCAGCACTGTTGAAGGGCGAGCCGACCGACTCGCGAGCGGCCGGCACACCGCACACCGTTGCCGTGGCCGAGTCATGCACGGGCGGACTATTGCTCGGCCGCCTGACGAACCCGCCCGGAGCCTCCGCATACGTGCTTGGGGGCATCGTCGTGTACTCCAACGACGCCAAGATCGTGCAGGCGGGAGTCGATCCCCAGGCCATCGAGCAACACGGGGCCGTCTCCGAAGAGGTGGCGAAGGAACTAGCCGTCGGCGCTCGCACAAAGCTCGCGGCAGACATCGGCATCGGCGTAACTGGCATCGCAGGCCCGGGAGGCGGCAGCGAGCAGAAGCCCGTCGGCCTCGTGTGGTTCAGTGTCGAAGGCCCCAACAACAAGGGCATCACCCGCTCCGTGCGCCTACCAGGCGGCCGCGCCGACGTGCGCGAGCGAGCCGCACTCGTGTCGATGCACCTGCTGCGTCGCCTCCTGCTCGGGGAGAGCGACAACGGTCCAGACAAGAGCGTCACTGACTGATTTTTATCGTGGGGCTTGACAGGTGGTCCCGGGTCGGGTATAAAGGAGCCATGTCCACTCATTCCCGCATGGGGTGAGAACCCCTAACAGGGGTCATGGGCGAAATAAGGTCGGGTTGGGTTTGGCCCCTGTGGTCTGACTACTAACCGGTTTCAGCAGGGCCCTTGGGAGAGGGACCGGGTCGTTTCCGAGAGGGAGTTGTTTTTCGCGTGCATTCATTGGGGAATAACGTGCTTGAGAGTCCGTGTGCTCACGGTGCTGGCGTTATAGGACGCGTCAGCGTCGCTGACGCGTCTCTCTCTCTCTCTCTCTCTCTGGCCGGGCTGGTTCTCAGCTAGCCACAAGCCAGACTGCTGCCCTCACCGGCCATGTAGGCCGGCTTGGCTTCTCGCGCCGCCTTTGCGGCGCTTCATGTTCTTTTGCCGCCGTGGGCTTGGTGCCCAGGACGGTTTTTGCGTGTCCCCCGAATGGGGGGTTGTGCCCGCGGTCCCGCGGGTTTCGTGTGGATCGCTCTTGGAGGAGGGGTTGTGTCTATAGCTGCTCGTAAGCCGGTCTTGCCGGTCATCGCTGTGTGCTGTGTTTTGGTGGGTTGGTTTGTGTGGAGTGCGGTGCCTGCTTTGGCGGTGGCTCCTGAAACGCCTGAAGTGTCGGTGGAAGCGCTTGTTCCGCCCACGACTGCCGTGGTTCATGGTGTATTGAACCCTGGTGTTGAAGGTGCTCCAGGCACGTATGAACTGGGCACGTACGAATTCCTTTATAAGCAGGGCAAAGCGGGATGCGAAGGGGAAGCCAAAGCACCCGCATCGCCCGGCATATCGCTCGGTGCTGGCAAAGAAGCGGTGACGGAAACGCTCCAGGGTCTATCGCCGGACACTGAATACACGGTGTGCCTGCTCATTCGCGATGGGATCAAAGGCGAACACGCGGTCAGCACTCCGGCCACTTTTAGGACGGTCCCCGTGGTTGAAGCTCCCGTTACGACTGAACCAGCGAGTGCGGTTACCGCGACGTCGGCGAGATTTGAAGGGGAGTTGAGCCCCGGTGGCACTGCCGGCCCGTTGAGCTACCAGTTGGACTACAACACTAACGGTATGTGCACGGGCGGAAAGAGCACGATTCCTGTCGAAGTCGCGGAAGCCAGCAAGCTGTTGGTTCATGGGGTCGAAGCCACCGAACTAGAACCGAACGAGACGTACACGTTCTGTCTGGTCGTGACGAATATGTTCGGCGAACAGGCGCAGGGCAACGAAGTGACGGTGTTGACTGAACATCAGGCGCCCGCGATCGCCGGCGCATCGGTCGCGAACGTCACTTCGACCAGCGCGACGGTCAACGCCGAAATCTATCCACATGGCGAAGTCACGACATATCGCGTGGAGTACGGGCCCACCAGCACGTATGGATCTAGCACACCCGAAGCGAGCATCAGCGCGCAGTATGGGCCAGCCGGCATCGAGGCGCAACTGACGGGTCTGATACCCAACAGCGAATATCACTACCGGGTCGTTGCGACCAACGATAGTGGTAGCGAATGGTCTCTTGATGCGACGTTTACGACGCGCGAACCGGTTGCGGCCGGTAGTCAAGGTCTGCCTGATAACCGGACTTATGAAATGGTTACTCCCCCGGAGAATGAGAACGCAGACGTTTACATACCGGAAGCCTTGCCCAGGACCTACTCAGAAAACGTGGAAGGTATCCCTACAACGCGTTTGTTCCAGGTGTCGGCTGATGGGTCTGCGGTGGCGTATGAGGGTGAACCTACTTCTGGTGGAGGCAATGGGGAAGAGGGAAACGACCTAGGTAACCAGTTTTTGGCTAAACGCCTAGCAAGTGGGTGGGTTACTAATAGTATTCAGCCGGCGGGAGTCCATGTCACTTATTACCAGGGGTTTTCTAGCGATCTATCGGCTGGGATCATTACATCAGGCACTCCAGCAGAACCAGAAATCTCGCTTTCACCGGAAGCGCTTGGCGAAGGTTATAGTGTTCTCTACGAGCGTGCGATGAGCGGCGACGTCTATCGGCCACTTTTTACCAATGATGTTCACCCGAACAGACCCACGGGACAAGGGGGGTTTGGAGGGTTTGGTACTGACACGGGTGTCGCTGTCCTTGGTTCATCCAGAAAAGTACCTGTTTTTGCTGGATGGTCGTCGGATTATAGTAGTGGTTTGTTTGAGGCTAACGATGCTTTGCTTGCTGGTAATGGTGCGCTTGAAACAGAACTCGAGAACGATGTAAAGCAAGAGATCGCCGAAGGTAAAGAACACAACGAAAATTATCTGTATGACTCGGTCGATAGCAAGCTGAATTTGGTTGATGTGTCCCCTGAAGGGAGGGTGGTGCCTGGTGCGACAGTTGGCGGACCGCCACTGAACAAACCAGAATCCAATGATCCTAATTTTAGGGGGGCGATCTCTGCAGATGGTAAGCGTGTGTACTGGTCAAGCATTGAAAACATACGAGGTGGTGAATTCCGTTACCTGGAACGAGAGCGGCCGACTGGTCTTTATCTACGTGAGAACTCTGGAGAGCCGCAGAGCCCGATCGTGAATGGTAAATGTAGTGTTTTGAGTGATGCGTGTACGGTTGTGGTGTCTGAGGGTGAAGCACAGTATTGGGCGTCGGTTGAGGATGGTCGCTACGCGTTCTATACGGAAGGTGGCGAACTTTATCGTTTCGATGCGGAACCGGAAGCAGATCAGGTTTCTCGTGAAGTTTTGACTGGTGGTCATGGTGCGGGCGTGGTTGGTGTGCTCGGGGTGAGTAAAGATGGTGAACATGTTTATTTCGCGGCGAAGGGCGCGCTTGCGCCTGGTGCTACCGCCCAGACATGCGAAGCTGATGCCGGGTGTAATCTTTATCTTTTGGATAAAGGCCAGGCTCGGTTTGTCGCGAGGCTATCGGGTGGAGACGGTAATGAAGTCCCGTTGGGAGGCAAAGGCGATCCCGTCGAATCTGGTGATTGGATTGGGGGTTTGGCTAAGACCAGGTCTTTTGTGACTAGTGATGGTGAAAGTCTGGTGTTCATGTCGAGCGAGTCGTTGAGCGTGACTGGTTATCCGGATGGGTATCCGAATGATGGTGCTGAAGAGGTGTACGTGTATGAGGCGGGATCGAACAGTCTGTTTTGTGCATCGTGCGGCTCGACACGAGAAGGCGCCTCTGGATATCTACCGGTCAGCTGGAGCGACACGAGTCTGCCACAGTTGATCAGTGAGGACGGTGATCGTGTGTTCTTCGACTCTAGTTCATCGTTGGTGGGACAAGCCACGAATGGTAAGCAGAATGTGTATGAGTGGGAGCACGAAGGGTCTGGTACTTGCACGACAGTATCGGCTGTGAATGGTGGGTGCGTCTATTTGTTGTCCGGTGGCTCGAGCGTGTCTGCTTCTTGGCTGGTAGGCTCAAGTGAAAGCGGCAACGACGTGTTCCTGGTGACGCGCGCACAACTGGCTCCCGAAGATCAGAACGAAGCGTTCGATCTTTACGACGTGAGGGTGGATGGTGCGAAACCTGTGTCTCCGCCACAGTGCACGGGTACTGGTTGTCAGGGTGTGCCTGCGCCACCGCCGACGTTTGCGACACCGTCGAGCGTCACGTTTGAAGGCGTCGGTAACTTCACGGCTCCCACGATCACGGTGGTCAAAGCGAAGGCTAAGTCGCTATCGCGAGCACAAAAGCTGACTGGCGCGTTGAAAGCGTGTCGTAAGAAGCACAAGCGTAAGCGAGCAGCATGCGAAGCAAAAGCCAGGAAACAATACGGGTCATCAAAGAACGCTCATAAGAGTATGGGGACAGCCGTCAAGGGGAGGAAATAATGTTGAAGCGTGTCGCGCTGTCTGTCCTTGTTGCTTGCGGGCTGACGTTGGTGTTCGCCTCGTTGGCGGTGGCTGATGGTCCTGCGCCCGGTTATGAGGTGATCGGGCGGTTTGGTCCGACGAACCTCCCTCCGGGTGGTGTCGGTGCCCTATTCTTGTACGTTTATAATCTTGGTGGCGCACAGGGAAGCGAAGGCCCAACGGTAACGGATACGCTCCCACCAGGATTGGAAGCTGTCAACGAAGTGCTGGGGACCACTGAACAGCCGATAACACTGTCTGCGGGATGCTCGGAAGGAACGGTAGTCACATGTAGAATGGCGCCAATCGCAGCGAGCGGAGAACCAGTTCTGCTCGATATTCCTGTGCGTGTGTCTGCGAATCCGTCGAGTGAACCGGACCGTGTGAGCGTGAGCGGTGGTGGCGCGTTGAATGTCACTGATGCGACCGTTCCTGTGCATTATGGTACGGGACCAGCACCTTTCGGTCTCGTTAATGCAGATGCGTGGGTTACCAATGCTGATGGTACGATCGATACGCAGGCCGGTTCGCACCCATATGCGATCACGGTAGCGTTCTCGACGAACAGTGTAGGTGTGGGTAGTGGTCAGGAATATCCGAGTGGTGGCGAACCGCGATTCATGAACGTGAGCCTTCCCCCAGGGATAGTCGGCGAACCCGGCGCGGTACCAAAGTGCACCCGCGTAGAATTCGAGAACGAGGGGTTTTGTCGACCCGACAGTCAGATCGGCGAAGACATCGCTTCGATAACGGGTGCGGGACTTTTTGGTTGGCCCGTGTTCAATATGGTGCCACCGCCGGGTATCGCTGCTGAGTTTGCGTTTACATTCGACGGAAACATCAACGTGTTCATCGATGCGCGTGTGCGAAGCGGTGGAGACTATGGTATTACCGAGCATGCGAACGTTCCCGAGCGCAAGCTCCCGTTCAACACGACGACGATCTGGGGTAATCCCAGCGAACACCACACGGGCGCCCCAAACAAACCGCTGTTGTCGTTGCCGACAGCGTGTGGGGGACCGGGCCGTGAACCAGGCGAAAACAAGTTCAGCTTCGAAGAGGTCGGAGCGTGGCAGAACGAAAGCCTGAACAGCACGCCATTCGAGGTGCCGTGGCACAACAGTGTCAACGCCCCGGTCGCGATCACTGGTTGCGAAAAGCTCGAGCATTTCACGCCAAATGTGAAACTAGCTCCCGACACCAGTTTTTCAGACACCCCAGCGGGCCTATCGGCGACCGTCAAGGTCCCCCAAGGACTGAACCCCGAAGGGCTCGCCACTCCAGGTCTAAAGGAAACAACGGTCGTACTACCAGAAGGCGTAGCGATCAATCCAGGACAAGCAACCGGATTGGCCGCTTGTCAACCATGGCAAGAGAACATCGGTGGGCCTGAAGCAGAAAAGGAAACGATGGACGGTCCACCATCCTGCCCCTCGGCGTCGAAGGTGGGAACAGATGAAATCTCAACACCGCTATTGCCTGGACGTTTGAAAGGCAACGTCTACATCCTGCAGTCCAATCCCCCGAACCTGCAGTTGTTGGTAGCGGCTGAAGGCGAAGGTGTCTATTTGAAGCTGATCGGGACGGTGCATTTGAACGAACAGACGGGTCAGATAACGACTACGTTCGAGGGCACTCCTCAAGATCCAGGAACGCCAGATGCCCCACTCAATGAATTCGTCTTGTCGTTTAGTGGTGGCGCGCAAGCAGCGCTCGTGACACCACAGTTCTGCGGTGTGTATACCGCGACGGCGGACTTCACGCCGTGGAGTACACCGTTGACTGCTGATGCGCTATCGGAAAGCAACTTCCAGATCACCGCTGGACCAGGTGGTAGCAATGTGTCCAACTGCACCGGACCATTGCCGTTCACGCCGACGATGACCGCCGGTGCTACGACCGATCAGGCTGGTGGCTATACGAACTTCACGATGTTGCTCTCACGTAACGACGGACAGCAACACATCGAAAAACTACAGTTCAAGACACCAGAGGGACTACTGGGCATGATCGCCAAGGTACCCCTCTGCCAAGAACCACAAGCAGCAACAGGAACATGCTCAAGCGCATCGCAAATCGGGCATACAGTCGCAGAGGTTGGTCCGGGACCATACCCGTTCGTGCTACCTGAGCCTGGCGCTCCACCAGCACCGATCTATCTGACCGGACCATACGAGGGCGCTCCCTTCGGCCTGTCGATAGCGGTGCCGATTGTCGCTGGCCCGTTCAACCTTGGTACTGAAGTGGTGCGAGCGAAGATCGAAGTGGACCCCCACACTAGCCAATTGACGATCTCAACGACGGCGTTTCCGAAGACGGTGAAGGGTATTCCGACCGATATTCGCGAGATCGACGCTGTGATCGACCGGCCAGAATTCATGTTCAACCCAACAAGCTGTAACCCGATGAGCTTCGCTGGCACGGCGTATAGCTTTGAAGGGACAACAGCACCAGTGTCGAGCCATTTCCAGATGGGATCGTGTCGCAGTTTGGCATTCAAGCCGAACTTCTCGGTGTCCACTAGCGGGAAAACGTCTCGTACGAACGGGGCTAGCCTGACCGCGAAGATCGTCTACCCCACAGGCAACCTGGGAGCGAACCAGGCATCCTCGCAGTCGAACATAGCCTCGGTCAAGGTGGACTTGCCAAAGCAGCTACCGTCGAGGCTTACGACGCTGCAGAAGGCGTGTACGGCGAAGGTGTTCGAAGCGAACCCGGCGAACTGTCCGGCCGCGTCGATTGTTGGTCACGCGAGGGCGATCACACCCGTGCTACCGGTCCCGATCGAAGGGCCCACGTATTTCGTGAGTCATGCTGGGGAAGAATTCCCGTCCCTGATTGCCGTCCTACAAGGCTACGGAGTAACCGTAGACCTCGTTGGCAGCACCTTCATCAACAACAAGACGAACATTACGAGCAGCACGTTCAAGAACGTGCCCGACGTCCCAATCGCAAGTTTCGAACTGAACCTGCCTCAAGGCAAATACTCAGCCCTAGCCGCGAACGGCAACCTCTGCAAGACCAAGCTCGTTATGCCCACAGCGTTCACAGGCCAGGACGGCGCCGTGATCCACCAGTCCACACCCATAAGCGTTACGGGCTGCCCGAAGACGAAGGCCAAGAAGGCGAAGAGCAAGAACTCGGGCAAAGGCCACAAAGCGAAGAAGAAATGAGATGGCCACCCAAGAACAGATCGCTGCCGATCGGTTAGAGGTCGAAGGATCGCGTCCCGCCCGCAACGGGATGGGACGCGAGCACCGTGACGTGCGGCGTCAGGCCGACGGTCGCGAACAAGTGGCCGACATCCAGCGAGCACGGATGCTCGCCGCGATGGTCGAAGAAGTAGCGGAGCGCGGTGTTGGCAACGTCACCGTTTCAGATGTCGTCGCTCGCTCCGGCGTCTCACGCCGCACGTTCTATGAGATCTTCAAGGATCGCGAAGACTGCTTCCTCGCCGCGCACAACAACGCGCTCGAAAAACTAGCCAATGTCGTCGTTCCAGCGTACAAGCAAAAGGGGGCCTGGCAGACGAAAATACGCTCAGCGCTAACCGCGCTACTCGAACAACTCGACCGTGAACCCGCGGCGGGGCAGCTCGTGATAGTCGAGACGCTTGGCGCGGGCCACAACGCACTAGAGCACCGCCGCCGCGGCATCGCCCAAATCCTCACAATCGTCGAGGAAGGCCGCAACGAGAGCAAAACAGGCGCAGACGCACCACCACTCACAGCCGAGGGAGTCGTCGGAGGCGTACTGTCCGTACTGCACGCGCGACTCACTGAACCAGATCCGGGAAATCTGGTCGAGCTTGTCAACCCCCTTACGAGCATGATCGTCTTGCCTTACCTCGGCGCGGCCGCAGCCCGCAAGGAGATCGGACGGCCTACACCCAAGCGGCAGGCCAAGCGTGCCATCCCACGCCGTGACCCTCTACAGGACCTCGACATGCGCCTCACCTACCGCACCGTACGCGTACTCATGGCCGTAGCTGTGCACCCCGGCTCCTCAAACCGCACGGTGGCCAACGGGGCCGGGATAGCCGACCAAGGCCAGATCTCAAAGTTGCTGAACCGCCTGCACGGCCTTGGCCTGATTAACAACGCCGGCGGCACACCAGCCCGCGGAGAGCCCAACGCCTGGACACTCACCACCAAAGGCTGGGAAGTACACACAGCAATCACCGCACAAACGTCAAGTACCTGAGGACCCTCATTGGTATATATCGGGCGCTGATGATATATACTGGGGTGATGGCCAAGCACCTGGTGGACATAGACGAGCAGGCCCTGCGCGACGCGCGCGCCAAGCTTGGTGTGCGCACGATCAAGGAGACCGTCAACCGCGCGCTGCGCTTGGCCGGTGACGAGCACGGCGCGGCGGTCAAGCAGCGCCTGGACGCGCTCGCCGATGCCGATCTCGCACCGCGCGAGCAGGCATGGCGCTGACGCATCTGCTGGACACAAGCGTTCTCACGCGCCTACGCGAGCCCACGGTTCGGGAGAGGATCGATCCCGGAGCAGAGCAGGGCGAGCTTGCCCGTGCCGGGATCAGCGATCTCGAGATCGGCTTCTCGGCTCGCAACGCCGCCGAGTGGGATCGCCTTGCCGACGCGATGGATGCCTTCCAGCTGATCGAGACGACCGCCGATCACGTGCGGCGCGCAAAGCAGGTGCAGCGTCTGCTTGCGTCCAAACACCAGCGCGGTCGCAAGCTACCCGACCTGCTCGTCGCCGCGGCAGCCGAGGATCGCGGCCTCACGGTCCTGCACTACGACGCCGACTTCGACCTGATCGCGGCCGTAACCGGACAGCCCTGCGAGTGGGTGATCCCGGCCGGCTCGATCGACTGAGCCTTGGCGCTCCGCCGGGACAACGACGGTCCGGACAAGAGCGTCACTGACTGATTTTTATCGTGGGGCTTGACAGGTGGTCCCGGGTCGGGTATAAAGGAGCCATGTCCACTCATTCCCGCATGGGGTGATAGCCCCCGGCACGGGGGTCATGGGCGAAATAAGGTCGGGTTGGGTTTGGCCCCTGTGGTCTGACTACTAACCGGTTTCAGCAGGGCCCTTGGGAGAGGGACCGGGTCGTTTTTTGAGAGAGGGTTGTTTTTCGCGTGTTTTCTTTGGGGAATAGCGTTGTTGAGAGTCCGTGTCGTCTTGGCGGGTCCGTTATAGGACGCGTCAGCGTCGCTGACGCGTCTCTCTCTCTCTCTCTCTCTCTGGCCGGGCTGGTTCTCAGCTAGCCACAAGCCAGACCGTCGTTCCAACCGGCCGCACAGGCCGGCTTGGTTTCTCGCGTCGCTATTGCGGCGCTTCATGTTCTTTTGCCGCCGTGGGTCGTGTGCCCAGGGTGGTTTTGTTGTGCCCGCGGTCCCGCGGGTTTCGTGTGGATCGCTCTTGGAGGAGGGGTTGTGTCTATAGCTGCTCGTAAACCGGTACTACCGGTCATCGCCGTGTGCTGTGCTTTGGTCGGTTGGCTTGCATGGAGCGCGGTGCCTGCGCTGGCGGTCGCTCCTGAAACGCCCGAAGTATCGGTGGAAGCGCTTGTTCCGCCCACGACGGCTGTGGTGCACGGTGTCTTGAACCCGGGTGTGGAAGGTGCTCCGGGCACGTATGAACTGGGAACGTATGAATTCCTTTATAGGCAGGGCAAAGCTGGATGTGAAGGGGAAGGCAAAGCCCCTGCTTCGCCTGGAATCTCATTGGGCGGTGGTAAAGAAGCGGTTACTGAAACGCTCTCGGGTCTAACGCCGGGCACTGAATACTCGTTGTGCTTGCTTGTGCGGGATGGGGTCAAAGGCGAACAGGTTATGAGCGCACCGGTCACATTCACGACGGTGCCGGTGGTCGAAGCGCCTGTTACGAGCGAACCCGCGAGTGCGGTTACTGCGACCTCAGCGGCGTTTGAAGGGGAGTTGAGCCCGGCTGGAGCGAGCGGCAAACTCAGCTATCAGTTCGATTACAACACGAACGGTACGTGTGTTGGTGGGCAGGGCACGTCGCCCGTTGAAGTGGCTGAAGCCAAGCAGCAACACGTGTCTGCGACGGCGCAGGAACTTGAACCGAATGAGACGTACACGTTCTGTTTGGTCGCTACGGACATGTTTGGCGAACAGGCCCAGGGCAATGAAGTGTCAGTGCTGACCGGACATCAAGCACCAGTGATCACCGGAGTATCGGTCTCGAACACCACTCCCAGTGAAGTGACGGTCAGCGCTGAAATCTATCCACACGGCGAACTAACGACATATCGTATGGAATACGGACCGACCAACGCGTACGGGTCAAGTACGACTGGCGCGAGTATTAGCGCGCAGCATGGGCCCGCTGATATCCAGACGCGGTTGACGGGTCTTATGCCTGGCAGTGAATATCACTACCGAATCGTCGCGACTAACCAGACTGGCAGCGAATACTTGGCAGACGCAACCTTCATTACAGGCGAAGCGGCGCTTGCAGGTGGTCAGGGGCTGCCGGACGATCGTGCTTATGAAATGGTCACGCCACCAAATAACGAGGACGCAAATGTATATGTCCCTAGGGCTCTGGTGGCGGAACCAAATAGTGAAGGTATTCAAACAGAGAAGTTGTTTCAGGTTGCGAGCGATGGCTCCGCCGTCGCGTATATAGGCGATGCCACGTCTGGTGGGGGTAATGGCGAGGGTGGCAAAGGGATAGGTAATCAGTTTCTGGCTTCGCGTCTTTCTGGCAGTGGTTGGACGACTAAGAGCATCCAGCCGGCGGGGGTCTTCAGTACGGCCTACATTGGTTTTTCGAATGATCTGTCCGCTGGGGTGCTCCAGTCAGGTACGCAGGCCGAACCTGAAGATCTGCCGCTCTCAGAAGAAGCTCTGGGTGGCGGCTATAAAGTGCTATATGCACGGAGCGCGAGCGAAAGTGCTTATCGACCTCTCTATACAAAGAATGTGCAGCCGGAGCGTCCTGAGGAAGGGCCGGGAGGGCGAAACGGCTTTGGCGCCAACGAAGGTGTTGCCGGGCCGCAGGGGATAGAAGCGCCTGTGTTCGCCGGTGGATCTGCGGATTTCAGCAATCTGTTGTTTGAGGCGAACGATGCCTTGCTTGGTGGTGACGGGGTCCTTGAAACTGAACTCGGTCAGGATGTGAGGACGGAGATCGCTAAAGGCGAAAACAAGAATTATCTGTATGACTCTGTTGATGGTAGCTTGCGTCTGATTGATGTATCCCCTGAAGGGAAGGTTGTGCCTGACGCGACGATTGGTGGCCCGCCACTCAAAGGTACAGCCGGCTATAACGCTGCACCTCGTCTCAATCCTCCGAATTTTGGTGGCGTGATATCAACTGATGGCAAGCGTGTGTACTGGTCAAGCATTGAAACATCATACGCGGAAGGCAAAATTAGTGAGGAGCGCCCTATCGGTCTTTTTCTGCGTGAGAATCCTGCGGAGCCGCAGAGTCCTGTGGTGGATGGTCGTTGTAGTGTGTCTGGCGATGCGTGTACGGTGCAGGTGTCTGGTGGTGAAGCGCAGTATTGGGCGTCCGCAGCGAACGGGCGTTACGCATTTTATAGTGAAGGTGAAGGACTGTACCGCTATGACGCTGAACCGCAGGCTGGTCATGGTTCGCAAGAAACGGTCGCTGGTCCTAGTGCGGGTGTGATGGGGGTGCTGGGGGTAAGCGAAGACGGCAAAGATGTTTATTTTGTAGCGAGGGGGGTTCTCTCTGGTGCTAGTAGCGAGGGCGTAGGACCAGTGGAAGGTGAACCCAACCTGTATCTATCCCGTGGCGATGAAACGCCTGTGTTCATAGCGACCCTCTCAAGTATGGATGGTAATGAAGTCGAGCCTTATGTGCCTTATCTTTATGAAGGTGAATTTGGTGATTGGCAGTCTGGTAGTCATCGCACTGCGCGTGTGACGGGTGATGGTGGGAGTGTTGTGTTTATGTCGAGTCGGTCTTTGAGCGTTGTTGGCTATCAGCATGGGTATCCGAACGGAGGCGCTGAGGAGATCTATGTGTATAACGCTGGGTCGAACCGTCTGTATTGTGCGTCATGCGGTTCAACCGGTGGCGGAGCCGAAGGGTATTTGCCGATCAGTTGGGGCGATAATACTTATCCGCAGTGGATCAGCGAAGACGGTAATCGCGTGTTCTTCAACAGCAGCGCTTCGCTGGTAGCTCAGGATACGAACGGTAAACAGGATGTGTATGAGTGGGAGCATGAAGGTTCTGGCACCTGCACGAATGGTTCTGGTGTGAATGGTGGTTGTGTGTTCTTGCTCTCGGGTGGTACCAGTAAAGCCGACTCGTGGCTGATAGGCGCCGGTGCTAACGGCAACGATGTGTTCTTGGCGACAAGAGCACAACTAGTACCGGAAGATCAGAATGGTGCGTTCGATCTCTACGATGTGAAGGTCGATGGTGTGAAACCCATTTCTCCACCGCAGTGTACGGGTACGGGTTGTCAGGGTGTGCCTGCGCCACCGCCAACATTCGCGACACCATCCAGTGTGACGTTCAACGGTGTTGGCAACTTCCCGCCGCCAGTACCTGCCGCTGTCAAAACGAAGGCCAAGCCATCATCGCGCGCACAGAAGCTGACTGCCGCACTGAGAGCGTGCCATAAAAAGCCAAAGCGTAAGCGAACATCATGCGAAAAGCAAGCCAGAAAACGCTACGGGCCACAAAAGAAGACACGCAAAAGCTCAGGGACAGTCGTGAAGGGGAGGAAATAATAATGTTCAAGCGTTCCGTGCTGACCGCTCTCTTGACTTGTGGTTTGGTGTGTTCATATGCGTCTTTGGCGTCGGCTGATTCTCCAGCGCCTGGCTATGAGGCGATCGGACGTTTCGGCCCGACCAACCTTCCACCCGGCGGCGAAGGACTCCTACACATCTACGTATATAATCTCGGCGCCGGAGACAGCGAAACAGGTCCGACCGTTACCAACGTGCTGCCTGCTGGCGTGGTCGCAAGGACCGATGAAATCACGGGCGGGAGCTGTTCTGGATCGACCGAAGTGACGTGCACGATGGGCCCGATCGCTCACGGCACTGGTTACCCTGCAATTATCGAGATTCCCGTGAACGTGTCGGCGAACCCATCAAACGAACTGGATAAGGTGATGGTGAGCGGTGGTGGCTCATTGGGTGTCGTCAACGCGACCGTGCCGGTGCATTACGGTGCAGAACCAGCACCGGTGGGATTCGCTAACGCCGATATGTGGATCACTAATGCGGACGGCACGATCGATACACAAGCCGGCTCACACCCATACGAGCTGACCGTAGCATTCGCTCCCAACAGCACCGGCATCACAAATAATGCAGGCTTTGACGAAAAGCCAAACGGTGACCCTCGAGCGCTGGACGTAAACTTTCCGCCAGGAGTAGTAGGCGAACCCGGTGCTATCCCAAAGTGCACACGCGAAGAATTCGACGCCGAACGCTGCCCACTTAATACTATGATAGGTGAAAACCACGCGTCAGTGTCAGGAGCGGGATTGCTGACCCAGTACGTATATAATCTGGTGCCACCTCCCGGTATCGCTGCACAGTTTGGGTTCACGTTCAACGGTATCAGCATCTTCTTGGACGCGCGCATTCGCAGCGGTGGCGATTATGGTATTACCGAGCATGGGAACGTGCCACAGCGCAAGATCGTTTTCAACACAACAACGATCTGGGGTGTACCAGGAGAACACGAAACCGGCGCGGAAACCAAACCCCTAGTCACCTTGCCGACATCGTGTGGAGGACCACCACAGTTCAGTATCGAAGAGCTAGGCACATGGCAAGACGAAAGCCTAAGACCACCACCCATAAGCCTACCCTGGCACAACAGTCAAGGAGAACCCGTCGGAATCACCGGCTGCGAAAAGCTAAAGCATTTCCAACCATCAATAAGCCTCGCACCAGACACCAGCTTCTCAGACACACCAGCAGGACTATCAACAACAGTCAGAGTGCCACAAGGACTAAACCCCGAAGGACTAGCAACACCAGGCCTAAAGGAAACAACCGTCGTACTACCCGAAGGCATCGCGATCAACCCAGGACAAGCAACAGGCTTGGCCGCCTGTCAGTCCTGGCAGGAGAACATCGGCGGACCAGAAGCCGAAAAGGAAACAATGGATGGCCCACCATCGTGTCCCGCCGCATCAAAGGTCGGGACCGATGAAATCTCAACACCACTACTGCCAGGACGCCTGAAAGGCAACGTTTATGTGTTGCAATCCAACCCACCGAACCTGCAATTGCTGGTAGCGGCCGAAGGCGAAGGCATCTACCTGAAGCTGATCGGCACCGTACACCTAAACGAACAAACAGGCCAGATAACCACCACATTCAAAGGCACCCCACAAGACCCAGGAACACCAGACGCACCACTAAACGAATTCGTCTTGTCGTTCAGCGGCGGAGCACAAGCAGCACTCGTCACACCACAGTTCTGCGGAGTATACACCGCAACAGCTGATTTTACGCCGTGGAGTAGTCCGTTCACCGCCGATGCGCTATCGGAAAGCAACTTCCAGATCACCGCAGGACCAGGCGACAGCAGCACCTCAAACTGCACCGGACCCTTGCCATTCACCCCAACGATGACAGCCGGCGCCACGACAGACCAGGCTGGTGGTTATACGGACTTCACGATGTTGCTTTCGCGTAATGATGGGCAGCAGCACATCGAAAAACTACAGTTCAAGACACCAGAGGGACTATTGGGCATGATCGCCAAGGTCCCCCTCTGCCAAGAACCACAAGCAGCCACGGGAACATGCTCTAGTGCATCACAGATCGGACATACAGTCGCAGAGGTCGGACCAGGACCCTACCCGTTCGTGCTACCTGAGCCAGGAGCACCGCCAGCACCGATCTACTTGACAGGACCATACGAGAGTGCCCCGTTCGGCTTGTCTATCGCAGTACCTATAGTCGCCGGCCCATTCAACTTGGGTACCGAAGTGGTACGAGCAAAGATCGAAGTAGACCCACATACCAGCCAGTTGACGATCTCAACGACGGCGTTCCCGAAGACGGTGAAGGGTATACCGACCGATATTCGCGAGATCGACGCGGTGATCGATAGACCAGAATTCATGTTCAACCCGACGAGTTGCAATCCGATGAGCTTCTCAGGCACCGCCTACAGCTTCGAAGGGGCGACAGCACCAGTATCGAGCCATTTCCAGATGGGGTCGTGTCGTAGCTTGACGTTCAAGCCGAACTTCTCGGTGTCCACCAGTGGGAAAACATCCAGGGCGAACGGGGCTAGCCTGACCGCGAAGATCGTCTACCCCACCGGGAACCTGGGAGCGAACCAAGCATCGTCCCAATCGAACATAGCGTCGGTGAAGGTGGATCTGCCAAAGCAACTCCCCTCAAGGCTTACGACGCTGCAGAAGGCGTGTACGGCGAAGGTGTTCGAAGCTAACCCGGCGAACTGTCCAGCGGCATCGATTGTGGGTCACGCGAAGGCGATCACTCCGGTCCTACCGGTCCCGATCGAAGGACCCACGTACTTCGTATCGCATGCCGGGGAAGAATTCCCAAGCCTGATCGCGGTACTGCAGGGCTACGGAGTGACCGTAGACCTCGTCGGTAGTACGTTCATCAACAACAAAACGAACATCACGAGCAGCACGTTCAAGAACGTACCCGACGTTCCAATCGCAAGCTTCGAACTGAGCTTGCCCCAAGGCAAATACTCCGCCCTCGCCGCAAACGGCAACCTCTGCAAGACGAAACTCACGATGCCAACAGCGTTCACGGGCCAGGACGGCGCGGTGATCCACCAGTCCACCCCGATCAGCGTGACGGGCTGCGCGAAGGCCAAGCCCAAGAACGCGAAGAAGAGCAAGAAGTCGGGCAAAGGCCACAAAGCGAAGAAGAAATGAGATGGTCGCCAGAGAACAGATTGCGACCGATCGACTAGAAGTCCCGATAGATCGCCCTACCCGCAACGGGGTAGGACGCGAGCAACATGACGGACGACATCAGGCCGATGGGCGCGAACAGGTCGCGGATATCCAGCGGGCACGGATGCTCGCAGCGATGGTCGAAGAAGTGGCGGAGCGTGGTGTCGGCAATGTCACCGTCTCCGACGTGGTCGCCCGCTCAGGCGTCTCACGACGCACGTTCTACGAGATCTTCGAAGACCGCGAAGACTGCTTCCTCGCAGCATTCGACAACGCGATCGAAAAACTCGCCAATACCATCATCCCAGCCTACGAGCAAAAAGGCTCCTGGCAAACAAAAATACGCTCAGCGCTAACCGCTCTACTCGAACATCTCGACCGCGAACCAGCGGCGGGGCGGCTCATAATAGTCGAGACGCTTGGCGCGGGCCACAACGCACTCGAACACCGCCGCCGCGGCATCGCCCAAATCCTCACAATCGTCGACCAAGGCCGCAATGAAGGCAAGACCGGCGCGGGTACACCACCACTCACAGCCGAAGGCGTCGTCGGCGGCGTCCTCTCCGTCCTGCACGCACGACTAACCGAACCCGATCCCGGAAATCTGGTCGAACTCGTTAACCCCCTAACAAGCATGATCGTCCTGCCCTACCTCGGAGCAGCCGCAGCACGCAAGGAGATCGAGCAACCGACACCCAAACGACAAGCCAAGCGCACCATCGCACGCCGCGACCCACTCCAAGATCTCGACATGCGCCTCACCTACCGCACCGTACGCGTACTCATGGCCGTAGCAGCCAACCCCGGCTCCTCCAACCGCACAGTCGCAAACGGCGCCGGCATAGCCGACCAAGGCCAAATCTCAAAGCTACTGAACCGCCTACACGGCCTCGGCCTCATCGACAATGCCGGCGGCACACCAGCCCGCGGCGAACCCAACGCCTGGACACTCACCGCGAGGGGGTGGGAGGTACACACAGCAATCGCCGCACAGACGTCAAGTGCGTGAGAGTACGTAGACGGTCGGCGACGTCATCGGCCTTCGAGCCGCTCGCGGGACTCAGGCGACTCCTCCTCGTCGTCGTCTGACGGGCTCATGGGTGCCACGGTGCGTAGTCCCACCAGGCGCGCCGCGGCGCTCTGGCGCTCGTCGTAGCTGACGAACGCGTCGAATGGAGCGACATCGCACGCGGCACTCACGTGAATCGCGTCGAGCGCACGCAGCGCCGGCTCGTCGAGCGCGCCGGCCGCGATCAACACTGCACGTTCGAGCGGCAGCAATGCCACCGCGTCAAGTATTTCACCTGCCTTCTCCAGGAGCGCCTCGAGCGGCAGGTCCGGATCGTGCGCGACGGCACGACGGATGGCACGCGGGATCTCGGTGAGGACAAGTTCGCTCGATAGGAGGTCGGCGTCCCCTACGAACGCACGCAGCGCGTCACTCTCAGTCTCGTCCCGTATGAGCTTTACGAGAGCAGAGGCGTCGGCGTAGAACAGCGCCACCTCAGCTATCGCCGCGAACTTCGTCAAGCGCGCGGCCGAGCGCTTGCGGATCGCCCGAGAGTCGCAACGGCTCAGGCAATCCGCGACGGATGGGTCGCGATACACGACCCTCGGCGATCAGCCTGTCGAGCGCGGCACCAGTGCTGGCGGGTGGGCCAAGCTCGGCAACCGGACGGTTGCGATCAGTCACAACCAATCGCTCACCGCGCTCCACCCGACGCAGATAGCGACTCAGGTTCTGACGCAGCTCGCCAACACCAACCGTAACGCTCATGTACATGAGAGTAGCATCGACCTCGGCCTCTCGCAATGGCTGCAGCTGGCTACCCTTCATGGAACCATGAAGCGCTACCACCTCACCACGTAGTTGTCAAATTGCAGAGTTACGGGCGAGGCTGGGGCTTTTCCGCGCGGGTGCGATGAGCCCGCGAGTGCCTTGGCGCGAAGCATGAGGCGGATGCGCTCACTCGTCCTCGACCGCCAGCCGCGCTCGCGTGCGGCGTCGAAATTGCTCCTTGCGGCTCTTAGCTCTGCGAGCGAGATCGTGCTCGCCGCCGACGGCGAGAGAGCCCGGCGGCGTCGCGGCCATGCGCGACTTGTCGTGAGCGTCGCTGTCTGAGCGCTGGGCGACATGGCCCGTCGGTGGCGTTGGGCGCATCGCTAGCAAGACGTTCGCGCAGCAAGCGACGGGCGGCAGCATCGAGGATGCGGCGTACCTCGGCCTGCACGTGAGGCGGAAGATCAGAGCCTCACTGACGCTCCCAGGGCGTGTGCTGCGCAGGGGCTCCCCGCGCCCCGGCTCGCCAAGAACGCCGCCCGCGCCCGCTGCACACTCTGTCCGCCAGCGCCAGCGGCGGCCGAGGCAGTCTGCGGCGCGGCGGCCAGGCTGGCGAGGCCCTGCGGGCAGCTCGCAGAACGCGCGTTGCTGGTCGCGGCCGGGTAGCAGCGTGTAGCGCTCGCCCTCGACGGTGCCCCATACCCACGGCGGGCCGGGCGGCGCGCAGCGAGCGAGGTTGGCAAGTCGCCGCGGCCCCTGGCATACGAGCAGGATGTTCCCGCGGTCGCGGTGCGGGTCGGCGGCGAGCGCCTGCCGATATGCGTCGAGCTTGCTCTTGATGCGTCGCGCGGGCTCGCTGCCTCGGTCGAGCTCCAGGTAGAAGGTGATCTCTCCGTCCGGGAGCAGGTAGCGGCCGTACCCGTCCGGGCGCACGCTCGCCCCGGTGCCTTCCTGCGCCTGCTGCTCGCCGAGCCAGCTATACAAGCCCTCCTCGCGCCGAGTAAGGCTCCGCTCGACCAGTTCGAGGAAGAAGGCGGCGGCGGAGCGGCGGTGCTCGAGGTCGGGGATCGAGAGGCCGGGCAGCCGCCGTGCGGGAGCACCGATCACCCGCCGGCCGTTGGGCGAGAGGAACCACAGCGCCTCGGCGCTCCCGCCGCGAGTGGAGCGCGTCGGGAAGACACGTACCAGCAAGCCCTCGCCTTCGAGTCTGAGCAGGCGACGACGACAGGTACGAAGACCAGTGAAGAAGAGAAGGTGAAGCTCTGAGGTGGAGAGGGGCTCGTGTTGGGAGAGGCGGTCGAGCAGCTCCCGGTCACGGACGGTCACGGCGGGCAGGCTCGGCGTCATAGCCGCCGCCCGGGAAGGGGAAGGTACTGTTCATTGTCGGGGTTTGCCGACGAGCCCGGATCGCTGTCGTGGTGCGGGGTTACAGGCGGTGGGGGCGCTCCGTCGGAGGGAGCATCGAACGGAGCGTCCAACGGAGCACCCTCAACACTCTCCAGGCCGAGCACTTCACGGTCGAGGTCATCAGCCTGAGCACGTCCGGGTGGCGGCTGCTCGATCCTCCCATAGCGCGAACGGATCGCGGCCTCCACCACCCCGCGCTCCGTGGCGTGACCGCGTGCGCGCTGGCGGATCAGGCAGGCGATATCTCCCGGTGTCGGCTTGGGCGGCGGGAGCGTTGTCGCGGTCGCGGCGGGCAGCTGGCGGGCGTCGTGCAGGATACGGCACGCGATCGTGTAGGAGCCGAGGTGCTGAAGGTCGTAAGCATCGAGGCGCGGCTGGAAGTGCGGCGCCATCCGTTTCGCGTCGGCGGCCTGAAGCGCGAAGCAAATCTTGGTCTGGCAGTTTGCGTCGATCGCCTCCAGGAGCCCGTGATCGGAGACCTGCGCAAGATGCTGGTGAGCAAGCACGAACCCGAGCCCATACCCGCGGGCCTGCGCGAGCGCGGTCGCCATCCCCTGCGGCAAGTGACAGAAACGGTGGCACTCATCGATCAGGCACAGGAACGGCGGCCGGTCGCTCTGCGCGAGCGGCCCGAGGCGCTGCGCGGCCTGCCACGCGCGGTGCAACAGCACCGAGCCGATCATGTCCGCCGCATCCTCCCCCAAGGTCTGCGGGAGCGAGACGATCAGCCACCGTCCGCCGTTGATCCGCTCCCGCATGTCCGGCGCGGCGGGCTGGCAGAGCATGTTGCGCAGCGTGCGGTTCCCCAGCAGCGCCCGCAGCTTGTTCGAGAGGGGCGCGAGCGCCTGTACCCTCGCGGGCTCGCTGAGCGTCTGCCACTGCCGCCAAAACACATCCAGCGCCACTGGATCGCTCGCGCGATACCGGGAGCGCTCGCCGGGATCGGACAGCAGCGTGAGTACATCCGCCGATGTCGGTGCCGGCCCGGCCGGATCGCGGCCGACAAGCAGGGTGGTGAGCGCGGAGCGCAGGATGTCCTCGGTGCGCGGCCCCCAGAACCTCGCGAACAGCCGCGCGAAGATGCCACAGATCGCCTGCGCCTGCGCATCGCCCTCCCCCGGCGGACACGCGAGCAGGTTCAGCGCCGGCGGATAGCTCTCGTCCCCGAGGTCGAGCAGGTCAACATCCTCCTCCCGGTCGCGGGGTACGCGGGCGAGGATGAGATCGGTCAGCTCCCCGGTCGGGTCGAGCACGATCCCACCCATCCCCGCACGGATCGCCTCGACCGTCATGTTCAACAAGAGCGTGCTCTTGCCACGGCCGGTCGGCCCGAGAACATGCGTGTGCTGGAGCAGCGCCCGCGGTTCGACGCGAACCTCACGGTCGAACCCCGAGTGGTCGCTGCGACCCAACAGCAGCCCACGCGAGGGACCTGAGCGACAGGCGCGACTCTGCGCGATGGCGCCTCGGTGAACGACACGGGCGCGAGCGCGCTTTCCTCCGGGACCGCGATCAACGCTGCGGCCTCACCACTACCCAACAACAACCGCGGTTTGACCGGCGGCAAACACCGTGTGAGCCGCCCGGCGCAGAAGGGCTCCCAGCCCCGGCGCAGCCCGCCGAGCTCCTGGTACTGGCCGAGCGCCGCGAGCAGCCCACCCAGCCGGCCACGCGCCCGCCGCCGGTCGGTCGCCCACGCGCCCACCCGCAGCGTCGCCGCCAACAGCTGTGTGCCGGCCTTCGCGTCGATCGCGCGGGCGCGCTCCAGCGAGAACGGGTCCGCCGCCCTTGCCAGCGCCGGCCGGCTCATCGGGTGCGGCGAACTGGGAGTGAACAGGTCAAGTACCTCGCCCAACATCGAGGCGACCATCTGGAGCGCGCGCAGCGAGACGCTTGGTTGTAGCCCGCGACCGGAGCGCAGCCGCGCGGCCTGGCTCCTGGCCTTCGCGCTCGCTGACCTGGGCGGGGCCTGCAACACCAACTGCACGACGCCGCCCTCGCTGGCTTCCTGCGCTCGCAGAGACGCGAGTAGCTGACCAGCCGGGTCCACCCGGTGATCGACACGCAACGGAAGAAACCGCGAGCCGATTGGCGCGAGACTCGCAACCCTCAACCGCACACTCCCACCACCAGCAGCGGCCGGCGTCGCGTCCTCGGGTTGGACTGTGACACTTCCAAGCGCCTGCTCGACCGACGCGCGGACCTGAGCCGGGGAAAGCCCACCAGAGATAAACAAGCCACACGTCGCCCTGTCCTCCTGCGAGGACACCGACAGCGCGACCCACGGCCTCGCGCTGAGCAACGGCCGCGGCAGCCCACCCGCGAGCGTGCGGGTGAACGCCTCAAGCGCCGCCCGCGAGACCTGCTCACCGAGACGCAGCTCAAACCAGCAGCCCGTTCCCGCCAGCCGGTGCCGACTCCATACCCGCCACACGGGGATCAGCGTCAAGCCTGCCAGTGCCAGCGCGAGCAGCGGCGCGAGCGTCCCTAGCAACGAAAGCGCGTGATGCGCAAACGCATCCCTCGCGCCCTCAAGAAGCCCTGGGAACACTGAAATCGGGACGGGAATACAAGCGATGACCACGCCCCGAGACTTAACGCCGTCTGTCGCCTCTTGTCTACAACTGCGCAAACACGCAACCACATAGTTGCGGACCCCACGGAGAACACGACGCCACTCGATCATACGTGAGAGGTGTAGCCCCCAACAGCCCCAGCATCTACCCCTATTCGCGCGTACGTGAGTACATACGAAGATGTCCATAGCGCGACCGTACGCCGCGCTTCACCGCAACACCACAAGTCCACATCATGTGAAAGCAATCGCTTTCATACTTGGCGGCTGAGCGTGTCAGTCACAGCGCCAGTGGTTTACCGGTGCCAGCGGGTCCACGCAGGAGGGGTCGGAGCGGCTGGATATGGTCTCATGCCCGATGCCGAGCAAACCGGAACGACGAACGCGAGTGACGCTCCGCTGCCTGCGTGAGGATCTCGAGGTGGAGGTGCCATCCGTCGAGATCGACCTCGGCAGTCTCGACCACCCGCTCATCGGTGAGGCGCGGCGTCTCGCGCCGGCGGCACCGCGCGGGCAGAGGCGCATACTCTCGATCGAGCGTCCGCTCGTGTACCGGTTGCGCCACGGACGGTGGCGTGGCGCAACGTGGCTGGAGACCGAGGCCGCGCGGTTCTGGCTCTGTGCCGGCGCGCAGCGCGAGGAGGGCTCCAGCGAGGACGCCTACGAGATCTTCGCTGCGCTGCACCGAGCCGAACGACTGCTACCCGATGACGATGACCGGCTTCGTGACGAGCTCGAGCGCAACGCACGCATCATCGATGACGCCGCCGACTCAATCCCCTCCCTTCTCGCGGACGCCTTCGCCCATCGAGACCGCGATGTCACGGCCTGCTTCGGTGGACTCGTCGACGCCCGCCTGCATGTCACCGCGCCGGGCGAGGAGGTCTGGGTCGCGATCGCTACTCAGGCGACAGACGGGCGCTTCGTCGAAGAGCGCCTACGAGACGTCCTCTTCGGCTTGGTCCTAGACGCCGCGGAAGCAGAGCTGTGGGAGCCACGAGCGGACTGGCCCTCGGGCGAGCTCGCCTGGTTCGAGGTCGCACGCCTCGGCTTGCGCGAGCCACCGAGCTGATCGGAAGAGACACCACCTACCCGCTCAACATCGACCTCATCGACACCCAGCGAGTACGCGAGCGTGGACTTCTTGCCGCCCAGCAGCGCCTCCTGCGCGCGCTCCATGCGCAGCGCAAACAGCTCGCGGTGGTGCTCGACGTACTCATCGACCGCACGCTCGACAAGCTCAGCCTGCTTCAGGCCCGCCATCAACGCGGCATAGCGGACCTTCTCCTTGGTGGCCTCATGAACCTTGATCGGGGATTGCGCTCGCACTATGGATTACCTCGGTACTTCGGTACTGCTGAAGATATCATGTTGCGCTGGCGTCTCTGTCCGCCGAGGCGCTCAAACATCTCAGACGGGCGGGACTGGGGCTACGCCCCTGAGCAGGACGGCCGGCGAGACCTCCAAAGCGTCCGCTAGTCGAACGAGCGTCGTGACGCGAGGATCACGCAGTCCGCGCTCGATCCGAGAGACCTCGGTCACGTGAATACCCGAGCGGTTACTGACCTCTTCTTGAGTAAGGCGCCGTCGCCTTCTCGCTCGGGAGACGTTCTGCGCAAAGACATCGAGGGGAGGCACCCTCGGGATGGTCTTGTGAAGTTGGCCTAGCCGCCAGAGGGGATATCACAAGTCGAGCCCAAATCGAGTAGGCTGGGCATGTCAGCCAACCCCGGCACTCGGTCCTAATCGCGCCAAGACCCCGTGAGACGACTTCTCCTCATCTCGTTCATCCTCGGTATAGGGATCACTGCGACGAGCTCAGCGGCAGCCGACACCCTCACGATCACGCCTCCTTCAACTGTGCGAGCTGGGACCATCGCCGCTGTCGCGCTCGGTGGTACCTCATCATCCGTCATCAACACGATAGCCCTTTATGCCGTACCACTCGCCAGCACGTGTGGGGCCAATCCTGGGGAAGAATACTCCTCGAAATATCCGATGGGCTCAGACAGTGACGTTCTAGCGGAACAAACGGGCCTACACGCAGAACAACTCTACAGCCCAAACATAGAACTCACAATCTCAACTCCTGGCGCATATCTGCTCTGCGGCTACCTCAACCAAAATGCCGCTACTGCGTCGGTCCAGATAGTCGTTGTACCGTCCGAAGCCGAAGAAGCCACAACCAGGGCCGCCCAAAAAGCAGCCGAAGCCCAGGCAAAGAATACACACGAAGCAGAAGCGCTACACGCCCAGGAAGTCAGAGAACGGCAGATCGAAAAAGATCCAGCGACACTTCTCCGCGTGAAGGTTGTGTCTCACGCCGGCCGGAGCAGTAGTCATCCGGGTCATACAACGCTCATCATCACGACAAGCCCGCTTGTGCACGTCACCGTGACTTTCAACCACCACGCCGGGTCGCACCGCTTTCAAGCCTCCGGTAACGAACCAGCGCCGTTTGAAGTTGAACAAGGGTGGTCGTGCGGCCATCCCGGCCTGACGTACCACTACACGGTAACGGCCGTCGGCGGCTCCGGCTCCCCGCTGCACCGCTTTGGCAGCTTCAAAACCATCAGCTCGTCAAAGTGTGCCGCCTTGAATAGCGCCAAACGGCGACGGTCGGCAGAACAGCATCGGGAAGCCGAAGAACAGAAACGCAAAGAAAACTCACACGAATACAAGATCGAACATGCCGAGGATGAATACTGCGAAAAGGTCTTGAGGGGCAGCGCGGGTGTCACTGAAACAGTTGCCGGTCACATGTATACAAGATGCCATATCTCCAAAACTGAAGCACATGGCCCGGAAACAATCATCGTGAGCGAATCAACTGTATAGCACAAGATACCCAATAGACTTGTGCCACGTGCTTGAGCCAGCAGCTCGATGTCCATCGCGCATACGCGCGGCAGAAATTCTGCCGCAATTCGGCGAGTCGCCGGATGATGCCTGAGTACGCGCCGCCTACGTAAGAGGCTGCGACTCATGACCGACCAATCTGACAGCTCTCTACGCGGCTGGTGGCGACGACAGGGTCGCTGGAAGTGGTGGGTACTGGGCGTTCTCATCATTGTCGTCGTCGGCGTTGCTTCTGGGTCTCATGGCAAGAACAAGGCCTCGGTCACCGAGCCGGCGGCTGTGCAGAGCGTCGTTCTTTCAATGACTTCGCAGAACGAGGCGTTCTGGCAACGACTCACAACCGGACAGAAGACCGAACTCGCGGAAGACTGCCGCTCGAAGCTCGCAAGCCACGCGCCCGGCTGGCCCGAAGCACCACCGCCGCACGTCAGGGACATTGCTCCAGCCCAGATCGTCAGCTACATCGACAAGCTGTACTCAGAAGAACCCGAATCCTATGCCAACATTCAGCGTGCATGTGAAAACGGCGCCACGAGCATAGAAATGAGAACCGAAGAACGGCAACGCGAAAAGGTTGGCAACGAGGAAGAACGAAAGGAAGAGCAAAACAAAAAGCTCATCGCAAGTGTCGAACACGGAACCTTTATAGCGACTCGCAGCAGTGTCCGTGCCTATATGATGGCTGCCTTAATTGGCGAATCTGTCCGAAGTGTAACTTGCTCACGAAGCATATGCGAAGTCTCTTTTGATGACTATAATCCAGTGAAGCTCGGTATTCTCGGAAAAGTTCTTCACGTAGAAGGCACGCCTTTGTCTGAGCTAACAGAGTCTGTTACAAAGATTTTCAAGGCTCTATTCTCGGATAGACAACTACAACAAGCTACCGTAACTTCGTGGATTGATGTCGAAACCGTCGGCGGCAAGCTACGCAAATGGCCCGCGTTGCGCGTGATGTGCGGGCGCTCGGCGGCAGAACAGATCGACTGGGAACGTGTTACACCAGATGGCCTCAAACAACTCTGCGAGGTCAGCATACTTCCAGACGGATCACCATAGAGGCACGTCATCAGGTTTGCTACATTGGGACACAGCTTCTGGCTTCCGAGCATAGAACGAGCCGAGTGGCCCGGTTCAGGCTACGGCCGTTGTTCCCCGAAGAGCGTCGCCTGCCGGATCTGTCACCGGAGAGCCTCGGACTCTCCGGCTATGCCTCCGCTTCTGCGAGCGCGCTATGGAGGTGCTAGCACGATATCCCAACCGAAGCGCTGGTCCGATCGCAATCCCTACCGCTGCCAACACGGGCGCTGATCGCTGTCGCGGTTTGGTCCTCTGCGAGTATCACATCGACACTATCGGGTCGTCATCGCTGCGTGCGGCGATGACGACCTAACTTGTCAAAGCCTTAACCCCATCAATCAGGTCATCGAGTCGTTGCTCGATATCTACGAGGTAGCCTCTCGTTGACCGTCGTGCAGACAGTGTTTCCTGAATGACTAGATCGGCGCCCTTCAACTCCTCGCGACGACGACTCAGTGTTGGCACCGTGACACGGATCAAAAGCGCCTCCAGAGCCGAGATTACCTCATTGCCGTGCAGTTGGCGTTGCGGGGCCTCCTCGGCTCCGAGCGTTCCAGAAAGATTAATTCTGCGAACGCCATACCAGGAAAAACGATCCCAGCGGCCAGCTATATCGTCAGCCAGATGGTCGCGCAGTCGCTTCCCCAATGCCTGCCTGCCCGTCTTCCCGACATATACAACCTGCCAATCTTGAAATAGCACATAGATACCGCGCTGATCCCAGACATCTATGCTCACACTCTTCCGAGCTACTGTGCCGAGAAGAGTTCCACCCCTGCCCCTTCCTCGCTGACCCCACGCCACTTCGTGCGGGTCCCACCACTCTCCATAGGCGGCTATCAAGCCAGTTTTCGCAGACGGCATCTCTCCGTATTCGCCGATCCAAGACGCGATCCTTCAGTTCCCAGTCGGGGCATGGCGTCGCCATTGCCGGACCTAGCTCCTTGCCGATGCGTTCCCGAGAAACCGTAGCGACGAATGGCTTCTCGTAACTGGTGGCACCAGTGCTCGGTGATCTCGTGAAAAGGCATGGCCAGTCGCCTAC